>JBCBVL010000003.1:0-665294 GCA_039817595.1 Pseudomonadota bacterium
CTGGAGCAGGTCCCAAGGGTACGGCTGTTCGCCGTTTAAAGAGGTACGTGAGCTGGGTTTAGAACGTCGTGAGACAGTTCGGTCCCTATCTGCCGTGGGTGTAGGATACTTGAGAGGAGTTGCCCCTAGTACGAGAGGACCGGGGTGAACGATCCACTGGTGGACCTGTTGTCGTGCCAACGGCAGTGCAGGGTAGCTATGATCGGACAGGATAACCGCTGAAGGCATCTAAGCGGGAAGCCCCCCTCAAAACAAGGTATCCCTGAGGACCGTAGTAGACCACTACGTCGATAGGCCGGAGATGTAAGCGCAGCAATGCGTTCAGTTGACCGGTACTAATTGTCCGATAGGCTTGATTTGATCCAGTAGAAGCGAGATTTGACGCGAACAACACGTTCACGGCTCCCGTAGGCCGGGCTCAAGCCCGGCATCTACTTGATCCAGAAGCATACACCAAACGTGTACTGACTTGGACAACCTCGGAAGAGCGTTGAAAACAAAGGTTTTTCTTGGTTTGGTGGCAATAGCAAGAGCAAAACACCCGGTCCCATCCCGAACCCGGCCGTTAAGTGCCTTAGCGCCGATGGTACTGCGTCTTAAGACGTGGGAGAGTAGGTCACTGCCAAACCTAGCAAAACCTTTGAGTTGATTTGAATGTATCTCTCAGACGATGACCAAACAAACAAGCCGCCCTCCAGGGCGGCTTTTTTTGTCAAATTTCCGGTAACGCAATTCTAGATCCAATATGCGCCAGAAAAATCTATTGAACGATAAAGGGTCTTGTTGGGATCATTGGTGGCCATCCGGCATCCAGCGACGCATTTGGACGCGAGAGGACGGATTCTTAAGTCAAAGACGAGGATCAATCGTTCGGCATCTTCAGCCAGGAAGGGCGACAGGTGCGTCGCATGTTTCTCACTATATCGAATTGGGCGATAGCCCTTGGACGCATAGCTTCGAAAATGCATTTCAAGAGGTCGATAACAAGGGCGCCGTCATCACTCAAAAAACGATAAACCTGATCAAAGAAACAATTCAGTATAAGCTTTGCCGGTGGCGCACGACCCGGTGGGTGTCACGATACTCAAACACCATCACCAAAGACGCCGTTTTTCTATCTACATCTGACCTGCAAAACTTAACGCGTCTAGTTGTATCGATTGTCATCCGATCACCAACCGAACGCTTCAGGATGTCGCTTCCAATTCCTGCTACGCCCGAAGGAACACAAATCTCGCCTGAACAAGGACAGCTCAATCTGTGGTTTAAGCGGGCATCATGGTATCAAAATCCAAACCTTCCAACACTGCCCGTCAGTGCAATATTTTTCATCGGCCACTGGAGCACTGAATTTGTTATCGGCGACGGTTTTTATCAAACGTTTCTTGATGCAATGGGATGGCCGGAACCAAGAAAAGGATGTGTTCTTTTTCCTCTGTCACCTGACATATGTTTGCTCCTTAAGTTCAATTCACGAGAAGTCCAAAACCTCGTCAATTTGTCAAAAGAACAAACCCTTCAAATCAACCAAATAACATGTCAAAGCTCCAGAGAAGAGATCTACTTTCGCAATCACGACCAACCGCAGTTTGAGCCGGCTGATCCGGCTTCCCATCGCTGGGTGAACCTAGAGAAGCATAATTTTCTTCGCAGATGGACAGCTCACTAAACGGTAGGGTGGGGTTTCACCCCACCACCCACCCTTCACTCCACCAAAAATAAGATACGTTATTCAAAGGACCACCCCCATGACCCAAGCCACCCCCGCACAGGCTGACACATCCAAAGTCGTCTATGGGGCGCTCCTCGTCTGGGCGGCCGTTATCATCTACGCCTCCTCCAACTCCATCGTCTCTGCCCTGGCCGAGATCGGCTGGCAGAACAAAATCGATGGCCGCAACGCCATCTCGTTTTGCAATATCCTCTTTCTGGGCTCGCTCATCTCGCTGGTGCCGATGCTCTTCATGTTCCGCAAGGATTGGACCCGCAACAACATCCGCTCGGTCCGGCGCAAGGATTGGATTGTGCTCACCATCTCCGCCGGGCTTTCCTCCGCGCTCACGCCCTACCTCTTCTTCATCGCGCTCGACAAAACCACCGTCACCAATGTCGTACTCGTGGGCCGGATTGAGCCGCCGCTCTTCCTCCTCGCCACGGTGCTCTTCCTCAAGGAAAAGCTTGATCCCTGGGCGCTCATCGCCGGGCTCGTGGCGCTTGGCGGCGCGGTCTTGATGTTTGTGATGAACAGTGAGGCGGGATTCACCCTCGGCGCGGGCGAGATCGCCACCGTCTTCGCCACCCTGTCCTTCATTGCCTCCACCCTCATCACGCGCATGGGTCTGCAGGATATCCCCTTCGGCATTTTCATGATCTACCGGTCGGTCCTTGGCACGATCATCTTCTACTTCCTCGGGCTCTACCTCTACGGCCCCAACCACTTTCAGGATCTGTTGGAGCCGATCGTGCTGAAATGGGTCTGGGTGTACGCGATCATCGTGATCATCTGCGGGCAGTTCGCCTGGAACCTCGGCCTCAAACACGCCCGCTCCGGTGACATCTCTCTGGCCACATCCTTTTCGCCTCTGGCCGCCATCGTGCTCGCCATGCTGATCCTCGGCGAAGAGCCTGGGCCCGGTCTGATCCCCGGGGGTGCCATTATCCTGGCGGCCATTGCCATAGCCCAGTTCGGTCGGATGCGGGCCAAAGCCGCCGAAGACCGCGCCGCCGCTGATGAGGTAGAGGCAGAGGAAGCATTGGAAGCCGAAGGCCGCGTCAATTTCAAAGGCGCCTAGCCGCAACCCGTCCCTCGTCGGCCCGTAGGCCGGGGTTCACCCCGGCACTCCGCGCCGCCTCAACCCGCACGCGGTGTCCACAAAATTCGACAGCTCGCCCTGGTGGCGTGCACCGGTCCGCCCCCGCAAATTTTCATCACCTGTTAACTCTTGAAATCTGTACAAGTTGGGTTTTCGCCCGTTCGAACCACCCCCAATTTGTACAAAACCGGTCTCATGACAGCATCGCTTGCCCACCTGACGAACCTGCCTTACGCTCTGGCTCGACCTCTCCAACCGGCGGAGCGTAATAATGTTTCTCAGGTCTCTCACCTGTGCTCTTGGTCTTGCCCTGGGCCTTTCACTGCACAGCGCCGCAAGCGCTCAGGAGGATGAGATCACCGCCTTTTATCAAGAGGTCATGGTGGCCCTGTCCAACCAACCCCGACCAGCATTTCCCGTGGAATCTGAGGCCCTTATCGCCTTTACCGTTGCAGATGACGGCACGTTGGAAACAGCTGAGGTGGTCCAGTCCTCCGGTTCCGCGCCCATTGATGCGGCGGCTCTCCTCATCGTCGAAAACGCCGCACCATTCCCCGCGCCTCCCGAAGGGGCGAAGCGGAGATTGTCCGTCACGATCCAATCGACACGCCCCACACTTTCCTTTGCGAATTGATCCATGAAAATCAATAAAATCAATATCTTCCAGGTCAACCTGCCAATGAAAGAAGGCGCTTATGCGTGGTCCAACCAAAGCTTTGCCGCCTTCGACAGCACGGTCATTCAGATCGAAACCGATGAAGGCATTTCCGGTGTCGGAGAGGTCTGTCCTCTGGGCCCATCCTACCTCCCCGCCTATGCCGAAGGCGCCCGCACCGGTATCGCCACCATCGCCCCGGACCTCATCGGTGAGGACCCCACGCACCTGGCCCGGATCAATCATAAAATGGATCGGCTTTTGAAGGGGCACCCGTATGTCAAATCGGCCATCGATGTTGCGTGCCATGACATTTTGGGCAAGGCAACGGGGCAGCCGGTTTGCAATATCCTTGGCGGGCGAATGCAGGAAAAAGTCAAGCTTTTCAAGGTTATATCGCGCGCCGATCCCGATGAAATGGTCGATAAAATCACCGGTTATCAAGAGCAAGGCTTCAAACAGTTCCAGATGAAGGTCGGTGCCGATCCTGACGTCGACATCACCCGCATCTCCAAAGTTGCCGGCGCTCTGTGGGTGGGCAATGTCCTCGGCGCGGATGCCAATTGCGGCTGGCGTCAGCATGATGCCGTGCGCGTGGTCAAAGCCACGGCAGACGTCAAGTACTACGTCGAGCAGCCCTGTGAGACCTATGAGGAATGCCGTGTGGTGCGCGATCACTCTCACCACCCGATGATCCTGGATGAATGCATGGACAGTCTGCAGGCTGTCTTGCGCGGCTACCACGAACGCGCGATGGACGTAATAAACTTGAAAATCAATCGGTTAGGTGGTCTGACAAAGGCGCGCCTCATCCGCGATGTCTGCATCTCACTGGGCATCATCATGACCATCGAAGACAGTTGGGGCGGCGAGATTGCGGACGCGGCCATCGCACATTTGGCCCATTCCACACCGCAAGATTTTCATTTCCAATCGTCCGCATTCCACGAATACGCCACCCACGCCATCGCCTCAGGCGCCCCGACCATCAAGGACGGCTACATGCAAGCCAATGAAAAACCAGGTCTGGGCGTCGAACCAAATTGGGATCTCCTCGGCGCGCCTGTGGCATCGATCAGCGCCTAGCCGTCACTCAACATCCCGGGCGATGCGAAATCCATAGAGATGATTGCGCGCGTCAGCTGGCAGTGAGTAGCGCCACGAGGACGCAACGAGGCTGGGTTTGCTATCCCACGAACCGCCCCGAACAACCCGGCGTTCGCAGCCCACAACGACCCACGCGTCAGACGTCATCGGTGCGTTGTCATAGGTGTTGTGCCAACAATCCCGCACCCATTCACGGATGTTGCCATACAAATCATGAAGCCCGAACGCATTGGGCTCATAGGATCCAACCGGGCTGGTAAACACATATCCGTCGCTGCACACAGTTGTTTCCCAACTGGGCCAACGCACCAAGGCGTCCGCGTCCCCGATATTGTCATAGCGACAGATCGCTTCCACATCCGGGCCAAAGAAAAACCGTGCGTCAGATCCTGCGCGGGCTGCGTATTCCCACTCTGCCTCGCTCAACAATCGATATGGCTTGCCTGTTTCGCGTGACAGCCAGTCTGCATAGGCATGAGCATCGTGCCAGGATACGCAGGCGACCGGATGATCTGGACTTTGAGTGTAACCTGGGTTTGAGAATGACCGATCGTCTCGCAACCGTGATGTTTGATCTTCCCAAGTGAAGCAATCCGATGGTGGGGTGTAGCCGGAGGCGTCGAGGAACACCGTGAACTGGGCGCGTGTGATCTCATGTTGCGCCACGGCAAAGGGCGCGATCCGGACCGTGCGCTGCGGGCCTTGATCGGCTGTGTATTCATTCGATGTGATGCCTTGCTCGGGTGCGCCCATGCGCAACGATCCGCCTGCAAGGGCCACCATCTGCGGGCACCCTTCGCAATCGGTGAACGTTTCAAGATGCATGAAAGGCCCCGGTGAGGCTGTTAGGTCCACCTCCGTTTCGCCCGTGCTTTGCAGAACAACGGCCCAAGCTGCAGCGATGCAGGCCGTCAGACCAACCCCACCCAAAATGACGGGGCGCAATCGGCGCCCTTTTCGTTGCCCGGTCGTGCGCGTTTCACTGGGCACCATAGCGTAAAGGCGCACCGGCTCGGGGATGTTCTTGAGCTTCTTGGAGCCTTTGAAATCAAAGGCGTATTGCACCCGATTGCCCAACATCCGATAGGCCTCCTCAGAGAGCCAGACCCGGGTGTGTTCCGCCGCGGCCTCGATCCTTGCCGCGATGTTGACAGTATCCCCAAACAGATCGCCATCCTCTGACAGCACCTCGCCGAAATGTATGCCGATCCGCATTTTGAGTGCATCGGCCCCATGGCTGTCAACGAGCGCCTCACCTTTGGATTGAATTTCATGGGCGCATTCGACGGCCTCAACCACGCTGGCAAACTCGGCCAGAAATCCATCACCCATTTCTTTGAATACGCGCCCGTTCCAGCGCTCAAATGCCGGGTAGAGTATTTTCTCTTTCAGGTCATGTAAGCTTTCGAGAGTGTGGATTTCATCATCCGCCATGCGGCGGCTGTAGCCGACCACATCAAGCGCAAACACCGCTGCGACCCGTCTGACCACCATGCGCCAAACCTCAAGACACCCAACTTGCCTTGACCATCCAACAATTTGCAAAGCCGCACAACGGCGATCATGCCGCGAGAGGCTAGGCCATCACAAGGTCAGATGCCTTTTCGCCAATCATAATCGCAGGGGCATTGGTGTTGCCCGACACGATCTCTGGCATGATGGAGCAGTCGGCGACGCGCAAGCCTTCAATCCCATGAACCTTGAGCTCATGATCAACCACCGCGTCCTTGCCCGATCCCATCTTGCAGGTGCCGGTGGGGTGGTAGATCGAAACAGAGTTGTTGCGCGCCCAGTCAAGGGTGCCTTCGTAATCGTCCATCTCAAGGCTGGGATCGGGCCTGAATTCCTGTGCGATCTTTGATGAAAGCGGCGCGTGCTGTGCAATGCGTCTGGCGATTTTGACACCTTCAACAATGGTGCGTTGATCGGTTTCTGTCGCCAGATAGTTGGCGTGGATCTTCGGATATGTCCGCGGGTTTGAGCTCTGCAGACGGATCTCCCCGCGGCTTTCCGGCCGCAACTGACACACAGACATTGTGAATGCTGAGAACGGATGAACGCCCTCGCCGGGGCTGTCTGCTGACCATGGCTGCACGTGAAACTGAATGTCGGGGCTTGCCACATCCGGGTTCGTTTTCATAAATCCTGTAGCCAGTGAGGCCGCCATGGTCATCGGACCGGCGCGAAACATCGCGTATTTCAAGGCGATCTTGGCCTGATTGAAATAGCTGCGTACCTCGTCGTTGAGCGTCGGCTCATTGCATTTGTAAACCAGCCGCGCTTGCAAGTGATCCTGCAGGTTTTTGCCCACACTGGGCAATTCATGAACCACCTCAATCCCAGCGTCTTTCAACTGTTCGGCCTCACCAATGCCCGACAGCATCAGGATCTGTGGCGATCCAATGGCCCCGCCTGAGATGATCACTTCCCTGCGTGATTTGATAACGTGCGCTTTGCCTGATTTATCTGTGTAGCGCACACCCACCACGCGCTTGCCGTCAAACTCCAGTCGATCCACCGCGGCATTTGTGATGATCTGAAAATTCTCCCGTGACTTGACCGGGTTGAGATAGGCGACAGCGGCGCTGCATCGGCGGCCGTTTCGCGTGGTGAGTTGAAAATAGCCGACACCTTCTTGCTTTGCGCCGTTGTAATCGGGGTTAAACGGGTAGCCCGCCGCTTGAGCTGCAGCGACCCAGGCGTCGCAAATCGGGCGCTGTATGCGCATGTTGGACACCGAAAGAGGGCCCTCATTGCCATGAAACTCGTCTGCGCCGCGCTCATTCGTTTCGGCCCTTTTGAACAATGGCAACACGTCATCCCAGCCCCAGCCAACATTGCCCATTTGCCTCCAGCGATCATAGTCTTCGGCCTGACCGCGCACGTATAAAAGCCCGTTAAGGGACGAAGAACCGCCGAGAACCTTGCCGCGTGGCCAATCAATGGAGCGTCCATTAAGTCCCGGATCTGGCTCAGTTTTGTAACACCAATCGACCTTGGGATTGTGCATGGTTTTAAAATAACCGACTGGGATATGAATCCACGGGTTGATATCTTTGCCGCCCGCCTCCAGCAGCACAACGCGATTGCCGGGCTTTGCGCTTAATCTATTGGCCAGCACACATCCTGCTGACCCGGCACCAATAACGATATAGTCTGCTTCCACGGGACATTTCCTTTTGAGTCGAAAAAAAATGTAGCCAAAAGGGAAATACTATTCTAGGCTTTTTTGGGACGAAATGTCTCAATAATCGTCAAAAGGGAGGAAACTTATGGGACTTTACGATCGGGTGCGTGGTATCTCGCGCCGGGATTTCTTTAGAATCGCAGGGACTTACGGGATGAGCTCGACGCTGATGGCAGCGGGTGCATTCGGTGGAGCCATGACCGCGGCAAATCTCGCAGCGGCTGCAGAATCGACCTATAACAAACGCTTTTCGAAAGAGCCGAAGCATACGCTGAAGTTTGGTGCGGCCGGTTTCAACCAGCAAAACCTGCTGATTGAGCGCGCCGGTTGCCTTGAGTTTGCGCGCGATCTCGAAGAACGCACCGACGGTGAAATCCGCATCGAGTTCATCGGCAACAACCAGATCTGTGGTCAGCTGTCTTGCGTTGAGAAAGCGCAGCAGGGGATTGTCGACATCTACGCGGCCTCCACGCAGAACTCTGCCGGTGGTGCGCCCTACCTGAACGTTCTGGACTACGCCTACATGTTCCGTAGCCGGGCCGATCAGTACTACTTCATGTACCATCCGAAATCTCAGGAAGTGCTGCGCGACCCCTTCGAGAAGCGTCACGGCCTGAAGTTCCTCTTCACCCATGCCGAACTGCGTGGGATCCAGCTAGGTCTGGCGTGGCAGGACAAGCCGGTTGTTGAAAGCATCGACACCCTGCGCGGCACCAAGAACCGTGTGACAGGTACTCAGCTGGGCCGGATTGCGATGGACGCACTTGGCCTGAACCCTGTGCCGGTTGCATGGGAAGAGACGCTTGACGGTCTGAAGCAGGGTCTGATTGATGGTGCGGAAACATGGGCCTCGGCCGTGGCATACGCCAACATGTCGCCGGTTGTGTCCCAGTGTGTCGACCTGCGCTTTTTCTGCGGGACAGAGCACACGGCCATGAACGCACAATCCTTCGACAACCTCGGCGGTGAGCTGCAGGATGCCGTGATGGAAGCGTCTTACCTGACGCAGGTCCATGTGCAGGCGGCCAATGAGGCGGCGCTCGTGAACACGGTTGGATTTAGCCATCCGCATCAGGGTCCCGACACAATCTTCGCCAAGAACAACGTGAAGGTTGCAGCACTGTCAGACGCCGAGATCAAGAAGGCCGAAGAGCAGTGCTCGCCAGAGTTCCAACCGCAGCTGTGGGAGCAGTGGCGTGAGCGGATCAACGGCTGGGCCGGTGGCATCGATACCTACCAAGAGATCTACGATACCGTGCGTGAGCACGACATCACGCTGGCGGAAAATGTTGAACCCCGCCGCTGGTGGAAAGGCTGATAGAGGTCAGATCTCTGTGAAGCCTCATTTAGGTTTCCAAACAAAATTGGCCCGGGCGATATTCGCCCGGGCCATGTAGGGTATTCTTAACAAACAAAGAATAGCGCGTCGAATAAGCGATCTGTTTTCGTGGCGCGGACCTTGGGACACTGGGAGGAGCGATCATGGAAATGATCAGCGGCATGGGAGAGGTGATCTCTGCCTTTTTGAGTGGCGACTCGTTCAACGTACAATCAGCGATGCGTGGCAACCCCGGCATTTGGCCACTTGGGTTGATCGTCACTTTGGTGGCTGGGGCGCTGATGATGTTCATCTACCGCGCCGTGCCGATCATCGAGCGCCATCTGGAGCCGACCGTGATGGTCGTGGCGTATCTGGCCATCGGGTACATCATCTTTGCGGGCGTGTTGCAGCGATTTTACTTTTCGGGTCAGCCGCCCTGGTCGACCACGATCCCACCGTTCCTGTTCCTGATCATGGCTTGGGTCGGATGTAGCTACAACGTCAAGCTGCGCACGCACCTGGCCTTTGCCGAATTCCGAAAATCTGCACCCCGAACGGTGCAGCTCTTCTTATTGTTGTTCGATGCCCTTTTGTGGCTCGGCTTTGCCTGGATCGTCGTGGTGACCACGACGCAAGAAACGGTGCGCGCTGCGGCCAACTTCTCCATCATGCTGGGCACGGACAACGTAATGCAGTGGTGGTTCCTCGCGACCGTACCGGTTGCGTTTATCCTGCTGACCGCGCGGGTGATGGAAAATGCCATCAAAGACCTGCGCAAATATCGCAATGGCGACGAGATGATCGAAGCCGCAGTGATCGGGGGTGACACATGAGCGATCCAACCATCATCACGCTCATCTCCATCGGGGTGACAATTCTGTTCATGGCGGGCGTGCCTGTGTTCCTGGTCATTGCCTATTGGGTGATCGGCATGTCTTTCGTGCTGGAATTGCAGCTGCTCAATATGGGCGCTGCGCTTCAGGACGTCTTCACCGATGGGTTTGCCTTGCTCGCGATGCCGCTCTTCATTCTGACGGGCGACCTGATCAATCGGTCCGGCATTGCCCGGCGTCTGTCGGATTTTGCCTATGCGTGTCTGGGCTGGATCCGGGGCGGCCTGGCCATGGCCAGCCTCGGTGCCTGTGGTCTCTTCGCCGCCATCTCGGGGTCGAACTCCGCCACGACAGCCACCATCGGCTCAATGCTGCACCCGGAAATGGTGAAAGGCGGCTATGATGAGCGCTTCTCCGCAGCCACCGCGGCGGCAGGCGGGACAGTTGGGATCATCATCCCACCGTCAATCATCTTCATCGTTTACGGGTTTTTGATGAACCTGCCCATTTCCGACCTGTTCGTCGCAGGGATTATTCCTGGCGCGATGATGGTCTTTGGAATGATGCTGGCCTGTTTCCTCGTTTGCTGGAAAAATGGTTGGGGTTACATCATTGGTCTAAATCCGATGCGTGTGATCAAAACAGCGGTCGGTGGCTGGCTTGGCTTTTTCGCCATCGGTTTGGTGCTCTGGGGCATCTACACCGGTAAGTTCTCTCCCACTGAGGCCGCTGGTGTGACAGTGGGCTTTGGCATCATCGCAGGTCTTGCCAGTTTTGTGGTGACCTATTTCCTCAAGATGGATCAAACCAAAGACTGGTCGGAAAAGTCGGTCGCCTCGATGCTGGTGGTGGAAGGGTTCACCATCCCGCAAGTGCCGGGCATTGTGATGCGCTCTGCCCAGATCACGGGCATCTTAGCGCCGCTTATCGCCGTTTCCGTGGTGATGCAGCAGATCCTGTCACTGTTGGGTGCACAGCAAGTGATCGGTGATTTCGTAACCTCTATGGGCGGCTATCACGCGGTTCTATTCACGGCCATGGCGATCGTGTTTGTGTCCGGTATGATCCTAGAAAGCTTGCCCGTGACGATCATTCTTGCGCCTATCCTTGCACCAATTGCCGCAAGCGTTGGCGTAGATCCTGTGCATTTTTCGGTGATCTTCCTTGTAGGTGCGTCCATTGGCTTTATCACGCCGCCTTATGGGCTTAACCTTTACGTCGCATCTGGGGTGACGGGCGTTCCCTACTTCCGCCTGCTGCGCTATACCACGATGTACTTGTTTGCGTTGATCAGTGTTTGGATCATCGTTGCGCTAACGCCTGACTTGGCCCTGATGCTGCTGCCGGAGAGATGATCCAAGGGATATGCCCGAAGACCAGGATATCGACGTAAAGAAAGGTCAAATCCCGACCAATCTGCGCCTCGTCTACCTCATGGAGGAAGTTGCGCGCGTCGGTCATCCGGTCTCGGCCTCCCATCTGGGCGCTGCTCTTGAACTGCCCAAACCTACGGTGCACAGATTGCTGCAGACCGCAGAGGCGGAGGGTTTTCTTCAACGCGACGTCGACGGCAAATCGTATGGGCCGGGCTATAGAATGCGCAAGTTGTCGACGAACACCTTGTCGTCGCAGCGCATCCGGACGGAACGGCTCAGAATTTTACGCAGGCTGGCAGAGGATGTGGGAGAGACGTGCAACCTTGCAGCACCGGGGCGGGATGGCATGGTGTATCTTGACCGGGTCGAAACCCATTGGCCTTTGCGCATTCAACTCCCAATCGGATCGCAAGTGCCATTTTATTGCACCGCCAGCGGGAAGATGTATCTGTCTTCGCTAAGACAGGACAAGCTTGACCGGCTCCTCTCAATCCTTGAGCTGAAAAAGCGCACCATGGGCACATTGGACAGTGCAGATGCGCTGAAAGAAGAACTGGCCCTGACCCGCAGCCGCGGATACGCCACAGACGATCAGGAGTTCATGGAAGGCATGTCGGCTTTGGCTGTGCCGATTTGTGATGATCAGCGCCGTTTGCTGTCGACGCTTTCTATCCATGTTCCGAACCAGCGGCTAGATTTAAAAAGTCTGCTCCAACACCTACCGCGCTTGCGCGAGGCCAAAGAGAAATTAGAAGAACTTGTGCGGGTGTAAGCGGCGCGCGATCGAATGGCTGTGTGGTGGCTAAGGCCGGCAACTTCAAACCGGTCAAATATCATGCGTCTGCCATGTTTCGGAGAACTTGGTTGCGGGAGCAGGATTTGAACCTGCGACCTTCAGGTTATGAGCCTGACGAGCTACCAGACTGCTCCATCCCGCGCCAAGTAGACCTGCTTCTTAGGCCCCTCAAAATCTGGGCGCAATGGCAAAATGACAGATTTATTGCAAAATTGACCTGACACTGCGTCAAGGCTGGGTTGAAAGCTGACGCGCGCGCGCGCCCCGGTGGCGGGCCCTGAAAATTGCGATTGTGCCAAGCGTCAAACCGACAAAGGCCAACCAAACACCAAAAGACCTAACCCAAGCAGGAAGTGGCGCCCGACCACCTGTTTCGATGATCAACGCACCGCCATCGGCCAGCGTTTGCACCTCAGTGCTCATCAAGCGGCCGTTGTCATAGCGGTGCACTACGATATCCATGGCATCCCGGCCTGTCTGTGGGAAATGGATCTTCAGTGGTGCATCACCATGCACCTGATCGGTGAAGCCGCCATAATACATCTGCAAAACGCCAGGCACTAAATCATCTGTGGTGTAGGGCACCGTGCAAACGGAGATCGCAGTGTAGGCATCCCATGGCGCTGCGAAGGGCAACGGCTCTGAAATCGGATGGACCATCATTGACATGGCCTCAAACGCAAAGGGCTGCCCTTCGAGGCTGCCGGTGATGCGTGTAAACATCTCATCTGCCAAATCGAAACTGCCGGTCAGGCGGAACTGATCGATGGGTACGCGCCCTTCGTCGCTGAACAAAAGCGCGGGATCAACAGCCAGAACAGGCTCGATGCCATCAGCTGGCATCGACAGATAATAGGTCGCGCTGTCCTCGCTTCGATTAACAATCAGCGTCATTGTATCCGCCGTCTGCGCCTGAGCGGTGGACAGAGTGAGGCCAATGGCCATTGCAGACAAGATCGAGCGCATCATCATGGCAGATTATTTAAGCGGTTTTCGAAGAAATCCCAATAGATTTGACGTGCGGCAGCGGTTGGTCGCACAGACCTGTTACCGCTGTCGGAACACTCCTAAGCCCTTGCGCAAGACAAGTCTGCGGTTCTGAACGGCTTCTCGAAAGACAATCAGCAAACCAGCACAGATGATCAGCGTGAGCCCAAGCCATGTTGCGGCGTCGGGCAATTCCGAAAAGAAAACCCAGCCCCAAAGGACGGCCCAGGGCATGGCGGTGTACTCAAACGGGGTCACCACACTGGCTTCCGCCAATCGGTAAGCTTGCGCCAAGCAAAAAAATCCGGCGGCCGCCGTGCAGCCAATTATCATCAACAAAATCCAGTCTTCGGGCGCAGGCCAGACCCAATCGCGGAACAGAAAATCAAGGCTGGGATGCGGCGAAGCCATCGGCGCAAGCGCAAAGGCAACCCCGATCAGACCGCCACCGATAATGTATGTCACCACCGTGATCACAGTCATAGTGGTGCCGTTGGTGCGACGGCCCAATTTGCGCGTGGCCATGATCGAAATCGCATAGAAAACGGCCGCCAAAAGCGCGAAAACGGCAGCAGGTTGGAAGACCCCCATCCCTGGTTGCACAATCACCAACACCCCGGCGAGACCGATGAAAATAGCCAAAACTCGAAAAACACCAACTCTTTCATTGAGAAACAGAATGGCCAAAAGGGTAACAAAAATCGGTGTGGAAAAGGCAATCGCCACCACTTCGGCCAGTCCTATGCTCGCCAATGCCAGGTAGTAACAGGTGTAGGATACGAAGGCCGCAACCGCTCGGGTGATCTGAAGGCCCCAATGGCCGATCTTGAGCGGCCAAAGCTGACCCTCGAACCGCGCAATGATTACGACGAGAGGCAGTGCAAAAAGACTGCGGATGAACACCACTTGGTGAACGGCATACGCCTCTGAGAGAAACTTTATAATGACATCCTGCAGCGGAAAGATCGTGGTCGCTGCCAGAAGGAACGCTATGCCGACAAACGGTTTTTCGTCGGGCGCATCGGTAGCGGGAGAGAGACTCTGCGACATCGGCCATCCGTGCCTTTGGAAAGGCTTAAGGATGCCAGAATTTCAGATCCGGTCTGCTTGGTTTACGACAAGGATTGGGTCGCTTCTGGAGTGTCGCTTATCGCCGGGGTGCGTTACAACACGGCCTCATAGAGCGCCCTCAGGTTGGCCTCATTCAACGCAACTGGGTTACCCCCGCAAGACGGGTCCGTCAGCGCCATTGCGACCATGTCATCCAACCGATCCGTTGTCACGCCGAGGCTGGACAACTTGCGCGGAATATCAAACCCATCATTGAAATCCTGCACAAAAGCACAAAAGCCATCAAACCCGCCGGTGATGCCCAGATACCCTGCGGCCATCTCAAACCGCGCTGCAACCTCAGGGGCGTTAAACTCCAAAACCGGCGGCATACAAACCGCGTTGGTCGTCCCGTGATGGGTGTCAAAGATCGCACCCACCGGGTGGCTCATCGCGTGAATTGCACCGAGGCCCTTTTGAAACGCCGTCGCCCCCATCATGGCCGCGCTCATCATGTTCATGCGTGCCTCAAGGTCATCGGGCGTGGCATAGGCGCGGGGCAGATTTTCGACCACAAGCCGCATGCCCTCCAATGCGATGCCCTGGCTCATCGGGTGATAATGCGGGCTAGAGAACGCCTCGACACAATGGGCAAACGCATCGAGGCCCGTGCCCGCGGTGATGAATTTCGGCATGCCCACGGTCAGTTCCGGATCGCAGATTACGACAGCGGGCAGCACCTTGGGGTGAAAGATGATCTTTTTCACGTGGGTCTCGGAATTGGTGATCACGCTGGCGCGCCCCACTTCAGAGCCGGTGCCAGCCGTGGTCGGGATCGCCACGATAGGGTCGATCACATCCGCATTCGCGCGTGTCCACCAATCGCCGATATCCTCAAAATCCCACACCGGCCGGGTTTGCCCATGCATGAAGGCCACCATCTTGGCCAGATCGAGGCCCGACCCGCCGCCAAAGGCCACCACCCCGTCATGCCCGCCCGCCTTATAGGCCGCGATCCCGGCCGCGAGGTTCTGCTCATTTGGGTTGGGATCCACATCTGCGAATATCGCGCGACCAAGGCCGGCTGCGTCCAGGATATCAAGCGTGTCTTGCGTGATCGGAAGCGCGGCCAGGCCCCTATCAGTGATCAACATGGGCCGGGTGATCCCCGCCTCGGCGCAAGCCTGGGGCAGTTCCGCAATACGGCCGGGGCCGAATTTGACAGCAGTGGGGTAGGACCAGTTTCCAGATGGGATCATGACGTAACTTTCTTGAGGTGGAAGGATTTTGGGCGTGTGAGGTTGTGGTATCCGATGACAGACAGCCCGCCACCGCGCCCGGTGTTCTTGCACCCCGTCCAGCACAGGCCTGGATCGAGGTAATCGGCGCGGTTCATGAAAACGGTGCCGGTCTCGATCTGATTGCCGATATGTGCGGCGCGGTCAATATCGCGGGTCCAGAGGCTGGCGGTCAGACCGAACGCGCTGTCATTCATCAGCTTGATTGCCTCATCATCATCCCGGACGGCCATAATCCCCACGACAGGGCCAAAGCTTTCATCGCGCATCACGCGCATGTCGTGGGTGACGTTTGTCAGGATTTGTGGGGACAGGTACGCGCCGCCATCATCCTCGGCAAACGTGTCAATGTGCGCGGTCGCGCCATCTGCCACGGCCTCCCTCGTCTGCGCGCGCACCTCATCGGCAAAGCGGACATGCGCCATGGGGCCAAGCGTTGTCTCGGGGTTGAGAGGGTTGCCGAGTTTGTAGGCTTGCACGATCGCGACGGCCTTTTCGACAAATGGCTCAAACAGAGCCTCATGCACATAGATCCGTTCGATCCCGCAGCAGCATTGCCCGGAGTTAAACATCGCCCCGTCAATCAAAGTGTCGACCGCCGCGTCAAGATCGGCATCCTCCATCACATAGCCGGGATCTTTGCCGCCCAATTCCAGCCCAAGCCCCGTGAACGTGCCCGCCGCCGCCTGTTCCATCGCGCGGCCCCCACCGACGGAGCCGGTGAAATTGACGAAGTTAAAAGCGCCTTCTGCGATGAGCGCAGCGGTGGTCTCATGGTCGAGAAAGAGGTTGGAGAACACATCCTCCGGCACGCCCGCGGCATGGAATGCGCGTGCCATGCGTTCGCCCACGAGCAGGGTTTGCGTGGCGTGTTTCAAGGCCACCACATTGCCGGCGATGAGGGCCGGAGCGACCGTATTGATCGCCGTCATGTAGGGGTAGTTCCAAGGTGCGACGACAAAAACCACACCCTGCGGCAGGCGCCGGATATAGCGCTTGAACGTGGCATCCTCGCCCACGGCGATATCGGCAAGCGCCTCTTCTGCGATGGCGGCCATATAGGTGGCGCGTTCTTCAAACCCGCCGAACTCTCCGCCATAGCGCATGGGCCGGCCCATCATATGTGCAAGCTCCGGCACCACCTCATCATTCATCGCACCCACAGCGGCCACACCGGCCAGCACCAATTCCGCCCGCTCCTGAAGCGGTCGCGCGGCCCATGCCACTTGTGCGGCGCGCAGACGGGCAACGGCATCGCGGGCAGCCGCAAGAGGCAGCGCGTCGCGTTCGGCAAAAACTGAGCCATCAATGGGAGAGATGCAGCGCAAACTGGTCATGGATCGTCCTTATTCAAATGTCGCGCTCAAAGGCACGGGCAATGGCGTGAAACGCCGCGACGCAGCTGTCATGGTGGTCATTGTTCAGCGCCTCCGGCCAGGTGGACAATTTCACCGCGACCATGCCGCGCTCTGGCGAGACGTAGATGATCTGACCAAAGATGCCCAAGCAAAAATGACCCATGCGGTCCACATCTTCGATCCAGAATTGATTGCGGTAGCACCCATTGGGGTGATGCGCGCGCCCATAATCGTTAAAGAGCCCGTGATCGCCCGCGCGGACATCCCTGACCCACGCCTCTGGGATCACCTGTCGCCCTGCGACCTGACCGTCATTGAGATAGGCGAGCCCGACACGGGCGAGATCCCGCAGCGTGGCATTGAACCCGCCGCAAGACAGGGCATAGCCTGATGCATCAAGGGTGAAACAGGCCTCCGTTTCTGCGCCCAAAGGCTGCCAAAGCCGCTCTGACACGATCTGCGGCAGGCGCTGCCCGGTGACGCGCTCCATTGCGTGGGCCAGAACATCCGTCTCGATGGAGCGGTATTCAAACCGTGCGCCATGGTCTGCCTCCCGTTTTGTTAGAGTCATGATCTGGTCATGAATGCAGGCGGGCCAGTGCTCGTGTTCATACCCATCAGGGATCGGTTTCCAACCCGCGGCCACGTCCATCTTGCCGATGTCACTGGCGCGGTTAAAATAATCGCTTTCGTCAAACTTCACGCCCGAGGTCATATCCATCACCTGTTGCAGCGTGGCGCCCTTCCAAGCGGTCTGGGTCAATTCCGGCAACGGGTCGGTCACCGGGGCGGCAGGGTCAAGCAGACCGTCGGCAAACAAGGACGCCGCCGCTGTGGCCGTGATGGATTTTGACACAGACTGGCACAGATGCACCGTGTCGCGCGTCATCCCATTCCAATAGCTTTCATGGATGATCTTGCCATCCAGCATGATGAGCAGCCCATCGGTATAGTCATCATTGATCCAGTCCGCGACTGTGGTTTTCCCTCTGGGCGCATCAAATGCGATCTCTTCGATCGGTTCCAACGCCTCCGGCAAATCGGACACATGATCGCCGCAGGCCACGGCCCCGGTCGGCAGGATTTCCCGCACATGCTGAAACGCCCACCGGTTCCAAGGTGCGCGATCCCAATCGATCATCGGCACACGCCATTCGGGCGGCGGCGGGGAGCCCTGCATTATTGGCGGGCGGGGGTCAGAGTTTTTGTAGCTGTCCATCAGGCCTCCCACGTGATGCGACCGCCCATGATCGTGATCGCAGCGCGTGCCTTATCGAGGTCGACCGGCGCAAGAGCGTCCAGGTCGTGATCCATCACCACCACATCGGCCAACATCCCAGGGACCAGCTTCCCTTTGCGGTGCTCGCTGAACTCGACCCAGGCATTCAGAGCGGTATAGCTTTCCAACGTCTGCCGCAGAGTGCAGGTTTGATCGGTCCATTCAGGTGGCAGATCAAAACGATGAACCGCAGCTTTGACCGAGGGCATCACATCCACGGGCACCACTGGCCAATCTGTTGAGAAGCAAACCGGTGTCCCTGTATCGCGGATCGTCTTGGTGGCGAAAGCGAGTGGGATCAGCTCTGCGCGAACCAACTCGTCGGGCTTGAAGGGTGGGAACATGCCGCCCGCTGGTGAGTGCAGGGGTTGCACTGATGCGACAACCCCGAGCGATTTAAATCGAGCCAGGTCATTGGCATGCAATAGCTCAATATGTTCAATCCGGTGCCGGCTGTCGCGCGTACCATTGGATTTTCGCGCGGCCTCATACCCATCAAGCGTGGCGCGCACTGCCGCGTCGCCAATTGCATGAACGGCGATTTGCATACCCTCGGCATCAATGCGGCGGCACACCTCGGCAAAGTGGTCTGGCGGGAAGAGCGGTTCAGAGCAGCTGTCCGTTCCCGGGTAAGGCTCCAGCATGAAGGCGGTGTAGCTGCTGATCACACCGTCCATGAACATCTTCACCCGGTTGCACCAGACCATGCCACTGTTGAACCGCCGGCGCATCTCGCTCGCCTCCTGCAGCCGCTCAATGGGGTCGATGTTCTTGAGATGCATGGGCACCTCGGACCGACAAAGCAGCCTGCCGTCGTCCTCCAACTCAGACAACAATTCGCCTTGATAGAAATTCCCGTCCATCAGATGCAGGCCCGTGATCCCGTGGGAAGCGCAATGTTTGAGACCTTTGGCAATCACATCCTTGTCGATGGCCCGCTCGGCAGCGGTGGCCGGTGGCGACGGGTCCCGCCCGGTCACCAACCCTTCCAGATCTCGACCGCCCAACGGGGTGAGCGCCATCACTGGGCCATAGGCGCCAAACTCGCGCAACTCCCCATGGGCGGTGCCGTCGGCGGCCATCACCACCTCTGTGCCCTCGGGCATATCCGCCCCGTGCAAGAGACCGGCCATCTCTAGCGCGGCGGTGTTGGCAAAGACCGTATGATGATCGGCGGCCATGGCCGCAAACGGGCGATGGGGCATCACGCGATCAAGGTCTTGTCGTGTTGGCGTCTGATCCCCCAGCACGTTGTAATCAATGCAGGCCGCAAAGAGCATCCGATCGTCCGGGCGTTCGGCGGAATACGCGCGCACCGCCTTGGTCAGCGCGTCTTCGCCAGTGACATCCTGCAGATTGAGGTAGTCCAGCTCTGCCGATCCAGTGAAGAGATGCACATGGCTGTCGATGAACCCCGGCAACACGGTGCAGCCACCCGCATCAATCACCCGTGCGCCCCCTGCCATGGCGCGGATGTCTGCCGTTGTGCCGACAGCCTCAATTCGGCCGCCGGTGATCGCAAGCGCCTCGGCGTCGGGCCCCGCCATAGTGATGAGCTTGCCATTTAGGATCACGATGTCGGGCATGGGTCTTCCAGTGCTTCACCTGCCGCAATGAGGCCCCAGAGATGCGCCGCCTGTCCAGCACTTTTTGCAGGATTTGTGACAAGGATCTGACGGCATGGTGTCTTGCGAAAGCCCGCGCAATGCGCCATCTCGGGGCAAGACCAAGTGAAAGGATCCCCCATGCGCGCAGCCGATGTTGTGGCCCGACGGCTTTATCAGGCGGGGTGCCGGTGGGCCTTCGGCATGCCGGGCGGTGAAGTTCTGACACTTGTGGATGCGCTCGAAGATGCCGGGATCACCTTTGTTCTGTGCAAGCATGAGAACGCAGCCGGGTTCATGGCCGAAGGCACCTATCACCGCACAGGCGCGCCTGGTATTCTCGTGGCCACAGTAGGGCCGGGGGCGCTCAACGGGATCAATGTGGTGGAAAACGCGCGCCAGGATCGCGTGCCGCTGATCGTGCTCACTGGCTGTGTCGACGCGCACAAAGTGGAGACTTACACCCATCAGGTGCTGGATCAGCCGCAGGTGTTTCGCTCCATCACCAAGGCCACCTTCACGCTCAACGCCAAGGCAGCAGGCGTTATTGCGGACAAGATGGTGGCGATTGCGACCGAGGGCCGCCCGGGCCCTGTGCATTTGGATGTGCCAATCTCTGTCGCGGATGCAGAAGCGGTTGAGACAGGTATCCTGCGTCCGCCCGCTCTGCAGGTTGCCCCAACTGGCGCGGAGTTTGAGGCGGCAAAAGATGCCCTGGCCAAGGCCGCCCGCCCCGTAGTTGTGGCCGGTGTCGATGCGATGACCGAAGGCGCAGAGGACATTGTGCGCCATTGTGCTGATCTGGGCGTTCCCGTTGTGACAACCTACAAGGCCAAAGGCCTGGTGCCTGAGAGCCACGCAAACGCATTGGGCGGGGCGGGTCTGTCGCCCAAAGCGGACAAAACACTGCTGCCTTTCTTGCGCGAGGCGGATGTGGTGCTTTGCATTGGCTATGATCCCATCGAGATGCGCGATGGCTGGACCGATCCATGGGACCCGTCTGAGCAAGTGGTGATCGATATCACCGCAGAGCCAAACCACCACTACATGCACCACGCCACCTACAATATTGTGGGCGATTGCGCAGCGACCGTGACTGCACTGTTGCCAGAAAGCTTTGGCGCGTTGTGGAGTGATGGCGGCTTAGATAAGGCGCGAGACGCGTTGAAAGAGGCCTTCACACCCGCCGAAGACTGGGGTCCGGGACAGGCAATTGCCACATGTCGCGCGCTGTTGCCCAAAGACACGCTTGCCACCGCCGATAGCGGCGCGCATCGCATCCTGCTGTCGCAGATGTGGCAATGCGAGTTTCCCCGCGCGCTTACTCAGTCTTCGGCGCTTTGCACCATGGGCTGCGCCGTGCCACTGGCGATGGGCGCGCAGATTGTGGAGCCTGACCGCACGGTTGTGTCCTTTTCCGGCGATGCGGGGTTTCTGATGGTCGCTGGGGAATTGGCCACGGCGGCGGAGCAAAACCTCAAGACCATCTTTGTGGTTTTTGTCGATGCCTCACTTGCCCTGATTGAGCTCAAGCAACGCCAACGCCAAATGAAAAACCGCGGCGTCGATTTTGGCCACGTGGATTTCGCCGCCATCGCCGGGGCCTTTGGCGGTGAGGGGCACACAGCGCGATCCAAATCGGAACTGGAACAGGCTTTGACGGCCGCTATGGCCTCTGACACGTTCAGCATCATCGCGGTGGAAATTGATCGAAAGGCCTATGATGGCACCTTCTGAAGCACGGGCTGAGACCAAAGGCGCGCTGGACGGTCTGCTGATCCTGGATCTGTCGAGGATCCTGGCCGGACCCACGGCGACGCAGCTTTTGGGCGATATGGGCGCCACGGTGATCAAGATCGAAAACCCCAAAACAGGCGGCGATGACACCCGCGCCTGGGGGCCGCCCTATGCCGATACACATGACGGCGAAAGCGATCTTAGCGCCTATTTCATGTCGTCCAATCGCAACAAGTTCTCGGTCTCGGCTGATCTTTCGACGCAAGAGGGTCAGCGTTTTGTGCGCGCCATTGCCGACAGAGCGGATGTTGTGATCGAGAATTACAAACCCGGCGGGTTGGAGAAATACGGCCTGGATCATGGTAGGCTATGCGCCGCGCGACCGGACCTTGTCTACTGCTCCATCTCCGGCTTTGGTCAGACCGGCCCCAACCGAGATCGTCCCGGCTATGACCTGATGGCGCAAGGCTTTGGTGGGATCATGTCGCTGACGGGTGAGCCGGAGGGCACACCGATGAAAGTCGGCGTGGGCATCGCCGATGTGATGTGCGGGATGTATGCCACCATCGGCATTCTCGCCGCCCTGCGCCACCGCGATCAAACCGGGGAGGGCCAGCACATTGATCTAGCCCTGGTGGATGCGCAAATGGCTTGGTTGATCAATGAAGGGGCCAACTACCTCACCTCCGGCACAGCCCCCATCCGCCGTGGCAACGCGCATCCCAACATCGTGCCCTATGATGTGTTCGCGGGCAGTGACGGGCATATCATCCTCGCCGTTGGCAATGACGGACAATTCCAACGCATGGCCCATGCCTTTGACCGTGCTGATCTGGGCGACGATCCGAGGTACAAGACCAACCCGCTGCGCATCGCCAATCGAGATGCCCTGACCATCACCCTGGCCGAAACCTTTGCCCCCTTCACGACCGCAGAGCTGATGGAAAAGCTGCGCGCGGCGGGGGTACCGTTCGGCCCGATCAACACGGTGGACCAAGCGCTCAATTCCGATCAGGCGGAGGCGCGGGGCACGGTGCAGCGCATGGTCCATCCCGACACAACATCCGGCGAGGTCGCTTTGCTCGGGAATCCGCTCAAATTCTCGGCGACACCGGTAACATTCCGCCGACCGCCCCCCCGTTTCGGTCAGGATACGCAGACCGTGCGCGAAATGCTTGATATCGTCGACAAATCTGGTGATCCGGACGTGTGACTTCACGAAAACTTTTATCCAAAGTCACGATGCCGTGCGCTAGCGAAGGCGTGATGTGAGTTTGCGGGTCTGTCGGCTTAGGTGTTTGCAAAGCTGAAGCCCCGCGTGAAAGGATCGTACATGCACATAGACATTTGTAACTGCCAGGTCAGTCTCACTGACGCGGCAGCTGTGGCCGAGTGGAATGGCATGATCCTTGGCTTTCTGTCCCACTCCAAGACAGTGCCGGGATACCTCAAACGCCTCCTGGAAATGTCGCCCGATTATGCAATGGCCCATGCCGCGAAGGGGCTGTTCGCGATGATGATGGGCAAGCGGGAGCTGATTGCCACCGCGCGAGAGGCCCACGAGACCGCACAAGCGGCCTTGGCCCAAGGTGGTGCCACAAAGCGAGAGCAAAGTTGGTGTGCGGCCTTAGAATGTTGGGTGAATGGCCGCCCGGTTGAGGCCATTCAATGCATTGAAGCCGCGCTGCATGACAATCCTGCCGACACCATGAGCATGAAAGTGTCCCACGCGATCCGCTTCATGATGGGGGACAATCACGGCATGCGGCGTTCTATTGAGCGTGTGATTGATGCCCATGACGAAGAGCACGCTTTGCGCGGCTACGCGCTTGGCTGTCTGTCCTTCGCGCAGGAAGAAACGGGCGATTATCTGCTATCCGAGAAATCCGGTCTTGAGGCACTGCAATTTGCCCCAGATGACGCGTGGGGCATGCATTCTGTCGCCCATGTCTATGACATGACGCACCAGACCAAGGCAGGCATCGACCTGATCGAAAACAACACCTCCGCTTGGGGGCACTGCAACAACTTCCGCTACCATGTTTGGTGGCACAAGGCGCTCTTACTGCTCGATCACGGAGCCCATGATGAGGTGCTTGGCCTCTACGATACGCAAATCCGCGAAGAGAAAACGGATGACTACCGTGACTTTTCCAACGCCAGCTCGCTGCTTTTGCGGCTTGAGCTTGAAGGCGTCGACGTAGGCGATCGCTGGTCTGAGCTGGCCGATCTGGCTGAAAGCCGCAGTGGCGATGGTTGCCTGGTTTTTGCCGATCTGCACTACATGCTGGCGCTTGCTGGGGATAACCGCCCCGATGCCGCCGCTCGCCTGACCGCCCGTGTGGCGCAGTCGGCGAAAGAAGACAGCGATCAAGCGCAGGTGATGCAAGATCCCGGCCTTGCCGCCGCAGAGGGCCTCGCGGCTTTTGGGGAGGGTCAGTACGATGTCGCCTTCGCCAAACTGCGCGCTGCACAACCCAAATTTCAGATCATGGGTGGCAGTCATGCACAACGCGATGTGTTCGAAAGGGTGACGATCGATGCCGGCCTGCGCGCCGGACAGTTGGATGCAACCGCCGCCCTTATCGCGCAGCGCACCCAGATGCGCAAAGGCGCGGTCGACGCGTTTACGCAGGCGCGTATGCAAATGATTGCCGACGCGCGCGCCTTGAAAGCAGGTGTCGCGGCGGAGTAGAGCACGATACGAATTGCATTGTTGAAAGCAAATGGCCCATGTCTGTTGCTGATCCTACCATGACATCGAAACCAGCCGCACCCGCGGCAGGGTATGCTGTGGGCATTCGTGACCCAAGGCTTGATTTCTTCCGGGGCATTGCGATGTTCATCATCCTGATCGCGCATACGCCGGGCAATTGGCTCACGCTTTGGATCCCGGCGAGGTTCGGCTTCTCGGATGCCACTGAAATCTTCGTGTTTTGCTCTGGTATGGCATCGGCCATAGCCTTTGGCCGCGTCTTCCGCGAACAGGGTCTCGGCATGGGGTCGGCGCGCGTGGGCTTCCGCGTGTGGCAGGTTTACTGGGCACATGTGTGTCTGTTCATCGCCATTGCGGCCACGATGGTGGTGCTCAACGCGATGTTCCCCGAAGGCGACAGGAATTACGTCAATCAGCTCAATCTCGGGCATTTCTTTGACCGACCAATGGAGAACCTTGTTGGTATCCTGACGCTGACATACGTGCCGAACTATTTCGACATTTTGCCGATGTACATCGTCATCCTGGTGATGATGCCGCTCATGGTGTTTCTGGCGCGGATCCATGTTTTGCTTGTCGTGGCAGCCTCGCTTGGTGTGTGGCTGGCGGCAAATTTCGAGCTACTCAATTTGCCGGCTGAGCCTTGGTCAGACCGCAAATGGTTCTTCAATCCGTTTGGTTGGCAGTTGGTGTTCTACACGGGCTTTGCTTTGATGTCTGGCTGGTTCCGGCCGCCACCGGTGGACAAGCGTCTTTTTTGGACAGCTGTGGTGATCGTTCTGGTGATAGTTCCCTTCGCCTATTTCCGCATTCATCGCGAAGTAGAATTCATTCAGGAATGGCGCACGGAGTGGAAATTCCTCTTTGCCAAAACGGAGTTCGGCATCCTGCGCTACATCCATTTCCTCGCCCTCGCCTATGTGGCTTGGGTTCTTGTCGGGCCCAAAGGGGACAATATCCAACCCCGTGGTGACGGGCCTTTAGCGCGCAGCTGGACGGTGATCCTCAAGGTCATCATGAAGGTGGGGCAGCAATCGCTGGCCGTGTTCATCGCGTCCATGTATATCGCACGCATTTTGGGGGCGATCTTTGACCAGGTGGGCAAGACCCATTTCACCATGCTTTGGGTCAACGCGCTTGGCTTTGCCTTGATCATCTTGGTGGCCTACGGGGCGGGTTGGTTCAAAGGTCAGCCCTGGAAAAAGCGCAAAGCGTAACCCGCTTCATCTTGCCCAAAATACTCCCGCCGGAGGCCTGAAATCTTATAGGCCTTCGTACCAGTTGAGCATCAGATCCGCCCAACCCTCAGGCACGATATGGCCCCCAGGGAAGAGGGCGAATTCAAGCGCAGAGCCCTCATCACAGCGCTCCCATTTGCGGATCCAAAACGGGCCTTCGGTCTCAAAGCTGTCGGCCTTGCCATAGATACAGCCATTGGTTTCGCGCCAGATTTCCATGGCGTGAAACACATCGCCCTGAGAGAACCCTTCAGGGTCGCCAATGGCCCCGCCGCGCACGTTGCGGCCTTCCAGAGGTACCGTGCCATCGCGCCACCCGTGCGTATGAAGGAGCCGAACAGGCCCCGCGCAGGCGTCGGGGTGCGGTCGCCAAAAGTTGCCGCCCAAGGGGGCATAGGCGGAAAAAGCCTCCGGCGCCTGGCAGGCGAGGTACGATGTCATCGACCCGCCGATGGAAAACCCTGTCAGGACCATCTGCTCAGGGTCCAACTCATGACGTGAGATCGCGTCATCGCGCACGGCCTGGATGAAAGCAACCTCATCACGGCGCTGCGTGACATCAGGATGAAACGACCATCCGTTGATTGTGCCACCGGGAAACGGCAACCCTTGAGGCGCGATCACGGCATATCCGCGCTCCAGAAACGGCTGCATCATCGTCTCATTGTCAAGCGCGCCCTCAGCACTGCCGCCATAGCCGTGTATATAGAGGATCGCAGGCGGAGGCGTGTCAGAGCGCTCGGGCAGTGCGATGTAGTACTCACCCTCCTCTAGGGCGCACGGCGTTGTCTCGGAGCAGGCGGCAACCGGCGCGGAGAACGCGCCAAGACCCGCGCCAAAACAGAGGGAAAACGCAAGTAGCCTAGCCATTCCACGCCACCACAGGCAGCCCGCGCTCTAACCAGCCTGGCCCGGCTCTGGAGCCCAACATGCCTTCGGGAATGTCCACAATCGGCGCAATGCCTGCCTTATCAAGCCGTATTGTCATCCGTCGCGATCGCACGCCGCGAGCGCAGATCACTGCGACGGGCTGACTGTCAGAGGCGCGCGCATCGGCGACAGCGTGCGTGAAATCCTCGCGCCTGAGATCAATCGGCACGGCGCCTTCGGCCACGCCGGTTTTGGCCCATTCATCGGGTCGGCGCACGTCAACCAAAAGAACCCGTCCGGCGCGCACGGCGTCCAGCACTTCAGGCGGTGTCATTTCCTGTTCGGCCGCGGTGGCCCGCATCGCCGTGACGACATAGGCGCTCCCGGCACCAACTAAGGCTAGCGTCGCCACCCCGCCGCCCAGCATCATTCTGCGAGATAGCTTTGCCATGCATGTCCCCTGGATCGCCTTCAATTTCGGATGTCTTGCGTGACATGTAGGAGCGACGCAACCTATTCTTCCCTCTCTCGCGCCACTGTGAAGCGATGTGTCAAGGCCGCAGCATACGGTCAATCGTAGCGCCGCTATCCGCGATCATTGAAATTCCCGGTGGATTTGCTTTAACCCAAGAAAAACAGGCCTTGCTCCCGGAGATCTTAACATGTCCAACGCCCCTTCCGATCCGCGGCGCGTGCTTGTGACCGGCAGCGCTGGTTTCATCGGCTTCCACCTGGCACGTGTTCTTTTGGATGAAGGGTTTCGCGTGCATGGTTTTGACGGAATGACGGATTACTACGACGTCTCGCTCAAGGCCCGTCGGCATCAGATGCTGATGCAAAACCCGGGCTTTTCCAAGACGGAAGCGATGCTGGAGGACACGGCCGCGTTTGATGCCATGGCCGATGACTTCAAACCCAACATCATTGTCCATCTCGCCGCTCAAGCCGGGGTACGCTACAGCCTTGAAAACCCGCGTGCCTATATCGATGCCAATGTCGTGGGTACATTTAACGTCATGGAGGCCGCCCGTCGCCACGCGGTGGACCATTTGTTGATGGCGTCCACATCTTCGGCCTATGGGGCAAACACGGATATGCCCTATCGTGAGACGATGAAGGCAGACACGCAAATGACAATCTACGCCGCCACCAAAAAAGCAACGGAGGCGATGGGCCATTCCTATGCGCATCTATGGAACCTGCCCACGACGATGTTCCGCTTCTTCACTGTCTATGGCCCGTGGGGGCGGCCTGACATGGCGCTGTTCAAGTTTGTTGATGCCACGCTCGATGGGCGGCCTATTGATGTCTATAATCATGGTGAGATGTATCGCGATTTCACCTACATTGATGATCTGGTGCGCGGCATTCGGTTGCTTATGGATGCTGTGCCCGTGCGCCCCGAAAGCCCGGATGACATTCACGAAGGCGACAGCCTCTCACCGGTGGCGCCCTATCGCATCGTTAATATCGGCAATTCAACGTCTGTGCGATTGACAGAGTTTGTGGATGCAATCGAAGAGGCGCTTGGCATTCCTGTGCAACGCAACATGATGGACATGCAAAAAGGCGATGTGCCCGCCACTTGGGCCGACGCCGAATTGCTTAAGCGGCTTACCGGATACAAACCGGCGACCGATGTGAAAGATGGAATCACGGCTTTTGTTGCTTGGTTCCGCGACTATTACGGTCGCTGACAATACGTAATTTCCAAAACTGAATTCTGCAAATTTCCGAAAATATGGTTTGAGTGCACTCTGGGTCGTGGCTTGGATGTCATACATGCTTCATGGTTGCGGCAAATTCATCGCAAACATGCGATTTTCCGAAATGCGTCACACAAAAATGCTGCACCTGCTGCATAAGCCACTAACGTGACTTGTATCCGGGTCGCGCGAACAATAGCATACGCGATATTAGGTGCGCCGTGGGGGTGTCGTATACCTTTTCCAGGCGCTTTTTGCGGCGATTTGGCCGTTGGCAGGGTTTGTAAAAGGATGATTTCCGTGATGAACGTGACGCGCATGTTCAAGGCGATGGGCCGCAACTCTCTTTTGAGTGCCGCTCTCGTTGCAGCCGCGATGACAACCCCAGCCAAAGCCGCCGACCTGGCAGCGCTGGATGACCCAGTAATCCAGCAGCAGTATGAAGCTTTCAAGCGCGATTTTACGCGCCCCATGCGGGATTTTCAGCCGTTTCGCGAAACCAAAACGGTTACATCGGCTGAGGGTAAGGAAATATCCCTCACCTCGCTTAATCCGCGGTTCAACAGCTGGTTCCTGGTTGATCTCAAGCGCACCCTGCGGGTCACAACAACAGATACCTTTCACATTGAGCTTACCAATCCCGAAGACACGATCCTGTCGCTGTCAGGTGGGGATGAGCCCACGCTTGTCTTCGACAACAATGGTGCGATGACGCGGTGCGCCCCTTGGACAGGCCGGATCACAGAACTGGATCGTGCGAAGTCGTCTGGGCTTCCCTATGCGCCGATCTGTGACAATAACGCGTTTGTGCGCAACGTGGTGCGTGGCAACCGCTCCAGCCGGGAGGCCGTGGCGGAATTTCTGCGCGACAACGTGGTCTTTGGCGAAAGCATTGTCACGTTGATCAAGGGATCTTTCTACGAAGACGCTTACATGAGCTCGGGCGAAGTGATCGATGGCGGAAATGCCGGTGAGATCGCCGCGGCCCTGGGAAAAGCGCGGCTTTCGAACCACCCGGTGTTCCGCGCCTATTTCGGCTTTGAACTGGAAGGCGCGGATGGCGGAATGCAGGCGGGAAGCTGGTACGCTGTCAAAGACGCGCCCGGTATTTATGCGAGTGCGATGCAGCCCGGCATGGTGTCACGTGATGTGTTGAACACAGGCCGGACCAATGGCCTGGATGGTGTAGAAAGCCGCGCGGATGTCTACCTCGTGGCCTTTGACATGACGAATTTTGAATTGGGCTATGAGGTGGGCACGGATCATCCGCGCCTTGATTGGTCCCCGCGCCCGAAGGTGAACCGTGGTGGCCTGCCGGGCCCTGACGGGTTTAGCTCATCGGGTGCGATTGTCCGGACGGGTATGCTAAGCCCTGCTCTGACCGAACGTGTGGCCGCGACCTTTGCCGCCGGTTTCAAGCGCAGCCATGGTGCGTGGCGCGCCAGCGATCTGGCGTTCACCAACCAGGGCCATCATTACGGATTTGTGTCCAACGGTGTCGTGTTCAGCCGCTTACATCCGGGGCTGGCCACGATTTATGTGCTTGATGACGGCACGATTGGCATGCGCACCTGGACGGAAGCGGATGAGGAGCTTTTGCCGTCGATCAAGTTTGCCCGTCAAAACGGTGTGCCCATCATCGAAAATGGATTGCCCGGCGATCAGGTGACAAGCTGGCTTGGTGGCAACTGGTCGGGGTCTGCCGAAGCCGATCTGCGCACTCTGCGCGGTGGGGCGTGCATGCGTGAGGTCGATGGCCGTCAGTTCTTGATTTACGCCTATTTTTCCACGGCCACACCATCGGCCATGGCGCGCACGTTCCAGGCCTATCAGTGCGATTATGCAATGCTGCTCGATATGAACAGCCAGGATCATACCTACATGGCGCTGTACACAGAGAATAATGGCACACCTGTGCCCGAGCATCTTGTGACCGGCATGTCGGCGATTGATCTGCAAGGGTCGAACGGCCAGCCAATCCCGCGGTTCGTGGGCTTTTCCGACAATCGTGATTTTATGTATTTGCTCAGAAAGTAGACGGGGAGAGAGCATATGCGAATTTTGACCAAGGCATTGGTGCTGGCATCAGCGTTGGCATTTTCGACGGGTGTGCACGCGCAGACATTGCAGCAAAACAACGAAGCGATGTTAAAGGAGATGCAACAGGCCCGTGGGCTGAGCGGCGGCGAGATGAACAAAATCCGCCAAATCTTTGCGGGCAGCAGCGTGATCGGTCAGGGCAATCCGGCTGTGACGCGTCGCCCGCTGACGCGGGAACAGCTAACGGCGAAACTGGGTCAGGATCCAAAGAGCTTTTACCGCAACGCTCAGTTTGAGCGCATCTGCGGGGAGAAATGGATGGCCCCGCTTTATGATCCGGCCACGCAATCGCCTGCCGATGCCAAGGTCTGCGCTGACATGTTCGAGTATCCGAATGTCCCGGGCATGTATCCGGTGACGTGGGTGAAGGCCTCTGAGGCAGCCAAGCTTTGCTGGGCAGAAGGCAAGCGTATGGGCGATGCCCATGAATGGGAAGGCGCCTCTCACGGCGCGCTGACAGAGCCTGATTACTTTTTTGGCATGTCCGTTCAAGCGGCGCGAGCGGCGCACAACGCGAAGTATCAGTCCTCCGCACGTTATTCGATCGGACCGCAGTGGCGTTCTGGCGTCTGCGCGACAGGATCAATCAAGAACGCCAGCTGCAACGGCGGCAGCTTCACCGGCTGCGGTTCCAACACCTATCCGGCGGGCAGCTTCCCGGCGTGCAAAAGCCCGCTTGGGGTTTACGACCTTGATGGCAACGCGGCCGAGCACATGAACCTGCCGCTCTCTCCGGATCAAATGGCCAGCCGCGGCAGCCGTACGCTGGGCGTCACGGAAATGAAAGGCAGCTGGTTCATCTGGGATACTGTCCGCGCCCACACCCACTGGAGCCGCTGGCGTGCGCCCTTCTGGCACGGGACCAAGGTTTTGGCAGGCAACAGCCACCACAATTACCACCTAGGGTTCAGGTGCTTCAAAGACATAAATTGAAACCGAAGGCCCGGATAACATCCGGGCCTTTTTCATATCCGTAGGGTGGGGTTTTACCCCACCGATCCGTCAGATCTTCAGTTTTTTGAACACCATCTCCGGGATGTTCCGGATGATCAACATCACCAACCACCAGATCGGTTTGAGATAGACCACGTTGCGCCGCGCCCGCGCCGCTTTGAACACCGCACGGGCAAGCGTGTCCGGATCGGTGGTCAGCTTTTCGGGCAGGTCCATCCCTTCGGTCATCCGCGTCGCCACAAACCCCGGCTTCACCGTCAACACATGCACGCCTTTCTTGGCCAACCTGTTCCGCATCCCGGCCAGATATGCCGTGAACCCGGCTTTGCCTGCGCCGTAGATGTAGTTCGTCGCCCGCCCGCGATCTCCGGCGACCGAGCTGATCCCGATGATCACGCCACTGCCACGTTTCTCGAAGGCGTTGGCCAATACGGCGAGAATATTTGCGGGCCCCTCAAAGTTAGACCGCATCACCAATCGCGCTTGCGCGTGATCTTGCTCGCTTTCTTCTTGTTCGCCCAAAGCCCCCACAGCGCACACGACTGTCTCAGGCAGGGCGGGCAAGCCCTCTACAAATGCCTCGTGGCTTTCGACGTCCAACGCGTCAAATTCATGCAGGCTCACCTCGACCCCGTGGCGCAGGGCAATATCCTCTCGGTCGGGCTCGAGCGTTTCAACATTGCGCGCTGCCAGCTGTATGGCATGACCTTCGCGGGCATAGACCTTTGCAATCGCCAATCCGATGTCGGACCGCCCTCCGAGGACCAAAACCGCTCCGCTGCTCATAGCTTCAACCTTTCTGATTGTAGTGAGGCAAAGGCGCTTGCAGCGCCGGTCTCTGCCCGCATCTTTGCAAATTCTTCGGCCCGCTCATCGGAGGCGCGTAAAGTTGCGTCAGACATCCGTGCGTCCTTTGCAAGGTAGAAGCGCCCCCCGTGATCCAGCGTGACGGCGTCCAGCTCTGTCATCAGATCAAGCACCTTGTCCGACACAGGGAAATCAAGCGCCAACGTATAGCCGGCTCTTGGGAACGAGAACCGGTGCGTGTCAGTGCCAAGCTTTTTGAGGACAGCAAGAAAAGATCCCTGACCGGCTTCAGACACACGGGCCAGCAGTGCCTCAAGCCCTGCGCGCGCGCTTGCGTCTGGCAGGACGCATTGGAACTGAATAAACCCACGACGCCCATAGATTTTGTTCCAGCCCAGGATGCTGTCGAGCGGATAAAAGTATTTGTCCCAAGATACGTAATCTGTCCCTGTCTTGCGGGTGCCCATGTGATAGTAAGCGGCGTTGAATGCCTTCACCGTGTACCGGTTGAGCGCAAGGCGTGGGGCGTTGAACGGTACGGTTTTTTTCTTGGCAGGTGGCGGGCCGAACGGGATTTGTCGGTACTTGTTGGGCAGCCCATGAAGCGGCGCGTGTTCGCCCAACATAATCAGCGACCTTCCAAGTGATGCCCCCGTGCTCAGGCAATCAATCCAAGCCACAGAATACGGTGCGTCGTGATGGGTTTCAAAACCCTCCATGGCGGCTTCAAGATTGGGTGCGGCGATGGTGCGCTGTTGGATCCAGCCAGTTTCTACCTGTTTCAGCCGCAGCCCAACGCGCAGGATCACACCGGTGAGGCCCATCCCGCCGATTGTCCAATGAAACAGGTCTTGGTTGCGCGTCGGTGAGGCCCGTGTCACAGAGCCGTCCCCGCCCATGACATCCACCCAATCGATGAAGTTGCCAAATCCGCCATCAACATGGTGGTTCTTGCCATGCACATCCGCCGCCGCCATGCCGCCCAAAGTGACAAACCTTGTGCCGGGTGTGACGGCTGGAAACCAACCTCGCGGCAAGTAGGCATTGATCACATCTCCCAAGAGCACACCTGCCTCCGCCTCCAAAGTGCCGGTGTCTTGGTTGAAAGAGATCATGCGGTTGAGATGCTGGGTTGAGATCGTATTGTTTTCATTCAACGCACTGTCGCCGTAAGCGCGACCATTGCCCCGGGCAATGCATGCTGTGGTCGCAATGGCGCGCGCGACCTCTGCGTCAGAGCGTGGCGCGATGACGGTGCAGTCGGCCTTGGGATATCGACCCCAACCAGACAGGTTCATGAGGCCATCCTCGCGCCGAAAACGAACCGTTTATCAAGCTGATACTTGGTGACATACCCGATGGTCAGGCCAATCACGGCCCCGGTCTCTCGCATGAGATCAGTGCGCCACACTGCCCAGAAAAGTGTCTCTGTGCCCCAAAAAATGGCTGTCGTCACAAGCCCCATGGCGGAGTAGAGCGCGAATTGTTTGGATTGCGCCGAGGCACCAGTGGTGTCGTCATAGAAAATAAACCGCTTATCCAGCACGTATTTCACCAATAGTCCGGTGACCGTACCGGCCGCGATGGCCAGAGCAAGCGCCAGTGCTTCGCTGTGCCAATTCATGGCCAGCACAATCCTTTGCGTGCCGAGATTGACCACCACCGCAATGATCGCAAAACCGCTGTAGCGCAGAACCAACGACGACCGGCTCACAAAACCGCCGCCCCCACGGCGCATGCGATCATGATGGCCACACAGGCAAGACTCGTTTTATCCCGGAGTGCATAGACGATTGGATCATCATCCATCTGCCCGCGATGCGCCTTCAGGGCGATCCGGCTGATCCAATACAGCAACATCAAGCAGATGCCCCACAAGAGCCATGGCGTCGTGTAGAGCTCCTGCACGCCGGGTGAATTCAGGTAAAGCGCTAGTACCAGTACCGAAACAAACCCCGATGCCACTGTGATCTGTGACACCATCGGTAGATCATCAACATTGTAGCCACGACGCCGTGCCGTCGGGATGCCGCGCCCGCTCAGGTCGACCAGTTCGGCTTGGCGCTTAACCGCGGCAAGCGCAAAGAAAAAGAACATCGAAAAGGCCAGCAACCAAACCGAAAGCCCTAGCCCCGTGGCCAAGCCGCCAGCGATGATGCGCAACGTGTAAAGCCCGGCCAGAGTACAGATGTCGGCAATCGCCCGTCGCTTAAGATAAAGCGAATAAACTGTGGTGAGCATGAAGTAGAGCGCGATAATCCAAAACGCCTGCCATGTGGCAAAGGCCGCAAGTATCAGGCCAACCAATAACAACAGGGGGACCATCATCGTCCCATGGGCAATTGGCACGCGCCCGGCTGCAAACGGCCGCGCCGATTTGCGAGGGTGGGCGCGATCGGCACGCAGGTCCATCAGATCATTGAAAACGTAGCCTGAAGAACTGACTAAACTGAACGCTGCAAAGACCAAAAGCGCGTTGAAGATCATTGCAGGTTCGAAAGCTTGGGCGGCCATAATGGGCAAAAACACAAGCACGTTTTTGAGCCATTGATGTGGGCGCAGTGCAGCGAGGTATGCAGGCGGCTTGCGCGTTGCATTCAAAGCCTCACTTTCGGCGGCCATAGCGCGCACTTGCCGCTCAATGGCCGGGGCAGCATTGACCGTTATGGCCGTTTTTGCGCTTTCCCAAACCGGGATATCTGCGCTGCTGTCGCCCATATAGGCATAGCCCTCATTCGCGAAGCGATCTCGAAGCAGTTGTGCTTTTTCTTCGCCTTTGAGGTTTGTCGCCCCGTCAGATCCTATGACCTCGTCAAACAGCCCGATATGCGCGGCCACCTTGTCGGCCACCGATTGATCGGCTGCCGTCACCAGAACAGCCCGACCGCCTTTGTCGCGCCAGGTCCGAATGTAATGACATACTTCATCGTTATAGGGTAGGAACTCAGCATCAAGATCAGCCAGCTCGGCCAGTTGTTTCTTCAGTGCCGCGCGCCCGCCCATGAGCCCACTGACGGCCGTAGGAAAAGCCTTCCACGTTTTCGACAGGCCAAGCCAAAAGCACTCGTAAAGCGAATCTGATCGGATCAATGTCCCATCAAGATCCACCACGAGGACCGGATTATCGTCGTGTCTGTCCGCACGCCTGTCTTTGGCTGTCATGATTTCTGTCGCGCCCTATGCCGAGGTGAGCCGATGCTATCATGTCGTGATACATGGAAAAAGCCGCGCAAGCCGCGTCAGAACGCCTTGAAAGTAAGTGTGGTTTCCGTGCGCTCAATCCCGTCAATATCGAGCAATTGTTCATTTATGAAATGACCCACGTCGTCTGCCTCACGGATGTAGAGCTTAAGCAGCAGATCAAACGGCCCTGACGTAGAATAGAGCTCAGAGTGTATTTCGCGCAGGGCGATCTCTTCGGCGACGCGATAAGACGACCCCGGCTTACAGCGTATATTGACGAACACACAGCGCATCTTTGCCTCCCTAAAGCGTCATGTACCGCGCACGCGCGCCGCGTTCGATGGCCGCTGCGTGCAGGCGATCAATGTTCAGCTCAAAACGGATTTCACCCAACATGCGCAGTTCCGTTTCGGCCAAAGATCCATCTGCCGCTGCCACATCACAGGCCAGGGCGTAAGCGGTCTCAAAAAGTCGATCAGGCAGGTTGTCCCGCACAAGGCCAAAGAGTGCGTCCAGACCATCTTCGACTGCAAAAAGATCGAGCACGATGCGAGAGACAATGCCCATCCGATCCGCATCATAGCTGGCAAATACCGGCAAATTGTTTACAAGGCTTTGGATTTTGACCAATTCCGCCGTGCGGATGTCTTCGTCTGAGGCGGAGACAGCGATCATGACAGCCACAAGGCAATCTTCGGGGCTGAGCGGGTGGGATTCGGTATCCGACATATGCGGTGTCCTTTGGGTTTGTTGCACTGCAGAATATTGACTGTCCGCGTCCTCGGCAATAGGTGTCCACGTCACGAAGCATCCATGACCGGAGCCACCCCAATGTCAGACCTGCGCGACGCCGCCCTCTCCTCAAAGGCTTGGCCTTTCGAAGAAGCGCGCCGGTTGGTGAAACGCTATGAGAAAGCGCCGCCCGAAAAGGGGTACGTTCTTTTTGAAACGGGTTATGGTCCTTCCGGTTTGCCCCATATCGGCACCTTTGGCGAAGTGTTGCGCACGACCATGGTGCGGCGCGCCTTTGAGGTGATCAGCGATATCCCGACGAAGCTTGTCTGCTTTTCCGATGACCTCGATGGCATGCGCAAAGTGCCTTCCAACGTGCCAAACCCAGACGTGTTGGAGCAGCATTTGCAGCGGCCCCTGACGGACGTACCCGATCCGTTCGGGGAATACGAAAGCTTTGGCCACTACAACAACGCTATGTTGCGGCGGTTCCTGGATACGTTCGGATTTGACTATGAATTCATCTCAGCACGCGAATTCTATCGCTCAGGCAAGTTTGATGAAATTCTCCTGCGATGCGTGGAAAAATACGATGATCTGATGAAGATCATGCTCAAATCCCTGCGCGAAGAACGCCAGCAAAGCTACTCGATTTTCCTGCCGCTGCATCCTGAAAGCGGTCGGGTCATGTATGTGCCGATGAAGCATGTGGATGCGTCCAAGGGCACGGTGACATTTGAGGATGAGTCTGGCCGCGAATGGACCGTGCCGGTGACAGGCGGCAACGTGAAGCTGCAGTGGAAACCCGATTTCGGTGCCCGCTGGGCTGCGCTTGGCGTGGATTTTGAAATGTATGGCAAAGAACATGCGACCAATGAGAAAATCTACGACGCGATTTGCCGGACATTGGGCGCCCGCCCGCCAGAGCACTTTTCCTATGAGCTGTTCTTGGACGATCAGGGCCAGAAAATCTCCAAATCCTCGGGCAACGGCATCTCAATGGATGAGTGGCTGAGCTATGCCTCAACAGAGTCTTTGAGCTATTTTATGTACCAAAAGCCGAAGACGGCGAAACGGCTTTACTTCGACGTGATCCCGCGTGCGGTGGACGAATATCACCAACAGTTGCGTGCCTATCCGGGGCAGGATGCGGCGGCCAAGGCCAACAACCCTGTTTTTCACATCCACGCTGGCAATGTGCCCGAAAGCAAGATGGTTGTGCCGTTTGCCATGCTCTTGAACCTCGCATCGGTGGCTTCAGCCGAGGACAAAGACAAGTTGTGGGGCTTTATGCAACGCTATGCGCCTCAGGCGAGCCCGGAGACGCATCCTGATCTGGATGCAGCTGCGGGATTTGCCGTGCGCTATTACAAGGATTTTGTGGCCCCCACCCGTCAGTGCCGCGCGCCGTCAGATCAGGAGCGTGAAGCGCTGACCGAGTTGCGCGACCAGCTTGCTGTCTATGATGGCCCACTCGATGACGAAGCTTTGCAATCTGTGGTCTATGCCGTGGGTCGCGATCGGTTTGACCCGCTGCGCGACTGGTTCAAGGCAATCTATGAGGTGTTGTTGGGCGCATCCCAAGGGCCGCGCTTCGGCGGGTTCATTGCGCTCTACGGAGTGAAAGAGACCATCGATCTGATTGACAAGGCGCTGGCGGGGGAACTCGTGGCCTGAGATTTGATGCCATGGGCGGGGAAACTTTTTAAAGTGAAGCCTTTCACGGGCTGTTTCTATCCGTTCTGTAGTCTCCTTAAGGGCACCAAATGCATCTGGCGTCGATCTTGGAAGCGTCGTAGCGCCTAGGTGTCTAAATCCGGCAAATGCCTTTTGTTTCTGCTTCATCCCAAGGCAAGATGACATCATCTGCAATCCGTAAATCGCCCAAGGGAAACGCGCCGCGCAGCATGTTTGCCAAACGTTCTGTGCGTGGCGCGGTGGGGTCCAGAGCTTTGCAACACACATATTCCTCAACGATTGAGGCTTGCTGTTCAAAGCCGTAATCCAGAAACCGTGTGCTGGTGTTGATATCAAAAAGATAGGGATCATCGCTGCGCGTGTGCTCAGACGCCGATTTGAGCGGCGTGTAATTCGTCGCCTCTCGGTTTTGCCATTGCCAGACATGGGTGATCTCATGGGCAAAGAGCATGACGTGAAAGAGGCTCATCTTGCTGGGATAGTCAGGCAAAAAATTCGGCTTATACCAATCCTTGGCGTAAAACACATCATTGTAGAGAACCAGTGCTGCGGGGGACACGGTTACGATCTCTGCCGTGGGTTCTGGCAAAATCCGTTCCCGACAGGTCAGGCGCGGGCGCTTTTGCCGTTTGATCGTGGTTTTTCCCACAAGCGCGCCGTCTCTGACCCGGATCCGGGTGACGTCGATGGTTGAGCCATGGATCTGTTTGGCAAAGCTTTTTTCCTCTTGCGTCAAAGGACGCGAGCAGGCTGCGAGGGCGATCAAAGCGAGAAAAAGCAACAGGCGCATGAGATGACGTTAACAAGCTGCGCGCGCCACGGGTAGAGCCATTTTACCGCGCGCTCGCTTCCGCTTTGCCAAGGTCAGTTTTCGATGCATCAGCCTGGAAAAGCGAACTTTACCGTCCGCTTGCAGTTTCATCAGAGACACGGCGGCGTTCCACCTTCGATCAAAAAGGCGACAGGCTTGAGCGATCTCAGTTGATCAAGACGCACGCTCTGGGTGGTTCGTTGATATAAAGCTGATGCGGATCGTTTTGTGATGCCGTGCAGCAGAGGGCGCAGAGAGACCAGGCGTTGTGCCTCCCTGCCGCGTTGGACAGCGTGGCCAAAAGCGGCAGTTGGCGCTTTTTGACAAACGGGTGGACAAGTTCAACGGCGCTCGTTCGACAATTAAGCAGCGGTTCCAAAAACACCCGCATAGATGACGCATGGTATGTGCTGCTACGCTGCTGATTTACCTTTATCCCAGGTCTCCTTTGAAACTTGCCAGAACCCGCTCAATATCTGCCTCAAGAGCGTCGCCCAGAAGGTATTCGAGAGCGACCGTTCGGACCATCGCGGCATCAAGCTCTGAGAGCGCGATGGCGTCCTGTGGCTGCCACCCCGATAGGTCGATGCCGAAGGTGTTCTGGGCGCGTGCAAGGTCAGCAGAAACAATGGATGACATCGTTATATCCACGGCTGCGGAAGAGAAAGGGAAGCTGGGGCCTTGCCAGATTTTCAGCTCTTTTGTGCCGCGCACGACCTCATTAAAAAACCGCGCCCGGGTGGTGGCGTCTGGCAGGTGGCGGTTGCCCAAAAGCAAAAGTGCAAGACCCTTGCCGCTGAGCGACCGGTTGGCCTGGCCTGGATCCTCGGGCGCCAAGTCCGGGCGGCCAATGGCGGCGCAAAAGCGGGGGACGAAGGACTGGTGCGGGTGGTAAGGAAGGAAGACGATATTGTCGGCCAGGCCTTGCCACCGCTCTATGAAAGGCGTGATCAGAAAGTCCCGGATTTTGACCGAGAGGAAGTCATCAGGCAGGGATGCGAGGCCAAAATGAGCGTCCTTGACCTGTTGGTTATAGGCCGACGCCGCCCGTTCAATGGGGTGACGCAGGGTAAGAAGCGGGATTACCTGATCGAAACCTGCGATGGGGTCGGCCAAATGGTGGCGCAAGGCCGCATATGTCTCCGGATTGCAGAGCATTTCCGAACTGATGAGCGCGTCCGTTTTGGCGGCGTTGAGCTCTTCCGTGATGGTGGGCAGGAGCGTGTCGAGGCTGGGGATCTTGGCGGTGCCGCGCGTCTCCCAGCCTTTGAGGGCGAAACTCAGCAGGTTGTGGGAGCCATCGGGCCATTGCCCGGTTTTGGGGTAGGTGAGGCGCGCGTCGTCGAGGTTGCGAAAGACTGCCTGCACCGCGCTCGTGCCGGTTTTGGCGGGGCCCAGATGCAGGAAGAGCCGCCGGGGCGGGTTAGACATGGGCGGCTCGTGATGTGTGTGCGGTTTGGGCCATGGGCGGAGAGTAGCAAAGTGTTTGGGGGGCGTGTAGCGGGAAGTTGGGTTGGGGACGGGGATGCCGGGGTGAACCCCGGCCTACGGTTTGACCCGCCCGTTGGTCTGCAGAGCAGGGCGCGGAATCAAGGGCGAAGCCCGCCGCGCCATCTCCAGGCCGCCCCCCGGACTGGCGATTGGGTTGGGTTAGTGCTGCTTTGGGTATGTCGTCCGGGTTTGGAAGGATAAAGCGCTTGGCTCGGAGGTTGGGTCGCCACTCCGCGGCCTGCCGATGGCACGGCTCACATCAAATTGGGAAAGTGATACAGAGCGTTTCTACCCCTTAAAAAACGCGATGTAGGCTTGCATGGCGGTTGCAACAGCGATGACTACAGTAATCCAGAACAAACGCTTGTTTTGGCGAACGCTATCAGCGTGACGCCTTTCCGCCTCTTCAAAGTCAGCAATCGATTTCAGCGACGATGCCGACAAACGGTATTTTCCGTTTTCCGACACCAAGTCGCCCGTAGCCGCGAGAGAGCCCAACAGAAGTTTAAAGGCTGTATATTCCTTGTTGAATGCGGGATGTTCAAATGCGCGATTCCCGTACAGGTCCTCAAACAATTTCATTTCTGTGAAGGATCTATTGTCGCCAAAGAGTGCCCCGTAGGCTTCTTCATCGCGCCCCGCGGTTTTGAGATGGTTTGCATGGATTTCCTTCAAAAGCTCTATCCGATCCTGCCGAAATCGAGTGGTCTGGTTGTAAAACAACTGGACAATCCGGTTTCGAAACAAAAAACGATGAGGTTTTTTGGTGATGTGTCCCCAAAGGAAGTCTATTGCGCCGGTATACTCCGTTCGCGTGTGCTTAAAAAAATGAGTGATCCGAACTTCTAACTCTTCGATATGTTGAAGAGGTATTGAAATCGGGAATTCGTAAAGGTCGCCGCTCCACTGATCCCCGGTAAGGCATTTCTTATCTAAACCCTTGGCCAAAACATCAATGGGACCGCCGTCACTGTCTTTGATTTCGACTGTAAAGCAGTCGACGTTCTTTGCGCGTTCACGGACAAGAGGGATTCTGCTTGGCGAAGTTCGGCGAATTGCAAGTTTTATTGCAGCGATCTTTAGGTGTTTCCCAAAACTTGAAAGCATTCAAACATCCAACTCCTCCACGAACCGCGCGTTTTCTTGGATGTATTGGAACCGCAGTTCGGGCTTCTTGCCCATGAGACGCTCCACCAGATCACCCGTCTCGCCCGGTTCGTCCTCGTCGATAGTCACGCGGATGAGCTTGCGCGTGCCCGGGTCCATGGTGGTTTCCTTGAGGTCCTTGGCGTCCATCTCTCCCAGACCTTTGAAGCGGGAGACGTCGATTTTACCCTTGCCGCCCAAACCCTTTTCCAGATGCGCATCGCGTTCGGCCTCGTCGAGGCAATAGACCCGGCGCGCGCCTTGGGTGAGGCGGTAGAGAGGCGGGCAGGCGAGGTACAGATGCCCTGCGTCGATCATGGGGCGCATTTGGGTGAAGAAGAAGGTCATCAGGAGCGACGCGATATGGGCGCCGTCGACATCGGCGTCGGTCATGATGATGATTTTGTCGTAGCGCAGATCGTCGAGGTTGAAGCGGGTGCCCAAGCCCACGCCAAGCGCTTGGGTGAGGTCAGAGATTTCGGCGTTGGTGCCGAGCTTGCTTGAGGCCGCCCCAAGGACGTTGAGGATTTTGCCGCGCAGGGGGAGCAAAGCTTGCGTCTTGCGGTCGCGCGCCATTTTGGCGGAGCCGCCCGCGCTGTCGCCCTCGACGATGAATAACTCGGTGCCGTCGCGTGTTGACGAGGAGCAATCCACCAATTTGCCGGGAAGACGCAGTTTTTTAGTGGCGGATTTGCGTTGTGTTTCTTTTTCCTGGCGTCTGCGCAACCGTTCTTCGGCGCGCAGGATGAGGAAATCGAGGATCGCGCCGGCGGATTTGGTGTCAGAGGCCAGCCAATTGTCGAAATGGTCGCGTACGGCGTTTTCGACAAGGCGCTGGGCCTCTGTCGTCGCCAAGCGGTCTTTGGTTTGGCCCACAAACTCTGGTTCGCGGATAAAGCAAGAAACAAGCGCGCAACCGCCGGTGAGAAGATCCTCGCGCGTGATCTGCGCGGCTTTGCGGTTGTTGGCGAGCTCGCCATAGGCCTTGATGCCTTTGAGGATCGCGGCCCAGAAACCCGCGACATGGGTGCCGCCTTCGGGCGTGGGCACGGTGTTACAGTAGCTTTGGATGAAGCCGTCGCGCGCGGGCGTCCAGTTGATGGCCCATTCGACTTTCCCGGGTTGGCCAAAACGCTCTTGGAAATCGACCGTGCCTGCGAAGGGTTCATCGGCATAGGTTGAGGCCGTCCCAAGTGTTTCTCGTAGAAAATCCGAGAGGCCGCCGGGGAAGTGAAAGGTGGCCTTGGTCGGTGTGTCACCGTCTTCAATCTCAGATTTCCAACGGATTTCGACGCCAGAGAAGAGGTAGGCTTTGGAGCGGATGGATTTGAAAAGGCGGGCGGGTTTGAAGCGATGATGGCCGAAGATCTCCTCATCTGCATGGAAGGTCACCGTGGTGCCGCGCCGGTTGGGGACGTCGCCGATTTTCTGGAGTTTGCCCTGAGGGATCCCGCGGGAAAACCGCTGCTCAAAGAGCTCTTTGTTGCGGGCGACCTGGACGACCATACTGTCGGAGAGCGCGTTGACCACGGACGCACCCACGCCGTGGAGGCCACCGGATGTTTGGTAGGCTTTGCCAGAGAACTTGCCGCCTGCGTGCAGCGTGCAGAGGATGACCTCAAGCGCGGATTTGTCGGGAAATTTAGGGTGCGGGTCGATGGGGATGCCGCGACCGTTGTCGCGGATGGTGATGGAGTGATTGGCATGCAGCTCCACTTCGATCCGGGTGGCGTGGCCCGCGACGGCCTCATCCATGGAATTGTCGAGGACTTCGGCCACAAGGTGATGCAACGCGCGATCATCCGTGCCGCCGATATACATCCCGGGGCGTTTGCGTACAGGTTCGAGGCCCTCCAGGATTTCGATAGACGAGGCGTCGTAATCTGTGGACTCGGCGGCCTTTAGGAGGTCATCAGCCATGTTTGCACTGCTCTTTTCTTGGTGTTTGACGATAGTATGACAGAGCGATTGGCATCGTGAAAGAGCAGGCTGCGCACACGCGGCCAGAAAGTGTCGTTGTTGCTAGGCTATTTTAGAGCGACTGAAGCAGGTAGCGAAGACAGCCGTGCAGCGCAAATCCGTTTTGCTTAATGACAAAGATAGGCATCTCGCTGACGATTTTTTTATAGGGGCCTTTGTCCGTGAACGCGTCAAGGAAATCGGAGGCGTCGAGATACGGGCCAATGGCTTGGCCCAGGCCGCCAGACAGGTATAGCCCGCCTTTGGGCAAGTGATGAAGTGCGAGATCTCCGGCTGTGGCGCCTAAAACCCTCAAGAAAAGAGAGAGGGTTTGCTGGCTGTCATATGTGCCTGACTTGATCATTTCCATCACAGCTTCGGGAGACAGCATTTTGCCACTTACCCAGTTATGAACGCGTGCAAGGCCGGGGCCGGAGAGAACGGCCTCGATTGGCAAGTGACTGTGGTCTTTGCAGAGATAACCGAACAGGTCTCGTAATGGAGGCTGTGCATGGGCAAGGGCGCTGTGCCCAGACTCAGCAGCCGGGACAAAAAGCCTGTCTGCAACGCGATGTACAACGGCGCAATTGCATCCGGTGCCGATGTTGAGGATCGCGCGCGTGGTGTCTCTTGGTGTGCCTGATTTGACGATGTGGATGCTTGTGGGTGGCACGTCATCGAGGGCGTAGCCTTGCGCCTGAAGATCATTGATCAAAAAAACATCGCGTGCGCCGGTGCTGGACTTCAAGCCGTGGCTATCGATGAACCAATTGTAATTGGTGAGTTGTGCGGTGTTGCCTTGGACGGGACCTGCAACTCCGGCGCAAAGACCTGCGACTTGACCCGGTTGGTCTTTTAGAAACGCGGCCAGCACGTTTTCCAGGCTTGTAAAATCGCGATTGTGATAGGTGCGCATGCTTTCTGGCATGATCCCCTGCGCCTGCCCCCACGCCACCCGCGTATGGGTGCCTCCCAGATCGATCAGGAGGTGGTTTTCAGCGGTCATGCCATTGCGCGGCCAGTTGGCGCGCAGCCGTTGCCAGAAGCAGGACGTCGATTCCGACGGCCAGAAATTGCGCGCCCCACTCGACGTATTTCTGCGCGGTTTCGTCGTCAACGGCCAGACATCCAGCGGCCTTGCCCGCAGCTTTGATCCGGCCGAGCGCGTCTTTGATGGCGGCTTGGACAGGTGCGGCACGGCTTTCGCCCGGATAGCCCATATCGGCGCCCAGATCAGAGGGGCCAATGAACACACCGTCGACCCCTTCGACAGTGAGTATGTCCTCCATTGCCTCAATCCCGGACACAGTTTCGACCTGCACCAGCAGGCATATCTGGGCGTTCGCGGTAACGGTGTAGTCAGGCAGTTTGGAGAACATTGACGCGCGCGCCAGAGCGGCACCGGAGCCGCGAATGCCTTCCGGTGGGTATCGCGTGGCGCGAACCAGCGCCTCGGCCTGCGCGGCGCTTTCCACCATGGGAATAAGCAGCGTTTGCGCACCGGCATCGAGCACTTGTTTGATGAGCCAGTCCTCTCCCATAGGAAGGCGCACGACAGGATGAGAGGTGCTGGCGCGCAACACTTGAAGCTGGGCTGTGATTGAGCGCAGATCGTTGGGGGCATGTTCGCCGTCAATGACCAGCCAGTCAAACCCAGCAGTTCCCATCACCTCGGTGGCATAGGGATCAGCAAAGCCTGCCCAACAGCCATAAAGCTGCTTGCCCGCCAAGAGACCGGATTTAAAGGCATTGACCGGCGCCGCCATAGGCATCTCTCCGTAAAAGTCACTTGGCCGGCAGTTAAACGTTTTGTTGACTGCGGGTCCAGCCGAAGGACGCCGTTTGATGGCCCTGAAGACGCATCATACGTACAATGGCACTCCGCAGGAAGCTGGCCAATATCACTTACTCGCGCGGGGGGTGGCCGAGATGCGCAGGCATTCTGCTTTGATCACCGATGGTGATGAGCAGACCTACCGTGCCGCAGCAGGATATGATTATAGGGCGGCCACGGGCGCGCCCTGTTCTGATCGGGGCAACCGGGCTGAGGCGGTTTGGCATCGAATTATTCTGTGTGCTCTTGGAGAGTAGCTACCCAAGTTCATGAACGTTGTCCGACGGCCGGGGGCGACTTGACGAAAGCATCGACCAAGAGGCCTTGTTGCCCCTTTACATCCTGCGGGAAAACCTTGAACGCTCTCGCTTATGAATACCCATCTCAAAGGCTTGGTTATCACAACGCTGGGCGTGCTTTTTGTTGTGCCGGATTCGCTTTACGTTCGTTTGATCGATGCCGATCCCATGGTCACGGCGTTTTGGCGCGGCATGACGTCTGGCGTGCTGATCCTCTTTGGGTTGCTGGCTGTTAAAGGATCACATGTCTTTCGCCCGGCGCTGACCACAGGTTGGCCCGGGCTGATTTACATGGTGCTGATCGGATCAACGGCACCGGCTTTTGTGATGGCTGTGACATTGACTTCGGTCGCCAATGTGGTGCTGATTTTTGCCTCCATGCCCATCTTTGCAGCCCTGTTTGGAAAAGTGTTTTTGGGCGAAGGCATTGGATTGCGCATGGTGTTGACCATGGCGGCGGTGATTTTAGGGCTTGGGATCATTGCCTATGGGTCATCGGAAAACGAGATTGCATCCTGGCAGGGGGACCTTTGGGCGCTCTACGTGTGCGTGGCATATGCGGGGGCTCTTACGGCGGTGCGGGTTTTGAAAGACATTTCGATGATCCCAGCGATCCCAGTGGCCTATATCGGGGCGGCGGTTTTGATATGGCCGTTCGTTTCGCCCTTTGGTGCGCTGGCGGGGCAGTGGCATCTGTTGCTCGGCCACGGAGTATTTATCGCGATCGCCACATGCTTTCTGACGTTGGGGCCCAGGTATATCAGTTCGGCGGAGGTATCACTGTTGATCCTATTGGAATCGGTCCTGGCGCCGCTTTTGGTCTGGGCATGGATCGGCGAGGATCCGGGGCGTTGGGCGTTGGTGGGTGGTGTTGTGGTGATCGGGGCATTGGTAGTGTCTAACCTGATGGTGATGATGCGGCGTGGCTGAGGCTGGGCGGGCATTTTCTTGGAAGAAAATGCGCAGAAAATTCGAATTTTCTTATGCAGAATTTTCGAAAATTCTGCTTGGCTCAGCCGATCTCTCGCACGATGCTGCCAAGGGCACTGAGGTCATTGATTTCAAAATACCGCCCATGTCCTTCGGGCGGCTCGGCATGTTCCACAGCCCAGGTCAGGTTATGGGGTACAAACACCCCCCAGCCCCCGGCATCGATCACGGGGCGCACGTCAGAGGCCATTGAATTTCCGACCATCATAGCGCGCTCCGCCCCGTCGCCCTGACGGTCAAAAATGCCGCGATAAACAGAGGCGTTTTTTGCGCTGACAATCTCGACCCCGTCAAACAGATCGCCCAAGCCGGACTGTGCAAGTTTGCGTTCCTGATCGAGCAGATCGCCCTTGGTGATGAGCAGGACGCGATGGCTGTCGCTGACGTCTTCTACAGCCTCCCGGGCGTAGGGCATAATTTCGATGGGGTGGCGCAGCATCTCTTGGCCTGCTGAAATCAGCTGTGAGATAACGCGCGCGGGCACGCGTTCTTCGCTGACGTCAATGGCAGTTTCGATCATGGACAGCATGAAACCTTTGATGCCAAACCCGTAGTGACCAAGATTGCGGCGCTCCGCCTCCAGCAAGCGCGCCTCCAGGTCTTCGCCTTCAACAAAATCCTTCAGCAATTCTGCAAACCGCTCTTGGGTCAGTTTGTAAAATTGTTCATTTTCCCAGAGTGTATCGTCCGCATCGAAGCCGATTGTTGTCAGATTCTGTGCCATTGCTGTCTTGGCCCCCTCGCGCCCTCTTTTCACGCGCCTCTCGGGGATTATATAGTTGCGTCAGGACAGGACGTGTCAAACAACAACTATGGGCGCAAATGACCGCATTTGATCTTGAAATGCAGGACCCTGGCGATGGGGGCGATGACGGGGACACCTCTGTCATCGTTGAGACGCGTCCAAAAACCAAGCGGCCACCGCTTTACAAAGTGCTGCTCCTGAATGACGACTACACACCGATGGAATTTGTCGTTGCGGTGCTGGAGCGCTTTTTTGGGATGAACCATTCGCAGGCATTTGAGATTATGCTGACTGTTCACAAGAAAGGTGTCGCGGTCGTGGGCGTCTTTAGCCACGAGATTGCAGAAACAAAGGTGAGCCAGGTGATGGACTTTTCCCGCCGGCATCAGCACCCGCTGCAATGCACTATGGAAAAGGAATAACGCGGGCGTGAGCTCTCGTTTGGCTTTAGCGCTGGAGGCGGGCACGCCGCCCTTGCCTGCGTTCGGGCGCATTGCCGTATTTGCGCCGCGGGATGGATATGATTTGTCGGCACTTCCCAAAGAGAGGTGCATTGTCTTGACCGGGTTCAAACCTGAGTTTGATCGGTTTCAAGCTGCCGGCTTTCACTGCGCGACGGAGCTAGAGGGCAGTGTGGCTGCTTCTGTTGTATGTGTCCCGCGGGCGAAAGCTTTGACGCAGGCTTTGATTGCAACGGCCGTCGCGATGACGAACGGCCCGGTGATCGTGGACGGAGCGAAGACAGACGGGGTGGAGGCGATTTACAAGGCGTGCCGCCGGCGCACCAATGTGAGTGCGGCCTTGTCGAAGGCCCACGGCAAGCTTTTCCACTTCACGGCCACTGCAGGGTTTGGGGACTGGCTACCTCAAACGGATGCCCCAATGGCCGAAGGATTTGTCACTGCGCCGGGGGCGTTTTCCGCCGATGGGATTGATCCGGCCTCGCGTCTCTTGGCCGATCAATTGCCGCTTAGGCTGGGCGCGCGGGTAGCGGATTTGGGCGCAGGGTGGGGATACTTGTCAACGCGAATTCTGGCGCGTGAAGAGGTGCAGGAGGTGCATTTGGTCGAGGCAGAGCATGCCGCGCTCAGCTGTGCCAAGGCGAATATTGACGATTCGCGGGCGAGCTTTCATTGGGCCGATGCGGTCAGTTGGACCGCCGAAACCGCGCTTGATTGCGTGGTCATGAACCCTCCCTTTCACATGGGACGAAAAGCAGAACCCCAAATCGGTCAAAGCTTTATTCGCTCAGCTGCCCGTGTTCTTCACAACAAGGGTCAGCTTTTTCTGGTGGCCAACCGACATCTTCCTTATGAAGAGTGCCTGGAACAGAGCTTCGCAGAGGTGACGGACTTTGGCGGTGATACGCGCTTCAAACTGCTTCGGGCCGCCCGTCCTAAATCTGGTGCGCGTGCACGCTAGGGATACTGCTACCCATTTTTCACGCAAAAAGAGGTAAGAGATGTCGTTTTCCATCGCTGGAAAGACAGCCATCGTGACAGGCGGTGCCAATGGGATCGGATTGGCGATTGGTCGGCATTTTGCCGATAAAGGCGCCAATGTGATGTTCGCCGATATCGACGAAGAGCATCTCCGTGAAGAGCTGGGCGAGAATGAAGATGGATCGCCCACGCGCTATTTTGCGGGAGATCTGCGGGAAAAGCTGACGCTCGCCAATCTGCTGTCGGCAACCATTGATGCGTTTGACCGAGTGGATGTGCTGGTGAATGGATCGCGGCAGATGGTGCCGTCTGACCCACTCAATCCCGATGAAGACGGAGTGGAGCTTTTGTTGCAGCAAAACCTGATGACGGCGCTGCGAACGTCGCAGCTGGTGGCCAAGCGGATGATTAAGCAAGCCGAAGGCCGTCAGGATGAAGAAGGCTTCGCTGGCACGATCGTGAACCTGTCTTCAATTGCTGCGCGGCGCACTCATCCTGATTTGCTGGCCTATTCCGTCTCGACGGCAGCGCTTGATCAGATGACGCGCAGCTTTGCCGTGGCGCTTGCACCGCACCGAATTCGCGTCAATGCCGTTGCGTTTGGATCGGTGATGAGTGCGTCGCTCAAGGACACATTGAATGAGACGCCAGACTTTCGGACGGATATCGAAGATCACACGCCGCTGGGACGTATTGCCTCAGCCGCGGAATTGGCAGAAGCCGTGCAATACTTGGCTTGTGACAGTTCTGGCTTCATGACTGGACAGATTATGACAGTCGATGGCGGCAGGACTCTGCTTGACCCGGTGGCCGCTCCCGCGCATTAATGACTGTAAACTTTTGTTTACAGGAATGAGGCGGATGGCCAAGGATATGACCTCTGAAATGCAACCCGAAAAGGCTCAGGCAGCGTCCTGGTTCAGAGAGCTGCGCGACCAGATCGTCGCGGCTTTTGAAGGGCTCGAAGACAGCCATGAGACCGGACCTTTGTCGGATGCAGCACCAGGGCGCTTTGATGTGAAAGACACCAAACGCGCGAGCGAGGACGGCGCAGATGCGGGTGGCGGGCTCATGAGCGTGATGCGAGGGGGGCGTGTCTTCGAAAAGGTGGGTGTGAACGTCTCGGAAGTTTACGGCACGCTGGGCAAGGCTGCGCAACAGGCGATGGCAGCGCGTGGCGTTCCCGGGATGGAAGAGGATCCGCGCTTTTGGGCATCGGGTATATCCCTTGTGGCGCATATGCAAAATCCGCATACGCCAGCCGTGCATATGAATACGCGCATGTTCTGGACGCCGAATGCCTGGTGGTTTGGCGGTGGGTCTGATTTGAACCCATGCCTTGAGTATGACGAGGACACGGAGCATTTCCATGCCACGCAGAAGGCACATCTCGATCCCCATGGAGAAGAGCATTATCCGCGCCTAAAGGACTGGGCGGATGAGTATTTCTACATCCCGCACAGGCATCGCGCGCGCGGTGTTGGTGGCATCTTTATGGATGACCGCAACAGTGGCGATTGGGCTGCGGATTTCGCGCTTACACAGGATATTGGTCGGGCGTTTTTGCCAGCCTTTGTGCCGCTGGTTGAGAAGCGCAGGGCTCAGGAGTGGAGCGCAGCCGATAAAGAGGCGCAGCTGGTGCATCGAGGTCTCTATGCAGAGTATAACCTAGTCTATGACCGGGGCACAAAGTTTGGGCTAGCAACCGGGCATGATGCGGATGCTGTCTTGATGAGCTTGCCGCCTTTGGCAAAGTGGGTTTGAACAGAAAGCGTACATTTTCTTGAGAGAAAATGCGCAGAAAATTCAAATTTTCTACGGCGACGGTGCGGGTATTAGCGCGTTGCGTCCCGGTTTTGCGGAAGCAGGATAATGGAGAGCATGAGCAGACTGAAGATGAGCTCATAGACTTCCCATTTGCGGCCTTGGTCCATGATGGCAATTACAATGCTAGCGAGGATGGCTAGAGCGGTGTGGCGCAGGCCCGGCACCGGGATGGCCAGCCTGTCAATGACACGGCGCAGGACGCCCACGCGCATGTAAAGCTGTGGCATGACAATGAGATAGAGCAGAATCACCGTGGTCAGCCCACTGCCAAACACGGTTTTGGCGAGGTTCGTATCGCCCACGCGCAGATTGTGCAGATTGGTTTCAAACTGTTTGTTGTTCTCCATGAAGAACTCACCCGATTGCCAGCCAAAGATACGCTGGCCCCAGGAAATCTCCTCTCCCGTGCCAAGAAAGAACAAAAGCGCATAAACCGATGTACAAATGGCCGCGAGCGAGAGGGAGCGGCGCTTTAGGCTGATGGCGTGGCGAATGAAGGCAAAGCAGCAAAAGAGCAGGCCAAAGGCTGTGGCGTATTCCACTGGGCCATCTTCAAAGGCGTACACGGCTTTAAAGTAGATCTCATCATAGAGATGCACGCCGATGGACACGATCAGCACGATCACGATGGTGGCCAAAAGGGCGCGGTCGATGGTGTGGGTGGATATCATGAATTTGCCTGATCTGCCCCGTATGTCGCGCCCAGATATGCGAGCGGAGAGGGGGCATCAAGCTTAATGGCGGTGCTTGGGCTGTTTTACGCTGTGTACCGTGTTTGCGGCATGTCCCAATTGGCTGGCTATGCGTCCGCGTTGAGGTGAGCGCAGTTGTGTTGCATGGGTCATTGGAGCTTCACATCAAAGCAGCGAAACTCAAACATGCGAATGAAAGGCGGTTTAAACGGCCTGTGACCACTGTCCGGCCCCGCCACTTGGTGATGTTTCGTTGAGCGGCGCATCAGAATGTGTGAACTCCGAACTGCTCGGATCGCGCTCTTTAGCGTTTTAGAGATGGATGGGCACAGAATAGGCCACATCCTATTTATCTTTGTTTTGTGCCTGAACCGAGCCTTTACACACGCAGAAGGGTGCTGTTCTCAAAAGCGCGATCAAGTTGGTCTTCCATCGGCGCAAGCACGACAACAAGTCCGGGCATCTGTATGACGGCGCGCAGCAGGCTTAGCTTTATGCGGTCTTCCTGCGTTAGATCCCCACCGCGTTCCGGCAGACGGCGAGAGAGAGGGCCCAAACGCCCCAGCGTCTGGCTGTGACCTGCGGCGTCGATCTTCCGTCTGATTTCTTTGTCTCTCGGTCGATTGGGCAAACCGAGCGTCAGGTTGCGGCGCAAGCTGCCCTTTAGAATGAGCGGTCGGTCTGAAAGAACGCCAACGCGGCGCCCAAGTTCGTAGGGGTCCAGATCGCAAAGGTCGATATCATTTAGGAACAAACGGGCAGGTTCTGCAGGTTGCGCACCGGTCAAGATTGGCGCGAGATGTTCAAGATCAAGGGCGGTTTTGTGCCCGGACTTACAAGTCGTTCCGGGGGCAATGACATGCTGCTTCCCGGCATCGTCTATGACTGTGAGTGACAGAGGACCGCGCGGGAGCCGCAAACCAGACCGTTCACCCGACACTGTCTCGCGTTTCAGGGCAAGGCGGAGTTTGTCATAGGCTGCAAGGAACATGGCGCGCTGTTGCAAGGCTCTTGTGACATTGCGCAAAGGCCTGAGTGTCAGCGTCAGCGCGGCCAGTGCCGCCGCAAGATGGTCTGCCGGCAAGCCGTCGCGCGCGCCGAGCCAAACCACACAACAGGCCACAATGGCGACCGTCGCTTCCGGCAAAAATTTCAAAGCCGCTTCTAACCGTCGCGCGCGCATGGCCATGGTGATGATTGCATCCGTGCGGGACGAAAGCCGCGCAAGTTCTTTTGCGCGACGCCCCATCGCAGCCAATTGAGCGGCCACAGGCACGCGTTCAGCCATATCGGCTACCAAACGCGCTCGGCGGGCGCGCAGGCTCTCATACAGCTTTTTCAACGACGGGTACGTGAGCGCTAGACTGAGGGCCGTCAGACAAACCGTTGCTCCGGCAATCCAGGCGAACCTTGCGTGTAGCGCCCAAAGCACGAGCAGCGCGGCAGGCAACAGCACGCAGGCTTCGATCAGCCGCGGCAGTCCACGGCTGGGCCAGGCCGTGAGCGCGTTCAAGTCACCTGAGAAGCGCAGCAGGTGGTAGCCCATGCGCCGCTTTGCCAGCTCTGACTGAGGCGACCGACTGGCATGTTCATAAAGCCTTTGGCGAATGCTTGCGGCGTAACCCTGCCCCATCTTTTCACCGGTGACGGACAACACGTATTGCGCAAGAGCAGCCAAAACGCCCGCCCCACCGAGCCAGATCAAAAGCGAAACGGTCAGTGGTTCATCCGCATGCAGTGCGGCGAAGATCGCGCGCGTGCCAAAGGCTGCTGCCGCGAGGGCAGCAGCTTGGATGAGGGCGCAGGCAACCAGCACAGAAAAGCCCTGCCCACGCCCGTCACCCAGGAGACGTGGCGGGGTCATGCTGCTCTGCCCAGTTCTTTGACGCCTGTCCGAGCCGCGATCGCATTGGCCTCAGCCGGGTCTTCCAACTGACGTTTGGTGAGAACGGGAACCTGCGTCGCTGCCTCAGCCTCAGCGGCCGCCATCGGTGAGCAAGACAGCATCCCGGTCAGCGCCTTTGGGCGAATACCCATTTCCGCCAGGCACAGAACACCCCCGGCGGCGGCAACGGCATCACCGCAGGCGAAGATAAACCCGCCAAAGCGCGCCTGCACGGCCTTGTCCGATAGAAGCGTTGCGGTTTCTCGTTGGAAAATGCCATCGGCCAGTTCTACCACTGCAATGTCGCAATCCTGCTCGGCGGCTTCTGTCAGCAACGTGTCAATGCCCCTGATCACTCGCTCCATCGGTTCAAGATAGGTGGTGGCCATGCCGGCATCGGAGAAATCTGCGATATACGCCGCGCCGCTGTCCACAAGCTGGTTGAAATCACCAAAGGATCCCGTGCCGGTGGCCTTGAGTGCGCCCACGCGCCAACCCGCGCGGGTCAGGCCGTGGCTCAAGGCCACCGCCGCCGTGGTCTTCCCAGAGTTCATCGACGTCCCGATGACACAGATTGCTGGCAGGCTTGAGGGCCTGACCCGCGCAGGCAACGCAAAGTCACGCGTGTTGAGCACCCGCCCATTGGGCCCGGTGATGCGGCCCAGGGGCTGAAGTTGCGTGGGCGGTTTGGTGCGTTCATTGCGTTGGCGCATGCGTCCGACACAGCCACCACCGGCCAGCATATCGCATCCCTTTGGGTCAATCTCGGCCACGCCTTCAAATTGGTCCGGGGCGTATCGCGCACCACAGGGCAAAGCAACGAGATCCCCGGGATAAAGTGTGGCAGGCCGTCCGCTTGGCAGTTGGATGCGGGTGTGATTGCCGATGCTGATCACACGGCTTAGGATCATGTCACCAGGGACGACATTTTCTAGCCTCTCATCTAGGCCCGTGGCGAGGGCAGGATCGATCCGGCGGGCGGAAAAACACCATTTCGTCGTCGCGAAAGCACGTTGTGTCATCGTAGTCTCCTTTGAGGTTTGGGGGTTAGCGTGTGCAGACAAGGCGGGTCATCCCGGCCTTTGCACAGGTTGAAAAATCGTGGGCGCAGCCCGGTAACTCGGTAAAATCCATATCGGGCGAAATGCAGCGGGCCTCGGCCGCGCAGCGCAGGCTGGCGATGTAGCTGCGCGCACGGGCCAGCCGGGTCCGGCCCTGATGGGCTTCAAGCGTGGGGTGCTTTCGCAAGGTGTCATCGCGCATGACATCTTCGCGGCCTACATAGACGTAGATGGGCAGTTTCAAAAACGCACGAAGCTGCAAAGTTGAAAGCGATGCCGCGTTGAAACCGCCTGTTTTATCTGGCTGCGTATTTGGCTGCGCCAGACCCATCGGAAAAGTCAGTTTGTGATCGGGGACACAGTACCATCCGGCGGCGGCCACATGCAGCGAGGCGATGCGCTGCGGATAAAGCATGGCGAAACGATGGGCGAGCTGCGCCCCACCTGAGTAGCCAAAAAGAGAAACACGACCCGCTGAGATCACGCCCGTCTGGTGTAAGTGATCCATCAACGCAAGAAGCGCTTGATCAGGGCGGTGGCGTCCAATGGTCTGAAAATGAGGCCAGTCTTTGCGGCTGAAACGCGGCACGATAAGAATACGCCCTGCGCGGTCACAGGCTGGACCGAACGCGCCAAAAATTGTCTCGGCTTTGCGGGAAATGCCATGAAGCGCCAGGAGAGGCGCGAGGCCGTGTGTCACCTTTTCCGGGATTTGCACGGTGGCCGATATTGCTTTCTTGCCCACGTAAAGTCGCAGGCGCTTTACTGTTTTAGTCGGTGCGGTTTTCAGGGCATCCGCTGTCGCTGATATCGGTGCAAAATACATGTCGAAGTCCTTTTTCCGTCGGTGTTGCCAGGACAACGGACGGGTTGCGGACCTATTCCAAATTTTCTTGCGCACGCCATTCGACGATCTTGCGCGCGTCTCAGACCGATTTTTTCGGTCTTCCATGGAATAAGCGCGCGCATCAGCCGTTTTCAGACTAGAACCTATCCAGGGAGCGTCCTTCGTGAGCGATCAATTCAAGAAAGATCTGGTTGGTCTCGTCCCTCGGCTGCGCCGATTTGCGCTATCCTTGACGGGCAATCAGGCGGATGCCGATGACCTCGTGCAATCGGCCTGCGTCAAAGCGTTGAAGCATGAGGCACAGTTTCGCCCTGGCTCCCGGATGGACAGTTGGATGTATCGCATCGTCCAGACGCTCTGGATTGATGACCATCGTCGCGCCAAGAGCCGCGGCACGCAGGTCGATGCCGAGGATGCAGGCCTCAGTGATGGTGGCCGCGCGGCCCGCCTACCCGAAGATCGTATGATGCTCGCGCGCGCGCAGGAGGCGATGGCGGCACTTCCCGAAAAGCAGCGGACCGTCCTATCTCTCGTTGCGATAGAAGGCTTGAGCTACAAGGAAACGGCTCAGGTTTTGAACTTGCCCCTTGGCACTGTTATGAGCCGTCTTTCGCGGGCGCGGGAGGCGCTTTTGCCACAGCTGGGAATGACGAAAGGACCGATGCAATGACCGTGCCAACCGTGATGGACAAAGATCGTCTCGCCGCATTTGTGGATGGTGAACTGTCCCCAGAAGAGGCGGCGGAAATCGTGATTCATCTGGCCGATCACCCCGGTGATCAGGTGTATGTGGATGATTTGATGGCCGCCAATGAGGCCTTGGCGCAAGCCTTTGACGCACCATTGCAAGAGCCTGTGCCCGACCCGATCCGGGAGGCGATCATGAAATCCCCTCAGGCCGACACCATTGTGCCTTTTCGACGCCGACCTCTCGCGGTTGTCTCGGCGGGTTTGGCATTGGCTGCATCCGTTGCACTCGCGGCCGTGTTGTTGCCGGAGTTGCAAAGAGGATCCCCTGAGCGGATCGTTGCACTTGGTCCTGTGCCCCAAGGCTCGCAACTCAACGACATGCTTGGCACATTGTCATCTGGTGTGCCTGTGACACTGGACGGCGGCGAGGATGTAATGATCCTGGCCACTCTGCCTGTCGAAAATGGTTTCTGCCGTGAGCTGGAGGTGGTTGACGCCGCCAAGGACCGGCTCGATTTCGGGATCGCCTGCCATGATAGCGATGGTTGGACTGTGGAAGTGATGCTCTCCGAGCCTCTTTCGAACGCTGACCTAGAAGACGGTTTCGTCACAGCAAGTGGTGCAGAAGTACAAAGCTTGCAGCCGTTCCTTGAGCGCCTTGGCGCGGGCCCGGCCCTTGATGCCGAGGCGGAGGCCGAGGCTATGGCTCAGGGTTGGGTGCGCTGAGCATTGCACACGTCCTGCGCTTGCAACATCCCCCAGCCAAATATGTCGTCCTGGCCGGCCTGACCCAGATCGCGGACATTGGCAGTAAGCCAGGTTGCTACGTCAGTCGGAGTTTTGGACGGATCGATACTGAGCAAAACCGCCGCTGTCGCGGTCACGTAGGGGACTGCAAACGACGTGCCGGTCTTTAGGCGCGCACCTCTGACAGAGGTTGCCGCCAATAAATTGACACCCGGCGCCGCCATATCAAGATGTGCGCCTCTCTGTGCCCGACGGTAAATGCGTCCTCCGGTATCTACGGCGGTCACTGCGATAACGTTACCGTATCCAGATGGAAAAACTGGATCGGCGCGCGGCCCACCATTGCCGGCAGCCGCGACAATTGTGATCCCGCGCTCTTCTACCAAAGTGTTTACGGTGTCGCGCAAAAGCAGGTTGTCGGACCCAGCGATTGAGAGATTGATGACCCTCACGTCGCGCCCTGCCAGCAGGTCAAACCCGCGCAATACCGAAACCAAATCGGCCCGTTCATCTGACCCGACGCGCCCGAAGGCATCAACCGCGACAACGCGTGCCTCTCGGATCAGGCCAGGAACACGGCTCTGATCATTGCCGATAAGCACGGAGGCAACGGCCGTCCCGTGAATGGCTTTTGACGGCTCCAGCGCCTCATCTGCGAGGCGCAGAACCTCAAGATCGGCGCCAGAGATGATTTCATGGCCTGTGTTTATGCCTGTGTCGATCATACCAATGGGCACGGTTACGGCGCAGCTTCCAAGAGCCAAAGACGCGCGCGGCCAGTTGATGCTGTCCCAAGCGCGGCAGTTTTCGTGGCGACAGGCCGGTAAGGCCACGGGTTCAGGCGTTAGTGTCTCCTGCTCAGCACGGTAGAAATGGTTGAAATCCGCGGTCTGGCCCGACGGCAATGCGCGCACTCGGTCACGGGCAGCAGCAAGCGCTGTACCTTGAGGGATTTGCAACCGCGTTATCTCTTGGGTGAGCGTGGTCAGGGCGATGGTGTCCAGAACAGAGTACCCTTCCGCCTGAAGAACAGTCTGATCGCCAAGGTTCAGATTAAAAACGACAATTTCGTCGGGCGCTAGATCTTCTACTTGCCGGGGTGCAGAGGATCCGGCCGGCGCGCGGGGCGGAGCGTTGCGGCCAAAGATGCTCCGCTCGATGTTGCGCAAAAATCGGTCTACTTGCCCGGCCGGTGAGTTTTGAGAGCCGGAGCGACCACTGGAACCGCTTCGCCCGTCGTCATCATCGCGGTCGTCCCGATCGTCCCGATCATCGCCATCGTCACCACCATCATCTCCGCCGCCGTCGCCACCTTCGTCAGCCCAGGCTGACGATGTGACGCCCGGGCCGACATTTGCCAAATCCGCGCCTAGGATTGTGGCCAGGATGAGGACAACACATGAGTTTCGAAAACTCGGTTTCACAGTTCTGACCTCCGTTCGGTTGTAAAACGTGTGGTCTGACAACGGCTGTGGTCAAAATGTATTCCAAACTGTTCCAAGCTTCTATCTGTTGGTCACGGTTGGGAGAGACAGTTGGCGGGCAAGCGCACCATCGGTCAGGGGTACTCGATGCGTTTGTCCAAGACATCACACGGACCGAAGTCAATTGTTCTTTGCGGCCGCTTTGCGTTTCGTACATAGGCTCCGGTGCCATATTACAAAGTCCAGAGACCTATCGATCTGGGCAAGCAACGGTCATTCAAACCAACCACCTTATTGGTACGTTTGTCCGCAGAGCTGAGGCTTGTTCACGACATGCTTGGTAGAAATGAAAAACCCCCGAGGCAGCGCCGCAGGGGTATCTCAATCGTGTTCCGTTTGGCTTGGGGCTTACAGGAGCCCTTCGCGCTGCGCTTTTTTGCGCGCCAGTTTGCGGGCACGGCGAATGGCCTCGGCCTTTTCGCGGGCACGTTTCTCAGACGGTTTTTCGAAATGCTGCCGAAGCTTCATTTCGCGAAATACGCCTTCGCGCTGCAGCTTCTTTTTCAGGGCACGAAGCGCCTGATCGACATTGTTGTCGCGAACACTGACCTGCATGTGGTGTCACCACCTTTCTAGGTTTGAGTTGCATGAATTGCAGGAAGTGGCCGTATAGCAAAGCGACCTTATGTTGTCTAGGGTAGGTCGGGACAAACGGAGATCACGCATGACAGACACCGATATCAAGGAACGGATGCTGCAGGCAGCAAGTATGCATGTGCCTTTTGATGGCTGGAGCGAAGTGACATTTAAAGCTGCGATGGAGGATGCAGATGTCTCGCCCGGACTGGCACGGGCAGCATTTCCCCGAGGCGCTGTTGATCTGGCACTCGCATTTCACGAGGCAGGCGACAAGGCCATGGTGGCCAGCCTCGAGCAAACAGATTTGTCGGGACTCCGCTATTCTGAGCGGGTCACGCTTGCTGTGCGTACACGGCTGGAGGTGATCGAGGACAAAGAGATGGTGCGCCGGGGGATGACCCTTTTCTCGCTGCCGCAATATGCGGGCGACGGGGCGCAGGCGCTTTGGCGCACGGCAGATCTCATATGGGCGACACTGGGCGATACCTCTCGCGATGTAAATTGGTACACTAAACGGGCGACGCTGTCTGGCGTGTATGGCGCGACGGTGCTTTATTGGTTGGGTGATGAAAGTGAGGGGCATTTGAACACCTGGTCCTTTCTTGATCGCCGCATTGAGGATGTGATGCGCATTGAAAAGCTGAAGGCCAAGACGCGTGACAATCGCCTGTTGGGCAGGCTTGTTAGGGGCCCTGAAACCATCATGAACCGTGTTCTTGAGCGGATGCGGCCAGGAGGCGGGCCCAATGACATGCCGGGCCGCTGGTCCGGGCCAATCTGAGAATATACCCCAAAAGGAAGAAAAGATGACCAAGACCATGACCGCCGTGGAGATCACGGAGCCCGGCGGACCCGAGGTTCTGCAGGTTACGACACGAAACGTGCCAGAGCCTCGACCCGGTGAGGTGGTGATCCGCGTTCACTATGCCGGGGTCAATCGCCCGGATGCTTTGCAGCGCGCGGGCAGCTATGCCCCGCCCCCCGGGGCCTCAGACCTGCCAGGGCTGGAAGCAGCCGGGGAAATCGTGGCGGTTGGCGTGGGTGTTGAGAACGTGACCCTTGGCGATGAGGTGTGCGCGCTGCTGCCCGGAGGGGGATATGCCGAATATGTTGCAACACCTGCGGCCCATTGCTTGTCGATCCCGCACGGCATGGCGCTTCGCGAGGCAGCTTGTTTGCCAGAGACATTTTTTACGGTCTGGACCAATGTCTTCATGCGCGGCGGGCTCAAGGCTGGCGAGCGGTTCTTGGTCCATGGTGGATCCTCGGGGATCGGGACGACGGCTGTTCAGTTGGCAAGCGCTTTTGGCGCAAGGGTTTTTGCGACCGCGGGCAGCGCTGAGAAGTGTGAGGTCTGCGTCGATCTGGGCGCGGAGCGGGCGATCAACTACCGTGAAGAGGACTTCGTCGACGTGATGAAGGGGGAAGGGGGCGCGGACCTCATCCTCGACATGGTGGGGGGCGATTACATCCCGCGCAACGTAAAGGCGCTGGCTCTGGAAGGGCGGTTGGTGAACATCGCGTTTCTCGGAGGGCCGAAGGCGGAGCTGAACTTTGCGGTGGTGATGATGAAGCGGCTAACGCTGACGGGGTCTACCCTGCGCCCGCAAAGTGATTTGGCAAAGGCGGAGATTGCCGAGGCACTGCGCACGCATGTGTGGCCGCTCTTGGACGTGGGGAAGGTCGCGCCGGTGATGGACAGTGAATACCCGCTGACCGAGGCCGCGGCGGCCCATGCCCATATGGAAGCGGGTGGACATATCGGCAAGATTGTCCTGAAAGTGGGCTGAGCTTTGGACAGCGCTGTCTTGGCATGCGTGATCCTCGCCGGTGTGAGCGTGATTCTGTCGGTGATCGCGTGGCGGCGGGATACGCCCTTGGTGTGGCGCTTTGCCGTCGCAGACGCGGTCGCTGTTGAGGGCGCACCAAAGTTCGAGACTGTGTTGGATTACACGCCTACGAGCGGCCAGGCCCATTCACCAGGTATTGTACTGGAAGAGGGTGGGTTTCGCGTATTGTGGTTCGAAGGCTCGGCTGAGGCACAATCGGATGTGGATGTGCACGCCGCACGGTTTCAGCGCGCATCAGAGGGATGGATCAAGGCCGAGACTGGGCCATATTTAACGCGTGCCAGCTTGAGTGCGGCCATGGACCCGCCGCAGATTGTGGTCACCCTGGGAAACACGATTGAGAATGAAGCGCGGCCGGGGGGCCTTTGGGCGACGGTGGCCTCCGTCGGTGGTTGGGCGATGGCCTCGGTTGTGGATGTGGTGCAAGGCGGTGTGGCCCGGCGGCTTGATTTGTCACCGGTGTTGGGACGGTCGAACCTGGTGAAATCGCCAATGGTGACGTTTGCCGATGGGTCCATGGGATTGCCAGCCTACTTTGAAATGGGCATGACCTATGGCGCCTTGGTGCGGTTTGACGCCCTGGGCCGAGTGCGGGATACGCGGCGGATGGCGGGGTTTGGCAAGCCTATTCAGCCAATGATCGTGCCACTGTCAGAGGCCCGTGCGGTGGCGTTTTTGCGCGATTTTGACCCCAGTAAACGGCTGCTTGTGAGCCGGACCGAAGATGGTGGGCAGACCTGGTCACGGGTCGGGGCGAGCGAGGTCTTCAACCCCAGCTCGCCGGTGGCCGCGCTGGGGCTGGGACAGGGACGTATGCTTTTGGCCCTGAACGATCTGGAGAAGACACCAGAAGTGCTGCGTCTGGTTCTGAGCGAGGATGAGGGCGAGAGCTGGCGGGAACTGCGGCGATTTCATGAGGCGGGGGCGCTGCGGTATCCGATGCTGCGGCGGCTGGGATCGGGTGAGATTGTGCTGAGCTATTCCAAAGGCACAAAGCAGGGTGTGGTGGCGCATGTGTTCAATCAAGCCTGGGTGGAGGCGGCGTGACGCGGGTGGGCAGCTCGCTGGCGCTCGCCGTGTTGGTGGCGTGGGGGGTGCAGTCATTGGCCATGGTGGCGCTCGCTCCGCTCGCGGCCACGCTGCTGGGGGCCGCCGCTGGCGCGGCGGCGGTGGCTGCGCTGACGCGCAGCATGGTGGTTGGCGGGGCGCTCGCGTTGCTCGCGCCCTTTGGGGTGATGTTGCCCGCGCTGGCGCTCGGTGCCATGGCCGCGAGGTTGGGTGTAGATTTGCCGGGGTTTTCTGCTGTGGAGTTGGCGGTGTTTTTAGCGGGCTACACCGTGTTCTTGCTATGCGCCTTCGGCGTCATTCAGGTCGATCTCTATCGGTTGGGCTACGCGCCTGGGCCTGTGGCCGGAATGGTGTTGGGGATGTGTGCCTATGCTGGGCTAACGGGGCATTGGGGTCTGGCGGTCGTGGCAGTGCTGGGACAGGTATTCTGGGTAATGAAATGGGGCAGCAGCAATTGGTTTGATTATGTGCTGCATCTTCTTTTGTGGCCAATTGCAGCGGTTGCGCTTGTGGCTTCGGCGTTTTGAGTATTTTCGGAAAGGTGAATTCGGGGGTGTCACTCAATTGGCGCAAAAAGCGCATTAGATAGCGTGCAGTCACGGATCACGTCACGGCCGCAGGGGACAGGATCGAGGGATTTCGACAAGCATAGGCGGGCCTCTTGAATGCGGCCTGACCGGCACGTGATGGTCAGCATATCCTCAGTCCAGCCGGGGTTGGCGTTCAGAAAGGCCTCCTCAACCACTGAGGCTGGGAGTTTGACCGGTTTGGTGAGTTTGCGGAAAACATCGGGGCGGTTGACGCGGGCGTAGGCCTCCCGAGAGAGGGCATAATAAGCCGGGGCGGAAAGCCCTGTACAGGTGCCGTGTTTTTTCCATTGATACCAGGCCAAACCCGAGGTGCCCATGATATCGGCCATGTCGCGGGTCATGGCGCGGGAAGGCGGCCGTTCGGCGGATTGGCAATGGGCAGGCCAGCCGCGGTGATATTGCGGCCAGAGTCCGTGAAGGACCCAACCGAAATCAGCATCTGCTGCGCATTGTTCAGAGCCGCGCGCACGGCCTTCGAGGGCGCACCAAGTTGGTGACCAGCTGAGCGCAAGCACGTAGTAGTCAAATTCGCCGGGCCGGTCGTCGTCAGCGCGCGCGTGTGACGCCAAAAGTGCCAGTATGACTGCCCAGATCCACCGCATGATTGGCCCTTTCTTTTTGTCGCGCCGCCTACTATATACCCGCCAAGTTCCCCGACAACGGAAACCCGCCCCAATCCCCGGGGGCCGCCATTTCAGGCAACGGGGAGGATGTGTTTGAAGGAGACCCTTGAGATGTCAAAACCGCTTATGGCCAAAGCTACTGCCGTCTGGCTCGTCGACAACACCACCATCAGCTTCAAGCAGATCGCGGATTTCGTGGGGCTGCATGAGTTGGAGGTTCAGGGCATCGCGGATGGGGACGTGGCCACTGGGGTAAAAGGTTTTGACCCGATTGCCAACAATCAGCTCACGCAGGAAGAGATAGACGCAGCGCAAAACAATCCGATGCACAAGCTGTCGTTGAAGTATAATGCAGCGGCGCAGGGCGAGGAAAAGCGCCGGGGCCCGCGCTATACCCCGCTCAGCAAGCGGCAGGATCGACCCAATGCGATCTTGTGGCTGGTGAAATTCCATCCCGAATTGGCCGATAGCCAAATCTCTCGCTTGGTCGGCACAACCAAGCCTACGATTACCACGATCCGTGAGCGGACGCATTGGAACATCTCCAACATGCAACCGATTGATCCGGTGGCGCTGGGCCTGTGTAAGCAGACCGAGCTGGATGCCGCTGTGCAGAAGGCTGCTGCTAAGAAGGCCAAGGACGGCGAGGCGATGAGCGATGATGAGCGTCGCAAATTGCTGAGCACTGAGCAGAGCCTGTCAATGGAGCCGGAGCCCAAGATGCCAACCGCAATCGAAGGGCTAGAGACCTTCAGCTTGGGTGGGGAAGAGATGGAAGAAAAATCCGACGATTTGGAAACGATGGATGCGGAGAGTTTCTTCAATCTTCCTGATAGCTCTGATGAGGATGAGGACGACGAGAAGTCATGATCAGCACCCGGCGCTAGTGGTCGGGCCTATTCCGTTCAGACAAGACGTCGAGAAAACAGCATTTCTTCGGCGCAGGACTTTTGGAATTCTGCGATGGGTTTGTCGTTGAGTGTTGGAAAGACTGCGGCAGAGAACTTTTCAAGATTTCGGCTGCACTCGACCAACGCTGACGTCTTTGCGAAAACATCCGTCAAAGAAAACCAAGACAGTCACGGGTTCGATGTGATCCATGCGGCCATCATGGAAACGGATGATCTGGCCTGCGCTGTCCTGTTGAACCTCTCTGCTTCTGGCGAAACTGCGGCAAAGCAGGCACAGGTGGTCATGGTAAAAAAGCGCAGGCCATGTTGATCCGCGTTTGAGCGTGCGCATGCAACATGATGCGGACGTATGAGTCTCGGACTCAATATCGTGTGCGTGAGCGATCAATTCCTATGCATCTTGGCGTGAATTTCGCACCTTCCACCGTGTTGCATGTGCGGGCCGGTATGGCACGATCACCACAATAGTGCAGTGTAACTTTCTAAAATTCTTGCAAAATTTCGCTGTCTAGTTCACGCTTAGATAAATTCGGGCGGTAAGACCCGGCAACAGAGGCGTGATCGGAGAGGCAGGTCACATGACATTTGGAAGAGCTTTGCGTGCCGTTTTGGCCGCCGCGCTCATGCTGTTGGGGCCTGTGGCTCAGGTGGCAGTTGCGCAAAATTTGCAGGTCGTGCGCGAAGGCACCGCCCGCAATCTGAACATTGTGATGAACCAAGCGGTGGTTGTTGAAAGCGACACACCATTTGCAGAGTTGAGCATTGCCAACCCGGCGATTGCGGATTTTTCAACCCTGTCGGATCGCACCATTTATGTGCTGGGCAAGGCGCCGGGTCGGACGACACTGACGCTCTTGGACGCGTCGGGCCGGTTGATCACCAACGTAGATGTGCGGGTCAGCGCCGACGTTTCAGAGTTTAAAGAACGGCTGCGGCAGATCCTGCCCAATGAGAGGATTGAGGTCCGCACCGCCAATGACGGGATTGTCCTGTCAGGCACAGTGACCTCCACCACAAAAATGGATCGCGCCCTGGAACTTGCACAACGCTATGCGCCGGAGCGTGTTTCCAACCTGATGAGCGTGTCCGGGAAGCAGCAGGTCATGTTGAAAGTGCGCTTTGCTGAGATGCAGCGCACCGTGGCCAAACAGCTTAGCACATCGGTGGGCATTACCAACACCAGCGGTGATCTGGGCGTCTTGGGCGAGTCAGGGACTTTCCTCGATGGGGTCAACTCCATCACGGGACCAAACATCACAACGCAGCCTGACATTGAAGGCGCATTGGCTTTTGGCTTTGGCTTTGGGTCAACCCAGGTGGGGATTTTGCTTGAGGCCTTAGAGCGCAAAGGGGTCGTGCGGTCGCTCGCGGAGCCAAACCTGACCGCGCTTTCAGGCCAAGAGGCAACGTTCCTGGCTGGTGGCGAATTCCCAATCCCGGTGGCGCAGGATAACGGCCTGATTGCGATTGAATTCAAACCCTTCGGTGTGGAGCTCAACTTTATCCCGCGCGTGGTCGAGGATGGCGTGATCAACCTCGAGCTGGCGGCGGCAGTGTCCTCACTTGACAGTGCAAACGCGATCGAAGCCAACGGTCTGACGGTCAACGCCTTCCGCCGCCGCGATACATCTACCACGGTGGCGCTGCGTGACGGGCAAAGCTTTGCTATCGCCGGCCTGCTGGAGGATGATTTCCGCGACAATAACGGTCAGGTGCCATGGCTGGGCGACGTGCCAGTTCTGGGCACGCTCTTCCGCAGTGTGGATTACCAACGGTCGCAAACCGAGCTTGTGATCATCATTTCCGCGCATCTGGTGACACCGACGACGGGTGAGGCCTTGGCCCTCCCGACTGATCGCGTGCGGATCCCCAGTGAGCGGGAGCTCTTCCTCAACGGTCGGGTTGCGATTGATGTGCCCGCGGACAGTGCCGAAGGACAGGTGGCCCGTCAGGACTTTACCGGCTCTTACGGCTACATCATGGAATAGGCTGGAGGCGAGATCATGAAAACGCAACTTCTAGGCTCTGTCGCCATTGTCGCGCTTGCGGGTTGTTCTAACACGGTTGAGGTCTACCGATCCTACAGCGAGGCCGGATCGGTCATCGAAAGCCAGGACTTCGGCAATTCCACGATGAACAACACGCAAATCCACTCAGGTGAGCGGGACTTTGCGATCAACCTGGCCAATAAATTCAACAAATCTGTGCCGACCACGATCAACTTTGCTTTCAACTCCTCCGTTTTGGATGGCGAGGCACGGGCGATCCTGGACAAACAGGCGCATTTCATTCGGCAATTCCCCGAGGTGCGCTTCAAGGTCTTCGGCCACACCGACGCGGTGGGATCGCAGGGCTTTAACCGTCGTTTGGGTCAAAAACGGGCCAATGCGGCGGTGCGCTATCTCGTGTCGCGCGGGATCAGCCGATCTCGGCTTGAGGCAGTTGTATCCTTTGGCGAAACCCGTCCAGTTGTGGTGACAGAGGGCCGTGAGCGTAAGAATCGGCGGACCGTGACGCAAGTCAGCGGCTTTGTGAAATCGCATCCGGTCATCATAGACGGCAAATACGCCGAGGTGATTTATCGCGAATACATCGCCAGTGCGGCACCTGAAAGCAACCTCACCGATCTGTCGATCGGAGCTGCTGGCGAATAAAATCTCCCTGTCCGGCAGGAGCCGGGCCACTCGAAAGCCCGCCGGATGGCGGGCTTTTTTTGTTGCGTGAAATCGCACAATTACGGTTTTTTGGCCCAAATATCGCCCAGATTGTCATCCAATTTCCAGCCTATGTGAGTGTGCGCCGCGATGTAGAATCGTGGGTAAGGCAATGAAAGAGCGCGAAAAGAACGCCGGTCTTTGCCTCGTAGAATAGGAAAGACGAGAGATGACGAGTAGTGATAACAGTCAGCCCGATGACGGCCAGATCGTGGCTTGCACGGTGTGCCGTGACGTTCAGAATTTTGACTTGCTCATCGAAGATATGGAAACCGCACTTGGCGACAAGTGGGGCGATCTGAGCTTGAATGAGGCTTTGGCCTTCTTTGGGCAGGACGAAGCGGACGATTTAGAATTTGCCGCGTTGGCCATTGATGACAGCGATGAAGATGAGCTTCCGCTTTTGGTCGAGATCATCAAGCTGGCAGGCGGAAAAGATATCCGGGTGATTTTGATCGCCGAAGATGTCAGCCCGGCTGTTTTGCATCAGTTGCTGCGCCAAGGCGCGGATGAATTCGTGCCTTACCCCCTTCCTGAAGGGGAGCTTGAAGCTGCGATGGATCGTATTCGTCAGCGGGACAAGAAGGTCACGGCTGACGCGACGCCCTTTGCATCGGGCACCACACCGGGGGACGGTGTCTTGATCGGTGTGCAGGGTCTGGCCGGCGGAACGGGCGCGACAACGCTGGCCGTCAACCTCGCCTGGGAACTGGCCACAATTGAGAAAGAAGACGGACCCCGCGTTTGCCTTTTGGATTTCGGTCTGCAGACAGGATCGACGGCAACCTATCTGGATTTGCCGCGTCGCGATGCGGTGTTTGAAATGTGGTCTGATACGGAATCGCTTGATGAGGATGTGTTTAAGCAATCGCTGGTCACGTTTGAGGAAAAACTCTGGGTGCTGACCGCGCCGATGGACATGCTGCCGCTTGATATGATCGGGCCGGAGGATGTGGAACGTGTGCTTGAAGTGGCGCGGCTGAAGTTTGACTACGTCATTGTCGATATGCCGAACACCATGGTGCATTGGACCGAAACCGTGTTGAACACGGCGCAGATTTACCTGTCCACGCTGGAGCTCGATATGCGCTCTGCGCAGAACGCTTTGCGCATGAAGCGGGCGCTACGCTCAGAGGATCTTCCTGTCGAAAAACTGCGGTTTTGTCTTAATCGCGCGCCGAAGTTCACGGATCTCAATGGCAAAAGCCGTGTGAAGCGTCTGGCCGAAAGCCTGGAGATAAGCATCGAGGTGCAGCTCCCTGATGGTGGCAAGGCAATCTCGCAAACAGCTGATCACGGTATTCCACTGGCCAATGGCGCGGCCAAGAACCCGTTGCGCAAGGAAATCATGAAATTGGCCGCCTCGCTCCATGAGTTGGGCAAACCCGACGCGGAAGCGGCTTGAGATATGGGGATCTGACACATGTTTTCACGATATAAGAACATTTCCAAACCGGTCAAAAAGGTTGAGATCCCAGAGGTCGAAACCAAGCCTGTCGAAGCGGATGCGCCCAAACCGTCATTGCGCAAACCTTTGCCAAAATCCGAAGTGGCACCCGCGCCGGTGGAGAAGGAACGCAAACGAAAGGAACGTCTGGCCGAGATCAAGCTGGACCTGCATCGATCGCTTCTCGACAACCTGAACCTCGCCGCATTGGACACGGCCACTGAGTCCGATTTGCGCGCCGAGATCAGTTCTATTTCTGCCGAAGTGCTGCAAGAAAAGAGCATCGTCCTAAACCGTGAAGACCGGGCAACGCTTACCCAAGAGCTCTATGACGAAGTGCGCGGCCTTGGGCCCCTTGAAACGCTGCTGCAGGACGACACGGTCAACGATATTCTGGTCAACGGCCCGCAGCAGATTTTTGTGGAACGCGCCGGTAAGCTGATGCTGTCGGACGTGACCTTTAAGGACGAAAAGCACCTTCTGCGGATCATCGACAAGATTGTGAGTGCTGTGGGCCGGCGTGTGGATGAGTCCAACCCCTATGTGGACGCCCGGTTGGCCGATGGTTCACGTTTTAACGCGATGGTCGGGCCGATTGCGGTGGATGGGTCTTTGGTCTCCATTCGTAAATTCAAGAAAGACAAGCTGAAGATCGACGATCTGGTGGCCTTTGGCGCATTCAGTGAGGAAATGGCGGCCTATTTGCAGGCCGCTGTGGCGACGCGTTTGAATGTGATCGTATCGGGCGGTACGGGTTCTGGTAAAACCACCACATTGAACGCTCTTTCGTCATTCATCGACGATGCAGAGCGTATCCTAACAATTGAGGACACGGCGGAACTTCAGCTGCAGCAGACCCATGTGGGGCGGATGGAGAGCCGCCCGCCCAACGTGGAAGGCAAAGGCGAGGTTTCCCCCCGTGACTGTCTGAAAAACGCGCTGCGTATGCGCCCTGACCGCATCATTGTGGGGGAAACGCGAGGCGAGGAAGTCATCGACATGTTGCAGGCCATGAACACGGGCCATGACGGTTCGATGACCACGATCCACGCCAACAACCCGCGTGACGGGATCAGCCGTTTGGAAAACATGGTCGCCATGGCCGGGATTGAAATGCCGCTCAAGGCGGTCCGCTCTCAGATCGCATCGGCTGTGAACCTGCTGGTTCAGGCCAGTCGTTTGCAGGATGGTTCGCGTCGGATGACCTCGATCACCGAAATCACGGGCATGGAAGGCGATGTGATCTCTATGCAAGAGATCTTCCGCTTTCAGCGCACGGGCCTTGGCCCGGACAACAAGATTATTGGCCACTTCACCGGCACCGGTGTGCGGTCGAACTACACCGAACGATTCCGGCTGTGGGGGTATGACCTGCCGCCAAGCATTTACGACCCGGTTTCGGGCTAAGGGAGACAGGTCATGAGTATTGAACTGATCATCTATGGTGTAATTTTTGTGGGTGTGCTTCTCTTGGTTGAGGGCATCTACCTGACTGTTTTTGGCAAATCCATCAGCCTCAACAGCCGGGTGAATCGCCGCCTTGAAATGCTCGACAAAGCCGGTGGCAATCGCGAAGAAACTCTGGAGAAGCTGCGCAAGGAAATGACGCAGCACCTGAGAGCGCGCAACATCCCGCTTTATTCCATCCTGTCATCGAAGGCGCAGAAAGCGGCGATTGCGTTTTCTCCCAAGCAATTAATTATGCTGATGATAGGTGTGTCAATTTTCGCTTTTGTTGGCCTGACCTTTACCACCGGGACGGAAACCGTGGTACGCGCGGCCATTTCCGCGGCTATCGGAGTGGGTGGTGTGTTTGTCTGGATTTCCAAAAAGGCCAGCACGCGTATGAAACTGATGGAAGAGCAGCTTCCAGACGCCATCGAACTGATGGTGCGCAGTTTACGCGTTGGCCATCCATTTTCCTCTGCTGTGACCATCGTGTCCAACGAGGTGGCTGATCCGCTGGCCACAGAATTTGGCATTATCGCGGATGAAAGTGCCTATGGTCGCGATGTGGGCGAAGCGCTCAAGGATATGGCCGAGCGTTTGGACATGCAGGATTTGCGCTTCTTGGCCGTGGCCGTGACCATTCAGCAGCAATCGGGTGGTAACCTCGCTGAGATCTTGGATGGTCTGGCCAAAGTGATCCGGGCGCGCTTCCGCCTGTTCCGCCGAGTGAAAGCGATCACGGCCGAGGCGAAATGGTCTGGCAACTTCCTGTCGATGTTCCCGCTTCTCGCGCTTGTGGGCATCCAGATGGTGAAACCTGATTATTACGATGAGGCGATGCTGCACCCGTTCTTTATCCCGGCTTGTATTGCAGTGGGCGGGTTTCTTGTGGCGAACATCTTTGTGATGCGCTCGCTCGTTGATATTCGCGTGTGATTGGGGGCGAAGATGGGCATTCTCGATAGTATAACGGGTATTCTGACCGACAGTTTGGGCCCGTTTGGTCCGCTGATTGCCATGGGCACGATCGGGGTCGTTTTGGTTCTTGTGACCATTCCGATCATGATCAAACAAGCCCAGGACCCCCTGGAAAAGCTGAAAAAGGCGGGCCAGAACGGGCAGATCAACCAGAATGGCAAGGAAAAGCTGCGCGCGCGGTCCCGCAACGAAAAGCTGGATAAATACTCCACCTTCCTGGAGCCGCAGGACGAAAAACAGCTGAGTGCGATAAAGCTGACGCTGATGCAGGCGGGCTACCGTGATCGTGACGCGGTGCGGTATTTCCATTTTGCGCAGTTCGCTTTAGGCATCGGGTTCCTTCTTGCCGGGGTGGTTTACTTTGTGCTTTTCGTGTCGAGCGATGAAAGCACGACCACCGACACGCTTCTCTATATCCTGGGTCCAGGCGGCGTCGGATACATGATCCCCAAATACTGGGTCACCAAACGCCAGCAGCAGCGACAGCAAGAGATCGAAGAGGGCTTTCCCGACAGTCTCGACATGATGCTGACCTGTGTGGAAGCAGGTCAATCGCTGGATCAGTCCATTGTGCGCGTGGCCTCGGAGATCGAAGCCTCCTATCCTGCGCTGGCTGAAGAATTTGAGATCGTATCGCAGCAGATGAAGGCCGGTAAGGATAAGGCCACCGTTCTGGGCGACATGGGCGAGCGCTGCGGCGTGCAGGATATCTCAAGCTTTGTGACGGTTTTGATCCAATCGCAGACCTTTGGTACCTCCATCGGGGATGCGTTGCGCGTATATGCCGGGGAAATGCGTGACAAACGTGTCATGCGCGCCGAAGAAAAAGCCAACAAACTGCCGACAAAGATGACTTTGGCGACAATGATGCTTACAGTGCCACCACTACTAATAATTTTGGTTGGCCCGTCGGTTCTTGGCATTATGGAACTGTTCACGATGGCCGGTCAGTAAGAGGCAAGGCTGATGATACGGGTAGGGGCAGTTCTAGGAACATGTCTCATACTGGGTGCGTGTGGCGAAACGGCGGTCGATCCCGACAGCCCGTACGCCCCCGGTGTAGCAAGGAACGAACAAGCGGTGGACGGCATGCTGGTCGGACACCGCTTGATGCGTGCGGGCGAATATGAGCTGGCCATCGACGCGTTTGAACGCGCGGCCATCACCGAAGGTTTGTCAGCGGATGTGCTGCTTGGCATTGGCAGCGCGAGCCTCGGCCTGGGCCGGTTGCACACCGCCGAACAGCTTTTGCGCGAAGCCCTGTATCAGGATGAATTTTCGCCTGAGATCTGGAACAACTTGGGCGTTGTCTTGATGGAATTGGGCAAAACCGCTGAGGCGAGCCAGAGCTTTCAGAGGGCCTATGCGCTTGATAATGGCTCAAGTGACTCAATTCGCGACAATTTGCGGTTAGCACTCGAAAAAATTGAAAATCCGGCGTATACTCCGGAAGAAGAACAAAATTATAAATTGGTACGGCGTGGTAGCAACGACTACATGATCCGCTCGATACCATAACGAGGCGCCGTAAAGGCAGAGGCAGTAAAAGGACGCAACACCATGCGCCGTATTTTTTCGATGAGTCTGTGCACGGCAGGCCTGATTGGCCTATCCGCGTGTGATACACAAGAAGCCGCTGATGTGGATCGCGCCTTTGCGGGTGTGAACGTGGTGGATGAGACGAACCTCAATGAGGTGATGCTCTCGGTCGCGGACCCCAATGAGGGTGTGACGTATTTCCAGCGTACACTGGGCGAAAACCCCGACCGCATCGACCTGCAGCGCGGGCTAGCTATCTCTTTGGTGCGGGCCAAGCGCAACACGGAGGCTGTGTCCGCGTGGAAAAAGGTCAATGCCCATGAAGAGGCGACAGACAATGACCGGGTGGAGCTGGCCGACGCGCTCATTCGTAACAATGAGTGGGATCAGGCCGATCAGGTGCTCGATTCCGTGCCGCCGACCTTGGAAAGCTTCAAGCGCTACCGGCTAGAGGCCATGGTCGCAGACAGCAATCGCGAGTGGAAAAAGGCCGACAGTTTCTATGAGATTGCTGTGGGCCTGACGACGCGGCCCGCGGGCGTCATGAACAACTGGGGGTATTCCAAGCTGACCCGGGGCGATTATGCGGGCGCGGAGCGGCTTTTCTCAGATGCGATCCGGCAGGACAGCAGCGTTTTCACCGCCAAGAACAACCTGATCCTGGCGCGCGGTGCGCAGAAGAACTACACGCTTCCGGTTTTGCCGACCACGCAATCGGAACGCGCTCAACTGCTATACACTATGGCGCTTTCGGCCATCAAACAGGGCGACACGACCATCGGCAAAGGTCTGTTGCGGGATGCGATCGACACCCACCCGCAGCATTTTGAGGCCGCTGTGCGCAGCCTTGAGGCGCTAGAAGGCAACGTGGCCAATTAACATCTTTGCAGTTCCCCTGAGGTACCATTGCTTGGGGAGTGGCTCATCCAATTTGATCTGGAAAGGCCCATCACGATGAGTTTTTCGATCTTGCCCAGTACAGCACTGTGGTTTTTGCCTTTTGTGCTGCCGATCTGCCTTTGGGTGATGTGGAGCGATCTGAAGGCGATGCGCATCCCGAACACGGCGGTGCTGGCGCTTGTGGGTGTGTTCGCCGTCGTTGGGCTTTTCGCAATGCCTTTTGCTGACTATCCCTGGCGGCTTTTGACCTTGTTGGTGGTACTCGTGATCACGTTTTTGGCCAATATGGTCGGGCTGATGGGGGCGGGCGACAGTAAATTCATCGCCGCCGCCGCGCCCTTTATTGATCCCAGTGATGCGGGCGCCGTGGCGTTCATCTTTGCCGCCAACCTTCTGGCTTGCTTTGCGACGCATCGCATTGCGAAAAACACAAGCCTGCGCCAAATGGCCCCGGATTGGGACAGCTGGGACCGTGGACGCAAGTTTCCCATGGGGTTTGCTTTGGGCGGAACTTTGATTATCTATTTGATATTAGGTGCTTTTGCGGGCTGATGGCAGTCTGTCGGCGCATGTTTTTGACGGGCTGTTTCCAGATTGCTGTGTGCGTGCCTGACCGGACCAAACAGGAAGAGGGTTATCCATGATCGTGTGTTGTCTGCGCGGCGGATTGGGCAACCAGATCCACGAATATGCCTTTGCCCGATACCTGGCCTTTCTGACAGGGCAAGAGGTCGGACTGAACACCTTCTTTTACGGTTCGGGCAATCCGAACCCCACAAGGCGTCGGTATGAACTTGGGGCGTTTTCTTGTTCTGTCGCCAGGTTGTCCTCCGAGAACTGGCTAGAGCGAGAACCGATTGTCGTTGATGGTAAAGCGATTGAGTATCTTTCAGAAGATGATGTCTTGATGCTGGACGTGATTGACGCAATGAAGCGACGTCCAAACAAATCTTATGCTTTGCTGGGATATTGGCAGGATTACTTTGGCTATCTGAACAACCCCGAATTCTGGAAACTCCTGATACAGGAATTTAACCCCAAGGTTCCCTTGGATGCAGCAGATCTAGATGCGTCACTTCGGCCAATTTTAGAAAATGAAAACACTGTCGGCGTGCATGTGCGTCGGACGGACTATCTGAGGCTCACCCACCGGTACAATACACTCGGGGCTGACTACTATGCGGCGGCACTAGACCTGATACGGCAAACTGTCAAATCGCCGGATATCTTCGTCTTTAGCGACGATATGGAGAAGGCAAAGTCGGAAGAACTTTTTGATTGCCCCGTAACTTATGTTGAGACCGGATCCTTGCACACCGACTTCAACTTGTTCCGCAACTGTCGCCACAACATCATTGCGAACAGCACCTTCAGCTGGTGGTCGGCCTATTTGAACGCAAATCCCGACAAGCAGATCGTGGCGCCCAAAAACTACTACAACATGACGTGGCGCCAAGAAGAGTATGAGCGCGATCCAAGAGTGCTTGACGGCTGGTACATGGTGTGATGACTGCCCACGTGTTGGGTGAGGCGCCTTGCTCAGGACGGCTCAATTAAACAGACTTGCGCGTGTCACATTGCGATCACGGTTGCTGTTTCTCAGCGACACCCAAGTTTGGTCCGATCCTGCAGACCGGTCATTGTTGGAGCAGACCCCAAAGTGAGTGACGGGCGCAGTACACCCCGATAGGGAGCCGCGAGGCGCGCCGGACAGTCCGTAGCGACGGTTGAAAAGCGTGATCTGAGCAAAAAAGAAAAAGGGGTCATCCATAATCGTGCGTTGTTTGCGTGGTGGAATGGGTTAACCAGGTTAACGAATATGCATTTGCCCGCTATCTGTCGCGTTTGTCCGGACAAGAGGTCGGGGTGAACACGTTTTTCTATGGGCCAGACTATCCACACCGTATCATACGCATCTATGACCTCGGGGCGTTTTCATGCTCTATTGCCCGGCTGTCTTCCGAGAAGAGGTTGGAGAGAGATCCGATTGCCGTTGATGGCAAGCCGGTTGAGGACATTTGCGAGCAGGACGTCTCAATCCCGGAATTGATTGAAAGGGTCAAGCGAGAGCCGGACATGTCTTGCGCGCTGCTCGGCTTTTGGCATGGTCATTTGTCCTAACCGGACAACCATGAATTTTGGAAAACCTCGCTGCGAGAGTTTTCGCCAGAGGGATCGGTCGTCCCTGCTGGTTTTCGTTCCGCACCGCGTCCGTTTTTTGAGAGCGTGTCCAGTGTTGGTGTGCATGTGCGCCAGACAGACCATCTAGTCCGTTCCGATCTCTTCAATATTCTTGAAGCTGATTACGACGCGACACGTAAGCTCCAAGCAGAAAACGAGCGCAATGCCCGCATGCATACCGGTTGGCACATGGTTTGACGCTTGCCTGTTTGCACCTTGACGTTACCCGCTGAAGGCGCCTTCTCTAAACGGATTTGCGCGCTCTGAGGGCTGCGCTGATTGTTCCATCGTCGAGATAATCAAGCTCACCACCGATGGGTACACCCTGCGCCAGCGATGTCAGGCGCACGTGATCTTCAAGTTGATCGGCGATGTAATGGGCGGTGGTTTGGCCATCAACCGTGGCATTGAGAGCAAGAATGACTTCGGAAATGTTTTCGGTCTCCACCCTGTCATTCAGTTGCGGAATGCGCAGCTGTTCGGGGCCGACCTGATCAAGCGCGCTGAGCGTACCGCCAAGAACATGATAGCGCCCTTTAAAGACGCCCGCGCGCTCCATCGCCCAAAGATCGGCCACATCTTCGACCACGCACAGCTCCCCATTGCCGCGTTTTTCATCGAGGCAAATGTCACAGATATCGGAAGTACCGATGTTGCCACAAATTTTACACTCGCGCGCGGTGGCTGCAACACGCGTGAGTTGATCGGCCAGAGGCGTCAGCAGCAGCTCGCGTTTACGAATGAGATGCAGCACCGCGCGGCGGGCCGAGCGTGGCCCAAGACCGGGCAACTTTGCCATCATGTCGATCAATGCTTCGATGTCGCGCGTGGAGCTCATAGCAATCTCATGGCCGTGGTTCCCCGTCGAGCGGAACGCGCTCCACCGCAAACCCCGCCTCGCGCATCATGGCAACAAGACCGTAAGACTGCGGCAGGTGATAGGTGCCGACAGCCATGAACACACCGCCCTCGCGCAGATCTTCCATGGCGGCATCAAGGAAGATTTCATTGCGTTCGCGCAGTAAGTAATCATTGGTACGCGCCAGCCAGTCTGAGCCTTCATCAGGATAGGTTTGAGAAAAATACAGCTCATCCCAAGCCATCATTTCTCCAATCCGGCCTTGAAGATAGAGGGCGTAACTCGTCGCCAACGTCTCGCGTGTGATGTCCTGACTGAGGTAGTTTGCATAGACCGCGATCATAGCGCGAGTGAGACCTAGGTTTTTGTCATCATTGAGTTTTTTAAACAGTGCGCGAGGTTCTTCGAGGCTCAGGATCTCTGCACCAGCCAGTGCGCCCAGCATTTGAATACGGTCGTCCTGGATCGGATAAATGCCAGCTGCGAAATCGCCACAGGGATCTGAGAGCATCAATTCGGCAACGGCCGCGGGCGAGAGATAGTCAAACGCTTCCTCCCCCCAACCAAGACCCACCAACCGGGCTCGGGTCCAGTCAAGCAGATGTTGCGGCAATTCCATGTCAAGCACGCTGATCTGCGCGTCATCGCGGTAGCGATCATAGGACGTATAAGCGCGAGCAAGTTCAGGACGGCTTTGTTGGGTATAATCCACTTCGGTGGCCACCACTCGCGCGGCATCGATGGTGTCCATCACTTCATCTGGCAGCCGCAAAATGATGGGCAGGCTGGAATGCATTGTGCCCCAGAGGTGAGATACCGCGCCGTCTTGGGATGTGATGCGCCAAAAGCGGCCAATGCCGTTGGGGATACGCTTCGCGCCCGTTTGCATACTGGCGTAGAAACCTGGTGGGAAGATGTCTTGGTGGACCTTCGCCTCATCAATAAGGCATAGCTCTCGGGTGGCCCAGCTTTGGGCGCTTACAGGCGCTGCGAGCAAGCAGGCGAGAATCGTAAGACAGAACCGCATTCCGTCAGAACGGCAGGTTCATGTCCTTGGGCAGGCCCATGCCTTCGGTGATCTTCCCCATTTCTTCTTTGGCCTTTTCGCCTGCGCGGGTTTGCGCGTCTTTGATGGCAGCAAGGATCAGATCTTCGACCACTTCTTTGTCGTCGGAATTGAAAATCGAAGGATCTATGTCAAGGCCTTTGAGTTCGCCCTTGACGGTACACACAGCCTTGACCAAACCTGCGCCGCTTTCGCCCTCAACAGTCATGTTTTGCATCTCTTCTTGTAAAGATGCCATTTTTTGCTGCATTTCCTGGGCGGCTTTCATCATCTTGCCCATGTCGGCCATCTGGCCCAGTCCTTTGAACATGTCATCTCTCCGTGGGGGTATCAGGGGTTTGATCCCTTGATACGTGGGGGGCTGAGCCGGGGCAAGGGTGGGCTTTGCCTGAGGTGGTGTCTGAGCTTAAAGTGACAAAAAGAGGAGGGGTGAGATGTATCAGCCCAAAGACGTGGTCACTGATGAGGAGACCATCCGCAATCACATTCGCGGGGCATACCGATCACAGCAAGCCAAGATCCTCGATCATGTGGATGAGCTGTGCCAGCTGTGGATTGAACGCTCCCCCTTTTTGACCATGGCGACTGTGAGCGCTGGCGGGCAAGTGGATGTGTCCCCCAAGGGTGACCCGGCGGGGTTTGTAAAGGTGCTCGACCCCAAGACGATTGCCATTCCCGACCGGCCTGGCAATCACCGGTATGACAGTTTTCTTAATATTCTTGAGACTGGGCGCGTGGGTCTCGTGTTTTTCGTGCCCAATCGCAATGAGGTGGTGCGTGTGAACGGCTCTGCGCAGGTGGTGCGGGATTTAGAGCTGCGGGAGCGTATGGCAGTGCAGGGTCGCGTGCCGGATTTTGCCGTGCTCGTTCGGGTGGAAGAGGCCTTTTATCATTGCGGCAAGTCGATCATCCGCTCGGCGCTGTGGAAGCCTGAGAAAGCGGCATCGATTGATGGGCTGCCGAGCTATGCGGCCGCGATCAAGGCACATGCGCGCGACACACGGCCTCTAGAAGAGGTCGAGGCGGTAATGAAGAACAATGATAAGAACCGGCTCTACGATGAATAACATTCCGCCCGGGGCCACATCCGGGACGGCTCATGTCATGCGATCTGGGCTGCTTTCTTTTGGCGCCTGAGCCATGTGACAAACGCCTTGGCCGAGGGCCGCATGACGCCCGGTTTGGTCACGATGTGATAGCCGGTATCGCCCTTGTCGCGGAACAGCACTTGAAGCGTGCCGGCGCGCACATCAGCCTCAACCGAGGACATGGCCGTGCTGATCACGCCCTGACCTGCGCGTGCGCCATCTAGCATGAGATTGCCGGGAACATGGGTAACGCGTTTCACCTTCGTCTGCGTGACACCGTGTTTGCGCAACCAATCCGCGGACTCGTTGGTTCCAAGCTCTTGCAACCAGGGTAGATCGAGCAAATCACAAGGATCGGCAATCACACGGTCTGCAACCAGAGCGGGTGCAGCCGTGATCACGATATCCGTGGGTACAAGCATTTCCGAGTCAAGCCCAGGCCAATTGCCGGCGCCAAAGCGCAAGGCAAGGTCAAACCCGCCCGGCCCGGGATCAGTGAGTTCAGCGGAAGGATTGACCATCAAATCAATGCCAGGGTGTTTGTCCTGGAAATCCGTCAGGCGCGGCATAAGCCATGTCATGGCGAAAAGCTGTGTGGTGGAAATATGCACTGGACGTTCCGCATCCGCGCCAGTCAGAGCCGCTACCGCGCGATCAATGACGCTGAAGCCTTCTGTGAGTGCTTTGGCCAATTTCGCGCCTTCAACCGTCATTTCCAGCGCTCGGGAGGATCGATCCACGAGCTTAAGGCCCATATGCGCCTCCAGGCTGCGGATTTGCTGGCTAATCGCGGCATGGCTGACGCCAAGCGCATTGCCCGCTCTTTGTACCGAACCGGATTCGGAAAATGCCGCGAAGGCGCGCAAGGCGGAAAGGGGAGGGAGCGTTCGCCAATCCATGTTGTGTAATCCAAGCTTACATTTCTGATTTTTTCCTGTGTGGCAAAAATTGGCGCAAACCTCAATATGAACGACGTCAACGCAGGTCAGAAAGGACACGCCATGTATGACGCTTTCTTCAATACTTTCATGAACGCCACCTATCAAAAGCTGCACCGCAGGGTCGGTCCGCCCTCTCATTGGCGGCAATCGGAGCGGTTCGACAATCGCGAAAACGCAGAGATTGAAGCGCATTTGACTGGTCGGCGGACGTAAGCCCTGGCGTCTCGCCGACCTCAAGGGCCGCGCGGGTTGTCCCTATCCGCGCGGTCCCAAACTCCAGAAAGCAGGCCGAAAGATCCGCCAATCGCCTAGCAATCGCAGGGGATCGCCCTATATGACGTCTACGTGCAAAAGGTGACACCGGCCTTCCCTGGAAACGCGCGAACAGGACGGGAAGGCCGGTGCCCGATCGACGTCAGGCAAGCCTGAACGATCGACCGTTCTCTGCATCCGATAACCATGAAGGGTAGCCGCTGGTCCTATCCATTCGCGGCCCACGATCTCGGCGCTTAATTTTTGACGCCAAACCGAAGCCGTTGGCCGCCCATGGGCGGCACTCTGCTTTAGGTTGTGACACGTTGGCCAAGGGCTCTCGGTGTCTGGCGCGTGTCGGCATCTTGGGTTGAGCACAAAGATTTGTCTACTGCATCTTTGCCGCACCTTATTTGACCACGCACACCGTCATGTTTTTTCGGTCAATGGGGCCGGTAGATCCGTTTTGAACGTTGACGGATTACACGCGCCTGCGGAAGGATTGACCGTATGTTCCGGTTTTTGTTTCTTGTAACAGGTTTGGCGATCACGCCCCTTGTGGCACGTGCGGACAGTCAGATGGAATTGCATCTGGTTCTGGCTTTTGATGTCTCTGCCAGTGTCAATGACGCGGAGTTCGCCTTGCAGCGTCGTGGCACTGTGGAGGCCCTGGATAGTCTCCGCGTCCGCGCTGCAATTGAAGCGGCGCCCGGAGGGATAGCGATGTCTATTGTGCAATGGTCTTCTATTGGGCAGCAGGCTTTGGGTCTCGATTGGGTGCATTTGCAGGCGGCAAGCCAGATTGATGACTTTGCGGAGGCGGTTGATGCCATGCCGAGGCGTCTGTCGGGCGGCGGGACGATGATCCACACCGGGTTGGACTTCGCGGCCCAGATGTTTGAGACCGCACCAGGGCAGGCGCATCGGCAAGTGATCGATCTGTCAGGCAATGGCAGGACAGATGATGAACCGGTGCTTTTGGAGATGCGGGATCGGCTCAATCGGGCAGGCGTGGTGATCAACGGTTTGGCGATTGAGGAAGATCACAAGGAGCTGACGCAGTACTTCTACCGCGTTGTGATTGGGGGTGCGGGGGCGTTTGTGGAAACGGCGGATGATTTTCCGGTGTTTGCCAAAGCGATGGAGCGGAAGCTTTACCGGGAAATCAGCGGGCCCTCCTTTGCAAGTTTGGGACAGCAGACGATGTCTCCCTTCCCAGAGACGCCCGGACCGGTTTTGATCATGGATTTCGGCTCATCGCCTGAAAATGACCTCCCGGCTCAAGGTCGGGACAGGCTCTTGCATCAACCTCGGGGCGCGTGGGCCGTCACACCGCCAAATCCAAAGCGGCACTGAGAAGTGTTTGCGCATAAGCTGTCTGTGGGCGCTCAAAGATGTCTGCCGCACTGCCCATTTCAACAATGTCGCCATCTTTCATCACCGCCACTTCATGGCTCATGGCGCGCACGACGTTGAGGTCGTGGCTGATGAAGAGATAGGCCAGTTTGTATTTCTGTTGCAGCTGCCGCAGGAGATCGACGATTTGCACCTGCACGGTCATGTCGAGGGCGCTTGTCGGTTCATCCAGCACCACCAGTTTCGGCCGCAGGATCATGGCACGGGCGATGGCGATGCGTTGACGCTGACCGCCGGAAAATTCGTGCGGGTATCGATCCATCGTGGCGGGATCGAGGTCAACCTCAGTCATCACCTCAGACACCAACTCGCGCGTTGAGCGGCCATCGGGGTTGCCGTGAACGCCCAAGCCTTCAGCGATGATCTGTTCGCAGGTCATACGCGGGCTAAGGGAACCGAATGGATCCTGGAACACGATCTGCATATCCGCGCGGCGGCGGCGAAGCTCGCGCGTGGACCAATCGCTCATGTATTGCCCATCGAACTTGATACCGCCTTGGGAGGCGATGAGCTGCATTACCGCCATGGCGAGCGTCGTCTTGCCGGACCCGCTTTCGCCCACGATGCCAAGGGTTTCACCCTCTCGCACCGTCAGGGTGGCCTCATTGACGGCCTTCACATGGCCCACGGTGCGTTTCAGAAGGCCCTGCTGGATCGGAAACCAGACGCGCAGGCCTTCGGTTTCAACCAGCGGTTTGGCCCCTTCAGGGATCGGCACGGGCGCCCCATCCGGGCGGGCGCCGATCAGTTTCTGGGTGTAGGGATGCTTGGGGTTGGTGAAGATGTCTTTCTTCGGACCGGCCTCCACCACCTCGCCGTCTTTCATCACGCAGACCTTATCGGCAAACCGTTCGACAATGGTGAGGTCATGGGTGATGAAGAGGAGCCCCATGCCTTCGTCGCGTTGGATCTGGGCAAGAAGTTCAAGGATCTGCGCCTGGATGGTCACGTCGAGCGCAGTTGTGGGCTCATCGGCGATGAGAATGTCAGGCTTATTGGCAAGCGCCATTGCGATCATGACCCGCTGCCGTTGCCCACCTGAAAGCTGATGCGGATAGGCTTTCAGCCGGCTTTCTGCGTCACGAATGCCGACCATGTTGAGCAGCTCGATCACGCGAGTGCGAGCGGCGTCATCGACAAGGCCCTGGTGGAGCGCGAGGCTTTCCTTGATCTGCTTTTCCAGGGTGTGCAGCGGGTTGAGCGACGTCATCGGCTCTTGAAAGATAAAGCTGATGTCGTTGCCCCGCACGGCGCGCAGATCGGCCTCAGACGCGCCGATCATTTCGCGGCCGTCATAAGTGACCGAGCCGCCGACACGGGCCGAGGCGGGCTGCAGGTTGACCGTGGAAAGCGCGGTTTGGGATTTGCCCGACCCGCTTTCACCCACAAGCGCCACGGTTTCGCCGCGATCGAGGGTGAAGGACACGCCTTTGACCGCGTGCACATCCTGGCCGTCCTGTCGGAAGGTGACGGTGAGGTTATCGACTTCCATCAAGCTCATTCAAAGGTCTTTCGTGGGTCGAACGCGTCGCGCACGCCTTCAAAAATGAAGACGAGGAGCGAGAGCATGATGGCGAAGGCGAAAAACGCGGTGAAGGCGAGCCAGGGGGCTTGTAGGTTCTGTTTGGCCTGTAAGGTCATTTCACCCAAGGAGGGTGCAGACGAGGGCAGGCCGAAGCCCAGGAAATCAAGCCCTGCGAGCGTGCCAATGGTGCCGGTGATGATGAAGGGCAACAAAGTTACCGTGGCCACCATCGCATTGGGCAGCATGTGGCGGAACATGATGGTCAGGTTCGAGACCCCGAGCGCCTTGGCCGCGCGGACATATTCGAGGTTACGCGCTCGCAGGAATTCGGCACGCACCACGCCCACAAGCGCCATCCAACTGAAGAAGACGAGAATGCCCACAAGGAGCCAGAAACTGCGCGGCAGGATCGCAAAGAGGATGATGATCACGTAAAGCTGCGGGGTGGAGGCCCAAATCTCGATAATCCGTTGAAAGATCAGGTCCGTGCGGCCACCGAAGTAGCCCTGGATCGCGCCCGCAAAGATGCCGATCACCGAGGACAGAAAGGTGACGATCAAGGTGAAGAGAACGGACAGGCGGAAGCCGTAGATCACGCGCGCCAGCACATCGCGTTTAGTGCCGTCGGTGCCGAGCCAGTTTTGCTCATTGGGCGGCAGAGGGGCCGCGCCGGGGCGGTCCACGGGGGTGTCGTAGCTGTAGGGGATCAGAGGCCAGAGCGTCCAACCCTTTTCGATATCCGCGCCATCGACCACGCCGTCAGCAGCATCTTCGATCACACCTTCTGGGTCATCCCAACAATCCTCAAGGCCGCCAGAGACGATCAGGCATTCGACCTCTGGGTCGGAATAGATCGCCTCAGTCCGGAAATCGCCGCCGAATGTGGTTTCGGGGTAGAAGTTGAAGATCGGAGTGTAATAGGCGCCGCGATACTGCACGAGGATGGGTTTGTCATTGGCGACAAATTCTGCAGGAAGCGTGACCAGAAACAGCACTGAAAAAACGATCAGCGACCAATAGGCCCGCTTGTTGGCTTTGAAATTGCGCCAACGCCGTTGATTGATCGGGGAGAGGGCCATCCGCGTCAGCCCTGCCGCGTTTCAAAGTCGATGCGCGGGTCGACGAGCACATACATCAGGTCACTCAAGATATTCACCAGAAGGCCAATGAGACCAAAGAGGAAGAGCGTGCCGAACATGACCGGGTAGTCGCGGCTGATCGCGGCCTCAAAGCCCAAGCGACCAAGACCGTCGAGGGAGAAAATGGTTTCAATGAGGAGCGAACTGCCGAAGAAGACGCCAATGAACACGGCCGGAAAACCGGCAATCACGATCAGCATCGCATTGCGGAAAACATGGCCGTAAAGCACGCGGCCTTCGCCCAGGCCCTTGGCGCGGGCGGTCATGACGTATTGCTTTTTGATCTCATCCAGGAAGGAGTTTTTCGTCAAAAGCGTCAGCGTGGCGAAGGCTGATATGGTGGATGCGGTCACGGGCAGGATGATGTGCCAAAGGTAGTCAAGGATTTTGCCCATCATCGTGAGGTCGGCGAAATTGTCTGATGTGAGACCCCTGAGGGGGAAAATCTGGAAATAGCTGCCGCCTGCAAAGAGCACCACCAGCAGGATCGCAAAGAGGAACGCAGGGATGGCATAGGCGGCGATGATGATGCCCGAGGTCCAGCTGTCAAAACTGGTGCCGTCGCTCACCGCCTTGCGGATGCCCAAGGGGATTGAGATCAGATAGGCGATCACGGTGGACCACAAACCAAGCGTGATCGACACGGGCATCTTTTCCAGCACCAGATCGGTGACCTCGGCCGAGCGGAAATAGCTCTCTCCGAAATCGAAGCGCATGTAGTTCCACATCATATCGATGAAGCGTTCGAGCGGGGGTTTGTCGAGGCCGTATTGCGCGCGCAACTCGTCGATGAATTCCTGTGGCAGGCCGCGTGCGCCCGCATAGCCGCTGTCGTTGTTTTCCTGCAGCGTTGCATCCTCTGCCCCGCCGCTGAAGCCCGCAAAGACATCACCTTCGCCCTGCATTTCGGCGATGATCTGTTCGACCGGTCCGCCCGGCACGAATTGCACCAGGGCGAAGTTGATCACCATGATCCCGAACAGCGTGGGAATGATCAGAAGTAATCTGCGCAGGATATAGGCGCCCAATTGCGGATCCTTTCTTGCGGTCTTGTTGTCAGATTACTTCAGGGCGCCAGAGGCCTTCAATGCGGCCTCCTTTTCAGGGTTCACCCACCAGAAGTCCAGCGTGCCAAGGGCGAAAGGCGGGATCGTTTCGGGGTGTTCATACATGTCCCAAAACGCCGCCCAATGATCGGGTTTGAACCCTTGGGGCACAACGATGAATTCATGGCGCAATGCGCGATCAAGCGCCCGGATGGTCATTTCCTCTTCCTCGCGGCTTTCGGTCAGCAGCGAGGCCTCAATGATGGCATCGACCAAGGGGCTGGCGAGGCCTGCGGGGTTGAACAGGGAGAATTCTGCGGCCTCCGAGCCAAAGCGCTGAGCCAGGCCCGTGCCCGTGCCTAACAAAGAGGGGTAGCTGTCGAGCACCAGATCATAATCGCGATCACGCTCGCGGTTGGTGTATTGTGAGGGGTCGACGACCTCAAGGTTGGCTGCAACGCCCATGGCCTTGAGATTGACGATGAAGTTTTCCACAAGCGCCCGCGATGTCGGCGACCCGGAAGAGTTTAACAGAAAATCGATCGTGAGCGGGTCACCGGCCTCATTGGTCAAGGTGCCATCAGTGTTGACGGTCCAACCGGCCTCCTCAAACAATTTCAGAGCCTGGCGCAGGATCTTGCGGGAGGTAAGACGATCCTCATCAGAAACATGCGGTGTCCAGGGTTCTTCGGTATAGAGCGTGTCAGGCACCACATCGCCCAGCGACTGCAAAAACGCCAATTCGTCGCCCTCCGGAAGGCCTGTCGCCTCCATAACGGTTCCGTTCGAATAGGATTTCTGTTGTGCGTGCAGCCCGTAAAGCAGCGATTTGTTGGTCCACTCGAAATTGTAGGCCAAGGCGATGGCCTCGCGCACGCGTTTGTCCTGAAGTGCTTCGCGGCCAAGGTTGAAAACGATCCCGTTCATCGTGGGCGGTGATCCATCGGGCAGTTCGACGCGCACCACATCACCGCGGTTCAACGCCGGAAAATCATAATCACTGGCCCAGCGTTTGGGATCACTTTCGGTGCGATAGGTGACCTCACCGGCCTTGAACGCCTCAAACGCAGCTGTGCTGTCGGCGAAATATTCCAGCCGGATGCGATCGAAATTGTGTCGACCCTGGTTGATCGGCAGATCCTTGCCCCAATAATCGGGATTGCGCTCATAGGTGATAGAGCGGTTCACATCCACATCGGCGATCACGTATGGCCCGGACCCTGGCGATGTCTCAAGGCGGCTTTCATCCAGCTTGGCGCCGGTTTCCTCATACCATTTTTTGGACCAGACCGGCACGCCACCCACTTGATCAATCAAAGAGCGGCGCGAAATGCCCTCGGCGAAATAGAAAATGATGGTGTGATCATCGATCACCTCGGCCTTGGGGATGCGTTTGCGCACGGCCTCCGCATAAGAGCGCAGACCCTCATCCAAGAGCAAGTTGTGACTGAAGAGGACATCATGGGCTGTTACCGGCGTTCCGTCTGAAAAACGCGCTTCGGGACGCATGTAGAACACGACCCAATCTTTGGATTCGGGATAGACCAGTTTTTCGGCCAGAAGACCGTATTGTTCGCCATAAACATCTGCGGGTGCAGGACCGCCTGTCGGCGCTTCGCCCAAAAGGCTTTCATACATCGACCAGGACAAAGCCCCGGCACGCGCCTTCCGGGTGTAAGGGTTCATGGAGTCGAATGTGCCTGAGACCGCGATTGAAATCTCACCACCCTTTGGGGCGTCGGGGTTCACATAGTCAAAATGCGTGAAATCAGGCGGGTATTTGAGATCGCCATAGAAAGAATATCCGTGACTTTCAATGATCTGCAGATCTCCGGCAACTTCGGGAATGCCCTCGGAGATCGCGCTTTGCGCAAAAAGAGCAGCAATACTTAGGCCTGCAATCGCCCCCAAGACCAAACGCTTGAATACTTGAGGCATGCCAATCCGGGCCGCTTTTGCCCGGTTCCGCTCCTGCATCATGCTTGCCGTCCTCCTCACATATCACATCACGCTCACTGACCCGTGTAACGGGTTAAAACTTAGCTAAGGGCCATGCTATCCGATGTTCAAGCGCCCAAGCCCAGTTTCTTTGCAATATGGCTTCACAAAAGCGAAAGGCCACTCCTGCGGGCGCAGGGCGGCCGTTAAAAATCGGGTGAAGCCGGATTTACTCGCTGGTTTGATCGAGATACGCGATCAGGTTGGCGCGATCTTCGAGTTTCTTCAATCCCGCAAAGGCCATTGTCGTACCTGGCGCATACCCGGAAGGGTTTGCCAGAAATTGATCAAGCGCCTCTGGCGACCAGACATCGACCACTGCGGCCAAATTGCCGGAATACCCAAATCCATCGGCCGAGGCCACTTCGCGGCCCACGATACCGTGCAAGTAAGGGCCAGTTCCGTTGGCTCCTACATCAAGTTTGTGACAGGCCTTGCATTTGTTGAAGACTTTTTCGCCTTTGCCCACGTCGGCGGCGGCATAGACCTCTGCAAATGTTGGGGCGTCCTCTTCGACCGCAACGGTTTCTTCTTCCGCTCCTGTGTCGATCACATAACCCTGGAGATGATCTTCGCCGTGATGGCCGTGGGAGTGATAAATCAACTCCGCGCCAAACTTTCCCAAAAGAAGCACCAGGAGCGATCCACAAAACGCGCCGGTCAGCTTGGTTAAGGTCATGGTGTCAAGCATCCGACACTCCCTTGCTTTCTTCAGAGAAAGTACTATGCGCAACGGTATACCGGGCGCAAGGCATGACAGCCGCGACCAAACGACCGATCCAACGTTTTTCGGCGTAATTGAAAGCGAAAAGAACAACGAGACGACCATGACCGACCGCATCGCATTTCAGGGGGAGCTTGGGGCTTACTCGCATCAGGCTTGCAGAGAAGCCTATCCGAATATGGAACCGCTCGCATGTCGCACCTTTGAGGACGCAATTGAGGCTGTGCGCAGTGGAGATGCGGCATTGGCGATGTTGCCAGTTGAAAACTCGACCTTTGGGCGCGTGGCGGACATTCACCATCTACTGCCGCATTCCGGGCTGTATATTGTCGATGAGGCGTTTGTCCGTGTGCGGATCACCCTTTTGGGCGTGCCAGGGGCGAGGCTCGCAGATGTGACCCATGCAATGAGCCACACGATGCTGTTGGGTCAGTGCCGCGCGTTTCTGGGTGAAAATGGCATTCAGCGTGTCACGGGCGCAGACACGGCAGGCTCGGCGCGGCAGGTGGCGCAGGACGGCCGTCCGGAGCAGGCTGCGCTGGCCAGCGAATTGGCTGGGGAGATTTATGGCCTTGATGTGCTGGCCCGCGATATTGAGGACGAAGGCAACAACACCACTCGGTTCCTCGTCATGTCCGCCACGCCAAACTGGCAGCGGCGCGAAGGCAAGGGGGGCAAGATGATGACCACTTTTGTCTTTGAGGTGCGCAACATTCCCGCCGCTCTCTACAAGGCAATGGGTGGATTTGCGACCAACGGCGTGAACATGACCAAGCTTGAAAGCTATATGGTGGGTGGAAAATTCACCGCCACGCAATTTTACTCGGATATTGAGGGGCACCCCGATGATCCGGCCGTCATGCGCGCGCTGGAGGAATTGGAGTACTTCACCTCTGAGCTCGTCATGCTGGGGGTATACCCCGCGGATCCCAAGCGAGACTGACGCGCGCAGAGTGTTACAAGCTGCGCGATCGTTGCGGATTGAAAACAAACGGAAAATGAGGATCCGACAACACGGCGCCCTCGCGGTTTCGCGATTTTGGTTCACGGAGTTGCGCGCCGTGGTGAGGGGATTATCACGTCATCCGGCGTTTGATTGCAGACCCCGTTTCATCGCCCATTTGTTGGTCATGCGAGGCGCAATGGTGCGCTTTGCACAGACACGTAACGGCTGACAAAGGAGGCCACTATGACACTCGTAAAACTTACGGCCATCGCTGCATTCACCGCTCTTCCCGTTGTTGCAACCATCGCTGAAACCAATACGCAAGGCGTGCCGCAGCATGTTGAGCTAAGCGTCGACGAGCGCGGTCATGCCATCGCAGAGTTGAGCCCGATGGAGCGCGACCATCTGATCGCGGAGCTGAGCCAGGATGATCGCAACCACGTGATCGCAGGCTATGATCCCGAAGAGCGCAAAAACCAAATCGGTTAATTCCGGGAGCCCAGGCAAGTCAGTAGGGCTTGTCTGGGCCTTCTGCGCTTAAGCCGATTTTTTGTATCTTGCCTCAACCTCGACAGCGTAAGAGGCAAATCGATCATTCAAACGCTTCGTCACATTCTTTCTGGCCAGTTTCAGCGATTGCACCAACAATTTGGCTGTTAAGTTCTTGGGTGCCAGTTGAAGATTGGTGTCAACACGCGTCCTGTTGCGGGACAATGCCATCAACTCAACCACCAAATCGCCGCCCATTGAAGGCGCGCGCGAAGACACCACCAGACGGTTCGGGTTGTCATATTCGGTGACTTCTATCTTCACTTCACGCTCTTTGCCGCGCATTTGAAACGTGGCATCCCAGGCCGTTCCTATAGTGCCATCGCTTCCGTCTTTGACCCGCTGCACCTCCGCACCGCGTCGCATGGCGGCACGTTCGAAGGCTTTGAAATCCGTCATCTGTTCGAACACGAAATCGATCGGCGCCTCTATGTCCTGTTTGATTTGAAACTTCATGGGTTTGTCCTGCTCGTTTTTTTATTTTTTTGTTCAGCCGTACTCATGGCCGTCCTGCTTACTTCGCTACCCCCCCCGCAGGATATCGTTTAATCAAGCGTATCGGCAAGCCAGTTTCGCAGCAAAAAATGCGCAATTGCGCCTTTGCGGGCAGGAAGAATAGCTGGGTTTTGCCCGGCAAACGCATCCATAAGATCAGATTTTTCCACCCACATGGCGTGATCGATCTCTGCTGGGTCGATGGTGATTTCGTGGCTGAGCGCCTCGCCGTGGCATCCGATCATAAGTGACGATGGGAAGGCCCAGGGTTGACTGGAAAGATAGCGCACAGGGCCTACTCTAACGCCGGCCTCTTCCAGAACTTCGCGGCGCACGGCCGCCTCAACCGTTTCGCCGGGTTCGATGAACCCTGCAAGGCAAGAATACATCCCGTCAGGCCAGCCGGGAGAGCGACCCAAAAGCGTGCGGTTGCCGTGCGTGATGAGCATTATGACCACAGGATCGGTACGCGGGAAATGATGAGCGCCGCAGCTGTCGCAGACGCGCTGCCACCCGCCTTGGGTCATCCGGCTTTCTGCTCCGCATTTGGCACAGAACCTATGGCTGCGATGCCAACTGAGGACGGCCTTGGCCGTTGCTCCCAACTCTGCATCTCGGGCGCTGAGCCTAACCATGATGCGTCTGAGCTCGACAAAAACAGCGTCGGCCGGCAAGTCCGGGTGATGCTGTTCTGTGTTGTCTAGAAATCCGTTGATGGGTTGTTCTGGCCCGGCAGTGGGATGCCAGTTTGAAATGTCATATGCGAAAATATGTTGACGCTCATTGCCACGCCCGAGAAAAATTGGCGGCTCGTCAGCGGTTGAAAGGACCGGGTGATCGGGGCGCAAAACAAAAAGCCTGTCATAGTTTGGGCCATGGACCAGAAGTTTACCACGCCAAAGCAAAAGGCAATCCGTCTGGGGGTGATGCTGTGCCGAAAGCAATGCGGCCTCATCGCCACGCAGTTCAGCCGCGCGATCAAGGCCAGAGCTTCCGAAAGTTACCAGTTCTGCTGTTTTCATCCGCTTCTGGTGCCACTTTACGTACGGCGCAGCAAGAGACATGTCACGACGGGTTTTCCTTTGATTTACAACTTAAACGTGTTCGTGATAAGAAAAACCGACGCGTTGTTGCTATGGCCCTTTAGGACATTTCAAACCCTATCGGAGACAAGTGAGCCAAGTACAGTAAAGCGGATCAATTGGGGTCTTTGAAGATGCACAATCGCAAAGCAAGGGCGCAAGTGCCTTGTTGTGTCGGGGTGGATGCCCGGAGGCGCACGTGACACGATCACCCAAACGACATGCATGGCTTCGCATCCTGGGCACGTCCGACGTGCACGCGCATCTGCGTTCATTTGATTATGGTCGCAATCAAAGCGCCGACGGCTGGGGCCTAACAAGATTGGCAAGCTTGGTTGCCAAGTCCCGAGAAGAAGCGCCGACCAGTGTGCTTCTAGACAATGGCGATATCCTTCAAGGCACACCGCTTGCGCAGTTATATGGCCCTTTATCTGCAGCCTGCGCGCACCCGGTTCTGGTCGCGATGGAGGCCATGGGCTATGACGCGATCGGTCTGGGCAATCATGAATTCAATTACGGGCTTGATCGTCTGGAAGACATTCTCGCGCAGACGGATATTCCAGTGATCTGTGCCAACGTCCTGAGGCACAAGGGCGAATGTGTGAGCGAGGATATTCCATTGCGCAAGCCCAGCGTGATCTTGCAACGCATGCTGAATGATCCCGAAACGGGAGAGGCACGTGAACTTCGGATTGGTGTCTTGAGCGTTGTGCCTGTGCAGGTGATGAAATGGGACGGTGCGCATCTTAACGGTCGGGTGAGCATCCGCGACATGGTAGAAAGCGCGGCACACCACGTTACAGAGTTGCGCCTTAGCGGAGCGGAGATCGTGGTTTTGCTGGCCCATACAGGGATTGATGCCAAGGGAGATGTTGAAGGCGCTGAGAATGCGGCCGTCGCCTTGGCCCAGATACCAGGCGTGGATGCAATGATAACCGGGCACACGCACCGGCTGTTTCCCGACCCTGAAGTACCAGGCGCAGGGATCAACGCGGATACTGGTACCATCCACAATGTCCCCACGGTGATGCCCGGATTTCGGGGCACGCATTTGGGCGTGATTGACCTGTATTTACAGCGCGATGATGGTGCCTGGCGCGTGGTCTCTCACAGCAGTGATGTGCGGCGCGTTACCGGTTTTCCTGAGGATCCCGAGATTGTCCGAATTGTGGAGCCGGCGCATCAGGCCACTTTAACTTACGTAAATAAGCCACTCGGCCGAACGCCTCGCCCGATCCACAGCTATTTAGGCCAGGTGCGCGATGATGTGCCCACTCGGATTGTTGCCCTGGCCCAGAGGGACGAGATAAGGCCGTGGCTGGACCGCACGGAATACGCCGATTTACCGCTTTTGTCGGCATCTGCCCCGTATCAGACGGGTGGGCGCGCCGGCCCGCTGGCATATGTCGATATTCCCGCGGGTCCTCTGTACATGCGGGATGCCAACACACTTTATCCCTTTCCGAATGCACTTTGTGCCGTGCTGACCACGGGCGCAGAACTGTCAGATAGGTTGGAAAGGTCTGCGTCCGCTTATCATCAGATCCTCCCGGCATGTGGGGAGCAGCCGCTTCTTGATCCGGCCTTTCCCGGTCACGCGATCGACACGATTTACGGTCTGACCTATCGCATCGATCTGCGTCAACCGCCTGCCTATGACGAAAACGGTGTGCGGCTTTTGCCCAAAGACGCGCCCTCTCGAATAGTGGATATGGCCTTTGCCGGGGTGCCGGTCGAGCCGGAGGACAGGTTTGTCCTTGCCCTAAGCGGGTACAGAGCCTACGGCGGCGGCCCCTACGCTCCATTCCCGGCTGGTTGCATCGCCGTTCAAACCGCGTCCTGTGGTTTGCAGAGCGTGGCAGAGTTTTTGCGCAATGGCGGTTTGGATCGAATGAGCCGCGATCCTTGCTGGAGCTTTGTGCCGATACCTGGGGCGAAAGCCGTTTTCGAGACTGGGCCCGGCGTCACAAAATACAAAGACGAACTGGCAGGGTTGGGCATGGCCGCGCTTCATGAAACGGATGATGCCTTTTTGCGATTGAGCATGGCGCTTGATCATGACACTTGCGAATCCGCCGCTTGAACCTTACTTAAAGGATCGAGAGGTTGGCGCGGGCAGGCACCTCGCCAACCCGGTCAGGTCCGGAAGGAAGCAGCCGTAACGAGCCCCGCTTGGGTCGTTGTCCAGCCTCTCACCCTTTCCTAAGCCACTGATAGCGCATCAATACGCATCTGTATGCTCGACGCCACGTATTCGGGCGCTAATTTTCAGGTCACGCGCCTGTAAAGAACGGTTTTGACCGCAGCATATGGCGTGTGGAGGCGCCGCGGCCAAGACCAGCGGAGGGAGGGACCAATGCCCGCATCAACCTATGACCCGGACTATGATTTCAAGTTCGAAGAGTCGCTTGCCCACAATATCTACCCAGACGAAAAAATGCAGAAAGCGCGCGCGGCCGATCACACATCGCTGGCCGCGCAGGTGTGTACGCCTGAGCTTTGGGACAAGCTGAAAGACCGTAAAAGCACCGGCCCGGCGGGTTGGACCATGGCGCGGGCGATCAACACGGGCGTCATGCATCCGGACAGTTTTGTGGGCTGTCATGCAGGCGACCGCGAGAGCTACGACGATTTCAGCGAGTTTTTCTATCCGGTGATCGAGAAGTATCACAAAGGCTTTTCCATGGAGAAAGGCAGTGATCTGCAAGGCACACCGTCCGAGCGGATGGATCCGGGCCGGATTTCTGTCGATCTAAGCGAGAGCGCACAGTCCAAGATTATCTCCACCCGCATTCGGGTCGCGCGGAACCTGTCGATGTTTCCCCTCAACCCCGGCGGCAGCAAGGAAAGCCGCGAGGAGATCGCCGATCTGATGGAGAAGGTATATGCCACCATTCCCGATGACAGCGATCTCAAAGGCACGTTTTACCGCCATACGGCGATGTCAGACACGGAACGTCAAAAGCTGATCGACGATCACATCCTGTTTCGCGGCGGCGACCGGATGCAGGCGGCCAGTGGCTATCATGAACACTGGCCCCACGGGCGAGGTGTGTACCTGAGCGGTGATACGCAGTTTGTGAACTGGGTGAATGAAGGCGACCACCTTCGCATCATTTCGATGGAACAGGGCGGCGATGTCAAAGGCGTGTTCAGCCGTCTGAGCCGCGCCGCCGCCACGATTGAGGACGGTGTGCGTGAGATTACCGGGCAGGAGGATGTGTTCATGATGCATCCCAAGTTTGGCGCGGTGACGTGCTGTCCGTCCAACATTGGCACCGGCATGCGCGGGTCGGTGCATATTCTGGTTCCGAAGTTGATTGAGGCGATCGGGTTTGAGGAAATCGACAAGCTCTGCCGCGCGCGCAACGGTCAGGCGCGGGGGTCTTCGGGTGAGCATTCGGAAGTGATTGACCGGATTGACGTGTCCAACTGGCGGCGCATTGGCCTGCCGGAATATGAGCTGGTCGAGGATATGATCAATTGTGCAAACTACCTGGCGGAGCGCGAAGATGCCCTTTGACGAAACTGTGAACCGCATCGCCGCACTGAAAGACGATCATCCGCAGAACATCGCGTTACAGTCGTTTGATTTGGCCTACTTCGAAAGCCTCAGTCAGGCTGATCAGGCCAGGCTGATGACCTGCGTGAATTCGGGCGTGGAGAACCCCGACAGTGAGGTGGGCTGTTATGCCTGCCAGCCTGCCGACTATGATGATTTCCGTCCGTTTTTTGCCAAGGTTCTGGCGCGCTATCACAAGGTGGATGAAGATGCGCGACACACCAATGATTGGTCGCTCAACGGCGTTGAGGGTTTACCGGCGAACGGCAAGCTCGATCTGGCGGAACTGGGTTTGCCCGCACTGTCGATGCGGGTGCGGGTGGGGCGCAATCTGGCCGATTTCCCGCTGCCGGGTGCGATGACGCAGGAAGATCGCGTCGCGCTGGAAAACCGGATGATGCAGGCCTTTGAGGTGCTGGTCGCGGATCCCAATTATGGCGGCGACTATCATTCGCTGACGCCCGGAAACCCCAAGCATATTGATCAAGCGGCCTATCAAAAGCTGGTCGATGCTCACATCATGTTCAAGGACATGAGCAATGACACCTACCTGACCGCCGCGGGGATTGCCGCGCATTGGCCTATGGGGCGGGGGTGCTATGTGTCTGAGGATCGCAGTTTCATCATTTGGGTGGGCGAAGAGGATCACTTGCGCATCATGTGCATGCAACGTGGGACCGTCCTCAATGATGTGTTCGACCGTCTGAAAACGGCGCTCGATAAAGTGTCGAGCATTGAGGGGCTCAACTTTGCCCATTCCGAGGATTACGGCGTTGTCACCTCCTGCCCCACCAATATTGGCACCGGGATGCGCGCGTCGGTGCATATCCAACTTCCCAACCTGACAGCGGACGGGACCGACACGAAGGCCAAGGCGATTTGCAAACCACTTGGGCTGTCTGTACGGGGGACGGGTGGTGAACATACGCCCATTGGGGCGGATGGGACTGTCGATATCTCGCCGTCGGCGCGGTTTTGCATCACCGAGGCGCAGATCATTGCCGCGCTTTATCGAGGCCTGTCGCAGTTACAGGCGCATGAAAGCCAAGCTTAAACGGGAACTCAGGCCTGTCTTGCCCAACGTTGTTGCTCGCGCGTTTCAACGGCGCAGGGCCGGACGGCACGCAAGCGGGTGAGTGCTGCTTTGTGGCCCTCACCCGCGGCAGACATGATCCGCAAAGCCGCCATGCCGGAGCGCCCGCACCCCATGCGGCAATGGATCAAGACACGTCCACCTCCGCGCAGTGCGGCGACGGCTGTTTCGCTGATCGTGTCCCAGGTGCCTTCTTGCAAAGGATCACCGACGCCTCGATCTGGTACCGGGAAAGAAAACCACCGCGTACCAGAATGTTGCAGGTCAGTGGCGAGACGATCAACGCCCGCGGCCTCAAGCTCTTTGGGTTCCGTCATTGAAACGACCAAGGCAGGCTTCCAATCCTTGAGATGAGCGATGTCTTGGTCGTAATGCCCATTTACGCCCGGCATGGGTGCAATACCCAAAATGCCCCGCTCAACTGGCACTGCGTAGATTACAAATGCGCTCATTCATCCCCGTCCCCTGATTCCCATGCTTCCCGCTTTTTCACCGTAGATCAAGATTTCCGGCGCGATGCGGTGGACCATGGCGCGGGACCACTCTAACCTGTGCTCTGACAACCCCGCAGGACGATTGCACATGAGTGACACCCAAGATACCGGCTATCAGGTTCTGGCCCGCAAATATCGGCCGGAAACCTTTGCCGATCTGGTGGGTCAGGACGCCATGGTGCGGACGCTGAAAAACGCATTTGAGGCGGACCGGATCGCACAGGCCTTCATCATGACGGGCATTCGCGGGACCGGTAAAACCACGACAGCGCGGATCATTGCCAAGGGGATGAACTGCATCGGGCTTGACGGCAATGGCGGGCCGACAACGGAACCTTGTGGCGAATGCGAGCATTGCCGGGCGATCATGGAAGGGCGTCATGTGGACGTGCTTGAGATGGACGCGGCGAGCCGGACAGGCGTAAATGACATCCGGGAGATCATTGACAGCGTGGCCTATCGCGCGGCGTCTGCGCGCTACAAAATCTATATCATTGATGAGGTGCACATGCTGTCGACGAGCGCGTTCAATGCGCTGCTCAAGACGCTGGAAGAGCCTCCCGCCCATGTGAAGTTCATCTTTGCGACGACAGAGATCCGCAAAGTGCCGGTGACGGTGCTGAGCCGGTGCCAACGGTTTGATCTGCGCCGCATTGATCCTGAGGATATGATGGGTCTCTTGCGCAAGATCGCGACGGCCGAAGGCGCGCAGATTGCCGATGACGCGCTGGCGTTGATCACGCGGGCGGCGGAAGGCTCGGCCCGGGATGCGACATCGCTGTTGGATCAGGCGATTTCTCATGGCGCGGGTGAGACAACGGCAGATCAGGTGCGCGCAATGCTCGGACTTGCGGATCGGGGCCGAGTGCTGGACCTGTTTGATCTGATCATGAGAGGAGATGCTGCTGGCGCGCTGGGCGAGCTGTCGGCGCAATACGCTGACGGGGCCGACCCGCTGGCTGTGCTGCGCGATCTCGCCGAGGTGGCCCATTGGGTGAGCGTGGTGCAGATCACGCCGGATGCCGCTGACGACCCAACGATTGGCCCGGATGAACAGGCGCGGGGGCGCGAAATGGCAGCGCTGCTGCCCACGCGGGTTCTGACCCGGACATGGCAGATGCTGTTGAAGGCGTTGGAAGAGGTGGCGATGGCCCCCAATGCGATGATGGCCGCAGAGATGGCCGTGATCCGCATGACGCATCTGGCCGATCTGCCAACGCCGGAGCAGTTGGTGAAAAAGCTGCGTGATACGCCGCCCATCCCACCTGTGGGCCCAGGTCCCGGTCAAAATTCGGGTCCAAGCAGTGGCATGGCAGCGCCAAGGGCGCCTTCACCCTCGCCAGCGACATCTTCGACGATGATGACGTCAGGCCCGATGAGCGGTGGCCCGACAGCAGCGTTGGCGACCGATCTAGACGCTGCTCTCGCGCGATTTCCAACTTTTGATCACGTGGTCGATCTAATCCGCGCCAACCGCGATGTGAAACTGCTGGTCGAGGTGGAAACGGGCGTGCAGCTTGTGTCCTATCAACCGGGCCGGATTGAGTTTTGTCCAACGGACAGTGCACCGCAGGATCTGGCGCAGCGATTGGGCAGCGCCTTACAACGCTGGACCGGCAACCGCTGGGGCGTGTCTGTTGTCAGCGACGGTGGCGCACCGACAATTGCCGCCAAGCGCGATGCGGCGGACCTGGAGCTCAAAGAAAAAGCGGCGCATCACCCTATGGTGCAGGCTGTGCAAGCGGCATTTCCGGGCGCCACGATCACGGATATTCGGACCATCGAGGATCAGGAGGCCGAAGCAGAAGCCGAAGCTCTGCCGGAAGTGGATGACGAATGGGATCCGTTCGAAGAGGATTAATCCTGTCGCTCGTGCCCGGTCCGGCCTTCGCGGAGGCCTGTGACACGATCAGGCCGGGCTGGGATGGCGGCGAGGTAAGCGCGGTCGCCGAGGCGATCACGCTGTTTTCTTCGCCCATCGCCTTGATCCTCCTTTTTCTGACCGCCTTGGTGTTTCGGTTTCGCAGCTCAAGAGGCGCGTTGGCGCTTTGCTTGTTTTGGAGCTTTTTGATCACTGCGGTGACGTTTTTTGACCCCACGGGTGGGGTTCGAACGCAGGCTTTGGCAGAGGGTTGCGTCGGGTCGCCTTGGCTTTTTATCGCGATTGTCGGCGCGCTTAGCGTGGGAATGATCTTGTACACAGGCAAGCCCGAGACAAAAGGCCCGTCTCCACAGGATTGAGCCGGCGACAGTGCGTGCGCCGTCTATCCACCTTCGCGCTGACGGCGGGCGTCTCGGAAGCTCTTGATGAAAGCCACCATGGCGAAACCGCAAGTGATCAGCATCACCGCAACGCGAATGATCGATGTGGTGTTACCCTCTCCCACTGCCGTGAAAAAAGGCACCATCAAAAGCAGGAAAATGACCAGGGTTAGCACGACAGCCACGTGGGCGATCACTTTGTTTTCCATTTTAACACCCGGTCCGCAAGCCAGCAAAGCGATGCCAAACCCTGCAGGCACCAGCGCTGTCCAATAGGAAAACTCAGGCGTGAGGTAGGCCCATAACGAACAGATGATGAGAACAAGGGCGTTGATCTTGTTGGCGGCGTGGGCAGTCACGGGAGCGGCTCCTTTTCTTGCTAGCGTGTATGTATCGCGCGGACGCTGTCATGAAAAGATTGGTGCCAAATACTTTTGAGGATTTCGCGTTGGGTGACGTTTTCGAAGCAGCCTGTTTTGCTTTTGAACGCGCATTCCGTGGGTTGGTCTGTGCAGTTTGGAAACAAGGTGGTTCTTTCGGGAAAAGCTGCAAAAACCTCGGCTTTCTGTGATCCATTCCGTGCTGCCAGGCGTATTCGTTACAAATAGTTCTGGACCATTATTTTGGGATCAGTTCGCAACCAAGAGAGGAAAGAAAATGAGTGCTGTTGACACCATTATTCGCAGCTCACAGAGCCTGCCGGACATCCGTGCAGTGCACTGGTTGCCACGAATTGTACTAGCATCTGTTATTGCCTACCAAGGCTTCATCAAATTTCCATTGGCCGCCGATGATGCGGTATCTGCGGGTGTACCCTATGTCCTGTGGATTTTGACGGCTTTGGGCGAGATTGCCGCCGCCGTCGCCCTGATTGCCGGGGGGTTCATGCGAAATGGCCTTGGCGATTTGATGACCCGCGCGGGTGGCTTGGTCATCGCGCTGATCACGCTCGCGGTGATTGTCGTCGTTTATTGGGCACCACCTTTGTACATTTTCTTGGGCAATCAGCTTCATCTGTTGATGATCGTGGGTGGTATTTACTTTGCCGCCCGTGGCAATCGCGCCTGATCGACGCGAAAATGCACGCATAAACGGCAGGGGTTACACCCTGCCGTTTTTTTTGCGCGGTCTCGATCTTTAAAGGACGACGACAAAGCCCATGGACAAGGCGGATTGCCAGAAGCTAGGCTTAGGGATGACTGACTTGGACGGAAAGCGATGGCACGACATGGGCGGGCAGGCGGCCGGGCCCATTCCAACCGATCAGCATGATTTCGCCATATGGGAAAAGCGTGTCGATGCTTTGATGGTTTTGTGCAGCATCAAGGGGTTTTTTACGGTCGATGGGTTGCGGCGCGCGCTGGAAGACATGGGCGAAGAGGCCTTTGAGACCATGACATATTATGAACGTTGGATCGCTTCAGTGAACCAAAACCTCATTGAGGCCGGCGTTTACTCCATCGAAGAGCTTGGACAACGGATGGAAGAGGTGGCCGCGCGAGGCGATACCTACGGCGAGGTGCAAAATGCGCGACCCAATGACTGAGCGGGTGCGTGTCAAAACATTGATGCCACCGGGGCATGTGCGCACACCGGCCTATCTGCGCGGTAAGACAGGTGTTGTTGAGCGTGTGTTGGGCCCGTTCGGCAACCCAGAGAAGCTGGCCTATATGCTGGAGGCCGACCAACAGCCCCTCTACCGTGTGCGGTTTACGATGCGTGAGGTCTGGGGCGACGGTGCGGAGAACCCCGACGACACGCTTGACGCTGAAATCTATGCGCATTGGTTGGAGAGGGTTTGAGCCATGCCACACGATCATCATGATCACCTTAGCCCCTCCGGCCACCCGTTCCGCGAAGACAATGACGTCCCGCTGAGCTACTGGCAGCGGATGGAGATCGCGGTGCGCGAATTGATGATTGAAAAGGGGCACGTCACGCCCGAGGAGATCGCGCTTCAAATTGATGCCATGGATGCCCGCAACCCGGCCAATGGTGCAGCGGTTGTGGCTCGGGCCTGGACGGATCAGAACTTTAGGGTGCGGCTTTTGGAAGATGCATCTGCGGCCAGCCGGGAGATGGGATTTGATATCGGCCCGATGCGGCTGATCGCGGTGGAGAATACAGCCCGCGTGCACAATCTGATCGTCTGCACGCTCTGTTCGTGTTACCCGCGCAACCTGCTGGGGCTGCCGCCCGATTGGTACAAGACGCGCGCCTACCGCTCCCGCGCGGTGATTGAGCCTCGCGCGGTGTTGCGCGAATTCGGTTTGGATTTGCCGGACGATGTGCAGGTCCGCGTGCATGACAGCACTGCCGACATGCGCTACATCGTGCTGCCCGCGCGGCCGGAGGGGACAGACGGGATGGAGGCAAACGCCCTGGCCAAATTGGTGACGCGGGATTCGATGATCGGGACGGGTTTGCCACGCACACCCTGACTGCTTGCTCTTAAGCGAGCGCGCGCGTATTTGGTCGGAACTCTGAACTCAGACAGCACGGCCATGGCTCAGAAAGATCCAGACGATCCCATCACTTTTGGCGAACGGCTCACCGGTACGTTGCTTTTTCTGCCGGTGCTGCTGACGCGGTTTTTACCGTATCGTTGGCGCGTGCCGATGGCAGGCTGGTTGGCGTCGCAGGTGCTCGCGCCTTTGGCGGGGTATCGTAAGCGAATTCGCGACAATCTTGCCCATGCGTGCCCGGAGTTGCCCAAAGAGGAGGTCGAGCGCCTCGTGCGCCGCGTGCCCAACAATGTCGGCCGCAACATGATTGAGCTTTACTCGCCTGAGTTCGTCGAACATGTCCGCCCGTCGCGCACCTTTGGGCCTGGTATCAAGATCCTGCAGAAAGCGCGTGATGAAGGACGGCCTTGTGTGCTGATGTCTGCGCATCTGGGCAATTTTAACGCAGCCCGGATCGGGATTATTGAGAACGGCATCAACGGTGCCGGGTATTTTTACCGCAACATGTCAAACCGGCCGTTCAATGCGCACTACGTGGAGGCGATGGCCTCTGTCAGTCAGCCAATTTTTGAGCAAAGCCGCAAGGGCATGGTCCAGATGATCAAGCATCTCAAGACCGGCGGGTTTCTGGGGATTCTGGGCGACCTCAACGCCCATGACGGGCTCCCGCTCGACTATTTTGGCAAGCCCGCGTTGACCTCAATCTCCGGGGCAGAGATGGCGCTTAAGTACAATGCGCCGATGGTGCCTATTTGGGGGCGGCGGTTGGAGAACGGGATGGATTTTGAGATCATCTTTGAAGATGAGATCCCTCATTCCGACCCTTTGACCATGACACGGGAGTTCAATGCGCGGCTTGAGGCAATGGTGCGGGCGAACATGGATCAGTGGTTTTGGATCCACAGGCGGTGGAAGGATGGGACCAATTGGGTGGGTGAGATGCGCGGGCGTGAACTCAAAGAGCTTGAGGCGAAAATAGCTGCGCAGAAGAGCGGCTAGGTACGGGCAGAATTTTGGAAAATTCTGCGTTAGAAAATTGGAATTTTCTGCGCATTTTCTTCTAAGAAAATGCAGCGCCTCAAAATTGGTGTTTCGCTCTGACTTGAAGTGGCGCGCCGCAAGTGACAGGTTGCCCAAAGAACAGACGCCTGCCTGATCCCTGACATGGAGAGAACGACATGATCGAGAAGCGTGATTTTTACATCAATGGTGCGTGGGTTGCCCCGCTCGATGGCACTGACCACAACGTGATTGATCCCTCTACAGAAGATCCCTGCGCGGTGATCTCTTTGGGAGGTCAAGCCGATACAGACGCGGCTGTCGCGGCTGCCAAAGAGGCGCTGCCGGGTTGGATGATGACCCCACCAGAAGAGCGCATTGCTTTTGTCGAAAAGATCTATGCCGCTTACAAAGACCGCGCCGAAGACATGGCCCAAGCGATCAGCCTTGAGATGGGCGCGCCGATTGACATGTCGCGCTCCTCCCAAGTGGGCGCGGGGCTTTGGCACATGAAGGGCTTCATTGAAGAGGGCAAGAAATTCTCTTTCATCTCGATGCTGGCTGATCATGCCCCCAATGATCGGATTATCCATGAGGCGATCGGTGTGGTCGGCATGATCACACCGTGGAATTGGCCGATGAACCAAGTGACTTTGAAGGTTGCTGCAGGGCTTGTTGCGGGTTGCACAATGGTGCTCAAACCCTCCGAAGAGTCCCCGCTTTCGGCAATGGTCTTTGCAGAAATCGTGGATGCGGCAGGTTTGCCAAAGGGTGTGTTCAACCTCGTGAACGGGGATGGTGCGGGCGTTGGTTCACAAATGTCAGCACATAAAGACATCGACATGATTTCCTTCACTGGCTCGTCGCGTGCAGGTAAGCTCATCTCCAAGGCGGCCGCCGATACGCTCAAGCGCGTGAGCCTTGAGTTGGGCGGCAAGGGTGCCAACCTGATCTTTGCCGATGCTGATGAGAAGGCCGTAAAACGCGGCGTGCTGCATTGCATGAACAATACAGGGCAATCCTGCAACGCACCGACCCGGATGCTGGTGCAGCGCGAGATCTACGACCAAGCGGTGGAGACGGCCGCGGAGGTGGCAAACTCTGTTACCGTGGGCCCCGCAAGCGAGGAAGGCCGTCATATCGGCCCCGTCGTGAATGCCGTTCAGTTTGGCAAAATTCAGGATCTGATACAGAAGGGCATTGACGAGGGCGCGCGGCTTGTTGCGGGCGGTACCGGCCGTCCGGAAGGGTTCAATCGAGGCTTCTACGTGCGGCCTACGGTCTTTGCCGATGTGAACAATGACATGACCATCGCACGCGAGGAAATCTTTGGCCCGGTCCTGTCGATCATTCCGTTTGACGATGAAGAAGACGGTGTGGCGATTGCCAATGACACGGATTACGGCCTGACCAATTACGTTCAAACACAGGACGGCACACGCGCAAATCGGCTTGCCACGCGCCTGCGTTCCGGCATGGTAGAGATGAACGGTCAGGGTCGCGCCTCTGGCTCACCTTTCGGTGGGATGAAACAATCTGGCAACGGGCGCGAAGGCGGCAAATGGGGCATTGAGGATTTCCTTGAGGTCAAAGCTGTCTCCGGCTGGGCGGCCGAGTAGGCCTTCATGCGCGCGTTTGTCTTGCATCTGACCCGGGCTCGGGCGCGCAAGGAAAACGCGCAGGAATTGCTCATGACCTGCGGCCTTCCGGGCGAAGTTTGGGAGGCCGTTGATGGTCAGGCGCTGTCAAACTCGGATCTTGTTGCGCCGTTGAAAGGGCCGGGATTTGAGCCTGATTACCCTTTTGAGCTGAGCGCGGGCGAAGTCGGTTGTTTTCTCAGCCACAGGCAGATTTGGGCCGAGATCGTGCGTCGCGATCTGGCCTATGCACTGGTCCTGGAAGACGACGTAAAAATTGATCCGATGGTGTTTGGCGTGGCGCAGGTTCTGGCCGAACGCAACATTGAGCGACTGGGCTTCATCCAGTTCCAAAACCGCAGCCCTGGTCGACCTCGTGTGATTGACCTGGAAGGAGACGCGATGCTGACCCAGCCGGAGGTCACGCCGCTGCGTTGTTCGGCGCAACTGGTCAGTGGGTGGGCGGCTCAGCAGCTTTTGGATATAACGGCGAGCTTTGACCGGCCTGTTGATACGTTTGTGCAAAGCCATTGGCATACCGGCTTGCGCGCGGGTGTCATCTATCCTTCTGGTGTTGAGACCATCTCGGATCAGTTGGACGGCAGCACGATCCAGACAGAGACCGGGCGACTTGCCATCGACATCATGAAACGAGAATGGTCACGCTTTTCCTATCGCAGAAAAGTCGCGAAATTCTCGTCGCAAAGCGGCGCGCCCATAGTGGAAGTGAGCTGATCTGCGATGATCGTCACGCGACTTTTCGGAGGGGCGGGTAACCAGCTTTTCCAATATGCGGCAGGGCGTATGCTGGCGGATCATCTGGGCACTGATTTGGCCTTGGATCGACGCTACATGCGCATTTGGGATGAAACCCGCGCAGATTGTTTTCCATGCTATCAAAACACCCGTTTTGTGGATAAAGTGACCCTTCCGCCCTCAAAATTTGAAGGCCCTATGCGGTATAATCTGTGGCGATTTTTCGGCTCAAAACCACGGTTTCAGCGGGAAAAATCGCTGAGCTACAACGCGGATTTCTTTGATCTCCCGGATAACAGCTACCTGCATGGCTACTGGCAATCGGAGCGGTATTTCGAACATGACGCCGATCGACTGCGCGCGGATCTCGCGCTGACCGAGCCGCTGGATGAGGCAAATGCCGCGATGGCTGAAACGATTGCGAACGCGGGGGTTTCGGTTTCCGTACATGTGCGGCGGGGGGATTATCTGGGCGATGGCGGCTTTGCCGCGTGTCCGCCGGAGTATTATAGCGCGGCTGTGGCGCGGCTCGCTGAAGACCTGCGCCAGCCGCTCACCTGTTTCGTGTTTTCCAATGATCCGGGCTGGGCGCGCGGCCATCTGCAGCTTGGCACAGAGACCGTCGTGGTCGATATAAATGACGAAACCAAGGGGCATTTCGACATGCATCTGCAATCGCTTTGCGCCCATAACATCATCGCCAATTCAACCTTTTCCTGGTGGGGCGCGTGGCTACGGGAGACGCCGGAGAAACGCGTGATCGCGCCAAAGACCTGGTTTGCACCCGGAAAGCCCGCCAATGCCGATATCTGCCCTGCGCGTTGGATCCGGCTTTGAGCGTTCTTTCGCAATGGCCCCAATGCGCATAAAAGCACCCCATGACAGCCGCGCCTGACACCACCGCCGCGTTCGTGCCGGAGACCGTGCACAAGCGCGATGTGTTCTCGGAAACGATATCTGGCACGCTGGACGGTGTGGCGGATTTTCCGGTGGTGCTGCGCAAGCTTGACGGTGTGCCGCTTTACGCCAAACCGCTGGCATGGTGGCTGGCACGGCGCGAAATTCGCGGGCTGAAGGCGGTTCAGGGGATTGAGGGTTGTCCAGTGCTCGTGCGGGTGGACCGAACCGGGCTGTTGCGCAGCTGGACCAAAGGCACGCCATTGCACCTTGCCAAGCCTGCGGAGGCTGCGTGGTATAAAGATGCCAAGAGGCTCTTGCGGGATATGCGACGCGCGGGTGTGACGCATAACGATATCGCCAAGCCACAGAATTGGCTGATGACGCCGGAAGGACGGGCGGCCGTGATTGATTTTCAACTGGCATCCGTGCATCGCCGACGGGGGCGGCTTTTCCGCACGATGGCGCGCGAGGATCTGCGGCATCTACTCAAGCAGAAGCGCGCTTATGCGCCTGAGCTTCTCACGCCCTCTGAGATTGCCATGCTGAACCAAAAGGCGCTACCTTCACGAATTTGGATGGCCACCGGCAAGAAGCTCTACAATTTCATCACAAGGCGGTTGATGAAATGGTCTGATGGGGAAGGCACTGAAGACAGGCTTGAGCGTGAGACACCAGCTTTGCGCACCGCTTGGGAGGGGTACGCGAGTGGCATGGCGTTTTGCACCTATGCGCGGGCGGCCAAAGGCGTGGGTCTTTATGCGTTTGTGGAAAGTGATGTGAATGAAGCGGCTCTGCGCGAGATGGTGGGAGAGCCGAAACCTGATTTAATTCAAGTGGTTGAGGTCTTGCCGCGCGATGCCAAAGGCGAGCCGCGTCTCGATGTGTTGCAGCTGATTGCCGCCAATCGTTTGGATGAGTTGGAGGTTTTGACTGGGCGGGAGCCGGCGTTGAAAGCGGTGATCGAGCCGATTGTGGTCGCCCGCCTGAACCTGACGGATCGGGTATTCAAGTAGGGGCTCGTGCCCGCAGAATTTTCGAAAATTCTGCGCGGAAAATTGCAATTTTCTTGAGCATTTTCTTTGAAGAAAATGCGGCCCCTAGTTGGTCACTTCTTCTGTTGCCCGTTGGAAGCCTTGCTCAATGGCATCACGCAGGCGGTTTTCCAAAGTGCGCTGCTTGGCCTCGGAATAGAACTTCAACCCGAAGGTGTCTTTCACGTAGAACGTATCCACCACCTGCTCACCGTAGGTCGCGATCACAGCGGAGTTCACGTAAACATTGCTCGCCCCAAAAGCGCGGCTCAGATCATAAAGCAGGCCCGGTCGGTCGCGGGTGTCCACCTCAATGATCGTGTAAATTTCAGACCCTTCATTGTCGAACGTGATATGGGTGGGTACGCGGAACGCAGCCTCTCGTTTCTTGAGTTTGTCGCGTGATTTGATCGCGTCGCGGGCCACCACCTCACCCTTCAGCGTTTTGTGGATCATCGCGCGCAGGCGCGGTAAACGCTCCGCCTCATAGGGGTTTCCTTCCGCGTCCTGAACCCAGAACGCAGCGGTGGCGAACCCGTCGGCAGATGTGTAAGTCCGCGCATCGACCACATTGGCGCCCACAAGTGCCAGCGCACCCGCAAGCCGTGAAAAGATGCCCGGATGATCGGCAAGGGCAAAACAGGCACGCGTGGCGTCGCGATCTTCGTCGGGATGCAAATCAATCCCAACCTCATCTTCCTTGAGATCCCGTAGCAAATTGGCAAAAACAACATGCGCTGTGACGTGCAGACCTTGCCAATAGGGCGGATAGTGGCGCGACGTTTCCACCTTCAAATCGCGCGGCTCCCAATGGCTTAAGGCCTCACGCAGATTGCGTTTTGCGTCTGATCCGCGCTGTTCGCGGTTGAGATCCTCAAGACCGCCTTCCATCGCGCGCTTGGTTTGACGATAGAGCGCGCGGATCAGAGAGGCCTTCCAATTGTTCCATGTGTTGGGGCCGACGCCGCGAATGTCGCACACGGTCAGCACGCAGAGCAGATCCAGCCTGTCCTTCGTCTGCACGGCTTTGGCGAAGTCCCGCACAGTACGAGGATCAGCAATGTCGCGTTTCTGAGCCATGTCAGACAGGAGCAAGTGATAGCGCACGAGCCATTCGACTGTGTCCACCTCTTTGGCCTTGAGGCCTAGCCGTATGGCCACTTTTCGGGCGATGCGCGCGCCTAGGATGGAATGATCCTCATCCCGACCTTTGCCAATATCATGCATCAGGAGCGCCACATAAAGTACGCGGCGATTGACGCCATCATCTAGGATCGAGGAGGCCACTGGCAGTTCCTCGATCAGCTCTCTGCGCTCAATTTTATCAAGTTGGCCAATGCATTGGATGATGTGCTCATCGACTGTGTAGCTGTGATACATGTTAAATTGCATCATAGCGCGAATGGGTTCCCATTCGGGGATCAGCGCAGACAAAATGCCGAGCTCATTCATCCGCCTGAGCGCGCGTTCCGGAGCGCCGTGCTTGAGCAGCAGTTGCAGGAACAGCTTCTGTGTTTCAGGATCGTTACGAAAACCATCGTCAATCAGGTCAAGATTGGCCGTCACCAGCCGCATCGCGTCGGGGTGAATGAGAAGCCCAGTGCGCAAACCTTCGTCAAAAAGACGCAGAAGATTGAGCCTGTCTTTTAGAAATTCTGTGTCATCGGCCACGGCGAGGCGGCCATGCACCTCTTCATAGCCGTCTTTCATTTTGCGTTTGCGTTTGAAGAGCCGTTGTAGGATCGCCTCAGGTTTGACATGGGCCGCTTCCAGTTTGGTCAGGAAGATGCGCGTGAGATCTCCTACGGCGGTGGCATGACGAAAGTAGTCCTGCATGAAAACTTCAACCGCACGCTGTCCGCCCGTGCCAGCATAGCCCATGCGATGGGCGACCTCGACTTGCAGATCGAAGGTCAGTTGCTCGGCTGCGCGGCCCGTCGCCAAATGCAGATGACAGCGCGTAGCCCAAAGGAAGTTCTCGGCATCTGCAAAGCGATCAAACTCGTCTTCGGTCAGCATACCGTGGCCGATCAAGTCACGCACGCGGTCCACCTGATAAATGTACTTGGCGATCCAAAAGAGCGATTGCAGATCTCGCAACCCGCCTTTGCCTTCCTTTACGTTGGGCTCCACCTTGTAGCGAGCGCCTTGTTTTTGATGGCGCACATCGCGTTCTGCAAGTTTTGCCTCGATGAATTCCCGTGCGGTGCCTTCAAACAGGTCTGAGCGCAACTTGATGCGCAGCGTTTCGGCCAGTGGCGCATCACCGAAAATAAAGCGCTTTTCCAAAAGAGCTGTGCGGATGGTGAAATCATCGGTGGCCAGTCGCAAGCATTCTTTGACTGTGCGGCTCGCATGACCGACCTTAAGTTTGAGATCCCAAAGGACGTACAGCGTGGTCTCAATAACGCTTTCGGCCCAAGCCGTGATCTTGTAGGGCGTCAGAAACAAAAGATCGACATCGCTCTGTGGCGCCATTTCCCCACGTCCGTAGCCCCCAACAGCATAAACAGCGATCCGTTCACTATCCGTCGGTGTTGGCAAAGGGTGTACATGCTCTGTAACAAAGGTCAGAACCGTGCGTAAAAGGCAGTCGGTAAGCCAACTATAGGAGCGTGTGGCGGCGTGTGCGGCCATAGGATCTTGGGCGAGGGCGTCTGCAATGGCGTTGCGGCCCTTTGCGTTAGCGGTCTTGAGAATGTCGACAAGCGCCGTGCGGGCAAGAGCCGGGTCGTCGGTCTGAGCCAGGCTCTGCGCCATCAGCTCCGCGACAGCGGCTTCATCGAAAACAGCATTTGCTGCGCAAATGAGGTCAGATGGCAGCGCCGGGGCGTCCTTCATGTCTCAAAGCCCAGGGGCGCCAAAGCTGGTTGGCGCTGGACTGATGACCACGACTTGCTTGTTTTCAACGGTCGCCACCGCGAGCGCGCGTTCGTTGGTGCCATCGGGCATGAAACGGAACACACCGTTAACGCCTTGGAAGCCCGCGGGTTGGGTCAGGCCAGAGGTGGTCAATGCGTCTGATTTGCCAGAGCTGACAAGCGCGCCCACAGCGGCAATCCCATCATATGCAAGACCTGCCAGCGCATGTGGTGGGCTGCCGTAGGCTGCTTCGTACCTCGTGCGGAATTGAGCATTGCGTTGCGGATCAGGCAGGGCAAACCAGCCCCCTTGGACACCAGGCAGTTCTAGAGTTTGCGGTGGCGTATCCCAGCGAGCCAAGCCGATAAATTGCGTCTCAGTCGGGTCAACACCAGCCTCGGGCAGCATCTGAGTAAAGAGCGGCAGCGCGCCTGCTGTGTTTGCCGTGAAAAAGATGGCATTGGCCTGATTGCTGCGCGCCGTGTCGCGGATATTGGTCACAGAGTTGATCACGGCTTGCTGAGAAAATTCGTAACTGATGCTGCCCGCCGATGTCGCACCATTGTTGGCGATGGCCCGATCAATCGCCACTTTGCCCACGCGGCCGGTGTTGGTGTTGGCATAGACCGTCAGAACCCGCGCTTTGCCCTGGGTCACAGCGTAATTCATCAATCGATTGGCGGTGCTGTCAAAGGTTTGACCCAGAACGAACAAGTTGCCACCCGCAATAGCGGAGTTGTTTGAAAAGGCTAACACATTTACGCCGCGCCCCGCAGCAGCTTGCGCGGCGGCGGTCGCGCTTTCAGCACGCAGTGGCCCGATAATAATTTTTGCACCGTCAGATACGGCCTGTTGCGCAGCCTCCTGCGCTTTGGCGGGGCTTCCGGCCGTTGGATAAACGCGTAGATCAATTTGCACGCCGCTTAGATCAGAGCTGGCCAAGCGCGCGGCGTTTTCGAGATCCGCCGCAAGCTTTTGTTCATTTCCGTCAGCCGATCCAATCGGCACCAAAAGAGCCACGGGAACAGGCGCGCGAGTGTTGATTGACGGCCCGTTGCCGACGAGTGGTACACCTCCTAGACATCCCGCAAGGGTCAGCATGAGAGGTACAAAAAGAAGCCAAGCGATGAACTTGCGAAGGCGGGCGAACTGGGCAAACATGGGCAAAAGGTGCTCCCGGAATCTTGACGGGGAACGCCCCCGCGTCGTCGGGCTGATCATAGACGTCAGGCAGGAGGGGTCCAGTGGGGAATCAGACGGCCGCGGATCTTCGGGTTTTGGCACCGGGACTTTATCTTGTTGCAACGCCCATAGGGTCAGCACGTGATATCACGTTGCGCACGCTTGATATTCTGGCAGCCGCGGATGTTTTGGCGGCCGAGGATACACGCACCTTGCGCAAGCTGATGGACATTCATGGCATCGCGTTGGGCGATCGAAGAATCATAAGTTTTCATGATCACAATGCGTCTGCTGCTCTGCCGAAATTGCTTGAGGCATTAGCGGGTGAGAAATCAGTGGCTTACGCATCGGAAGCCGGGACACCGCTGATTTCTGACCCGGGGTATGAGCTGACCCGTGCGGTGATTGATGCGGGCTTGCCGCTTTTGTCTGCGCCCGGGCCGACGGCTGCGATTGCGGCTCTCACATTGTCTGGTCTTCCCTCAGACAGCTTCTTTTTTGCAGGGTTTTTGCCCAATAGGAAAACCAAGCGAAAATCCGCACTAGAAACGCTGCGAGATGTTCCTGGCACGCTCATCTTTTACGAATCGCCCAAACGCGTGGCGGCGATGCTCGCAGACGCGGTGGATGTTTTCGGCGGCGACCGAAGCGCCGCTGTTTGCCGGGAAATCACGAAAAAATTTGAGGAAACCCTTCGTGGTGATTTGAGCGACGTGGCCCACATCGCGGCATCACGCGAGCTGAAAGGGGAAATCGTCGTTCTGATAGGAAAAGGGGATTTGGAGAATGTTAGGGAAGTTGATTTAGACGAGGCTTTGACGGAAGCGCTGAAAGACGAGAGCGTACGAGATGCGGCAGGACGTGTCGCGGAGCGGCTCGGTTTGAAAAAGCGTGATGTTTATCAAAGGGCATTGGCCCTGACAAACTCAGACACGGGAGAACAGCGATGACCGTTCAATCGGCTCCTACAAATCTATCTGCTGCGCAAAATGTGCTTGAGCGCAAACGCAATGCGGGTGCGATGGCCTATTTCTCGGGTTGCGCGGCAGAAGCATCAGTCGCTGAGGTCTATCTGGCGCGAGGACTGACACTGTTGGAAAGCAGGTGGCGTGGCCAATCTGGCGAGATTGATCTGGTTTTTGAGGACGCCGGAGAGCTGGTTTTCGTCGAGGTCAAGAAAGCGCGCAGTTTTGATGCCGCAGCAGAGCGGTTAGGCCATGCACAAGCCCGGCGTATTCACATGGCCGCGTCCGAGTACTTAGAGTTTGCGCCCAACGGGCACATGTCTCCGATGCGCTTTGACCTGGCATTGTGCAAGCAGACCGGCGAAGTAGAAATTCGCGAAGGCGCGTTCAGCCATTTCTGATTTGCAGAAGCCCGTGCTTTGGACCATGTAGAGCGTCACAGAACGCGCAGCCAAAGCACCGGGGGTCACGCCCATGAAGATCGCCTTTCAGATGGATCCCATCGGCCCTATTGATATTGCAGCCGACAGCAGTTTTCGACTGGCCGAAGAGGCGCAGGAGAGAGGGTATGAGCTTTTCTACTACACGCCTGACAGGCTGGCCTATGATCAAGGGCGTGTGACGGCGCGGGGATGGCCTTTGACCGTGCGCAGGGTGAAGGGGGATCATTTTACGCTTGGCGCGGAGCAGGTTTTTGATCTCGCGGAAATGGATGTGGTGTGGTTACGCCAAGACCCGCCGTTTGACATGTTCTACATCACCACAACGCATATTCTGGATCGCCTTGCACCGGGTACCTTGGTGGTCAACAACCCGTTTTGGGTTCGGAACTATCCGGAAAAGCTGCTCATTCTTGACTTTCCTGATCTGATGCCACCCACCGCCATTGCCCGAGATTTGGACACGATCAAAGCGTTTCGCGCCGAGCATGGCGACATCATTTTGAAACCGCTTTACGGCAATGGCGGAGCAGGCGTGTTTTTTTTACCCGCAGCCGACCGCAATCTTGGCGCGTTGCATGAGCTGTTTACCGGCTTCAGTCGGGAGCCACTGATCGCGCAGAAATTCCTCCCAGAGATCAGCGCGGGCGATAAGCGCGTGATCCTCATAGATGGCGAACCGGTCGGCGCCATCAATCGCATGCCAGCGGAAGGCGAAACACGATCCAATATGCATGTGGGCGGCACACCAGAGAAGGTGGGGCTGACCGAGCGGGACTTGGAGATTTGCTCCAGGATTGGCCCGCTGTTGCGTGAGAAGGGTCAGGTGTTTGTGGGCATCGACGTGATCGGGAAATACCTCACTGAGATAAATGTGACGTCTCCCACCGGAATTCAGGAGCTTGAACGCTTTGACGGTGTGAACATTGCGGGCAAGATCTGGGACGCAATTGAGGCCAAGCGCGCGTGAGCGTTCTTGCACGAGTGCTCAACACTTACCTGCGCTTGACAGAAAAACGCGCCTTGGCACAAGCCACGGATATCGACGCGTTGCGCCGCAGCTTCGCACTCCGTGCCAGGCTTTTCTTTCATGGTCCTTTCGGGACACGCTATCACTGGGACACATCGGGGCAGGTAGCGGTTCAATGGGCTGCGGCGCACGGCATCGATCGGGCCACCGGCCCTCTGATCCTTTACTTCCACGGTGGGGGTTACGTGTTTGGGTCAACCAACACGCATCGGGCCATGATGGCTGCCCTTTCCAAAAGGTCTGGTTTGCCTGTGTGCCTGGTGGAGTACCGCCTGGCCCCAGAACACCCTTTTCCCGCGGCTCTAGAAGACGCGCTGGCGGCCTATGCCGCGGTTTCCGATCGGCCCGTGATCTTGGGAGGTGACAGCGCAGGCGGCGGTTTGGCCCTCGCCTTGCTCGGAGAAATTCTTCGGAAGGCACTGCCAAAGCCCGTGGGCACGTTTGCCTTTTCGCCTTTGACGGACATGACCTTTTCAGGGTCCAGTATCATCGAAAATGAGATGCGCGACGTTTTGTTACCAGCTGCGCGGATCGCGGAAATCTCTGATGCCTATCTTGGTCAAACCGCACCGGAAGATCCGCGTGCATCGCCCCTTTTTGCAAATTTTCGCGGTGCGCCCCCGTTTTGGTTGACCGTGGGGTCCACCGAAATTTTACGAGATGACACCATCCGCCTGGCGGATTGTTTGCGCGTCCAAGACGTAGATGTGGTGGCGAAGGTGGAGAGTGATTTGCCCCATGTCTGGCCAATCTTTCACAACATTTTACCCCAAGCGCGGGCCACGTTGCGGGATCTGTCCGGGTGGATCAGGGGCCAGATGGACAGAGCCTGAAACTCACGGCCTCTGCGATGTGATTTCGCGTTACGACGTCGGCGCCATCAAGATCAGCAATGGTGCGGGCCACCCGCAACACCCGGTGATAGCCGCGCGCCGAGAGGCCAAACTGATTTGCGACTTTTATCAATAGCTCGCGTCCCTCCGGTTCGGGCGTGGCAAATTCGGTCAGGGCTTCGCCTTCTGCATCCGCGTTCAAGCGTATTTGCGCATGATCGGCATAGCGCTTGGTCTGAACCTCGCGCGCTTGTGCCACACGGGCGGCGACGGTCTCAGACGTGTCGCCTGCGCTTGGCAGATCGAGATCGGTGAAGGAGACCGGTGGCACATCCACGCGGAGATCGAAGCGGTCCATCAAAGGTCCGGAGATCTTGCCGAGATAGTCCTGCCCACATTTGGGAGCTTGCGCGCAACTGCGAGACGGGTCGGACAAGTAGCCGCAACGGCATGGATTGGCCGCAGCAATAAGCATGAAGCGGCAGGGATAGCGCACATGGGCATTGGCGCGCGCAACCACGACCTCACCGGTTTCGATGGGTTGGCGAAGCGTTTCGAGCACCTGGCGAGAGAACTCAGGGAATTCATCCATGAACAAGACGCCGTTATGGGCAAGGCTGATCTCACCAGGCGAGGCGCGCCGGCCGCCGCCGACAATCGCTGCCATAGATGCAGTATGATGTGGTTCGCGGAAGGGTCGCGTGCGATAAATCCCGCCCTCTTCCAAAAGCCCTGCGAGGGAATGTATCATTGAGGTTTCCAAAGCCTCTGCCGGTGACATCGGTGGCAGAATACTGGGCAGTCGCGCCGCTAACATGGACTTGCCCGAGCCGGGCGTGCCCACCATCATCAAGTGGTGCCGGCCCGCAGCGGCGATTTCCAAGGCGCGTTTTGCGCGTTCTTGCCCTTTGACATCTGCCAGATCGCGACCGGTCAAATCGGCATGAACTTCCCCTGGTTCGGCCGGTGGCAAAGGCGATTGGCCGGTATAGTGGCGCACCACATCTGCCAGCGTATGCGCGGCGATCACGCGGGCATCCCCGACCCAAGCCGCTTCTGCGCCAGAGGCTTTGGGACAGAGTAATGTGCGGGCCTCCTCGGCGGCGGTCATGGCGGCTGGAAGCGCCCCGGTCACCGGCAGGATTGACCCATCAAGGGAAAGTTCACCCAAAGCGCACGTGTCTTCCACGGCATCCGCCGGGATGATGTCGAGCGCGGCCAGAAGCGAAAGTGCGATGGGCAAATCGAAATGGCTGCCTTCTTTGGGCATATCAGCAGGAGACAGGTTCACCGTGATCCGGCGGGATGGCAAGGCAATGGACATGGAGGTAAGCGCAGTGCGTACCCGATCGCGGGCTTCGCTAACGGCCTTGTCCGGAAGGCCCACAAGCGAGAAACCTGGCAAACCTTGCGTGACAGCGCATTGTACTTCAACGGGTCTGGCCTCAACCCCTTCGAATGCCACAGTGTAGGCGCGCGCAACCATCGCGTTTCCTTTCGTCAACCTTGGTTAACAAACTGCGCTCAACTGGTTGAGGAAGGGTTAATGGGCGCGGCAGGAATTGGGGGCGCTGCCCCCTGTCCCCCCGGGATATTTTCAAAAAGAAAGAAGCCGCGATACGCAATGGGCGTGTCTAATGTGACAAGACTTCAATCCGGGCCAGGCCATGGGGCTGTCGTTTTGTCCGCGTGATACGGGAAGGGCTCATAGGAAATCTTGAGCCCTTCGGTCCGCCAGGCGCGGAATTCTGGATCGGCAAGTGTTGTGGTCACGTAGGATTTGGCCAAATCGCTCACAGGCAAGTCATAGCCTGCGATGCGCGCAGTGACGGGTGCATAGAAAACATCTGCCAGACTGTACGCGCCGAAAAGCCAAGGCCCGTCTGCACTGAAACGCTGTCTGGCCAAGCTCCACAGCTCCTCAATACGAGCGAGATCGTTTAAGACACCGTGCGAGGGAACAAAATTGGTAATCTGGTGCTGGAGTTGCATCGGGCATTCGCCCCGTAACTCCGTAAAGCCCGAGTGCATTTCAGCCACCATCCAGCGTGCAAAGGCGCGGGCGGCAGTGTCTTTGGGCCAAAGGCAGGCCTCGGGGTGACGCTCGGCCAAGGTTTCGGCCATCGCAAGGCTATCCCCTATCACGACACCGTCGCTGTCACGCAGGACCGGGACAAGGCGCGCAGGGGCGATATCGGCCAAATCCTGTGCCATGGTGCCAGAGTAAAGCCCCACCAGATTGACCCGCACTGGCAGCCCAAATTTCACAAACATCAACCAGCCGCGCAAAGACCAGCTGGAGAAAGTGCGATCACCTATAAAAAGATCATATGTCATGGCGCTGAGCCTAGCCCGAGCGGCTTTTCCGAGAAAAACGATCTTTTGTGAGGATTGTGATCACGGGCTGTGATTGATCCGCACAGAGCGCCAACCGTCCGGCTGCATCACCAGCTCTGTCACTGACAGGTTGTCGATTTTGTGGGCGAAGGCCTCATAGGCTGACACGCGTTCAGCTTGTTGTACCTGCGTCAGGATTGCGCCCATATGGGCAACCGCAATGATAGTCTTGCCCGGATGCGCCGCCATGGCGCGGGCAATGCCGCGATCAACGCGCGTTACCACCTCATTCCATGTCTCCCCCGACGGCGCGCGAACAAGGCCGGGTTCATCCCAAAATGCGCGCAGTTTTTCCTGATCTTCAATTGTGTTGACAGTTTGCATTTCCCAGTCGCCGAAATGAATTTCGCGCAGGTCTGGATCATGGGGCAGGCGGCGCCGGCCATTTTGAATAGAATCCGCCGTGGCAGAGGCCCGGATGAGATCAGAGGAGACGACCACCGCGTCTGAGGGCAGGAACGCGTCCAACCGAGCAATGGCGGCGGTGTCGCTAAGATCAGCGGGGATGTCGGACCAGCCAACCATGGCCTTGGCGTGGGTCGGCCCATGGCGGATCCAGAAGATGCGGCTCATGCTGTGGGTGCAGGCAAACTGCCCTTCAAAACATGTGGCAGGCCTGCCACCACGTTGACCACGAGATCGGCTTTGGCGGCGAGTTTCTGATTGAGTCGGCCCTGCTCTGTCTGAAAGCGGCGAGCAAGCGCATTGTCGGGCACCACGGAGTGACCGACCTCATTGGTGACAACAACAACAGGGGCAGCGCAAAGCGCGAGACCTGCCATCAAACCCGCCTCAGCTTCGGCCAAATCATGCTCAGCGAGAAGATGATTAGAAAGCCATATAGTTGCGCAATCCATCAATATAGCGTGATCCCCACTGATCCCGGCGAGGGTGCGGCCCACTTCCAACGGCTCTTCAATCGTGCGCCAACCCTGGCCGCGCATCTGTTGGTGACGGGCGATTTTGCCTTTCATTTCAGTATCGAAAGCTTGGGCGGTGGCCAAATAGACGCGCGGTCGCCCAGAGTCGGTGACGAGGGTCTCAGCAAAGTTAGATTTGCCTGAAGCCGCGCCGCCTAGAACAAGACTGAGAGGTGGCAACACGTTTTAACACCTTTTTAATGATCCGATGTGCTATATGCTCCGTAACACTATCCACACGCGCCAAAAAGAGTGGACCGTGCCGGTCCGCTTCCCACAGGGGGATGACCATGCCGTTGGACAGTGATCATTCGACAAACATGTCTCGCATCGCCATGAAAGCGGAGCTGCTGGACGCTGAAACAGAACAGCGTTTGGCCTACGCCTGGCGAGACCACCGCGATGAGCAGGCCTTGCATCGCCTGATCACCGCCTACATGCGGCTCGCCATATCGATGGCCGCAAAATACAAACGCTACGGCGCCTCAATGAATGACCTGATTCAGGAAGCTGGCCTTGGTCTCATGAAAGCCGCCGACAAATTTGACCCGGATCGGGGTGTGAGATTTTCGACCTATGCCGTTTGGTGGATTAAAGCGTCCATCCAGGATTATGTGATGCGCAACTGGTCCATGGTGCGTACGGGGTCAACGTCCTCGCAAAAGTCCTTGTTTTTCAACATGCGGCGTGTCCAGGCACGCATTGAGCGTGAGGCAATGGCGCGCGGTGAGGAGTTGGATGGTCATCAGTTGCGAGAGATGATCGCGCACGAAGTGGGTGTGCCGTTGCGCGATGTCGAGATGATGGAAGGCCGCTTGTCTGGCTCCGATTTCTCGTTGAACGCCACACAATCTGTTGAGGACGAAGGCCGTGAATGGATCGACACGATCGAAGATGATGGCCCGCGCGGTGATGAACTTGTAGAAGAGGATCATGATCTAAGCGCTCTGCGAGGATGGCTCGGGGATGCGATGTCGAAACTCAATGAGCGCGAGCGCTTCATCGTGCGTGAGCGAAAACTTCGTGATGAGCCGCGGACCCTGGAAAGTCTTGGCGATGAATTGTCTTTGAGCAAAGAGCGGGTACGGCAGCTTGAAGCGGCGGCATTCCAGAAAATGCGCAAGCATTTGGAGCGTCACGGGTCAGAGGTGCATAACTTGCTGGCCTGACGCTGAAATTATTCCCACACGCATTGGTGTCCTGCGCGGTGATCGCGCAGGGCTTTTTTTATTGGCCCCCAACCAGACTTCGAACACGCGCGCGGCGCACTTGTGCCTGCAGCCGTGTAAGTCTAGGGTATCGCAAGGAAAAGCCGGAGCGCGCCCATGCTGGCATCCAAACGCATATTGCTGATCATTGGCGGCGGTATCGCAGCCTACAAGTCGCTGGAACTGATCAGACGGCTGCGTGAGCGTGGTGCGACCGTAACCCCAGTGCTGACGCGCGCAGGCGCAGAGTTTGTGACGCCGCTCTCGGTATCGGCTTTGGCGGGCACCAAGGTCTTTCAGGATCTGTTTGACCTCACCGATGAGGCGGAGATGGGCCATATTGAGCTATCGCGCAGTGCGGATTTGATTGTGGTGGCGCCGGCGACCGCAGATTTGATGTCGAAAATGGCCACCGGACAGGCGGATGATCTGGCCTCAACGCTGCTCCTGGCGACGGACACGCCGGTGCTTGTTGCGCCCGCGATGAACGTGCGGATGTGGGAGCATGTGGCCACACAGCGCAATACCGCGACCCTGAATAACGATGGGATTGCATTTGTCGGCCCGAACGCGGGCGATATGGCCTGCGGAGAGTTTGGGCCCGGGCGGATGTCGGAGCCGTTGGAGATTGTGGCTGCGATTGAGGATCGCATCGCTAACGGCCCGCTGAAGGGCAAACGCGTGTTGGTGACCTCTGGCCCAACACATGAACCGATTGACCCGGTGCGTTACATCGCGAATCGATCGTCGGGCGCGCAAGGGACCGCGATTGCACGGGCGCTGTCGGCCTTGGGGGCAGAAGTCGTGTTTGTCACCGGTCCTGCAGATGTGCCACCGCCCGGTGGCGTGAACGTGGTGCCGGTGGGATCTGCGCAAGATATGCTGACAGCCGTGCAAAGCGCGCTGCCGGTTGATGCGGCCGTGTTCGCCGCTGCGGTTGCCGATTGGCGTGTGGCCTCGGCCTCTGAGCATAAATTGAAGAAATCCAAAAACGGCTTGCCGAAGCTGGATTTTGAAGAAAACACAGACATCTTGGCGACAATCAGCCATTTGGGCCCCCAAAGACCCCAACTCGTTGTGGGATTTGCTGCAGAAACCGAAGATGTGGTCGCCCACGCCACTGCCAAGCGGGATCGCAAGGGCTGTGACTGGATCGTGGCCAATGATGTGCGGCCTGAGACTGGCATTATGGGCGGGGCTGAGAATGATGTGACGCTGATCACTAAAGATGGGTCCGAAGAATGGCCCCGCATGTCTAAGGATCAAGTGGCGAAAAGACTGGCGGATCGCATTGCCGATGCGTTTGAATGATTTCATGCCTCCGGCGGGAGTATTTTTGGCAAGATGAAGCCACGGGACACAGTGACAGTTGAGTGTGTTTGGGACGCGGGGGCGGATACGTCGCTCGGTTTGCCGCGCTATGAAACGGCCGGGGCGGCGGGCGCGGATCTGCGCGCAAATTTTCCGAATGGGGTGGGTGTAACAGTAAAGCCGGGGGCGCGGGCGCTGGTGCCCACCGGGCTGCGCGTGGCGGTGCCAGAGGGCTATGAAATGCAGTTGAGGCCGCGCTCGGGACTGGCTTTGAAACATGGGATCACCTTGCCCAACACGCCCGGCACGGTAGACAGCGATTATCGGGGGGCGTTGGGTGTGATCGTGATGAATGCAGGCCGGGAAACGTTTGAGATCACGCATGGAATGCGGATTGCACAGATCATCATCGCGCCGGTGATGCAGGCGTCCTTCACGCGGGTCGATGCGCTGGCTGAGACTGTACGGGGCGAAGGCGGGTTTGGCTCCACGGGGGTTGGGCGATGATGCTCGTCTTCGGTCTGGCAGCCGGGCTTTGGGGCCTGGGCGCGGCGCTGCGCACCCCACAGCAGGCGCGAATTTTGATGATCGGGCTTTTGTGGGTGGGTGTCGTGTCGATGCACATTCTGCTGCCCACTGGCCACCCGCTGCGCGACGCCACCGGTGGATCGGCTGCGTTTTGGGTGGTGTTTGCGGTGCTGGCAGGGATCGCGTTCAGCTATGGCAAGGTTGTGTATTTCCTCAAGGAAACCGCAGAGCGCCGCAACACGCCCGTTCAGAAAGGCCCGTTTTCAGAAGCGGAGTTGGAGCGATACGCTCGCCATATTGTCCTGCGTGAGATTGGCGGACCAGGGCAAAAGGCCCTGAAGGACGCTAAAGTTTTGGTGGTCGGGGCCGGTGGGCTTGGGTCGCCTGCGCTGCTTTATCTGGGCGCGGCGGGTGTGGGCACGCTGGCCGTGATTGATGATGATCTTGTCGACAACTCCAATCTGCAGCGACAGATCATTCATCGGGACAAAGATATCGGGCGGCCCAAGGTCCAATCGGCCTATGATGCTTTGCGCGCGCAGAACCCCAATATAGATGTGCGCAGCTATACCCGCCGACTGACAGCCGAGATCGCGGAAGAGCTTTTTGCGGAATATGATCTGATTTTGGACGGCAGCGATAATTTCGAGACGCGGTATTTGGTGAACGCCGCTGCTGTAGCGACCAAAACGCCGCTTATTTCCGGGGCGTTGTCGCAGTGGGAAGGGCAGTTGAGCCTCTTTGATCCTGCCAATGGCACGCCCTGCTATGCGTGCGTGTTCCCCAAGCCGCCTGCCGAAGGGCTCGCACCCTCCTGCGCTGAGGCTGGTGTGTTTAGCCCGTTGGCTGGCATTGTTGGCTCGATGATGGCTGCAGAGGCTGTGAAGCATTTGGCCGGCGCTGGGGAAACGCTGCGCGGACAATTGCTGATCTATGATGCGCTGTACGGGGAAAGCCGCCGGGTGAAAATCTCAAAGCGCGCCGATTGCCCAGTGTGCGGTGATGGCGTGTCTGACTGATCGCCTTTTCATTCTGTCAGCGCGGCCCTAGGTAGGAGGGAAAGGAGATCCCCATGCCGAACCCGCTGCTTGACCAATGGTCCACGCCCTTTGATGTCGCCCCGTTCGATCAGATAGAGGATGCGCATTTCGAACCGGCGTTCGAAGAAGCTCTGGAACAAGCCAAGGCGGAAATCTTGGAGATTTCAGGCAATGACGCTCCGCCCAGCTTTGCCAACACGATTGAAGCCTTGGAGCAGGCAGGCAAAGCGCTCGACAAGGTCTTATCGGTGTTCTTTTCGGTCTCCGGCGCGGATACCAACCCCAAGCGGCAGGAATTGCAGCGCGCGTTCAGCCCGAAACTGGCGGCTTATTCCTCTGATATCTACGAAAATTCAGCACTTTTTGCCCGGATTGACGCGCTCTGGCAGGAACGCGATGCCCTGGACCTAAGTGAAGAACAACACCGGCTTTTGATGCTGACACGCCGGGGCTTTGTGCGCGCCGGAGCGGCCCTTTCGGGCGCAGAGGCCGCTCGGATGCGAGAACTGCGCGCACGGCTGGCAGAGCTTGGCACGGCTTTTACACAAAACCTACTTGCCGATGAGGCGGGATGGCACATGGATCTTTCTGAGGCAGATCTGCACGGTTTGCCTGATTTTGTTGTGGCGGCGGCGCGCCAGGCGGGCCAAGAAAAAGGCGCGGCAGGCCCGGTCGTGACGTTGTCGCGGTCTCTTATCGTTCCGTTTCTGCAGTTTTCGCCGCGCAGGGATCTGCGCAAAAAAGCCTTTGAAGCTTGGGAAGCGCGCGGGGCGAACGGCGGTGAAACCGACAACCGCGATATCACGACTGAAATCCTGCAATTGCGGGAAGAGCGCGCCAAGCTTTTGGGCTATGGGAGTTTTGCCGATTACAAGCTCGAAACGGAGATGGCAAAGACGCCTGAGGCAGTGCGCGGTCTGCTGCTGCAGGTTTGGGAGCCCGCGAAAGCGCAGGCAAACGCAGATGCGAAAATCCTTACCGCCATGATGCGCGAGGACGGCATCAACGGCGATTTGGAGCCATGGGATTGGCGCTATTACGCAGAGAAGCGGCGCAAAGCGGAGCATGATCTCGATGAGGCGGCACTGAAGCCGTATTTGCAGTTGGACAAAATGATTGAGGCGGCCTTTGCCTGCGCGCATCGTTTGTTTGGGCTTGAGTTCACTCCGCTGGATCTCGAACTCTATCACCCTGATTGCAAAGCGTGGGAAGTAACGCGGAACGGCGCGCATGTGGCCGTCTTCATCGGTGATTATTTTGCGCGCTCGTCCAAACGTTCAGGCGCATGGTGCTCGGCGATGCGCGGGCAGGCAAAAACGCCCAAAGTGCAGGGCCCAGTGGTGATCAATGTATGCAACTTCGCTAAGGGCGATCCGGCGCTGTTGAGCTATGATGATGCGCGCACATTGTTCCATGAGTTCGGCCATGCGCTGCACCAAATGCTATCGGATGTGAGCTACGAGTCGCTCTCTGGCACGAACGTCGCGCGCGATTTCGTAGAACTGCCAAGCCAGCTGTATGAGCATTGGTTGGAGGTGCCGGAGGTGCTGGCCGAATTTGCCACACATGCAGATACCGGCGCGCCGATGCCACAGGATATGCTCGATAAGGTGCTGGGGGCAGCAACCTTCGATATGGGCTTTCAGACGGTGGAGTATGTTGCCTCTGCGCTGGTCGATCTGGCCTTCCATGACGGCCCTGCGCCCGAAGACACTATGGCGCGCCAGTCCGAGGTGCTCGCAGAGATAGGGATGCCGCGCGCGATCCGCATGCGCCACGCGACGCCGCAATTTGCCCATGTGTTTGCAGGCGATGGTTACTCGTCGGGATACTACAGCTACATGTGGTCAGAAGTGATGGACGCCGATGCATTTGCCGCTTTTGAAGAGGCGGGCAGCGCATTCGATGAGGATCGCGCTCGCGCGCTTGAACAACACATCCTGTCAACCGGCGGGTCCAAGGACGCCGAAGAACTCTACCTTGCCTTCCGCGGTCGTTTGCCCGGGGTGGAGGCATTGCTCAAAGGCCGGGGGCTGGCTGCGTGACAACACATGCACTGCCCTATCGGCCTTGTGCCGGGGTGATGCTGGTGAATGCCGCAGGTGAGGTCTTTGTGGGCCAGCGCAAAGACAGTGATGTTGCCGCCTGGCAGATGCCACAAGGCGGCATCGATGCAGGCGAACTCCCGCGTGATGCGGCCTTGCGCGAGCTGGAGGAGGAGACGGGTTTGTCCTCTGATCTGGTCACAGTCGTAGCGGAAACACGCGAATGGCTGCGTTATGACCTACCGGATCACCTTTTGGGCAAGGTCTGGAAAGGGCGCTATGGCGGACAAGAGATGAAGTGGATTTTGATGCGATTCCACGGGTCAGACTCGGATGTGAATATCAAAACCAAACATCAGGAATTTTCTGAGTGGCGATGGCTTTCGGTGGAAGACGTACCGAAACAGATCGTATCTTTTAAGCGTGATATGTATGAAAAAGTGATAGCTGAGTTTGGCGGTCTTTTGTGAAACCTGTCCTGACCGACGCGCTGAGCTGCGTGATTGGCACCGCGGTGGTGACTAGCGTTACGGCACCTGACATGGCGCAGACATGTTCAGCGCTGAGTGTTGAGCCCGAGACCTATGGTCGTGCAGGGCACGTTGAGCTTTGATGAGGCGCTCGTGACGGTGACGGGTTGGGACAACCAGCGGTCCCTCAGCCATCCATGCCCATCCCGGCGCAATTGACGGGCACGTCGCTCTTCCTCAATGGGTTTGACGCTTCCGGCGGGAGTATTTTTAGCAAGATGAAACAGGGCACATGTTCTGCAATTCATCTCGCCAGAAGTACTCCCGCGCGGCAGGCACGAAATCTAGGACTCCAAATAAGAACAAAAGGTGAATATAGTGACCGAGTCATGTTCACTGAGCTGTCGATCACATCCAATTTCACTTTCCTCACCGGGGCCTCGCATCCGGAGGATTACGTGGAGCGGGCAGCCCTTTTGGGGTTGAAAGCCATTGCTGTGGCTGATTGGAATTCGGTGGCGGGCATCGTGCGTGCCCATACGGCGGCGCGGGAAATCGGACGCGTGGTCAAAGAGCGCCATAAGATCGAGGCGCGCGATGGTGCGATTGGACCGCCCGCGCCTGACGGAACGCCCCCGCCACGTTGGACCACGGTGCCGCGCCTGATCCCGGCGGCGCGCATTCAGCTTACTGAAGGGATTGAGATAACCACCTTGCCCAAAACACGCGCGGGCTGGGGGCGGCTCTGCCGGTTGATCAGTCGTGGGCGGTTGAGGGCAGATAAAGGAACCTGTGACCTGGGCCTGACTGACCTGATGGAATGGGGCGCGGATATGGCACTTTTGCTGCATCCACCAGAGCGTGACATGCAGCAAGCGTGGCGCGGCCATGTTGCGCAGCTCAAACGGCAGTTTGATGAGGATCTCTATCTGCTCATGGCGCCGCGCTATGATGGGCAGGACACAGCGCGATTCAAACGATTGGTGAGGTTTGCAAAGGACCTTGATCTTGAAACTGTCGCCTCTGCTTTGCCGGTGATGCATCATGCACGCCGCCGCCGGCTGGCCGATGTATTGACTGCGATACGGCAGGGATGTCGCGTACAGGAGTTGGGCCGCGCAGCTCTTGCCAATGGGGAGCGGCGGCTCAGGTCCGAGGCCGAGATGCTGCGGCTTTTTAAAGGGCATGAGCAGGCGGTGCATCGTGCGGGGGCAATTGCCCAGAGCCTCACCTTTTCGCTTGATGAGCTGCGCTATGAATACCCCAGTGAGCTGTCGGGGAATGAGACGCCGTCTGACCGGCTGCGGCGGCTGGCCTATGAGGGGCTGAGATGGCGCTATCCGGGCGGGGCGTCTGAACGGGTGCGAAAGATGATTGAGCATGAACTCGATCTGATCGGGCGGCTGAAATATGAGCCATACTTTCTCACCGTCCATGATGTGGTGGCCTTTGCCCGCTCACGCGGCATTCTGTGCCAGGGGCGCGGGTCGGCGGCCAATTCGGTGGTGTGTTTCTGCCTCGGGATCACATCGGTCAGCCCTGAGATGGGAACGATGGTGTTTGAGCGCTTCGTCTCCGAGGCGCGCGATGAGCCCCCAGATATCGACGTGGATTTCGAACATGAACGCCGCGAAGAGGTGATCCAGCATATCTATGCTCGTTATGGCCGCGAACGCGCAGGGCTCTGCGCGACGGTGATCCACTATCGCGGCAAGCGTGCGATCCGCGAGGTGGGCCGCGCCATGGGCCTGAGCCAGGACACAATCGGCGCGCTCAGCTCGCAGCTTTGGGGGTTTTTCTCCAATGGAAACCTGGAGCGGCAGCGGTTGCAAGAGATCGGGCTTGATCCCGACGATCCGCGCCTGCGCCAGACCATGGCCTTGGTACATGAGATCGAAGGGTTTCCAAGACATCTGAGCCAGCATGTGGGCGGGTTCGTGATGACCGAAGGACGGCTGGATGAACTGGTGCCGATAGAGAACGCCACGATGGAAAACCGCACGGTCATCTGTTGGGACAAGGATGACATCGACGCGCTGGGCATTCTGAAGGTCGATGTGCTGGCGCTGGGGATGCTGACCTGCATCCGCAAGGGTTTTGCGCTCCTCGAACAGCATCACGGGATTGATTACACGCTTGCCACGCTGCCGGCTGAGGACCCGAAGGTCTATGACATGCTGTGTGAAGCCGACAGTGTGGGCGTCTTTCAGGTGGAAAGCCGCGCGCAGATGAACTTCCTGCCGCGCATGCGCCCGCGCACGTTTTATGACTTGGTGATCGAGGTGGCGATCATCCGCCCCGGGCCCATTCAAGGGGATATGGTGCATCCCTATATCCGCCGCCGCAATGGTGAGGAGCCGGTGCAGTTTCCCTCCGATGAGTTGGGCCGTGTGTTGGGCAAAACGCTGGGCGTGCCGCTGTTTCAAGAACAGGCGATGCAGATCGCCATCATAGGTGCGGGGTTTACGCCTGAAGAGGCCGACCGCCTGCGCCGCTCGCTCGCCACCTTCAGGCGCTATGGCAATGTCAGTGATTTCCGCACGCGCTTCCTGCAAGGCATGCAAAAAAATGGCTATGATGAGGAGTTTGCCGAGCGATGTTTTTCCCAGATCGAGGGGTTCGGCTCTTACGGCTTCCCCGAAAGCCATGCGGCCTCTTTCGCGCTGCTTGTTTATGCCAGCGCGTGGATCAAACGCCATCACCCGGGCATCTTCGCCTGCGCGTTGCTCAATTCTCAGCCTATGGGGTTTTACGCGCCCGCCCAAATCGTGCGCGATGCCCGTGAACATGGCGTCACGGTGCGTCCTGTTTGCGTGCAGGCGAGTTACTGGGACAATGTGATGGAGCCTGATGGAAAGGGTGGCCTCGCTCTGCGCTTGGGCTTTCGCCAGATCAAGGGTATGGCCGAGGAAGACGCCACATGGATCACCGCCGCGCGGGGCAATGGCTATGTGGCGGTGGCCGATGTCTGGCGTCGGGCGGGTGTGTCACCGCTGACGGTGACGCGGTTGGCAGAGGCGGATGCATTTGCTGAGCTAGGGTTGTCTCGTCGCGAGGCGCTGTGGGAGGCGCGCGCGCTGGCCGGGGACAAACCACTGCCGCTCTTTTCCGGGGATATGGACGGCGAAGGCATTGAAGAGCCCGCAGCCCACCTGCCGCAGATGACGCTGGGCGAAGAGGTGGTCGAGGATTTCGTCGCCACGCGGCTCTCCCTCAAGGCGCATCCGGTGGCACTCCTCCGCGATGTGCTGACGCCGGGCTAGGTGCGATAGATCTCACTGAGGTCAAAGATGTTTTGCGTGAACCAATGGGCCTCATCGAAATTGTGCTGGCCTTGCTCGGTATTCTCAAAATACGTGTCGAAGAAATACTTCCGGCCAAAGATTTTCACCCGCTCCGGCGCCATATTTGCCAGATGATCGGTGAAAAGATCAGGCCCAGTGAGCGATGACACCGTGCCCTGCCTGCGCTGAAACACATTGTCAAACGCCCTATCGCGCAGCTCCGCCACAAGGGGGCTACCAGCCGGGGCGAGAAACACCGCGTTGTTGATCGTGGGGCGTTTGAAGATCTGGAGCCGGTAACAGGTCAGCTCTTCAAACCGGTTTTTGAAGAGCACATTCGCCTTGGGCAAAGGCCGGTAACGCCAATCGACGTAAAGCCCGCCATGCCGAGCGATCCAGGCCAGCCGAACCAGATCACTGCGCATGGCCGGGAGAGTGCAGGCGTCAAACGCATCGCGGTGCTTGGTGCCATACGCCGTTTCCAAAAATGCCGCCGCGGTTGCGTCATTCAGGGCGGTGACATTGGCCCCCGGCAGCGCCATTTCGAGGTGCGACAGCGCCCGCACAAAGCCTTCCGGGATAGGGTCGCTGTCCCAGAAAAGCAGCACGTTTTTCTCAATCATGAGAAACTTACATCGAGGCCAGAAGCCCCTCACCGGCGGACAACTCACAGGTGCCAGGGTCATCATCAATCTGCAGCAAGCTCACCGTGCCATCCTCGACGAGCATCGCGTAGCGCTTTGACCGGTCTACGAAGCCCACGGGCGGGGCCGAGAAGTTCATGCCGATAGACTTGGTAAACGCGGCCTCTGCATCGGACAGCATCGTGATACCTGCCTCGGTCGCGCCGGTGCTTTTGCCCCAGGTTTGCATAATGAAAGGGTCATTGACCGAAACGCAGATGATCTCTTCCACGCCTTTTGCCATCAGCGCGTCTTTGGTGCGCATGAAGCTCGGCACATGGGCGCTGTCACAGGTTGGGGTGAAGGCACCGGGCACGGCGAAAATCACCACTTTGCGCCCCTTTGTTTTATCCGCAAGGGACACCTCTTCGGGGCCATCATCGCCCATAACAATGAAGGTGGCATCGGGGAGCGTATCGCCGGTGGAAATTGTCATGATCGCATGCCTTATCGTTTGTGTTTCGAGTGCTGCTAGATATAGGCTCCGCCGAGGAATGCACCATCAAAAACACCAAGGGAGGAGCGCATGCCGGGCATTGTTGTCGTGGGGGCCGGACAGGCCGGAGCATCGGTTGTCGCCAAACTGCGCGCGCTGGATTACGCCGGTGAGATCACGCTCATCGGGGAAGAACCATCGCCGCCCTATCAGCGCCCACCGCTGTCCAAGAAATACCTGCTGGGCGAGCTGGAGCTGGAGCGGATGTATTTGCGACCAGAAAGCTTTTACGCCGAGAACCAGATTGATCTATGCGTGAATGAACAAGTGACATCGATTGTGCCGGGTGCAAAAGAGATCACCACGATTGCACGCACGATTGAGTACGATCATTTGGTCCTGGCAACCGGCTCCGTCCCCCGCACCTTGCCTGCCGCGATGGGCGGGGATCTGGAGGGCGTGTACCTTGTGCGTGGCCTCAGCGATGTGGACGCGATGGCGCCCGAGTTCCGCGCAGGCGCGCATGTGTTGATCGTGGGTGGCGGCTACATTGGGCTTGAGGCGGCAGCGGTCGCGGCCAAGAAGGGGCTGAAGGTCACGCTGATCGAAATGGCTGACCGGATTTTGAAACGCGTCGCTTCGCCGGAAACCTCTGACTATTTTCGCGCGCTGCATCAAGGCCACGGCGTGGACATCCGTGAAAACACCGGGCTTGAGCGGCTGCTGGGGGAAGGCCGCGTGACCAGTGCGCATTTGGCTGACGGCGAAGAGCTTGACGTGGATTTTGTCATCGTTGGTGTGGGCATTGATCCGGCCACAGAACTCGCCGCAATGGCGGGACTTGAAATCGACAATGGGATCAAGACCGATGAAAAATGCCAAACGTCCGCCCCGAGCATCTGGGCGGCTGGCGATTGCGCGTCTTTCCCCTATCGCGGCGATCGAGTGAGGCTGGAAAGTGTGCCCAATGCCCATGACATGGCCGAATGCGTGGCGGAAAACATCATGGGCGCAGACAAAACCTACGTGCCACAGCCGTGGTTCTGGTCCGATCAGTATGACATCAAATTGCAAATCAGTGGGCTCAACACCGGTTATGATCACGTAATCACGCGCCCTGATGGGAAAGGTAAAGGCATGTCCTTTTGGTACTTCAAAGGGGATGTGTTGCTGGCCGTGGACGCCGTGAATGAGCCGCGCGCCTACATGGTGGGCAAGCGGTTGATTGATGCGGGCAAATCCCCCAGCCCCGATCAGATTGCAGATACCGGGCTGGAGCTGAAAACCTTGCTCAAAGCGTGAGGATCATTGGAGGCGCGTTACGCGGTCGTCGTCTGGCGTCCGTGGGCAAAGGCGACGCAGCTGCGCATTTGCGCCCCACCTCGGACCGCGTGCGTGAAAGCCTCTTCAACATTATTGACAGCACTTACGCCGCAGCCTTGGAAGATGCGTGCGTGCTAGATGTTTTTGCAGGTACCGGTGCGCTGGGGCTTGAAGCGCTCTCTCGCGGTGCGGCCCATGTCACCTTCATTGACCAAGGCCGTGCCGCGCTCAAACTCTTGCGCGCCAATATCGCGACCTGCCAAGCCGAGGCGCGCACAAAGATCCTGACCCGCGACGCTCGCAAACCCGGCACCGCGCCCGCATCCGCCAATCTCATCTTTCTTGATCCGCCCTATGGCAAGGCATTGGGCGAAAAGGCGCTCGATGCGCTCACGAAAAACGGCTGGCTTGCGGAGGGTGCGCTGATCATCTGGGAGGACAACACACACGTCACCCCGCCGACCAGTTTCGAAACGCTCGACGAGCGTCGCTATGGGGACACCATCATCCGTCTCTTCCGTCACACGGCCTGATCGGGATTCTTTCTTTTTGAAAGTATCCCGGGGGTTTTGGGGGCTGGCCCCCAAGGACAGTGCGTTTGGGGGCTGGCCCCCAAGATGTGTGTGATTTGGGATCAGCTCCGAGGCGTCAGGGTTTCATCAAATCCGGCAGATCACCCGTCAGCCCTGCCGCCTCTCGCATCATCCCGCGTCGCAGCCCGGGCATCGCATTGATCACGCCCATGCCAATACCACGCGCAGCTTTCAAAAGTCTGTTATCGTTTGAAAACAATCGGTTGGTGCCATCCGTAACCATCGCCAAAGCCGTGATATCAAACCGCCGCCATTGCGCATATCGCTCCAGGACAGGGTCCGCGGCAAAGTCTTCGCCACGCCGCGCCGCCTCCCGCAAAACCTGCACCAGGGCAGCCGCATCGCGCAGTCCGGAATTTAGACCTTGCCCCGCCAGCGGGTGTACGCCGTGGGCTGCATCGCCGACCAAAACCAACCGCTCCGCTGTCAGGCTCTGCGCGATGCTAAGCCCCAGAGGATAGGTGTAGCGCGTCCCCTTTACCGCGATATCGCCCAGAAAATCTCCAAATCGGGGACGCAGTACATTTAGAAACTCACCATCCGACAGCGCGGCAAACTGGGCGGCGGTTTCTGTCTTTTCGCTCCACACAATGGACGATCGATGGCCCGGCAATGGCAGAATGGCCAGCGGCCCTTGGGGCATAAAAAACTGATGCGCCACGCCGTTATGGGGCAGCGCGTGTTCTACCGCGGCCACGAGCGCGGTTTGGCTATAATCCCAGCCCGTCCTTTTGATGCCTGCGCGCATTGCCGTGCCTGACTTGCGCCCATCACAGCCGACAATGAGCCGTCCCTTGAGGGTCTTGCCAGACGCAAGCTCAAGGCCGACACCACCGATCACGACCGACTGGCTGACAACTTGATCCTCTATGACCGTGATTTGCGTTTCGGCTTCCATGGCATCCAGAAGCGCGCGGCGCAAAAACCGGTCTTCGCACATATGGCCCATCGGACCTTCTTCCAGCTCAGTGTGGTCGAAGTGCAAGAAAAACGGCCCCGGTCCTTCGCCAGCGCGCCCTTGGGACACCTTGATTTCAAGCATGGGCTGGGTTTTGTCGCCGATCTGATCCCAGATGCCGATGCCCTTCAGCAAACGCACCGATGTCAGAGCCAGCGCATAGGACCGCCCGTCAAACCCGGCATTACGCCGCACGGTTTCAGGTTGGGCATCGATCACGGTTACGCTGTGCCCGGTCTGAGCCAGACCAATCGCCAGCACAGATCCGTTGATGCCGCCTCCGACAATCAAGATATCGCTATCGTGTTCCATGCCCCTCCATATGGCTGCGCGCCCGGGATTGTCCATGCGCTGTGCTGCCGCTACGGTCGCGATCGAAATGGCCCGGGTGTAGGAGGCGAAGATGAGCGATTGGCTGAGCAAGACTGCTGCGGATTTGGGCCGGGCCATTGGATCGGGTGAGGTGGATCCGGTGACGCTGACCGAGACGTATCTGAGTGCTATCGCCGCGCATGCCGCCAAGGATGACATTTATTCGACCGTGACGCCCGATCGTGCCTTGGCGGAAGCCAAGGCCGCAAAAACGCGGGCGGAGTTGAAGCAACGCCTTGGGCCGCTCGACGGCGTGCCGATCAGTTGGAAGGATCTTTTCGACAGCGCGGGCACGACGACGGAAGCCGGGTCTCGGTTGCTTGAGGGGCGTGTGCCCAACCGCGATGCGCGTGTGCTGGCCAATGCTACCAAGGCGGGGCTTGTGTGTCTGGGCAAAACACACATGAGCGAACTGGCGTTTTCCGGGCTGGGCCTTAACCCTATGACGGCCACACCGCCCAATGTGCATGACGCTGATTTGGTGCCCGGCGGCTCATCCTCAGGTGCTGCGGCCAGTGTGGCCCATGGGCTCGCCGCCTGTGGGATTGGCAGCGATACCGGTGGATCGGTGCGTATTCCGTCGGCGTGGAATGATCTGGTCGGGTTAAAAACGACTTCGGGGCGTGTGTCCAATGACGGTGTCGTGCCTCTTGCGGCCAAGTTTGACACGGTTGGGCCTCTAGCCCGATCAGTCGAAGACTGCGCGCTTATGCTGGCCGCTCTGGAAGGCAGGCAAGCTGTTGATTTACGCGGTGCAAGTCTAAAGGGCGCGCGGTTCGGCGTTGTGCAAAACGTGGCCTTTGAAGACATTCGCGATGCGCCGTTCAATGCCTTTCAAAACGGGGTGGAGCGTTTGAAAGAGGCAGGAGCGGAGATCGTGCCTTTTGAAGCACCTGAGCTGAGCGAGGCGATGCCGCTCTCGGCCATTTTGTTCACTGCCGAGGCCTATGGGCTGTGGTCAAATATGATTGAGGCGGCACCGGATAAGATGTTTCTCCCGATCCTGGAACGCTTCCGCTCAGGCAAGGATTTCCCCGCGCATGAATACGTGGCGGCCTGGGCGACATTGGAGGTGTGCCGTACGGCCTGGCATAAACGCACAGCCGGATTTGACGCGGTTTTGGCGCCGACCGCCCCCAACCTGCCGCCGGATCGTGCGCGGCTTCTGAGCGATGAGGATTACTACGTTACCGAGAATCTTCTGGCCTTGCGCAACACGCGGATTGGCAACCTGATGGGGCTTTGCGGTGTGACATTGCCGACGGATACACCGAGCTGTGGTTTGATGATGCTGGGTGCTCCGATGTCAGAGGAACGGCTTTTGCGTGTCGCCAAGGCAGCAGAAGACGCGCTGTCATGTAAGGAAATCCCGCCTCGGACTTGATCCTGGGCCTAATACCTCAAACCCCGCGGCCCCGGATCAAGCCCGGGGCGGGTGTTGTTCTGGCGTTGTGCATTCGCCCGAAACGAAGGGTATGGTAACCCACTGCGAAAATGCCACAATTTTGCCTTTGAGGATGGGTTTTTCTGGACCTATCAAAGCAAGTTGAGTACGGTTCAATGAAATCGGGACACCAACGATCCCGACATTCGAGGCAGTTTTTGATGTTTCCCGAGCGGTTTTCGACCCTTCCGGAATACGCGTTCCCGCGTTTGAGAGCTTTGCTGGATGCCCATGCACCCGGCGGAGAGCCCATCGCGATGACCATCGGAGAGCCCAAGCACGATTTTCCGCCCTGGATCACCGACATACTGCAAGACACCGCCGGACAGTTTTCGCAATACCCTGTGAATGAAGGGTCCGAGGAACTGCGCCAGGCGATTTGTGATTGGGCGGGGCGGCGCTACGGCGTGGCGCTTGCTCCCGACAAGCACGTCATGGCGCTCTGCGGCACCCGGGAGGGGCTGTACAATGCGATGATGGCGCTTTGCCCGGAAACGAAGCGGGGTAAAACGCCCAAAGTGCTGATCCCGAACCCGTTTTATCAGGTCTACATGGTCGCAGCGCTCAGCGTGGGGGCTAAGCCTGTGTTCCTTCCTGCCACCCGTAACACCGGGTTTTTGCCAGACATGGATGCGGTGCCCGTTGAGGTGCTGGACGACACATCCGTGGTCTACCTCTGTTCGCCGTCAAATCCGCAAGGTGCTGTGGCGAGCAAAGACTATTGGGCCCATCTGATCGGGTTGGCCGAAAAGCATGACTTCAAGATTTTTGCGGATGAGTGCTATTCCGAGATCTATCGTGATGCGCCGCCAGTGGGCGCGCTGCAGGTCGCCCATGAGATGGGTGCAGACCCTGAGCGTGTGGTACTGTTCAATTCGCTCTCTAAACGGTCCAACCTGCCGGGCCTGCGGTCTGGACTCGTGGCCAGTGGGCCGGAGACGATCAAACGCATGAAGACCCTACGCAACTACGCGGGCAGCCCGCTGCCCATGCCGCTGCAACGCGTGGCAGAGAAGGTTTGGGCGGATGAGACCCATGTTGAGGAAAATCGAGCGCTCTATCAGGACAAATACGCGCTGGCCGATGAGATCATGAGTGGTGTGCCGGGATATGAAGGCCCTGAGGCGGGTTTTTTCCTCTGGCTGCCGGTCGATGATGGCGAGGCGGCGACGATTAAGCTTTGGACAGAAACAGGCGTGAAGGTTCTGCCGGGCGCGTATCTTGGCCGCGATGGCGACGGGGAAAACCCGGGCAAACCCTATATCCGGGCCGCGTTGGTGGCCCCAAAAAACCAGACGGCGGAAGGGCTGAAACTCTTGCGTGACTGTCTGTACACATAATGAGGACGAGGCGAGACATGGCATATCAAACACGAGGACGCGATCCCTTGCTGGACAGTTCAATGGCGCAAGCGATTGAAAAACGCGGCAAGGAGCTTTTGGGCATTGTCCTGATGTGTTTCGCGGCCATCGCGGGTGCCATGGCGTTTTCCTATCACCCTGATGATCCCAGCTGGATGTCGGCTACGGATGCGCCGGTCAATAACTGGATGGGGCAGGTGGGAGCTTCGGTCGCGGCGACGGTTTTTATGGTGATCGGTTGGGCCGCGGCAGCGATTTCCGTTCTCCTTGGTGTTTGGGGCCTGCGGTTTATGCTGCACGATGGTGCTGAGCGCGCGTTGACGCGGTTGATTTTCACGCCCATTTGGCTTGCGATCCTGTCACTTTACGCCTCTTCTCTGACGCCAGGCCCTGTTTGGTCGGCGGCCCATAGCTACGGTTTGGGTGGCCTATTTGGTGACACCGTTTTGGCCGCGCTTTTGGGTATTTTGCCTTTCGGGACCGCCTTTGGTCTGAAAATCATGTCACTTCTTCTGGGCATCACAGCGCTGGCCATGGGGCTATTCGTTTTCGGCACCACGCGGGCGGATGTTTCTCGCACCCTGAAATACGGGCTTTTCGCGTTGATCATGACCTATGCGGGTATCCGCGCCATCCTGGGCCGTGGCGCGAAGGGGGCTGCTCAGGTGTCTGTTGGGCTGACTGGCGTGATGCAAAACCAAGTGCAAAACCAGATGAAGAAGCGCGCGGAGCGGCGGGAAGCGGCCGCCATCGACGATCCCGCAGGTGATCCATTGCCGGGCTCTATCATTGAAGAGCCGCCGCTCAAGCGCCGGGTGGCGCGGGTCATCCTGGATCAGTCCTCCGAAGAAGCGCCGGCGCCAAAGGCGTTCGTCAAAGAAAAGACCGGTCTTTTGGCACGGATGCCATCGCTCATCCGCAGGCCCGATCCTGATCCTGATCCTGAACTGATGACAGACGTCTATGAAGGGGAGGCGCCCGATGCGCCGACGCCGGACCGCGTGCGTGCTAAGATCGCCGATGCGATCCGTGCGCGCCTGCCGCAATCTGAGCCGATCCCCTCGCCGATCCCTGCGGACAAGCCGCTGACCAAGGGCCGTGGTCGTGGTCCCGATCCCTTGGTTTTGAATACCGAAGGATACTTGCCGCCTGAACCGCCGCTCACTGCCAATCATGCGCAGGAACCAACCTCGATTTCCCATGATTGGGAGGACGAGGCCCCTCTCGTTGAAGAGGACTTTGTTGACATCCCCGAGATGCCTGCCGCCTACACTGAGGCGCGCATCCCTGTGGCCGAGCCGCGCAAGGTGGTGCAACACCCGCCGCGCAAAGCGCCTCAGCCATCGGCGCAGGCAAAGGCCGAGGCACAGCCCGCATTGCAATTCGAAGAGCGCCCCAAGCTGGCCTATGAATTGCCAGAGCTGAGCCTTCTCACCAACCCGATGACCATTCAGCGCCATCACCTGAGCGATGACGCGTTGGAGGAAAACGCCCGTATGCTCGAAAACGTACTGGATGATTATGGTGTGAAAGGGGAGATCGTTTCCGTCCGTCCTGGCCCTGTGGTCACCATGTATGAGCTAGAGCCTGCGCCCGGTCTCAAGGCCAGCCGAGTGATTGGCTTGGCTGATGATATCGCGCGCTCCATGAGTGCGCTATCCGCCCGTGTCAGCACAGTGCCCGGCCGCAGCGTGATCGGTATCGAACTGCCTAATGACAATCGCGAAATGGTGGTGCTGCGAGAGCTGCTCGCCGCGCGGGATTTCGGCGACAGCAACATGCGCTTGCCGCTGGCTTTGGGCAAAGATATTGGCGGTGATCCGGTCGTGTCGAACCTCGCCAAGATGCCACATTTGCTGATTGCCGGGACGACCGGTTCAGGTAAGTCGGTGGCGATCAACACCATGATCCTCAGCCTGCTATACAAGCTGACGCCAGAGGATTGCCGCCTCATTATGATCGACCCCAAGATGCTCGAACTCAGCGTCTATGACGGCATTCCGCATCTCCTCTCCCCCGTTGTGACCGACCCGAAAAAGGCCGTGGTCGCGCTCAAATGGGTCGTCGCAGAAATGGAGGAGCGCTATCGCAAGATGTCCAAAATGGGCGTGCGCAACATTGATGGCTACAACAGCCGCGTGGCGGATGCCCAAGCCAAGGGCGAAATGTTCTCGCGCACCGTGCAAACCGGGTTTGATGACCAAACCGGTGAGCCGGTGTTTGAAACGGATGAGTTTGCCCCCGAAAAGATGCCATACATCGTGGTGATCGTCGATGAGATGGCCGACCTGATGATGGTCGCGGGCAAAGAGATTGAGGCCTGCATTCAGCGTCTTGCGCAGATGGCGCGTGCGTCGGGCATCCATTTGATCATGGCCACGCAGCGCCCGTCGGTTGATGTGATCACCGGCACGATCAAAGCGAACTTCCCGACCCGGATTTCATTCCAGGTGACCTCCAAAGTCGACAGCCGCACCATTCTCGGTGAAATGGGGGCGGAGCAGCTCTTGGGCATGGGTGACATGCTTTACATGGCCGGCGGGGGCAAAATTACGCGCTGTCACGGGCCATTTGTGTCGGACGAAGAGGTTGAAGAGGTGGTGAACCATCTCAAAGCTTACGGTCCGCCGGACTATGTCAGCGGTGTGCAAGATGGACCGGCAGAAGAGAAAGCCAGCAACATCGATGCCGTTCTGGGCCTTGGTGGCAATACGGATGGTGAGGACGCGCTCTATGATCAAGCGGTTCAAATCGCGATCAGCGATCGGAAGTGCTCAACCTCCTACATTCAACGCAAACTCGCCATCGGCTACAACAAAGCCGCCCGTCTGGTGGAGCAGATGGAGGATGAAGGCGTTGTGAGTGCGGCAAACCACGTCGGCAAGCGCGAGATTTTGGTCCCTGAACAGTGACGGCGCGTTTCCGCGCACAGATGCGTGAAAAAGGGATGCAATCGAGCGTCGCAGTGACTAGGTCAGCGCTATGAAACAGGTAAATCGTATCTTTGGTATCGCCCTTCTAACCGCCGTGCTGGCCTTGCCTGCGGCGGCGGACAAACTGTCGCTTTCTGAGATTTCCTCTTATCTCAACGGGTTTTCTTCGGCCTCTGGGCAATTCACCCAGATCAACGATGATGGCACGATCAGCACCGGGAACATATTCCTAAAACGCCCGGGTAAGGTGCGGTTCGAGTATAACCCGCCTGAGGATATGCTGGTCGTCGCAGATGGATCGCGTGTGGGCGTGGTGGACGGCAAATCCAACACCGGGCCTGAGGCCTATCCGCTTGGTCGCACGCCCCTTAAGATCATCCTGGCGCGCAACGTCGACTTTTCGCGCGAACGCATGGTCACGGGTCATGACAGCGATGGTACGGCCACGACCGTAGAAGCGCAGGATCCTGATAATCCGGAATACGGCAGCATTGAGCTTGTGTTTACTGGCAATCCGGTGGAGCTGCGTCAGTGGGTGATCAATGATGGGTCTGGGGCTAGGACAACTGTGGTTCTGGGCAATCTGGAAACGGACGTGCGTCTTGATGACGAAAATTTCGTGATCCCAGGCCTAGAAGGGCGTGAAGTCGATCGATAGAACTTCTGCGCGGCTTTCTTTAAAGTCGTCGGCAGGACCGAAGTTGTGTTGCATATGTTTGCGCGCGGTCAGCGGTTTTGTCGGCCACACCCATCAACCAAGGCTTTGATCGGTAGGAGCCGCGTTTAAATCCGCTGCGACCCTCGTGATAGGCCAGATACTGATTGCGCGTATCATGCATCGAAAGGCCGAGCCGGTCAGCAGAGCCTGCCATGTACCACCCTATAAAGTCAGTTGCGTCTCGAATGTCGTTGCGACGGGCATTCCTGCTGCCAGTTTCGTCAACATACTCGTCCCATGTGCCGTCGAGGGCTTGGCTATATCCGTAAGCAGAGGAGATCCGGCCCATCGGGATCACGCCTAGGCTCCAACGAAACGGGGTCCGCGCTTCGCCGTCAAATTTGCTTTCCTGATAAATCGTGGCCATTTGGACGGGAATCGGTACGCCCCATTTGCGCTCTGCTTGTCGCATAGCCCGATGATAGTGCGGCTTTTGATCAAGGATTGTGCACGCATTATCCAGAGAGCCCGGCGACAAATCACCGCTGCGTCCTCCGCAAGACGCCACCAACACCACTAGGATCATAGCGCGAAGAGTTCTGCTCATGTGCCTCTCGCTCTTATATTTTTTTGGAATTTTAACCGAATTTGAATGGTTGGGAAATCACAAATTTATGCATGGCGTTTGTCGTGGCCATGTTCACAAACTGTTTCCGCGATTTTCAGCCCACGGGTTGGACAACCGAGGCTTGATCGCACTAATATTGCGCAGTAGGTGGTACGGTTATGTATTCGACACGGGCAAAATATCATTTAGGCCAAGTGGTGAAACATCGCAAACATCCCTTCAGAGGGGTGATTTTTGATGTTGACCCGGAGTTTGCAAACACGGAGGAGTGGTATGAATCCCTCCCCGAGGAAAGCAGACCGTCCAAAGAGCAGCCGTTTTACCATCTACTCGCCGAGAATGATCAGAGCTACTACGTGGCGTATGTGAGTGAGCAGAACCTTGTGGCGGATTACTCGGGCGAGCCGGTGGGCCATCCCGATATTCCGGACCTGTTTGGCCCGTTCGAAGATGGCCTCTACCCACTGCATTTCCAACTGAACTGAGCCCGGCCTCAAACGCCAATTTTCTTGGAAAAAAATTGTGCAGAAAATTCAAATTTTCTGCGCAGAATTTTACAAAATTCTGTTGCGTCTGCTGGTGAACGGAGCGCGTCAGTATCCTAGCGCACAACCATCTTTACGCGGGTCACTTCCGCCTTCCAAAACGCCATCTTCCCGGATCATAATCGCCTGAGCCCCGCCGAGTGGACGCTCGCGCAGAACCACGTTGTGCCCCATCTCTGCGAGGGCTGTACGTACGGCTTCGGAATACCCTTCTTCTATCTGCAATTCGCCTTTTTCGGCAAAGCTGCGAGGGGCGTCGATGGCCGCCTGTGGCGTCATGCCAAAGTCTTCCAGATTGGTGACAAAGCGCGCATGACCGGTTGATTGGTACTGCCCGCCCATGACGCCAAAGGGCAGCATGACCCGGCCTTCGCGCCGCAACAGGCCCGGGATGATCGTGTGCATAGGCCTTTTGCCTGGGCCGATTTCATTGGGGTGACCCGGTGTTAGGTTGAACGCAGCGCCCCGGTTGTGCAGCAAAATGCCGAATTTCTCGGATGCAATCCCGGAGCCGAAACCGTGGAAGATCGAATAAATCATCGATACGGCCATGCGATCCTTATCCACCACAATGATGTTGATCGTGTCCTTGTGAAACGCCTCAGTGAGGGGGGCTGCATCCGCCATGGCTCTCTTTGGATCAATCACTGCGGCGAGTTTATCGGCGGTGTGCTGTGACAGCATGAATTCCACCCGAGCCGAATGGTCTGGATCACCGATGATCCGATTGCGGGCGTCGTAGGCCAGTTTGGTGGCCTCTGCCTCGATATGTGCGCGCGCAGCGCCCATTGGATCCATCGAAGCCAGATCGAAATTCTTTAGAATGTTGAGCAGCAAAATCGCTGCGGCGCCTTGCCCGTTTGGCGGATGCTCAAGAAGTTCCAGACCCTTATAGGTGCCGGCCAATGGTGATGTTTCTATACCGGACGTGGATGCGAAATCCTCTGCCGTGTGTACGCCGCCAACCGCGTTGAGCGCCGCCAGCATATCCTCGGCGACGTCGCCTGTGTAGAACGCATCGCGCCCGTTTTTGGCCACGCCCCGCAGCACGTCTGCCTGGCCGGGCGCGCGGAACATATCGCCTTCTGCCAGCGGCGCGCCCCCTTTGGAAAAATGCGTTATGCCGTGACCAGACAGGCATTCTGCGTCAAACGGCCAATCATAGGCCACGCGCGGCGCAACAGGGATGCCCTCCTCTGCATAGCGAATGCTGGGCGCAAGCAGCGCGTCTATTCCCAGTTTGCCATGCGTCTCGCTGAGGTGACAGAACGCATCTATGGCGCCTGGAACGGTCACGGCCTCAGCGCCATTTTCGGGAACGGTGTTATGCCCCGCTTCGCGCATTGCCTCGGCGTTTATCGCGTGCGGGGCATGGCCAGATCCGTTGTAGCACTGAACATCATTGGTTCCCGGTGCGTTGAACAGCACAAAGCAATCCCCGCCGATCCCTGTCATTTGCGGCTCGCACAGCCCTAATATCACAGCGCCTGCAATTGCGGCATCCATTGCATTGCCACCGCGTTCTAGCGTGTTTACCGCAACCTTGGCCGCCAAGGGGTGGGACGTGGCGCACATGCCGTTTGAGGCCAGAACCGAGGAACGGCCGGGAAAGTGAAAATTGCGCATGGGAGAGGGCTTTCGATTGCTGTCTTCACAGCGACCTTAGCATCGCCACAGAAAATGGCCACACACGTGGATACGATTGGTGGCTGCGCACTATGATGTTGGAAGTAAGCTGTATGAACCTCGGCGCCGCGTACTGGGTGGGGGCTGTAAAACACGGCGCCGAGGGAAGCTATATGCAGCTACAAGGGTGTGTATGACGTGGCAATCAGGCGTAACTTCGTAAGGATTAAGGCGAGATTGTGAATTTTTGCCTGAGCAAAATTCTTCAGACACGGTCAGAAAATTTCAAGGGCTTTTCTTTGCCTTGCGCCCCGGCCGGATCAAAGCTTCTCAATTATTCTCACATGAGCACATTTTGATCTGCGATGCGTCACGCAATGTCAAAGTTAAGCCGTGTGCAGTTTCCGAGCGCTAGCCGCAAATGGGTGATCGCGTCTGTTTGGGCATGGATGAGATGCCAGCCAAAGCCACCTTCCGGTAAGTCTTCAAAGGGCACATCTAGGTTTGGCAATGCGCCTTCTGGTATTTCTCCCCCGGGCATAGGGCCACCTTGATCTGTCACCTCAACAACGAGACAACGGTCTTTCAAACCCATAGAGCAGCGCACTTCGCCTGTTCCGTCATTGCGATAGGCATGTTCGGCAATGTTGTTGAACAGCTCCGCGAGCGCGATCTCCACCCGGCCAATCAAACCGCCGTCCAACTCGCAGCCTTCAAGCGCTGCGCGGATATCTGAGAGGGCCGTGCGCGTTGACATGTGGTTGGCGTCGAAACGTCCGTCAAACACGCGGGTTGAGAAACCGCCAACTGGTTTGGTTCGTCGTCCGAACGGCGCGGCCTGCATGCTCACGGGTGGACCTGACCAGTTGCCGCTTCAAGACTCGCATAAATGTTAAAAACAGTGTCCATGCGCGTCAAACGAAAGACCTTGTCCACGTCCGGGTTGAGCGCGGCCAGATCCATCTTTCGCCCTCGGCCCAAATGCTTCATTGCTGCCACGATAGCGCCAAGACCGCTTGAATCCACAAATCGCACATGACCCAGATTGAGCACCACACGGTCTGCCCCGTCTGCTGTGGCGGCCCGAACGGCGTCTTTGAACTGTATGGCGCTGGCTGCATCGATACGCTCTGCCATCGGCGTCAGCACATGGGCTGAACCGGTTTGTTTGCTGTCGAGTTTCATTTGCTCTTCACCCTCAGATCGTTCGCTGTCACATTAAGTTGCATTCCTTACCAATCGGTTTGCGCCGTTTTGGAAGACAACAGGAGTTTCGGCGATGCAAGATGTGGTGATCACGGGCGCAGCCCGCACGCCTATGGGCGGTTTTCAAGGCGATTTCGATGGGGTCGAAGCGGCGCGCCTAGGCGGCGTTGCGATCAAGGCGGCGCTTAATGAGGCCGGAGTTGCAACTGTTGATGAGGTGCTCATGGGATGTGTTTTGCCTGCGGGGCAAGGTCAAGCGCCTGCACGGCAGGCTGGGTTCTATGCGGGTCTGGGGGAGGAGGTTCCGGCCACCACGCTTAACAAGATGTGCGGCTCGGGCATGAAGGCAGCTATGCTGGCGTTTGACCAGATTGCGCTGGGACAAGCCGATACGATGATCGCGGGCGGGATGGAGAGCATGTCCAATGCGCCCTACGTGCTGCCCAAGATGCGCAGCGGCGCGCGGATCGGGCATCAAGAGGTCAAAGATCACATGTTCCTCGACGGGCTGGAGGATGCCTATGACAAAGGCCGACTGATGGGCACCTTTGCCGAGGATTGCGCGGAAAAATTTCAGTTCACCCGTGAGGCACAGGATGCCTACGCAATCGGATCTTTGCAAAATGCGATCGACGCGCAGACAACAGGCGCATTTGTAGGAGAGATTGCACCTGTCACATTGCAGACCCGTAATGGCGAGATCACGGTTGAAGAAGACGAACAGCCTGGTAAGGCGCGCCCGGATAAAATTCCGCATCTGAAACCGGCGTTTCGCAAGGACGGCACAGTCACACCGGCAAATGCGTCGTCGATTTCAGATGGGGCGGCAGCGTTGGTTCTCACCTCGGCTAAGGCGGCCGCGGTCCAAGGGCTAACACCGCGTGCGCGCATTGTTGGGCACGCCTCCCATGCGCAAGCGCCGGGTTGGTTCACGACGGCACCCGTGCCCGCCGCGCAGAAACTGTTGGATCGGATCGGCTGGACGACAGACAGCGTGGATCTATGGGAGGTCAATGAGGCCTTTGCTGTGGTGCCCATGGCTTTCATGCATGAAATGGGTTTGCCTCGCGACAAGGTGAATGTGAATGGTGGCGCCTGCGCGCTTGGTCATCCCATTGGTGCCAGCGGTGCGCGTATCATGGTCACGCTGCTTAATGCCTTGGAAAAGCGCGGGGTAAAGCGTGGTGTTGCGGCGATTTGCATTGGCGGTGGTGAGGGCACAGCTATCGCTATAGAACGCCTCTAAACCTTTCTTCTGGCTGGAAATATCCCTGGGGTTTGGGGGCAACGAGTCCAAGTAAAGCGTATGAAGATTGACTATGATCAGACATCTAACGTGATTGGGTCCCTGACTGCTTCTGAGACCGATGAGATCGCTTTGATGGCCACCGTGGTGTGCGAATTGCACCATGCCGATGATCGCTTTGACTGGACGGGTTTTTACCGTGTCACGGCGCCGCAGATGCTCAAGATCGGGCCCTATCAAGGCGGGCATGGGTGTTTGCAAATCCCGTTTTCCAGAGGTGTGTGCGGCGCGGCCGCCCGGACAGGTAAGGTGCAACTGGTCGACGATGTTGAAATGTTTCCCGGCCATATCGCCTGCGCCAGTTCCACGCGGTCCGAGATTGTGGTGCCGGTGTTTAATCAGGCGGAGCAGCTTATTGCGGTTTTGGACATCGATAGCGATCAGCCAGCCGCGTTCTCGCAACACGATGCTGACGGGTTACGCGCTATTTTGAAACAGGTGTTTTCGACCAAATAGCGCCGCACCGCAGCGTGAAAAAATGATTGAAATTTTCACGCAACTCCCGCACCGTGAAAATACACCACCTTTTTTCACAGACGAGTCGGCCTTGGATCAATCTCTTCTTTCTCCTGTTCGTACGCTTGGGGCCGATCTGCGGGCATTGCGCAAGGCGCGGGGATACACGCTGACCGATCTTTCTGAGGCTTTGGGCCGTTCTGTGGGGTGGCTCAGCCAAGTTGAGAGGGATCTCTCCGATCCATCCATCTCCGACCTGCGCCAGATTGCTGAGGTTCTGGGCGTGCCAATGTCCTTTCTTTTTGGCCATGACAGCGCGCCGGTGGAAGAGCAGGGCTATGTCGTGCGCGCCGGTGCGCGGCGCCCCATGGGATCAGGCGAAGAGGGATTGATCGAAGAGCTGTTGTCGCCCGATCTCACCGATGATTTTGAGATGATCCATTCCACCTTTCAGCCGCGTTCAGCGATGCAGCGTCCAGCGAACCGCCCAACGCAGGAGGTGGGATACATTATCTCGGGCCGTTTGAACCTGACCATCGGCGGGCGATCCTTCACAGTGGGACCGGGTGACAGTTTCCGGTGCCGCGGTGAAGAATACCAATGGTCTAACCCCTATAACGAGCCAGCGGTCGCGATCTGGGTGATCGCACCGCCGGTTTATTGAGGCGGTCATGAGTTTTGAGGCCTGGACCATATTCGCACTGTTCTGGGTGGTGTTTGTTACGACACCCGGCCCCAATGCCGCGAACTGCGTGACTAATGGCATGACGCTCGGCTTTCGCAAAGCGCTGCCAGGCGTGGCGGCGATCCTGACCCAAGCCCTCCTTTTCCTTGCGCTTTCGGCGGCGGGGATCACCGCGCTCATTGCCGCCTCTCCGGTCGCCTTTCAAATCGTGAAGGTCGCAGGCGCGGCGTTCCTGATCTATCTGGGCATTCGCAGTTGGATGCTGACGTATCGCCCCATTCAGGCGCAGGCAGGGGACCCACAAATCAACACCGGGTCGATCTATTGGCGCGCATTTCTTATCGCCACGATCAACCCAAAAAGCATCGCAGGTTACCTCGCTGCCTTTAGCCAGTTCGTGCAACCAGACGTCGCGATTGGGACCCAAATGTGGGTGATCGTGCCCACCGCGCTGACCATCACAGCGATGAGCTACCTGACCTACACCGCCCTTGGCGCGGGGCTTGGGCGTATGGCCCTCGGCGTGATCTTCAACACGTGGCTTCGCCGCGCGATGGCGGCCTGTTTTGTCGTCTATGGTCTCGCATTGGGCAGTACGTCTTTGCCCGGGAGAACGTGATCATGTGGGAGGTGATCACAGGCTTTGAACTGGCCTTTCTCTTGGCCTTCATTGGCACGGGTCTTTTGCTCAACCTTACACTCGGGGCGCATTTCGTCATTGGTTGGGCCAGTGGCATCAACGCCGGACCCCGCGCAGGGATGGCCGCCACCATCGGCGTCAGTCTTGGCATCCTCTTCCATGTGGCCTTGGCGGCGGCCAGGCTTACGACCCGCTTGGTTTGGGATCGCTGACATGGCCCAGACCCACATCCACAACACCAAAAACCTTGCCCGTTTCAGCAAGCGCGATCTGACAGGAGAACCTCAAAATGGCTGATCTACCCACCACCGCACGGGTCGTCATCATCGGCGGCGGCGTCGTCGGTGTTTCGACGCTCTACCATCTGGCGAAGGCAGGCTGGAAAGACTGTATCTTGCTGGAAAAGAACGAACTCACAGCAGGCAGCACTTGGCACGCGGCGGGCAACTGCCCCAACTTTGCTGGCTCTTGGGCGGTGATGAATATGCAGCGCTACGGGGCTGAGATGTACCGGTCTCTCGGTGAGGCCGTAGATTACCCGATGAATTATCACGTGAGTGGTTCCGTTCGTCTGGCGCATTCTAAGGAACGCATGCTTGAATTCGAACGTGTTGCAGGCATGGGCAAATATCAGGGCTTGCAAATGGATATCTGCACGCCCGAAGAACTGCTGCAATACAATCCCTTTATGGAAACCCATGATCTGGAAGGCGGCATGTGGGATCCCCTCGATGGTGACATTGACCCGGCTCAGCTGACCCAGGCCCTGGCCAAAGGCGCGCGGGAGGCGGGTGGCCGCATCGAACGGTTCTGCCCGGCTACCGGCATTGATCGCGATGGCGATGAATGGATCGTGAAAACTGAAAAGGGCGATATTCGCTGTGAATACGTGGCGAACTGCGCAGGTTACTACGCGCAGCGCGTGGGTGAGATGTTCAAGCCTTTCGGCGGCCGCACCGTGCCCATGGTTGTCATGTCCCACCAGTATTTCCTGACTGAACCGATCCCGGAGTTGGAGGCCTGGACCAAAGAGCACGGTAAGAAGGTTGCGATGATCCGCGATGTGGATGTGTCCTACTACCTGCGCCAGGAAAAAACCGGTCTGAACCTCGGGCCGTATGAGCGCAATTGCAAGGCGCATTGGGTCACGCCAGAGGATCCGATGCCGCAAGATTTCAGCTTCCAGCTTTACCCGGACGATCTGGAGCGGCTGGAGTATTACATCGAAGACGCCATGGCGCGGATGCCGCTTCTGGGTGAGGCCGGTGTGGGCCGCAATATCAACGGCCCCATTCCATACGCACCCGACGGGTTGCCAATGATCGGTCCTATGCCGGGTGTGAAAAACGCCTTCGAAGGTCACAGCTTTACCTTCGGCATCGCCCAAGGTGGGGGTGCGGGAAAGGTGCTGTCAGAATGGATCATGCACGGTGAAACCGAGTGGGACATGTGGGCGGTCGATCCGCGCCGCTACACCGATTACGCCGATCACGCTTATTGCCTCGACAAGGCGCTAGAAACATATGGCCACGAATACGCCATGCATTTCCCTTGGCATGAATGGCCCGCCGGGCGCGACAAGAAGCTGAGCCCAAATGACGCCAAAGTGCGTGAGATGGGTGGCGTCATGGGTGCCTATAATGGCTGGGAACGCGCAAATTGGTTTGCCAAGCCGGGTGACGATACCTCTGAGGAGGCGACACAAACCTGGTACCGCGAAGGGCCTTGGGAGCCGCGCATCAAAGAAGAGTGCGAAGCAGTGCGCGATGCTTGCGGCGTCCTTGACCTGCCTGGCTTCTCCCGCTTTTGCATCAAAGGTGCGGGCGCAGACGAATGGCTGCGCGGTTTCGTGACGGGAGGTCTACCCAAAATTGGCCGCATCAACCTTGTCTACCGGGCGGATAGCCGTGGTCGGGTCCTGACTGAGTTTTCCTGCATTCGGCTGGCGGAAGATGATTTTGTTCTGATCACTGCCGCGGGTGCGCAATGGCATGACGGCGATCTTCTTCGTCAGAACGTGCCTGATGGTGTCGCCATCACCGAGACCACAACAGAACGCACCGCGCTTTTGGTTGCGGGACCGACGTCACGCGATGTGCTTGCCCCGCTGACCGATGGGGACCTGACAACCGGATGGTTGACGCATCAGCATTGCAAGGTTGCCGGGCGCGATGCCTTCCTTATCCGGGTGAGCTTCACCGGTGAGTTGGGCTGGGAGGTGCACGCCGCCAATGCAGATATGCCCACGATCTATGAGGCGGTCCTGGCGGCAGGAGCCAAGCCGTTTGGTATGTATGCGCTTAACTCTTTGCGCATTGAGAAAGGCTACCGTGCGTGGAAAGGCGACCTATCGACGGATTACTCCATGCTCGAAGGCGGGCTAGAGCGGTTCGTGAAGTTCGATAAACCACAGGATTTCACCGGAAAGGCGGCTTTGATGAGTGAAAAGCAGCAAGGCCGCAAGAAGGCCTTCGTTACGCTCAAAGTGGATGCGGGCAAGGCCGATGCGCCCTACATGTCGACGATTTGGCACAATGGAGAGGTCGTTGGCGAAACCACCTCGGGTGCTTGGGGTTACCGGGTAAACGCCTCTGTCGCTTTGGGTGTTGTGCGCACCGATCTATCGAACGAAGGCCAAGAGCTTGAGGTCGAAATATTTGGTGAGCGTTGCAAGGCGACCGTTCAGGCAGATGCGCCGATGTGGGATCCCGCCAACGACCGAATTCGCGCGTGAGCGTTGAGACATATCTTCTGTACCTGGGTGTACTGGCGGCGTTCTTTTTGACGCCGCCGGATACCAGCCAGTTGCTGATCATGTCCAACACCTTGCGCCACGGGTCAAAGCGCAGCTTGGCCACGGTGGCGGGGGATCTCTCGGCCAATGCGTTTCAAATGACGCTTGCTGCTTTTGGTTTGACGGCGGCTGTTGCAGCGTCCGCCGACGCACTGTGGGTCATAAAATGGCTAGGCGTGGCCTACCTCGCCTGGATCGGAGTGAAACTCATTTTTTCCAGTGCAGAGAAGGATCCACCAAAACCAGCAGCTGGCCATCTTTTCCGGCAAGGGTTCGTAACCTCGATGGCCAATCCCTACGCCGTCGTATTCTTTGGTGCTTTATTTCCTCAATTCATTGACACAGCGCTCCCGATTTGGCCGCAGCTTTTGCTTCTTGGGCTGACATATCTTGTTGTTGACGGACTGATCCTTGTCCTTTGGGGATGGGCTGCCCGCAAAACACTCGGGCAAGTGAAATCGCTGAAAACTCAATGGCTCAATCGCATTTCAGGGGCCTTGATGCTGTGTGCTGCGATCTTGCTTGGCGCAAAGGATCTTGAGCAAAATGCCCGTTGAAAAGGGATTGCTATGGCCCGTTCTGAAACCGGCTCGGGTGTTTGTTTGATGGGCCATAATGGGCGTGAGGCTGCGAAGTCGCAGACAAAAGTTTCTGCCCAGGAGCCAAAGCTCTCGTCCGTGTTTTGAAGTCAGGGGTGAACACCATGATCTAAATACGCGCTTCGGTTAGCGCACTGGGCAACAGGATTTCTAACTCGAAAGGTTCCCCCGTAACTCGGGTCCGCTGCCAATCGGAAAGGATGCAAAGAATGGCCATTGATGACTTTGCCAAGACTTTAATTGCAAGGTTTCCCTTGGGTTTTGTTGCGACGGTGACACCTGAAGGTCGTCCGCACCTGTCGCCCAAAGGCACATTTCTTGTCTTGGACGATAGCACTGTGGCTTTTGCCGAAATCAGATCACCGGACACTATGAAGAATCTGGCCAATCAACCTATGGAGGAGGTGAATTTCATCGACCAATGGCTGCGAAAAGGTGTGCGTATTCGAGGGCCGGTGAGCGTGATCGATAAAGGTCGATCGTTTGAGGCATTGCTGCCCAAATGGAGAGACGTCTGGGGTGACCTTGCCGATCGTATCAATGCATTGGTTCTCATCACTGCCGATGAGGTCCGACAGGTCACCACACCGCCATATGACGACGGCGTCACAGAAGAAGAGATGATTGCACATTACAAGGACAAGTTCGCGACCTTCTACAGTTGATGCAAGCGGGCTCCTGAGCCGTTGTGGATTACCTCAGCAGTGGTTGGTAGGCGCGCGTCGTGCGGGAATTTGACCGGGTTCAGTGTGATTTCACGGACTGGACGGAATTAGCATATTGGCGATGCGCGTGCTCTCCGCTACACGCCGATCACTTGGGGATGCAAAAAGGAAAACGTCATGGCAGAGATCACGCTTCTGGATGGCTCCATTGGCCAGGAATTGGTAAAGCGGTCTGGCGATAAGCCGACGGGACTTTGGTCCACCCAGGTGATGATCGACCATCCCGGTTTGGTCCGTGATGTCCATGCCTCTTACTTTGAAACCGGCGCGACGGTGGCCACGGCCAACACCTATGCCGTTCTGCGGGATCGGTTGCGTCGGGTGGGCATTGAAGAGCATTTTGAGACCCTGCTCAGCACAGCGATGACCACGGCCAAAGAGGCGCGCGATGCAGCCGGCGGAGGGCGTGTGGCGGTATCGCTTGGCCCTCTGAATGCATCCTATCGACCGGATATTTTTCCGCCAGCCGAGGAAGCGGCAGAAGTTTATAGTGAGATTGTCGCGCATGTGAAGGAAACCGCCGACCTTTTCCTGATCGAAACCGTGACGTCTTTGGAACATGCCGAGGGTGCTTTACGGGCAACGGATGGGCATGGAAAACCAGTCTGGCTCGCTATGAGTACGGATGACTTTGACGGTTCAGTTTTTAGATCCGGTGAGCCGCTTATCGATGCCGCTCCGATTGTGGCTTCGCATCAGGTGGATGCGGTTTTGCTCAATTGTTCACGGCCCGAGGTTGTGGCAGATGGGCTGGAGATCATCAAATCGTTTGACAAGCCTTTTGGCGCTTATGCCAATGGGTTCACCAAAATCTCTGACGGGTTCAAGAAAGAGTTTCCGACAGTGGATGCATTGACACAGCGCACTGATCTGGGCCCGGAACCTTACGCTGCCTTTGCCATGGGTTGGGTGGCTCAAGGCGCAAGCATTGTCGGCGGCTGCTGCGAAGTTGGTCCTGATCACATCGCAGAACTTGCAAGACAATTGCGGGACGCCGGGCATATACTTGTCTGATTATGACGCAGATTGACAACGCCAAGCCAACCCTGAACCGTTTGGTGCAGTTTGATGTTGTGGTGGCGCGTGGGTTTGTTCTGATTGAGGTGGCCGCCGTGGTCGATGCCTTGCGGATCGCCAACCGCGTGACCGCGCGTCCAATGTTTAACTGGACATACCGTTCGCATAAGGGCGGCTTGGTGGAGAGCTTGAGCCGCGCCACGGTGCAAACAGAACCATTTGAGGAGAGGCCTGAGGCGGATTATCTCTTTGCCATCGGGAGCTCCAATCAGGATGAGCCAGATCTATCGCTTGGCGCCGTGATTGATCGCTACACCAATCGCGGCGCGCAGGTTTACCTTCTTGCAGAGGCCGCAAGCCGCTACATTCGCGAGCGCGGGGCCGAGGCGCAAGGGCTGTCCACGCATTGGGAAAACTCTGCCATCTTCCGGGAACGGATGGAAATCTTTGACATCGACAACGCGCTGGCGAGCCGGGATGGGAGAGTGGTAACCTGCGCAGGGATGAGCACGGCCTTGGATGTGGTGCTGTCGGTTATGGGGCAACACATGCCGTCGGCTGAGTTGATGACAGTTGCCAATATCTTTCTGCACGACAAGATCCGCGATTTTGGTACGCGTCAGCCTTTTGGTGGGGCGGGTGGCACCGCAACAGGGGATGCCGAGCTCAATCGCGCGATCGAGATCATGCAAGGCCACATCGAAGAACCTGTGCCGATTGCCGAACTGGTCAGAATGGTGGGTATCTCGTCGCGCTCGTTGGAGCGAAAATTTCGCAATTACCTCAACACAACGCCCAACACGTACTATCGTCAATTGCGCTTGGCGCAGGCCAATAACTTGTTGCTCAACACAACCCTAAGCGTGCGCGAAGTCGGATTAGCATGCGGGTTTTCAGAAGGTTTTTCAGTGCTTTACAAAAAGTTTTTTGGCATCACGCCACTTGAGATGCGGCATCGCCGAAAGGCAGGTATCTGAAATGGCAGACGCCGATGCGATTATAGTAGGCGGCGGGCTTGCCGGATTGACGGCTGCGGCGGAACTGGGGGATCGAGGCAAAACTGTCATTGTCGTGGATCAGGAAGGCCCGCAGAACCTGGGGGGGCAGGCGTTTTGGTCATTGGGTGGTGTCTTCATGGTCAACACGCCCGAGCAGCGCCGCATGGGCGTCCGTGACAGCCTTGATCTGGCGCGCAGCGATTGGGCTGGATCGGCGCAATTTGACCGCAAGGAGGATGCGTGGCCGCGCAAATGGGCAGAGGCGTATCTGGAGTTTGCGGCTGGCGGGCTGCGAGAGTGGCTGCACGGGTTGGGCCATCGATGGTTTCCGGTTGTGGGATGGGCAGAACGCGGCGGCAGTTTTGCCGATGGGCACGGCAATTCCGTGCCGCGCTTTCATCTGACTTGGGGCACTGGGCCGGGCGTGCTGGAGCCTTTTGTGGCGCGCTGCGCAGAGCATGAAAAAGCCGGTCGGTTGACGTATGCGTTTCGCCATCGGGTGGATCGGCTTGAGATGACGAACGGCGCGGCAACAGGCGTTTCGGGCATCGTGCTGGCCGAAGATGACGCACCGCGCGGAGCCAGAACCAACCGAGACAAACTGGCGGAGTTTACGCTGTCGGCCAACGCAGTGATTGTCACATCGGGTGGCATCGGTGGCGATCTCGATCGGGTTCGGCGTGCATGGCCTGTGGATCAGCTTGGCCCTGTACCAGAGCGTATGGTTTGTGGCGTGCCCGCCCATGTGGATGGTCGCATGCTCGACGTAACGGAGGCCGCGGGCGCGAGCCTCATCAATGGTGACAGGCTTTGGACCTATACCGAAGGCGTACAGAACTGGGATCCGATTTGGCCGGATCATGGCATCCGCATTTTGCCGGGGCCGTCGTCGATGTGGTTCGATGCGCGGGGCAATCGCCTGAATCCGCCTGCCTTGCCGGGGTTTGACACACGCGGGACGCTGAAAGAAATCCTGAAAACCGGCCATAGTTACAGTTGGTTCGTGCTGACCCAGGCGGTGATCAAAAAAGAGTTCGCGCTTTCCGGTTCAGAACAGAACTCTGACTTCACCTCCGGGAAATGGATGGACGTGATACGACAGCGCATCCTTTCGGGGAAACACGCCACTGACCCGGTGGAGGCTTTCAAAGAGCGCGGCGAAGACTTTGTTGTGGCACATGACCTGCCCGCGCTGGTCCGAGGTATGAATCAGGTGGCAGGGGGCGGATTGATCGATGAGGCGCATCTGCATGCGCAAATCGCGGCGCGCGATGCCCAGATCACCAACCCGTTCAGCAAAGACGCGCAAGTGATGGCGATCCACGCGGCGCGTAAATATCGCGGCGACCGATTGATCCGCACGGCCAAGCCGCACAAGTTTCTCGATCCGGCGAATGGGCCTTTGATCGCCGTGCGGCTACACCTGCTGAGCCGCAAGTCCTTGGGTGGGATTGAGACCGATCTGAATGCTCAGGTGTTGGACACAAAAGGCTCCCCCATCCCCGGCCTCTATGCCGCGGGTGAGGCGGCAGGCTTCGGTGGCGGCGGGTATCATGGTTACAACGCGCTCGAAGGCACGTTTCTGGGCGGATGCATGTTTTCGGGCAAGATCGCAGGACAGGCCGCCTAGGGCGAAGTTGCATAGGCAAACACCCAGTCATTTAAAATCCGACAGTTTTCTGCCGCATACTCAACATTGCTTACCGATGCGATGTGCCAAACACGTCATTACCTAACCGAATCTGCGAGAGGGAATGTCATGGCGGATCTGCCTCAGAATGCGCGTGTTGTCATTGTCGGGGGCGGCGTGATCGGCTGTTCCGTGGCCTATCACTTGGCCAAACAGGGCTGGAAAGACGTTGTTTTGCTGGAACGCAAACAATTGACGAGCGGCACCACTTGGCATGCGGCCGGCCTCATTGGTCAGCTGCGCGCGTCACAAAACATGACCAAGCTCGCGCGCTATTCGGCGGAGCTTTACATGGGGCTTGAGGCCGAAACCGAAGTGGCCACAGGCATGCGTCAGGTGGGATCGGTCTCTGTGGCGTTGACCGATGAGCGCCTAGAAGAGCTGTACCGCAATGCCGCCATGGCCCGGGCCTTTGACGTTCCGGTGGAAGAGCTGAGCCCGCAAGAAGTCAAAGACCGGTATGAGCATATCAGTCTTAGCAACGTAAAGGGCGGTGTCTGGTTGCCGACCGATGGTCAGGCCGATCCTGCCAATATCGCACTTGCCCTTGCCAAAGGTGCGCGGATGAACGGCGCGGTGGTCAAAGAACGGGTGAAGGTCACGGGCATGAAACGTCAGGGCCGCCGTATCACTGGCGTCGATTGGATCAGCGATGACGGCCAGGATCAGGGCCACATCGCCGCGGACATGGTGGTGAACTGTGCCGGTATGTGGGGCCATGAAGTGGGCAAAATGGCGAATATCAATGTGCCGCTTCATGCGTGCGAGCATTTCTATATCGTGACCGAAGCCATCGAAGGCCTCAGCCAAATGCCGGTTCTGCGCGTGCCGGATGAATGCGCATATTATAAAGAGGACGCTGGCAAAATGCTCCTGGGCGCCTTTGAGCCGGTTTCTAAGCCTTGGGGCATGAATGGCATCGCCGACAGCTTTGAATTTGATCAGTTGCCCGAAGATTTCGATCATTTTGAGCCGATCCTGGAGCAAGCTTGTGAGCGCGTTCCGATGCTGGCAGAGGCGGGTATTCACACGTTCTTCAATGGGCCTGAGAGCTTCACGCCGGATGATGCCTATCACCTGGGCCTCGCACCAGAGATGGACAATGTCTGGGTCGCCGCTGGCTTCAATTCAATCGGCATTCAATCTGCAGGCGGCGCGGGGATGGCCTTGGCGCAATGGATGGAAGACGGTGAAAAACCGTTTGATCTGGGTGACGTGGATATTGCGCGCATGCATCCGTTTCAGGGCAACAAGTACTACCTCTACGAACGCTCGACTGAAACATTGGGCCTGCTTTACGCCGATCACTTCCCGTATCGTCAAAAGGCCACAGCGCGCGGTGTGCGCCGTACGCCCTTTCATCACCACTTGCTTGAACAGGGCGCTGTGATGGGCGAAGTGAACGGTTGGGAACGCGCAAACTGGTTTGCCAATGAAGGCCAGGAGCGTGAATACAAGTATTCGTGGAAGCGCCAGAACTGGTTTGACAACTCTGCCGCGGAGCACAAGGCCGTGCGCGAGAATGTGGGCATGTATGACATGTCATCCTTTGGCAAGCTACGCGTCGAAGGCCCGGATGCCGAAGCGCTGCTCAACCGGGTTTGCGGGGCGAACATGTCGGTGCCTGCGGGCAAGATCGTTTACACGCAATTCCTCAATTCCAAAGGTGGGATTGAGGCTGATGTCACCGTGACGCGTTTGACTGAGACGGTCTATTTGGTTGTCACCCCTGCGGCCACGCGGTTGGCTGACGAAACGCACCTGCGCCGCAATGCGGAGGGTTATCAGGTGGTCATCACTGATGTCACAGCCGCCGAGGGTGTGCTGGCGATCATGGGGCCAAATGCGCGAGACCTTCTCGCCAAAGTGTCGCCCAATGATTTTTCCAATGACACGAACCCCTTTGGCACCGCGCAAGATATTGAGCTCGGAATGGGTCTGGCGCGCGCCCACCGTGTGTCCTACGTCGGTGAATTAGGATGGGAGCTTTACGTTCCTGCTGATATGGCCGGTCACGCATTTGAAACGTTGTGGGAGGCCGGGCAGGATGTTGGCCTCACGCTTTGCGGAATGCACATGATGGACAGCTGCCGGATTGAGAAAGCTTTCCGACACTTTGGGCATGATATCACCTGCGAAGACAATGTGGTGGATGCAGGTCTCAGCTTTGCCGTTGATATGAGTAAACCGGACTTCATCGGTAAACGTGCGGTGGCAGAACGTAAGGAAAGCGGGCCGCATAATCGCATGGTTCAATTTCTGCTCGAAGAGCCAGAGCCGCTGCTGTTTCACAACGAACCAATTGTGCGCGACGGCGAGTATGTGGGCTATCTAAGCTCCGGCAACTACGGTCATCATCTCGGTGGGGCTGTGGGCTTGGGATATGTGCCGTCAAAGGGTGAAAAAGCCGCTGATGTGCTGGCATCGACGTATGAAATTGACGTTATGGGCACAAAAGTGAAAGCGACTGCAAGCCTGAAGCCGATGTATGATCCGCGCTCAGAACGGGTGAAAGTCTAATCACCGCGATTAGGCTACGCCGCAAAACTTGGGTCGGTCCGCGCTACACGTGGGCCACCTCAATATATGCGCGGGCCGAGATCAAACCGCGTTTGCGACACCACGTTTCGCAACTGCATCAGATGCTTTGGCCAACAATCCAATCGTTCATCTGCGCTCTGGCGTCTGCAAGATTATCGGACACGCCTTCGAGATCCATCCAGCCAAGTTTTGGAGAAATATCCTTCGTGCCGGTTCCGTTGAGGAAAATGGGCGTGGTTGGGCGACAAATGTGCAAGGACACGATCAACTTGGACAGCGCATCGATTGAGCCCCGGTTGTTCATTGTCAAACCAATGGTTCGTGTCTGCGTTGTTGCGATTTTTCGGACCAAAGCATAGTGCGACAATCCAAGCAGCACGACCACGTGCCAACCGTCCTTGTGAAAGATATCAGCAGCCATTCGCAGGGAAACGGCGTGTTGCTCACCTGGTACTCCGGCAAGCAAAACCGATTTTGCGTCCGAGGTCATCGCGGGTTCGAAGAGATGGTCCATGCTGCGCATAATCGCTAACACCCGGCAGGTCGCGACAGTGAGTTGCCAGAAACTGGCTTTGTCTTCTTGCCACCACTCATTGAGCCGTTTGGCAGCCGACGCCAAATAATCGATATACACTTCCTCTGGCGCGACACCCTGATGCAACAGATCTACAACCATTCTTGCGGCAAGTTGGTCGTCATCATCCAAAAGGGCGCGGCACAGGCCCTCTACTGACTTGTCTAGCTCCCACTGAGACACCCTTTTTCGACCAACGCCGAGGGCAATGAGCCTTTGAAGCGCCTCTCGTGCAAGGGCCTCAAGCTTGTGTTGCGGCAATCGCTTGGCGATCCGAAGCAATCTGGAACTCTGGCTTTTGTAGTCGCCGTAAACGGCAACACGCCTGGGATCCGGTCCGTGGGGCACATCATCCTCTCTTGATCTCGGCGTTCACCCTCGAAGTGGCATGGAGAGCGTGCCGCGCTATTGTTCTGGCCTTCTCACCAGTTTACGGGTCGCGTGTCCGCGCGACGGGAAAAGGGACAGCTTTAAAAATCCTGCCTTCCTGGTTATCAGTCAGCATACCATAATATACAAAAATGCAGGGATAATGGCACGGGTCACCTTGTCCAGCTTTTTGACATATTGTCACAGCTTGAAAGCCTCTCTAGCGTAACAAGCCGTGCCCAATCTGTACCTGGCCGGTTGTGCAAAAGGACACTATTGGACCTTGGCTCGGCTTTCTGTTTCGCGTCCTCAGTTTCGGCATTGCGTTGCGCGGCATGAGGGGCGTTAAGCTGTCATTTCAATGCAGCGAGCGCCTCTTTGCCGGCGCGCAGTCCCTCTTTGTGTGCCCCAGAGACGCACACGGTTTCGCCTTCGTTCATCGCTTCACCAGCAAAATGAACAACGTCCGCATGGCATTCTCTAAGTGCACCACGCAGCCCGGCAGCACCGGGGAGCGTCCCCGAATAGCCTCCGCGCGTGAACCGATTGGATCCCCATCGGGTTGCGTGGCCTTTTTGAAAGCCTTTGCAAATATCCGAACCAAAAACGTCGATCATCCTCGATAAGGCAAAATCAATTGCTGCGTCTTCGCCTTCTGCTTCCAGCTCGCGCGCGAAATTGCCCACATGTTCAAAGCTGCAAAGCCCTGAGCCTGAGATGTTGCACAAGATCCCGCCACCCCGCGCCATCGTGGATGTTACCTCTTCAATCGGGTAGGTGATCCATGTGTCGCCTGCCATCGGAAGTGTTTCAGGATCAAACAGCATGGCCGCGTGATTGTAGACGCCCATCGTGATCCCGTTGAGAGCTTTCTGTTTGGACGCGTCGAGAGGCGGATCAAATCGGATCGCTTCTGAGGCAAGAACACCAACCGAAACGGTAACGATTACATGCCCTGCACGCAGTGTTCCATCCTCGGTTTCGATATCCACACCATGCGGCGTGCGGGTGATGGCCGATACAGAAGTTCCCGTCTTCACCGGCAAACCGATCGCGTGGGCGGCCACAATCGCACCAAATCCCTGCCGGCAGAACCAGTTGTTTTCCTCAAGCGCGCCGGTGTGCCAATCATGCATAGAAATCTCACCCAGGTCCCGCCCGGCCGACAGCGCCTTGAGCATCAGCACAGTGTGATCGAACGTGTGTTTGGGCGCAATGGCATCGGCCATGGACATGTCTCCTGCAGCCGCTCCTTGGCGATGCAGTTCTGCGGTGACTTCCTCCAGCCGTTCCAACGCCGGACCGTCGGCCAGGCAGCCAGCAAGATGAAAATGTCCGGGCTCTTCATAAAGATCAAAGCCAAGTTCATGACCAATGGGGATGAATGAATTCACATCAGCGTAATGCAGCCAGTGCCCGCCTATATCAAACGGAACGCCGAAAATGGTTGTGTCCGTGTGGCACCTCCCGCCGATGCGGTCTGCGGCTTCAAGACAAATCACGCGGCGCCCGGCATTTTGCAGTAGGTGCGTGGCGGCCAATCCGGCGGCCCCGGCGCCCACAATCACGACGTCGAAATCCCAACTGTTCTCGCCCATGTCCGTCTCCTTGTCCTTGACAGGAATCTAGGGTTTCGGTGCCTGCGATAACGCGCTCAGATAGCGCTCCGAGACCCTGCATCGGTTCACCACTAAGCCAGGCCACGCTCGGCGCAGCACCGCCGCCTGCTCTAATGCGACGCCACTTGCGACGTAGAGCGTGTCATTCCGCTGCCATTGGCGTTGCGGCCAGGTTGCGCAGAACGTAGTGCAAAACGCCACCGTGTTCGACATATTCAACCTCAATCGCCGTATCGATCCGGCATTTCAGCGTGATTTCCTTCACTTCACCGTCGCCCATCACAATGGTGCAGGGCACTTCTTGCTGCGGTTCGATTGTGTCGAGGCCCGAGATAGATACCGTTTCATCCCCCTTCAGCCCAAGGGACGCGCGGGTGTCGCCGCACGTAAACTCAAACGGGATGACGCCCATACCCACAAGATTAGATCTGTGAATGCGTTCAAAGCTTTCTGCGATTACCGCCTTCACACCCAACAGGGCCGTGCCTTTGGCGGCCCAATCGCGCGAAGACCCCGCGCCGTATTGCGCACCACCGATAACAACCAGCGGCACGCCGCGTTCTTGCCAGGCCATAGAGGCATCAAAAATAGATGTCTGCTGACCGTCCGGTCCGAGCGTGTAGCCGCCTTCGACACCGTCGAGCATTTCATTCTTGATGCGGATATTGGCAAACGTGCCGCGCATCATAACCTCATGATTGCCTCGCCGGGAGCCGTAGGAATTGAACTCCCGCACAGGGACCTGCCGTTCAATGAGGTACTGCCCTGCTGGCGTGGTTTCCTTGAAAGATCCGGCGGGCGAGATGTGGTCTGTTGTGACCATATCGCCCAAAAGTGCCAGCACACGTGCATTTTCCACATTTTCAATCGTGCCTGGCTCTTTGCCCATGCCGCGGAAATAAGGCGGGTTTTGCACATAGGTGGACGCGGGCGGCCAATCATAGACCTCGCCTTCGGATGTCTCTACCTCGCGCCATTTGTCATCGCCCTTGAAGACGTCAGCATATTTTTCAATGAACGCCTCGCGCGTCACGGTTTGCTCGACAAGCTCGGCGATCTCACTTTGGCTCGGCCAAATGTCTTTGAGATAGACATCCTTGCCTTCTGGTGTCTGTGCAATGGGATCTTTGCTGATGTCGATATCCATCGATCCGGCAAGTGCATAGGCCACCACAAGTGGCGGAGAGGCCAGGTAATTGGCGCGCACATCTGGGCTGATCCGACCTTCGAAATTGCGATTGCCGGACAGAACTGAGACGGCGACCAGATCACCCTCGGCAATGGCATCACTCAATTCTTTTTGAATGGGCCCTGAATTGCCGATGCATGTGGTGCAGCCATAGCCCACCAGATTAAACCCGATCTTGTCGAGATCTTCTTGTAGGCCCGCCGCCTCTAAGTAGGCGCTGACGACCTGAGAGCCGGGGGCCAGAGATGTCTTTACCCAAGGTTTGCGATTCAGCCCCAAGGCAGCTGCTTTGCGCGCGACAAGGCCTGCGCCAATCATCACATAAGGGTTCGACGTGTTGGTGCAGGAGGTGATCGAGGCAATCACCACATCGCCGGAGCTCAGAGTGTAATCCTCACCTTCAACAGGCATTTCCTTGTCCATGGGGCGTTTGAACGTCTCCTCCATTTCACGCAGGAATTCCGATTTCGCCGCAGTCAGTTTCACGTAGTCCTGCGGGCGTTTCGGTCCTGAGATCGCGGGGACAATCGTGCCCATGTCCAGATGCAGTGTGTCGGAGTAAATAGGCGTATAGTCATCGCCGCGCCAGAATCCGTTTTCCTTGGCATAGGCCTCCACCAAGGCAATGCGCGCTTCATCCCGGCCCGTTGTACGCATGTAGCGCAGTGTTTCGCCATCGATTGGGAAGAACCCGCATGTCGCGCCGTATTCGGGCGCCATGTTGGCAATTGTTGCGCGATCCGCCAAGGGCAGGCGGTTGAGACCTTCGCCGTAAAACTCAACAAATTTGCCGACCACACCAAGGGCACGCAGCATTTCCACAACCTTGAGGACCAAATCTGTACCTGTCGTGCCTTCGATCAAAGAACCTGTCAGCTCAAAACCGACAACCTCCGGGATCAGCATCGAGATCGGCTGGCCCAGCATCGCGGCCTCCGCCTCAATCCCGCCAACGCCCCAGCCAAGAACAGCCGCCCCGTTCACCATGGTGGTGTGGCTATCCGTGCCCACAAGCGTGTCTGGGTAGGCGACCATTTCACCGGTTTGATCCACATCGGTCCATACAGTTTGCGCGAGATACTCCAGGTTCACCTGATGGCAGATACCTGTCCCGGGCGGCACGACACGGAAATTGTTGAACGCCGATTGCCCCCATTTGAGGAACTGATAGCGCTCCATGTTGCGCTCATACTCGCGATCAACATTCAACTGAAAAGCGCGCGGATTGCCGAACTCATCGATCATCACCGAATGGTCAATCACCAAGTCGACAGGGTTGAGCGGGTTGATCTGTTGTGCGTTTCCACCCAGCTCCACAATGCCGTCACGCATTGCGGCCAGATCCACAACAGCAGGAACGCCGGTGAAATCCTGCATCAACACGCGCGCCGGGCGGTAGGCCAATTCGCGGTCTGCTTGGCCACCATTCGCCGCCCAATCGGAAAACGCGCGAATGTCATCGACATGGACCGTTTTGCCATCTTCAAATCGCAGCATATTTTCCAGCACGACCCGCAAGCTGGCCGGCAATCGGGAAAAATCCCCCAGCCCCGCCTCTTCTGCGGCAGAGATGGAATAGTAGGCAACGCTCTGATCGCCGACATGAAGGGTTTTGCGACACTTGGCGGTGTCGTGGCCGACAGTGATGGGCATATGGGCTGTCCTTTGGCTTTGGGCTGATTGATAGCAAAGATATGGTACCGGGATGGCGAAATGGTTCAAGAGGGCGGCAGATGGTCGCTGTGGCTCATATGCCAGCCTCACCTAAGTCTGACGAAACGGTGATTGGCCGTGTGACACCGCGGTTTATATCTGTCGTTCTATCCGAAATGATCTGAGTCGAAACGCGAGACGTCGTACCGTGAAATTGTTTTCTATCCTCACTGTGGCAGCTCTGGCGCTGGCACCGGCAGCCCAAGCGCAAGATCGCCCTGTGCTGGTGGAGCTTTTTACGTCACAAGGATGTTCATCCTGCCCTCCTGCGGATGCTTTCCTGCATGAGTTGGCGGAGCGTGAGAATGTGATCGCTCTGGCCATGCACGTGGATTACTGGGACTACATCGGTTGGAAGGACAGCTTTGCACAGCCTGAATTCACGGCGCGTCAACGGGCCTATGCCCGTCTTGGCAACCGCACGATGGTCTATACCCCGCAGATGGTGATCAATGGCATGGATCACGTCGTGGGCTCTAACCCCAAGGACACAAACGCGGTGATCGCCGCACATCATCAACTGCCGACCGAGGTGGAGCTGGCAGCAACCCGGTCTGGTGACACGCTGTCGCTCCAAGGGATGGCCGTTGGTCAAAACAGCGATGATGCCAGTGTGTACATCGTTCGCTACCGGCCCGAAGCCACCGTTGAGATTTCCCGCGGCGAGAATGCCGGACGGACGATCTCCTATGCAAACGTGGTGACCGATATGCAGGTGTTGACGCAATGGAACTTGGCAGAGCCGCTGGAGATGAACGTGGATCTAGAGGGCGATTTACCTGCTGTGATAGTGGTTCAAGGTAAGAAGAATGGCACCGTGAAAGCGGTGGCGAAGGTCCAGTAACCCATGTTTTCAACGTCTTTTGTAGAGCGCGCCCTGCATGCTTTGCAGGGCGCACTTTAATATTTAAAAGGCCTTTTGCCAGCCCAACGTCAGCGTCCAATCCCGCTCCATTTGCGGTCCGTTGAGGTTTTGATACACTGGCATCCCCGCCTCAAGAGCAAAGCGATGCCCACGTAAGGCGCCATTTTGAACGATCGTGTTCACGCCCAGATACGCGGTGACGAAATCGCCCCCATAGTTGCGCGGATCGGCGGTTTGCACGGGGCCACGGATCAAGGGGTCAATGCCGCTGATCCTGTCAAGCGTCATCGCCTCAAGCCGACCTGACAGGGAAATCCAAGGCGCAGGTTGCACGCTGCCCCAGACATTTGCCTTCACCTCATTGCCGAGCGTGTAGCCGTTGTTACTGCCCAGGCGAAACACGCCGGTCAGCTGCGCCCCGTAGCCTATATTGCCGCTGCGGCCCATATAGGTGATGCCCGGGAGCAGATCATATGTGCCCGAACCCAGCTGCATCGAATAAGGCAGTCGCACGACAGGCCGCATGTTGAGCGGTGTCAGAATCGCGTCGGTCTCGGACGTTGACCCAGTGGGCAGGCTGATCCCGAGATTGGCATGAACAGAGCTGTTCGCGCCATCCCAAAGGCCCACCAGCGCGGAGACCTTTACATCCCCGAAACCTTCCGACTTCGTCCGGAAACCGCCCAGTACGCCAGGCCCGACAGGACCGGCAAAGGTGACGTGATCCATGTCTTTGGTGATGTAGGGCAGCATGGCCATAAACGTCACTCGATTATTGGGCGCATACATCGCACCGAACATGTGCATGTCCATGGTCATTTCAGTCGGCACCACGCGCAAGGTGGGCGGCTGCATCGGCGCGCCAAAGAAGCGGTTGGGCACGGTGGTGGCAATTTGCAATGGCGAGACATCGGTGGTGCCGATTTGATTGCCGCCCATTTCCATACGCATGAAGCGGTAGGAGAGCATGATCTCACCGGTGGCATGGCGGTGGTCGCCCATCACGCCAATCGGGGCGTGACCATCAGCGCGCAAGGGTTCATTGCCTGCATGGCTGTGGCTGTGAAAGCCGTCGGCGACGGCGGGGGTTGAAAGGCAGAGCAAAGCTGCCGCGAGTTTCGCGATTTTCATCGGGTAAACATCCCTGTTGGGCAGGAGGCGCCGGTCGGGCGCTCCTGCTCTCTTAGCGGTGAATTGGACGATCAGTTGGTCTTGTCTTCGGACTTTTCCGCGCCGTGACCAGAATGGTCATGACCGGAATGATCCATCGCCTCGGTGGTGCGGGCCTCGACGTTAAACGTCACCTCCACCTCTCCGGCGTTTTCGAAGATCAACGTGGCGGGAAATTTTTCGCCATCGACCAGTGGCGCTTCAAGCCCCATGAACATCACGTGATATCCGCCGGGCGTCAGCTCTACGGACTCACCGGCGGGAATGTCGATGCGGTCGACATGGTTCATCTTGGCAATGCCGTCTTCTTCCACGGTTTGGTGGATCATCACGCGCGGAAAATCAGCTTTCACTCCGATAAGCGCATCGGCGCTCTCGCCCGTGTTGGTGATGGTCATGTAGCCGCCCCCGACCTTGGCGGTTGCAGCTGTTTCAAAGGCCATGGGATGATCGATATCAAGGCTTCCTGCGCTGTATTCATGGGCTATGGCCGCCGTTGATAATGACAGCGCGGCAAGAATGGAAAACAGAGGTTTCATGTGTCTTGTCTCCGATTGATCTGAAAAACCGGCCGGGGATCGGCCATGTGATTTGGGGTTTTCAGATCACCGGTGGCGCCCGTGGCAAAGGCGCAGGATGTGCGCTGGGTTTGACATCAAGAGTTTCAACAAGAGCCGCGTCAGCCACGAAGAGTAGAGTGTCTAATCGATCCTCGGGTGCAATGGCTTGCGCCGTATCCACCGTTGATTTGACCACGCAGGCAACAGCCTCATCCGACACGTGCGTGGCGTCGCCGTTTTCGTCGATGTAGATCGTGCGCAGCCCGTCGCCGGAGCAGATGATCAGCAAACGACCATCCGCAACGCCGAGCGCCATGGCCCAGCTGCTGGCAAATGGTGCCATCAATGACGCCATCATCACAAGCGTGGCGAGCAGTCTTGTCTTGTAAGCACGCATACCTGATATGTGGCATGCAGATGGGTGCGCGGCAATGGGTTGGCCTAGAAAATTTGTCGCTCTACGCCGGTCGTGGCGCGGCAGCCTTACCTAAGCCGCAACACCGGGGCTGGCCCCAGCGGAACGGGCCCGATGCGAACACGACCTCCTGAGAAGTTAAGGGGAATATCAAGCGTTTCTGGGTTTCCAGCCATTTGAGAAATCAGCGACAACCCGCCCTCCAACGTGTCCGCAAAACTTTGGTTCAGCGTTCCGGAGCTCACCGCCATTTGCAGAATATCTCGCCAATTGCGGGCCTTCACCACAATCTCTCCCTCGGGCAGGCCAGCGCTGTCTACGTCCACCTCGCCCGCCACGAGCAATTCCAACCTGCCCCAGCGGGCCTCGGCCAGTTTGATGTCGATGCGGCGCGGTTGCGGACGGGCAACTTCGATCGCGCTAAGATCCCAGGATTTGTCAAATGTGACGGTAATATCGGCGCTCAGCGCGTCAAACGTGTCTGGCAATCGTCCGGCAGGGTCAATTTGAACGCGCCAGTCCAAAGCAGGCGACAGCCCGTCGGCTGCCAGCCCCAGACGATAGGTGGGCTGTCCTGTTGAAAGACGTTCCACCGCCAGGCGTAAGGATTGCGCGTCAGTTGCCTTACCCGTACTTTCAGGCGTGATAGAGAGTTTGCTGGCGGTCAGGGTGGCCCGTTCCAAAGGCAGACGGATGTCAGCACCTGTCACGGCAGAGGCGCGCATATCCTCGGCCACGATCCGATACTTGTCCTGCGGCGTGGCAATAAGCTGTTCTCTGGGGAACGCGGCGATGACATGGTTGGGTTTGTAACTGAGCGCGAGGATTTGAAAGAGCGGCGCTTCCCAGGCCAAGCCGGTATCTGGGTCGGCCAGCACAAGGTTTTCAAAACTCGTGTCAAAACGATTGGGAAAACCTTGGGTTTCCAAAGCGGTGTACTCCGCCGCCCACCCTTCAGTCCGGCGTGCCTCAAACCAGGTTTCAAAGCCGGATGTCACCCCGTTTTGACCAATGAACCAATAGCCCGACCAGAGCGCGGCACCCACCGTAATGATGCCCAACAAAACGCGCATAAACCTGCCTCTTTCCCGCCTACGTCCAATCGTGTTTAAGGCGTGAGCGGCGAGAGGGACAGCGAAATGACAATGTGGGTTTTTGGCTACGGATCTTTGGTATGGAACCCCGGTTTCGACTTTGAAGAACGCGTCATTGCATGTCTGCCAGGCTATCACCGCAGTTTTTGCATGCGCTCCATCCATCATCGCGGGACGCAAGATCATCCCGGGTTGGTATTGGCCTTGGACGCAACCGAAGGTTCAAAATGCGAGGGTTTGGCCCTATCGGTGCCAACCGGGCAGGAGGCGGCGACGCTGGCATATCTTCGTGAGCGCGAACTGATCTCTTCGGCCTATCTTGAGCGGAACCTAGAGGTTGAGCTGACCGATGGGCGTTACGTTACCGCAGTCACCTACGTGGTGGACCCCGACCATGTGCAATATTGCGGTGGTATCTCTTTGGAAGAACAGGCGCAGATCATCGCAGGCGCGGTCGGTGGGCGTGGGCCGAATACCGAGTATCTTTTCAACACAACCAAACATCTCTTGGAGCTTGGTATCGACGACGCTGAGCTTGATTGGCTGGTCACCCGCGTGCGCCAGATCGCGGGATAATCCCTTGGCTTGCTACTGCTTACAGCGTAAGCTCTACTCAGTAAAACAGAGCCGGGAGCTGTCCTGATGGACCAGCCGGACCACGAGGTCGAGCCGCAATTTTCGCAACCGTTCCGTCAGATCGCCCTCATGTTGATGGTCATCGGTCTGACTGGGTTTGGTGCATTTGTCGCGCTACCTCGCGTGTTGCCGGTTTTTGAGGCCAATCTGTACCTAAACGGGTTCATTCTTTTTGTGTTTGTAATCGGCGTTTTGGCCACCTTTTGGCAGGTGTTTCAGCTGATAAGTTCGGTGCGGTGGATTGAAGGCTTCACGGGTGGTCGCGCGGGCAGAGAAGGCGCGCACGCCCCGCGCTTATTGGCCCCGTTGGCCGCCCTGATGCGTCAGCGCGGCGCGCGTATGCAGATCCCGTCGGGCTCTGCCCGATCCATTCTGGATTCAGTCGCGCAGCGCATCGATGAAGCGCGTGAGATCACGCGATACATCACCAATACATTGATTTTCCTCGGCCTTTTGGGCACGTTTTACGGCCTGGCCACGACAGTGCCAGCGGTCGTTGATACGATCCGCAGTCTGGCGCCTCAGGACGGCGAAGAGGGGGTTGCTGTCTTTAACCGCCTGATGACAGGGTTGGAGGCGCAACTGGGCGGGATGGGCGTGGCCTTTGCGTCATCACTTTTGGGCCTTGCAGGATCGCTTGTAGTGGGGCTTTTGGAGCTTTTCGCCAGCCATGGCCAGAACCGGTTTTACCGCGAGCTCGAAGAGTGGATGTCGTCAATCACACGCGTCGGATTTGCGTCAGGCGACAGTGAGGCCGGTGGCGATGGTGCAGGGCTGGGCGGGTTTATGGATCACCTGTCTGAGCAGATGGAAGCCTTGCAAATGCTGGTCACTCAATCGGATGTGAGCCGCGCTATGGTGGATGAGAAACTGGGCGTGCTGGCTGATAGTATTGAACGGCTTACCCTGCGATTGAGCGACACCAATCCGGTCAATCAAGCATTGATGCAAGTGGCCGCGGGGCAGGAGCGCTTGATTGATCTGATGGAATCCCGGTCGGATGCGACAGGCGATGGCGGGCTAGATGCCGAAAGCCGGATGCGCCTGCGATCCATCGATGTTCAAATGCTTCGAATTCTGGAAGAAATCAGTGCAGGGCGGCAGGAAACGATGACAGAAATCCGTACTGACTTGAACGCGCTGAGCAAAATCCTCGGTCAGCAGCAGGCTATGTCTCGTCGAAGCCTGCCGGGCAAACGCAACCCGGAGAAGGAGAGCTAGGCCATGGCCCTCTCCCGCCGAAGCGGCAACCGATTTCAGGGCGCGATCTGGCCTGGGTTCGTGGACGCGATGACCGGGCTTTTGTTGGTGCTGATGTTTGTTCTGACGATTTTCATGATCGTGCAGTTCGTTTTGCGCGAAACGATCAGCGGGCAGGCGAGCGAGCTTGATGCGCTGTCTGCGGAAGTGGCAGCGCTTGCTGATGCTTTGGGGCTGGAGCAGGACAAGAACGCAACACTGACCGAACGGGTGGGCGAACTCACCGTAACCTTGGGAGATGCCCGGGCGCGGGAAGAGGAGCAAGCGTCTCTTATCGCAACATTACAGGCCGAACGAGCAGAGCAGGATCAAGCTTTGGCTGAGGCTGCCACGCGACTTGCCACCTTCGAAGAGCAAGTCGCAGGATTGTTGGCGCAGCAAGAGGCAAATCTCGGAACAATCTCTGACTTGGAACAGGAGCGTGAGACGCTGTTATCACAGCAAGAACAACTCAACCTTGCCCTTGCCAACTTGCGCGAAGAAATTGACGAACAAACTGAGGTGGCGCGCTTGGCAGCGGCGCGACGAGAAGCGCTGGAAAGTCTGATTGCCGATTTGCGCCGCCGCTACGCAGAGGAACAAGAGCAAACCGCGCTGTTGACGGGCCGTGTCACGGAATTGGAAACACAGCTGAGTGAGGATGAAGCGGCCCGTTTGGCAGAAGCGGCCGCTGCAGAAGCCTTGCGCGACCGATTGGAGAACGCGGATGCAGAGCTTACCGCGATGACGCTGGCCTTGGAGGAGCAGCGACGCCAAGCCGAAAAGACACTGACCCTTTTGGCGGCCGCGCAAGCCACCCAAGAGGATTTGAACGCGCAACTGGCCGCCGCTCTCTTGGCGCAGGACGAGTTGAGCGATGCAAATCAAAGCCTTGAGGAACGTCTCGCTGCCGCTCTTGAGGCGGATGCGCGCGAGGTCGAAGACGTGCGCGCCGCTCTCGCTGAGGCTTTGGCCGCGAAGCTCGCCGCTGAAGAGAACGCCGCAGCACAATTGACAGAGGCAGAGCAGCAAGCGGTTTTGCTGGCGGAGGCCCGCGCGCGGCTTTCTGAGGAACAAGAGATTTCAACCGAGGCGCAACGCCAGCAAGCGTTGCTGAGCCAACAGGTGTCGGCGCTGCGCAATCAGTTGGGGCAATTGCAGACCCTGCTTGATGATGCCAAGGCACGCGAGGCTGCCTCGGATGTGCAAATTCAAGCGCTTGGGCAGGATTTGAACGTGGCGTTGGCCCGCGCTGCGGCCGAAGAGCGTCGTCGCCGGGTTTTGGAAGAGGAAGAGCGCAAGAGGCTCGAAGAAGAAGCCGAGGATTTACAGCGCTATCGGTCTGAATTTTTTGGGCGGCTGCGGGACGTCTTGGGTGTGCAAGAGGGCGTGCGCATCGTGGGTGATCGGTTTGTATTCTCCTCTGAGGTGCTCTTTGAACCCGCGCGTGCGGAACTGGCCGAAGATGGGCAGGCGGAACTGGCCAAAGTGGTGGAGATTTTGCGCAGTGTCGCCGATGAGATCCCCGAGGGTATTGATTGGGTGCTGCAAGTTGATGGCCACACCGATAACGTGCCCATTCGCAACAGTCCGAATTTTGCCAACAATTGGGAGCTAAGCCAGGCGCGGGCGCTCTCTGTGGTGCTCTACATGGTCAATGAGCTTGGAATGCCGCCGGAGAGGTTGTCGGCCAACGGGTTTGGGGAATTTCAACCGGTGGCTCCGGGCGACAGTGACGAAGCCCGGGCGCAGAACCGACGCATCGAGTTGAAATTTACCGAAAAGTAGGGCGGACTTACTGTAAAACCGTTGTCGCTTGGATCACACCGATCTCACGTCCATTCCGCAAATGCCGCGCGACGCCTTCATAGGCGCCTGGCACGGTGTTGCCCTCATGGAGCCGCCGCCCACCGGCGCGAAAGGCTTGGGCCTGAGTGCGATCAAATGTAACCGTGTTGTCGAAGAATTCCCCATTTGGCCCGGTGATGGTCATCTGAAGCTCGTCGCCCGTTCGCGTGCCAAAAAGATGCGCCCAGAAAACAAGAGCGCCGTCGGCGGGCTGCAAAACCTCACTATGTGCATCCCCGATCTTGATCGTGTCGAACTCCGGTACGCCGCTGGCAAAACCCGCCTGCAAAAGCCCGCCTGCCTGGTAGGGCACAGGCGCTTGCCAAAGCTGGTCAGCGGCTAGGGCATCGCACGTGCCATCCGGCTGGGGATCAAAGGGGTCTACAACCGCGCCCTCGCGGCGTAAAGACATGTGCAGGTGAGGGAATTCGGTGCGCCCTGACATGCCCATCTCGCCGATTGGCTGCCCAGCTATGACTGCATCGCCCGTTTCCACAACCACGCTGCCGGTGCGGAGGTGGCAATACTGCGTCTCCCAGCCATCATCATGGGCAATAAGCACACCATTGCCGCAATCCTGGCCTTCGGGAAAGCGCATCTCATCGCCTGGCAAGTGTTCTGGAACACCATCCCGCAGGCCCACCACGGTACCATTAGCGGCGGCGAGGACATTTACACCCTCATCCATGTCTCGCACGCTTGGTAGGGCGACATCTGTACCTTTGTGCCCGTCATAGCTTAGGCGATTGCAGGTGAAATCAGCGTATTCGGGGGAAGGATCAGCGTCGACATAGTTCTGAATGAAGCATGTTTCGCCTAGTGTGCAATCAACCGGGAAGTTGAGTTCGATTGCATGAGATGCTTGCGCCAAGATCAACCCCCCGGCGCAAGCAAGAAGTCTCATTAATCTGCTGTCAGCAGAGGCGGCTTTTTGCCCGAAAGCTGTCGCTGTTCTGGACCTTCGATCTTCAAGTCGATCTTACCGTCTTTCACGCCCACTTTCACGATGCCACCTTTGGAGAGCTTTCCGAAGAGCAATTCTTCAGCCAGCGGCTTTTTGATGTCCTCCTGGATGACGCGACCCAACGGGCGCGCGCCCATTTTGTCGTCATAGCCCTTATCGGCCAGCCATTCTGCCGCAGGTTTTGTAAGCTCAATTGTGACATTGCGGTCAATAAGCTGGGCCTCAAGTTGAAGCACAAACTTTTCGACCACTTGCAGGATCACCTCTTTCGGCAGTGGGGCAAAGGATATCACGGCGTCCAGACGGTTGCGGAATTCGGGCGTAAACGTGCGCTCAATAGCGGCGGTGTCTTCGCCTTCGCGACGGTCGCGGCCAAAGCCGATCGCGGCTTTTGCCTGCTCCGCAGCACCTGCGTTTGACGTCATGATCAGCACGACATTGCGGAAATTCACTGTACGACCATTATGATCAGTCAGATTGCCGTGATCCATGACCTGCAGCAGGATGTTGAACACGTCCGGATGCGCTTTTTCAATCTCGTCCAGAAGCAACACACAATGCGGGTGCTGATCAACGCCGTCTGTCAAAAGTCCGCCCTGATCAAAGCCCACATAGCCCGGAGGCGCACCGATGAGACGCGAAACGGCATGTTTCTCCATGTACTCAGACATGTCAAAACGCAGCAATTCCACGCCTAGAGTGTCAGCCAATTGCTTCGCGACCTCGGTTTTACCCACGCCGGTCGGACCTGCAAACAGGTAGTTGCCGATGGGTTTCTCGGGTTCACGCAGGCCCGCGCGTGCCAGTTTGATCGCAGACGACAACGCGTCAATCGCCTTATCCTGGCCAAAGACCACGCGCTTGAGCGATCCTTCGAGGTCTTTGAGAACCTCGGCATCATCCTTCGACACGTTCTTTGGCGGGATGCGCGCGATTTTTGCGACAACGGCTTCGATTTCTTTTGCGCCGATGGATTTGCGTCGCTTGGACGCCACAACCAGATGCTGCGCCGCACCGGCTTCGTCGATCACATCGATGGCTTTGTCGGGCAGTTTGCGATCATTGATGTAGCGCGCAGACAAGTCGACCGCAGATTTGATCGCGTCGTTTGTATACTTCACGCTGTGATGGTCTTCGAAGTAGGGCTTAAGGCCCTTGAGGATCTTGACTGTATCCTCAACCGTCGGCTCGACCACGTCGATCTTTTGGAAGCGGCGAGACAGTGCGCGATCTTTTTCGAAATGCTGGCGGAACTCCTTGAATGTGGTCGATCCCATGCAACGCAGCTTGCCGCCCTGGAGCGCGGGCTTCAGCAGGTTGGACGCATCCATCGCCCCGCCCGAGGTAGCGCCTGCGCCGATCACCGTGTGAATTTCGTCAATAAACAGGACCGCGTCGGGATGATCTTCCAATTCCGTAACAACCGCCTTCAGCCGTTCTTCAAAATCGCCGCGATATCGCGTTCCGGCCAGCAGCGCGCCCATATCGAGAGAAAAGATCGTTGTTTGTGACAAAACATCCGGCGTTTCGCCTTGCACAATCTGATGCGCGAGACCTTCGGCAATCGCTGTTTTACCCACGCCTGGATCGCCCACCAAAAGGGGGTTATTCTTGCGACGACGGCAAAGGACCTGAATGCAGCGCTCCACTTCAGAGCTGCGGCCGATCAGTGGGTCAATGTCACCGCGACGGGATTTTTCGTTAAGGTCGACACAGTATTTCGCGAGAGCACTTTCGCCCTGGTCCACGGCTTCGGGCCCACTGCTTTCCTGTTTGGTCTGTTCGTTCTCCACTTCGGACACGCCTTGCACCGGCCGTGTTTCACCATAAGCGGGATCTTTGGCCACCCCGTGCGCGATGAAATTGACCGCATCATAGCGCGTCATGTCCTGCTCTTGCAGAAAGTAGGCCGCGTTCGATTCGCGTTCTGCAAAAATCGCGACGAGCACGTTTGCGCCCGTCACTTCCGTACGTCCGGACGACTGCACATGGATCGCGGCACGCTGAATAACTCGCTGAAATGCAGCTGTCGGAACGGCCTCGGAGCCGTCAATGTCCGTCACCAGGTTGGACAAATCCTCGTCAATAAACTCAACCAAAGTTGCGCGAAGATCCTCGGTGTCAACAGAACACGCTTTCATGACGCGGGCCGCGTCGGGCTCATCAATCAACGCAAGAAGCAAATGCTCCAGCGTCGCGAATTCATGCCTGCGTGCATTGGCTAATGCCAAGGCCGCGTGAATGCCCTGCTCAAGGGTTGTCGAAAACGATGGCACTGTTTTGTGCTCCTTTGTCTGCGTCCGGCTAGGAACCGGAGACTCTGACCTGGTACTATTAAAGTTTGGTCGATATGCCGGGGCCTTCAAGTCATTTTTTGGCAAACCGGTTCACAATTCTTGGCTCCAGCCGAGATTTGCTACATTTTTGAGACGATCAAGCCTGGGTATTCAGAAGTTGTCCTTCCGCGTTCGGATTTCGGTGAAGACCTCAGCGGAAGGTGCTCCCGTCATCCCCAATTGCGCCTGTATTTCAGGGCTATCCGGGCGTAAGAACGGGTTTGTATCCAACTCTTGTCGAAGCGTAGAAGGTACGGTGTATCGACCCGCGTTTCGATCAGCGCTGATCTCTTCCACCCTCAATATAAGCTCCGGGTTAGATGGATCAACCGTTAGCGCAAAGCGCGCATTCGCCGCAGTGTATTCATGCCCCGAACAGACGGTCGTTTCAGGCGGCAGGCCCATCAGCTTTTGAAGAGAGGCCCACATCTGCGGTTTTGTGCCCTCAAACACGCGTCCGCAGCCCATCGCCATTAAGCTATCGCCCGTGAACATCACCGCGCTGTCGCGGAAGTGAAATGCCACGTGCCCTATGGTGTGGCCTGACACGTCAATCACGTCACCACTGTATTTTCCGATCTGAACCGTGTCGCCTTCCTTTACCTGCGTATCCAGTGGCGGCATTCGGTGCGCATCCGCCGCAGCTCCTGTTATTTTGGCGGGGTGCTTCTTGAGGAGATCAGGCACACCTTGCACGTGGTCGGGGTGGTGATGCGTCAGCAGAATTTGTGAGGCCGTCCAGCCGCGTTCGGCCAACGCCGCAATGATCGGAGCGGCGTCCGGTACATCCACCACTGCTGTTTGCCCGCTCTCTGGGTCATGCGCGAGGAAGGCGTAATTATCCGACAGACATGCGACGGTAACGATCTCAAGTGCCATGATCTATTTCCCCATTTCCCGGTTCCTGTTAGTTTCACCGTGACGGATTGGGACAAGGGCTGCAATGCATCTTGATGTGCAGGACCTTCGGAATTTCTACTATCGCAGCGCGCTTGGTCGCGCGGCCAAAACGATCGTGCTCAATGAAATCCTGACATTCTGGCCTGAGGCAAAGGGACAAACCGTCGTGGGCTATGGTTTCGCCACGCCATTTTTACGGCCCTACTTGAAAGATGCGCGTCGGCTAATGGCTCTTATGCCTGCGCCTCAAGGGGTCATCGGATGGCCGCAGAACAGCCCCAACGTATCCGTTTTGTGCGAAGAGACTTGGTGGCCGTTGGAGACCGGGCATGTTGACAAACTTTTGTTGGTGCACGGGTTGGAAACAAGCGAACAGCCAAGCGCGCTTTTGAAAGAAACCTGGCGGGTGTTAGGGCCAGGCGGCTCGGCGATGTTCGTTGTCCCAAACCGCGCTGGTCTTTGGTCTCGCAGTGACAGCACGCCCTTCGGGTTCGGCCGGCCCTATAGCCAGGGTCAGCTTGAAAATCAGTTGAAGTCCCACAATTTCCTGCCGGAACATCACGTGACCACGCTGTTTCAACCGCCCTCCGAGCGTCGTTTTTGGCGAAAGACCGCGAATATGTGGGAGCGTTTGGGCGGGCGTCTTAGCGTTGTGGCCGCGGGCGGTGTTTTGATTGTCTGCGCCAGCAAACGCGTCCACGCACCATCAGGCCCCGGACTACGAGAAACGGTGCGTAAGCCTTTGGAGGTGCTCCAACCCAAGCCTGAGGCCAAACCGGTCTGACGGTAAGAGCCATTTCGTTTTCGTGATAGCGGTAACGCTCGCACCTTATGTTTTCGCGTAGGGCTGAGGGGGAATCGCGCAAAAACGCCGGAAAGACTGTGAATTGCGGCGCTTACTTTTTACGCATAGACGTGCGCAGAATTTAAGCGACTGAAAACACTGGAAATTCAATGCTGCGACCCTTTCGCAATCGTCTTGCGGGGTGCGAATTGCTCTGTTAGACCGCTTTCGAATTTTGATGCGTGTCACGCGCATGTGAAATAAGCGCGCCCGGAAGTCGGTTTTTGACCGAAAAGATTTGCTGAACCGGGCCCAGACTTCGGAAGGGTGGACGTGTCCGAACCAGCTTCGATCTCCTCTGGCATTGCGCAACGCTATGCCACCGCCATTTTCGAGATTTGTAAGGACGACAAATCTTTAGCCAAGCTCGAAAAGAACATCACTGATCTTTCTGCTGCACTTCATGACAGCGCTGATCTTCGAGATCTGATAAGCAGCCCGATCTTATCCCGCACGGATCAAAAAGCAGCGATCACTGCGGTTGCAAAAAAAATGAAGCTCGAACCCGTCATGCAAAATGGCTTGGGCGTCATGGCCGACAAGCGCCGTTTGTTTGTTTTGCCGCAGCTTGTGACACAACTGCGGGACATGATTGCCGACGACAAAGGTGAGGTGACAGCGGAAGTCACGAGCGCCAAAGCGCTGACCAAAACGCAGGCAGACAAACTTGCCAACACGTTGAAGACAAGCGTGGGCAAAAATGTGAATATCAAAGCGACCGTTGATGAGAGTCTCATCGGCGGTCTTGTTGTTAAAGTGGGTTCGAAAATGATCGACACGTCAATCAAATCGCGCCTCAACTCTCTCCAGAATGCAATGAAAGAGGTCGGATAATGGGTATCCAAGCCGCAGAAATTTCTGCAATCCTGAAGGACCAGATCAAGAATTTTGGCCAAGAGGCCGAAGTTGCTGAAGTTGGTCGGGTTCTGTCTGTGGGCGACGGCATCGCCCGCGTTTACGGCCTCGACAACGTGCAAGCCGGCGAACTGGTTGAGTTTCCCGGGAGCATCATGGGCATGGCGCTCAACCTTGAGACCGACAATGTCGGCGTGGTGATCTTCGGCTCTGACCGGGACATCAAAGAGGGCGACACCGTGAAGCGCACCAAGTCCATCGTGGACGTGCCGATCGGGGATGAGCTTTTGGGTCGCGTGGTGGATGGTCTGGGCAACCCCCTGGATGGAAAAGGCCCGGTTAAAACCAAAGCGCGTGGTCTCGCCGATGTGAAAGCGCCGGGCATCATCCCCCGCAAATCCGTGCATGAGCCGATGGCAACTGGTTTGAAATCCGTCGATGCGATGATCCCGATCGGTCGCGGCCAGCGGGAGCTGATCATTGGCGACCGCCAGACAGGTAAGACCGCTGTGGCGCTCGATACAATTTTGAACCAGAAGACCTACAATGAGGCCGCGGGCGACGATGAGAGCAAGAAGCTCTATTGCATCTATGTTGCCGTGGGCCAGAAGCGTTCGACCGTGGCGCAGCTTGTGAAGAAGCTCGAAGAAAATGGCGCGATGGAATACTCCATTGTCGTGGCCGCAACCGCGTCTGATCCGGCTCCGATGCAGTTTTTGGCACCGTACTCGGCTACCGCTATGGCGGAGCATTTCCGCGACAACGGGCGTCACGCCCTGATCGTGTATGATGACCTGTCCAAGCAGGCCGTGGCGTATCGCCAGATGTCCTTGCTTCTGCGTCGTCCGCCCGGGCGTGAAGCCTATCCCGGTGACGTTTTCTACCTTCACTCTCGCCTTCTTGAGCGGTCGGCCAAGCTCAACGAAGACAATGGCGCGGGCTCTTTGACGGCTCTGCCGATCATTGAAACCCAAGGTGGCGACGTGTCGGCCTTTATTCCGACGAATGTGATTTCGATCACCGATGGTCAGATCTTTCTTGAAACGGAACTCTTCTATCAGGGTATCCGCCCGGCCGTGAACACCGGCCTTTCGGTGAGCCGTGTGGGATCGTCAGCGCAAACTGATGCGATGAAATCTGTGGCGGGTCCGGTGAAGCTGTCGCTTGCTCAGTATCGTGAGATGGCCGCGTTCGCGCAGTTCGGATCTGACCTTGATGCCGCGACACAGCAGCTGCTGAACCGCGGTGCACGCCTGACAGAGCTGATGAAGCAGCCGCAATATTCGCCTCTGACCAATGCAGAGATCGTGTGCATGATCTACGCGGGTGTGAACGGCTACCTCGACAAGATCGAAGTCAGCCAGGTGGGTCGTTTTGAGGCCGGTCTTCTGAACCATCTGCGCGGCAAGAACCAGGATCTGCTCGACTATATCACCAAAGAAGATCCCAAGATCAAAGGTGACGCCGAGGACAAGATCAAATCCGTGCTCGATGAGTTCGCTGCCGACTTCGCATAAGGGGGAAGACGATTGCCTTCTCTTAAAGACCTGAAAAACCGGATCGAGTCGGTCAAATCGACCCGCAAGATCACAAAGGCCATGCAAATGGTGGCCGCCGCGAAACTGCGGCGGGCGCAGGAAGCAGCAGAAATGTCGCGTCCTTACACTGAGCGGTTCAACCATGTCATGGGCAAACTGGCGGCGTCTGTGGACGACAGCGAAAGCGCCCCAAAACTGCTGAGCGGGACAGGCAATGACCAAACGCATCTGCTTGTCGTGATGACGGCAGAGCGCGGGCTGTGCGGTGGTTTCAACGGCAACATCGCTAAGCTTGCCCGCGCCGAGGCGGAAAAACTCAAAGGCGAGGGCAAGACCGTGAAGGTGATCACTGTCGGCAAGAAAGGCCGAGACGCGATCAAACGAGACTTGTCGGACACCTTCATTGACCATGTAGACATGACCGAAGTGAAGAATGTGGGCTATGCGGATGCGCAGCGAATTGCGCAAAACGTGTTAGACCGGTTTGACGCGGGTGAGTTCGACGTGGCCAAGATCTTTTTCTCGAAGTTCAACAATGTTGTCAGCCAGACACCGACGGTGCAGCAGGTGATCCCTGCCGCGTTTGAAGCGAGTGAAGACGAGGCGGATGCTGACGTTTTTTACGATTTCGAACCTGAAGAAGAGGCCATTCTGCGCGAGCTTTTGCCCCGCGCTGTCGCCACGGCGATCTTTAGCGGTCTTTTGGAAAATGGCGCGTCCGAACAGGGTGCGCGCATGTCGGCCATGGACAACGCCACGCGCAACGCGGGCGAAATGATCGACAAACTGACCATCGAGTTCAACAGATCCCGCCAGGCGGTGATCACCAATGAGCTGATTGAAATCATTTCGGGCGCGGAAGCGCTCTAACCGAACCGGAGAGACGAAACATGGCAAAAGCAAAAGGCATTATCACTCAGGTGATCGGCGCCGTGGTGGACGTTCAGTTCGAAGACCACCTGCCCGAAATTCTGAACGCGCTTGAAACCGACAACAATGGCAAGCGTCTGGTCCTCGAAGTGGCCCAGCACCTGGGCGAAAGCACTGTGCGCACCATTGCGATGGATAGCACCGAAGGCCTCGTACGCGGCCAAGACGTGACCGACACGGGCGGCCCAATCACCATTCCGGTCGGCAACGCCACGCTCGGCCGGATCATGAACGTTGTTGGTGAGCCGATTGACGAACAGGGCCCTGTGAAAGCCAAAGAAACCCGCCCGATCCATCAGGATGCGCCAGACTTCGCCGAACAGTCGACCGAGTCCGAGGTGCTGGTGACCGGCATCAAGGTTGTGGATCTGCTCGCCCCCTACGCGAAGGGCGGTAAGATCGGCCTCTTCGGCGGTGCCGGCGTGGGCAAGACCGTTCTCATCATGGAACTGATCAACAACATCGCGAAGGTGCACTCGGGCTTCTCTGTGTTCGCCGGTGTGGGTGAACGGACCCGTGAGGGCAACGACCTCTATCACGAGATGATCGAATCTGAGGTGATCAAGCCCGACAATCTGGAAGAAAGCCAGGTGGCGCTTGTTTACGGCCAGATGAACGAACCTCCCGGGGCGCGTATGCGTATCGCTCTGACCGGCCTGACATTGGCCGAACAGTTCCGCGATCAGTCGGGTACGGACGTTCTGTTTTTCGTCGACAACATCTTCCGCTTCACCCAAGCCGGTTCCGAATGTTCCGCTCTCTTGGGTCGTATCCCCTCTGCTGTGGGCTACCAGCCGACATTGGCCACTGACATGGGTGCCATGCAGGAGCGAATCACGTCCACAAAAGGTGGCTCAATCACCTCGGTGCAGGCTGTCTACGTGCCTGCGGACGACCTGACTGACCCGGCGCCTGCGACGTCCTTTGCGCACCTTGACGCAACGACCGTGCTTTCGCGTGCAATTTCGGAGCTGGGCATTTACCCGGCTGTGGACCCGCTCGATTCCACGTCGCGTCTGATGGACCCGGCGATCGTGGGCGAGGAGCACTACCAGGTGGCTCGTGACGTGCAGGGGATCTTGCAGCGCTACAAGTCGCTTCAGGATATCATCGCGATCCTCGGGATGGATGAATTGTCTGAGGAAGACAAGCTGACCGTGGCCCGCGCCCGGAAGATCCAGCGTTTCCTTTCCCAGCCGTTCGACGTGGCGAAGGTCTTCACCGGCTCCGACGGGGTTCAGGTGCCGCTAGACGATACCATCAGCTCGTTTAAAGCGGTTGTCGCCGGCGAATATGATCACCTTCCCGAAGGTGCATTCTACATGGTGGGCGGCATCAATGAGGTGATCGAAAAAGCCGAGAAGATGGCGGCTGAGGCGGCCTAACTGGTGGTGGGGTGAAACCCCGCCCTACCAATTCACCCGGGCGCAGGGTGGGGTTTTACGCCACCACCTCCCCAAAAAGGGAAAACACTGATGGCTGATACAGTCCAATTTGATCTGGTAAGCCCTGAGCGTCTGTTGGCTTCAACACAGGCGAAGGAAGTACAGATACCCGGTGCAGAAGGCGACATGACTGCGATGGCAGACCATGCGCCGTTGATCACAACGCTGCGTCCGGGCCTTTTAAAGGTGTCCGGCAATGATGGCGAAGCCGCCTACATCGTGACAGGCGGATTTGCCGAGATCAACGCGGAATCGATCTCTGTTCTGGCGGAACAGGCCATCCCTCGCGATGACATGACGCAAGAGCAATTTGCTCAAATGATGAACGATGCCAATGCACGCCTCGAAAAGGCGCAGAGCGTTGATGGTGCAGAGCAGGGTCAAGTAGACGACGCCGCCAAGTACGTGGCCGATATGGCTGCTCTTGGTTCGGAAATTGGTCTCTCTGCTGGTTAAAGGCACCGTAATTTAATCAAATTGAAGGGTCTGCAACCGCGCGGACCCTTTTTTAATGCCCAAGTCAAAGCGCCCTCTAAATGATCAAAACCTGCCTTAGTTCTTGCAAATATTGCTCAAAGTCGTCCTCTATAGCTTCGCCCCTAATTTGAAGACACTGACGATATGAAACTCATTTCTAGCAGCATGATCGGGATCGAACAGGGCGACGATGTTCTGTTCTCGGATTTCGAAGATGAAGGCGATATGTGGGCCGGTAAAGGCCCACGCGAGCGCCGTCGCGCTGTGTCGTTCAGCCGGGCTTTTCTACAGCCGCCTTCCGTCTTTGTTGCGCTTTCCATGTGGGATATTGACAGCGGGAGCAACGCGCGTGCGGATGTGTCCGCGGAAAAAGCAACGCAGACAGGTTTCGACATCGTTTTCAAAACCTGGGGCGACACCCGAGTGGCGCGCGCACGCGTGCGCTGGATGGCTATCGGGCCGGTCGTCAATGATGATGATTGGGAGCTTTACTGACGCTTGGCGCGACTGGCGTCAGGTACCGAATTGCCCTTCGTAGATCGGCTCCAGCGTCGGCGTCTCAAAGAGCGATGACACAGATGTTCCCGTCCAGATATTCAAGATAGCCTGCGCAAATACGGGTGCGGTTGGCAACACCCGAATATTGCTGGCCTTCTTTGTGGCCTCAGTGGGCGCGATCGTATCCGTCAGAACGAGCGACTTCATCACTGATGCCTCAACCCGCTCGACCGCAGGCCCAGACATCACGCCATGGGTGATGTAGGCGTGCACTTCGCTTGCGCCATGCTCCATCAGAACTTCAGCCGCCTTACAAAGCGTGCCGGCAGTATCGCAGATGTCATCGACAATCACGCAAATTTTGTCTGTCACATCCCCGATCACCGTCATTTCCGCGACTTCGCCAGGCTTCTCGCGACGCTTATCCACAATCGACAGCGGCGCGTTGATCCGTTTGGCAAGCTCACGCGCTCGTGCCACGCCGCCCACATCGGGGGAGACGACCATCACGTCGCCCAACCTATCGTGAAACTGTGTCATGACATCCAGCGCAAAAATCGGTGAGGCATAAAGGTTGTCAACCGGAATGTCGAAAAAGCCTTGGATCTGGGCTGCGTGAAGATCCATTGTCAGCACCCGCTCAATGCCCGCGCCTACGATCATATTCGCCACAAGCTTGGCTGAAATCGGTGTGCGCGCCTTACTGCGGCGATCCTGGCGGGCATAGCCGAAATAGGGGATCACAGCAGTGATCCTCCGCGCTGATGACCGCCGCAGAGCATCAGACATAATCAGCAGTTCCATGAGGTTGTCGTTGGCTGGGTTTGATGTCGACTGGATGATGAACATGTCTTCACCGCGTACATTCTCAAAAACCTCAACGAAAATTTCTTGATCGTTGAAGCGCTCCATCCTGGCATCTACCAGACCCACGGGGGCGCCGCGGTAAATTCCCATTCGCTTGGTGATCGCATTGGCCAGAGGCAGGTTGGCATTACCGGAAATGATCTTCGGCGCGGGCGCGGTTGGCATGGCTGGCAGGCTCCCCAAGGGCCGCGTGAGCGGGCGGCATGTAACAGAATCGCGACGTTGACACCGCTTAGCATGGGCGTAACGTCTGGCATAGAGCGTGTCTCGCAAAAGTGGCTTTCGGTTTTGCGCTTTTTGGCACGCGGTATCAAAAGTGAGACATCCCGACCCAAGGAGCGGCGTTTATGCCCCATATAGACTATTACTTCGCGACAATTTCCCCTTTCTCTTACCTCGCTGGTTTGAAGCTTGAGGAGATTGCGGCAAAGCACGACGCGACAATCACCTACAAGCCGCTCGACATAATGGCGCTCTTTTCCCGTACAGGCGGCGTAGCACCCAAGGATCGTCATCCCAACCGCATTGCCTACCGGGCACAAGATCTGCCCCGTCAGGCCCGCAAGGCCGGGATGGATCTGAACTTTCAACCGGCGCATTGGCCCACAAATCCTGCGCCATCGTCCTATGCATTGATTGCGGCTCAGGCAGCAGGTGGCGGCGACATTGGACAACTTGCGCACAGCTTCCTGCGCGCCTGCTGGGCAGAGGAAAAAGACATCGCACAAGATGATGTCGTGCAGGCCTGCCTTATTGCGGCCGGTTTCGACCCTGCCTTGGCCAGCACTGGGTTGCTCACCGGTGCTGAGACCTATGCTGCCAATCTGGAGGAGGCGGTCAGCCGCGGGGCGTTCGGCGCGCCATTCTACATCACGGATAGTGGTGAGATGTTCTGGGGGCAGGACCGGCTAGAAGAGCTGGATATGCATCTCTCGGGCGAACTCTAACCTTATGCCCAAGGCAGATAAGGCGGGGTTTCCGACCTATTGGACAAGCTTCGGTGAGGGGCCGCGCGAAGCGCTGATGATTCACTGCGGTCTGGCGCATTCAGCCATTTGGGGTCGCATGGCGCGCAGCTTGTCGGGGCTTTTGACGATGACCGCCTTTGACACGCCCGGCCATGGCCGCAGTGCGCATTGGGATGGGCGTGACGAATTGCAGAAGGCCACGGCCGAGATTGCGGCAGATTTTCTTTCTCAGCCAACTGACATCATCGGCCATTCTTTCGGTGCCACAGTTGCCTTGCGCCTTGCCGTCATGCGGCCAAAGCTTGTGCGTTCGCTTACCTTAATTGAGCCTGTCTTCTTTGCGGTCGCTTTACGCGATCATCCTGAGATCGCAGCCGAGTTTGAAACGTCTCAAGGGGATTTTATTCCAGCCATGGAGCGCGGCGATACTCTGACCGCTGCGCGAGATTTCACGCGGCTTTGGGGCGATGGCACCCCGTGGGACGCGATCCCATCTGAGACACAACAGCTTTTGGCCGATCAGATGTATCTTATCGTGGCCAGCAAGGCGGCGCTGCATGATGATGTGGGCAGGATGCTCGAACCGGGCGTCCTTGAAGCCCTAGCGCAACCCGTCTTGCTGGTGGAGGGCAGCGCATCGCCAGATATCATTCACTTGATCGGAAATGGTCTCTCTGCGCGCCTGCCCAACGTCACGCGCGCGGTTATCATCGGTGCGGCACATATGGCGCCGATCACCCACGCGGATCAGGTCGCCTCCGAAGTGTTGCAGTTCCTTACGGCAAATGCCTGAGCCTAGGGTTTGCCCGCCGCAATTTCGACAAAACGGTCGATATCGGCGTCGTCCACTGACCATCCGACCACCAACCTCATGCCAAGGCGTGCTTCGCCCGGTCCTTCCAAATCTCCGTGCAACTCATACCGTGCACCTGCGTCCAACAAACGCCGGTGAATGGCACGCGGCAGAGTGCCGAAGATCATATTTGCCGCAGGTTCAAACAGAAACTCGAACGCAGGAACCGCGCTCAGCCCTTTGATCATCCGCGCCGCCTTTGCATTGGTCGCCTCCGCCGCCCGCTTCCACACGCCACCGCGCAGATAGCCCTGCATCTGCGCGGACAGGTAGCGATGCTTGGAAAAGAGATGCGCGCCTCTCTTGCGACGCAGCTCAAACTCCCATGCGTGTTCGGGATCAAAGAAGATAACCGCTTCCACCCCAAGACATCCGTTTTTCGTGCCACCAAAGCTCACGGCATCGATGCCCGCCTGCCATGTCATTTCTGCTGCAGAACAGCCTAGAGACGCCATTGCATTGGCAAACCGCGCGCCATCCATATGCGTACTGAGCCCATGAGCCTTGGCGACGCTTGTCAGGGCGGTGATCTCGTCAAGGCTATAAACCCGACCGCGTTCGGTCACTTGCGTGAGCGCCAGTGGACCCCGCTGCGATGTGTGCACGTCGCCTTTGGTCCAGGCCGCAATCGCGGTCTCCAACGCCTTGGGCGTCATCTTATCCTGCTCGCCTACCAGCGTCAGCTTGCCGCCGCCGGTGAAAAACTCGGGTGCGTGGCATTCATCCACATGGATATGCGCAAGCGGCGTGCAAAATATCGTGTCCCAGGGTTTGGCCAGCGTCGACAGCGCAAGCGCATTGGCCGCGGTGCCGGTTGCGACAAGGTACACTGAGGCGTCTGGGGCCTCAAACTCCGCGCGCAGAAGATCGCGAACCTCATCCATGATCTCATCGGCGCCATAAGACGCTTGAAACCCAGAGTTTGCTGCCACGACAGCATCCATCACTTCTGGAAGGGCAGGTCCGCAATTGTCAGAGGCGAAAATCACGCGCCGGGTTCCTCAATCAGATGGTCTTCCCATGCCTCTTCATCCACGACCGTCTCTGATACAGTCGCGTCGCGCATCGAGACGCCGGCCTGATGCACCGTTTCGGGATCACCGGAAATAAGCGGATGCCAAGGGTAAAGTGGTTTTCCCTGGTGCAGCAATTTATAGGCGCAGGTCTCAGGCAGCCAATACATATGCTGGTCTATGGTTTTGGGGCGGAGCGTAATGCACTCTGGCACGAATTGTTTGCGGATTTCATATTTACTGCAAAGACAGGTCGCATCATTAAACAGCCTACAGGCCACGCGCGTCAGCACGACATCGCCTGTCTCCTCATCCTCCAGCTTATTGAGACAACACTTCCCGCACCCGTCGCAGAGTGCTTCCCACTCGGCTTGGGTCATGCGGCTGAGCGGCTTTGTCTCCCAATAACGCGGGCGCAGGCCGTTGCGGTCAATCGCAGCACTCATAGCGCGTCCAGAATGCTGCGCGCTTTTGCGCAATCCGCATCCATCTGCGCGATGAAGGCAGCTAGGTCATCGAATGTCTCTTCCGGGCGCAAATACTCCACCAAAGCAACCGAAAGCTCGGAGGTATAAAGATCGCCCGTAAAATCAAAAAGGAAGGTCTCAATGTTTGGGACTTCGCCCTGAAACATTGGGCGTACACCGATCGATGCTGCGCCTTGATAAGATCCCTGATGCGGCCCATCAAGCACGTCGACCAGCACAGCGTAGACCCCGAATTTCGGCTTGTGCAGCCCTTCGATCGACATGTTTGCCGTGGGATATCCCAATTCACGTCCGCGCTGTTCGCCGCTGATCACTGGCCCATCGATGCGGTGCCAATGACCCAGCATTTGTGCAGCATCTCTAGGTCGGCCGTCAGAGAGCGCGTTGCGGATGGCGGTTGAAGATACCTCGCCTTCGCTTCCCTGCAGCAAAGTGGCAATCGTCACACCGAAACCCATTTTCGCACCAAAGGCTTCCAAGTCTTGCGTGGTGCCTTTGCGGCCCCGGCCAAAACAGAAATCTGCGCCCACCACCACATGTTTCAAACCAAGACCCTCGGCAATCACATCGTGAGCAAAATCCTCCGGTGTGAGGGATGACATGGCAGCATTGAAAGTCAGCTCATAAAGCCGTGCGACGCCCAGCTTTTCCAACCGGTTCGCTCGGGCCTCTGCGCTCATCAATCGAAATGGCGGCGCTTCGGGCGTAAAGAACTCACGAGGGTGCGGCTCAAAGGTCAAAATGCCCAGGGGCGCGCCAATCTTCTCCCCTGCCGCGCGGGCAAGATCGATAACCGATTGATGACCGACATGTACGCCATCGAAATTGCCGATGGCTGCAGCGGCCCCCCGGTCATCAGGGTCAACAAAGGAGTGGTCGCGGATAATGCGCATAGGCTACGCCTAGCCAAAGCGCGAATGATGCGCAACCGTGTCCCTTGGGCACAAGTTATGCGCTTCTTCTGGCTGTAAATATCTCCGCCGGAGGTCGGATACCAAAATACAGGTGAACGGGATCAGTCGAACTTGCCCGACGGCGCTAAAACGGTCGCTTCGCCCATCAGAACTTTCTTGCCATCGACCATGCAACGGCAATCCAGTTGCACTCGGCGACGCCCGTGATCAATCCCGATCACCTCAACCTCCGCCAGAACCTGATCACCAGGGCGAACTGGGGCGAGAAACTTCAATGTCTGACCCATATACACCGTACCATGCCCTGGCAGCTGTTCGCCGATCACCGCAGAGATCAACCCAGCCGTCAGCATCCCATGGGCGATACGACCCTCGAAAATTGTGTCGCGGGCGTAGTCATCATCCATATGAACAGGATTGTGATCGGTAGAGACCTGCGCGAACATTTCGATGTCTTCATCGGTCACAACTTTGCGCAGAGACCGCACCATTCCCATCTCAATCTCTTCGATAGTGATGGTGCCACGGGGCATATTGTCCAACATGTGTCCCTCCAAATCAGACGCCTTGGTAACAAACATAACGACTCATGCGGCGTATGAGCAACTTAATTACTTCGCAGGCGCAGAAAGGCAAGCGATTCTTTGTGTCATCGCAGGAAACCGATCGTGTATGTGGGATCTATGTTTTCGCCCGCCAAATAAGCTGCGAGCGCTTCGGGATCCGGCTGGTCTTTGGTTTTTGTCTGCTCCGCGGCCAGCCCGCCAGAGATGAACAAACTGTCAAGATCCTCGCCGATTGCGCCGGGGATGTCCGTCAAAATGCCATCCCCGATCGCCAAAATGCGGGATTTGTCGATGCCGGATTTTAAAGTCTCCAGCCTGCGATATGACAGGTCATAAATTGGCGGATGTGGCTTGCCGAAATAGAGGCTCTCGCCGCCCATTTCGGAATACATCTTGGCCACAGCACCCGCACACCATTCTCGCACCTCACCGCGATCCACCACGATGTCAGGGTTGGCGCACAAAAGCTTCATGCCTTTTTGCTTGGCATAGAGCAAATCTGGCCGCCACGTCTCTGGATCCGCCATTGGATCAAAAGGTCCGGCGCAAACGATCCCTTGGGCCTGATCGAGGGGTACACGAGTGATGTCTGCGGGATCATCGATGATTGCCAGCGGATCGAAGAACTTCAAGTCGCCGTCCTGGCCGATGAAATACACTTTCTCGCCCACCATTCCGCGGAACATCGCCGCGCGCGCGCTGTCCCCTGAGGTGGCAATCGTGTCCCAACAGTCCTTTGGCACATTGAAGGTATCAAGCTGGCGTTCCACCCGATTGCGCGCGCGGGGGGAGTTGGTCACCAATACAACAACCCCGCCTTTTTCACGATAGGCGCGCAAACTTGTCACTGCGTCGGGGAAGGCCGTCACACCATTATGCACACATCCCCAAAGATCAACGAACAGAGCGTCATAGCGGTCAGACACGTCAGACAGGGCAGTGATGATCTGGGTCATGAAAGGCCTCGGGCAGTGATGAACGGTCTCACGCCATATGACAATAAGGCCCTACGAAGACCAGCCCCGATTTGGATTTGAGGCCGCGCGCGCGATTTTCATTTTGCCCGAAACAGTCAAACCCAAATTGGGCCGCGCCATACCGCGTTTGGGTTTAATGCACCGCCACCGGTTTCATATCATTCTGGCGCGCCAGAGAATAGGCCAGCTTCCGGTCCCGCACGAGGGCCAGTTGTTCACCCTCGGCATTGTGTACAGCATAGATCGTCTCAAGCCCTTCAGCCTGATCGCGCACCTCGGCGGGTAAATCATTCACCTTGACTGCACGGACATAGACAATGGCACTCTCATCAGGCGTTTGGAAATTGTACGTTGTGTTCATCTGCTCATCCCTTCTTGATGTTGATCGTTTGCACCACCGTTTCCGGTTGCGAACGGAACAGGTCCACGTGCAACAGCCCGTTTTCCATAACCGCTTCGCCGACCTCGACACCGTCGGCCAGCACAAAGGAGCGCTGAAATTGGCGCGCGGCGATGCCACGATGCAAAAAGACGCGATTGTCTATGTCATCGTTCTGGCGCCCGCGAATAACCAGCTGACGATCCTCCACGGTGATGGCCAGATCGCCTTCTGCAAACCCGGCGACAGCAAGTGTGATCCTGTACGAGCTGTCAGAGGTTTGTTCGATATTGAAAGGCGGGTAGCCTTCATTGCCGGATTTCGCACTGCGTTCCAGCAATCGTTCAAGCTGTTCGAAGCCCAGCATATAGGGGTGAGACCCCAAGGATAGCTTTGTCATCGGCGCGTCCTTTGCAAATAAGCGACCGTCCGTTTCATCCCCGAGCCCCTTTGAGGCTGCTCAAGGTAATAGAAATATGGGTACGGAACCTTAGGGGTGCAAGCTCTTAACGAATTCCCTATATTGACTGCATCTAGCGGGGCGTATCGTACGGGAGCCAGACGTGAATTCTGTCAGCGACTTTTCGATGAAATCAGAGGATGTGTTGCGCGTGGAGCTTGAAGAGTTTCGCCGACAGCACCGCGATCTGGATGAGGCGATTGCCGCTTTGGAAGATAAAAACACCAGTGACCCGTTGACGATCAAGCGTTTGAAGCAGCAAAAACTGCGCCTCAAAGATCGGATCGCTTGGATCCAAGATAGGCTAACACCGGATATCATTGCGTAACGGCGCGTCTTGCTTATAGTGCCGCCTTTCTCGGGAGCCGGGTAATCAGCCGGGGCAAGGAGCATCGCATGGCAGGCGTAAGCGTAGGCATCATCATGGGCAGTCAATCCGACTGGTCCACGATGAAAAAGGCTGCAGAAATCCTCGATGAACTGGGCGTGCCTTATGAAAGCCGCATCGTATCGGCGCATCGTACGCCAGACCGGTTATGGGACTACGGTAAAACGGCTGTCGAACGGGGTTTGAAAGTCATAATTGCAGGCGCTGGCGGTGCTGCGCATCTTCCCGGTATGATGGCGTCCAAGACCCGCGTGCCGGTGATCGGCGTGCCTGTGCAAACCAAAGCACTGTCTGGGGTCGATAGCCTCTATTCGATTGTGCAAATGCCCAAAGGTTTCCCGGTCGCCACAATGGCGATTGGAGAGGCGGGCGCGGCCAATGCTGGCCTGATGGCGGTCAGTATTCTGGCCACGGCCGATGCAGGCGTTGCGGCCAAGCTTGATGCTTGGCGAGAGACACTCTCAGCTTCCATCCTGGAAGAGCCCAAAGATGACTGAGCCGCTCGCGCAAGGATCGGTGATCGGCATTTTGGGCGGAGGCCAGCTTGGCCGTATGCTTTCAGTCGCCGCCAGCCGTCTGGGCTTCAAGACATGCATATTTGAACCCGGCGGCGATTGCCCAGCAAGCCACGTGGCCAACTATCACTTTCAGAAACCCTATGAGGATGAGGACGCTCTCCGCGCCTTTGCCGAGGCTTCAGATGTGATCACTTATGAGTTTGAAAACATCCCCACCACCGCCTTGGACGTGATCGAAGCGGTGCGCCCTGTCCGGCCCTCTCGCCGCGCGTTGCAGGTCAGCCAGGACCGACTAACCGAAAAGACATTCTTATCAGACCTCGGGCTCAAAACCGCGCCTTTTGCTGCTGTGGATGACGCCGATAGCCTAAGCGCGGCTCTTGTTAAGATCGGAACGCCGTCGATCCTGAAAACCCGGCGATTTGGCTATGACGGCAAAGGTCAAGCGCGGCTGCGCTCTGCGGATGATGCGGAACAGGCTCTGGAGGATATGGCCGGTCAACCGGCAATCCTCGAAGGTTTCGTTGATTTCTCATGTGAAATCTCAGTGATAGGCGCGCGTGGTACAGACGGGCAAGTGGCCTGTTTCGATCCCGGTGAAAACGTGCACCGCGATGGGATCTTGCGCACCACGACCGTGCCCGCCACGGTGTCCTCCGCCCAGCGCGCCGACGCTGTGTTGCTGACAGGTCAGATCCTTAACGCACTGGACTATGTGGGCGTGCTGGGCGTAGAATTATTCGTCACGCCGGGTGGTCTAGTTGTCAATGAGATCGCCCCTCGCGTGCACAATTCAGGCCATTGGACGCAGCAGGGCTGTAGTGTGGATCAGTTTGAACAGCATATCCGCGCCGTGGTCGGCTGGCCCCTTGGCGATGGATCACGGCATACGGATGTTGTGATGGAAAACCTGATCGGTGATGACATGGACCGCCTGCCTGAAATCGCTCAGGAACCGGGTACCTCCTTGCACCTCTACGGCAAGGCCGAGGTCAAAGCCGGCCGCAAAATGGGCCATGTCAACCGGGTGAAAACCTGATCGTATGCAAAACCTGTCCCTGGTTTTCTGGGGGGCGCGTGATCCACCTCACCCCACAATCTGTTCCAATGGATCATATCCAAACCCGCGCTGAAACGCGACCTGAGCCAGGCTGTCAGGTTTGAGGCGAATGCCCGTTAGCTCCTCTTGTGTAAAGAACCGCCGACTGTGCACGATTTCTTCGGGGTCCTGCCAGCCCTCTTGCAACTGACCCGCTACAACCCGCGCTCGAAAGAACAGATCAACCTGATGAAACCCGCGTTCCGGGTCATGAAATTCATTGATCAAACAGGGCGCACCCACGTTTATGGTAAGCCCTGTTTCTTCAAAAACTTCGCGCTTAAGATTGTCCGGGAGCGAGGCATGACGCTCCACCCCGCCGCCGGGTGCACACCACAGATCGCTTTGATCGCCGGGATAGGCGTTCACCAGCAACAGTCGATCGGCTTCAACAATCACCGCGCGCACCGCCAGCCGCATGTTTTCGCCCTCTCTGTCACGTCAGGGCTGTATTAGCGCTGGGAATGTGCATATCTCAAGCCCATGCACCGGTTTGCGGCCTTTCTTTTCATGCTCTTTCCGCTGCCCGTCTGGGCGGAGGATTGCGTCGTGCTGATCCATGGATTGGCCCGGACAGAGGCGTCTTTCATTGTGATGGAAGAGGCGCTTCAGCTTGAGGGCTTTCAAACCTTTCGCGCAGACTACCCATCGACCGATGCACCGATTGCCGAACTGGCCAATGTCACGCTGCCCAAGGCGATTGAAAGCTGCGGCACCAGCCGGGTTCATTTCGTCACGCATTCCATGGGCGGGCTTCTCCTGAGGCATTGGTTTGCCGATCGCAGGCCAGAAAGGCTGGGCCGTGTTGTGATGCTCGGTCCGCCCAACAATGGCTCGCAACTGGTCGATGAACTGGGGTGGATCGACTTTTTTGAATGGCTGAACGGCCCCGCTGGGGCACAGCTGGAAACCGGCGAGGAAGGCATCGCGGCTTCCCTGCCACCGGTGGATTTCGAGCTGGGCGTGATCGCGGGCACGCGGTCGGTCAACCCGTTCTATTCGCACCTGATTGAGGGGGCCGATGACGGTAAGGTCTCTGTCGCCTCGACCCGGGTCGATGGGATGGCCGATCACATCGAATTACCTGTGAGCCACACCTTTATGATGAACAATCCTGTGGTGATTGCGCAGTCCATCCGTTTCCTGCAGGAGGGTGCCTTCGATCACGATCTCGACATAAGCGATATCCTCTTTGGAGACACGGAATGACACGTGCCTTGCGGCTCACTGGCGCGCAGGTTCTGACATCTGACGGTTTGACGGGCCTGCCTCTTTATCTGAAAGAGGGCGTGATAGTGGAGGCTTGCCAGGGCCGGGAGATTGATCTCAGCGGGTTCTGGGTGTTGCCAGGGATTGTGGACATCCATGGAGACGCCTTCGAAAAGCATCTCGCCCCCCGGCGCGGCGCGATGAAAAATCTCGATCAGGGGCTGATGGCGAGCGAGGCGGAACTGGCTTCAAACGGCATCACCACAGGCACCTTGGCGCAATTCTATAGCTGGGAAGGCGGTATGCGCGGGCCTGATTTTGCCGAACGGGTCTTTGAGGCCTTGGCGGATGTGCGCAGTCGCTTGGACACAACACTTGCGACGCAACTGCGATTTGAAACGCATATGCTCGCAGATTATGACGCCATGCTTGCGATGGTTGAGCGGTTCGACATTCCCTATCTGGTCTTCAACGATCACCTTCCGCATGACACGCTTGCCAAAGGTAAGACACCGCCGGGTCATGTCGGGAAATCCCTTAAGGCAGGTCTCAACCCAGAGAAAGCCTTGACGCGCTTAAGGGAGATGCATGAGGCGCGCGATCAAGTGCCCGATGCGTTGCGCGCCGTCGTGCCGCGTTTGGCAGCGCTGGGTGTGCGCATGGGCAGCCATGATGAGAACACTCCCGAGCAGCGCCATTGGTGGCATGATCTCGGCGTTCACATTTGCGAATTTCCTGAGACTACGGCGACGGCGGAAGCGTCGAGAGACATGGGCGACGCGGTCATCATGGGGGCGCCCAACCTGGTGCGTGGAGGGTCACACAAAGGCAATGTCAGCGCGCTGGATGTTGTGTCCATGGGGCTGTGTGATGCGTTGGCCTCAGATTATCATTATCCATCTTTGCGGCGTGCGGCGTTTTTACTGGCGGACAGCGGGATCTGTGATCTGGCCGCGGCCTGGCGGCTGATTTCTGAGCGGCCCGCGCGCATCTTGGGTCTACAAGACCGCGGCCAGCTGAAACCAGGGCAGCGTGCTGATCTCGTGGTGATCAACCCTGAAACACGAGATATCTGCGTGACGATTGCCGGAGGTCGGGTGACGTATATGCGTGGAGATGCCGGAGACAGGTTTGTCGGATAGGGCCAAAGAAATTTCGAAATTTCTGCGCATTTTCTTTTAAGAAAATGCAGCCTTACCGCAGCACTGATACAGCCACACCACCCAACACCAACGACGACGCGAGCAGCGCCTGGAGCGTTAGCACTTCGCCCAAAATCAATACACCACCGACCATTGCGATCACAGGCACGGTCAGCTGCGCCACCGCCGCTACCGAAGCCTGCAGGTGTGGCAGAACCTGGTACCACATGGCGTAACCCACGCCTGACGTGATCGCCCCGCAGAAGATCGCCAGCCACACACCCGTGGCAGCAATCGCCACGTCTGAGCCCGGGAGGGCAAATCCAATCACTGTGCCTAATGGGGCTGCTAGAATGAAATTCGCCGCTGTCGCCTGAAGCGCGTCTTTGGAAAGCCGTCCGGCAAGGGAGTAAAGCCCCCAACCGAAACCCGCGAGCGCCATCAAGCCGCCGTGCAGCAGGCTGACCTGCGCGCCACTATCTGCTGGCCAAAGCAGCCAGCCCAGCCCCGCCATGGCCATGCCTGCACCAATCCATCGCCGCACGGGCATTGCCTCACGCGCCAACAGCCCACCGGCAAACATAGTGATCTGCACAACACCAAACAGAATAAGCGCACCAAGACCCGCATCAAGCGCGTCATAGGCCGTTGAAAATGCATACATGTAAAGCAGCAGCGACAGCACGTCGGTGACTCGCGCGGGCCCGCGCAGGCGAAGCCCACCGCGCAAGATCACGCACAAAAGCCCCAGCATGACCGCCCCGGCCACAAGTCGGATCGTCCCAAACTCCGCCGCCCCGATATGCCCGCCAGCAAGCGCCATGCGATTTAGCAGCGAGTTTGAGGCAAAAGCGATCATGGTCAGGGTGGTGAGCAGAAGAAGGGGCATTAGAATGAATTAAAGGCCTTGGGATATGTCAGCGCGTGTTTTGGCACGGTTTCGCCAGGGCCCGCCAGCAACGTGTGCGTGATCGGATAGGGCGAGGTAAGCCCTTGCGCGCGATTGAGGTCAAATCCGCAGCGGGCGTAAAACGCAGGCTCGCCCATCACAACGACCCATTGTCGCGCCGCTTTGGCCCAGGAACTCAGCTGCCCCAGCATCCTTCGCCCATGCCCGCGCCCTTGGTGATCGGGGTGGATTGCGACCGGCGCCAGCGCCAGCCAGCCTTTGGGTGCACGCAGAGAAGAGAGCGCGTAGTACCCGATGATCTGATCCGCCATCGGCAGCACCATTTCGCCGGCTATATCACCCGCCTTGCGCAGATCACGCACCAGCTGTGCCTCGGCTCCGGTGTCAAAACTTTCCATCAGAAGGGCGTGAACGGCCGCTTCTTCGCCGAGCTGCATGGGGCGCACAAAATCTGCAAACATCACTTGGCCTCCCTCAACCGCCCTTCACGCCAGGCAAGAAGCCCCGCCCCCAGAAGGATGATCGCCGCACCGAACATCGATACGCCATCGGGCAGAATGCCGAAGATCACAGCATCATAGAGCGCGGCGAAAACCAAGGCGGCATAGAAAAACGGGGCCACGAAACTGGCATCCGCCCGCGCCATCGCATTGACGAAACAGGCCTGCGCGGCGGCCATTAGAAATCCGATCCCGGCCAGTGCAGCCCATTGCGCGGGTGTTGGCCAAACCCAGGCAAAACTGGCTGCAAAACTGGCTATGCAAACGCCCAGCGCGTTATTGATCAGCAAGATCTGCGGCGGGCTTTCACGGCCGGCGAGTTGCTTGATCAAGATCACCTCCGCACCAAGCAGCACCGCTGCCCCAAGCGCCAGAAGCGCGCCCAGTTCAACCGCAGACGCACCGGGCCGCGTAAGTATCGCCGCGCCAAGAAGAGCGATAACAGCAGCACTCCAACGCACCGGCCCCACGCGCTCCCCCAGAAGTGGGATTGCCAATATCATAGCAAAGACAGGGTTGAGAAAGCTGATTGCTGTGGCATCCGACAGCGGAATAAAGGCGGCGGCGGCAAACATCAACGTAACCCCAGCCCAGCCAAACGCCGAGCGCGCCGCATGCATTGGCAGATTGGGGCTTATGATTTTAGGGCGTTTGAAGGCGAAAAACGCAAGAACGGCAACCAGCGCAAAAAGAAACCGCCCTTGGCTGATCTGCAGAGGATGCAACGCGGGCCCCAAGGCAAACCCGCCCAGAACACCTGTGCCCAGGGCCTTGGCCAAGAGCGTTGTGCCTGCCACGAAAGCCGCCGCCACAAGCGTCAGCAATGCAGCAAGAGCAGGATTGGGTGCGCGCTCGGTCATAATCTCCCCTTGCCTTGTCAGTGCGCCACACGCAAGCGCCATTGGCGGGGCGTAAAATTGTGCCTAAGTTTGTCAAAAAGCCAGTTACACATTCGCCATGTCCCATACCCGCTCTGATAATCTGCCCCTGGCCATTTCGGTCATTTTGGTTTCAGTGCTTGGGTTATCCCTAGGCGATGCCCTGATCAAATTCACAAGCGGAGAGTTTGCGCTTTGGCAGATCTTCGTGATGCGTTCCTTGATGGTCTTGCCGTTGCTTCTGGGCTATCTCGCTTGGCGCACTCCGTCGGCGATGAGGTGGCCCGATGCCGCTGGTTGGATCACGCTGCGCAGCGGAATGCTCGTGGTGATGTGGATCGCCTATTACCTCGCGCTGCCCAACCTCGATATCGCAGTGGCCGCAGCGGCTTATTATACGCTTCCCTTGTTCATTACGCTGTTTTCTGCGCTTTTGATCGGTGATCGCATCAGCCGGTTAGGCTGGTTTTCTGTGGCTTCGGGGTTTGCCGGTGTCATGCTGGTCCTGCGTCCGAGTGCCGGGGATTTCAATCTATATGCGCTGCTTCCGCTGTTTTCAGCGGTGCTTTACGCGCTCTCGATGATCCTGACCCGCTCAAAATGCCGAGCCGCGCATCCCATTATGCTTGCCATCGCACTCAATGCTGCATTTGTCGTGGTTGGGGCCGGGGCAACGGTTGCTATCACGATGTTGGGGCTTGGCCAGTCCTCCGGTTTTATGGTTGGTCCTTGGTCATCCATGGGGCGCGCTGAATGGCTCTCGATGCTGCTGCTTGCGACGGCGATCTTGATCGGCAGCGTCGGCGCAGCCATCGCGTATCAAAACGGACCGCCCGCCGTGGTGGGTGTTTTCGATTTTGCCTATGTCGGGTTTGCCGTGATTTGGGGCGCGGTGTTCTTTGCAGAAGTGCCAGATGCGATCACCCTTTCGGGCATGGTGCTGATCGTCTGCGCAGGCATGTTGTCTTTGCGCCAATAACTTTGCCCTTCCCAGAGTGCTTGAAACCGTCTAGACCTCCCGGATGAACTTCCGATCAAAATACGCTTTACAACGCCGACGCGCCTGACGCGGCTTTGATCTTTCGTGCCTTTCGCACACCCTCCTAAACAATTGACACACGCATAGCCCTTTGGCACGTTATGGGCTTTCTTTCCAAGGATGACCGATATGATCGCTTCCGTCTTGCCGACCTACAATCGCGCCCCTTTGTCTTTCGTCAAAGGCGAAGGCAGTTGGCTCATTGAGGCCGACGGACGCCGATTTCTCGATCTCGGTGCTGGGATTGCGGTGAACGCTTTGGGCCACGCCCATCCCGCACTTGTGGCGGCTCTTACTGAACAAGCGGGCGCGCTTTGGCATACGTCCAACCTCTATCACATACCCCAGCAAGAAGCGTTGGCAGATAAGCTCGTCGCGCACACATTCGCGGACACTGTCTTTTTCACCAATTCGGGCACAGAAAGTTGTGAGTTGGCCGTGAAGATGGTGCGTAAGTACTGGCATGAGAAGGGCCAGCCGGAGCGGGTGGAGCTGATCGCGTTTGAAGGCTCCTTTCACGGCCGGTCGAGTGCGGGTATCGCCGCGGCCGGGTCTGAGAAAATGACCCACGGGTTCGGGCCGCTTCTGCCGGGCTTTAAGCACGTGCCGTGGGGCGATCTTGCAGCAGTTGAAGAGGCCATCACGGATCACACTGCAGGCATCATGCTTGAACCCGTGCAAGGGGAGGGCGGCATCCGTCCTATGCCCGACGACCTTCTAAAGCAGCTGCGCGCGCTCTGCGATGAACGTGGGATCATTTTGATCCTGGATGAGGTGCAGTGCGGCATGGGCCGGACAGGACGGCTCTTTGCTCATGAATGGGCGGGTATCACGCCGGATGTGATGCTGGTGGCCAAAGGTATCGGCGGCGGCTTCCCCCTGGGTGCGGTGCTGGCCACGGAAGAGGCCGCCCTGGGCATGACGGCAGGCACCCACGGATCCACTTATGGCGGCAACCCGCTGGCCTGCGCTGTTGGCAATGCGGTGATGGATCACGTGGCCGATGAAATGTTCTTGGCAGATGTGAACCGCAAAGCTGGCCTCTTCCGCCAAAAGCTTGAGGCGCTAGTGGCGTCTCACCCGGATGTCTTTGAAACTGTGCGCGGGCAGGGCTTGATGCTCGGGTTAAAGTGCAAAATACCCTGCGGTGATCTCGTCCAGGCAGGCTACGCAGCTAAGCTAGCAACGGTACCTGCGGCTGACAATGTGGTGCGCCTTCTGCCGCCTCTGACCATCACAGAGGATGAGATTGCAGAGGCCATTGCGCGCCTCGATCAGGCTGCAACACTCGTCGCGCAACAGCACGCTGCCGAGCCTGCCTAAACTTTCATCTTGCGAGAAATACTCCGGGGTTTGGGGCAGCACCCCAATCCGGACCCGGCCATAAGAACCAGTTCCATGACCCACTTTCTAGACATTCACAAAACTGACAAACCCGCGCTGCGGCATATCCTCGACAGCGCCCATGCCATGAAAACAGCGCGCAACGGACGCCCCAAAGGCGCGCCCGATGATGACCGACCGCTTGATGGGCGCATGGTCGCGTTGATTTTTGAGAAGCCCTCCACCCGCACGCGCGTTAGCTTTGACGTGGGCGTGCGCCAGATGGGCGGGCAAACCATGCTGCTCTCGGGCGCGGAAATGCAGCTTGGCCATGGCGAAACCATCGCGGACACGGCGCGCGTGCTGAGCCGTTACGTCGATCTGATCATGATCCGGACATTTGACGAATCTGTCTTGCTCGACATGGCGGACTATGCGGATGTGCCCGTGATCAATGGCCTCACCGATCGCACCCATCCCTGTCAGATCATGGCTGATGTCATGACCTATGAGGAACATCGTGGCCCGATCACCGGCAAGAAAGTGGTTTGGTCAGGCGATGGTAACAACGTGTGTTCGTCTTTCCTTCATGCCAGTGCGCAGTTCGGATTTGATTTCACCTTCACAGGGCCCAAACAGCTGGATCCCGAGGACGAATTCATGGGGTTGGCGCGCAATGCAGGCAGCCGCGTTACCATTGAACGTGACCCGATCAAGGCCGTCCACGGCGCTGACCTGGTTGTCACAGACACTTGGGTCAGCATGCACGATAGCCAATCCACCAAGGAGCGCCGCCATAACATGTTGCGCGCCTATCAGGTGAACGAAGAGTTGATGCGCCACGCCAATCCCGATGCACTTTTCATGCATTGCTTGCCAGCCCATCGTGAGGAAGAGGCCACGAGCGCGGTCATGGACGGGCCGCATTCGGTGATTTTTGATGAGGCCGAAAACAGGTTGCATGCCCAAAAGGCGATCATGCGTTGGTGTCTTGGTTTGTGACGCACGGGTAAAAGAGGGATGACGATCAGGCCCGATTGCCACTAGAGTGAAATTGAACGCGGCAACCGGACACATGCGATGACATCACAAATCGGCGTTTATGGCCTCGGCACGATGGGCAGCGCGCTTGCCCTGAACATGGCCGACAATGGCATTTCCGTGGCTGTCACCAACCGTGAGGTCGAGTGGATTTCCGATTTCATGGAGGAAGCGGGTGATCTGGCGCGCCATCTGACGGCCTACGAGACGCTTGAGGATTTCGTAGCCGGGCTCAGCGCCCCGCGCGTGATCTTGTTCATGATCCCGTCTGGTAAGCCAATGGACATGATGATCGATGCCGTAAGTCCCCTTTTGGAGCCGGGCGATACGGTCATCGATGGTGGCAATGCTGATTTCCATCTCACCCGCGCGCGTACTGCTCGACTAGCTGAAAAAGATCTGCATTTCGTCGGCATGGGCGTTTCTGGTGGCGAAAGCGGCGCGCGGAACGGACCGTCGATGATGGTGGGCGGGTCAGATCATAGCTGGAAGCAATTGCGCCCTATCCTGCGCGCCATTGCAGCCACCCATGAGGGTGACCCGTGCGTGGATCACTTGGGCCCAGACGGGGCCGGGCATTTTGTCAAAACCGTACACAACGGGATTGAGTATGCTGATATGCAGATGCTCGCGGAAATCTACAGCCTTCTTCGTGAAGGCGCGGGTTGGGCCCCAAAGGACATTGGTACGCTCTTTACGCAATGGGATCAGGGACCGTTGAAATCCTACCTGGTAGAGATCACCGGCAAGGTGCTGGCTTATGATGACCCAAAGACCGGTAAGCCCATGGTCGACGTGATCAAGGACGCCGCCGGACAGAAGGGTACAGGCCGCTGGACGGTGGTTGAGGCCGTGCGCATGGGTCAGGCCGCCAACATGATTGAGGCGGCTGTGGGCGCGCGCAGCTGGTCTTCTGAAAAAGAGATGCGCATGGCAATTGAGGCGCGGTTCGGTGGTGAACGCGGCAAGCTGGATCTGGATGCAGATACTTTGGCTGACGCGATGATGGCGGCGCGTATTCTGGGCTACGCGCAGGGCTTTCGCATTCTGGCGGCGGCGTCAGAGCTTTATGATTGGTCGCTCGATCATGCCCGCGTGGCGGAGATTTGGCGGGCGGGCTGTATCATCCGATCTGCGCTGCTTGATGATATCTCTGAGGCCTTTCGGGGCGAGCTGCCCTTTGGCGAGTTGCTACTATCACCGGTTTTCTCGGCACGCCTGATCACCTGTCTAACGGCGCTGCGCAAAACGGTGGCCGAGGCCGCTGCGGCCGGTCACGCGGTGCCTGTGCTTGCGGCTGCGCTGCAATTCATGGACAGCTTGCGCCAGGGCACGGGCACGGCCACGATCATTCAAGCGCAGCGCGATTTTTTCGGCCATCACGGGTTTGAACGGTTGGGCGAAGAGGGCAAACATCACGGACCTTGGTGGGGCTGAGGCGTATGCGATGGAAGGCCTCCGGCGGGAGTATTTTTGGCAAGATGAAACGGGGACGGGCCATGTCTGACGCAAGTAAGCCAAAAGACCAATTGCCCGGATGGCACCACCTGCCGCAGGTACCAATTGAGGTCTCGCCTTTCTTTTCCTGGCCGCCCAACCCAGCGCGTATGGTGAGCTGGATCACGGCGCGGTGGTTTCGCATGGCGGAAAATTCAATCCTGACGGTGATCGCGATCATCTGTTGGGTGTACCTGCAGCCTTCGCTGGAGGTGACAAAGACGCTCTCATTTGATTGGATCGCGGCGATTTGGCTGCGCAATATGGGGCTCATGATCCTTGTTGCGGGCGGGCTGCATTGGTTTTTTCACGGGGCGAAACGACAGGGCAAAACGCTCAAATACGATCCGCGTGATTTGGCCCATGAGGGCAAGAACTTCACGTTCGGCGGGCAGGTGCGCGATAACGCCTTTTGGACCTTGTCGAGCGGTGTGGGCGTTTGGACCGCGTTTGAAGTGCTGATGTTTTGGGCCATGGGGAATGGCTATGCGCCCGTGCTTCTCTGGTCGGACAATCCTGTCTGGTTTGTCGCGGTGTTCCTGCTGACACCTGTCTGGATTTCCTTTCATTTCTACTGGATCCACCGGGCGCTGCACTGGGGCCCGCTTTACCGCATTGCGCATAGCCTGCATCACCGAAACATCAATGTGGGGCCGTGGTCGGGTCTCTCTATGCACCCGGTTGAACATGTGCTTTTCTTCAGTTCGATCCTTATCCACCTCGTGGTGCCGGGTGGGATCGTGCATGTGCTCTTTCACATGCAGCATCAGGCGCTAACGGCGGCCACGTCGCATACCGGGTTTGAAAATCTCCTGGTGAAAGACAAAAAGAGCCTCGCGCTCGGCACGTTTCACCACCAGATGCACCATCGTTATTTTGAGGTGAACTATGGCAATCTCGAGATGCCTTGGGATCAATGGTTCGGCACTTTCCATGACGGCACGCGCGAGGCCCATGATCGCCTAAAGCGGCGGCGCGGGCGGCGGGGTTAGCTTCGGCGTTTGGCGCGCAATGTGGGGTCTGCGACAGTGGGATCGTCCGGCCAGGGATGCTTGGGATAGCGGCCACGCATATCCTTGCGCACATCTGCGTAAGAGCTGGCCCAGAAACCGGGCAGGTCCTGCGTGGTCTGCAAAGGCTTTCCGGCGGGTGACAGAAGCGTGATGCGAAGGGGCGTAGCACCCACCATCGGATGGGTCGTCTGGCCGAACATCTCTTGTAGGCGGAGCTGAATTTCGGGTGTCTCTTTGGCGTAATCAATGGCGATCTTGCGGCCCAGTGGCGTGGTGAAGCTGGATGGGGCTTTGGCGTCGAGGCGGGTCAGTTCCTCCCAACTGAGCCGCGCGCGTAAAGCATCGTGGATGTCAAACCGCTTCCAATCCTCTGCGGTTTTGACGCCGGCGAGATACGGCAAAAGCCAGTCTTCTAAGGTGTCGAGAAGGGCCTCATCGCTGACATCGGGCAGACCCTCCACCACGCGGACCCGCGCCGCGAAGAGCCGCGCGGACGTCGACCAAGTCAGCCCAAGATCGCGCACGCCGTCCAGCATGGCGCGGGCCACTGCGTCCTCGGGCGCGTCCTTCCACATGCGATCATCCAGCACCAAAGCGCCAAAAACCTCTTGTCGGCGCGCCATGACGCGGCGTTCGCGTTTGTCCCATTGGCAGGTGTCTTGCCACGCGATTTCGTCCCCGAAAAGTGTGCGCAGCTCCGCCTCGTCCAGTTGGACCGCCTGTCGCACGCGCGCCTCCCGTCGATCCCCGTCGAGATCCGTTGCTACGATCAAGCGCACCCGGCCCAATGGATCGCCGTCTGGCAGAACCGCACCTTTGCCGCCGGACAGCACGTAGCGCGGCGCGTCCCCTTTGCGGCGCAGACCGATGCGGTCGGGATAGGCGAGGGCGGCCATGCCCGCCGTGCTGATTTCGCGCGCGCAGAGGCCACCGGTGAGGCGCGCCAACCGTTTGGCGTCCTCACGAATTCGGGCGAAGGGCGGGGACGTGTCGCTACGCAAACCACGCAGGCGCAAATTGAGATCGACCTCCGCAGTGCGCAGGGGATCACGGTCAGATAAAAGCGCGGCCAGTTTGGCGGCTTTGGGCCCGGCAGTGGCCAGCATATGGCCAAGCCTGGGGTGCACGGGTAGCTTGGCGAGCATTTTGCCATGCGCGGTGATGCGCCCATCATCACCCAATGCGCCGAGCAGACGCAAAAGGTCTTGCGCCTCTGCGAAGCTGCCGGGATTGGGCGGTGTGAGCAAAGGTAAATCCGCTGGCGCCGCGCCCCAGAGCGCCAATTCAAGCGCAAAGCCCGCAAGATCCGCTGCTTCAATTTCAGCCGGGGGGTAGGCTGCTAAGGCGCCTTCTTGTCCACGGGTCCAGTGGCGATAACACACACCTTCGGCCACGCGACCGGCGCGACCTGAACGTTGTTCGGCTTCGGCCCGCGTGACCGGTTCAGTGACCAGCCGCGCCATGCCTGAGCTGGGATCAAACCGCGATCGTCGCGCGCGTCCACCGTCCACAACCACGCGGATATCTTCGATGGTCAGAGATGTTTCCGCAATCGAAGTGGCGAGCACCAGTTTGCGCCCGGATTTCAGAGGCGTGATCGCGCTGCGCTGGTCTTTGAAAGGAAGTGCGCCGTAAAGCGGGAAAACCTGCGTCGCAGAAGACAGGGACTTGCTCAGACGATTGGCAACCCGGCGAATGTCTCCCTCACCTGGCAGAAAGACAAGAACGCCGCCTTCGGTCTCATCATGCACGCGTTGGACAAGATCCGCCATTGAGGCGTCAAATCGGGTTTCCTTGCGCACAGGGCGGTCCAAATGGCGGATCTCAACCGGAAAACTGCGCCCTTCAGCGGTGATCACCGGGGCTTGCATCAATTCGGCAACGGGGCCTGCATCCAACGTGGCCGACATCGCCAAAAGCAGCAGATCATCCCGTAGAGCCCCTGCAATTTCAAGACAGAGGGCGAGGCCCAGATCGGCATTGAGGGAGCGTTCGTGGAATTCATCGAAGATGACAGCGCCAATGCCGGATAGTTCCGGATCGCTTTGGATCATCCGCGTCAGGATGCCCTCGGTGACGACCTCAATCCGCGTGGACTTAGAACATTTTACGTCACCTCGGATGCGATATCCTACGGTCTCTCCCACCGCTTCGCCAAGGGAAGCCGACATGCGCTCTGCCGCGGCGCGGGCGGCCAGGCGGCGGGGTTCCAGCATCAAAATGCGGCCCTGGCAAAGCTCTGCGCGTATCATCGCCAAAGGCACCACGGTCGTTTTACCCGCGCCAGGCGGGGCTTGCAAAACGGCGCGCCGTTGGGTCTTTAGCGCCTTTAGGAGGACCGGGATCGCACTTTCTACAGGAAGGCTCAAAAACAAGTCACCTACGTTTGACCACCGCCGGTCCGTAACGTGTTTCTACTCGCACCTGTGCTGCACGCAAGCGGTCATCATGTGGCACATAGTCGATCGCCAGCGGCACCACTTTGCTGCGACTTTCGCTGCTGGAATAGCCTGACACACGGCGATAGGTGCCATGGCAAGTTTTGCCGTCTCCACGGGTCTCAGCTCGAATGAGATCAATCCGAGCCAGCCTGTGACCATCATAAATATTGGCACTGAATTTGCAGGTGACATCGGATGGGTCTTGGTCTTTGAGCAGCACATAGACCCCTGTCAGAGGATCAAGCGCACCGGATAGTGCAGAGCCGGTCGCTGGCGCGGCCTTGCTGCCTGTGTCACCTGATACAAGCCGGGGCAAGCCCGGCGCGAACTTGACCACCACGTCGGTCACGCGCGTTCCATCATCGATGGCTTCGTTATAGTTGACTGGCATCATACGCCCGCCCGCAACGCGGCCTTGCACCGTGACATCTGCTTCCATGCGCTTCAAAGCCCCGACAAGGCCCACGGTGGTGAATTTCGACCGAGCCGAGTATCCACCGCGGCTTTCATTGGCGGCTATACTGAAGATGCCAACGCGCGCGCCCAGCAGTCGCACATCAAAACTCATACTCGATTGTTCGGCTAAACTCGGCACAGCAACGCAAACCATCAAGGCCGCTAGCCAAAGCCGTTTCATCACATGTCCCACGGGTCGTGTCCCTTCCCCCTTGCGGCCTCTGGACAGGTCACGTCAGACGGGGCACAAGGGCCGCCAGACCAAAACCTGAGCCGCTTTCATGGACATTGCACAGCTTCGCGACAAAATTATCAAGGGGGAGCGTCGCGCTTTGGCCCGAGCGATCACTTTGGTGGAAAGTGGGCGGGCAGATCATCAGGCACAAACGGCCGAACTGATCGCCAGTTTGCAAGGTCAGGGGGAGGCTGTTCGCGTGGGTCTTTCCGGCACTCCGGGCGTGGGCAAATCCACATTCATCGAAAGCTTTGGCACCATGTTGACCGCCCAAGGTTTGCGCGTGGCGGTGCTCGCAGTGGACCCTTCAAGTGCCCGATCTGGCGGGTCAATTTTGGGCGACAAGACGCGCATGGATCGGTTGAGCCGCGATCCTCTGGCTTTCATTCGCCCGTCTCCGAGCCGGTCGCATCTGGGCGGTGTCGCCCGCCGCACGCGCGAGGCCGTGACAGTGTGTGAGGCGGCAGGCTTTGATGTGGTGCTGATCGAAACGGTAGGGGTCGGCCAGTCCGAGACGGTTGTGGCCGAAATGTCTGATCTTTTCATTTTGCTGCTTGCTCCGGCGGGCGGAGATGAGCTTCAGGGTGTCAAACGCGGGATCATGGAAATGGCCGACATGATTCTCATCAACAAGGCCGACGGTGATCTCAAACCCGCTGCAACGCGCACCTGCTCGGACTACACTGGTGCGCTGCGGCTTTTGCGCAAGCGTCCGCAGGATCCCGATGGGTTCCCCAAGGCGATGATGGTTTCCGCTTTGCAGGAAAACGGGCTGGCAGAGGCCTGGGACCAGATGACATCGCTGGTAGATTGGCGGCGGCAAGAGGGGCATTTCACCGCTCGTCGCGCCGCTCAATCGCAATACTGGTTCGAACAAGAAGTGAAAGAGGGGCTTTTGGCAGAGCTGCAAAACCCCGAAATGCGTGCAGAAATGTCCCGCATCGGCGCTGAGGTGGCCGCGGGTCATATCACCCCCACGCAGGCCGCCCGCGATATCCTCGCCCGCCTGCGCCATCACGGGTAAGGTGGGGTTTCACCCCACCATCACATCACCGCGGCACCAACCGCTCCAGCGCTTTACCGCCATCCCAGGTGCCGTGCAGCTCATTGCCCACAACCACATAAATCACCGGCGTGGATGCCCCCCAATCAATCGTCATAACAGACCCTTGCAACAAACCTCGCCCTGCATATTGCTGCCCGCCGACGTTCCAGTACATTTCAATACTGCTCCCGGCCTGAGAGATCTGAACCTGGCCGTTATACTTGGAGCCATCCGCGTTCATGCCATAGGCTGTGTATAGCCCGCCGACACGGTAAACCGTCGAAGTTTGGGCGGACGCCGCGGTGCCGAGTGTTGCGGCCAATCCGGCCAGTGCAAGGCGTCGGTTGATCATGGGAAATCTCCTTTGAAGCAATGTTGCAAGCACTTTAGCGCAGAATTTTTGAATTGCGCGGGCTTTCTTGACCCAAAAAGCATTCCTCATAGACTGCGAGAAACCGCCCACCCGCAAGGAAGGCCTGAATGAGCGAAACACCCTTTGAATGGCCGCGCCGGAGTTTGGATGGGGCCTACACGTTACCGTCTCGGTACTTTTACGATCCAAGCGTTTTTGAGGCGGAGAAACAGGCGATTTTTTACCGGTCGTGGCACCTGGCGGGGCATCTGGGTGAAGTATCCAAGGCGGGCCAATTCATCACAGTTGAGATCTTTGAACAAAGCGTCATCGTCGTGCGCGGTCTGGATGGGGTTTTGCGCGCGTTTCATAATGTGTGTCAGCATCGGGGCAACCGGCTCGTCACTGAACGGCGCGGGCATGTAAAAGCGTTCAAATGCACCTATCATGCCTGGCTTTACGGGCTGGATGGCGATCTGCGCGGCGCGCCCAGAACAGAGCGGCTGAGCGGGTTTGACACGTCTCAGTTTGGCCTCAGCCCCGTGCGTGTGCAGTCGTTTGCGGGCTTTGCCTATGTCAATCTCGACAAAGACGCCGAGGACATGGACGTGCTCTTTCCAGGCGCGGAAGACTTCCTGCTCGATCTGTGTCCGGACATGGATGACATGGTGCTGGACAGTGAGGAAGATCTGATCATTCCCGCCAATTGGAAAGTGGTCGTCGACAACGCGATTGAGTCCTATCACGTCATGCTGTCGGGGCCCTGCCACAAAGAGCTGGCAAAGACCTGCCGGTTTGCCGTGGCAACTGGTGGACATTGGGCGGGCCGACGCGGCAGGGTTTGGATCACATGTTTGGTGTGCCGCTCAATGATGAGCCCTATCAAACAGAGACTTACATGAATTGGTGGCTCTTTCCGGCGACCTGTCTCTACACGGTGCCTTACACAGGTCTTGTTTCAACATTTTTGATCATTCCGCGCGGGCCGGAAGAGACATTTGTGCGCTTTGGCTACTACTCCCCGAACCGCCCTGAGACCAAAATCACCGCAGCCTGCAAAGAGTGGATGAATGGCGGCTTGGGCCCTGAGGATGTGGCGCTTAACATCACCGTACAGCAGGGCCTGAAATCCTTTGGCTATGATCAGGGCCGTTACATGATTGACCCTGAGCGCAGCTCGGAAAGTGAGCATGCGGTGCATCATTTTCACACGCTGGTGCATGATGCCTTGATGCGGCACGGGTAAGCGGGGTTTAGTTACAGGCGCTTAGGTTGGCCTTTATGGCGGCGGCCTCATCAGCGGGCAGAGCGGCCAGCATATCTTGCGTGCGGGTGAGCCGAACAAAGCTGGCGGTCGGGTCAGTTCGCAACCATGTGCTGACCGGCAGTGAGGTGAGTGTTTCTTGGGTGAAACAGCCTCCGACCACGCCAATGCTGAGCGAGCCTTCACCCTCTACTCCGTTGTTTTTCAACGCTTTAATCCTTGCTTGCGCGGCTGCTATCCTGTCTGCGTCGCCTTGGGAAAACTGGGCAACATAGATGGTTTCTGAGGTGGAGTTTGGTTCAACCACGATATCTTGGCTTGGGCGCACCTGGAGCGAGACCGTCTCGGATACCGGTGCGTATTGCGTGTCTTCTGGCACGAAAGACAGCGCGAATTCCGCGTCACCATCGACGAGTCTTACAGTGTTGGGCACGCCGACCGCAACCGCAAGTTTGGCGGCATCGCTGTTCAGAGGATCGAGCCGGGACGCGGCGATTAAGCCTCTAGGTGTCACGGAAGAACAGGCGATCAAAGAGAGCAGGATTAGCCCCGCAAGCGCCACTGATTTAAGAGTATTTTGGCCCATGATCACTCCAGTGTTGCATGATTCGAATTTAATATTTAATGTAAAACATGAAATTTGAAAAGAAGAGAGGCTACATATGCTGATCAATACGCAGAGTGTTTCTGACGCCGCCTGGCGTCTCCGGGTGATCCTTGGGACCATCGCCGTGGTGCATGTGGTTTTCATTCTGGGCCTGATCGTTGCCGCGTTCTGGAACCCGGCTTTTGTCGGTGACACGCTGGGCGCTTGGGCCGGCTATGAAAACGGTGAGCGTATGATGTGGCAAAATTTTGCGCTGGTCGCGATGGCCTGTGTGGGTCTTTTTATGTGGGCCATGATGCTGACCCTGGCGGCCCGGGTTTTTGGGCAAATCGCGGACGGAGAGGTTGACGAAGCGGCCACAATCGCGCGGCGTCTCACCCTTTGGTTTTGGGCGATGTTCGTGCTGGCATTGCTGTCACCTATGATCCTTTCTGTGATTAGTACATGGCACATGCCGGAAGGCCAGAAAGAGCTCAGCCTTGCGTTGAACAGTGGTCAGCTTAGCCTGGCTTTGTCGGCGCTTATCACGGGCTGTATGGCGCGGGCTTTGGCGTTGGGGGCCGAGCTGTGGCGCGATCACCGGGAAGTTGTGTAACATGCCGATCATTGTTCGGCTGGACGTGATGCTGGCAATGCGCAAAATGACTTCGCGCGATTTGGCGGCAAAGATCGGCATTGCAGAGCAGAACCTGTCGCTGCTCAAATCTGGCAAGGTGCGCGGGGTGCGTTTCAATACGCTTGAGGCAATTTGCACAGAGCTCGAGTGTCAGCCTGGGGACCTTTTGGAGTTTGAACCTGAAGAGGATTAATGCTGAAAAATAGTGTTTTGGGCTGTCTAAATTGCGTCAGTACGTATGATCAACGATGCGACTGTGCCCAGCACAAGCGCAGCACACGTTGCGCAACGGTGAGGCCCCGGGTCAAGCCTGGGGCGCGTTGGCTTAGACTGTGAGGTTCGGAATAATCTGTTTCTTGCGGCTCATAACACCGGGCAGCACGACGCTGTCGCCGCTGACGTCTGCTGAAAAGGATTTTTCGGCGACAGATTTCACCAGATCGTTCGGAACAAGAAGCGTGGCTTCTTCCTTGAGGATGTCGACGACGAAGAGCAGCACCTGATCGACGCCATCCTCGGCTGCGACATCACCCATTGAGGACATGAGGCTTTCTTTGCGCGAAAGCACCACGTCGGGCGCGGTGGTTTCCAAAACGGAGACGCGGAATTTGGTGTCACCCACGGCGTATTCCTTGCTGTCCATGCGCAGGAGTTCAGCATCGGAAAAGGCAGATACATCCGATTTGGCTTCAAACATTTGCGAGGCGTAGGTGCCGATATCGAGGCCCAGATCGGCGGCGAGTTTCTCTGCCAGCGCTTTGTCGTGGTCCGTGGTGGTTGGGGAGCGGAATTCGAGCGTGTCCGACAGGATGCAGCTCAGCGCCGTGCCTTTGGCCCAGTCGGGCATTTTGGCGGCGTCATCGCCCATGAGGTCAATCATGATGGTTGCGGTGCAGGCGAGCGGACGGATCGTGATGTCGATGGGCCCCGCAGTTTCCAGCCCGCCCACCAGCTTGTGGTGATCGATGATGGCTTGAACGTCGGCTGCGTTGATCGCATCGGGCAGCTCAGCAGGGTTATTCGTGTCCACGATGACGCAAGGTTGGCCTTCGTCCACTTCCGAGATGATACGCGGTTTCGGCAAGTCCCAATGCGTGAGCATAAACGCGGCTTCGGTATTGGGTTCGCCCAACAGGACCGCTTCGGCATCGCCGCCTTTGACCTCATTGAGGTACCAGGCCCAAAGAATGGGGGAGCCAGTCGAATCTGTGTCAGGGGATTTGTGGCCGAAAACGAGCGTGGTCATGGGGTGCGCCTCTTGGGTGTGTCTGGATTTTGCGCGCCTTATAGGAGGGCGAGGTGAGGTTGTCACTAGGGTGGACAATACTGGTTGGGTCCTTGCCGGCACTCTGAGTGATCGGGCGGCGTTACGTCAAAACCGAAATGTGCCAGAGGCATCCTATCCTTGCTTTGCGCCTTACGGTTGCATAACCCTGTGCCAAAAGGGGACAGAGTAATGATGAATTTTGTGACAATGTTTGCAGGGTCTTTGGCGCTGGCTCTGCCGGTGCTGGCGGCGACTGCAACTTTGAATGCTCCTAAAATGGGCGGTGGTGAGTTTACGTCTGGCGGGGGGGTGACGGTGGCTGTGGAGGCCAAGGTCATCAATGGGCGGCCGCATGTATGTGGCGTTTGGGCGGAAAGTCGATCCTTGGCGGTTGTAACCAAGCGCAAGGCGCGGGGTATTATAGGCAAAGGCAGCCTTTTTGTTGGAACACAAGCGCTCGGCATTGACATGCGTAGTTTTCCCCAAGTGCCGGCGGCTCGATCCTATGCGGGCGCACAGGCGTCTTGTTTGGCCGTTTCAAGCCCTGAGATTGCGACCCAGTCTTTGCGGGTGCGTATTCCAAGGCAAGTGGTGTTTCGCGGGCGGGGAAAGCAGGTGGGATCAGAGGTGTTTTTTGTGGCATCAGACCGAAAAAATCCTGCCTATTCAGAAAGCACAGGACTGACATCTAGCATTCGAACACTGTCGAGTGAGCAAGAATTTGGACGTAACAGGGAAGGTCTAGGCCAGGCCCAAGTCTCGCCTGAAAGCTCTGGGGTAGGTCTAGAATCCGCAGCATCAGGACGTAGATGATTTGACGACTACCGTTATTTAGAGCAGCAAGTTGGTTTGTTTGTGTAAACTCCTGTGGCATGGCTGATTTTGCTGAAACGGATTTGTATGCCCCGGTGAAGGAATGGCTGGAGGGCCTCGGGTATGAGATCAAGGCCGAAGTTGGGGCGGCGGATGTTGTGGCGCTGCGCGAGGGCGAAGAGCCGTTGATCGTCGAGTTGAAGACCGGGTTTTCCCTCACGCTGTTGCAACAGGCCGTCGCCCGGCAGGCGGTGACGGATGCGGTCTATGTGGCTGTGCCGCGCTGGACGGGCAAGGTGGGCTGGCGGGCGTTTAAGGGCAATGTCGGGCTGTGCAAACGGCTAGGTGTGGGGGTGTTGAGTGTGACGCTCAAGACCGGTGCGGTGCAGGTGCATTGCGATCCGGTGCCGTTTCAACCGCGCAAATCCAAACGCAAGCGCGCGGCGCTGTTGAAAGAGTTTGCCAAGCGCGTGGGTGATCCCAATGCAGGCGGAACGCGAGGCAAGATTGTCACGGCCTATCGGCAGGACGTGGAGAAATTGGCGAGGTTTTTGGCGCAGAATGGGCCCAGTTCTGGGGCAGCCGCGGCCAAGCATACCTGCGTTGCCCATGCCACGCGGATGATGGCGGACAACCACTATGGCTGGTTCATCCGTGTCTCGCATGGGGTTTACGATCTGACGGATGAGGGCCGCTCGGCTACTGAGGCATTGGCAGACGCGTGATCTCATACCCTTCTTGTTCAAGCAGATAGAGCACGCCAAAATCGCCCGGCAGGTGCCCCGCGCCAAAGGCGGCGAAGATGTTCTCTTCCTCCAGACCTGAGAGCAACTCCACCCACGCCTCATTTCTGGCAACCAATACCACCTCTTCAAGGAGCGCAAAATCCTCTTCGGCCGTCGGTCCGCCGTGTTCCAGCGAGAGCGCCTTGGCGAATTGCCAGGTCAGGGCGATCTCTTCGTTCAGATATCGCTCGCGGATGGTGTAGGACATGTCATTGGCATCCAGCGGCACGTCGAGAGTGAGGCGGATCATGTCGATCTGATCCTCCATGGGCTGCGCGTCGAGCATCGTCAGCACGGATTTGAAATCCTCCAACGACCGGCTTTTGGTGCCGGTTGCGTCGGCATGGGCGCCGATGAGAGCGTCGATCCCGTCTGCTTCCATCGCGCCGTTTTGTGCCTCGCATGGGCCAATGCCAAGCATCATCGCGGCCCAAAGCGGTTTGAGCTTGGCAGCCATGACGCCCGGAAATCCGCGCTGAGCCATTTCCGATTTGAACTTCGTCCAGTCTTCATCGCCCAAAAGATCGGGCAATGTCGGGCCTTCAGTGATAAACATGATCGAAGGTTCCCTGGCCACAGCGGTTTGGAAATTGGCCTGCTCTTCTTTGGACATTTCCAGATAGACAGCATCTGCAGCTTCTATCTGAGGTTTCACCAGCGCCAGATGGGTGTCGGTTTGCGCATGACGAAAATGATAGGTGCCAAACATCGTAATCGTCTGCTCACCACGCGTGGCTTGCCAGTAGAGCCCTACAGGGTAGGGCATCGCATCGGCCTCTGCCTGTAGGCTCGCGCGCCTGTCGGTCGCCATGGCATCGATTAGGTCCTGACCTTCGCAAAGCGCCATGGCGGCGCTGGGCAGAAACAACATCACCAAAAACGCAGGTAATCGCAGCATTTTTTCCCTCGCAATTTCGCGTACGTTCTCCCTACGTAAGGGCGTCCCGGCCGTGCTGCAAATGAAGAGTGTAAAAATCCTCGCTGGGCTGTTGACTCGTGGCAAAACTCTCCTTAACTACCCGCCGTTAGCACTCATCACCAGTGAGTGATAACGGGCCTCAAGACGAGGCCAATTGGGAGAAACTTTGGAGCTAAGGAGCCAAAGAAAATGGCATTTAAACCCCTTCATGACCGCGTGCTTGTACGCCGCGTTGAAAGCGAAGAAAAAACCGCTGGCGGGTTGATCATCCCTGACAGCGCTAAGGAAAAGCCCATGGAAGGCGAAGTCGTCGCTGTTGGCGATGGCGCACGCAAAGACAGCGGTGAGCTGATCGAGATGGCGGTTTCCGCTGGCGATCACATCCTTTTTGGTAAGTGGTCGGGCACCGAGATCAACATCGACGGTGAAGAACTGCTGATCATGAAAGAATCCGACATTCTGGGCATCATCACCGATGCAGCCGCTGCAAAAGCGGCCTGAAAGCCTCAGATCGTCACGTAACACTCAATTCCAGGAGCAAATGACATGTCTGCAAAAGACGTTAAGTTTGATACCGATGCCCGCAACAAAATGATGCATGGCGTCAACGTGCTGGCAAACGCCGTGCGCGTTACCCTCGGCCCAAAAGGCCGCAACGTGGTTCTCGATAAGTCCTTCGGTGCACCGCGCATCACCAAAGACGGTGTGTCTGTGGCCAAAGAGATCGAACTTGAGGACAAGTTTGAAAACATGGGCGCACAGATGGTCAAAGAAGTGGCCAGCCGCACCAATGACGAAGCCGGCGACGGCACCACCACAGCGACCGTTCTGGCTCAAGCCATCGTCAAAGAAGGCATGAAGGCCGTAGCCGCGGGCATGAACCCGATGGACCTCAAGCGCGGTATTGATCTGGCCACCTCCAAAGTTGTGGCCGCAATCAAGGACGCGGCGCGCGAAGTAAAAGACAGCGCAGAGGTCGCACAGGTCGGCACCATTTCCGCCAACGGCGAAGCAGAGATCGGTCAGCAGATCGCAGACGCGATGCAGAAGGTCGGCAATGAAGGCGTCATCACCGTCGAAGAAAACAAAGGCCTCGAGACTGAGACCGATGTTGTCGAAGGGATGCAGTTCGACCGTGGCTACCTCAGCCCCTACTTCGTGACAAACGCGGACAAGATGACGGCTGAGCTTGAGGACTGCATGGTTCTCCTGCACGAGAAGAAACTCTCCTCGCTGCAGCCAATGGTTCCGCTTCTTGAGTCTGTGATCCAATCCCAAAAACCTCTTCTGATCATTGCAGAAGACGTGGAAGGCGAAGCATTGGCGACACTCGTGGTCAACAAGCTGCGCGGTGGTCTCAAGATCGCAGCCGTGAAGGCACCGGGCTTTGGTGATCGTCGTAAGGCCATGCTGCAGGACATCGCGATCCTGACAGGTGGTCAGGTGATTTCCGAGGATCTGGGCATGAAGCTTGAGAATGTCACGATTGACATGCTGGGCTCCGCCAAGAAAATCGGCATCACGAAGGACGAAACCACCATCGTTGATGGCGCAGGCGAAAAATCTGAGATCGAAGCACGGGTTGCACAAATCCGTCAGCAGGTCGAAGACACCACGTCTGACTACGACCGCGAGAAGCTGCAAGAGCGTGTTGCCAAACTGGCTGGCGGTGTTGCTGTGATCCGCGTCGGTGGCATGACCGAAGTGGAAGTGAAAGAGCGTAAGGACCGTGTCGATGACGCGCTGAACGCAACCCGTGCGGCCGTCCAGGAAGGCATCGTCGTGGGCGGTGGTGTTGCGCTGGTTCAGGCCGGCAAAGTCCTTGACGCACTGGAAGGCGCCAACCCGGACCAGACCAACGGCATCGCCATCGTGCGCCGCTCCTTGGAAGCACCTCTGCGCCAGATCGCCGAGAACGCCGGTGTTGATGGCGCGGTTGTGGCCGGTAAGGTCCGCGAAAGTTCTGATGCATCCTTTGGCTTCAATGCACAGACAGAAGAATATGGTGACATGTTCTCCTACGGTGTGATTGACCCGGCCAAGGTTGTGCGGACAGCACTGGAAGACGCAGCCTCAATTGCGGGTCTTTTGATCACGACCGAAGCTATGGTCGCTGACAAGCCCGCAAAAGAAGGTGCAGGCGCACCCGGTGGCGGCATGCCAGACATGGGCGGCATGGGCGGCATGATGTAAGCTGCTTTTGCATTTGCAAAGATTGGGCCGCCCTGTTGGGCGGCCCTTTTTTTGTTCTGTGGTATCTTCATGGAAGAAAACGGATGAGGCGAATTCGAATTCACCGGGATTGCTGACCTTAATTCTGGATGCTTTCCAGATAAAAGTAGAGCCCGGCGAGCTCCCGCGGTGTGGGGGTGAAAATCCCGTCGATTTCAACGGGAACAAGATCGTCTGCCATGGCGCCACCGAAGGACGGCATCACGCGCTGCAAATGATCATTGCCCGGATCGCCCCATATGTAGCTCATCGCGCGGGCCTGTGGAAACTCGCCACCATTGCGCTGGGCCAGCGTTCTGAGGTCGGGCAGGCGCAGCACCTGGCGCTGTGCCTCAGGCCCGTCGCCTGCGCCCGTGATGCCGTGGCATGCGACGCAGTTTTGCGCATAAAATACAGCTCCGTCATCACGCGTAGGCATGTCACTGCTTTGCGGGCCGAACCCCGCGCAGGCTGACAAGGCGAGGGGGAGTATGAGCGGGATCGTGAGTTTGCGGTTCATTGCGCGGTCCTTTGAAGCCTGTATTTTAACGCACTTTGCCATGTGTTCGCGTTGTCAGCATTGATCTGGCGCAAGTCAGTGCCGTTGTGGTGGGGGCGCAACAATATGCAAATGTCAGAGTTTCCCGAAGTTTTGTCTTTCCTTCTCAAATGGGCTGGCATATGTGTTCACGCATGAACATACTTTGAGTCGTCTATGATCCATTCAGACATCGCACCCAGCCAAACCGATGAGGACCTGTTGTTTCGGCTGTTGCGGCAGTTGGATCTTACCTCTGACGCCTCGCAACGGGTGACAGCGGAAGCCATTGGTGTGTCCTTGGGGCGGCTCAACAAACTCATGAAGCACGCCAAAGAAGCCGGATTTGTCACCATTAGTGACCGCGATGGTCCCGACAAACGCCAGCGATTTGCCTATTCCCTCACCACTCGGGGCGCTGCGGAGAAGATCCGACTCACGGATCGTTTCCTTGCCCGAAAATTCGCCGAATATGACGCCCTTCACGCAGAACTAACCGGCACAACCAGTGGGCTTTCACCCCAAACACACAGGACCAAACTCGTGCAGAATAATCTTGCCCCCATCCCTGAACTTTACGTCTCTTTCGAAAGCGCTCAGAAAATGAAACTTGAGGCGGCAGAGCTGACCAGCTTTGATCTGTCTCCTCGTCAGATTTGCGATCTGGAACTTCTGATGAATGGCGGGTTTAGCCCTCTTAAAGGGTTTCTCTCGGAGGCCGATTACAATGGCGTGGTGGAGAACATGCGCCTCGAAGATGGCACACTCTGGCCGATGCCGATCACGCTGGATGTCTCAGAAGAGTTTGCCGCTTCCGTGGAGCTGGGTCAGGACATTGCGTTGCGGGATCAAGAGGGGGTGATCCTGGCCACAATGACAGTGACCGACCGCTGGACGCCGAACAAGGCCCGTGAAGCGGAAAAGGTGTTCGGTGCTGATGATCAGGCCCATCCAGCGGTGGATTACCTGCACAATCAGGCGGGCGCGGTTTACCTCGGTGGCCCCGTGACCGGCATTCAGCCGCCCGTGCACTATGATTTCCGCGCCCGTCGCGACACGCCCAATGAGCTGCGCGCCTATTTCCGTAAACTCGGCTGGCGCAAAGTGGTCGCGTTCCAGACCCGCAACCCACTGCACCGCGCTCACCAGGAGCTGACCTTTCGCGCCGCGCGCGAGGTCGAGGCGAACCTGCTTATCCACCCCGTTGTCGGCATGACGAAACCTGGTGACGTGGATCACTTCACCCGTGTGCGTTGCTACGAAGCAGTGCTGGACAAGTATCCAGGGTCGACGACCACGATGTCGCTTTTGAACCTCGCCATGCGCATGGCAGGTCCGCGGGAGGCCGTGTGGCACGGGCTTATTCGGCGCAACCATGGCTGCACGCATTTCATTGTGGGGCGCGATCACGCGGGTCCAGGCAAAAACTCAGCCGGTGAGGATTTTTATGGTTCTTACGATGCGCAGGATCTCTTCCGCGAACACCAAGATGAGATCGGCATTGAGATGGTAGATTTCAAACACATGGTCTACGTGCAAGAGCGCGCGCAGTATGAGCCGATGGATGAGATTGAAGACAAAGACAATGTCACGATCCTCAACATCTCAGGCACCGAACTGCGCCGCCGTTTGGCCGAAGGGCTGGAGATCCCCGATTGGTTTTCTTTCCCTGAAGTGGTGCAAGAACTGCGCAAGACGCGGCCACCGCGGTCTGATCAGGGCTTTACCGTGTTCTTTACGGGCTTTTCTGGGTCGGGCAAATCAACCATTGCCAACGCGCTCATGGTCAAGTTGATGGAGATGGGCGGACGCCCTGTGACGCTCTTGGATGGCGATATTGTGCGCAAGAACCTTAGTTCTGAGTTGGGTTTCTCCAAAGAGCACCGCGACCTCAACATTCAGCGGATCGGCTATGTTGCCTCCGAGATCACCAAGAACGGCGGTATCGCAATCTGTGCGCCGATTGCGCCTTATGCCACAACGCGCAAACGCGTGCGGCAGATGATCGAGGAATACGGCGCCTTCTGCGAAGTGCATGTGGCGACGTCCATCGAAGAGTGCGAACGGCGCGATCGCAAGGGTCTCTACAAGCTTGCGCGCGCGGGCAAGATCCCAGAGTTTACCGGGATTTCTGATCCCTATGATGTGCCGGAAAATCCGGAGCTGAGCGTGGAGACGGAGAATGTCGACGTGGATAACTGCGCCCATCAGGTCATTCTGAAGCTGGAGCAGATGGGCCTGATTGCGGGGTAACACATCCCCAACGGATGAAGCGGTAGGGCGGGGTTAACCCCGCCTTACATCGTTTTGGAGACCTCATGTACGCGATCTCGCTTACCTCGATCCCACCGCGATTGCCGCGCATTGGGCCAGTGCTGGAGAGCTTACTAGCGCAACGGCCCGCGCCGGTGGCGGTGTATCTTTGTTTGCCAAAGGTTTGGGAGAGGTTTGGGCAGTTGGATGTGCAATGGGACGTGCCAAGGGATATAGTTATTCACAGCGCAAATGTGGATTTTGGACCCGCACAGAAAGCGATTGGTTTTTGCCGTTCTCAACCGATTAAGGTTAAAAAACTGATTTATTGCGATGATGATTGGATTTATCCGCCAGGCTGGGCAGAGGCACTTTTGAACGCGTCCACCGCGGGCGAGGCCGTCGCAGCGAGCGGGTATTCCGTAGGTCGATTGATGCGGTGCGGAGGCACAAAAAACCCCGATTTCGTGGACATTGCGCAGGGTTTTGGCGGGGTGTCAATCGATCCTGCATGGCTCAATTTGCCCGATATCGCGCCCCCGCCTGAGGCGCGCCTGAGCGATGATATCTGGCTGTCTGGTCAATTGGCGCGGCAGGGGATTTCGGTGCGCTTTTGCCCGGAGGCACGGTCGGGGCTAAGGCCCGCATTTGAGGATGCCCATGGGCTGCAAGACATCACGGGGGCAGGACAGACGCGGGCTGAGGCGAACCGGGCAGCGTTGGATACACTGACCGCGCGGTACGGGATTTGGCCGGCTATGTGAGGTGTGGCACAGGACGATCTTCGAGGACGGCGCGCGCGGCTCTTTCGAAGAAATCGGCGTAGTGGCCGGCTTGGGTTTTGGCAGCCATAAGGTCAGGTAGGCGGGCGATGTAGTCCTCCTCTGACATGGCGTTCAACGCGGCTTGAACATCCTCTAGATCGGTGCAGATCACCATGCCGCGGGTGTCGATGAAATCAGCAATATTAGGACAGCCCCAATAGATCGGCACCGTATCACACAGGAGCGTGTCGATCAGTTTTTCGGTGAAGCAGTTTTCCTCCCGCACATTCTCGATCACCACGGAATAGCGGTAGGGGGCCAGACCGTCGCCTTTGTCTTTGAAAGGGGCATAGCCCTGACCCAAAAGGTCCACCTCAACACCGGCGACCCCGATCCATTCTGCCACTTGATGGCGCAAAACGTGGCCGGGCTGCGAGCGTTTGGCCGAGGCAATCAGCGAGCACAGTTTTGATTTCGTCATGTCGCGGGTTTGCCAATCGCGAACCCAGGTGCTGCCATAAGGGAAAAAGATGCCGTTCGGGATGCGGGCGAGAAGCTCCGCGTTGTAGCTGAGCACTCGGTGAAAGCGGCGGGCATTGCGTGCCACGCGGGTTTGATAGGCGCCGTGGATCGCCGTGGGTTCGGCCAGCACAATGGAAATCTGCGCCCTCACCCCGCGCGCTGGCCAGCGGGGAGAGAGGTTTTGGGCAAAGCCCACTATGTGATCGCCGGGCAAAAGATCGTTCATGCGTTTGCCGATCAGCCGCTCCGGGCAACCCAAAGGCCATTTGCAGGTGTCGAGTTCCACAGCACGCAAAGGCCGACCACGAGCGAGGCCCAGCTTTGTATTGGGATCGAGCACAGCCACGGCAGGGGCATCGGACATTTATCACGCTCCGGGTTTTGCCGGGGCGTGATAGGCTGTCATGCCACGTGTGACAAGCTATTCCGCAGCTGTGCTTTCGGTCATTTCCGCATCGTAGGGCAGGCCCGCCAACGCTGGGTCAAGCGCGAGAAGCAACGCCTCTGCGAAGGCCTCAGAGCTGCGCAGCCCAAGCGGAAGTTTGAGTGCCAGTTCGATGAATTCCCGATCGCTGAAGGGGGAGGCGGGCATGTGATCGGCCAGACCCAATGAGGTAACGGCGCGCGCGGACTCATGAAGTTCAATGCGGATGAAATCCTCGACCTGGCTTTGAAGCGTTTTGGGCAGGCTGGATTTCCAATGGGTGTAGTCGGGCTCCACTGCCGTGCGGACGGCCTTTTCCGGGCGCGCGCCAATCGCGGCTGCAATTTCTGACGCTTGTGTATTGCGCACAGGCCTTGGCGCAGGCGCGCCCATCAGCCAACCTCCCTGTAGCGCTGTGAGCCCGGCCGGGATTAGCAACACATGGTGTGCGGCGTACAACCCATCAATGCCCCAAGCTGTGGTCGGTGGGACACGCAACGCGCTGCTGGTGCGCAGCCAGAAGAGGCGCTTGCGTTCTTGTCGCGTGTCACGGGTCTGATCAAACGTATCAAACGCCATCTGGCGGGTAAGCACTTGCAAGCTTTGGCCTGTCGCCTCGGACAGCATGTGCCCGACAGCCAGATTTCTCGCATCCTGTGGCCCACCGGGCTGTAGCACGCAGATTTGCGACACGGCGGCTCGTTTATCACCTGCGGCGGCCAAAAGGATCCGGGAGCCAACGCCTGCGTCCAGCGGGAGGACAACATCCTCTGCGTCAATCCAACCTTGCACGATCGTGCGCAGACGCGTCGCCATTTTACCAATCACCGTGGCGGATTTGGACGCTGTCACTTTGCGGATCGAATTGCGCAGTGGCCAGCCGCGATGGGCGGTGAAATCCGACAGGTCAAGCACGTGGTTACCGGGCATCAAGCGGACATCAACGTCGCTTGTTTGCCCAACAGGGAATACACCCACCGTTGACATCATCGTTTCGCCGGGCCGCGCACAGGCGATGTTGGCGGTCACAGGTCGGTCGACTGTAAGGTAGATGGAAGAGGCCGCAATCATCGTTTTATCATTGTAAAACATAGGCATGTGGCCCATTGGATCGCGGTAAACCCGGGTTTTTGCTCCGCTGTCGAGGATCAGGATAAATCGGCCTGCGATGCCGCTGAGGTAGTCTTCTAGGTCGGCCTCAAAACTGCGGCCTTTGCTGTTGAACCGGGTGAAGGCCGTGGCTGTTACGACACCCCCTTCATGGTCAATCCCGGTTCCAAAGAAGGCCCCAAACACCCTGTTTTTGCTGTCTTTTAGCAATGTTGGATAAACCGCTTTCCCATGCAGCAGTGACCACTTGTTGATCACCAATTCTGCCATGCCTGCCACCTTCAGGGCGCTTTCGGGCACGATTGCATATTGGGATTTGAACCCAACTTGGGGATCCAAAGCATAACTTTCGCAGCGCTGAACTGCGTCCGGAGAAAAGGACATACCTGCTCGCCTCTCGCTCTTTTTTCTCAAACGGACCCTTCTTTTTGGGGTCTCGGTGCGAGACACTACCACATATTGGCGAAAAATCAAATGTTTGGCAGGTTTGACCCAGGAGATGTGCGCTTTACGTTTCCATGCATCCTTTGTATCGGGTGCCAAGCCGCAACCAAAATGACGCAACCGATTATGACAGCCGCCCGCCAAGCCTTTATCGATGCCATGCGACAGGTCGCCTCAACTGTCACTGTTGTGACAACGGATGGTCCGCAAGGGCAGGCCGGGGCGACCGTCAGTGCATTTACGTCGTTGTCGGCGGATCCGCCTTCTGTTTTGGTGTGTCTGAAGGCTGATACGGGCATTGCGCAGGCGGTGCGGGGCAATGGAGTGTTTTGCGTCAATATTCTGCCAGAGGACGCGGTGGAAGTGGCCAAGGCCTTTGCCGGTATGTTTGATGACACTCTGGCCAATCGGTTTGAAGGGTTAGACGTGGCTGCAACGGAATTCGGACCGATCTTGCCACGCGCCACGGCCTTTACCTGTTCGCTGACGCATCGGCATGTTCATGGCAGCCACGCAATTTGCATCGGTGACGTGACGGGTATTTCCAACGCGGGCGAACGGCCCCTGACCTACATGAGCGGTGCCTTCCACCGTGTCGGCCCAAAACACGACTGACATGCCCCGAAATCGGTACGTGTCGGCCATATTCTTGTCCCGATTGTTTACTACTCATTGTCAAACCGTTTCCAGAAAGGTCGGACGTATGAGTATATCGAGCAAATCTTTCGGCGCAGGGTTGCGCTCCGTTTCACTGTATCAAACCAGCATGGGCCTCACCGCGAGCGAGCGTTTGGAGCGCTTCAAGCTTGAAGCTGCCTCGGAATTGGTTCTGCGCCTTGTCGGCGGTCTTCTTGTTGCTGGGTCGACCCTTTTGTGGCTGGTCCTTCCTATGGGGCTTGCGGGTGATCAACTTGTGGCCCACGCCATGCTCGCTGCGATCTTCACGGCTGTGGGCTTGGGCGTCTATGCGTATGGAACACGCGGATTTCGTCGGCAACTGTCCTTTGACGGCAAGCGCCGGGTGCTCTCACTGACCAAGGTGAACGTGAACGATCAGGTACGCGTGGCGCGCAAGATTGACGTGGACGAAATCGAGAGCGTGTTTGTGCGTCGGTCTGCGAAACGCAACGGATTTGCATCGCTTGTGGTGCGTGTCGCGGGCAAGCAAGCGCCGGTCTTGGCGCTGACAGGTGAGAAGGTGGAACTGGAGCAGATCCACCGCATTCTGTGCGATCTGGTGCAGACGCGCGACAATGGGCTCGACCTCAACTATCGCCGTGCCGCCCGCGAGGCGCGCAGCCTGGCCGCGGTTCGGATCTAAGCGGGGGGCGCCTAGCCCTCCATTTCCGCCAAAAACTTCTCTGCATCCAGTGCCGCCATGCAGCCCATGCCGGCGCTGGTCACGGCCTGACGATAGGTATGATCGGTCAGGTCGCCGGCGGCAAACAGCCCCGGGATCGAGGTGCGGGTGCTGCCCGCCTCAACCTTGACATACTCGCCGTGATGCATCTCCAGCTTGCCTTTGACCAGCTCATTGGCGGGCGCGTGGCCGATGGCGATGAAAACCCCTTTGCAAGGGATCTCTTTCGTCTCCCCGGTGCGGTTGTCTTTGACGCGCACGCCGGTGACGCCCTTGGGGTTATCGTCGCCGAGCACTTCATCCAACTCGTGGAACCAAAGCGGTTCGATCTTGGGATGCTTCAGCAGACGATCCTGTAAAATCTTTTCGGCGCGCAGCTCATCCCGGCGATGGATAAGGGTTACCTTAGAGGCAAAGTTTGTGAGGAAAAGCGCCTCTTCCACCGCTGTATTGCCGCCGCCCACCACAACGATCTCTTCCCCCCGATAGAAAAACCCATCACATGTCGCACAGGCGGATACGCCAAAGCCCTTGAACGCCTCTTCGCTGTCCATACCGAGCCATTTGGCCCGCGCGCCGGTGGCCAGGATCACAGCATCGGCGGTGTAGGTGGTGCCGCTGTCACTCTTGGCGGTGAAAGGACGGGTTTCGGTATCCAGTTCAGTGATGATGTCGCCGATCACCTCGCAGCCCATGGCCTGGGCATGTGCCTCCATGCGCACCATCAGATCGGGCCCCTGAACTTCGGTATCGCCGGGCCAGTTTTCCACTTCGGTCGTTGTTGTGAGCTGCCCCCCCGGCTCAATCCCTTGCACCAAAATAGGGTTCAACATGGCGCGAGAGGCGTAGACAGCGGCGGTGTAGCCGGCCGGGCCGGAGCCGATGATCAAGGTTTTGGTGTGGCGGGTCTCGGACATGTGCTCAGGCCTCTACTCTACAAACGGCGTTGGTGACTCGGATGGCAGATATAGCCGCCCGCGCAAGGCCATGAAAGAGCATGCAAAGCAGATTTGCGTGATAGGAATTTGAGCTTTGGAACCAACCCAGATTTAGCGCGCATGGATCGGTGAGAAACTGAGCAGGTTGCGATCCATAATAAAAGAATCTTTCGCAATCGTGAAATATTATTGCGCGCAAGAAGCGGGCTGCTATAACAAACGCGAATTTTCAGGAGCACTTCATGCCTGCCACCCGACTAGACGACATTGACCGTATGATCCTTGCGGAGCTTCAGGCAGATGGTCGGATGACCAATGTGGAACTTGCCAAACGCGTGGGCATTTCAGCACCGCCCTGCCTGCGTCGGGTGCGGACGCTCGAGGAAAGCGGGTACATCAAAGGCTATCATGCTGATGTGGATGCACGCGAATTGGGCTTTGAAGTTCAGGTCTACGCAATGGTTGGGTTGCAAAGTCAGGCGGAGGTGGATCTCAGCGCGTTTGAGGGCCTTTGTGCGCGTTGGCCGCTGGTGCGCGAGTGCCACATGCTCAACGGAGAGGTGGATTTCATCCTTAAATGCGTGGCGCCGGATCTTTCGACATTTCAACGGTTTCTGACCGAGGAGCTTACGGCGGCAGAGAACGTGATCAGCGTGAAGACGTCTCTGGTCATTCGTGGCGCCAAGGATGAGCCGGGCGTGCCGTTTGACGTCTTGGAAGAGCGGATGAGCCGGTCAGCCTGAACTCTAATTGCTTAACGCAGCCCAAGGCCCCGGATCACGTCGGTGGTGGGTATTTTTGGGCTTTCGATTATGCAAACTCGGCGGAGGCATCGAATGTACCAAAGGGCAGGCGCGGATGAGCAAGAGGCCCGAAATCGCGCGCCTCTTTGACATGAGGGAAGAAAGACAAAAACAGCGTGAGCATATTTGGCCCCATGTTGCGCTCAAACCCGGCGCCGGGATGAAAGCTGTCCACATCCATCCCGTTGGCGGAAATGATCGCATGTTTTGGCAGGCACAGATGATAGACGGTCACCGGTGTGGGCGGTACGATCTCAATTGCGTTCATCCCATCGGCCAGTTTGCTGGCCGGCGTCAGCGGGCGTTCATCGCCTGACACCGAAAACCGCGCAGGGCGGCGCAGCAGCAGCCGCGCCCCTGGACCAGTCATTAGGTCAGCTTGAGGTCGCCCAATGCCATAGCTGTCGGACATGATGCGGGTCAGGCTTCCACCCTCGGGCAGATCGCTTGAACGGGGCATCAATGTCATGGACCCCACCCAGATGAGCGGCTCTGCGGTGTCGTTCATCGTCACGATGCGCATGCTGGGTTCAAGATCTTCGACAGCGACAGGCCCGTGTTCCGTTCCAACAATCGTGCCATGCGCGAAGGCAGAGAATGCCGCCTCAAAGATCGGCATGGCCGGACCAATTTGCTCGGACCGTTTGATGTCTCCGGACTGTGTGAGAGACGCAATCGTATACTTTCGCATCGACAGCGGCTTGCGAGCGGGCTGCGCGGCGGTTGCACCGTCATGACGCGTGCGTAAGGAGGGTTTTGTCGCCGAATAATATGCGGCGTCGGACGGGGCTACCATGTGTTGCGTCACCTTGTTCAGGTCGTCACAACCGCGTCGGCCCCCACCGACAACGACAGAAGGACTAGTTACTCTTCTTGTGTCAGAAAAACATCTTACATTCGGCACAGTTCAGTCAAATTTCCGACCTCAATGTCCCAACATCCAACACAATCCCCGCCCGAAGACGGCACTGTCACCCCTATCCCATTTAAAGTGCCACATTTGGAACATATTTCAGCGTGGCGCCCCGAATCAAACAGCCCTGTCATGGGCCACGGTCGAGGTTAGGCGGCCCGAGTGAGCGGTGCTTTACGCTTTGCAAACCGCACAGAGCGGTGGAACGGCAGGGCCGGAGCTGGCTGCGCGCTGTTCTCAAGGACGGCTTTCATCCAACGGGTTTTCATGTCTTGTTCCTTTACTCGATGCCCCTCGGACGGGGCGCGCTTAACGTAGAAAGACTATCGTCTGACTTTGCGGCGCAGATGGGGCTGCAATGGGATTTTTGACGTTTTTGCTTTGTTTCTGTGTGTAGTCGATCAATGCGTCAAAAGCCATGAAATCAAGCACATTTGCGCTCTTGGATGGGCCCTGCCTGCTCAATCTGGGTCAAAATGGGGCGAAGCTGTGCATGGGCACGGCGCAAGTGTTAACCCGTTGTTAAAGCCGAATGGCGGCGATCAAGCGTCCGTAATCTGCCTCACCGGCATGGGTTGTGCGCCGGTAAGAAAAGAAGCGACTGGGATCTGAGTATGTGCAATGGCCCGTCCATTCTACGTGCCGAACGCCCGCATCGCGCAGACGTTTGAGGCCGTACCGCGGCAGGTCAAATTGAAGCCTGTCGCCTTTGCCTTGAATGAAAAACCGATTTGAATCGGGATCGTGCGCAGTGAACGTGTCGAAAAATTCAGGGCCGACTTCGTAGGCGGCTTGTGAAATCGCAGGGCCAATCACGACATTAATATTGTCCGGCTTTGCCCCAAGGTTGACCATCTCCTGCACTGTGGCATCCAGAACCCCGTCGCGCGCACCCCGCCATCCGGCATGAGCGGCACCAACCACCCGCGCTTGCGTGTCTGCAAAGAGAACGGGCAGGCAATCGGCCGTCAGAACACCAAGCGCAATGCCTGTTTGATCGGTGACCATGGCATCCGCTTTGGGGCGGGTTGGCATGCGATCGACATCGGTGATCACCGTCGCGGAGTGTACCTGATAGAGCGTGTGCAGCGCTTCTTCTGTCACCTCCATCGCGTGGGCCACACGCGCAAGATTGAGGCGCACGGCCTCAGCCTGATCACTGGAGCCACGGCCACAATTCAGCCCTTCAAAAATTCCGGAAGATGACCCGCCTTTGCGGGTGAAAAACCCGTGGCGCAAATCGCAAAGTGCGTCCGAGGTGATGATTTCAAGCGTCACGGAGAGGCCACCGAAGCCCGCAGGCGCGACCGCCACCACCAGTAAAGGCCTAGAAGGATCATCGGGATGGTGAGGATCTGCCCCATCGTCAGCCCCGCCGTTTCGCTGAATTGCAAAGCAAGGCCTAAAGAGTTTTCCGGACCCACGAAATGCGCATCTGGTTGACGGACAAATTCCACGGCGAAGCGCGACAAGCCGTAGCCCATGAAGAAGACGCCCGTGGCTGCGCCCACGCGTTTCAATGCGCCACGACGGTACACCATGAAAAACAGAATGGTGCCCAGGATCAACCCTTCAAGAGCGGCCTCATATAGCTGTGAAGGGTGGCGGGCGCATAGCCCTTCCACACCGGGGCAGTTCTGCGCCGCCGCACCAGGGAAAATCACGGCCCAGGGCACATCCGTGGCCCGGCCCCAAAGCTCCGCATTATTGAAATTGGCCAAGCGGCCCAGCAAAAGCCCCACCGGGAAAACCATGCAGAGGACATCGGCCAAGGAAAGCCAGGGCGCGCCGTGTTTGCGCGCGAAAAGAATGCAGGCAACGGTGACACCCAAAAGCCCGCCGTGAAAGGACATCCCGCCGGTCCAGATCGCCGGGATTTCCAGTGGATTTTGCAGATAATAGCCGGGTTGATAGAACATCACGTAGCCTAGCCGCCCGCCAAGAATGACGCCCACAATGATCCATGTAAGCAGATCTTCGACTTGCTGCACAGTCAGGATGGGTTGATCGTTCGGCCACAAGCCTGGCCGTTTCATCGTGTCGCGCACGATCCACCAGCCCAAAGCAAAGCCGACAATGTAAGACAGCGCATACCAGCGCAAAGCAAACTCGAACCCAAAGAGAGAAATGGTGAAAATCTCTGGGCTGAGATCGGGGAAAGGGATGGCGGCCAACATGAGGCCTCTTTGCGGTGATGCGTGAAGTGAAGTCAAGCTTGCCCCGCGCGGGCGGGATCACCATATAGGGTTCATAGCTATTCAAGAGGCCAAACCCATGCAAACCCGCAACAAAGTGCTCGACGACCTTAGCCAATTGATGACCAACGCAATGGGCGTGGCCCAAGGTGCGCGCGAAGAGGCGGAAACCGCGTTCAAATCGATGGTCGATCGCTGGCTTGCCGACCGGGATTTCGTGACACGCGAAGAGTTCGACGCGGTGCGTTTGATGGCGCAAAAGGCGCGCGAAGAAAATGCAGACCTGATGGCGCGGATTGAGAAGCTCGAAAAAGCGAAGAAGAAGTGACTTATAGCTTGAGAACGTGCACCTGACGCGCGGCTTGCTACAGAACTTTTCGGAAAAGCTAAGGAAGGCCAGCGCGCAATCGGCATGGCGTTTGAGGCTGACGTCCAAACGTCCCCGATTATCTTGGTCAATGTGCCGTAGCGGCGTCCGACAATAACATGGAGAGGTCCGTCAAAAGCGGATCATCTGAGTCACTGCTTCGTGTTGCGACGGCGCACTCCAAGCTGAGCGGATTTGCCTCAATCCGGAAGACGGCGGCCTTGGAACGACCCCCGGTTGCGATACCCGATGGGAGCAGCGCAACACCAAACCCTCCTTCAGCCATCACCTGCGCTGCGGCCCAGCTTTCTGCTTCGGCAACAATATCAGGCAGGCGTGAGCATGTGTGTGCACGCGCAAAGAGTGCTGCTGTCAAACGCGGTGCTCAATGGTGTGGATGCCAGATCAGAGGGTGTGCAAGCACGTAGTGCCGTGCAGGCGGTTGAGACGCACCGCCCGTCAGTCAATCAACGGAGGTGTCATGCCAATTCTCTCTTTCAATCCCCACATTCGCACAAAGGTGTTCGCAAGCAGTACCATCCTGCTGATCGGGGCGCCGGTACTCGCTGATGGTCATTTTTCCCCTGAGGCGGTTTTGCAAGGCATTCAAGGCCAAGCACTCGTGTCAATTCATGACGGCGATATGGTCGCATCGGCTTATGTCAATGGCGAACTGGGCCTCCCCGAAACCCCGAATGCCCTGACCGTCCTGTTGCTCAAAGACATGTCTGTTGCACAGATTGAGGTCTCAAACTCAGTTGCGGGCGCACCAACCGCGGTCGATGTGACACCAGGTGGGCGCTTTGCCGTCGTTTCAGAGAGTTTTGGACCGCGTGCCGAAGGTGGCACATCTTTTGGCGATCTCACTGCCGGCGGCTCGCTGACATTGGTGGACATCTCCGACCTGGCTTCGCCGGTGATCGTTGACGAAGTCGAGGTTGGTTCGCGCCCCGACGGGCTGTCGATCAGCCCTGACGGCAGCCTGGTCGCCGTGGCCTTACACCAATCCGATGGGCGCGGGATCGCCTTCGTCCCGCTTTTAGGTGGCACGCTCGGCGAGGTCAGCCATGCCAGCCTGCCCGCAATGGACCCGTCTCACCGCGTCAGCCATGTCGAATGGCACCCAACCGACGATATCGTGGCGATTCACATGGTGGACCAGGCCGTCATCCACTTTGCCCGTGTCATGCGCGAGGGAGATGTCGTGACGTTGAAGCAATACGGTAACTCCGTTCTGACGTCCAAATATCCGTTCATGGGCCGCTTTTCCCCGAATGGCGCGCTTTATCTGACGTCAAACCTTTACTGGGGCCCGGATATCACAGGCATCTGGACCGAAGCGCCAGAGGGTGACATGACAACCATACGCATGGGACACACAAGCGGAGACGATGCGCCACGACACGTCATTGTGGATCGGGCGATCACGGCCCGTTCTCCCGAAGGCATCGCGATTTCACCCGATGGTGAATGGGTGGTGACCACCAACCTGGAGGTTTCCTATGCGCCAGCAGATGACCCGAGGCACACGCCCTATTCGTCGTTGACATTGATCGATCTCGACCCCGAAACGGGTATGATGGAAACTGTGGGAACATACGCCTATGACGGCATCCTCCCCGAAGCTGCGGCCTTTGATGCGTCAGGAAGCTACGTCATGGTCATGAACTACGACCAGCTGGAAGGCGGCCCTGCGGGCGGGTCGATTGACTTCTGGCGCCTGGTTGAGGGAGATCGTCCGAAGCTGGTGCAAACGCGCATGAGCATCCCTGTCCCGCACGGGCCGCACTCCACGACCTTGGTGAACTGACTGGCGGTATTGGCTCAAACCGTGACCGCCACATCTTTCGGGTATGGCGGTTCATAAGCAAATCAAGCGACATGAGGCGAGTTGCCTTACCTGTTCATCTTGGGATCTACGCTCTGCTTCTTATTTTGCCGATCTTGGGATGGGCGCATCTTGCGACTTTGACACACGACAGGGTAGCGCTGTCGCTGCGCATGCCGCAAATTGCGCATCTAGCATCGGCATGCGTCTATATCAGGACAGCAGGATGGGCCGTGATTGGGCGAATGAGCCTTAGATGGTAATCGCACATCAAATTGGCGATCACCCCTGCGTCGTCAAATCCCTCAAACCTGAATTCAAGAAAAGAGATCGGCTGCCAGAATGCCTGCTTTAGCAAGCGTGGACCGAATAGTTCGCGCAGGCTGTGAGTGGCAGACGCGAACCGAACAAAGCCCAACTTGGTATACGAGTGTCCGAGACAGCTTTAACCCGTAAAGTTGTTGCTAAGGTGCTGCGAATTCTTGACTTCCTTACGGGTGAGCAAGGTCACAAAATCTCGCGCGGTGTGTTGCGCAAAACCCGGTGGACTTGTTTTGGGGCACGGGGAGGCAAAAGGCACGCCATGCCGCTCAAGCCCTCATTTTGATGACATAGTCCAGTCATCCACAACTTATTGCGGTTATCCCCAACAAATAGCTTTACACAGCGAATCAATGGCTCCACCATATGTAGTATGGGTAGAGGGGAGACGCCCCCACCCTAGAGCAGGCACCAAAGTGTTGAGGCACTGCCAATCCTCAACGCTACACACATATGAGGTGGCGGCATGGCCCTTTCCGAGCAGTACTACCAAGAAGACATTCATCCCATTGATATGGTTGAACATCTGGCCGAACATCATGATTGGGATTTTGATCGTATCGCGGATGATCAGATTGCGATGGCCGTGGAGGGCCAGTGGCGGACCTATTCTATCACTCTGGCCTGGTCGGGCTATGATGAAACTTTGCGGCTTGTTTGCACCTTCGAAATGGAGCCACCGGAGCATAAGTTTCCCGCGCTCTATGAGATGCTCAATGAGGTGAATGATCAGTGCTGGGCGGGATCGTTTACTTACTGGAAAGAGCCCAAACTGATGGTGTATCGCTACGGCCTTGTGATGCCCGGCACGCAAGGCGTGAGTCCCGAACAGATCGACACTCTGATCAACGCGGCCGTGCTGAGTGCGGAGCGGTTTTATCCTGCCTTTCAGCTGTGCGTTTGGGGCGACCGAGACCCGCAGAACGCGATGCAGGTCGCGATTTGTGAGGCCTACGGAACGGCCTGACATTTTCGACAAAGTGCCGGGCTGAACCCCGGCTTACCCAAAATGCGTTGCAACCGTGTTTGGCGGCTCTTACCACAGGGCCGTCAGGGAGGTGCATCATGAGCATGGATCGGATTGCCCGCGACGGGCTTGTTCTATTGGGATGCGGCAAGATGGGGTCAGCCATGTTGGAAGGCTGGCTCGCGCAGGGTGTGCCGCCATCTTCTGTTTGGGTGATAGATCCCAAGCCGTCAGAATGGGTGCAGGCGACGGGTGTACACGTGAATATGCGCCTGCCCGAAACGCCCGCGATTGTTCTGATCGCCGTGAAGCCGCAAATGATGGGCGATGCCTTGCCTCAGATTGCGGCGATGGAGGGGGCGGTCTTTCTGTCAGTTGCGGCGGGCACATCGATTGCTTCATTTGAAGAAGTGTTTGCGGCAGGGGCCAAGGTGATCCGGTCAATGCCCAACACGCCTGCGGCCGTGGGCAAGGGGATCACAGCGATGATTGGGAATGCATGGGCCCAAGAGGCAGACCTCGACATGGCCGAGATGTTGCTGAGCGCGGTAGGGCAGGTGGTGCGGCTTGAGACCGAAGATCAGATGGACGCGGTAACAGGCGTGTCGGGGTCAGGCCCGGCCTATGTCTTTCACATGATTGAGTGTTTGGCCGCGGCGGGTGAGGCCGAGGGGCTCGCGCCTGATTTAGCCATGCAATTGGCCAAGGCGACTGTCGCAGGTGCGGGTGCCCTGGCGGAGGCCGCGAGTGAGACGCCGGCGCAGTTGCGCGTGAATGTGACCAGCCCAAATGGAACAACGCAGGCAGGGCTAAATATATTGATGGATAAAGATGCTGGCTTGCCTGAGTTGATCAAAGCCACGGTGAGCGCCGCGGCGGAACGGTCAAGGGAGTTAAAGCGTGACGGATGAGATAGATTTCGATGACTTCATGAAGGTCGACATTCGGGTGGGCAAGGTTGTCCGCGCTGAGCCCTTTCCCGAGGCGCGCAAGCCCGCGATCAAGCTCTGGGTCGATTTTGGGGAAGAGATCGGGGAGAAGAAAAGCTCAGCCCAGCTGACCGCGCATTACACGCCGGAAAGCCTTCTTGGGCGGCAGGTGATGGCGGTGGTGAACTTTCCACCCCGTCAGATCGGGCCAGTGCGATCGGAGATTTTGGTGCTGGGCGTGTCGGATGCCGAAGGGGGGATTGTTCTTTTGGCGCCGGACCAAGACGTGCCGGTCGGGGCGCGGATGCACTAAGGGATGGTGGGGTGAAACCCCACCTTACGGAAGGGTGACCAGGACATAGGGTTTCAAATTTGGGCGGGCAAACAAAGACACGACGTTCTCCCTATGCTTCTGCGCTCAAAGCGTCGTTGCGTTCGTCTTGACGAGGCTGCTGGAAAGGTGTGGGGTGCCATCCACTAAGGAGAGCAGCCATGCATACGCCAGCGATCACAGGCTCCGGTGTGTTTACGCCAAACGAGATTGTCACAAATGATGAGTTGGTGGTCGCGTTCAACGCCTACGCAGAAAAGTTCAATGCAGAAAATGCGGACGCGATTGAGGCAGGTGAATTGGAAGCTAAGGCTCCTTCCTCGACCGAATTTATCATCAGCGCGTCCGGCATTGAGCAGCGCTATGTGATGAACAAGTCGGGCGTGCTGGACCCGGATGTGATGCACCCTTTGCTGCCCCCGCGCAGTGATGAGGAACCCGGCATCATGGCGGAAATGGCGCTTGATGCCTGTGGCAAAGCGCTTGAGGCCGCAGGGCGGGAGGCCAGTGAGGTCGATCTGGTGATCTGTGCGGCCTCCAATCACGAACGAGCCTACCCAGCAATTGCCATTGAAATTCAAGAGCTTCTGGGCGCGGGCGGGTTTGCGTTTGACATGAACGTGGCCTGTTCGTCAGCGACTTTTGGCATTCAGACCGCGGCCGACATGATCCGGTCAGGCTCGGTGCGTTGCGCGATTGTTGTCTCCCCGGAGATCTGTTCAGGTCATCTGGAGTGGCGGGACCGAGATTGTCATTTCATCTTTGGAGACGTGTGTACGGCGTTGGTTTTGGAGCGTGCAGAGGGTGCCAAGGGCGATCATTTCATTGTGCATTCCACCCGCTGCGCGACCAAGTTTTCGAATAACATCCGCAACAACAACGGCTATCTGCGCCGTACGCGCGAGGGGCATATGGAGGATCGGCGCGATATGCTGTTCGTCCAGGAAGGCCGGAAGGTGTTCAAGGAAGTGCTTCCGATGGTGTCGGCGCATATTGCTCAGCACATGCAAGATGCCGGCTTTCAACCAAGCGACCTAAAGCGCCTTTGGCTGCATCAGGCAAATAAAACGATGAATGATTTTATCGGTAAAAAGGTGATGGGCCGTAAACCCGAGCCGGAGGAACAGCCCAATATTTTGCAGGATTACGCCAACACGTCTTCGGCGGGGTCGATCATCGCGTTTTCCAAATACTCCGGCGACATGAAGCCGGGGGAGACCGGGCTCATTTGTTCCTTTGGCGCGGGGTATTCGGTGGGGTCGGTTTTGGTGGAGCGGGCTTGACCATTTGATTGGAACAGAGCGGGTTTGTCAGGCCGTGGCGTGGCGAACCTGACAGTGGTTCGATGCACTTTATTGATCGGTACCGCACGATAGTTGAACGATGTCCTGTCGTGACAATTTCGGCAGGCCCCGGGACGGCCCTCCTCTCGGCGATTGGTACAATCGCCTGCCGGGCAGCGGACGAACGCGCGGCGGGCTCTGCCCTTGATACCGCGCGAAATCTGTTTGCCAACTGGCACTACTTCCCCATCGCTTTGCGCCAGGCACGACGGCTGAGGCTCACATAGGTCTCATTGCCGCCGACCTGCACCTGATCGCCGGATGTCATCACATTGCCCTCTGCATCCTTGCGGATCACCATCGTGGCCTTCTTGCCGGTGGCATCGATTGTGCGGATCTCGCGCATTTCATCGGCCCAGGCCAGAAGCGCAGCCGATCCAGGAAAGAGCTCGCCCTGAAAATCGACGCGGAGCCCATAGCACATAACCGGCACGTTCAAATCATCCACAGCGCAGGCGAGCTGCCACACCTGATCTTTGGATAAAAACTGGGCCTCATCAACGAAGACACAGGCGACGGGGCCTTGGGCCAGGCGTGTTTCAAGCTTGGCAAAGAGATCCTCATCGGGGGCAAAAGTGTCGGCCTCGCGGCTGATCCCGATGCGCGAGGCGATTTGCGCGGCACCCGCGCGGTCATCGATCTGGGAGGTCAGAAGGTAGACCTCCATCCCTTGTTCCACGTAGTTATGCGCAGCCTGCAAGAGCAATGTGGATTTGCCCGCATTCATGGTGGAGTAGTGAAAATACAGCTTCGCCATGGGGCAGCCATACGCGCTTTCTGGGCCAATTTGCAATCGCGGGCGATGGACGGTGCCGCGGCGCTGGGCTATCAGGCCAGAGATAGGAAAAGGAAGTCCCGAATGTCAGGCCATGGCACCCCAATCAAGATGAGCGCCCATGCCTCAAGCAGCCTGAAAGGCGAAGCCCATGTGCCCGGCGATAAGTCTATTTCGCACCGGTCATTGATCCTGGGCGCGCTCAGCGTGGGCGAAACCCGCGTCACAGGACTGTTGGAGGGCGAAGATGTTTTGGACACCGCCAAAGCCATGCGTGCGTTTGGCGCGGAGGTGACGCGGGATGAGGCCGGTGTCTGGCGCATTTACGGGGTTGGCGTCGGCGGCTTCGCCGAGCCGGATCACGTGATTGACTGCGGCAATTCTGGCACTGGCGTGCGGCTCATTATGGGAGCGATGGCGACATGCCCGATCACGGCAACCTTCACGGGCGATGCCAGCCTGAACAAACGGCCAATGGCGCGCGTGACCGATCCACTGTCGCTCTTTGGGGCGCGGACGGTGGGGCGCTCGGGCGGGCGACTGCCGATGACGATTGTAGGTGCTCAGATGCCAGTGCCCGTGCGGTATGAGGTGCCGGTGCCGTCCGCGCAAGTAAAGTCAGCGGTTCTTCTGGCAGGGCTGAACGCCCCCGGAGAGACCGTGGTGGTTGAACGCGAGGCGACGCGGGATCATTCAGAGCGGATGTTGGCCGGGTTTGGCGCGGAAATCGCCACCGAGGACACCAATGAAGGGCGCATTATCACGCTAAAAGGTCAGCAGGATCTCAAGCCGCAGACCATTGCAGTGCCGCGGGATCCCAGTTCAGCGGCGTTTCCGGTTTGTGCGGCGATCATCACCGAAGGCTCGGACGTTCTGGTGCCAGGTATCGGGCTTAACCCTACGCGATCGGGATTGTTTACCACCCTCAAAGAGATGGGTGCGGATTTGACCTATGAGAATATGCGCGAAGAAGGCGGTGAGCCGGTCGCCGATCTGCGCGCGCGCTTTTCACCCAAGCTGCATGGTGTTGAGGTGCCGCCAGATCGCGCAGCGAGCATGATTGATGAGTATCCCGTCTTGTCGGTTGTGGCATCCTGCGCCGAGGGCAAGACGGAGATGCGAGGTGTAAAGGAGCTGCGGGTGAAGGAATCGGACCGCATCGATGCAATGGCACGGGGTTTACGCGCTTGCGGTGTCACAGTTGATGAGGGAAAGGATTGGTGGGCGGTACATGGGCTGGGGCAAGGCGGGGTCACGGGCGGAGCAACGGTTGAGACGTTTCTCGATCACCGGATTGCGATGTCTTTCATGGTGCTGGGCTTTGCCAGTCAGCAGGCCGTGACGCTCGATGATGGCGGGCCGATTGCCACGTCCTTCCCGATCTTTGAGCCGCTGATGCAGGGCTTAGGCGCGGATATAAGGCGAGGCTAGCTCGGCGCAAAGCCATGATTGCACGCCGCCGCGCCGTCGCTTGCTGCCTGGCAGGTCAGTGTTCCAATCGCCGCGAGGAGGGTCCCACCGTGGCCTCGTGACTTGGTCTACGCATGGCGTTACGCAAAGATTCGGCGGGCATTTTATAGCGCCCTAGGATAGGAACTATTCGCCTGGTCGGCCTCTCATGAAGGCGCGTCCACAAGACGCGTTCATAACCTTTATCAACACGCTTCAAAACAAAGAGAAAAATGACGGTCTGCGACCCGATTTTGCCGCTCTTTGGCTTTTGAAAATCCCCATACTCGCTATGGTCTAAAGCACGACCGTTCATGCAAAGGGCCAGGCAGCATGCCAAGCGATCCTCTTGTTGTTTTCACACCGTCGGGCAAGCGTGGGCGCTTTCCTGTGGGCACGCCCGTGCTTACAGCAGCCAGGCAGTTGGGCGTGGACCTAGACAGCGTATGCGGCGGGCGTGGGATCTGTTCGAAATGTCAGATCACGCCCAGCTACGGCGAATTTCCAAAGCATGGTGTAACCGTTGACAATGATGCGCTGACGGCATGGAACGAGGTAGAAGAGCGCTATGACAGCAAGCGCGGTCTGAAACCCGGGCGGCGGCTGGGCTGTCAGGCGCAGGTGATGAGCGATATCGTGATCGACGTGCCGCCTGAAAGCCAGGTGCATAAGCAAGTCGTGCGCAAGGCGGCCTCTGCGCGGATCATTGAGATGGACGCCGCGACGAAGCTATACACCGTGAGCGTGGAAGAGCCCGACATGCATGAGCCGTCGGGTGACCTGGAGAGGTTAGAGGCGGCGCTCAAGGCGCAAGGCGTGGACGAGATGCTGCTGCCAGAGCTGTCGATCCTGGGCAAGCTGCAGACGGTGCTGCGCAAAGGCAAGTTTACAGTGACAGTTGCGCTCAACAAATCCCATCAAGACCGCGTCGCGCGCGTTCTGGAGATTTGGCCCGGCACCTATGAAGGCGGTATTTACGGTCTGGCGATCGATTTGGGCTCTACCACGGTGGCAGCGCATTTGACGGATCTTGGCACGGGCGAGGTTGTGGCGAGTTCGGGCATCATGAACCCGCAGATCCGCTTTGGGGAAGACCTGATGAGCCGGGTGTCCTACGCGATGATGAACCCCGGTGGCGACACTGAGATGACCCGCGCTGTGCGCGAGGCGATCAACACGCTGGCCGAGGAGATTGCCAAAGAAGGGGGGATTGAGCCGCACCTGATTGTTGAGACGGTGTTTGTCTGCAATCCGGTGATGCATCACCTGCTGCTTGGCATCGATCCGGTGGAGTTGGGGCAGGCACCTTTTGCTCTGGCCACCTCTGAGAGCATGACGATTGATGCGCGAGATCTGGATCTCACTGCGCTGAACCCGCGTGCACGGGTCTATGTGCTGCCGTGTATTGCCGGCCACGTGGGGGCTGACGCTGCCGCCGTGGCTCTGTCGGAGGAACCAGGCAAGTCCCTCGATCTGGCGCTCATTGTGGATGTAGGGACGAATGCCGAGATCCTTTTGGGAGACCGATCGCGTGTTTTGGCGTGTTCGTCACCCACCGGCCCCGCTTTTGAAGGAGCGCAAATCTCCAGCGGGCAAAGAGCGGCTCCTGGCGCGATAGAAGCTATACGCATTGATCCTGTGACGAAGGATCCACGCTTCCGTGTCATCGGCTCGGACAAGTGGTCAGACGAAGAGGGTTTTTTCGAAGACATCGCCACGACCGGGATCACGGGGATTTGCGGCTCAGGTATCATCGAGGCGGTCGCAGAGCTGCGCATGGCCGGGCTGATGGATGAAAGCGGTCTCATTGGGTCCGCTGTTCAAACGGGTACCCATAGATGTGAACCGGATGGGCGAACCAATTCTTATCTGATCTTCGATGGCACGCCGTCGGGTGGTCCCCGAGTGACCGTAACTCAAGGGGATATTCGCGCCATTCAGCTTGCCAAATCCGCGCTTTATGCGGGGGCGCGGCTTTTGATGGCTGAACGCGGCGTAGACAAGGTGGATCGTGTGGTGCTGGCTGGTGCGTTCGGTGCGCATATCTCGGCCAAACACGCGATGGTGCTGGGGATGATCCCGGATGTGCCATTGGACAGAGTAACCAGTGCCGGAAACGCAGCCGGCACAGGGGCGCGGCTTGCGCTCTGCAATGTGGGCGCACGCCGCGAGATTGAGACCGTTGTGCGCCAGATCACAAAGGTGGAAACGGCGATTGAGCCCAAGTTTCAAGAACATTTTGTGGCGGCCAATGCGATACCGCACAAGACCGATCCGTTTCCGGAATTGAGCCAGGTGGTGGACTTGCCGCATGTGAGTTTTAACACCGGTGGGCGCAGTGAAGGAGAGAGCGACGGCGCGAGGAGACGGCGGCGTCGACGGGCCTGAACCCGACAAAGCGGCTTGGGCGTACCAAATGGGTTGAACATGTCCAACTCGTCGGCGCCCACAGCCTTGCTTGCGCGGTCACGTTCTTTGCATAATTTTTGAGCGTCAAAATGGAGCGGCGCTGCATTGATATGCTTTTTTCTGGTCACTTCTGCATGCATTTGAGACTGTCCCGCAGCATCAATGGGAGCCCAGACGATCCTCGATCAAAGCGCAATAGACGACAAAGCCACGGCGCTGCCGCGTGCGGTGGGCGACGGTCTGATCAAGGTAAGGCGCAAGGGCGACACGTCTGTGCTGTCGGATTTGCGGATGTCGGGTTGTCTCAAAGTGTTGTTTTCGCGTGGGTCGCCGCGCGTCGATGCCATTTTGATCAACAGTGCGGGCGGTCTAACCAGTGGTGATCAGCTTTCAGTGAAGATCGGGCTCGAAGAGGGCGCGGCGGTGTCTGCGACCACGCAAGCGGCAGAACGGGCCTATCGCGCGGTTGAGGGCAAGGCACATATGCACACGCGGCTTGAGGTGGCGCAGGGTGCGCAGATGCTGTGGTTGCCTCAGGAATTGATTTTGTTTGATGGGGCGAAGCTCGACCGGCAATTGCACTGCTATCTAGACGCAGATGCGCGACTTGTTTTGGTGGAGCCAGTGATTTTTGGTCGTGCGCAGATGGGTGAGGCGTTGCAAGACGTTTGGTTTCGCGATCGTATTGCGATCAACCGAGAGGGCGCGCCGCTCTATCGGGATACCACGCAGCTTTCCGGAAACATCGACCAAGCGCTTTCCGAGGCGGCGATTGCCCAAGGCGCTGGCGCGATGGCAAGTTTGGTTTATGCCGCGCCTGATGCCGCCGCTCACCATAGGGCTTTGATTGAGACGTTGCCGCAAATGGCCGGCGCCTCGCTTTTGCATGAGGATGTTTTGGTGTTGCGTCTCCTGGCCCGAGACGGGTTTGAGTTGCGACGCTCTCTTTTGCCAATTCTGGACCGGTTGACCGGTCACACTTTGCCCATATCCTGGAGGCTTTGACATGAACCTGACCCCGCGTGAGAAAGATAAGCTTTTGGTGGCTATGGCCGCTGAAGTGGCGCGTAAAAGGTTGGCGCGGGGGGTAAAGCTCAACCATCCTGAAGCGATTGCCCTTATCACGGATGCTGTCGTGGAAGGCGCGCGGGACGGACGGTCGGTCGCGGATATGATGCAGCTGGGCGGCCAAGTAATCACTGCCGAGCAATGTATGGAAGGCGTGCCTGAGATGATCCACGAGGTGCAGGTGGAGGCAACGTTTCCGGACGGCACCAAACTCGTGACAGTGCATAATCCGATCAGGTGAGCCGTGAGTATTTTTGGAATGATGAAGCGAGGGGTAGCGCGATGATACCAGGTGAGATGTTTGTGGCCGAGGGGCAGATCACGCTGAATGCAGGCGCGGAAGCGGTGACGGTGATGGTGGCCAATACGGGTGATCGGCCTGTGCAAGTGGGATCGCACTATCACTTTGCAGAGACAAACCCAGCTTTGGAGTTTGACCGTACGGTCGCGCATGGGAGGCGGCTGGATATCGCAGCAGGCACAGCAGTGCGATTTGAGCCGGGTCAGCGCCGCGAGGTACAGTTGATCCCGATCAGCGGCGCGCGGCGCATTTTCGGGTTCAATCAACGCGTGATGGGGGATCTGTGAAATGCCAGCGACGATCAAGAAATCTGAATATGCTGCCATGTTCGGGCCGACAGTGGGTGACAAGGTCCGGCTTGCCGATACCGACCTTATCATTGAGGTCGAGCGGGACTTGATTGCCGAGCGCGCGGGCGCGGTGATCTCTGAAGGGTCAGGCGGCAATGCAATGCTTTACGGCGAAGAGGTGAAGTTTGGCGGCGGCAAGGTGATCCGGGACGGGATGGGTCAGTCTCAGGTCACGCGCGCCGAGGGGGCGGTGGATACGGTCATCACCAATGCGCTCGTCGTGGATTACACCGGCATCTACAAAGCCGATATCGGGCTGAAGGATGGTCAGATTTCAGCCATTGGCAAAGGGGGCAATCCCGACACACAGCCCGGTGTAGATATCATTGTGGGGCCGGGCACCGAGGCCATTGCCGGGGAGGGGCGTATCCTCACGGCGGGGGGATTTGACAGTCACATCCATTTCATCTGTCCACAACAGATTGAGGACGCACTGCATTCTGGACTGACTACCATGCTGGGCGGTGGGACGGGACCCGCACATGGGACCCTTGCCACCACCTGCACGCCTGGGCCTTGGCATATCGGCCGCATGTTGCAGGCTGCAGATGCATTTCCGATGAACCTCGCCTTTGCGGGAAAGGGGAACGCGTCGCTGCCGGCTGCCATCGAAGAGCAGGTTAAGGCAGGGGCCTGCGCATTGAAGCTACATGAGGACTGGGGGACCACACCGGGCGCAATTGATTGTTGTTTGAGCGTGGCGGATGCCATGGATGTGCAGGTGATGATCCATACCGATACGCTGAACGAAAGCGGGTTTGTTGAGAACACGGTGGCGGCCATGAAAGGGCGCACCATTCATGCCTTCCATACTGAGGGCGCGGGAGGAGGTCATGCGCCCGACATTATCAAAATATGCGGTGAGGAGCATGTGTTGCCTTCCTCCACAAATCCCACTCGGCCCTTCACGGTAAACACAATCGAAGAGCATCTGGACATGCTCATGGTCTGTCACCATCTGGACAAATCGATCCCCGAGGACATCGCTTTCGCCGAAAGCCGGATCCGGCGGGAGACGATTGCCGCCGAGGATATCCTGCATGATATGGGCGCGTTCAGCATCATTGCTTCAGACAGTCAGGCCATGGGTCGCGTCGGTGAGGTCATCATCCGCACCTGGCAAACCGCTGACAAAATGAAGAAACAACGCGGACGGTTGGCGGAGGAAACGGGTGAGAACGACAATGCACGCGTGCGTCGCTACGTGGCGAAATACACGATCAACCCGGCGATTGCGCATGGGGTTTCCGAACATATCGGCAGCATTGAACCAGGAAAGCGCGCCGATCTGTGCCTTTGGAACCCAGCATTTTTTGGGGTGAAGCCGGATATGGTTCTGCTGGGAGGGACGATTGCCTGCGCGCAGATGGGCGATCCCAATGCCTCAATCCCGACGCCGCAGCCGGTTTATTCACGGCCGATGTTTGGGGCCTATGGGCGCTCAGTGGAGCAATCGGCAGTGTGTTTTGTGTCCCAAGCAGCACAGGCAGATGGGATAGGCGGGCAGCTTGGGCTGTCTAAAACGACACTGGCCGTGAAGAACACCCGGGAGATTGGGAAGAAGGATCTCAAGCTCAATGACGCAACGCCCGAGGTGGAGGTGAACCCGGAAACCTATGAGGTGCGCGCGGATGGGGAATTGCTCACCTGTGCGCCGGCCGAGACCCTGCCGATGGCGCAGCGGTATTTTCTGTTCTAAGTGTCATGCGGTTAGAAAGGCTCAATTACCTGAAAATCATCCTCTCCGCGCTGCACCGGGCGTGGATCGGGGGCCCTCACCCGGGGTTTGGTGAGGACAGTGGCGGTCGGCGTGACCTTCCAGTATCGCAAATCTTCCCGGATCCGGTCGGGCAGAGCGGCGTGATCAAAGCTGCGTCTTTGGCCACGCCGAATGGTCATCGTGTAGTCGCGACCTTCAATGGGCGCGTTACTCCGAGCCTCCAACAGGCGCTGACGCAAGCCAGCTTCGCGACAGCGCAATTTGTTCATTTCGGCGCGAATGGTGCCCAATTCATCCACAAGGGTGCTAAGGTCATCGTCAAGGTGCATGTCGCGACCATGGCAGCACATGGTTAATGGGGATTTAAAATGAAGTTTGTAGCTATATCCGCTTGCTTGGGCGCTCTCGTCACGCCTGCGCTGGCCTGTCCGACGATTGAGGACCTGAGCAAGGGCATTGAATTCCGTACCGATGGCGGCGACATTGAACTGCACCGACAGTTGCGGCCCGGATGGGTGACGACGACGGTGACCTTCTCGGATGGGGATGGCTCTGTGCTGGAGCTGTATCAGGGGATGTATTTGCTGTCCTCGATACCGATGGAGAAGGGCTTGCCAAAGCCTGGGGACCGGGAAGATTACGCCACGACCGCTGAGTTGCGTCAGTGGATGCGTCCGGTGCCAAACAATGCGTGGGTGAACGATACGCCTGGCGGTGGCAAGGCCACGTCGGGCCTGATGGAGACCATTACCATTGGCGGCTGTGCCTACAATAGTTTCAAGGTGATCATTCAGTTTAACGACGATGATACCTACAAAGAGACGTATGACTATCTTTCAGATTTGGGTGTCGGGCTTTTGATAAAGACCGAGGCCTCAGATGGGACTGATACCTATGTCTACACCGGCGTGCGGGCGCTGCCGTAGAGCAGGATGCGGACGGCGCTAACATATCTCGATCATGGGCATGGGCCGGCCGCGGATGTGGTTGAGCTCAGCTATGATGCGCGGTTTTTACGGCGCAAGACAGTGGCGCTTGGTTCTGGTGAGCGGCTTTTGATCAACTTGGCGAAAACGACATCACTCGATCACGGTGGGCGCTTGGTCACTGAAGACGGTCAGGAGATTGAGGTGGTCGCGGCGCGTGAGGCGCTTTTGTCTGTGACCGGTCCGGATTTGGCCCGACTTGCGTGGCATATCGGCAATCGCCACACGCCGTGTCAGATTGAGGCGGAGCGGCTTTTTATTCAGAACGACCCTGTGATCCGACACATGTTGGAGACACTTGGAGCGACGCTCCAGGAGGTTGAGGCGCCTTTTACGCCCGAGGGGGGCGCCTATGGCCACGGGCGCACGCATTCTCATGAGCATGGAGCCACCGCACATGACGCCCGCCATGCCCATTGATCGCGATTTGATCACGCTGATGCAGTGGCTGTCGCCCAGTTTTCCCATCGGGGCGTTTGCTTATTCCCACGGGGTGGAAACAGCAGTGACCGAACACTGGGTCCATGACGGGCCGAGTTTGCACGCGTGGCTGCGAGGCGTGTTGTGCGATGGCAGTGGCCGAAGTGATGCGATCTGGCTTCGGTTGGGGCATGGCGCGGCCGATTGTGATTTGGTACAGCTTGACGCAGAGGCGCGCGCCTATGCCCCCGCGCGCGAAAGGCGCTTGGAGGCCGAGCGTCAGGGTGCGGCTTTCGTCAATACAGTCAATGCGGTGTGGCAGATGGATCTGCCATCCTGTATTTTGCCCCTGGCCGTAGGAGCGGCTTCGAGACGGCAAGGCATTGATCTTGAAGCGGTGGTTCCGCTTTACCTCCATAGCTTTGCCAGCAACTTGATCGCAGTCGCGCAACGGCTGATGCCGCTTGGCCAGACTGAGGCTCAAGGCGTATTGGCGGGCTTGCAGGGTGATATTGAGGCTGTTGCGTTTAAGACGCGTGACGCAGGGATTGAAGATGTCGAAAGCCACGCATTCCTGTCGGACATCGCTGCAATGAGGCATGAGGGGCTTGAGCCGAGGCTTTTTCAGTCATGACACAAGTGAACGGACCTGTACGCATTGGTATTGGTGGACCCGTTGGCGCGGGGAAAACCACGCTTACAGCACGTTTGTCAGAGCGGTTGAAAGAGCGTTTCTCAATTGGCGTGATCACCAATGACATCTACACGCAGGAGGATGCCGAGGCGCTGACGCGGATGCAGATCTTGCCGTCAGATCGGATCATTGGCGTAGAGACAGGCGGTTGTCCGCACACGGCCATTCGCGAGGATGCCTCAATCAATCTGGCCGCTGTGTCAGAGATGCAAGCGCGGCACCCGGACCTTGATTTGGTTTTGATTGAGAGCGGTGGTGATAATCTGTCTGCAACGTTCAGCCCGGAATTGGCCGATGTGACAATCTATGTGATTGATGTGGCCGCCGGAGAGGAAATTCCCCGCAAGGGCGGACCTGCGATCCGGCGCTCGGATATTTTGGTGATCAACAAGACCGACTTGGCGCCGCATGTGGGCGCGTCACTTGAGGTGATGCAGCGGGACGCCGGCGCGGCACGAGGAGCGCGACCGTTTGTGTTTACGTCTTTGCGAGAGGGCAAGGGCGTTGAGAAGGTCGTGGCGGAATTGGCCGAGATTGCAGGTTTGTAGGGGGCGGTGGGGTGAAACCCCACCCTACGGAATTTGATTGGGCGCAGGCTCAGGCTCTAAGCTTATCTATCCATGGATGGGTATTGTCTTTTGGCGGAAAGAACTCTGCGCCCAACGGCTTGGTCCATCCCAGCTTGGCAATATGCGCGAAAATCGCTTTGTAGTTCAGCTCACCTTCATCTGGCGGACCGCGATCCGGGACGGAGGCGAATTGGATGTGACCGATAAGGGGCAGCAAGTCGGATAGGCGGGTCATCACGTCACCTTCTGTCCGGCCCACGTGGTAGCAATCGAACATGAGCTTGAGGTTGTGCAGGTCAAGCGCCGTGATAATCTCGCGCGCCTGATCGGTGGTGTGCAGGAAGTAACCAGGCGCGTTGTGTCGGTTGAGCGGTTCAATGAGGATCATGCGATCGGTTGCCTCACAGGCAAAGCGCAGGTTGTCTTCATAGGTGCGGCGTGCCTCCGGCCCATAGGCTGCACCGGCCAGAACATGGATGGCGTGGGCATCAATGGCATCAGCATAGTCGATGGCCTGCCGGATCGCGGCCTGTGCCTCGTCCTTTCGGTCGGGCATGGCGGTGAGACCCATCAGACCCTCGCCACCAAACACTGTGTTGAGGCCGAGCATGGGCAGGCCCGTGGCCTCAAGCGCCGTGCGGACATCCTGGGGCGGCGTGTCATAGGGGTGATGGCATTCTACGGCATCGAACCCGGCCTGATGCGCGGCGAAAATGGCGTCCGGCAGAGGGCGGTCTCTCCACAAAAATCCCAAATTTGCGGAGAAGCGGGTCAATCTTCCCATGCCACGTTGAACTTGGTGACAAGGGCGCGAACTTGATCGTTGCTCAGCATGGTGGCCTCGCTGCCACGCATCAGCATGGCGAGTTTTGCCGTGGCCTCCAGCTCTTCTATCGCGTTGCAAGCCGCGTCAATTGTTTTGCCTGCCACGACCGGGCCGTGGCTCGCCAGCATGACGGCAGAGCGTTTGCCTTGAAGCGCGCGCACGGCCTCCCCCATCGCGTCATCACCGGGCAGGAAAAACGGTAGGAGCTTCACGCGGCCGAGGAGCATGATGGCGTAAGGTGTGAGAGGTGGCAGAAAGTTTTCGGCATCCAGATCGGCCATCAGAGACCATGCGATAGCGTAGGGTGAATGCAAATGCACAACCGCACCGGTGTGAGGCCGAGTGTCATAGAACGCGGTATGGAGCGGCATTTCTTTGGTGGGTTGATCACCGCCCACGTGCTCACCCTTTGCATCAAACCGGCTGAGGCGCGCGGGATCGAGACGGCCAAAGCTTGTTCCGGTGGGAGAGACAAGCAGCCCGCCATCTTCAGTGCGGGCGGAGATGTTGCCTGTGCTGCCATGAGTAAGGCCGCGATCAAAGAGAGAGGCGGCCAGTGTGCACATCTTTTCGCGCAGTTGCGTCTCTCTCATGATCCCAGCACCTTGTTTGCCTTCTCAAAGAAGTCTTCCGCGCCAAAGTTGCCGGATTTCAGCGCGACCACAAGGGTGGGGCTTGCGCGCAGAGCTGGGACGCCCGGGTCAATTTCCGGGCCAATTGTGAGGTGTTCCAAATCCAGCGCCTCAATCACCGCGCCCGAAGTTTCCCCGCCGGCCGTAATGATGCGGGTAATGCCAGCGGACACAGCAAGACGCGCCAAACCGGCAAAAAAATCTTCGATCGCTGAGGCGGCATTTTCGCGTCCGTATTTGTCTTGCACCTCGGCAACAACTTGTGGGTCAGCGGAAGTGTAGATGAGGGGGAGGCCGCCCGCAGCCATGGCCCAGTCAAGCATGTCTGTTGGTGCAACGCGCGCCTCGATGATGTCTGCGGCGGATACGTTTCGCGTGGGGGAGCGGGCCGCGTGATAGGCAATCTGCGCTCGCGTAGCACTTGAACAAGAGCCGGAAAGAACGAGGGCTTGTCCTGTTTGTCCTTGCCAGTCAAGCGGTCCCGAAGTGCCCTCAAAATTGCCGGGCAGACCAAGGGCGACGCCAGAACCACCAGTGATAAGTTTGAGATCCTTTGAGGCGCGGCCAATTTCCATCAGGTCTTCATCGCGGATGGCATCTACGATAATGTGACGGTGCCCTGCTGTGTCCTGAGCCGCGAGTCCCGCGCCAATTGCATCTGATCCTTGAAACACGATTTGCGCGGGGACGTGACCAACACTGTACTGGGTTTGCGGTGCCAGCCAGCGGCGCAAGTCCGGGTCCGTCATGGGCGTGAGGGGGTGGCTTTCCATGCCGCTTTCACTCAGCAGCCGATCGTTCACAAACAAATGGCCTTGATAGACCGAGCGGCCCGTGCCCGGAAAAGCCGGGCAGATGATCACGCGGTCGGCTGCAAGCGCGTCTGCGAGAGCATCGGCAACAGGGCCGATATTGCCTTCGCGCGTGGAATCAAATGTGGAGCAGTATTTGAAGAAAAACTGCGTGCAGCCTTGGGCTTTGAGCCACTCAAGCGCGGCCAGCGATTGGTCCACCGCATCCTCGGGCGCAATAGAGCGGGATTTGAGCGAGATTACCCCGGCCTCAACATCCGGTGCGGCGTCCATCGTAGGAATGCCGGTGTATTGTACCGTGCGCATGCCCTGTTTGGCCAGCGTGTTGGCCAGGTCGCTGGAACCGGTGAAATCATCGCCGATGCAGCCCAATTTCATGATTTGCGTTTAGGCAAGGTAAGGCCCGCCTCCTCGGCATAAACCTTGGCCACGGCGGCGTCGTCTTCGCGCCCCAGGCCCATTTCAACCGCGCGCATATACCGGGCGAGCGCCGCTTTGGTGATGGGCGCGTCAAAGCCTGTGGTGGCAGCGGCCTCAAGCACGATGCCAAGATCTTTGGGCCAGATATTGACCTGCGAATGAGGCGTGTAATCACCCGCCGCAATGTGAGGCGCGCGGTTTTCCAGCATCCAGGAACTGCCTGCGCATTTTGTGATGACCTCAACAAATGTATCAGGGTCGATGCCTTGCGTCATACCGAAGGTTAGCGCCTCTGCCATAGTGGCGATATGGACCCCGGCCAGAAGTTGGTTCACAGCTTTCATAGCCGATCCTGCGCCAGCTGCATTGCCGAGAGCAAAAACCGTCTCAGCCGTGGCATCCAACACGGTTTGCGCAGCGGAGAAGGCTTCAGGCTTGCCGGACGCCATAACGCCGAGCTTGCCCTGCGCGGCCTTGACCGACCCGCCGGAAATGGGCGCATCAAGGTAGTGCACGCCTTGTTCGGCGCAGCGGCGCTCCATCTCTTTGGCGAAATCCGGTGGGACAGTGGCGCAGGCGATAACAACCGCTCCCTCCCGTAGCAAAGGAAGAACGCCGTCGTCACCCGTAAGCACATCTTCCAGCTGCGTGGCATTTAGGACCACCACAAGAACCGCATCCAGCGTAGGGGCAAGGTCAGCCACGCGGCCAGTTTGACCGCCATCATTGACAAAGCGGGTGACGTTCTCAGTGGTTACATCAAAGCCAAAAGTCGCCAGACCTGAATTCAGACAGGATGTGGCCATACCGTAGCCCATGGATCCCAGCCCAAATACAGCGACATTCATGGCCCAACATCCTTCCCTTTTCAATTCGCACAGTTCAATTGGATTTATCTTCTGGCCAGCTTGCAAGCAACTTGGTTGCGAGGTCTTCGTTGAATAAGGCCACGATTGCATTGGAAATGACGGGTGATTTCCGCATGATTTTTTTCAGCGTGTCCTGATCCCAGATGATCACTTCGGCGCCGTGTTTGGCGGTGACCGTGGCCGAGGCGGGCGTGCCTTTGAGAAACGCCAGCTCGCCCAGGAAATGGCCCGCCTCAAGCATCGCGGTTTTGCCGCCGCGGCTCAGCTCTACATCGCCGGTGCGGACGTAAAACAGCTTGTCCACCGTATGATCCTTTTCCAGCAGGACGGTGTCAGCCTCTACGTGCAGCCATTCCGCCCGTTTCATGATGCGCCGGAAATGGCCAGGCCTGAGCGTGTGAAACATCTCGTAAAGCGCTTTTTCACTAGGGCTCATGCCGATGGTGGAGCGTTCTCTGATGATAATGATTGACGAATAGATATTGGCCGCTGCGATGGCGAGGCTGCCCAGGATCGCCTCCCACAAAGGGACATCGGAAATGAAATAGTAATAGAGAATGTAAAACAGCGTCCCGGCCAGGACTTGCGCGCGTAGTATCAGCTCATCACGGGTGAGAAACCCGATCACGTAGAACAAAAGCGCGAGGTGAACATACACCCGGGGCGGGGTCAGCTGTGCCACTACATCTGGCCCCAAAAGATCCGTCAGCATTATGATGATTCACTTCATGAAACTTCTTTTCCTGTCATAAACAAGATCAATGAAAAGTCACGACATCATTGCGGGGTAAACGCCATGGCGTCTGTGGCTGGTATATGTCGCTTGACCCCGAGGGCGCGCTAAAATAAGTCGAGGGTTGCGCTGCGGGTATGGTGAAAAGGTATCACGCGAGCTTCCCAAGCTTAAGTTACGGGTTCGATTCCCGTTACCCGCTCCAAATTCTCCCACTCCAGCCCGATGATTGTGCAGCCTTAAGAAAGGTGCCCCGATATGCAGATCACAGTGGCAATTGACGGGCCAGCAGCGGCTGGAAAAGGCACTCTTGCCAAAGCGGTCGCAGCGCATTTCGGGTTTGCCCATCTCGACACAGGGTTGCTGTACCGGGCTACGGGTCGCCGTGTGCTGCTTGGGGAAGACGCAGTGGCGGCAGCGCGCGATCTACAAATAGAAGATCTAAAGGCGGGGGATTTGCGCACGCCCGATGTCGCGCAGGCCGCAAGCCGGGTCGCCGCAGACCCTGAGGTACGCAAAGCGTTGGTGGATTTTCAGCGCGCCTTTGCACGTCGGGCTGGCGGGGCCGTTTTGGATGGCCGCGATATTGGCACCGTGATTTGCCCGGAGGCTGATGTGAAGCTGTTTGTCACTGCAAGCGATGACATCCGCGCCCAACGCCGTTTTGAAGAGCTGATCGGCAAGGGCCACGATCTGACCTATGAGGACGTTCTGGCAGACTTACAGGCGCGCGACGCGCGAGATGCCGCCCGTGCAACAGCACCGATGAAGCCTGCGAAAGACGCTCTATTGCTCGATACGTCAAAGATGGACATTCCAGCTGCGGTGGGCAAAGCGGTGGCTCTGATCGCTGATGTTCTCGCCAAACGAGATCAATCTTAGACAGTCAATCTCACACATTTAAAAGGCCAAACGCGCGAGCCTGGGAGGGAAAGCTCGCGCGTTTACAAGGATGCGCCCTAGGGTCAGATGTGATCTGCTTGATCTAAGCGCGCTTTTTTGGGCCGCCTCGTCGCGGTCACTGCCCAAAAGCGCTCAGGCTGCGATGCGCTGATCCTGATGCGTTTCAAACGCTGCGATCGCGCTCCGAAGGTCGCAAAAGTGCAAACGACACACTGCCTTGCGCTTCAAGAAAGGCGCTGCAAAATAAGGGCGGCGGTGGCGAACGGTTTTGAAGGTGAATGTGCCTGTCATTGTCTTTTCCATCTCGTTTTTTACCCCGGCTTGTTGCCGGTATGGAAACAGTTACGCAGGGAAATGTGAAACAGTTGGGCCGAAATGTGACGATTGTTCGGTGATGCGAAAAAACGGTTTTGGCTGAATTCCACGTCATATGATACCGCGTTAAGGCGGTATAGACCGAAAGGCGCGGCCCGGACATGAGGCCGTTTTGGCAAAATGAGAACTGACCTAGCATGCCTCTTGTGAAAAAGAAAATCCTGATACATCCGGGGTTCCACAAGACCGGCACGACCACATTGCAACGCGGGCTTGCAGACAAACGCGAGGTGCTCGCGGCAGATCTCGATATGGTGATCCTGGATGAGATCCGTCCGGCCTCATTGCTGTCGCGGCGGTATTCCGTTGATCCCTTACCGCGGACCTTGGCCAAGTTTTCTGAAGGGTTTGCATCGATCCTGTCGACCCGCGATCCTTTGGATGATCGCCCGCTTTTCATCAGCTCTGAGGCATTGGTGGGTCAGATACCGGGTCGGCATGGGTTTCAGACCTACGCTCATGCGCCGGTTCTCATGGATCAGGTGGTCAAGGCCACACGCGGCTATTTTGGGCCGGAGAGCGCAATCACTGTCTGGTTTACCAAGCGCGCATGTGAGCCATGGCAACGTAGCGTGTACTATCAAAATGTGCGCACTGTTCGCGTGACTGATGATTTTGACACGTATCGGCGCAAACTGAACAACGCGCCGGGCCTTGATAAGGTTGTGGCCGACGTGCGCGCGGCCTTGCCGGCTTGGGTGGATGTGCAGGCGACGTTGCTTGAAGACGCAAATGCGATACCTCTGGGCCTGATGGGAATTGCCTTGGGCTTGTTAGGCGTGCACGCCGAGAAGCTGGCGCCACCTTCGCGGCAGAACGCGCAGGTTGACGGGCTATTGGAGGCGCTTTTGCAGCTGAATCGATCTGATCTCAGCGAAGAGAGCCTTGCCGATGAAAAACACAAGCTTTTGGCGCAATATCGCAAAGGGCGCGGGCCTCGGCCCGGTGGTGTATAGCGCCAAAGCCGTCAGGCCTGAAATTCAGGATCCACCGGAACTTGCATGGCCGTGACCAACCCATTTGTCTGATGGGCCATGCCGATAACGGCCAGCAATTCTGCATACTGCGCCTCTGTCATGCCTTTGGCGCGGGCTGCGGCAGTGTGGGAATGGGTGCAATAGCTACAGGCATTGGTTACGGACACTGCGATATAGACCATTTCCTTGGTCAGCGGGTCAATCTCGCCTGGGCCCATGACCTGCTTGAGACGGTCCCAGGTTGCTTTCAGCAGCGCGGGATCATGCGCCAGCGCACGCCAGAAATTATTGATGAAATCGCTGCCCCGGGTGGCGCGAATATCGTCAAACACGGCGCGGGCCTCATCGCTCAGTGCGTCGTCCGACAGGAGAGGTTGCGTGGCCATCAGGTCTTCCCCGGCTCGCAGGCGTGCTCTTTGAGGACGTCCAGCGGGACAATGTCAAGCGCACTGGTATGGGTTGCGCTAAGCCGCACCTTGGGCGCGCAACCTTCATCATGGGCTTGCAGGAAGCGGCTGGCGCACAGACACCATTGATCGCCAGGTTTAAGCCCAACAAACCCGAAGTCGGGGCGCGGCGTGCTGAGGTCATTGCCGACATACTTGGAAAACGCCAAAAACTCGGCTGTCATGAGCGCGCAAACCGTGTGGGAACCGCGATCCTCGGCACAGGTGTTGCAATGCCCATCGCGAAAAAACCCGGTCAGGGGGTCATCTGAGCATGGCTCCAATGGATCACCCAACACATTGACGGAAGGCTCCATATCCATTTGGGTCAATCCTCGTGCAGGATGGTCTCAAACCCTTCAAACTTGGGCGGGCCCATAATGGCTTTGCGGCCCTCAGATTTGCCGACGTTCGCGTGGGCTGCACGGAAATGATCCGATTGGGTCCAGTTCTCAAAATCCGCCTTGGCTCTCCAGATAACATGGCTGGAGTAAATGCGAATGCCGTCCTCTTCGGGGCCCTTAAGCAGGCGAAACTCTTGAAAGCCGGGCACTTCCTTGAGGTGGCTTTCGCGGTTGCGCCACATTTCTTCGAAACTGTCTGCGCCCTCGACGCTGACTTTGAACCGGTTCATAGCAATGAAATTCATGGTCGGCCTCCTGCATGCGGTCGACGTCATCTAACAACAGTGCCAGAGCGGGGGCAAGCTCAGCGAAACTTGTTGATGAGCTTTTGCAAAGAAGAAGGCTCTGGAGGCGTCTCAGTGGGTTTTTTTGGCGGACCGGATTGTTTCGATGTCGGCTCAGATTTTGACGAACGCGGTGGCGCTATGCGCAAGGACACCGCATTGAGAAACCTGTCATTGCGGCCTGCCGCCAATTCTGGTGCGCCGTCTGAAATGCCACGCATCAAGTCATCGAGCCAATCCTGCTCGGCTTTGGCAAAATCCGAGAGGACATAGCCGCTGACCCGGTCCTTGTGGCCCGGATGCCCGATGCCCAAACGCACGCGCGCATAGGTGTCTCCAATATGCTGATGTAGAGAGCGCAGCCCGTTGTGACCGGCATGCCCTCCCCCTTTTTTCACGCGGCATTTGCCGGGGGCCAGGTCAAGCTCATCATGAAAAACAATCACGTCCTCAGGCGCTCGTTTGTAAAAGCGCATCGCCTCGCCCACCGGCTGACCAGATGTGTTCATGAAGGTCTCAGGCTTGATCAGCAGCACCTTTTGCGACCCAAGCCTGCCTTCCGAGATAGAGGATTGAAACTTGCCCCGCCAGGGAGCAAACCCGTGATCTGCCGCGATCCGGTCCAGCGCCATGTAGCCGATATTGTGCCTGTTGCCCGCGTATTTCGGGCCGGGATTGCCAAGGCCTGCAAAAATGAGCATTGCGCCCTCCGGGTCACGTCAGGTTTGGTGTAGGCCGGGCGCCGGCGACATTCAACGCCTTGTTGTAACGCAAAAAGGGCGCGGTGGTGCCCCGCGCCCTTTGGTCTATCGGATGAAAGTGCGGTTTACTCTTCGCCGCCCTCTGTCGCCTCATCTGCGGTGGTTGGTACGTCGGCTGCATCCACAGCGTCATCCTCATCCTCGTCATCTTCTGATTTGAGTGCGGATGGTGCGGACACGTTGCAGATCATAAAGTCACGGTCGATGGTGGGCTTTGTGCCTTGTGGCAGCGTCACGTTACTGATCGTAACCGTGTCACCTATATCGAGCCCAGCCAGATCCACTTCGACCTGTTCAGGGATATCACCGGCTGTCACCAGAAGCTCAATCTCGTTGCGGACCACGGTCAGAACGCCGCCCTTCTTGAGGCCCGGTGCCTCTTCCTCATTGATGAATTCCACCGGCACAAAGAGGTTGATCTTCGTGTTGCGGCGCAGGCGCATCAGATCCAGATGCGTTGGCAAATCTTTGACGATATCGCGCTGCACATCGCGGCAGATGACGCGGACATCATCGTGACCATCAACCTTGAGGTTGAACAGTGTGGATTTAAAGCGCCCTGCTTTGAGCATCTTGAGCATTTTGTTGAAGGGAATATTGATCGGCAACGGATCAACGTCGCCTCCAAAAACGATCCCGGGAACCATGCCGTCGCGGCGTGCTGCACGAGCGGCGCCCTTGCCTGTCCCCGTGCGTTCCTGGGCGTGAAGATCAGGAATTTCTCCAGCCATGTGTAGTCTCCAAAGTTAAGGCGGGGTGCCTCCAAGGCTGTCACCCCGCATGAAGCTGGCCGTATAGGCTGGAAAGGCAGGTTTGAAAAGGCCTATTTCGCGCTGTTTGGACGGTTTGGAATTTGGATATTTATGAAAAGAAAGAAGCCGAAGGTGCCCCGCTTCTTTCTTTTTTCAAATATCCCCGCCGGAGGCATAAAATCTTTTCAATTGGCCGCTGCCGATCAGTCCTGCCAGTTGCCGGAAAAACCCTCGGGGACCATCAGGATGTCGCGGTCCAGTGTTTTGACATCCGTGCGGCCACAGAACGCCATGGATATATCAAGTTCTTTGTGGAGGATCTCCAGTGCTTTGGTCACGCCGTCTTCGCCCATGGCGCCCAACCCGTAGACGAAAGACCGCCCGATATAGGTGCCTTTGGCGCCGAGAGCCAACGCCTTGAGCACGTCCTGGCCGGAACGGATGCCGCTGTCGAGGTGCACCTCGATCTTGTCGCCCACCGCGTCCATGATCGCAGGCAAGGCGCGGATGGACGAGAGCGCGCCGTCGAGTTGCCGTCCGCCGTGGTTGGATACGATGATGGCATCGGCGCCAACATTCAAAGCTGCTCGTGCGTCTCGGGGATCGATGATCCCTTTGATGATAAGCGGGCCGTCCCACATCTTGCGGAATTGCTTAATGCGCGCCCAGTCAAGCGCCTCATCAAAAGCCTCTGCCGTCCAGGACGTGAGCGACGAGGGGTCTTTCACACCTTTTGCATGGCCCACGATATTCCCGAAAAACCGCCGCTTCGTGCCCAGCATGCCAAGGCCCCATTGCACTTTGGTCATCATATTGGCGATATTGCGCAATGTGGGTTTGGGCGGGGCGCTGAGCCCGTTTTTGAGATCTTTGTGGCGTTGGCCCAAAACCTGCAGATCTACGGTAATCATGACAGCGGAGCATTGCGCTGCCTTGGCCCGATCAAAGAGCCGCTGCATGAAATCATCGTCTTTGAGCGTGTAGACCTGAAACCAGAAGGGTTTGGTGGTGTGTTCGGCCACGTCCTCGATGGAACAGATCGACATGGTCGAAAGCGTGAACGGCACGCCGAATTTTTCGGCGGCGCGGGCGGCTTTGATCTCCCCATCGGCGGCCTGCATGCCGGTGAGGCCCACGGGCGCGAGGCCCACGGGCATCGCCACATCCTGGCCGATCATCTGGCTGGCCGTGGAGCGGCCTGACATATCGACGGCGACGCGTTGGCGCAGGTAGATCTGGGAAAAATCAGACGTGTTTTCGCGAAAGGTTTGTTCCGTCCAACTGCCGGATTCGGCGTAGTCATAGAACATCTTCGGCGTGCGCCGGGCATAGATGCGCTTGAGATCGTCAATATTGGTGATCACGGGCATGGATCAGGCCGCGTGGGCGCCGTCGGCCAGGCCTTTGACGAACGCCAGCACTTGGTCTGGTGCTTCGCCGTCGCCCATCTTGGCCACAATGGCCGAGCCCACGACCGCGCCATCGGCGACAGAGGCGATCTCTTTGGAGGTTTCAGGCGTGCGGATGCCAAAGCCCACGACCACAGGCAGGTCAGAGGCCGCCTTTATGCGCGCCACTTCGGGGGCGACATCGACGGCCTGCGCGGCCGCAGCGCCCGTGATGCCGGTAATCGACACATAATAAACAAAACCGGACGTGTTGGTCAGAACCTTGGGCAGACGTTTGTCGTCTGTGGTAGGGGTGGCGAGGCGAATGAAGTTGAGGCCTGCCTTTTGGGCGGGAATGCACAGCTCATCATCTTCCTCAGGCGGCAGATCGACCACGATGAGGCCATCGACGCCCGCTGCTTTGGCATCGGTCAGAAATGCTTCAACCCCGCGATTGAAGATCGGATTGTAATAACCCATCAGAACGATCGGCGTTGCGTCGTCGTGCTTGCGGAACTCCGCGGCCATGTCGAGCGTACGCCCGAGTGTCATACCGGCTTCGAGCGCGCGTTGACCGGCCAGCTGAATGGTCGGGCCATCCGCCATGGGATCCGTGAAAGGCAGGCCCAATTCGATGATGTCGACGCCCGCACTCGGCAAACCTTTGACCAGTTCCATCGAGGTGTCATAATCCGGATCGCCCGCCATCACATAGGCAACGAAAGCCTTTTTTCCCTGGGATCTGAGATCTGCGAATTTTGCATCGATACGGCTCATTGGCTTTGTCCTGAGTGACAAGTGTTGCGCGCATGGGTCTGGCGCAAATGCGGGGGGAAATCAATGGGGGTTTCGGTCACGTTCTACGTGGTTGGCGCGGGCGTCAGCTTGGTGCTAGTCTTATACCACTGGACTGGGGATTAGTGATGAATAAAACGATTATGGCAGCAGCGCTTGTGGCCGTGATGGGCGCGCCTGCGACGGCAGATTACACTGTCAAAGGCAGCTTCGATTGTGCAGCGGCGATGCGCGAGGACGGCAATGAGCACTACCGCGAGTACAATAAATGGTGGCTTCTGGGGTATTTCACCGCGCGAAACTATGAGCTTCAGCAAAATGTTGGCAATGGGATTGATGATGACAATATCTACCAAATGGCGCTGAGCTTTTGCCAATCGAACCCCGGCAATGACTGGGATGACGCGGCGATCCACATTTACGATCTTCTCGACTGAGGGTGGTTTTCCATGCAGACCCGGCCGCGGATCGAAACGGTCTCATCGGGCCGGGAGTTAAAACGCTGGTATTGGCGCAAGGAAGACCTTGTGGCCCATGCACGGGCGCTCGGTCTTAGCCCGTCAGGGGCCAAGTTTGATATCCTTGACCGAATTGCGCAGTTTCTTGACACCGGGGACGTGGTCGCGCCAAAACCTGCGTCAGGCAAGCCAAAATCAAAATTTGACTGGCATAAGGCACCGCTGACGCCAGAGACAGTGATAACCGACAGCTATCGCAACACGCAAAATGTGCGGCGGTTTTTCAAAGCGCAGTGCGAGCCGGGCTTTAAGTTCAACATTGCCTTCATGGATTGGATGAAGGGCAATGTGGGTAAGACACTGTCGGATGCGTGTGAGGCCTATTGGACGATCAAGACAGAATCCACCAAGCCCGGGCACCAGACCGAGATCCGTGCGCATAACCAGTTCAATCAATACACACGGGATTTTCTGGCCGACAATCCAGATTTAGGCTTGAAGGATGTTCGCCGTTTTTGGGCGCTGAAAATTCAGCAACCGTCAGAAGACGGACGGCATGTTTACAACCGTGCGGATCTTGACCTGGGGGCTAAGCCATCGCGGCCGGGCCGCTGATCATCCAGGACGTCCCAAACCGATCGGTCAAAAGGGCGAAGCCGTCGGACCAAGGGGTAGGGGCGAAGGGCATCATCACTTCCCCGCCTTTGGACAGCTGGTCATAAGCCTCTTTGGCGGCATCAACAGATGCCATTTCCATCATCACCGAACAGCCGGCCATAGCCGGGTTGCCGCCCATGAGATCGTCAGAGGCCATGAGCACACCATCGTCAAACTTGAGTTCAGAGTGCATGATCCAATCGGCTTTGTCGGCGGGTGTTTCCATCTCAGGCATGTCAGCGCCAGTCATCATTATGGTAATCTCTCCACCAAAGATTGCGGCATAGGCCGTCATCGCTTCGCGGCATTGGCCTTGGAAAATGATGTAGGGGGTTGGGGTCATGTCAGGCCTTCCATACGGATGTGGTCACTCTTTGCAAGGATACACAGAGCGGCGATTTTGACCAAGAAGAAGCCGTTTGGCCCTTCCTTCTTGAAAAATCCACTGTCAGGGTCTACCTGACTGTCAGGAAAAACCTGACAACGAGGCAGCCATGTTCAAGCGTCACTGTTCGTTTTGCGGAAAATCAGATCGGGAGGTGGCGAAATTGGCCGCAGGGCCCGGGGGATTGTACATTTGCAATGAATGCGTTGAGGCCTGTCAGCTTTTCATGAATGGCGCAGATGTGCCGCCCAAGGAATTTGACCCTAAAACCTGGCCCACCGAGCGCCTGATCGGTGCCTTGGGCGCGTTGGATCAGACGGCGGAAGCCTACAAAGAACACCTGGCCCGCGCCGTCGACGCCTTGCGCGAGCGAGAGGTAAGCTGGGCCAAGATCGCCGCCCCTTTGGGAATTTCACGGCAGTCAGCATGGGAACGCTTCAACTGATGCAGGGCTGACACGCGGAGCGTTTGTCAGGTCGTGCAGGCGGAAGGCGCTTGTGAACTGGGGCGCGCGATGAAATACCCCTCCGCGGACGTTGTGGCAAAGGTGAGGCCTTACATTTGAAAATCGCGATCCTGGGAGGCGGGTCCGTTGGATGTGCGGCCGCGATTGAACTGGCGCGTGCGGGCCACGACGTGGACGTGTTCGAGGGTCGCGAAGATATCCTTTTGGGCGCAAGCCGGGTCAATGAAGGTAAGATCCATCAAGGTTTCATTTATGCCAAGGATGACCCGGAGCTGACAGCGCGCAAGATGGCCGAGGGCGCGGTGGAGTTTCGCCGGATGCTGGCGCGTTGGGTTGATACCGGTCAGGCGCTCCGGAAATCGACTCCGTTTCTCTATGCGCGTCATCGAACGTCGCAACTGACAGAGGCAGAGTTAGAGGCGCATTTCCAGCGCTGCTGCACGATTTTTGATGAGGTGCGCGCGGCAAGATGCGCGGATTACCTGGGCTCTGACGAACCGGCGGGGTTTTCGCAGCTGCCACAAGAGGAAGCGGCGGAATTGGTCAATCCCGATCACATTACAACTGTGTACCGCACGACGGAGTACGGCGTGGATCCCCGCGCGATTTCCGATGCGCTGGCAGAGGCCACCCGGGCTGAACCTCGCATCACATTGCGTTGTGCCTGCCAGGTGACGGCGGTCCAGCGCGTGGGAGGCGGGTTTGAAATCGGGATAAAAGATGCCCAAAGCGACGGTCCGTACGATCAGGTGATCAATGCGACCTGGGAGGGCCGCCTGGCCGTTGATGCCTCAATGGGCATTGCGCCGCCCAAATCCTACAGCTTGCGGCACAAATACGGGCATCGTGTTAGGCTACGGCTTGCGCCCGACGATATGCCGTCGCTTACCATGGTTCTCGGGCCATTTGGAGACATCGTAAACTTTGGCGATCGGGGTTTTTACCTCTCTTGGTATCCGCGCGGTATGACGTTCATGACCGCCTCCGAAGGGGTCGATCCGAATTGGCACCAGATTGATCGCCAAGAGCGGTTGGCAAATTTCCGCAGCAGCCAAGAGGTTTGGCAAGAGCTGTGCCCGATGCTGCGCAAACTGGATTTCGTTGAAGACGATATCGATCCAACCAGCGGGCTGATCTATGCGCTGGGGGATACCGATATTGATGACCACGACAGCAAACTGCACACGCGCCATGAGGTGGGTGTCAGCTCAGTTGACGGGTATCACACAGTCAATACTGGTAAGTTCACGCTCTTTCCCTTGATGGCGATGACGGTTGTCGAGCGTGTCACCAAGACCGTGTAGGCCTTAGGCCAGCACTTCAAATCCTTGCAAAACTAAGCCAAGAGGGCGCGGGTCATTGGCGGTGCCCATCTCAAGCGGAGACCTGCAATCCTCGACTTCCAGCGTGATACAGTGCAGCGTGTCATCGGGCGACAGAGGCAGCTCAATTCCTTGCCCATCTTGCAAAGTAACCTCGGTTTTTGCGCCATCATTGACAGACAGCGCCACAGTTTGACCAGGCTCGCGCGGGTGAAGGTTTATGCGCACCCCTTGGCACTCTGCTTCGGTGGCAAAGAAAAACTCGGCTCTGGTGGCGCTGCTCCAACGGTGGGTCCCTTCGCCGCCATACCACCCATCCGCGAAGTAGATATCAGCGGCATTTTTGCCGACCTCAATCATCGCGCCGGGGCTTGCCGTGGGGGCTTCAACGGTATGGGCGCGCACTTTGCGGATGAAGTCGCCCTTGGCTTCTCCGTCAAAAAACCGTGCCACTTCCAACGGGTGGATCCCATGGAGGCGCGCCAATTCGTCGATTTTGTTGTCCACTTGGCCGCGCAGCGCTTTGCGTGCGGTGTGCAGTTCACTAGCAACCATGCTGGCCGCGACAGCCATCATGTGCGCGATCCCCGCGTCCCCTTGAGACACCCAAGACCAAACGCGCGCATGTTCTGTCGCTGGCTTGAGATAGGAGAGCCGCCGCGCCCCGGAATGAATGGCAACGACCGTTGGATCAGGCCGGTATGAAATTTTGAGATCTGTTTGATGCGCGCGAAACAGCCAATCTTGCGACGGGGTCCAACGACACTCATCTTCGGTTTTCCAACTCCCCACTGTCTCCAAAGCGTTAGGACGCAGGGCCCACGAGCTGGCCAGATAGAATTGCCGGGGGTCATAGCCGCCATGATCAATGAAACCATCGAGTGTCAATTGATCAACCGTTGGATCGGGCGGACCGGCTTCTTTGCCTGAACGTTGCAACAGCACCAGAGGACACCAGGAAACATCTGCCTGCGTGGCCTGCATATGCGCGACGGCCCTTTCGATATGGCAGGGAAGATAAAGATCATCCTGATTTAGAAAGAGAATGATATCGCCTTTGGCTTTGGCCAAACCTTGATTGTTGGGCGTCGCTTGTCCGCCTGAATTCTCAAATCGATTCTCAAAGCTTATGCGCGGGTCAGAAAATTCCGTTATGACGTCTGCGGTGTGGTCCGTGCAGGCATCCCCAATGATCACCAATTCCCAGGCGTCATACGTAGACGCGATAACGCTTTGTATCGCGAAGCGCATCATATCTGCTCGGTTGTAAGCCGCCATGACGATTGATACGAACGGCCGCTGATCGGATGTCAAATCCTGTCCCCCCAAGTGACACGGAGTAGAACATGTCTTAGTCTCTTGGAAGGCGCGGCTCAAGCTGCAGCAGGGTGACGCGACATTGCACCCGTGTTTTCACTTGACCTTGGTTCAGTCATTTCAGTGCTTTGTTTCCCGTCTTCGCTCCTATTCGCGGTTGAGCCTGCGTGTTTCGGACCAAGAACGTCAGACCATCTCCGCAATCCGTTCAACATGCGCCAATGTCAGGGGTTTGTTGATGAAATCACGGACCACATCGAAATTTTCGGCACGTGTTCGGTCATTGGGGTTCAGTGACGTCGTGAGCATCACCACCACTGTTTTCACAAAATCTGCGCCCAGTTTTTCGGTGGCCTCTTCGAGGAACTCAAACCCGTTCATTCGAGGCATGTTGATGTCGAGAAATATCACGTCAACTTCAAGCTCAGGATGTGCCACAAGGTGGGCCAACGCATCCTCTGCATAGGTGTATTGCAAGACAGTTTCCACAAGGCCAGACCTTTGTAGAACGCGCAAATACTGACGTTGATCGAATTCCTCATCATCGATGAGCATGGCCGTTTTTATCTTGTTAGTCATGTCGTTCTCTTGGGAAGTGCAGGTTGAATGCGGTTCCACCCTCAATACCATCAGAGATTGAGATGTGGCCGCCATGGTTTGACATTACGCGTCGCGAAATGGACAGGCCAAGGCCGGTGCCGTGGTACTCCGAGCTTGTGTGCAGCCTTTTGAAGAGACCAAACACTCTCGTTCTGAACTTTTCGGGAATCCCTATACCATTGTCTTCTACACGCAGAACGGTTGCTTCCGCGCTTTGGCTTGCTGTGATGCGGATGTAGGTCTTCTGGTTTGGTCGGCGGAACTTGATGGCGTTGGAAATTAGGTTCTGAAGCAGTATGCGAATTTGAAACGCGTTGCCGTCAATTACCGGTAAATCCTGGAAACTGATTTTGGCTTTGGCTTCTGCAATGTCTGCTGACAAATCCTTCATGATCTCGCCCAGCATCACTCCAACGTCCACCGGCTCTGTTTCCAGCACACGGTCGACCAGGCGAGAGTAATCAAGAACATCGGTAACCAGATCACCCATGCGCTTGTTGGTGATCCGCATGTTCTCCAAAATGGTGTGCGAGTCTTCGTCCAGAGGCGCGTGGTCGTTCAGTTCTTCGATCAACATTGCCATCGTGTTGGTTGGCGATTTCAAATCATGAGACACGGCGTAAGAAAACTCTGCCTGCTCCAGATTGGTATGCTTTAATTGAGCAAGATACGTCTCTGTGGCGTCGCACCATCGATTGATCGACGCTTCCAAAATGTCAAATTCATCCTTCCTGGCTCTGGCGCCACGGGAATGGTTTTTGTCAAACTTTAGCCGCTGTCCTTGCAGCTTTGGATCATAAGCATTGGAAAACTGCGTCAGTCGATGCAGATGCCGTCCGATCAATCGTTGGAAAATGTACAAAAGCACGAAAGTCACGCAAATCGTCTTTAGAAAATTGGTGACAAAGACGATGGCAGCGCGATCAATGATCCGCGCCCAGATATGCGTGTAGTTCGATTCTACCACCAAGGTCCCTAGCAGCCGCGCTTCGCCATTTGAAACCCTGTTTATAGGTAGCTCCACCCGTTTTGCCGCGACTTGTGTTTCAGACTCCACCAGAAAGACCTCTCCTGCGCCGAGCACTCCCACACGGTTGACGCCTTCGATCTGTGCGATCCCGTTAAGCTGGCTTTCGATCAGGGTACGATCGAGGATCCAAACGCTTTCGGCTAAAGCAGGCAGAATAGACTCTTCGATCTTGGCCAGTGATGCATCATGCAAAGATCGTTCCGTCCTAAAATCCACGCCAAGCTGGAGGAGGGTCATGAAAAGAGCAAGAACAGAACTGCATGCGACAGCGGCAAAGGTAAACCGCCGTCCGACGCCGCTACGGAGGCCATCTAGGAACGTATCAGTGATTGTGTGTCTAGCTACCAATTCAGCTCGGTATGACACATGTCCATCGTCAGCAATTGTCACCAGAACACCCTTTGCAACGGGGACATAGTTCAACCAAAAAAGTTAGCAATATCTTTAGTGTTTCTCCTCAGGTTGTAAATTTGAACAGATTGCAAAGGAGCAATTGTGCGTAGATCCGTCTTTTTTGCTTTAGCTTTGTTTTTCACTGTTGGGGCCGCCCAATCGGAAAGCCTGGCCTTTTGTTATGATCCCTACCCACCCTATACACTTGGCCAAGAGGGGCCGGCCCAAGGCGGTGTGAAGGTCGCTCTTCTCGACGCGGTCATGGAGCAGATTGACGGGGTCAGCGCGACAGTGACCCTTCTACCTTGGAAACGGTGCCAAGCCGTCGTGCGCGCCGGCGAGATGGATGGGATCCTGCCTCTGTTTCGCAACAGTGAACGCGAAGGGTACATGGCGTTTTCGCAAGAGACGATTGAACAAAAGTCAGTGTTCTGGCATCGGCACGGGCACTTCCGTGATGATTTTACCTGGAACGGCGATTATGCTGGCCTGTCGCATTTGCGTCTGGGCATGCTCAATGGTGGCTACATTGACGCGGAAATGCAGACAGCCTTTGAAGAGAAATCTCAAATCACACGCGCCCGAGATGTGCCAACCCTGATGCAGCTTTTGCTTCTTGGACGGGTTGATCTTGTGGCTGTCGATGCGCTGGTAGGACGCTATGTCGTGGTGGAGAATGGCTGGCAGGATGACGTGGTGTCGATAGAGCGGCCAATTTCATCAAAGATGTCTTATTTTGGTCTTTCCAAAGCCTCAGGCGCGGATCGCTACGTACAGGAGTTCAATCGCGCGATTTCAATATTGCTTAGTGACGGCACGATGTCTGCCATCGTGGGCGCAAATGACTGAAGCGACGAAGGCTGCAGGCCAGTGCAAAAAGAAAAGGCCGCCAATAGTTGGCGGCCTTCGCGAAGGTAAATTTGTTATGCGTTACTCTTCTTCTAATGCTTCTACAGCCTTTTCCAGCGCGGCTTTCTTCACTTCTTTGTCCTTCACTTGCGCTTCAGCGAGGATGTGATCGATCACTTTCTCCTCAAAGACAGGCGCGCGCAGCTGTTGTTGCATCTGCGGGTTTTGCTGAACAAACTCAAAGAATTCCCGCTCCTGTCCAGGATAGGCGCGGGCTTGTTCCATGACGGCCTGGGACATCTCGGCGTCAGAGATTTCAACTTTGGCGCGCTGACCGACTTCGGCAAGCAGAAGGCCCAACCGCACGCGGCGCTCCGCCAATTTTGTATGCTCTTCGGTCACCTCCGGGTCGGGGTGGTCATGGCCCTGAATATCGGGGTTTTCATCGTGAAAGAGCTGATGGGCGATGGATTTCGCTTCTAACTCTACCATGGAAGGCGGCAGTTCAAAGCTCACTTTCTCATCCAGCGCGTCGAGCACCTTGCGCTTGAGCACCGCGCGCGCCGCGCCTGCGTATTCCTGTTCCAACCGTTCTGTAATCTGCTCTTTGAGCGCATCCAGGTTTTCTGATCCGAATTTCTGTGCCAGCTCATCATCGATCTCTGCTGGAGCAGGTGCCTTGACGGCCTTGATCGTGCATGTGAATTCAGCTGCTTTGCCCGCCAGATGCTCGGCTTGGTAATCCTCAGGGAAGCTAACTTCGACAATTTTTTCCTCTTCGGCTTTCACGCCGACAAGCTGCTCCTCAAAGCCGGGGATGAAGCTGTTGGAGCCCAGAACCAGCGGATAATCCTCTGCCGAGCCGCCCTCAAACGCTTCACCATCCACGCGGCCTACGAAATCGATGACAACCTGATCGCCATCCTTGGATTTCGTGCCTTTCTTGCGGTCTTTGAAGTTCTGCGCCCCTTCGGCAAGGTTTTTCAGAGCTTCTTCAACCGCTTTGTCGTCGGCTTTGGCGACCAGACGCTCCAGCTTGATGTCGTCAAACTTGACCTCCGGGATCGCGGGCAGCGCCTCATAGGACATGTCGACTTCGACGTCGTCACCCTCTTTCCAATCCTTGTTGGTCATCTCCATTTTGGGCTCTGCGGCGGGTTTGTCGCCTGAATCCTCAAAATGCTTCGCCATGGCGCCATCGACGCTTTCCTGCATCGCCTCGCCCAGAACCTGAGAGCCGAATTGCTTTTTCAGAAGCGGCAGCGGCACCTTGCCTTTGCGAAAGCCCTTCAGCTCCACATTGGGCTGGGCCTCCTTCAGCTTGTCCATGACCTTGTCGTCCAGCTCCTTGGCTGTGACCACGATCTTGTAGCCGCGTTTCAATCCTTCATTCAGCGTCTCTGTGACCTGCATGTCGTCCTCATCCATTGCAAAAGGCTGCGGGGGCGCCCGCAGCGGTCAAAATCATGGCGCTTCTTAGGGGGCGCATTGCCAAGGCGCAACACGAAAAGGGGGGTGCAGGCCGGGGCGGTCAAAACCATTGATCGGTGGGGCTGAAATGCGGTATTTTGACAGCTATTGCGCGGCAACGAAAAAAAATGACCGCGTGTGAGCAGGAAATCCGCCCGAAAAATGAGGCGGTGTATGACTTGAGGCTGGGCAGTGGCAGACTATTCCGTCTGGATCCTGGAGGAGAGCAATATCTCCGTCACCGGAGGCGTGACCCTAGATGGGATCACGCAGGGTGACGGTTCGCATCTTGATGGTGAGTTCATCACGCTGAACAGCAATGCCTGGCTTGAGACGTTCATCCGCGACAGCGGCAGCGACACCAATTTCGACGACAATGACAGCAATCAGCGTCTGGACGGAGCGCAGACGATCGATGGCATGACCTATCCTGACGGCACGCGGGTGGAGGCCGAATATTTTATCGAAGTGCGTGACCCCGATGGCAATGTCTATGAGATGGTCAGCTACAATGTGAACAACTCAAGCCCGGCTTACCGCACGGTGGAGGGGTTGGCCTTTGTCGGGCCGCCGCAAGGATGGCCACCCATTGGCGTCCCCCTCGAGGTCATCCGATCCGAAGAAGGGCCGGGCAGTTTTGGCCGTCCGTCGATTGACGCCTCTGATCTCGTGGTGCCTTGCTTCACACCCGGTACGATGATCACCACGCCAGACGGGCCGCGCGCGGTCGAAGATCTTGCCCTTGGTGACAAGGTTTTGACGCTGGATAACGGGTTTCGACAGATTGCCTGGATCAACCGGGTGAGCCTCACGGCAGAGCATTTGCAGTGTGATCCATCGCTGCGGCCCATTCGCGTGCGTGCGGGTGCGTTTGGTGATAGTCAGCCCAATCGGGATATGCTCCTCTCACCACAGCACCGCGTCCTGTTGCGAGGCTGGCAAACAGAGCTGCTCTTTGGCTCCCACGAAGGGTTGGCGGCGGTGTGGCACCTGATCAACGATCATTCGGTGACGCGGGCGTGGGACGTGGAGGAGGTGACCTACATCCATTTCATGTTTGACCGACATGAGGTGGTCTCTGCCGATGGTATGTGGGCCGAAAGCTTCTTGCCCGGGCCGCGCACGGTGGATGGGTTGGACGACGGCCCGCGTGCCGAGCTGATGAAGCTTTTCCCGGGGTTGGAGGCCGGCCACGTGCCTGAGATGACCTCTGCTCGGCCGATCTTAAAAAAGTGGGAAGCAGCACTCTTTGCGTAAGACATGCAACACCCGCCCCGGACTTGATCCGGGGCCTCTGCCTTCAAAAAAGAGCACGACTAGTTTAACGCCGCCTCGGTGTAGCGTTTCACAATCGCGACCACCTGATCGGCGGGCAGGATTGGCGGTAGCAGTGTCAGCACCTTGCCGTCTGGATCCAGCAGATAAACATGCGCCCCATGGGAATAGATCGGGCCATATTCAGGGTCTACGAACAGTAGTTCAAAAGACACTTGATAGGCGGAGTAGGCCACTTGCAGCGCCTCAGGCTCCCCGGTCAGGCCAATGAAGGCAGGGGAAAACTCTGCCAAGGCAGGACCCATCGTGTCCAGCGTGTCGAGCGTCGGGTCGATGGTCAGGAGAACCGGGCTCACGTCCACCCCGTCCTGCGCTAGGGCGTCCACGGCTTCTGCCATCATCGGCAGGGCCGCCGAGCAGATGCCAGGGCAGGAGGCATAACCGAAGAAAAGCAGCTGATAGCGACCTTCGGGGTCGACCTCGCTGCGGGTCTGGCCGGTGTGATCGATCAGCGTGAATGGCCCACCTACGTCCCAGGGCAGGGGGGTTACAGCATCGGAAAGATCCAGAGGTTCCGCCTTTGGCGTGCTGTGATCATGATCCCCGTGGGCCAATGCCATGGACCCGGCCACCAAACCGGCGAGCAGAGTGACAGCCCGCATCAGAACCAATCCGCGATGAAGGCGTCATCCACGTCTTGGCCCAGACCCAGGTACCCATCGGCTTCAATCATGCTGTTCACACGCGGATCGCGGCGGAACCAGGGGCCTTTGCCCCCAACATCGGGGTTTTCCTCGGCCCACACCTTTGTCCATTGATTGGCCTTGGTCCATTCGGCATCGCCAACAGTGCGGACCTTTTGCACCAGATAGACATTATCGACGTTAAGCTCCGGATCCGTGATCATAAGCCCATCGACCTCAACCTGCTGACCGCAGAACGGGTAAAGCTCCACCACCGCGCCGGTGAAGGCGGGTTGAGAATTCTTGTTGGGATAGATCAGCACACCATCCGCGCTGCGCAAAAGTCCCAGTTGGCGGCGCCCATCTCCGCAATCGGCTGGGCAGTCTCCTGCCAGTTCGCAGAGTAGATCGACGACCTTTGCTTCAAACCGTGCGGGCACTTCGGCCACTAGGTTCCAGGGGGTGGCTTCTGAATTTGCGGAAAAATCCTCTGCTATGGCGGGCGTGGCGAGAACGGCGAGAAGCGGGATAAGCTTGTTCATCGGGTCACTCTCCTTCCGGATCGGGGAAAGCAAAGCCGGGGATCACGCCCCAGTCATCATGGGTTTGGTTGACGATGCCATTGTCCGCCACGACCGTTTCAACCACGAGGTAGTTCAACCCGTCACGCTTGTAGAGCATGCCGTCGGCCACAATCTCATGGCTGGCCAGCCGCAATTGCGTGTCACCGCCTGCCGATCCGTCATCGCCTTCGATCTTAAGCACCATGTAAACCTCACCATCCTCACCCAAAAGGCCCACGGGGATACCCCCGGCCGAACACCAAAGTGCGCAGGTATGATGGGCTGTGCCCGTGGTGGACTCAGGCGGGCCCATCACGCCGGAGTAGTAACACCAGGTGTCGATGATTTCTCCGGTGATCTGGACGCGCTCTCCTTCCGCGGCATGGGCGGCGGAGGTAAGGCCGATCAATGCAATCGCTAGCATGGCGTGCTTCATGGGCAGCGTCTCCCTCTTTGGACAGTTTTAAATATTCCACAAAGCCGACACTTCACCAAACGTCTTGTGTTCACAATTTTGTTCTGGCGCGTTGAGTTCGTTTTGGACTTGTGCAATGGGGTCATGTTCGGACGAGGGCATGAGCCATCCGCCCTGACACTAATTCGCGCAAATTGACATGCCGCGAAGACAGGTGCCACGCCTATCGCACGGTCTCGGATTTGACCTTAGGGTTAAGCGCGATGATCTGGCCGGACCTTGAGGCGACTGGCGAAGCTGCAGAAGGAAGCGGCATCTGTCACGCCCAAGCGGACGCGAATGGTTGCGGGTCTGCTTTGTCGATACAGGCAGGCTCGAAGGGTTGTTTGGTTACACCGACATACTGGCTGACATGCTCTGACTCCGCATTTCGATCCTGGGATCTGCCCCGATCTCTTTGAGCAGTCGGATCACCTCCTCCCGCCAGGCCGATTTGATCTGTAAGGCAATCACAGACATTGGGCAGTAGCGCGGCTCAAAAATGGCATAGCGATACCGCAGGATTTCGGTCAAAGGTCGGATTGCGACGGAGCGGCGCAAATCCGATGTGGCATTGATATGCGCCACGGTAAGCGGGTCTAGGATGGCCGAGCAAAGCCCCTTACTGATAAACTGCACGACCTGTAGGAAGGTCTGGCTTTCGACCATGAGAGACCATTGCGCGTCAGTGGCTTCAAACCGGGCAATAACCTCCCTTTGATGGGCGTGCGAGGACAGAAGTGAACCCATCGGCACACCATCGAGATTGGCGATCGAGAGCTGTTTATGCTGGGCCAAGGGATGACGCGCGGGCAGGGCGACAAAGGATCGGGCGGAAATGATTTCTGCCGCGTACAGGTCTTCGGTGCTGTCGGCCTCAGGCGCGTCGGCAAAGCCGAAATCAATACTCTGTGCGCGGGCGAGCTCCGCAATCTGGACAGAGCTGCGCGCAAGAATAGAAACGGATGTACCTGCGTCCGGCTTAATCTGGCTGGCGATGAAGCGAGGAAAGAGCATGGCCGCTGGGCCAGGCATGGCGGCGATGTTGAGCGATCCGGTTTGACCATCCGCCAGGCTTTTCATGGTGCGGCGCACGCGGGTGAGCTGACCCAGAATGGCGGAGGTTTCTGTCAGCAAATACTGTGCCTCAGGCACAGGGACGAGCTTGCGTCCCTCGCGGGTGAAAAGCTTCAGCCCAAGCTGATCTTCCAGCGTTTTTATAGCGGCACTCACGGCAGGCTGAGTGCGGCCGAGCTTCTTTGCGGCCTCAGAAAGAGAGGCTGACGTCATGACAGCGTGAAAGGCGGAGATTTGCGACAGGTTCATGCATGAAAACATAAACAAAATCTATCAAACCCAAAGATAATAAAATTGGTTTTTATCTCTGACCTGCTTCACGCTCACGGCATGACTCGTTTTGAAAGTCATCAACAGGGAGAGAAAAATGAAGATTTTCACGAAACTTACCGGGAAGGTTACCGGGGCCGTTTTGGCGGTGACGTTGGCGGCCGGTGCGGCCGTGGCGCAAGACCCGACCTTTTTCCGGATCGGCACCGGCAGCGCTGGGGGCACGTATTTCCCCATCGGCGGCACCATCGCCAACGGGATCTCAGCCCCACCCGGCTCACGCCCTTGCGACGAAGGTGGCCAATGCGGCGTGCCCGGCCTGATCGCGATTGCGCAATCAACGACCGCTTCGGTGTTCAACAACACGGCTGTGCAAAATGGCGAACTTGAGGCCGGTATGGCCGCCGCCGATGTCACGCGCTCTATGTTCCTCGGCGAAGGCAAGTTTGACGGCAAACCCCATGAGAAGCTGCGGATCGTGGCCAATTTGTACCCTGAAGATCTCCACCTGGTGCTGCCCAAGGGATCTAGCATCGACAGCCTGGCCGATTTGGCCGACAAGCGCGTGGGCATTGCTCAGGCCGGATCCGGAACTCAGGTGGCCGTTGAGCAGATGCTTGCCGAATGGGGCGTGACGCGCGACAATATGGACGAGGCGGAGCTTAACAACAGCCAATCAGCTGAGCGTATGGCCGATGGTCAGCTCGATGCCTATTTCTACGCCGCGGGTTGGCCCGTTTCTGCCATGGTGCAGCTTTCGAACACCAAAGGCATGGAGCTGCACAGCTTTAGCGAAGAGGATCTGGCCAAGATCAACGGCATCATTCCGGCCTATATCCCGTCGTCCATACCAGCGGGTGTCTATGAAGGTGTTGATTATGACGTGAAAACACCGGCGGTGTCAGCGCTTTTGGTCGTGTCCTCGGACCTTTCCGAAGAGTTGGTCTATGGCATCACCGCAGCACTTTGGAACGACAACACCCGCAAGCTGCTCGACAATGGCCACGCCAAGGGCAAGCAGATCACGCCCGACACGGCGCTTGATGGCATTGCCGCCCTGGGTGTGCCGCTTCATGCGGGCGCTGAGAAGTTCTACAAAGAAGCGGGTCTTCTGGAGTAAGGCTTCTCTTCCTGCCTTACACGAAGACGGGCGGCAGGCCGCTTTGCTTGCCGCCCGTTTTTTTGAGACCCTGACATGACAAAGGACGCGCCATGACCGATCCGCGATCAGATGAAGTGCGCGAGCTGACCGAAGAAGAGCTCGCCGCGATCGAAGAGAAGTTTGACGAAGGGGCCGCCACAAGAACCGTCACGCCGGGTTTCGGGAGATTTTTGCGCTACATCGCGCTGACCTTTGCCGTGTATCACTACCTTACCGCCGGGTTCGCCTTGCCACCGGATTACTGGCATATGGGCTGGCATCTAAGTGGGCTATTTATCCTCACCTACGCATTCTATCCATTAATCAAACGGCCAGGGGCTTTTGACCTCAAGACAGGCGGGCTGCGCATCGGGGGTGTCCCGCTTCTTGACATTTTGCTGATGATCCTCGGGGTGGCGTCCGCGTTGTACCTGGGGCTCGCCTGGCGCGGGCTTGACTGGCTGGGCGTGGAGGAGATGACATTTCGCATGGGCAATCCCAACCGGTGGGACATGCTTTTTGGCTGTATCCTGATCGTGCTGGTCCTCGATATCGCGCGCCGCACATTGGGGTGGATCCTGCCGCTGATCATTTCGGTCTTTATCTGCTACGCGCTGTTTGGGCCTTATTTCCCAGGGCTGCTGCAACATCCGGGTGTGAAGTTTAATACCTTCGTGTCGTCGATGTATTTCCCTCAGGAGGGGATTTTTGGCGTCACGCTGTGGGTGGTCTCAACCATCGTGTTCCATTTCGTGCTGTTTGGTGTGATCGCGCAGCGGACGGGGTTGGGGCAGCTCTTCATCGACAACGCGACCATCCTGGCCGGGCGCTACACGGGCGGGCCTGCGAAGGTTTCTGTTGTGTCGTCGGCCTTTTTCGGCACGATCTCCGGCTCCTCGGTGGCCAACACCGTCTCGACCGGGGCGCTGACCATTCCGAATATGAAACGGCTAGGATATCCTGGCCATTTCGCAGGCGGGGTGGAGGCTGCAGCCTCGGCGGGCGGGCAGATCACCCCACCGATCATGGGCGCCGCGGCCTTCATCATGGCGGAGTTTCTAGAGCTGCCCTACACGACCATCGTCATTGCCGCGATCTTTCCCGCGCTGCTGCATTACGTGGGCGTTTTCGCCGTGGTCCATTTGATGGCGCGCAAGCTGGGTCTGAAAGGCCTGGCCAAGGACGCGATGCCGCTCTTGGGCGCGGTGTGGCGCGATGGGTGGGCCAATATCGTGCCGTTGGTTGGGCTCTTGGTCGTGCTTTTTTCGGGATACACGCCCTACATGTCGGCCTTCTGCGGCATCTCTTTGGCGTTGGTCGCAGGGATGAGCCGGATGAAAGAGCCGGTGACGTTAATTTACGCGGCCGCCTTTATCGCATTTGTCGTTTGGAAATACATAGGCGGGGGATTTGACCTTACCATGTCGGCCATTCTGATTGCGGGCAGTATGATCGCCACGCTTAACCCGCAACGGCGCGTCGCGATCCCCGAGATGGCTGATACGTTTGAAACCGGTGTGAAATACGCCCTCGCGGTCGGCGCGGCCTCAGCAGCGGTGGGCATTGTAATCGGGGTGATCAACACCACGGGCGTAGGCTTTCGCATCGGGTTCATGGTGACGCAAGCGGCCTCCAACTTAGGCTCAGACGTGGCTTGGCTTTTCACCTTTGGCAACTACACCCTTTTCACCGTGGAGGATCTGACCCTCTTTATCAGTCTGGTCTTTATCGCCTTGGCTTGCATCCTGATGGGCGCGGGCGTGCCGACGACGGCGCTTTACATCATGCTTGTCTCGGTGGCCCAACCGGCGCTGGCACAGTTGGGCATTCCGCCCATCGCGAGCCACATGTTTGTGCTGTATTATGGCGTGGTGGCGGAGATCACGCCGCCTGTTTGCACCTCGGCCTATGCGGCCGCAGCCATTGCCAATTCGAACCCGTTCCGAACCGGGATATCGGCCTTCACCCTGGGGCTGGGCAAGGTGGTGGCGCCGATGGCGTTTGTCTATGCGCCGGTACTCCTCTTCGTGTCATCGACCGGGTTTGATTTATGGGAGTTCACCTACACGGCGGCCAGTTGCATTGCCGGCGTAATCGCGCTGTCGGCGGCTGTGGTTGGCTACTGGCTTGCCCCGATGGGGGCGGTCTATCGCTGTCTTATGGCGTTTGCCGGGATCATCTTTATCGCGCCGTCGCTGTCGGCTGATCTGGCTGCGTTGATGATTGCGTCGCCTGCGATCATTTCCCAAGTGATCGCGCGCCGTCGCGCGCCACTTGCGGCCTGAACCGATGCCGGTTGAGGTCACTGTTTTGGGGGCCGGGATCATCGGCATTTGCACGGCGCTTTCCTTGGCGCAACGTGGCGCCCGTGTGCGCCTCATTGATCGCAGCGCGCCCGGTCAGGAGACTAGTTTTGGCAATGCGGGTGTCATCTCGCCCTGGTCCATCGTGCCGCAATCCCAGCCCGGTCTCTGGCGGCAAATCCCGCGCCTGATGTTTGGGCGGTATCGCCCGCTGTCTGTGCGCGCGGCCAGTTGGCCCAAAATGCTAGGTTGGGGCACGCGGTATCTGCGCAATGGTAGTCTGGATAAAGTGCAAGCCACATCGGCCGCGATGGAGATGCTCTGCGGTCCGTCGGTGGATCTTTACCGCAAGCATCTAGAAGGTACAGGCGCTGAAGGTCTGTTAGTAGACGCTATGTATATTCACGCGTTTCGAAATCCTGCTGGCGCGTCACTTTCGTCCCTCGGCTATGCCATGCGTCAGGAAAGAGGCGCGGAGATTGAAGTGTTGGGGTATCACGCCCTACATCGTCTTGAGCCGGCGTTGAGCCCAGAATTTCAAGCAGCTGTTGTTATCAAGGGCCAGGCGAGGGCGCGCAACCCAGGCCGCATTGCTGAGGTGTTGACCCAGAAGGCTCAAAACCTCGGTGTTGAGGTGCTGCATCACGAGGTTCATGCGCTTTCGCGGACGCCGGAGGGGTGGCAGATCACTTGTCGGGGCACGCAGTTGCGTGCGGACAACGTGATCGTCTCCATGGGCGTATGGAGCGCAGAGCTATTGAGATCTTTAGGCTACCGCTTCCCGTTGATGGCGGAGCGGGGATATCACGTGGAATTTCCCGACCCCGGCCTTGAGATGGCGCATTCTGTGATGGATGTGGATGCGGCGTGCATCGCCAGCAGCATGGAGGGCGGCGTGCGCTTTGCCGGACAGGCGGAGTTTGCACCGATCGATGCCCCGGTAGATCCGCGCCGCAAAGCGCATTTAACCCGTCTGGCCAAGGCAGCGTTTCCGGCGCTCAATACACATAACCCGCGGTTCTGGATGGGAAGACGGCCTTCGTTGCCCGATGGGTTGCCCGCACTGGGCCCGATGCCACACGAAAAAGGGCTGTTCGTCAATTTTGGCCATTGCCATTTCGGCTTAATGATGGCGCCCAAATCAGGTGAGCTTTTGGCAAATATCGTCACCCAGACCCCGTCCAACCAGGATCTGAGCGCGTTTTCCCCGGCGCGGTTTTAACCTTCGACCGGGGGAAACCAGGTGAGGGAGGAATGGTGCAGCGAGATAAGCACCTGACCGTTCAGCTTGTGATAGGCAAAGGTGTAATCTGCGCGCGTCGCGTTCCCTTCAGCATTGACGAAGGTGTAGTGACCCATGTCTTTGTAGCCCAGACCGCCCGCCTTTATGATCGGCCCCACTGCGCTTTGGAAATCCACCTGTTTCCAGTTGTTTTTCAGAAAGCCGTGATCGTTGGGATAGTCAGCATTGCCGCCCACAAAGTATGAGCGCGCGCCGTCTTGGTCGAGGCGGATCACGTCTGCCAAGGTCGGCTTGAAAAGAAGCGGCTCATCCGGGCTGCCGAAATCATAAAGCGCGAGAAGCTCCTCGACATTTTGTTCGGTGACGTGTTTGGCCCAGGCGCGTTGGGCCGCGATAACCTCGGCCTTGGTCATGGGTTCGTATTGGCGGTCTGACATGCGCGTCTGCCTTGTCTTTCGGTACTGTTGCGCCAAACGGTGTAACGCAACCTTGGCGCAAAAGACAAATGCCCATACGCGCAAGGGTGAGACGGAAAGTCGCTTGAGATTTGTTATGTTGTAACATAGGTATTCCGCACCGCCGACCGCTGCCGCTACTCGGCTTTTCCGGAGAACAAGATGCTGGGTGAAAACGGGCTGGTTATGCCAGAACATGTTAACGTTGCCATTGTCGGCGCGGGACCTGCTGGCTTGGGCGTCGCGCGGGTTTTGCGTGACCTTGCGATCCCGGATGTGTGGGTGTTGGAACGTGGCTCCATTGGGCAGACGTTTCTGGATTGGCCGAAGCACACGCAATTTCTGACGCCGTCCTTTCCGGGCAACGTCTTTGGCATGACAGACCTCAACGCAATCAGTTTCGATAGCTCGCCCGGATGGGCGCTGAAGCGCGAACATCCCAGCGGGCGAGATTACGCGCGCTATCTTGATCAAGCCGCGCTGGCGTTTGATCTCAATGTGCATTGCAGTATTGATGTCTCAGGTCTCGAACCGGATGGCGATTGCTTGGTGCTACGGACTAACAAAGGAGACATTCGCGCCGACTATGTAATCTGGGCGGGGGGCCAGTTTGGCGCTCCATCAGATGGTGGGTTGGTGGGATCTGAGCACGCCTGGCACTACTCGAAAGTGCCCAGTTGGAAGGATCTACCGGGGCAAGAGGCCTATGTCATTGGCGGTTACGAAAGTGGAATTGATGCCGCCGTGGGTCTGGTCAAAGCCGGCAAGCATGTGACGGTCTTTGATATCGATGCGCCCTGGGATGACGGTGACAAGGATCCCAGCCGCGCGCTCTCGCCCTTTACCCATCAACGTCTGCGCGATACGCGTCAAACCGGGATGATCACACTTGAAGGTCGCGAAGAGATCGTGGCGCTGGAAAAAGAAGAGGGCGGCGTGCGCATTTTGGGTGGCAACGGGCGCAGCTGGCTGTCGCCCCACGCTCCGATCCTCGCCACCGGTTTTAAAAGTGGGACGATGCCTGTCGTGCAGTGGTTTGACTATGGCGATCATGGGTTGCCGATCTTGACACAGCAGGACGAGTCCACAGCCTTGCCAGGGCTGTTCCTTGTGGGCCCGGAAGTGTCCCATAACGGGCATCTGTTTTGCTTTATTTACAAGTTCCGCCAACGCTTTGCGGTTGTGGCGCGCGCCATTGCCGGGCGGATGGGGGTCGACACCTCCTATCTGGAGCTTTACCGCGACAACAACATGTATCTTGATGATCTGGCCTGTTGCGACGCTGACAAATGCCTGTGCTGAGGGTCTGAGGTGACCGACGCCACGCAGATACCCAAGCCGATCCCTTTGCCCAGCATAGGAGTAACAGCGCTGTTTCTTGGCGCGATCGGTCTGGGCGCAGTGATTGGGCTGGTGAACGCATCCTTGGGTGAGGAATTGTCACGCGGGGTTGATCCAACGCTTTTGGCCATGGTCGGTCTTCTCTTCTTTGAGGTTCGACTGCGAGCGGTGGCAGCGGGACTGGCGAATGTCCGGTTCATCGGGATCGCGCTTGCGGCCAACTTTGTCTTGGTGCCATTGCTTGGCGTGGGGATTGCGTCGCTCTTTCTGTCTGGGCAGCCACTGCTTTATACAGGGCTTTTGATTTACTTCCTGGCCCCGTGCACCGACTGGTTTTTGGGGTTCACGCGGATGGCTCGGGGCGACACGGCGCTGGGGTCTGCGCTTTTGCCGATCAATATGGTGGTGCAGCTATTGCTGTTGCCGGTGTGGCTCTGGCTTTTCACGCGGCACACGGGCGTGGTGGATTTCGCAACAATCCCCGATACCATCTGGCAGTGGTTCGTCTTGCCGTTCATCGTGGCGCAAGGGCTTCGATGGGGATTGAAACGTGTTTTATCGGACGCTGTGTTTGATCGGTTGTCGCAGGCCGTCAGCGCGCTCATCCCCTTGGTAACGGCGGCTTTGATATTGCAGATTTTTGCAGCCCATACGCCGACCATCGCAGCGAATTGGGATTTGTTTGGGCTGGTTCTGCTGGCGATCTTTGTTTTCTTCGTGGTGACGTATGTGATGGCCGAGGGGTTAAGCCGCGTGTTCAATCTGCCCTATCCCGAACAAGCTCTTCTGGCGATGACCACGGCGGCGCGCAATGCACCATTGATGCTGGCAGTGACGGCGATTGCGATTCCGGATCAACCATTGATTTATGCCGCGTTGGTGATCGGGATGCTGGTGGAGTTTCCGCATCTGACCGCGTTGAAACACGCGCTTTTGCTGAAGGCGGGGCGTGTGGCTTAGGACAGCCGCGTTGTGGCCTTGGGCCATGGGTCGTCAAATGCGTGCCCGGCCTTCCACAGCGCGACCTCGTCATCGGTGCAAATGCACTCGCGCACAGCCTGTGCAAATGTCTCTAGCCCGTCTCGATCTCCGATCACGGTCAGGCGGCAATGGCGATCTCCGAACTCAGGCGAGAGCCCGTCTAGCTGCTTGCGCATCTCTTCGCGTTCCTCGGGCATCAGATTGAGGCTGTCATCCTCTAGGGCCGCAATTTTCCAATAGTTCAGGATCTCCAGGCCAACGCTGCCCGCAGTCTGGTTCCATAGTAGCTGCAAGCGGTCGCGGGAAGGGAGCCAGAAGAAGCCTTTGGACCGATAAATGGTTTCCCCCAAGAAGTGATTGTAGACATCCCAAAGCCGCTTAGGGTGCATCGGGCGCGGGTCGGAGATGACGATACTGTCGATCTGGTAGTCGGACGCGCTGGCCATGGTGGAGGTGCCGTGCTCGGCCTCCCACTGCGTGAGTTCCGCGCCCAGTTGCGCGACACGGGCGTGATCGTAGGCTGGCATGGCTAGCACATCGGTAAGCTTCACATTGCCCCATGTCATGCCTACGATATCTGCGCCGGTGTTGATGGGGTGTATCGCCTCGGCCACGGTGCGCAGCGTGTCCATCTCAACGCGGTCCATCTTCGACAGTAGTATACGATTGGCGAACATGATCTGTTCTGCCAGAAGGTTTTCGATGCCACGCTTGCCTTGCGCCAAGTTGCCCGAAGCGCCCGGCATGATAGCACGCCCCAGATCGTAGTCCTGGGTCAGGGTTACGGTATCGACCACAGATAGAAACCCGTGCAGTCGGACTGAACCGTGCGATTTAATTGCCTCTAGGAGGGGCCAGGGATGGGTGCTGCCAGAGGTTTCGATCACAATATGCGTGGCCCCATTGGCCCGAAGTTTTTCAAGGCCTACGCGGAATTGCGACAGGCCTGCGTCGCTGCTAATGCTGCCCGCGGGAATGGAGACGAAAAGCGTGTCCTGGCTGGATAGAATTTCAGTCGCGTCAAGGATGCGACCATCCACGTCAAGCTCGCTCATTTCATTGATGATCACACCAAGGTGCACCTCTGGCAAGCTGCGCGCCTGCACAAGAAGGTTTTGCAGCAATGTGGTTTTGCCAGATCCCAGAAACCCGTTCAGGATCGTGATTGGGACCGGCCCTGCCGTTGCGCTCATGCGGTGAGGCGGCCCTCAGCCTGTTTGAACCAGGCAAGCGTCTGGGCATGATGTGCCTCGCCCCATTGTTCGATGAATTTCTGCGTGTGGAAATCTGAGGGGTTTTCCATCGCAGCGATCCGGTCTGCCACAAACTCAGCCGTAAGAGGGATGCCGCATTGCACCGTAATGCAATGTTCCCATTCGTCATATGTGGTGGGTACAAAAGACATGTTTCCTCATGAGTTTGGGGGTCACAGTCCGACCCAGAGAAGGCCCAAAGACAGCCAGGTCATTGAGATGCCGACAAAGACCTGACTGGCCGAAAATACGGTCGCCTGTACGCCGGTGGGTGAGTTGGTCACAAGCGCAAGCTTGCGCGCCGTTACACTTGAGAGTGCCACAAGGCTAGTGAGTGCTGCGGTGCCCAGGCCCATCACGATGACGGCCACCGCGCCTGCCAGCAGAATGTCCATTTGCCAGGCTATGACAAGAAGGAAGATCGCCCCGGTGCAGGGGCGGATGGCAACACTTCCAATAAGGGCCAAAGCCTCCCGAAAGGACCGGAGTTTGGCAATCTCTTGGGCGCTGACGTGATGACCGCCGCAGCCACAGGTCTCGTGATCATGATCGTAGACATGCGTATTGGCGTGCGCGTGACTGCGGTGGGTTTGAGGCGCTGGAGACTTGCGTGCCTGCGAAATCCGTCGTGCGCCGCGCCAAATCAGAAGCAAGCCCACGCAGGCAATCGCCAAATAGCTGGCCGGAGCCAGCACATCTTCCGCCAAAAATGTCACTTGCTGTGCCGTGATCGAGATCAGGGAAAACCCACCATAAACAAGAACAATCGCCCAAAGCGCTTGTGCAATGGAGGCAGCCGACGCAATCCCCACCAGCTGGGACGCTGAAACCGACGTACCAAGCCCCAAGCCGCCCATGAGGTATTTTCCATGCCCTGGGCCCAAAGCATGCACAAATCCATAGGCCCCTGTTGCGGTTAAAAGCGCAATATAGGCGCCTGCATCGCCCGCTTTCAACGCCCGCACTGCGCCTGCCATTTGATTTTGGAACGCGCGCTGTTGTTCCACAACCCACTGCGTCACGCCTGTCCAGTCAAAACCGATGACGAAGACGGCGATGGCGGCCAAAGCCAGAAGAGCTGTTATAATCATCCGCATCTGAGCGCAATCCTATCGGCAAAAAGCTGACCAACGTTTTCCTCAGCGGGTATTTCCTCACGGCTCAGCATTGCGAGCTTGGCCAACAGTGAGGCGTTATCCGGATCGGGATTAAACGGGATCACTTCAGCCACGCAGGTGTCAGATGAGCCCATGAGCTGTGGCGTGTTTGCAATCTTGAAGGCGAAGAAATACGTGGATTCGTAAAATGCGACCTCTGCTGCCGCACCGCTGAGCGGCATTGGTTTTTCCAGATCGCGGGTGAATACCGCCTCAATCCGCCCGTCGATCAATTGCACATGCGGGTCATCTGGCCATTTGAGCGGAACGCTGTGTCCGTCGAAAGACAAATGCGCGGAGCCATCGAAATCTTCGGGCCATTCGCTGAACTTCTGTTCAAGCTTCAGTCGATCTGGTTCGTCCAATTCGCCAGCATCGTTGAGTGAAAGGTTGTTGGACGCCAAAATGTAAAGTGTTTCGAACTCATCATAAAGCCAAGTCACCTTGAGTGAGGTCAAGGTTTGATCCTCGGAAAACTCAAAATCAACACCGCCGTCTATAAAGACATGCGGGTGCGCTTTGGCGGGGGCCGCCCACACCGAAAGGGCCATGCACCCTAAGGTGCTCAAACAGGCCAAAAGCAGCCTTTCATTTGCGTGTTTCTTGTCCATGCCGCGGCGAGCTTACGCCCCTGAGGCCCTGGGGTGAACCTCTCCCCATACCTTTTTGGCATCTTTGGCAACCAACCTCTCTTGTAGGCGATCAAGTTCTTGTAGGGCACCCTCGATATCGCCCGTCTCCGCAAGCGCGCGCTCATAGGATTTTCGCGCCGAAGCAGGCCGCCAAGGCAGTTCAGCCGATGCCAGCCAGGCGCGCAACTCACGCGGCAACCCGTCATATTCGCGCATCGGATCCTGCGCGCGTGGTTTGCGCTTCAGGCTGGTCTTCCCGAGGTTACGGCGCTTTTTGCGCGCGGGGGCAGGGTGTGATGCCTGCCCCCGCTGGTTTTGGCCGAGGCCGTTTGTCATGGCTGCACGATCTCTCCGGGCAAGGAATTGACGGTCATCGTCGCATCGGGCTGGAAATGGATGACCGAGCGGATCGATTGACCGGCTTTGAGCAAGTCAAAGGCGGTGTTGATCTGTTCGTGGTTCATGTGATGGGTGATGTAGGGATCCACGCTGAAATCGCCGCGCATCCATTCATCGACCATGCCGGGCAACTCGCTGCGGCCCAGAACGCCGCCAAAGGCTGTGCCGCGCCAGACACGACCCGTGACAAGTTGGAAGGGTCGGGTAGAGATTTCCTGTCCCGCGCCCGCCACGCCGATCACCGTGCATTCGCCCCAGCCCTTGTGACAGGCTTCAAGGGCGGCGCGCATCAGATCGACATTTCCCACCGCCTCGAACGTGTAATCGAGCCCGCCGCCTGTCATTTCGACCAGAACGTCCTGAATAGGCGCGTCATAGTCCTTGGGGTTCAGGCATTCTGTGGCCCCAAGCGATTTGGCGAGCAGGAATTTAGAGGGATTGATGTCGATGCCTATGATCTTGGAAGCGCCATTCATCACAGCCCCTTGGATCACCGCCATGCCAACCGCGCCGAGGCCGAACACCGCGACAGTAGAACCAGCTTCCACCTTCGCAGTGTTGCGCACAGCGCCCATGCCGGTGGGCACCGCGCAGCCCATGACAGAGGCTTTGGAAAGCGGGGCTTCCTTGGCGATTTTGGCCACGGAAATTTCCGGCAGCACTGTGTATTCGCTAAACGTGCTGGTGCCCATGTAATGCAGGATTTGCTTGCCTTTGTAAGAAAAGCGCGATGTGCCATCGGGCATCAGACCTGCACCTTGGGTCGCGCGGATGGTCTGGCAAAGGTTGGTTTTGCCCGACTTGATATAAGGGCATTCGGGGTCTTCAGGCACATAAAGCGGGATCACATGGTCGCCAGGTTTGACAGAGGTGACGCCTTTGCCCACTTCTTCTACCACGCCGCACCCCTCATGGCCTAGGATGCATGGGAACAGCCCTTCAGGGTCTTCGCCGGAGAGCGTGAACACATCGGTGTGGCACAAGCTCGTCGTGACAATGCGAACAAGCACCTCACCCTCTTTGGGGCCTTCAAGATCAATCTCTTCTATCTCAAGCGGCTGGTTTGGGGCCCAGGCGATGGCTGCGCGTGTTTTCATGGTGGGTCTCCTCTGTCCCTATTGTATTTTTGTCAGTATTTGATCCGTCCTGCGGTTTATATCTCGAACTGGATCGATCACCAAGAGGAGCCGTGTTTCGCCCGTACCCTCAATGGGCGGTGACCGGTGCCGCAAGCCGATGCTGGGGCTTTCCGGCCACTTTGAGCCGCGCAGGATGATAGGAGCACACGCCGGAACGGTGAACACGTGTTCAGGGTCTTTGTCGTTTCTGGACACGCCATACTGCGTGCCCGTGCCGCGGTAAGTGCAAATCAGCCGCACCGTGAGGGCGTCAACATGGAATTTTCGGCAGGCATTGGATGTCACCACATCGAGCCGCAGCCGAATGAAGGGCGTGTCCATCACGTCTGCAAAGACCATTGCCAACGCGGAAACATCATCTACCAACATGCCGCATTCCGGGCAGTTTGGTGTGCCACACATCAAAGCGGATCGTGATAATGCATCACTGACCTGATCCGGAGCGAGGGTCACCCGGGTCGACGGCAAGTGTTTCGGATCGATGTTGTCCAGCCAATGCTGAAAAGATGGTCGTGGCGCGCGATCCCAGATCGCCGCCGCACAGCCGGAATTGTGAATGACAGACAAGCCTTTGGGCGTCTGCGTCACCCTAACTCCGACGGCAGCGGCGTCTGCTACATCGCACGCGTGCGTCATGCCACCTCTTCCATGCGCCGCCATTCCGGGAAGGGATCGGGAAGATCAAGTGGCAGGGCCTCTGGGCCTGCGGCCATTACGGCAGGCACAAGGCAGGCATCGAGCTTGGCCTTCATGGCATCCCAATCCATTTCAGCGCCAATAAACACCAGCTCCTGGCGCCGGTCGCCCCATGGCTCGGACCAATTCTGGCGAATGTAATTGAGCACATCTGGATGATCAGGCCAGCGTTCCTCAGGGACAGAGGACCACCAGGTGCCCATAGGTTTGACACTCGAAAGCGTCCCTGCCAGCGAGTATTCTGCCACCCAATCAGGACGAGTGGCAATCCAAAGGTGGCCTTTGGCGCGGATCACGCCGGGCAGTTCACCATTGAGAAAGGCCAGAATTTTTTCGGGAATGAATGGCTGACGCGCGCGGTATACGTAGCTGACCACGCCGTATTCTTGTGTCTCTGGCGTATGCTCGGCAAAGCCATAAAGCTCTTTGGCCCACATTGGATGCTCATGGGCCTGTTCGAAATCAAAAAGCCCTGTGTTGAGGATCTTTTCGGCCGGAACTTCTGAGTAGTTGGTTTCAATGATCTCGGCATCGGCATTGAGGCTGCGGATGATGCGGCGGGCGGCGTTGACCTGTTCGCGTGTGGCATCGGCCACTTTGTTGAGCACCACCACATCGGCAAATTCCATCTGGTCGGTCAGGAGGTGCACCAGCGTACGGTCATCTTCATCGCCCAAGCTTTCGCCCCGGTCGCTGAGGAAATCATGGCTGGTAAAATCCGTTGTCAGGTTCACCGCGTCGACCACCGTTACCATTGTGTCGAGCCGTGCCACGTCCGAAAGGCTTTCATCGTTTTCATCGCGAAAATCGAAGGTTGCGGCAACTGGCAGCGGCTCTGAAATGCCGGTAGATTCAATGAGCAGATAGTCAAATCGACCCTCAGCAGCCAGGCGCCGCACTTCTTCGAGCAGGTCATCGCGCAGCGTGCAGCAGATGCAACCGTTGGACATCTCGACCAATGTCTCATCGGTGCGGGATAGTTCGGTATCGGCGCGCACCAGATCGGCGTCGATATTTACCTCCGACATGTCATTGACGATCACGGCCACGCGAAGACCTTCGCGGTTGTTGAGCACGCGGTTGAGAAGCGTGGTTTTACCTGCGCCCAGAAAACCTGAAAGCACAGTGACGGGAAGGCGGGTGTCTGTCATGGGATGGATACCTCCTTGAGCCGGAGCTGTCCTGAGGCAAGGCCATCACACTGTGGCGAAAAATGCGGAAGGGCAGCGGGTGAAACATGAGGGCTGACGCTATGTTACAACATAACAAAGTTCAACCGGCGATTTGTGGAAACAGGCGCTCTTATGCATCCGCTGTGCTGGAAATTTTCTGTGCTCGCAATGTGTCCAGACTGGCTTGCAGCTCCGGTCGAGACAGGTCCCGCGCGATCACCACGATGCGGCTTTTGCGATCCTCGCCGGCCCAATTCTTTACAGGCACCGGCGGGTCAAAAACATGCTGCACGCCATGAAAGACGAATGGCTCTTCAATGTCTTTGAGGAAAACTATGCCCTTCACGCGCAAGATGTCGGATCCGCGCAGCGCGATCAGTGTGTTGAGCCAGTGATCAAAAACCTCATCTTCAAGCGGTTCGTCCAGAACGATCGACGCAGTGCCGATGCGTGTGTCGTGGGGCGAAACAGGCGTAGGTTCGACCGGCTTGGGGGACAGCCCAGAAAGATTGCCAAGCGGATCAGATGCAGGCGCTTTTGGCGTTATCCAGCTGAGCAACTGCGCATTGTCCGCATCCTGGCGCAACGCGCTCAGACCCCAGGGTTTCGATGATAGCTCGGCACCTCGAACAGATCGCGTAATCAACGCAGTGGCGTTGAGGCTGCGCAAACGATCCTCAAACGCATGCACCTGGGCATCGGTGGCCAAGTCCGTTTTGCTGACAATGACCATGTCAGCCATGGCAATTTGAGACACCGCTTCAAACTGTGCATCGAGCGTCGCCGGTCCGTTGACCGCGTCCGCCATAGTGACCACCCCATCCATCCGCGTGAACCGTGCAAGATCTCGGTCGATCAGCATGCTTTGAAGGATTGGGCCGGGATCAGCCAGCCCGGTGGTTTCAATGACCACGCGATCAAATTCAAGGTCGCCATGTGCGCGACGGTAAAGAAGCTGCATCATGGTTTTTGACAAATCGCCACGGACCGAGCAGCACAAACAGCCCGACGCCAGCAGAACCACTTCATCACTGCTTTTCTCAATGAGGTCGTGATCAAGACCCGCCTCGCCAAATTCATTCACAATAACAGCCACGCGTCCCGAGGAGGCATCGGACAAGAGAGCGTTGAGCAGGGTTGTTTTGCCCGCGCCGAGAAAGCCCGTCAGGATCGTCACCGGGACGCGTGGATCATCCATTTTAGCTGCCCAGAGCCTGGGAAATCGTGGCCGCGTTGTAGCGCATCATCTCCAGATACGTGCTGGCGGGGCCATCAGCATCCGACAGCGCGTCAGAGTATAGCGTGCCGCCGATCACGGCGCCGGTTTCATTGGCGATCTGTTCCATCAACCGGTTGTCCGTTATTGACTCAACAAAGACGGCGGAGATGCTCTCTTCTCGGATTTGCGTGATTAAGCCAGCAACGTCGCCGGCTGAAGCCTCGCTTTCTGTGCTAAGGCCCTGCGGTGCTTCAAATGTCAAGCCGTAGGCCTGGGCAAAATATCGAAAAGCATCATGCGATGTCACCACCGTGCGTTTTTCGGCCGGAAGCGTGTCCATCATCGCATCAATCTCCGCTTCCAGTGTTTCCAGCTGCGCCACATAACTTTCACGGTTGGTGAAGAAGGTGGAGGCATTGTCAGGGTCCGCTTGCGCGAGCCCATTGGCGATGTTGTCGACATAGATCATCGCATTGTCGATGCTTTGCCAAGCGTGAGGGTCAAACTCTCCATGATCGTGGCCTGCGTGGTCATCTTGGCCTGCATGTTTTTCGTGATCATGGTCGTCATGACTGGCTTGCGTTTCATGGTCATGATCATCGTGTCCGGCGTGATCTTCATCATGCTTGTGCTCTGCGTGATCATGATCATCATGCTTATGCTCGCTATGATCATGATCTTTGTGAGAGGCGTGATCATCGCCATGATCATCATGCCCATGTTCAGCGTGATCATCATGATCTTCATCATGTTCAGCAAATGGGATTGCGTCGATGCCGGTTGTCGCCACAACCAGTTTTCCGTCAAAGGAAGCCGCTTCGGTCAGGCGCTCCAGCCAGCCTTCAAATTCGAGACCATTCAGGATCAAAACATCCGCCTCACTCACCGCCTTGGCGGCTTGCGGCGTGGGTTGATACACGTGCGCATCTCCGTCGGGGCCCACCAGCGTGGTCAGCTCGATGGCGTCTCCGCCGATCGCGTTGACCATATCGCCCAATATGGAAAACGTAGCGACAACCTTGATCGGTTCATCGGCGTAAACGGTGCTCGGTAAGGTGGCCGCAGCGAGCACAGTAGAAAGAAGAAGACGACGAGACAGCATAAATAGTCCTTTCAGGTTTCAAGACGGCGGCGCGGCAGGTTTTGTGCGACAAGCCCCCCAACCGGGCCGAAAACGACAGAGAGTGCATAGGCAATCCCAGCAACCAGAATTATCGCCGGGCCACTTGGCAGTGAGTGATGGTATGACAAAAGCAAGCCTGTGATGCTGGACAGAATTGCGACCAACATCGCGATGCCCAAAAGCCCACCGATACTGGCCGACCAGAACCTCGCGGCGGCGGCAGGCAGGATCATGATCCCCACGGCCATCAGCGTACCGAGCGCATGGAAGCCGGCCACGAGGTTCATCACAACCAGACAGAGGAAGGTCAGATGTGTCACCGCACTGAGTTTGCTGACAGAGCGCAGGAACTGGGGATCGGCGCATTCCAATACCAGCGGGCGGAATAGAATGGCGAGCGTCAGAATAGACAAGCTAGCGATAGAGCACAGCAGTATGAGGGCTGCGTTGTCAAGCGCCAGAACCGTGCCGAAAAGAACATGCATGAGGTCCACATTGCTGCCCCGGGTGGAAACGATAAGAACGCCAAGCGCCAGCGAAATGAGATAAAACGCGGCGAGGCTTGCATCCTCTTTGAGCGCGGTCATGCGGGACACAAAGCCGGAGGCGAGCGCCACGAGCATGCCCGCGATCAAGCCCCCGATGGTCATCGCTCCCAAAGAAAGACCGGAGATCAAAAAACCGACCGCCGCGCCTGGTAATATCGCGTGCGCCATGGCATCTCCCGTCAGGCTCATCCGACGCAGCATCAGGAACACGCCCACAGGCGTCGCGCCTATGGCAATTGCGACACAGCCCAACAACGCGCGGCGCATGAAGCCGAAACTTGCAAAAGGCTCTATGATGAGCTCCCAGATCACGCGGCCGACTTCCCGCAAGTATGGGGGATCGACGCGCAAGCCTCACACATTTGGCGCGCGCGCATCTGGTTTTCGGATGTCATCACGTTTCGCGTTGGACCATGCGCCACCATTTCCCGCGCGAGCATCAGCGTTTGGGGAAAATGATTTCTAACGGTTTCATAATCGTGCAGCACAGCGACCACAGTTCGGCCTTCCTCATGCCAACGGCGCACGACTTGCAAGAGGTCTGCCATGGTGCGCGCGTCGATGGCTGTGAATGGTTCATCGAGGAGGACAAGCTTGGCATCCTGCAACAACAGTCTTGCAAAAAGCGCGCGTTGCATCTGCCCACCAGATAGCGATCCGATCGCACGGTTTTCGAGCCCTGTCAGCCCAACAGCCGCGATAGCCTCCGACACTTTGGAGCGCATAGACCAACTCAACCAACCGAAAGAGCCAATATCGCGCCAAAGGCCCATGGCCACCAGATCCAAAACAGTGATTGGAAAGCTGCGGTCGATGTCTGATTGCTGCGGCAAATAGGCAATGTCGTCCTTTGCAAAACCGGTAAGTTCAATCTCTCCTTCAATGGGCGAAAGCACTCCGGTTAAACCTTTCAGAAGGGTCGACTTTCCAGCGCCATTGGGGCCAACAATTGCGGTGAGTGAGCCTTCTGCGATCTGTGTGTCCAACTGCTGCACAGCCGGCAATCGATCATATCCCAGGGTCAGGTTCTGAAAACACACTGCCCCCATCTAAAGCGTTCCGGGTGTGGACGTGGCCCAAAAAAAGCCGAGCCATAGCGCGGCTACGATCACCGCAGCAATAGCAAGCCGAGGCGCTGCGCCGATCAGGAGCAGGTGCAAAGGTGGTCTTTGAGAGTTCACGATGTGCTGTCCTCTGACCCGCATGTAGAACAGACGCCATGCACCTCGATCACGTGGCGATGAGCGTCAAAGCCGGTTTTGCCCAGTATACCTGCAAGGTTATCCATCAACTCAGGCGCGGCGTTTTCCTCAACGCTGCCGCAATCGTCGCAGATTGACATGATCAACGCGTGTTCATGAGAGGTGCTGTTGCAGGCGACAAAGGCATTGAGCGATTCCACACGATGGACACCGCCTTTTTCAATGAGCGCATGAAGGGCACGATAAACGGTAGGTGGGGCGATCTTGGGATACTCGTGTCGCAGTTGATCCAGCACGTCATAGGCCGACAGCGCTGACCCTTCGCGTTTCAACACGGCCAGAACTTTAGACTGCATGATTTCTCCGCGTGTGCTCATGAGAGCCTCCTCAGCGACCACACGGATTATGTAGTTTACGTTATAATGTAACGCAATAGAGCGCCTGTCTCAGGACGCCATAGGATACGACACGATCAAGCATGACCATCACGTCATGGGGCAGCGTGCAAATCATTTCTTGCGAGCGGGGATCAATAAATCTACCAAACTTGACGAACGCATCTTGGCAAGACGTATCGCCAGGATTTGCAGGACAGTCTTTAGGATGAGGGTCACATGAACACGTTTAACATGGGCCGCGTGCCCCCAATTACATTTGGCCCAGGCCGCGTGGCCAAGCTCCCGTCTTTGATAAAAGGGCAAGGCGGCGGCCCGGTTTTAATTGTGGCGGATGCTGTGTTGGCCGAGCTGGGGATCACAGAGCGTTTGTCGCAAGATCTCACAGCCAAAGGGATTTCATGCGACGTGGCGGCCGTTGTGGTGGGTGAACCCAAGCAAACGTTAGTCGATGAACTTTGCGCGCGCGCGCGGGAAGTTGGGGCAAAGGCTGTGGTCGGTCTCGGCGGAGGGGCGGCTATGGATGCAGCCAAACTTGTCGCAGCCATTGCAATGAGCGGTCGGCCCGCGCAAGAGTTTGCTCTGGCAGCAAAGCCATTGCCGGACGGCAGTTTGCCTGCCATTGCCGTGCCGACCACCGCCGGAACTGGATCCGAGGTGACACGTACTTCGGTCGTGTCGACACCTGAGGGTTCAAAAAGCTGGTATTGGGGCGAAGAGTTGATGTTTGCTCAGGCCGTGTTGGATCCTGAGCTGACACTGAGTTTGCCGCCGCATATCACCGCCTGGACAGGGATTGATGCCGTGGCCCATGCCTTGGAAGGGTCAACCGGAAGCACAACCAGTCCCGCTGGTTCGATGTACGGGCTTGAGGCCTTGCGGATTTTGCAGAGGTTCCTGCCGCGCGCTGTGGCCGATGGATCGGATATCGAGGCGCGTGGTCATGTGCTTTGGGCCAGTACGGTGGCCGGTCTGGCTCTGCACAACTGTAACACTCACATGGGTCACAACATCAGCCATGCGCTGGGCTCATTGGCGCGGGTGCATCATGGTCTGGCCACTGGTCTGGCGCTTGAGGTGAGCCTACCCTGGTTGGTCGCACGGCCCGAGGGTGGCGAGAATTACGCTCGGGCGTCCCAAGCTCTGGGTGGTGCGGCTGAGGCAGGCGCTTTGCCGGAGGCTTTGGCAGACTTGATGCGCGCCTGCAAAATCCCGGCAGAGCTGCCTGCGGAATGCGCAGGCGTGACGGCGGCCGCGCTGGCGGTTGAGATGAAAAACGACGCCAATCGCGGCATGTCGCAAAATTCGGCCTGTCCGGTGGGCGATGGTGATCTTGATGAGATGGCCGCGATGATGATGAAATTGCCAGTCGCTGCCGCCGCCTGATAGTGTTTACCCAGTGAGGATTGAAAACATGATGGAAACGATTGACGCCGCGACGTTGAAGACCGTCCGCACCGCGCGCAAGGTCGGCCGCCCGAAACTGGCCAAACTGATCGGTGTGACCGAGCGGCAGATATCCAAGCTTGAAAGCGCGGAGGCAGGCGCCGGCGAAATCCCTGCGTTTCAGTTGATACGCATTTCCGAGGCGCTGATGGTGCCTATGGCGGTGCTTTCGGGCGAAGACCCGATCACGGAAGCAGATTTGCGACCTTTGTCGAGCGCCTGTTGTACGCGTTGTTCCTGCGGATAAACGCGGCGGAGCTGCCTGAGTTTCAGGCGCGCACGACGCAAAGCAAGCCCTTCGTCGCGTATCACCACCACTGTCAAAGATTTCCCTAGGCGGGGATCGCGCTTCTTCCGATACTGGTGTCATTCAAATGACCAACCAACAAGGGAGTGACGTTATGTGCCATCCATTGATTATGGAATATGTGAAGGGCAAGGCGCTGAGCCGTCGCGATTTTTTTCGCGGCTCTGCAGCAGCGGGGGCGGCGCTGGCGGCCACGGCAACGGTTGCACCGCGCCCGGTTCTAGCCCAAGGGGCCAGCAAGGTCGTCGATATGACCCACACGCTGACATATGATTTTCCGACCTATTTCGGCGTGCAGCAATTCTTTGACGAAGATGTGTTCACCTATGCCGAAAACAGCTTCAACCTCAAATCCCTGCGCGTGAATGAGCATACTGGCACGCATATTGATGCGCCACTGCACTTTACTGACGGCGGCACATCCATTGACGAAGTGCCGGTTGACTCGCTTGTGGCTCCGCTGGCCATTGTCGACATCCGGGAAAAGGCGGATGCCGACCCGGACGCGCAGATCACGCCCGAGGATCTCAAGGCGTGGATCGCCGCCAATGGCCCGATCCCTGCGGGGGCCTGTGTGGCGCAAAACGCGGGCTGGCAGGCCAAGCTGGGCACAGACGGGTTCCGCAATGCCGATGACGAAGGCAAGATGCATTTCCCAGGCTTCCATGTCGAGGCTGTGAGCATGCTTATTGAAGAGGCTGATGTGGTCGGTGTGGCGGTGGATACGCTGTCGATTGACTATGGCCTGTCGGCGGATTTTGCCACGCATTACACATGGCTGCCGGCCAATCGTTGGGCTGTAGAGAACATGGCTAATCTTGATCAACTGCCTGCGACCGGGGCCACGCTGATCGTCGGCGCGCCGAAGCATCAGGGCGGCACAGGCGGGCCGTGCCGATTGATCGCATTGGTATAACGCAGTGTGTGCAGGTCCGGTGCTCATGGCGCGACCCCGGCATTTGGGAACAAGCAACGCATGACAAACGAAGGCCCAATCTGGCAGTGGAGTGCGACAAAGATTGCACAGGCGACCCATGCCGGCACCCTGACAGCGCGGGAGGTCACCGAGGACGCGATTGCGCGGATGGAGGCGGTGAACCCTGCGCTGAACGCTGTGGTGGAAAACCTGGCAGAGGATGCGCGGGCGCAGGCGGATGCTCTGGACGCACAGGATGGGCCGAAGGGGCCGCTCCACGGTGTGCCTGTCACGATCAAGGTCAATGTCGATCAAAAGGGGCATGCCACCAGCAACGGCGTGGCTGCGTTCAAGGATGTGATCGCACCGGGTGATGCGCCGATTGTGCGCAATCTCAAAGCGGCGGGCGCGATTGTGATCGGGCGCACCAACACGCCGGAGTTTTCCTTTCGTGCGGACACGGACAATCCGCTTTTCGGCCGAACCCATAACCCGTGGGGGCCGCATGTCTCCGCCGGGGGGTCGTCTGGTGGGGCGGGCGCGGCGGTGATGGCCGGGATAGGGGCATTGGCCCATGGCAACGACATCGGCGGTTCATTGCGGTTTCCGGCGGCTGCCAATGGCGCGGTGACGGTCAAACCCGGCTTGGGCCGTGTGCCGGCCTGGAACCCAAGCCAAACCGCCGAGCGGGGCCTTTTGGCGCAATCCATGTCTGTGCAAGGTTTAATTGCGCGCAATGCCAGGGATTTGCACCTGTCGATGCCGGTTTGTGTGGCCCCTGATCCGCGTGATCCGTTCCATGCGCCGCTGCCATGGCGGGGTGATGCGCTTGAGGGGCAGGTCCGGGTGGCAGTGTCTTATGATGATTTCGGTTTTGGCCTGCATCCTGACGTCAGGACGGCAATTGAGGCAGCGGCTTCTGCCCTGTCGGATGCGGGTTACGCCGTGGAAGAGGTTGAACCGCCCTTGGCGCGTGAAGCCGGAGAGATCGGCTATCGCGCGCTGATGGGCGAAGTGAAAGTGATGCTGGATCGCGACATTCAGGTTTATGGTTCCCCGACGCTCAACGCGATCTTCGAAGAATACTACCGGCAGTTCCCCCCGCTGGAGGGGGCAGAGTTGATCCGCGCTCTGGCGCAACGATCGTTCTATGCACGCGCCTGGTCCGAATTCTTAGAAGATTACCCGCTCGTGCTCAGTCCGTTCATGCTTAAGCCGTTCTTTGCACCGGGCCGCGATGCCGAAGGGGCAGAGGGCGTGCGTGATGCGTTGGGTGGGGCGCATTGGTCATTCATTATGAATTATCTTGGGCTGCCTGCGGGCAATCTGCCGACACATCTGGCTGATCTGCCCAATGGCTTCCAACCCATTGGCGTACAAATCGCCGGGCGGCGCTGGCGCGAAGATTTGATCGTTGATGCAATGGAGGCGATTGAGGCCCGCATACCGCCACTATGTGACACGCTTTGGGCCCGCATGGGCTAAAGCTCGTCAGGCATCCACGCGCCTATCTGATCGTTCAGGAACGCGACGAAATCTTGCTTGATTGCCGTGATTTGCGCACGGTCAATCATTTTGCTCAATTTACGTGTTGCAACCTCGTGTTCCGGCGAAAAGCCAAGCGATCGGGCATGATCCACCAACCGTTCGGACGTATGCTCAACCGACGCCGTCAGATCCTCATAACGCACCAAAAGCGCCAGATCGGGGTTCTCCTGTGCCAAGGTCCGCAGCATGTCCGTTTCGGATTTGATAAGGCACACCTCATGTAGGATCTTCCACCGAAAATTGGCATCCACGCTCTGCATGATATTAAGCAGATCTTTGGCTTGATGGCTGCCCTTGGAGCTGTGGTAGATCTGGGTTGTGCGCGCCACGATGCGGGAAATGGCCTGATCCAACTGGCTTTCCCTGACGATGACCAGAACCATCACACGCTCAAAGCGGGTTTTGCTCCATTCAATGATGTTCTGCATGGCTTGCGGTTCCGGCACGCCCGTCTGGCCGGTCAGGTACCGGTTGATAGGCCGGACCTGGCTGACCATTACCTTTACCGATCCCACGCCCGGATTGCGGCGTGTCGCACCGCTCGCGATCGCCTCAAACACATCCTCTTCTCCGCGCGTGTCTTGCCACGGCAGGATATAGTTGAACTGCTCTCTGGGGTGACCCAGACCGCCCAGGCTCGCCACATCATCGCACAAAAGCCTCGATCCGCTGCGTTGCGACGCGAAAATCAGGGTCACAGAATGCGGGTGCGTCACAGCGATCTCCACGAGGGCAAAGGTCAGCGGTGTTTTGCACAGCCCGACGCGGGCTGTCGACCCCAAAGGACCAGTCCGCGAGCTTATGCGCCGTGCCGATCCAGGTAACGACGACAGAGGTGATGCACGCCCGTGTGCAACAAGATTGTAAACACCGCCAGCACGATCAGCGCGGCAAACATCAGGTCGGTCTTGGCCCGGCCATTGGCCAAGAGCATCAGGTATCCCAGCCCCCGCGACGCGCCCACCCATTCGCCAATGACCGCACCGATGGGCGCGTAAACAGCCGCAAGCCGCAGGCCTGAGGCCAAACCGGGCAGGGCGGCGGGAATGCGGATGTGCCACATGATGCGCGCGGGCGTCGCCCCCATGACCTTGGCCATCCCAAGCCAGTCCCTATTGGTGCGCATCAGCGCGTCAAAAAAGGCGGAGGTGACGGGAAAGTAAATGATGATCAGCGCCATGGTGATCTTGGACCATAGCCCGAAGCCCAGCCATAGCGTCAGGATCGGTGCGAGGGCAAAGACCGGCACGGCCTGGCTGAACACAAGCATGGGCCGGATCAGTGCGCGCGCCATGGGGGAGGCGGCCAGCGCAATGGCCGAGAGCGCCCCGAGGCAGGCCCCAAGCACCAGACCAATCAGCACTTCGAGGATCGTGATCCAGGCGTTTTCGGCCAGCACGACGCGGCTTGTCCAGATCGTTTCGGCCACCAACAAGGGCCCGGGGAGGATGAAGCGCGGCAGGTCCGTGACGGTCACAAGCACTTGCCAGGCCGCGATCAGCCCGACAAAGGAAACAACTGCAGCGCGCCAGCCTGTCACCGCGCCGATCCAAACCCGGCCCAGGCGGCATCAAAGAAGGCGCGTTCCAGCCAGACAGCCTCTTGGAACGTCGCGGTGACCTCCTCTCGGGCCGTGGCATCAAGGCCCTCCCACACCCGATCCAACTGATCGCGCAAATAGGCCACGACACCGGCAAACCCTTCGCCCGCATGCAACGTGATCCATTCGCCCAGCCAGAAAGGCAGATCGGCGGCGCGGTCTGCGTGGGGGTCGGCCCAGTCCAGATACACCCATTCGGCCACGACCAGCACCGCGATCATGATCTCATAGCGCCCAGACTGACGCGCGCGGGCCATGAGATCTTGAAAGGCCACGGTTTCCGGCGCGGCAGGGGCCTCCGCAGGTACGTTCAGCGCCTCGAAACTGCGGAGGAAGTAGGTGTTTTCCGGCCCTGTCACGAGGCCCAGGAACTGCGCGGCCGGCACACTGTCGGCCAGGGTCGGCGCATGGGCAATGGCAGAGGCCAAGAGCCGCACAAACCCATCAATGAAGTGGTAGTCCTGTTGCAGATATCCCGCCATCAGTGCGGGATCGAGGCTGCCATCGACCAAAGCGTTGGTGAAGGGATGGCGCGTTGCGGCGTCCCAATCAGTTTGCACGCTGGCGCGCAGGGTTTCGGTGATGCTCATGGGGTTGGCTCTCTGAGTTGAATCAAAAGGCGCGCTTGCGCTGTCAGGATGTTTGGCGCGTCCAGCGGGCGCGGGGTGGGCCCATCGGGCGTGGGAATAGGGCGCAGGCCGTTGGGTGTCATGATCAAAATGCGGTGACCCAGGCGCACGGCCTCTACCGGGTCATGGGTCACCAAGAGAACGGTGCGCCCCGTCAATAACTCCGCGCTAAGCTCTTGCATCTGGGCGCGGGTCAACGCGTCAAGCGCCGAGAACGGCTCATCCAGCAGCACGACAGGGCGATCTTCCATCAGGGTCCGAGCCAAGGCCACGCGTTGGCGCTGACCGCCCGAAAGCTCAGATGGGCGCGCATGGGCCTTATCCGACAAACCCACTTGCGCCAGGCGCTCCTCTGCGCGGGCCCTATCGGCGCGTTCCCCGCGCAGGCGAGCGCCGATCATCACGTTGTCGAGCGCGCTCAGCCACGGCATCAAAAGATCATCCTGCGCCATCAGCGCGACTTGGCCCATGAGCGAGCCGCGGTCAGCGGCGAGCGTACCGTGCAGGTCGATCCCGTCTGCCAACCCTGCAAAGAGCTTCAACACAGTTGATTTGCCCACCCCGCTCGCGCCCAGCAGAGCCGTCCATTCGCCTGCCCCTGCGGTCAGATCAAGCCCACTGAAAACTGGCGTGCCCGCGATGGAGGCACGTCCTGACAGATGTAGGGCAGGGGCGTCGCTCACGGTGTCAGGCCCATGTCCCAAAACCCCACCTCCAACCGCGTCGCCGTGGTGAACCGCTTTTGCAGGGCTGCCCAACGCGGGCTGGATTGTGGATCGTCGCCCAAGCGCCGGGCCACGGCCCCGTCCATCAGCTTGCCCACATCGACACAGAGCGCTTGATACTCCGCCCCCGCATAGGTGTTGATCCAGTCGCGATAGGTGTCGGATGTCGCCACGCGCGACAGCGTCTCACCGATTTCCCCATATCCCATGACACACGGCGCAAGCGCGGCCAGCAAGTCAAGGAAATCCCCCGAATGCCCGGCATCGAGCACATAGCGCGTATAGGCCAGGTTTTCGGGCCGTTCCTCAGCCGCAAAGAGCGCGTCTTCTGAGATGCCCGCCTCCGCACAGAGACTAACATGCAGCGCGATCTCGTCATTGATAAGCCCGTTTACAGTACCTGCAGCCAGGCGCATCTCCTCCACCGTGTCGGCCTTCGTCACGGCCAGCGCCCACGCGCGGGAGAAATGAATGAGAAACACGTAATCCTGCACGAGGTAGTGCAAAAAGCAGTCTCGCGACAGGCTGCCATCGCCCAGACCCTGCACAAAGGCGTGTTGGGTGTAGGCGGGCCAGACATCGCCCGCACCGTCACGCAAAGCGGTGAATGTGCTGCCGTAAGTCATTCTGCCCCCAGATCGATGGCCAGTTGCGGCACGCTTCGGGTGCCTTCGATCAAACCGGATTCTGCCAAAAACGCCTCAAATCGCGTGTATCGCCCGGCATCCAGCGCCTCGGGCCGCAAGGCAAAACGCGGCAGTGTGTCGACCCAGGCGCGTGCGTTCAGCTCATCATCCAGCTCAGCCGAGTAGCCTTTGAACACCTCCCAGCTCGCTTGCGGATTGTTGACGATGTATTGTGTGGCCAGTTCCGTGGCGCGCATGAACCGGCGCAGGGCGTCACGATCCATGAGGTCGGGGTTGGCCACATAGATCAACTCATCATAGGTCGGCACGCCCTCTTCCTCGACATAGAAGCACTTTCCAGGCACGCCTTCGATATCCATCTGGTTCAGCTCAAAATTTCGGTAGGCGCCGATCACCGCGTCGACCTGACCGGACATCAAGGATGGCGAGAGCGAGAAGTTGACATTTACCAGCTCCACATCCTCAAGCGCCACGTCGTAGCGCGACAGCATCGCGGTCAGCACCGCCTCTTCAACCCCGGCCACGGAAAAGCCGATCTTGCCGCCTTTGAGATCGCCGATCTCCTTGATCGGGCCGTCCTCAAGCACCAACAAGCAATTCAGCGGGGTGGCCACCAACGTGCCCACGCGCACCAGCGGCAGGCCTTCTGCGACTTGCAGGTGCAGGCTGGGCTGATAGCTGACGGCGAGGTCACCCTGACCAGCCGCGACAAGACGCGGCGGCGCGGACGGGTCTGCCGGGGGAACGATCTCAACTTCGAGGCTCTGATCCGCGAAGTACCCCAGCTCTTGGGCCAGGATGATCGGGCCGTGGTCGGGGTTGATGAACCAATCGAGAAGGATCGTCATCTTATCCTGCGCCATGGCCGGGGTGGCCAGCAGCAGGGTTGCCGCCGTGATCAGGTGTTTCATGGTGTGTCTCCTTGTGTGTCTCCGAGAGCGATCAGTTTAACCTCGCCCGTCCAATAGGTTGAAAGCCGCTGCGCCGCGCGCCAGGCGCGTAGGCCAGACCGGCAGGCCAGAACGGCGCGTTGATCTGTGTTTGGCGTGGGGCCGCCAGGGGCGAAACTGTCGACGCTGTGGCGTATGGCCGGTTGGGGCAGGGCGGGTCCGGCCTCATCCACGGCACGAAGATCGATCAGGAAGTCATCCGGCCTCACATCTGTTGCGGCAATGAAGGCAGGCTTGGGCATCGGGTCTGTCGCGGCATCAAAGCGAAAGCCGCCGAAGCGCGTGCCGCCTGCGTCATAGGTGACCAATTGACCCAGAGGTGACGGGCTGGCCCCGGTCAGCACGGCGATGGCCATTTCCGCTTGTACCGCGCCCACCACGCCGACCGAGGGGCCCAGCACGCCGTCGTTGGCGCAAGAGCCCAGTTGATCGGGCAGATCGGGGAAAATGGCGCGCAACCCAGGGGCCACCCCGCCGCAAAACCCGCCTGCATAACCTGAACGGCCGACGATGCTGGCACTAATCAAGGGTTGGCCCGTGACGAGGCAAAGATCGGAGGCGATATAGCTGGCGGCGAAACTGTCAGCGCAGTCTAGGATCAGGTCCATCCCATCGGAAAGCTGAGCCGCATTGGCCGGGTCAAAGGCATGCTGGAGGGCCGTGATCTTCGTGTCGGGGTTGAGCGTGGTCATGGCTTTGGCGGCGACGCGCGCCTTGGGTTTGCCGATATCGACCATGCGAAAGAGTGTCTGGCGATGCAGGTTTGACAGGTCAACAATATCAGGGTCCACGACCCGAACGTGACCCACGCCCGCGCCCACCAGATATTGCAGCACCGGGGCCGCCAACCCACCTGCACCGATCACAAGAACTGACGCGGCTTGCAAACGCGCCTGTCCTTGCGGGCCGAAACCTTCGACCGCGATCTGTCGGCTGTAGCGGGTCACGGGAACAGCTCCAGCCACGCGCGCACCCGCGCCTCGGGGTCATCGTTGAGCGTGATATCCGTGACGGCTGAGACGATATCGGCCCCTGCCGCCAAGGCCCCGGGCGCGCGCTCCACGGACATGCCGCCGATGGCCACCAAAGGAATGTCGCCGATCCGTGCTTTCCAATCGGTCAGTTTCTCGACGCCTTGCTGATGCCATTTCATCTTTTTCAGGATCGTCGGGTAAATCGGACCAAGCGCCACGTAATCCGGGTTCAAGGCCAGAGCGCGCGCAAGCTCCGCATTGTCGTGGGTGGAGATGCCCAGCTTCAGACCGGCCGCGCGAATGGCCGCGACATCGGCATTGTCGAGATCCTCTTGGCCCAGATGCACCCAGTCGCAGCCAAGCTCAATGGCCAGTTCCCAGTGGTCATTGACCACCAAAACCGCGCCCGCCTTGGCGCAGAGATCGCGCGCCTCACGCAGTTGATCGCGCAGGTCTTCCGCCGTGCGATCTTTTAGGCGCATTTGCACCAGTTTGATGCCAAGCGGCAGCAGACGGCGCAGCCAGGCGACATCGTCAAAAATGGGATAAAAGCCGTGCAAATTCATAGGATCGCCTGCCCCAAAACCGGGGTGGAGGGCGCTGCCATGTCGCGGGGTTCCATCGGGTCGGCGGCATATGCCAACTGCCCGGCCACGACCGCCTTGCCAAATGCGTCGGCCATGGCGGCCGGATCGCCCGCCTTGGCCACGGCTGTGTTGAGCAGCACCGCGTCATAGCCAAGCTCCATCGCATGGGCGGCCTGACTGGGCACACCGAGACCTGCATCAATCACCAACGGAATGTCGGGGAACTGCGCCCGGAGCGCGCGCAGCCCGAAGATGTTGTTGAGCCCGAGCCCTGTGCCAATGGGTGCGCCCCAAGGCATCAGGACCTCGCAGCCCGCCTCCACCAAACGTTCACACAAAACCAGATCTTCAGTGCAATAGGGGAAGACCTCAAACCCGTCTGCGCACAGGATGCGGGCGGCCTCGAGCGTGTTGAAGGGATCGGGTTGCAGGCTGTCGCTATGGCCGATCACCTCAAGTTTGATCCATTTGGTGTCAAACAGCTCCCGCGCCATATGGGCGGTGGTCACGGCCTCTTTGACCGAATGACAGCCCGCCGTATTGGGCAGGATCGCCACGCCCAGGTTTTCAATGAGCGCCCAGAAATCCTGCCCAGCCGTGTCGCCTCCGGCCTCGCGCCGCACAGAGACGGTGGCCACGGAGGCGCCTGACCGGCGGAAGGCCTCCGCCAGCACCGCAGGCGAGGGATATTGCGATGTGCCGAGCATGAGAGGCGAGCTCAGCTCAACGCCGTAAAACTTGCGCATTCTACCCTCCTTGCCGTGGAGCCACGATTTCGACGCGGTCGCCATCGGCCAAACTGTGTGTCTCGCGGGCGATTGCAGGCACAAAGGCCTCATTCACTGCCGTGGCGATTTTGGCCTCTGCCTTGCCGTGTTCGACCAGCAGCTGCGCAAGTGTGGTGGCATCAGTCTCAACGCTCACGCCATTAACGGTGATCTTCATACCAATCCTCCGGGGTTTGGCCGTCGAGCAGCAGATTTGTGGTCATCCGGGCGAGTGTCGGGGCCAACAAAAACCCGTGACGAAAGAGCCCGTTGGCGTAAACGCGATCTGAGGTGTGACGGATGCGGGGTTGATTATCGGGGAAAGCCGGGCGCGCATCGACGCCGATCTCCAATAGTTCGGCCTCTCCAAACGCCGGGTGCAGGGCATAGGCGGCGTTGAGCAGCTCCATCACCGACCGGACGGTGGCGCGGCCACGCTCACCGCTTTCGATCTGTGTGGCACCCAGCATAAAGACCGATCCCGAGCGCGGCACAATATAGAGTGGAAAGCGCGGGTGCAGCAGGCGCACAGGCCGCGTCAGCGCTACATCCGGGCAGCGCACGACAACCATTTCGCCTTTGACGCCGCGCAAATCCGGCAACTCATTCCGTGCGCTTAGACCGCGACAATCCACCAGCGTTCCTGTGGGTGAGGCTTTGCCCGAAATCACCGTCCCGGCATCTGACACGCGTGCGTGCAAATGCGCGAGCGTCGCCCGGGGATCAAGATGCGCCTCGCTTGGCAAAAAGAGCCCCTGGCGAAAGCGACCGTCGAGGTCAGGCTCTAGCTCTGCGATGCCCGATGCGTCCAGCGCCTCAGCGGCGGGCACGCGGCGCTGGAACGTGCGTAACTCGCTACTGTCCCGGCCAAGCGCGACCACCAACGTGCCATTGCGCGTCACGGTCGCGCCGTGCCCTTCCCACCAATCGGCTGCTGCGCGCCCGTGATGTACGATCGCCGGTTCGGTCAACAGGCCTTCGCATTCGGGGGCCAGCATGCCCCCCGCCCACCAACTGCAGGCGTGATCCCCGGGCGGACCAGCTGGGTCAATTACTTGCACCTTGGCCCCGCGCGTGGTCAGTTCTGCTGCCATCGAAAGCCCTGCCACGCCTGCGCCGAGGATGGTGAAATCCGCACTCATGTTTTTAATCCCACAGCCTGTGGAAGTGATGTACTGGGCCGTGGCCGTGGCCGACATTGAGGTTGTCTGCGTGCGTAATCGCGCCGTGCAACCACTCATGCGCACGGGCCACCGCGTCTTGCAGCGTTGCGCCTTTGGCAAGCAGGGCTGCAATCGCGGAAGAATAGCTGCACCCGGTGCCATGGGTGTTCTGCGTCGCGAGGCGAGTGGCGCTGAATGTGTTGGTCTGGTCTGGTTGCACCAGCAGATCGGTACAGGTGTCGGCCTCTGCGTGGCCCCCTTTCATCAAAACCGCCTTCGCGCCAAGCGCGAGGAGTGCGTCAGCCTGAGCAGCCACGTCTGCGGTTTGGTCGGCGGGTTGATCCAAGAGCTTGGCCGCCTCTGGCAAGTTGGGCGTCAAAAGATCTGCTCGCGGCACCAAAATGCGACGCAGTGCATCGATGGCGCTGTCTTGCAAAAGCGCGTCACCGGATTTGGCCACCATCACAGGGTCGAGCACGACCGGGCCTGAAAATCCACGGATGCCATCTGCAACCGCCTGAATAAGGGACGGTGTTCCCAACATGCCGATCTTGATCGCGCTGATATCGATGTCATCCAAGACCGCGGCAATCTGTTTGGCCACGACATCGTCGGGTATCGCGTAGACCGCTGTGACAGCTTGGGTGTTTTGCGCAGTGATGGCGGTGATGACACTTGCACCATAAACGCCCATGGCCGAAAACGCCTTCAGATCTGCCTGAATACCCGCGCCACCACCGCTGTCGGATCCGGCAATTGTTAAGGCTTTGGCAACCACGTTCGCACACCTTTTCGGTTATCCGGAAAGAGCCGAACAGAAGACAAAGCACCTGGCAAAGATGGTCTTGATGCTCTGTTTCCTCCGCCGGTACTAACCGGGTCAGGTTCAGTGGGTTCGCTTGCGCATCTCAGCCCGGCAACGGGCACCCCAACAGATCTCGTGCAACAAATATCCGACACGGCCAAGGACTGCAATCCCTTGGTCAGTGTCCTAAAGCAGAGGAGTGATTGTGCGCAAAAGAGAGCGTTGCATGCTTGATTCAAAGCAAAGGGCCAAAAGCTGCTTGCGTCCCACGGCCTCATTCATGCCATCATGCGAGCACCTGTAACCTAGGGGGAATCAATGCAAGGATACTTAGTGGCAGAGACGGACGAACGAGGTCACGTTCAGTGTGTATGGCTTCATAGCAAACACACAAGAACACCCCAACCTGTCAAAATTGGAACTGTTAAGGTTTCTGATCTTGCGAGTTTTGAAGTGCATGGTGCCTCGCAACAGGCCGTTATTGATTGGCTGGTCTCAGAGCAAGACCGCCTTGGTAAGGTTTAGGACTGAAACCTAACCAAGAAGCGCGTACCGTGGTGGAACGATACGGGGCCAGATCAGCCGGCGTTTATGCGTCTTACCGCCCGCCTTTGCATCATCCAATCGTGTCAGAAGCGCTTGGCACTCGCCACTTTGAACGCGCGCTCGATCTGGGTTGCGGGGTTGGCCATTCCGCAAAAGCATTGCTGGACCATTGCGACTTTGTGTTAGGGATTGATCCCAGCCCTGGAATGATCGCACATGCGATGCCGCATGCGCGCATCGCGTATCACGTTGCAGATGTCACGACTTTACCCGCCGGGGATCAGAATTTCGATTTGGTGAGTGTCGCAGGCGCGCTGCCTTACATCGATCTGACAGGATTTCACGCGCAGCTTCGGCGCGTTTGCCAGCGGTCTGCCAAGGTCTTAATCTATGATTTCAAGGTTGATATGAGCCCAATCATCGAAGCGCTTCAATTGCCCGTTACGCAGTCTTCGAGCTCTTATGCGCACGGGCTCAACCTGAGCCATATCGATGGGTTCTCGACGGTAGGTTTGGGGACAGCGCGCAAGTCTTTTGTCGCAAAACCGGAAGAGGTTGCCTGTATCTTACTTGCTAATGCTGACCGATTTGAACAGCTTGCAGTTTACTTTGACGCATCGGATCCGGTGCGGAGTTTGGAAGCCCTGATTGCCAAGGAAGATTACTCATGGGAAATTGCGGCTGATACTTGGTATGCCCTGCATGAATTGCAGTATGGCTTAAATTAGGGCAACGCTTGCGCTTGGGCATCGTCGCCGCGAAACAGATTGCAGTGCGGTCTTGTACCTTTGTGAGTGGGCTTCAATGCTCAGAGTGCAAACCCTCGCACAGCTTATATGGGATAAAGAAACGTGATCAACTTGACTGCCTCAGACGGTTCTGCCGCGTCCTCGCTCTGCTTTGGCTGTATGCAGTTTGGGGGTGCCGCGGACGCCAAGGATAGCCGAGAGATGTTTGAGGCCTGCCGTGCTGCGGGCATCAATTTCTTCGACAGTGCGCACACCTATACAGGTGGCGCCTGCGATAAATTGCTTGGCGGTTTTATTGACCAAGATCGTGAGCAGCTGATCATCGCAACCAAAGTCGGCTACACGGGCGGAAGCGGGCGCGCCAATATTTTTCAGCAGTTTGAGGAAACGAGGTCGCGCCTCAACCTGGATGTTGTCGATATTTTGTATCTGCATAGATGGGATTCTGAAACCTCGCTCGAAGAAACCTTTGAAGCGATGAGTGAGCTGCAACAGTCGGGTCTGATCCGTTATGTCGGCGTTTCAAACTTTGCCGCTTGGCAAGTCATGAAGGCGCAGCACGTTGCACAGGACCTAGGCACGCGGATCGATGTGCTTCAGCCCATGTACTCCCTCGTCAAACGCCAAGCCGAAGTGGAACTCTTCCCCATGGCCCTATCTGAAGGCATCGCGGTTGCGGCCTACTCGCCTTTGGGAGGTGGGCTTTTGACAGGAAAGTACCAGGCCGGAGGCGAGGGCCGCCTGTCTCATGATACACGCTACGCGGCGCGCTACGGGCAGGCTTGGATGCATCAAACTGCGCGTGACCTCGTGGATGTTGCAGAGGGTCTGGGCGTTGATCCCGCAACGCTGGCGGTGGCCTGGTCTGCGCGTCACGCGGCGGTGACCGCGCCGATCATAAGCGCGCGCAATGCCGGACAACTCAAGCCATCACTCGACGCTATCAGCCTCGATCTGACGGACCAGGTTTATGCGCAGCTTGATGCGTTGTCGCCGCGCCCGGCACCTGCAACCGATCGTTTGGAGGAAGCCGCGCTTTAAGCTGGTCCCGGCACCTCGCTGTGCCAATGATCGCCCATCGCGACAATACAGGCTGTGCCATTGGCGTAGTTTTGTACGATGAGCCACGCCCCGTTTGATCCTTCCACCCAAATCTCAAGCATTGTGTCCGGATCACGCAAACCCATACCCTGTCTTTCGGCACCGATGACGTTTTCGAGGGTTTCTTGCATGCGTGATTTGTCATCACACCGCAAGTCGCCAAACTGGGCTTGGCTCAGTGTCGGCGCGCAAAGCGACACGACCAACGGGATGGTAACGCGGAAGCTCATAACACGAAGGTAGCGCGCCTCAACGGCAAACGTAACAGTTTTATGACAGCTTGTGGATAAACCGATGTGACTGTGGTGCTGGCGACATGTTTCGGCGGTGCCACGGTGCATATTACACGGAAACGAGCGTCATCTGTTCGTTACGTAACTGTTAATTAACCGCAACAAATCTGTCGCATCACTGTCGTAATCACCTCGTAGCACGCTCGAAACCTAGGGGGAAAAATGCTGCAGATCGATGCGCTGACAAAGCGGTTCGGAGATAATGTTGCGGTCGATGCCGCGACGATCTCAGTTGAAAAACCAACCATGATCGGGATCATCGGCCGTTCTGGAGCGGGAAAGTCAACGCTCTTGCGGATGCTCAACCGATTGAGCGATGCCACGGACGGCAAGATTACGTTTGAGGGCCAAGATATCACCAACCTGAAAGGCGCTGCAAAGCGTGCATGGCAATCGCGCTGCGCGATGATTTTTCAGCAGTTCAATCTCGTCCCGCGTATGGATGTCGTTTCGAATGTGTTGCACGGCACATTGAACAAGCGCTCGACATTCACCACGATGTTCAACCTTTATCCGCAGGCTGACATTCACTCCGCTATCGAGATCCTGGATCGTTTGGGCATCGCCGAACAAGCACCAAAGCGGGCCGAAGCGCTGTCCGGTGGGCAGCAACAACGCGTCGCCATTGCCCGCGCGTTGATGCAGGACCCCAAGATCATTCTGGCCGATGAACCGATCGCCTCGCTCGACCCAATGAATGCTCAGGTTGTGATGCAATCTCTCCGCGATATTCATGAAGAAGACGGTCGCATGGTGATTGCCAACCTTCACACGCTGGACACGGCGCGCCGCTACTGTGACCGCGTGATCGGTATGAGGGACGGGCGCATCGTGTTCGACGGCACGCCGGCGCAGCTGACCACCGGGTTGGCGCGTGACATTTACGGCGCTGGCGCCGATTTCTCAGAGGCCGCCACATCCACCGAGATTGAAACACTGGACAGGTCAGGATCTGAGAAAGCCTTTGCCTGAGCCAGCTGCCACCTCGCGCAACGCGCGGGCCCATTCATCAACCAACGCCCAAACGCAGCCGCTACGCGGCAGGGCAATGTTACTACGGAGATACAGATGAAAAAGACCCTTATCCTGGCGCTGGCCGCCACAACCGCCCTGAGTACTGGCGCCATTGCCGAAGAGATCACCGAATTCCGCATCGGCATCCTCGGCGGCGAAAACGCGCAAGACCGGCTGAATTCTTACCAATGTCTGGCGGATTACACGTCAGAAGAGCTGGGCGTTGAAACCAAGCTCTTTGCGCCGGCTGACTACAACGGCGTCATCCAGGGCCTCTTGGGCGGCACGATCGACATGGCGTGGCTAGGTGCGTCCTCTTACGCCGCGACCTATTTGCAAGACCCCGAGGCGGTTGAGCCTGTGCTGATCAAGGTCAATGTGGACGGCTCCATCGGCTACCACTCCATCGGTTTTGCCCGCAAAGACAGCGGCGTCACCTCGATTGATGACATGGAAGGCAAGGTCTTTGGGTTTGGCGATCCGAACTCCACTTCGGGGTACTTGATCCCGTCCATCGAAATCCCTCAGTACAAAGACGGCGTGACTATGGAATCCGGCGACTACTTTGGTGAGGTGAAATTCACCGGCGGGCATGAGCAAACCATCGTGGCCGTCAACAACGGTGACATTGATGCCGGTGTGACCTGGGCCGATGGACAAGGCAACTGGGAAGACGGCTACAACTCCGGCGCGCTGCGCAAGGCCGTGGATGCGGGCCTGGTAGACATGAATGACATGGTCCAGATCTGGAAATCCAACGTGATCCCCGAAGGCCCTGTTGTTCTGCGCAAAGCGCTGCCTGAAGATGTGCGCGCGCGGATGACCGCGCTGGTCGACGGCCTGCATGAGCGTGATGCCGATTGCGCCTACGGTGTGGCCGCGGGCGACACGCTGGGGTTCCAGCCGGTGACCCATGACACCTACATTTCCATCGTCGAGGCCCGCAAAGCCAAGATCGGTGGCTAAGCCATTTTTATGACGCATCCGGTGGCCTCTAGGGGCCGCCGTGTATTTTACGTGCACTGGGGGCAGAATGGCGGAGATTTCACTCAGCGGCGCGCCGCACAGCGTGGACAGCATCAAGTCCAGCTATATGGCGCAGGTGCAAAGACGCCGGCTCTATGGCGGTCTGACCCTGCTGATATTCGTCGTTCTTATGGTGTCGGGCTTCAACGTTGCCGACGATCGCAACGCTGGTGGATTCTGGGAAGGGTTACATCAGATCGGTGATTACCCGGCCGATGTGCTCTCAGAAGCTTGGGCCAAGCGCGCAGATCTGCCCGGGCTAATCGCCAAGTATTTTCCAGCCTTGGTCGAAACGATCAACATTGCAGCTGTTTCAACTTTGATCGGCGGATTGGGCGGGCTGTTCCTGTCGCTCTTGGGCACACGGGGTCTTGCCAAATGGCCGCGGCTCATTCCGCTGTTTCGCCGCATCTCGGACATCATGCGCGCGGTGCCGGAGATCGTGATCGCGCTGATGTTGATATTCGTTCTGGGCGGCGGGCCGGTGCCGGCCATGATTGCCATTGCGATCCACACCGCAGGAGCCTTGGGCAAAATGTTCTCCGAGGTTGCCGAAAACGCCGACCTCAAACCTGTCGAGGGCCTGCACTCCACTGGCGCCAACTGGTCACAGCGGATGCTCCTAGGCGTCATGCCGCAGGTTGCGCCCAATTACATCAGCTACACATTGCTGCGCTTTGAGATCAACATCCGCGCCTCCGCGATCCTGGGATTCGTGGGTGCGGGCGGTCTGGGATATGAGCTGCGCAACGCCATGGCCTGGGGGCCGGGGCGCTTTGACGAGGCCGGTGCGATCTTTATCCTGCTCTTTGGGACGATCGTGTTCTTCGATCAGGTCTCAAGCCGCTACCGCAACCGACTGACCGAAGGACAAGGCCAATGAGTGCTGCCGACCTTACCGCGGCCAAGGGGCATGCGGACAAGCTGTTTCAGCGCAAGCGCATGATCGGTTTTGGCATTCCTGCCGTCATCGCGGTCTATCTGGCTTATATCTTTTTCGCTTTCGACCTGCCCGGTCTGGCGCAGAGGGCCAATCTTGATAACGCCGTAACACTCGCCTCCGACAGTTGGTCTCACAAGGTGCATGTCACCCGTGACAACCGCAGCGGAGAGATCAGATACGCCGTCGAAGGGGAGCGCAAGGGCACATATCCTGAAGGTCAGCGCCCCGATTGGGTGAGCGGGGACGACATCCTCACCATCGATCTGGGTGAGGGGCACATCGTGCGCTACCTGCCGGACAACCGGACCAAAATCGACATCCCCGATTACCCATTGATCGAGGTGCAGGCCGAAGGGCGCACCCTGATCAGTAACCTGCCCGAAGACCTGCCGGATTGGATCTCGGCCTCCAACCGTCGGATCGGGATCACCACGCCTGAGGGCCGTATCACGCTCACCGGTGCACGTACGGAGGTGTTCAATTATTTCCCGGGGTGGGAGCTTTTTTGGTTCACCCTCGACAGCCCTTATCACGGTAAAAGCCTTGGCACCTTGCTCTTTGGCGATCGCGTGGTTGCGGAACAGTCGAACCTGTCAGGCGCATTCTCCGCTTGGTGGAACAACGCGATGTGGCGGCACAAGGATGTGGCCTGGGCCATTGGGGAGACGATCCTGATGGCGTTTCTGGGCACGATGGGCGCGGCGATCATCGCGCTGCCCATGGCCTTTCTGGCGGCAAAGCGGTTTTCACCCTTCATGCTCTTGCGGGCGACAACGCGGCGATTGTTCGACTTTGTGCGCGGTGTGGATGCGCTAATTTGGACGGTGGTTTTGGCCCGTGCCTTTGGTCCGGGCCCGTTGACCGGGACCCTCGCGATTTTGATCACGGACACCGGAACCTTCGGCAAAATCTTCTCAGAGGCGCTTGAAAACGTGGATGAAAAGCAGATCGAGGGCGTCTCCTCCACCGGGGCCAAGCCATTGCAGCGTTACCGCTTTGGTGTGATACCGCAGGTTGTGCCGGTGCTTTTGGCGCAGATCCTGTATTTTCTGGAATCCAATACCCGGTCAGCCACGATCATCGGAGCGATCACCGGCGGTGGGATCGGCCTGATGCTGACCCAGGCGATCCAGACCCAGAAAGACTGGGAAGAAGTGGCCTACTACATTGTCTTGATCGTGGTCATGGTAATGTTCATGGATTGGTTCTCTGGCTGGCTGCGCGGGAAGCTTATTGGGCGCAAAGAGTGATGGCGCGGCTCAAACCGGACACGCCTTTCATTCATCCCGAATGTGAGATCGTCGAGAGCACCTTTGGAGCGTTTGTTGAGATCGGAAAAGGCAGCCGCGTGCAAAACTCAAGCTGGGGCGACTACAGCTATTGTGACCGGTATGCCGACATTGCCAATGCGGAGATTGGGAAATTCGTCAACATTGCGTCCTTGGCTCGTATCGGCGCCACGGATCACCCGCTGCACACGGCATCGTGCCATCATTTCCTCTACCGTTCAGATGACTACTGGGAAGATGCCGACCGGGATCATGCTTTCTTTGCTCACCGCAAATCCCGAACCGCGCGCATTGGTCATGATACTTGGATCGGTGCTGGCGCGATGATCAAGCCAGAAGTGACACTGGGCCACGGTGCTGTTGTGGGCGCGGGCGCGCTGGTGACCAAAGATGTGGACCCTTACACGATTGTGGCGGGCACGCCGGCCAAGCCTCTACGTCTGCGCCAACCGCGTGAGATTTCCGACCGCCTGATGGCCTTGGCGTGGTGGGACTGGCCGCATGAAGCTTTGCGCGCCGCGCTGGAGGATTTCCGCGTGCTCCGGGCTGAGGCCTTTTTGGAGAAGTACGAGGGTTAGCCCTCAAGCGTCAGCGTCACACGATCGCCCACAAACCACGTGCGCCCGTACTCAACAGGCTGACCCGCCTCGTTGACATTCACACCGGATGATTTGATCAGCGGATCGCCCTCAGACACTTGAAGATGCAGAGCGTGAGTGGCGGACGCCCGCACCGCGGTCAGTCGCGTGGAGGCGCGGATGAAGTCGGTGACGCCGACCGCCTGCAAAGCTTCCGTGACGCTGCTGGTTCTGGTCAAAGCTGCGCTGATGCCTGCGGTGCGGCTGGTCGGAAAGAGGCTTTCAAACACGGCAATCGGGTGATCATCGGCCAAAGAGAGGCCGTGATAGGCGCAGACCGGATCCCCCGCTGCGATCATCAGAGCCCGCGCCTCCCCATCCGTGGCGGCGCGGTCTTCGACTTGAAGAATGCGCTTTTGCGGAATGCGCCCTGCGGCGATCAGGTTTTCATGAAACCGCACCCGCCTGCCAATGGGATAATCTGTTGGCGTGGCGGCCACAAAAACTCCCGCGCCGCGCCGGGTGCGCACCAGACCCTCTTCCACCAAAGCGGACAGGCCATGGCGGACCGTGTGCCGATTGACACCAAACCGGTCGGCCAATGCGGCCTCTGTCGGGAGTTTGTCGCCCGGCAGGTAACGGCCTTCGGCGATGTCGTTGCGCAGAGCATTGGCGATCGCGCGCCAAACGGGTGTTTTGCCAGAGCGATCTGCGGGGGTGTTTCGCGATGTGTCACGCAAGCTTCACAAAATTCCTCTGTTGTCTGGGGCGCAATCTGGTAAGATATGTATAGTTGTATAGTATATGGAAAAGTTGTCGAGATGAAAGACGAGATCGACAAGAATGAGGACCGCAAAGCCTGGATGAGCCTTTTGGCCAAAGCGCCGGAGGGCCGTGTGGCCGCGCTGCTTGATGCCGCAATGGCGCGCCCGGAGTTCACCTGGCTGAGACCGCCCGAGATTGGCAGCACGATGGTGCGCGGCCGCGCGGGTGGCACAGGTGCGCCCTTTAACCTGGGCGAGGTGACAGTCACGCGTTGCGCGCTCACCTTGCAAAGCGGTGAAGTGGGGCACGCCTATCTTCAGGGGCGGCGCAAGGCAGATGCGCAAGCCGCAGCCTTGGTGGATGCCCTGATGCAAGGGCCCTCCGCCGACGCGGTTCGCGCCGCTATCCTGGAGCCGCTGGCGCAGGAATATGCCGCCGCCAGCACCGCCCGTGCCGCCAAAGCCGCCGCAACAAAGGTTGAATTCTTCACCATGACAAGAGGGGAAGACTGATGCAGGCCAATACCTTGACCGGAGGGTTTGACAGCCCCGCGATCCAATCGGCCCACGCGTTCCGCAGTGTCATGGAGGCGATGGCGCGCCCGGGCACTGTGCAAGAAATCCAAGGGGCAGAGCCACCTGCGCCGCTTTCAAAGGCGGCGGGTTGCGTTTTGTTGACGCTCTGCGATGCGGACACGCCGGTGTATTTGGCAGGCGAGGCGGACACCGCCGAGATCCGCAAATGGCTGGCCTTTCACACAGGCGCGCCTGTGACGGGCCCGTCGCACTGCATGTTTGCCATTGGCACTTGGGATGCGCTTATGCCGTTGTCAAACTACCCCATTGGCACGCCGGACTACCCTGACCGGTCCGCCACCTTGATCGTGGAATGCTCCACGCTGGCCCAAGAGGGCGCAACGCTCAAAGGCCCGGGCATCAAGACCAATGCCGCCCTGTCGCTGCCCGAGGTGGCGGCGTTTCAGAGCAACAACGCGCTTTTCCCGCTGGGCCTTGATTTTATCCTGACCTGCGACAGCGAGGTTGCGGCGCTGCCCAGAACGACGGAGGTGAGCTGATGTATGTCGCGGTCAAAGGCGGTGAACGCGCCATCCAAAACGCCCATGCCTGGCTGGCCGAAGAGCGCCGGGGCGATCAGGGCGTGGCGGAGCTCAGCATTGCGCAGATCCGCGAGCAGCTGAAGCTGGCCGTGGATCGCGTGATGGCCGAAGGCTCGCTTTATGACCCTGATTTGGCGGCCTTGGCGATCAAACAGGCGCGCGGGGATCTGATTGAGGCGATTTTTCTGATCCGGGCCTACCGCACGACGCTGCCGCGATTTGGCGCGTCGCAGCCGGTGGACACGGGCGCGATGGCCTGTGACCGGCGCATCTCGGCCACGTTCAAGGACTTGCCGGGCGGGCAGGTTTTGGGACCGACCTTTGACTACACCCACCGTTTGCTGGATTTCAAACTCGCCGCAGATGGTGAGATGTCCGAGGCCCCCTCAACACAAGCCGATCTCGCGGAGGTGCCTCATGTGACCGCCTTCTTGAATCAGGAAGGGCTGATTGAAGAGGCCCCCCATGACGACACGCAACCCCCTGATTTGACGCGTGAGCCCCTGGAAATGCCCGCCGATCGCGCCCTGCGGTTGCAGGCGCTGACCCGCTCGGACGAAGGGTTTACCCTGGGCCTCGCCTATTCCACGCAGCGCGGCTATGCGCGCAACCACGCCTTCGTGGGGGAGTTGCGCATTGGGACGGTTGCGGTGGAGATGGACATCCCCGAGCTTGGGTTTTCTGTTGAGATTGGAGAGGTGACGCTGACCGAGTGCGAAACGGTCAATCAGTTCAAAGGCTCCAAAACCGAGCCGCCGCAATTCACGCGTGGTTACGGTCTGGTTTTTGGGCAATCAGAGCGAAAGGCGATCTCCATGGCGCTGGTGGACCGCGCGCTTCGGTGGGAAGAGCTGGGCGAGGATAATGTGGGCGCGCCCGCGCAAGACACAGAGTTTGTGCTTTACCACGCGGATAACATTCAGGCGACGGGGTTTTTGGAACATATCAAACTGCCCCATTACGTCGATTTTCAGTCAGAGCTTGAGCTGGTCCGCAAACTGCGGCGCGAGGCCGGTGTGGATCAGGTGCAGGAGGCGGCGGAATGAGATCAGTCGCTTCCTCCTCCTCCTCCATCCCCGAAATCATCGAACTGACGGTTCGAAACACTCCCATTTTGCGAATAATCGCCATTGCCCCTGATATCATGGCGCGATGGGCGGAAAGCGAAAGCGCATGCGGCGGCTACCAGAGCCAACCCGATGCCGACACCCAAAACTATCTCCCAAACCGTCATGTCATGAAGGCTCCTTGCAATGTCTGACTACAACTTCGCATATCTCGACGAACAGACCAAGCGTATGATCCGGCGCGCCATTCTGAAGGGGCTGGCCATTCCGGGGTATCAGGTGCCTTTTGCCAGCCGTGAGATGCCAATGCCCTACGGCTGGGGCACCGGCGGGGTGCAGGTGTCGGCGGCGGTGCTGACGCCTGATGATACGTTGAAAGTCATTGATCAGGGTGCGGATGACACGACTAATGCGGTCTCGATCCGCTCTTTTTTTGAGCGTACCGCCGAGGTGGAGACAACCACGGCGACCAAAGAAGCGACTGTGATCCAGACCCGCCATCGCATCCCCGAAAAGCCTTTGAGCGAAGATCAGATCCTTGTCTATCAGGTGCCTATCCCCGAGCCCCTGCGCTTTCTGGAGCCGCGCGAAAGCGAAACCCGCAAGATGCACGCGCTGGAGGAATACGGGCTGATGCATGTGAAGCTCTATGAGGATATCGCGCGGCACGGCCATATTGCGACCTCATATGCCTATCCAGTGAAAGTCGAAGGGCGCTATGTGATGGATCCCTCACCCATCCCGAAATTCGACAATCCGAAACTGGGTGATATGCCGGCTATTCAGCTTTTCGGCGCGGGGCGCGAGCAGCGGATTTATGCGCTGCCGCCCTATACGCAGGTGGTCAGTCTTGATTTTGAGGATCACCCGTTTGAAGCCTCCAAAGCCGATCAGGTCTGTGGGCTGTGCGGGGCCGAAGACAGTTATCTTGATGAGGTGATTACCGATGACAAGGGCGGGCGGCTCTTTTGCTGTTCGGACACGGATTACTGCGCAGGGCGACGCGCGCGTGGATACAAAGGACCGGCCTTTCCAGGCAGTGAGGTGGCGGCATGACCCCCCTTTTGTCTGTTCAGGGCGTGACCAAGCATTACGGCGCGCATATCGGCTGCGCGGATGTCTCCTTTGATCTCTATCCCGGCGAGGTGATGGGCATTGTCGGCGAAAGCGGCTCTGGCAAATCAACGCTTTTGAACTGCATGGCGGGGCATTTGACGCCCGACGCAGGACAAGTGATCTTTGACACGCGCGGCGATGGACCGCGGGACACGTTGACCATGTCAGAGCCTGAGCGCCGGATGCTCGGTCGCACGGATTGGGCCTTTGTTCACCAAAATGCCCGCGACGGGTTGCGCATGGGGGTCTCGGCCGGGGGCAATGTGGGTGAGCGGCTCATGGCCGTGGGGGCGCGCCATTACGGCGATATTCGAGAACAGGCGACAGACTGGCTTGACCGCGTTGAGATTGACAGTGACCGCGTGGACGACCGGCCAACAACATTTTCCGGCGGGATGCAGCAGCGATTGCAAATTGCCCGCAATCTGGTCACCGGGCCGCGGCTTGTCTTTATGGATGAACCGACAGGCGGGCTGGATGTTTCTGTGCAGGCGCGGCTTTTGGATCTGCTGCGTGGATTGGTGCGCGATATGGGCCTGTCTGCCATCATCGTGACGCATGATTTGGCCGTGGTCCGTCTGTTGGCGGATCGTCTGATGGTGATGAAATCCGGCCGTGTGGTCGAAGCGGGGCTGACCGATCAGGTGCTGGATGATCCCCAGCACTCCTATAGTCAGCTTCTTGTCAGTTCTGTTTTGCAGGTGTGAGCGATGATTGAGCTTCAAGATGTGTCCAAAACTTTCACCCTGCACAATCAGGGCAGCGCGGTGATCGAAGTGATCAGCGGCGTGTCCTTCACCGTGGCGCCGGGGGAATGTGTGGCTCTGACCGGGGCCTCGGGGGCGGGAAAATCCACGCTCATGCGGATGATCTATGGCAACTACCTAACGCAGTCGGGCGCGATCCGCATTGGTGATGTAGATCTGGTGCAGGCCGAACCGCGCGAGGTGATCGCGCTGCGCCGCGACGTGCTGGGCTATGTCAGTCAGTTTCTGCGTGTGGTGCCCCGTGTGCCAACACTTGACGTGGTCGCAGAGCCCTTGCGCGCCTTGGGGGTGCCGGTGGAGGAGGCGCAGCTACGGGCGCAAAAGCTGCTCAGTCAACTCAATATCCCGCAACGGCTTTGGTCTTTATCTCCCACAACCTTTTCAGGCGGAGAACAGCAACGGGTCAATATCGCGCGCGGGTTTGCCCATGCCTATCCTGCCATGCTTTTGGATGAGCCGACGGCCAGCCTTGACGCCGTAAACCGTGAAATCGTGCTGACGCTGATTGAAGATGCTCGGGCGCGAGGGGCCGCCATCATCGGGATTTTTCACGATGAGGCCGCAAGATCCCGGGTCTGCAACCGAGAGATCGATGTCTCCGAGTTTACGCCAGAGGTGGCCGCATGACGCGCGATGTTGGGGCGTCCGGGCGAATGATCGCCGTGGTTGGCCCGTCCGGCGTGGGCAAGGACAGCGTGATGCGAGGCCTACATGATGCAATCCCACATATGCATTTGGTGCGCCGCGTGATCACCCGCGACCCGGAATTGGGGGGCGAGGTGTATGACGCGGTGTCAGTGCCGGAATTTCGTGACTTGGCCGAAAACGGGGCTTTTGCGGTGCATTGGCAAGCGCATGGGCTGCATTACGGCATCCCTATCACTGTCAAATACCATTTGAACCGCGGTATTGATTGTTTGGCGAATTTTTCTCGCAGGGCCCTCGCAGAGGCCTCGGATATCTTTTCGCATTTTCTGGTGCTGAACATCACAGCACATCCTGACACCCTGGCTGCGAGGCTTTCGATGCGCGGGCGCGAAAGCGAGACCGAGATTACACAACGCCTAATGGAGGCGGAAAAACCCTTGCCCGAAGGATTGGATGTACTCCATCTCTCAAATGACGGGCCTTTGGGGCAAACAATCGCGCGCGCCACGGCGTTGCTGCATCCTGCGCCCGTCAACTTGAGGACCATGCCATGAACTCCCCAGTTGCGGCCTCTTCCCTGTCAACATCGAAAGCCAGAGTGCCCTTGGCTGACCTGTGCTTGGCCAATGCCCGTTTGGTGCTGCCCGATCGCGTCGTTTTGGGGGCCATTACGATCGAACAGGGTGTGATTACGGATTTGTCCGAAGGGGATATGGTTCCCAGCGGCGCGATTGATTGCGCCAAAGATTATGTATTGCCCGGTTTGGTGGAACTGCACACCGACAATGTCGAACGTCATATTGAGCCGCGACCTGCGGTGGATTGGCCGCATTTGCCAGCTCTGTTGGCCCATGATGCTGAGCTGGCGGGCGCGGGGATTACAACCGTGTTTGATGCCATGCGGGTCGGATCTATCCATAGTGGCAAAGGCCGTTACATTGATTATGCCCGCAAACTGGCGAGTGAATTGCTATCTGCGCGCGCCGATGGCCTGTTCAAAATCAGCCATTATCTCCATCTCAGAGCAGAGATTTGTTCCGAGACTTTGTTGGAGGAATTGGCCGCATTTGGACCAGAAGACCGCGTAGGGATTGTCAGTCTGATGGACCACACGCCAGGACAGCGCCAGTTCCGAGATTTGAGTGCTTTGAAAACCTACATTTCGAAAAAGCGCGGAATGAATGACGAGGAATTCGCCGAGCACGTAAATCATCTTATGACCTTGCAACAACGGTTCGGGGCCCGGCATGAGGCGGGTGCGGTGACAGAGGCAAACCGCCTTGGGGCTGTGTTGGCGAGCCATGATGACACCACCGAAGCTCAAGTTGCGACGTCGGCGCGAAATGGCGTTGGGTTTGCAGAATTCCCAACGACCCTTGAAGCCGCTCAGGCCTGTCGCGATCATGGAATAGCTGTGATGATGGGAGCTCCCAATCTGATCCGAGGCGGATCTCATTCTGGTAATGTGGCCGCAAAAGACCTGGCAGCGGGTGACCGCCTTGATATTGTATCGTCTGACTATGTGCCGTCGGCCTTGCTTTTATCCGCCTTTCACCTGGCCCGGATATGGAATGACCTGCCGCGTTCTGTTGCAACCGTGACCGCGAACCCGGCAAAAGCGGCCAATCTGCACGATAGGGGCGCCCTGAAATGCGGGATGCGCGGCGATGTTTTGCGCGTTCGGGAGTTTCAGCAAACCCCTTTGCTGTGCGGGGTCTGGAGCCAGGGTGAAAAAGTCGGCTGAGTAGGCTTGCAGCGTGAGTATGTGGGCCATATCGGCGCTCATTAGGACGTGATGTCGCTTGTCTCAGCCCGTGCTTTTAAGCCTTATGATCTAAGGTGATGTCTCTGGGCGGCGTGTCGGTCAGCTTGCGTCGCCTAAGGCTGAGATGGCTCCATCCGAAAAAGCTACGAATCGCCTCGCGTCAGCCTCCTTCGACACAGCGATTTTTCCGTTAAATGACGGAAACGTGCTGGCGAATGCTGCTCCTTTTGTGGGCTTTGCACTCAAACTCGCTCAATAATCGCGCAAGATAGGGCGCTTTTTAGTCCATTGTGAGCGATAGCTTCTTCGCGCTGCACTGCAGCAAATGCCAACGTCACATAATGAAATGCACAAATAGGCTCACCCCCACCGAAGAGGTTTTTGACCCAATAGGGCGCGAGGAACGCTGCCAAGACAGTCATCAGTCCGAATTTAAGGTACCGAAATCAAACGACTTTCAGACATCAACGAAACACGATGGATAGGACACGATATGATCACCGATAAAGTAAGAACAGCCATCTTCCCCGTGGCAGGTTTGGGCACACGGTTCCTTCCCGCGACAAAGGCAACGCCGAAAGAACTGTTGCCGGTTATCGACAAACCTCTCATCCAATTCGCCATTGATGAAGCACGCGCTTGTGGTGTTGAGAGATTGATTTTCGTTAATCACCCGTCGAAACCATCCATTGAGAAATACGTGCGCGAAGATGTGCAACTGGTGGAACACCTGCGAAAGAAGGGCAAACTCAGCCAGGCTATCGAACTGGAGAAAAACGCCCTCCGGGCGCCTGATGACGATGTGATATTCGTCACACAAGACAAACAGCTGGGTCTGGGCCATGCGGTATTGTGCGCAGCTGAACATGTCCTTCCAGGGCCAGTGGCGGTTTTGCTTCCGGATGACCTTATCGTTGGCCAAGAGCCATGCCTTGCTGAATTGGTAGACGCCTATGAGGAGACAGGCTGCGGCCACATGGTAGCGACTATGACGGTCGCGCGCGAAGAAACGTCACGATACGGCGTTTTGTCGATCACCCAATCCGACAAAGCCGTCTTGCACGCTGATGCGATTGTCGAGAAACCCGCGCCAGATATAGCGCCCTCCTGCGAGGCCGTTGTGGGACGATACGTTTTGAGCCCGCAGATTTTCGAAACCTTGCGTTCCCAAACGCCCGGCGCAGGAGGAGAGATCCAGTTGACTGACGCCATCGCACGGGACATCGGAGACATCGGCCTAGCCGGCTTCCGTTTTTCGGGCCAGCGGTTTGATTGCGGCTCAAAGGCGGGCATGTTGCAAGCCACACTCCATTTGGCCATGCGCAGCCCGGAATACTCAAGCGCTTTGGGCCAGGTGCAAGCCGTTAGTGCGTCTATCCAAGCGGCATAGAATTTTTAGGCTTGTAGGCGCGCCGAACGCACAACCAGGGACGGCGCGTCGCACAGCAGAAACGCAATGCATGAGTTTTTGTCTTTTTGTGCAAACCGGACACAGTTTAAATCCCCTGAACCGACTTTTTCTCAGAGCGTGTCGAGTACGAGATTTGTTTAACAGGCTGCGGGTCACATACTTCCATCGCGCCGCTGTTGCCAGTGTCAGCCCTTTCGCAAATACACGCAGGCAAGCACAAAACAGAAGCTCGCGGTTCCCAAGCTCATGTAGATCGGCAGCCACCAGACCCAAGAAATGTCAAACCTAATGGCAAAGGCCACTGTTCCAAAAAGTGCAGGGACAATAGACAATAGCAACGCGCCCAATGCACCGAACTTGCGACGGCCGGGCGGTTCGGCCATGGCTTCCCTTGCCCCAGCAGAACGATCTTTGCGAACGGAATGGTCCGTCGTTTTTGTTTGAACAGACATTACTGTTTCACCCAAGAGATGCGCTTTTGCCTCTGCGCATGCGTGTTTCGCTACCTTACTTTCCTTCCGATTGGTTAACATAACCGCTGCCAACGGACGAAGCAATTGTCTGTGTGAGATGTCAAATTTTTGCTAATCGACGTGAGGTTCTTCAAGTCATCGTTGCGCAGGGCGTGTTCTGCGAGCGCAGCGAGCGAAGAGGGGCGCATTTGAAAGCGGAAGAAACCTCAAAAACACATCGCGAATCGCAGTCATCTCAGGACGGTCGATCTGCGTTTTCGAGATCATCTATCCCCAATTAGCGTTAACGCCCTATTAACTAACAAAAATAAATCGTTAACCAGTGTCTCTGAACGTTACTCTTGTGGTGCTAAATTGGGCAAATCTAATGAATACTGAGACATCATTTTCCGTAACTCACTGAATATAATAGAAAAATTATGAGCGTCTGTTATTGGGCAAAAAATGGGCGGTGAAGATTGGCCTGAGATTTAGTGTAAATTGTTGAAATTATTGTATAAAATTTCTCTTATAAGCGCTGAAGCGCTCAGTGTGTCCAAAGAAAGGCGGGTTTTTTCCTACAGCCTGCCGCGTTTCATTGTGCTGTCAACAAAGCCTGAGCTAATTGATACAAATACGGCGCATGAGTGGCAGTCTTTAAGCGCTGATTTTTTTCACTTACTAAATTCGAACACGCCTGTTCGGATCCGATTTGGAGAAAAATAATGAGCAATCGTGCTTTGCGCCCTGCCAGTACAGCTGATCTGGGCACCAGCTTCAAATACAATGCGTCTGCTTATTTACAGACTGGGAAGCGCCCACTGGATGTTTTCCTGTCAGTTATGTTGTTGCCTATTCTACTTCCGATCATCGCAGTTCTCGGTATCGCGCTGCGCTTTTCGGGCGGCCCGGCGTTTTTCGGACATACCCGCGTTGGCAAAGACGGTCGAACGTTCAAATGCTGGAAACTGCGGACAATGGTCATGGATGCCGAAGAGCGTTTGCAGGAGCTTCTAGAGCGGGACCCTGCGGCGCGCACGGAATGGGAGCGTGATAGAAAATTGCGGGATGATCCGCGTGTCACGCCCCTCGGTTCGTTTTTGCGGCGCACGAGCCTCGACGAGCTGCCTCAGATTTTCAATGTTCTTAAGGGTGACATGAGCCTGGTCGGCCCCCGACCTGTGACAACCGACGAACTAGAGCGGTATGGTAGCCACAAGCAGGCCTATTTGGCTATGCGCCCGGGTGTGACTGGCTTATGGCAAGTGTCTGGCCGCAACGACGTGAGCTACCCCGAGCGTGTTGCCATGGACAACAACTACTATCATGCCGTCTCGCTGACGACGGACATGCGAATTCTGGTCAAAACGACAAGCGTCGTGTTGCGCCGGACAGGCATCTGACTTGACCGGCACTGGTCCGCAAAAGATACGGCGTTCACAAGCGCCGCATTGTGCGTCAGCCTAAAGAGCCTGCAGCAGAGGTCTTAAATGGTGAAAACCGCAGTTCCGCATGGAGGATGGATGCCACGTAAAGTGGATACCCATAAAAAGAACGCGTGATGCGACCATTGCAAGCGACTTTTCTCGGGATCGGGGCGCAAAAATCTGCGACCACTTGGCTTTATGGCGTTTTGCAGCAATCCCAGCATGTGAGGGTCAGCGAGGAGAAAGAAGTTGATTTTTTCAGCTACTGGTTTGACCGTGGATATGAATGGTATGAACGAAACTTTGACGGCTCTGAGGCAGTGCGCCACCGAGGAGAGATATCGCCCTCATACCTGATACATCCGTCCGCTGCCTCGCGGGCGGCGGCCTATAACCGTGATATGGCCATCTTTGTGATGTTACGAGATCCGGTAGAACGCGCTTATTCGAACCACTTGCATGAGGCGCGCAAAGGTCACATCAGCGGTGCCAACTTGTCTTTTGAACAGGCGTTGGAAAACAATCCGCTTTATCGTGAGCAAGGCCGCTATGCTGCTTATCTCAAAGCCTGGTATGATGCGTTTCCGGCCGAGCAAATTCACGTCATGTTCCAAGAAGATATAAATGCAGACCGTGCTAGGGCTGCTGCATACGTCATGTCCGCGTTGGGCGTGCCTACGCTGGACAACTTCCTTGATTTGCGTGCCAACGAAAGCGTCCGCTACCGCAATGCCGCCATGGGCGAAACGCTTTGGAAGGTTGGAAACTATGCACGTCGCAACGGATTGGGCCGTGTGGTTGAGGCGGTCAAGGCGGCCCCCGGTGTCAAGCACATGCGCGAGGCAAATCGCGAAGCGATGCGGGATCTTATACATCCGATGGCCCCTGAAACAGCGGCAGACCTGACAGAGTATTTCGCAGATGATGTTGCGCAGCTTGAAAAAATGCTGGGGCGCCGCGTTCCCTGGACCCGCTTTTCCCAAGACACCCATACGAAGCCGGAAACGGTTGGAGCCGCATTGACGGCTTGAGCCGCCACTGCGCCCTGCGAGAAAATCACCCTGTCAGAAAATCATAGCGTCGTGGTCACTCATCGGCGCGACGGATAGGTCGGTTGCGCTTGTGTCATCAATTCGGGCCAAGCGAACGGTTTGCTCGCCGGTTGTGACTTCAACGAAGACATGTCCGTTGCTTTCAACAAAAGACAGCTGGCTTGCCTCTGAAAGACCGGTTACCTGAATTTGATCTCCTTCGGCGGCGTTAAAATCGCGGACCACGTCGACTTCGTCAGGTGTCCCCAAATCAAAGACAAAGACATCGGCCCCATCGCCGCCAAACAACTTGTCGCGTCCCGCGCCGCCGTCGAGTGTATCATCGCCGTCCCCTCCCTTTAGATTGTCGGAGCCGGCCTCGCCACGCAGATGATCATCGCCCCCTTGTCCGAGCAATTTGTCATGACCATCGCCGCCGAAGACCGCGTCATCGGCTTGGCCTGCTTTAATTGTATCATTGCCCGCAAAGCCCTCAATACGGTCGTTGGCGTTTGTGCCATTGAGCCGATCAGCATCACTCGTGCCAGTCAACTCGGCATCAAAATCTGGCGCGGGAGGATCCGGGTCAGGGTCAACCCCCGGAGCCGGGTCGGGTTCAGGGTCGGCGGGTGGCTCTGTTCCTGTTGGTACCCGAGCTTCCAACTCGCTGGCGGAATAAGTGACATCGTCAAACTGGAACACTTCAAACCCAAACACAGTGGAGAGGCCAGCATCGACCATATCAAACAGAAATGCGCCTGTGTCCAACAGGCTTGCGCCTGAACCACCGAAATCGGCCCCCACCACAAATTTGTCTTCGCCCTCTCCACCGTCAATCACATCGTTGCCAGCACTGCCCACCACGACATCATCGCCGCGCCCGGTGGACAGAGTGTTGTCTAGATCATTGCCAGACACAGTGTCGTCGCCATCGCCGGTATGGACGTTTTCGATACTGCCGGGCGTTTCGATGATCAGGTTTTGTCCAGCGATTTCGCTGTTACCTGTCCCGCTGAGATCGATGCGTGTGTTCGATGTGACGGCCGCAGCGTTGATCGTATCTATGCCGCCATTTGTGTCCGCCAGCGTGCTGCGTTCTGCCAGCTCACTCTCAGAATAGATCGTGCCAAACTCATCTGTATAAACATATAGATCGTTGTTGAGACCATCAGTGTCGCCATGCAATTCGAGGCGCACATCAAAAAGACGCCCTTCCATCGGTGCGCCGCCATCAAGGGCATCTGGATTTCTGTTGAAGATCTCCAGGGTCCAGGTCCCGGCGCCGGATTCGCCCATAGTTGCGACGGACGAAAAGGTGAAGTTGCGCAGGTTTCCGTTGAAGTTCCCCTCGTCGTTTTCATAGACAAGTTGAACACGCGTGCCTTCCGGACTGGTTAGGTAAACATCCAGATCGCCGCTAAAGCGCCAAGCCACGCCCATCGTCAGTTCTACATGTTCCAGATCAATGTCCTCATCGACTTCTATGTCGACGGAAATGTAGTCTTCGGTGCCAGCGATAAGCCGCTCGTTGACCTGTTTTTCTACCGTAACCGTTTCGCGGTTTTGCGCTGTTTGTTGCTCAGTCCAAGTTTCGGCCAATCGCACGGCGTTATGGGCATTAACGACCCCGAAACCGAAGGTGTCGCTGTGTTGCATGCCGCCGCCATTCAATCCGTCGCTGCCATTTGTTTGCCAGCCCAACCCATTGGGGGCGGTGTCGCTAAGCGGGCCGCGCTCGGCGGAGAGGGCGAGGATTTGTTGTACGTCGCGATATCCAAGGTTTGGATTGGCCTCCAGCATGAGTGCCACAACACTGGAAACGGCAGGCGCTGCGTAGGACGTTCCATCGACGTCACGATGGCCATCGCGACGAGTGGTGGTGTAAACGTCATGTCCGGCGGCTGAGACCAGCACATTTGCACCAACGCTGCTTGGTTCCCAAGCGCTCCCATCCGCTTCGATCGCGCCAACTGCAATTGTGTAGGGCGAGTTTTGAAAGTTGTGATAGTTGGATGCTTTTTGGTTGCCGCCATTGCCAGCCGAAAACACCATCACAGTGCCAAGACCATCGCGGCCTTGTTCTGCGACCTCTTCGAGGGTTTCACCCATGCTGGCATTGTCCGGGACGTTGAAGTTATCGTAGAAATTCTGATTAAAACTCCAGCTGTTGTTGACCACATCAACGTCCGTTGCTGCACTCAGCGCCTGCAACACCTGATCGGCCACCGCGGCACTGCTGTAGTTTATGGCATACCCGACAAGTGTGGCCCCGTGCGCGATCCCGACGCCACCAATGTTGTTGCCTGGTTCGGCGGCAATGACACCGGCCACTTCAGTGCCGTGCCAGTCTGACATCGCGCGCGGATCAACGTTGATTTCGTCCGTTTGCAGATCAAAATTGTAGTCCAAATTTTGATCATAGCCGGAATTGAGATCGCTGTGCTTGTAGTTGATCTGCGAGTCGATGACTGCGACCTGAACACCGCGTCCGGTGTAGTCTGCCCATACCGACGTGACATCGAGGGTCACGTCGGAATTTATGGTGCCATCTATGAACCAGTTTTGATCGACATTTCCAGAAGTATAGGTATCGTTTTCTGCCTTTTGCAGATGGGTGGTTGCAGACATCTTTTATGTCGTCCTCTGTATCTTTGATTTTGCGTCAAACGGTGGAGCGGGCAGAAACAAGACGGCGCACTGATACGACAAGCAGCTTGGGTTCGACCCGAGGTATCCATGGGCCAAACTCAGCTTTGGAAGAGGCCAAAACATGGGCTCTTTTTGGTTCTTTAAACGGCTTTATTATGGCGGAAACCGGAGTTCCGCAGGCCGTGGTCGCGACGCTAGGGTTTCTGTAAATACACAACTTAGACGGCTGTAAATCCTCAAGAAAATTGCATAGCGTGTATTCGCTTGCCGGTCAGCGAGATCCCGCGCGCGCGGCGGGTGCACGGGCCTTTGTGCGTTTTGGCTTGCGAATTCTTGCTTACGTACGGGCCAAAGAGATCATCCAAAATGGATGAAAAAGAGTTAAAGCTCCGCGTGGCCCAATAGATTTTTGTTCATCGCTAGGCGCAATCGTTTGCAACAGCGGGACGTGGAAAGACGTCGCGTTTCTCGTGTTGTGCCTGATGAGCGCGGGCCGCACGAGCCGTCCGTTTTGGCTCTAACAGGATCTGATATGACTGACCGATTTGAATCTTATGTAGCGGGTTTGGAAGCGCCCGCGTCTGACCTCTTTGACATTGTTCCCGATGATGGCACCGATCTGTCGGTTGCAACGCGTGCTTTGAATGTGGCTGCATCGGGCACCGTGCGTGTGACCACGGTTTCCGGCACCACGGCGACTATCTTTGTCGCGGCGGGGCTAGCCTTTCCGGTGCGGGCCGCACGTATTCATGCCACCGGTACAACCGCGACTGGTTTGGTAGGGTTGGCCTGATGCTTTTGGGTCTCGGCCTGGGGGTCTCTGCGCAATCGGCCGCATCAACCGCATCTGCGCCGCCCGCGCCTCCATCCGGTCTCGCCGCGCCGGGCAACTTGTTCAGCGTGGCGCAATCTGCATTTGATACGTCAGCCCATATTGACCTGCGTGGCAACTGGGAAATCTCTGGCGGCCGCTTGACAGCTCTAGGCAACAACGCCAACGACGCTCGTGTCAGTCTGGACGCACCTCTTGTGGCCGGTCACCACCACTTCGCGACGTTTGATTTTGCAATCACATCTGGCAATCTCAAAATGAGCCTAGGTGGCAACGGCTCATTCAACGGAGCCAGCGTCACCGAAGATTGGCAGGGGTTTCAGAACTACAAATCCACTGATGTCGGTGGAGCATTTACGCGAGTGCAGCCTAAGCCAACGTCAAACTTTTCAGGGTCAATTGATGGTCTGGCCATTTATGACCTATCGACCACCGATCCCAAGGTGGTGCAGTGTGACGTGATCATCTACGGCGGTGATAGCAATTCCGCCAATGCGACATCAGACTTTGTGACCAAAGCCAACCGCGAGACTGCGTTTGATCCACGCATCTGGTACATGCCAACGCTCAGAAACGCCCCCACCTTTAATCCGGTAGGTGCCGAGCGACATGTCCCGTTTCCCATGATCGAACCCGTCATTGCAGCACCTGCCGCACGCAGAATGTCGCCCGTTCATGCCGCAGCGTCTGAGCTTGTCTCTTGGTCAGCCGCGCGGGGCAGACCGTTGTTGATCTTGGCCCTAGGTGATCCGGGGTCTGGGCTCATGAACACTCAGGATTGGCGCGCACCCGCACGGCGGGAAGGTACCGGGGCAACTGTGGGTCGTATGTGGGATGAAATGGTAGCCATGAAAACGGCACTGGAGGCACTTACACCTAATCATCAGGTGGTGGGCGCTATGTGGTCACTTGGTCAGAATGATGGTTTCTCGGCATCAAGCGCAGAGGACTACGATACCAGTCACACTGTTCAGTACGATAACTTCTTCACAGATGTGCGCACCCTTTTTGGAAACATCCCCATGGTGCTTTCAAATATCAATCCCGATGCGGCAGCAGATTCAGACGCAAACGGGAACCAAGGCTTCGGCAGCTTCCGTCAGACATGGATACGTCGCTTCGATAAGTACAGTGGGCACCCCAACTCGGTAAACAATCTCACAGTCTTGGAGCCTGCATCGGGCAATCAATACACCGGAGACGGCAATCAGGGGTCGTCTGACCCGCACTATAGTGCGACAGGTATCCAAGCGCTCGGGCGTCAGATGGGGCAGGCGTTGCGCGGAGTGCTTGGTTAACCCTAAGCGGCAAGACAGGTTGGCGCGCGATCACGGCAAAGGAAACAAGTCATCGCGCGCCGCCATGTCCAAACCTTCAATCAATAGGGACTGCTTATCACCGAAGGTGATCAATACACCTTCGTCCAGCTAATCCCATCCCCAGTTTGCAGCTTGCGCCCGCAGTTTGGCCGCCAGTGAAACGCGGTCCGCATCCGTATAGCCGCGAAGCTGATCGTGGCCGGGCAGTGCCTCAATGTGGATGGTGGCGTTTCTTGCCGTCTCATGAATGACGTAAAGATTATCACCGGCTTCGGCCGAGAAGTAACCGTTCCGCCCTTCCACTTCTAGCCGATCATGGGCGGACGTTCCCATTGGGCGCCTTTTGTCCCCGAGCAAGATCCCGCGTTCTACATTGGGCGGTAGTGTTCTCTTGCCCCATGCAATGATTGTGTCGATACCCCCATCAACAGGTTCAACGATCTGAGTGTCTGGATGTGATGCAAGATACCTTTCCGGGCCAGGCCCGCCATTGAGCCGTGTGGGACGGCCACGACCATTTACCCATCCACCGATCCCTGGGGCCGTGATCACGCCGTCGCCATCATCATCGTCTTGTGACTTGTTCACCACATCCGCCCGCATGTTCCACACATTGCGCTCCACAGGCCCGCGAGTATCAACCAAAACGCAGGCCAGCGTCCTTTGCCACGGGGGACCTGCACCTCAATTTCAAACCATCCATACATATGCGCCCATTTCTCGGCGGTTTTGATGCGGCCCGTGGCGTATTTGATAGCAGGCGCCTGCCTTGCGCGATTTTTGGCGCGCATCTGTTCACGGACCGGGCGGAAATCACCATCAGGAATGCGCACTGTGCGCAGCGATAGCCCATCGGATGTCACCTGCAGTGTCGACGGTGGTGCAGACCAAGGCACAAAGGGCGCATCAGGATCGAGAAGACCGTTTCCTTGCATTGGTCAACAATCCACCGCGTGGGGACTGTGTGGACCAAAGCCCGTTGATGCCATTATAAATGTTTAATCCATCTGCAAAATTCTGATCCAAAATGGGAATCATGTCCTCAACCAAGGTAAGTGGGTCTGACACTGGGTCAGCGTGCCCAGAAGAAAGGAGCCCGATCGCAAAACTCATCACCGTCGCGGCTTGGATCATGCTTTTTTCAGGGCATTTCCCGCCGATGCGCGGAAAATTGCGCCCATGCATGGGCGATTTTTCCCGACACCGCGCCGATCTGTCGTAGTGTTTTGATTGGATAAGAGACAGGCAACGCCGCCATGATCCACACCGCAAATAGCACACAGATGCCAAGTACCCGCATACTTTCGATTCAATATCTGCGTGCTGTCGCAGCGTTGTCCGTTGTGGCCTTTCACGCCAGCAAACGGGTTGAGGAAGGCCTATCAGAGACGGCGCAGGGGATTTTTTATCTCGGACACGGTGGCGTCGACCTTTTCTTTGTGATCTCGGGTTTCATTATGTGGACAATCGGTTGTGAGGCGCCTCGGCAACCCGGCGATTTTCTATTGAGACGTGCCATTCGTGTCGTTCCGCCCTATTGGGTTGCAACGATCAGTTGGGTGACGGTTCTATCATTGGCTGGCGCAAGTTGGCTCGTGGTCACGCCTGCGCATTTGATCAACTCACTGCTATTCGTACCGCATTGGAGCCCGACCTATCCAGAAACATTTTGGCCAGTTCTCGTCCCCGGCTGGACCTTGCTGTTCGAGATGTATTTTTACGCGCTTTTTGCGCTCACGCTGCTTTTTGTGCCGCGGTGGCGCTTGGCTATACTGAGCTTTCTGTTGCTCTTTATGATTGGAGCGGGCGTCATTTTCCCGTCAAACATCGCGGCGTTTCAAGCGTACACAAGTCCGCTTCTTTTGGAGTTTTTGGCAGGGTGCTGGATTGCCGAATTGTGGCGTCGCGGCTTGGCGGGTCTCTGGTTAGGCGTTGGTTTGTGCGCTGCGGGTGTTTTGGTCCTGTTCTTTCTTGCGCCAATGGCAACGGCGGACCAAACATCCTGGTCAAGGCCTCTGACGTTTGGCCTGGCTGGGGCGCTGATCGTGACCGGGTGCGTGGCGCTGGAGCGGTTTTTGCCAGAAACGCGCTGGTTGGAAAGGCTGGGAGACGCCAGCTATTCCATCTACCTGTTCCACCTTTTTATAGTGATCGCGCTGCAGCATGTCTGGGATGCGCTTTCCATTGAGCCCACGGCGTGGAGTGCGGGTGCTTCGATTTTGCTGTGCTGCGGTCTGGCGTCCTGTCTGGGGCTAGTGTTATTTTACTACGTTGAGCGGCCATTTCAGCGTCGGCTTTTGCAATTCGCATGCCCAAAGCGCGAGCGCCCTGAAGTACTGACGAGATAATCGCGCAGGCCGCGCATTTGCGATTTTTTAAGTAAAGACATAGGCGGTTCTGCTGACAGTTTGTCGGGTGAAAATTGGTCTAAATGCCCTTGGTGCCCGTTGTCAGAGCTTTCGGTCAGTCGGCGCCCTTATAGCCAATAGAAGGTATGGCTTACACCGATCTGATCCCAGAACACACCAGAACACACGCACCAATCACACCACCGCCACCACCAAAACGCCGTGGCCGCCCACCAAAGAACGGAGTTGCAAGTTACTGAGGCGGCTGGAAACCGAAACCGCCAAACTGGGGAATTTTAACCTGCCCGTTTTGGGGAAATTTGAGATGCCGTTGACAACACGCTAAGCGCGTCTTTCAGCTATCTCCCTTCATCCGAACGTATGAACCCCATCATCAGTTCGTGGGGCAAACATCTAGGCGCTGCGCTTTTCTCTCACTGACATCGACTTCAAGAGCCAATCTTGAACAGGACGCTCAAAGTACCGATTTGCAATCGCCGCGAGGGAGTAAGACAAAACAATAATGACGAGGAAGCCGAAGTTTTTCGAAGCCACATTTCCTAAAAAAGATGCGGACGCCAAGCTAATGACAGCCATGTGGATAAGGTAGACCCCAAAAGAAAGTTCTCCAAGGACACGAAAGAAGGAGTTATCCAAATAATGCTTTGGAATGGTTAGAAAAATAAAGGCTGTGGATAGGCCGCCAACCCAGATTAACGCAATAGGATCCAGAAAAATTGGCATGCCAAAGCCCAAAATGTTGCTTCTTACCGCGGGCAACAAAATTGGAGTTGCTGCGATCAAAAGAAAAAAGAACACCCTTGGCAATGGGGCCGACAGGGTGCCTAAGGACGACGTTTTTTTGTCAAAAACAACCGCAAGAAAACACCCGAAAGTAAAAAAGTGCATCCAATACGGCAAGCTGTACACACTGAAGTCGAGAGTTACTGCGGCAGCAAGAAGAAGGGTCTGCAAAAAAACCAATGCAAGAAAGGCTAATTTCACATCCTTGCGCATGAGGACCCAAAACACGATGAACAATAGGTAAAAGTGAATTTCGGCAGGAATACTCCACAATACCGAAGTGCCGTGGATCAGCAGTACGTTTTTTAGCGTAACTTCAGGGCTGTCGAATGCTCCAAAGATTACCACCCCTGTTGTTGCTTCCAATATCAGGGATGCAAAAAGCGCAGCATAAAAAAGGGGTAGAACACGACACACTCTGCGCACCAAATAGTCCCTAACGACTGGGCCATTGGGTTCCTTGTGGATGTAAATAGTTGTAAGCAAGAATGCGCTTAAAACATAAAACAGACCGACCCCCATCTGGCCGAATCCGGCACCTAGAAAAGCGGGTAGGAAACCGGCATTCGCACTGTGCGATACCACGACCACTAACGCTGCTATCCCCCGAAGTGCATCAAGCTGTGGCATGTGGCATGCCGATGTTTTTTCGGACATTTTCAAGCACCGTAGTCGGATTGGTCGAGTGTGCAGAACTCCGCACAAGCAGGCATAGGAACATCAGGACATCGCTTGGATGAAGCTCTGATTTCAGTATGTCAAGGCGCATGAACACAACTACGACCTTGAGCAGCCTGAACAGAGCAAGATTCTCAAGACGCCTACTTTATCAGCCTTCAACATGCGCTTCGAACAAACTAGACGCGGTTTATGGATTGGTATGATCCAAACGAACTGACAAGACAGACAAATATCCGCGACGAAGCACAGCCACGGAGATACTGTCGTCAATCCTTACAACACTCGAATAATCCCAATGACGGACCCCATGACACCGTCGGCCTTCAAGCAAATGGGCATCAGATGGGTGATGCGTTGATGAGCTTGCTGCCTTAGAGTGCGGCAAAGTATGTAAATTAAAAAAGCGGTACGCGGCTAAAGGCTATCAATCAGATCGTCGCGCGTCGCCATGCCAACGCCCTCGATCAACAACGATTGTTTTTCATTGAACGTTATCAAAAGGCCCTCATCATTCGCTTCCCACCGCCACTGGCTGGCCTGCGCAAGCAGGCTAGGGGCGAAGATAACGGAGTGAGATTTGTTGTAACCTCGGAGCCGATCATGTCCTGCTGCCGCTTCGATGAGAATAGCGGTGTCCAAGGCTTTTGGGTGGATCACGTAAAGGTCGTCGCCTGGACCGCCGGTCAGTTCGCCTCCTGTTCCTTCGGCTTCAAGACGGTCGGAGCTTGAACTGCCCATCAAACGTCCCTTACGGCCTCTTAGTATCCCGCGTTCTACATTCGGCGGCAGAGAGCGTGTTCCCCATGCAATGATAGTGTCTACACTACCATCTGTCGGCTCAATAACCTGCGTGTTGGGGTGTGATAAAAGGTATCTTCCGGGGCCCAGGTCACCATAGAGCTGAATGGCTTGACCACGATCGTTCATCCAACTGCCGTCTTCAGAAGCTGTCATCACCCCGTCACCGTCGTCATCTCCTTGTGACTTATTCACGAGGTCCAGCCTCGTGCCCCAGATATTACGTTCTACCGGCCACCGCGATACTATCTGGGATGGGTCAAAATCCTCCACCCGCGCGTTGCGAAAAATGATGCTTTGCGGCCAGAATGGGTCAGCACCGCTGGACAGCCAGACGTCATCACCAACTTGCGTCAGACGTCCATAAGCGTCTGAACTATCGCGGAAAGTGAAACCATCCAATATCAGGCGATCATCTGGTCCAAAACCTTCAATCAATTTTCCTTGGCGTCCCTTGGAAACGCGAATTTCATCGGCTCCGGTTGATAGATTGATCACATCAAAGCCTTCACCCGGAGCAATTACGTCATTTCCTGCAGTGTCATTTACCACGGTGCTATCATCCACAAAGGCGCTTTGGCCGGCGTCTAATTCAATAATCATTTCCGGTTGAAAAGCGCGCACGCTTATAGAGCGAATTAGGAAATCATTTCCGGGATTAAGCACTGCATCGATATCGGCATCCGCATCCCATATTCCTCCTCGCGCCGTAAATTGATCATTTGCCAAGACATACATTGGATCATGCACGTCTTCCGGCGTTGGTGTGCGGTAAATCTCTTTTAACGAGTCCCGGTCTGGACCGAAGTAGAAGATTACCTCGCTATCCGTCCAAAGCGCGGCATAGGTGTTCACTCTACCGTAGATGTCGGCATCTAGCTCAGTCTCAAAATTGTGTCGGCTGAAAGTGTAAATCAAACGCCCTGCACGTTCTTTGCTGCGGGGTTTGCGTTTTTGCGGATCTCTTTCGTACTTGTTTACTACGTCGACGTCATGAACCGGTTGTCTGGCTTCGTCTAGTTGATCAAATAAGACTGCAGTATTGAACCTGCCGTCTTTGGGTGTTGGGCGCGCTATACCTTCACCATAGGCTTCGAAGATATCTATCTCGGGTGGCCAACCTGGTCCGGCAAAGTTCAACCAAAACGCGGGCCACCGCCCTTTGCCACGCGGGATTTGGGCTTCAATCTCGAACCAGCCATACACCTGCGCCCAGGTTTCGGCAGTCGTGATGCGGCCGGTTGCATATTTTATGCCTTCGGCGCGCGCTGCCTGACCGTTTGCCTGCATTTTTTGCCGTACAGACTTTAAAGCTGCATCTGGTATGCGAACTGTGCGGACGGATAAACCGTCGGACGTCACGGTTAGCGTGGACGGCGTCACATCCCAAGGAACGTCAGGCATGTCAGGATCGAGAAAGACTGTCTCTTTGGCGTTTGTGATTAAGCCACCCCGTGGGCTTTCCGTAGACCAAAGCCCAGTCCGCCCGTTGTATTTGTTCAGCCCTTCCGAAAAGTCCTGCTCAAGAATGGGAATCATCTGATCGACGATGTCGAGCGGATCGGCAAATGTATGGGAAGATAATGCCATGAACATACCTGCCGATGTCACTGCGCTGATGATGCTGTTTTTCATAGCGATCTCCTAATACTTGACCAAGTTTGCCCCTACATGATGCGATTTTTGAAGGACACGACTAGCTTTGTCGTAATGTTTATTCACTACAACTCGGCGGCGACAAAAGATGAGGCAACTCGTGTTTTATGCACAATTGCAGGGCAACATGACTTTTTCGGCTCAGTATCTTCGAGCATTTGCAAACTTGTACGTTATGATCGACCTTGTCTGCAAAACAGCTAACGTCGGGCTTTCGGAAAAAGCGAGTGTACTTTGCCATATCGTCCGCGGCGCGATCGTTCCATTTATTGTTGTTTTGAGCTCCATATTGCGGAGTATCGGGCGTTATCCAGGCAGGCGGCTTGCCGCTTTGTCAGTCGCTTTGTCAGTCGCGTTGTCGAAGGTGGTCGAACGTCGGCCAATACGGCGCAGGTTCGCCGGTTCTCGGAAATTTAACGCCAGTTTTCACGTTGTGTCAGATTTCGTGGGGCCAGCCGTTCAACTTTGGCCTTGCCCGTGTACTGATTGTGTCGGGAGCTTTCACTCTGAAGCGATGGCTTCCCAATTTGCGGTGGTTTGAGGAGCTGGGTGATGTCCATTACGCGATCTCTTGTTCCACACGTTCGTGATGGTGATGGTGCAGTTTATCTGGAAGGCACTTGGCTTGGAAGCTGGCCAACCGAATTCTGTCGCTTGCATCGCGCTGTGTTGTGGTTTGGCGTCTGGGCGAGGAATGCGTTTTTGCAAAATGTCGAGCGTCTATAATTACTTAACGTCACTGGGATGAACAAGATATGCTGGAAGGTCTGCAAGCTGGGCGCGCTGTTGCCGCTATCGCGGTGGCGGTTTTTCACGCTAACGTCTTTTTGTTGCCACAAAACTTTTACGATGGTGAAGGCGCGGGTGCTGTATTTAACTTTGGCTACGCCGGTGTAGAATTCTTCTTTGTGCTGTCTGGTTTCATAATGGTTTTGGTGCACCGAGGCGATTTTGGAAAGTCCGAGCGCGTTGGCCTTTTCCTGTCGAAGCGGTTTCTTCGCATTTATCCGATTTACTGGGTAATTATGATCGTGCTGACGGCGCTTTACTTCGCTATGCCCAGTCGTGGGCCCGAGCACGCTCGCGACCTTTCGGAGATACTGGCCTCGTTTCTCCTTGTGCCTACGGTCGAGGGGCCGATCATGGCGGTGGCGTGGACTTTGCAGCACGAGATGCTGTTTTACCTCGTTTTCGCAGTCCTGATCTGGCGCCCGCGGATCGGCATTGGCCTTTTCGGCGCATGGATGATCGGCTGTTTGGCTGCGCTGCCGTTCTACGGCACGCTTCCGTATCCACTGGATTTTTTGCTGAAGTCCCACAATCTCTTGTTCGCGCTTGGGATTGGCACAGCATGGATCTACACGCGGTTTTCGCAGCAGGCATCGCGCGGGCTTTTTTGGATCGGCTTAGCTGTTTTTCTGGCCACCGGATTAGGCGAGACGGTGGCGCAGGCACCGTTGCCCAGGGCCGTCCTGCCACTGATGTACGGCGTTGGTAGTGCTTTTATGCTGATCGGGTTAACGCGTGGCGACTTTGCAGTGCCGCGTTGGTTGTCGTTTTTGGGTGACGCCTCTTACTCAATTTATCTCGTCCACCTGCCAGCTATGAACTTCTGTGCTGTGATTATAAAGGCAGGCGGCCTGCATGAATTTCTGCCGCCTTTTGCAATGCTGGTGTTGATTGCCGTAATCGCTACGTTGGTCGGCTGTATCGTACACGTATTGATCGAAAAGCCATTGATCTATGGCGCTCGAAAAACAATTTTGGCATAGGTTTGAGTGTGCACGGCAATGTATTTTTTTTGGTTTGGCTTTTTGATCTCAGGGCCTTTGTTAAAAATTTAATCACCACTCTCCTTAAGCGTGTTTTTGCCGATTAAAATCCTAGCAATTCCGTTCGGAGTGTGAGTGTAAAAAAAAATTCACAGTCGAATCGTTGACTAAAGATGGTGTGCGATAGACCTTTTGGTCACTGCTTGGGGGCTTGGGGTTTATTAAGATACGGATTTCATGTCTCTTTCTGTTTAACCAGCAGTGCACTTTGTGCGCTGCAAAATAGTCGAGATACATCAAAATGGTTCTACTTACACCGAACGGAAACGATGGCGGCATTATCAATGGCGACAACACCGACAACACAATAAACGGCCTGGGCGGGAACGACTCCATCGTCGGCGCTGGTGGCGATGATTCCATCAAAGGTGGTGCCGGAGACGACACTCTGAAAGGCGGGGTTGGCGACGACAGGCTCGCAGGTGGCTCTGGCGACGATAAGATCAATGGCGGCAGTGGCGACGATATTGTGATTGGCGGTGTTGGAGATGATAAACTTGCTGGTGGCTCCGGCGATGATATCATCTCAGGAGGAGAAGGTGACAACCGTATGGCGGGTGGCACCGGTTCTGACACATTTGTCTTTTCTGCTGACAGTACTGGCAGAGACAAAATAAATGACTTCGAAATGGGTATTGACGACATACGGTTGAACAGCGTTTCTGCCGTGTCGTTCGAATTGACAAATTCTGGAAACGGCACGATCGTCACCCTCGACACAGGCGGCGTGGTGATCATGAATGGTCTGTCTATTCTCGAGGCGCAAGAAGCGTTTGATTTCTTGTAAAACTTAATGTCCCACGTGTTAAAAGTGTTCGAGTGACTTCTAATAAGCATGGCACCCCACGGGGTGCCATGTTTTCAAACAGCGGGCTTGCGCCTTTCTTACTGGTTTGCAAGACGGCAAGCAAATAAGCATATCAGGCGCATGATCCGTGAGTAATTTTCTCGATAAAAGCTGTTGCTTGCCTAATATTTGACGACCGACGTTTTTCTTTCGCAAACCTAAGTGCCTAGGCGCCCATTTATCATGGAAGCTATCAAGGTTTTTCTATACGCCTGAACGTGTTGGTAGGTTGCTGAGAACGTGGCACACTCATCTGGATCTTATCGCCCCGAAATTGACGGGATGCGCAGTATCGCCGTTCTCGCGGTGATCTTGTATCATTTAAAGATAACTGTCGGGGGCGAAAGCCTGCTCAAAGGCGGCTTTTTAGGTGTTGATGTTTTCTTCGTACTGTCGGGTTTTTTGATCACTGGACTTCTAATTGATGAGTTTAAAAGAACCGGACGCGTCAGCATCGTCCAGTTTTATGAGCGCCGCGCGCGCCGCATCCTTCCTCCTTTGGTGCTTGTTATTTTAGTGGCTTTGCCGGTGGCTTGGGCCTTGCTGCTACCGAGCGAATTGGAGAGATTTACTCTCTCTCTGATGGCTTCACTGGCCTTTGTAAGCAATATCTTTTGGTTTTTTGAGCTGAGCGAGTACGGCGCGCAATCCGCTCTATTGCAGCCATTCCTGCACACATGGAGCCTGGCGATAGAGGAGCAGTTCTATCTTTTCTTTCCGCCACTCATGATTGTGCTCATGCGCTATCTTACGTTTCGGCAAGTTATGTGGTTTATCGCCACGTTGACCCTAGGCGGCTTGTTCGTGGCGGCAGTCACAACTGCGTTGCACCCTGCGTTTTCATTTTATGCTCCCACAAGTCGCGCATGGGAATTGCTTGCTGGATCCCTGCTGGCTGTTGTTTCGAGAGATAGGGCGAAAACCCTAAATGGTGGCCTTTTCTGGTTTGTCCCAAGTTTATCATTGATCGTTCTGGTTTGGGCGTTCATGTCTCAGGTTCTTGTGGAAATGCGACACCCAGGAATAGGGACGCTGCCTGTGATTTTGGCCACCTGCGGGTTGATCTGGTGCGCTGACCCGCGTGAGCCGGTTACACGCTTTCTGTCCTTGGGCCCAATGGTTTGGCTCGGCAAACTGTCTTACTCTCTCTATCTGTGGCATTTTCCGATCTTTGCTTTTGGCAGGCTGCTTTCCGTCGGCGCACCAAGCCCGCTTGAAATGTCAATCTGGGTCGCTTTGACCTTCGCCCTGTCTGCGATCGGGTATTACTTGGTGGAAAGGCCGTTTCGCTTCCGCTTAGCGCCGCGACCTTTCGCGCTAGCCATGGCAGCTTCGCTGGCACCAATACTTGTGGTAACGACATTGACTTTAACTTCGAGCGGCGCATCGTCGGGACGGGCGCAAGCTTTGGCTGCACTCTACGGTGAAAACGAAATAGATAACTCGGTGCTGGCGAAAGCCAGTTGGCAACTTCTCAATGATCGCTTCCCAGAGGAAGAAATCGGCCCTTGGAACGCGCTGCGCCCGTCAGTTTCGGGAAGCACCAAACTTTGGTTCGAAGGAGAGGAGACGCGTAAGGTTCTCCTTGTCGGCGACAGCTTGTCAAAGGATGTATACAACGCATTTGTTCTCAATGAAGATCGTTTTCCAAATCATGAATTTGCGCGCTTCAACTTACATCGAAAGTCACTTGCGGCCGATCTAGAAGTCTTGGTTGGCACGCCGAACTTTTTGGCCGCCGATGTTGTTATGATCGCGCCCAATTACTACCGAGAGTATCGAAGTGCCCTCGCTGAAATGTTGGAGGCCGTTGGGGATCAAGGCAAAGAAATCATTGTTCTCGGCAATACGGCCAAGTTCAACGTGGGTGGGGCGCAACCTCTCTTTGATTGGTACTTGATCAAATCCGGGGATGCAGCGGTTTTGCAAGACTTGAATGCCCTTGCTCCGAAGTACGAAGATGCGCGATCGCAAATTCGCAACGCTCATATAAAAGAAATTGCCGAAGCATCGGGCGCCATTTACTTGTCACGAAGGTCTTTAGTTTGTCCTGACGCAACAAAGTGTATTTTGGTTACCGAAGATGGGCTCAAAACCATGTATGACAGTATTCACTGGACGCTGGAAGGGGCGGCGCTGTTTGGCGCTCGCGCTGCCGAATTGGGCTGGCTGTCTGGTTCTTCGGTGACCCGAGTGGGCGGATAGGCCATGGCACATTTGGCTGATCAAGCTCCAACTTTGCCTTCCAGCACGCATAAGGATCAAACGTTTTGGGCATTTTTTGATGCGACGCTCTTCACTCTGATCATCGTGCTGAGCGCTGACATGTTAATCCAACTCCGGTTCCTGCAATCGCCTTTATGGCTTTTGTGCTATGCTTTGATAACCTTGCGAATATGGACCGTGTGGCAAGCATTTTTTGAGGTGCTTCAACGCAATTGGGTGATAACCCTCTTTCCAGCGATTTGCATTTTATCGATCCTTTGGACCACACACCGAGGTGCCACTTTGAGCGGTAGTCTGCAGCTGACAATGACCATGGTCATGGGCATTTTTCTTGGCTGGCGCTACTCCTTAAACATCTTGATCAAGGCTCTCGCGGTGATTTTTTCAATCGGCGTTGCGTTGTCGATCCTGCACTGGGCCACAGGAATTTTCCCATGGCCCGTCTATACAAGGATTGGTGGGCTTGCAGGCCTGTTTTCCTCAAAGAACATGTTGGGGCTGCGGGCGCTTTTTGCGATTACGGCGATTGTCGCGATCCTCATGATGCGCCATCACGAGGTCGGTTCAACCTTTCGAAAGCTCGCCGTGGTCGCGCTCGTGGGCAATGTCTTTGCGTTGTCTTTGTCACTGTCCATGACATCGGTGTTGCTCATGCCGGTGATGGTTTTGTTGCTGGTGATGTTGTGCTGGCAACGCATTCCGCCGACCATTTTCAGTGTGGGCATGGTGGCGATGGTAGCGGCTCTAGCGATAGGGCCCGTGATGCTCGTGATCGCAGATATAAACCCGATCGATGCAGTGCTTGGCGCCGTTGGCAAAAGCTCTACGCTGACCGGGCGTGTCTATATCTGGGAGGTGGCCATGGACGTGTATCGCGAAAATCCTGTCCTTGGCGTCGGATATCGCGCTTTCTGGCACGCTCCTGAATTTTTCAATGAACGCCTTGCCACCCAGGATGCCGGGGCAGAGACAAGTCGGTCCTTTCACAATTTCCCACTCGAAATTCTCGTATCGGCGGGATGGGCCGCGTTGTTGGCCATGTTCGCGCTATTGTGGATCACCGCCGCGCGATTGTTGAAGGTGTTTCGTCAAACACGATCTCCGGCTGTCGCATGTGCACTCTCTCTTTTGGTAGGGATTGTCATTTCCTCACTCACAGGTACCACGCTTTATCGCGGGCATGAGATCATGATCATTCTGACCGTCGCCTTTGCCGTCAGTGCAGGTGAGGATTTGTATCGCCTGCGGCGCCCGGCTGCTGCATAATGCAGGGCCGGTTCGGGACGGGTTAAGGTGATGATGCAACGTGCTAAGAATTCCGATGCCGCACGCCTGTTCGCCACGGCCGGTGTTGTTTTGGGCACACGTGTTGTGGGAACCCTTCTCACCTTGGCCTATACGATACTGCTGGTCGGGGTCGCCCCTCCTGATGAGGTTGGTCGCGCTTTTGCTGCGCTGTCGGCGGGTTTTTTGCTTTCTGTCGTGGCCTCTCTGAATGTTGATGCCGGATCAATCCGCTTTTTGCCGCTTTATTTTGAGACAGATCGCAAGGCAGATGCGGCCGGTTTTGTGATCTGGTGCAGACGCACGGTTTTGGTGGTCTGCTCACTCGCTATGCTGCCAACCCTTGCGATCTTGGTCTGGGCGTACGGATTTTCTGCTATGGGGCCTTTCCTGCTCAGCTTTGCTTCGGCACCGATCCTTGCCAACGGGCGGATAAACAGCCGGCATGGCGTTGCGTTGGGCCTGGTCCTGTCGGCGTCACTGCCACGAATTTTGGTCCGGCCAGTGGTCATGACGGTGTTCCTTGGCGCGGCAAATCTTCTGGATTGGACATTGACCGCAACCCAAATCATGGGCGCTTTTTTTCTGGCGTCATCCTTGGCCACCGGGCTGCAATGGGTGCTGATCCGTCACGCCATGGGCTTCCGCCACGAAGCGTCTCCAAAATTTGATCAAGCGCGTGATTGGGTGCCCTTTGGATTGATGCTCAGCCCAGTGCTGGTCATGAATGAATTCATGCGCGATGTGATCATTATGAGCGCGGGGTTTGCCCTTATTCCCAGCGATGTGGCGAGACTTGGAATTTCTTTGTCCATGATCAGCATATTGAATTTCGGGCTCAATGCCTTGGACATGGCCTTTAGCTCCAAAATTTCCCGCGCCACAGCGCAGGGGAATTTCAAACGACGCGCTCGGCTCTTGACTGTCGGAGGAGTGGGCAAGCTCTGTGCCTTGGTCGTAGGCATCCCATTGGTTTGGATTTTGATACCGCACGTTTTGGAGGTTATGGGCGCAGATTATGCCGGCGTTGAAGAGATGTTTCTCGTCCTCGCGCTCATACCAGCGTCCAAAGCAATCTTTGGACCGGCCAACCTTGTGCTCAATGTCACCGGGCACAAGCATGTGCTGTTCTGGTGTGCGCTCATGGGGGTGGGTACCATTGTGGTGGGCGTGTTTGCCGGAAACACTCTTGGCGGCACCAAAGGCGTGATCATCGGGGTCGCGCTCGCAGCGGTGTTTTACCATGCGCTGCTTTTCGGCATGTGCCGACTGCGCGCCGAAACAGATACAACGGCGCTCTCCGCATATTGGGAACAGCGCAAACAGACACCCGCCTAACTCTAACTTCGTTTTAATCGCACGGACAGGCGCGCTGTGACGTCACGGCCCAACCGCATACCCCGCAGGCCGAAGTGATTGTACATCAGCATGGATCTGATTTTTTCAAACAGGTTGCGCAAAATCGGGGGTGTCTGCTCTGTCGCTCTTTCGTAGCCGTAATCCTTCAAAACATCGCCCATGATCATGTCGAGCTGCGCAATGACCTTTGGATCAAGATCCGTGCGCCACGCCTCTGCGCGGTTTGACATCAATGGTCGGCCAACGTTCTCTTTCCACCGTGTCTCGGTTGGTTTGACGGTGCGCACTTCGCGATCATGTTCGAATATCTCGTCCGCGGCCTCGACCCCCAGAAATTCGAGAACGGGTTCCATTACCGTTTTGGCGTCTCGGATCAGATCTTCATAATGGACCATATGCACTTGATCGGGGCGTTCTGACCGCAGCATTTCTCCTAATGAGATGTTACGCACCCATTGTCTGGCGAGAACAACCGGGTCGCTCACCGCCCATGGAACCTTGATCAAAGATGCGATGCAGGCCCGACCATCGCGCATGATCCAAACAATGCGCGCATCAGGGAACCATTCGAATAGATCGTCCATACCGCGCAGGTGCAACGGTGTCTTTTCCAGCAGGCGTGGTTTGCCGTCTGCTGCACGAAAACACTCAAGAACGGTTTGAAACACGGTTTCTTCCGTCAACTTGTCACGCATGGTCAAAGCTGACAGTAGCGCGTCGCGATCCAAGATCATAAATCGCATGGGTGAGTTTTCGATCACCTTTAAAACGGCTTCCGGCCCTTTCGACAAAGCGGGTGCAACGCGGAACCGCACGATGTTCAGATAAAGCGACTCCGGCGTGCTCACGATGTCAGGATGACGGCCCAGCATTGAGGCAAGCAATGTCGTTCCCGATCGGGGATGGCCTACAACAAATATGGGCCGATCAAGTGTGTCGGGCTGTGATGTGGTCATGCGACTCTGGCCTCCACGATTGGACCGAAAGGATCACGTAGAAGTTGCATACATGCCCGACGTACCAAAATCACGACCACACGCAGAGTTGTTTGGCAGCCCTGCATCCTATGCATCTTTTTTGGGCGGTTCCTTGCCGTTTCTTGCGCTCTGCCGCGCGCAAAAGAACGCGGGTACGCATGTAAACGCCGGAATCGCCCGGTTGCTGAGATTCTAGGCAGGCTGAGCCAAGCTTTGTCATACCGACTATAAAGAATGCGGGCTGATGCTTTGCACTGTCGCATTTTTGCGGCACAGATGATCTAAAGGATAGGGCCGATCCGCACCGTGACGGACAGGCACAAGGATAGTTTCATGATCTCCATTGTCGTGATGGCGCATAACGAAGAGACCAGTATCAGCCGCAACCTTCAGGCGATCCTGGCGCAAGATGGTTTCGGACCAGACGACCGGATCACAGTGCTCGAAAATGGATCGACCGACCGAACCGGTGAAATCGTGGAAAGCATCGCCGAAACGCACCCGTGCGTCTCATTGTGCAGCATTGCCCTGGGAGACAAAGCCAACGCATGGAGCTTTTACACGTTCAACATCAGCGTCAGCATTGAGGCTGAGGCACATGTCTTTGTCGACGGTGACGTCGTTATGCGGCCTGGTTCGCTCAAGGCTGTGCGAAAGGCATTGACAGACTATCCCGATGCTTTGGCTGTCTCGGGGCTGCCCTACGGCGGGCGCACCGCCGATACGTGGCGCGCCCGCGTTCTGCGCGAACACGGGCTCCCTGGAAATTTTTACGTCTTGCGCGGGTCTACTCTGGAAAAAATGCGGTCGGAAAACTGGTGTCTGCCGGTTGGCTACATGGGCGATGACACGTTCCTGCAATGGATCCTCAAACGCCAATTGAACGCGTCGGCGGAACCCAACAAATTCGCGATACGACCCGTGCCCGACGCCGGGTTTGACTACGAATCCATTCCCAACAGAACGCTCAGTGGTCTTTGGATGCTCTATCGCAGGCAACGCGCCTACGCGATGCGTGACATTCAATCAAAGCTTTTGTCGGATCATGTGCTTGCGTCTTCTCAAAACCGTCCGCCGCGCGATATCACGGCGCTCTACGCAAATGCCAAGCCTTGGACCGCGCTTTTCGGGCCGTTTGGCCGGATCAAGCCGTTTAAACTCCGCAAGCTTTTGTTTCTTTACACCTACATGCGAACCCGAAAAATCCCGCAAGAGGCCGGAACACATTGGTATGAGGGGCAGGCCCGTGCCCCTGGCGCAACTCCGCAAAGGACATAAAGGATGGCGCGAAAAGCACCGTTTCGCGAACGCCTGATGCGCCGAGCGGCGATAGCCGGCGGACGTATCAACCGAACCGCACCGGGACGCGCGCCCAAACATCCAAGCCTTTTTTTTCACATGCCCAAATGTGGAGGCACCTCTTTATCGGAGGCCATGTATGCGACAATCCCTTTGAACCATCGGATCGGTGTGATTGATGCGGTGGCCACGCGGCGGGCCGCATCAATCCTGCATTTTGGTGTCGATGACGGTCTGAAATGCCACGAGGACCGTGATCACGGTCAACTCACGTTCGACACGCGTGAAGGCTTTTTGCTGCAACATATGGCTTGGGACACGATGCTCATCCACGGCCATGTCATATGGTCAGACAAAGCCTGGAACCATTTTGGTGACCGCTACAAATACGTGACGATCATGCGGGATCCCAAAGCGCGGATGATCTCAAATTTTCGCATGACGCATCGCAATGGCGTCATCACTGAAGATCTCGAAGGTTACTTGTCTACGCCGGTCGCCAGGCGGCACGCTCAGGTCTATCTTCGCTATCTATGCGGCCGCAATGACATCAAAGACGAGGACGTGCCCGAAGCGCTGGAACTTGCAAAATCGCGCCTAAGGCACTTCGCGCTCATCGGGTTTCTGGATCAGACGGATGCCTTCATTGCCGCCTATCGGGATATTTTTGGCGTCAAGTTACGCATGCCAAAGCTGAACACGGCCAAAGGAAACCAGCCATTGCTTGAACCGTCGCAGCAGGCAGCCATCGAAGCTCTATGCGCCCCTGATCTCGCTATTTATGAAGAAGCAAAACGGTTAGTTTGAGCTCGCAACAAGATCGTTCAGTTCAACAATCACAATGTCGCCGGGTAAAATCTTGGTGTCAGAATCCACCGCTTGCCCATTGAATCGATCTCCACGGGGGCCACTGATCCGGATCTTGACGTCCAGCAAAAGCAGACTTTCAGTCAACGCTCCGGGATCATCGCTCAACACAGCCAGCTCCTCCACAGCAAACCTGTAATCGCTCAGCCCTAAGGCCAGCGCTGTGCGCGCTTGCCCTAGCGTTTTCAATGCCTCACTGCGCTGGTCCGCCAGGTATTGATCCCGATTGCGGACCGCCATGGTTGCCATTCGCCTGGCCGTGATCTTGGCCGTCTCCAAGCTCAGCAATTCTTCACGATCGTCCGACAGACGCTGTTGCAGGTTTGAAAATCGCGATGTTGTGGCCAAGCCTTGACTGCGAAGGGTATCCAGATCGTTCAGTTCTTGCGCCAAACTTTCCACGATTTCCCTTTTGATCACAATCCGCTCATCCAACAGAACGGTCTGATCTTTGAAATCCAGAATGTCGCTCTCCCAAGACGCGACCAAAGCGCGTGTCGTCTCGCGCATCTGGTTGAGCTGCTTGGCTTTGGCCTGGATCCTGTCATCCATGGAGTTGCGTGCGCCGATAGGCACGTTTGCGCGCTGGGTATCTGATAGCTCAATCGCAACATCAGGTCCGGCCAATGCAGCCTCGAAAAGCGCTATGTCGGATGTTGCCACAGCGATCTGTTCGGTTGCTGTCGCGGCCCGGCGCTGCGCATTCACGGCCAGCACATCAGCATTGGGTCCAACCACTTCGTCCGAACCCACACCACCTGCCAGGGCCAGCGCCGTTCCCACATCCATACCCGGCAAGAAATCAAACCGCCCGCTTCGCTCCACGATGCCTGACACGACGATGGGGGCGTATGCTTCTACCTCGACCAACACGAGCGACTGCCCGCTGAAGCCCTCCATTGTCATCTTCGCGACAATGGCATCCTGCAACTGATCTAATGTTTTGCCAGAAGCAGAAATGCTGCCAAGCTGCGGCAGCCTGATATTTCCGTCCAGATCGATGCTCATTGTCTTGGGCTCATCCAGAAAGCCCGAGTTCACCACAATTCGATCCCCGCTAATCAAGCGGTATGGCTCACCGATGGCAGGCAAAGCCAACAAAAGCGCGATTGTAAAGGGCCCCAATAGCTTGAACATAAGCAGATCATTCCATCACCAGATATCGTTTTTTACTACACGGGTTTTGCAAACCAAATTTAAAACACCGCGGAAAAGAGCTACACCGCGGATAAGCCATTCGCTTGAAGTCTTTTGATGCTCTTCTGGGCAAAAAAACGGGCTGTTCAGTCTACAGGGCGCGCGCCATGGCGGTCCTTGCTGGAAACCACGCAAGTGGGGCGTCGTCTGGTCCAAGTTTTACAAGAATCAGCGCGCTGGTTGGTCAAAGGGCGTAGCGCGTTGCTCTAGACCTGTCAGTTCAATCCAGAACGGATTGATCATGCGACGCCATTCAGTTCAATCGCAACGGTGTTGCACAATTGTTCGGCGTATAAGTGACACATATCGCTCAAGGACAGCGCACAACCGCCGAACGCAGTGTTTGGTCGTAAAACAGTTATGCCAGGGCAATAAGGTGTACCTATACAAGGTTTTGCACAGATCGAGAGTGTTTCAATGCTGTTCCCGCCTCGGAGACAAAACACCGTAAATCGTCCTTTACTGCTCAATAAATTAGCATCTTGGGCAAACGCAGAGTCGTTTAAGTGCCGAAAGATTGTTGGTGCACTTACGGCAAGCTACAAGCCGAGTAACTTTACAACGGGCTTCGACGGCGCAGGCGCACAGATTAAGGCCTTCTAGAATGAACGCACATCGGTTTTCTTTATTGCGCACTGATCCGTCAGACAGGGATGTATTTCTTCCTCCTCTCGAAATGGGAGACCTGCTGCGCGCGACGTGGCTGAAAGCGTTGCGCAATTGGCGGATTCTGGCTCTGTTTTTCGTGGTTTCGTTTTTTGGATCGGTTTACTACGCCCTGACTGCGGAACCCCTATATACGGCCAATGGTTCCCTTTTGATCGACCCGCGGGAGGGCGAGGCGCTCGACAATCGTCCCCAGTCTTTGTCGGCCATCGGATCATTGGATGAACTGACAGTCGACAGCGAGCTGCGGGTTCTCACGTCGCGCGAGGTGACGACACAAACCATGATCGCGCTCGATTACGTCAATCGCTTGACGGAAGAAGATGGGGCGGACACTGATCTTTCCATTCGCCAGCGCATCGAGGGTCTGTTTGGCCTTGATGAAGAGCCTTCTCAGGTTACCGCGCTGCCCGGAAGCTTGCAGGCCGTGCGGCAACTAGAGGCGCAGAGGCGCAGTTTCGTCAAAGGTCTTTCGGCACAGCGCGCGGGCGATAGCTATGTGATTGATGTCACCTACACATCACCCGATCTCGCATTTTCCGCAGAAGCGGTGAACATGCTCATGCAAGAGTATCTTCGGGCGTCAGGCCAGCAGCAAAGACAACAGTTGGAGCGTACGCGCGATTGGCTGTCAGAACGGATCGACACGTTGCAAGTCAGCGTCCGTGAGGCCGAAACCGCGGTGGCCACGTTTCGAAGTGAAAATGAGCTATTGGCGCTCCAGGATAAACTACTCCCAAGCGAAGTCGCTTTGAATGCCGCCGTGGAGGAGCTGATCCGATTGCGCAGTGATGCATTGGTTTTACAAGTGCAAGTGCAGCAGCTTTCCGAACAAATTGAAGCAGGCGAAATTGAGGCCGTGCAAGTTCCGCCAGAAGAGCGCTCCAATGCTTTGGATGAATTCCAAACACGCTACGCCGAACTACTCCGCGAGGAAAAAGAACAGCTGCTAAATTGGGCTGAGGATGCACCCATCGTGGTTGGGCTGCGGCAGCAGCAAGGGCAAATCCGGTCTTTGATTTTGGAAGAATACAAGCAAGTTTTGGATCGGCTCACAACGAGAAGCGTTGCTTTGGCGCGCCAGGTAAGTGCCACAGAAACAGTGATCGAAGACCTGCAAACAGATTTCAGCGACAACATCCGCCAAACCGTTGAGCTGCGAAACCTTGAGCGCGAAGCAAACGCCAAACGCCAGCTATATGAGCAGTTGTTGGAAGAATTTAACAGCTCGTCGCAACTCTTGACGTTTGAGGGAACATCCGCCCGCGTGATCGCCTGGGCTGTACCGCCAGACAAGAAATCGGCGCCAAAATCGCGTCAAATCGTGGTTTTGGCAGTGTTTGGCGCGATGGTTTTGGCGGTGAGCCTCATCATGCTGCGTGACGCTTTCGACGGCAGTTTCCGAACCACGGATGACGTGGGGCGCGAGCTGGGATTCACGTACTTGGGCCTTGTTCCCAATTTTGCATCCGAAATCCGGGCCGGTGGGTTCTTGCAGCTGTGGCGCTCAAAGCTGAGCAATGCATCGGGAAGAGCATGGAAGCAGCTATCGCGGGCCGGTCAAAGGCTTGGCTTTGCTGTGCAAAAACCGTCCTCCATGAGCGCCGGAACGATGCGCGCAATCCATGTGCAGTTGAAATTGCAACGCGACAAAGCCATCCAACCCGGCTTGGGAGAAATCATCGGGTTTACGTCAACGGTGCAGGGTGAAGGTAAAACCACCGTCGCCTTTAATTTCGCAAGCTACTTGGCACAACAAAACGAAAGGGTGGCGATTGTTGATCTCGATATTGCGTCTTGGCAAATGTCCAAGCTCATGGATCCGCTTTTGCCCGCCACAAATAATTTGGCCGCTTTGATGGCAGACCCTGCCCAGACACCCGTCGAAACCGAGCCGCTCGAAGCGTTCCCAAACCTCCACGTGATTGGCAACGCGCAAAGCTCGGAGTCTGCTTTGTCGGTGATGCCGGATCACAAAGATTTAGACGCGCTTCTGACCCGTCTGCGCGAAACGTTTGACTTTGTTGTGGTCGACTTGCCGCCCGTGCAGGGCGTCGCTGACACCAGATTGCTGGTCAAGCTGTGCGACAGGCTGATTTACATGGTGCAGTGGGGTGTAACACCTCGCAGTCAGGTTAAACGGGTTTTTCAACACCGCCTTTTGCCCAAAGACAAAATTCTGGGCGTCGTATTCTCGCGGGCCAACATGAAGAAATTCCGACTGTTCAACCGAAACGAGACACTCGAATACTACACGTGATCCGATCCTCCGAGCATAACCCGGTTGAATGATGCCGCATGGAGCAATCGCATGACACCGAAAGCACAGCGACGTTCGAAACGAAAGATGCCAGCATGAGCGGCGCACTCAAGATAGAGGTATTCGGCTTCGACGTCGCCGAGATCTCTCAGATACGCCGCATTCGCGCCCTGCGCAGCATCGGGCACATGGTGCATAGTTTCACAATGCGGCGCATGAACATGCAGCAGCAGTTTGAGCCTGATTGGCCCAACACGCACCTGTTCGTAACCGAAAATGAAAACCTGGTGAAACGGGCGCGCATCGTCGGGGCGTCCATTCTTAAAATGTTCAAGCATCGGCAACGCATGCGTGATGCAGATGTCATCATTGCCCGCAACCTTGATATGCTTGCAATCGCCTGGGCCGCGCGTGCCCTGGCGGGGGCCAAGCGCACGCCGCTGGTCTACGAATGCCTGGATATCAACGGATCGCTCTGCGGCGACGGGGCCAAAAGCCGTTTGATGCGTGCGGCCGAACGGTTTTTGCTGGCACGGGTGCAAATGCTCGTGGTGTCATCGCCGGGGTTCATCCGCAACTACTTTGAGCCTTTGCAAGGGTATCGCGGGCCTTGGACGTTGTGGGAAAACAAACTGGCGGCGGGCGCGTCACTTCCGGCACGTCCGACTGTGCGCGAGATACGCCCAGCAGATCAGCCTTTGCGCCTCGGCTGGGTTGGAACGATCCGCTGCGCGCCCAGCCTCGATTTGCTCACGCGAGCGGCTGAGGAGATCGGCCCCGACCTTCATATTCACATCTCGGGCGTTGTGCATCATCACGTTTTGCCAGATTTCGAAGCCCGGATCGCATCCCATGATAACATCACGTATCACGGGCCTTATGATTATCCCGATGATCTGGCTGACATCTATTCAGCGATCGATCTGGTCTGGTCACAAGACCTTTGGCAATCGGGCAACAACTCGGATTGGCTTCTGCCAAATCGCATTTATGAAGCCAGCTGGGCCGGATGCCCCAACCTTGCCGTCGCGCAAACGGAAACCGGGCGGCGCGTGGTCGAGGATGGGCTTGGATGGGTCATAGAGCGTCCCGATGCGGATCTTTTGATAGATTTGCTGGGACAGCTTGATCGACACGATATTGCGGCAAAAGGTCAAGCTTTGCTGGATCGACCGGCTGATGATTTTGTCCAGTGCCCCAATGAGTTAGCGGATCTATTGGAGCGCGTGAAAGAGGATCGCGCCTGATGGATAGTTCAAGCCCCGCCATCACCACCCAGGGCGCCGCATCCGTTGATCCCGCAACCGTTTTGGTCGCGATCCCAACCTTGAACGAGGAGAGACATATCCGCGGCACGCTGAATGCCGTGATTGGCGATGGATCCGCCCCGTTCAAGGTTGTCGTGGCGGATGGTGGCAGCGCGGATAAAACCCGAGAGATTGTGACAGAGATGGCAAAGTCTTCTGCGCAAATTCACTTGATTGAAAACCCAGACCGGCTTCAAGCGGCGGCCATCAACCGGGTGGTGGAAAACGCAGCAGAGCCTCACCATCAGGTTCTGGTGCGGGTAGACGCCCATTCCGAATACCCCGCAGGATACGTCATGGCCGTCGCTCAAAGCCTCAGAGCGCATGGCGCTCAAGGTTTGGCCACCGTGATGGATTCCGTGGGCGACACATGTTTTCAGCGCGGTGCGGCTTGGGCGATGGAAACAAAGCTAGGCTCGGGTGGATCAGGGCATCGCGGCGGCACACTCTCTGGCTGGGTGGACCACGGCCATCACGCGGGGTTTGACCTCGACACTTTTCGTCAGGTCGGCGGTTACGATACGTCCTTTGTCGCCAACGAAGACGCAGAACTGGATCATCGTATTGGCCAAGCTGGCGGGCGGATATGGCTCGATGCGACGATCCGATTGGACTATGCGATGCGCCGATCCTTGAAAGCGCTCGCAATTCAATATTGGCGCTACGGGATTGGCCGCGCGCAAAACCTGCTCAAACATCGGATGCGCCCAAGGCTGCGTCAGCTGATCCCGCCTGTGATATTTCTTTGCAACATGATTGCATTTTTATTGGCACCGTTTCTGCCGGCCGCCTTGTTGGTGCCTTTGGGATATCTTGCCTTACTCGCGGTGATGACGCTGAAGACGCTCAAAGACAAACGCAGCCTATGTGCGCTTTGGGTCGGCCCTGCGTTGTTTGTGATGCACATGGTCTGGAGCGCGGGCTTCTTGTTGCAAATGATCAAAGGCTCTCCGCGATGAAGATTGATCTGTGCATCTGCACGTTTCGCCGCGCCCATATTTCCGAGACACTGCGCTCCGTCGCAAAGGCGCAAATCCCAACGGATGTCATTCTCAAGGTGATTGTCATTGACAATGATGATACGCCCTCCGCGCAGAACCGCGTCGCAGATGTGGCCCAAGAAACGGGCCTCACCGTGGATTACCGGCACGTACCTGGGTCAAACATCTCCATCGCGCGCAACGCAGGGCTCGATGCCGCAACGGGAGATTGGATTGCCTTTCTCGATGATGATGAGGTTGTTGAGCCTGACTGGCTCATCGCGCTGGTCGATCGCTCTCAGTCCACCGGGGCTGACGCGGTTTTTGGCCACTCTCGGGCGGTCTACGGGCCGGAGGCCCCGGCTTGGATGGTGGATGGAGATTTTCATTCTCAATTTGCCGCACCACGCGGTGATCTAGTCGAAACTGGGCACACCTGCAACGCGCTTTTGCGCTGGGGTGATGCACCTTGGCGGCAAGAGCGGTTTGCGCTCGAACGCGGCCGGTCTGGGGGCGAAGACACGGAATATTTCTTTCGCCTCAGAAAGCTGGGCGCGCGCTATGCGATTGCTGACAGGGCCATCGTCCGAGAAGATGTGCCATCGGCCCGTCAATCCTTGGGCTGGCTTTTGAAACGGCGCTTTCGCATTGGTCAAAGTTATTCTGCCGTGGCCATAGGGGGCGGTGCCCGGGCGCGGCTGTTTTCCACGGCGATGATCAAATCGGCCTATTGCTACCTGCGCGCGCTTGGCGCCTGGCCTTGGATGGCGCGGCGTGCGTTCTGGTTGATGCGTGGCACCATGCATGCAGGCGTCTGTGCAGGCTGCATTCAGCTAAAGCAGAGCGATTTGTATGGCAGCGCCGTGATCGCCGCGCCAACACAGGAGTCCACGAAATGACGGATCAATTGTTGCCGCATTTCATCATTATCGGTGCGATGAAATCAGGGACGACAACCCTCTATCGGCATCTCGATGATCACCCTGATGTTGACATGTCACGCGATAAAGAAACGGATTTCTTCGTTTCAGAGAAAAACTGGTCGCGCGGGCTTGAATGGTACAGCCGGCAATTCTCCCGGGCCGACGCGGTGCGCGGTGAGGCGAGCCCAAACTACTCAAAATCAAGGGATTTTCCCGGCGTGCCAGACCGCATCGCACAGGTCTGCCCAGATGCCAAACTGATCTATATTTTGCGCGATCCCGTGGACCGGGCGCAATCACAGTTCAACCACAGTGTCGTTATGGGCGGGCTATCTCCTGACATCGACAATTTCAAATCCAGCCATGAATATGCGCATATTCTCGATGCAAGCCGCTATGCCGAGCAGCTTGAGAAGTTTTGCGAGCATTTTGATAGTGAAGCCATTCTGATTCTCGATTTTGCTGAGCTTGTCATCAGCCCCCAAGCTGTGATGGATAAGGTGACGGCCCATATCGGCGTGGATGCGCGGGCAATCACCAGCTTGGATGCCAAAAATGACAGCTCAGAAGTGTCCAAAGTGCCTGCACCGATCTTGCAATTCGCGCAATCGCCGCTCGGTCGGCGTGTGGCAGGACTGATGGGTCGCGAAACACGTGATCGCATCAGAGGCGCGTTGGCGTTTCGCCCTTCTCGCACACCGCCCGGGTTTTCCGATGCAGTGCGCAGCAAGCTGGCAGAAGATCTGCGCGCCGACGTCGAAAGGTTGCGCAGTCTCACTGGACAGAGCTTTCCAACCTGGTCTGTTTAGATCTTATTTGGCTTTTGCCTTGCGCGCTTGGCAAACGTCGATACATCGCGCCTTTGGCAAACCCTCGCCTCAAGCAGTGCTCCGCGCGGTAGGCCAAACAAAAGTGGTGCGGGTGGAGGGACTTGAACCCCCACGCCTTGCGGCGCCAGAACCTAAATCTGGTGCGTCTACCAATTTCGCCACACCCGCATCGATCGGCCTCATAGCAAAGCGTATGACATGAGGCGAGAGGAAATCTTACAACAACGTCAAATGCCTTGTGGATAAACCACGCGACATTAAGAGAAAATTGTCTTAGTGTTTCTAAAAAAGAGCAGAAAAATCTGAGGACAGGCACATGAAACCGGCATTAGATCGGCACAATGGTTATTTCACACTAGAAGAAACAAGCGCCACAAGTGGGCTCATCGGTCAGGCTATGGTTATGACCGCCCTGGGGGAACGGGCCGTTGCGACCCTTCAACCCGGTGATCGGATCATCACCCGTGATCGCGGCATGGCCATTTTGGAAGATATCCGTGCCCGTCAGGTGCAAACGCCTTTGGTCAAAATCACCGCACGGTCTCTGGGGCATAACCGACCAGAGGGTGACACGCTGTTGCCCGCCGGTCAGCGCGTGCTGATCCGTGATTGGCGGGCCAAGGCTGTCTTCGGTTCGGGTCATGCACTTGTCCCTGCGGAACGGCTGGTCGATGGCGAGTTCATTACTTTTGAAGCCTGCACAAACACGGTGCTGTATGATCTGCTCTTTGAGGATCCCCATATTCTCTATGTGGATGGGTTAGAGCTGGCCAGTTACATCGACGAACACGCGTTTTTTTGAGATAGTCGCCAGATGCGCTCTATCTGAGCCGTCTTTTTCTGTGCGTGTCCTGTCGGTGAATGTCATAGTACCAAGACAGGGCCGCAGAAAATTTTAATTTTCTGCCACCAGCGTTGGCGCAAAGTTTTTAAAACTTTGATCTGTTCTGAGATCAGTGGTGATCTTCTGGTGCGTCAGGATCGCTCTGGCCGACGCCCAGAAAAATCTTTTTCAGCGGTAAGGCCCAAATGATGCCGAGCACGACGTAGATGATAAATTCAAGCGCGATGGGCGGGCGCCCGAACATGCCCTCAAGCATATTCACCACCGTGATTGTCACCACGATATAGGCAGGCAGCGCCAGCAGCAAAATCAGCAATGACCAGCGGCGGCGGGCTTTGTAGCTTAGCGGCATGGTCGGGCTTTACCTCAGTCGTTGAACGGGTCCGTCACAAGGATCGTGTCATCCCGTTCCGGTGAGGTGGATAGTAGGGCAACTGGACAATCGATCAATTCCTCAACGCGGCGCACGTATTTGATTGCCCCTGCCGGCAAATCGGCCCAGCTGCGCGCGCCTTCGGTGGACTCTGACCATCCGGGCATTTCTTCATAGACGGGTACGCACCGCGCTTGTTCGTCGGCGGCCGTCGGCAGGTAATCAAGCCGCGTGCCATCCAGGTCATACCCCACACAGATCTTGAGCGTTTCAAATCCGTCAAGCACGTCAAGTTTCGTGAGCGCGATCCCTTTGACGCCGCTCGTGGCACAGGTCTGGCGCACCAGGACAGCATCAAACCATCCGCAGCGCCGCTTGCGGCCTGTGGTGGTGCCAAATTCATGGCCCCGTTCGCCCAAACGTTGCCCGTCACCATCTTCAAGTTCGGTCGGAAACGGCCCTTCGCCCACGCGCGTGGTGTAGGCTTTCACAATGCCCAGAACAAACTCAATCGCACCGGGGCCAATGCCGGTGCCTGTTGCGGCCTGACCTGCGATCACATTGGACGACGTCACGAACGGGTAGGTGCCAAAGTCAATATCAAGCAGCGCGCCTTGCGCCCCTTCAAAGAGGATCCGATTGCCCGCCTTGCGTTTTTCATTCATCACCTTCCAGACCGGTCCAGCATATTGCAGGATATCTGGCGCTATCGCGCGCAGTTTGTTGAGCAGGTCATCGCGATCAATTTCATTGAGGCCCAAGCCTTTGCGCAGCGCGTTATGGTGGGTCAGTGCGCGGTCTACGCGGTGTTGCAGCGTTGTGTCATCTGCGAGATCGGCCACGCGGATCACGCGGCGGCCTACCTTATCCTCGTAGGCTGGGCCGATACCCCGCCCGGTCGTACCGATCTTTGCGACAGAGTTTTGCGCCTCGCGCGCGCGATCTAACTCGCCATGGAAAGGCAAGATGAGCGGTGCATTCTCGGCAATCATCAGCGTGGCGGGCGTGATCTCCACGCCTTGGGCGCGGATCGTCTCAATCTCGTTCAGAAGGTGCCACGGATCGAGCACAACGCCATTGCCAATCACCGATAGCTTTCCGGCCCGCACCACACCAGAGGGCAGGGCGTGCAGCTTGTAAACTGTCTCTCCGATAACCAGAGTGTGACCGGCGTTGTGACCGCCCTGGAAGCGCGCAATCACGTCAGCGCGTTCGCTCAGCCAGTCGACAATCTTGCCTTTGCCTTCGTCGCCCCACTGAGCGCCCACCACCACGACATTGGCCATCTTCATCCCCTCGGCGTGTCACAAACCGACGACCTTCATAACGAGCGTGACGCAGGGTTGAAACCTCAAATTGGTCCATCAGGACTGGACAGGTCAGATCGCATTGGGAATGATCCCCAGAAAGCAGAATTGGGGACACAAAATGACCGGGTTCTTGGCGCGTTGGGCCGTGGCCTTTTTGCTGCTCTCTGCGACATTCAATCCCACTCGCTACAACTACGTGGGCTGGGTTGAGCGGAATTTCAGTGAGCAGATGCCGATGGCCATCTTGGCGGGGCTGTTGCTGCTGGTGGGGTACATCATTTACCTGCGCGCCACGCTCCGGTCCATCGGGGCGTTCGGCATGTTTCTGGTGCTGGCCATCGTGGGCTCGTTGGTCTGGGTGCTCTATGACTATGAGTTGCTGACCCTGACGGAGACATCCCAGATGGTTTGGCTGGGTCTCTTTGCGCTGTCGCTGGTGTTGGGTGTTGGCCTAAGCTGGAGCCATGTGCGGCGCTATCTCTCCGGTCAATCAGATATGGATGACGTGGATGAGTGACGGGTTGCGGGCTTCATCTGAATTGCATAGATACGCGTGACATATATAACGCCCGGGCAATCCCTTCATGCAAAACGTCATCCTTCTTGTTCATCTACTGCTCACGCTGTCTTTGATTGTCGTAGTGCTGTTGCAGCGCTCTGAGGGCGGCGGTTTGGGCATGGGCGGAGGTGGCCCTGCCGGTACGGGCCGTGCTGCGGCCACAGGACTTGGCAAACTGACATGGGTGCTTGGGATCAGCCTTTTCGCGACGTCCATTGCACTGACGATCATCGCGGCTCAAAATTCGGCCGGTTCTTCGGTTTTGGATCGCCTGATCGATCTTCCGCCACCGTCCGCCGAAGAGGTCGTGCCCGAAGACGGTGGTTTGGGGGATAGCCTGTTGCCTCCTACACCGGGCAACGAGGATGCGCCGCTTCTTCCGACGCTAGACTAACCACAAAGCGTTGCGGCTGGGCCGCGATCTGCAACATCATGTTGCGGTCGGGTTGCGCAGTTTGGTCAAAATCACTATGAGTTAAATCCCGTGGTGCTCTGTCCGAATCGTGATGGATTTCGGGCTGCCGGGACCTCATGAAAATTCAATTTCGAGGCACTGACGATTGCGTCAGGCACGGGGGATAGTGCGTATGGCACGCTATGTTTTTATCACGGGCGGTGTGGTTTCGTCTCTTGGAAAGGGGCTTGCCTCGGCTGCTTTGGGCGCCTTGCTACAAGCCCGGGGGTTTTCTGTGCGGCTGCGCAAGCTGGACCCGTATTTGAACGTGGACCCCGGCACGATGTCGCCCTTTGAGCATGGCGAAGTGTTCGTGACAGATGATGGCGCCGAAACCGATCTCGATCTTGGCCATTATGAACGATTTACCGGCGTGCCTGCGCGCATGACGGATTCTGTCAGCTCAGGCCGGATTTATTCCGACGTGTTGGAGAAGGAGCGCCGCGGAGATTACTTGGGTAAAACCATTCAGGTGGTTCCCCACGTCACAAACCAGATCAAAGAGTTCATCCGGATCGGCGATGATGAGGTTGATTTTATGCTCTGCGAAATCGGCGGCACGGTGGGCGATATCGAAGGCCTGCCGTTCTTTGAGGCGATCCGCCAATTCAGCCATGATCGCCCACGGGGGCAGTGTATTTTCATGCATCTCACCCTGCTGCCCTACCTGGCCGCAAGCGGGGAGTTGAAGACAAAACCCACGCAGCACTCTGTCAAAGAGCTGCAATCGATCGGGATCGCGCCTGACATTCTGGTCTGCCGGTCAGAGCAGCCGATCCCGGAGAAGGAACGCGAGAAAATCGCGCTTTTCTGTAACGTGCGCAAAGAGGCCGTGGTCGCCGCCTATGACCTCAATTCGATCTATGAGGCGCCTCTGGCCTATCATCGCGAAGGTTTGGATCAGGCGGTTCTGGATGCTTTCAGTATCTCCCCCGCGCCGCGCCCGGATCTGACCGTGTGGCAAGACGTGGCGGACCGTATTCACAACACCGATGGTGAGGTGAAAGTGGCCATTGTCGGCAAATACACACAGCTTGAGGATGCCTATAAGTCGATCAAAGAGGCGCTGACCCATGGCGGCATGGCCAACCGGGTGAAGGTCCATGTGGAATGGGTCGATGCCGAGATTTTCGATGACGAGGATCCCGCCCCGCATCTCAGTGGCTTTCACGCCATCCTCGTGCCCGGCGGTTTCGGGGAGCGCGGCACCGAAGGCAAGATCAAGGCCGCGCAATTCGCGCGAGAGCGGAAAATTCCCTACTTGGGCATTTGTCTGGGTATGCAGATGGCGGTGATCGAGGCCGCGCGCAACGTGGCGGGCCTTAAGGATGCAGGCTCAGAGGAGTTTGATCACGAGGCCGGTAAAAAGCGTTTTACACCAGTGGTTTATCATCTCAAGGAATGGGTGCAGGGCAATGAAAAGGTGAAACGCAAAGTCTCTGATGACAAAGGCGGCACCATGCGGCTTGGGGCATATGACGCGGTGCTGAAAGAGGCGACGCGCGTGGCCGACGTCTATGGCACCACGGCGATTGATGAGCGTCATCGCCACCGCTACGAAGTGGATATCAAGTATCGCGACAAGCTCGAAGAGTGCGGGCTGAAATTCTCGGGGATGTCCCCGGATGGGCGCTTGCCTGAGATCGTGGAATGGGAGGATCATCCGTGGTTCATCGGCGTGCAGTTCCACCCGGAGCTGAAATCCAAACCGTTCCACCCCCATCCCCTGTTTGCCGATTTCGTGCGCGCCGCGCTTGAGACATCGCGCTTGGTCTAACGCAAACACTTCCCGGACTTGATCCGGGACCTCGCCGTTTTCATCACGCGGCGAAAGCAAGAGGCCCCGGATCAAGTCCGGAGCGGGTGTTTGGTCATCCTGCTTTTTTGCTCTGAATAATATCTGAGAAGAAGCCCGCTATGCGCCGGCCAATCGCAGTTGTGACCGGACCCGCTTCAATTACGGCCTGCGGCTCTGGTGGGCGAAACTCTTGAACTGCACGCTGCTCAGGCGCGGGATCTGAAGGTGCAAACGCGTTGGCGATGATCGCTTCATCCAGGATCCACCGTCCGCGCCGACCTTCATGGCGGTCTGCCTCCTGAAACATCAACCAACGGTCGAGACGCTGGCGATTGTCAACGCGTACCGCTTTGGATTGGCGGTAAAACCCGCTGTTGATGCGCAAACATATATTGTCCAACAACTTGGTGGCCGGGCGGTATTCACGCGGCACTTCGCGCTTTGAAAGATAGTTGAATCGCGCCGGATCACCGTTGAAAAATACTGTCAGAGCAGACGCCAAATCCATCGTCTTATTGGCCATCATCCAGCTCAGAACAGCGTCATGATCGGTGGACCAGTCAAAGGCGCGTGCCATCAAGCGCAAATCCTCCCGAGACGCGTGATGCGCCATCTGGAGCTGCTCGTCCTGGGTCTGGTTCGACCATGCGAACCGATTGCGCCTTGGCATCTATCACTCCTAATAACCGCGGGCCCGCGGGCACTGACAACGGTGTTCGAAATGACGGTCGAGTTCGCTCATTTGTGGGAGCAATTGTGACACTCTTGAGGCTATTTGGTTAATGCGGGCACGAGACTTGCCAAATCCTCGTGCCACGGTCAGATTGTCGCTGATTACGTGACAAAGCGCCTTTAGCGACGAGCCGACATATGGAAGCCAAAGCCCTTCTTCATCGCCTGATGCACGCCTTCGATGCGCCAAAACCTGCGCCTTTGCCGGAGCCCGATGAAAAACTGGCTTTGGGGGCGCTTATGGTGCGGGTGGCCATGTCGGATCATCGTTACCGAGTGTCTGAGATCAGCAAGATTGACCGGCTCTTCGGGCGTCTATACGGCCTCAAGCCGATTGAAGCGGCGAAAATGCGTGCCACATCGGAAAAACTGGAAAAGCAGGCCCCCGAAACCGACAAGTTTGCCATCATCATCCGTGAGACCGTCAGCTTTGAGGCGCGCGTTGATGCGCTGGAGGCTCTGTGGGAAGTGGTGCTTGCTGATGGGACGGTCGCAGACGAAGAACTACGCGTTGTCGAATCCGTGCGCAATGCGCTGGGCCTATCGATGGCGGACAGCGACAGAGCCCGATCGGTTGCCGAACAAAGTTAGACGGGCTTGGCCTTCGCCCACCATCCGCTTATATCGCTCCTATGTTTGCAGATTTCCTATCCCGCCTCACAAAGCCTGATCCTGAACCGCTCGATGATGCCGATGCGCGCTTGGCGCTGACCGCGCTTTTGGTGCGGATTGCCAAATCCGATGGCGTTTACGAAGCCTCCGAGAAAGCGAGGATCGAAGCGATCGGTGGGTCCCGCTATGGTTTGTCCGAGGCAGACGCGGCGCGCTTGCTGAACGATGCAGAGACATTGGAAGCGGAGGCCCCGGACACAGTCCGCTTCACCCGCGCAATCAAAGATGCCGTTGCCTATGACGATCGCATCGGTGTGGTGGAAGCTTTGTGGCAAGTTGCACTTGCCGATGGCGAGCGTGATGCAAAAGAGGATGCTCTGATCCGTATGGCGACCAGTTTTCTGGGTGTAAGTGATATGGACAGCGCCCAGGCCCGCCAGCGGGTGACCAAAGACTGATGCATGTCAGCTTGCCGATGTATGATTTCCCTGCTGTACGCGGGGCGACGGATCGGTTCTGGGCGGCCATTCGCGATGCGTTGGGCAAAGGTCCGCCCCAATTGTCACGCGGCATGAATGTTTGGAAAGCGTGGGAGCACCCTGACCTTTTGCTATCGCAAACATGTGGGTTGCCCTACCGCGGGAGGCTGCAAGGCCGGGTGACACTGATCGGTACGCCAGACTATGGCTTGCCCGGGTGTGCCCCCGGAGAATACAACAGCGTATTCCTGGCGCGCGCCCATGATCCCCGAACGGCGTTGGGCGCTTTCAATGGCGCGTCTTTTGCTGTGAACAGTTCCACGTCCCAAAGCGGCTGGGCAGGGCCGATCCTGCACGCGCGATCCAAAGGCGTGTCTTTCGGCAAAAACGTAAAAACCGGAGCGCATGCCGCATCGGCACAGGCCGTTGCGTCGGGTGACGCGGATATCGCTGGTATTGATGCGCTGAGCTGGCGGTTTATCCAGCAAGAGGGCGGCTTTTCTGCCGATCTTAAGGTGATAGATGTCACGCCGCCAACGCCGGGCCTGCCCTTCATAACCGCGCTGGATCGTAATCCCGGCCCGCTCTATGAGGCTATTGAAGCGGCCATCCTGGCTTTATCGCAAACAGATCGGGATGCGCTGTCGCTCGAAGGCCTCGTTTGGATCGATCATGCGACCTATTGTGCGGTGCCTACGCCTGCGCCTCCTGTGGTTTGAACCTGCACCGAAATAGTGCTGACGCTGGGTCATTTGCCGCCCTTCGCGGGCAAATCAGCAGTTCGACATTGCAAAGACCATAATTTTCCGCCCTACTTCTGTGCGTTCGAGTGACCTTGTCAGGGAATCCTAAGTGACAGACGCGCTGCCCGTCATTGAAATCAAAGGCTTGCACAAAGCCTACGGCTCTTTGGAAGTGATCAAGGGTGTGGATATCTCCGCCAAACGCGGCGATGTTGTCTCTCTCATCGGGTCATCGGGGTCGGGCAAATCTACCATTCTGCGCTGTGCCAATCTTTTGGAGGACAGCCAGCAAGGCGATATCGTCTTCAAAGGCGAGCCGGTGACGTGGAAAGGCAAAGGCCACAATCGCCATCCCGGCGACGCCAAACAGGTTCTACGCATCCGCACCAACCTGTCGATGGTGTTTCAACAATTTAATCTCTGGGCGCATCTTACAATCCTGCAAAATGTGATGGAGGCGCCGGTGACTGTGCTGGGCCGCGACAAGGCAGAGGTAGAAGACAAAGCGCGGCACTATCTCGATAAGGTGGGTATTGGTGACAAGGCAGATGTCTATCCTGCGCAAGTGTCGGGTGGTCAGCAGCAACGCGCCGCCATTGCCCGTGCGCTGGCGATGGAGCCTGAGGCGCTTTTGTTTGATGAGCCAACCTCGGCACTTGACCCGGAATTGGAACAAGAGGTGGTGCGCGTGATCAAGGATCTGGCCCGTGAAGGCCGCACCATGATGATCGTCACCCATGATATGAAAATGGCCGCGGATGTGTCGGATCACGTCGTGTTCCTGCACCAAGGCCTGATCGAAGAAGAAGGCCCGCCAGAAACACTTTTTGGCGCCCCGAAATCAGAGCGGCTGAGGCAGTTTCTTAGCTCGACCATGGCCGCATAAGAACCACCAGAAGAAGACCAATAGGGAGAGAACCATGAAAAAAATTCTTCTAACCACGATGGCGCTTGCGCTGTCTTCCACTTTTGCAATGGCTGACACTGTGCGTCTTGGCACGGAAGGGGCGTATGCGCCCTGGAATTTCATAAATGACGCCGGTGAAGTCGACGGTTTTGAGCGCGAGTTGGGCGATGAGCTTTGCACCCGCGCAGAGCTGACCTGCGAGTGGGTCACCAATGATTGGGACAGCATCATCCCCAACCTGGTGAGCGGCAACTATGACGCTATTATCGCGGGCATGTCGATCACATCGGAACGGGACGAAGTGATCGATTTCACGCAGAATTACACACCTGCTGATCCCTCGGCTTACTTGGCCACGTCTGCCGATCTTGACGTGACAAGCGGTGTGATCGCGGCACAGTCGAGCACGATCCAGGCAGCATTTATTGCGGATCAAGGCTGGACATTGGTTGAGTTTGCGACGCCTGAAGAAACGGTTGCCGCCGTGCGCTCCGGGGAGGCGGATGCGGTTTTGGCCGATGAAGCGTTTCTAAAACCTTTCGCGGATGAAGACGGGCTTGTGATGCTGGAGCGGACAGAGGTTCTCGGCGGTGGTGTGGGCATGGGTCTGCGCGAATCCGATGGTGAACTGCGCGCCAAATTTGACGCCGCAATCCAGTCCATGAAGGATGACGGCACGCTCAACACGCTGATCGAGAAGTGGGACGTTGCCACGACCTTCTGATCTGGTCATCCGTGGGATTGAAAGGGGTCGCTGCGTGCGGCCTCTTTTTTGCGTTTGGGCTTCTTTTTGGTCCAGATACCAGACCGGTAGATCACCCAAGCCGTCACGAAAAGCACCGCCGTTGACAGTAAAACCTTGGACAGCGTTTCCATCGCCCCTTCGATCAGCAAGGCATGGGCGACCGTACCAAGAACCGTGATAGCAGCAAGGCCGGTGTGGACCTTGCGCCAAGTCATCACCCGGAAGGCCAGTCGTCGCCGCAGAAGAGCCAAGACAGCGGCCGCAAAAACAGCCCACATTGCGATGACACCCCAAAGTGAAAATGGCGTCGGAGACCGCAGGGTGAGCGCATCAATAACATCCGGCGGGCTGAAAATCCAAAGGCCACCAACGTGGACAACCACCGCGGCCACGAGCGCCATGCCCACCAACTGATGCAATTTGCGTGCCTGGCCAAGTGACAAATCGGGCAAGAGGCCTGCCGCTAGCATCGGTTGCACCAGCAAAATTGCCAGCGCCACGATCCCGGCAAAGCCCGCTATGATGTAAATCGGTTGCCGCCATTCCAAGAGCGGGCTTTGCACCGCGGCGACGATGGGTACGGTGATGATGGCCAGCAGGGCCAGCCATATCAAAACAGAACGCAGGCGGCGCATGTTCAGGCGCGCGCGCTAGGCCGGTTCGAGTACGAAATGTGCCGCCAGCGTGGTGTCAGAGGCGCTCGGCATAATTGGGCGAAGGAACACGGTTTTGAAATCACCGGAATCGTAGGCCAAATGCCCATGAGGCTGACCAAAGGCCGGTACAATCTGGGGCATCTCAAGGCGATATTCCCCGTTCTCGTCGGTCAAGGTGGCGCCGTGGCTTTGGGGGTCACGTTCATGTCCTTCGGTGGTGTGCGCCCATATCTGAATGCGCTGCCCGGCCAAAGGTGCGCCATCGCCTGCGCGCCGCACTGTGCCTGTCATCCAGAACCCGCCGCCGCCGATCCGGTCGACAATGGGCGCACCGGGCAGGTAATTATTGGCGCCGCCGCGCATGGTCGGCGTCGGGGCGAGCCCAGCCGCGCGGGCCGGAACGGTGAGGCCGGTGGCGGCAGTCGCCACGCCTGTGGCAAGAAGCGTGCGTCGTGTGATGAGGGACGTCATGAGGGGTCTCCTATCTGGGATGCGTGAGGTACTTTTGAGATATAGGGGGGCTTGCGCGCGTTTCCGAGAGCGCGCCGCGGAAAACAGCGACAGATCGCCAAGGCAGCCACCTGTCCCGGGCGTGAACCAGGACCTCTTTGTTGGGTAAGGCAAGTGGAGGCATCGGATCAAACCAAGGGTGGATCGTCTTACCCACGACCATGGGGCGCCTCAAAATCGATCACCGGGTTAATGGGCACGATCCGATGCGGGTTCACGCTTTCATGGCTCATATGATAGTGCCGCACAATATGGTCGAAATTCACTGTCTCTTTGACGCCCGGCCATTGATAGAGTTCCCGGAGGTAACCCCACAAATTAGGGTAATCGATGATCCGCGCACGGTTGCATTTGAAATGCAGGTGATAGACCAGATCGAACCGAATGAGCGTGGTAAAGAGCCGCCAATCGGCCTCGGTGATCCGCTCACCCATCACGTAGCGGTTTTCAGAAAGCCGCGCCTCTAGCCAATCGAGCGTATCAAAGAGCGGATGCACGGCGGCGTCATAGGCCGCTTGCGTCGTTGCAAAACCCGACTTGTAAACACCATTGTTGAGTGTGTCGTAGATGCGCGCGTTCACCGGCTCAATCGCGTCGCGCATCTCTTCTGGCCAGTACTCATCGCGGTTGCCTGTCAGCCCGTTAAAGGCCGAATTGAACATGCGAATGATCTCTGAACTCTCATTGGAGACGATGGTCTCACGCGTTTTGTCCCAAAGAACGGGCACTGTCACGCGCCCTGACACAGTCGGATCAGCTTTGGTGTAGATGTCGCGCAAAAAGGGCAAACCATAAAGCTGATCGCCCGTTGCCCCATCATAGTCATCTGCAAAGGTCCAGCCATCCTCGCCCATGTCAGGATGCACAGCAGAGACGCCGATGTGCTCCTCAAGTCCTTTGAGCACTCTAAAAATCAGCGCTCGGTGCGCCCAGGGGCAGGCAAAGGAAACGTAGAGATGATACCGACCGCTTTCAGCCGCAAACCCGGCCGCACCCGAAGGGCCCGCGCTGCCATCTGCCGTGATCCAGTTGCGAAATCCTGCCGTTGTGCGCTTGAACGCGCCGCCGGAGGATTTGGTGTCGTACCACCCGCTGTGCCATGTGCCGTCGACCAATTGGCCCATTTTTTGTTCTCCGTTGTTCCGCATTCAACGATTTAGGATCAGTCAGGTTCCCAAACCACGGCGATGCTCGCGCATTCGGCCTGCGCAATTGCACATGTCGGTTTTGTGGCGCGCCCGGACGGAATTACATTGGCAAGGGCCGCGCCCCGGGCCTATAGAGACACAAGGACGATGCCCGGGTCACGGGCCGGACAGGAGCGTGAGAGGAGAGCCGACCCAAACCGGGGGCTTAATCTCAGATCGTCATAGCCTCCGAACGTGTGACCATTTGAGAAACCTGAAGGGGGATTTGATATGCGCTACATTTTCTGTTTGCTGGTTTTGACCGGACCCGCCAGTGCACATCCGGGCCATCTGGCCGAAGTGGCAGGACATGGTCATTGGCTTGGGGCTGCCGCCATCGGTGCTGCGATTGCCATCGGGCTTTACGCAGGTCTTAGAGGCCGCAAGGCCAAGGCTGAAGACCCCTCAGATGATGAGGCGGCTGAAGACAATTCGGAGTCGCAAGAGGCTTAAGCCATGCGCCCCTATGAGAAAAATCCACAGGTGATCTACACAGAGAGCTTTGCCACTGTCCGGCGTGAGGCGCGGCTGGATCGGTTTGGACCGGGGCTGGAGGCGCTGGCCATTCGCGTGATCCATGCCTGCGGTATGGTCGAGGTGGCCGACCGGCTGGATTTCTCGGATAGGGCGTTTGAGGCGGGCCAAGCGGCGTTGCAGGCAGGCCGGCCCGTTCTGTGCGATTGTGAGATGGTGGGGGCAGGGATCATCCGCCGCTACTTGCCTGCCGGCAACGACGTGGTTGTCACCCTGAATGAGCAAAGCGTGCCAGCGCGCGCCAAGGAGATCGGCAACACCCGCTCCGCCGCCGCCGTGGAGCTATGGCAAGATCGCCTTGAAGGCGCGGTTGTGGCCATCGGCAACGCACCCACCGCATTGTTTCATCTGCTTGATCTCATTGATCAAGGCGCGCCAAAGCCTGCTGTGATCCTCGGTTTCCCCGTGGGGTTTGTCGGGGCGGCAGAGGCCAAAGCGGAGCTGGCCACACGCCCCAGAGGTTGCCAATTTGTGGCGTTGCGCGGACGGCGCGGCGGGTCGGCCATGGCCTCAGCTGCGGTCAATGCGTTGGCGGCTGGCGTGCCGGAAGGCGGGGTGCATTGATGGGCCAACCTTGGTTGCACGTCGTGGGCATTGGCGAAGACGGCATGACCGGGCTGCAACCCGCCACCCGTGCTGTGATCGAGGCCGCCGAAGTGATCGTGGGCGGGGACCGGCATCACACGCTCGCTCCAAACGTGAAAGCGGAGCGCATCAAATGGCCATCCCCCTTTGATGCGCTGATTGATCTGCTTCATTCCATGAAAGGCCGCCGCGTCGTCGTGCTGGCCACGGGCGATCCGCTGTGGTTCTCAGTGGGCGCACGCATCGGGCGCGCGATTGACCCCGCTGAGATCACCTATCATCCGCAGCTTTCGGCGTTTCAATTGGCCTCTGCCCGCATGGGCTGGAGCCTTGCTGATGTGGAAACGCTCACCGTGCATGGACGCCCGGTGGAACAGATGATTGCCTTTATCCAACCGCTCGCGCGGCTTTTGATCCTGACCACGGGGTCAGAGACGCCCGGTCAGATCGCGAAATTTCTCACCGATCGCGGCTTTGGCCGCTCGCCCATGACCGTTCTGTCTGAGATGGGCGGCGCCAACGAGGCTCGTTTTGACGGTGTGGCTGAAAGCTGGGACCACGAGGTGCCCGCCTTCAACACTCTGGCTGTAGATTGCGTGGCTGATCCTCAAGCCGCGCTCTTGCCGCGTGTCCCCGGGCTTGCCGATGATCTTTTCACACACGACGGCACGATGACGAAACAAGAGGTGCGGGCGGTCACGCTGGCCAAGTTGATGCCGATGCGCGGCGCGCTCTTGTGGGATATCGGCACGGGCTGTGGCTCTGTGGCCGTAGAGTGGATGCGCGGTGCACGCTATGCCCGTGCGATTGGGATTGAGCCCCGCGCGGATCGCCGCGCCATGGCCGCCGAAAACGCCTTGGCCTTGGGCGCGCCGCGATTGGAGCTGATCGACGGTATGGTGCCTGCCGCGCTCACCGGGCTCGAAGCCCCCGATGCTGTATTCATTGGTGGCGGGTTGAGCGAAGGGGTGTTTGAGGCGGCTTGGGCCGCGCTCCGCCCGCTGGGCCGGCTTGTGTGCAATGCCGTGACGCTGGAAAGCGAGGCTGTGCTGCTTGCCTTGCACAAAGCCCATGGCGGGGAGTTGGTGAAACTCTCTGTCGCGCGTGCTGATCCGGTGGGCGGGCTGACCGGCTGGCGGCCGATGATGCCGGTCACACAGTGGAGCCTGGTGAAAAGATGACAGGCACGCTCTATGGTATTGGCCTTGGCCCCGGTGACCCAGAACTCATGACGCTCAAGGCGCATCGGCTGATTTCTCAGGCGCGTGTCATTGCCTATCCGACGCTGGCCGGGGCCGACAGCTTCGCCCGATCCATTGCCGCCAGCATCATCCCCAACTCTGCACAAGAGATCGTCATGGATGTGCCTATGACGGTCGAACGCGGCCCTGCACAGACGGCCTATGATACCGGCGCAGCAGAAATTGCTCAGGCGCTGGAGGCTGGTGAGGATGTGGTGTGTCTTTGTGAGGGCGATCCATTTTTCTACGGATCTTTCATGTATGTCTTTGCCCGTCTGAGCGATCGGTTTGACGTGCAAGTGGTGCCTGGTGTGACCTCTGTCACGGCCTGCGCGGCCAAGGCAGGGCTGCCGCTTGCCGCGCGCAACGAGCGCCTGACGGTGCTGCCCGGACCTCTGCCCGAGGATGAGTTGCGCATGCGCATAGACGGCGCGGAAAGCGTGGCGATCATGAAAGTGGGACGGCATCTGCCCAAAATCCGCGCTGTGATCGAGGATCTGGGTTATGTGGGTGACGCTGTTTATGTAGAGCGTGCGAGCCTGCCTGATGAGGTGGTTTGCCCGCTCGCAGATGCGCCGCAGACCGCGCCATATTTTTCGATGATCCTGCTGACAAAAGGGGCCGATCCATGGCTCTGAGACCGGTGATCCTGGCACTCAGCCGCTCGGGCGAGGCGACCGCGCACCGCGTGGCGGACCACTTGGGCGCAGCGGTGCATGGTCGCGCGGGGCGCGTAGATCAGGCGGATGTGTTTTTTTCCAACGCGCTCGATCACGCGCGTGATCTGTTTTTGTCTGGCACGCCCGTGGTTGGCGTATGTGCCTCCGGCATTTTGATCCGCGCGGTGGCGCCGGTTCTGTCTGACAAACGCATAGAGCCGCCAGTCGTGTCGGTCAGCGATGACGGTGCGGTTGTGGTGCCGCTTTTGGGTGGGCATCGCGGGGCCAATCGCTTGGCCAGTGAAATTGCCGGGCATCTGGGCGGCACGGCGGCTGTCACGACCGCGGGTGATGTGGCGATGGGGGTGGCCCTTGATGCCCCGCCGCCGGGCTACCGCCTGGCCAATCCCGAAGACGCCAAACCCGCCATGGCCGCGCTTTTGTCTGGCGCAGGTGTAACGCTCAAAGGTGAGCCGCTGTTCGATCTCGAAGACACCGGCGGCGCGGTAGAGATCGTCGTGACTGAGGCTCCTGAGAACCCCAGCGATACGCGCCTCGTCTACCATCCGCAGCGCTTTGCGCTTGGCGTCGGTTGCGCTCGCAATGCCGATCCTGCAGAGCTGTGGGACCACGTGCAAACAACACTCAATGCCGCCAATATCGCCCTCGGTGCCATCGCTTGTGTCGCCACGATTGATCTCAAAGCCGATGAACCCGCAGTGACCATGCTGGCGCAGCGTTTGGGCGTGCCTTTGCGGCTGTTTACGGCCGCAGAGCTTGAGGCGCAAACCCCACATCTTGCAAACCCGTCTGAGGTGGTCTTCGCCGAAGTCGGCTGTCACGGCGTGGCCGAAGGCGCAGCACTGGCCATTGGTGGCGCGCTGGTAGTGGAAAAAAGCAAGACTGCCAACACGACCTGCGCGCTCACGCGTTCTGATACCCCGTTCATCGATGATCTGCCTGGTCGGGGCAGGGGCCGTTTATCGGTTGTGGGCATTGGGCCAGGACAGGCCAGCTGGCGCACGCCAGAGGTCAGCCGTCTTGTGGCGGACGCCGAAGAGCTGGTGGGCTATGGTCTCTACATCGATCTCTTGGGTCCGCTGGCGGCGGGCAAAACCCGTTCCGATTTTCCATTAGGCGGCGAGGAAGCGCGGTGTCGCTACGCGCTGGAACAGGCCGGGCAGGGCAAGAACGTGGCGCTCATCTGTTCTGGTGACGCAGGCATCTATGCCATGGGCGCGCTGGTCTTTGAGTTGCTTGACAGACCTAAGGCGAAAGAGGGCGTGAGCGATGCGGCGCGTCGAACCGAAGTGATTTGCAGCCCCGGTGTCTCTGCCTTGCAAGCCGCCGCTGCTCGAGCCGGAGCGCCACTTGGTCATGATTTTTGCACGATCTCGTTAAGTGATCTTCTGACCCCGCGCGACGACATCATCCGCCGCTTGCACGCCGCGGCAGAGGGCGACTTTGTCATCGCCTTTTACAACCCGGTGTCCAAAACCCGCCGCACACTGCTGGCAGAAGCACGTGACATCTTGCTCCAGCACCGCCCTGCCGACACGCCGGTGATGCTGGCCACCTCGCTGGGACGACCCGAAGAACATCTGCGCTATCGCAGGCTTGATGCGCTGGAAGTGGATGAGGTGGATATGCTGACCGTGGTGCTGGTCGGCTCGTCCAATTCGCGGTTGGCGGAGCTTGGCGAGGGGCCGCGCATGTTCACGCCGCGCGGCTATGCGCGCAAGATCGACGGGGATCTGTCTAGGCAAGATCGTATGAGTATTTCTAGCAAGATGAAGCAGGAGGGCGGCGCGCAATGACCGTTTATTTCATCGGGGCAGGCCCGGGCGACCCGGAGCTTTTGACCAAAAAAGCCGAGCGTGTGATTAGCGTTTGCCCGGTGTGTCTTTATGCGGGGTCTTTGGTGCCCGAAGAGGTTGTGGCCTGTGCCCCAGAAGGCGCGCGGGTGATGGACACGGCGCCCATGACGCTCGATGAAACCCATGCGGAGATCGTAGCCGCACATCAGCGTGGAGAAGATGTTGCGCGGGTACATTCGGGCGATCCATCGCTTTACGGTGCCATTGCCGAACAGATCCGACGCCTCCGCGCCGACGGGATCGACTATCAGATCATCCCCGGCGTGCCTGCCTACGCGGCTGCCGCCGCGGCTTTGGGTCAGGAACTGACCATCCCTGAGATCGGGCAGTCCATCGTGCTGACCCGCGTGTCGATGAAATCCACCTCCATGCCGCCGGGTGAGACGCTCGAAAATTTCGCCCGTACTGGTGCCACGTTGGCCATTCATCTCGGCATCCGAAATTTACGGGCCATTGAGCGAGAATTGACGCCGTATTATGGCGCGGACTGTCCTGTCGTTGTTGGCTACCGCGTGGGCTGGCCCGATCAGATGTTTATCCGTGGGACAATAAGTGACATTCGGGAGAAGGTGCGCGCAGAGAAATTGACACGGACTGCACTGATACTGGTGGGGCCGGTTTTGGGCCAAATTTCAGATTTTAAAGACAGCGCGCTTTACGACCCCGCGATGGAACATGTGCTGCGCCCGAAAGCCACTGCAGGTTAGATTCTTCAATTTTCGTTAAATTTTGAAGTGACGCCTGTCGTGGCCGCTCTACACTCCGACTCAGTTAGGAATGGGGAGTTGCCAGCCATGTCGACCTATCTGCCGCCCGATGTTCAAGCCGGTCTTGACGCTGCCCGAAAGAAAGCACTGCGCGACGATCACCGCTTGCGCGTGCAAGCAGGAGAACGCATTTATCGTGTCCTGCAAGCCTGGGAAAATGGGTTTTCTCTGGAGCTGGGAGAGGAAGATACCCTACGGGGGCGTGTGGATCTATATGATGGCGCGCGACATCTCTCGCAATGCCTCATCGTGGCCTCTGAGGAGGATGGCGATGTCATGCGGTTTGAGTATAAGCGCATGACCGAAGCCAGCGATACGCAACCGCTTGATTTTGAGCGCGCAGATAATGCGCCCGTGGCCCTGATCGGCAGCGACTAAGGGCGGATCACAACTTCGGTCCCAACGTCTGCAATACGCCAAAGTTCTTCCATCTCTTGATTGGAGAGCGCGATGCAGCCTTCCGTCCAATCGCCGCGATACACTTCGTCAGAGCCGTTGGGTTGCCCGTGGATAAAGATATCCCCGCCGGGCGACACACCCTTTGCGGCGGCTTTCAAGCGATCAAGTGGGCGCGGGTAATTGATGCCCAAAGACAAGTGAAACGCGCTTTGCGGATTGCGTCGGTCAATCCAGTAGCGGCCTTCGGGCGTGCGCCCATCGCCTTCTTTGGCCTTGTGTCCCTGCGGCGAGAACCCGAGCGCGATGTCATAACTGCGCAGGGCAATGCTGTCGCGATAGACGGTCAATCGGCGCTCTGATTTGTCGATTTCAATGAGGTCGATCCTTTCGGTCAGAGGCGGTAGAGGCACGTTCGGCACATCCGGCGGGACGCGGTGCCAGGCCGCAAGGGCCAGAACCGCAACCACCAAAAAGACGAACGCGCGTATCATTGCAAATCCGAAAATGCCTCCTGCAGACGGCTCACCGCCTCTTCCACCCGGCAGCGTGATGTGCCGACATTGAAACGCAAGAAATGCTCGCCTCCTGTGCCAAACTCTTGCCCGATGGAGGGCGCGATACGGGCGTCGATTTTAACGCGGCGGATCACCTCCTCCATCTCCATGCCTGTGTCGGCGAAATCAACCCAAGTCAGATAGGTGGATTGCATCGGCATGCCCTGGAGCCCTGGAACCTGGTTCACGCCCTCCAAAAACACACGGGTGTTTTCTTCGAGATACTCGACAAGGTCATCAACCCATACGGCCCCATCCGGGCAGTAAGCGGCCTCTGTCAGGGCTACGCCAAACAGGTTTGGCTGGGTCTGGTGGGTGAGCAGATGATGACGAAACGCTTTGCGCTTGGCCGCATCCGGAATCGTGACAGTCCCGAGACGCGCGCCTGCGATGTTGAACGTCTTGGAGGCCGCACTCAGCACGAAGGTCCTGTGTGCGGCCTCGGGGGCGGCGACAAGGAAGGGCGTGAAGGTTTGACCCTTAAAGACAAGATCATGGTGGATCTCATCGGACATCATCAGTAAATCATGCGCTTCGCAGAACGCGGCCAGTCGGCGCAGCTCTTCTGCGGTCCAGATCCGCCCGGCTGGATTGTGCGGGGAGGAAATGATCATCGCCTTCTCTCGCCCGGTCAAACCGGCCTCTAGCGCGTCAAAATCCATGTGGTAGACGCCATCGCGGATCAAAAGCGGGCTCTCATGTACCACACGGCCCGCCAGCTTAATCTTGTTGGTGAACTCATGATAGACGGGTGTGAATATAATGATCTCATCGCCTGGATCGGTGAAGGTTTCCAAAAGGGCGGCGATGGCATGACCCAAACCACCCGTGCTGCACATCCAATCAGGATCGGCGTCCCATCCGTGGCGGTTTTTCATCCACCAGGCCACTTGCGCGTTCATAGAAGCATCGCCAGCGAAATACCCGTAATTGGCTTGATCCATCAACCGCTGCACAGCGTCTTGCAAAAAAGGTGGCGCGCGAAAATCCATATCGGCGACCCACATGGCGAGCGCATCGTCGGCCGTGACGCCTGTGAACCGCTCAAGCCCGTCCCACTTGCTGGAATTCGTGCCGCGCCGGTCAATGCGTTCGTCAAACATGGAGCGTCCTTTCTGCTGCGATACGGCATAGCTAATGGAATGCGTGAGCGCTGCAAGAGGCGTTGCACGCGGGCGCGCTCTGGCCTACATCAGGGCTTATGCTGATCCCTATTTTGATACATCCTGATCCCCGCCTCAAGAAGGTGAGCGAAGATGTGAACGACATCAGCGATGAGCTGCGCGCGCTGGCCGACAACATGCTTGAGACAATGTATGACGCGCCGGGCATTGGCCTGGCCGCGCCGCAGATCGGGGTCTTGTCCCGGCTCATTGTGCTGGATTGTGCCAAGGACGAAAAGAAAGATCCCCGACCGCTGGTGATGTTTAACCCGCGCGTTGTGGCGCATTCGGATGAAACGAATGTCTACGAAGAGGGGTGCCTTTCTATACCGGATCAATTCGCGGATGTGACCCGTCCCCAGGTGGTCGATGTCACCTGGATGGATCGTGACGGCAACGAACAGGCCGAGACCTTCGATGGTCTCTGGGCGACTTGCGTGCAGCATGAGATTGATCACCTCGATGGCAAGCTGTTCATTGACTACCTCGGCCCGATCAAGCGGCAGATGATCACGCGCAAAATGCAGAAACTCAAGCGCGAGAAGGCGCGGGTTTAAGGCTATGGCGCCGCGCCGTTGTCTGCCCTGGCCTGATCCGCGCCTGCGCACACCCGCCGAGCCTGTGACCCAGATCACCGATGACATTTGCGCCATCTGGGACGATATGATCGACACGATGGAGGCGATGCCGGGTGTGGGTCTTGGGGCCAATCAGATCGGCGTGTTGAAGGCGCTGGCGGTCGTGGACGCGAGCGACACGCGCGGTCAGGCTGTGCGCCTCGCCAACCCAGAGGTGATTGCTTCGAGCGATGATTTGCGTCTGCATGACGAAGGAAGTCCCAATTTGCCCGGTGTGTCGGCAAAGCTCAAACGTCCGCGCGTTGTTACAGTGCGGTACATGGACGAAACGGGTGTCATTGTAGAGCGGGAGTTTGCCGACCTCTGGGCGACCTCTGTACAGCACCAGATCGACCACCTGGCAGGGCGCATGTATTTTGACCGGCTCAGCAAAGTGAAACGCGACATGCTCTTGCGCAAAGCTCAGAAGGCGGCGCGCTGATGCGCATCATTTTCATGGGAACACCAGACTTTTCAGTGCCCGTTTTGGACGCGCTGGTACAGGCGGGCCATGAGATTGCCGCCGTTTACTGTCAGCCACCGCGCCCGGCTGGTCGAGGCAAGAAAGACCGTCTCACCCCCGTCCATGCCCGCGCAGAGGTGTTGGGTCTGGAAGTGCGCACACCGGTGACGCTTAAGGGCCAACAGGATGCATTTGTCGCCCTAAACGCCGATGTTGCGGTGGTCGTGGCCTATGGTCTGATCCTGCCACAAGCGATACTGGATGCACCGCGCCTTGGCTGTCTCAACATTCATGCCTCACTTCTGCCGCGTTGGCGCGGGGCGGCACCCATTCACCGTGCGATTATGGCAGGAGACAAAGAGACGGGCGTTTGCATCATGCAAATGGAGGCCGGCTTGGATACCGGGCCGGTGCTGATGCGCAAGGCCACAGCGATCGCTTCTAAAGACACCACGGGCGAGGTGCATGATCGCCTATCTCAGATGGGCGCGCGGCTGATTGTGGATAGTTTGAACCGCATCGATGACCTGACACCAGCGCCGCAACCCGACGTTGGTTTGACCTATGCCGAGAAAATCGACAAGGCCGAAGCGCGCGTGGATTGGACGCGCCCGGCCAAAGAGATCGACTTTCAAATAAGAGGGCTTTCCCCCTTTCCAGGGGCCTGGGCAGAGGTGGATGGTCAAAGGCTGAAGTTCCTCAACTGCCGATTGGCAGACGGGGTCGGGCAGCCAGGCGAGGTTCTTGATGATCGTTTGACCATCGCATGTGGGTCCGGCGCGGTGGAGGTTTTGCGCTTGCAACGCGCTGGCAAGGGGCCGCAGGATCGAGAAGAGTTCCTGCGCGGTCTGGCGATCCCGCCCGGCACGCGGCTTTGAAAAGGACCAAAGATGTTTCTACAACTTTTCGGCACGGTGGTGATTGCGGGCATTGTGGGCTATGCCAGTGAGCGCTCCGGCTTTACCCATAACGGCTATATTCAGTCGATCATCATCTGTGTGGGTGGGGCATTCTTGTTTTACTTTTTGCGGATTATGTTTGGGATTGGCTTCGGCGCTCCGGGTTTTGATGCGATCCTGTCATCAGTGGGCGCATTAATCATTGTTCCCACGCATTGGCGTGGCCGGAAGTAAGATTTTAGCCTCCGGCGGGGATATTTTTTTAAAGACAGAAGCCGCAGAGAGCTAGCCGCTGGTGGGCTTGCCGGGTTTGAAAGGTTTCATCCCGGAACGCGCAAGTTCATCGGCGCGTTCGTTTTCCGGATGGCCTGCATGGCCCTTGACCCATTGCCAGTCCACCTGATGACGCGCCTGCGCCTGATCCAGCCGTTGCCACAGATCGGCATTTTTCACGGGCTTTTTGGCCGAAGTTTTCCAGCCATTTTTCTTCCATCCATGGATCCAGCCGGTCACGCCGTTTTTGACGTAGACAGAATCTGTCACGACAGTGATCGTGCTGGCGGTCTTGAGAGCTTCAAGCGCGTGGATCGCAGCAAGAAGTTCCATGCGGTTGTTGGTGGTCTCTGCCTCGCCGCCAGAAAGCTCCCGTTCGCGCAGCACTGTCTCACCATCACGCGCCACCAAAAGTGCACCCCATCCGCCTGGCCCAGGATTGCCAGAGCAGGCCCCATCGGTGTAGGCAAAAAGCTCAGCCACGGCTCAGCCACGTGATCCAAGGGTCCATGGTGCCGGCCAGGCCTTCTTCAACGCCGTGGCGGGAGAAGAACGGCTCAAAGTCTGCCGCGCGCAAAAGACCCTCCAATTCATCCGCGGTGTAATAGGTGTAGAAACGCCCAATTCCGTCACGCTCCGCGCCTTCGCCGGTTTTCATACCGATATGAAAAACGCCCCCCGGTTTCAGCGCGGATCGCACCGCGGCAAGATGCGTGGGCATGTCCGCGCGATCGGCGTGCAACAGGCTGAAGTTGGCCCAGATACCATCGTAGATTTGATGGCCTTCAATTTCATCGAATGTGGCCATCCAAGCGACCACACCGGGCCGTTTTGATGCCAGGGCCACCATTTCTGCGGACGCGTCCGTGGCATCCACCTTCAGACCGGCTTTGGCAAAACGTCCCGCCGAATTGCCAGGGCCACAGCCCAGATCGAGCACACGCCCACCCGGTGGGATCGCATTGAGAAACGCGGTGAGTTGCGGTGTGTCGGTGCTGTTCGCGACCAGATCGGCATAGTCGCCCGCCTTGGCGCTATAGACGCTGAGGGTTTCGCGATCGGCGCTCATGCAAACATCACGATCACAGCGAGAGAGCCCACGACGATGGCGGTCAACAGAATGCGCAACTGCATCCACCAATCTGGGGCCGCGCCCATGCGCCAAAAATACCAATCGAGCACCAATAGGCCGATAAAACCAATCATCAGAGTGACTGCGGAGCTGACAGCACCGCTGCCTGTTGTGAAGAACACCCAAAGCGCAGGCAGGACAGACAGAAAGAAACCTGTGGCGGCTTGGCCTTCTTCCAGCCGCGCAGCGAAACCCCAGAGCACGCCCGACATAAATGACAGAATGATCGCGCCGTAAAAAAGGGAAACAAACGGCCCAACAAAGCGCGGGCCGATGATCTCAATGCCGAGATTTTGCAACGCCGGTGAGATCGCGCTGAGCGCACCCCAAATGAATGGGATCAATCCCGCCAGTCCAAGGATCAGCGGCATGCGCGGGATGGTGGTGTTCATGACGCTTTCTCAAACGCAAGCCGGGTCGCCAAGGCACCAAAGGCGGCTGCAAATGTTCGGTTGAGCCAACGCATGACCCGCTCGGAGGCGAGTAGGCGGTCCCGTGCTGTCGCAGCGAAAAGCCCGTAGATGACGAAAACGGCAAAGGTCATGCCCATGAAAACAGCGCCAAGCCCCAGCATTTCCGCTGTTGCCGTCGTCGGATTGCCAGACAAAAACGGGGGCAACAACGCCAAAAAAAAGATCGACAGTTTCGGGTTGAGAATGTTGATCAGCATGCCCCGACGCATGATCACGAGGCCGCGTTCTCTGTCGCGATTGGGCTGCACAGACAGAGCGCCATCCGCACTCAATGATTGCCACGCAAGATAAAGCAGATACGCCACGCCAGCAAACTTCACGATCTGAAACAGCAGCGCCGAGGCATGTAGAATGGCGGCCAGACCGAATGTTGCTGCCAAGAGGTGAGGAATGATCCCAGCCGTACAGCCCAGAGCTGCAAAAATGGCGGAGCGGTGCCCTTGGCCCAAGGCGATGGCAAGCGTGTAGATTACGCCAGTGCCCGGCGCGATGACCACGACAAACGCTGTGATAAGAAATTGGAGGCTCATGATGCTCCCGGTACGCGAGGTATGGTCAAGCGCGCATCTTAAAGCGCGGCGCTCCAACTGTAGCGTCTTGCGTGCGGGCGTCCAGTGGGCATGAAAGTGACCGGGCCAGCATTGCCAGCCGCGTTGATAAATGCCTGGATAGGCAAGCGCGATTTATTGCGCCATCACCTCATCACGGCCCAACGGCTGGCCTTCACGCGGAGGTCGGCCGATCACGTCCTTGAGATCTTCCAATTCGATGAAATTGTCGGCCTGACGGCGCAATTCATCCGAGATCATTGGAGGCTGGCTGCGAATTGTGGACACCACGGACACCCGCACGCCTTGGCGTTGCAGGCTCTCTACCAGCGGGCGGAAATCGCCATCACCAGAAAACAAAACGATGTGATCGACGCGCGGGGCCAACTCCATCGCGTCCACGGCCAATTCGATATCCATGTTGCCTTTGACCTTCCGGCGCCCTTGGCTGTCGGTGTACTCCTTGGCGGGTTTTGTGACCATGGTGAAGCCATTGTAGTTCAGCCAGTCCACCAGCGGACGGATTGGGGAATACTCGTCATTTTCAAGCAGGGCCGTGTAGTAAAACGCCCTCAGCAATTTTCCGCGGCGCATGAACTCTGATCGAAGGAGTTTGTAATCAATATCGAACCCCAGCGCTTTGGCTGCGGCGTACAGATTTGACCCGTCTATGAACAGCGCCAACCGTTCGTCCTTGTAAAACATACTGTTGTCCTTTCAAAAGGGGCGGGTGCGGTGCGGTGAAGTGCTAAGTGCCTACCATCCGCCGATGGCGACTGCGTCTATGCACTCATTTCTTAGGTGGCAAGTCGTTTCGCTGCGTCAACTTGGAGACACAAGAAAGTTTACAAATTTGATCGCAAACCCAATGAAACAAGAGGTTTTGGTCGCCCTCGGCGCAAACCTGCCATCAGGAACCACGGCACCTGAGCATACTCTCGCCGACGCGCTCACGGCGTTGGGAGATTGCGGCTATGCGCATTTGCGCAAAAGCCGGTTTTTTCGAACGCCCTGTTTTCCGGCGGGGGCTGGCCCTGACTACGTCAATGCCGCTGCCCGGTTTGAGACAGAGGCCGATGCCGCGAGCGTCTTGGGCGTTCTGCATCAGATAGAAGCGGTGTTTGGCCGCGAACGGACGCAGCGGTGGGGGCAAAGAACGCTGGATTTGGATCTTCTGGCAGTAGGCGATCAAGTCCTGCCGGATCTTGCAACCCATACCGTGTGGCGCACTTTGCCACTGGAGCAGCAGGGACAAGACGCACCTGCTGAATTGATATTGCCGCATCCGCGTATCCAAGACAGGGCATTTGTCTTGGTCCCCTTGGCGGAAATCGCGCCGGACTGGTGCCACCCCGTTTTGGGTCAAACGGTCCAAGAGATGCTGGACGCTCTGGACCCGCAGCTGACAGCAGAAGTTATTGCAATTTAATCGGTAACGCCGACCTTGGGTGCTTGGCCAGAAAAGCCCCAATATTCGCTTGTCATTCTGACGTCACGCGCCTAAATACGAGGCTTCAAGCCCACATTCCGCTTTTCGGAGGTCCAGCATGGCCCGCGTAACCACAGAAGACTGCGTTGACAAGGTACCTAACCGTTTTGACCTTGTGATGCTCGCCGCGCATCGTGCGCGCGAAATTTCCTCTGGGTCTGCCATCACCGTGGATCGTGACAATGACAAAAACCCTGTGGTTGCATTGCGTGAGATCGCCGATGAGACGCAATCGGCAGATGAGCTGCGCGAGCGCCTGATCGAGTCGAACCAGACCCAGATCGAAGTGGATGAACCCGAAGATGACGCCATGGCGCTTTTGATGGGTGGTGAGCCTGATAAGCCCGCTGATGATGATATGCCCGAAGAAGATCTGCTGCGGGCGCTGATGGAGGCGCAGGGCGAGGGCTGAATTTCACGCCCTGATGCCCGCTTGGGGGTGCGGACATGACTATCGCAGCCCAAGATTTTGCCGCCACGGATTTGTTGGAGCTTGTACGGCACTACAATCCCAAAACTGATGAAGTCAAGATCGCCGCGGCCTATGCCTTTGGCGCCGAGATGCATGAGGGCCAGTTTCGCCACTCCGGTGAGCCGTACTTTACCCATCCCGTCGCCGTCGCCGCGATATTGGCTGAGCAGCGTCTGGATGATGCCACGCTGATCACCGCGCTCTTGCACGACACGATTGAGGACACGCGCGCCTCTTACACGGTGATTGAGGAAAAGTTCGGCCGCGAGATTGCTGATCTGGTGGATGGGGTCACCAAGCTTACCAACTTGCAGCTGTCCAGCACCGAGACCCAGCAGGCAGAGAATTTTCGCAAGCTTTTCATGGCCATTTCCAAGGACATGCGCGTGATCCTGGTGAAGCTTGCCGACCGGCTGCACAACATGCGCACGATCAAGCACATGCGCCCGGAAAAGCAGCTTAAGAAAGCGCGCGAAACCATGGATATCTTTGCCCCACTCGCGGGACGGATGGGAATGCAATGGATGCGCGAGGAGCTGGAGGATCTGGCGTTCCGCGTGATCAATCCTGACGGGCGTAATTCCATCATTCGCCGATTTATCACGTTGCAGCGCGAAACCGGTGACGTGATCGAACGTATCACCGCCGACATGCGTCATGAACTGGATAAGGCCAGGATTGAGGCAGAGGTGTTTGGGCGCGCCAAGAAACCTCATTCTATCTGGCGTAAGATGGAGGCCAAAGAGATCGGCTTTTCACGCCTGTCTGACATCTACGGTTTCCGGATCATCACTGAGACCGAAGAAGATTGTTATCGGGTCTTGGGGGCGATCCACCAACGCTGGCGCGCTGTGCCCGGCCGGTTCAAAGATTACATCAGCCAACCGAAATCCAATGGCTATCGGTCCATTCATACCACCGTGTCAGGGCGGGACGGCAAGCGCGTCGAGGTGCAGATCAGAACCCGCCAGATGCATGATGTGGCTGAAACAGGCGTCGCGGCGCATTGGTCCTATCGCGATGGGGTGCGCTCGGAAAACCCGTTTGCCGTCGATCCGACCACGTGGATTTCCAGCCTCAATGAACAGTTTGAGGCCAATGACGACCATGACGAATTTCTCGAAGCTGTGAAGCTTGAGATGTACTCGGACAAGGTGTTCTGTTTCACACCCAAAGGGGACGTTGTGAAACTGCCCAAGGGGGCAACGCCGATTGATTTTGCCTATGCTATCCACACCCGCATCGGGCATGCCTGTGTGGGCGCGAAGGTGGATGGGATGCGCGTGCCACTTTGGACGCGGATCAAAAACGGGCAGTCGGTCGATGTGATCACGGCAGATGGTCAAACGCCGCAGGCCACATGGCTTGATATCGCCACAACAGGCCGCGCGCGCGCTGCGATCCGAAAGGCTCTTCGCGAACTTGATCGGGATCGGTATATCAAGTTGGGCCGCGAATTGGCGCGTTCTGCGTTTGATAATGTGCGCAAGCGGGCGACGGAAAAGGCGTTGGCCACGGCGGCCAAGACGCTGCGGCTGGAAAGCAGTGATGAGTTGCTCTCGCGGTTAGGCAGTGCGGAGCTGACTGCGCAAGAAGTGCTTGATGCCGTTTATCCTAATGTGGCCAAAAGACAGGGCAATCTGGTGGGCCGGGATCGCGCGGTGATCGGGCTTGGCCGCAACCAAAATTTCATTCGCGCCCGCTGTTGCCAACCGATCCCCGGCGAGCGCATCGTCGGCATCACCTATCGCGGTAAAGGCGTGGTCGTACATGCTATTGATTGCGAAGAGCTCTCGCAATTCGATGACCAACCTGAGCGCTGGCTCGATCTTCACTGGCACGCCGGAGAGCACCCGGCTGAGTACGATGTGACCATCAATATCACCATCGGCAACGATGCTGGTGTTTTGGGGCGAATTTGCACATTGATCGGAGAGCAGAAGGCCAATATCTCCAACGTAACGTTTCTGGACCGAAAGCCGGATTTCTTCCGCTTGCTGATCGATGTAGACGTTCGGGATGCCGGACATCTGCACACGATCATTTCTGCGCTGGATGCAGAAAGCAACGTGGCCTCTGTGGCGCGACACAGAGATCCCAAAAGGGCGGCGGAAGGCTCAGAACGTTTGTAAGGTAGGAGAGAGCCAGACTTGGTGTTCAAGCGTCGCGAAAAAATGTCAAACCTGCGAAAGGTGCTGGAGTTTCTCTGGCCCAAAAGCGGGTATGCGCGCGCGTTTAACTACGTCAAGCTTCGGGTCCACCGCATCCCGGATCAGCCACACCGCATCGCGCGCGGCATTTTTGCCGGCGTTTTCGTGACATTCTCCCCGTTTTTCGGGCTGCATTTTTTTCTGGCCGCCGCTTTGGCCAAGGTTATGCGCGGCAACATCATCGCCTCACTTTTTGCCACCTTCGTAGGCAACCCTCTGACTTTCTTTTTCATTGCGACGGCATCGCTGCAGACGGGCAACCTGCTGCTGGGCCGGATCGGCAATTTTGGCGATGAAATGGATCGCGGCATCGGCGGTAAGTTTGTCGATGCATGGCAGGATCTCAAAAACAACACGATCGCGCTTTTTACAGAACGTGATGCCGATTGGGCCAATCTTTACATCTTTTACGACGAGGTGTTTTTTCCATATATGGTGGGCGGTCTGGTGACCGGAGCCATTGGCGGGGTCGCCTTCTACTATCTCAGCTTGCCTGTGATTCAGGCCTACCAAAACCGTCGTAAGGGCCGGCTGAAGGAAAAGCTGCTGGCACTAAAAGAAAAAGCAGCGGCAAAGGCTGACGGGAAGACCCCGCAGGACTAGATTTGCGATAAGCGCAAAAAAGGAGTGTGTGATGGCGTCTGAAAATGACCTGAGACTGGGTGTGAACATCGATCATGTCGCCACCGTGCGCAACGCGCGCGGCGGGGCTTATCCAGATCCCGTTCGCGCGGCCAAACTGGCCGAAGAGGCTGGCGCTGATGGCATAACAGCGCATCTGCGTGAGGATCGCCGCCATATCTCAGACGACGATATCGAACGGTTGATGGACCATCTGACCCTGCCGCTCAACTTTGAGATGGCCGCCACGCAGGAAATGCAGGAGATCGCCCTGCGCCACAAACCCCACGCGGTGTGCATCGTACCTGAAAAGCGCGAAGAGCGGACAACCGAGGGCGGGTTGGAAGTGGCGCGCGAGGAAAATCGCCTTGCTCACTACATCGCCCCTTTGCGCGAGGCAGGCTGCCGCGTGTCCATCTTCATTGGAGCCGACGCACGCCAGATTGACGCAGCGAACCGCATCGGCGCTGAAGTGATTGAGTTACATACAGGAGCCTATTGCGATGCCCATGCGGAAGGCGATGCTGAGACCCGCGACCAAGAGCTGCAATCATTGCGAGAAATGGCCGCCTACGGAGCCTCGCTGGGCCTTGAAGTGCATGCAGGCCACGGCCTGACCTTTGATACGGTCGCGCCCATTGCAGCATTCCCCGAGGTGAAAGAGCTCAATATCGGGCATTTCCTAATTGGCGAGTCTATCTTCTTGGGTCTTGGCACCGCGATTGCCGAGATGCGCCGCCTGATGGATCAAGCCCGGGGTGAACCGATGCGGACAGCGGGATGAAAACCGTTGTTAAAGCCTTGGTTTTGGCCGCGTCCCTTGCTGCGTCAAATGCCGCCATGGCTCAGGAAGTCGCTGAATGTGATTGGCGTAATGCGGCCTCAGCCGTGTTGGAGCCGTGGGAAGAGTACACTCGGACATTCGCCAACGGAGACGTGCGCATCGCTGTGATCGACATGGTGGAACCCGGCGTCGCACCGCTGCACCTTCTGGTCCTCTCCCCGCCCTATGATGAGCTCAACATCCGTCAGTGCAAACTGGTAACCTTCGAAGGCACGCGCGGTTTTGCGGATCTGAATTTCGCCGCGCTTGATGCGGCCTATGACCCGTCCGTCGGCCTGATCTTCACCATGCCCATTAGGGTGTATGACATTGACACCGCCGACATGCGCGATACCACGCTGCGTTTCACGCTGAACCAGGCGACGGGCCAAATGGGCGCACAGTTTGTCCAGTGACATGAGCCAGGCCCCACCGCGCGATGAGGGCCTCTCCGCCCGGGCGCTGATCCTGAGCTTGATTGCCCTGCTTTTGGGCGCTTGGGCGATCTGGATGCTCGAAAGCGCGCGACAGGGTTTGACCTTTACGGAACTGCGCGAAGGCCCCACGCCGGTGACCCGGATCAGCAATGGAACAAATGGCCCGCCCGTGGTGATCGCCCATGGCTTTGCCGGATCGCGGCAGATGATGCTGAGCTACGCCAATGCTTTGGCACAAGGCGGCTACACCATCTACAGCTTTGATTTCGAAGGTCATGGGCGGCATCCCGATCCGATGCGCGGAGATGTGACCGCAATCGAAGGCACGACGCAACGGCTTGTGGATCAGACAATCAGCGTGGTCGATCTGGCCTCAGATGGCGACAAACCCGTAGCGCTCTTGGGGCATTCCATGGCGACCGATGTCCTTGTCCGCGTGGCGCGCCAGAAGGAAACTGTAGGGCCTGTCGTGCTTCTTTCGGCGTTCTCTGAGGCAATCGATGAAACAGGGCCCGATGACATGCTCCTGATCACCGGCGCGTGGGAAGGGGGGCTAGCCCAATTTGCCGAACGCGCGCTTCAAATGGCCGATCCTGAGGCTGCGCTGGGGGACACGGTGGACACAGGTGATCTACGCCGCAAAGCCATCCTCGCCCCCAATGTGGAGCATGTGGCCATCCTCCATTCCCGCGTCGGGTTGGAAGAGGCCGAAGATTGGCTGAACACGTTTTATGAGCGGGCCCGCGAAGATCATGTGGCCATACAAACCGGCTGGCCGCTCATCGCTTTGCTCTTCGCGCTCACTGTGCTCTTTCGCCCGGTCATGCAGATGTACCCGCCCGCCGAAGTTGAGGTGCCGTGGCTTAACAAATACGCCTTTGCCATTGTTGCGTTGGTCCCCGCCATTCTCACACCGCTTATCGCCTATCCTTTTGAGCTGAACTTTCTGCCGGTGCTGGTTGCCGATTACCTCGCGCTGCATTTGGCCATTTACGGTCTCATCCAAGTGGGTCTGTTGCTTTGGCTTAAGGGTGCATTGCCGCGCCCGGATCTGACCGCCGCGGCTATTCTTGCGGCCTGGGCGATCTTGGTTTTCGGCACAGCGCTTGATCGCTATGGCGCGAATTTCTGGCCAGCATCCGGTCGCTTGAGCCTGATTGCAGCGCTTTGTGTGGGAACGATCCCCTTCATGATTGCGGACAGCTACCTCGCCCATGGCGCGCCACTTTGGCAGCGTATTCTGGGGCGTGTCGCCTTCTTTGCCTCGCTCGCGGCTGCGGTCGCGCTTGATTTCGAGGGGCTTTTCTTTCTGCTGATGATCGCGCCGGTTCTCGTGCTCTTTTACTTCACTTTTGGCATAATGGGCCGCATCACCGCGCGGATTGCCGGGCCATCTGCGGCCGGTTTAGGCCTCGGCCTGGCGCTTGCCTGGGCGCTGGGCGTCAGCTTTCCTCTCTTTGCTGCAGGGGGGTGAGATGATCCTCGGCATCGGCACCGATTTGGCCAATATTGACCGCATCAAGGGCACATTGGACCGCTTCGGTGATCGCTTCCGCAATCGCGTCTTCACCGAGATCGAGCAGCGAAAGGCCGAACGCCGCGCTGATGTGGCAGGCACCTACGCCAAACGCTGGGCCGCGAAAGAGGCCTGTTCCAAGGCGCTGGGCACCGGCCTGCGCATGGGGATTTCGTGGAAGGACATGGCCGTCCAAAACCTTGAAACGGGGCAGCCGGTGATGGAAGTGACAGGCTGGGCATCTGAGCGCCTGAGCGAAATGACGCCACCGGGACATGACGCCATCATTCACGTGTCTTTGACCGATGATCACCCGTGGGCACAGGCCTTTGTGGTCATCGAGGCACGCCCCAAAGCTTGACACCTTTGGCCCATCCCCTCATGAGAGGCGAGGCAAAATTGAGCGGAGCAGACCATGTCCACTGAGGAAAAATCGTCTTCTGGCGTTTGGGAGACAGTGAAGACGGTGTTCTGGGCGCTGTTCATCGCGCTGATCTTTCGCACCGTGTTCTTTCAACCCTTCTGGATCCCCTCTGGCTCAATGAAAGATACGCTGCTCATCGGCGATTTCCTCTTTGTGAACAAAATGGCCTATGGCTATTCCTACGCGTCGTGCCCCAATATCGCGCCTCTGGGCATTGATGCTCAAAAGATTTGCGGGTTTCTGGATCGCGATAACACACGCCTTCTGGGCGGCGCGCCGGAACGGGGCGATATCATCGTGTTTCGCCACCCCACCAACGGCACGGATTTCATCAAGCGCCTGATCGGCCTGCCGGGCGACAAAGTGCAGGTGACAGACGGGCTTTTGTCGATCAATGGCACGCCTGTTGCTGTCGAGGAGGCAGGCACATTCGTGGAAATCAAGGACCCCCAAGGCCCGCTGCGCAACCTACCGCGTTGTGAGAATGGCCCGGTGGGCCTCGGCGCGGTGTGCGAAAAATCGCGCCAGGTCGAAACACTGCCGGGGGGTAATTCGCACAATATCCTCAATATCGGGCGGATGCCGTCGGACAACACGCGCGTCTACAATGTCCCCGAAGGCCATTACTTTTTCATGGGTGACAATCGCGACAATTCCACCGACAGCCGGGTGCCTGCACAGGCCCGTGGCGTGGGGTTTGTGCCTTATGAAAACCTGATCGGTCGGGCGGATCGGGTGATTTTCTCCTCTGCCGGGCGGTCGATGTTGTTTTTCTGGACATGGCGGGGTGACCGCTTCTTTGAGAAGCTCGAATGAAGCTATCCGCGGAGCTCAAGGCGTTTGAAGAGCGGTTGGGCTATGCCTTTTCCAAGCCTGAGCGGCTGGTGCGCGCGGTGACGCATGCGTCCATGTCCTCACCCAATCGCGATGACAATCAACGGTTGGAATTTCTGGGCGACCGTGTTTTGGGCCTGGTGATGGCCGAAGCGCTTTTGGATCAGGATACTCAGTCACAAGAGGGCCAGCTTGCCCCGCGCTTCAACGCGCTGGTGCGTAAAGAAACCTGCGCTGATGTGGCGCGTGAGATTGATCTGGGTAAAGTGCTGAAACTGGGTCGGTCCGAGATGCTCTCAGGGGGGCGGCGCAAACAGGCTTTGCTGGGTGATGCGATGGAGGCAGTGATCGCCGCCGTTTATCGTGATGGCGGGTTTGACGCCGCGCGCGATCTGGTGATCCGGCTCTGGGGCGATCGTGTGCGTCAGGTCGACGATGACGCGCGCGATGCCAAAACCGCGCTGCAGGAATGGGCGCAGGCGCGTGGGCTCTCACCACCCAAATACGTCGAAGTCGCTCGCGATGGCCCCGATCATGCGCCGCAATTCACAATTGAGGCGCGGCTTGAAAGCGGCGAGGAATGCCAAGCCAAAGCCGGGTCCAAACGCCAGGCCGAACAAGCCGCCGCAGGCGCGCTTCTCGAAAGGGTGCAGGATGAGTGAGGTTCCAAACATGACCACGCGCGCCGGATTTGTCGCTTTGATTGGAGAGCCCAACGCGGGCAAATCCACACTGCTTAACCGTATGGTGGGGGCCAAGGTCTCCATCGTAACGCACAAGGTGCAAACCACCCGCGCGCGCATTCGTGGCGTGGCGATTGAGGGCGATGCGCAATTGGTTTTCGTCGACACGCCCGGCCTTTTTCGGCCGCGCCGCAGGCTGGATCGCGCTATGGTCGCCGCCGCCTGGGGTGGGGCGGCGGATGCGGATATTGTCGTGCTTTTGATTGAGGCGCATCGCGGCATCACCGAAGGCGTTGAACGAATTTTGGAAGAACTGCCCAATACGGTCAAATCCAGGACGGTCGCACTGGCCATCAACAAGATCGACAGGGTCAAGTCAGACGCGCTGCTGAGCCTGACCAAGGACCTCAATGAGCGCTTTGATTTCGTCGAAACCTTCATGATCTCCGCCGAAAAGGGCCATGGTGTGCAGGACCTGCGCGCCTGGCTTGCGCAAAGCGTGCCAGACGGCCCATGGCTTTACCCAGAGGATCAAATCGCCGATCTGCCGATGCGCATGATCGCGGCTGAAATCACCCGTGAGAAGCTCACGCTGCGGCTTCATCAGGAACTTCCCTACCAACTGACCGTGGAAACCGAAGGCTGGGAAGAGCGCAAGGACGGCTCGGTGAAAATCGATCAGCTGATCTATGTCGCGCGCGATGGACATAAGGGCATTCTTCTGGGCAAAAAGGGTGAAACCGTCAAAGGCGTGAGCCAGGCTTCGCGCACTGAGTTGGAGGAATTCCTTGGCCGCCGCGTGCATCTGTTCCTGCAGGTCAAAGTGCGGCCTAACTGGCTCGATGAGGCAGAGCGCTATTCCGAGATGGGCCTTGATTTCAAGGACGGCAACGGGTGAGCCGCCTCACCTCTGAGTTTTGGGTGCAAGCCTATCTGGCGCGGTTGCGCCTCAATGATATACCGGCTTTCGTGACCAGTCACGGCGACAACAGCGCCGGTGCCGTTTTGGTGAAGCTCAACACGCTGGACGGTCAGGCGCGGCTTTTCCAGCGCGGTTTCGATCTGCTGAGCGACAAACGCAGCTGGGATGTGCTGGCGCAAGGCGCGGATGCAGATGTCGATGCCGCCATAAGCCGTCAACGCGGGTTTGATCCAGACCTCTGGGTGATTGAGGTTGAGGATCGCGCCGGGCGTCACCTTTTGGATGAGCCTGGTCTGTCCGATTAAAGCGGGCAGAATTTTCGAAAATTCTGCGAAGAAAATTCGAATTTTCTGCGCATTTTCTTCAAAAGAAAATGCCTCCTCCGCCCTGCGTTCACTCCACCGTGATCATCTTTTGCGCCAGAACGGCCTGTCCGCTGACATCGAGGATCCTTAGCTCATATAGCCCGGGATCATCTGGCATCGTAACTTCAACCTCCGTCAACCCATTCATCTTTTGCGACGTGATCCAGGTAAAGATCGCCTGATCTGGACTGGCCAGTGTCAAGCGTTGATCTGCGGTTTCCTGTTCCACGCTCCAGGTGATCGAGACCGTGCTTCCGGCCGACGCGGTGTCAGGGGCGTTGATCAGAGCGCCGGCGCTGAGGGCGGCATTGGCATCCACCACGTCGATCGTCTGCCGCGCCAGAACCTTCGTGCCCTCTTTGAGAACATAACGTAACTCATAAAGGCCGGGCGCGTCAGGCGTATCAACCTCCTTTGAGGTTTCAGCCCGCACCACAAAATACTGTGAGAAGTCGTCATCCGGGCTGCCCACGGGCACGATTGAGATGTAATCCCCCGCATTGATCGTCGTAGACCAACTGACCGTCATCGACGATTGCGCGCGCACCTCTTGAGGTCCAGAGACGCTGACATCGGCTGCCACCAGCTCAACATCCGCGCTGGCCAAGGTTTTTCCGCCCTCTTGCAGCACATAGCGCACCTCGTAAACACCCGTTTCAGACGGGGCCGTTAGCTCCTTGCCCTCATGCTTGCGCACCACGAAGTAGTTGCCATACTGGCCTTCTGCGGTGCCTTTGGGAACGATGGTGATATAGTCCTGCTCACTGACCTGACCGGTCCAAGTGACATTGAAATTAGATCCGATCACAGCGGTCGTCGGCGCCGATACGCTAACGCTCGGTTGCACCACTTCGATGGCTTGCGTGGCCATGGTCTTGCCGCCTTCGTGCAAAACGTAGCGCAGCTCATAGAGGCCGGGTTCTGCCGGGGCTTTGAACTGCCCGTCACTATTGCCCCGCACTTGCACATAGTTGCCATACTCGCCCTCGGGCGTGCCAATCGGCACGATCGTGACATAGTCGCGCGGGTTCACTGTACCGGTCCAAGCCACAGTGATTGTCGCCCCTGTTTGAACACTGTCCGGGCCGGAAACGGTGACGTCCGCATCGACCACTTCGATGGGCTTGCGTGCCATGGTTTTGGCCCCTTCGCGCAAAACATAGCGCAGCTCATAAAGCCCCGTTTCGCTGGGCGCTTGAAGCTCACCATCATTGAAGGCGCGGACCTGAAGATAGTTGGCAAACTCGCCCTCCGGCGTACCCACGGGCACAATGGTAATGTAGTCGCGGGCCGTAATTGTCCCTGTCCAACTGATCGTGAAGGGCTCACCCCGGCGCACCGTCTCTGGCCCTGATACAGTCACTTCGCCGTCCACAATCTCGATAGGTGCGCTGGCCATGGTCTTGCGTCCTTGCTCAAGCACATAGCGTATTTCATAAAGACCGATCTCTGCCGGAGCCTGTAGCTCACCGCTGTCATCCGTCCGCACGCGAATGTGCCCGGCCACCTCGCCACTGGCTGCCCCTACCGGGACAAGGGTGACGAAGTCACGCGGGTTCACGGCCCCGGTCCAAGTCACTGGTATTTTGGATCCGCTCAGCGCGGTTGCAGGCACGTCAATCGTCACCTCTGGAACGGTCACTTCGATCTGCCGGCTTGCTACAGTGCCACGGCCCTCTTCTTGCACATAGCGCAGCTCATAAAGCCCCGGTTCACCGGGCGCGGTCAGTTGGCCTTCGCTGTCGGTTCTCGCTCGAATGTGCCCTTCGATGGTGTTGCTGGGCGCACCTGCCGGCACGATCGTCAGAAAGTCGCGTGCGTTGATCGTGGGGGACCAGCCAATCACAAAGTTGGCCCCTGTCACGACTTGATCCGGGCTTGTCAGCTCCACGGCTGCCGCCACAACTTCGATGGTCTTTGCACCCGCTTTCCGGCGGCTTTCTTCAATCACATAACGTACTTCGTAAAGGCCTGGCTCGGCTGGCGACGTCAGTTGGCCTTCGCTGTCGGTGCGCGTTCTAATATGGTTTCCAACCTCATCCTCGGGCGCATCGGCGGCCACAATCGTGATGAAATCGCGGGGGTGAATTGTGGGTGTCCAGCCGGCGACGAACTGCGCCCCACCCGTCACCTGATCCGGTGCGCTGATCTCAACCTGACTATCTGTTAGCTCAATGGCGCGCCTGCCAACAACCTTTCTGTCCACATGCAGCACATAGCGTAGCTCATAAAGTCCTGGATCGCCGGGCGCCGTCAACTTACCCTGGGCCGCATCTCTCGGCCGGATATGATCGCCGATGGTGTTTGCTGGTGCGCCCGCGGGCACGATGGCGATGAAGTCCTCCGGGTGGATGGTCGGGCTCCAGGCAATGTCGATCTCAGCGCCTGCCTGCGCGTCATCCGCAGCAGTGAGATCTACCCTGGCTGGTGTGACCTCAAGTACTGCAACGCCGAGCGTCTCACCCGCCTGCGTCATGTACCGAATTTCATAGGCGCCAGGGCCTGCCGGTGTCACGAGGTCAAGGTCCTCGGCATCGCCAATCCGCGCGCGGCGGCCCGATTGTCCCTCCGGAGTGCCAACAGGCACGATATTGATTGCATCATCCGGGCTCACCGTCGGTTCCCAGATCACCTTGATCGGGCTTCCTTCAACGGCTGTTGCGGGGCCGTAGACAATCACTTCGGGTTTTGCAGGTTCAGGCGCGGGTTCGGGCTCTGGCGCTTTGGCCACAGCCTGGCTCACATTGCTGAGCGCCGTTTTCAACTCACTGGCGTTGCTGGCTTCAATGAACACCCCTCCTGTTTCTTCTGCCAGGCAGGAAAGGGAGCCCACATCCTGATCGGATCCCAGGCCAAAACCCACGACATGCGCGGTGAAGCCGACCCCGCCTTTTTCCAGAGCCTTGGCCAACTCGCAAGGATCGCGGTCGCAGCTTTCCAAACCATCAGATATTAAGACCACTGTTGCAGGCGTGTCCTCATAGGACAGTGATTTGGCCGCAGCCTCCACCGCGTCCGTAAGTGGGGTTTTGCCGCGCGGTGAAATGGCCTGTACCCGGTCAATGATGTCTGCTGTGGTGCCCGCTTGCGGCTCCACCAGGGTTTCGATATCTCCGCAATCCCCGCGTCTGCGGTGGCCATAAGCCATCAGCCCCACCTGCCGATCCTCGGTCCAGCCGCCCAGCAGGTCGCCGATCGTGTCGCGGGCAATCTCGATCTTGGAGACACCCTCAATCTGGCCCCACATGGAGTTGGAGCCGTCAAAGACAACCATCACATTTTCTTGAGCTTGCGCCTGCACTGCAAACCCAAAGGACCCAAGACCCAAAGCAAAAGCCGCGGCTGCGTTTTTAAAAGACATTTCGACCCCCAAGTCGGCAATTCCTACGGCAGAGTGAAACATATCTTCGCGCGGCTTCCAACCGTCTTGGCAGAGGCGCGACCTTTGTGCCTTATGGAGCGACGAAAAGGGGAGCACGTGCTCATGGAATGGCGGGATGAGGCCATTTTACTGTCAAGCAGGCGCCATGGCGAAAGCGCCGCGATCATTGATGTTCTATCGCCCAGCCACGGGCGCAGCAGCGGCGTGGTTCGTGGCGGTGCGTCGCGCAAACTGGCCCCGATCCTGCAACCTGGTGCGCAGCTTGATGTCACGTGGAAAGCACGGCTTGAAGATCACCTTGGCTCATTCACCGTGGAACCGATCCGGTCTCGCGCGGCGGCTTCTCTTGGGGATCGGCTGTCGCTTTCGGGGCTCAATGCGGTCGTCTCGCTTTTGCTGTTCTGCCTGCCAGAACGAGAGGCGCACACCCGTCTTTATGATCAAACCCGCGCGCTACTTGATCTGCTTGGCCAGCCAGAGATTTGGCCGTTGGCCTATCTGAAATGGGAACTGGCGCTGCTGGATGATCTGGGGTTTGGCCTCGATTTGACGCAATGTGCTGTATTGGGTGCGGGCCGTGACGATTTGATCTACATCTCACCCAAAACCGGCCGGGCCGTGAGCCGCGAAGGCGCCGGAGACTGGGCAGACCGTTTGCTGCCACTCCCGCCTAGCCTTTTGGGCCAAGGTACAGCGGAGGATGACGATGTATTGGACGCTCTCAATGTCACGGGCCATTTCCTGATGCACCGCGTTGCACCCGAACTGGGCCATAAGCCCCTGCCAGACGCTCGTGCGCGGTTTATGGAACGGTTTGAGCGCCGGATCGAAGGCTAAATTACTCCGCTACAAAAACCATCTTGCGCCCGGCATCATTGCTTAGGAAAAGCGTGTCCGCGCCCACCTCTGCCAGTGTCATGGCCTGCAAGGCCTCAAAAAACATGTTTTCTGCGGATAAATCTGGGCAAGCTTTGCGCGTGACAGCAAGGTTTTCGGCCTTGAACCAAGGGTAGGGCACAGTTTGCTGACCGGAAAACGTGTTGCACGGGGCCTGACCGGTGATCGCGCCTTCCTCAGGAAACTCAAGCACTGCGCGGGCTTCAAACTCAGCGCCGTCGATCTCTTGCAGCACCCATTGCGTTTCTGCCGCGCCGTAGCCGGTCAGCGTTTCATCAGAACACGAAAATAGGCCCAAAAGCGCACTGAGGCTCAGCCCCATACGGATCATCGAAGGGCCAACACCAGATCCACGAGGGAGCCGATGGCCTCCGATTTTCCACTTTTGGTCTGATCGGCGATCAGCGGCATGCCTATCGCAGCGCCATAGATCATATGAGCTACTTCCGGGTTGGCGATCCCGATGCGTTTGAGCACTGTTGTCAAAACGCTCAGGCGTGCCTCATCAACTCGCGCCACCACATCGCGGGCCAAATTCGCGTTGGTTGACCATGCTCGCACTGCGGATTCGGCTTGCAAAACGGCATTGTCGGCTGCCGGGTCGGCCAAAGACTGCGCAAGGGCTTGAAAACAGGCGACACTGCCGGTTTCTTGTTCCAAAACGCGAGAAAGCTCCACGATCGCTGCCTGCTCCCATAGCGTGAGGATGCTGCCTTGGAAATCTTCGACATCCTTGAAATGCCAGTAGAAAGACCCTTTGGTCGTCTTCATATAGCGCGCCATGGGTTCCGCCTTGAGAGCATCCGCGCCTTGCTGGCGCAGCACGTCAATGCCGGAGTTTACCCATGCTGATCGGGTCAGCCGCTTATTTTTCTGCACCTGCATAATGATTCCATACGCCTGCGTGCGCAAAGGTGCAAGGGATCACGTGTTTGTCATGCGGGCTTAGCGAAAATTTGCGCGCAAACGCCTTAATTTGTTGCTTCTGAAGCTATCCCAACGCGCGGCGGCGTTTCAACGGCTCAGATTTCACCGCGTCACTTTGCGCTTTCTTTAAAAACTTAATTGCCTTGAGAAACTCACGGTGCGCCTCTGTGTGCTCCAAATAGTCCATCAGCCGGAACAGGTTGATCGGCTGGATGCGCATCAAATGCACGATTCGTTCGACGGCCTCTTCATGCGCGTAATGATCAATGAATTGGCATGCGGTTTGTGTAGGCGTGAGAATGTAGAAATCTTGCGACCGTCGCGGTGTGTAGCGCGTGATATCGAAAGGCGATGCGCCCAAGGCATGAGATTTCGGCATGAAACAGCGTCGATCGCCGGCGACATCTTCCAACACCGCACCAGATATTTGCCGAAAGCCGATTTTTTTCAGGTGCCCAATCGCATGGTTTCGCATCGCTGGAGACAACATGTCCGCGTCGGCTCTGTCGTAATAGAGGTCATCAAACACCGAAAACAGGCGCAGACGCGCGTCGGCCAATGTCATGTAGTGACCGAAGCTGATCGTGTCGGGATCAAGCGAGGCCACGGTGTCGCCTTTGGTGTCGGGTGCGCCGTCGGGTGCGGTGGCTTTTGCAGAAAAAAAACGAAACATATCTATCCAATTTGCTGGGCTACTAGGATGATAGCCTGACCCACGCTTGGATCAATTGCGCCGTCCGTCGCCCCCACGGCAGACGCCGTTCCCATTGACGCTGGGATGTCTCTTGCAAATGGGTTGATTGCAAAAAAGAGCGGGTGCTACAAAAGCTCCCGCTCTTTTCACTGATGTTTCATTGGGGCGTGCCCCAAAGCGTGAAAGGCTTAACCCGTTCACTTGGCTGCGTCGTCGTCCTCAGCTTTGAAGGCGTTGGACACTGAACCCGGAAACATATCCTTGAGCATTTTGCCGGCCAAAAGCGCGCCAAACAGCACTAAAAGTGCCACGCAAACCATAGTCGTTGTCATAACCAAATTTCCCTCGGTTGGTGGTCTATGGCTCAGAGCTACCGAGGCATTTGGGCGATAACATGGCCGAAAGAGCGCTTTTCATGACATTGCAGTTGGGTACCACATCCGCCTAAAGTCTGCTGCGTGCCATGGCGGGAACGGCAAGGGATACGCACTCGAGCGAAGCTTTGCTGGTGCCAAAGAGAGGTCAATGGATGAGGCAGGTTTACCTTCACGGGGCAGGTCTTAATGCAGATATCTGGGGAGATGTACCGGGTTTGGCGCTGAACCTGCCGGGTCACGGAGGGCGGGACCGGGCGCCCAAGGCCACGGCGGAGGCATTTGCACAGGAAATCCTGGACGATGTTCCGCAAGGATCTGTTTTGATAGGGTTTTCCTTGGGCGGAATGGTCGCGCTCGCCTTCGCTGCGCGCTATCCGGAGCGTTTAAAAGGCTTGGTTTTGGTGGATACGCCCATCCGCGCGCCGTTGCGCGTCATTTCATGGTACACGCCATTTGTTGCCCCTGTTGTCACCCGCTTCCCGGGCATGGCAACCATTGCCAAAGTCGTCGGCAGCCGAATTGAAAATCCTGAAGGCCAGGCCCGTTTTCGCAAGACCCTCGCCCGCGGTGCGCCCTCGGGCCTGTCGGACGCACTCATTGTGGCGGCCCGGTTCGATGGGGCCTCGTCGCTTGCGCGTCTCGCCCTTCCTGTGCAGGTCCAGGTGGGCACGCGTAGTTTACTGACCGGAGCGGCGTATCGCAAACTTGTGCGAGATACCTGCCCGCAAGCAGACATCGTCGAATTGGATACCGGGCATCATATCCCCTCAGACAGTCCAGCCGCGATGCACCGGGAAATCGACAGGTTTATGCGCGCACTGACCTGACCGGATCGGACCCCGGTGGAGGGCTCAAGCTGTCAGGACATGGCGCTCGATCAGGTGAAACCGCCCTTCGGCATCCTCACCGACAACGCAAATCTGATCGAGGGTGAAAGGCTCAGAAAGTCTGCTGGCCAAAGCCTTGGCCAAGGCCGCCTGCGTGTCCGGCAGGGCCGATTTTGGAAGTTTACCCGTCAGCGTCATGTGAAATTTGAATTGATCCATCACATGCGGGTAGCCCCATTTCAGCAGCATCGTTTCCTGGCTGTGGCTCAGGCCTCCCGCGCGGCGTTTGGCCAGTTCTGCCTCGGTGGGTGGTGCGCGAAAAACATCCAGTGTTTCCACGCACATCGCGGCCAAACCCCCGAGCTGTGCCGTGTTGCCCTCCGCCGTCAAGGCGAGAAAACGGCCCAAGACGCTGAGCTTTAGCCGCAGCCCCGTCACCGGATGCAGGGTGCGGCTGCCCAGAATGCGCACAGCTTCGGTGAGGTCTGCCTCGCTGCGCCCTGGTGCCAGTCGAAAGGGCGGTTTCAACGTGGCATGAAACCCATATTTCCTGGGCACTGAGGTTATGTCGTCGATGGGGTGGGGCAGCCCTTCAATGTCAGGATGCGCGACGCTTTGGCCTGTCTCCAAATCCCAACCGAGCCAGGCTGCGCCAAAATCGGCCAAAGCACCCGGGGGCGGGGTGTAGTAAACCGCGTAGCGACGGTAGGCCATATCTCTTTCCCTCAAATCCTTTCAGACAGAAATGGCATAAAGATGAGCTCGCGCCAATGCGGGTCTTGAACGCCAAAAGAAGCTTTTGGAGAGCTATCATGACGGCCATGACAGCCCGGCCAAGCGCAATGGGCATGCTGTCCTTTCATCAATGCATGGTGCCGGCCCTTCGCAGTTGCAAAACCCGACGGATCGGTGTCAGACTGAGCCGGTCCAGATGTCGGAGCCAACGGCATCAGGCCAAACTGTTTCCAAGGGAGGAGACCCGATGTCATTGATGAAATTTGCGGCGCGCAGCGCGACGGCTGCGATCCTGGCCGCGGCCTTAGGAGGAGCGGCACTGGCGCAAGAGGTCACGCTCAAGATGCACCAATTTCTGCCGCCGCAGGCCAATGTGCCCAAACTGATCTTGGTGCCGTGGGCCGAACGCGTGATGGAAGCCAGCCAGGGCCGCATCCAGATTGACCATTTTCCCTCAATGCAGTTAGGCGGCAAGCCGCCTGAACTGGCCAGCCAAGTTGTGGACGGCGTTGCAGATATCGTCTGGACTGTTGCGGGGTACACCCCAGGGCGTTTTCCGCAGGTCGAAGCCTTTGAATTGCCTTTCATGATGACCAACGCTGAGGATACCTCCCGCGCCTATTGGGAATATGCCGAAGCCAACATGATGGACAGCGATTTCAAGGATATGAAGATCCTGGGCGTTTGGGTGCATGGCCCGGGCGTGATTCACTCCAACAAACCAATTGATGAGGTGGCTGACCTCAACGGGATGAAGGTGCGCGGCCCGACCCGGGTTATCACCGGAATGTTGGGCGAGTTGGGGGCAACTCCCGTTGGTATGCCCGTGCCTGCCATGCCCGAAGCGTTGTCGAAAGGCGTGATCGACGCAGGCGTGATCCCGTGGGAAGTCACCGCCGCGCTAAAAGTGCCGGAATTGGTGCAAAACCACACGACCTTTGGCGAAGACGCGCTTTACACGGCGGCTTTTATTTTCGCGATGAACAAACAGAAATGGGACAGCCTGCCCGATGATCTCAAAGGCATCATCGAGGCACAGTCTGGCGCGGATTTCTCGGCTCTTGCAGGTAAAACCATGCAGGATGCAGATGGCCCGTCGCGCAAACTCGCTGAGGACGCGGGCAACAACATTATTGATCTGACATCCGAACAGGTGGCTGAATGGAAAGCCGCGGCCAGCAGGGTGGAAGCCAATTGGATCGCAGAGATGAACGAAAAAGGATTTGATGGTCAGGCCTTGGTTGATCAGGCCAAAGCCTTGATTGCTGAAAACTCACAGTGATGTAAAGTAATTCCAAACCGGCGCCTTTCGGACACGAGGCGCCGGTTTGCTTTTGCAGGGGTGGGCAATGCACAAACTGGTTCTGACGCTGGCCCGGGCTATGGCGGTTCTGGGGGGGCTTGTCCTGACGGCCCTTGTGTTGATGACCTGTGCCTCAGTGGCTGGGCGCGTTCTCAACGGGTGGCTGCATGGTGACTTTATTCAGTCATTCGCACCTGCGATCGCGCAAGGCCTGCTGGATTTGGGGGTCGGGCCGATTCTGGGCGATTTTGAGCTGGTGGAGGCGGGCATGGCCTTTTCAATCTTTGCCTTTCTGCCGCTGTGTCACATCACGCGTGGTCATGCCAGTGTGGATATTTTTACCTCATGGATGCCGGCTCTGATGAACCGCGTGATTGGTGTTTTGGTGGATGTCGTTTTCGCGGCGGTTTTGATCCTCATCGCGCAGCGCCTTTATGTGGGTATGCTCGATAAAATTGCCTACAACGAAACGACATATCTCATCCAATTTCCGATTTGGTGGGCCTATGCCGCGTCTTTCTGTGCGGCCTGTGTCGCGGCCCTGGTCTCGGTCTACGTTGTGTTTGCCCGTGTTGCGGGCGTGCTGCCTGATCCGGGCGAGGTTGACGTGTGACCAGCCTTGAGATTGGCATTGCGTCCTTTCCTGTCCTGATGGGGCTAATCTTTTTACGCGTGCCCATTGGCCTGGCGATGTTTCTTGTGGCTTTAGGTGGTCTCTACCTCGTCACAGATGGCATGTCGGTTGCGCTGTCTCGCCTGAAAAATGAAACCTACTCAACCTTTTCGAGCTATTCACTCTCCATCGTGCCGATGTTCCTTCTGATGGGACATTTCGCAACATTGGGCGGGATGTCCACTGCGCTTTTCAAGGCGGCTGAGGCTTTTTTGGGCCATCGCAAGGGGGGTGTTGCCATGGCCTCTGTCGGGGCGTGCGCGGGGTTTGGCGCGATTTGTGGAAGTTCTCTGGCCACCGCCGCCACAATGAGCCAGGTCGCCCTGCCCGAGTTGAAGCGCTATGGCTACTCCGGTGGGTTTTCCACCGCCACCCTTGCGGCAGGCGGGACGCTTGGCATTCTAATTCCGCCTTCGGTGATCTTGGTGATCTATGCGCTCCTCACCGAGCAAAACATCGCCAAGTTGTTCCTGTCCGCTTTCATACCCGGAATTCTCGCGGCCATCGGATACATGATCACCATCGCCATTTATGTGCGCGTCAGGCCTGATGCGGCCGGGCTGCGCGCGCCCATGCCCATGGGGGAACGGTTTCGCGCCCTGATTGCCGTCTGGCCTGTTTTGTTGGTTTTTTTGCTGGTGGTGGGCGGCATCTATCTGGGCTGGTTTACCCCCACAGAAGGGGCAGCTGTCGGGGCTGCGGGCACAGGCCTGATTGCACTCCTGAACCGAGGTCTCACGCGCGCCTCGCTTGTTGACAGTTTCTATGCCACGGCGCGCAACTCGGCGATGATTTTCTTCATCATACTTGGCGCGGCCTTCTACAACGGGTTTCTTGCGCTGACCCAGGTGCCGCAGGAATTGTCCCAATGGGTCGTGTCCTTAGGCTTGTCGCCGTGGTCCGTCCTCATTTGCATTCTGGCGTTGTACCTCATCTTTGGTTGCTTGATGGACAGCCTGTCGATGATCCTGCTCACGATCCCGATCTTTTTTCCAATCATCTCGCAGCTTGATTTTGGCATGACGCCAGAGGAGGTTGCGATCTGGTTTGGTATTCTGGTTTTGATCGTGGTGGAGGTCGGGCTAATCACGCCGCCTGTGGGCATGAACCTCTTTGTGATCAACTCCATGGATCCAAAGACGCGGATGATTGAAACGTACAAGGCGGTTTTGCCGTTTGTGGCCTCTGACATCGTGCGTGTGGCCATCCTAGTCGCGTTCCCGGGGATCACTCTGGTCTTGTTACGAGCGTTGCACTAGCGCACGTGTCTCAGAGCCGTGCGATTTGGCCGTTTGTTCACCGTTTCGGGCTCTGTGGGCCGCACACCCAAAAGGTCGAGACGGACAAGACAGCGTGTGCCAAAGACAAAAAGCTAGAGGACGTTCCGAGTATCAGGTGCAAACCCACGATTTCTCTCGTTGGACATCGCAACACAGCGATTGCGGTGTTTGTTTATAGAAGGCCAAGGGTCACCAAGGGGGCCATAGTGCCAGCCGTGACACCCCATCGCTGTCACGATGCCTAGGCTTTGAGATCACTTCCTTCAGCGCGATGCCAAACCGAGCTGCCATCGTATATGTGCTTCACCGCGCGTTGACCCCAAAAAAAGCGACCGCAAAGCACCCGTTCGCGAGGTGTCAGACTACGCCTTAACCGCATCCGCTCACCGTTCAGTACATGCAAAAGATGGCTCTACTCCTGAGTTTTTGAAGCCGTATAGTAAACCACAGCATAGCCTGAAGCGTGTTGGGTTTCGCGCAACCTGCCGGACTTTTTCGCCGGTGTCGGCCGCCCCTCACGGCCGCGTCGTTTACACGCTTTGGTGGTCGCACAGAATTGATTTCAGTTTGTCGAAAGTCAGATCTCCCTTGACGATGTACTCCTTCACAAAATCCCAATGAAGCGATTTCTCTTTGTCCTCCTCGCGATGAGACGATGTGAACATGAAAACACTGGGCGCATCGCCGTCCGACTCAGATCCGACCGAATGAAATGCCTCCAGCAGGCCAAACCCATCCATGATCGGCATATTGATGTCCAAAAACACAATCAGGCGAAGCTGTCCGGTGGGCCCTTGATCACGATTTGCTTGAAATTCTGAGAATGCTGCAAGTGCATCTTCGCCATTCTCGGCCTCCAGAATGATCAGGTTGTCAGCAATTTTTTCAAGCCGTCGTTTGAGAATGTAGCGGTCAGTTTTGTTGTCATCGACAAGCAGAATGGTCTGTGTCACAGGCGTTCCTCTGTGGGTGAGTTGGTGGGGACTGCAACGCCGATTGCGGCGCTCGCATCGCTTGATTGAACGTCGATGCGGCCTGACGGGGCACCGATACTGCGTTTGAGAATAGTCAGACCTGGGCCCGACCCTTGACTGCTCCGACCGAACCGCGTGAACCCGCTGAAAATCCGGCCGCCCGCATCCTCGGATATGCCAAAACCGTTATCGTCAATTGCAACACAGCTCCCCGTTTGATTGCGGCTTACGCGCATGCCTTCGTCAACGCGGTCGGGCGCGTTACAGTGCGTGGAGTTCGCGATCAGATTTTCCGTGGTTTGACAGAGCATCTTCGGCTGCGGTTGAAAATGTGTCACAGTAAGCCGATCTTTAATCTGCACGTCTGACCCCGCCAGGCTGACCGAACGCCCATCGCAAATCTCGCGGAGCATCGCATGAAGGTCGACGGAGCTTTTGTGTTCGTTCCCCAAATCATAAGAGGCCCGATAAACGCAGGGCGGTGCGTCAAGTGGATCCCTGTGGTCGGCATCGACCAGCTGACAGTGATTGTCCTCCGTCACGCTGGAGAACTCAAGAAACGCTGAGTTGGCCCACAAGGTTTGCGACGCAGCTTCATTGATACGCACCCCCCCGTGCATCGCGTCGAGCGCTGATTTAAACCCGTCTGCATCGTAACTTGGCATGAGCGGCCCCAAGCATGATGCGCGCGCATTCGTGCGGTCAGCATCTGCTTTTTTGAGTGTGTGCGACCACCTTGCTTGGAATATGTTGAAATTCAGCTAATGGCGCTTCACCGCAACAAAAAAACGCGCCTCTAAAGACGCGTTTTCAATTTTGCTATACTGCGATGATCAGGCCAGCAAGCGCCTTGCGATCACTTGGGCCTGAATTTCGGCCGCACCCTCAAAAATATTGAGGATCCGCGCATCGCAAAGCACTCTGCTGATCTTGTATTCCAACGCAAAACCGTTGCCGCCGTGGATTTGCAATCCGTTGTCGGCAGCCGCCCAAGCGATGCGCGCGCCCAGCAGTTTGGCCATTCCGGCCTCAAGATCACACCGCCGGCCGTTATCCTTTTCCCAAGCGGAGAAATAGGTCAGCTGCCGCGCCACCATGATCTCCACCGCCATCATCGCCAACTTGCTGGCCACGCGTGGAAACTCAATCAGAGATTTACCAAATTGCTTGCGGTCAATCGCATATTGCATCGAAATATCAAGCGCCGATTGCGCAACGCCCACGGCGCGCGCGGCCGTCTGAATACGGGCGCTCTCAAACGTTTCCATGAGCTGTTTGAAGCCTTTGCCCTCTTCCCCGCCCAACAGGTTCTCGCCTTTGACGTGGAAGTTATCAAACCCCAGCTCGTATTCCTTCATGCCGCGATAACCCAGCACTTCGATCTCTCCACCGGTCATGCCTTCGGTGGGGAATGGGTTTTCTTCGGTGCCTGGCGTTTTTTCGGCGAGGAACATCGAAAGCCCCCGGTGATCGGTGCTGTCCGGGTTGGTGCGTGCCAAAAGCGTCATCACCTGCGTGCGCGTGGCATGGGTGATCCAGGTCTTGTTGCCGGTGATGCGATAATCATCGCCATCCTTCACAGCACGGGTGCGCAAAGAGCCCAGGTCGGACCCTGTGTTCGGCTCTGTAAAGACAGCCGTTGGCAGCGTTTCGGCGCTGGCCAGGCGCGGCAGCCACTTCTGTTTTTGCTCTTCCGTGCCGCCTGCGATGATCAACTCCGCTGCAATCTCTGATCGCGTGCCAAGAGAGCCCACACCGATATAGCCGCGGCTCAGCTCTTCGGACACCACGCACATGGAGGCCTTAGAGAGGCCAAACCCACCATATTCTTCCGGGATCGTGAGGCCGAACACACCCATCTCAGCCAGCTCTTCGATGATCTCCATCGGAATGAGCTCATCCTTGAGATGCCAATCATGGGCGTAGGGCTCTACTTTCTCGATGGAGAAACGACGAAACTGCTCTCGTATCATCTCCAGTTCTTCATCAAGGCCGCTGGCACCCACGGTGATCTCTGCGGCACGCTCTTGCATCAGCTCCACCAAACGCATCCGCGCGTCTTGCGTGTTGCCAGCCTGCGTTAGCGCCTGGATCTCGGGGATCATCATCCCGCGCATGTCTTCCTGGCTCAAGCCCATGTCCTGCAGGCGGATCATTTCGCCCTGGCTCATCGGAATGCCGCCATAAATTTGCCAGAGGTATTCCCCAAAGGCGATTTGATGGATCAGTTGCTCAACTTCGCCAAATTTACCGTCAGCTTCCAGGCGCTTGGCCCAGTTTTGCATTTGGCGTAGCGACTCCACATATGTAGCAAGCCAGGCGAAACCATGGGCGGCGGTCTGATTGGCTTCGATCTTGCCGCCAGAGACACGGCCATCAACTGTAACGGCATCCTCAAGACGCGCTTTCGCGATGCCGAGGATCTTTTCAATGGGGGCAATCGATGCCTCCGTCAGTGACAGAAGATCATCCAAAAGCACGGGTGCATTCAGCCGTGGGTCCTGTCCGTCATGCGCCATGAATCACTCTCCTGTTATCCGGTCGGTTTGATCTAGCTATTTCGCATCTGCAGCGCAACTATTTTGCGCGCGGTCGAAGTCAATTGTTCAATTGTTGCGCCATGATGTCGCGACTGCGCTGCGACACTGGTTATTCTCCCATAATGTAGGCCTCTGGAGGGTGTATTTGAAGCCAGAAGATGCCAAGCGCGCGGTTCGAGAAAGCTGCTGCATCACGCAAAAGACGGCCGCAGCAATGATGACGCCCGGACAGTAACGCCCTCTTCCACCTGTGCGGCTTATCCGATACACGCCCAGCAGACATAAAAACGCACACGGGCACTTGCGATGAAATTCACGCTCTCTTGGCTGAAAGACCACCTCGACACCACCGCCACGGTCGATGAGATTGCAGACGCGCTCACCGATTTGGGCCTTGAGGTAGAGGAAATCTCCAACCCCGCCGCGCGGCTTGAGGCGTTTACAATCGGCAAAGTGCTCAAGGCCGAGCAGCACCCTGATGCGGACCGCTTGCGTGTGTGCCAGGTTATGACCGATGAGGGCGAAACCCAGATCATTTGCGGCGCGCCCAACGCTCGGGAAGGGATCACCGTCGTGGTTGCCAAGCCCGGTGTGTACGTTCCGGGCATCGATACAACGATTGGCGTTGGTAAGATCCGCGGCATTGAAAGCTATGGCATGATGTGTTCGGAGCGCGAGATGGAGCTTTCCGACGAACATGATGGCATTATTGAACTGCCATCCGGTGATGTGGGCGAGCGGTTTATTGATTGGCTGGCTGAAAATGACCCCGCCAAAGTTGACCCAGTGATCGAGATTGCCATCACACCCAACCGTCAGGATGCGCTGGGCGTGCGGGGCATTGCGCTTGATCTGGCTGCGCGTGGCATCGGCACCATGAAACCCGCGAAAACCGCAGCGTTCGACGGCGCGTTTTCTTCCCCTATCCAAGTCACGATTGAGGACGACACGCTTGACGGCTGTTATGTTTTTGCCGGGCGCCTGATCCGGGGCGTCAAGAACGGGCCCAGCCCCGACTGGTTGCAAACCCGGCTGCGCGCCATTGGCCTGCGCCCGATCTCGGCGCTGGTCGATATCACCAACTTCTTCACCTATGATCGCAACCGCCCGTTGCACGTGTTTGATGCAGGCAAGATCAAAGGCAACCTGCGCGTTCACCGCGCCAGGGGCGGCGAAACGCTCGTGGGGCTTGATGAGAAAACCTACACCTTTTCCGAAGGTCAGGTCGTGATCTCAGACGACGAGAATATCGAAAGCATCGCGGGTATCATGGGGGGCCTCGCCACTGGCTGCACCGAAGAGACAACGGATGTCTTTCTTGAGGCCGCCGTTTGGGATCACATTCAGATCGCCATGACCGGGCGCGCGCTCAAGATCAACTCCGACGCGCGCTACCGCAACGAACGCGGCATTGACCCCGAATTCAATATGGAAGCGGTTGAACTTGCCACTCAGATGATCCTCGATCTTTGCGGGGGTGAGCCGTCTGACGTGGTGGTGGCCGGTTCTGTTCCGGATACATCCCGCGCCTACAAGCTTGATCCTGCCCGTGTGCGGTCGCTTGTCGGCATGGACATTCCAGAGGCTGAACAACGCCAGACATTAACGCGCCTTGGCTTTCGCATGGAAGGCAACATGGCCCACGTGCCGAGCTGGCGGATGGATGTCAAAGGTGAGGCGGACCTGGTGGAAGAAGTCGCGCGGATTGCGTCACTGACCAAGCTCAAAGGCAAGCCGCTTCCACGTCTGACGACAGGGGTGCCAAAGCCCATTCTAAGCCCCATTCAGCGCCGCGAACAGGCCGCGCGTCGCACTGCGGCCGCGCTGGGCTACAATGAATGCGTGACCTACAGCTTCATCGATCACGCCTCTGCGGCGCTGTTTGGTGGCGGTGACGATGCGACGATGCTGGCCAATCCGATCAGTTCCGAGATGAGCCATATGCGCCCGGATCTCCTGCCTGGTCTTTTGCAAGCTGCCGCCCGAAATCAGGCGCGCGGACAGATGGATCTGGCACTTTTCGAAGTGGGCCACGCGTTCGAGGGCGGAGAGCCCGAAGAGCAGCACTTACAGGTCGCGGGCCTTCTGGTCGGGCGCACCGGCCCAAAGGACGTGCACGGCGCCTCCCGCGCGGTTAACGCGTTTGACGTAAAGGCCGACGCCCAAGCCATACTCGCCGCCCTTGGCGCACCGTCCAAATCTCAAATCTTTCGCGAAGGCGCGTCCTGGTGGCATCCCGGCCGCCATGGTCGCATTTGCCTGGGTCCAAAGAAAATGCTGGCCGTCTTCGGTGAACTACACCCCAAAATCCTTACTGCGATGGACATAAAAGGCCCCGCCATGGCCTTCACCATCTTTCCCGAGGAGATCCCTCAGCCCCGCAAATCGGGCGCGACCCGCGCGGCCCTCGACATTTCCGATCTGCAGGCTGTGGAACGCGACTTTGCTTTCGTGGTGGAGGAAAGCGTTGAAGCCCTCACCCTCGTCAATGCCGCCGCCGGTGCGGACAAGGCGCTCATCGAAGACGTGCGCGTGTTTGATGAGTTCATCGGTGGCGCGCTGGGCGAGGGCAAGAAAAGCCTTGCCATCACCGTGCGTCTGCAACCCACCGAGGCCACGCTCAAGGATGCCGATATCGAGGCTGTGAGCGCCAAGATCATCGAGAAGGTGACGAAGGCCACGGGCGGTGTGCTACGCGGGTAGCAAACATTCGCTTCGAGCCCACAAATTCCAGGTCCACTCTTGGGCTTCACTTGATCTGACTCAAGGAACCTCATGCCTTTAGAGTGCTAGGCAGATTGCGATGAAGAACCAATTGAGATGAAAGATCATGGCCGCGAAAAACAAATCGCAACTGCTCGAAGTGAGCGCGAAAGAATTTGCAAAACTAGAGAAAGTCATCAGCACCATTGATGCAGGCACTGCTGAGATAAAGCGTGAAGACGATACATCCATAAAGGATGTCGTCGCTCATCGGGCACACTGGATTGATCTGTTTCTGGGATGGTATCGTGACGGTGTTACTGGAAAAACTGTCCACTTGCCCGCAGAAGGTTACAAATGGAATGACCTGAAGCGCTACAATTCTGATCTGAGAGAGCGTCAATCAGATATTGATTGGGTTGGGGCGACTGCAATGCTGCGGGCGAACTACAAAAAGCTTATAGGGTTCATTGAAACGCATTCGGACGAAGAGCTTTATGCTCGGCCGATGAAGGGCGGCAACAACGATTGGACGCCGGGACGATGGGCCGAGGCCGCAGGTGCCAGCCACTTCAGATCTGCATCGAAGTATCTCCGATCAGCTGTAAAGGCAGACACGTAACCCATCTTCCACACGATCGCTTCGTGCGCACACCACCTCAGGCGGACCTGTTGCGCTGCGGTCACAGGTCAGATACGCAGGGCCAAGAATGTGTTGAGCCGACTCATCGTTCTGCCTATCTGAACCATTCGCAACCCGTCTCATCAAAGGAACTCTGAGACATGTCCAAACACGTACCTCCGGGCATTTTGCCCAATATCCGGACCTAAGTTGCCCTCGGTGTGATCCCGTGGGCGGCCTATGCCCACCCAGTAGGATCAGACCTCATGACACCCGACGCCACACTGGCTCTGCGGCAGGATTTGCCGCCCTATGAGCCGTTTCACTACTACCGAGACCGGGAGAGCGCATGGCTTCTCCAGGCGCATCTGAAAGACGACACACCCGTGCGGGCCGTGCGGCAGACCACACGCGCCAAACTGCTGGATCGCCCTTTGATCAGACCGCTGGCCGCGGGTGGGGGAGGGGTGCTTCGCCATCATGACCTGCGTGTGCTGGCGCGGGCCGATTGCGTCCTTGATTATGACGCGCTCTCTGCGCCTGGGGTCGCAGCGCTGGAGGCGGTCTATGACGCGCCCTGGATGGATTTTGAGATCACCTATGACATCTGGCAGGATCGCGACTGGCAATGGGCGCAAATGAGCCGCCCGGGCGCGAACCTCGTGGTGCAGCTTGGGTTTCCGTCTGACCATGCCCTGCTGTTGCAGCGCACCATAGGCAAGGCCGACCGCGACAAGTTCGAGTGCGATTTGCACCCTGTGCGCACGTCTGGGCGGCCTACGCTGGCATGGGCGCGGCTGGATATTGATGTGAAATCCGGGACTGCGCTGATCGAAGAGCTGCAAAGCGATTGGTTGCGCTTTGTGCGCCGCTACGTGCGTGATCTGACGGACGCGCGGCCGCGCTCTCGCGTTTTGCGCAACACGCAGGCCTATGAGGCCGGGCTGACCGCGCAATATGACAAGGTTTGGGCCAAGGCGCTTTTGACCCATGTTCTGATCCTGCTGCGGGATCGGCTGGGGCTGCGCGATGTGTTCATGCACCAACCCGTGCCGGGGGCTATGCTGAAATCCATCGATCGGCGCTTGCCGCCGCGCTCGCTTTACACGGATTTGCCCAAATCTTTCTGCTTCACGCCCACCCGCGACGTGCCGGACTTTCTGCGCATCAAACGCCGCAAGCACCTTAGACAGCTCGACCGCAAAGCTCCGCTTTTTTGGAAGATGACCTTCTAGGGTTTGCCGCGCCCGCCAGAGGGGGTATCCCTAGGTTGACCAAGAAAAGGAGACTGTTCATGCCCCTCAATGTCTATCTCAGCGGCGAAATTCATACCGACTGGCGCGATCAAATCGTGGCGGGGGCCAAGGGGATGGATGTCGTCTTTTCTGCACCTGTCACCGATCATGCAGCCTCTGATGATTGCGGTGTGGCGATCCTGGGCGCAGAGGAAAACAAGTTTTGGCATGACCGCAAGGGCGCTCTGGTCAATGCAATCCGCACCCGAAAGGGGATCGAGGACGCCGATATCGTCGTTGTCCGCTTTGGCGACAAGTACAAACAGTGGAACGCGGCCTTTGACGCGGGGCTAGCCTATGGCTTGGGAAAGTCGCTGATCATCCTGCAACCGCCCGAACATGATCACGCCCTCAAGGAGGTGGACGCCGCCGCCCTCGCCGTCGCGCGTGAGCCGGGGCAGGTCGTGGAGATCCTGCGCTACGTGCTGGACGGGACGCTGCCATCCTGAGTGGCGGTCTCAGTAATCGCGCTCAAAGAAAATCCCAAGCCCGGTATTGCCATCATTGCCCGCGCTGCCCTTGACGGTCAGCGATGGGGTGAGGTCAAGGTTGAGATTGATCTCATTGTTGCCGTCGCTGTCGGCCACAACCTCGGAATAAATATTGTCTGAAATATACGTGCCCGCGCTGAACTGCGTGGCCCCATCAGCGGTGGAACTGACATCAAAATCCGCAAGTCCCAAGCCGTCGCGCAACTGCCCTGTTAGCCCGCCACTGCCTTGGCCTGAAAGCGTGGCCACAGCGCTCACCAATTGCGCAGCCTGAAGCGCGGACATCTGTGAGAAATCCCGGCCAAAAAGCAACTGCGCCAGCACCTCTTCCTGTGGCAATTCAGGCGACGACACAAAGCTCACATTCGGCTCACTTGCCAAGCCTTCGAGCACCACATTGATGGTGTATTCATTGCTTGTTGTCTGCGCCACAAACCGCAAATACGGGTCCAGCGCGCCGCGCAGATCAATCAACCCCTCGGTCAGGTCAAAGCGCTTGGTCAACACGTCCATGCGCCCGCGGATCAGTTCAAACACCCCGCTTGCGGCCACATTGGCTGTGGTGCCGCCCAGCTGAAGCTGCCCGCCAAGTTCGGCATCAAGCCCACGCCCACGCACGAAAATCTGCGCCGGTGCGCTGATTGATAGATCAAGCGGAAACGCCACCGCCGTGCGTGAGCGACCGCCCGTTTCAATCAGTCCGGCCCGCGACCTTGTGCGCCGCACATCCGCAGGCTCTGCAATATGGCGAATACCCTCCGGCGCGCCGGCTGCACTGGCCCCGCCTGAGGGCACGCGCAGCTCTGTTCGGCCAAGCGCTAAGGCCCCGCTGATGCGCGCCCCGCCGGTCAACGGTCCGTTCACGTTCACCGTGCCATTCACCGTCGTTTCATAGAGAGTAGGATCCCGCAGCCCGAGCGCGTTCAAAGCCACGCTGAGATTGCCATTGAAGGGCGCTGACAAAGTCACCGGCCCGGTCACCCTGAATTGCCCGCCATTGCCGAGCGATCCGGTGATATCGGGCGTGGCTTGTTCGCCTGACAACGCCACAGTGCCGCCCAAATTCGTCACTGCCAGATTGGCCGCGGGCAGCGCCATGCGCGCATCTCGGAAACTGGCCTGACCCGACACCGCCGAAAGCCCCGGCGCGCCGTCTACACGCAGATCAAAGCTCAGCGGACCAGTGATCGAATTGGGTGTAATGAACCCGTCGGCCAGGGCCAAGGGCGCAGACCCTCGGACGGCCAGGTTGAGCCGTTGGCCCAAATCCTCCACCTGACCCACAATCGTGGCCCCCACACCGGAAGGGCCGTCAAATTTCAGATCCACATCAATGGCCTGCCCTTGCGCATCGCGCGGGGTCAACGTGCCGTTCACCGCCGCCGGGCCACTGATCCCAGGCGCGACAAGGCCAAGATTGCTCAACCGGGTCGAAATGGTGATCGGCTCGCCAAGGGCTGCGGCATTAGCGGACGCGGTCAGGTTCTTTGTGACCAGCGACAGCGCATCCACAAACGGCACCCCGTCGCCATAGGCCAGCGTCGCATCCAGATCGACCTCACCGCCAGAAATGGCATCCACCTGCGCAATCCCGGTGCGCAGTTCGCGCGCCACCATCCGCGCGGTGCCGTCAATCGTGGCCGCGCGCGCAGCCCCTTTGCCCGAGATATCCAGATCCACCGACCCGCGCAGCGGCCGCCCCAAAAGCTCTGCCAGACGGGAGATGTCCGTGGCTTGCAGCGCCAGTGTTCCGCTTGCAGGCAAACGTTCATCGCTCGTGTCCAGCGTCCCGCTTGCGGTGATCTGTGCGTCCAGCGCGATCATTTCCAAGCGTTTCAGTTCCAACGCCCCGCCGTCTTGCCAAACCACCTCTGTATTTACGTCCGCCGCGCCGGAGAGCTTCGGCTCCACCAGAGCCAGATCATTCAGCGTGCCGTCAAACCTCATTGCACCCGCCGCCCCGCTCAGCCGCGCGGTGACATCGGCCTCCAGCGCGTCATTGCGCACGGACAGAGCATCGACAACAATCCCCGTCTCATCCCGCCGCGCGGCCATATCAAGCGTAGAGCGCCCCCGCATCAGTGGATCGATCCGCGCCTCGCCCACAATCAAGTCAGTGGTAGAGGCCGCGAGCGTTATATCAAATGCCCCGCTCAGCGGTGTTGCATCGCCTTCAATGCCGAGGTTGGCCGCGCCCGAAAGCGGCCGCTGCGCAATGGCTGCAAACCGTGACAGATCGGCGGCATTCAGAACACCCCGCCCGGTGATTGGAAACCCGTCTGCCAGCCCATCGACCTGAGCGCGCGCCTGCAGCGTGGCATGTCCACTGCGCAGGACAAGGCGTGAGAAATCAATGGGTGCGCCTTCGGTCCATGTCAGCACAACTTGACCTTCTGGAGCGGACCCAATCGCCTGCGCCAAGGCTGTATCGGTATGGCTTAACCCCGTCGCGCGAAATGTCGTGTCCGCTGTCACCGCTTGGGTCTCGCCGCGCTGGATTTGACCAAAAGCCTTTAGCACGGCCTGCTCCACTGTTAGCCCGTCCCGGTCCAGGCCTCTGAGGTCGATATCAGCAGCCCAACCATCTCCCTCTGCTGCGTCATAGCGGGCGGTTAGCGTCACAGTCTCGACAATCACAGGCGGCTCCACAGTCGGCAACCGCACCGGCGCGTCGCCTGCGATCCGACCATTGAGCGCAAACCGGCTGGGCAACCCGTCAGGGGCCAGCGCCAGGCTGCCATCAAGGCTCAGCGCCCCTGTGCTCACATCCAAACTCTCCAGCAGTACTGCACCATCCGCCTGCGTTGCCCCGGCCACGCGCAGTGCCGTTTCAGCGCCAAAAAACGGATGCAGATCGGCCGTCATCAAGGGGCGCAGATCGCCGCTCAAATTGGCCCGAAAGGCGTAGGTTCCCGGCTCAGCATCCTCAGGCGTGGCAATGCCCACCGTGCCGCCAAACCGATCCACCCCGTCAGAGGCCAGCGCAATCACCGCTTCAAAATCACTGAGCGGCGCATCGCCCTCAATCGAAAGCGCCAGCGCAGGGGCGCCGGGAATTTGCGCAGCCCGGCTGACAAGCCCGCCTTGGGCTTCCGCAAAATCCAGATCGATCTTGAGCTGTTGAGTGTCATTGGCATAGCCTGCGATCAGGGTCAGCTGATCCGCGCGATCTTGTCGGTTAATCGCCAGATCCACATCGGCCGCCCCATCGATCAAAGACATCTTGCCTATGATCGCCAGCACCGCCTCTTCCCCCAAGATGGACGGCCCCAAAACAACCTGATCGGCGCGCAACTCGCCCAACTCAATCGACACCGGCAACTCCGGCAAGGCAAAAGGCGTGGCCTCGGCATCCTCCGGCGTTGGGAGAGGGGGGTCTGATTTGGGCAAGCGCGCCAGTTCGATCCGGCCAGCGGTGAGTTCATCTACCTCTAATCGCCCGCGCAAAAGTGCCGCGCGCGACCAAACAAGCGAGGCATCCTCCAGCGAAAGCCAAACCCCGTCTTCATCCGCGATCGTCAGCTGTTCCAGCGTGGCGTTGGACGACAGCGCCCCACGAAACCCGATCACCCGCACATCGCGGCTGGTATCCGACAGGGCATCCTGAATGAGCCCCTCCAGATAGGTCGCGCCATCGTCTCCTTCTTGCGCAGGCGCGGCCGTCGTGAGCATCACATAGAATAATATCGCAAAAAACTTACGCATCAGAAAGCCTGTCCGATGCCCACATAAAGCTCAAAATTCTCACCGGCATTGCTGCCGATGGGCGTGGCGATGTCCACGCGGATGGGCCCCAGCCCGGTGTCATAGCGCACGCCAAAGCCCGCCCCGGCGTGATCGTCAGTGAACCCGTCAAACACGCTGCCACGGCTCACCTTGGCGTAGTCCACAAACCCCACTGCGCCCCACGGCCCGGTGATATTGGCGCGCAATTCGGCAGAGATCGCTGCAAAAGACCGCCCGCCTATTTGCAAGCCCGGCAAAAACGGGATGCCCAGCGATTTGAAATCCTGCCCGCGCACTGTCCCTGCACCGCCGGAGAAAAACAGAAGTCCAGGCGGCACTTCAAAGGCCCGTGCGCCCGCGACTGATCCGATCTGTCCGCGCGTGGCAAAAACGAAACGGTTGTCTTCTGTCAGGCTCACATAGCTGCGCACATCCAAAAAAATGCGCGCGCCAGCTGCGTCGTTATCAAGCCCAACAAACGGCATGAATTCGACCTCAGCAATTGCGCCTTCGGTGGCATTAAGCTCAACGTCACGGCTGTCATAGGTCAGGCGTGAAGGCAGCAAAATATGCGATAACTCGCGTGATCCGAAGGCATCGCGAATATCGGTGAATTGATACGCGATGCCCAATTCCCCATCGAGTTTATCAGAAAAAATATGCGCCACGCCGCCGCCGATCCGGCCGGACCGTTCCCGAAAATCGGGCTCATCGAGCTGTTCTAAGCGGCCTGAAAAGAAAAGGCTTGTGTCGGGGGTAAAGGTCGCCGGGCGGTCATAGCGAAAGCCCACGGAGTAATCGATACCGCCTGACTCGCCGCCAATCCCTGCAACTTCGGCATCCAACCGCAGACGCTCAGCCCCGCCAAAGAGGTTGCGATGCAGCCAGAACCCGCTCAGCGTGAGCCCTTCGAGTGAGGACAGTTCCGCCCCGAACCCGATGCGGCGCGGTGGTGCATCGGCCAGCGTGGCATTTACATCTAACGTGTTTACAGGCCTGATGGTTTCGGCATCCTCCAGCACGACCGAAGAAAACGCCCCCGTGCGGCGCAATCTTTGGCTCGCACGCTGCAAGTCTTCTGGGGAATAGACTTCACCGGTCGGAAGCCCCGCAATCTCCACCACCCGTTCTGGACGCACATTGCCAGGATTGGTGACGATCAGATTGCCAAAGCGAAGCCGTGGACCTGGATCAATCGTGATCCGTGCCGAAAGCTGCGCGTTGCGGTGATTGGCTGTGAGGCCTTGATCCCGGATATCTGCCTTGGCATGGCCCGCCTCTCGCCAAGACAGCACGCTTGCACGCGCCGCATCCCCGATAAAGCCACTGAAAGCCGGGCGACCGGCGGCAAAGTCTTCGGGCAGTTCTGTGTTTGGCGCCAAAGGGGTTACCGTGGCTTCTGCAAATGTGAAAAGAGGGCCAGGCGCGACCTGGATCACAATTTGCGACACCGCCCGCGCTTCTGCCAGAGGGGAAATGCTCGCGGCCTCGCGCCCGTCCACCAGGATCGAAATCACCCCGCTATAGTGGCCGACCTGATAAAGTGCCGCCGTGAGACGCCCGTAATCCGCTCTGGCAGCGGCCATGATATCCTGCGGTGTGGCGTCGTCCTGGGCAGCTGTTTCTATGCTCAAAGATGCCGCGCGCAAATGGCCATCAAGCCCTTGCGCGTCGGGCGGAAGCTGCAAGATCACTTGTGACGCGGAGGCCAATGTGGCCCATAGACCTAGCATCACACTCAACACACCACCCACGATCTTGTGGAAACCAAACACTATCTGATCCGCCCGAGGTTTTTCTTTCGTATACGACATGTAATGCGCAAACGCACAAAAAGTTCCCGTGATAGAGCGCGAATTCTCGCCGATTTTCTCCAAACGCGATGGCACGCTCGCTCTGGATCAGGCGGCTTGTGCAGCTTTCATCTCGATCACGTTGTCCGATCCCTCTGATCGTATGAAGAACAAATAGTACAGAACCGGTGCCGCGATTAACGTGAGCACAGAGGCAAAAGCCAACCCGCCCATAATCGCGACCGCCATGGATTGGAAAAACGCGTCGGAAAGGAGCGGTATCATCCCAAGGATTGTGGTCGCAGCGGCCAGGATCACTGGGCGCAAACGCGAAGTAGAGGCATAGACGATACTGTCCACCAAGGGTTGGTCCGGCTCCTCCCGGCGGACAATGTCGATCTCCTCCACCAAAACGATCCCGTTTTTGATCAACATCCCCGAGAGTGACAGCACGCCCAAAAGCGCGGTAAAGGTAAAGGGCAGATCCGCCGCCAGTAGCGCCAGAGATACTCCATTGATCGACATCGGCACCAAAAGCCAGATGATCAGGGGCTGACGCAACGCATTGAACAAGAGCACGGATGTGAGCACCATTACCAAAAGGCTCAGCGGCAATTGCGCGGCCAGACTGGCCTGACTGTCTGATGAGCTTTCATACTCTCCGCCCCATTCCATCGTGTAGCCGTCTGGGATGGGCATCTCGTCGATGGTTTCTTGCACCTGAGATTGCACTTGGGCTGCGGTAAAGCCGAGCGGAATGTCTCCGCCCGCCGTGATCGTGAACACCCGATCACGGCGGTAGATCAATGTGTTCTGGCTTTCAAAAACCATGCCATCGATCATCTGTTCAAACGGCACAAACTGATTGCCCGAATTGGAGAAGATCACATGGTCCGTCAGAGCAAGACCGCTGTCCTGCGGTGCGCGCAGTATGATCGGAATTTGCCGCTCGCCCTCTCTGTAGACGCCGCTGTTCAGGCCATCTGTGGCAAAGCGCAGCGTGTCGGTGATGTCATCACGGGTGATGCCGGCCTCTTGGGCGCGGTCGTCGGCGTAAACCGGGCGCAGCACCTGTTCCATCTCGCGCCAGTCGGTCTTGGGCGTCTTGAGATCCTCTGTGGCGGCTCTCATCCGGTCAATCGCTTCATTGGCCAATTGCCGCAACACAACCGGATCTGGCCCGGAAAACCGCACTTGCACCGGATCACCGCCGCCGGGGCCAAAGGCCAGTCGCTTGGCGCGGAACTCACCCCAGGGCAGGGCTTCAGCCGAAAACGCCTTCATGCGTTCTATCAGCGGCGCGATCTGCTCAATCGTCTCCGTCCGCACGATAATATGGCCATAGCTTGGGTTAGGGTCCTCCGATTGATAGGTCAGCATGAACCGCACAGCACCATCGCCCATATAGGCCGTGGACGCGATCACATCGGGCTGTTCGGCGAGCCAATCCTCAAACACCGCAATGTCGGCGGATGTATCATGGATCGATGCCCCTTGCGGCAGCTTGTAATGCACAAAGAAAAGCGGCGTGTTGCTGTCGGGAAAAAACTGCTGCTTGATTGAGCCAAAGAGCATGAAGCAGACAGCCGTTATGGCGATCAGCCCCGGAATGACCAACCACCAGGCTTTGATGCACCGCCTCAGAAACGAACCATAGGCGCGAAATAGGGCCCCATCATAGCCGCTGCCGCCGTCTCCCGTGCCTTGTTTGAAAAAATAATGTCCCAAAAGCGGTGTTGCTGTCAGTGCGAGGATCCAAGACAGGGTTAAAGAAATCCCGATCACCGCGAACAACGAGAACATGAATTCGCCCGTGCTGTCGGGTGACAGGCCGATGCCTGCAAAAGCCATGATCGCAATCACTGTGGCACCCAAAAGCGGGATTTGCGTCTTCGCAGCGGCCTCATCAGCGGCCTGACGAGACGTCTTTCCGCGCTGCATAGAGTTTTGCATGCCTTCCGCCACCACAATGGCGTTGTCCACCAGCATCCCCATCGCAATGATCAACGCGCCCAGTGAAATCCGCTCCATTTCAATGGCGAAGATCGCCATGAAGAGGATCGTCCCCACCACTGTCAGCAAAAGCGTCAGCCCCACGACCAGAGCCGCCCGCCACCCCATGAAGAGCGCCAGAACAAGGACCACAATGGACACGGACATCGCAAGGTTGACCAAAAACCCGTTAGAGCTTTCCTCGACCACTAGGTGCTGCTGGTAGATCGGCAGTATCTCAACGCCCGCAGGCAACAGATGGGCCATGTCTGCCAACTTGTCGTCCACTCGGTGGCCCACATCCACGATGTTTTCCGAACTGATCCCAGCCACGCCGAGCGTAAATGCCTCTTCCCCATTGTGCCGGATCAACAGGTTGGGATTGGCTTCTACCCCGCGGAACACGGTTGTGAAATCAAAGAGGTTAAGCACCTCACCCCCAACGCCTACCGTTAATCCAGCAATGGCCGATACCGTGTCGCTGCCTTCGGGGCGTTGAATGCGAATGCGGCCATCCGGTGAATAAAGCGTGCCCCCTTCGGCCACCGAGTCGGCCTCAGAAATGGCCTGTTGAATTGCAGCCGGCGCGACATTGAGGTTGGTCGTCAAAACGGGGTCAGGCTCGACAAAGATCACCTCGTCGCGCAGGCCTGCGATGTTCACATCCGCCACACCCTCAACCGTCAGCAATTCACGCCTGAGAAATGTCGACAGCTCATAGATTTCCTGATTTGTATAACCCGGCGCTGTCACGGCGTAATAAATGCCAAACACGTCGCCAAACGTGTCGTTGATAATCGGCGGGTTGGCCCCGCTGGGCAGGCGCACATCGTTCACTCGATCGCGCATTTTTGTCCAGATATCAGGCAGTTCATCACCGCCATAGGTGTCTTTCACATCCACGGAAATCTGCGAGAATCCGGGCTGATTGACCGACCGGATCTCATCCACCTCCCCCATTTTCTGAATGGCGGATTCCAGCGGCTCAGACACTTCCCGCGCCACTTGCATGGCATCGGCCCCGGGGTAGATGGTCGTGACCACCGCCGTTTTGATGGTAAAGGCCGGATCTTCCAGCCGGCCCAGGGTCATGAACCCCCAATAGCCGCCGAAAATACAGGTCAGCATCACAATCCAAGTGTAGATCGGGCGCGCGATGGAAAGCGTTGCAATGTTCATGGCGCGCGCCTCAATTCGGGAATCCTGTGAAGCGGCGCACCGTCTGGCCATCGCTCAAAAGCGCAGCACCACTGGCCACAATTTCCGCCCCGGGTTCAAGGCCTGCGGTGACACTCAACCCACCTTCATTGGTAGGCCGGGTTTCAATCGCAACCTTTTTAACTGTGCCCTCATCGGCGCCGGCCGGTTCGAACACCATCACGTTTGGTACGCCAGCTTCATCAAAGACCACCGAAGAAAACGGGATTTCCAACAACGGATCGCCCTCTTTCAGCGTTGCAATCACCTCAACCGAAGAGCCCGGCAGCACGACCAAATCATCCCGCCGGTCCATGCCAAGGGTCAGTTTGAAGCTCTGGCCTACCTCTGACGTCTGCGCGTTGAATTCGCGCGGCTCCACCGGGTGCAATTCATCCGACACCGGAAATTTTGCAAAAAGCGCCACATCCGGGTCTTCACCGGCGCGCTGAAACAAAATCTCGGGCACGTCGATTTCCATGCGCAACTCTGACATATCATGCAGACGCACCACAGCGGTGCCCCCATTGATCGTCGTGAAATTGGCCACGTTGCGCACGGCCACCAGCGCGTCAAACGGCGCGGTGAGCGTGGCGTTGCGCAAGGATCGTTCGGCATTTCGCACGCCCACCGCGGCCAGATTGGCGGCGGTTTCTGCGTCATCGACGGTCACCTGGCTGACCGTATTCCCCTCAAGTTTTTTCAATCTTTCCAATGTCCTGTCGGCTTGATCCTGCTCTAGCTTCGCCTGCTCCAGCGACAACTCAAACGGCTCCAGATCAAGCTCTGCCACCAGTGCGCCCTTAGGCAGTGGATCGCCCTCGATCACCGGAAATTTCACAATCTGCCCGCCCACCTGAAACGCTAGGTCGACCGTTTCCTTGGCCACAACCCGACCGAAAAAGCGCCGTGTAATCTCGCCCCCGTTTTCAGAGGCGCTGATCAGTTTCACAAGGCGCGGAACTTCCGTTGCAGCAGACGGCTCGCCCGCCTCCTCTTGCGCCAACGCGCCGGATGTCAGTGCAAATGCCAGTGCAAACATACAGCCAAAAGCGATTGGAAATCTGGATATCATTGTCTTGTCCCTAAGGTTCTAACGCCCGCATGAAGTGAAGATCCATGATTACACTACCGCAAAGCTCTAAAGGGACAATCTGTTTCGACAGACAACTGCGTTTTTGCCATTGGTTCGGCCGACGCCCCGCCGCATAGTCGACCCGATGACCCAAATACCGGCGAAAATGAACATTCTCCTATTCGGAGCAAGCGGCACGATCGGTCACGCCACGCTGCATGCGCTTTGCGCGGCGGGCCACCGTGTCACGTGTTTTTTGCGGGACACGTCAGATTTTCAACTGCCCGCCGATGTTGCCGCTCACTATGGCCATGTTGAGGACCCTCGCGATGCGTTTGCAGCGAGCGGATATGACGCTGTGGTCTCTTGCATGGCGTCGCGGACAGGTATGCCCCGTGATGCCTGGGCGATTGATCATGACGCGCATATCGCCATTCTTGAGGCAGCTAAAGCCACAGGTGTGGGCCGTTTCATACTGCTTTCTGCGCTGTGCGTTCAGCAGCCGAAACTGCCCTTCCAACACGCCAAACTGGCCTTCGAAAAGCAACTGATCCAAAGTGGCCTCACCTATTCCATCATCCGCCCCACAGCGTTTTTTAAATCGCTCTCCGGGCAAGTGGGGCGGGTACAGGCTGGCAAACCTTTCCTTCTCTTTGGCGATGGGCAATTGACCGCGTGTAAGCCTATATCCGATCGCGATCTGGGCGCATTCATCGCGGGCTGTTTGACCGATACCTCTCGTGCCAACCGCATCCTTCCCATCGGTGGCCCCGGGCCCGCGATCACGCCGCTGGAACAAGGCGAGGCCCTGTTCAACCTTCTGGGTATGTCCCCCAAATATCGCCGCGTGCCGGTGGCCACGATGCGTGCCATAATCGCCGTCCTGTCCGTGGCCGGATGCATCTCCGCGAAGGCCCGCGACAAGGCCGATCTGGCGCGCATCGGGCACTATTATGCCACCCACTCCATGCTCGTCTGGGATGATACGACGCGCACGTACCGGGCCGATGCCACCCCTGAGGCGGGCGCGGATACGCTGCAAGATTTCTATGCCGCCCTGATCCGTGGCGAAGCTAAGGTCGACCTGGGCGATCACGCGGTGTTTTGATCTTCACGCACCCGGTGGGCTGCGCGGCTACGATAAAAACGCCGATTGACACCCCGCGCCACATCGCATTTCTACCATCCGGGGATTGGTTAACGCCTTGGGGGGCGTGGTGTGGCCGCAGATATCAAGATTTCGCATCTCATTCCGCTTTACCGCTCGCGCCGGTTCGCGGATGTGATTGCCGCCAATGTGGCAGAGCTTGCCGCACCGGATACGGAGATCCTCCTCGCAGACCGCAACGGGGACGAGGCATTTTGTGAGGACCTGCGCGCGCAGTTTACCGATGTCCCAAACCTCCGGGTCATCTGTGACGCGACCGACGCCACTTGGGTCGGCAATATCGCGGGCCTGATCGGTGCGGCCCGTGGCACCTATATTCAAATCCTACCTCATGATGATGGTACCACCAAAGCCGCCACCGATGCCATGTGCGCCGCTCTTGATACCGCGCCCGATGCGGTTCTGGCCTATGGTCGGGTGCGCGCTTTCGACCTCGCAGGCGCGCCGTTGCCCAACCGCGATGAGCTCAACAGCGCTGAAAGCGCGGAGGCCACAGGCTGGGCTCTCAATGACGCATTGCCGCTTTTGTGGACGGGGCGCTTCAACGGGGCGTTCAAAGGCGTGATCCGCCGCGCAACGGCCCAGCTTCCGGCATGCCGCTTCACGGCCACAACCAGCACGGCATTGTCGGAACGTGCTTGGCTCTTTTCCCTCGCTCTCCAGGGCAGGTTTCAATTCGTGCCCATGGATGTTCTTTACAAACGCTACTATCCAGATAGCACCCACCACGGTTGGACTGTGACCGCAGAGACCCATGAAGAGGCTACACAGCTGATGATCAATGCGATCAACCACACGCTCCACGATCCTGCTCTGCGGTCTTATGCCATTCAAGACATGCGTGAAAATTGCGCGGCAAAGCTGCGATCAATGCAAGGGTGTTGCGAAAAATTCCGCTACACCCCCGCCACAGATCCTGCCCAAAACCGGCTGCGCGGGGCGCCCATCGCCTGGGGGACACGCGTGTGAAACACATCGGCAAACCTCCGGTGGCAGATCACAATGCCCTCGTCCTCGGTGCCGGTGTCCAAGGTTGTCTTGTCGCCCTCATGCTGGCCAACGAGGGCCGCCAGGTCACGCTTGTGGATCATGCGCATGACATGCTCCTCGGTGCGTCTTTGAGCTATGAAGGCCGCGTTCATACCGGGCTGCTCTTTGCGATGGATCACTCCATGGACACGGCCCGCCGCCTGATGCGCGATGCCTGCGCCTTCGGCCCTCTGATGGAACACATCCTCGGCGGCGCCATTCCCTGGGCCCGTATCGCCACAGCACGGCCCCGTATTCTCGTGCACCGCGACAGTCATATGAATGCAGATGCATTAGCCGCCTATTGGGAAAAACTGGAGGCGATGTTTCTTGAGGAGATGCAAAGGCCAGGCGCGCACTACCTCGGCACCCGCCCGGACCGCTTCATCTGGTCGGCTGACGTTCCAACCCAAGCGCGTCGCGATGTCATTCTAGCCGCATTTGACTCTGAAGAGGCCTGCCTCGATCAGCCGCTGATCAACGCTGAGATCAAAGCGCGCGTCAAAGCCCATCCCGGCATCACGTGCCGCTTTGACACACGCGTGGTTGCGGTCAAGCCAGACGGCGATCAAACCCGCGTCACCCTGCATCCAGGCGGGTCATTGCCTCAAATCCACCGCGCCCCCATCGTCATCAACTGCCTCTGGGAGGCACGTGCACTCTTTGACAGGCAAATGGGCCTCGATGCGCTGCCGGGTGAAAGCCTGCGCCTGAAATACAGCCTTTTGGTCGATCTCGACGACTATTTTGAACGCTTGGGTTCTGTCATCGTGGCCCATGGTGCGTTTGGTGGCATTGTGGTGCGGCCCGGATCAAAGAGCGTATTCGTGTCGTGGTACAATGCCTGCGTTGACACGATCATACCCACTCAACCCTTGTCCGACGATTGGCAGGCCAAATGCCTCGGCCGTATTCCAGAAGAGGAAAAAGCACGCGTGCTGGCCAACAATATCGCCGCATTTCGAGACATCTTTCCAAATTTTCCCGACGCCAAATTGCAAGCCATCAAAGCCGGGATGATCGTGGCCCATGGCCTGCGTGACATCGACAAAACCGATAGCGGCTTTCATCACCGCGATGAACATCCGATCCGCCAAGCAGGCGGCTACTTCTCTATGGCGACAGGCAAATACACCTCCGCCCCTCGCAACGCTCTGCGCCTGCAAAAGGAGCTCGCCCGCACGGGCTTGCTCGCATGACCGTGCCTTTCCTGGGCGCGCGCAGTGAGACCTATTCCCTTACAAACACGGAAAAAGGAGCCCGCCTATGAAACTCTTGCGCTTCGGTCAGCCCGGCAACGAACGCACCGGTCTTTTGGATGAAACCGGCATTGTACGTGATCTCTCCGGCCACTTGCCGCTCTTAGGCGGCGCTGCTCTGGGTCGGCTGGATGATCTGCGGGCTCTGGATGCCAGCGCGTTGCCGCCGGTTGAAGAACCCGTGCGCTTTGGCCCCTGCCTCTCGGGCGTGCCCAATTTCCACGCCGTGGGCCTCAACTACAATGAACATGCCGCCGAGCTTGATGCTGAGCCACCCAAAGAGCCGATCCTTTTCAGCAAGGCCACGTCTTCGCTTTCCGGCCCGCATGACCCGCTCGTGCTGCCCCGCACGTCTGAGAAAAGTGATTGGGAGGTCGAACTTGGCGTTGTGATCGGCCACACCGCGCTTTACGTCACTGAGGCAGAGGCGCTCAGCCATGTTGCGGGCTACTGCGTGGTCAATGATATATCCGAGCGCGCTTTCCAACTCGAACGCGGTGGTCAGTGGTACAAAGGAAAGTCCGCGCCGGGCTTCGGCCCTATTGGGCCTTGGTTCGTCACGCCTGACGAGGTGGGAGATCCCCAAAATCTTGCGTTATCGATGACCCTGAATGGCGAGGTCATGCAAAGCTCCACCACCGCCGATATGATCTTTTCCGTGGCTGAGATAATCTCCTACATGAGCCACTTCATGGAGTTGTGCCCCGGCGATCTCATTGCCACGGGCACGCCACCGGGCGTTGGCATGGGCAAATCCCCGCAACGTTTCTTGCGCCCCGGCGATGTGATGGAAGCCAAAATCGACAAACTCGGCGCCCAACGCACTGAGGTGGTCACCATCGTTTAGACCACCCCTGCCTTGCTTCTTTCTTTTTGTAAATATCCCGGGGGTTTGGGGGCTGGCCCCCAAGGACAGTGCGTTTGGGGGCTGGCCCCTCAGTTCTACAAAACTGACCAAATTCGCCGCATCTTAGACTAAACTGGCCACATGTCAGAGCCCAACCGCGCCCCCGTCCACGTGACCATCCTGATTGTCCCGCATTTCAATCTTGCTGCCACAACAGGGTTCATCGATCCCTTTCGCATCGCCAATTATCTTCACGGCGAAGGGCTTTTTCGCTGGGACGTGGTGTCTGAACAAGGTGGCGCGGTGCTGGCCTCCAACGGGCTGACCCTTGAGACAGGCGCGCTCAGCGATGTCGCGGGCGCGCGCCGTGATATGGTCGTGGTGTCCTCCAGCTGGTCGCCAGATGCTCATTCCAGCCCGTCGCTCCATGCCGCCCTCTGGCGCTGGGCACGGCAAGGCGCCACTCTGGGTGGCATCGACACTGGCGCGTTCATCCTGGCCGAGGCGGGCCTTTTGGATGGCCGTCGCGCAACCGTTCACTACGAACATATCGATGCCTTTGGCGAAACCTACCCCGACACTGAACTGACCGAAGATCTCTTCGTCTATGACGGCAATCGCATCACCTGCGCAGGCGGCAGCGCGTCGGTAGATTTTGCCCTCAACATCCTGCGCGGCACCCATGGTGATGCGCTGGCCAATGCCACGGCGCGCTATCTTTTTCACCAAAGCATGCGGCCGCCCGGCAGCCAACAAAACACAGACTTCGTGGAACCCATCGGCACCACCACCCCCCGCCATGTGCGCCGTGCGATCGCGCTTATGGAGCGTCACCTCGAACACCCTATGCCCATCTCGGATATCTGCTCTGAAACGCATGTCTCGCAGCGGCAACTGGATCGTCTCTTCCGCCAATATGTCAAGAAAAGCCCCGCCGCTTACTACCGCGATATCCGGCTTGATCGCGCGCGCGGGCTCGTCACACAAACCGATTTGCCGCTCAGTCAGGTCGCGTTGGCGTCAGGCTTTGCTAGCCAGGAGCATTTCTCCCGCGCCTATCGCACCCGTTTCGGGTTGCCTCCACGCCAGGACCGCATTGAGGGACGGGTTCCGTTTGAATTCCGCGCCTGGCCTATGCACCGCACGGGTCGGTGAACGCGGCGCAGAAAAGAAATCTAGACTGTGGATGAAACGCAAATTTTAAAGTTTTTTGGCTGACTATGAGGGTGAAATTGTGTTTCGGATCACAAATGTACCAGACTTGAAAGGAACCGGACATGCGGTCAATCCGGCTGTGACCCGGTTTTATCTAGGCCTGGAATGACTCGAAAGGGGCCTGTGTCGAGACGGAAGATATGATCGGCCATGGCCTTCTCGTACACCTCTCGCACCAGCGGATCATGCCCCGGCACCACCAGTTCCGGGCGCGACGCCAGCCCTGCCAACCGATCAAACCCGCGCAACATATCGCCCTGATCAGCCACGATCGGGAAAAGCTTTCGCGACCAGATATTCTCATAGTAATGCGCCCCGTCCGAGGCGAGCACCATCCACCCCACCCGCGTCCGCACCCGCACCGCCTGCAGCCCCATGGAATGCCCGCCAATTCGGTGAACGGTTACGCCATCGGCGATCTCGGCGTCATGGTCATAAAAGGTCAACTTGCCCGCATAAAGCCTGCGCACCGCCTCGCACACATGCTCCCCCGTGAACGGCGCGCGCTGCGTGTCCGAACACATGCACGGGCCAGTGGCAAAGGCCATCTCGGCCCCTTGCAGATGCAGATGCGCATTGGGGAAAAGCGCAAGCCCGCCCGCGTGGTCATAATGCAGATGCGTCACGATGATCTCGCTCACATCCTCGGGCGCCAATCCAAAAGGCTGCAACGCCTCTCTGGGGTCAAGTCTTATGGGCCGCCCTCGCGCTGCCGCCTCAATCGCATCATAGCCTGTATCGACGAGGATCACCCGTACGCCCCGCCGCAGAACCCAAATGAAGTAATCCATCGCATGCGGCGCGTCATGGGCGTCATCCAGCATGAAACTATCGGCCCGGGTGCGCCCATTGCGATCGGCATATTTGACCGCATAGACCTCCCACACACTCATCGCATCACGCTGGCGTAGGTCTCCAGCCGCTTCTCTACGACCATATCCGTCACCGCTGCGTCAAAGCTCAGAAAATGGTCGGTCGCCAGATGCGCGTCAAAGGCCGCTTGGTCATCGTAGATTTCATAGAGGAAGATACGATCCCCCTTTCGGCACACGTCAAATTGCTGACAGCCCGGCTCGCTCTTCCGTGAGGCGCGCGCATTGGCAAGCATGAGCGGAAGGAAATCCTCCATCCGGCCTGTTTTGATGTCGAAAATCACGGTGACTGCAAACATGTTCGCTCCTCCTGCCGCGCACCATGGCAGAAAACGCGTCCTGCGTGCCACCCCTCAGCGCGTTTGCCTCTCCTGAGCCTTTGCGCCAAGGTGCATGCAAAAAGGGACAGCCCATGACGACATTATCCATTGCCGTCTTCGAAGGTGACGGTATCGGGCCGGAGATCACCGCCCCAACGGTCGCTTTGCTGACGGACCTTGCCGCGCGGTCGCAATCCTACGCTCTTCGCTTCGATCTCGTTCCGGCCGGTGCTGCTCATTATGCCGAAACCGGCGCATCCCTGCCTGAGGCGTCCATGGCCACGGCCCGCGCGGCGGATGCGATCTTGCTGTCAGCCATGGGGCTGCCGGATGTACGCTATCCCGATGGCACAGAGATTTCTCCTCAAATTGAGCTGCGAAAGGCGCTCACCCTCTTTGCGGGCGTGCGGCCCGTGACAGTGCGCAACGGTGCGCCAGGCCCGCTGACTTTGCCAGAAGGACAAGACATTGATTTTGTTCTCATTCGCGAAAGCACAGAAGGGCTCTTCTACAGCCAAGGCGCAGGTGAGGTCAGCCAAACAGAGGCTCGTGAAACCCTGCGCATCACCCGTGATACTTCGGAAAAACTGTTCAAATTCGCCTTTGATCTTGCCCAAACGCGCAAGGCCGCCGGTCGCGGGCCGGGGCGCGTCACCTGCGTAGACAAGGCCAATGTCTTTCGCGCATTCGCCTTTTTCCGCGCGATTTTCGATGAAGAGGCCGCGCGCCACCCATATCTTGTCGCCGATCACGCCTATGTCGATGCGACCGCGCTTTGGATGGTGCAAAAACCGTGGGAATTCGACGTGCTGGTGACGGAGAACATGTTTGGCGATATCCTCTCTGATCTTGGCGCGGGTCTGATGGGCGGGCTTGGCCTTGCGCCCTCTGCTGATATCGGGCTGGATCACGCGGTCTTTCAACCCTGCCACGGCTCCGCGCCCGACATCGCAGGGCAGGGGGTGGCGAATCCGTTTGCCATGATCCTGTCGGCGGCGATGATGCTTGAATGGCTGGGCCAGAAACACGGGGTCGCGGCGATGCGCCAGGATGGAAATGCCCTGCGCGTTGCGGTGGAGCAGGTGGTATCAGATGGCCAAACCCTGACCCGTGATCTGGGCGGTCAAGCCACGACAAAGGAGGCCGCCGCCGCCATCCGCGCCGCTCTCACCTCATGAGCCGATTGCGCGTCGCCTGCATAGGGGCGGGATATTTCGCAGGGTTTCATTACGACAGCTGGGCGCGAATGGACCGTGTTGATCTGGTAGGGGCCTGTGACCTTGATCCCGACCGTGCCGAAGCCACAGGCCTGCCCGCGTTCAGTGATCTGGCAAAGATGCTCGACACAACCCAGCCTGACCTACTCGATATCATCCTCCCGCCTCACGCCCATGCGGATGCCATTGACATAGCCATCTCGCGCCGCATCAAAACTGTGATCTGTCAAAAGCCGTTTTGCCAAGACCTGGTCGAGGCCACACGCATGACAAAGGCCGCCGATGCCGCGGAAACCCGCTTGATTATCCACGAAAATTTCCGCTTCCAACCGTGGTATCGCGCTCTCAAAGAGGCGCTCGAAGCCGGTCGCATTGGCAAGCTTCTTCAGATTACATTTCGTCTGCGTCCTGGAGACGGACAGGGGCCGCACGCCTATCTGGATCGACAGCCCTATTTCCAAAAGATGGAGCGTTTCCTCGTCCATGAAACAGCCGTCCACTGGCTTGATACGTTCAAGTATCTGTGCGGGCCGACGCAGGAGGTCTATGCCGATCTGCGCAAGGTCAACCCGGTGATCGCGGGGGAGGATGCAGGGATCATCCTGATGCGTCACGCCAGTGGTGTGCGGTCGGTCTTTGACGGCAACCGCTGCCTTGATCACGCCGCCGACAACCTACGCCGCACAATGGGGGAGGCGTTGGTCGAAGGGACAGATGGCACGATCCGGCTCACCGGCGACGGTGCGCTGGGGTTACGGGCTTTTGGATCGCAGGAGGAAACCTGTCTGCTGCCGCCCGACGAGTGGGCGGGTTTCGGCGGCGATTGCGTGCATGCGTTGCAATCTCACGTGGTCGCCGGGGTGCTGGACGGCGCGCCGCTGGAGAATGAGGCGCGGGACTACTTGCGTGTTTTGCAAGTGGAGGAGGCGGTGTATCGGTCGGCGGAGACAGGGCGAAAGATTACACTGTGACGCCACGCGGCGCGTTCGTCTTGAAATTCAAACCCTTGGCGCATCGCATGCAACTGCCTATAAGGCCAGCGTCAGAGCGAAGGATGACCCGATGCGCACCGCCACCATCACGCGCAAGACCGCGGAAACCGAGATCAGTGTTGAGATCAATCTCGACGGCACCGGTCAGTATAACATTGCCACCGGCGTGGGGTTTTTTGACCACATGCTGGACCAATTGGCGCGCCACTCGCTCATCGACATGGAAATCCGCTGTTCTGGCGACACACACATTGACGACCACCACTCGGTCGAGGATGTGGGTATCGCGCTGGGCCAGGCGCTGACCGAAGCAATGGGCGACAAACGCGGGATCCGGCGGTACGGGTCATGCCTTCTGCCTATGGATGATGCTCTGGTGCGTGCGGCACTTGACCTCTCGGGGCGGCCCTACTTGGTGTGGGAGATAGACTTGCCCACGCCCAAAATTGGCACGTTTGACACCGAACTGGTACGAGAGTTCTTTCAGGCGCTCAGCACCCATGGTGGCATCACGCTCCATGTCACAGCCCTCAATGGCATTAACAGCCATCACATGGCCGAGGCCGCGTTCAAATCTGTGGCCCGCAGCCTGCGCGACGCGGTGGAACCCGACCCGCGCAAATCAGACGCGATCCCGTCCACCAAAGGGGCGCTGTAGGGGCCATGGCGCGCGCCTCGTTTTTCAACGCCGCAGAATTTTCGAAAATTCTGCGCCAGAAAATTTCAATTTTCTGCGGCATTTTCTTCGAAGAAAATGCGGCCCTCAACGGATATCAACGCCCATGACCACGGTCATCGTCGATTACGAAAGCGGCAATCTGCATTCCGCGGAAAAAGCATTCCAACGCATGGCCGATGAGAGCGGCTCGGGTTCTGGTGCGGTGACGGTCACCTCCGACCCCGACGTGATCCGCCGCGCCGATCGCATCGTGCTCCCCGGCGATGGTGCCTTCCCCTCTTGCCGTGCCGCGCTCTTTGATCATCGCGGCGTCTTTGAGGCGATGGAAGAGGCCGTGCGAGAGAGGGGGCGACCATTTTTTGGCATTTGCATCGGTATGCAGATGCTCGCCACGCGCGGGCTGGAATACAATGAGACGCCGGGCTTTGATTGGATCGGTGGAGAGGTCCGGGCGCTCGCGCCATCTGATGCTACGCTCAAGGTGCCCCATATGGGTTGGAATGAGTTGAAAATCGATCATCCCCACCCGGTGCTCGATGGCGTAAGTGCGGGGGATCACGCGTATTTCGTTCATTCCTACCAATTGCACGTGGCCGACCCGGCCCACCGCCTTGCCCATTGCGATTACGCCGAAACGGTCACGGCTGTGGTGGGCCAAGGCACGGTTGTGGGTACGCAGTTTCATCCTGAAAAAAGTCAGAAAACCGGCCTGCGCATCATCTCAAACTTCCTGAGCTGGACGCCCTGACGCTCGATGCCACATACCCCGCGCTCAGTGATCTGCGCGCCCGAGCCAAACGGCGGCTGCCGCATTTCGTTTGGGAATATCTTGACAGTGGCACCGGTTCGGACCGTGTCGTGGCCAAAAACCGTGCAGCACTGGACCGGATCAGCTTCATGCCCGCGATCCTGCGCGGCGAGGTCACAGCCACAACCGAAACCGAGTTTCTCGGCGCTAAACTCAGTATGCCGGTGGGCATTGCGCCGGTGGGCATGTCGGGCCTCATCTGGCCTGACGCGGAGCGTATTCTGGCCCGCGCAGCGGCCAAGGCGGGCATCCCGTACACGCTCTCGACCGTGGCCAGCCAAACGCCCGAGGACGTGTCATCCGCCTTGGGCGACCACGCCTGGTTCCAGCTTTACCCGCCGCGTGACCCCGACGTGCGGCGCGACATGCTACGCCGGGCTGAGGCTGCTGGGTTCACCACCGCTGTGCTCACCGCCGATTTGCCTGCCGCCAGCCGGCGCGAGCGGCAAATCCGGTCTGGCCTCACGCAGCCGCCGAAACTCACCCCGCGCATTCTGACGCAAGTGGCGATCAAACCGGCCTGGGCCATGGCCATGGCGGCGCGCGGCATGCCCCGTATGCGGCTTATTGATGACTATGCACCCGGCACCAAGGGGCTGACGCTGAACAACCACGCTGGATACCAACTGCGCACTGTCCCCGATTGGGACTACTTGTACGCCATGCGCGATGAATGGCCGGGCAAGCTGATTGTCAAAGGCGTGCTGGATCACCACGATGTCGCCCCGTTGCAGGCCGCAGGCGTTGATGCGATTTGGGTGTCCAACCACGGCGGACGGCAGTTTGACGGCGCGCCGGTCGGGCTCGACATGCTCCCCGGGATCCGCGCGGCGACCGATCTGCCGATTGTGTTTGATGGTGCGATAGAAGGCGGGCTCGATACCCTGCGCGCTGTGGCCTTGGGCGCGGATCTCGTCATGCTGGGGCGCGGCTGGCACTATGCTCTGGGTGCTTTGGGCAGGCGCGGACCAAACCATTTGGCTCACATTCTTAAATCTGACCTTTTGTCCAACATGGGTCAGATGGCGCTTGGGCACGTCACTGATATTCGGCAAACTGTTATGATTCCCAACCCAAACAGCGACGCGCCAAATCGGTAAAAAATGTGAGCGCTCACAACGCGGTAGCCGCTACGCATTACTGGGTAGGCCCCGCCCCCAATCGGGCAGATTTTTTCGCTCAGGCGTGGTTTTGCCTGCAATCTCGTTGCGTAACCCTGCGTCAAACCCTATGAACCGGCAACGATTGCGCTGCGCTGCGGCACTTGGCGACCAAGCAGCCCTGTCAAGCAGCCCTGTGCGCGATGTCTTCAAGTTGAGGGGGACAGCACTGTGGCTGAATTCAAGAAAATCCTGATTGCCAACCGGGGCGAGATTGCCATCCGCGTGATGCGGGCCGCCAATGAAATGGGCAAGAAAACAGTCGCCGTTTATGCCGAAGAGGACAAGCTGGGCCTGCACAGGTTCAAGGCCGATGAAGCCTATCTGATCGGTCAGGGCCTGGGCCCGGTTGAGGCGTATCTCTCGATTGAAGAGATCATCCGCGTGGCCAAACACTGTGGCGCGGATGCGATCCACCCGGGTTATGGTCTTTTGTCAGAAAACCCCGGTTTTGTGGATGCATGCGTGGCCAATGGCATCACTTTTATCGGCCCCAAGTCAGAGACGATGCGCGCCCTGGGTGACAAAGCCAGCGCGCGGCGCGTGGCGATTGAGGCGGGCGTGCCTGTGATCCCGGCCACCGAAGTGCTGGGCGACGATATGAAAGAGGTTGCCCGACAAGCCGAAGAGATCGGCTACCCCCTTATGCTCAAGGCGTCCTGGGGCGGTGGCGGGCGTGGCATGCGGCCGGTGACCAAGCCAGAAGAGCTCGAAGAAAAGGTGCTGGAGGGCCGTCGCGAGGCGATTGCGGCCTTTGGCAATGGTGAGGGGTATCTGGAAAAGATGATCACCCGCGCCCGCCATGTCGAGGTGCAGATCCTCGGCGACAAGCATGGCAACATGTACCACCTCTTTGAGCGGGATTGCTCGGTGCAGCGGCGCAACCAAAAGGTCGTCGAACGTGCGCCCGCGCCGTATCTCAGCGATGAAAAGCGCCAAGAGATTTGTGAGCTGGGCTACAAGATCTGCAAGCATGTGAACTACGAATGTGCGGGCACGGTTGAGTTCCTAATGGATATGGAAACCGACGCGTTTTACTTCATCGAAGTGAACCCCCGGGTGCAGGTCGAACACACGGTGACCGAAGAAGTCACCGGCATCGATATCGTACAGGCGCAGATCAAAATCGCCGAAGGCAAGCCGCTGGCCGAGGCCACGCGCAAAGCCTCGCAAGACGAGGTTCAACTCAACGGTCACGCCATCCAAACCCGGATCACGACCGAGGATCCGCAGAACAATTTCATCCCCGATTACGGCCGCATCACCGCCTTCCGTGAGGCGACCGGAATGGGCATCCGTCTTGATGGTGGGACGGCCTATTCGGGCGGGGTGATTACGCGGTATTACGACAGTCTGCTGGTCAAGATTACCGCGCACGCCCAAACCCCCGAAGGCGCTATCGCCCGGATGGACCGCGCGCTGCGGGAGTTCCGTATTAGAGGCGTGTCCACAAACATCGCTTTTGTTGAGAATTTGCTAAAACACCCAACATTTCTGGGGAACGAATACACGACTAAGTTCATAGATACGACCCCAGAGCTTTACAAATTTGCCAAGCGTCGAGACCGCGGCACAAAGGTCCTGACCTACATTGCCGACATCACAGTGAATGGACATCCCGAGACAAAGGACCGGCCCAAGCCCCGCGCAGACCTCAAAGATCCCCGTCCGCCCGCATCACGTGTCGAACCTGGGGCGGAGATGATGGGCACCCGCAATCTGCTGGAACAAAAAGGCCCGCAGGCCGTGGCCGATTGGATGAAGCAGCAAGACCGCTTGCTGATCACCGACACCACCATGCGCGATGGGCACCAATCGCTCCTCGCCACCCGCATGCGCAGCATAGACATGATCAAAGTGGCCCCTTCCTACGCCGCGAACCTGCCGCAGCTTTTCTCGATGGAATGCTGGGGCGGCGCGACCTTTGACGTGGCCTACCGCTTCTTGCAGGAATGCCCATGGCAGCGTCTGCGCGATCTGCGCGCCAAAATGCCAAACCTGATGACGCAGATGTTGTTGCGCGCTTCCAACGGCGTGGGGTACACGAACTACCCCGACAACGTGGTGCAGGAATTCGTGCGTGTGGCTGCGGAAACGGGGATTGACGTGTTCCGTGTCTTCGACAGCCTCAACTGGACCGAAAACATGCGCGTGGCGATGGATGCCGTCGTGGAAAGCGGCAAGATCTGCGAAGGCACGATCTGCTACACGGGCGATATCACCAACCCCGAGCGTTCCAAATACGACGTGAAATACTACGTCAAAATGGCGCAAGACATGGAAGCCGCCGGTGCCCATGTGTTGGGCCTAAAGGACATGGCGGGCCTGATGAAACCCGGTGCCGCGCGCGTTCTGATCCAAGCGCTGAAGCAAGAGGTGGGTCTGCCCATTCACTTCCACACGCATGACACCGCTGGTGTGGCAACGGCCACGATCTTGGCGGCGTCCGAGGCGGGCGTTGATGCTGTCGATTGCGCGATGGACGCGCTCTCGGGCAACACGTCCCAAGCCACGCTCGGCACGGTGGTTGAGGCGCTCGCAAACACCGACCGTGACACCGGCCTTGATATCAGCGCGGTGCGCGAAATCTCGGATTACTGGGACAATGTGCGCGCGCATTACACGGCCTTTGAAACCGGAATGCAGGCACCCTCGTCTGAGGTTTACCTGCACGAAATGCCAGGTGGTCAGTTCACCAACCTTAAAGCTCAAGCCCGCAGCCTCGGGCTTGAGGATCGCTGGCCCGAGGTGGCGCAGACCTATGCCGATGTGAACGCCATGTTCGGCGACATCGTCAAGGTCACACCAAGCTCCAAGGTGGTGGGGGACATGGCGCTTATGATGGTGAGCCAAGGTCTCACCCGCGCTGACGTGGAAAACCCGGACAAGGATGTGGCCTTCCCCGACAGCGTAATAGACATGATGCGTGGCAATCTTGGGCAACCTCCGGGTGGTTGGCCAAAAAGCATTCAAAAGAAGATCCTTAAGGACGAAGAACCCAATCTGGAACGACCCGGAAAACATCTTAAACCCGTTGATCTTGAGGCCACCCGCAAGGATCTTCAGGATCAACTCGAAGGCAAAAAGGTCGATGACGAAGATCTCAGCGGGTATCTGATGTATCCCAAGGTCTTCCTTGACTACATGGGCCGTCACCGCACTTACGGCCCTGTGCGCACCCTACCCACGAAGAATTTCTTTTACGGTATGCAGCCGGGCGATGAGATCAGCGTCGAGATTGACCCCGGCAAAACCATGGAAATCCGCCTTCAGGCCATTGGCGAGACGGATGAAAATGCCGAGGTCCGCGTGTTTTTTGAACTCAACGGTCAGCCGCGCATCATTCGCGTGCCGAACCGTCTGGTCAAATCCACCACCGCCTCACGCCCCAAGGCCGAACTGGGCAATCCAAACCACGTGGGCGCGCCGATGCCCGGTGTGGTCAGTTCTGTTGCCGTGCAGGTGGGCCAGAAGGTTAAGGAAGGCGATCCGCTCCTGACCATTGAAGCCATGAAGATGGAAACCGGCATCTATGCCGAACGCGCCGCCACGGTGAAGGCGATCCATGTCCAACCCCAGGGTCAGATCGACGCCAAAGACCTGATGATCGAGCTCGAAGAGTGACGCTCGCCGTCACACCGATCTACGCGGCCATCCTGACGCTTCTTCTGATCGTGCTCAGCGCGCGGGTGATCCTGCGGCGACGCGCCGCGAAAATTTCCGTGGGCGATGGGGGCGACAAGATCCTCATGAAGCGCATGCGGGTTCAGGCCAATTGCGCCGAATACGTCCCCTTGGGCGTTATCCTTCTCATGATTGTCGAACTGTCCGGAGCGGCATCTCTCACAGTGCATGAACTTGGCTTGATGCTGGTTGCGGGCCGGGTGATGCACGCGGCGGGCATGTCAATCACACCGCAAATTCCGATCCTGCGGATCATTGGCATGGTCCTGACTTTAACCATGCTTGGGCTCAGCGCGGTTCTTGCGCTCTACCTTGCGCTTTTCTAATCAGACCGGCCTCATAGCGCGCATTTTCCTCTTGCAGGTATGGCTGAGACTTTATATCTCCCTCTCACCCATTGGCATGCGGGTGTAGCTCAGGGGTAGAGCGTTACCTTGCCAAGGTAAATGTCGTGAGTTCGAATCTCATCACCCGCTCCAATTTCTTGTCTCAAACCACTTCAACACCACGCAATTTTGCGTTTTCCGCGTTATTCAGCCGGTTTGCGGCTGTTTCGTAGGCAGAACAGCGCCGAGATCATGCTCAACGCCCCTAAGTTACGGAAATAAACGAAATTGTTAGTGGACGTTGAGCCATGAAACCTCAATTAGCAACGGGTGACAGACCCCGGGGTGATGTAAGTGAACGACCAGACCAAGTTTGATAGCCGAGTTGTGGCAACCAGTGACATTGTGGAGGGGTATGTTCCCAATGTTGCGCCACACACCGAAAACATCCCGTCGAAAGCAGCCATAACGCGGCGCCGTGCTTTTGTTCTGCTTCTCAACGCGCTGACAATTGGCGCGCTTTTCGCCGGTATGACGGCGTTTTTGTCTTATGGTGGCCTGATTTGGATCGAGGTGGCGATGCTTGCCGCTTATGCGGTCACGCTGCCTTGGCTCTCCATCGGGCTTTGGAACGCGGTGATCGGGCTTTTGCTCAGTGTCCGGCACGGTGATGACGCCGCCACCGTCGTGACCCCCGCGTTGGCCCGTGTCGATGGGTCTGAGCCAATCCGCTCCCGTGTGGCCATTGTGATGCCGCTGCGAAATGAGGATCCTGATGAGTCCCTCACCCGCTTGCGCAGCCTGCAAGACGCACTGTCGGCCACCAACTACGCTCATTTCTTTGAGTATCACGTGCTGAGCGACACAGATCGCGCGCCCATCGCATTGAAAGAAGAGGCCAGTGTTGCCGCATGGCGTGCCGCACGCCCGGGCGTGAATGTGACGTATCGCCGGAGGGACGATAACTGGGGCTATAAGGCGGGAAACATTGCCGAATTCCTCAATGATCACCAAGGGCAATACGATTTCTTTCTGCCGCTTGACGCCGATAGCGTCATGGGTGCTGATGCCGTACTGCGCCTTATCCGTGTGATGGAGGCCTCACCTGAGATCGGCATGTTGCAAAGCCTGGTGACAGGCCTGCCGTCCAAGACGTTTTTCACCCGGGCCTTCCAGTTTGGCATGCGCCACGGCATGCGATCTTACACGCTTGGCGCTGCCTGGTGGCAGGCTGATTGCGGGCCCAACTGGGGCCACAACGTGCTGATCCGGGCGGAGGCGTTTCGCAAAAATTGCGTGCTGCCCGTGCTGCCCGGAAAAGGCCCGCTCTCAGGCTACATCCTAAGCCATGATCAGCTTGAAGCCACTCTGATCCGGCGCGCAGGCTATGAGGTGCGCGTGCTGGCCGAGGAATCCGACAGCCACGAAGAAAACCCGCCCAGCCTCGCTGATTTCATCCGCCGAGAGCTGCGCTGGGCCAACGGCAATATGCAGTATCTGCGCCTTCTGGGCACGCCGGGCCTGAAGCCGATGAGCCGGATACAGCTTTTCCTCGCGATCCAAATGTACGCTGCCGCCCCTGCCTGGATGGCCTTCGTGGGTTTGGGCGCGCTCCTTGTCCTGCAATCCGCCACGCAGTTCACTGGTGCACCTCTTTGGATGGGCTTGTCCCTGTTCGCTGTGGTCCTGCTTTTGAACCTGATGCCCAAGTTTATGGGGCTGGTGCAGGTTCTGCTCAGCAACAAGATGTCGGCGGCCTATGGCGGGCGAACGCGCGTTGTCATGAGTGGACTAGTCGAAACCATCGTGTCCATGCTGACGGCACCTATCGTGGCCTTTGGGCTCACCGTGTTTGTCTTCGGCCTTTTCTTCAACCGCCGGGTCGGGTGGGACGCGCAGCAACGCAGCCGCGCATACCTGACTTGGGGAGAAGCGTCCCGCGTGCTGTGGCCGCAAACTGTGGCGGGCCTCGCGCTCACGGCGTGGCTGGCCTATTGGGTGCCTGGCGCGCTCATTTTTGGCGCGCCCATGCTGATCGCTTTGGTCTTTGCCATTCCGATTGCTGTCATCACCACGCTGCCATCCGTTAGCAAACTGTCCATCGCGACGGGCCTTTTCGATATCCCCGAAGACCGCGCAACAGTCATGCCTGAGATCACCCTTGCACCCACGCCTGAGCGCGCCGCCGACATCGCCTAAACTACCCGTTTGGAATGGTTTTTCCCCGCGTCCAATCAGCCGCGGCTGCTTTGAGAAGCAGCTTTGCGTAAAGCCGGTGCGCACGTATCGTTGCGCGAAAGCCCCAATGTACGCGGCCTGAGGTCTCTTGCGCCAAAAGCGCGGTACCAAAGCGCAATCGCATCTGGTCGCCGTCCTTTGCCACGCTGAGCCATGTTCGAATTGGCGTGTGATGCACAGACATAAGCAGCTCTTGGGCGCGCCGTGCGTCCACAGTCCAGGCAGCAAAATGTGCAACCTCCCCGCGGGCCAACGCGATCGGGTCTGTGCCGGCCTTTGGCGCTTTGCCGGCAAAACGCAAAATCATTCTCTCTACGCGAAAGAGCCAACTGTCAAAGAACAGGAAAACAAACCGCTCGAAGGCTCGGTCGGGTGTGCCGTCCGTCGGCACCGCGGCTTCGAAACAATCGGTATAGTTGCCCGGTCGCGTCGCGCAGGCATGAAGCAAGCTACCTTGAGGCAGGAGCGCCGCAACAACACGGGCCATCGCGGCTACACTTGCGCCTCGTTCACGGTGCCAAGGCTGCAATCAAAAACCACGTCCGATCCAAGCGCGAAGGCCCGCATTTTGGGCCGGATCGCGTTGCACAGAAGCTCGCTTGCGTTGGGCATGGTCAGGCTCTGTGGACCGTCCCCAATAAGAAGCGGCGCAATGGCGATCTGCAACCGGTCCAAAAGACCCGCCTCAAGGAACTTGGCAATGGTGATGCCACCGCCCTCCACCAGCAGGTTCTTGAGCCCCTCGGCCCGAAGCGCCGCTACGATATCCACCGGATCGATCATGTCACCCTTCAGCGGGAGCTTGATCACATGCACGCCTTCGGGCCGCTCCCGATCCACGGCCTGCACGACAAAGCGTTTGGTACCGTCATTTGTCAAAACCCGAGCATCATTTGGCAGCCGCCCGCTGGGATCAATCACAATCCGCGCCGGGTTGTCACCCTCACAGAGCCGCACGGTCAGTTGCGGGCTGTCATGCAGCGCTGTGCGCACCCCGATGATCACGCCGTCCACGAGAGCCCGCATCCGGTGCAAATGCGCCAATCCATCGGGCCCGGACACATCTTGCGCATCTCCCGTCGTGGTGGCCACACGGCCATCAAGCGATTGCCCGATCTGAGCCACTGTTATTGGCCCGGTGTCGCGGCGGGCAAGGGGCGAATAGAGATCCCACGCCGCCGCCTCAGACGGGCTGAACCCGTTCAAGACCTTCGACAAAGTGCCTCGGCGCATGCTGAGAAGCTGGTCCCAGACTTTGGGTGTAATCTCTGTGTTCATATCAACTCGTCTTCTGGAACCTTGTATCGGGAAGTGCAAGTAAATCGACGTGACCGACCCGCGTTCGGCCATGTTCTGCAGCCTTGCGCCGATGATCGGCCCATTTCGGCGCATCTGACAGGCCCGCCTCTTCTGCGGCACTTGCAATTCCATCGTTGAGGAGGGTTTGCAGCGGGGCCATGTCTGGCCCCAAATCCCACGGGCTTTGTGCCAGCGTCACATCAAATCCTGCGCTTTTGAAAATCGCCGCTGTGCGTGGTCCTGCATCCGGTCCTAGCGCGCGGCCAATACCTTTATCACTGCGCTGATGGCGATTAAAAAACACATTGATTTCGCGATCAGCCGGGTTTTCCGGTGCCCAGTGCATCGCACCATCATAGCTGAGTGCGGCATAAAACGGCACGTTGAGCCGTTTGGCGAACGCGGCAACCCAATCTTCTGACACCAGATCAAGAAGTGCAGACGCCGTCACCAATGTCACATCCTCAAGCGGCAGCGCATCCACGTCTGACAGGTCTTGTAGGATGAAGTCCGCCTCCGCTGTCGTGGCCTCTCGCGCTCGCTCCAGCAGCAGAGGATCACCATCCAGCAATCGCCAACGCGTGCCCTCAGGCAACAGATCCGCCATCGCACGCGTCGTGGATCCAGTGCCGCAGCCCAGATCGAGGATCACTGGCACAGGCCCTGCAACCTCAGCGGCCCGTTCCAAAAGCGCTGCGTCACGGGCGGCCCCATCCGCAGGCTCTCTCAAAGCCAGCCAATCTGCGGCAAACCCCACGCTCAGATATCCCCCTCAAACCAGGCTCGCGCGACATGGCTCTCATGCAGCTTCACGCGCAGCTTCTTAACGCGGCCCTCATCGTTGAGGTCGCCCTGCCGCACCCTGCCGGCCATGGCATCAAAAATGTGCTGACACAGGAACTCGGTTGTAGTGAATTTGCCTTTGAATTCAGGCACCTCATCGAGGTTTTTGTACTTGAGCGGGGTCAAAATCTCGCTCAGGGCCTCCAGCGCCAAACCGATATCCACGACCATTCCGTACTGATCGATTGTTTCCGAGTAAAACGCCAAATCCACGGTGAAGGTTGCCCCATGCACGCCCTGCGCCGGGCCAAACACCTCGGCAGGGAACGAATGGGCGATCATGATGTGGTCACGAACTTCTACGGCAAACATGTCAGGTCTTCCTTCAAATCTTACTGATAACGCACACGGTGACAGAGGGTTGCCGGATCGTTCAAAATCGCACCGTAATGGGCGGGCAATTGCTCAAACGCGGTCTCACCAGAGACCAGCGCATCTAGCGCAGGATCACAGAGCAATTCCAATGCCTTGGCCATCCGCCGCGCATAATCCCAACGGGGACGGCGCGACGTGGGCAGATTGCCCACCTGAGAGCTGACAAGCTTCAATCGACGGCTGTGAAACGCCCCGCCCAGCGGTGTCGGCGTCGGGGCGGCCCCATGCCAACTGGCCTCCACAACGGTGGCTTCATCGCCCGCAGCCTCCATCGCCGTGGCGAGCCCTGCAGCCGTGGCCGACACGTGCACGACCACATCCGCATCCTTCGGACAAGCGTCCGGCGCGGCAAAGGCGCAGCCCAACGCATTCGCCAAGTGCGCGCGGTCGGTGTTGATATCCACCAGCGTGACCTCCGATCCTGGCAGTTTGGCCGCTAGATAGCCTGTTAACGCGCCAACTACCCCTGCACCAATGATCACAATTGCGTCACCAGCGCCGGCGCCACTGTCCCAGAGCACGTTGAGCGCGGTCTCCATGTTTGCGCTCAGAATGGCGCGGCCCGGCGGCAAATCCTCGGGCAGGGGGGTCAAAGCGGCCTCGGCCACACGAAACCGGGTTTGGTGCGGGTGCAGCGCAAACACCGCCTGACCCGCGAACGCGCCCTCGGTCACACGCCCCACCGCGCAATACCCATACTTGACTGGAAACGGAAAATCCCCTTCCTGCGCAGGTCCGCGCATACGGGCATATTGATCCTTCGGCACGCGACCTTCAAACACCAATCGTTCGGTGCCCCGGCTGATGCCGGAAAAGAGCGTCTCAACCAAGATACCATCCCCTTCCAAACCGGGCTGCACCGCAACGTCACCCGGCGCCGTGCACCATAACGCCTTGGCTGTCATTTTTGTCTGACGTGAGAATCTGTCAACATAATCTAATATTTAGTGTCTGCGGTGCGGTTCGGCAACGCGAAGCGTTCAGCCCTGTGGCGATCCTTCGCCAATCCGCTCCAAAACGGTCGCGACTGTTCGGGCTGTGCTCTCCCAACTGGCCAACCCATGCGCGGCTTTGGACGCAGCAGCGGCCATGCTATCCCGCAAGTCATCTTCGGTCAGAACCCGGCGCAGGGCCGTGGCAAAGGATGACGGATCATCGGGTGGCACCAACAGCCCTGCCTCTGGGGATACTGTCCCCGGCACAGCGCCCACTCGGCAGGACACAATCGGCAGCCCATGCACTGTGGCCTCATCAAACACGATCCCATAGCCTTCATACCGCGTGGCCAGGGCGAACACACTGGCCTGCGCGTAGTATCGTGAAAGCTCTTCATGCGCCACGCGCCCCGGCATATCCACGCGGCGCTCAAGCCCCAAATCCTTCACCATCTGCGCCAGCATCTGCCCATGGGCGTCATCATGCACCCCGCCCACGATAACCGCCTGCCAGGGTACATCCCCCACCTGTGCGAGCGCTTGCAGCAACACATCGTGTCCTTTGCGCGGCACCTGAATGCCCACAGACAGGATAAGCGGCGGGTCCAGCGGGGCGGGAAAGCTGGTGGGCCGCGCGGTGCCAGGGCGGGCAATGGTGATCTTCTCTTCCGGGACGCCGTAGGGGTCTTTGAGCATCTGCGCCGTGTGCGGGCTTGGCGCAATCGCGTGAGCCACCCGCGTGAGATTGGTCCGCTCGCTCTCAAAAAGGCGCGCTTTGACCTTCTCGGATATCCCATTCTCATAGGCGAGAGGATGATGCACCATCGCGATGATCGGCGCCTTCACAGGTTTGATCAGCTCAGGCGCCATCGCCCCAAAAGCCAGCCCGTCAATGATCACGGGGCAGGTCTCCGGCAGCGCCATCAACTGCTCTCTCGCGTCCGCCATATCCCGCTCGGTTGGGTCCGGAAAGCTTGTGCCAAAGGACAGTATCTCCACCTCCCAGCCGAGTGTGCGCAACCCCTCCACCAAATGCCGATCATAGATATAGCCACCGGTCAGGGTATGGATGTCACCCGGCACGGCAAAGGCGACACGTTTCATGCAAAACACCCTTTTAAATCTTGTCCGCCCACCATTTACGGCCAACACCCGCGCAGCGAGGGCGTGCCTGCGAAAATGTTACAGCAATTCCACAAGCGCCGCCTATATCAGACCCATAACCGCGCACCAACAGGAGAGATCATGCGTATTCCCGCCCTTCTACTTGCCGCTTCCACATCCGCCACAACAGCGCTGGCCACGCCCGCCTTTGCCGACAAGGCGCTCTATCAGCTCGATGATACTCACACTGCGATCTATTTCACCGTCGATCACATCGGCTATGCCAAAACACTGGGCATTTTCACAGCGATGGAAGGCACGTTCATGTATGACACCGACACGCAAGAGCTGTCGGATGTGAATGTGACGATCCAGGCCGACAGCGTAAACACGTTCCATGCAGCCCGCGACGGACATGTCCGCAACAAGGATTTCCTGCATGTTGAAGAGCACCCCACCATCACCTTCACCGCCTCAGGAGGCACGCCCACCAGTGACAACGCCGGAACCGTGACAGGAGAGCTCACCATCCTTGGCGTCACTCAGCCGGTGACGCTAGAAGTCTCGCTCAACAAGGTCGGCGATTACCCCTTCGGCCACAAACGCGAGGTGCTGGGCCTGTCCATGAGCACATCCATCATGCGCAGCGAGTTCGGTATGTCCTACGCAGTCGACAACGGGCTGGTGGGTGATCAGGTTGACATCAAGATTGAAACCGAGGCCATGAACATGAGCGAAAGCAGCTAACGCCTATTGCTCCTTGCTGGCAGTGATCCAGGCCCGGGTCGCCGCCAGCGGCAATTGTGCAATCAGACAGGTCTGGCCTTTGAGTGCAATCCCGGTGCGAAGTCCTGCGCCCGTGCCCAGTAGCCAGACCGAAACTCTCTTCGAAGGTGGCCGCTCTGTTTTGACAAGGTGTACGCGGGCTTCGTCCCAAAGGCGCCGCACCTCATGCACCTCACCGGAAGTGGCCACAATCGCTTGATCGTCAAACTTGACCCATTTCGCGGCGTGATCTTGCGCGACCTTCTCCAGAGCCGCCATCGCATCACCGATCGTTGTGGGCAGGACGTAGCCCGCAGCCTCAAGGCCGCGCCGGATATCCGCACCGCTCAGGCCCAGCTCCGTCAGGTATTCCGGGTGTGCCGGTTCACACGCAGAAATGGATAGGCGGGTGGCATAAGCTGAAAAGGCCGTCAGCAAATGCGCCAAGGCGATCGGTTGGTCACCCATAGCCCTAAGTTCCTCATTCACAACACCGGGCAGGGTGCCCAAAACCCGCGGCACCGGCCCATTCACCCGGATCAAACGGCGCGCTTTGATGGTGAGTGACAGGCTCTGATCTGCGCCATTGTCCAGCGTGATGTCCCGCGGCAAAACAACCGCGTCAACGGCATCAAGAACCCGCGCCAGACATTCCTGCGGGTGGCCCAGATCCGTATCCTGACCCTCCCGCGCCACCCTCTCCAGCGTCGCTTTCAACATCTCGGTATCAAGCATCGCAGGCTACGCCTTGGAGTAAGCGAAACCCCTCATCCAGTGCGGCTTCAAGATCTGTCTCAAGGCCGCAAACCAAAGCGAGGCCATCCTCGCTTCCTGCTGCTCCACGCAGAAACACTTCCAGATTGGCAGACGAGATTGCAACAGCATGGTTCAGGTCCTGCTGCCCCGGAACATTGAGCAAGCGGCGCGCTCGATCTGCGAGCCCGTCGAGCCGCTCTTGCGGGGCCTTGCTGCGCGCATCCAGGGCCAGAACCATCCGCGCGTCCAGATCGACAAAGGCAGCTACGTGACAGCCAGGAATGTCACGGCGCAACTGAGAAAGCTGGGCGGCCATATCCATAGGTGCGCCTCGCCTTTAGCGGTCCAGTGATCCAAGATCGCCCAACAGGTCGACTATCCCGCGGGCAAACTCTTCGGCGCCAGCATCGCGCAACCCATCGGCATCATCACCAGCCGCCATTGCCGCCAAAAGGGAGATCGGATAGATGCCGCGAAACCTGCCATCGGTTTCCAGCGTCACCCGTTGCAAAACGCGCTGGCGGTCTTTGTCAGAGGTCAGCTTGTCAAACCGTGTGAGCAAAAGCAGGCTGCGCTCCCGCACCGCCTCGGGCAAGTGTTCCCAGGCCGCGGCTTCACTTTGTCGCCAGGCTTGGGTGGCATGGGTGCACCAGATCACGGCGTCAACTTCTGCCAGAACCTCATCCCAGGCCAGGCTGGACATATTGGGGTCCGAGATGCCCGGCATGTCGATCAGATCGCACATATCCAGAAGGTCGACAGATTTATGGATCTTGATATAGCGCGTCTCGTCCGCACGCACGCGGCCCAGATCGTCCAGATCGATCTCGTGCACATCGCCGACGTGATCAACCATAATCGGGGCCGCATCCCCTTTGGCCACCCATACCGGGGGCAAACGCGTCGCCGTCACTTTCGTGGGCAAAACAGCTTCACCCAAAATCAGGTTACAAAGCGTGCTTTTGCCAGCGCTGAATTCGCCCATCAACGCGATCCGAGGCTTGCCGTCCGCGCGATCTGTTAGATCAAATTGAGCGTGGTCGTTGGCGTAGGTCATGCCTGGCTCTCCTGCTCCAACATCGCATCAATCGTCGGCAAGGCGTCTTCGATCAGCGCCATGCGCGCGCTCAATTTGGTGGCCTGACCGGGCTGTGCGGCATCGCCCTGGGCAATCCTCTCCAGAACAAGGCCATGTTCGTCGATCATTTCGCTCAATTGCGCCTGCGCCTCAGTAAGGATCGCGCCTGCGCATTCGTCGCGCAGCGCGGCAAGAATTGGGGCCGTTTCTGCCGCGATCAACGCACGGAATTCTTCCGTTTGCGCTTTGGCTCCGGTCTTTTTCTGCCACCATGTGGCCCACCAACTGGATTGCAAATCAAGCGCGATGGTCTTGCCTAAAATCACCGGTTCAGGCGCCGCGGTGGGCTGAGGCACAGCAAGTTCAAAGCTGTCAGGTGGCATGTCGCATAGCCCCTCAAAAAACGCTGAAAAGTTCTCCCCGCTTGAGGTAAACACTTGAGAAATCGTATCTTTTGATCGCTTTGCAAACGTGTAATACGATGATCGCAGCAGCATCCGCAGACCTGTGGGATCATAGTTCCAAACCGTTCCAGCCTTCGACGTGTTCAAATGCTGCACCAACGCGGATGTGGCGCGATCAAGATAGCTGTCATGCACACGTGCGATCCGGTCGGCAAACTCCCCGTGCAATTTGCGTAGGCCTGTTTCAAGCGCCGCAAGGCTGTCTTGCTGCAACTTTGAAAAATCCGCCTTCGCCGCGTCCGGATCCATGGCCCGTGGGGCGTGGCTCTCTTGGTTTGTTTTCGCGCGCATATCGGTGATTGCGATCCCGCCCAACAAGTTGCGTGCGCTGCGTGCGATGGATTGAATCGCCATGCGCCCGGCACCATTGGCCACACGCTCTGCCACAGCGTGCTGCAGCCGTGACATTCCGCTCAGATGCCAGACAATCTCGTCTTCCGGCAAACCCTCTGGCAGGGTGGCCAAATGCGATTGGGTGTAGTTCAGCAAAGCATCTGCGCTTTCAGCAGTCAGATCGCTCAGCTGCCCTCGCAGCATATGCTCCGCCCAATCTGCACTGCCAAAAATCACGTCCGCATCCGCAGGGCCCTGATGCTTTTTCAAGGTTTCCGAGATACTCTGCTTGATTTCAGGCACTTGCGTGGCCGGGTCGCTGAGTTCGTCAATCCGGTTCACGAAGATTATCACATCCCGCGACTTTAGGTTTGATATGAGGCGCACCAAAGCGAGGTCCACAGTCGACAACGCCTGATGCGCTGCCAGAACAACCACACAAAGCTGGCTGCCCCGGATCGCTTTCATCGTAATTTGTTCGCGCACCAGGAACGTGTCGTTCACACCCGGCGTGTCCCGAATGCAAAGCTTTGTCGGGGCCGCGTCATGGGCCATGTGAATATGGGCCGATTTGGTGATATCAGCAAAGCGCCCGCGATCGCGTGAGGTGTCGGTGTCATCCTCAAAATCGTCGCCCAGGCAGACATAGCGCTCAATCAATTCGCTGTCGAAATAGCCGTAGTCATGATCCTGTCCCAGCAGCATCTCAAACTTTTTGCCAAGGCGTGTCTTGGATTTTTCGCGCAGCGCGGCAACTTGCTCGGTCACGCGGGCCAATTCGCTGTCGGCGCCTGCGCGTCGGGCCAGTTCGCCAACGCGCCCGCCGCCTTTGACCAAACGATCCCAGTCCATCCGGCCCAAAAATTCAAACCGCGCCTTGTTCTGCGCAGGCGTCATCTTCGGATCCAGATGCAAAGACGTCACCACAGAAGTCCAAGGGTTCACATCCGACGGCAATAACCCCGGCATCCCGATCATCGCGTTGACCAAAGAGGTTTTGCCTGCCTTAACCTGCCCGATCATGGTGATCGCCGGTTCCACATCGGCCAAACGTGCTTGTAACTTGCGGGCGCGCTCAATCGTGGCCCGGTCGCCGACCTTGATCAGTTTTTCCAAGATCGCCCAAAGCGCGTCGTGCTGCGTCACCATCGGGGCAAGCGCCGCCATGGATTTGCGCATCACCTCTTGGCGCAAGGATGCGCCGGACGCAGTGGTTTGAAAATCCGTTAAGTCAGTTTCGATATTCATCTGATGCGCATTTCACCCAAGTCACGTGAGAGTTTGGACCGAAGACCTCTGACAGAAGGCTTTGGTCCGGACTTGCCTTAAAACTAGGCGTAAATTTTGTTAGAATTGCGGCTAACTCGGGTTTTTGATCAGGCTGCCATTTCAATCTCTTGTTTCACCTGAAGCATCAGATGCACGGCGTCTTCTGCGGCCCCATCGGTATTTTCCAGTGTCATCAAAAGCAGCACATCAGCGGCGTTGATCGCTGCCGCATGGGCCAAAGCTTCCGCCGTCCCCGACGGGCTTTCATCGGCGATCATGTCTACCAAAGTATTGGCCGTTTCTAGACAGCGTTCGACGATCTTGCCCGGCGCGAAGGGGCCGAACTCCTCAATATCAATAAGCATCTCACGGGCCTGCTTTCGGATGAATTCCGCGCCCGTTTTCAGGGTGGCAGACGGGGCTGTTGGATCGTGTCTATCTGGTGCTGTCACGGGCGACTGCGGCGGGGCGGCTACAGCTTTCTCAAACCGGCTTAGAAAAATCTCTGCATGGTCCAGATCGGCCTGTCGGCCTTGATCAACCCGGCGAAAAATTTCTTGTCGCAACGCCGTCACGCCGCAGGCTTTGGCCACAGCCTCGGCATCGGGTCGGTTGTTTTGATCGGCCTCTAGCGCATGGCGTGCGGCTACGGGCGCGATGATGGCAAACCCTGCGCCGTCTTGGTCAAACGCCTGTTCAAGGCGGGCCGTCAACACGTCCTTGGCCACAGTGTCCGCCTGCGTGAGCACCAACATCGCATGATCCTTGCGGTTGCCAGGCACGCGTGACCAGATTTGCATCTCGCTTGCGTCAAAATCGCGGCTGCACCAAATCGGTATTTCACTGCGCTTCGCCGCCCAGGGCGCCGCCGCTGATAGCTCGGCCTCGCTGCCATCTGTCACAACTTCCATAACGTGCAGCTTTTCCAACGCGGGGCAGGGGTGTTCCAGTTCGACAAACATTGGTTCCTGAGCGAGCGCGTCGTCCAGCTGAGGGGCGGGCACCTCTTGCTGCGTGCCATCGTCAAAGGTCACGCGTGTTTTTGGCACGGGCCCGTAGACCAATTCATAGCTTGGGGCATTGCTGTTCAAAGCTGGAATGTCCGACCCTAGTAGCGCGCGGATCAGGGTGGTCTTTCCTGCCGCGGGTTTGCCCAAAAAGGACAGCCGCACAGGCGATGAAAGCCGCTCTGCCAGGGCGCGGCCGGATTGACGCAACCGGTCGGGAAGGTCGGCCTGATCCAGCGTGGTCTGAAGGCGCGCGAGTATGTCCGCCCGGTTGGCGGCCTGCATGTCCCTTGGCATCAGTCTGCGGCGCCGGGGGCCGCCGGCAACAAGCGGGCAAGCCCCTGCCGCAATTTGGGCAAGCGCGGACGGCCGCGTTTGGCTCGCACTTTTTCCGCCTCCGCCAACTCGATGATACCATCCTCTTCACGCGGCTTTGGGCGTGGCTGTGCGGCTGTATGGCAGATCTTCACCACGATCAGGCCGACATTGTCCTGATCAGGATTGTCGCGAAGTTCGATCTCATGAAGCAGTTCTTCCACGATGCGGTCACTGCTTTCATGGACATGGCGATTGATGATGTCGCGGATGTCCTTTTGGGCCAGCGTTTGCAGCCCGTCACTGGCCGCAATCACCATATCGCCGTCAAAAAGTTGCGTGGGCGTGTCCGGGCAATCAATCTTGGAAATCGGGCTGCCCACCAGAACGGAGGTCAGACAATTTCGGTCCGGATGATCCCGCCCGCCGCTTTCGCTTAGAAGACCTGTCCGCACCATCAGATCGATATGCGGCGCCATGGAGTGATCTTCGTTCAGTTGGCGCAAATGCCCGCTGCGATGCAGGTAAAGCGGGCTGTCGCCTATTGAAATCCAAAAAAGCTCATCACGCAAAAACACTGGGACAGTCAGGGTCGCGCCCATACCGTGAGCTTCTGGCGCGCCATTGGCAATGTCACCAACCCGCGCATTTGCCACGTCTGCTGCACCGTGCAGGATCTCTTGTACACGGCCACGAAATGCACCTGGTTTGCCGCTGTGCATTTTCAACTCGCTGAACACTTCGGTTACAACGACCTTGCTGGCGATATCACCCGCATTGTGGCCCCCCATGCCATCAGACAGAACGGCAAATCCCAAATCTTCTCCGATCGCAAAATCGGTCGCAACGGCGTCTTCCTGGTTGTCCCGTCGACCCAGGTAAAGCGCAGTCGCGGCCTGATATGAACAAAGCGGCCTAGCCATGGCTCTTGGGATCATCTTTTGCGAGGTCGTCTCCCCAAACAAAATCCGGGCCACACAACGCCACATAGCGCAGGTCTGTTTCGCCGATGCGGATAAGATCGCCATGCGCCAGCTGCTCTGTCGTCAACACAGGCCGGCCATTGAGCCGCACAAGGTTCGCCTTACCCCCGTATCCCAGAAAACAAGCATTCATCTGATCGTCAAAGGCCACGGCGGCATGATTGCTGCGCGAAATTGTGTCATCGCCAAAGTTGAGAGTGATGGTTTGATCCAAGCCGCGCCCGATAGTTGAGACAACGTTTTGAAGCGTGAATGATTTACCGCGTCCCGGGCCTTGGGTGACCACAAGCCACCCAACAGGAAAATCCAGACTTCCGGAGGCGTCATCCGACGCCACATCAAACATATCGTTGGCAGATGCATTGGCCCCAAATCCCATGATCCGCGTGCGCACACGGGCCACGCTCACGTTTCGGCGCGGCGCCAGTGGGTTGGGCACTTCAAAGAGGTTCGCAGGCTCTGATCGGGTCGGTGCTGTCTCAGGCTCTGCCTTGGCTTCAGACACATCGACATCGCGTGCTCCAGCACTCTTTCTCTTTGGCTCAGATTCAGACACAGGCACTGTCGGCACATCGTCTCGCAAGGTGGCCAGTTTTTCCGCGTCCAGATCCCACACCTTTTTGCGCTTGGGTCTGGTCGATACGGGCGCGCGGCGAGGCGTCAAATCAGCGAGGTCGGATTTATATTCCTCCAGCCTGGGGTCGAGTGGCTCAGCGGGTGCAGGTTCGGAAGTAACCTGCTCTGATCTGGCCCTCTCTGATGCGCGGCTGGAGATAATTTGCTTGGGCCGGATCACCGGATTGGTGGCAAACCGCTCCATCTGCGATTGCGGCTTCTGCGTAAGCTCGCTGGGGCGGACCTGCGCGCTGTCCGCAGTCAGTTTGGTTTCAATTAGGGTTCTAATCAGTTTCATGCCAGACCTCACGATTCCGCTTCAACGGATGACTTCTTGGATGAAAAGAAAGACGAAGACAGCAACATCATCCCGCCGAACAGGGAGCGTTTCTTGAGCTTTTCAGGATCCACGATGGGCGTGTCCGTGCCGGTATCGGCGTCCTCCAAAAGATCGCCAAAGATGTCATGGGTTGCCTTGCGCGTGTCGGGTATTTCATTCATCGATCGCTGATTCTGCGCGGCTATTCGTTCCCGGCGCGCGGTTTCCGCCTGTCGCACGGCCTGCGCGGTTGAGAGATCGCTGTTGGATTTGTCGATAAGGTCCTTGATGATCCCTTCCAGCCCCTCATCTTGCTGTGCCGCAGCTTCCAATGCCCTTTGCCGGCGGTCTTCATCCACCTGTTCCAGCCACAGTTTTGTGCTTTGCGGGCGATCCTTGGGAAAGAGCGCCATAGCGCGATCTATGGCGGACAAGAAGAAACGATCATATCCCGGAATATCCATTGAGATCGGCTCAAGCGGGTCCACCTCATCGCCTGCAACCGCCGACAATCGCGTCAGGCTGTCTGGCGGGGCCACACCCGTTAAGACGTGGTAAAAACTGGCGCCTAACGAATAGATGTCAGAGGCATGGGTCTGCTCTGCGCCTTTCGAATAGAACTCCAGCGGCGAATAACCTTCCTTGACCGAGTCGATGGTGGACAAGGCATGGCTGGCCTTGTTCGTGACTTCGCGCGCGGCGCCAAAATCGATCAGGACGGGCTCATTGTTTTCCGTGATAAGAATGTTGTCGGGTGAGATATCACGGTGCAGCATGTTGCTTTCATGCATGTAGACCACCGCCTCAAGCGTTTTCTTGAGAATGGATTTGACCACCTCTGGCGTCAGACGACCCGGATCATGCTGAATGATATCAAGAAGATCGAGACCATTGACGAAATCCAGCGCCATGTATGCCGTGCCGTTCTCTTCAAACACCTGATGCACGCCAACGATGTTTGGATGATCCAGCCGCGCCATGCGGCGGGCCTCATGCATCAGGTTGCGCACGATGGTGTTGAATGTCTTTTCTTCTTCCGGGGTGCGCCCGATCACACGCTTGTCTTTGCGGTGGCAGGTCTGAACAGGAAAGCACTCCTTGATCACAAGCCGCCGATCAAGGCTATCACGCGCCAGATACGTGACACCAAACCCGCCAGAGCTGAGGTAGCACTGGATGGTGTACTGACCGTGCAACAGCTTGTCGCCCGTGCTCAGAGCGTGCGCGGCATCTTTCGCCCCAGCTTGAAGTTTCAGTTTCCTGTTGCTTTGCATACTAGCATTCGCTCGGCTTTTGACTTGAGCGCGCAAGCGCCCCGTTTCGCTCGTTAGCTGAACGTTAACTCTCCAAACATGTCCAAATCAGGGCGCGGAGAAGGAGACTTTTGCACGAATTTTGAACAACTTGCTGGCTTTGGGCTGCGCGGGCATGGCCGCTCACCCCAACGTGACGCACTGTGACGCGGGCAGGCCCATGATTGCTGCTAAATTCAGGCTACCTATGCAACGCTGTTCTTCGGGAAACCCTATGTGTCGCCGCGCTCTTCTTGTCCTCACCTTTCTGGCTGGCCTCTTCGTGCCGCAGGTCACAACGGCATCAGAAGGATGGCAGGTGCCGCTTGAAGCCGCCAACTGGCGCACGCTTAAAATTCCAGGCGCACGAGAAAATCAGTTCGTGCTGCGCGGCGATACGTTGCAGGTCATCTCCGATCGGTCGGTGTCTTTTCGCTACATGGAATTGCCGCGCAGCGTGGTGGCCCCGGCAGAGCTCTCTTGGCGCTGGCGCGTGGATCGTCACACCCCTTTGGCATCCCAAGTGCAAAAGGGACAAGATGATCGCCCGCTCGCTATCCATGTCTGGTTTGATACCGAGGGGCGTGCATCCCTCTTTGGCAATCTGGCCTCGCTCGCCGGACGGCCCAAAGTCGGCCACCTTTTGACCTATGTCTGGGGCGCGACGGAGCCGGCCGGCAGCGTGCTCGCCAATCCCTACTACGACAAAGGCAGAGTGATCGTTGTCGTCGGGGCCGAAGGCCGTACTGGCCAATGGCTCGAGGTCCGACGCGATATCGTTGAGGACTATCGCCGCGCATTTGGCACGGCCCCGGATATGGCGGCTCTGCGCTACATCGCGATTTCGGCAGACACCGATGATCTGGCAGGCAACAGCTCTGCGCTTGTGCGGGCGCTGGCGTTTCACCTGCCAGGATCGCAGAAAAGATGACGTAGGGTAACCCCCCGCTTTACTTGCTTAAAATCCCGTTTGGTTGAATAGTCATGGCCTTAAACGGGCGCCTTGCAAAAGAGCGCTCGATCCGGGGGATATTGATGTCGACGACGCTTGCAACCAACCGTGCTTTGCAAATGTCACTTTTGCGCAATGTCGAGGCGTTCAGCCGTCTTGACGACGATGTCCTCGCCCAAATCGCCGATACGGCTCGGTACAAGGAAGTCCGCCGCGGTGAGATGCTGATCCGCGAAGGGGACGTGGCTGCGACGCTCTACATCGTGCTAAAGGGGCGGTTTGTCGTGCTCAAGGGCGAAGGCAAGATCGCCGAGATTTCCATGGGCGAACCGATTGGAGAACTTGCCTTTTTTGCCGGTGGCACGCGCACAGCCAGCGTTATGGCCGCGCGCAATTCTGCGGTGATCTCTCTGAGCAAAACCGCCTATGACGATCTGGCCGAACGCACGCCGGAACTGGCCAAGGGCATCCTGCGCGCGCTGTCCCAACGACTGGCGCAAACGATCGTACCACGGGCCGACAAGACGCCTCGGCCTGGACGGATCTGTTCGGTTCTGCCCGGTGGTGACGGCCCGATTGATGCAACCTTCGCCCACAATCTGCGCGAGGCGTTCAATCCGGTGAAGGATTGGGTGGTGATGGATGAAACCGCCTGTCCCGAAGCCCTGCACGATGATGAAGCGGGCATGACGGCCTGGCTGGAACAACAGGAAACAACTGGCCCCAACCTCGTGCTGCTTTGTGTTCATGCCGAAGGCAATGACACCTGGCGCAAGGTGATCGTGGAAAACTCTGACAGTGTGATGATCGCGGTAGAAAAGACATTGTCAGGAAGCGCTGATGTGCCGATTTCCACGCTGGAAGCTGAGCTTCTGGGCGGCACGCTGCGCTCTAACGTGCAACTGGCGCTGTACCGCCCAACCTCGTCGGATCCAACAACCGGAACATCGCGCTGGCTCACGCACCGCGATGTGGCGCTCCATCACCATGTGGCGCTCGACAGCAAGACCGATTTCGCGCGTCTCGCCAGGTTTTTGCGCGGTGAGGCTCTGGGCCTCGTGCTGTGCGGCGGCGCGGCCTTTGGCACCGCGCATCTGGGCGTGGCGCTGGCGCTTCAGGAACGCGGGTATGAGTTTGACTTTATCGGCGGCACCTCTGTCGGCGCGGCGTTGGCGGCGGCCATGGCGCTGGAGATTGGGCCGAAAGAGATCATGGATGTGTGCGATGATTTGTTCGTCACCTCCAAGGCGATGTCGACAATCAATGTGCCCAAACACGGCGTGCTCGATCACACCATCCTCGATAACGCGCTCAAGCATCATTACGGTCGGCACAATATTGAGGATCTGCCGATCAACTATTTCGCCATCGCAACCAGCCTGACCTACAATGATGAAAGTGTGATCACCCGTGGCCCACTGTGGGAGGCCGTACGTGCCTCGACCGCCGTGCCGGGCGTCTTCCCGCCTTTCATCATGGAAGATGGCGAAGTGCTGATTGATGGTGGCATCCTCAACAACGTGCCGATCAACGTTATGCGCGATCTCAAGACCGGGCCCAACCTGATCATGAATTTCCACCCGCCCAAACCCTGGCGGGCAAAAACGAAGTATGATGATTTCCCGTCGCGGCGTCAGGCGTTGGCGGGGCTTTTCAAGCGGCGCAAACGCGGCCCGCGCAAGCCCACGCTCTTCTCCATCCTCAGCCGTACGATGGTGGTGAACTCCCGCCGGATGCTGCAACACACTGAGATCGGCGATGACGTGCTGATGAATATCTCCACGCTCCATGGCATGAGCTTCATGAATTGGAAGCGGGGGCGTGAGTTGTTTGATGTGTCCTATGATCGGATGGGCAAGGCGATGGAAGAGGCCAAGGGCGATGGCAGCATCCCCAAAGGCAAAATCCCGCTTTTGAAAGACGCAGCCGACATCATCAACGGTGTGGAAGCCATCGACTGAACCCCGAAAGGGTTCGCACAAAAAACCCGCCCAGATCGCTCTGAGCGGGTTTTCTGTTTTACGCCGGGCGTAGCTTTCGCGTTATGCCGCAGCCGCCTGATCCAACAGATCAAACCGATCTGCCATCATCACCTTGGTCCACGCCGCCACAAAATCTCTGACGAACTTCTCACCATTGTCATCCTGGGCGTAGACCTCAGCATATGACCGCAGGATAGAGTTCGATCCAAAGACCAGATCGGCGGAGGTCGCTGTCCACTTCACAGCGCCAGACGCCCGATCCCGGATTTCATAAATCCCCTCATCACCCGGGTGCCAGCTGTTGGCCATGTCGGTAAGATTAACAAAGAAATCCGTGGTGAGCGCGCCCACACGATCCGTGAATACGCCATGCGCCGTCCCGCCATGGTTGGTGCCCATAACGCGCATACCGCCGAGCAAGACCGCCATTTCCTGTGCCGTCAGGCCCATCAACTGCGCTTTGTCGAGCATCATCTCCTCTGCGGACACGGAATACTCTTCTTTCTGCCAATTGCGGAACCCATCGGCCACCGGCTCCAACACGTCAAAGCTCTCGGCATCGGTCTGTGCCTCGGTCGCGTCACCGCGGCCCGGAACAAACGGCACGCTTTGGGATGATCCGCCCGCCTTGATCGCCGCCTCAATCCCCACATTGCCCGCAAGGACAATCGTGTCGGCAATGGAGGCCCCTGCGTCTGCGGCAAGCGGCTCCAGCACGCTCAGAACCTTGGCCAGGCGCTCTGGCTCATTACCGGCCCAGTCTTTCTGCGGAGCAAGCCGGATACGTGCACCATTGGCACCGCCACGCTTGTCCGATCCGCGGAACGTCCGCGCACTGTCCCATGCGGTCGCAATCATCTCGGCCGGGGTCAGATCACTGGCGGCGATTTTCGCCTTGAGCGCTGCCACGTCATAGCCCGCAGGGCCCACCGGCACTGGATCTTGCCAGATCAGTTCCTCAGTCGGGGCAAACGGGCCGATATAGTTGGCATTGGGCCCCATGTCGCGATGCAGAAGCTTGAACCAAGCCCGCGCGAACGTGTCTGAGAAATACTCAGGATCGGCCATGAATTTCTGGCAGATTTCGTTATAGGCCGGGTCGACGCGCATCGCCATATCGGCGTCTGTCATGATCGGCATCGTGGGTTTGGACGGATCGGTCGGATCGACAGGGCAATCCTCATCCTTGATGTCTTTGGGGTGCCATTGCCATGCACCCGCGGGCGATTTGCCCAGCTCCCATTCATAGCCAAAGAGCATCTCGAAATAGCCCATGTCCCACTTGGTGGGTTCCTTGGACCATGCACCCTCAATGCCCGACGTGAATGTGTTGGACGCTTTGCCCTCATGACCGGGGTTGTGCCAGCCAAAGCCTTGCGCCTCAATCCCGGCCGCCTCAGGCTCCACGCCGATGTTGTCGACTGCGCCGCGCCCATGGGCCTTGCCCACTGTGTGACCACCGCAGGTCAGCGCCGCCGTCTCTTCATCATTCATCGCCATCCGGGCAAAGGTCTCGCGCACATGCATCGCCGTGCGCGCCGGATCAGGCTGCCCATTCACACCTTCGGGGTTCACATAGATCAGGCCCATATGCACCGCCGACAGGGGGTTTTCCAGGGTGGAGGCATTCTGCAAATCACCATACCGGTTCTCGCTCGGGGCGAGCCATTCATTCTCTGATCCCCAATAGACATCTTGCTCCGGTCCCCACAGATCTTCGCGGCCAAAGGCAAATCCAAATGTCTTGAGGCCCATGGATTCATACGCAATCGTGCCCGCGTAGAGGATCAGGTCGGCCCAAGACAGCGCGTTGCCATACTTCTTCTTGATCGGCCACAAGAGGCGCCGCGCCTTATCAAGGCTGGCATTGTCAGGCCAAGAGTTCAGCGGCGCAAAACGGATGTTGCCCCCGCCACCACCACCGCGGCCATCCTGCGTGCGATAAGATCCAGCAGAGTGCCACGCCAGACGGATCATCAACCCGCCGTAGTGCCCCCAATCGGCCGGCCACCATTCCTGACTGTCGGTCATCAGCGCGATCATGTCTTCGCGCAACGCGTCAAAATCCAGACCTTTTACCGCCTCACGATAGTTGAAATCGGGGTTCATCGGATTGGTCCGCGCCCCATGCTGATGCAGAATGTCGAGGTTGAGCGCGTTGGGCCACCACTTGGTGACCGGTTTGTCCATCGCAGTGTTGCCGCCGTGATTGACCGGGCAACCGGTGATCGCGCGTGGGTTATTGCCGTCCATGATGAAAAGTCTCCTGCTGCGTAAACGAGGCACGTTGCTAGCGGGACAGTACTGATTCCACTAATAAACACAAATTGCATTTTCTTTTGTAAACGATATATTTTTCTTATGAATGGATTGACGCTGAAGCACCTTCGTTATTTCAACGCGCTGGCCAAGAACCTGCATTTTGGTCGCGCCTCTGCGGAATGCGCCATCACACAGCCTGCGCTTTCCATTCAGATCAAGGAGCTTGAGGCGATGGTCGGCGCGCCCTTGGTGGAACGCACCTCCCGGCAAGTGCGGCTCACAGCGCTGGGTGAGGATTTTGTCAGCCGAACGCGTAGCATTCTGGCGGCTGTCGAGGAGCTTGATGATCTGGTGCGCAGCTCCACGGAGGCCCTGACCGGACGGTTGCGCTTGGGCGTCATTCCCACGATTGCCCCTTATCTTTTGCCGGGTATTGCGCAGGCGCTGGCCAAGGCGCATCCCGAGGTCGATCTTCAGCCCCGTGAGGCGGTGACACAGGCTTTGGTCGAAGATCTGCTCGAACATCGCCTCGATGCCGCGCTCTTGGCGTTGCCTGTGTCAGAGCCGCATCTGACCGAGACACCGATCTTTGAGGAAGAATTTGTATTGGTGCGCTCTGAGGCCGACGCCAGTGATCCCATCCCAAGCCCTGATCGGTTGCTCAAGATGCGGCTGCTTTTGCTGGAAGAGGGTCACTGTTTTCGGGATCAGGCGTTGGCCTTTTGCGCCATAGATGGCAGGCCCGTGCGCGATGTCATGGAAGGCAGTTCGCTGTCCACCTTGGTGCAGATGGTCGGCGCTGGCATTGGTCTGACACTCATCCCAGAGATTGCTGTGCCGTTTGAAGCGCGCGCCGCAGGGGTCCACATTGCGCGGTTTAAAAATGATGTGCCCCGGCGCAAAATCGGCCTTGTGATGCGGCGCACAACCCCAATGGCCGAGCAGCTTGACGTGCTCAACGAAATCGTGCGCGAGCTTGGAGCTCAGAGGATTGCCGATGTGGCGCGGCTTTACCCGTAGGCCCCAATTTTCTGCAACGAGAATTGCGTGAGACAAATTCGAGTTTTCCGGTCTGCAGAATTTGAAAAATTTTGCGCGCCGGGCTCCGCCGTAACTTGCGGAAGTGGATGGTTTCGCACGCGTGATGTTCGCGCTATGACACGCTTATGAAAGTCCATTCTGATATCGATCGTCTCAGCTTTGACGCAATGAAGGTGCTCATGCGGCTGCGGGCGGAACAGTATGACCTGACCGTCGTCGAAGACGGACCAGAAACGCTTATGATCGAAACAGAGTTTGGCCAGTTCGGGGTTCGAGACCGCAAACCCAACGGGCTGCGCTTGGTGATCAACGCCAACAAGGCGGATAACCTCCACGTTATCCGCGATGCGCTGGTTGGCCAGATTGCCGAGGCCGTCCCAGACGTGGCCGAGGCGATCACCTGGTCAGACACAACCGAGCATGATCAGTACCCGCCAAATCTGCAATTCACAGAAATCATGGAAAGCCGTCCGCTTTGTGCAGATTTCCAACGCGTCACCCTGCGTTTGGAGCGCCCGGAGCCCTTCGCAGAAGACGACGCAATTCATTTTCGTATTCTCCTGCCAGAGCCGGGCAATACCGATCCCGACTATCCGACGCTTGCGCCCAATGGTGCAACCAAGTGGCCGAAAGGGGCCAAGGCGCTGCATCGCCCGGTTTACACGGCGCGCAGGCTTAAGGGCGATCTTGTCGACATGGATGTGTTCCGACATGCCGGCGGGCGCACCTGTGATTGGGCGAAGGATGTGACACCGGGCGCACGCCTGGCGATCATCGGGCCCGGTGGCGGTGGTCTTGTAACCCACGATGCGGTGGTGCTGGCCGGCGATGAAACCGCGTTCCCGGCCATTGCCCGGATCATGGAAACCTTGCCCTCCGATGCCACAGGGCAGGTGATCTTGCTCAGTCACACGGGTCAACGCGATTATCCATTTCCGGCCGCTGGTAAGCTTTCAATCACATGGACAAACAAGAAAAGCTTTGCAGACGTGACCCGAGCGGCGCTCGCAGCCACGGCGAATTGCTATGCCTGGGTCGCCGCTGAACGCGGCCAGACCGGCAAGATTACCGCATCTGACGAACTCAAAGCCGTGCCGAAATCGCAGCGCTATGTCGCTGGCTACTGGACAAGCTTCGAATTGGAACTGCCCGGCTGAGCCGCTTTGTGTAATTCTTGCAACGTTTTCTTTGCGATGTCCCGCAGCCGCTTTTCTCAAAATGGGTGCAGTGCTACGTCACTCCTAACGCCAGAATGAGCCACGTTCGAGCCAAAATCATACCCTCGGAGTGGACCCATGATCTTGGCCAAACGCGCCCTACTTGCCCCGTTGATCTTTGCTCTCCTGGCCAGCAGTGCTCAGGCTCAAAACGACGATGGTTTCCTTGGCACCATCATTCTTGGTGAACTTCTGGATCGCACCGTTCAGGACAGCGCCACCTCTGTCTCCATTTCTTCTGGTGAAGAGTTGGAGGCGCGCGGCGATGTCGATCTCTACAACAAGGTCGAACGCACGCCCAATGTGGCCACAACCTTTGGCAACAAGGGGTTTGTCATCCGCGGCTTTCCGCAGAATGGTTTGGGCAGCAACGGACAATCGAACGGCACGTTGATCTCTGTGCAGGTTGATGGCGTGGCGCTCAATTCCTGGCAATCGACCTTCTTTGGGCCTTACTCAACCTGGGATCTGGGTCAGGTGGAAATCCTGCGCGGGCCTCAGTCCACGCAGCAAGGGCGTAATGCCTTGGCCGGGGCGGTGATCCTAAAGACCAAGGATCCGACTTTCGTTCCGGAATATCGTTTTCGCATCGAAGGCGGCTCTCGTAACACGCAACGCTATGCATTGGCTTTGAACCAGCCTTTTAGTGACACCGTCGCCCTGCGCTTTGCCGCTGAGCACCAGACGACCGACGGCTGGGTCACCAGCCAACCGCGCGCCGACGATCGCTATGACGCGCGCGAGTACACCAATTACCGCGCAAAGCTCCGTTGGCAGCCCAATGAGCGTTTTGATGCCGTGCTGGAGTATAGCTGGACAGAATCTTTCGGGGGTGAGGATTACGTGGAAAACGTGTTCTTTCCTGCCGCGCGCATCTCTTTGGATGATGTGGACGCGGTCGAAGGCTCGCGTCACCGCATTCTGGGTTTCACCACGCGCTACGATCTCACCGATTGGTTGACGCTGGAAACCGAAACCTCTGCCTATACACAAGAGTATATCCGCGTCGAAGGGGACCAACCCCCGGTCGATACCGGCGATGCCTTGATCCAGATTTTCGGCGGCAGTGACACGTTCGAACAGGATGTGCAGCTGAAGTTTGACACCGATCAGGCCAAGGGCGTTGTGGGGGTATTTTACACCGAAACCAACGATGATCGCCCGTTCAACGTGGTCAACAACATCTTCCCGGGCATCTTTGATTTCCGCAACGAACAGTTCAGCACCGAGGTCACAAACGCCGCCATCTATGGTGAGGTTGACTGGGCGCTGGATTTCATGGCGCCCGGCCTGACCCTGACGGCGGGGGCGCGCTATGATTGGGAAGAGTTCCGCTTTGTTCAAAGCGTTGATGCCGGGCCCATCCTGAATGGTCTGGGCTTTGCCGATGTGGCCCCGCGCACGGGCACCGAAACGTTTGATGCCTTCCTGCCCAAGCTTGGCCTGACCTATGACTTTAATGATCGCCAATCAGCGAGCTTTACCGTGCAACGCGCCTATCGCGCCGGCGGGGTCAGTGCCAATCCGGTGACAAACACTTTGTCAAATTACGACCCCGAATTTGCCACCAATTACGAACTGGCCTATCGCGGGTCGTTCCGAGAGGATTTGCTGAACATCACAGCCAACGCTTTCTACACGCGTTGGGAAGATCAGCAAATCGCGGTTCAAGGCCCGCCCACAGGCACGATCGGCGATGTGTTCAACATCGACATCACCAATGCCGCCAAGTCCGAGGTTTGGGGGTTTGAACTGGCCGCTCAGGCACAGCCGACCGCCAATTTGGAGCTCTTTGGCTCCGTCGGCTACACCAACACGCGGTTTTTGACGTTTGCAGGGTTCGTCGGCAATCAATTCCCGTTCTCGCCGGAATGGACGGCCGCCGTCGGGGGCAAGTACACATGGACCAATGGCTTGGCTCTGGGCGTCGACATGTCCTACCAGGATGCATCATTTCAGGACAACGCAAACACCTACAAGGATGACAGTCGTTTTCTTGTGAATGCCCATGCCACTTACCCCGTGACCAATACCGTCACAGCAGGGGTTTTCGTGCGCAACCTCTTTGATGAAGATTACGCCACGGCGCGCTTTATCTCTGGGCCTACCGCAATTGCGCGTACTGGTGAGCCGCGCACCTTTGGGGCCTATCTGCAAGCGGAGTTTTGAAGCCCAAAGTGGGTTGAGGGTAAACGGCCTTTGCTGGGCGTTCGGCCCGCCTCGGGATTATTCCCTCAGGACACAATCCTCGCAAATCTCTGCTAGTGTGCGGCGTTTTTGACCGTCGAGGGCCTACTCGGCCACAGGCTGTGTGGGTCGCGTGTCCGGCAAAGAAATATTGGCCACCTGCTCGGCAATAGGATCATTCGAGAGCGGATGCCGCTTGGCGGAAAACTCTTCGGCATTGCGCATCTCGCGCCATTCTCCGCCAGAATACACCTCCAACCCCGAGAAGGCCGCCTTGTAGCCCATCTTGGCGCTGCCCGGCACCCAATAGCCTAGGTAAACAAATGGAAGGCCCGCCTCCCGCGCGATGTCCACATGATCAAGTATCACGTAGGTGCCCAGAGAATTGCGCGTCAAACCCGGATCGTAGAAAGAATAAACCATGGACACGCCATCATCGAGCACATCCGTTAGACAAACGGCCACCAACGCACCTGTTTCGGCGTCCGAATACTCAACAACGCGCGTCCGGATCGGCGTTTCTTCAATCATGGCGGCAAACTCAAACGCGTCCATATCGGCCATGCCCCCATCGGCGTGGCGGGTTTCCAGATAGCGTCGGAACAGATCGTATTGATCCTCAGTTGCCCAGGCCGATGTCGCGCGCCGCTCCATCTTGACGTTGCGGCGCAGCGTGCGGCGCTGGCTCTTGGTGGGCACAAAATCCGCGACATTGATCCGCGCGGAAAGGCAGGCCGCGCAATCCGCGCAGGACGGTCGGTACAGGACGTTTTGGCTGCGGCGAAACCCTTGCTTGGACAGGCTATCATTAAGTTTTTGCGCGTTGTCGCCTTGCAGCGCCGTGAACAGCTTACGTTCCATCCTCCCCGCCAAATAGGGGCAGGGTTGTGGTGCCGTCACATAAAATTGCGGCGCAAGAGGAAGTGTGTGGCGCATAAATAATTTACCGTTCTAATCTGGACGATAGCAACGATGTGTCAATGCGCCAAGACCAAAGCGCCGACGATCGTATCAGTCACCTGCGCGGCGGTTGATCGCCACGGTGCCCAAAGCCAGATCAACAAGGCTTTGCCGACGCTCTGTGACGAGAATTGCGCCGATTGACAGGATTTGCACAATCACAAATAGCAATGAAAAACTGTATCCTATCGTATGCTTAAGTGCCGTGCCCAGGTCAAATCGATCGCCTGACTGCGTTCTAAATTCGATCGACATGACGCGCATACCCCAGGTCGCGGAGCCTTTGGAGATTGTCGCAACACGGTAAACAAAACTGACGACCCACCATAGGAAAGGGAAAAAAAACAAGGCGACGAACGCCGTAAAGGGCAGAATCAGAAGGCACAAAAGCAGCACAAGAACACTGTCGATCAGCCATGCCAAAGCGCGCTTTGCCGGCACGTCCTGGTAGAACTCAGGCTGCGTTGTTGGATCAGGGATATGCCAGGTGTAATCGGTCATCTGCGTGAGATATAGGAGCTTGGTTTGACGATTTACACCCGGCCTTCAGGGGGAAAGGCCGGGTGCGGGCGCGCCAGGTTTCGCGAGCCTCAGACTGAGCGTGGCTCAGGCTGCTCAGGGGGCGCGGCGGCGGCCTTGGCGCGTTCATCCATGAATTGGTCAAATTCGGCTTGGTCGCGCGCATCGCGCAGCCGCTGGAGGAACGCCTCAAAGTTCTCTTGTTCTTGTTCTAGCCGTTGCAGCGTATCGGATTTGTAAGCATCGAACGCGGCATTGCCTGAAGAGCCAGACATACGACGCTCAAACCGGTCAGATCGACGAGAAGATTTGCGACGTTTGGATGAACAGATCATTTTGTTGCTCCAGATCATGTAGGCCAACAAGGCCAGGCCCAAAGGCCAGAAGAAGACAAAGCCAAGCACCATGAGAGCGATCCAGGCCCCTTGGCCTTTCTCGTCAAGCCATGCCTCGGCTCGGTGAAGCCAGCCTAAAAAGCCGGATGTGTCCATTGAGGATGCAGCGGTTTGCATAGAGTGATCCTTGTGGAAATGCAGGCGGGCAGGGCCCGATGCGGTGAAGTCAGAATGTAAATCATCTTTACATTCATCAAGATGGTAGCAAACCTAATGAGCTTCAAGAGAAAATGTAAAACTTTTTAACATTTTTCTCTGCAAGCAGGATCAGTGCGGTTTAAATCTATAAAAAAACGCTCAAAAGCGCCGCGTGCGGGGCATTAGGGCCACAGCGGAGAATGGACTGGTCTCACGCAGCTTCCCCATCGGTAAATTGCAGCCGCGCCAGCCGTGCATAAAGCCCGTCCTCGGCGACCAGGCTTGCATGAGTTCCAAAGGCAGCAATCTTGCCGCCGTCCATCACGATAATGCGGTCTGCGCGTTTCACAGTCGCCAGGCGATGCGCGACAATGATGGTCGTTCGGGTCTTTGAGAGCGCCTCAACCGCCTCCTGCACGGCCCGTTCGCTTTCGGCATCCAAGGCGCTGGTGGCTTCATCCAACAACAAAATCGGCGCATCCCGCAAAATGGCCCGTGCCAACGCAATCCGTTGGCGTTGCCCACCTGAGAGCATCACCCCCCGTTCGCCCAACTGCGTATTGTACCCATCGGGAAGGGCCGTGATGAACTCATGCGCGGCGGCGGCCATTGCGGCGGCTTCCACCTCGGCATCACTGGCATCCAGACGCCCAAATCGAATGTTTTCCATCGCTGTGTCCGCAAACACCACCGGTTCCTGCGGCACCATCGCTATAGCCGCGCGTAAATCGGCGCGCATCAATGTCTGGATCGGGATCCCATCCACAAGGATCTGCCCCGCGTCGGGATCGTAAAAGCGCTGCAAAAGCTGGATGATGGTGGTTTTGCCGGCGCCTGAGGGGCCGACCACAGCAATATTTTCCCCCGGCTGCACCGTCATGTTGATCCCGTCAAGCGCGGCGGTCTCTGGGCGCGACGGATACCTGAATGTCACATTTTCAAATGTCACCTCACCCCGGACCGGGCGCGGCAAAACCTGCGCGTTGGCCGGATCGCTCACGCGGTCTTTGGCGTGCAACATCTCGATCAAGCGTTCTGTCGCCCCCGCGGCGCGTTGCAATTCGCTCCAGATTTCCGAAAGTGCGGCCACCGCCCCTGCAACGATGATCGAATAGATCAGGAACTGCACCAACGTGCCCATTGAAATGGTTTCCGCGCGCACATCCCGCGCCCCGATCCAGAGCACCCCGACAATGCAGGTGAACACCATGAAGATCACGATCATGGTCAGTGTGGCCCGTGTCAGAATGCGTTTTTGCGCCGATCGATAGCTGTGCTCTGTGACCAAATCGAACTGGCGCTTGCTGTCTGCTTCATTGGTGAAGGCCTGCACGGTTTGCACGCTCGATAGTGCCTCCGACGCCTTGCCAGAGCTCTGCGCGATCCAATCCTGATTTTCCAGGCTCAACCGCCGCAGTTTTCGGCCCATGCCAAGGATCGGGATCAAAACCAAGGGCACGATCAACAAAACCATCGCCGTCAGCTTGGGAGAGGTGAAGAGCATCAAAACAAGCCCGCCCAACAGCAACAGCACATTGCGCAGCGCAACCGAAACAGACGACCCAATGACGGACAGGATCAGCGTGGTGTCAGTGGTGATGCGTGACAGCACTTCCCCGGTCATAATATTCTCGTAAAATGACGGGCTCATCGCGATGACACGGGCAAACACCGCTTTGCGCAGATCGGCCACAACCCGTTCGCCGATGCGTGACACCAACGCATACCGCAGCCCCGTACCCAGGGCCAAGAGCCCTGCAAACGCGATGGCAATGACAAAATACTGGTCTAGTAACGCCGTTTCGCCCTCAAGAAACGTGTCCACCAATAGCCCTACTGTCATGGGCAAGATCAAGGACACAGCCGCCGTGATCAAAAGCGCGAGCGTCGCGGCGACCACCAGACCCTTGTAGGGGCGCATGAACGGCCAAAGCTCCATCAAGGCACCCACGCGCTTTGACTTTTCCCGCTCAAGATCATCTGCGCCGTTTTCGGCCTTGCGCACCATGGGTTGCCCTTTTTGACGTAGCCTTCATTTTTTGTACTTGGGGCACGGTCGGGTCAAGCCCTCATAGCGCCGCGTCATCCGCTGCATGTCAGATGCCAGCTCTCATTTGCGCAGCCCCCAAAGCGGCCTCATTTCGCTCAAAGGCCGGGCCATCAGGCCGTGATATCACGTCAGGGGGGATGGGTTGGAGCGGGCGGCGGGAATCGAACCCGCGTCATCAGCTTGGAAGGCTGAGGTCTTACCACTACACAACGCCCGCTCGTGTTGGAGCTCGAGTAATTCATTGCTTTTGAAAGGTCAAGCTTGGGCGGTGAGTAGCGCCATCATCTTCATGATTGAATGTCCGCACTGCGGGATTTACGGGGTCGTTGGTCTTCATTTGCTCACTTACGCGGCTTCAGCTTTTACCCGTAGTGAGTTCATTGCCGCGGCTTGGCAGGCGTGGTGCTAGCGGTCATTGCTACGCTGCTTCGAAGCCCTTAATCTGCTGAAAATAATTCACAGCAATGCAATCCATGCGCCAGCGCCCTTATTTGCAATTTGAAGACAGCATGAGTTGGACAGAAGAACGCGTGGAATTGGTCAAAAAGCTCTGAGGAGATGGTTAATCAGCTCTCCGGATCGCCAAAGAAATCAGTGGCGTTATAGGCAAAGCGTTTTTAGGAAAAGTGCAACGGCTTGGTCTCGGCAGTCGGGTGGGGGCTGGAACTACTGCACCAAAGAAGAACGGACAAGGGCAGCAAGAGCCTGCGCCAAAAAAGTAATATTCACCTCCACAACTGGCAGGCAATGTTTCAGCACTCGCAGCGGCAGCGCGAGCGAAATCGCTTCCATCCTCCAAGCTTCCGCAAGTCATCCGTGCATAACGACCATTGCCGCCTCAGCCATCTGTAAATGAGATCAGCCCCCAAGGCATTAGCATGACATCGTGACGTAATGAAAAAGGCCCCTCGGTTCAGCTTGATGCACTAAGCAAAAAAACCTGCAAATGGCCATCCAGAGATCCATCTACCGACAATTTCTGGTTCTTGGGACTGCCTGTTGAACCGGACACTTGCTAATGCGCTAAAATCGCTTTCCAAGCAGCTTCAAAGCGACGCGACCGCGACAGATAGGCTCCGCTTTCGAGGCGAAACTGAAACTTTTGCGGCTACCACGGCGGGAAACGATCCGGAAACTTTTGGTAGTCTTGCTCAAATTCCGCGTCTGTGATCAGGCATGCATCAAGCGTTTCGACAATTCTGGCCTGATCAATTTCGTCGTCGCTGCCAATAAAGACGATTTCCTGGCGCCGGTCGCCGAAAGGTTCGACCCATTCCTGTTCGACGAATTCGCGCATGTCCGGGGTCCAGTCTTCTTCTGGGATCGTTGAATACCAGCGACCCGCGACCCCGTAGTCCACAAGTTTCCCGGCCAGTTGGAAGTTGCCAGCCTGATCCATGCGTGTGCACAGCCAGAAATACCCTTTTGACCGGATAAGACCGGGCATCGGTGTGCCCATGAACTGGATCAATCGCTCTGGCACAAAGGGTTTGCGGGCCCGATAGACAAACGCGGTGAGGCCAAATTCGTGGCTATGACTGTGAACGAGGCCTTCGCCGTGGCTGTGGTTTGTGTCAGCATCAATGCTCTGACCGGTTTCGCGCTCAACCTCTTTGACCCAGGTCGGATACTCCTGCGCCCGATCAAAATCGAAGGAATTGGTGTTCATGATCTCGGCAAGATCAACCTTGCCATAATTGGTGTCGATGATCTTGGCCTCTGCATTGATCGCCCGCACCATCTGGTGAATTTTATCCAGCGTCTCGGCACTGACCATTTCCGCTTTGTTGATTAGGATGACATTGGCGAATTCCAACTGGTCGATCATCAGTTCAACGACAGAAGTCTGATCATGCGTCTGCAAGCGCGTTTTGCGTTCCTGGATTTCCATCTCATCGGATTCGTATTGGTCGATGAAATTGAACGCGTCAACAACAGTAACCATCGTGTCCAGATGCGCGACATCCTTGAGGGATTTGCCGTCATCCATTGGGAAGGTGAACGTTGCAGCAATCGGCAAAGGCTCTGAAACGCCGCTGGCCTCAATGATGAGGTAGTCGTATTTGCCCTCGAGCGCGAGCGCCAGTGTCTCATCAAAAAGGTCGCCACGCAGCGTGCAGCACAAGCAACCGTTTTCGAGCTCTACGAGCTTTTCTTCTGTCTCGAGAATCTTGTCGCCGATCTGTTTACCGTCGATGTTCACCTCAGCAATGTCATTGACGATGATCGCGACACGCTGCGCGCGTTTCGTCTCGATGATATGATTGATGGTCGTCGTTTTTCCTGAGCCTAGGAAGCCGCTCAAAACAGTGACAGGGATTTTGTTAAGCGACATGGTCCGGCATCCATTGCGTGACATTTGCGTGAAAGCTGGACGCGAGCGCTGTTAACAACGCGACCCTCTGGCAGAGCCGTTATAATGTAACAAATGGATGGTTCGCAACACGGACTTGCGCTGTTTCCAAGGCCGGACGAACTTTCGCAGTGGTAAGATTCTTTTCCCGAAGGTATTTCAACAGAGTATCCGACATTGCTTTAGTAACCGCTAGTCAAGCCGCATCGCGGCATTGAGGATGCTGCCAACACAGCAAAACCACCCTGCATGCACGCCTAGATTAAAAAGCGAATTCACAAATTGGGCTCACTGCCGCCATCAGAGTCAGCGAAGCATCTTTGAGCGCGTGGTACGCTATTTCACCGAGGACGGCCCTAACCCGACACGGGTCTTTGGCTCGCGATGCAGAGTTGCGAGGCACAGGATTTGGCGTTCTGCAACTTCAAAGCCAAGTTTCTTCGCTTATCCTTACTCACCAGTTGTTCCGATCGGCGAGTGAAGCGAATGTTCGGTTTGCACGTCTAGACCCACACACGTTCCACTGATCGCTAATTGCAGGTGGAAGCGTAAAGCTGTCCTTAGGCGAAGCGATCGGTGCAACGCTTCGCCTAAGGTTGAATTCCTCGGCTTCAGAATTTCACACCGACCGATGCGGTGATTCTTTGCTCGCTGCCATAGAAACATGCATTGGCGCTAGAGCAGGACGCAACATAGTCTTCATCAAACAGGTTTTCGGCCTCTAGGCTGAAATTCAGATTGCCCCGTTCGTACCTGATGACTGCGTCAAACAGCGTCGTGCCATCGACCCTGATCGTGTTTGCGCCATCAACCGTATTGCTGCGCCAACGCGCGCCGCCACCGACACTCAGACCCCGCAAAGAACCCGTTGAGAACGTGTAGGATGTGTAGAGAGCCAGTTCGTGCTCGGGCACCTGCCCCAAGCGCAGACCAGTGCGGTCATTGCGGATGTTGGTAAAGCTGTAGGCCGCGTTGATGTTCCAATTCGATGTCAGACTTGCATCGGCTTCAAATTCAACACCACGTGACGAAACGCTATCGATCTGCGTGTTTAGAAGCGGGCTGGTGAAATCTGTAACAACCACGTTTTCCTGCTCAATGTCGAATACGGACAACGCGAACAAGGCGTTGATGGCTTCAGGCTGATAGCGCAGACCAAATTCAACCTGGCGCCCCTCGGTGGGCTTGAAGGGCGCGCCTGTTGCCGCATCAATGCCCAATTGCGGCTCAAACGATGTAGCGTAGCTGATATAAGGTGTGAAACTGCCATCCAGCTTGTAGTTGAAGCCAATTCTCCCGGTGAAGACCTCATCAGAGTCGCGTGCATTTGCGCCGAATGCGAAGTCGGTTAGCGTTGTCTCATAGAAGTCAACTCGGCCATTCAAGGTCATGGTTAGCCGCGAATTTATCTTGGTTTGCAACTGGGCATAGATACCGACTTGTTCCAGATCATTTCGGTCATTTCGAGAAACCGGAATTCCAGCGCGGGTTATGATCTGCGTGCCATAAACAGGTGCAAACGGGTTGATATCGTTCACAGGAAACCCGTTGAATGCGGACCCGAACAATTGTTGTTCATCAAGTTGGTAGTTGAGGTAATCCAGACCGACCAAAAGCTGGTTTTCCGTCGTCCCCAAGGCGAAATCCCAAAGCAGGCTGGTGTCAACTGTCAAACCTTCGGTTTGCGCGTCGGCCGAAAAGGCGCCACGGCCCACTTGTGTGAGGGACCCGAAGTTGAAGCCGAAACCAAAGACCGTATCGCTGACAACATCCAGTTCCGAGTAACGCAGCCTCTGCGTGAATTTCAGATTATCAGCAACATCATATTCGAGAATGTAGCCCACCGAGTAGACTTCGCGCTTGAAATCGTCAAAACCAGGTTCACCAAGGAACGTGCTTGGCCCGATCACGCCGTTGGGGTTTGGCGTCACAGTCCCTTGAGAGGGCAAAAACTGATTGGTCGAGCCGGTGTCGTCTTCTTGGTAATGCGCCAGCAGGGTGAAGCTTAGCCGTTCATTTGGGCGGAATGTGATTGCCGGAGCGATGTAGATCCGGCTGTCATCCACAAAATCAACTTGTGTGTCGCCTTCACGATAAAGGCCGGTCAAACGCGCCAGAATGCGACCATCGCCGGTGACATCCCCGCCGATATCGAACCGGAAACCGGCAGTGTTGAAGCTCCCGCCAAAGACCTCTGCCTCAGCAAAGAATTCCTCCGTCGGACGTTTCGTCACGATATTGATCAAACCACCCGGGCTCGCTTGACCAAAAAGTGTTGAGGCCGGCCCTCGCAGAACCTCGACCCGCTCCGCGCCATAGAGTTCGGGGAAGTACTGGCCAAAACCCGAGTTGCGAAGGGCCAATCCGTCCCGGTAGATTTCGCCACCGGTTTCCTGGAAACCACGGAACCGAAGGAAGTTGACCCTGGTATCATTGCCGAACGCCTCGCTGATGACACCCGGAATATAGCGCAGCGCGTCATTGATGCTGTCGATGCTCTGTTCGTCCAAACGCTCCCTCGTCAACGCGGAAACGGCCTGGGGTACGTCCTCAATGGGTGCATTTGTTTTCAGGCCGGTTGCGCTGCGGTTTGCAACGAAGTCACCATTGTCTGACGCGTCTTCCGCGTTCAAGATCAAAGTACCAAGATCAACCGACGTAGTAACCTGTGCCAGTGAGGCCGTCGCCCAAACCGCGAGCGCAGCCGTCGTGGAAAAAAATGCAGATACCGTCTTGCGAATGCGTGTCATAGCGTTTCCCTGTAAAGCCTGTACCGAGGTGCGCGCATTCCTGGGTTTTTTGGTTCAACCCAACCGCGATAGCTTTGCCTTTCAGTGATTGTCTTGAAGTTTTGGCTCATGAAGGGATGTCTTTGAGCCATTTATCCAAACGCCGGGTGATTTACCTGTGATCGATTTGAAAACCCTGCTGAAATGGGCTTGATCGGCGAAACCGAACTGATCAGCCACTTCGACAATGCGATGCCCTTGCCGGAGCAGTGATTTGGATCTTTCTATTTTGAAACCGGTGATCCATTGCTTTGGTGACTGACCAAGTTGGGACCGAAACACCCGATCAAATTGTGACCTCGACAGCGCGAAATGACGGGCCAAATCATCAACCGAAATGCCGCGCGCCGCGTGTTCGAGCACGGCATTTTCAAGCCGAACCGGGTCAATTTTCGTATCACCATCGGCCTTGTAGACGTTAGTGGGCAAATTTCGGAAAAGTTCGAGCACCAGGGCGTGGGTGAGCGTTTTCACATGATCGCGTGCGCGCTCTGGCCAGACGCATTCTTTTGTCAAAACCTCTACAAACGGCTGCACGTCTTCCAAATCACCCAGAAAAATCGGCGTATGCAGGGCGGCTTTGGGCCCTAAGATCGAACGCAGGCATTTTGCCGACAAATGGACATCCAGATGGCGCAGGACACCGACCTGATCCACGCCGCTGCGTATTTCAAAACCCGCAGGGATGTAGAATGCTGCGGCTGCGCAGGGATCATCCGTCTTGTGCCGGCGCAAAAGCAACTTGCGATCATCCAACATGAAAACGAGCCTTGGGTGCATTGACACGTAGCGGCCACGAGCCCCAAGCTGGCTGTCGACTTGCCAGTAATCCAATACGATTTCATCAAGAGACAAGCTCGCTACATCGTTCAATGGGCTGAACCCTTTTACGAGCGAAAACATGCGCGGATGAAATGACATTGTGCGAGCCTCATTGTTGACGCTGGCATGTTGCTCGCAGTGCGACACAAATATAGCTGTGGGCGTGTCCGTCAAGCAAGAGCGGCCGCTGGGGCAAAGACATGTTGCGCTATGATCGCAACGCGCAATCGGCGATCCAAGTGCACCATCCGTGGCGGTGGGGATTGCAAATCAAGTCCATTCGTTGCAATCACAGACCCTGTGGAGCGAGCACTCTCCCATTGCCAGCCAGTCCGCTATTCAGATTGAAGCTGCAAATTTCTCTAGTTGAGCGACACCAACTTTGATGAACAAGCGCGTGTTCACGAGACGACAAATGATCGGCGGTGCGGCGACGGTGGTCGCAGCACCTGCCGTGTTCGCTCAGGAACGTGCGCTAGTGTTTGAGCATATTTTTGGTGAGACGCGTCTTACGCGGCCCGCCAAACGCGTGGCGTCTTTGGGGTATACCTCACATGACGCGCTTTTGGCGCTTGGGATCACGCCTTTATGCGTGCGTCATTGGTACGGTGCGCATCCAAACGGCATCTGGCCTTGGGCGCAGGATCGCGTCGGTGAAGACCCGCCGCTTGAGCTTTTCGGAGAGATATCGGCGGAAACACTGGCGGCGCTGGAGCCTGACCTGATCATCGGTTTGGGCTCTGGCATTTCCGAGGCGGAGTATGCGCTGTTTTCCCAGATTGCCCCGGTGTTGATGCATAAGCCTGAGTTTGGCGCCTACGCCACACCGTGGCGCGAGGGTTTGCGTATGTTGTCGCGCGCCGTGGACCGGGTTGAGCGAGCTGAAAGCGTCATTGCCGATGTCGACACGGGATTTGAAAGGCTGAGACACGCCCATCCGGATTGGTCGAAAAATACGGCGGCGGTGGGATGGCACTTCGGCGGTCAAACCGGGATCTTTTCAAAAGATGACAGCCGCACGCAGTTCTTGATGGAACTCGGGTTTCAAACCGCGCCTGGCCTGGCTGATCTCAACGCAATTGACGGATTCTATGCGACACTTTCGCCAGAAGACCTTTCCCTGCTCGACACCGATGTTTTGCTGTGGATTTCGACATGGGACGAAAACCCCGACCTTGTAGACTTGCCCATGCGCAGAACACTGGCGGCCCATCGTGAGGGGCGAGAGGTGTTTTCCGATCATGTGCTGTCCGGCGCTCTGTCTTTCAATTCGGCCCTGTCCATTCCCTACGCGATTGAGCGTCTTGAGCCAGAGCTGATCGCGGCCCTCGATGGCACGCCTGAAACGATTGTGCCCTCGTCGCAAAAGGCAGGGCTTACAAAGTGATCCGGGTTCTCATGGCTGCTCTGTGTCTTATCGCGCTTGCGTTGATATCTCTTTTCATAGGCCCCCGCGACATTGCCTTCGACAGCTTTGCAGCGGCGTTGCAGGCATATGATCAATACGATGCAGAACATGTCACGCTCATGCAGATCAGGCTCCCGCGTCTTTGGGCGGCTTTGATTGCAGGTGGGGCGCTTGGGGTTGCGGCCATGGTGATGCAGGTTGTTACGCGCAATCCCTTCGCCGATCCAGGCGTCTTAGGCATCAACGCCGGCGCTGCGTTTTTCTTGATCGTGGGCACAACGCTTCTGGGTCGCGCGGATGAAGCCTTTGTCGCGGTTTTCGCGTTCCCCGGCGCGGCCTTGATGGCTCTGATCGTGTTCGCATTGGGCGGGGGCTTTTTGCGTGATATCAATCCGATCCGGCTCGTTCTCGCGGGTGTCGCGGTCAATGCGCTTCTGGCTTCGTTGCTCACGGCACTTGTGCTGCTGCGGCAGGACAGTTTGGATGTGATGCGCTTTTGGGTGGCGGGCTCCCTGAGCCAGGCCACAACCCGGCCTCTCTTCGAGATGTCCTTGATCGCCTTGGCCGGAGCGAGTTTGGCGATGGCGCTGGCCACGCGGTTTGAAGCCTTCGCCTTAGGCGGAGACATGTCGCAGGGGCTGGGCGTTCGGCCCGGACGTGTCTTAGCGGGCGCGCTGATTGTCGTTACACTCTGCGCAGGCGCGGCCGTGAGCGTGGCCGGACCGATTGCCTTTCTTGGGCTGATCGTGCCCCCGATCGTCCGCGTTCTGTCGCCCGGGGATCTACGGCTGGGCCTCCTAATGTCTGCTGTGATCGGAGCGCTTATTTTACTGTTTGCAGATGTTCTGGGGCGCGTCATCCTCTCCCCGCTTGAGGTCAGAGCAGGCATCATGACCGCGCTTTTAGGGACGCCGCTTTTCCTTTGGGTCGCGCGGCGCATGTCACCGGGGCAGGTTTCATGATCCGTTGGGCCATTCTGATCGCGATCCTCGTCACTTCAGTGTGCCTCGCGCTGCGTTACGGTCAGATATCCGTGCCTTTGGATGTGTTGTGGAACGGACTTGGTACGAATGATGGACCGGGTAGCCTCATCCTCGGTACAATTCGTGGTCCACGTGTCGCTGTCGCAATGGGCGGAGGATTTGTTTTGGGTCTGTCAGGAGCGCTTTTTCAAACCCTGTTTCGCAATCCGTTGGCGTCGCCGGATGTGCTGGGTTTCACCTCTGGCGCGGGTCTGGCGGTGATTTTTGCAGTGTCTTTCAACTTGGCCATAGCGCCGACCATCGCGGCGGTAGCAGGCGGGGTTTTTGCCGCTTTGGTGGTCGCAGCGATTGCATACCAGAAAGGGGTTGAGACGCCGGCGATTACGCTCATTCTGGTCGGACTTGGCATTGGCTTTTTCGCCACGGGGCTCGCCACCTTCCTCATGACTGTTCTGCCCACATCGTCAGCGCTTGAGGCGCAAAGATGGCTTTCTGGATCTTTGTCCGGCAGCACATGGGGGAACGCCGGTTTGGTCTGTGGCTTGGGCTCTCTATTGGCCCTCTTTGCTTTGGCGCAATCGCGTGCGCTTGGGGTGTTGGAACTGGGCAATGACATGGCCAAAGGTCTTGGGCTGAGCACCGAGGCGTCTCGTTGGACGATTTCAGGCACGGGTGTGCTGTTGGCTGCTGTTGGTGTTTCACTAACGGGACCCGTGCCGTTTGTCGCACTGATCGCGGGTCCGCTTGGTGCGGTCCTGAGCGGCGCTACGACAGTCGCCGGGAGGCTGCTTGCAGGTGGGATGGCGGGGGCCATTGTTCTTGTGCTGGCGGATCTGGTTGCCAGGGTCGCGATCCCCAATACGCAATTGCCAGCTGGGGTGTTCACCGGGCTGATCGGAGCGCCTTTTCTGCTGTGGCGCTTGGGCGTCGAGATGAGAAAGGGGCGCGTCTGATGATCAGCCTTGAAAACGTATCGATCGGGTACTCCGAAAGACCTGTGATCGACAACCTGACCACCGAGGTTCCGCAAGGAAAGGTGACCACGATCCTCGGGCCAAACGGGTGCGGCAAGTCAACTTTACTGAAAGCGCTGGCGTGTCTGAAAGTCCCGACGCAAGGCTGTATTCGCCTAGATGGCATTGATCTTTCGACACTTTCCTCACGCGACAGGGCCCGCAAAATCGCCATTTTGCCGCAACACCCGATTGCCCCTGATGGGGTGCGCGTGGGCGATCTTGTGCGACGGGGGCGCACGCCTTGGCGCGGCGCGCTGAGCCCTTGGCGCACGGAAGATCAGGCAGCATGTGATGAGGCACTGGTCGCCGTACATCTGCAGCATGACCAATCTCGAACCTTGGTCGAACTGTCAGGTGGTCAGCGTCAGCGCGCTTGGCTGGCGCTGGTTCTCGCCCAACAAACACCCATCCTTTTGCTGGATGAGCCGACGACCCATCTTGATCTGGTCTATCAGATAGAACTTTTGCAGCTCCTAAGAGACCGCAACCGAAACTCGGGGCTGACAGTGGTGTCGATCTTGCACGACCTCAACCTTGCCGCCCGATTTTCCGATCACTTGATTTTGCTTGGCGCGGGCAAGCTCGTCGATGCAGGTCCTCCGGATACTGTTTTGTCCGCTGATAACATTCGGGCGGGATTTAACCTGCAAGCTTTGGTTACCCGAGATCCCATAACCAGTGCACCAATGGTCGTACCGCACTAGCGAGTTCCGTCGCGGCGAAAGGGCCCCGGCAAATTCACGCCCCGCCGTGCCCGGTGATTTTAAGTCGTCTCAGTCCATTTCTGGCTGGAAAATCTCTTCGATGGCCAGGTCAAAGTATCGTGCAATATCAAACGCCAGAGGCAAGCTAGGATCATAGCGACCTCGTTCTATTGCATTGACGGTCTGTCGCGTAACATTCAGGCCTTCTGCAAGTTCTTGTTGCGAATTTCCTCGCTGCTTTCGCAATTCCCTTAAGCGATTGTTCATCCGAAACGCAGCCGACCAATCATAACACCGATGAACCACAACGTTCCCATCAGTGGCCAAACAGCAAACATCGAAAGCTTCGGAAATCCGACGCCTTCAAGAAACCCGTATGAGAACGTAATCAATGCAGTGCCTGCAAAAGCCAAAGCAATCGCTTCGAACTGTAGCTTGCGTTGCAGCTCGTCCAAGCTGCGGATGCAGTAGATCGAGACTCCACAGCAAAACGCAGCAGGAAGCATTGGAACCAGCGCTATCAGTATGCGAAGGGCCTGGTTGTCCCCGACACGCGCGATCAAAAGGTTGCAGAGGACCAAAGCAGCCGCATAGGCCGCCATGCCGCCCAAGAACATGATTGAAAGTCTGAGCATATATGGCTCCAATATGGAAAGGACACTTTACATTATTGAGCAAACAGAATTTTGTAAAGCTCGCTTTACAAAATTGCTTGGCGTTTAAGTGCGCGAACATTTGCCAAGCCGCAATCGACGTGATGTCGAACACTTTTCTAAGCGCATCTAGAATTCTGAAACGCGCAAAAGGCCCGGCGTTTGATCTCTCTCTCTAGCTCTTGAAGTCTTCGATTTTCCAGTATCCGCGCACTCTATTCTTGTCCGGTGGCAAAGACTGTTGAGTTCTGAGAAATCCACGGATCAGCTTGGCCTCGGCATTTTCCGAAGCGCCCCACGCTGCTTCAAACTGTTCGAAACGAGGCAAAAGACCTGACAATGTCTCTTGACGCTCATCGGGTGCCCCGATGACCCGATAAACGGAGCTTCCGGCCGGAAAAAGGGAGGCATCAATATAGGCTTGCTCAGCGTCATCTCTGCTGATCAGCAGGAGGGTTGGAGCGGTCGGGTTCCGCCATTCTTCTAAAACGGATGCCAGCGCAGGCATCGCCGTCTCATCCGCCACCAAAAGTACACGCCCAGTGTGGATGTGATCGGTTTTTTCAGCGGTTTCTGCGGTGGTCTTCACCATGTCGCCAGGCGTCAGGCTTTCCGCCCAGAGGCTTCCAGGGGATGTTCCATGCGTAAAAACATCGACCCAACCGAGATATCGCAAACCGTTGTGTGCCTGCTCCGAAAAGCTTGCCCGCAGCGTGTAGTACTTGGATTTTTTGTACATTGAGCTCAGGAGTTTGCGGCGTGTCTCCGGCCGCAATCGCTTCATCACGATAAGCAGGCCGCGAAACCAAAGGCGCATGGCCATCGGCATTTCTGCGTATTCCACATCTTCTTTGGGCACCGGCCTAAGAATCTGCAAAGAGAAGAGAAATGCGTATCCCGGCTCGTTAACCGGCAAGGTGCGATCCGTTGCGAAAACAAGTCGCAGCATGTTCTGGCTCAACCTGTGTCGCTCAACGAACCGAAAGTAACGTGTCTTGGTCCCCGGCGGCAGCTTGCGCTGTTTCACCATGGCTTGGTAGGCGAGAAACAGAACCTTGTCCTCCGCCTCCCCGGTCATGGTAAACGGGTGCGCGTAGGTCTGACGACCGGTGGGTGTTTCAACATCGAGAACCACGCGATCATCCGTCACATCCAGAACTTGCGCTCGTATGGCGTCGGGTTGGACAAACACCTGCGCGATGCTCAACACCTCTTCGGCGTGATCTTCGTTTACATGCTCAAGCACGTCGATGGTGTCTACGTCCATTTTGGGCTACCACTCAACGCTCAGGCCAACACCCACGATGCGTCCCCGTCCGGCGTACGAAGCGGATGCGCCCGCCACGATGGGGACGGCGGAATGCAGGTATCGGCGATCAAACACATTGTTGGCAAATGCGTAGACACTCAGTTTGTCGTTTTGCCATCCGAGCCGGAGATTAACCAAATGATAGGAGGGCAGCCTACCGGCGTTGCGAATGTCAGAAAACCTCTCGCCCACAAACTGATAGCTGGCCGAGGCGACAAAGTTTCCCTGTACGCCGCTTTGATTGAGATTGAAACGGTAGTTCACGCGCAAGTTAGCCGCCATCTCGGGAACCTGAGGCACTTTGTTTCCAGGGGCTGCGCCCGCCGCTGCGGATGCGGCCGTGACGTTGACCAGCTTTGTCTCGATCAGGCTGATGCCTGCGCTGACATTTAGCCGTGACGTGATACTTGTGTTTACACGTCCTTCGAACCCGTAGCTTTCGTAATCTTGATTGGCAAAGAACACGGTCAGTGTCGGGGCGTCAAACGCGCTCAGCTGTCCGTCGCTCACGTCATTGAAAAAAAACGCGCCATCAAAGCGAAGGTTATCCGTGATCTGCGCTTTGGTGCCGATCTCATAAGTCCAGGATTGCGCCGGTCTGAACGGCACGCTGGCCGCACCGAAGGGGGCAAACTGCGTGCCCTTTTCGAACCCGCCGGAAGAGTACCCCCGCGCGATAGAAGCATACGCACTTATTTGATCAGACCACGCGTAAGAGAGCGCAGCGCGGCCTGTCGTGTAGTCATCTGAGAACCGCACATTCTGCAAGAAAGTCGGCACGGTGCCGGGAAACCCGTTTGAAATGTAATTCCCACGCAAGGTCTGTTCGTCACGGGCAAATCGAAGGCCACCTGAGATCGTCCATCTTTTCCCTAACGAAACGCTGGCATCCCCAAAGAGCGCAATGGTTTCACTATCGATCACGTTGTTTACAGTGCCGTTGAACCCAGGAAACACAGTTGATGTCCCGAAGCGCGAGAAATCGAAATCGGATTGAAAGTAGCTTGCGCCGAAAACCCATTTTAGTGGTGCGCCGTCCAAAGAACTCAGCCGAAACTCCTGATTGAAGATCCGTTCGTCTTCGTTGAAGAACAGAACATCCTGATTGGGGTTGTTAAAAAACGTAGGCGGAAGGCCTGATGCCGCAGCGAACAGAAACGCATCGGTAAAGTCGCTATCCGCCTCGGTGCGAACGTCCTGAAAGGACGTGACCGAGGTAAAGCGCAGCGCTTCAAATTCCTTTTCAACGGTGACAGAGGCGTTGGCGATCTGTTGTTCATTTCGCGGTCGAATGTCCTGTCCGCTGATCGGGATACGCGCCGTCTCGCGAAGGATGTTTGACGGATCGGTATTTTCGTTTTTGCTAAACGTGGCCGCCACGTCGATTGTGAGCGTGTCATCGGGGGTGAAGCGCAAAGCGACACGCCCAGCACTGATGTCTGCGGCGCCATCCGTTCCACCGATCACCAAGTTTGGGATGTCGCCATCGAAGGTTTCCAACCTGATCACGCCTCTGGCCGCCAGCTTACCCGGCACGATCCAACCGCCAGATGTTGCCTCAATCAAGCCAAACCCGTCTGTTCCGAAACCAAGCTCGACCTTTCGCTGACGCACCCCATCCGCAACCCGGCTCACAATATTGATGGACCCAGCAAGGGCGTTGCGACCGAACGTTGTCCCTTGCGGTCCTTTTAAGACCTCGATCCGATCCACATCCAGCAATGGCGCATTCAGGCCAGAAATACTGGTGGGCACGCCATCGATCGAAAACCCCACGGTATTATCCAGATTGTTGAGAGAATTGCCCAAAGTCGCCACACCGCGCATGGTGAGGTAGCTGTCTGAAAAGCGGGAATTGTCGACGAAGTTGGTGCCGGGCGATTGGCGGGCAATTTCCTCGGTCGGATCCAGAGTTTGAACAGGTACATCTTCCGCCGACAAAACTGTTGACGCAATGGGCAGAGCCAAGTCCGACACATCCCGCTTGGTAGAAGAAATCACGATCGTACCAAGATCGAACGGTGTTGATGTCTCTTGCGATATGGCGGCGGTTGACCAAAGGCCCGCCGACAAAATGAGAAGTCTGTAAGTGCAGGAACATCGCATTGGAGCTGCGCCCTTCAACAACACCGGGCTTTGTCTGGCAGAATGCGGGAACCGGGATGAACATCTGTAGGTGGGTTGAAGGTTAGTTTTAAGCCAAACACCATGCGAGACCAAAACTAGCGCGGCACAAAGAAAAACTGTCGCGAGACAAAGTTACTTTCTGTTTCGGTTGCGATCAGATGAAGGCGGGTGCCCGAAATGCCGCCGATAGGCAGCCGCGAAGGCAGAAGCGCTGGCAAAACCCACTCGTTGACCTGTTTCCGCAGCGGTCAGACCGTTTTCAGCCAATAAAACCCGGGCCATGCGCAAGCGTTGGTCGCGCACATAGCCAAAGATCGTTGTCGAAAACACTTTCTTGAAATTTCTCTGCAGCGTGGTGACATTGCTGCCCACCTCTCGCGCCAGATCCAGTGTCGATGGTGGGTTGATTAACCTATGATCGAGGATTTCTCTCGCTGCCATAACTCTTTCGTAGTGGCGGCGTCCGATCTCGGCAATATAGGCGTTTTCAGTGCGCAGCATGCGCGCAATTTCAATGACAAATTGCAAAGCGCTGCTCTCCAGAAACAGCGCGCCCAACGGTCCGTTGTACGGATGGTCAAGCAGGTTCGCAGCTATGTCGAGCACCTTTGGCGAGCGCATAAGAGTTCGGGATGCAAACGGCTGCTGCAGAAAAAAATTAAGATCACCCAATCCCTCATCCGTAATGTCGTCATCAAAGCGCTCGAAGAATGTCGGTCGGACCATGAAGCCTGCATCTTTGCATGCATAGCTGTCGTGCGGAGAGCGCGTGCATTCAGTGCTTTCGGAGACGCCAAACAAGACTGGGCGTTCAAGCGATTTTTCCACACTGCCGAAACGTCCGATATGCATGCGTTCAGCCTCACCATCCAGCAGCACGCCGCAAATTAGTGCAGACTCCACTTGGACAGTCAATTCATCTCCGCAACGATACTCGATGTCACTGGCTGTCAAGACGAGGCCAGGTTGCACCTCTCGAACCAACAGCTTTCCAGAAAACAGGGGGGTCGTCATGGTGTTGGCCGAAACGTTGAGTGGTGTCACACCAAGTGACATTTCTGCGCTTTCCCTGATCAAGCGCTCAGCGGTGTATCCTTCTGAATTTTCAAGTCGCACGCGTGACAGCTTTAAAAACGGGGATGATCAATGACCCTTAGAAGTGTAACAGTTGTGGGGACCGGATCAAAGTGCCTTACCCAAGATATGTTGGATCGTGACGCGCCCAACAAATCCTGGATGTCGAATGAAATGGAAAAACACTTGCTTGAAGGGGTGTGATTGATTTGAGTGGCCCGAATTTTAGAGACTGTACACAGCAGGTTTGGCCCTAAGCGGCCGTCCAGCAGCGGACACCTGGATTGCTGCACTGCAGCCCCTCAAACCGCACAGACGATACAATTTGGGCCTAGCTTAAAGGTCCTTTCCTTTCACTCCGTCAGTGCTTCTGGTGTGAAGAAGCCAGGTAGCCTTTCAATAGTTGGCGCGGTCGGCCTCAGGAAAGCACCTTCTTCAGGCGTAACACCAATTAGCCCCAGACGTTAGTTTGTCCCAAGCGTCCGCGGACATTTGGACACCTGGCGTATCGTTGCGAAGCGCCAAGCCCTTCGCAACACCGGAAAGTTCAGCCTGTTTGATCGACCAAATTCGCGCCGTAGGAACTTTTCTGGCCGTAAAACGGACAATGCTCACGCTTCCCGATTAGCGCTGCTAACTCATAAACTTTCGGAAATAGCCTGACAGCGAGGCCAGCTCTGGAAGCCCGTTAGAAGAGATCGACCCGCCCTGCCGCGCTGTTCGAAACGCAGCAATCACAGATACTTAGCGTTCCCATATCGGGCGCATGCGGCGCAACCCATGTGAAAGGCAACGCCCGGCAGTGATAGCGTCAGAACCTGACCCGGATACCACCCGTGACCCCGTAGGCGTAATCATCACCGAAATCTGACAGGCCCCCCTGTGCGGTGAGCCCGCCGTAAAACACCGAGTTTTGCCCGATCTCGATCTGGCCGCCCGCGCGCACCTCAATGCGCTGCTCATCGGGTCGCGTGACAAAGGGCAGGCCCGCAAAGTTGATCGCGGTGTCATTGTCAAACGCGTGAATGAGGCTCAGCCCGCCGAATACGCTGCCCCTCGCAAAGCTTCGTTCTGCAAGAACGCCAACCCGCGCGGTCAGTGTCTCCCCATCGGTGATCTGGGCTGCAAAAGCGGATCCAAACGGGTCCGCAATGGCATCGCCAGAGATGTCGCTATACGCGAGCTGAAATTGCGGCACAACCGTCAGCGATTGAGAAACATTGAACGCCCGGCCAATTTCGAAAGAAGCGGCTAAGCCTTCTGCATTCGCGCTGATCACAGATACGGGCGCCCCTGAAATGAACATATCCGTATCAAACCTGGAAAACCGCACCTGACCGCTGGCATAAAATAGGCTGTCACTGAGATAGGTGGCATGCAGGGTCAGAGATTGCGCATCATTATTGATATCGCCAGCCGCGGCCGTTGTGAGCAGATCGGCGCGCGCCTCCTGCAACGCGAAGTAGGCACCGACGAGCATTTGGCCGGATTGCGTGTCAAAGAGCGGGTAATCCATCCCCATTTCAAAGCCGGTTACATCGCTTTCGACCTGAGCGCCCGTCGTGCTTTGCCGAGTGTATTCGGCCTGCCTGCCAGAAAATGAAAACCAGATTGCATTTTCGGGGCTTGGATCAAAATCAAGCAGCAGTTGCTCAACGCCCGATTGCGAACCGCCGGATCTATCCGACCAACGCTGCAAAGACCCAGGTAAGGCGTTGAGATTTGTCAGTAAATTGGGATATGCCTCAAACAGGGCAATGGCCGGGTTGAGGTTCAGATTGCCGTTTTGATCGAAGGGCGTGATAAAATATTCACCCACGGGTGCGTCAAACCCGAGGGTGTAAAAATAAGCCCCGATGACCTCTGCCTCCTCCCCCTGGAGCGTTGTGAAGTCGAAATCCGCCAGCTGAAAATCCGCATCAGTCGTCGTGCCGGTCACATCCAGAACGGTGATGTCCGAGGGTGTCGTTGCGCTACCGGTTCCTTCTATTGCAATGCCTTTTGGCCCGTTGGGATCGGGGATCACATTGCCGACAATCGATATACGGTCAGCCGCGGGGCCCGAAACATCGACATCAAGTTCGAAGGCACCAGATCTCAGCACATCACCATTGATTGTCAAGGTATCGCCCGCCGCGCCATCCACCAGGGACACGCGGCCACGGTTAACAACCCTCCCGTTCAACGTGGCCATGGATGTGCCGCCCGTTCCGGCCTCGAATGTGCCTGTGAATATTGTCACGAGCGGCCCGTTCAAAACGAAATTGGGCTGTGTCACGGTCAAGCGCCCATTTTGGCCAACAACAAGCTCGCCGGTGTCGATTGACGGCCCGGTATAGATCAGCTGCCCGCCTGATACAGATATGTTTTCCCAATTGCGAAGGTCCGCGCCCAGAGTGCCGGTAAATCCAGAAAAATTCAGCCTGTCGACAAACGTATCACCGGTGGAGATATCATCGCCCCCATCCAATAAAGAGACATTCGTGAGAGTGGCACCGAGGATCGCCAATGTGTCACTCCCATCATTAAGCGACACATCTCCGATGAGCTCCGCGCCACCTTCGACCAAAATGGTGCTGTCGCTCCCGTTGTTCTCGATGGCGAATGTGGCACCCGATACCTGCGCGCCACTGGAAAGGACTACGAACGCTCTATCTGCGCTGTCCGCAAATGCAAGGATACCAGCCCCAGTCGCCCCGTTGACTGTGCCATAGGCATAGACATTTAGCCCTGAAACGGAGGGGACGTTTGACCCATAATGATAGGCAGCGATCCCGTTGCGCGCGCCAAAGATATCGCCATCCGTCGCGATACTCGTTCGATACGTGCCGGGCCCTGCATAGGTGTAGATCGCATCACCGGTGGTCGTGGCACGAGCATTGTCCACGGTGACGATTAGGGAATTGCCGTTTTGTTTGACCGCAACGATGCCGTTATCGTCTCCAACCACCTCTGCCGTGCCAGCATTATTGTACACCTCGATGGTCAGATCGCCCGTCCCATTGTCGATTGCATAAATTCCGTTTCTTGAACCGCTGACCGTTCCGCTTGCTGTGATGGACAAATCCGTGGATGTCGGCCTGTTATAGGCATCAATCGCATCGCCGTTAGCGGCATCGACGTCAATTGCGGAGATATACGTCGCCTCGGTGCCATCATTGTAGGCGTAAATACCTATGGACACGCCCCGCACTTCATCTACGGCAATCGTGATCCCACCCGAGGTGAAATTGAGTGCCCGAATGCCCTGTGCACCGCCTGCAACCGTGCTTAACCCATCGTCTTGGGCGGTGATGTTGATATCACCAATGCCGGAATTGTACGCATAGATGCCATATGTGGCCCCCTGGACAAGTCCCGTTGCGCTGATTGACAGGTCGGTTCCCAAATTGCTTGCATTGATCCCATCAGCGAAGAAACCGTCCACATTATCAACCTCGATGGTCAGCGCGCTGACATCGTTTCGCGCCACTATTCCGTAATCCATACCTGATATGCTGGTGCCATCCAGGGCTCTAATGCGTGCGCCGGCGAAGCCCATGCTGTAGAGTGAAATACCGTTGCGGCCTGCGTTGATCCCGTCGGTGATCGTGATCTGTGCCGAGCTGGCACCGCTAGAGGTCGTCGCTTTTACGCCGTCGTTAGTTGTAGACAGAACCTGCCCGGCCGTGATCGACAGGGAGGGACCGTAGGCCAAGCCGGATTGCTCTGCAATAATCCCCTCGCTAGTGGCATCGACCTGATCGACATTGATGTTCACCCGCCCGCCGACGGTATTGACGGCCACGATGCCGGCACCGTTTGAGGCTACACGCGCGGTGCCATCTCCATTTGTGGCTGTGATATCCAGATTGCCCGACGTGGTATGGTACGCTCTGATGGCCTGACCTCCGCCATAGACATATTCATTGACGAGAATCGATGCATCTCCCGCCATGTTCGAGGATTGGGTTTCGATACCATACTGAGAGACCCCAGTGACTTGATCGGCGACAATCGACAACGTGCCAGTGCCCTCATGGCGCGCATATATCCCTTTTGTCTGACCAGTGACTTGCGCGGTCCCCTGAGGATTGGTCACGGAAATATCAAAACTGCCGGTACCGCGTTGAAAAGCGTCAATGCCACGATCTCCGCCGGTGATGCTATTTTCCACATTGATGATCAGATTTTGGCCTGAGGCATCATTGTAGGTCTCAATCCCGTTGCCCAGATTGGCTGCGATCTCGCTTGAGGTTATCGTCAGGTCCCCGCCCGCGCGATTGTTGGCAAGGATGCCATTTTGCCCGGCAGTCACCGTCCCTTGGGTGGAGATCTCTAAACCGCCAGAATTATCATTCAAAGCCGTGATGCCGTTGAACGCTCCATCCACCGTCCCCGTGGTTGTGACAGAAATGGACCCTGTTCCACCGTTGTTGACCACCTGGATGCCATCGGCCGTGCCGCCTCTGACCCTGTCGGCTGTGACATTTATATTGCCGTCAGAATAATGCCTGGCTTCGATGCCTGTCACCGCGCCATCCGCAAAGGCTGTGCCCGATACATTGGTATTGACGATGTCGATATCGCCTGCGCCCCGATTGGTAGCGTAAATCGCGGTGCCACCCGTGACGGTCCCGTCTGACGTGATGGAGGTATTCCGACTCATGGTGTCGTTGAATGTCGAGATGCCCCTGCTGGAGGTCCCTGTAACGTCGCCCGCGGTGATCTCTATGTCGCCCGCTTCGTTGGTAATGTCGATGCCGAGGGCGCCACCGATGACAGCCTCGTTGGCCGTAACCGTCGCGGTACCACTGCCACGCTTTATAACCTGGATACCTTCCTGATTGCCGGTGACAAGGCCGTTGGTTGTGATCGTGACATCCGCAGAAGAAATCCCGTTGTAAACTCTTATCGCATCAGACTGAGTGCTGCTCACGAGGCCTGTCGTCACCGTGACCGCGCCGCCGTTCAAGTTCGATACGGTAATGGCGCGGCCGGTTGTCGCGTAAACACCAGCGGTGGTTGAAATGTCGACGCCCTGATTGCCGCGGTTGTCGACACTAATGCCGATTAATCCAGATACCACTCCACTGGTGGAAACGGACACGGCGCCGCCTGTACTCGACTGATAGATCGAAACACCAACTGTTGAACCATAGGCTTGGTTGAGATTGACCTGGGTATCGCCAGTGGCTTCATTTAACACCCTCACACCGCGTAGGTTACCGCCGATCACACCGTTAGAGGTGATAGATATGCCGTTATTCGTGCCATAGCCGCGCGCGAAGATGCCATAGCCTGTTCCGCCATAAATGTTGGATGCGTTTTGATCGTTGAAGGAAAGCGTGCCGCCGCCGCTTTCCAGGAAAAAGGCGCTGCCCCCTGTGCCTGTCGTGTCGATGCCAAAGCCCGGCTCGGTGACCACGCTGACGCCGGTGGGGTTGGTGAAGGATTGCGTCACATCAAGCACCGGGTCTGCAGGCCCGGAGCAGGTGTAGACCCCTGCGATGAGCGCGCAGCTCCCTGCATGAGCTCCTGAACTTGTCAGCGCAGCGCCCATGGCTACGGCCGAAACGCTCAGCGCCAATTGGCCCATCAGCGGCGCAAAGCTTGCCGCAACTCCGGCCACTTTTGTCATCCGTCCGCCGCGCAGTGTCAGGGCCGTATAGTGTGGGCTATGGGGGCGTCGCGCGGGTTTCTTTCCCGCGATGCCTGTTTGCCGTGTGTTTGATGTCTTGAAGCCGCCAAATGTCAATTTGCGTCTGTCACCCTGTCGATCCGCGATGGGCGGCATGCCTGCCATTCCCAAAACTGCCTGCCAAACGGGCGAAACGCCCGCACGTGCTATCAGCCAAAAGCGCATGGGTCACGACCCGCGGCATGATCCATATGGGCTAAAGGGCGGAACTTCGTCTCACGGCTCTTTGCAATGGGCGGCTAGGCTGCCCAGAATATCCTGAAAATGATCAAAAAACAGAAGGTTGCCAGCCTCGGGCAGCAAGTGAAACGTCACATCGGGAAAATTACGCCGGAATTCCTCAATTGTCGGCGCTGGGCAGGTAGGATCCGCAAGTCCGTTCCAAAATCGGACGGGTATGCGGGCACTGACCTCACGCACCATATCGGACCATTCAAAACGATGGCGGTCTGTCATCAACCGCACAAAGCTGTTCTGGACCGATTTTTTCGCGGGCTGCATCAGGGGCGCAGACCATATCATGGCCTGCACTACATCCTCACGCTTGAGCATCTCCATATCCGCCCTGCTGTCTTTGTAGACGCGTTCCAACACCCCGCGAGGCCCGATGCGATGCGCCAAAGCAAAGCTGGCTTTCACGAAAAACGGTGCAAGATGAGGCGTGTAACGCGCGACACCTACAAGAAAACGACCCCATTTCGGCAGCTGCGAAATCTGGCTCTTTAAGGTGAAGGGCAGCGTGCCCGACACGGAAAAAATACCTGTCACACGCTTCGGCGCCATGTGAGCGAGGCGGATCGCATAGTAGCTGTCTGCACCAAAACAGAGCACGGCAAAAGGCCCGTCAGTTTGGGCATCCACTGCCGCTAGTGCATCCTCCAAAAGTGTTTCATCAAAATCCCGACGGCCCGGCACGGGGGAGCAATCCCCATATCCAGGTCGCATGGGAACGATCATTTTTAATCCAAGCGAACGGGAATGCTGCTCAATCGTCGGTGTCGATCGCATCGTGGCAAAGTCTGTTGTCAGCGCCAAAACAGGCAGCGGATTTGCGATCCCGTTCACAATGTACGAAACGCGGCGGTCATGGGGCCGATTGACAAATCTGAAGGGAAATGTCGCAAGCCCCGCGCTGTCCAGCTCAGCGGTGGACTGCATGGTTTGCATGGAGCCTTTATCGTCAAAAGCGCTGTCGACCTCCATGAATGACATCACCAACCGGATCAATTCCACCTGCGATTGCGTGCCTGTCTTCGAGAGAACTGATTTTAATTGATTGCGGACGGTATTGATCGTGCGCTTTCGGGTTGATGCGACCTGCGATAACCGGCCCAACTCAACCAGCCCTTTCACGACGCCGATTTCACTGTCGGTCAGCCCAAACGCCTCGGTCAAGCGCAAGCTTAAGCCTTCGGGCCATCCAACTTCGCAGAGCGCGATAATGGCGAGGTTCTTTTTGCGTCCATCCGACCTCAACGCGTTGACTGCCAGGACCGCCGCGCGATCATATCGGGGCGATGCAACCACCAAAGTCTGACCGGCGGTCTGGCTGGCTTCCGTGCTCTGCGCGATGCATTCGGATACGGCCGCCAGGACCGGCGCTTCATCCTCTGGCAAAAGAGGAAGCGGCCCTTGTCCGGCATCTTCCGCATATGCGCGGCCTGCTTCATTCGTTTGCACAACCTTGAGCTTGGCATCCACAACATAGGCAGGAACATTTTGAAACGCGCCGAGCCAAGTTTCTGGGATGCTCTCCAAACGTTCGTTGGCATCCAGAATGCGTTCGGCCCGTGCGCTGTGTTCACGGATCCTTGGCGTCTGAAGGATTGCAGGATTTTCGAAATCTGCCTCAGCCATCATCTGGCCAACCAGAACGTCCCATGCATCCACGACATCAATCAAGGTGTCAGGATCCAGAGCCGCCTCATAGAGCAGACCCAATACTTCCGCCGTTTTGCCTGCATCCGATCTGGCATTTTTCTTGGATCCGGTGCGGGTTGCATCCAGCTGTGCCGGTGTTGATTTGGGCTCTTTCCTGTTATCCATAGCGTTTAAAAGCGCGCCTTTCCCGCAAAGGCTCTGTTGAACAGAATTGTATCTCAAGCTTTCTTACATGCTACCATATTCCGAAAAACGTGGATCACATCTTTCACGAAGCGCAATCCAAAGCGTGTATGACCAGCGCGTTTCGATGTTTTCTGATGTCTTGAGTTAAAGTCGAAACACTGTGAAGAAATATGGACTGCGAAACTCGAGGCGTAGCGGACGCCCTCAGATGCAATGAGGCCAGTGTCAGCTTAGCTTACGATGCCAGATTGTTTTGACCGAACAAACAGTATTTCGCGTCAAGCGCCGCGCGATCAACGAGTGAAGCCTGCTATGCGCCATTTGAAAGACGTTGATGCCCGCAGTTCAACCGTGCGCTGAGCGGCATTGTCAGCAGTCGTTGGTCAGGAGGTCATGCCAGTCGGCGAGGGGTCAATGGAAATGCGCGCCGCTGCTGTCCTGCAAACTCAAAGGCCGGGTGCCACCGCTACTCCAAAAATTGAAATTGATCCTCATTGGTCCGGCACGGTTAAAGCAGGGCGCGTTGCGAAGACTGAATTCGGGGGATCAACAGACCGGGTTGCGCCCCTATCACCCCCAACCGCGCAAAGCGCCAACACTGCTCTAAAAAGACATTGGCCGTGCTCAGAGCCCTCGAAGCCCGCAGCGCAGCGCTTATGCAACATAGGCTTTTGGCGCGTAGAAGATATCGGAAGTGAGCTTAGGCTTCGTCGCTCGTGGCCCTTTCTTGCCATGCACGGACCGGTCAAGATACAGCTGATGTGGTCCGCTTTGCGGTCATTCGCTGCAGGTGCGTATTCCAGATAAAATCGAATTTAAAGGCTGCAGGACGGTTCAGGATTTGACTGACCTCTTTGTAACTTGCGCTACCGCCAGGCCATGGAAAGCAGCGAGTAAATTACGCTTCACTCAAGAACGTTCGTTTTTGCGGAAAAGAGATATTCCAACTCCGCCGAAGCACTCGTAAATCGTGCGCTTCCAGGCTTGGTCGCTTACAGTGGCGCTTCAAAACTGTTCAACTCTCTAATCGTTTTTTCATTGTGCTCAAGGTCACTGCGCGTGAGGTGTTCGCGAAGATTGGGAAGAACTAACGACACAACAATTCAAGTTTGTGCAAACAGCAATACCAGCCGGACGAATTGCGAGCGCAACATTGACGGCCGTGCCAATATGAACCAGGGCATTTCGAAGACTGGAGCAAATCGCTTGACACCTCTCAATCGACCGTTTGTCTCTATTTTGCAGATTTCAATCATCTCCAGAATTTAAGCAGAAAAACCCGCGGCGATTTGATCACGATTGTGGCTTGCCGTTTCCCTTTCATCCCAGTCACCAGTTCGATATCGTCTTTGTACGCAGCCCCGAATTGCCACGTAAAGTGAAATGCTTTTCTATTCGGATAAAATATGGTTGCTGGAAATCGCCGAAAAAACGAAGAGCTTGAGGCGTTCGTTTCCAACAGGGAAAGTTTGATTGCCTTGGCGACAAAACTGGTCGGGCAGCTTGATATCGCAGAAGATCTTGTTCAAGACACATGGTTGCGATGGTGCGCTAAAGAGTACAGCGCTCGAGACGCCAAACCCATCCTACGCCGCATTGTGTCGAACCTCGCCTATGATTGGCACCGCCGCCAGAAAATCGAAAGAGACTACTATCCAGATCTAACTCTGCATTCAGACGTCACAACAGACAGTGAAAGCGTCGTCATCGCACAAGACCAACTGGCGCGCGTTTCCAGGGAATTACTTAAAATGCAGAAATCGATGCGCGCGGCCTTGCTTTTGCATCGCGTCGACGGGTTGACCTACGTACAGATTGCAAAGCGCCTAAGCGTGGCGCCATCTACGGCGCATAAACTCGTGGAGGATGCTCTGGTACGATTGGTTGTGGCGCTCAGTGTATGAGGCTTCTTTTAAGGCTCCGAATTTTCGGACACTTGAACCGTTAATAGCTGAGAAACCTAAGCATGGATGGCGTTTTGTGACCAAAAGCGAGGAAAATCTTGCGCGCGAAGCGGTTCGTATCCTGATGCGCTTGCGCGAAAACCCGAATGATCCAGACGCAAGCGCCGCGAAGGCGTTATTCATCGCTCGGGGGTCAAAAGAAAAAGAAGCCTGGAAAAAGGCAGAAGACGCTTGGTCTTTAACAGGGGTCAAAAAACTCAGAGGTCGCCAACTTCCTTCGATCATCATTGCCGCGTTTTTACTTCTTGGCCTTCTCGCGGCACGCGATCCGGTCTTCATCTGGTGGCACGCGGATGTGATCGCAAAGACGGAAAGACGGGATATGCTCTTGTCTTCCGGTGATGCGATAGTCTTGGACGTTGGCTCTGCCATCGCAGATGACACTGACATGCCGCAGGTGCGGCGCGTCACATTGCTTTCAGGGGCTGCATTTTTTGATGTTGAGAAGAAAGTAAGATCATTCGAAGTTAACGTTGGTGATGTTTCCATTGACGTGATCGGAACAAGCTTTTCAGTTGAGAAGACCAGAGGCGCTGTAGAAGTCTCGGTCAAATCAGGTCGCGTTCGCGTCCGAAACGGGCCGGATTCCATCGAATTGACAGTAGGCCAGAGACTTCGGCTCACATCAGATGGAATACAGATAGATCAGATCGTACCCACACGCATCGCCCCCTGGCTCCGGGATCAGATGCTTATGGACGGCATGTTGCTGGCCGATGTCACAGACATCTTAGATCGGCGTCTTGCAGGTCCGATTATCCTGAGAAACGAGGCGTTGGCGCAAAGATTGGTATCAGGCGGCATCGACCTTAGCGCACCTGAAGATGCGTTGCGCGCTTTGGCCCTCTCACAAGGAGCATCTGTTGTCCATGTCCCGGGACTTGGCACTTACATCCGACCTTAAGCTGAAAAACTCAGTCGGCTCTCGAATATTCTCTTGCGTCACCCGTTACAGAAATAGGAGGTCTGAATGGCTTCGTTTGATCCACGTTTGAGGCAATTCAATGAAGCGGCTCACCTGTATTGTTGTCTATGGAATGGTTTTGGCCTTTGCAACCAAAGGCGACGCGTCAGAAGTCCAGGTCAATGCACAAGATCTTAGGTCTGCGTTGATTGAATTAAGCGCAGAAACCGGTTTGACGATTGTTGCGCCAGATCAGTTGATTGAAGGCAGGAAAAGCCCTGGCGCCTATGGTTCACCGCATGCCAATGAGGCGCTCAATTCAATTCTGCAAGGCACTGGTCTTCAGGCACGATTTCAAAACACGACTGCTGTGATTGTTTCGCAAGGAAACAATGACCCGTTCGATTTAGGAACCATCACGATTGGCGCGGCCGCTTCGGCCAGCGAAGGTGTGTTTGACCTGTTTGAAGAGGAGCGTAGCATTCAGACATTGAATGCCGAGGAGCTTGAAAAACAAAATATCACCGATCTGGGTGACGCGCTTGAAAGAACCCCGAACGTGTTTGTGACGGGGCGTCGGGAGCCTATCGCGTTGCAGCTATCGGTGAGAGGCATAAGTAACCTTGGCGGGGGCTTTAGTGGGCCGACGGTGGGGCTCTTTTTAGACGGGGTTCTGCTCAATTCGGTTGTGGCTTTTGGAAATGCGAACCCGCCACTCTTCGATGTGGAAAGCGTGGATGTTTTCCTGGGCCCGCAGACCACCACCTTTAGCCGCATCACCACAGCAGGCGCTGTCAACGTGGTCACCAAAAAACCCACTGATAAGCTTGAGTTCTCGTTAGAAGGCGATATCGGTCGTTTTGATACCGGCTCTGATTTCGCTGGATCCACGACCTTGGTGGGCAATGTCCCGCTTTTGAAGGACGGGCGCCTCTCAGCACGGCTGGTTGTCTTTGAGACGCGCAATGATGGCTTTATCTCGACACGCGGGGGAGATTTGGTCGGTCGTCCCACCGATAAGATCAGCGATAAAAGCAGCAGTGTGCGCCTGAGCCTGCGCTCGCGTCCCCGCGAAGACCTAACCTTGGATTTTCAATTCACCTATACCGAAGTCGAATACGACAGCATCTGGGGCTCGTTGACAAACCTCAACCTGCTGCAGCTTGGGCAATACGTTGCCTTTGTTGATCCGGCTGGCCCGGAGCGCGCTGATGATTATCTGGCTCGGTTCGAGGTGGCATACGACACCGACATTGGTACATTCAAGTCTATGACATCTTTTCGCGGCTCCTACACCGCGTCAGATACTGACGCTGAGCTGGTACCGACGATTGATCTGTCCAATGCGGGCTTTAACCGTAACATTGACACGCTGAGCCAAGAATTCACCTACACTGGTCTGCCTCTTGAGATCGGGGCGTTACCCGGCGAGGTGACAATGAATGCCGGTCTTTCTGTGAGCTATACAGAAACTTTCGGTGCTCAGATAATTACGTTTGGGCCGGCGATCTCAAACCTGGTACCAGGCGTGACGCCCGAAGAATTCGGGGGCAGCTATGGATACTCTCGGCAAAGAGCGCTCAACACTGGTCTTTACGGGGACATCGCATGGCGGCCTACACCACCGTTGGAACTGTCCGCGGGCTTGCGTTTCGCATATGACCGTTTCAAGTTTGAACGCGAGTCCGTTGGTGTCGGTCTGTCCAACCTCCTTGGGCTCGCTGAAGTTGCGCCTTTTGCCAGCGTTGAGACCGCGTTTACGGCCTTTTCGCCGCGCGTTGCCGTTAGCTATGATTGGTCAGACACACTGACGACCTATGCCTCCTATTCGGAAGGTCAGCGCCCTGGAGGGGTGTCATTGTTCTCCGACCCCACAGGACTGGCCGTTAACTTTTACGACAAAGAAATCACTCGTAATGTCGAACTTGGCGTCAGAAGTCTTTTCTATGACGGGCTTCTGGGGGTAAACGCTACGGCATTTTTCACCAAGATCGAAGATTTCCAACTGCCAGTCGAGGTGATTTTTCCCGGCACTTTGATCCCTCCGCGAAGCCTTGTCGATAACGTGGGAGACGGCACCAGCTATGGCGCGGAACTTAACGTAACAGCGGTGCCGTTAACCGGCCTCACCCTTCAAGCCAATGCAGGCGTCAATTTTACTGAGATTTCGGACTTCAACGGCATGCTTGTTGGCACCGATCCCAATAATCCGCCCGCCATAGAGGGCAAGGCCTTCCCCAACGCGCCCGAGTTCACGCTCGCGCTCTCTGGCGAGTACGAGGATCCGCGGCCCTTATGGGGTAAATTGCGTGGCTATGTTCGCGCAGATTATAGATTGAGCAGTGATTTTCTGGGTGGAATTACTGCCACCCGCGCGAGATTGGATGGCTTTCAGACGGTTGATCTGCGGCTCGGGTTGCGCTCGGATCGTGTTTTCTTCGAAATTTTTGGAGAGAACATATTCAATGAGCGCTATGCGACGACGTCAAATTCGACCAACCCGCTTACCACAAGTATATTCCCATTTAGCGCAACTGGCCTGCCGCAGGCGGCCCTTGGTCCGGTTGGTGTTCCAGGCCCACCAAGACGCATTGGCATTCGCGCAAAAATCGAATTTTGAAAAGTGATGAAAGAAGCGGGCAAGGTTCAGACGGCCACGGTCGCCTTTGCACAAGCGTCCAATGTCATTGACGTCTCGATCACTCATGCAACGGATCACGTGTGCCGCATTCGAGATCGCACTTCGCTTCTGCTCCATCAAACCGAAAGCATGTTGTTGCAGGATACGGTCGAATTCGATGCCGAAACTGAAATTGGCCCATACCGCGCATCGCTGGGCTGCTCCCGCAGACTGGCGGTACGCGGCTTTACTACGAACAGCAAAGGAAGGGAAAAGTGCTACACTAAGCCCGCTTCGGGCCAATCTTGCAGACATAAAAACCTAGGCCCTAAAACCGATGCAAGGCGAAGACACCGAACGTCCGCGGATCCCCCGGCACACCCGTTCCCGTGGCAGGGAAGCGGCTTACCAGATGATCATCGTCAAGCAGGTTGCGGACATACATGCCCAGGGTCAGCCCACTGTCCATCGTGTAATTGAGGTTGGCGTTGATTAGGAGAAACGCATCCGATTTCTCGGTCACCAGGTTGTTGGGATTGAGGAACGTCGCGTCGGTGAAGGACATGTCAACCCCAAGGCTCAGCCCGTTGTCCAACACGTATTGTCCCCCCAAGGACGCCGTCCATTCCGGCGCACCGGGAAAGCGGTTTCCCGAGAGATCATTGCCATTGTCTACGAAGTTTAGAAACTCCGTATGCACGTAGCCCACGGACCCATAAAGCGACAGCCGGCCGGTGGCCTGAAACGTAGCGGAGGCTTCCGCACCATAAAGCTCAGATTCCCCTGCATTGACGATGCGAGTGTCAAGAAATCCAAGCGTGATGTTCACCTGCTGATCCGTCCAGCGCGTGTAAAAGGCGTTGGCCGACAAATCGAGCCGGTTGTCCAGGAAACTGCCTCTGTAAGAGATCTCATAGTTGTTGGTGTATTCGGGATCGAAATTGAATTGCCCGCCCAAGGGCGAAATGCCCGATCCACCGGCGCGATAGCCGCGTTGCACCGTGAAACCAACGGTTTGATCAGATCCGAAATCATATCTCAGGCCCAACTTGGGCAAAAACGCCTGATAATCTGTGCGCGCGGCCTCAACACTGTTGGGTAAGGAATTCAGAAGAAGCGATACAAGCACAGGCGTGCCGGGTGGCGACGGCAGCGCACCATCCACAATCTGCTGCAAAACAGGGGCCTGGGGTGTAAAGGTGATGGTCTGATTGCGGAAATCGAACTCTTCGTAGTCATAGCGCGCGCCCGCGGTGGCGGTCAGGCCGGGGATCATCCAATCGAGCGGCACGTCAACCTCTCCGAAAAGCGCCATGTTGCGCGTTGTTGCGTCGCGGATGTTAGAGCCGTCAATCTGGATCGAATTGCCGCCAAAAAACTGGTTCTGAATGGCCACAACCTGGCTCAGGAACGGCTCCGGCAGGTTGCGCGTCAGCGGGTTAAACCCTCGGCCCTGGGTCAGCTCAGAGGCGTCTGAGAAGAAAACGCCAACCACGCCACGAGACCAATCTGTGTCAAACCGCAGCCGCAGATCCTGTTCAAACCCATCATATTTGCCAACTTCGGTGGTAAATCCATTCATGGCCGGGGAACCGTCCGCATCCGTCAGCCGGTCGTATTTCACCGTGTAATAAGACGTCTCGCTTTCTAGCGTGAACACCTCATTGATGTTCCACGTGCCGCGCAGCCCCCAGATGCGCGTGCGCGCTCCGAACTCATTGGGCACATTGGACAGATTGAGCCGCTGCGCCGGAAATGTCGCGAGGTTTACGAAATCCGAGCCGGTCCGATTTTCCGCGTGGCTGTAGGACAAAACAAGATCAATGTCATCCGTCGCTGCCCAACGTAGAGCGGCGCGATAGCTTTCAAATTCCCGCGCGTCGGCATCGTCGATATTGCGCGTAGGATTAAAAAGATACCCGTCATTGCCGTGAAGATCGGCCGTGAAACGCAAGGCAAGTCGGTCTTCGACCAATTCGGTATTGCCCATGAAAGCAAAGCGATAAGCGTCAAAATTCCCAATATCCCCACGGATCGCGTATTCACTTCCAAAGATCGGGTCATTTGAGCGTGACACCACAGCACCCGCCAAGGCATTGGCCCCCTGTTGCGTGGATTGCGGCCCGCGCAGGATCTCCACTTGGCCAAGATCCCAAGTGGACACCGGGTTGAGCCAACGCGCCCGCCCTGGCAGGGCCACGCCATTATACTGAATGGAGATCGTGCCCGATTGGGTGAACCCCGCAACACCGCTTTCCGAGATGCCCCGGATGGATATGCCATTATTACCGTTGATGGCCGTGACATTGGCCGTGCGATTGTAAAGTTCAAAAAGCAAGGTTTCGCCTGTCGTTTCCAAAGCCTCGCCGGTGAACACCGCAACAGATGTCTGGCTTTCTTCCAGCGTCGTTTCTAAAAGCTGCCCTTCCAGAACAATCGTACCCAGATCGAAACTGTCACCGTCAGATGTTCCATCCTGTTGCGCCAAAACCGGCACGGCGAGTAAGGCCATGCAGAACAGAGCCGGAAATGTCAGAAAAAACTTGTAAAACTGTTGAAGTGCCATGGCGTAAAATTTGAACCAATCGAAGCTAAGAATTATCCTGATTCTTTTACTCAGAAAATCAGATTTTTACCAAGGAAGTATAGGTTTTGGTTTAGTTCTTTTTTAAGCGTGCTCACGCTGACTAAAGGGCAAACACTGACTCCGGCGGCCATTAGTCATCAAAGAGCGGTTTTGGGCAGCACTTTGAAGATTTTTTTGTTCCGCGCATGACACGGCAATTGAGCCGATTTTGTTCGGGATTTTGATCATTGCCGCCACGTGGGCCTCGGCTGTGGCTTAAGTGCGCGGATAAGAGCAAGACGCAAGAGCCCTTGTGTGTGAACTCAGACAGATCGCCTATGTCGGTTTTTCGGCTTCAAAATAAATCCGCTTCAGAGTGGCGGAGGTCGGCTCTCCGCCCATATGCTTATGGGTTGCCGCCGCAGCCTTTACCACTTTGGGCTCTGAACCGCCCTTAGCTGCATCATGCTTCAACGTCTGGTTTGGTCCGAACGGTCTGCCGAGAATGAGCGGCGTTTGTCGTTGGTAATTCCAAACAGGGGCGATGGATCAGTCGTAAGGTTTGGAAGCCATCTTTATAACTACAGTGGGCTTTTTTCCTCAATTTCGACTTTGCAGAAACAGCGGTACAACAATCGGTTTCGCGAGTTGCCGTTTGTTTTTCATGTACCCCCGGTGAGGTGTCGGTGCGTTTGCACAGCTTTTTATGTTGTATCCTATCATTTTTTTTAATGCGACCGGTTCAGATTTCTCATCATTTCATTGCACTGCAATCAGGATCTCAAAACAGGTTTCTCAATCGACGCCGCTAGGTGTTGTGTTTGAAACGTTTTGTAACTCACTTCCTCGTGTCACTTCGATGCTTTGCTTCTTCGTTGTCGAAGAAAGCGTGATTGTATGTGTCACTTTGCGTCTCCGGGAAACGGGCCGGTAAGCGGTAAGCAGTGTTCTCTCTCAAGAGGCTCAGCAATTGATCGGGACCCAAACCACGGTTGTTGGCAATCCACACCTTCCATGCCCCAACACTGCTGTAGTCGTTCTGATCAATGAGGTGATACTTTAGGGTTCTATTTGATACGCGCGCGCTATTTCTATGTTTCTTACCTTGGTTCTTATGGGGGATGACACGTGCGTCACTTTCAGCGTCACAAGATGTCACGTCGCCCGATGGCAATTTGTCATGCACCGTGTCATGTTCATTGCGAGGCAGTTCTATTAAGTAAGCTCTTCGGGCACCTCGGGTTCTTGTCCTTTTCAGGAAGCCAAGTTCTTCCAGCGTTCTGAGGTGGCGCTGAACTGTTCTAACGCTGTAGCACAGGACGTCTGCAAGAGTTTGGTTCTTAGGCCAACACATCCCAGTTGCTTTGTTGACGTAGCTGTCCGCAAGTATCACTGCCACTTGCTTCGCTCCGCGGTCTATAATCGGGTTACCTAAGACAGCGTGCTTCCATTCAAATCTAAATTTTGCATACGGTTTTGGTGGGTTGCTTTCATGTGAGCTCATCGGAAGCTCTCCAGGCTTGCTTGTTCCTCAATCCAGTCGCGAACATCTTGAACGCGATACCGGATCAATCGGCCAACACGGATCAAACGAGGACCTTCTCCTCGCTTGTACGCATCTGCCAAAAAGCGTTGCCCTATACCAAATCGATCTTGTACTTCTGCTCGACTTATCAAGCGTTCACTATCGTCGTGTTTAATTTGGTTACCTCAAAGTTTTTGATTGTACTTTGAGGTTCGCCTAGTGCTGGGCAAACTGCACCAACGAATAAACACGAATAAACACGGCTAATTTAAGACGTTGATTTATCGAGTTTACTGATGTCTTCACTGACGCGCCGCAGGGTGTTGTCCAAGTCGTATCCGCGTGGAAGAGGTGTTTCTATTTCCTCGATAGCTCGACGGGCAGCGGCAGCATAAGTCGGGACTTGACCACTGCGAAAGAGAAAGAGGCCTCTCTGCGCTAAAGCAGTATCTTCATGATAGAACTTTGCTCCAATCCGCCGACCTGGCCCTTTATTTTCGTTTGGCGGCCTATGGTTCCGTGCCTCGAGTTCCAAAGGAATGCTCTCTTGATCGATCATGCCTCGAATGATCGGGTGATCAGCGCCAATCAAGTGCCATTTATCTTGATCGGGGTAGGGCAAGTGAGGCTGATAGTTTAGCGTATCAACGTGCTCTTCGGCTTCACCCAACCCTTCAAGAAACGTCGCACGATCGATCTGATAGCTGCCTTTCCTGTCGAATCCAGCTCTTGGCGGGAGAAGGCCAAAATTTCCTATGTCGCCCGGGACAAAACAGAGCCACAGTCCTCGCTCATGCCCGGCCTGCAGCTCAGACCAAAGCATTTGTCTTATCTGATACTTTGCCATCGCATAAGGCTTCAACACTTTCGCGAGGTAGTTGGGCGCCACGTGCTCTCGGTCAACAAATGGAAGGTCGGGTGCCAGTAGCGTCGCTGCAAAGAGGTCATCAGAATTTAAGCGCTCTTCCTGATATGTACGGCCGATCGCTACATCTTCATCTAGGTCGCGCCATCGTTTGAACAGGTTTGCGCATCTGTCTTCGTATCTTGATGCCGCCACGCTGACGTTCCTGCCCCTGTTTGGATTGCACAATGACTGCAATCCAAAACGCCAGTCTATTCCTGCATCATCGTAGCCGAACTGGAGTTTTCCTTGCGGACATAGCAGGTCTGCGACCCGCGCCATGTCAGCCAGATCGACCTTGGAATATGCGTCGACGTCGAAAGGTTCTGCATTTACGATTTCGGCGTACGGGCCTAAGGAAATGTCTGCGCTTTGCACTTCCAATAGTTCCGGATGCTCGCCGGGCAATTTGTCAATTTCAAGTGTCACGACCTTCGATTTACCTCTTCGGTTCAACCTGAATGAATGTTTTTGCAAAGTCGCGTTTGCAGCTCATCGCACACGGTTTTCATCGGATCTTTCAAGATGATCCAGTTTGGACGCGTGTATCTTTGACCCGTGATCGATAGCGGCGTGTGATTGAGCAAGCGTCCGACGACTTCTTCAAAGACCCTGGCTTCAATCGCAACCGTCGCGAAGGTGCGCCTATGTGTATGTGGCGACCATGTCAGTTTGCGGGTCGATGTCATCCGGCCCGTCTTGCTTTTTGGCGAGGGGAATACCCACTGAGAGCTCAAGCCTCTGAGTGGCTCAAGGATCCGGTGGTGGATGTCCACAATCGGAAGATCAAAACTGCGGCCATTTTTGGTCATAGGAAGATGGATGTGGTCATCGAACACATTCTGCCAGGTCAGTGTCAGAGCCTCTGATTTGCGCAAGCCTGTGAAGAGCAAAAGCTGGTAGTAGGCGCGATGGATCGGGTTGTCCAAATCCTCAACCTCACACTGCCATGCCTTGAGATCTTCGATGATCGTTTGCGGTGGTTTTTCTTCGAACCACTCGATCGCCACAGTCGGGGACTCAGGAAGGTCGTGGATCCGACGAGCGTGGTTCCAGACCGTTCTGAAATACTTGAACACATGGTTGGCTCCTGACGGCGTATTCCGCATCGCCCTATGTGCCTAGACAACCATCGCCTTGCAGATCTCGTTGAGCCGAATGTCCAGCCAGTGTTTTACATGGAGCTCGAACGGTTGTCGCACGGATTGGCGATACCTGTCGGAGCGCAGCTTCGGTCTGGCGAAATAGGTCTCCATCGCGGCCCTTAATGTGGGGGCGCCGATCTGGAGAGGTTTGCCTGCCCCACGCCACCCACCGAGTGCAAAGACCAGAGCGGTTTGCCGCGCCACATCGGCTGCGATGACAGGGTATCTGCCGATCCGTTCTCGTCGCGTACGCCCGCCCACCTCTTTCTGAAAGTACCAGGTCTTGGCTATCTTCCTGACGAAGAGGACCAGGGCCTTTACCTCTGGGTCCCAGTATTTTGCAGTGCCTTTTTTGGCCTGCGGCAGCCGCTTGACGAAGGTCTCTGTAAGTCTGGGCCTTTGTCAGTATTTTGTCGGACACAAAGCGAACCTGTATGTATCTCAGCGTCACTAAGCGTGGCTAATTATACAATGAAAGCAAGTGTATAGTAGCTTGACGTCGTCTGGCGTAACTTATCCAAATTGCTTGGAAGGCTGAGGTCTTACCGCTACACAACGCCCGCTAGCGACTGCGGTGAGGTAATTCATTGCCTTTGAAAGGTCAAGCTTGGGCGGGAAGCATGCGTAATTTGGCTGACCCTGCTCTGAGGTCGAGCTCTCTATAAAACCACAGCACGGTTGTGACACTGGGAGACAGGGAATGGACTATTTTGTTGGTTTGGATGTATCGCTGCGTTTTGTTGCGCGTTGCATCGTCGATGCGCGCGGCAAAGTTCGCATGGAGCGAGAGCTGCCATGCGACGTTGATGACATCGCCCATTGTATAAGTGCATTTGAACATTCTATTGAACGGTTAGGCTGTGCGGCTGGTGCCTTGAGCCGGCCTCTTTTCTTTGGTTTGCAAGACAGAGGTTTCGACGTCGTTTGTCCGGAATAACGACAGGTCAGTGCGGCACTTTCGGCGATGCGGAATAAAACAGACGATACGGATGCCAAAGGCATCGCTTAGATATTGCGTACGGGGTGGTTCAGTCCGGTTCACATGAAGAGCCGCGAAGCGCACGGCCTGCGGGCCTTGCTCAATACCCGAAAGGCCCTTCTGATGGAGACTATGGTTTTAGCAAACGAACTGCGCGGCTTGCCAAAGATCTTCGGTGTCCGCCTACCAACCTGTCAAACTCGGTAGCTTTGGCGGTTCGTTAAGGCCGATGATCAAGATGGACAAAGTCCTTGCCATACCATTCTACCTGTGCTGAATGCGCGCGTTGTCTTGTTCCAGCACTATCTTGAACTGGATCATCGGGTGAAGAACGCAGCGCCCCAAGACGCAGTATGCATGCGTAGAATGACAGTCCCCTGTGTGGGTCCAATTGCAGCCCTGACATTCAAGGCAGCCGTCGATGACCCAAAGAGGTTCAAACGATCCCGAACTGTGGCTGCGCATTTTGGTCTGACACCGAGCGGGTATCAATCCGGTGAACACGACAACCCAAGTCGCATCTCCAAAACCGGTGATCAGAATGTCCGAGCAACGCTCTACGCTGCCGCAAATGCGTTGCTCATGCGATTGATGGCCGAATCCCAGATCAAATCTTGGGGAATGCGCCTTAATCGCAGCAAATGCCGCCGCCGCGCCGTCGTCGCAGTTGCGCGCAAACTGGCTGTGTTTTTACACCGGTTGTGGATCGACGGCACGGAATTTCAAAGTCTCATATCTCTGAGATTGAAACGGGAAACAAAACACCTTCGTTGGACTTGATCGAACGTTACTCCCACGAATTCCGGATATCCGGAAGCTGATCTTGACGCTCGAAAACAGTGTGAAAGTCCGCTAAGGGCCGAAGGCAGTAATTGTTGTATTTGACGAAGCGTTTTTCTCCTTCAAGCGTTTGTTATTTCGATCGTAGAAATTCGAAGAAACAAATGTAGTGGATTTGACGACACCACATGACCATGCGGATCAGTCAGGCGAGGATACCTTGAGCTTTGCCTTGCGAAGGCATGAACCTCTTCATGTTTTGACGCAGCCCCAACGTCGGTGACGCGGCGGGACAAATAACGTTGCCTCGCAGCTCTTCGGGATGCCTTCGACTTTCACGCGGAAATCGTCAGGGCCGCTCGTAACGAGAGAACGAATGCCATTCCCGGGCTATCGTGCTGCCATGACCGAACCTGCATCATAGGTTATCAGAAATGACGTCCGTGCTAGAAGACAACGGCCAGGCAATCGATTTTGCTAAGAACTTGGACCATGCGCCGGATGCGATCCGCATCCGAATTTGCTCTGCCACAACACCTAAGGTGGAAACGCTCTGTCTTTTACGAGCATTCGAACTCGTTGCGCCCTCTCAGCGCGAGAACGGCCTGGCGACGAGGCCTTCGAGCACTGTCGTATTGGCACCGCAGTGACGGTTCGTGATGCAGCTTTGGATCGCGTCGATCTGCGCCGGTGTTGCCATCGGATAGATGGAGCCGCCGCAAGGGCCAACACCCCCCATCAGTGTCCCATCCAAATTGAGAAGCACAAAAAGGGCCATGCCGGGGTTTCGGGGAAGGTCTCCGCACATGCCTTGGAGGGCGCAGTGGATCTCAATGTGCGCCACGTGGCGGCCGAACCTAATCTCCTGTCCCGCTTCGATGACCGGACCGGAAATCTTCACCTTGGCAATGGCTGGCGATGACGGTTCGGAGCGGAGTGGAAGGTTCAAGATGCTGGGCAGATCCTTGTTTTGATCTTTCAGCTCGCGGAAATAGCCGAAAATGACGGTCGGCACCTTGTCCGCATCAAAATGCGCTTCCAGATGGTCGCCCAGGTGGCGTGGTATGCACGTCAAAGCGGTCACAGGGCTTGCCATGGCGAGACATAGGCCCACTGCCAAAACAGAACCCAAACCGAGGATCAGCTTTCGAAGAGATGCGAACATAACTGTGACCTTTCCATGACGTGCTGTTCGATGGGGCCAAAGCTGCAGGTGTGCGCGCGTTTCCTCAATGAGGGCTATCCCTCATTCAAAACGCACGGCCGAGAGGGCGCAAAGCTGTTCGGTCGCCCGGTATCAGGCCAGTATGGGGCTGGTATGAGGGATGTCCCCTATTGTGGCGTGCAGCGTCTTGACCCAAACTTCTGAAAAAGGCCCGGCAAAGTGCAGGTTTTGTTTCTACAGGAGGCCTTCTCTGAGCGCATAGGCCAGTAATTGAGCGATGGAATGAACACCCAGCTTTGCCATCAAACGGGTTCTGTGATTGTCGACGGTCTTGGGGCTGATCGAGAGCCGCTCTGCGATCTCAGCGTTAGAATTGCCTTCGGCAAGCAGGTGCAGGATTTGCCGTTCGCGCATGGTAATCTGAGGCCTGTCGTCCAAATTTTCCATGATGCGCTTGACCGATGGGGTGACTGTGGTGCTGCCTTGCAAAACCTGAGAAAAACACTGCCGAATGTCCTCCTCGGGGCAGCTTTTGAATGCGATGCCATCCACACCGGCGTCAATCCATTCTGCCAAATGGCCGCGTGCCGTGACCCCTGTCACCAAGCAGATCCGGGTGGCGGGCGACCAGCGGCGCACCTCGCCATAGACCTCCATCCCGCGGGCCAAGGGCATAACGCTGTCCAACGTCAAGAAATCCGGCGCATGCGTCTTGCACAGGGTGATCGCGTCAAGCCCGTCACTCGCTTCGGCGACGACGCGGGCGCCCTTAATGCTGGCAACGATCTCGCGCAGCGCGTTGCGCACGATCATGTGGTCATCGGCCAGCACGACGGTGCTGTCGGTTTTTTCAGAGGTGGCGTTCACCTTTGACATTGACGTGGACCCCATACAAAGCGGTGCGCTGTATTTGCCTGATCTTTGCTATGCAGGTCTTTTCCCTTTTGCAATCGGCGCAAGCTGCTGAGGTTCAGCTATCAGACCTGCCAATGTCCAATCTGTTGTCAGAGCTCGGCCAGCTTCAGGACCACATGGGTCCTTCTGGTCTTCCCTTTGAGTTCGGCTTTTCCGTGGTCAATGACACGGACAAGGATGTCTATTGGCACTTTCATTCTGAGGTCTTGGACCCGCTGGCCTTTGCATTCTTCGCGGATGGTTCGGAAACACCGATTTTCAGTTCTGGCTTTAGCTCTCGCGCACAAGACTCTTTTGCCAGCCAAGGCCCCGTCATCGCCTCTAATCTTCTCGTGCTGCGCTCGGGTCAGAGGATGAGCATCGAGACGCTGTTTGAGCGGCACCCGGGCCCAGAGCTTTTCCCAATCATGCTCAGCCCGCGCAAAGCGTTCGATACAGCCCGCCAGACCCGGAGCCTGGTGCATGGCGCATTCTTGGGAGCGATGTCGGCACTGGTGCTTTTGTTCCTGCTCTCCCCGGACTTTCTGATGAACGCCGCGTCGCGATGGTTTGCGATCTATCTTGCCTCGGCCCTTTGCCTGACAATGCATTCGCACGGATACGGGTTAGAGCTATTAGGCATCTCAGCAGACGCGTTTTTCCCGCTGCTCCGGCTTATGCATACGTTCGTCATGCTGTTTTACCTGCTTTTTGTTCTGTCTTTCCTGAGGGCACGACAGGCCTATCCAGTCTACTGGCGCTGCGTGTGCGTGTTCATCGTTGTTGGCCTCGTAATCGCCGTTCTTGAACAGCTTTTAGGCAGCGGGTTCCAGTCAATCGCGCTTATGGTTCCGGCCACGTTTCTTCTGCTTTGCGTGATTGGCACTTGGCTTGCCGTGCGCGATGCGCTTGCGGGCAGCCGCTTTTTCTTGGGCGGTTTTTCTTTGTTGCTCTTGGCCGGGATCTTCAATTTCATCACAAGCGCGCCACAGTATGCGGGCTTCAATGAGGTGGTAGATCAAATCACGCTTATCTTGCAACTGTGCGACGCACTGGTATTCGGCGGCGCGCTTCTGAGCCAGATGTATGCCATGCGCCGCATTCGCGATGAGGCGGTCCAAACGCAACTGGCGGAAACGCAGCAAAGGCTGGCGCTGAGCCAACAGCTGCTTGCGGCAGAAAGTGATCTGCAAAATGCGCGCTCCCTGGCGGAACGTCACCGCACCAATCTGGCCGAGACGACCCATGATCTCCGTCAACCCATCGCCTCCCTTCGTATGTCGCTTAAGGCCGCGAAAGAACGCTCACCCAACATAGTCTCTGATCTCTCAGACGGGATCGAATTTCTCGACCGGTTGCTCCGTCAGGCCTTGGTGGAAACGCGCCAAGAGCCTCCGGAACACAACCCGAAAGAGGATCAAGACACGACGGTCGAGCTGCAGGTTATCCTGATGAACGCCCAACGCATGTTTGCCAAAGAAGCCGCGGAAAAGAAGGTGGACCTCAAGATTGTGGAAACCCCTTTGGTGGTGCAGACGCCGGCCATTGACCTGATCCGCATGGTCTCCAACCTGACCGCGAACGCGGTGCGCTACAGTCAGAAAGGCGGTATTTTGATCGGGGCGCGGCGGCGCGGTGACACGGCGATGATCCAGATCTGGGACACAGGCCCGGGCATTCCAGCCGACGACCTCAACGAGATCTTGCAGCCCTACAAGCGCGGTGATGCCTCGGAAGGTGCCGAGGGCGAGGGCCTAGGGCTTTTTATCGTGAAACAGCTTGCCGAGCGCAACGGGCTTGATCTGCAGGTTTGCAGCAAGCTGAGCAAGGGCACGGTTTTCAGCATCACCGGCCTGCCCCTCGCACATGGCAGCATGCCCCAGTTGACGAACAAATAAGCGCATGCACCACGCCGTTCGGAAAGATGGCTTTGGCGCATGAAAAAAGGGCCGGTGAACGGCCCTTCCTTGCAAGCTACAGAAGGTGTCAGTCTGCGCAAATGCTGAATCCAGGAACAACTTCGATGCAATTGCCGCCAGGGGCACCTGAAATGGGCGTGTCGCGATGCAAGACGCGGCCATTATTTGCGACAATGCGGTTCTGATCGAGGACCTCATAGATCCCGCCATTGGAGGATCGGAAGTAGTTGGTGCCGGGCAAACGGTTCCAGGTGCTCCAATTGCCCGGTCCGCTGGCAACATGGCGACGGCCCTTCAGCGTGTTGGCATCCGGCATGTAGTATTCGTTGTAAAGGTTTGAGCCGTCTCTGGTGACAAAATACCCCTTCTGCAGGACAATCTGCTGGGACTGGACCAATGTGACAGCGCTGTCTGAAATTGTGATAGGCGCGACGTTTGGGGTGGCTATGCCCCCTGCTGCGAAGGCCATGCCGGACGAGAGCGTGGCGCCAAATAAAGCCGCTGTATTCAAGATAGTTTTGAGGGTCATAATTGTCTCCATTAGGACTTGTTTCGATGAGAAAGACCTAACAGCTATGCCCATACTCCCGGATGAGGGAGATCCCCTATATTGACCAGTCCCACTCTACGAGTGTCACGACCATCCTGAGTTGAAACTCTGAGAAGCTAGCCAGACTGCAGTCGAAGACGATGGTTGCCGCGAATGTCAGCAAAGCGGGCCGCGCACGCAGCATTGAGCCACGTTCTGAGTGTCAGCTATGGGCCGTAAGCATCTAAAGCCAGAGACAACCAAACACGACCTTTAAATTCACCCTCCGTCCGTTGGGGTACCAGTTTGACCGTAAGTTAAATCATAAAGCCGCATTCTTCGTTTTCGAGACGTTGAATCTTCCAGGCACGACTGTTGGCGATCACCGTCGCGCCGCGGCACGTTCCGCAATTGCCGTGCCTGCGGCGACGCCGGAAGACCAAGCCCACTGGAAATTGTAACCACCCAGCCAGCCTGTCACGTCGACCGCTTCTCCAATGGCGTAAAGCCCTGGGACATGTCGTGCCTCCATCGTCTTTGACGACAACGCTGTGGTGGCAATTCCGCCCGCTGTCACCTCTGCCTTTGCGTATCCTTCTGTGCCTGTGGGTTGCAACGTGAGGTCCATAAGCATCTCGGCGGCTTCACCCAGCTCGGCATCCGAACAATTTCCAAGCTCCTTGCCAAGATCGATCTTTGAGGCAAGCACTTCAGAAAGGCGGGCTGGCAGGTGACGGGAAAGCGCGGCCTTCAGATGCGCTTGCGGCATCTCTTTTCGTGCAGCACGCAGGAGCACGCCAGCGTTGGGTAAGACACAAAGCGAAACGGGATCACCCGGCGACCAGTAGGAGGAGACTTGCAGGATCGCAGGCCCTGAAAGCCCTTTATGTGTGAACAGCACAGCCTCTTCAAAGGCCGCATCGCGCACCTGAGCCACAGCTGGGAAAGCCACGCCCGGAATGCCCTTGAAGGGCGCGTCTTCTTCGCCCAGCGTGAAAGGCACAAGCGCCGGACGTGGTGTCACCATGGCGAGGCCGAAGCGGCGGGCGATGTCATACGCCACACCCGTCGCGCCCATCTTCGGGATGGATGGTCCGCCCGTCGCAATCACCAGTTGGCCCGCTGTGGCGCCTGCAACCTCGAACCGGCCGTCGGCGTGGTTAATCTCACCGATCTCCGTCGACAGGCGGAGCTCGACATTGCCATGGTTACACTCCTCAAGAAGCATTGCGACGATCTGCCTGGCCGACCCATCGCAAAAGAGCTGTCCCAATGTTTTCTCATGCCAGGCAATGCCATAACCCTCGACAAGGGCCAGAAAATCCCACTGTGTGTAACGGCTCAGTGCTGATTTTGCGAAATGCGGGTTTTCTGAGAGGAAGTTCTCCGGCGCTGAACCGAGATTGGTAAAGTTACAGCGTCCACCGCCCGAAATGAGGATCTTTTTGCCGGGCTTGTTGGCGTGGTCAATCAGCAGGACGCGCGCACCGGACTGCCCGGCCGTTGCAGCAGCCATCAGTCCGGCGCCTCCTGCGCCAAGGACAATCGCGTCGTAGTCAAATTGCGTCATTCTTGCCCGATGCCCATGAAAAAGAGACTGACGCGCAGCCGTCGGATCCATAATTCAACACAGGTATCACTGTGGGAAAATGGTTCACACCCCATTGCACTCTTTAAGATGCTCGCGGCAAGGATCGCCCAACTGCGCTTAAGGAAAGTCGCTACCAACCGCTGACGACGGAAGGCAGAGCCGCGGTAGGGCGCAGTTTTTGCGTATGCTAGCGCAGCGAACGGGTGGTGTGAGCCCATTTCGACCCTTGTTTTGACACCCGGCGCGGAATCAAGGCCCCTTGGGGCCGCCGCGCATCGTCGGGCCGCACCCACGGCACGGCGATTTGGCTGCACTGGGCGCACTGCTCAGATGGTTCGCGGATTTGGCCGGGATAAAGCGCGGCTATTCTGAGGTCGGATCGCCGTCGCGCGGCCCAACAATGCGCGGCTCGGGTCGCGAGACTGAACGGCAGCAAAATCCGCGGTCCCGACATTTGCCGTGGACGTGATCCGTCACGCGCAGCGAATGGCAGCAATGTGGGCGCAACCGCAGAAATCGAACTGCTATCTGAACGGCAGAAATGGGCCAAAGTTGAACCTAGTGACTTGGTGAGTGTGAGCCTTTTTTTGTAAAAATTTTCACCGCCACGTAGGCCTGTCCTTCGTATCATCAAAAAAACTTGTCAATTCTCCGACCCGTAGCAGGGGTATCCTCGCAAAAGATGCATACCGCAAAAACGCGCATTGAAAGCGCGTTTGTGAGGCTTGCGACAAACAGGTGGGCAGGCTCTGTTACCCCATGTCTGAGTGGTTTTAACGCCTCTTCAAGCACTGTCTCTTCACGGGAGTTCCAGAACAATGATGTCAAAAATCAAGCTTTCCACGGGTATCTTATTGCTGTCTGCAATGGCCGTTGCAGCTCAGCCGCTTCAGTCGGCAGGGATTTTGGAATTTGGCCCGGACAACACTCTCTTTGTGGCGGACACGCTTACCGGTGCCATACATGCATATGACCTACCCGCAGAGGGGAATGCGCCAGAGCAAGACGTCGCTTATAATCTTTTGGACGTGGACCTAAGTGTTGCCGACGCGCTCGGCGCTCAGGGGCGCTTGATCTATGGGGATCTGGCCGTCCATCCTGTCACGCGTGACGCATATGTTTCGGTGATGGCGACGGTTGATGGTGTGGCAACCACTGAAGTGATGGTGATCACACGGCAGGGCAACGCGACGACCCTGGACCTGTCTGCGCTGCCGTCGACGCGTTTTGATTTGAGCGACCCGGGCGATCCGAACGTCACCTTTTGGCGCGATATACCTGCACCTTCGCTGACAATCACGGACTTGGATTTCATGAATGACGAACTGTTCGTTTCAGGCGTGTCCACGGGGGAATTTGCGTCCACCCTGCGCCGGGTTCCATACCCGTTCACCGGGTCGTCCGCTTCGAGCAGTGTTGAGATCTACCATGCGGCGCACAACCAAAATGAAACCCGCGCGCCGATCCGTGCTATGACACTTGTCGAGTTGGACGGTGTGCCGACCACGGTCGCGGCCTATACGTGCACGCCGCTTGTCACCATTCCTGTGGGCGCGCTTTCGGATGGGGCGCATGTGACGGGCAAGACGATCGCAGAGCTTGGGTATGGCAACACACCGCTTGATGTCATTTCATTTGCAGCCGCAGATTTTCAGGGCGAGGTGTCCCAGTACGTCTTGGTCGTGAACCGGGAAATGGACGCAGACCTTATCTCATTAGACGATCTGACAGAGGCGGCTTCAAACCCCGGCCTTTCGGAGCCTGTCCCTTACCTTGGGGCCACGTCGGGTGTTCGTACCGTCCCGTTGCCGCTTTCGGGTGTGGTGCATATGGCGGATCAGGACAGTCAATTCCTGTTGGCCATGCGCCGGGATCTGGACACGGGCGCGATGGAACTCGTGTCTTTTCGCAAAGGGTCGTTTTTCCGCCTGAGCGACTTTATCAGTGAATACAACTTCCCCGATTACGCTTATGCCGATGACCAGATGTCAACGGGCGTGCGCATGTTCCAAAATATGCTCAAAGCTGATGAAGGCTTCCCGGGTCAAATCCGGCAATGATCAAATGTGCAGGGTCCTTTCTGGCGATCCTTTTGTCTGCAGGTTGGGCGTTCGCGGCCTGCCCTCCTCCGGAGCAGGTGGACGTCTACCCGACAGGGGATGTGTTGCCAGAAAATCTGCTCCGTATTTATGCCTACTATCCCCGGACGATGATGGTGGATCAAGGGCACACCCATATCCGGCTTTTGGATGAGGCTGGCACACCGATGAGTGACGTTTTTCTGGCCAACAAGGAAAATCTGTGGTCGCCAAACCGTCAACGGTTGACCATGATCTTCGATCCGGGCCGTGTCAAAATCGGCCTCAAAGCGCATGACCGTCTGGGGCGCGCTTTGGTCGTGGGGCGTACTTACACGGTTGAGGTATCTGGCGCGGCCCTTGATGCGGATGGATGCCCGCTTGGGGCGGACACGCGTCATCGTTTCACCGTGGCACCAGCGGACAATGACCCCCCTGACCCGGCCCGCTGGACGCTCAACATGCCCAAATCTGGAAGCACTCAACCTCTCATTGTTGGTTTGGGGAGCGCGCATGATCACCTTTCGCTTGCCTTTCGGTTGAGGGTGCTTGGCCCAGATGGCACAGCCCTGCCCGGGTCGATTGCCTTGGGCAAAAATGAAGCCAGCTGGCAATTTACGCCGCGCAAGCCTTGGGCCTTTGCCCGCCACGAACTTGCAATAGAGGACAGTTTGGAGGATCTGGCTGGGAACAGGCCCGGGGGTCTTTTTGATCGGCCCGTTGGCACTGTCGCGGAACCTTGGAAACATCGATTGCCCTTTGTGCCTGAGCCTTGAAGCAAGAGAGCTTGCGTCAAAGCGGATGCCAGAGATGTCTCATAAATGCGCAGTTGATGCGCTGTGAGTGAGCTTGAGGCCGCGATACACCACCCCCTAAGCTCCACCAAACGGGACAAACCTTGATGAAAATACTCGCCTTCGCAGCTACCAATCACAGTGCATCCATCAACCGAATGCTGGTCGGCTATGCGGTTGACCGTTTGGTGAATCTGCACCGCCACGCGCAAATCGAGTTTGTTGATTTGAACGACTATGAGATGCCGATTTATTCACGGGACCGCGAAGGTGCAGACGGCGTTCATCCCCGCGCCAAGGCGTTCTATGAAAAAATCGGTAAAAGTGACGCGATCATCGTGTCGTTCGCCGAACATAACGGTTTTGTCACCGCGGCGTGGAAGAACATTTTTGACTGGATGAGCCGCATTGACACCAAGGTTTGGCAGGACAAGCCCACCGTCATCCTTGCCGCCACACCGGGTGGGCGCGCGGGGGCCAATGTGCTGCAAACGCAGGAGATGATGGCCCCTTTCTTTGGAATGGACATCAAGGGCAAGTATGGCGTCGGGCATTGGCCAGAAGCTTGGGACGGCACCAAACTTGTCAAAGACGCCGATGTGGACCAGGTCGATTTGGCGGTCCGGGGTCTTTTGACCGCGCAAAACGCGCATTGAAAGGGGCTGCAAACCTCATGCGAGAGACACAGCATGGCGCGGCTTAAACGAAGGTTGTATTTTGGCTGGCATGTGTCGCCGGGCCGCTTTTGCGCGGTCTTCATACTGTCCCTCTTGGTCGCGGCATGCGCGGAACGCGGGACACTGGATTTTGCGGCACCTGATGGCTCGGCCACCAGGCATACAATTTGGGTTGCCAACTACCGCGCTGACCAACCCGCCAACGCCAAGACAGCGCCGCCCCGTCCAAAGAGTGTCACCTATGAGGCCATCGACATATCCATCCCGCCCACGCATGAGGTGGGGCAAATCGAATGGCCAGATGGCACGCCCGATGCGTCAAAACACTTCGTGTCCTTGAGCGAAAGACAGTTCCCATCGCGTGACGGGTTTACACGCAGCATTGCGCAGGCGGACGGCAGCGGACGAAATGAAACCCTTTTGTTTGTGCATGGCTATAACACTCGCCATTCAGAGGCTGTGTATCAACTGGCGCAGCTGGTGCATGACTTTGAAGTGCCAACGCCGCCGGTTTTGTTTTCATGGCCCTCTGCCGGGGTGACCGCCGGGTATGTATATGATCGTGACAGCGCGCTTCTGGCCCGTGATAAGTTAGAGAGCACCTTGCTGTCCTTGACGAAAGACGGGCGCAAAGTGGTTCTCATCGGCCATTCCATGGGCAGTTACCTGATCATGGAAACACTGCGCCAGATCGCGCTGAAGCGGAGCATGAACATCGATAAATCCATTGATGCTTTGATCCTGATGGCCCCGGACATCGATGGGGAATTGTTCCGCAATCAGGCAAACGCGATTGGCCCTTTGCCTGATCCCTTCATCTTGATGGTTGCCAAACAAGACCGCGCCTTGCGGATTTCGTCCTTGTTGACAGGCAGACGCCCTCGGCTCGGGGCACAAACGGACAGATCCGTTGTGGGCGACTTGCCTATTTCGGTTGTGGATGTGTCAGATCTCGCGGTGGGCGGCAATTTTGACCACAAGATTGTAACCACCTCCCCAGCGGCGATCGCCATAATCAAACAACTGTCCCAAGAGGCGCCCCCAGGGGACGCGCATCTTGGATCTTTGGTGGTTCTCTCCCAGATCGCGCCATGATGATCCTTCTCGTTTCGCAAGCACCCCACATATCGGCCGCTGCGGTTTTCGATCGGCACCCTATTTTTCGGACGCCGCTGACGGACCTGATCGCACTCCCCTATCAGTCCTGACGCTTTTTCGGCAGTGATCCACAAAGGCCTGTATCTTTGGCGATCTATGCAAATCCATATGCGTCACGAGCCACATCGGCGCGAACCAGGACCTTTTGCGTGGCATAACCTCCACCAGGTTGGGATCATCGCCCACGTTATTCATGGGCATGAAACCTATGCCAACCCCCGCTTTCACAGCCATGTCCACAATGGCGGTTTTGTCCACAAGCAAGGCAAGGTCAGGTTCTTCGACAAGCGCCCGCAGCCATCGATCCGGCGGGTCCTCCCGAGAGGAGATATTGGGCAGCACGAACCTATGCTCTGAAAGGTTGTGTTCATTGGGCAGACCGTATCTGGCGATGTATTCCTTGCTGGCAAAAAGACCCAGCTCCAATCGACCGAATGGGAGCACCACGTAATCCGGCTCTTTGGGTCGCGCGCCCAAACGTACGGCCACATGCGCTTCTGCCAGTTCCAATTGGAGGATTTTATTTGACGCCAGAAATTCAACCTGAATGCCGCGATGGCGTTCGGTGAATTCGGATATCTTTTTCAAGACAAGGGGCGCAACACCATCAACGGAGGTTACAGAAAGACTGCCCTCCAAGGCGACCTCTTGGGTCAATGCCCGGCGCCGAATGCCTTCGAGTTGGGCACGCGTGTTTTCCGCCACCGGCCTAAGTTCATGCCCAAGATCGGTGGGCGTATACCCTTGCCGATGGCGATAGAACAGCTTTCCGCCAACATAGGTTTCCAGAGCCTCTATGCGCCGGATAATCGTCGCGCGGTGCACGCCCAGCTCATTGGCCGCAGCGCTGACCGTTCCGTGCTTAAACACCTCGGCGGCGGCTTGTAGTTCGCTCCACATTTCTCTTTCTCATGCATCACTTATGCGCATCTCTCGCGCGATCCCTAGTCTTCCCTCAATTTTTAAAAAAAGTCATCTTATTACAAATAGTAAGCGCTTCAAATCTACGTGTGCGCCTCTTTGTGCCTACCGATTGAACACGCGTTGAGAAATCGGGAAAATGATCAGTTTTGCGCATAGGATGTACAATTTTCGCACATCTGGGTTTGTGCGCCAAGGTCTGGCTTTGCTGCACTAGAAAGGAAGTCTTGGAATGAAAAACCTCTGCGCTGCCTTCATCCTTTTCGTGACCACAAGCTTTGCTCTGGCTGAGACGGTGCGTGTCCCTTCCGATTACGAACCTTATCCCTTGGCCAAGATCACCGATGAGATCCGTTATCCGGCAGCGTCTCAGCCGCCCGGCACGGTCAATCGCCACGGAGAGGTGGAATATCTGGGGCACAATGTCTTTGGTCTGCATTGGTACGTGGAAGCGGACGAAGCTGTCTGGCATTTTGTGACGGCGGGCGATCCCGACGATGAAGTGATCCTGTTTGTTCACGGGCATCCTGACACATGGTGGTCCTGGCACGCCGTGATGGCGCTTCTGGCGGATGATTTCTATGTGATTGCGGTCGATACGCTGGGCTATGGCCAATCCGACAAACGCCTTGATCTGGACCTGACATATAGCGGTGTGGCGCGCGGGGTTGCCGCGCTCATGTCAGAGATTGGCGTGCAGACCTTCAATTTGGTTGGGCATGATCGAGGCTCTGTGGTCGGAGACCATATGGTGGCGCAAGACGGTGTGACACCTCGCATCCTGGCCTATCTGCGGATGCAACAGTCAGCCGATCAACCTCATGGATTTCCGCGCCCTGACCATGACGCCATGAAGGAGGTTGAATTCCATACCTCCCCCACCTTCATGAGCAGCCTTTTTGCGAGCGACTATTTTTCCGTTGAGATGAGCGAAGAGCATCTGGCGAGGGCCACGTGGGAATACGGCTTTGAAGGGACGGCAGAGGCGGCCGCCGTCTTGTTTTCCGGGGCCGGCTTCGACGAAGAGCTGGAATTTAGGCTGGCCGAGGTGTTCCCACGTATGACGATGCCGGTTGTCTTCATGCAAGGCGCCGATGATCCCGGACAGCGCCCGGAGGAATACTGGCGCACGGCCGATATGGTGCCTGATGGTGAGGTCCTGATCGTCGATGCCAACCATTTTATCCAAGCTGAAAAACCCGGGCTCGTCGCGGAAGCCGCCCGCGATCTGTTCGACTGAGGCGTATTCCAATCCGCCCACCAAAGACCGCGCGAAACCGTTCACCTAAGATGTCAAAGTGAGGATACCATGACCCCCAAAATCACCGCTCTATCTGCGGCTTTGATCCTGAGCTTTACGCTTGCGAATGAAGCCACATCGCAGGAGGCTGACCCGTTTGCCCCACCGACACGCTCTCAGGATCAGGGATTTATCTATCGTAACTCCATTCCCCAAGAGTTCGAAACGCATATCCTGGTCAACAACGACACCGATCGTGCATTGGCCGAGCGCATCATTGAGTTCTACGAAGTTCTTTCGACGCGCCCCACGATAGACAGTGTCGGGGAATACGTCTCGGACCAGTATATCCAACATAGCACTCAATTGCCCAACGGGCGCCAACCCTTGGCAATGCTGTTCAAAGGATCGACCGATCAATATCCGGTGGCCATCGATGTGCATCGGGTGATCGTTGTGGGCAATTCCGCCATGGCGCATGTGAATTTCCGCAATCTGGACAATGACGATCCCAATGACATGGGAATGGCCGCAGTGGACATCTACCTCTTTGATAGTGAGGGGAAAATTGTCGAACACTGGGACGTTTTGCAGACCGTTCCGAGCCACGCACCCAATCCGAACGGCATGTTCGTCAGACTTTTCGAAGGGAACTGAAAGATGCGCCTTAAAACACTGCTCACCAGTACAACCCTGATCGTTTCATGCTTTGCCCAAACATCGGCCTTGGCCGACGCACCACCCGTGCCTGCCGCAGATAAGGCGACGCCCTTTTACGACCGCCACAAGATCGACATCAGCAACCTGCGCGATTTCTACAACGCGCTGTTGATGGCGGATGTCATGATCCACGCCGATGCCATGTTTGACGCAGAAACAAAATGGCGCCTGACACTGCGCCAAATGATCAAGGCCGGCAGCGGACATCACACCGCGCGCAGTGCCTATCAGCTGTCGCAGATGGGTGTGCCTGTGCCCGAAATTCAGGCTGTGTTTGCGCCGGATTACGTGGACCAGGTGGAGGATCCGCGCCTGAAAGCCGCGCTGACCTATATCGATGTCGCGGGCAGCTATCCCATCACGGCATCGGCTGATCTTCATGCGGTTTTGCGCAGCCATTATACCGACCGGCAAATTGCGGAATTGATGCAACTGGCCGCGATCAACAACGCCTCAGCCACCCATGATGCGGTGCTGCCCATTGTGACAGATCAAGAAACCGTAGATTGGGCCATGGCGAACCTGACGGATGTCAGTTGGTCCCTTGGTCGCAACGCGGCGAGCAGGCCCGAGGAACAGCGCGCCAACCCGTTTGTGGGGACCGCTCTGACCGACGCCGCAGCAGAAGTCGATGCCACTTGGGAAAGAGATGATCTTGGCGCTGTTGACCCATCTTTTGCGTCAGACTGGGTCAATTTCATCACCGGCTACGACGTGCCAACGCTCACCTTTGATGGGGATCGCGACGGGATAGAAGAACCCTTTGATGCGTTTCCAACGGCGGTTTTGGAATGGGAAGCTGACGGCCTGCGCACGGCCAACGCGCCCGAGGGTGATACAGCCGCCTTTGATGTTGCGAGCTATGACTATCCTTATTTTGAGGCGGCCAGTTCTATTGAGGCGTCCGTACCCTATAGCGACCGAAACAGGTTGGACACGAACTGGACGCGCCAATCCGCCTTTGGAACACTTGCGATGGATGCATACATTCTGCAGACCGAGCGCACGTTCGATCATGATGAGATTTGGTCGATTTTCTTTGTGTATCAATTGGCCAGCGGGTGTGTGCATTGCCAAGCCCATGGCGCGTTCGGGATCTACGACTACACCGAAAGCGACTATTTTCAGAGTGTGATCCCGCCCGAAGACCTGCCCGGTTTGATTGGCTACATCCAGTCTTTGATGGATTTTGAACGCTCTGAATTTGTTTCCCCTGCCATGAAAGCGGCGATGCGCGTGGCCCGCGATGCCGCGCGCCTGCCATCACGCGTGACAGCCGCGCATATTGAAGAATTGCGGCGGCACTATACCGACCGTGAGATTCAGGAAATACTCGCCGTGATCGTGGTCAATGCCTGGCTCTCCAGCAGCATGCAATCGATGGCCACTGTGACTGATCAACTCAGCATGTCCTGGGCCATACGCAATCTGGGCCCCAAAGGATGGAAACCCGGCGTGCATATCGGGTTGCCCAGTGAACAGCGCCCCTACCACATGAGCCAGTTTTTCGACAAACTTTTTGCTGATATGAACACGGGCAAGGTACCAGACAGCTTAACTGTTTGGACCGGCCTGACTGTGCCATTGGGAACAGACCGCGACCGCGACGGGGTCGAGGACGCCTATGATGGTTTCCCAGAGGATGCGAGCCGCTGGGCGGACACCGATTTTGACGGGATCGAAGACCATTTGGACAGTGATATTGATGGCGACGGTATCGCGAATGAACAAGAGCTGTCTCAAGGCACCTATCCCTACAAGGCCGATTCCGACGGTGATGGTTCGGGTGACATGGCTGAGCTGTCCGCCGGGACAGACCCCGTAGATCCGCGATCCTTCTGAAACCCTGTCTCCGTGCTTTTCAGGGCATGGAGACGTCCCCCGATCATTCCAAGCCACAACGTCTGACAACCCACGGTTTGCGACGCGTCCTGACCAGAGGGCTCTCATCAATGTTCGAAAATACCACAAAGATCATGTGTGTCGCGATCTGTTGCGCGCCGTTGCCCGCCCTGTCGCAAGACCAAACGGATATGTCCTATCCGCGTGTAACCGGGGATATCATCATCAGACTGGGCTATAATGGCGACTACAGGTCAGATGCCCCTCTGATTGAGGCGGATGACACATTTATCGATGTCATTGCCAGCCCTGTCATTCACTTCTCAGACAGGTTTCGCTTTATCACCGAAACGCGGGTGGAAACGATCATGCCCCCCGATACAGACCGCGCGTTTGAGGACGAAGGCTATTTCTCGCGTATTCTGTTGGCAGAGTACTCATTCACTGAACGTTTGTCGGTGCATGCCGGGAAAATGACCCCGTCCTTTGCGCTGGCATCGTTTGTAACGCCGGGCATGTATGGCAACAGTTACAATCGAGAAATTGAGCTGATTGAACGCATCGGTGTTGGTGGCGCCTATGTGTTTGGCGGGTCGTCAAGAGGGCGCCACACTCTGACCTTCAATACCTTTTTCGACGACACAACCGTGTTTTCAGAATCCTTGGGCAACAATCGCGGTCGAAAGACCCGGTCAGATGGCGGGGCCAGTAATACAGAGGCGTTGGAGTCGTTCACGCTGTCTCTTGAAGGGCGTGACATGGACCGGTTTCCCGGCCTTACATACAAAATCGGTTTGATCCACCAAGCCCGGGGCGTGGACGGCGTCGCAGACGAGCAAGGCATTTCCCTGTCACTTCTGCAAACCTACCAGACACCGGGCGGCACGAATTGGACCCTAATTGGGGAACTTGCGTCTTTGGAGAACTTTGATGGCACAGCAGATGACATTGTCTATGCCAGCGCGGGGGTCGTTTACAACAAAGGGCCATGGACCGCCATTCTATCCGGAACCTACCGCCCTCGGTATGTCGCGGACGACGAAAACTTTGACGACTACACAATTCAGACATCCCTGGAATACGACCTGGGCCAAGGGTTCTCCTTTGCTGTCGCGCATGAATTCAACCGCGATGAGAACGCGGATAACAGGCGTCTTGGGCTACGGTTGTCCAAGGTGATTGAGTTGGGAGGGTAGTCGGCTCTGGTTCCTAGGAGGGCGGCGTGCGCTCTCGCTGGGCCATCCAAGCGGCAGCCGTCGGCACCACAGACCATGCAACCAGCAGCAAAAAATAGATGTATTCTGGAAAGAGCATCCACCAATTGGCGGCGATCAGCCCGAAAATCATGATGATATGTCCTGTGATCGCCCAAGCGATGCTCCAAGATACCTGCGCCTTGCTGGCGAGCCCGTCTTGCAAAAGCGCCCGATAGGCCCAAACGGACAGTGGTAAAAAAAGCACCACAGATGTGACCAGGCCGGGGTTGTACGCCCCTGCGATGATAGACGATCCTAAGTGGCTGATCCCATTGACGAAAGCGATAGCGACCATCGCCAGCACCGGAAAAACAAAAACAGCGCCGCGCCATATTGCCAGCGCAGCGACGAGCCAAACCAGCGACGTGTTGATCACAAAAACGGATGCGCGCGTCAGGATGTCCGGTAGGTTGCCAGGGTCAGCTTCTATCCCAAGAGCTCCGGCAATAAGCGCATTGACTGCGCCCTGAAATGCGTAGTTGCGACCATAAAGATCAATCCAATGCTCCTCAAATTGATGGCCGATATAGGCGACAAACATGGCCAACGCGATGAATTGAGGGGATCTGTCAGTTCTGTTCTGGTTGAACGAGAGGGCGATCAACACAAGAAAAGGCGCCATGAAAGTGCCGATCTTCATCCAATGAAGCAACAAAAAGTCATGCTGGCCGAAAGGCAGCCAAAGCATCGCAAACGCCAAGAAAAAAATCACTGCCTTTAACATGGGTCTAGGTCCGAAACTGAAACGCGCACGTGCGACTCAGAGGCACAAATGCCGTGCCGCGTAGACGTTTTCGGCGGCAATCCGAAATAGCGTTGTCGTATTCGGCCTCGTTTTGCATAGGTCGTTGCGCACTTCCAATGTTCGCGGTCAAATTAAAATCGGTTCTACAGGTCGCATGTCGAGGCCCAGTCAAAACCCGCGCGGCGTTGGATAGGATCGGTTTAACTCTTTGTGACCAGTCTTCGTCAAAAGGCTAAACGGTTAAAGACGCAAATTCTCGCACTCGATGCGAATTGATTGGTGCATAAATGGTCAGCAAAGCTGCGTAGGCGGGCAAAGCGTTCTATCGGACCGCAACGTCTGAGTTTGGTCTTTCCGAGATTGCGCAATCGCAGCGAGGCGGCTCCGCGGGCTGCGGCTGCGGCATCCGTGGGTGGCTCCTGCATTGCAAGTGTTTTCTGGTGATTTCTGCGGTTGTTTTCGTCAGTACCGTCGTCTGTCCGGCCTGTTTGTATTTTGGCATTGCCACCACAGGCCCGGATGAGTTCCGCAAGCGAGGTTCCAATCGGCTTATCGACCTCTGAGGGCCGCTGCCATTCCCGGAGTGTCCTTGCTCTTGGTTGATTTACTTCCGCATCATCACTTCAACGTCGTGCATTTTGTCGGCGATGAACTTTGCGGTCCAGAGATCGACCTTTTCGGGCAAACGCTTCGCCATCACTGCGCGAGACGTCATGCCCACGACCAACAGTTGGCGAATGTAACGATCACCCTGCTCGGTGATCTGACCAAAAGGCCAAAACTTCCTTTGTCGTCCGGAACAAAATAGAGCCACAGTCCTTACTCATGCCTGGCGTGCAGCTCAGACCAAAGCATTTGTCTGATCTGATACTTTGCCATCGCATAAGGCTTCAACACTTTCGCGAGGTAGTTGGAACTCAAGTGCTCTCGGTCAACAATTGGAAGGTCGGGTGCTAGTAGCGTCGCTGCAAAGAGGTCATCAGAATTTAAGCGCTCTTCCTGATATGTACGGCCGATCGCTACATCCTCATCTAGGTCGCGCCATCTTTTGAACAGGTTGCGCATCTGTCTTCGTATCTTGATGCCGCCACGCTGACGTTCCTGCCCCTGTTTGGATTGCACAATGACTGTAAACCCAAACGCAGTCTATTCCTGCATCATCGTAGCCGTACTGGAGTCTTCCTTGCGGACGTAGCAGGTCTGCGACCCGCGCCTAAGGAAACATCCGCGCTTTGCGCTTCCAACAAGTCCTGATGCTCGCCGGGCAATGTGTCACTTTCTCGTGTCACAACCTTCGGTGCAACCTGATTGAATGGTTTGGCGAAGCCGCGTTTGCAGCTCATCGCATATGGTCTTCATCGGATCTTTCAAAATCGTCCAGTTAGGCGTGTAGACCTTTGACCCATGATCGAAAGCGGCGTGTGATTGAGCAAGCGTCCGACGACGTCTTCAAACCCCACGATCGCCACAGTCGGGGACTAAGGAAGGTCGTGGATGCGACGAGCGTGGTTCCAGACCGTCCTGAAATACTTGAACACATGGTTGGCTCCTGACGGCGTGCTCCGCATCGCCTGATGTGCCTCGACAACCATCGCCTTGCAGATCTCGTCGAGCCTAATGTCCAGCCAGTGTTTTATATGGAGCTCGAACTATTGTCGCACGGATTGGCGATGCGTGTCGGAGCGCAGCTTTGGTCTCGCGAGATAGGCCTCCATCGCGGCCCTTAATGTAGGGGCGCCGATCTGGAGCGACTTGCCTGCCCCACGCGACCAATCGAGTGCAAAGCTCAGAGCGGTTTGCCGTGCCACATCAGCTGTGATGACGGGGTATCTGCCGATCAGTTCTCGTCGTGTGCGCCCGCCCACATCTTTCTGAAAGTACCAGGTCTTGGCTGTCTTCCCGACGAAGAGGACCAGGCCCTTTACCTCTGGGTCCCAGTATTTTGCAGTGCCTTTTTTGGCCTGCGGCAGCCGCTTGACGAAGGTCTCTGTAAGTCTGGGCCTTTGTCAGTATTTTGTCGGACACAAAGCGAACCTGTATGTAGATTGGCGTCACTAACCGTATCTAATAATGTAATCAAAGCAGGCCTATCGTAGTTTCACGTCGTCTGACGTAACCTATCAAACGTGCCTAAAAGGCGGAGGTCTTAGCACTACACAACGACCGCATCCCGGCTGCACGCGCATGTCATTGCCTCGCGAAGGTCAAGCTAGAGCCAGTGAAGATCGCCCAAGACGTCGCCCAGTACGCACTTGCCCAAATTGCTGAGGCAACGGGGCAGGGGGCCAAAAGCGCCCTAACGTGTAACAAGATCCAATAGAACGGCGCGCCTGACCACGTGTCGTTGTTTTTTTTGGCAAAACGCGCCACGCAATCGCTCCAAGGTCAAAGACGGACGTCCCACAAAAATTGGGCCTGTAAGGGGGCCAAATGGGCCCTCACGCATTTCGGGGCTATCCGCTTTGGCATGTTGTTTGTACAAAAGTGTCATACACTGTTATCGCGCGTGCCGAACGCGCTGGTCTTTCAAGCCAGCACCAATTGTGAGTGAATAGAGATGAGCACCGGAAAGAACGCGGTCTTCACAACGGGCAGCATCATGCGCCATGTGACCGTCTCATCTTTTACTTCCAGCATTGGCCTCATGGCGATCTACGCCGTTGACCTGATCGACCTCATCTTCATTTCCATGCTTGGCTACGAAGAGATGGCCGCGGCTGCAGGTTATGCCAGTGCGCTGATGTTTTTCACCAGTGCGATCAATATTGGCCTGTCAGTTGCAGCAAGCGTTCTGATATCACGCTCCATCGGCGAAGATGATGAACTAGAAGCCCGCGAATATGCCACCTCCACCGCCATGCTGGTCATGCTCACGGGGCTCGCCATACCCCTGATCCTTTTGATCAACATCGAATTTTTCGTGGGTCTTTTGGGCGCCACCGGGAAGGTCGCGGAACTGGCGGCGAGCTATCTTTGGATTGTGATCCCATTCACCTTTCTGTCGGGCCTGTCCATGGTCACGGTCTCGGCCCTGCGCTGCTACGGTGAAAATCGGTTGGCCATGTATCCATCGCTTCTGGGCGCGCTGACCAATGCGGTGCTGGATCCGATCTTCATTTTCGCGCTGGGCATGGGGCTGCAAGGCGCGGCCTGGGCCACGGTTGTCGCGCGGATCGTGACGCTGGTATGCGCGATGTATCCTGCGCTGCGCCGTCACAATGCGTTTGTTCCCCCGCGTCTGAGATTGCTGTGGCGTGATTTCCAAACCGTCACCCATTTCGCCAGCCGCGCGGTTTTGGCCAATGTGGCGACGCCCATTGGCACCGCTGTTGTGACCCGAGAGATGTCAAAATTCGGGCCTGAGGCGGTGGCGGGTATGGCGGTGATCGGGCGCATGACACCGGTGGCCTTTTCCGTGATCTGGGCGCTTTCTGGCGCGATTGGCCCGATCATTGGTCAGAATTTTGGGGCCGGTGACATGGATCGGGTCAAGCGTGCCTATATCGATGCGCTCAAATTCGTGGCGATTTACGTGCTCGCGGTGACGCTCATTCTGTTTGTTTTCCGCGGCCCCATCGCGGATTTGTTCAACGCTGAGAACCTCACACAATCCTTGATTTATCTCTATTGCTTCCCCTTGGCTCTGGCTTCGTTTTTCAGCGGCTCTGTGTTTGTTGCCAGCGCGTCGTTCAACACGTTGGGCCGCCCGTCCTATTCAACTTGGCTTAGCTGGGGGCAAAATACCTTGGGCACGTGGCCTTTTGTGGTCGCAGGCGGGATGATTTTGGGCGCGCCGGGGGTGCTCATCGGACAAGCGCTCGGAAGCATCGTGTTTGCCTCTGTTGCCATTTGGCTGGGCTGGCGTTTGATCAAAAACCCGCCGGACAACAGTATGCGGCTGCGCCATCACCATCCGCTCTTTGGCCATGGCAGCATGATCGCCTACACCCTGAACAAACACGTGGAAAACGATTAACGCGCAACATGGCAAAGGCAAGAGCGCTGGTCATAAGCCCGCACCGCTGCAAGACCGGTGTTTCTGATTGAGTAACCCATCTCGTGATAATTTGGCCACGAAAGCCATCGCGCGCCGAAATCGAAGCCTCACGCTCATGCAATTCCAGTTTGTTCAAACACGCCTGACCTGTACATTCCCGTTCAATAGGCCGCATCGCGCTGCCCTGTTAACAATTAGATCGTTCGTTCGATGGGCTCTTTGGGGGAAAAGCCAATGGAATTCGTGACTGCGCACCATTTGATTGAGGCCGTTGGCTGGATCGCTGTTCTGTTCAAGATCGCGACCTTTTCCATGAATGCAATCATACCACTGCGGCTGTTGGTACTGGCCTCTTCTGTTTGTTTCATCGTCTACAGTTTTGTGCTTCAGATTTGGCCGCTTTTGGCGATTGAGGTGATCTTGCTGGTCATGAACGCCTACCGCCTTTACCAGATCGTCGCCCTGCGGCGCTTGGTGACGCATATGACAGATGACTCAGAGCCCGATTTCTCTGCTGCAATGGCCTATGGCAAAAAACGCGAGATCGCAGCGGGCGATGTCATCTTTTCCAAGGGCGACGCCGTCGACAGCCTCTATTACCTCGCCGAAGGCTTGGTTGAAATCGAAGGCCAGAATGCAACTGTATCGCCCGGCAAGATTTTCGGTGAGATGGCCTTTTTCAACAGCAGTGCTGAGCGGTCGGCCACGGTGCGATGCGTGGAGGACACGGTCGTCTATGAACTCAATGAAAAGCGCTTCACGCGGCTACAGTACGAAGATCCAAAATTCGCTATGTCGGTTATGCGTTTGGTGACCAAACGGTTGGTGGCGAACGCATCACAATCGCAAGACGCGCACCCCGCATAAACCTGTTCCCCCCGCTCTTTCGCCTCAGATCGTTTTTGGGACACTCCCGGAAACGAAAAAGAAATAATTTTGCGCGACAACGCTGTAGCGCGGGCCTCTGCCCGTTTTGCTGCGCCCCGCTTTCGTTGACAAAGGAGAGCCAAAAGGCCCGTTAAAACCTCTGCGTCACGCTGTCGCCTCGGCAGTTTGATCTTGTGAAAACGGCCCCGCTTACCAACCGATGCAAGAACACATGTCCACGTCTTTGTTTGAAAAATACGGCGGGTTTTCCACCGTGCACCAAGTTGTTTTGACACTCTATGATCGTTTGTTGAAGGATGAGGATGTCGGCCCGTTCTTTGATGATGTCGACTTGCCGTCCGTCATCGATCACCAAACCAAGTTTGTGTCATCGCTCTTGGGCGGGCCGGCATCTTTTACGGATGAGCAGCTTCGCATTGCCCATCAGCATATGACGATCGAAAATCACCATTTTGATCGTTTGAAAGTTGTGGTGCATGAAGTGCTCTCGGACTTCAAAGTGGATCCGGGCGACATTGAAGTGATTGTCGATCAATTTGAGGCCCGGCGCGGCCTCATGGTTGAGTGATTGGATCGCAGCGCGCTGCACGCAAACTGTCCGCCAAAGCGGTCTGTCTCCAAAACATGAGGCTACGGCTCAGCAGGATATTTGTGTCTTGGCTGTCTGTCGGGCTCAAAGTTCTGAGCCTCACACCTGACGCCTTTGTCTCTTAAAACAGGATCCAGATCCCCGGATTTGCGCGCGGTGCATGGCCGGTGGTCTTTTGCGAAATGTTGATCTATCGCAATTTATTCGGCCTTCCGCGATGCTAGGTTGGGCGTGCCTGATCGATGGGGCTACCCCTCCTCAGCGCCAGGTCCACCCCGCGACGTACCAATCCAGCAGGGTGGGCGTTTCTTCCGATTGGATTGAAAAGGCCAGGATATGAACCGCCCGGAATCCATAGCAGCCGTGAGAGATGATGATCTTTTGTCGGCTGACATTCACAATTTGCTGCCCTTTGCAGACTTGACAGATGGTCAAGCTGAAGAGCTTCTGCGCCTTGCCACCGTTCATCGCGTTGGGCCCGACAAGGTCTATTTTGACGAAGGTCAGACAGCGAAGAATTTCTACCTTTTGCTGGATGGCTTTCTTAAGATCGTTCGGACCACCAAAGACGGTGATCAGGTGGTTGTCTTACATATTTCGCCGGGTCAGATGTTTGGCATCGCCAAAGCCTTTGACTGCGACACGTATACAACCACGGCCCGCGCGGCCTCTCAGGGCATTGCCCTATCTTGGCCGTCTGAACTTTGGGACAAATTCATCCACGACTATCCAGGGTTCAAGACCGCCACGCGCAAGGCTGTCGGCTCCCGTGTGTGCGAGTTGCAGGACAAACTGGTCAGTATGGCGACCCAGCAGGTCGAACAGCGCATCGCCCGGGCCATTTTGCGTCTCGTTGAACAGGCGGGCAAACCGACAGAAAACGGGGTAGAAATTGACTTCCCGCTCACGCGCCAAGACATCTCGGATATGACGGGCACCACCTTGCACTCGGTCAGCCGCTGCATGAGCAAATGGCAAAAACGCGGCATCGTGCGAAGCCGCCGCCGCAGGGTCGTCGTGTGTCAGCCAGACGCGCTGCCGGTCTAGGCCTCGCCGCATGGGCAGCCCCTGAACCACGCAAAACCACGCAGAAGCGCACGTTTTCGCTCAATTGCGACGTTTTGTCAGAAACGCATCGCGATCCGGCTGCGTTTTGCTTGCGAAATTGCAAAGAAATCCAGCGCGCCGCCAGTATAGTTGTGTCTACGGGAGTACACAAAAACATGAGATACCAACGCCCTTCTTGCGTGTCCATTGGGGTGGAAAACACTCAATGCGAATTGGCTGTGCACCGCGCGCGGTGTGTGAGCATCACATACAAAATCCCCACCGTTTGGCGCGCTTTTTATGAGTGAGCATTCGATCTCTCAAATGATCAGCGACACGCAAGAGCCTGAGCTCTGTGCAACATGCACCATACGCCACAGCAGTTTATGCGGTGCTCTGTCCAGCACGGAAATCAATGATCTCAACACCATTGCACGCCGCAAAAAGCTTTCCCCGGGTCAGCCGCATGTGATGGAGGGGGACGCATCCCGCGATTTTGCCAATGTCACCTCGGGCGTGGCCAAGCTGGTGCGTGGAGCCGAAGATGGGCGCAGTCAGATCGTCGGTCTGCTGTTTCCATCCGATTTCATTTACGGGTCCTTGGACGCATCAAAGCCCAAATCTGCGCCTCACTCCGTGGAGGCCATTACTGCGCTTGAGTTGTGCGTTTTCCCGCGCCTGCAGTTCGAAGAGCTGCTGCACGACCACCCGTCACTTGAATTCAAACTGCTCAACCGAACGCTTGATGAGTTGCAGATCGCGCGCGAATGGATGGTGCTTTTGGGGCGAAAGACTGCAGAAGAGCGGGTCGCCAGCTTCTTTGTCTATGTGACACAAAAGATGAAAAACCTGGGCTGCAAAGGGCAAACCAGCTTCGATCTGCCGCTCGGGCGCGCCGATATCGCAGACTACATTGGCCTGACGCTAGAAACCGTCAGCCGCCAAATCACGCGTTTGAAAAATGACGGCGTGATCGCCTTTGAGGGGACCAAAACTCTGGTCCATGTCGATGAAGAAGAGCTCAAGCGGCGCGCCGGCTTTTGAATTGCATGTCGCTCATGTGGCGTGGTTTCGATCCAATCGCAAAAGGTTACATGCGATCTCGTTGAGGTCTTCGGCATTCAGATGCCGGTCGGCGAGCGGCAAAAGCACGTCCGTTTCCCAAGAGGTGATCCGCCTGAGCGCGCCAAAAAAACCGCGCAAGGCAAAACCCAAGGCTTCGGGATCAATCGTCGATCCGCCGGTCTCCATCGCCTCTTCCAGCAGTTCGTTGAGCTCACTCAGGCGGCAGGCTTCTTCTTCGAAATCCGTCTGCAAACGCCGCAACGTGTTCTCGCAGTCAACCTCGCCTTGGCAGCGGCGCCTCAAAACCGGCATCACGACTGTTAGGATATTCTGATAGTGCATCGGAATGACAGCTTTGCACATCCGGGTGGCTTCTCTCCAAACGGGCGCGGCGCGGCGCGGCAAATCATCGGCCAGCGCCTCAAGAAGATCGCACATCTGATCGACGCGCCGGGCGTGATCGGCCACATCATCGAGCGGCGTTCGCGCGTGCCTGTCGGGGGCCGTTGGGTCGTCCAGCATTGTTAGCATCCTTTGCTGCACCATGACCTGCAGCGAGTTAGCGCGGTAGTCCCGTCCAGTGAAAGCGCCACCGCAGGCCGCTTATCCGGGATTGGATTTGCTCTCTCCCTAGGATGACTGTGGCAACCTTCGCACAGCCAGTCCTTGATTCAGATCAACGTGGGGCTTTCTTCGCCGCGTTTGCAACAGTCCAAGCTTTCGCGGCATCTACGCATCCTCATCCAAGAGAACCCGCGCTGCATCACCTTCCATATCTTCATACTGACGTGATCTTATGGTCCAGATAAAGGCCACAAGTGCCCCAAGCCCAAGCACCAACGAACATGGCACAAGCACAACTAGAATGTTCATCGTTTAAACCCCCGTAAAGCGTTCACCACCACGGTGACGGAACTGGTCGACATTGCAATTGAGGCCGCCAGAGGCGTGGCAAATCCCAGCACGGCGATAGGCACAGCGATGACGTTGTACCATGTCGCGATCCGGAAATTTTGTCTCATCCGGTGGCAGGCAAGGCGGCTGGTGCGGATTGCGGGTGCAATCTGTGTCATGTCGCCAGAGACGATGATGATGTCAGCCGCCTTTCGCGTGGCATCCAGCGCGGATCCAGGTGCAATGGAGATATCCGCAGCAGAGATAGCGGCCTGATCGTTGAGCCCATCCCCCACCATCAGCACGCGCTGACCTTCGGCTTTGAGGCTCTCAATGATCTCCAGCTTGGCATCGGCCCGCTCACCCGCCCAAACGCGATCAATGCCCACATCCCGGGCCATCCGGTGTGCGTTTTCGGCGGTGTCCCCGGTCAGCATCGCTGTTTTCAGCCCCAGCGCGCGCAGTGCGGCGACGGCCTCCTTGGCCGACGGCACCAGCGTCTCCATGGCGGGCAGCACGGTTTCCGCGCCATCCACGCGCAACACCACGGTGGCATCTTCGGGCGTGCGACGGCCAAGAAACACCCGGCGGTGTTGCCAAACGGCGTGCACGCCCTCGCCCAATACTTCGCGGATATCGCTCAGCGGGGCAGGGGACACATCCAGTAGCCCACGCGACACACCACGACAGAGCGGGTGATCTGAGGCCTCTGACAACGCGCGCAACACGGACCGCGCCTCTGGGCAGAGGTCATCCGGCACCGTCAAGCGCCGTTCTGTCAAAGTGCCGGTTTTGTCAAAAACAACCATGTCGACATCCGCCATCCGCTCCAGCGCGGTGTCAGATGTCAGCAGCAGCCCCCGGCGATAAAGCTGTGATGTGGCCGCCACGGCAACAGCGGGCACCGCGAGCCCCATCGCGCAGGGGCAGGTGATTATGAGTGTGGCAATCGCCACATTCACCGCCATGCGCAGATCGCCTGTCGCGATCAACCAACCCAGGAAAGCGGCGGCAGAGACAATATGCACCACCGGCGTATAGGCGGCAGCGGCCTTATCGGCCAGCGATCGGAAGGCCCCGCGCGAGGTTTCCGCCGTGGCCACAAGCTGTGCAATGCGGCGTAGGGTGGTGTCTTCGCCCACGGCAGTGGCGCGCAAGGTCGATGGCCCGGTCAGCATGACCTCGCCTGCGCAGAGCGCATCCCCGGCGTGGCGCGTCACAGGATCGCTTTCGCCGGTCAGAAAGCTGCAATCCACCTCAGCCGCGCCGCTTTCCAGAATCGCATCTACGGGCACGCGGCCCCCGGCCGTTACCCAAAGCCTGTCGCCCACGGCAATCTCGGCCACGGGGCGGCTGATCTTGGTTTGGCCTTCGATGCGCATCACGCGGGCAGGCTCAAGGGCTGCTAGATCATCGGCGGCCGAGCGTGCGCGCCGTCGCAGACGTTGATCCAGCACCCGACCGATCAGCAGAAAGAATGTCAGCGTCAGCGCGGCGTCAAACCAGGCATGGGGACCGCTATGTTGGACCTCATAAACCGACATCCCGCAGGCCAGGATGATCGCCAGGGAAATCGGCACATCCATATTGAGCCGCCCCACCCGCAGCGCGCTCCAGGCATGGCGGAAAAAGGGCTGCGCGGAAAACGCGGTTGCGGGCAGTGCAATCGCCGCGCTGATCCAGTGCAGAAAATCTCGCGTGCTATCCACCGCGCCCGACCATACGGCCACGGATAGAAGCATGACATTCATCATCGCGAAGCCCGCCACACCCAAAGGCAGCATAAGATCGTCGCCCTGACGCTCTTCCACCGCGCCCGCCTCGTAGGCTTCAAAGCCCGCACGAGACAGCTCGGCAATCCATGGCGTCGGGTCCAGCCCCACATCTGACACAATGCTCACCCGGCGTTTGGTCAGGTTCACCCGTGCTGCCCGGATCGCCGGCTCTTTCAGCAGCGTGGTTTCAACCGCGCTAATGCACCCGGCACAGTGAATGCCCGGCAAAACCAGGTGATGCGTCGGCACCTCCAAAGAGGTGTTTTGCCCACCAACCGGCGCGGTCGCGCATCCAGGGCAGGCGGTGACACTCATTTTTTCACACGCAGGATAATGCGCTGTTGAAAGCGTGTCCCGTCCTCAGCCACAGCGGCCAGCCGCAGGTTCCAATTGCCCGGTGCGAGGTTCCCGGCTCCGGCGAAATGCGCCGTGCCGTCAAATTTGAAATTGAGCTCGCGGTCATCGCCCACATGGGTCGCACGTCCCAGCGTTGCGCGGGTGATTGTCGGTGCCACAGGGCCAAGGTCATCGTCAATCCGCAGCACCAGCATGTCCTCATCCACATTGGCTGACACTGTCCAGCCAAGCGCCTCTTGGGCCATGCGATCGCGGTCAAAGCTTTGGCTGGCGACGTAAGAATTCTTCACCTCAAGGCCTGGAAAGGTGCGCACGGCCGAGACGGCCAAAACCATATTCACGGCGATGATGATGCCAAACATCGTGCAAAAGAAAGCCAGCACATGCCATCCTGTGAGTGTGCGTTCGCTCATTGCGTGCCCCTTCCATTGAAAATGCTGTCTTGATAGACCCGCTCGCCCGACACGGCATCCCGCACCCAAAATCGCAGTTCGGTGCGTTCTGAATTTGCCGGATCAGATCCTTGCGGCGCGACAACATAGACGCGCTGCAGCAGTGTTTCATCTGCGGGTACTGCTGTGGTGAGACCGGATTTGCCTTCCAGGCGCAGGCCGAAATCCGTATCGCCCACAAGTTGGAATTCAAAGGCACGTGCCTCACCATGCTTGTTGCGCAGGCGAATGTCATAGGCATTGCGGATCGCGCCATCCGACAGGGTGACATATTGGGGGTTGCGCACCGGCGCAACCGTGATGTCAATCGCGGGTCGAATGAACAGTGCATATAGCAAGATGATCCCGCACAAAGCCCAGGCCACGGAGTAAATCATCGTGCGCAGGCGGAAGATGTGAAACCAGGCCGAACGCGGTTTGTGGCCGTCACGCTCCCGTCCTTCATCAGACAGCGCCAGATAATCGATCAAGCCCCGCTCACGGCCCAGCTTTTCCATGATCTCATCGCAGGCATCAATGCACAGCGCGCAGGTGATGCATTCCATCTGTTGGCCATCGCGAATGTCGATCCCCACCGGGCAGACATTCACGCACGCGTTGCAATCGACACAGTCCCCAGCCAGCGCAGGCGCGGCATCAGATTGCCGTTTGCCCTTGCCCCGCGGCTCACCGCGCCACTTGCGATAGGCCACGGTCAGCGTGTCATCATCCATCATCGCGCCTTGGATGCGCGGCCACGGGCACATGTAGATGCAAACCTGTTCGCGCATGAAACCGCCGAAAACAAAGGTCGTGGCGGTCAGAACGGCGATTGTGGAATAGGCCACAGGCGCGGCCTGTAACGTCACAAGATCCACAAGCAGCATGGGCGCATCAGCGAAGTAAAACACCCACGCCCCGCCTGTTGCCACAGCAATCACCAGCCACAGCGACCATTTCGTCAGCCGCAGTTGCAACTTGCGCAGCGTCCAGGGGGATCGCAGCAAACGCAATTGGTTGTTACGATCACCTTCGACCTTGCGCTCCACCAGCAAAAACAGGTCGGTCCAAACGGTCTGTGGGCAAGCATATCCGCACCACACCCGCCCAAGCGCCGAGGTAAAGAGAAACAGCCCAAGCCCCGCCATGATCAACAGCCCGGCCACGAAGTAGAATTCATGGGGCCAGATCTCAATCCAGAAAAAGTAAAACCGCCGATGCGCCAGATCGACCAGCACCGCCTGATCCGGCAGGTTGGGGCCGCGATCCCACCTTAGCCAGGGCGTCACGTAGTAAATGCCCAAGGTCACAGCCAGGATCGCCCATTTCAGGCGCCTGAACTTACCTTTCACATCGCGCGGGAATATCGGTTCTCTGGCAACATAGAGGCTGGTATGCGCCGGATCAGTCATGTCGTGATCGCACCCTCCAGAACGATTTGATGACAGGCCCATCTCATTGGCCGCCACCCAGCTGATGCACGTAAAGTGTTACGGCTTTCACATCTTCATCCGACAGGCGCAGGCCCCACGCGGGCATCACGCCGAACCGGGCGTTCCTGATCGAATATTCGATATCCGCGCGGGTCCCGCCGTAAAGCCAGATGGCATCCGCCAGGTTCGGCGCGCCAACGGATGTGTCGCCTTTGGCCATGTCCCCATGACAGGCCGCACAGTTTTCCGCGTAAAGCACAGCACCCAGCTCTGCCTTGGCTGCATCATGATCCTGACCCGACAGCGACAGGATGTAATCCGTGGTCATGCCAATCTCTTCGTCGGTGAAAATGTCGCCGAAAGCGGGCATTTCTGACCAATGGGCATCTGCGTCCTGATCGTTGCGGATGCCGTGGCGCACGGTGTGCTCAATCTCATCGAGTGTCCCGCCCCAAAGCCAGGCATCATCCAGCAGGTTGGGATACCCGATTGCACCCGCCGCGCCGGCCCCATGGCACTGCGAACATTGCGCGCGAAACACAGCCGCCCCGCCGGAGACACCAAACTGATAGGCCGGATCGTCGCGCGATAGCGTCGCGAGGTCCGCACTGGCCAGAATTGCGGAAATATCTGCGTTCTGCGCGTCAACCTGCGCAATATCCTCGGCCACTTCGGCACGGGTCGAATAGCCCAGCAAGCCCGACGTTGCGCCCGAAATCAGCGGCCAGGCAGGATAGGCGATGGTATAGCCTATGCCCCAGATAATGGTCAGGTAGAGCGTCCAAAGCCACCAACGGGGCAGGGGGTTGTTCAACTCGGTGATCCCGTCCCAATCATGGCCGGTGGTCTCTGTCCCGGTCACTGGGTCGTGCTTAGAGGGTTGATCAGCCATCACTTGGCCTCCGTTTTCAGGCTAGGCGCAGGCTCAGACGGGTCATACTCATCGTCGCGCAAAGGAATTTGAGCAATCTCATCATGGGTCTTGCGCGAGCCGGGTCGAAACGCCCAAACAAAGACGCCCAGGTAAAACAACGTCATTGCCAGCAGAAACCAGCTGTCAGCAAAGGCGCGCAAAAGGGTGTAAAGCTCCATCTTCGGCTCCTATCGGCTCGCATCTGGTGTGAAGGTCGAGAAATCAACCAGCGTGCCCAGCATCTGCATGTAAGCGATCAGCGCATCCATCTCGGTGAGCTCCGGCTGACCGTCAAAGTTGGATATGACGGCCCCGGGATAGCGCTCCAGCATCGCGTCCCAATCGCCATCAGGATCGGCCTGAACGCGCATATCCGCTTCGGCCTCGTCAATCATCTCATCAGTATAAGGCACGCCGACAAACCGATGCGTTGCCAAAAGATCGGTGACATACTCCGTCTCCAGCGTGGCATCCATCAAAAAGGCATATTTCGGCATCACGCTTTCGGGCACGACCGATTGCGGGTCCATGAAATGGTCGACATGCCAGGCATCGGAATACCGCCCGCCGACCCGCGCCAGATCGGGCCCGGTGCGTTTTGACCCCCACTGAAACGGGTGGTCATATTTGCTTTCGGCGGCCAGGGAATAGTGGCCATAGCGCTCCACCTCGTCGCGCATCGGGCGGATCATCTGGCTGTGGCAGACATAACATCCCTCCCGGATATAGACATCCCGCCCCGCCAGTTCGAGCGGTGAGTAAGGCCGCATCCCCTCCACCTCCTCAATGGTGTTTTCAAGGTAGAAAAGTGGGGCAATCTCAACGATGCCGCCTATGGACACCACGAAAAGCGACAAACCAAGCAGAAGGGTTGGGCTGCGTTCCAGTATCGCGTGTTTGTCAATGAACCACGAATGATGCGGCAGTTCATTGGGGATCTCTTCGGGAAAATCTCCGACGAGAGCAACTTTGGGATCCTTCTCGGGATCGGTGATTTTGGGATTTTTTGCCATAGCTCCGTTCCCTCTATTCTGCTGGCACGCCAACTTGGGCTGGCACGCGTTTGCCGGCCCGAATTGTCATCCACATGTTCCAGCCCATGATCAGCGCGCCGAGGAGGTAGAGCCCTCCGCCCAATCCGCGCAGGATATACATCGGCAATTTCGCATCCACGGTGTCGGCGAAGCTGTTGACGAGGAAGCCATGCTCATCGACCTCGCGCCACATCAGGCCCTCCATGATGCCGGTGACCCACATCGACGCCGCGTACAGAACGATCCCGATGGTCGCGAGCCAGAAATGCCAGTTGATGGCGGCTATGGAATGCATCTGCGCCCGTCCCCAAAGCTTGGGTGTCAGGAAGTAGAGCGCGCCAAAGGTGATCAGCCCGTTCCAGCCAAGCGCACCAGAATGCACGTGCCCGATGGTCCAGTCCGTATAGTGGCTCAGGCTGTTCACCGCCCGGATCGACATCATCGGTCCTTCAAAGGTCGACATGCCGTAGAACGCCAGGCTCATCACAAACATGCGGATAATCGGATCGGTCCGGATCTTGTCCCACGCGCCTTGCAGCGTCATCAGACCGTTGATCATGCCGCCCCAGCTGGGCATCCACAGGATGATGGAAAACACCATGCCCAAGGTCGACGCCCAGTCGGGCAGAGCTGTGTAATGCAGGTGATGCGGACCAGCCCAGATGTAAAGAAAGATCAGCGCCCAGAAATGGATGATGCTGAGTTTGTAGCTGTAAACCGGGCGCCCGGCCTGTTTGGGCACAAAGTAATACATCATCCCCAAAAAACCGGCCGTCAGGAAAAAGCCCACCGCGTTATGGCCGTACCACCATTGCACCATGGCGTCCTGTACGCCGGAGAAGACCTGAACTGACTTCGATCCCAAAATCGACACAGGGATTGAGATGTTGTTCACCACGTGCAGCATCGCAACCGTGATGATAAAGGCCAAAAGGAACCAGTTGGCGACGTAGATATGCCGCTCTTTGCGTTGAATGATCGTGCCCAGGAACACCAGGAGGAACGACACCCAGACAATCGTGAGCCAGATATCGACATACCATTCCGGCTCAGCGTATTCCTTGGATTGTGTGGCGCCCAGCAAGTAACCGGTCGCGGCCAGCACAATGAAGAAATTGTAGCCCCAGAACACAAACCAGGCGAGGTTGCCGCCCCAAAGCCGCACACCGCATGTACGCTGCACAATATAGAATGACGACATGATCAGAGCATTGCCACCGAAGGCAAAGATCACGGCCGAGGTGTGCAAGGGGCGCAAACGGCCGAAATTGGTAAAGGGCTGACCCCAATCAAAATTGAGCTCTGGAAAAGCCAGTTGAAACGCGATGAAAACGCCAACGAGAAACCCGACGATCCCCCAAAACGCCGTCGCAATCACGCCTGCGCGCACCACGCCATCCATGTAGCGTTCCTGATATACGACAGGCCTCAGATCACCCACCTGACGCAATTGCCAGATGAACAGACCAAAGGCCGTAATCAGTATGATCAGGGCATGAACCCTGTAGGCCAGATCATGCCCCCAATCCGCCGCAAGCGCGGCAAAAAAGGCAATCAGCGCCAAAGTTACAAGTTTGACTGTGTCCCACATGGCTTCGTCTCATTTCTCACGTGACAGGGTGTTTTGGTGGTAGCGGCCGCCCGCGCGCTGCGCCTTGATCTGAGTCAATTGACGCCGCGGCACGGTGCGATTTTTTCAGTCTGGCGCGGGTTCAATCACGGCCTGGTAAAGATGCCAGGCGCTGTGCCCCAGCATCGGAAAGACCACGATCATGCCCAAAAAGAGTGGCAAGCTGGCCACCACGATGGCAAAGGCCACGATCATCGCCCACAAGATCATCGCGCTGCGGTTTTCCACGGTGGCCTTGAAGCTGGTGATCATCGCCGTGACCACATCAATCTCTCGGTCCAAAAGCAGCGGCACGCCAACCACTGAGATCGAAAACAAAAGCCCGGCAAGGGCCGCGCCCACGACGCTGCCGATGACCAGCATCGCCAGCCCCTCAAAGGTGGTGTAGACCTCAATCGACGTCATCACATTGGTCATGGATGCCGTGCCAAACGTCACCGCAAACACCACGCGCGCAATCACGATCCACACCAATAAGAAGAATACCGCGATCACCGCAAAAAACGGCAACTGCCCGCTGCGAGAGGTAAAACCGGCGCCCAAAATAGCGCCCCAAGGGCGTGGTTCGCCGGTTTGCAAACGTCTTGAGACCTCATAAAGCCCGATTGCGGCGAACGGCCCGATCAGCGGAAACCCCGCCGTCAGCGGCAACACCCAATAGCCTGCATCACTGTAAAACAGCAGCACGGCCATCAAAATGCCAAAGCCGGAAAACACTGCGCCGAAAAAAAGCCCAAACATTGGCGCTTGCTGAAAGTCGCTCAGGCCCGCCTTGAGCGACGCATAGACATCCTCTGTGGTAATCTGTCGGATTTTCGGCACATGCGCGGGTGGATACGATGTAGAAACATCTGTCATCGGCTTTGCTCACTCCTTGCAAGACATACTGTGGGGGCTGTCGGCAAACAGGCGCAATCGTGCGGCCCGTCCCCTTTCAGGCTCATAAGGAGTGTGGACGGCTTTTCGGAAAGGCGAATTGATCTGGGTCAAATCTTTGTCCCAAACTCGGAGGAAATCGTTTGAAAAGCGCCGAAAAAACGAAAAACTTGAATATTTTCGTAAGATCAGTAGCTTCTTCATAGGGAAACAATATGAAATATGAAGCCGATCAAAGCTTCCCCGCTGTTGCGGGCGCAGAGCCTGAAAGATGCGCAACCTGCGCGGTGCGCAACAGCAGTTTGTGCGGTGCTCTGTCTTCAAATGAAATCACGGACCTCAACAGTATATCGCGGCGCAAAACGCTGAAAACCGGTCAGATTTTTGTGCTGGAAGGGGACCGAAACAAAGACTTCGCCAATGTCACACAAGGTGTGGCCAAGCTCATGCGCGGGTCTGAGGATGGCCGGGAGCAGATTGTCGGCCTTCTGTTTCCATCCGACTTCATAGGCGGGCCGATGTCGGACGCAAGCGATGATGCACCTTACACAATCGAAGCGGTGACACCGCTGGACCTGTGCATTTTCCCGCGTGACGGGTTTGAAAAGCTGCTGGAACGCTACCCGGCCTTGGAAAGAAAACTCCTAGATCGCACGCTGAGCGAATTACAACTCGCGCGCGAATGGATGGTGCTTCTCGGTCGTAAGACGGCCCAGGAACGGGTGGCCACCTTTATCCTGCATGTCGCCGAGAAGATGCGCAATCACGGCTGTGGCGGGCATATCGGGTTTGATTTGCCGCTGGGCCGTGCGGACATCGCGGATCACATCGGTCTGACCATCGAAACGGTCAGTCGGCAGATCACGCAGCTGCGCAAGAAGGGCATCATCGATATGCAGGGCGCACGCCATATCTTGTCCTATGATATCGAACGCCTGCGGAGTTTTGCCGGCTTCTGACCCTGCTCAGCTCAAAGCACAAAAATCGCGGGTTTTGGGCAATGTCTCCATCGCGCGCAACAAGTCATCCGGCGGGGCTATCGATTTGCGTGCGCGCAGATCCATCCAAATGCCACGGGTGCGTATGGTCGCGCACAGTTTGCCATTGTCCCGTTTGACTTGGTTTTCAAACACGAATTTGCCGCCGTCATCGCTGCGACCGGCCAGCGAAAACGTCACGCAAAACGGATCCAACAAACGCAGCTCGCGCCGGTAACTCACACTGTCTTCCATGGCGACAGGTCCCAGGCCATGGCGCGCAAACGCGTCAGGCGTGAAATCATGCGCGGCAAAGAAAATCATCCGTGCCTGCGCGGCATAGTCCAAATAGCCAGTGTTGCGCATGTGGTTGTTGCCATCCAGATCCGCCCAGGTCACTTGAAATGACGCTGTGAATTCATCCACGATGATCGATCCTTTGCTGTCGCACCCACAGGATAGAAACCATCGCAGAATGACAAGGCTTTGCCACTAGGCTTCGGCCAAATGCCGGATGAACAGCGTGGTCAAGGTTTGTCGTCTTGACGTGTCAGGCCACACGGCGTGCAGACCCAAGGGCTTGGGCGACCACTCGGGCAAAACATGAATCAGCTCCCCGCGTTCAAATCCGCGCAAAGCCAGGTTTTCAGGCACGATCGAAAGACCCAAGCCACGCACCGCATATTGATACAATGCATCCGCCGAATTGACCGACAGGGAAGAGCGCCCCAAAACAGTCGCGGTTTTTCCGCTTTGGTGGGTCAACGGCGTGGGCGCGGGCCGCATGGTGAAACGAATCCAATCCCATGTTTCGAGGTCCTGAGGTTGGTTTGGCATGGGCCGCCCTGCCATGTAGTCCGGGCTTGTCACCAATAGCCGCTCGGCCCCGCCGATCACGCGCGTCATCAAATCGCTGTCCTTGGGCCAACCGGCGCGGATGGCCACGTCATACCCGTCACCGATCAAGTCCCGCGGCGCATCGGAAAAATCAAAATGCAAGTCAACCTTAGGGAAGGCGTGCGCGAAACCCGCAAAGCTGTCCATCAGGGCGGTTTGTGTCACAAAGGCCGGGGCGGTCACACGCAAAGCGCCGCGTGGATCTGCGGCTGCAGGGCTGATCGCGTCCAGTCCATTTTCGATTGTATCGAGCATCTGTACCGCCCTTTCATGCAAAACGCGCCCTTCATGGGTCAGCGAAAGCTGCCGGGTTGAGCGGTAGAGCAAGGTCACGCCAAGCGCGTGCTCCAGCCCGGACACGGTTTCACTGACCCGGGATGGGGCAAGGCCCAGATGTTTGGCCGCCGCACGGAATGTGCCGTGGTCGACAACGGTGGCAAAAATCGCAATGGCGCGGAGTTTGTCGATCATGTCCAGTGCTCATGTGTTCCGAAAATCGGAACATTCCTTTCTACATTGATCTACTTATGCGATCCCGAGTGCGTCAATAGTTTTGACCTCAACCCAACGAAACAGCGCTCGCTCGCACATGGAGGTCAAAATGAACCGCAGAACCCTTCTCACATCCGCCGCGCTCGCACCCGCTGCGACCCTGGCCACCGGGGCCGCTGCTCAAACCATGGATGCTGGGTCGCAAGCGTCCCTTGACACCGTCATGGCCTTCATGGGCGCGATGGGCAGCGGCGATATGGATCAGATGTCGGCTTTGATGGCCGATGACATGGTCTGGCACAACGAAGGTGACACGACCCTGCCCTGGATCGGAGAGACCCGGGGCAAAGAGAACATCTTTGAGTTTCTGGGCGTCTTCTCATCAAATTTGCAAACCACGCTTTGGGACACCGAAGACGCCTTCGCCTTTGGAGATACCGTAGCTGTCTTTGGCCGCATGAACAGCGTGGCCACCAAAACCGGGCAGGAAACTGGTGAATTTACCTTCGCCCTGCGCGCCAAGGTCCGCGATGGTCAGGTCGTTCTTTGGAACTGGTTCGAAGACAGCTTTGCCATCAGCCAAGCCTACCACGGCCTGTAATCCCCAATTCAACACGGAGACGCGAGATATGACCACCACCCTCAATCGTCGTGCGCTGATCAAAGGCGCTGCCATCACCGCCGGGGCCATAGCCCTCGTGCGCGGTGTGTCAGAGCCCACCCGCGCTCAGGCGCAAGACATAGGCACCGGCACCATCCATAGCTTCGCCCAAGGCGGGGTGACCTTCCACACCTATGTTTCTCCGCCTCAGGCCGTGCACGTCACGTCCCATGTGATCGAACTGGGCGATCAAGTGCTGGTCGTTGATGCCACCATGCTCCCGCCTACCGCGTCCGAGGTCATGGCCCTCATCGCGTCAACCGGCAAACCTGTGCACACCGCCTATGTCAGCCACGAACACCCAGATCACTGGGGCGGCGTTTCCACCTTCGAGGGGGTCGCGTTCCAAACCTTGCCTGAGATCCGCGAAGGCCTGCGCGCCGAGGCCACAGGCGGCGATTTCCCGGAACCGACCGCGCTGCTGAACGGCACTGACCTGGCGCTGGGCATGACGGAAATCGGCGGCGTCCCGGTGGAGTTCCGCGCCTATGACAATGCCGAAGCTCCCAAGACCATCGTCGCCGTCCTGCCCGAACAGCGCGTCGCGGTGGTCCAGGATCTGGTCTATAACGGCGTCTATTTCGCGCCGGGCGTGGACCGGGGCAACTGGATCGCCACGCTAGAGGCGGTCCGCGATGACGCATCTTTTGACACGCTGCTTGTGGGCCACGGCCTACCGACCAGCCGCGGCGAGCTCGATACCGCCATCGCATACGTCAAAACGCTCGATGCGGCGTGGTCTGAGGCCGAAACACCCGATGATGTCGTCGCCGCCATGAAAGCGGCCTACCCGGGCTATTCAGGGGAGTTCCTGCTCACCTTGATCGCCGCCTATTGGGACAAGTGAAGGAGAGCATCGTGGGACAGGCCCTGGACAACGTGCACCGCATCTATCTCGAAGGCATCGCGGGTGGTCAGGCGCGGGAGGCCGTGACCAAATACACCGGTCACCGCTATACGCAACATTCCACCGGCGTGGGCGACGGGGTAGAGGGGTTCCTGGAGTTCTTTGAACCTTTCGTCGCACGCAACCCCAAGCGCGACATAGAAATCAAACGCAGCTTTCAGGATGGGCGCTGGGTTTTTTGCAACGCCTACCAATCGCTCAATGATGGCGCGGCGCAGTGGGTGACAATGGATATGTTCTACACCGACGCCGATGGTCTGATCTTGGAGCATTGGGACACGATCGCGGCTTACGTGGCAGAGACCGCGTCGGGTGAGGATATGGTTGCCGGTGCCAAGCATGTGGATGCGGGTGCCGATGGTGAGGCGAGCAAAGCGCTCGTGCTCGAATTCACCAAACAGGTGCTGCAGGAAGGCCGTACAGACAAGCTGCCGGATTTTGTCGCGCACGATCTGATCCAACATGGGCCGAGTGTGGGGGCAGGGCGCGAAGGGCTTGCCGCATGGCTGGGGTCTGATGCGGCGGGAACGTATGAGTTCCTGTTCCACCTCATGGGCGCTGGCGATTTTGCCCTGACGTATTCCAAGCGTCATGCGGGTGGCAAAGACATTGCCGTCTTTGATCTCTACCGTGTCGAAGCCGGCCTGATCGCGGAGCAATGGACCAACGCAGAAGAGATCAGCCCCCGCGAGCTGTGGGGCAACTCAGGCAAATTCTGATCTGATGCGCAGCAGAATTTTCGAAAATTCTGCGAGGAAAATTCGAATTTTCCTGCCCATTTTCTTCGAAGAAAATGGCTGCGCGTCAATCAAAATCCGCTCTGAAATTGCCTAGTTCGTCGCGCCGAAAAGCGTCTGATACATCACGCGGTAGACATCTGTGTTGTCCATAAGCGGGGTGATTAAATCACTGTTCAGCCCCGCCCCGCGCACCAGAATACCGCCCGCCACATCACTGTAACCCGTCCAAGCGATGCCATAAAAATGCGTGCGTCCCTCAGCGTCCGGCGCGGTTTCAAAGGCGTCACTATTCGGTCCCGCCACGCCGTGCAAAATGCCACCTCCGCGCGTTGTGGCATCGACCCGGCCTTCTTTCTGGCGGTAAATCTGCAGACCACCTGCATCTGAATCCGCGGCCATGATCAAAAGCGTATCTTCACGATCCGCCATAAACGCCAGCGCCGCGCCCACACCGGCATCCGCGCGCGAAAGCGCCTCAAGCGTGCCCGCGGCATTCATGTTATTGGCGATATTGTCCGTGCCCTCTTCCTCGATCACCGCCAGAAATCCGTCTTCATCTCGGCTCACGATCTCAAGCGCTGTTTCCGTCATTTCTGCAAGACTGGGTGCTGTCGGCCAATAGGTCGGCTTTCCTTCCGCCAAATTGACCTCCCGCGCCTGATCGTTGAACGTGTGGTTGTGCGCGAAAACGCCCAAAAGCTTCTCGACCTCCGCCAAATCCAAGGCCAAAAGCTCCTCACGGGTGTAGACCACCGTGTAGCCTGCTGCCTCCGCCTCTTCGATCAGGTTTAGCCCATCCTCGCGCTCACCCGCCCCATGGCGCCCAGTCACGCCTTCGGGCAGCAAGAACCGCTCGCCCCCCGCCATGATCACGTCTGCGCCGGATTGCACCACCTGCCGCGCGATATCAGCGCCATTGCGGCGGCTTTCGTTTGAGGCCACGAACACCGCCGTGCCCGGCTCCGCAATATGGCCTGTCTGCACCAGCGCCACGGCTTTGCCCGCCGCCATTGCCTCTTCGGCAATCGACATGGGCTGGCCCGACGCCGCAACCAGCGGGTCTTTGCCATTCAGTCCAAAACTGTCCGCCAAGACCTTCACACCGTAGGCATGCACCGTGGCACCGCCGTGAGACGTGCCGGTTACGCGATCTGCCATATGCCCTGTGTAAACCCCAAGCGCGGGCAGCCGATCCCAGTTGAGCATCCCATCCGGGCCCACAGCGTGCATCCGCGCCGCGCTCCAATGGTTCACCCCGGTGCCATCGGGATGCAGGAAAATCACGTTGCCTGTGTCTTGTGCCATCACCGGAGCCGCCAAGGCGATTGTGACGGCCAAACTGCAAAGGGGATGTTTCATGTAAACCTCCGATCTGACTGACTGCAACGCGTGCAGCCTAACACTGCAGCGTAACAGACATGTAGCGGCGCGGTCAGAAACTACGCTTGATATGGGCAATCAGCGGGCGCAGGAAATCCCGGTCGCGCCAGTAATTCTGATGGCTGAGCGGCGTGAACCCGGTGATCAGCCCGGCATTGATCGGATGATCCCCGGTGACGCGTTCGGCATAGGCATCGCTCAGTGGTTTGAGCGGCCAGCCCAACACGTCATCGCGATCATAGTAATTGTGCCATTCAAAGCCCGGGCTCAGCTCATCGATAGGTGTAATCCGTTCGCGCGGAATGCCCGCGCAGAAAATCGGGATGTTGCACCCGGTGGTCAACAGCCGCTTGACGGTCCGCCCCCGGCAAAACGCCTCTTCTTCCGCACTTGCAAATACCTGCGCGACTGAAAAGACGCCGTGTTTAGGCGCGCGCCCCGGTTTGGCATCCCACAGATAATTTGACATCACTTGCCCGCCCAGGGACTGCGCCACGATCACCACCTTTCGGTCATCGCCGTTCAGCTGATTGTACAGCACCTTGAGACCGCCCAGAATGCGCATTTGGGCTTGAAAGTAAGGGCTGTCCTCGCCCTCTTTTTTGGATTCGAGTGACGCGGCATCGGAAAACCCATACAGCATGAATTCGCGCAGATCATCCCAACGCAGCCGCCGCTTCACACGGCGAAAATAGGCGGCCTGACTCTCTTGTAGAATGTTTTGGTAAAACACCGCTTTCATACGCACCTTCGCGGCATCCTCCGCCCCCAGTCGATCTTCGATTTCCTCGAACAGGTCTTCGGCATAGGTGGGCTCGGTGTTGCCCATACCGTGCAACGTCAAAATGCCTACATGTGCCATGGGAATGCCTTTCAAAATCGGATTGTTGAAAAATCCCCAATAGGTTGCGTGCCGAACGCCCCCCTGTCAACGCGTGGTTTTTCGCTGCGATTTTGGCGGTGAAGCGCCGGCAGAATTTTCGAAAATTCTGCGCAGAAAATTCGAATTTTCTGGCCCGTTTTCTTCGAAGAAAACGTCTACCGGCTTTGAAAGGTCACACTGATTTCAAAGGGTTTTCCGTCGGGCGGGCGCGGAAACGGGGCCGCGCTGCGCACATTGGCTGTCGCGGCGATGTTGATATTGGGAGAACCACCGCTCCTTATGATGCGCACCCAGCCCACCTGTCCATTGGGCAGGATCTGAAACCGGAGCATGGCAAAGCCTTTCTCGTTTCTGTGCACGCGCAAAGACCGGTTCAGTTTCATAAACACCTGACCGGCGTAATTTGTGCTGGTGGCGTTCCCTGTCGCGCGCGCTTGATCGAGGCTCGGACGCCCATAAAGCGCGGAGCTGCCCGCCTCGGCCAAAAGATCAATCCCGGTGCGCTGCGTTTCAAAAAGTTGCGAGGCAAGCCCAGGCTGTTCCGTCGCATCCTCCGTGCCTTCTTCCGCGCCGAAGGTCTCCTCAGACGGGCGCGAGGGCGGCGGCCGAAGTGACCGCGTCACCGCAGAGGCCAGGGCCTCCTCGGCTTCTACGGCCTCAATATCGCCTTCCTCCTCGACGGCTTCCAAAGCGATCTCGGGCACGTCTGCTTCAACCGTTTGCTCAACGATGTCCTCAGCCGCCTCTTCAGGGGGCGTGACGTCTTGGGCCTCGACCGTCTCAACTGTCTCATTGGCCTCTGTCACGGTTTGAGGTGTGGCCTCAGGCGTGCCTTGGGGCACTGGGCTATCGGTGCCTTGCGTGGGTGGGGCGGCGCCGATCACATCTTCGACGGGCTCGACCTCACCGACATTCTCAGGCTCTGAGCCACTATCAGGGGCGAGCGTTTCCTGCGGGTCGTCTGAGGCCACTTGGATATCGGTGGACGTGTCTGGCTGGATCACCTCAAGCGGTTCGGCCTCTGGCGCGGGTTCCGGCTCTTCGGGCTGCAGCGCCTCTTCCACGAAATCTTCAAATGCGGCAGACTCTGTTGGTTCCGGCCCTGCCTCCTCAGATGGCTTTTTCCCGGGATCAAAAAGCGCCACCATCCCTGTGCCGTGCAAGGCCAAGGACAAAAGCACCGCAAGCGCGGCTACAAGGATGGAGTTTCTGATCACGCGTGTGGCCTGGGTTCGGGCGGCCCGTCTCCTGTTTTCAGGGCCTTTAATCTCTGGTCGTTGCTCTCAACGCAGCGCCCAAGGGTCAGACCTATTGGGTCACCGCATTTTTTCAATGATACCTCACCGCCCGGCCCGCGCAAAGCAAGGGCTTTGGCGCGCGCTGACTTTCTTTTGATAGAGGAAGGCGTGTGTCTGCGACGCCTAAGGCGGTGTCGTGCCTGATCGACGCGCCAGCCAGACCAACCGGTTTGCATCCGGGTCGCGTATTTGCGACGCCTCGATCGGCGCAAACCCATGGGCCCGAAGCAGGTCACGGTATTCGCCCGGATCCAGGCTGGCATGATAAAGCGGCTCGCTCTCAAAACGGCCCAACGCCTCCCCCGCGCCTAGCCCAGTGGTGAACATCAAAACCCCGCCGGGCCGCGTATGGCGCGCACAGACGTCAAACAGCGCGCGTTGGTCATCGCCGGTCAGATGAAAGCTGCTGTTCCAGGCCAGAACCCCGTGAAAGCGCCGGTTCAGGTCCAGCCCGCGCATATCGGCCTCATGCCACTCGCCTTTTGGAAGATCCTGGCGCGCCATGGCGATCATCGGCCCGGAGCTATCGACACCCGTCACTCTGCATCCCTGATCCAGCAAGTGCCGCGCGATCGGCTGGCCAAACCCGCAGCCCAGATCCAAAACCTGCGCACCGTCTGGCAGATGCGACAGAAAACACGCCAACCACGGGCGTTCAATCAAACTTGTGTCGCGCGTGGCCGCAAAAGCAATCGCGTGGCGTTGATAGAGGCTAATGATGGCCTCGGCGTCTGTGCTCATAGCCCGCGCAGATAAGCCTCAGCTCGGCGCAGATGCGCCTCGCGCGTGTCATCGGCCATCCGATCTGCCGTTCGACACATCATGGCCCAGCGGGGATTGTTGCCCAGCCGCTCTTTGTGTTTGAAAATGAACCGCCAATAGAGCCCATCCCAGGTTTCCGCCCAGTCCCCTTTGCCCCAATGGCTCATCTTGCGCACGTAGTTGGAGCCCGAGAAATAGGGTTTGGTGGTGATCAGCCCGCCATCGGCATGCTGGCTCATCGCGTAGGTATTGGGCACCATCACCCAGTCATAGCTGTCGATGAACATCTCCATAAACCACCGATAGACCTCATCGGGGTCAAACTCGCACAGAAACATGAACCCGCCCAGCACCATCAAGCGCTCAATATGGTGGCAATAGCCCGTTTGAAGGATGCGCCCGATCGTGTCGTCAATGGGGTCAATGCCGGTGGTCGCGTCATAGAAACTGGCCGGGATCTTGCGGGTGTGCCCCCAATGGTTGGTCGTGCGCATTTTCACATGCAGATCTTCATAGGTGGCGCGCATGAACTCGCGCCAGCCGATGATCTGACGGATGAACCCCTCCAGCGAATTGATCGGCACATCCCTGGTCGCTGCATGTTTCAGCGTGGCCTCCAGGATCTGTTGTGGCGTCAGCAGCCCGACATTCAGCATCGGCGTCAGCACACCGTGCCAAAGGAAGCTTTCCCCTTCGACAATTGCATCCTCATAGGGGCCAAATTCCGTCATCCGCTCTTGCAGGAAGACGTCAAGCCAAGCAGCCGCGTCTTCATGGGTTGTGGGGTAAATCAGGTGCTCCAGTGATCCGTAGTTTTTGCCAAACTGCGTCTCGACACTCTCCCGCGCGTCCAGATCCGCCTGAGAGCGGTTGAGCGCGGGCAAGGATGGGATGCTGTCCAAGCGTGTCTTTGGCACTTTCTTGCGGTTGTCCTCATCAAAGCTCCATTGCCCGCCTTGGGGGTCATCCCCGTCCATCATGACATTGAGGCGCTTGCGCTGAGACTTGTAATACTCCGCCATGAACCAACGCTTGCGCCCTTCGGCCCACGCCCTGTTGTCGCCCTCGGAGTTCAGGAAATACGGCGTGTCGTAAATGCTCAGGTGCACACCCGCGGCGTCAACTGCATGTTGCAGACGTTTCATCACCGTGTGATCCACCGGATCAGCAAGCGCGATCTTGGTCACGCCGTCCTTGGCCAAACCATTCACCACCCTGGTGATCATACCTTTCTCGTGGCGATAGGCCTCAATTTCCACACGCATCCCGTCGGCGCGCAACCGCTCTGCATACTGCGCCATCGTCGCCCTGTGCAGCCAAAGCTTCTGCTTGTGCATCACCATCGGATATTGCGGATCGCCAAAAAAGAGCGGATCCTCGACCATTACAACGCGCTCCGGGTTGGCGGCAAATCCGGGGTGATCGGCGAAAAGCTGGTGGGGAAAAATCAAAAGGGCAGTGGACAATGTCGGTTTCCTGTATGGGCATGCCCGCCTCTACCTAACGGGCTTGAGGCATTTGGCAATTCCGGGCTGGAAAAGCGGCGCGTTGGCAACATCTAGAGAGGTCACTAACGAGGGAGGGCAGGGTGCCCGAAGGACACACCATTCACCGCGCAGCGTTGGATCACGCCAAGATGATTGCGGGTAAACGCGTATCGGCTATCTCCCCACAGGGCCGGTTTGCAGACGGGGCTGCGGCCATTGACGGGGCGGTCTGTGAAAGCACCGGTGCGGTCGGCAAGCACCTGCTATACCACTTCTCCAACGGTCAGACCTTGCACATTCATCTCGGGCTCGGCGGTTACTTCGTAACCCATGATCAACCGGCCGATCCCCCGCGTGAGGTGACGCGCTGCCGGTTGGAAAGCGCCACGCATGCCATTGATATCATCGGCCCCAACACCTGTGAGTTGATGCCCACCGAGGTTATGCCAGACTTTACGCTCCGCTACGGCCCCGACCTTCTGGCCAACCCGCCCGATCCAGACCGCGCCATCGCGGCCATCCGCAAAAGCCGCGCGCCCATCGCCAGGCTTTTGATGGATCAGAAAGTGATCTCGGGTATCGGAAACATCTACCGCAGCGAAATTCTTTTTCTACGCAGGCTCAATCCCATGACACGGGGCTGCGACATTCCAGAGGCAGAGCTGCGTGGTCTATGGGATGAAATGCGCGCCTTGCTGCAATACGGGGTGAAAACCAACGCCATCATCACTCGCCCTGACTTGGTTGAGGCCGGGAAGGTCCATGGCGAGCGCACAAACATCTTTGGCAAAGAGGTCTGCCCTGCCTGCGGCGGCCCCATTGTGAAAACGAAGCTCAGCGGGCGCACGCTTTATCATTGCCCCGCCTGCCAAGCTTAGGCGCGCCCATTTTCTTGGAAGAAAATGCGAAGAAAATTTTTAATTTTCTGCGCAGAATTTTCCAAAATTCTGCCCTCACTCCGCCGCAGGCTTCAGGCTGGCAAAGAGCTGGTGGAACCGTTCGCCCTGCACCGCCACATGGGCGCGCAACATGTCTGCCGCCTGTGCTCCATCGCCGGCTTCCAGTGCCGCAACGATGGCCTGATGCTCGCCCATGGATTGCCGCAACCGCCCGCGCAGCCGGAGTTGCATCCGCCGAAAGGGTTGTAACCTGCGCTGCAGGCGCAGCGCCTCGGCTTCCAGAAAGGAATTGCCGGACTGGCGATAGATGATCGCATGAAACCGCTCATTTTCATGGTAATACCCATCGGTATCTTGCGCCTCGACCGCCACTTCGCAGCGCGCGTTGGTCTGGTTGAGATCCTCCAGCGCCGCATTCGATATGCGCGAGGTTGCAAGGCGGGCGCACACAGCCTCAAGCTCCGCCATCACCTCAAACATCTCAATGAGGTCCACCGGCCCCGGTTGGCGCACAAAAACGCCGCGATGGGGGATTTGTTCGACCAGGCCTGACTGCGCAAGTCGCTGAAAGGCTTCCCGAATAGGGGTGCGCGACACGTCAAATCGGTCTGAAAGCTGCTTTTCATCCAGCCTCTGACCATCGCCAAACGTGCCGTCGAAAATGAGACCCTCCAGCGCGTCTGCGATACCATCTGATCGTGATTTCTCCATATAAAACGTATAACAGCGCAATCATATTGAACGCAAGATTATCTAAATCGTATACAAAATCGTTGACTCCCCGCACTCAGGGTGCATTTTCTGGCGCAGCGTCGATGACAGAGTCGGCGCGCTTAGGGAGGAACATCATGAATAAATTTTTTGTCTCCGCTGTGTCTGCAGCGGCGCTTATGACGGGCGCACTCGCTGCGCATTCGGCTGAACTGCGTCTGTCGCATCAGTGGTCCACATCCGATGTCCGCCACCAAGTGGCCCAGATCGTTGCCGATGAGGTGGCCGCCGCCGATGTCGGCCTGGAAATCAAAATTTTCCCGTCCAAATCGCTCTTCAAACCGCGCGAACAGTACAAACCGCTCAGCCGTGGTCAGCTTGACATGACGGTTTTCCCGCTCAGCTATGCCGGGGGTCAGCAGCCCGCCTTCAACCTCACCCTGATGCCCGGCCTGGTGAAAAATCACGACCACGCCGCGCGCCTCAATGAAAGCGAATTCATGGGCAAGCTGGAAGAGAAGATGGCCGATGATGACGTTATGGTCCTCGTTCATGGCTACCTCGCCGGTGGTTTCGTGGGCAAAGACAAATGCATCACGTCACCCGAGGACGTCGCCGGTCAACAGACCCGCGCCGCAGGCAAGGCGTTTGAGCAGATGCTCGCAGGCGCGGGCGCCTCGATCGCCTCCATGGCCTCGTCCGAGATCTATAACGCCATGCAAACCGGCGTTCTGACCGCGGCCAACACGTCAAGCTCGTCCTTTGTCAGCTACCGCATCTACGAACAAGTGGCCTGCTACACACCCGCGAGCGATTTTGCGCTGTGGTTCATGTACCAGCCGCTCTTGATGAACAAATCCACCTTTGAAGGCCTGACCGAAGCGCAACAGGCCGCCATCCTGGCCGGTGCGGAAAAGGCCGAAGCGTTCTACCTTGAAGAAGCCAAGAAACAGGATGCGGCATCAGCGGAGGTCTTTGCCGAGGCCGGTGTGGAGATTGCCAACATGACCCAGGAAGAGTTCGACGCCTGGCGCGCCTTGGCGCAGGAGACCTCCTACAAGAAATTTGTAGAGGAAACGCCGGACGGCCAAGCGCTTCTCGATCTGGCGCTCTCGGTCGAGTAACGCTCCCCAATTGGGCGGTCTGCACGCTGGTGTGACCGCCCTTTTTGCACCCTGAACAGGAGGCCGCGATGGCGGGCCAAAGCACTCTGCCTGTGGCCAAAACAGGCAACAACCCGTTTCTGCGCTTTGTCGCCGCGCTCTCCACCTTGGCGGGCTGGGCGTCCGCGGGCATGATCGTCGCCGCTGTGGCGCTGACCTGTCAGATGATCTTCGTGCGCTTCGTGCTCAACGGCTCTACCGTGTGGCAAACCGAATGCGTGATCTACCTGATGGTTGCCGCCACGCTCATCGGCCTGCCATACGTCCAACGCCTGCGCGGTCACGTGAATGTGGACCTGATCCCGCTCTCGCTGGCCCCACGCCTACGCTTTGGGCTTTGCATGGTGACGCTCTCTCTTTCCATCGCGATTGTCGCGGTCATGCTCTACTACGGCTATGAATACTGGCATTTCGCCTGGGATCGGGGTTGGCGGTCTGACACGGTCTGGGGCGTGCGCCTGTGGATCCCTTATCTGGCCATCCCCATCGGGTTCGGCCTGCTCCTGTTGCAACTCATCGCCGATCTCGTCGCCGTCCTTTTGAGGATCGAAACACCTTTCGGGTTGGAGGACAGCTAAATGGATCCGCTCCTCCTCGGTGCCATCGTCGCCATCGCCACAATCATCGTGCTCTTCTCCGGGGTCTCCGTTGCCCTCGGCCTGCTGATTGTCTCTGCGGGCTTCCTGATCATCTTTGACGGCATGCGTTCGCTCGAACTGATGCCTGAAATCCTCTTCGGCAAGCTCGACAATTTTGCGCTTCTGTCCATCCCGATGTTCATCATCATGGGGGCCTCGATCGCCTCCACCAGGGCGGGGGCCGACCTCTATGAGGCGCTTGAACGCTGGCTCACGCGCGTGCCCGGGGGCCTTGTGGTGTCAAACTTGGGCGCCTGTGCGCTTTTCGCGGCCATGTCCGGCTCAAGCCCCGCCACCTGCGCGGCTATCGGCAAAATGGGCATCCCCGAGATGCGCAAACGCGGCTACCCGGACGGTGTCGCCGCAGGCTCCATCGCCGCCGGAGGCACGCTTGGCATTCTGATCCCACCGTCCATCACCATGATCGTCTATGGCATCGCCACTGAGACCTCGATCGGCAGGCTTTTCCTCGCCGGTGTTTTCCCTGGCCTCATGCTCGTGGGTCTCTTCATGGCCTGGTCGCTCTATTCCACATGGCGCTCCGGCAACGCAGACGTGCTCAGCTCCGGCAGCTACACATGGGCGCAGAAATTCGAAATCCTGCCCCGCGTTCTGCCTTTCATCGGCATCATCATCGGCGTGCTCTATGCTATGTATGGCGGGGTCGCCACGCCCTCGGAAACCGCCGCCGTCGGCGCGCTCCTCTGCTTGCTCATCGCCATGGTGATCTACCGGCTTTGGAACCCGGTCGACCTCTGGGTTGTCCTGCGCGACAGTACCAAGGAAAGCGTGATGATCCTCTTCATCATTGCCGCTGCGGGCGTGTTTTCCTACATGCTCAGCTCGCTTTTCATCACCCAATCCATCGCCGCCTGGATCGGAGAGCTCGACGTCAATCGCTGGGTCCTCATGGGCGCGGTCAACGTCTTTTTGATCATCGCGGGCTTCTTCCTGCCACCCGTGGCCGTGATCCTGATGGCCGCCCCGATCCTTTTACCGATTATCACAAGTGCGGGGTTTGATCCGATCTGGTTTGCAGTGGTTCTGACGATCAACATGGAAATCGGCCTCATTTCCCCGCCTGTGGGCCTCAACCTCTATGTCATCAACGGCATCGCGCCGGATATCTCGCTCAAAACCATTCTCAAAGGCTCTCTTCCTTTCGTGGCCTGCATGATCGTGGCAATCATTCTCTTGTGCATCTTCCCCGGCATCGCCACATGGTTACCAAACGCCGTGATGGGATAGCGCTATGTCTACCTTTTCCGACATCCTGATGACTGTCTTTGACCGCCGCACCGGATTTAGCGTTCTGGGCGGAGAAGACAGCCGCTCTATCGAAGAATTGGCCGCCGCCCTCATCGGCGCGTCCGGAGAGGTCTCGGGCCGTGACACAGGCCAATTGATCCTTGAACGCTATGAAGGGTTGGATGCAGACGGCAAACGCGCTTTTTTTCGTCACCTCGCGCACGAGATGAACATCACGCCTGAAAACGTGCGTGAGGCGCTCGCGGCCTATGAAGCTGAACCATCCAAAGCCACATACCGCGCGTTCATGGCATCGTCTGAACCCCCTCGGCAGGAGCTTTTTCGCCGTCTCAACCAAGTCCCCGGTGCCACCGAGCGGCTGGTGCGCATGCGCGCTGATCTTTTGGAGCTTGTGCATGATGAACCCGCGCTCGCCGCACTCGATCTCGACTTGCGCCATCTCTTTGTGTCCTGGTTCAACCAGGGCTTCTTGGTCTTGCGCCCCATTAATTGGCAAAGCCCGGCCCATGTGTTGGAAAAAATCATTGCCTATGAGGCCGTCCACACAATCGAAAGCTGGGCCGATCTGCGCCGCCGGGTAGAGCCAACCGATCGCCGCTGTTTTGCGTTTTTCCACCCCGCCATGCCCGATGAGCCGCTCATTTTCGTCGAAGTGGCGCTCACCAAGGGCGTGCCGGGGTCGGTACAGGGTCTTCTGTCCGAGACGCGCGATAGCCTGCAGGCGCAAGAGGCGGATACCGCCGTTTTCTACTCCATCTCCAATTGTCAGGCAGGGCTGGCCAGCATCTCCTTTGGCAACTCGTTGATCAAACAGGTGGCCGCAGATCTCTCTTTAGAAGTGCCCGGTCTCAAGAACTTTGTCACACTCTCTCCCATTCCGGGCCTCGCGGCCTGGGCAGATGAGATAGACGCGGATACTGACCTGCGCGCCCTTGCCGCGCATTACCTTGTCTCCGCCAAGCGGCGCGATGGCCGGCCGCTTGACCCAGTGGCGCGCTTTCACTTGGGCAATGGGGCCTTGATCCACGCCATACATGAAAAGGCCGATCTCTCTGAGCGGGGCCTGGCGCAATCCTTTGGCGCGATGGTCAACTACCTTTATGATCTGCGCCGCGTGTCGCAAAACCATGAACGCTTTGCCAGCTCCGGCAAAATTGCCATGTCCTCTGACATCCGGGCGCTTGATGCTGCGGGAAAGAAGCTTTTGGCAAAGCAGCACTCCGGGAGGGCCAGCCGTGACGAACCCGCTCTATGATCAACTTTTCGGCCGTCACGCGGGCCAAAGTACACCCTTTCTGATCCTGCCTGACGCGCGCGTCATCACCCATGCGGCGTTTTTGGCTCAGGCCGCTCAGATGGCGCATGTTCTGGCGCAAGCAGGGCTGATGCCCGGTGATCGCCTCGCCGCCCAGATTGATAAATCGCCCCAGGCTTTGGCCCTTTACGCGGCCTGCGCTCAAACCGGTGTGGTTTTCCTGCCGCTCAACACCGCCTACACCGCCTCAGAGCTGTCGTATTTCATCGAAAATTCCGGGGCGCGCATGGTGGTCTGTGACGCATCGGCCCAAGACACGCTTGGACCGATCGCTGCGACGCTTGGCGCAGATGTGCACACCTTAAATGCAGACGGCACCGGCTCCCTGATGACCCAGGCCGCAAGGCAACCCGCACAGTTCTCCACGGTCCCCCGGTCAGAGGATGATCTCGCTGCCTTCCTCTACACCTCCGGCACCACGGGCCGGTCCAAAGGCGCCATGCTCACGCAGCGCAACCTGCTGTCGAACGCCGAAACCCTCACGGCTTACTGGCGCTTCTCAGCCGACGATGTGCTGCTCCATGCGCTGCCCATTTTCCACACGCACGGGCTTTTTGTGGCCACCAACATCATCCTGCTTTCGGGCGGGTCCATGATCTTTCTGCCCAAATTTGACGCGGGCGACATGATCCGCCTGATGCCGCACGCCACCACGATGATGGGCGTGCCCACCTTCTACACCCGCCTGCTCGACACGCCCGAATTCACCCGCGACCTCACCGCGCATATGCGCCTTTTCGTCTCTGGCTCCGCGCCCTTATTGGCTGAGACGCACGCGGCTTTTGAGGCCCGCACCGGCCACCGCATCCTCGAACGCTATGGCATGACCGAGACCAACATGAACACATCCAACCCCTATGATGGTGATCGTCGCGCGGGCACCGTGGGCTTCCCCTTGCCGGGGGTGGAGCTGAAGGTGACACACCCTGAGACCGGCGCCACCCTGCCCACAGGCGAGATCGGCCAGATCGAAGTGCGCGGGCCCAATGTGTTCCAAGGCTACTGGCAAATGCCCGAAAAAACCGCCGCGGAGCTGCGCGCCGATGGGTTTTTCATCACCGGGGATCTGGGCCGCGTGGACGCTGATGGCTATATCCACATCGTGGGCCGCAACAAGGATCTCATCATCTCAGGCGGCTACAACATCTACCCCAAAGAGATTGAGCTGATCCTCGATGACCAACCGGGCGTGCTGGAAAGCGCAGTGATCGGTGTCCCTCATGCCGATTTCGGGGAAACCGTCGTGGCCGTCCTTGTCCCTGATCCCGGCACCCAACCGGATATCCCTGCCATTGAGGCTGCCGCCGCGGCTGCGCTGGCCCGCTTCAAACAGCCTCGCAAATACATCGTGCTGGATGAATTGCCCCGAAACACCATGGGCAAAGTGCAAAAAAACATCCTGCGCGAAAGCTATAAAGACCTCTTTGAAACCGCCTAAGCGCCCCGCGCCCGGCTTCTTTCTTTTCAAAAATATCCTGGGGGAGCCGAAGGCGGGGGCAACGCCCCCAAATGACGCAGGTGACATGGGCCGCGACTTCCGGCACTCTATTCAAAACACTCAATAAAGCGAACTCCATGTCCGTGCCCAACTCTTCCAAGATTATCATTGTCGGCGGCGGCATCGTCGGCTGCTCGACGGCCTATCACCTCGCCCATATGGGCCAAGAGGTGCTCCTTCTCGACAAGGCACAGCTCACATCCGGCTCCACCTGGCACGCGGCTGGCCTCGTGGGTCAATTGCGCAGCTCCGCCAACATCACGCAACTTTTGGGCTACTCGATCGAGCTCTACGACCGGCTGGAAGCGGAGACCGGTCTCGCCACGGGTTGGAAAATGAATGGCGGTCTGCGGCTGGCGTGCAACGAAGAACGCTGGACCGAGGTGCGCCGACAAGCGACCACCGCGCATTCCTTCGGCCTTGATATGCAGCTTCTCACCCCGCAAGAGGCCCAGGATCTGTGGCCGCTCATGGATATCTCGGACGTGGTGGGCGCGGCCTTTCTGCCCACCGATGGCCAGGCCAGCCCCTCTGACATCACCCAAGCCCTGGCCAAAGGCGCGCGTATGCAGGGCGCGCAACTCGTCGAAAACGCCCCTGTCCGCGACATCCTCGTCGAGCAGGGCCGTGTGACGGGCGTGCGCACCGATCTGGGCGATATCGCATGTGAAAAGCTGGTGCTGTGCTGCGGTCAATGGACCCGCGATCTTGCTGCACGTGTCGGCGTGGCTGTCCCTCTGGTCTCGGTCGAACACCAATACATGGTGACCGAGCCCTTCGGCGTGCCCTCTGATCTTCCCACCCTGCGCGATCCGGATCGTCTGACCTATTGGAAGGAAGAAGTGGGCGGGCTGGTGATGGGCGGGTATGAGCCCAACGGCATCCCCTGGGCGCAAAACGGCGTGCCGGAGCCCTTTGATTTTCAGCTTCTGCCCTCGAATTACGATCATTTCGAACAGATCATGGAACTGGCCCTGCCGCGCGTGCCCAAGATGCAAGAGGCGGGGATCAAGGAGCTGATCAACGGCCCCGAAAGCTTCACCCCCGATGGCAATTTCATCCTGGGCGAGGCGCCAGAGCTGCCGGGTCTCTACATCGGGGCGGGTTTTAACGCCTATGGGATCGCCTCGGGCGGCGGGGCAGGGATGGCGCTGGCCGAATGGGTGGCAAAAGGTGCGCCGCCCTACGATCTTTGGCCCGTGGATATCCGGCGTTTTGGCCGCCCGCACCGGGATGTTGATTGGGTCCGCACCCGCACGCTTGAGGCTTACGGCAAGCACTACACCATGGCCTGGCCCTCTGAGGAGCACAGCTCAGGCCGCCCCTGCCGGCGCTCGCCGCTTTACGGCTCGCTTTTGGCGCGCGGTGCGGTCTTTGGGGAAAAGCTTGGCTGGGAACGGCCCAATTGGTTCGCCGCAAAGGGTGAGCCCGCGCGCGACATCTATACCTATGCGCGCCCAAACTGGCACGACGCTGTGGCGCGTGAACACCGCGCTGCACGTGAAGCAGCCGCGCTTTTCGATCAAAGCTCCTTTGCCAAATTCCTGCTCAAAGGCCCGGATGCAGAGGCCGCTCTGCAATGGATCGCGGCCAACCGGATGGACCGGCCGGTGGGGTCGGTGATCTACACGCAGATGCTCAATGATCTGGGCGGGATCGAATGCGACGTGACCGTCACCCGGCTGGCCCCGGATGAATTCTACATTGTCACCGGCACCGGCTTTGCCACCCATGATTTTCACTGGATTTCCAGCAATATCCCGGATGGCCTCAACGCCCAGCTGGTCGATGTCACGTCAGCTTACGCCGTTCTGTCGCTCTTTGGCCCCAAGGCGCGCGACATTCTTTCGGCGGTGACCCGGGCGGATGTCTCCCACGCCGCGCACCCCTTTGCCACGGCCCAGACCATCGGCATCGCCGGGGCCCCTGTGCGGGCCGCGCGCATCACCTATGTGGGCGAGCTGGGATGGGAGTTGCACCTGCCTGTCGAATACGCGCAATCCGTCTATGACGCGCTCCACGCAGCCGGGGCAGAGCATGGTCTGAAAGACGCAGGCTACCGCGCGATTGAAACCTTGCGGCTTGAGAAGGGTTACCGCGCCTGGGGGTCTGACATTGGCCCGGATCACACGCCCCATGAGGCCGGTCTGGCCTGGGCGGCCAAGCTGAAAACGAATGTGGCGTTCAAAGGCCGCGCGGCCCTGGAGGCGCAGCGGCAGACAGGCGTGAAAAAGATCCTCGCGACCTTCACCACCGACCCGGGCGTGATCTTGCTGGGTCGCGAAACCATCTTTCGGAACGGCGAACGCTGCGGCTGGCTCAGCTCGGGTGGTTTTGGCCACACGGTTGGGCGATCCATCGGCATGGGCTATGTGCGCGCCACACAGGTGATTGACCGCGATTTTGTGCGTTCCAGCCGCTACCAGCTCGAAGTGGCAGGGCATTTGGTCAATGCAGAGGTTACGCTGAAACCGCTTTATGATCCCGAAATGACCCGCATAAAGACCTGACATGTCCTGCAACGTCCACAGAATTTTCGAAAATTCTGCGAAGAAAATTCGAATTTTCTACGCATTTTCTTCCAAGAAAATGCCGCCTTTGAAGCGACGAGCAGCGTTCCCAGAAAGACCGATTCTCACATCTCAGATCGCGCGCTCTAAATCCCGATATGCGCCTTGGATACCTCGGGCGTCAGTGCCTCAATGGCACCCTCCCAAATCGTCTTGCCGCGTTCCAAAATCACCGCGCGATCCGACACCGCGCTGATCTCTTTGAGGGACTTGTCAATCACAAGGATCGTCAGCCCGGTCTCCCGTTTCAGCTTGGAAATCGCCGCCCAAATCTCTTGCCGAATGATCGGTGCCAACCCCTCTGTCGCCTCATCCAGCAACAACAGCCTCGGGTTGGTCATCAAGGCCCGCCCAATCGCCAGCATCTGCTGTTCGCCACCAGACAGCGACTGCGCCACCTGATGGCGCCGCTCCTCCAACCGGGGAAAGAGCGCGCTGACCCGGGCCAGATCCCACGCCCCAGCGCGTGCCGCCGCCGTCAGGTTTTCCTCAACCGTGAGCCGCGCAAAACAGCGCCGCCCCTCCGGGACCAAACCCACCCCCAACCGTGCCACCTTGTGGCTGGGCAAACCCCGCAGGTCCTGCCCGTCAAAACGCAACACACCCTCACAACCGACCATCCGGCAAATCGCCTTCACCGTCGTGGTCTTGCCCATCCCGTTGCGCCCCATCAGCGCCACGACCTCGCCCTCGCGCATTTCCAGATCCACGCCAAAGAGCGCCTGGCTCGGCCCGTAGGAGGCGGTCAGCCCCTCAAGGGTGAGAAAACTCATGCCTCCTCCCCCAGATAGGCTTGCCGCACATCCGGGTTGGCGCGGATCTCGTCCACCGATCCGGTCGCAATGATGCGCCCGTAATCCAGCACACTGATCCGATCGGCCAGGGCAAAGACCGCATCCATGTCATGCTCCACCAGCAGGATCGGCGCCTGCGCCCGCAACCCATCGAGGAACCCCGTCATGGTCTTGGAGCCTTCCGCGCCCAAGCCCGCCATCGGCTCATCCATCAAAAACGCGCGCGGCTCCAACGTCAGCGCGACCGCCACCTCCAACTGCCGCCGTTGCCCGTGGCTCAGTTCCTGACACAGCGTGTCAGACTGCTCTGCCAGTCCAACTTGCTCAAGTGCGGCCATCGCCCGCCCGGTCAGATCCGTGTCGCCAAGAACCGCTCGCCAGAACCGCCATGGCCGCTGCGAGGCGCCCAAAGCGCCGAGCACTGCGTTTTCCAGCACCGTGTCCTCCATCGCCAGCGCCGAGATCTGAAACGTCCGCCCGAGCCCGGCCCGCGCCCGCGCTTCCACCGTGTCCCCGGTGATCGCGCGCCCACTGAGATGCACACTGCCCGCATCCGGCACCAGGTTCCCGGTGATCAGCCCGATCAGCGTCGATTTGCCAGCGCCGTTGGGCCCGATCACCGCATGGATCTCGCCCGCGCGCAGATCGAGGCTCACATCCTGCGTGGCCTTCAGCGCACCAAAGCTCTTCTGCAGGCCGCGGGTCTCCAACACCGGATCAGACATGCGGCCCCTCCTTACCGGTCAGAAACCCGATCACCCCGCCGCGTCCAAAAAGCACGATGCCTAATAAAATCGCCCCCAGCCAGACATGCCAAAAATCCGTCAGCCCACCCAGCCAATGCTCCAGCATTACAAAAAGCCCGGCCCCGATCACCGGCCCCATCAGGCGGCCCACACCCCCCATGATGATGAGGATGATCAACTCGCCCGACAGCTGCCACGAAAACATCACCGGGCTCACAAACCGGTTGAGATCGGCAAACAGCGCGCCCGCCAGCCCGGTGATTGCCCCCGAGATAATGAACGCCACCAGCTTCAACCGTTGCGGCGTCATGCCCACGGTCTGCACCCTTTGCGCGGTTTGCCGCGACGCGTTGAGCGCAAGCCCAAAGGGAGAGGCCCGGAGCCGCGCAAAGACCAACAGCGCCACGCAAAGCGCGGCAAAACACAGCCCGAAAAACTGCAACGGCACCAGCGTGTTGAGCCCCGGAAACCCGTTGCGCACATAGATCGACAGGCCGTCTTCGCCGCCATAGGCGCTCCAGGAAATCGAGAAGTAGAAAAACATCTGCCCGAAGGCCAGCGTGATCATGATGAAATACACACCCGTCGTGCGCACGGTGAGCCAGCCGATGATCGCCGCAATGAGGCTCGAGGCCACCATCGCCGTGATCCAGATGACCGGCATCGATTTTGTCCCCGCAATCGTCAGCGGGCCCAGCTCGAGCGGGCTGTAGCTCTGCGCATGAAAGGCGAGGATCCCCATCGCATAGCCACCAATCCCGAAAAACGCCGCATGGCCCAGGCTCACCAACCCGCCAATCCCAAGGGCAATGTTCAGCCCCACCGCCGCCAGCGCCAGCACCGCCGCCTTCGTGGCCAGGGTGATGGTGAAAGGCTGATCGATCATATGGGCGATGAGCGGGATTGCCAAAAACACCCCCAAAACGGCCCAATTGATATGCCGCTCCGCAATCATTCCCGCACCCCGAAGAGCCCGGTGGGCCGCCAGATCAACACGATGCTCATCAGCACGTAGACCGACATGGACGCAAGCGCCGACCCCGTTTGATTGGCCGCGCCCGCCTCCATGAAGAGGGCGAAAAACTGCGGCAGGAAAAGCCGCCCCAACGTGTCGGTCAATCCCACCAACAGCGCGCCCACAAACGCGCCTCTGATGGATCCGATCCCGCCGATCACGATCACCACGAAGGCAAGGATCAACACCGGCTCCCCCATGCCCACCTGCACCGACTGGATCGCGCCCACCAAGGCACCCGCCAGCCCGGCCAGTGCCGCGCCCAAGGCAAACACCACTGTGTAAAGCTTTGAGATATCAATGCCCAATGCGGCAATCATCTCGCGGTCGTTCTCGCCCGCCCGGATCTGCACCCCGATGCGCGTCCGCTCAATCAACCACCAAAGCGCCACCCCAACACCGATGCCGATGCCAATCAGCGCCAGCCGGTATTTGGGATAGTCAATGCCGCCCGGCAGCGTGATCGGCCCGTTGAGCGCGGCCGGAATATCAAGGTAGAGCGGGAACGACCCAAACACCCACCGCGTGCCTTCTGAAAAGATCAAGATCAGCGCAAAGGTCGCCAAAACCTGCTCCAGATGCGCGGCCCGGTAGAGCCTTCGGATGATCGTCATTTCCACGATCGCCCCCGCCAGTGCCGCCGCCGCCAGCGCAGCCACCAACGCCAGCACGAACGATCCGGTAAGCCCCGCAACAAACGCCGCCGCAAACGCGCCCACCATGTAAAGCGAACCATGGGCCAGATTGATCAGCCCCATCACGCCGAAAATCAACGTCATGCCCGCCGCCATCAAAAACAGCATGACGCCAAACTGCAGCCCGTTGAGGATCTGTTCTGCGATCAGGATCAAGGACACGGAAGATCCCTTTCAAACCAAGATATGCGCGCGCCGGATCTGCCGGGTTGCCTCCGGCGGGGATATTTTGAGGCCAGAAGAAGACCAAGGACGATCCCATGTTTTGTCTGGCCGTCAAATATCCCGGGGGTCTGGGGACAGCGCCCCCGATCCGACCTGCGCGTCCGGGTGGAGGATTGGGGATGTGGCCCGACCTTTGCAAGACCGGGCCGGGTTCACTCAGAGTTTGCAGTCTCCAACATACGCATCCGTATGATCCGTGGCTGCCACGCCCAGGATGCGGTTGGTGACCACATCGCCTTCCTTGACCACCTCACGCATATACAGATCCTGGATGGGATGGTTGTTGGTGCCAAAGGAAAACTTGCCCCGCACCGATTGGAAATCCGCCTCAGAAAGGGCGGCGCGGAACGCGTCTGCGTCCTTGACGTCGGCCTTGTCCACCGCAGAAATCAGCAGGTTGGCTGTGTCAAACCCTTGCGCCGCGTAGACCGAAGGAAGCCGATCATACTTGGCCTGAAAGCTTTCGACAAACGCGGCATTGCCCGGCACGTCGAGATCCTTGGACCAATGGGCGGAGTTCTTCACCCCCACGGCGGCCTCACCAATGGCACCCAGAATACCCTGGTCAAAGCTGAAGGCCGGTCCCATCACCGCCGTGTCGGCACCGGAGCCCGCATATTGCTTCATAAAGGAAATCCCCATGCCACCCGGCAGGAAGTAATAGACCAGATCGGCGTCCGAGGCTTTGATCTGCGCAATCTCAGCCGCGTAATCCGTCTGGCCCAGCTTGGTGTAAACCTCCGCGGCCACTTCACCGCTGAAGAAGCGCTTGAAGCCCGCAATGTTGTCCTTGCCCGCTGGATAGTTGGGCGCCATCAGGATCACTTTGCTTACGTCATTATTCTGCGCCCAGTTGCCCGCGGCTTCGGCAAAGGCATCATTTTGCCAGCTCACCACGTAGTAATTCTCATGGCATCCCGCGCCCGCCAGCGGCGAGGGGGCCGCATTGGGCGAGAGATAGAATTTGCCCTGCGCCGTCGCCGCTGGCACCACAGCCATGGCAAGGTTTGACCAGATGATCCCGGTCATCACATCAACCTTCTCGGATTGGATCATCTTGTCGGCCAGCTGCACCGCGATGTCGGGCTTGCGCTGATCATCCTCGATGATCACTTCGATATCATCGCGCCCGGCCTGTTCCATGGCGAGCATAAAGCCATCGCGCACATCAATGCCCAAGCCCGCACCGCCGCCCGAAAGCGTGGTGATCATGCCCACCTTCACCTCAGCGGCCGCAGGCAGCGCGGTCAGCGCCAAGGCGGCGGCTGTCACTAGTAGTTTCTTCACGTCAGGTCTCCCTTTTTCCCTGTTGTTCTCGCGCTATTGGATCAGCGCTTTGGTGGCACGGGCAAGAAAGGCCGCGCGCAGTTTGGGCGTGTCGCGTACCGCGATTTGCCCGGTATTGAGTGGCACGAATTTGGTCCAGTCCGCATCGGACAAATCGCGCCATGTGACGTTAAGATGAATTTCCGAATGCTGGAAGAGGGCACGTAACGCGCGCGGTGGCAACGTCACGCCCTGTGCAATCGCGTCATGCAGCGGGTAAGGATCCGCCGTGCCTCCGATCTCTTCAAGCGCTGTGGCGCAGGCGCGTGCGTCATAACTCACTTCTGCAATGATGCGGCGACGTGTGTCAGTGAGATCGCGATCGCCCGTTTCATTCAAAACGCGCGCGAATTGCGCCGTGTTGCGCCGCGCCTGCAGCAGATCGTCATGCGGCGCGGCCGCTGCATCATAGCGCGCACCAAGCCCTTGCCGGGTGCGCAATGCATCTTGCGCCGCCTTATCCTCTACCGTGAGGGTCATTCACGTACCGCCTGCCGCATGAAGTTCAACCGCTCCATGATCGGCGCATCGGAAAAGCGAAACACGTCAAACTGTGTCTCGGCTTCAAAGGCAAAGGGGATCCAACTGGGCGCGACAAACATGTCACCCGTCTCGAGCGCGATACGCTCCCCATTGAGCACCACCGCGCCTTGACCTTCAAAGACCTGAAACACGTTCGAGCCCACCTCGCGGCGTTCCTTTGACGCCGCCCCCGCGCGCAGCCGGTGAAACTGACAGCGGATGGTGGGCATCACATCGCCGCCCGTGGTCGGATTGGTAAAGCGGATGGCGGCATGGCCGGGTTCAAACGTGGCGGGTTGGCCTTCGTCTTCGAGCAAAAGCTGCTCGGTCAGCGCGGCATTGGTATGCTCCCAACGATAGGCGGGCAGGGGGGAGCTGACCGTGTCCTGCAACCCTGAAAGCGGTCGCAGACCGGGATGCGCCCAAAGCCGCTCGGCGCGGCAATAGTTCGGTGTGGCATAATCTGTCACCTTGTCGGAGCCGAATTCGAAAAACCCGACATCCATCTGCTGGCTGAACGGAATATCGAGCCCGTCAATCCAGGCCATCGGCGCATCGCGGTCATTGTGATGGCCGTGAAACATCCAGCCCGGTGTCAGCAACAGATCCCCCCGGCTCATCCGCACGGGATCGCCGTTCACAACGGTCCAGACGCCTTCGCCTTCGACCACAAAGCGGAATGCGTTCTGGGAATGGCGATGCTCCGGTGCTGTCTCGCGTGGGCCCAGATACTGGATCGCGGCCCAAAGCGTCGGGCTGATATAGGCATTGGGGGCAAGCCCCGGATTGGCCAGCCCAATGGCGCGCCGTTCGCCCCCGCGCCCCACCGGCACCAAGGCGCCCGAGGCTTCGGCCAAAGGCAGGAGCTTTGCCCATTTCCAAACATGCGGCACGGCCTTGGATTTGGGATGCATGGGCATCAGATCACCCAGCTGCGTCCAAAGCGGGATCAGGCTTTCTTCTGCGAAACCTTGGTAGAGCGCGCGCAGCTCGGGCGTGTCCTCGGGTTGCATCCCGTGGGCGACGCTGTCGTGATCTAGGTCTTCGGCCATGCGCTGTCCTTTCTCTCGCCCCGCTCGCCGGCTAGGCGGGCTCGCCTATGTGCGTTGTAATCTCTCCCAGCCCGGCGATGGACACGGTGCAGGTGTCCCCTGGCTCAAGCGCGCCCACACCCGCAGGGGTGCCTGTCATAATCAGGTCGCCAGGCATCAGCGTGATGGCGTGCGATAGGATTGAGACAATCTCCGGCACTGACCAGATCAGCTCCTGCAGGTCTGCATCTTGCTTCACGATGCCATTCACAACGGTCTTGATCGACCCTTGGGACATGTGCCCCACGGCGTCCACCGCCTGCACCGGGCCAATCACAGCAGAGTTGTCAAACCCTTTGCCCATATCCCAGGGCCGGCCCATATTCTTGGCCTCGGTCTGTACATCCCGCCGGGTCAGATCATTGCCCACAGCATACCCCCAGACATGGCTGAGCGCCTCGGCCTCAGACACGCCGGTCGCTTGCGTTCCAATCGCCACCACCATCTCCCCTTCATAATGCAGGTTCGATGTACCGGGCGGGTAGGGCAGGGTCGCCCCATCCTCGACCACCGCATCGGCGGGTTTGGAAAAGAAAAACGGCGCCTCGCGATCCGGGTCCTTACCCATCTCGCGCGCATGTGCGGCATAGTTGCGCCCCACGCACAGGATGCGCCGCACGGGCCAACGCGTATCGGCTTGCGCAACCGCCACGCTGGGCTGGGTCAGATCAAAAAGCAGGCTCATCCGCCCCTCCATAGATGTCGATCAGTAGCTGTCGATCAATCTTGCCCGTGCCGGTTTTGGGCAGATCGTCGATCACCTCAAAAAGGCGCGGTGACTTGTAAGGTGTCAGCCGCGCTTTGACAAAATCGCGCAGCTCGGCGGTGTCCGCCTCGCGGGTCAGTGACACCACTGCCTTGAGCGCCATGCGTCGGTCGGGCAGTTCCACCGCCAGCACCGCCGCCTCATGCACATCCGCGTGCTCATTGAGGCAGCGCTCCACCTCCATCGGCCATACCCACTGCCCGGCCACCTTGACCAGATCATCATCACGCCCTTGGAAATAGTAATAGCCATCCCGCTCAAGGAAACGATCGCCGGTGTTGATCCAATCACCGCGCATCGTCGCTCGGGTCTTGTCCGGGCGCTGCCAATAGCAGGGCGCAGAGCTGTCACCGCGCACATGCATCACGCCGTGCTCTCCAGGCGCGACCGCCTTGCCATCAGGGGTCAGCAGTTTGACCTCATAGCCCGGCACAACCGCGCCCGCCGCGCCATGGCGGTGATCGCTCAGCGTGTTGGACAGGTAGATGTGCAACATCTCTGTTGATCCCAAACCTTCGGTCGGGCCATGGCCCACCAGCGCTTTCCACGCTTCATAAATGTCTTCTGACAGGATCTCAGCTGCTGACATGGACTGCCGGATTGAGGACAGATCGCGGTGTTCGACCCCATTCGCGCGCGCCAGCGCCGTGTAAAGCGTCGGCAGGCCAAAAAAGACCGTGGCACGGTGCCTTTCGATCAAATCTAGGACAGTCTGCGCATCCGGTTGGCCCGGCATCAGCAGCGTGGTGGCGCCGATAGAGAACGGAAAGGTGAAGGCATTTCCAAACCCGTAGGCGAAATAAATCTTGGGCACGGAAAAGCAAATGTCATCTGAGCGCAGCTGCAAGACATGCGCGCCAAAAGCCGCCTGCGTGTAAGCCATATCGTGATGCAAGTGAACAATGCCCTTGGGCCGTCCGGTCGAACCGGAGGAATACATCCAAAACGCCATGTCGTCTGGCCGGGTATCGGCCTTGGGGCAGGTGGCGCTGTGACCGGCCAAAAACGTGTCTGCACTTTCAAACGGAGCGGCCTCACCATTCACACAGATCACCCGCGACAGGCGCGTGTCACGGCAACCTGCCTCAAAGACTGCGCTCAAATCGGCCTCCACAACCGCCACCTGAGCGCCACTATCCTCAAGGTAATACCGCAAAAGATCGGGCCGTGTCTGAATGTTCAGCAAGACGGGCACAAACCCCGCCCGCACTGCGCCGAAAAACGCGGCTGCCAAAGCCGGGGTGTCATCGAGGAAGAAGGCAATGCGGTCGTCTCGCACGAGCCCTGCCGCGGCAAACGCGGTGCCCCAACGGCCCGCCTCAGCGATAAGCTCGCCATAGCGCCATGTGCCGTGCGGCCCCACAAGGGCGGTCTTATCGGGATTGCGCGTCAGGTTTTGCCACAGGATATCGCCACAATTGGCGTGCAAAGCGCGGTCAAACCCGATGCTGCAGGCCAAAGCAGTCTGGGCGGCAACCGGATCTTGCATCACGCAGCACCCTGCCAGGCTTCATACTCCGCCATAAAACCCGGCGCGATGTGGCGCAGTTTGTCATGGCTCATGCGTCCAGACCGGGTGAGATAATCATAGGCAAATGCCAAAGGCTCCAACGTCATTTTCGCGCCAAACCCTTCATACCAGGCCGCCGATGTGTTGGCGGCGTCGACAATTTTTCGGGCGATGGGCGGGCGTGTTGCTTGATACTGCGCCAAGGCGGACGCAAGATCGGGCGCTGCTTTGATCGCGCCCACAAGGGCAATGGCATCTTCCATCGCCAACCGCGTGCCGGACCCGATGGAGAAATGCGCCGTATGCGCTGCATCTCCCAAAAGGACAGCGCGCTCCGCGATCCATGATGTACACCAAAGCTTGGGAAATTGCCGCCAGTTGGATTTGTTGGTGATCAGTGGCGCGCCCCCCAATGCATCGCGGAAAAATCCCGCGCAGCGCTCGGCACTGCGCGCCTCGCTCTCCCCAGCAAAGCCTGCAGCCTGAAACACCGCGTCTTCACATTCCACAATGAAGGTGCTGCGCCCCGGCGCGAAGCGGTAGTGATGGGCGTTCATCGGGCCAAATTCTGTGTTCACAAAGGTCTGGGTCAGCGTGTCAAACGCCACATCGGCACCAAACCAAGCAAAGTGATTGGTGAACTGCGCCATATGCGGCTCAAACGCATCAGCAAAGCTGTGCCGCACCCGGGAATTGAGCCCATCCGCCCCGATGATCAGATCAGTTTCAAACTCGGCCAGATCCCGGATTTCGGTGTCAAAGCGCATGTCGACATTCAAGCGCTCGGCGTCTTGTCGTAGGATCTCAATCAAGTGGAGCCGGCCAATCGCCGTGAAGCCGACGCCATCCAACGTCACTTTGCCGCCAGGCAAGGCGAGGGTCATGTTGTTCCAGCGTTCCATATGCGGGGTGAGGCGCGCATGGGTCTGAGGATCATCCCTCTGCAGAAAATCCAAAGCGCGATCCGAAAAGACAACGCCAAAGCCGAAGGTCGCGCCGCGCGGGTTCTGCTCATGCACACGCACGTTCAACTCTGGCATCGCCCGTTTGAGCAAAATTGCAGTGTATAGCCCTGCGGGCCCGGCGCCGATGATATCGACCCTTTGCATCAAGCATCTCCTCCCATGGCCACTAGACGGCCTCGCTGCACTGTGACACAGTTTCAAGAATATGCAATGCTTTGCGCAATGTGGAAATTGGACGTTTGAATGCTGACAGCCGCACAGGGATACCGCAGAGAGATTTCGTTCGGGGATTGTGATCCGGCCGGGATCGTCTACTACCCTAATATTCTGGCTTGGGTGGATGGCGCCTACCATCACTACTTGCGTCGTTTTGGCGGGCATTCCGCCCTGTGCCAACGGCTGGGTTCGACAGGCATGGGGGCGGTTGATGTCAAATGTCAGTTCAAACGCCCTTTGCGCGATGGGGATAGCGTGCTGGTCGATCTCACAGCGATTGAGTGGTCCGACAAAACATTTGTCTTGCGCTACGACGGCCGCACAGAAGACGGCGTGCATTTCTTGGCAGAAGAAACGCGAGGGATCTTTATCGAAGAGGGTTCCAGGCTGATCCTGGGGTCAACCGCGCCATTGCGAGCGCTGTTGGAGCAAGGCGATGGATGACGCGCCAAACAAGCAACAAGGGCTGCAATCGCTCAACCACGCGCTGGATGTGCTGACCTATCTCAGCGCACAACCGGGCCCGACATCCCTCTCTGACATTGCACGCGGGCTGAACATGCCGCCGAGCAAGGCGCACCGCTATCTTGCCAGTTTCGTGCAGTTTGGCCTCGTGGCGCAAACCGGCCGCAGCGGAGAGTATGGCCTGGGGCCTGCCGCGCTCGAATTGGGTCTTGCGGCGATGGCGCGCCATGATTTCATCAATGCCGCCTCGGATGCGCTTCCGGGTTTGGCGCGGCACGTGGGGATGACGGCGCTTTTGGCGATCTGGGGCAATCAAGGCCCCACAGTCGTGCGGTGGGAGCGTGGACCCTCCCCTACGGTGACATCCTTCGGCCTTGGCACCGCCCTGCCGCTTCTGACCTCGGCCACGGGGCGCGCCTATCTGGCCTATGCGCCCGAGGCGGCCGTGTCCGAGTTGAAAGCACAAGAGCTCAAGCGGCTGCGTCAGAACCCCGCCCTTGCCCCTGACATTGCCCCCGACATTGCAGGTCAGGGCGCGGTGGAAAAAATGCGGATGCAAGTGCGCGCGGCGGGCGTGTCCACAGTCGATGGGGCGTTCATTCCCGGATTGGTCGCCGCCGCGGCCCCAATCCTCGATTGGCAGGGTGAAGCGCAAGCGGTCGTGACACTTGTCGGCACGGATCCAAGCACGATCCAACCCGGATCCAAGGCCGTGGAGGCGCTTGTGAGTTTCTGTATGGCGCAGTCCTTGCCACGCCCTCAATACCTGAACGAACGTCCAGCGGGCCTCGCGCGTAAAAGGCCTTCGTGACGCCTTGGGCTGGCCCTTTGGGTGCCGCATTTACTCCGTAACTATTCTGCGTGACCCATACTCAACGTCTTTGGAGCTTGGGCCATGGGTTTGTTTGAACGCAGTTTGATAGTATGGCTATATTCAACTTCACGGTTCCGATTTACGGGTTTGATCAATGGTCGGCGGCGGCCTCGACAAACAACACCGTCAGCTATCCGAATGGCACAAGCTTTACCCTGGACGCCAACCCGGTCCTGACCGTGATTGACGTGCAAGATGACGATGGAAATCCGGTGGGCAGCCCAGATAATGAGTTTGACGATGGGTTCATTGACCCAACCGGGGACGGCTCTCCGCCCTCGACGGCCAACAATGATCAGGTGCTGACCCAAGACGTCACAATCAACGGGCAGAACTTTTTTGTGGGCGATCAGGTGGAGCTTGAGTTTGCCTTCACCACAACCACCGGAGAGACCTTCTGGGTGATCCGGATTGATGAACAAAATGTTGGGATCAGCGGGCCTGTTCTGCCTCAGCCCGGGACAACTTACACCGTCAATGGCAGTCTTGATGGTCAACAAGTCCCGGTAGGCGATGTCCCTTGCTTTACCTCCGGGTCACTGGTCCAAACCCCGAATGGTGTGCGCCCAATCGAAACGTTGCGCGCCGGTGATCTTGTGGTGACCCTGGATCGCGGTGTGCAGCCCATCAAATGGGCGGGCGCGCGGCATGTCTCGGCCCTGGAGCAGGTCTTCTTTGAGGACGTGCGCCCGATCGCAATCGGTGCACGCGCCTGCGGTGGGCAAGGCCCCAGCACAGAGTTGCGGCTTTCGCCCAATCACCGGGTCATGATCAGCACGCCGGCAACTGAGCTCTATTTTGCAGAGCCTTCGGTTTTGGTGGCGGCGAAACACCTGGTAAATGGCACATCGGTGGTGCGTGTGGATCAGCGCAAACCGGTGTCATATCACCATCTGCTGCTGGAACATCATGACCTGCTGCTGGTGAATGGTTTGGCCTGCGAAAGCCTCTACCCGGGTTTTGGAGAGGTGCCAGAGGATGTCCTTTTGGACCTAGAGTTGCACGGTGCTCTCAAAGATCACAGCGTGCCCTACGCTCGGCCCGTTCTGCGCCGTCATGAGGCGTTGCTGGTGCGTGCGGAGCTGGCTTTGCCGCAAGCCGCCTGAACCGTTCGCCCACCAAAGCGCCGCTCGCCGCTCCCATTCGGTCACGTCTCGCTTGAGATGCTTTGCCCCATATTCTTGGTGTCCGCCGCAAATAGGTGACGAAATTGCAATCACGACCCCGTCAACGGACTTGCCAAACGCAATTCAGTATACTACTGTATACCATAAATAAACGCGCCGGTGCAGCGCGCAACATTGCCCGGACCAGTTCGCAACCAAAACAGCCAGCAGATGTCGCCATGAGCCTTTACACAGATTACCTGACCGAAATCGAAACCCGCAAAGCCCAGGATCTCCATCCCAAACCCATTGAAGATGGGGCTTTGGTTCTGGAACTGATCGACCTGATCAAGGATGAAAATCACGCCCACCGCGCGGATGCCTTGACCTTTTTCATCTACAACACCCTGCCTGGCACCACCAGCGCGGCAGGCGCCAAGGCGGCGTTTCTCAAGGACATCATCCTTGAAAGTGTCACGGTTCCAGAAATCTCACCAGCCTTCGCCTATGAGTTGCTCAGCCACATGAAAGGTGGACCGTCAGTGCGCGTGCTGCTCGATCTGGCACTGGGTGACGATGCTGAGATCGCCCAGCAGGCGGCAGACGTCCTTAAAACGCAAGTGTTCCTCTATGAGGCAGACACCGATCGTTTGGCGCAGGCCCATGCCCAAGGCAACGTGGTCGCCACTGACATTTTGCACAGCTACGCGCAGGCGGAATTTTTCACCAAGCTGCCCGAGATCGAAGAAGAGATCAAAGTCGTCACTTACATCGCCGCCGAAGGGGATGTCTCCACCGATCTTTTGTCGCCCGGCAATCAGGCGCATTCCCGGTCAGACCGCGAATTGCACGGCAAATGCATGATCTCTGAGGCCGCACAGAAAGAGATCCAGGATCTGCAAAAGAAACATCCCGACGCGCGCGTCATGCTGGTGGCCGAAAAGGGCACGATGGGCGTGGGCTCCTCGCGCATGTCTGGCGTCAACAACGTGGCGCTCTGGACCGGCAAACAGGCCTCCCCTTACGTGCCTTTTGTGAACATCGCCCCGGTCGTGGGCGGCACCAATGGCATCTCGCCCATCTTCGGGACCACCGTGGGCGTCACCGGCGGCATCGGGCTGGACCTCAAGAACTGGGTCAAAAAGGTCGATGCCGAGGGAAACCCCATTCTGGGCAACACCGGCGATCCGATCCTAGAAGAGAAATACTCGGTCGAGACAGGCACGGTGCTCCGGATCAACACCCGTGACAAAAAGCTTTTGGATGAAAACGGCAAGGAACTGGTCGATGTGTCCTCTGCCTTCACGCCGCAAAAGATCGAATTCATCAAGGCGGGTGGGTCCTACGCCATCGTCTTTGGCAAAAAGCTCCAGACCTTCGCGGCAGAGACATTGGGCGTTGACATGCCTGTGGTATTTGCCCCGGCCAAGGAAATCTCCCATCCCGGCCAAGGCCTGACCGCGGTGGAAAAGATCTTCAACCGCAACGCCGTGGGCGTCAGCACAACAGATCCGCTGCTGGCGGGCTCTGATGTGCGGGTCAAGGTGAACATCGTCGGCAGTCAGGACACCACCGGGCTGATGACCTCTCAAGAGCTTGAGGCGATGGCGGCCACAGTCATCTCTCCCACGGTGGATGGCGCCTATCAGTCGGGCTGTCACACCGCCTCAGTCTGGGATATCAAAGCGCAGGAAAACATCCCCAAGCTGATGAAATTCATGAATAATTTCGGCTTGATCACGGCGCGCGATCCCAAAGGCGTCTACCATTCCATGACCGATGTGATCCATAAAGTGCTCAATGACATCACGGTCGATGACCGCGCGATCATCATCGGCGGGGACAGCCACACGCGCATGTCCAAGGGCGTGGCCTTTGGCGCGGACTCAGGCACGGTGGCCCTCGCCCTCGCCACAGGAGAGGCGACCATGCCAATCCCAGAGAGCGTGAAAGTGACCTTCAAAGGCGAGATGGCCGAGCACATGGATTTCCGCGATGTGGTCCACGCCACCCAGGCCCAGATGCTGCAGAAATTCGGCGATAACGTCTTCCAGGGCCGCGTGATTGAGGTGCATATCGGCACGCTTATGGCCGATCAGGCCTTCACCTTCACCGATTGGTCGGCGGAAATGAAGGCCAAAGCGGCGATTTGTATCTCTGAGGATGACACGCTCATCGCTTCACTTGAGCTTGCCAAGTCGCGCATCCAGATCATGATCGACAAAGGCATGGACAACGCGGCGCAAACCCTCGCCGGACTGATCGCGATTGCCGACAAACGCATCGCTGAAATCCGGTCTGGTGAGGTTCCTGCGCTGCAGCCCGATGCCAATGCAACCTACTTTGCAGAGCTGGTCGTCGACCTCGACATCATCAATGAACCGATGATCGCAGACCCCGATGTGCACAATGTGGATGTCTCCAAACGCTACACCCATGATACCATCCGGCCCGTGTCCTATTACGGGGCAGAAAAGCAGGTGGATCTGGGCTTTGTCGGCTCATGCATGGTGCACAAGGGCGATCTCAAGATCGTGGTGCAAATGCTGCGCAATCTCGAAAAATCGGGCCAAGAGATCAAGTTCAAAGCCCCGCTCGTGGTGGCCGCGCCCACCTACAACATCATTGATGAGCTCAAAGAAGAGGGCGATTGGGACGTGCTGCAGCGCTACTCTGGCTTTGAGTTTGACGATATGGCCCCCAAGGCCACGCCACGCAAAGAGTATGAAAATCAGCTCTACCTTGAGCGTCCGGGCTGCAACCTGTGCATGGGCAATCAGGAAAAAGCCGAGAAAGGTGACACCGTGCTGGCCACATCCACCCGCCTCTTTAAGGGCCGCGTGGTCGAGGATAGCGAGGACAAAACGGGCGAGTCCCTCCTGGCGTCCACACCGGTGGTTGTGCTCTCTGCCATCCTGGGCCGCACGCCCAGCATCGAGGAATACAAAGAGGCGGTGCACGGCATCAACCTGACCAAGTTTGCCCCGCCGCAAAAGACGCCTCTGGACGCGCTTTCGGTGCATTACTAGGCCCACGCGCCAACAGAATTTTCGAAAATTCTGCGCAGAAAATTCGAATTTTCTGCGCATTTTCTTTGAAGAAAATGTTCGCTCCCTGGGGACGTGACGCCGTCTTGATCAACGGGTGGTCTGTGCGTCCCCGTCACACAAGCCGCAAATTCGGTGCCGTGCGCGCATCGCCGCTTTCCGACAGCGCGGACTGACAGTACCCTGCCCAAAAACCCACGAGCAGCCATGCAGTCCGACGCCGACACGCGCCCGCTTTATTACGTCCTCTCGGCAGGGCGCACCGGCACCATGTTTCTCGAAAACCTGGTACAGACCCAGTGTGACGCCGTGACCATCGAACATGAGCCAAACCCGTCGCGCCAACTCATGATGCTGGGCAATCTGCGCAATGATTTGGGCCTGTTGCAAGGTGCCACACGCCGCATGGCCCTGCGTCACCAAACGGCAACCCACGCGCGCGATCACCACATTGAGGTGAACCCGTTTCTTTGCGCCGTCACTGATCTCCTGCCCCATCCCACGCGGCCTTTGCGCATTCTTCACATGGTCCGAGCGCCGGGCGATTGGGCGCAATCCATGACCACGTTCAAGGCCTCGACCCGGTATCGCCACGTGATTGATTACATCCCCTTCGCCAAACCCTTTCCCGCACCGCGCCCGCCGGGCTGGCGCGCGCTAACCGCGTTTGAAAAATCGCTTCACAGATGGGTCTGGTGCAACCGCCGCATTGCCGCGCTGGCAGCTATGGCAGAGGCCTATGCTTTGGTGCGCAGCGAAGATCTGTTCTCCGAAGAGCCGACAGACCGCGATGCGGCGCTGGCCAAGATTGTGGATGTGCTGAACCTCCCGCTCCCCAAGACGCTGCCACCGGACATTTTCACCCAAAGGGTCAACCCAGCACCCCCGGGTCAAAGCCTGCGCGATGCTGAAGCCGAGCGCGCCATTTGCGGCGCTGTGGCCGCAGAGTACGGTTATGCGCTCTAGACGCACGGTGCTTGCCATCGGGGTCAGTGTTGGCCTGTTGGCTCTGGTGGCCTATGTCGCCGACATCGGCGCGATTGATCTGTCGCACATCCGACCTGGTTTTTTGCCGCTTGCTCTTGCGGCCTACGGTGGGGCGCTGATCTTGCGGGCCGCTTTGTTGCGTCATCTGGCGAACGCCACCAACGACAGCCGCTTTACGTCCTGGCTCTCTCTGGCCGCGCGGCATCAGTTTCTTTTCACGCTGGCCCCGTCAGGCAGTGGCGATCTGACCTTTCCGGTGCTGGCCAACCGCATAGTGGGCGTCACCCTTGGCCAAGGCACCGCGCTCATCGCTGGGACCCGTCTACGCGATGGTTGCGCGATCCTCGGCTTGGGCAGCGCCGGCCTTGCGGGCGTAGGGCTGGCCGCGCCTCTGATGTGGTTCATCGCGATCTCGTGCGGTCTGGCGCTGCTCTTCTCTGACCTGACGGGCAGGGCGGTGGCCCGGCTCTTGCGCCGAACGCCCAGCGCGGCACCCTCCGCACGTTGGCCCGCGGCTTGTCTTACTTTAATGATTTGGCTCTCCGCCTCCTGCGCCATCGCCGCAGGCTTTGCGGCGGCAGGCCATCCGCTGACCATTCATGAGACGTTCATCATGCTCGCAGGCCTCAACATCGTGGGGGCCTTGGCCATCTCCATTGGCGGTTTGGGCATCGCGGAGGCAGGGGCAGCGGGCGTGCTGGTCTTCCTCGGCCTGCCACTGGCAGAGGCCGCCGCCATTGCCCTCATGGCCCGCCCGATCCTGCTTTTGTGCAATCTTGCCGCCAGTGTCCTCTTGGAGCTTTGCCTACGCGCGACGGCGCGCTGAGCTTTCCTCAGTGCAGGGCTGCGCCCGCAACACCCGCACCCGCGCAATATGGGGATGCAGGGCAGGGCGCTGGGACGCGCTGACATCATGGCTCAGAAAGCTCAGAAGCATCTGCACGCCCAAAAGTACCGGAAACGCGCTCAGCATCACCGTGCCAGCTGTCGCAGGCACGCCCGTGCGCGCGCTCTCAATCCATTGCGTGACACCAAAAACCCCGCCAAAGGCCAAAAGCATCAGCCCGAACACCAGCATCAAAGACGCGGTCGAAAAGCCGCGCAGAAAGTAATTGTACATCACCCGCTTCATCAGGTTGCGCCCATGCAGCCAGGGAAATTTCAAAAGCGCATCCAGCTCGCTCAGCCCGCTTTTTTCATCGCCATAGACCGCCTCCATCGGCACATCGCGCACCGACGCCCCCAACGTGCCAAGCCGGAACAAGAGGTCACTTTCAAAGAAGTACCGTTTGTGCAGCTTTTCTAAAGGCAAGGACGCCGCCACATCCGCATGGATCGCAGTAAATCCGTTTGTCGGGTCAAAAAGGTGCCACAGGCCCGAGGACAGCTTGCTCATGAATGACAGCCCGGCATTGCCGATCAGGCGCACAACCGGCATCTTCTGCACCGCGCCCAGATCAAAGAACCGGTTGCCTTTGACGTAATCCGCCTCGCCCGTGACGATGGGATCAATCAGCGCAGGGATCAGGCGCGGATCCATCTGCCCATCACTGTCAAGCTTCACGATGATCTTGGCCCCGCCATCAATCGCCGCGCGATACCCCGTCACGGTCGCCGCCCCAACCCCGCCATTCTCGGCGTGGGTCAGCACCTGCAGACGCGGCTCTTCCAAGGCAAGATCGTCCAGAACCTCGGCCAAGGCATCGGGGCTTGCATCATTGACGCAGTAGATGCGCCCGATCTCTTGCGGGACAGCGCGCACAACGGCGCGAATGCTCTCTGCGGCCTTATAGCAAGGGATGACAACAGCAGTGTTCGACAAAGGTGAGCTTTGCATGGCTAGCCTTCCTGGGACAGGGTGAATGCGCGGATGCCCGGCGCACAGGATGGGATTTCGGCATAGCCCTCCCACGCGCGCGCAAAGTCCGCGTCCTCGGTGTAAAATGCGATGAAATCCATCTTCAGGCGGTCAATGGCGTGGCGCCGCTCGCGCGCGTCCACGAAAACAAGATGCGGGCGCTTCTGCAGGTCCTTAAATGCCAAATCCCGCTCTGCGGCCTCGGCCAGAGCCAGCACACGGGCGGCATCTTGCGACAGATCAGCCCGCGCCCGAAGTCGCACAATCGACGGTAGGAAAAGGCGGCTGTTTGTGGCCGCAACCCACGTTCTGTCCGCATAGTTCGCCACTGGAAAACCGGGATAGGGATGGGTGGAAAATGCCATGAACCCCGCGCCCTCAGGCACATGGGTTTGTACCATGTTCACCAGACACGCGGTGCGCTGACCGTAGGGCCCGGTGGCTGAGAGGTTGGTCATGTGCAGGCTGGCATAAAGCGTGGTCAACGCCACTCCGGCAGTCAATGCGATACTGGCCATGGCCCGCATAATCCGCGCCACAGGTGCAAGCGCGGTCAAAAGCAAGGACAGCATGGCAAAGGCCAGCGGCGGGTAGAAATGATAGGAATAGCCCTTTGATTGCACAATCGCCGCGATCAAAAACCCGGCAGCGGCCAACGCCGTCAGGCTGGGCAAGGCCTGCCACCCGCCGCGCCACGCCAGACCAAGCGCCACCAGCGTCAAGAGCGTCGGCGCAGGATCGGACAAAACCACATCCGACATCGCATGCTCAAACCCCCAATATACTTGCGAGATCATCGGCATCACCTCGGTCAGGTAGGGGCGCGCAAACATCCATGTCGCGGCAACATAGACCACACCGGTCAAGAGCAGCGCCGCCGTGTCCACGCGCAAAACCGGCCGGAACGACCGCTCTCGCAGCGCCACATAGGCCCAGATCAGCGCGGGCACGGCTAGAAAATGCGGCTTGAAACAGATGGCAATCCCTGCGGCAACACCGGCCAGCAGCGCGGGCAGGGGGCGCACGTTCTGCCCCACCACCAGCATCAGCCAGGGCAGGCACAAGATCACGGCCAGATGTTCGCGCTGGCCGAAATCGCGATGCACACCCACGGTCAGCATCAGGGCGAGACACACCAAAATACCCGCCCGCATCGGGGCGCTCATCATCGGGTCCAGCTCACGTTTCAAAAGGGCCAGAACCCCGGCAATCATCGTCAGGACCACGGCGCGGAACACGTTGATTGGGTCCGCACCGATCATCTTGGCCAACCCGGCAATCGGGGCATTGAGCCACCAGATCAGCGGCGGATTTGACGCGATGATATCACGTCCAAATGTGCCGCCCTCCAGTAACCGCTCGGAGGAGTGCAATACCCAGGCCACATCATGATTGAGATAGGTTTGCGCCTGAACATACCCGCCCAGTGCCAGGGCCAACAATACAGGCAGCAAAACGACCAAGCCGTCACGGCCTGTCCCGTTTACGCGCGTCTGCGTCGCTGCTTGCATCACATTTGCCCCAAAGTTCACGTCGCCCTGCGTCAGGCGTTGCCAATCTGGAAACAAAAAGTGGCAATACTGTGCCAATGCAGGGCCGTTTTTGGGGGATCGCAGCCCTAGTAATCCTCCCCTTTGTAGCGATTTGGCTGGCCTTTCGCGGCCTCTATTCCGGTGAACTCGACCCAATCCTCGCCAGGTCTCCAGATGCTTTCGAGGTTCGATGCTGCCTTGGGCAGGCCAAGACCGCCCCCGGCTGCCGCCAGGCGATAGAAAAACGCGCTCACCCGGGCGTTGTAGATGCAATGCACGTGGATCATCTCATCCGGGTGATCCTCCAGCACCTGCCGAAACGCCTCAAAATCAGCATCTGTCGGCGCTTCGAAATCCACGGGGATATAGTCGTACGCCATGCCCAACCGCGCGACGCTCCCCGGCTCATCGGGCAACGCGCCGTCGTTGTCATGTGGCCCAAGATTAACGATCCGCTCAACACCCAGGGCTTTGAGCTCAGCCAGCTCTGCCTCGCTGGGCTGACCCGAGGTGGTGATTTGAGGCGTCATCCGCCGCCAGTTGAGAATGTGGGGTAGGTCCATGTGTTCTGCTCCTATCAAGGCCGGCCTATCCTGCAAACGCGGTATGTCCGACCCTTGGCCCCTAGACTACCCCGCGCGGGATTGGCATAAATGACAGCATGACCTCAATTACTGCCAAACCCCGCTCAGTTGTCTTTGTGATCTATCCTGACATTGTCTTGCTTGATCTCGTCGGGCCGCTTCAGGTCTTTTCTCACGCCATCGATCCCAGGACAGGTGCACCGGGATACGCCTGTACTATCGTGTCAGCCTCGGGTCAGATGACGCCCACAAACACCGTGCTTGAGATCCCCAGCCAGCCCATTGAGACCGTGATGGAGACCGGTATTCACACCCTTATCCTGATCGGCGGTGACGGTGCCAACACGGCCATGCTGGACCAAAGCTTGATCGCGCAAGTGCAACAGCTGGCCCAAGGGACAACCCGCGTTGCCTCTGTTTGCTCCGGGGCGCTGGTGCTGGCGGCCACGGGTTTGCTGGATGGGCGCCGCGCCGTAACCCATTGGGATGATTGCGAAACGCTGGCCAAGACCTTCCCCAAGGTGCAGGTCGAAATGGATCCCATCTACATCAAGGATGGCCCCATCTGGACATCGGCGGGCATCACCGCGGGCATCGACATGGCGCTTGCCATCGTGGCTGAAGATCTGGGGCGTGCGTCGGCCTTTGACATGGCCCGGTCCATGGTCACGCAAATGGTGCGCTCCGGTGGGCAGTCGCAATTCAGCCCGGTGCTCAGCCGTCAATGGCGCGACAGGGCCGGGCAGTTCGAGGCGCTTCACAGCTGGATTGGCGAAAACCTGTCACGCGCGCTCTCGGTTGAAGAGCTTGCAGAGTATACACATATGAGCCCGCGCAATTTTGCCCGCGTCTACACCAAATCCATGGGCGTCACCCCGGCCAAGGCGGTTGAGGCGATCCGTACCGAGACCGCCCAAGCCCTGTTGGAAACCACGGATCTCAGCATCAAATCCATCGCCCATCGCTGCGGCTTTGGCGATGAAGATCGCATGCGCCGCGCCTTTCTGCGACAGCTGCGTGTCTCTCCTTCCGAATATCGGCAGAATTTTCAGGCCTCAGAACTGGCCTCAGAAGTGAGGCCGGAATGGACCGCATGAACCTTGTCGCGCAATGGGCCGTAGATCGTGCTCACTTTTTGCCGCGTGACGGCATCGGACAGGCGCATCGCCGCGACATAGGGCAGGTAATGGCCCAAGCGTTGCGCGGTCATCACGCGGCCAGTTTCGATCACATCAATCGGGTAGTCAAAGACCGAAAGCTGCGCAGGAGAGACAAACTCAAGTGTGTCGACCAGCGTCAAATACCGGGGGCGCGGCTCCCGAATGGCGGCATCAAGGATCACTTGCCGCGCCAGAGCGGTGTCTTGTAGCGGTTGGCCCATGGCGTAGTCCACGCCCATCTTCCGGCACGCCTCAATACACGCCTCCGCCTCATCGCTAAAGCGCCCGTCAAGGAACAGAACCTTCAGCCGCGCGCCCTCCGCGGCCTTCCTCGCCAAATCCGCGCTTTGCAAGCTGCGCACGCGTGCGGGCATCACCACCAAATGATCTATCGGCGCAGGCACGGTCAGAGCAGGCCAGGGCGTACCCGCCGGAAGCTGCGCTTTTAGCTCTGCACCCACATCCCTGAAGTAATCCTCATATTGCCAATCTCGCGCGATCAGGTCGCGCCCGGCCCCGCCTTGTGCTGCGGCCATCTTTGGATCGTCTGCTGTCCGGGCCAGCGCCTCTGCCAAAGCCACCACATCTCCCATATCCACCAAAGTCCCGCAGCTTTCCCCGATCAGCTCTTGCGCGCCACCGCCATCACGGAACGCAATGATCGGCAGACCACAGGCCATCGCCTCATGGATCACGCAAGGGAAAGGATCGGCCCGCGCGGTCAGCACAAACACGTCCCCGCCCAGAAAAACCTGTTCAATCCGGTTGGTGGAGGGCATGAGCCGCACCCGATCGTCCAGGCCCGTCTCTGAGAGCAGCCGCCGCGCGAGCTCCAGCGCGCCGCCCGGGGCATCATCGCCCTTACCGTACCAGACAAAGTAACTCTCTTCATCCTCCGGCCTGCGTTCAAAATAGGCCCGTGCCGCATGCACAAACAGATCCACACCCTTACGCTGATCCATGGAGCCGACATTTAGGAAAATCCGCGCGGTTTCAGGCAGTTTTAAGTCCTGCCGCAGTTTCACGCGACACCGATCGCGGTTCATCTGGCCAAAGGCGTCATCCAAAAGGCCCTGGCCGCGCACTGTCACCTTCGTCTCGTCGATCGCGCAATATTGCGCAGCCGTTTTGTGAATGAAGTGCGAGGGGAAAATCACCCGCGTTGAAAAGCGGAAAATCTCTTCAAAAAGGCTCTCGGGATAGTAGCTGGAAAATTCATGCAAAAGCTGGATCACCGGCAACCCCATCCGCGCCAGAGATCGCCCGATATGAAAGGACTCGGCCGAATTGACCAAAGCACACAGCGGCGCATTGCCCTCAAAAATCCCTGTCTCATCAAACAGCGCGCTGATTTCCGCGTGGCGCGCTTCATCCGTCATCTCCACGCTGTAGCGCGATTGGCTCATGACATAGCAATGGGACAGCTCTTCAAATTCATGCAGCCGCTCTCCGCCGTCATCCAAAAGCGTAAAGCATTCAAACGCACCGGTTTCGCTGAACATCTTGAGCAGCCGCAAAATGATCGCGGGCGCCCCGGTGCGTGATGCATCGTGGCTGACAAAGATAAGCCGGGGTTTTCTATGTAGCCCACTGTCGTAGTAAGCCTGAGCTGCGGACAGATCGCGCAAAGATTTGCGGCTCTCAAATCGTCGCGTATACGCCGCCGAATGCCAACGATTGAACTGCCGATCCTCTTTCAGACCATGGTTTTGAAAATGCGCGTAGATGCCTGCAGTCGTGGATCCGGCATCGTCGTATTGCGCGGCATAGAAGGTGGGGTCGAGGATGTTGATCAACGGACCTTTGTGAGCCCTGCGCCCAGCCCGAGGATGGCGAGAGATCGCAAAGCGCTTCAAACCGGATCCTCCTCTGAATGGTGCAAAAGGTTTGCAACGGCCGGATTGATACCTACCAGTGCCTGCGCCACGCCGGGATCTTCCGGGTCAATTTGATCAAAAAGATCGCCCAGGGCGGACACTGTCTCCAGATCCGTAATCCCCTCCTCCAGCCGCCAGACCCGAATGGGCCAGGGCTTGAGCATCACAGGGGTAATCAGATCGGCAAGATCGTGCACCACAAGCCGCGACCATAGGCGCGACCGCCCCAAAGCACGCACCAGATCACCACAGGCGTAAGGATCATCGGCGGTGGCAAAAATACGGCCTGATCGTCCTTGCTTGGCCATGTGCGGATCAGAGGAAATCAGCACCACAGCGTCGTCGGGGCCAAGGGCCGCGCCAAAGCCTTCGGTCCAATGCTGCACGTCCAAAACATGCAGGTCTGCGGTGCGATCCGCGCCGATCTCTTCGCTCTTGCGCGCCCCCTCCGCCGCGTCTTGCTGTTTGAATATGTCCAGCCCCGGCACCGCACTCAGCCGGGCCAGCATATCCGCGGCGGTAAAGCTGTTTTGCAAAACCGTCTTGGCCTTACGGGCTTGTTTCGCCCGTGCCCTGTCATCGCGCAGCAATCCGGCCAAGGCGTCCACAACGCCGCTGAGGTCATAGGCCCCGGCCTGCTTCATCCCGCCTGCCGCATCAAACATCTCTGACAGCGCGGGCAATCCCGTGCTCAATACCGCGACCCCCGCACCACAGGCCTCCATCACCGCCGCTGCCGCATCATCCCTGTCCGAGAAATTCAAGTAGACATCCGCAACACTCAGGTAGCGCGCCAGGGTCGCATCATTGCGCAAGGAAAACCGCCCCAGATGCCCGGCCACGCGCACCCGGTGTCGGGCGTAAAAAGACGGGGTGCCTGACCAATGTGGCCCGTCACCTACCCACAAAAAAACGACGCGGTCGGCCCAGTCCTCGTGGTCCAGCACGCGCACAGCAACGTTTGAGAAAAAATCGATCCCACTGTCGAACACAAGTGGTCCCGCGCCCAACACAATCTGTGTGTCCATGGGCAGGCCCATCGCCCGCAAGAGGCTGTCTTTCAGCGCAGGGCGCGGCTGCGGTGCCAAGGCCAAATCGGGATGACACAGCATCCCGTGCTGCACATCGCCCTCCAGTGACGCCATAGGCAAGGCCGCGATCTTGGTAACATCTGACCCCTCCAGTAGGGCCCGTATCTCTGGGTCATAGCGATCCACCACGCCCGTCAGCATCGCCACACAGCGTGGGTAGTGCACGCGCATCACCTTAAAGAGCGCGCTGTCTTCCGCCGTCTGGGCGATTGCGCAACCGGGCGGATTATCCGACAACAGCCACGCCAGTTTGGCAAACCCCTCGGCCGTCAACCGCGCGCGATCCTCCGGTGCGTGTTCGCTCAACACGGTCCAGACATGGGCCACCTGCTCAAAGGCTTCGGTCAAAGGCCCATGGCGCAGCGCCACCACAATCACCTCCACCGCAGCCTCATCCGCCAAGAGGCTCAACACCCCCAGCCAGGATCGCACCTCAAGGGTTTCATCCAGAATGTCAAACCCAACCAGAATGCGCGGGCGGTGACGCATTTTCTTGTCAAGATAGACCGTAAAAGGCCCATCTGCCTCTGCATCGGCGGCCAGCCCGTCCATCAAGTGACGCCTGATATAAGCCTCTGAAATCAGTCCATTGGGCGCAAAATTTGCGTGAATACCGTAGCGCATATAGTGCTGCAAAGCTGTGTCGAAATCGCCAGCCTCCGGCACATGGCGCGCGGCATAGAGTTCTGCATCAAAGAAACTGGCCTGCGCAGGCGCAATCTCAACGTCTGCGCGGCCCAGCTGATAAAGCGCGCTTGTCTCAGGTCCCGCATCCGCTTCCCCGTCAGAAAGAAAAGCGTGGCCGTCAAAAATTCCATGGGTCGGCAAAATCCGCCATCCCCCTTCGGCATAATGACGCAACGGCGTATCCACAGCTCCGCAAAGCGCGGTGTAAAACGCCGTTCGAAAATAGGGCGAAGGATCAAGCCCAAGAGCTGCGCCCGTTGTCAGATAATGCTCCAACAGACGAATGACCCCTGTGCCAAGACGTTTCCACACCCGTTCGCGGTAATAATCCGCGTCAATCGCCGGATGCGGTGACACAGGCGCCCGCATGGCAAGATAATGAAACACCGCGCGAAACCCCGGTTCTTGCGCGCCGACCGCCTCTCGGTAATGCGCCACATCAAACAGGGGATGGGTCGAAAAATCATCCTCAGCCTCGTGATAGGCTTCAAAAAACGACCGAACCGACGCAATGGGCCCCGACTGCGTGCGCGCCACATAATCCAGATCGACCAGAAGATGCGGTGAAACCGCGTCTGCCTCATCGAGCATCAGTTGCCACCACATGGCGTGCTCGGTATCTGCCCCAAGGCCCGCACGCAGACGCGCAGGATCCACCATCGGATGGCACTGCAGCGGGCCATGTTGAAGCAATTCCAAAGCGCGAGTCACCGGGGAGCGCAGGTCGCCCGACGCCGCCGGGTGGCATCGCGCAAAATAGGCCGGACAAAACATCGGATTGGGCCAAATCCCGTGCAGTTCAGGGCGGTCCAGATAGGTGCGGATCGGATTGCCCGGGATCCGTTTGGCCGCCCATTTTACATCAAAAAGCGGGTTGGGCGCGAGCGGCTGCTCATTTTGGGCGTCCAGCATCTCAGCCAGCAATGTGGCATCCTTTGCTCGGGTGCCCTTGCCCTTCTGCGCGCGTATGAAATCCAGATCGAAAAACGAACGATGCGTGTCCAGGAAGGGATCAGGTTCTGTCATCGCCGGTCTTTGCGCTGTGTGGTCCTGGGCCTATGCCACCCGTTCCAGCACGTATTCCTTGAAATATGTGACGGTTTTGGCAACGCCCTCTTCCACCGAAACCTCGGGCGCCCAGCCCAAAAGCTCTCCGGCGCGCCTGATATCAGGTTGGCGCCGGGTTGGATCATCCTCCGGCAGCGGACGATGCACCAAGTTTGAGTCAGAGCCCACGGCGTCAAGAACGATCCTCGCGATCTGGCGCATATCGATTTCAAAGGGGTTGCCCAGATTGACCGGCGCGTCGACCGTGTCAGCCTCCATCAACGCGATCAGCCCTCGGATCACATCCGTGTAATAACAAAACGACCTGGTCTGTGATCCGTCACCATAAAGAGTGATGTCTTTCCCGGTCAGCGCCTGCATGATGAAGTTTGACACCACGCGGCCATCTTCGGGGTCCATGCGCGGCCCATAGGTGTTGAAGAGCCGTGCGGCGCGCACATCAACGCCGTACATCCGGCGAAAATCGAACGCCAGCGTTTCGGCGATGCGCTTGCCCTCATCATAACACGCGCGCGGACCCACCGGATTGACATTGCCCAGATAGGTTTCTGTCTGCGGGTGTTGCTCTGGGTCGCCGTAAACCTCTGACGTGGATGTCATGGTCACCCGTGCGCCCGTGGCCCGCGCCAATTCCAGAACGTTGAGCGTTCCCAGAAAACAGGTTTTGGCCGTCGCAACCGGATCTGTCTGATAAAGCGGAGGAGACGCTGGCGCAGCAAGGTGGAAAATCCGGTCATACTGACCGGAAAGTGGCTCAATCACATCGTGGTGGTGAAATGAAAATCCCTCATGGGTCTTGGCGTTTTCCAGGTTTTTTGCGCGGCCCGACAACATATTGTCAACGCCCACCACATCATGGCCCTGCGCCAGCAAAGCATCGGTCAAATGCGACCCCAAAAAACCGGCAGCACCGGTGACCAAATATTTCATTTGTCGCGTCTCAATTAACCTTGCGATCTGACCCACCCGAGCCGCGTGATCACGCAGGCTTGAACAGTACATGTATAGGTGACTCAGAGTCTATAGCCTGTTAAGCTGTTTTAAACATTGAAATATCCCGCCAGAGAGCAATGCTCTGAAATCAGGCATCGGCAAGGCTTTATGCGAAATACGATCATCAACATCCACATCCCAAAAACGGCGGGAACGACGTTCAACTTTCGATTGAACGAAAGTCTGAAACTTCATGGAAATTCAGGCCGGTTTAAGCACCTCTATGATACCCGGCCGATGGAGCTCTATAAGAAGAGCCCGATCCTGCGGGATATGATGAAAGACGAGCTCGCAAAACCGGATCATTCGGAGCTGACCTTTTTTTCCGGGCATTACCGATTTCGGGATTTGATCAACATGGTAGAGCAGTCAGGCGTGCCAGTGCACTGGGTGACCTTCCTGCGCGAACCCGTCAGCCGGGCTTTATCCGACTATTTTTTCAGTCGTTCAGACAGAAACAACGCGAAGGAACGCTTCATCGAGAGATTCCCAAGCTTGGACGTCTGGCGGACCTATCCCAAAGAGGTCGGCAAACACATGGAGTATCTCAGACCAGCAGACGACGCCTCGGTGGAGGACACGATCAAGGTTCTCAAAGAACGGTTTTCCTTTGTCGGGCTGACAGAACATGCCGACAGTGATTTCGAAGTGATGATGAACAACCTTGGGTTGCGGCCTGCAGAAACCATGGTCCACAACCGAAATCCAAATCCCGACTATTTGCGTGACGCCATGACAACATATGGCGATGATCTTCGCGAATTGCTGGCCGATGACATCAAGATCTATGAGACGTTCAGCAAACCAGATCGCCAAGTCTGGACTGTGCCCGATTTGCCGCAGGCTGCACCGGAATCATTTGGAAGCGATGAGGCTCTGAAGGACGAGATCAGAAAACGCGCGCCGTGGAATCACAAGATCTACATCAGAAACGGGATCTGGACCGGCGGGGGCACAGGGCAGGATGCCACCGGCCAAAACATCTCGCTTTTTGAAACCCATCAGTCTTTTGACAATCTGACGCGCAATGTTTTGCCAAACGGTCTTGAAGGGCGCAGTTTTCTGGATTGTGGATGCAATGGTGGCGGCTACTGCTTTGCCGCGAAAGACAAGGGCGCATCAACCGTGACCGGCTTTGATGTACGCGATCATTGGATTGATCAGGCCAATTTCGTCCTTGAGAACCGCGAAGCGCCCTCAGACGGCATCACCTTCCACAAGGGGGATCTGCTGGATTTGTCCTTCTTGGATCCAAGATATGATGTCACGTGGTTCAGCGGCGTGTTCTATCATTTGCCTGATCCGGTGACCGCCCTCAAAAATGTGGCGGACAGGACATCGGAACTGTTGTTTTTGAATACAGCTGTTGAGCCTCTCGGCGCAGATGAAACCGAAGTGCCGGCCTTGAAGATGCGCATGGAAGGCGTGGATCAGCTCATGTCGGGGATCTACCGATTGGCCTGGTATCCCTCCGGCCCCAAAGTGATCGAAAGCATTCTTGTTTGGCTTGGGTTCCCAGAAGTCCGCATTCTGTTTTGGCACAAACAGGTGGAGCGTCCCGGACATGTTTCACCTGGGCGTCTGTCGATCGTCGCTGCGCGTGAACCCGGGCGCCTGGATCACGTGAAAAACGCCGAACCCAGAGATGCAGTAAAAATGCCGGCGCGCGAACCCTCTGAGGTGTAGCCCAGCTCAAAACCACCTTGGCCCCGAACCCTCGCCCTTATACATCACGCACCGCGCCCCCATGCGGGTCACATTCTCAACCAAAACACCAAGATTGAAGGCCCTATGAACAAAGAAGACTTGCACGCAGAAATTGGTCGCCTCGGCCCATGGCATCATAAACTACACATCACCGATGACATCTACACCAACGCCGGACCCAACAGCGACAATACAGGCCAAAAGGTATCGATGCTCGATCCAATCGTTATGATGAAAGATCTGATGCAACACGTCCTTCCCAACGGAATGGAAGGGCGGTCTTTTCTTGATTGTGCCTGCAATGCGGGTGGGTATTCCTTTGCGGCCAAAGATTGGGGCGCGTCCAAAACCATGGGCTTTGATGTACGCCAGCACTGGATTGATCAGGCGGAGTTTGTCCGCACGCACCGCGATGCACCATCTGACAACATGGCCTTCAAACAGGCGGACCTCCTGGACATGTCCTTTCTTGAACCGCGCTACGACGTGACATGGTTCAGTGGCATATTCTACCACTTGCCCGATCCTGTGACCGTTCTGAAAAACGTGGCTGATCGGACCGAAGAGCTTTTGATGCTCAACACCGCGGCCACCCCCTGCGCTCCTGACACTCAAGAAGTTCCTGCCCTCGATCTCAAACCGGAGGGAACAGAGCAGTTGATGTCAGGCATTTATCGCCTCGCCTGGGCGCCGTCCGGGCCGAAAGTGTTGCAACAGATTTTGGCGTGGGCCGGGTTTCCCGAAACGCGGCTGCTCTTTTGGTACAAAAACGTGCAGCGGCCTGGGGCAAATCCCTACGGGCGGCTGGCCCTGATTGCTGCACGTAGCGCGGGTCGTCTGGACGCGGTTCCAAATGCCGAACCCCGCGATACCTTGCATATTCGCGACACGGCAGACTAGGCCGGCCTCTGATCCTCACCCGCGGCCGCTATAGTGTCCTTTATTGCTGTGGCACACATGGTGTTCTGGGCAACCCCGCCAGTGTGCGTCCTGTGCCTGAAGATGACAATGACACGCCAAGGGTCTTAAATTCTGTGAGAAGCAATGGACTTGCCGGCATGGCCGGGTAAAAGACGTTCGCATGCAAGAAGGATTGCAAACGCAGGTTGTCCATTCTAAGTTTAGCGGGATGGTTGCTGAGGTTCGCTGCGGATTGACAAGACTCATGCGCGCAGAAGGATCAAAGCATGGCACGCGTCTCTGAATTTGAGCCGATATCAATAGGCGTCCTGTTTTCTGAAACGGGGACAACGTCCGTCGTTGAGCAGACGCAACGGGATGCCGTTTCGCTGGCCATATCTGAAATCAATGAAAGCAGTGGGGCAGGCCAATATGCGCTGGAACCGATCTTTCTGGATCCCGCGTCTGATCCCAAAACATATGCGGCGCAAGCCGAAAAGCTGATGGCGCAAAGCGTCAAATTTATCTTTGGCTGTTACATGTCCTCCGCCCGGCGTGCTGTGCTTCCAGTGGTGGAACGCGCGGATGCCTTGCTCTTTTACCCGACGCTCTACGAAGGCTTCGAATTTTCGGCCAATTGCGTCTATTCCGGCGCCGCCCCAAATCAGAACAGTTTGATGCTGGCCGATTACATGTCGGAAAACTTTGGGGAGCGGCATTACTTCGTGGGCTCGAACTACGTGTTTCCCTACGAATCCAATCGGATCATGCGCGATCTTCTGGTGGCGCGGGGATGTTCGGTTCTCGAAGAACGCTACATTCCGCTCAACCCCGGCGATGACGAGATCGATCACATTGTCGATGAAATCAACAAGCTTGAACCGGATGTGATTTTCTCAACAGTCGTGGGTGAAGGCGCCATCAAACTCTACCAAAGATACGCGCAGAAAGGGCAGGCGCGGGGCAAAAGCCCGATTATGAGCCTGACAACTGGCGAGCCCGAGATTGTTGAGATGGGTGTTGAGGCAGCCGAAGGGCATTACACCTGTGCGCCCTATTTTTCATCCCTACCGCGTGCCGCAAACCAGAGATTTGTGGCCGCCTATCGATCTGCTTTTGGTCCACAAGCGCCCATATCGGCCTGTACGGAAGCCGCGTATTTTCAGGTGCATCTATTTGCTGAGGCCCTCAAGCTTGGCGGCCCTGATGCCATTTTGCACAACCTGCCGCTGGTGGAATATGATGCCCCGCAAGGCAAAGTGCGGGTGGACAGGACCACCCAGCATACCTATCTGACGCCGCGCATCGGGCGTGTCACGCCATCAGGTGCCTTTGAGATTGTCTATGATCACAAAGCCACCGTTCGGCCAGATCCCTACAAAGTTGAGCCAGAAGCGAGCGGCTGGAGCCGCTTCGTGGGCGGTGCGTGATCTGATATATCAACGACATGGCGCATTTTCAGCTCAAATCACTTCGTGATCTATTTGTCGTGGTGGCACATCCGCCGGATCCCGACAGTCAGCTGGTGATGCAACAATTCAAGCGTATCGGCTGCCGGACAGAAGCCGCCTGGCCCATCCCCCGAGATTTACCACAAGCCACAGATATCCTTGTCGCAGCCATAGGTCATGACCACCACAAAGCATTGAAATCCACGCTCCGTCGCGCCGGCGCACGGCGGCCTGATGTGATTGCTCTGGCCGATTATGAAAACCCTGCCATGTTGGAGCTGATGCTGGATCTGGAGGCGCTTGCGGTCATTTCAAAGCCGGTTCGACCCTTCGGCATTCTGACCAATGTGGTCGTCGCGCGAAACGTGTCACTGACCAACAAAGCTCTGGTGAGTCGCATAAGGCGGCTAGAATTGCGGATGGAAGGCCAGAAAAAGATTGCAAAAGCCAAAGCAATTTTGATGGAAACGCAGGCAATCGCCGAAGAAGATGCCTATAAAATAATCCGTGCCCAGGCCATGACGAAGCGAATTTCCATAGAAGAGATGGCAGACGCCGTCATTTATGCACATGATCTCTTGTCGGGGCGTACTTCCGCCCCATAGTAAGCACATCGGTTGATCAACGGCGCTCAACCGAGACTGACAAGCAGCACCGACACTTCGGATTTTTCCTGGGTGGTCGGTCGCAACCGGGAAACGCAACAAGGCTTTTCCCATACCCTCTGGGTTATCACTACATTCGAAGCAGCAGCGCACCAGGTGCGTGGTCCAACTCTCGGCATTTGCATATGCCCAGCATTGGCCCATCGCTGACGTCGATACACCTCGAACGCAGGTTCGAAACCCAGCGACCATCACACGCAAAAAAACTCAAAACGGCCGCGTGATGCGGCTTGACCAAAGGGAGAATGCCATGAGCATGAACCGCAGAAAATTCCTCAAGTCTTCATCTTTGTACGGTGCTGCCGCAGCGCTTGCCCCATCCATCTATGCCGGCACAGCCAAAGCGAGCAGCGAAATCCCGGTGGGTGTCATGTTTTCGCTGACGGGCGGCTTGTCGATCGTCGAAAAAACGCTGTCTGACGCCACTTTGCTGGCGATTGAAGAGATCAACGCAGCCGGCGGTGTGGCAGGCAAAGAGATTGTCCCCATCGTCGAAGATGGCGCGTCTGACCCCAAAACCTACAATGAAAAAGCCTCCAAACTGGTCCTGCGGGATCGCGTCCCGACGGTCTTTGGCTGTTACACATCGGCCAGCCGGAAAGCGGTTTTGCCGGTCTTTGAACGGCGTCAGAACCTGCTCTTCTACCCGACCTATTATGAGGGCTTTGAGTGCTCCAAGAACGTCGTTTACACCGGCGCGGTTCCCAATCAGCAATTGTCGAACTTCATCCCGTGGATCATGGAAAACCTTGGGAAGAAGAAGTTTTTCATCGTCGGGTCAAACTACATCTACCCACGCGAAATGGCCAAAGTCTCCAAGATCCTCATTGAACAGGGTGGCGGTGAATGGGTTGCGGATGAGTATCTGGAACTGGGCCATTCCGAATGGGGCGCGATGGTCAATCGCATCCAGGAATCGGGCTGCGACGTGGTGCTCTCCAACGTGGTGGGCGACTCGGTGATCGCGTTCTATCGTGAGTTCATCAATCAGGGTCTGAGCCACGATACGCTCCCAATCTGCGCGACTGTGACGTCAGAGATCGAAATTGCCGCGATGGGGGCGGAGTTCGCCGCTGGCAGCTATACCTCGTTCCCGTATTTCCAGGCGATCCCGACAGAGGCAAACCTGTCCTTCCTGGATCGCTACCGGGCGTTTGTGAAAGACGATGCCGCCGTGACCCAGCACGCGCTAGAATGCAGCTATTTTCAGGTCTATCTCTGGAAGCAAGCGGTCGAAGCGGCCGGCGGAGAGGCCACGCCCGACACCATCCGCGAGGGCATCAAAGGCCAGACATTCGATGCGCCCAATGGCCGTGTCACGATCGATCCCGAAAACCTCCACGCCTATCTCACGCCACGCATCGCGCAGTGGGGTGGTGACGGTCAGGGCACGATCATTGATGAGTATGACGAGCCGATCCAGCCTTTGCCCTACGTGGCCTATGGCGAAACGGGCAGTGACCTCTTCTGCACACAAGACGGTCTCGACACAGCACGACTGTAACCCGGTCGGGGCGCCGTCATTCGGCGCCCCCTCTCTCAAACCAAGAGGCACGCCATGGCAGATATTTTATTCATCGGGCTCTCATTGTCCTCCATCCTGCTGCTGATCGCGCTCGGACTGGCGATCACCTATGGGGCGATGGGCGTCATCAACATGGCCCATGGTGAGCTTGTGATGATCGGGGCCTACACGGCGGTCCTGTCGGGGATTTATTTGAATTTCAACATGTTCGTGGCCTTGCCGCTGGCCTTTGTCACAGCCGCAGCCGTGGGCCTTCTGATCGAAAAACTGGTGATCCGGCGGCTCTATGGCCGGATCATAGACACGCTCCTCGCCACCTGGGGCGTGGCGATCCTGTTGCAACAGGCCATCCGCCTGCAATTCGGGGCCACGTTTTTCGACGTCACGGTGCCCGGCCTCGGGCCCGGCCTGCAAAACATTGATGTGCCCTCATTCCTAAATCAGCCATTCGACGTGGCCGGATTTACGGTACAGCCCTACCGGACATTCATCATCGCTGTCACGCTGCTGCTGGCTGCACTCACGTGGTATCTTTTCTACCGCACACGCATCGGCATGCAGGTGCGCGCGATCATGCGCAACCCCGATATGGCGGCCAGCTGTGGGATCGACGTGCGCCGCGTGTCCGCTCTGACCTTTGCCTATGGATCGGGTCTTGCGGGCGTGGCGGGCGTGCTGCTCGCGGGTTTCAAAACCGTGCAGCCCGATATGGGTGCTTCCGTTGTGGTGGATGGCTTCCTTGTCGTGGTTGTCGGCGGTGTCGGCTCCCTGCTGGGCACAGGATTGGCCGCGCTTTTGCTCGGGCAAATCAACGGCATCGTCGCTGTTTTGTCCAACGATATCGTGGCGCGGGCGGTCGTCTTCGGGGTCGTGATCGTGCTGATCATGTGGCGGCCCAATGGCCTCTTTTCATTCAAAAACCGTTGATGGGGGCCTCGTGATGAGACTGTCTGACTCGCCTTATGTTGATGTCTTCGCCTACGGCACGTTTATCGCAGCCATCCTTTTGTTGCCTCTGGTGATGGATGATCCTTTCTGGTTGAACCGGATCGCGAAGTACCTTGTTTTCGGCATGCTGGGCGTTGCCATTGCCCTGTCCTGGGGCTACGCGGGCATTTTGAACCTGGGCCAGGGGCTCTTCTTCGGCATCGGCGCCTACATGGTCGCCATGTCCTTGAAATTGCAAAGTTTCACGAGCCTGCAACAGGGCTCGGACACACCTGTCCCGGATTTCATGTTGTGGAACGCACAGCCCGGCGCACCCACCGATCTGTGCTGCATCGTGCCCGGCTCCTGGATCTGGCAGCCGTTTCAGGCGCAGTGGTTCGGCATGGTCATGTCCGTGATTGTGCCGGTCGTGATCTCCTACATTCTCGCCACGGCCATTTTCCGGCTGCGGGTGTCGGGCGTGTATGTCGCGATCATCACGCTCGCCCTCGTGCTTTTGGCGCGGCTCTTGCTCATTGATGCACAGCCACTGACCAACGGGTTCAATGGTCTGACGGATCTCGGCTGGCTGACCGTCGCCGGGATTGAGTTTGATCCCTATCTCACCGCGACCTACTACATCATTGCGGTCTCGCTGTCGGTGGTGCTCATCCTGGCCCGTCTTCTGACCTCCACACGCGCGGGTCTCATTTTGCAATCCACCCGTGATGATCCCAAAAGATCGCGTTTCCTCGGCTTTGATGTGGCGGCCTATCAAGTTTTCTTTTTCACGGTCTCCGCGGCCATCGCCGGGTTTGCGGGCATGCTCTATGTGATCGCGGCCGAATTTGCCTCGCCCAGTTTCATGGATCTCACCTTCTCCATTTCCATGGTGGTCTGGGCGGCGGTCGGAGGGCGCAATTCGCTCCTTGGGGCGTGTATCGGCGCCATCTTGATCAACACGATTGAGGCCTCGGCCAGTGAAACGGAACTGCTTCAAGAAAGCTGGCGCGCCATCGTGGGCCTGATTTTCGTGCTGGTCGTGCTCTACCTGCCCCGTGGCTTGGCCGGAATTGGGCAGGAAGCCGTCGATTGGATCGGGCGCAAAGCGGGTATTTCTGGGCGCTCTCGCTCTGGTCGCGCGTCCAACCCGTCAGCTGCGGAATAGGAGGCGGGTCATGTCAAATCCTGCATTGGTCATTGACGGGTTGAGCGTTGATTTCGGCGGGTTCAAAGCCGTCGATGGGTTTTCCACCGTTATCGATGATGGGGAACTTCGCGTTGTGCTGGGCCCAAATGGGGCCGGAAAAACAACGATGATGGATCTGATCACGGGCAACACCCGCGCCACCGGCGGCACGGTCACGATGTACGGAAAAGACATCACCAACCACACCGAGCATGAGATCGCCCGCGCAGGCCTGGGCCGCAAATTCCAGATCCCAAGCGTGTTTCGCGATCTCACGGTTTTTGAAAACTTTGAGGTGGCCGTCACCAAGCAACGGGGCGTCTTTGGCAACCTGCGCTTTGGCCTGCGTGCCGACGAAAAACAGCAATTGGATCAGATCATTGAGCTGACCCAGACCGGCGACGTGATCGACAAACGCGCCGGTGAGTTGAGCCATGGGCAAATGCAATGGCTCGAACTGGGGATGCTGATTGCGCAGGAGTCCCGCGTCATTCTTCTCGATGAACCAACCGCCGGGATGACCCAGGGCGAAACCTATCGCACCTCGCAAATCATCAATGCGCTCAAAGGCAAGCACACCATCATCGTGGTGGAGCATGACATGGCCTTCGTGCGCGAAATCGCTGAAAAAATCACGGTGATGCATCTGGGCAAAATGCTGGCCGAGGGCCGCATGGAGGCCATCGAAAACGATCCAAAAGTGCAAGATGCCTATTTGGGCAGCGGGGGGATTCACTGATGCTGTCTGTTGCAGGATTAGAAAGCTATTACGGGCGCAGTCAAATCCTCCACGGGATTGATTTTGAGGCTGAAGACAAATCCATTGTTACGATCTTGGGCCGCAACGGTGTTGGTAAAACAACCCTGCTCAAGACGATCCTCGGCCTCACTGATCGATCCACAGGCACCATCACGCTGAACGGTGTCGATATTGCCGGGCACGACACGCATATGCGCGCCCGCAGTGGCATCGCCTACGTGCCCCAGGGGCGGCACATCATCCCGGATTTCACCATTCGGGAAAACATAGTCATGGGCAGTTTTGCCGATGAAAACAGCAGTGGCAAAGTCCCCGATATTGTCGCCGATATCTTCCCCTATCTGATTGAAAACCTGGATCGTCTGGGCGGCGTTCTCTCCGGCGGTCAGCAACAGCAATTGGCCATCGCGCGCGCCTTGGCGGCCAACCCCAAGGTCATTTTGATGGATGAGCCTACAGAAGGCATTCAGCCCAACATCGTGCAACAGATCGAAGACACGATCATCCGGCTGAACACTGAGCTTGGGATCATGATCCTCCTGGTAGAACAAAATGTCAGCTTTGCGCGCCGCGCCGGGCACTCCTTTGCGATGCTTGAAAATGGTCGCGTGGTTGAGGCCGGTAAGATCAGCGCTCTGACCGACGAGGTCGTCAATCAGCACATGACAATCTGATGGAAACCTACAGCCACATATTGGGCCAGGCCGATGCGCCCCACATGGCGTCAGAGCTTCACCGTCTCGATCACGAAGGCAGGCTTGATGTGGTCTATGTGGCGGCCTCCGATCTCGCACGTCGCAGAATGCGCTTGCGCAGCAAAGCAGGCCGCGATGTGGCCATCGCTCTGCCACGCGATACGCGCCTGTCCGAAGGGGCCGTGCTGCGCATGGACAGCGCAGGTGCCTTGGTGGTGCGGGTCGAAGCGGAGCGTTGGCTGCGCGTCCGCCCAACAAGCGCGGAAGCGGCCCTGCGCGTGGGCTACCACGCCGGGAACCTGCATTGGCGCGTGAAGTTTGAGGCCGGTGACCTCCTGATCGGCGTTGAAACGGACACCCAGACCTATATCGACCGGCTCCTGGATTTGGTGAATGAGGGACAGGCCGAAATTCTGGGCGAAGAGGTGACGGCATGACACATCAGGCTGACCTTATGACCCTTCTGCAAATCACAGACAGCACCTTTCCAACCGGCGCTTTTGGCTTTTCAGGCGGGCTTGAGCGGCTCACCGGCGATGGCTGGATTGCAAACGCTGACGATCTGACACGGGTTTTGGTCGATGATCTGATCCCGCGCTGGTTTGAGTTTGACAGGTACTATCTCTGCCACGCGCATCGGGCCCAAGGTGATCTGGCACGTCTGTCAGACCTGGACACGTCTTGCGACGCGCAGATGTACTTGCCCGCCTTGCGCAATGCGTCTTTGACCATCGGACGGGGCATCCTAAGCAGCCTAGCGCGACGCGGCGCGAAAGGTGCCGATACGCTTCTCTCAGCAACACGAAGTGGCGCGCTTTTTGGCCATGCCGCGATCGTTCAAGGCGCGACAGGCCACGCCTTGGGCCTCGATGAAAAATCAACCGAGGTGGGCGCGCTGCACGGCGTTTTGATGTCCCATGTCAGTGCGGCGGTCAGGCTGGGCACTCTGGGCGCGCTTGAGGCTTTGCCGGTGCTTTCGCACTGCGTGCAGGCCGCAGCACCCGCCTGGGATGAACCGCTCCCGGATCATCCGCATAACTTCTCCCCGTTTCTCGATATTGGCGCCAGCCGCAAAGCCCCGACCGGCGCGCAGCTTTTTGCAAATTAAGGACCAAGACCCATGCTTCTGACACCCACAGAGATGGAGCGCCTCACGATTTTCACCGCCGCAGAGCTGGCGCGTAAGCGCCGCGCGCGGGGCCTGAAGCTCAGCTTTCCCGAGGCCACCGCCATCATCTGCGATGACATACTGGAAGGGGCGCGTGACGGCCAAAGCGTGGCCGACCTGATCAGCATGGGGTCCACGATCCTGACCGCGGATGATGTCATGCCCGGCGTGGCAGAGATGGCGCCGATGATCCAGGTTGAGGCGCTTTTTCCTGACGGCACGAAGCTGGTCACGGTCCATGATCCGATCAGGCCGGTTGCGGGCGACACGGCACAGGACGGGCCAGCCCCCGGTGCCATCATCGCCGCAGAGGGCGACATTGAGATCAACGCCGGCCGGCGCAAAGACGCCATGACAGTGCTGAACACAGGCGATCGGCCCGTCCAGATCGGCAGCCATTTTCACTTCTTTGAGGCCAACAAAGCGCTCGATTTTGATCGCAGCGCCGCCTTCGGAATGCGGCTTGATATTCCTGCCGGCACAGCCGTGCGGTTTGAGCCGGGCCAATCCAAGGAGGTGGCTCTGGTGGCCATTGGCGGCAACGCGCGGGTGGGCGGGCTCAACAATCTGACCAACGGCGCAACAGATGATGCAGCGCGTGAGGCCGCCCTCGAACGCGCCCGCGCCGCCGGGTTCAAGGGAGCATAAGCCATGGCCACGATGTCACGCTCCGATTACGCCGCCATGTATGGGCCCACGACGGGTGATTTGATCCGTCTGGGCGACACCGAGCTTTGGGCCGAGATCGAACATGATTACGCGGTGCCCGGTGATGAATGCCTGCATGGCGGCGGCAAAACCCTACGCGATGGTATGGGCCTTGTGGCCGGTGCGACCAGCCACAGCGATGGCGTACTCGACATGCTCCTGTGCAACGTCGTTGTGATTGACGCAGCCCTTGGGATCGTGAAGGGCGATTTGGGCATCAAAGACGGCAAGATCGTGGGCCTCGGCAAAGCGGGCAACCCCGATATCATGGACGGCGTTGATCCAAACCTGATCGTTGGGGCGGCCACCACAGTGCGCGATGCCGAAGGCCTGATTGCCACGGCAGGCGCCATCGATGTGCATGTGCATTTCGACAGTGCGCAGCTTGTGGACCACGCCTTTGCCAGTGGCATCACCACCATGCTGGGCGGCTCACTTGGCCCGATCACGGTGGGCATTGATTGCGGCGGGCCGTTCAACACCGGAAAAATGCTGCAGGCCTCCGAGCAATGGCCCATGAATTTCGGCTTTCTGGGCCGTGGCAACGCCCACAAGCCTGAGGCGATGCACGAACAGATTGCCAAAGGCTGCATCGGTCTCAAGATCCATGAGGATTGGGGCGCGATGCCCGCCGCGATTGATTGCTGCTTGTCTGTGGCCGATGAGCTCGATTTTCAGGTGCAGATCCACACCGATACGCTCAACGAGTCGGGCTTTCTTGAGGATACACTGGCCGCCATCGCAGGGCGCGCGATCCACATGTATCACACCGAAGGCGCGGGCGGCGGCCATGCCCCGGATATCATCCGCGTGGCGGGGGAGGCCAATTGCCTGCCGTCATCGACGAACCCAACCAACCCCTACACCATCAACACATTTGATGAACATCTCGACATGACGATGGTGTGCCACCACCTCAATCCCGCGATCCCCGAAGATGTGGCCTTTGCCGAAAGCCGGATCCGCGCGCAGACCATCGCGGCCGAGGACGTGCTCCATGATATCGGCGCGATCTCCATGCTGGGCTCTGACAGTCAGGGCATGGGGCGTATCCATGAGGTGATCTGCCGAACCTGGCAACTGGCGTCAAAAATGCGGGTGCAGCGCGGGCGCTTGCCGGAAGAGCAAACCAAGTGCGGCGATAATGAGCGGATCAAACGCTACATCGCCAAATACACGCTCAACGCCGCCCGCTGCTTCGGGATTGAGCCGCATGTCGGTTCGTTAGAGCCCGGCAAGCTGGCCGATGTGGTGCTGTGGAGGCCCGCCTTTTTCGGCATTAAACCGGAGTTGATCGTCAAGGGCGGCTTCATTGCCTGGGGCGCCATGGGTGACAGTGCGGCAAGCCTCATGACATGTGAGCCTTTGGCGCTGCGCCCGCAATGGGGCGCGTTTGGCCGCGCGGCGCAGGCCAGCGGCGCCTGCTTTGTAAACCCCCGCGCGATCGAAGGCGGGCTGTCGGGTGAGCTTGATATCAAAAAGCAGCTTTTGCCGGCTGAGGGCACGCGCGACCTTACCAAAACAGACATGCATCTCAACGATGCCTGCCCGGACATCACCGTTGATCCGGCAACCTTTGAGGTCTTCGTCGACGGAGAGCTGGCCACTTGCGAGCCGGCCACAGACCTGCCTCTTGCCAGAAAGTATGTCTTGCGATGATCGACACGGCCCAACCCCTTGGTGCTGCGCGCGTCGGTATTGGCGGGCCGGTCGGTTCCGGCAAAACCGCCCTCATTGAGGCGCTTGTTCCCAAGCTCTTGCAGCGCTCGATTGATCTGGCCGTCATCACGAATGATCTGGTCACCGACGAAGACGCAGAGCGCTTGCGCCGGTCCGGTTTGCTGGATCCTGATCGTGTACGCGCGGTTCAGGCCGGGGCGTGCCCGCATACCGTGATCCGGGAGGATCCCACCCTCAACATCGCACAAGCCGACGCGTTGGATAGCGCCTATCCGGGGCTTGATCTTGTATTGATCGAGTCCGGTGGGGATAACCTTGCGTCGACATTCTCCCGCGATCTGGTTGATTGGTGGATGTTCGTCATCGATGTGGCCCAGGGCGATGACATCCCGCGCAAACGCGGCCCTGGGATCATGCAATGTGATCTTCTGGTCATCAACAAAATCGATCTCGCCCCTTATGTGGGCGTCGATGCCAAGGCAACCGTGGCCGAGGCCCGTTCCATCCGCGGCGACCGTCCGACATTGGCGTGTCAGTGCAAGTCCCCAGACGGCCCAATCGGCATAGACGCCATCGTTGAGGCGATTGAAACAGAGGCGCTGCTGCGCGATCTGACACCCACAGAGGCCGCGCAGTGAATGTGATCGCAACACCCGAGGCGCCGCTGCGCCAGAGCCATCACGTGCAGGCGCATCTGGCTTTCGCCAAGGCACGCGGCCGCACCGTGCTGGTCGGGCAAAAAACGCCACACCCCTTTCACATAACCCGCCCCTTTCATTTGAAGGGGGACCCAGAGCACATGGCGACGCTCTATCTGCAATCCTCATCAGGCGGGCTCTATGGTGATGATGATCTTGTGCTGAGGCTCTCAGTCGGGGACGGCGCATCGGCCCATGTGACAACGCAAGCCTCTACAATCGTTCATGCCGCGAGAGGGGGGCAGACCCGTCAGCGCGTTCATCTGACCCTGGGCCAAAACAGCTATCTGGAGTATCTGCCTGACCCGGCGATCCTGTTCTCCGGCGCGCATCTCAGCGCAGAAGTGACCGCAGATTTAGAGGAGGGCGCGCAGCTAATCCTGTGCGACAGCGCGCTCTCCCATGATCCCGAGGGGCAACGCACGTCCTTTGAGCGTTTTGCCAACATGCTCAAGATCACGGGCCCGGACGGGTCCACAGTTTTGCTCGACCGCAGTGATGTGTCAGGCCCGGCATGGGCGCGTAGAACAGGCGCACTGCCGGTGCATGGTGTCATGATCGTCGTGGGCGCCATCGATGCGCGCGCGGTGGCCGAGGCGATCACCCAAAGCCTGCCGACCGGGGATGCCAAACTCTACAGCGCTGTCAGCCCGTTTCCCGAAAGAAACCTCTGCACCTGCCGGCTCCTTGCGGCCGATGGCGCGAGTTTCACCCGCGCGATGGAAATGGCTTGGCGTGCGGCACGGGTGACGCTGATCGGCACCCACCCGGAGACCCGTAGAAAATGATCATTCAACCACACGTGCGAGGAGACGCGTCATGACCCTGCGCCGCCCTGATGCCAAGGAACTGGCCGAAATCGGTGAAGCCACCGGGCTTGATTTGACCGCGGATGAAATTGCCGTGCTGCAACCAGCCGTCGACGCGGTGATCAGTGGTTATGACATCCTTGATCAATACCCCGATCCGCTGCGCGAGGTGACCCCGGCGGTGCGGATCCCCGGCACCCGCCCCGCACCGGAAGATGACCCTCTCAATGGCATCGTCACAACCTGCTCGGTGAAGGCCGCGCCGGAGGTGACAGATGGTGTGCTGAGCGGCAAACGCATCGGGCTCAAGGATACAATTTGCATCGCAGGCATGCCCATGACCTGCGCCTCCCGCCTGCTTTATGATTATACCTCAGATATCGACGCCACCGTGACCAAACGCATCATTGAGGCGGGCGGGCATATCACGGCGGTGCTCAATACCGATGACTTTGCGTTTTCCGGCGGCGGCCATACCAGTGCGTATGGCCCTGGCATAAACCCCGTTGATCCAGACCACACGCCAGGTGGGTCGTCCAATGGCTCTGCCACCGCGGTGGCCAGCGGGCAGGTGGATATATCTCTTGGGGGGGATCAAGGCGGCTCAATCCGCATACCGGCCTCGTTTTCGGGCATTGTCGGGCTGAAGCCCACCCACGGCCTTGTGCCCTATACCGGCATCGTCGGCTTTGATCAGACGATTGATCACATCGGCCCCATGTCCAAATCGGTGTCTGACGCGGCGCTTCTGCTATCGGCCATTGCGGGCGTGGATGACACCGCCATTGATCCACGACAACCCAGCACGATCGACGTGCCCGATTACCTGGCCGCCCTCACAGGTGACATGAAAGGCCTCAAGATCGCGGTGATCAAAGAGGGGTTTGAAACGCCCGAGGCGATGGACAGTGTCAACGCGGCCGTACGCGGCGCGATTGAGACCTTTTCTCTGCTGGGGGCCGAGGTCTCTGAGATCTCCGTGCCGATGCACAGCCACACGATCCCGCTTTGGAACTGCATCGCCATAGAAGGCGGCATTGACAGCTTCACCCACGGCCATCAGGTCTATCAAACCAAGGGCTATTTCAATCCAAAGCTTCAAAGCGCGATGATGCGCGGCCTGAAAAGCCATGCGCATGATCTGTCGCCCACCGCCAAGCTGGGCATGCTCGTCGCCGAATATATGCGCACGCGCTATGACGGCGTGTTTTACGCCCGCGCCCAGAACCTCTCTCGCGCGCTCACGGCGGCCTATGACGCCGTTTTTGAAACCGCGGATCTGGTCGTCATGCCCACCACCCCGCAGACGGCCCATAAACGCCCCGCCATGCCAGAAGAAGACCGAGCCGAGCATATCTCGCAAGCGCTCAACATGTGTTGGAACACCGCGACCTTCGATCTCACAGGCCATCCTTCCATTTCGGTGCCGGTGCACGGGGTGGATGGTCTGCCGGTGGGCCTCATGCTGACAGGCCGCCCCTTTGAGGACGCAACTGTTTTGCGCGCCGCCCACGCCTATGAGCAGGCCACATGACCCGAGAGCCAGCCACCCGACACGCGCCTGCATGCGCGCCGAAGACGGCAAATGAAACAACAGGAGGCTGATATGTGACCGTGAAACATCACCCCAAAAATCCACGACCTGTGACGCATGATGTTCGCCCTGCAAACACAGGCCGCTCCGACGCCCTGAGCGTGTCACATGGCGCAAGCTCACACCCGAATTTCGAACATGCAAACCTGGTACAAGGAAGGACACAAAATGAATAAGCCCGAGACGATATCAATAGATCTGACAGAACTGACGGTAGAGCAAGTGCAGGCCGGATTTGCGGATGGCACGTTCACCTCTGAAATGCTCACCCAAGCGTATCTCGACCGGATTGAAGAGTTCAATCCACACTACACCGCGATTGTTTTTCTCAATGATGAGGCGCTGGAAACCGCCCGCGCCGTCGACAAACGCCGCGCCGCCGGAGAGGAGCTGGGGCCCCTCGCGGGTGTGCCCATCGTGGTCAAAGATGCCATGGACATGGTCGGTTTTCCAACCACGGGCGGGTGGTCGCTCTTGCACAGTAAAACCGGCGGTGTCGATCTTTTCCCCGAAACGGATGCGCCCGTTGTGGCCCGGATGAAAGCGGCCGACGCCGTGATCCTGGGCAAAACAAACATCCCGATCCTTAGCCACACAGGCGCGCACGCCAATGGCAGCTGGGCCGGCTCCACCTACAATTCCGTGGATCGCGCGCTTCTGCCAGGCGGCAGCAGCGCTGGCACAGCAACAGCCGTTGGTGCCAATTTCTGCGTTCTGGGCCTCGCAGAAGAAACCGCCGGTTCCATCCAGAACCCGGCCTCTGCGCAAGGCCTCGTCGGTATCAAGCCCACCTTTGCGCTGGTGCCAAATGCTGGCGTCATGCCGCTGTCGAGCCTGCGCGATGTGGTCGGCCCGATCGCGCGCACCGTGACAGATGCAGCCCTCACACTGGATGCCCTGGCGGGTTTTTGCATGGAGGATCCGAAAACAGCCGCCAGCTTCGGCAAACGCCCCGTGGGGGGCTATACCTCCAAGCTGGACAAAGACGCGCTGAAGGGCAAGCGGATCGGCCTTTACGGACAGGGCTGGCGCACATCTGAGCTGACCGATGGCGCCAAGGAGCTCTACGCCCGCGCGCAAGAAGAGCTGGCATCGCTGGGCGCCACATTCGTGGAAGATCCCTTTGCCGGGTCGGGCTTTGCCGATCTGCGCAAAGTCGCGATGGACGGCGCTGACTTTGATGAGCGTGGGATGGAATCGATCGCCTACGATCTTGATTGCTATCTCAAGCGGATGGGCCCCTCTGTCGCCTTGAAGACCTTTGAGGATTTTGCAAAAGCCACCGAAAGTGAGAATGCCTTCGGTCCCGACGGCGTGCTGAACTATATGGGCCACGTTCCGGCCTTCCTGGAGGCGGTCAAAACCCCGTCCACGCCGCCGGATATGACAGCGTTCACCGAACTGCGGGAAACCTATCTCAAAACCTTTATGGACGTGTTCGCCAAGCATGAGCTGGATGCGATCATCTACCCACAGATGAAAGGCCCGCTGGCTCCGCTGCACGGAGACGAGGCGATTGAAGCCATGGTGGTAAGTGAGATCAACATCGCAGGCTTGCCCGCCGTCACGGTGCCCGCCGGGTTCTACCCATCCGGCTCGCCCTTCAACCTGGTCATCTCGGCACCCCAATGGACAGAGGCCGACATACTGGCGCTCGCCTACGCCTATGAACAAGGCACGCAGCACCGCAAAGCGCCTGAGCTTGTAAAAGCCTAAATCGCGCCGCTGGAACCGGTGAACGCGAGGGCGTCGCGTGGCCATTTGTCTGCTGGCAATGCGCCAGTCGGTGGTATTGACCCGGTGGCGTTACACCGACCAAACCACAGGCCCATCCCCCTTGAGCCTGACCCCCGACACGTCCTCACGGGTCGGGGGCCACCTGATGAAAGGGCGCGCCCTTGTGGAACCCCTGTGATTTTTTTGGCCAAGAGCCTCTGCTCCCGACCTTCAAAGCGCGGCAAACACCGTCATGCAACTGATAACGCAATGGGCTCGCGCCGTCGCGCCGGGCGATGCTGATGCTGCAGGAAATCCGCAGAACTCGGGGTCTGATCCGCGCCTCACCCATCCTTGAAACGCATCCGCGCTGCACGCACACCCGAAAGGATCCCATCATGACATGGAAAACGGCCCACAGGTCTTTCTACTACGCCAATGCAGAGGAGCCCGATGACATCGCTCTCGATCCCGCGAAAACGGCCCTGCTGGTGATCGATATCCAAACCACCTATCTGGAAGATAAAGAAACGCCCGAGGAAACCGCCCGGTGGCAACCCTTCTTTGGACGGATGCGCGACACGGTCATACCAAATACATCTCGCTTGATCGAAGACGCCCGCGCGCGTGGCGTAGAGGTCATTTTTGCCCGCATCGCTTGCCTGAAACCAGATGGAAGAGACAGATCTCTCAGCCAGAAAAAACCGGGCTTCAACTACTTGCTTTTGCCAAAAGACCGAGAAGACAGTTTCGTTGTGCCAGAGCTTGCGCCGCACGCCGATGACATCACCATTCTGAAAACAACGGACTCGGCTCTGACAGGCACAAATTTGCGCCTGATTTTGCATAATATGGGCATCACATCCGTGATCTGCGCCGGAATTTTCACCGACCAATGCGTATCTTCAACAGTCCGCAGCTTGGCTGACGAAAGCTTCGATGTCCTGGTCGTCGAGGATTGCTGCGCCGCCGCAACACAAGAGCTCCACCATCATGAGCTGGCGATCATCAACATGATCTACTGCCATGTTGTCACCTTGGAAGAGATCAAGACCATGTATCTCTGCTGACATGCTCGCGCCGTTTTCATCCTACGACATGTGAACATGATCAAGGCAGAGTTGCCCCAAACCGCCCTGACCCCGGACAGATGCAGCACAACCGCCGAGGTAAATCTAGCAAAGCGGAAGTGTTCCCGTCTCCCACATGAAAACATTCAAAACGGTGATGAAAATGAAAAATTTGGAGGCGAGTACCGGAATCGAACCGGTGTACACGGATTTGCAATCCGCTGCGTCACCACTCCGCCAACTCGCCGCCGTGAGACCTGCCATCGCTTAGCGGATCAGCTCACCCTGTGCAAGAGCCAGGCGGGATGCTGGTCGGGCCGGGAATAAATCTGCATGTAAACACAGGGCATTGTGCGAAAATTCACCGCCATAGGGGTTTTGATCTGACACTCTTGCGTGCCAATAGCATTTTAACCCGCACAACCCATTTTCGGGCTGGTCAAGCATGGCGTCTTCACGCAATCATGACGCGACGCAATGACCGGTGCCAAACTGTGCGAAATCCTGTGCAAACTTTTGTACAGTCCGCCGTCCGGGGTGGCACGTATCAGGAGAGCAGAATGCCTCATCAGAGCAAGACGATCCCTCGGGCCCGCCGCCTTTTACGCCTCGGCTTACGCGTATTTGGCGCGATCTGCGTGGCCGGTATCGCGGCTGGCATGCTCTCAGCTTCAAAACCTGCCTCTGCTGAGACGTTGGCCCAAACACTGTCTGATGCGTATGAACATTCCGGTCTTCTGGATCAAAATCGCGCGCTTTTGCGGGCGGCCGATGAAAACGTGGCACAAGCGGTGTCGCAACTGCGCCCCATCATCAACTGGAGCGCCGATATCACCCGCAATTTCGGCACGACGCGGGTCAACAATCGCACACTTGGCATTTCCGACACTGACATCAATTTCGGCATTTCGCTGGATCTGCTGCTCTATGATTTCGGGCGCACCAAGCTACAGATTGAGGCCGCCAAGCAAACCGTGCTGGCCACCCGAGAAGGGCTGCGCAGCATTGAGCAACTGGTGCTTTTGCGCGCGGTCGCGGCCTATATGAATGTCCGCCGCAACGGGGAGCTTGTTTCCGTGCGGCAAAACAACCTGCGTCTTTTGCGGGAAGAATTGCGCGCCGCCAAAGACCGCTTTGAAGTGGGCGAGGTGACCCGCACAGATGTGGCTCTGGCAGAGGCAGCACTCGCCTCGGCGCAGGCCGGTCTTGCGGTGGCCCAAGGCGATCTGACCCAAGCCATTGAAGAGTTTCGCGCCGCCGTCGGCCGCAAGCCCGGCAATCTGCAACCGCCCGGGCCCTTGCCGCGTCTGTCGGGCGATATTGACGGGGCCAAATCCATCGCCGTGCGCAAACACCCCGATATCATCCAAGCTCGGTTTGAGGTGGCCTCGGCCGAACTCACCGTCTCGGCGGCTGAGGCGGCGATGAAGCCCACGCTCAACTTCACCACTCGGCTGGGCACATCGGATGAAATCGGGCCCAGTGACAACACCCGCTCGGGCAGCTTTGGCCTCACACTGAGCGGCCCGATCTACCAAGGCGGTCTGCTCAGCTCTGCGGTGCGTCAGGCGATGGCGCAGCGGGACGCGCTGCGCGGTGCCCAGCACGAAGTGCGCCATCAGGTGGTGCAGGATGTGGGCAATGCCTACGCCATTCTTCTGGCCGCCCAGGCCAGCCGCCAGGCCGGTCTGGAACAGGTGCGCGCCGCCCGCGTGGCCTTTCGCGGCTTGCGGGAAGAGGCGCAATTGGGCGCGCGGACCACGCTTGACGTGCTCGACGCTGAACAGGATTTGCTCGATGCGCAGGCCACCGCCATTTCCGCCGAAGCCGACCTTTATATTGCAGCCTACACTGTGCTCGAAGCCATTGGGGAGCTTACGGCCGAGGACCTGCGTCTCAGAGTGCAGATCTATGATCCCGAAGGGTATTACAATCTTGTCAAAGACGCCCCCGTCCGAAGCAGCCCCCAAGGGCAGAAGCTGGATCGCGTGCTCAAGGCGCTCGGGCGCGACTGATCCGGCCCCGGGGCCCGCGACGATCAGGGCCTTGGTTACAGTCTCGGTCACAGGCCACGTAAATCCGTTTAGAAGTTTCTCTAACCCGTTGTGCGATGGCGGGCTGGTGGCTATGATATGCATGGGCAAGAGCAGTGGATGAGTGATGAGCGATCCCGTGACAAATATGGAAATTGAGGATGTTTTGTCCTCGATTCGCAGACTGGTTTCGACAGAAACACAGCCGGACGGACGCACCAAAAATGTGGGCGCAGACCCTGATCCAAACGCTGAACCGAACAGTGGCTCCCACACGCTCAATAATACCGACGCAGAGACGAGTGTAGAGACCTCCGAGACATCTGAAACCCCCGAAGAAGCCCCCCGCTCCGAACCCAAATTGGTGCTCACACCGGCGCAGCGGGTGAACGAAGACGCCCAGCCAGAACATACAGCAGAAGGTTCTGCCGAAGGCGCGTCCCACTCCGATGCAGACGGCGAAGCAACGCACCCACAGGGCGCTGACGACGCAGACATGGATGGTGAACATTCGGTGGACGTGACTGCAGACGATGAAGCAGGCGAGGGCGAAGCAGAGACAGCACGAGACACGGATACTGATACAGGTACTGATACGGACACTGATGAAGCCGCCTCAGATTTTTCGGCAGAGCACCCTGCTGGCCATTCGCCCGACCTGCCAGAGCCATCCGAAGACAAGGTGCTTGATATGGTCGCGGAAGACCTCACAGCCTTGGTCGCAGCCGACGCCGTCGCAGAGCTAGCAACACAGCTCCCAACCCACAAACACGGGTCGAACGAAGAGCCTGACCAGGCGATCGACAGCGGGTCAGAAGGCGACACAGGACCTGACCCAGATGGCGATGCTCTCGTGGACCAAGGGCCCAGCTTCGATGACCTGTCCGATCCGGATGTGCCAGAGTTTCTGCGCCGCCCGATCACTCAGATGGATCCTCCCGAAGACGCTGAAATCGTGGCAGAAGACGATCCGGTTCAGCCTGACAGCCCTCCCGTGACACTCACGTCCAAGCTTGAGACGCTCGAAGAGGCCGTCGCCGACCGGGCCGAGGATTGGGAACCTGATGGCGGCGACCAAGACAGTCTTTCGTCTGATGACATCGAACCCTTGCCGTGGACAGAGATTGAGGCCGAAGTCGCCGAGATGCCCGCCGATGAGGTTGAGGCAGATCCGTATTCAGAGGCGCAGGCCCAAGCCGCGCAAACCGGCGCGGCCACGCCGCCTTGGTTTGGCGAAGATGCTCTGATCGACGAAGACGCGCTGCGCGATATGGTGGGCGAGATTGTCCGCCAGGAATTGCAGGGCGCGTTGGGAGAACGTATCACGCGCAACGTGCGAAAACTGGTGCGCCGGGAAATCCACCGCGCCCTCATGTCCCAAGGCCTGGATTGATGTTTTTGCCCGCGCGAGCGTAGCGAGCGCCCAACCAAACCTGCGAGCGTAGCGAGCGCCCCAAACCGCGAGCGCAGCGAGCGCTACCAGCCCCCGTATCAAGCGAGCGAAGCGAGCGCGATCCTCGTGTCAGCCGCCCGGTAGGGCGGCCAATTCCCAAAGCGCATCCAGATCCAGATGCGCCTCAACATGGGCCGCAAGCGCGTCCAGCGTGTCTTCAACACTGTCCTCAAAGGCCAGGCCAGACTGCCCTCCCAGACGCTCCAGATAGGCTTTCCGAAACCCGTCTGCGCTGAAAATACCGTGCAGATAACACCCCCGCACGCGCCCACCATGGCTCATCGCGCCGGTTTTCTCGCCGTGCACCTCCAGCCAGGCATGGGCGCAATCCGGCCCGTCGGTTGTGCCCAGATGGATCTCATAGCCCTGGACGTCCGCCCCGCTTTCCAGGTCGCGCGCGCGGGTGAGCGCCAGCCGCTTTTGCGGCTGCATCACTGTGCGCACATTCAAATGCCCAAGCCCTTCTACAGCGCCCGGTACGCCTTCGATGCCGTCGGGATCGGCAATCTCGCGGCCCAGCATCTGATACCCACCGCACAGCCCCATCACATGCCCGCCGCGCCGAATATGTGCGCTAAGATCAATGTCCCAGCCCTGCGCACGGAAATGCGCCAGATCAGGGATCGTGGCTTTGCTGCCGGGGATAAGCACCAGATCCGCCGTGCCGGGCAACGGGCGGCCGGGTTCAATAATCTCCACGCTCACATCGGGCTCGCTTGCCAAAGGATCAAGATCATCAAAGTTCGATATCCGCCCCAACTTTGGCACCGCAACCTTGAGCGTGCCTTTCGCATGGCTGCGCAAATCCATGATATCTTCCGCCGGCAGCCGCCAGGCATCGGCAAACCACGGCAAGACCCCAAGCGAGGTCCAGCCCGTGCGCTCCACAATCTCTCGCAGCCCGTCGTCAAAGAGGCTCACATCGCCGCGAAACTTGTTGATCGCAAATCCCTTGATCAACGCGCGATCGCCATCGGGCAAAATCGCCTGCGTGCCCACCACCTGCGCAATCACACCGCCTCGATCAATGTCTCCCACCAGGATCACCGGCACACCCGCCGCCTCCGCAAAGCCCATATTGGCAATGTCGCCTGCGCGCAGGTTGATCTCTGCGGGGCTGCCCGCGCCTTCCACAAGCACCAGATCCACCGTGCCGCAGAGCCGCTCAAAGCTTTGCAGGACAGCTGCCAAAAGATGCGGTTTTTCCCGGGCATAGTCCCGCGCGCGCAGCGTGGCATGGCGCTTGCCCTGCACAATCACTTGCGCGCCCGTGTCTGTCTCCGGCTTCAGCAGAACAGGGTTCATATCCGTGTGCGGCTCAAGCCCCGCCGCCCGGGCCTGCAGGGCCTGCGCCCGGCCTATTTCACCGCCATCGACGGTCACGGCGGCATTGTTGGACATGTTCTGCGGCTTGAAAGGGGCCACGCGCAGCCCGCGTTTGACAAAGGCCCGCGCCAGCCCCGCCACGACCATCGACTTGCCCACATTAGAGCCCGCCCCCTGGATCATGATGGATTTCGCCATATCGCGCTGCCCGCCCTGCCATGCTACGGTTCCCGACATACGCCATGGCAAGCCCGCGGGGAACGCTTGAATACGCCAGCTCATGTGATTTTCGCGGCAGCCGCATTTGCCAAGCCCTTGGATCGGCGCCGCACCTGCGCGGCTGTGGCGGGCGCCCTGGCCCCGGACCTGTCGCTTTATCTAATGGTGTCCGCGTCGCTTTACATATGGCAGATCAGCCCAGAGGTGGTCTTCGGTGAGCTTTACTTTTCGCCTGCCTGGCAGCAGGTCTTCGCGATCGACAATTCGTTTTTTGTCTGGGGGGCTCTAGGCGCGGTCGCGTGGTGGTTCCAGGCCAGGCACATCACCATCTTGGCAGCATCGGCGCTGATGCACTTGGCGTTGGATTTTCCGCTGCATCATGATGACGGCCGTCCGCATTTCTGGCCTGTCAGCGATTGGGTATTTGAAAGCCCGGTCAGCTATTGGGATCGCAGCGCCCATGCAAGCGTCATCGGCCCCGTCGAAATGGCCCTTTGCGCAGTCTTCTGCCTCATCCTGATGCGCCGTTACACCAGCCTGAGGTCACGTGTCGTCATCGCGGCTCTTGGGTTGGTGCAGCTTGCACCGGTCTTTATCTGGATGTTTGTCTTTGCGTCGGCGTAACAGACACGCATACAACACGCGCAGAAATACCGCACTTAAAACTACGCACCAAACCTAGGACGCGCGCCAACAGGCGCGCGGTCCTCGTGTTCACGTAAGGTGGGATTTAGGCCGCTTCGGCCTGCGCAGCGGCAGCCGCATGGCGCCGTTCGCTCTCTTCACGCGAGAGCGCGACAGATGTCCGTACGCCCTTGCCGACAAAATCCATCAGCCCGGTCACAACCCGTTCATTGGGGTCAATGCCGGCGCAGCTCAGCACTTCGCGACCGTCGCGAGAGCGCGCCCAACGGGCGATCTGTTCCGGGCCATTTCCGTATTTCTTGTCATCCGAAATGGCGTCGTCCAGTGCAGCCAGTACCACGGCTGCGAAAAGTTTACGTGCACGGTTGCCTTGCTCGGCATTGAACGCTGTGCCGTCAACGAAATCTTTCATGTTTCGTCCTTATTTCTTTTATTGCTCTTGTTTTTTCACGCGTAGCGAGGGTTATGGCGGGTTTCTCGCGATTCGGCTACCCCGAAAATGCATAGCAGCCATGCATGATTTGCATGGCTTTTTGCGCTTGCAGCACGAAATGTCGTAGTCTTGCTCCCCATACCGACCCCAGATATAGGGACTGATAACGATTGATCAACCTTTTGCCACGGAATTGCCACAATGCCGAAAATCAATGGAAATGAGATCCGCCCGGGCAACGTGCTGGAGCACAATGACGGTCTTTGGAGTGCTGTCAAAGTCGACCATGTGAAGCCCGGCAAAGGCGGCGCTTTTGCGCAGGTGGAACTGCGCAATCTGCGCAACGGCTCCAAGCTCAACGAACGGTTTCGCAGCGCGGACAAAGTCGAACGCGTGCGGTTGGAGCAAAAAGATCAGCAGTTCCTCTATGAAACCGACGGAATGCTCGTCTTCATGGATGCCGAGACCTATGATCAGATTGAGCTCAGCGCCGAACTTCTCGGTGATCGTCGCCCCTTTTTGCAAGACGGGATGACCATCCTTGTGGAATTTTATGACAATGAGGCCCTCAACGCGACACTGCCCCAAAAGGTGACATGCCGCGTGGCCGAAACCGAACCAGTGGTCAAAGGTCAAACGGCGGCCAACAGCTTCAAACCCGCGATCTTGGACAATGGGGTCAAGGTGATGGTGCCGCCATTCGTGGGGCCGGACGAAGACATCATCGTCAACACCGAAACGATGGAATACGCCGAGCGCGCCTGAGCGGCTAAACTGCCTGACCGGGCTCCCATGTCACGGTTGCGCCCGCGGCCTCCATCTCTGCCCCGGCGCGTTGAAACCGCAAAAAAGCAATCGCTTGCCCGCCTGATTGGGTGAAGAGCGTACCGGCCGGCTTACCGCCCGCTGAAATCTCGGATCCCACAGGCGCGGCCCCGCTGATGCCCACGGTGACCAACCCTTTGCGCAGCTCGGTTTTATGCTTCATCCGTGCGGTCACTTCCTGACCCACATAGCAGCCTTTGCGAAAATCCACGCCGTGGAGCCGCTCAAACCCGGCCTCAAGAATATAGGTCTCCTCGGTAAGCTCCACACCGCTTTGCGGGATGCAATGGGCCACCCGGATCGCTTCAAAATCGCTGCCATCATCGCCCTCCGCATCCCCGTAAAGCCGCCACCCCAAAGCGTCATGCCTCGGGTCACCCATCGCGCCCTCAGGGGCCGCGCCCGTGCCACGAAACACCCGCAATGCGCTGGGCTCGATCGTCACATCCGCGCGCAGCCGGTACATCGCAAGCCGCCGCGCCAAGCCCTCGGCCAGCGCGTCCGCCACATCGAGGAAAATCACATCCCCCCGCCGAAACAGGAAAAAATCGGCCAGGTATTTGCCCTGCGGCGTCAAAAGCGCGGTGTAGATGAGCCCGTCGCCCATACCCGACACATCATTGGTCACGAGGTTTTGCAAAAACGCCTCGGCATCCGCGCCTGAAATTTCATAGATACTGCGCATCTCGCCTCTCCATTTGGCCTTTTGACTGTAATATAGGGGGCCGCGAACGCAATGAGGACCTGATGCCCGCCAAGCTTTCCGTGATCATGCCCACGCTCAACGCTGAAAAGGGTCTCGCCCGATCCCTGCCTGCGCTGTCTGAGGGGCTGACAACAGGCCTCATTCGCGAATTGGTGATGTCTGATGGCGGATCAACGGATGCAACCTTGCGTATCGCAGAGGCCGCAGGCGCGACATTGGTGACAGGCACGGCCTCGCGCGGGGGGCAGTTGCGGCGCGGGGCCGACGCGGCCACCGCCGAATGGCTCTTCTTTCTGCACGCTGACACCGTCCTGCCGCCGGGCTGGGCGGATGCAGTGGGCGCGCATTTGATCACCCAACGCCCCGCCTGGTGCCCGATGCGCTTTGATCATGGCGGTTTGCCCGCGCGGGTCGTGGCCGGTTGGGCCAATCTGCGAGCGCGCGCCTTTGCGCTGCCTTACGGCGACCAAGGTTTGCTGATCTCGCAGGCGGAGTATGACAGCGTCGGCGGGTTTCCCGATCAGCCGTTGATGGAGGATGTGGCCATGGCGCGCGCGTTGGGGCGCCGCCTGATGCCGCTGCCCGTGACCGTGACCACCAGCGCGGAACGGTATCTGCGCGACGGCTGGCTTCGACGCGGCGCGCGCAACCTTTCGCTCCTCACCCGGTATTTGGCCGGGGCGAACCCTGAAAAGCTGGCCGGGAAGTATTGAACGCGCGGGATTGAGGGGCCAGCCGCTCAAGCACCCCGGCATATTTTTAGCCAGAAGAAGCCGTGCGGGGTCAGAAAATCGGTTTCTTCTTGTCTTGAAAGTCTTTCTGCACAGCAAGAAAGTCGTATTCCGTGGCCACCCAATCTTCAAATGAGATGGCCTCACGGGCGTTCCGCGCCTCATAAAGATCTAGAATATGATCCAGAACGCCGGTCTTGGTCCATTTGAAATGAATGTATTTCGCGCTCAGCATTTTGCGCGCCTCGGAAACCGGCTTGCCCTCGATCACCAAGAGATAGATGGCCGCGGCAAAGCCCGCGCGATCGGCACCCGATTTGCAATGCATGACAAACGGCCGCTCAATCGTGCGAAAGGCCGCGATCAGTTTCTGGATATCCTCCGCAGGGGCGGCATGGCGCGCGTGAAAAGTAACATCGACCAGTGTCAGCCCCAACTCGCGACAGCTTTCGGCCTCCACCAGGTAATGCGCCGCCCCGCCCGCGCCGCGCAGGTTGAGGACGGACGTGATGCCCATGGCCTTCAGCTTCACAAACCGCTCATGGGTGGGCTGGTTGGACCGGTAAACCCCCTCGGCCACAGGAAAGAAATTGGTCCAGTATTTGCGCAGCACCGCGTGGTCGAACCACAAATTATAGATATGCGCGCGGCGGCGGTTTTCGGGCGTCGACAGGTCGGTGTTGTAATAGGCGCGCAAATTGCGTTCCCAATCCCCGATCCGTTTGATGAGGCCCATGCCGTCTCTCCGCCGTTCCATCGGGCCAAATAAGGATATGCACCCGCCCGCGCAAGCGCGCAGTTGTGATTGACGGCGCCGGGGCGAGGTCTATGGTCTGGCGCAAACTTCCAAAGGATCCATCTCATGTCCCAATCAGGTGGCCGCGCCTATTGCGCCATTCCCGGCCCAACCGTTGTCCCCGATGAGGTGCTGCAAGCCATGCACCGCGCCGCGCCCAATATCTATTCCGATGAGGTGATGGCGCTGACCCAAGGGCTCATTCCTGATCTCAAACGCGTGGCGCGCACCGATGGCGATGCGGCGATTTACATCTGCAACGGCCACGGCACGTGGGAGGCGGCTTTGGCCAATCTCGTGGCCCCGGGCGAGCGTGTTCTCGTCCCCGCGACAGGGCGTTTTGGTCATGGCTGGGCGCGCATGTCCGAGGCGATGGGCATTGAGGTAGAGGTCATGGATTTCGGGCTGGAAACGCCGATGGACGCCGACCGCATTGAGACTGTGCTCAAATCTGACACAGATCGCAAAATCAAGGCTGTTTTGGTCACGCATGTGGATACATCGACCTCTTTGCGCAACGATGTGAAAGCCATTTCTGACGCAATTCATGCCGCAGATCACCCCGCCTTACTCCTGGCCGATTGCATTGCTTCCATGGGATGTGACCGGTTTGAGATGGACGCATGGGGCGCAGATGTCGCCGTCACCGGCTCTCAGAAAGGCCTCATGACACCGCCCGGCGCGGGCTTCGTCTTCTTCAATGAAAAGGCCGCACAAACCCGCGCTGCGATGCCCCGCGTCTCGCCCTATTGGGACTGGGCGCCGCGCGTGCATCCAGAGGAACTTTACCTCTATTTCGCGGGCACCGCGCCCACCCATCACCTCTACGGTCTGCGCACCGCGCTGGATATGATCCACGCCGAAGGGATGGAAAATGTCTGGGCGCGCCATGAGCTTTTGGCCCGCGCCGTCTGGGCCGCCTCTGAGGTTTGGGGGCAGGACGGGTCGCTCCGGCTTAATGTCGCCAATCCCGATCATCGCAGCCGCGCGGTGACCACCGTTCGGCTCCCCGCACCTGATGCCGCCCGGCTGCGCGCCTGGGTGGAGGAGAACACAGGCGTCACGCTGGGCCTTGCCATAGGGATGCAGCGCACGGACGATCCCGAGGGCAGGGGCGTGTTCCGCATCGGGCATATGGGCCATGTGAATGCACATATGGTGCTGGGTGTTCTGGGCGCAATTGAGACAGGGCTCTCTGCCCTCAACATCGCGCACGGGGCCGGGGGCGTGAGCGCGGCAACCCAGGTGCTGGCCCAGACGCAGGCAGCTCAAACTGTAAAAAATGTGTATTCAGGCGCGGCGTGACAGCCAGTGGATCACGCGCTCCAGCGCAAACCCAAGTGCCACAACGGCCAGCATCCCGTAAGCCACCCAAATCACCATCAGGATCCAAAAGAGATTGACCCCGCCCATGATCAGGGCAGGCGTGGTATAGTTCGGCGCTTCTCTCATCGTGTCACGTCTCATGACACGAAGATTAGCGCAAAAATGCACGCCGTCTCGTGCTTTTCGCGGTTGATCGCGAAAAGTTTGACCTAACAGCGCGCCAAAGCCACGGGCAAGGCCGCGGCCACCGCCTCCATATCCTCCGCCCGGCCACAGCCGACCCGGATACAGCGGTCTTGCGGGGCCACAAACGGCATCCGCACAAAGACGTCTTGCGCCAGCATCTCCGTCAGCACGGCGCGCGCAAAATCCCCGTCGCGCCCGCAATCAATGGTGACGAAATTCGTGGCGGAGGGCAGGGCGATCAGGCCATTTTCCGCCGCGATCTCAGAGAGCCGCGCGCGGGAGGCAATGACCTCTGCTTGCACATGAGAGAGCCAGCGCGCATCCTGCAACGCCGCAAGCGCCCCCGCCTGTGCCACGCGGTTCACGCCGAAATGATTGCGGATCTTGTCAAAGCTCTGGATCAGATCAGGCGCGCCAATCCCATAGCCAACCCGCGCCCCCGCCATCCCATAAGCTTTTGAAAACGTGCGCAAACGAATGACGCGCGGGTCATCGGGTGCCACCCGGGGTGCGGTGCCCTCCGGGGCCAATTCCACATAGGCCTCATCCAGTGCCAAGAGCGTGCCCTCGGGCAAATCCTCCAAAGCCGCCTCAATCTCGGCCCCGGACACCCAACTGCCCATCGGATTGTCGGGATTGGCGAAATAGATCAGCTTCGCACCCACCTCGCGGGCTTTGGTGATCAGCGCGGGCAGGTCTTCATGATCGCCCGCATAGTCGACCTTATGCAGCACCCCGCCAAAGCCCGCGACATGGTAGTTAAATGTCGGATACGCCCCGTTTGACGTCACAACCGCATCCCCCGGACCGATCAAAAGCCGCACCAGATTGCCCAGAATGCCATCAATCCCTTCGCCCACCAGAATGGAGCCCACCGGCACGCCGTAATGCGCGGCCAGACCTGCCTTGAGGTCGTGACATGTCGGGTCGGCATATTGCCAAATTTCCGCGGCCGCTGCGCGCATCGCCTCAATCGCGCGGGGCGAGGGGCCAAAGACGCTTTCATTCGCACCGAGCCGCGCTGAAAACGCAGCCCCCCGCGCGCGCTCCTGCTGTTCGGGGCCCACGAAGGGTACGGTCGCGGGCAAAGATTGAACAAGCGGGGCAAAACGTGGCTCAGACATGGACGCCAGATAAAACGAGGCGCGCTACGCGTGCAAGCGTGATGCCGCAACGTCGGGCTGGCCAAGGCGCGATCCCTGCGGTTTTCTAACTTGCAAAGCAGGAGGAGCGCCGATGCCCCGCGTTGAGACCAAAATCGAAAATCACGTGGCCCATGTCACGCTCACCCGTGGTGACAAACACAATGCCGTCGACACCGCGATGATGGAGGCGGTGGTTGAGGCGGGCACAAACCTCATGGAAACAGACATCCGCGCGGTGGTCCTCTCCGGTGAGGGGCCGAGCTTTTGTGCGGGTCTTGATGTGATGAGCTTTGCGAGCCTCGCCGCGAAAGACCCCGAAGAGATGCTGATGCCCCGCACCTACGGCAATGCGAACCTCTTTCAGGAGTTCGCCATGGTCTGGCGCAAACTGCCCGTGCCCGTGATCGCCGCGCTTCATGGGGCCGCCTACGGCGCGGGGTTTCAACTGGCCTTGGGCGCCGATATCCGGATCGCCGCACCGGAGGCAAAGCTGTCAGTCATGGAAATAAAATGGGGCCTCATCCCCGATATGGGCGGTATGGTCCTGCTGCCGAAACTCACCCGCTCTGATGTGATGCGGCGGCTGATCTACACCGCCACCCCGATCAAGGCCGACCAAGCCGAACGCTGGGGCCTTGTGACGGAGCTGTCCGACAATCCACTGAGAGCGGCGCAGGCCCTCGCCGCCGAGATCGCCGGCAAAAGCCCGTCCGCGATCCGCGCCGCAAAGCGCATCATCGGGGCCGCAGAAGCTGGTCTGGATGAGGACGCACTGCTCTTGCAGGAAAGCCGCGAACAAGCAGCCCTCATCGGCAAGCCGCATCAGATGGAAGTGATCAAAGCCAACATGGCCAAACGCGCCCCGAAATTTGACTAAAGCCTTACGCCCCGTCCGCCACCTTGGCGCGGATCAGCTTGGGCATAGGCACACCCTTCTTGGCGCAGCGTTTGGCATACATATCTGGCCAAGCTCGAAACTTGCCCAAATGATGCTGCTGCGTGATCAACATCTCGATAAACGCCGCCCGATGCTTGTTTTGCTTGAGCTCTTTGAACAGCTGCTTTTGCGCTTTGGTCATGGAGCAGGCAATGCAGTGGCCTTGCCGCTTATACTTGCAGACATCAACGCAGGGGCTGGGAAGCTTTTTGGACATACGCAACCTTGCCAAGTCAAACCGGCGCGGCCTTGGCCGCACCGGTCATGTAATCGCATGCGGGGCCAACGGAAAGACCTGCCCGCCCCGAATATGGATCAGATTACTTGGTCAGGATCAATTTGCCCGCACGCGTGATGCGCAGGGTATATACCTGATCCGAAAGCTGAATTTGCGCCAGATCCCCCCCTTGGGTGAGATCTTTGGCGTCATAGAGCGGCAATGTGTCCACCGATCGACGCTCCACTGTCTTGGCCACGCTCATGTTCATTTTGGGTCTCCCGTTGCCGCCCGCGTTTCAATTTAATTCTGAGTGAAATGATCAGAAATGTCAATCTGACTTTTTTAGTCAGGAATCCGCGCCATCTATGCGGGGCAAAATTCTTGTCCACCGTTCTTGTCCCCAGCCGTTGGAACGTGTTCCTCTGCCCTCACCATCACCGCGAAAGATCCGTCATGCGGCTTTTCATTGCCACGCTCTCAACTGAGACAAACACCTTCAGCACCATGCCCACCGGTTTTTCGGGCTTTGAGGACTATTGCTACCGCGAAGGCACGGCGACACAGCATGCCCCCAACCTGATGACAGAAGCCCTCCATGTCTGGCGCGCGCAGGCCGACGCGCTGGGATGGGAGGTCGTCGAAAGCCTCACCGCCATAGCCGAGCCCGCGGGCCGCACCGTCGCCGCGTGCTATGACCGTCTCAAACATCACATCTTGGCCGATCTGCGCGCCGCTGGCCCGGTCGATATGGTGCTGTTGCAACTCCATGGCGCGATGGTCGCCGTCGGCGAGGATGATTGCGAAGGCGATATCGCGGCAGACATCCGCGCGCTGTGCCCCGATGCCACCATCGGCATGGCGCTCGATCTGCACGCCCATCTCACGGACCGGATGATGCAGGCCTGCGATCTCATCATCGCGTTCAAGGAATACCCTCACGATGATGCAACGCCCCGCGCGCACGAACTCTTTGATCTCGCCCGCCGCACCCACGCGGGCAAGATCCGCCCAACTATGGCGCGCTATGACTGCCGCATGGTCCATCTCTACCTCACCAAATCCGAGCCGATGCGCAGCTTCGTGGACAGGCTCTCTGCGCTCGAAACCGGCCCTGTGCTGTCCATCACCCTGATCCACGGTTTCCCGTGGGGCGACGTGGCCGATGTGGGCGCGCAGATGCTGGTGATCACGGACAATGATATGCCGCTGGCCGAAACCACGGCCCAAGCTCTCAGCCAGGAGTTCTTCGCCCTTCGGCATGAGGTCACGGGCCACTATGCCGATCTCGAAAGCGCTCTCACGCGGGCGATGGCGGCCACTGCACGTCCCGTTGTCTTGGCTGACATGGGCGACAATTCCGGCGGCGGCGCACCGGGCGATGCCACGCCCATGCTGCGCGCGCTGCTCAATCGCGGCTGCCAAAACGTCGCCACCGGCATCTACTGGGATCCCATCGCCGTGCGCCTTTGCCAGGACGTGGGCGAGGGGGCTCAGATCACGCTGCGTTTGGGTGGCAAGACCAGCCCCATGTCGGGCAACCCCGTGGATCTGACCGCGCGGATCATGCGCATCACCGCGGGCCTTGGTCAGCATCTCGGCACCGGGCTGGAGCCCTTGGGCACGCTGGTTTGGCTGCGCCACGGTGACAGCATCGACATCCTGATCAATGACCTGCGCACCCAAGTCTACCACCCCGAAGCTTTTGAGCAGATGGGCATCCGTCTGGCCGAGAAAGAAATCGTGACCGTCAAATCCCTCTTCCACTTCTACGGCCCGTTTTCTGAGATCGCCGCAGACGTGATCCAGGTTGCCACACCCGGCGGCACCTGCCCCAAATTCGATGATCTTGCCTTGACCAAGCGCACCGTACCCTACTGGCCTCGGGTGGAGGATCCCTTTGCCTGAAGCACCGCAGAAATTGGAGGGGCTATGACCCAAACAGAGACCCGCACCGTTTGGCTCAACGGCACATTCATGCCCGAAGATGAGGCGCAGCTGCCCATCTTTGATCGTGGCCTTCTTTTTGCCGATGCGGTCTATGAAGGCCTTGGCGTCCTCGACGGCCAGATCATCGACTTCCCGCATCACATGGCCCGCCTGCGCCGCTCCCTGTCTGAGCTCGACATGGCCGAACCGATGACAGAGGCTGCCCTTCACACCGCCCTGATGGAGCTGATCACGCGCAATGCGATCTCCGAGGGCTTCCTCTATCTCCACATCACCCGCGGCGCCCACGACCGCGATTATCTTTATCCGGCGGGCCTCACGCCCAACATCTTCGCCTTCACCCAAGAAACCCATGATGCCCCCACGATCCGTCTGGCGAGCGCCCCCGACATCCGCTGGGCGCGCCGCGACATCAAAACCACGAACCTCCTGGGCCAGGTCATGGCCAAAGAGATCGCCCGCCGCGCCGGCGCAGACGAGGCCCTCATGGTCGACCGAGACGGCTATGTCACCGAATGCGGCGCCATGTCGTTCTTCATGATCAAAGACAGCGCCCTTTACGCCCGCCCACTGCTCGGAGAGCTCCTTCCCGGCATAACCCGCGCCACCGTGCTCCGCGTGGCCAAGGCGGAGGGTCTCGAAATCATCGAGGCCCGCTACAAACTCGAAGACACCTACAGCGCCGACGAAGCCTTCGCCACCGGCGCCTCCAGTTACCTCCAGCCGGTGGTGGAAATCGACGGCCACCAAATCAGCAACGGCACCCCCGGCCCCATCACCACAACGCTCCGCGCCGCCTACCTAACCGCCATCCGCGCCGATTTCGCCTCAAGACCAACCTGACCCAAAGGCCCGGGCGCGGAATCAAGGCCCCGCCCATGGCCTGGCGGATTGGCAACTACAGCGCACCGATCCGATAGAGTCCGAAAACCCAACAATAAAGCGCTGCTATGCGCAGGTCATGAGCGCCAGCCCGGGGCCTGCCAAACGCGCGGCTCCTCCCCCAATCCGTAGGGTGGGGTTCACCCCACCAACACGCTAAGGCAAACAAAAATTGAGGGATCAATTACTCACTCGCCTCTGAGCACACGAAATTGAGAACTCACTGCTCGAGTAGCTTGTACCGGCCTCGCGAAGTGAACTGTAGGAACCCATTGTCGCGTAGAACTTGCAGCTGCTGGCGAATTTTTGGGCGAACATTGTTGTTGTTCGGAAAAAGTGCAGCCAATTCTTTTTCAAATGCGTAGACCTCAGCAAGAGAGAACTCTTCTGGTCCCAAGTCTTCAACACACTTCATGACACTGATCAGCCAACCTCGAGCTTCGCCAAATTTCTTATCAACGTACTTTAGGTCAGACCACTCTTCCAAGACTGTCGACTTGGTGCGGATGAAGCGGTCGGAAATAACTGGGATTTGCCCGACCAAAGGAATCTTATCGAGACGGATGTTCGAGCCAATCCAACCAGCTCTGCGTGCGTTTGGGCCGAGTGGTCTTCGACGTTCGATTGCAGACGCAACAAAAAAGAAACTGGGCACAACTTTGAGATTGACGACCTCCCGCAGCCCCCGGTCGTACTGCAACAAGATTAGGTTTGGGGATTTGTCCTCGGCAAGGCGCTCCATTTTGGTGTAGTAAGCGCCGTCAGCAACCTTTCTACCAAAAGCTCGGCTCTGACTTTTCAACTCGAACTCATTTCCGCACCCATCGCAGAAGAAATCTGCAACGGGTCTATTTGCTTCAAAGCTCGTTAGGTTCGGATTGCCGCAGTTCGGGCAAAACATGTGCCGAGCAGCCCATTCTTCTGTTTCTACCCGCGCGGTTTGGCTTGCACTTACAAATCCCGTTGGTGCTTCGCTGAAACCTCGTTTCATTGACCAAGTCTGGTTCTGAAACATCTCATTTGGCGGCCCCGCTAGCAATTTCGTTCGGTATTGCCATAAAGAGTCGGTAATCTGGTGCTTCGTGTGCGGTATCGGCGGATACCATAACCAAGTAGTCGCCTTCGTCATTCGTTTTAACGGTGACAGTCATGTCTTCACTGTAAACAGGGTTTACGTCCGAGCACTCGCATTCAGGACAAGTGTCATCACTCATCGCTGACCATTCGTCTTCCCAACCGGTTTTACACTCGGGGCACACGTAAACGTTTTTGAACCAAGCCAAGTCTCGCCCTCACGTTTTTTGGTCAATTGTCTCCAAAGCTAATGAATCAGTCCCGTGTGCGTCAAATGGCATTAGACCTTTGTATCGCTTGCACCATTGACCACCCCCCAAAACCCTTCCATATCCCCACCATGACACCGCTCTCACATATCCGCAATTTCTCCATCGTCGCCCATATCGACCACGGGAAATCCACGCTCGCTGACCGTCTCATTCAGTCCACCAACACGGTGGCCGAGCGCGATATGAAAGAGCAGCTCCTCGACAGCATGGATATCGAGCGCGAACGCGGCATCACCATCAAAGCCAACACCGTCCGCATCGACTACACCGCGCAGGATGGCGAAACCTACGTCCTCAACCTCATCGACACGCCGGGTCACGTCGATTTCGCCTATGAGGTCAGCCGGAGCATGCGCGCCGTCGAAGGCTCGCTTCTGGTCGTCGACAGCACCCAGGGCGTCGAGGCGCAAACGCTCGCCAATGTCTATCAGGCCATCGACGCCGACCATGAGCTTGTCCCCGTGCTCAACAAAATCGACCTCCCCGCCAGTGACATCGACCGCGTCGCCGAACAGATCGAGGATGTGATCGGCATCGATGCCTCCGGCGCCATCCCCGTCTCCGCCAAAACCGGTGAGGGTATCGTTGAGACGCTTGAGGCCATCGTCACCCAACTCCCGCCCCCCAAGGGCGACCCGGACGCGCCGCTCAAAGCCATGCTCGTCGACAGCTGGTATGACCCTTATCTCGGGGTCGTCGTCCTCGTCCGCATCATGGACGGCATGCTCAAAAAGGGCGACCAAATCAAGATGATGCAGACGGGTGCCAAATACGGCGTCGACCGCATCGGTGTCTTCCGCCCGCAAATGGAAACCATCGACGCGCTCGGCCCGGGCGAAATCGGCTTCATCACCGCCTCCATCAAACAGGTCCGCGACACCCGCGTCGGCGACACCATCACGCACGAAAAAAAGGGCACGACCGAGCCGCTCCCCGGGTTCAAACCCGCCCAACCGGTGGTTTTCTGCGGCCTCTTCCCTGTCGACAGCGCCCAGTTCGAAGACCTGCGCGACGCCATCGACAAACTCGCCCTCAATGACGCCTCGTTCAGCTTTGAAATGGAAACCTCGGCCGCCTTGGGGTTCGGCTTCCGCTGCGGCTTCCTCGGCCTCTTGCACCTGGAAGTCGTCCGCGACCGGATCGAGCGCGAATATGACATCGAACTCATCACCACGGCTCCTTCCGTCATCTACCACATCTACATGAAGGACGGGACAAACTTCGACCTGCACAACCCCGCCGACATGCCTGACCCCAGCCACATCGACCACCTGGAGGAGCCGCGCATCAAGGCCACCATCCTCGTGCCGGATGACTACTTGGGCGACGTCCTCAAACTCTGCCAGGACCGCCGCGGCATTCAGCTTGACCTCACCTATGCCGGCTCCCGCGCGATGGTCGTCTACGACCTGCCTTTGAACGAAGTGGTCTTCGACTTCTACGACCGGCTGAAAAGCGTCACCAAGGGCTACGCCTCGTTCGATTACCAAATGGAAGGCTACCGCGAGGATAACCTCGTCAAAATGTCCGTGCTGGTGAACGAAGAACCAGTTGACGCGCTTTCCATGATGGTCCACCGCGACCGCGCCGAAATGCGCGGCCGCGCCATGTGCGAAAAACTAAAGGACCTCATCCCCCGCCACATGTTCAAAATCCCGATCCAAGCGGCCATCGGAGGCAAAGTCATCGCCCGCGAGACATTGTCAGCACTTCGCAAAGATGTCACAGCCAAGTGCTACGGCGGCGACATGACCCGGAAGCGGAAGTTGTTGGATAAGCAGAAGGCGGGGAAAAAGAAGATGCGCCAGTTTGGGAAGGTGGATATTCCTCAGGAGGCGTTTATCTCCGCCCTCAAGATGGACGGATAGGGTGAGCGAACTCCTCACCAGCGACGTCATCAAATTCCTGTTGCTCGTATTGGTCCTGTCGATCCCTGTCCCGGCCGTCGTGACGTGGTTCCTGGGCGGCAAATGGCTCTGGCGCCTGTGGCTCCTCGCCGTGCTTGGCCTCATCGCATTTATCTTTGTGGGCTACCAATTCGTCTGGGGCCGCACAGGGATGGAAGGCTTGGGCGTTGTGTTCCTTATGTTGATGGGCGGCATCGCAAGCATCGGGACTTTTCTGGCCTACGCCATGACCACAATGGTCAAAGAGATGGTGGGGAAATGAAGCTGGCGCAGACGAGGAAGCTCTGGGAGAAGCAGAAGGCGGGAAAAAGAAGATGCGCCATATCGAGGGTATTGATATATCTCAGGGGGTTTTCATCTTCGCGTTGAAAAAGGGTGGGTAAATGGCAACGTTTGTTAGTGATTGTCCGCGCTGCTTTGCCAAGCGATCAACGCATGATTGTTATGCAAGTGTTTGGGTGGGGATGAAACACGGTTGGCAAAACTACAATGAAGTGTTCGCTGTTTGCCGTTCCTGCAATAAGCCGTCGATACTTTTGCTTTCTCAAGAAAGCAGTCATCACGATCTTGATCGTGTGTTTAAGGAGCGAAACAAGCTTGTCAGCGTTGACGATTCGATTGATGAACTTTGTAATTTTGAACGCGTAGTTTCTCGTTTAGACTTTGAAGTGGATTACCCACCAGAGTTTGTACCGCCGGAAATTGAAGCAGTCTTTCTTGAAGGCAGTAAGTGCTTGGCCGTACAGTGTTGGAACGCATCAGCCGCCATGTATCGACTGACACTTGACCTAGCGACGAAGGGCCTTTTGCCAGAGGAAAATGGGCCAAATGCCAAGGTTCAAAGAAGCTTGGGTCTTAGGTTGAATTGGCTGTTTGAAAATGGGCACTTGCCATCGGACTTAAAAAACTTGGCAGTTTGTATTCAACAAGATGGAAATGATGGAGCTCATGATGGTGCGCTAGGTCAAGAAGACGCTGAAGATATTCGCGATTTTTCCTATGAATTACTTAGACGGCTGTATACGGACCCAAAACGAATTGAAAACGCCGAGCTTCGGAGAGCTGAGCGGCGGGAAAAGAAAACTTAGGGTGGAGTTCCATTCCACCATCCAACCTCGTAAGCCGGGGTTCAGCCCGGCCCGCCAACCGCAAAACCCCGCGCAAATGCCGGGCTAAACCCCGGCCTACTCCCCGCCTACACCCCGACCTACGGGATCATGTCCATCCCCGCCTCAAACCGCGGATCCGAATGCACGCTCGAATACGGCCACTCCTCCGGCCGCGCGACCAACCCGTGCTTCACCGGGTTTAACCAACAATACCGCACATGCATCCAATAATCGGCCTCATCCCGGATGTGATGCTCCCAAAACCGCCGCTGCCAAATCCCGACCTCTCCCTTCTCATGCCGTAGGCCGGGGTTCACCCCGGCAAACCTCCCGGATTTCACAACCGGCAAACGGGGTGGCGGGCTAAACCCCGCCCTACGGAGGGACGTCGAAAACCGCGCTTTGATCGCACCCCACCGCACCCCGTACTCCCGGTCCCCGCGCGGCATCGTCCACACCGCGTGAATGTGATCCGGCAACACCACCATCGCATCCACGCCAAACGGCCGCTCCGCCCGCGTCACCCGCACCGCCTCGCGCAAATGCTCAATCTCATCGACCAACAGGGACGACCCGCGCCACGCCAACCCAACCGTGAAAAACACGCGCGCGCCGGTCACCTTGGGACGGACATAACAAGACATGCCTCCACCCTGCCGCAACCATGGTTAACGGCGTCTGAACGGCCACCACCACCTGCGAACCTTCACCTCCACGCGCGCCGCCAATTCCCCACCTTCCACCACGGGCAGCCCCGCCTTCTCCAACACCTCGCGCTCCATCAAACGGTCCAGCTGCAGCGCTTGGATTTTCTCCCCCGCCTCTGCCAGTGTCCGTGCGCCCAACTCCGAGGGTCCGAACCAATGCCGATGCTTGCGCACTCCGTTCACGGAAATATCCTCTACATCCTGCTGCCCTTCGATCCGCTTCAGCTCCGCCATCGAAACCACCGCCGCCACGGGTTTGCCATAGCGCTTCAGGATCACCGCCGCGCGCGGGTCTTGGGCGCGCAGGATGATCTCGCTGATTTTTTCCCGTGCCTGGGACGTGGAATACCAATGTGTCGGGCCGGGCCCCGTCTTTGCCCCGGGTTTTGGTCGTGAAAACATCGTCAGAATTTCTGTTCAAGTTGGGTTTCGCGGTCCTCAATCTTACCCCAAATTGTGCGAATCTCCTGACAGCACCGCGCGGTGAGTCGCGTCGTCAAAGCGCGCAAATCACCTTTGCAACTGCAGCATGTTGCGCGATTTCGTTAAGGTTGCGCACAGGGCGTTTATCCCCATGGTAAGCTTGCCGAACAAAAAGAAAATTTTGGGGTTATCCACAGCAAAATCCCCGCAATATCAACTGTTTAATCCACAAAAAAGATTTATGCTGCAGTGCATTTTTCTTGCGCGATAGAAGCTCTCTCATGCAGGATCTACATGTCGGACGGGATCGTCAGATCGCAGCCGACACGCAAAGACCTGAGAGGTCAGCGCGACGGACACCAACGCCTCGGCTGCGGTGCCCATATCGAGGGCAACCTCGGTTAGACGCCGGTCTCGCTCGTCATCCATGTTGGAGTAAGCTCCCAGAGTTTGGTTCAATTGGTTGATTTGAAAGGGTTTTTTTGCCGACAGTGCTTAACCTTCGGGTCAAGCTCTTGCGGTAGTCGCGAGCCTTCGGGCGCGTGGCAAACCGGGCGCACCGCTCTTCGTGACGGTGCATTCGGGTGGGCGTCAGGCATGGCCCAAGCCTTTCGGGGTGCGGATCATGATGCGAGGACCGCGTCTAAGCACCTGACGCCTTTTCAAATTTGGGTTGGTTCCGACTGTCCCAAAGCGGAACGGGGTCCGTTGCGTCACGCAACAGGACCCCGCCGTCAGTTTTGATGCGACCGCGTCTTGCACCTATTCTCTGGATGTAGCGCGTGCCCCGGGCGCGATCAACAGGATCTTGTGGAAATTATCGCAACCACGGGCCAACCCGAACATTTTGGTCACAGCACTTCGCGAACACGCCCAAGCGTGTTAGCCTACGTTACAAGAGATCCGTCGGAGGATGTGTCACGCGCCTTGGGTTCGCAGCTTGACTGTCGACCTAACCCCCTGCGGGATGCCCCGCGCGCTCCGCATTGGCAAGGCAACGGGACCTTGGTTGAGATGCGTTGCGTTGAGGGTCAGACAGTATCAACCGGTGGTGTGATCCCCTTGTTCGGGGTCACTGGGCGGCGAGTTGCGGGACACGTGGCGCGTCGCCTTTATATCTTTAAATCAAGAACTTAACTAGCCAAGCCAAGCTTTGACGGCCTGCTCAAACGCGCGCGGCCTCTCGGCGTGCAGCCAGTGCCCTGCGTCTGGGATTTTGGCAAACCTGGCCTTCGGAAACCGCGCTTTGATCGCCGCGCGATGTTCGGTCTGAACGTAATCTGAAAGCGCGCCGGACAGCATCAAAACCTCGCCCAGATAGGTAGTACCCATATCTGGAAACCCCATAATCTTGTCCATCTCGGCCTCCAAAACATCGAGGTTCAGGCGCCACGCACGCGCATCTACATCGAGGGATTGAAGAAAAAACGGCACCAACGCAGGGTCATCTACATGCGGCAACAGTCTTTTGCCCGCATCGGATCGGCGCGTGATGTCACTCAAATCTGTCGCCCGCATGGCGTGAATATATTGGATTTGCGTGTGTGAATACGCCACTGGGGCAATATCGGCAACGATCAATCTATTCACCAATTCAGGTCGCGTGAGCGCAAGCATCATCGATGCTTTGCCGCCCATCGAGTGGCCCAAAACATCGAATTGCCCGCCCAGATGCTCCAGGACTTCAGCCAGATCCTGCGCCAAATCTTCGTAAGAATGGGTTTCAAACCAAGGGCTTGCGCCATGATTGCGCATGTCGACGCACACCACCCGACGCTGATCTGACAGCCGCTTTGCGATCACACCCCAATTGCGCCCAGAGCCATAAAGACCATGGGCGATGAGCAGGCCTGGCCTGTCTTCCGGGCCGGGATGGTTGATGTAGTGCAGCATGACCCTCTGATAGACACCGCCGCGCACGGTGACCAGTGGTGTTGAGCTTCCTGCATTGCGTGGTTAAAAACACATGCATGGCCAACCGCAGATCTTTTGACAAAAATCTCAACACGCTCAATGCCGGGCTCTCCTCTAAACTGGGGCTTGGCAAACGGGGCGAGGCGACAGGCAATCTGCGCCGCGCCCGCCATCGGCTGCCGCGTCACATGCGGGCCGAGGCCGATAAGATCCTGCGCGCTGAAGAAGCGTTGACCCATCCTAAGCTGGCACGCATTGCCAATACAGGCGCGTTGGATGGATCCTTCAAGAAGCTAAATTCTCATTTAAAAACAATAGATTTGGCGGATGAAAGGCGTGGTGCTCGTATCAATATGGCCGCGACAGTTGTGTTTCAGCTGCTGTTGATCATTGCGGCAGGGGTGTTGGTTTTGATGTGGCAAGGTCTGATCTGACCAAGGCCACCGGGCTTAATGCGTGACGCACGACGACTGTCACCGTCACAAATGACACGTAAAGCAGCAAATACCAAGAGCCTAGCTTGCCCAAAGACACAAGCTCCAACCTGGCTTGTCCTGAATAGAGCCAAGTCCCTGTCATTGTTCCAATATTTTCTGCAATCCACAGGAAAATCGACGAGAGAAACGCGGCCATAGGCAAGGGCATCCAGTAAAATCCCTCTCCGATGCGGTACCAGATGCGCGTGCGCAGAAAGAGCAGCACAGTCCCGGCAAACAGCCCAATCCGAATGTCGGGTACAAAGTGATGCGCAAAGAAGTTCACATAGATCGCGATGGCCAGCAAAAACGTCATCCAAATGGGCGGGTAGGGGGCAAATCGCATGTCAAAGACGCGGATTGCACGGGCCATGAAACTTCCGACACTGGCATACATAAACCCGGAAAACAGGGGCACATCGAACATCTTGAAAAACCCGGCTTCGGGGTAACTCCAGGACCCGGCATGAACCTTGAACCACTCCATCGCGGTTCCGGTCAGATGGAACAGCAAGATAACGCGCGCCTCTTCCCAGGTTTCCAGTTTGAGCCATAAAAACAGGGCCTGCAGGGCAAGCGCGATGATCAGCAAAGCGTCATAGCGGTGCAGCGGCAGGGCGTCCGACCAAATCGCCTTTGTGCCAATAATGGCCAGCAAAAGCGAGATCCCAAAAAGCCCGGCCCACCCCATTTTGAGGATGAACATCACCAATTCGGCCGCCCAAAGTGGCAGGCGGGCACGCATCCAATCGCCTAAGCGGCGCTCTATAATCCTGGTCTTTGTCATGACGCCATTAAAAAAGGCGGCGCCGGGATGTCCAGCGCCGCCATGGGAATGTCTGCGTCAAGCTTAGAGGTTGTGGTAAAGCGGGAACCGCGCGCACAGCTCGGCCACTTCGCCTTTCACTTTCTCTTCCACCGCGCTGTTGCCATCGGCACCGTTGGCGGCCAGCCCATCGACCACCTCAACAATCCAATCGGCCACTTGGCGAAACTCTTCTTCGCCAAATCCACGCGTTGTCGCGGCGGGGGAGCCAAGGCGGATGCCGGAAGTGACCATCGGCTTTTCGGGGTCAAACGGCACACCATTTTTGTTACACGTGATGTGCGCCCGACCCAAAGACTTCTCGGTGTCGTTGCCTTTCACGCCTTTGGGGCGCAGGTCCACCAGCATCACATGGGTGTCGGTTCCGTGGGTCACCGTGTCAAGACCGCCTGCAATCAGCTGATCGCTCAGCGCCTGAGCGTTCTTGATAACCTGTTGAATATAGGTCTTAAACTCCGGCTGCAGTGCCTCACCAAAGGCCACGGCCTTGGCCGCGATCACGTGCATCAGGGGCCCACCTTGGATGCCGGGAAAGATGGCTGAGTTGAACTTTTTCGCCATTGCTTCGTCATTGGTGAGGATCATTCCCCCGCGCGGGCCGCGCAGTGTTTTGTGCGTGGTCGTCGTGGCCACATGAACATGAGGGAAGGGGTTGGGGTATTCACCCGCTGCAATCAGGCCCGCGAAATGCGCCACATCGGCCAGGACGTAAGCTCCCACCTCATCGGCAATTTCACGAATGCGCGCAAAGTCGATGACACGCGGAATGGCGGAGCCGCCGGCGATGATCATTTGGGGCTTATGCTCTTTGGCCAACGCCTCAATCTGATCATAGTCAATCATGTTGTCTTCGCGGCGCACACCGTATTGCACGGCGTTGAACCATTTGCCGGACTGGTTGGGCGCGGCACCGTGAGTCAGATGGCCACCCGCATCGAGCGACATGCCGAGGATGGTGTCACCGGGCTTTAGCAGCGCCTGGAACACGCCTTGGTTGGCCTGGCTGCCGGAATTCGGCTGCACATTGGCGAAATCGCAGTTAAAAAGTTCCTTGGCACGCGCAATCGCCAAATCCTCGGCCACGTCCACGAAGTGACACCCGCCATAATAGCGCCGGCCCGGGTACCCTTCGGCATATTTGTTGGTCATGACAGAGCCTTGCGCCTCCATCACGGCGGCGGAAACAATGTTCTCCGAGGCGATAAGCTCAATCTCATCGCGTTGCCGACCCAATTCCGATTCGACCGCAGCCGCAATCTCAGGGTCGCGCAGGGCAAGCGAATCCGTAAAAAATGCTTTGTTATGTGTGGTGATCTGTCCGTCGTGCGCCATGTCCGTAGCTCCGTAGGGTTCAATTGACGTATTTTCCTATAGGAAACATAGGGCGATTGAAACGGTGTAAAGCGACAAAAGCGCTTGCAGGACCGCCACAGGATGCGTCAGACAAGATAGACGGTGTGAAATTGCCCCGTAATGAAGCAGATAAGGTGACCCCTGGCGTGGCACAGCACCGCAAAATTGCCTTTGTTGCCAGCGATGTGAAGATCGCACAATCCGCGCGCGCGCAGTTTGTTGCGCGGTTTGGTGAGACGGCAGAGCCGGATGCCGACGTGATCGTGGCACTTGGTGGGGATGGCTTTATGCTATCGACCCTGCACCGGGTGCAAGGGATGGACATCCCGGTTTATGGCATGAACCGCGGCACAGTCGGATTTCTGATGAATGAGTTCAGTGAAGACGATCTTCTGGACCGTTTGGATGCCGCGATTGAGGAAGTCGTCAATCCGCTGGCGATGCGTGCATCCGATGTCAGCGGCGACGTTCATGAAGCCCTTGCTATTAATGAAGTGTCATTGCTTCGGATGGGTCCGCAGGCTGCCAAGCTCAAGATCAGCATTGATGGCCGCTCGCGTTTGGAAGAACTGGTTTGCGACGGCGCGCTTTTGGCCACGCCAGCGGGCTCCACGGCCTATAACTACTCCGCGCATGGTCCGATTTTGCCGATTGGTTCAGATGTGCTGGCGTTGACGGCTGTCGCGCCGTTTCGACCAAGACGATGGCGGGGGGCGCTTTTACCGAAAGGCGCGATGGTGCGTTTTGACGTTTTGAACCCCTCAAAGCGCCCTGTCATGGCCGATGCGCATTCTGCGTCTTTCCAAAACGTTTTGTGGGTTGAGGTGCGGTCAGAGCCAGCGATTCGCCATAGGATCCTGTTTGACCCGGGCCACGGGCTGGAAGAACGTCTTATTCGCGAACAGTTCGAGTAAGGTCAGCATTTTCTTCGAAGAAAATGCGCAAGAAAATAAGAATTTTCTTACGCAGAATTTTTGAAAATTCTGCGGCTGAGCCAAGTTTAAATCTTTGTAAATAAACACGATTTCTCACCTTGTTATCTGATAACAGGTCTCCGGTATCGCATGTCAGTGCGCCGTTATTGCCTGTCTGACACCCTCCGCCCCAATTTCATCTCAGCCACCGCGCCAAGCCATAGGGCAAAGCGCATCAGGGGGGCGAAGACCGCAATAACCAAAGCCTCGAAAGGACCAGGCCCATGACCATGTTTTCCGTAAACGGACTGAAAACCGCCGCACTTTCCGTCTTGATCCTCACCGGCGCTGCCACGGCGTCTTACGCCGATAGCAACCGCATCTCGATCCAGCAATTTGGCACGCTGCATTCTTTGGGGATCGGACAGAATGGGCAAGCAAACCGGCTAAGCATCATTCAGCGCGGCCAGAGCAACCTGTCGGTACAAATGCAAGATGGTCGCCGCAACTCGACCACGATCAATCAGGCCGGGCGTCTCAATGATGCTTTCACCAATCAAAACGGCCGTCGCAACACCACCGTCGTGGGTCAGCAGGGCCGGGGGCATTCTGCCTCGACCACGCAGGCCGGACGCAACAACATCCTCGGTGTGGCGCAGTTTGGCCGCAACAACCACGCAAATGTCGATCAGGTCGGCCGCAACAACGCTGTGGGCGTCATTCAGGCGGGCAATGGCAACCGCGCCACCACCCGCCAGTCCGGCCGCGGCAATGTCGTTGTGATCGTGCAGGATTGAGGCGGTTCGTTAACAAGTGAACGCCTCGAGCACAGGGCGCGGCTCTCCCTCAGTCGCGCCCACCCTTCCCGAAAGAAAGGAGATCTTCCCATGTTTCAGCTGTCAACCGCCGCACTCATTTGCTTGTCGGGCGCTGCCGTGGTGAGCCTGGTTGCCTTTGATGGTCGCTCAGATGCCCATCAGGTCTATGTGGAACCCGTCCACGGGTTGCGTTGTGCCGTCATCACCCGGGATCTGGGAGATGCTGTGGAAATTTCGGGCAAGATCACCTCGGATCATGCGGTTCACGGGGATTACGCTTTGACGATCCGTAAAGCCTCAGGCGCTGGGCAGGCCATCATCGATCAATCAGGTGCGTTTTCTGTGGCCTCCGGGCGCACAACAACGCTGGGACAGGCCACGCTTGGCGGCTCGTCCGGCGCATACGAGGCCGATCTGGAACTGACCGTGAATGGCCAACGCCTGCGCTGCCTTGGTGCTGGCACTCAAACTGACATCTGACTTCTCAAGAAACACAGTGGAGATACACATGACCTTTCTCAAGACATCCCTTCTCGCCGCCACAGCGGCCCTCGGCCTCACACAAGGTGCTGTGGCCGGTGACTACCTTGGTCTTTACGATCACAGACCAGGCGAAAGTATTGAAAACCAAGGGCTCGATCTCAACCGGTTGCACAGTTTGGTCGACGTGCAGCGCGTGTATGATCGCCGCACCGGGCGCGGCTATACCTCTGTCATTCAACGCGGCCGCAATAACAGCGCGGGCATCGCGCAATCAGGCCGCAACAACAACGCGCGGGTCTTTCAGCGCGGCAACAACACCAATGTTGTGGTCAACCAAAACGGCAACAACAACAGCAGCAATGTTCTGATCTTCGGGATCCGGTAGGCCCGGGCCTTGAATTTCGGCATCGATGCAGGCGCTTGTTGATGCCGAAACCTGTTGATGAGTGGCTCGAGTATCAGTGGGGCGGCTGCTTTAGACCTTTGCGTAGCCGATGGTCTGAAGCGCCGCCTTTATTTCGTCTAAGATCACTGGATCATCGATGGTCGCGGGCATTTTGAACGCCTCGCTGTCGGCTATTTTGACCATCGTGGCCCGCAAGATTTTGCCGGACCGCGTTTTGGGAAGCCGGTCCACCACAAGCGCGAGTTTGAATGCAGCCACAGGGCCAATACGGTCCCGGACCAGCTTCACGCATTCCGACGCGATCTCATCATGAGGGCGATTGACACCTTTGGACAAGCACACAAACCCAACCGGCAACTGACCCTTCAGGGCATCTGTCACACCGATCACGGCGCATTCGGCGACATCGGGGTGCGCCGCCAGCACCTCTTCCATCCCGCCGGTCGACAGGCGGTGCCCGGCCACGTTGATGACGTCATCGGTGCGCGCCATGATGTAAAGATAGCCGTCGTCATCAATCATGCCCGCATCGCCGGTTTCGTAGTAGCCGGGAAACGTGGCGAGGTAGCTTTTGACAAACCGCTCTTCGGCATTCCAGAGGTTGGGCAGCGTGCCGGGTGGCAGTGGCAATTTGATTGCAATGGCGCCCAGCTCATTTGCGCCTAATGGATGCCCTTCATCACTGAGGATTTGCACATCGTATCCCGGCATTGGAACGGTAGGGGAGCCTACCTTGACAGGAAGTGCTTCAATGCCTGTAGGGTTGCCTGCAATGGTGTAGCCCGTTTCGGTTTGCCACCAGTGGTCATAGACAGGTACGCCAAGCAACCGCTGCGCCCATTCGATCGTATCGGGATCTGCGCGTTCACCGGCGAGAAAGAGCGCACCCAGGCATGAGATATCATAGTCTTTTATCAACTCGCCCTTAGGGTCATCCCGTTTGATCGCGCGAAAGGCTGTGGGCGCGGTGAAAAAGCTGCGCACCTTGTGTTCAGATATGACACGCCAGAAGGTACCGGCATCAGGCGTGCCCACGGGTTTGCCCTCGAAAACAACGGTGGTGTTGCCATGGATAAGCGGCGCATAACAGATATAGCTGTGACCCACGACCCAGCCCACGTCTGAGGCGGCCCAGAACACATCACCCGGATCCACATTGTAAATGTTTTTCATGGTCCAGTTCAGCGCCACAAGATGCCCTGCAGTTGGGCGAATAACGCCCTTGGGCGCGCCTGTGGTGCCGGATGTGTAAAGAATGTAGGCCGGATGGTTGCCATCAACTGGCACGCATGGGGCCGGTGTGACGCCATTTTGGCACGCGTACCAATCATGATCGCGGCCCTGGGTCAGGTCGATCGGGTGCTCTTCGCGTTGGAGAATGATGCAAAAATCAGGTTTGTGGCTGGCTTGTTCAATCGCGCCGTCTAGTAAGGGTTTGTACTCCACCACGCGGCCCGGCTCTAGCCCGCAGGACGCAGCGATGATTGCCTTGGGCGTGGCATCGTCAATGCGAACAGCCAGTTCATTGGCGGCAAACCCACCAAAAACGACCGAATGAATGGCGCCAATGCGCGCACAGGCCAGCATTGCCTCCAGCGCTTGTGGCACCATGGGCATGTAGATGATCACGCGATCTCCCATCTCCACGCCTTTTGCCTGCAAGGCCCCCGCCAAACTGGCGACACGGGTTTGAAGATCTGCGTAGCTAATGTAGTCCTTCCGGCTGGTGATTGGGCTGTCATAGATGATGGCCGTCTGATCCCCTCGGCCTGCTTCTACGTGACGGTCGATGGCGTTCCAGCACGTGTTAACCTTGGCATCCACAAACCATTCATAGAGCGGTGCTCTATCGTCAAATAGCGCTTTGCTGGGCGGCTTGACCCAATCAATCGCCTCGGCAGCTTGCATCCAAAACGCCTCTGGATTGGCCATCCAGCCGCTGTAGACATCTTTGTAGCTCATCGGTGTTCTCCGTCCCTGGTTGGCTTGTGTTAAGGGACGGGACGGGCGGTGGGCAAGTCAGGTCAGGCAATTCTTCCCTAAAAACACCAGTTTGACGGTCAAAAGCGAAAGAAACTTGTCTCTCTGCTTGGGTCAGGCCTGATAGGCGAGGCGCAGGCCGCCCCAATGGCGCCCATGGACCATGATAGGGGCGGAAAGATCCTTCATCACTTTGAACACGCCGCCGCCCATGTCACGGCGATAGACCTGAAGCAAAAACGGCTTTGTGTTTTGGCCCGCCTTCAGCCCGACGCGATCATCAAATATGCGCCTGTTGCGGGCGTTGCCCATGTTCCAAGCGACGTCGCGCCCCTGCTGTTTCGAAAACCGCCGGTTATGCGTCGGCAGGTATCCATCGAGGTTGACCGCGGCGCAGAACACAACACTTGGATCGAGTGAAAAAGCACCTTCCTGTATGGCCGGCAAAACCATATCCGTGAAATTTGTGAATGGCGCCATGACCTGCTCAGGGTTTGTGCCCGCGATCGGCGTGTAGTCACGCGAAAATAAGTCTTCGGTGCTGATCTGACCTTTTTCAATCGCGGCCTCAAACAGTGCTCCGATCTTGGCGGCATCTTCGCGCACTCGGTCAATGAAGGGGCTTTCCTCGGTTTTGGCGCCAACATCAACTGTGTCTTGAACCATGCTTTCGGTCTGACTGATCAAGCTGGATGTGCGGTCGCGCATAAGTGAAATGCGTTCTGATGTGTCGGCGATGGATCCCTCAATATCGTGAAACGCTTGACCAAATGCGCCTGTAGCCGTTTGAACCTGCCCCACTTGGTTCATGATACCGCTGGTTTTCCCGTTGAGCCCGTTCATTGCCTTTGAAATTTCCTCCAAGGCCGAACTCATCTCTTTATTGCCGGCAATGACGTGATCCGTTTTGGTTTGTGCGGTCTGAGATCCTTCTGACAATCTGCGAATGGTCAGTGTCAGCTCTTCAACGGAGTCCTGTGCCGCCTCGACCGTGGTCGATGTTGTGTTGGCCAACTCGTTGATGGAGCTGGCAATGGTGGCAAAGCCAGTACCTGCAACGCCTGCTCGGGCGGCTTCGATCCGCGCGTTGATGGCCAACAAATGCACGGTTTTTGCGATGTCGCGAATGTTCTGGTTGCCTGCCTGCACTTGGTGCAACGCCTCAAGAACAGCATCCATACGTTCGGTGATTTCAACCACATGATCGACAATGTCGGTTGAGTATTGCCGCGTGTTTCGCAAGATTTCGACAGAGCTATCGACAAGCTCTTCCACTTCGTTGCTGGCAGCGCGTACTTCGCTCAAGGACTTGGAAATCCCGTGATTGGTTTCCACCACCTCATTGGCGTTGTCCCGAGCGTGCGACAGCGAAGCGCGCTGAGCCTGAGATCGCACGTCAAGATCGTCAATGAAGGCGGCCACCTCGATCACATCGCGGCCCAAGTTGACCGTCCGACGCGCCAAATCCGAAATAATACGATCGCTTTTGCGTCGATTGGGATGCGCATATTTGTTTGGATATCTCTCGCCCGTGCCCTGTTTGCTATCCAAGGAAACAGGCTCAGGAAGTGATGCGGCCGTCGCTCTGACAGGGCTTTGGTCAGCTGACATTTGGTCCTCGATTTTACGCTTGGCAGGTTTTTTAACCGCCAAAGGTAAACCTCGGGTTCACAGCGCCTACGCCGATCAGGGCCGCATCTATCAGCCGTAATGCGTCACCGGTGTTCCTGCGATGGCCGCTAAGTTCAGCAACCCGCGCGCCGTCACCCCTGCGGTTGCGATATGTGCTTTGTTTCCCATCCCCATCAGGATCGGCCCCACCTCCAGCCCGTTCGCCTTGACCTTGAGAATGTTGCGTACCCCGGACGCCGCATCGGAGTTTGAAAAAATTAGGATATTGGCGCTGCCCTCCATGCGGTTATCGGGCAAGAGACGCTCCCTCACTGTTGCGTCAAGGGCGGCATCCACGTTCATTTCACCCTCATAGACAAAATCGCGTGGCTGTTGGTCGAGGATAGAGATTGCCTCGCGCAGGCGTTTGCCCGAGTCGCTGCCCTGGTTGCCAAACTGAGATTGAGAACAAAATGCGACCTTAGGATCGAGGCCAAAGCGGCGGGCATGTCTTGCCGCACCTATTGCGATCTCAGAAAGTTGCGCGGGCGTGGGGAACACGTGGACATGCGTGTCGGCGATGAACAGGGGGCCGTCCTCCATGATCATAAGCGACAGTGATCCATGAGGGTAAAACTGCGCACAGCCGAGAACCTGGGTTACATAATTGAGATGCCAGCGATATTCTCCAAAAAGCCCGCAAATCATCGCGTCTGCTTCTTCGCGCTGCACCATGACGGCCGCAATCGCCGTGGAGTTGGTGCGCATGATCTTTTTCGCCAAATCCGGGGTGACGCCGCGCCGTTTCATGATCTCGTGATACGTGCCCCAGTAATCCCTGTACCGAGGGTCATCCTCTGGGTTCACCACGCTAAAATTGCGTTCGGGCAGAATTTCCAACCCCATCCGTTTGCAACGTGTCTCAATCACATCTGGCCGGCCGATTAGGATGGGTTGCTCAATCGTTGTTTCCAGAATGGTTTGGGTCGCGCGCAAAACACGATCATCCTCACCTTCTGCGAACACAATTCGGCGCGCAGCCATACCAGCGGCGTCAAATACGGGTCGCATCAGCAGCGCGGATTTATACACCGATGCATCAAGCCTCTGGCGATAGGCTTTGAGATCGTCCAAAGGTCTTGTGGCGACGCCTGTTTCCATGGCGGCGCGTGCCACCGCCGTAGACACCACGCCGGACAACCGCGGATCAAATGGCTTGGGGATCAAGTAATCTGCACCAAAAGTGAGCTGCTCGCCTTTGTACGCCGCGGCTGCCTCCGCGCTCGTGGTCTGGCGCGCCAGCTGCGCAATGCCTTCCACGCAGGCAATTTCCATAGCGTCATTGATCGTCGTGGCCCCGACATCAAGCGCCCCCCGAAAAATGAAAGGAAAGCACAACACGTTATTGACCTGATTGGGAAAATCGCTGCGCCCTGTTGCGATGATGGCATCGGGAGACACCTCGCGCGCAAGGTCCGGCATGATCTCAGGCGTAGGGTTGGCAAGCGCGAAAATGATCGGGCGCTCGGCCATCTTCCGAACGTGATCTTGGCTGAGAACTTCGGGGCCAGACAGGCCCAGGAAAAGATCCGCGCCCTCAATGACCTCATCCAGCGTGCGCATGTCAGAGGCTTGGGCAAACTCGGCCTTTTGAGGGGTCATGTCTACAGTGCGGCCTTCGTAGACCAGCCCATGAATATCGCACAGCCAGACGTTTTCGCGCTTCACTCCGAGCTTAAGCAGAAGGTTCAGACAGGCGATCCCGGCGGCACCTCCACCTGTCGACACGATTTTGATGTCCGCAAAGCTTTTCCCAACGACGGTCAATGCGTTTTGCGCAGCAGCCCCCACCACGATTGCGGTGCCATGTTGATCGTCGTGAAAAACCGGAATGTTCATGCGCTCCCGACATATTTTTTCCACCACAAAACAATCGGGGGCCTTGATGTCTTCAAGGTTGATGGCGCCGAACGTCGGCTCCAGGGCGCAGACAATCTCGGCCAGTTTTTCTGGATCCTTTTCCTCCACTTCAAGGTCAAAGCAATCGATTTTGGCAAACTTTTTGAACAAAACCGCCTTGCCTTCCATGACAGGCTTTGAGGCGAGCGCCCCGATGTTGCCAAGTCCAAGCACCGCACTTCCGTTGGACACGACCGCGACAAGATTGCCGCGTGAGGTATATCGGCTTGCAGCAGACGCATCGGCTTTAATCTCAAGGCAAGCTTCAGCGACTCCGGGGGAATAAGCCCGTGCAAGATCTGCCCCGTTGGCCAAAGGCTTGGTGGCGCGTATCTCAAGCTTTCCGGGCTTGGGAAACTCATGATAATCGAGCGCGTCTTGACGCAAGCTATCGCTGGGTTGGTCCGTCATGCATTCCTCCCTCAGGATATAGTTTAGTATTAAACTATTTTTCGGGCAACATGCGAACCACGTTTCGTCTATGCCCAATCCTGCCCGCACAGCTTGCATCTGCGGAACCTGTGGCGCAATCCTTATCATGAATCGTGAAAAGGTAGGCTTATGTCATCGACAGAGGAATTGCTGAACAAGGCCGCTCTGGCCCGCCATTATGCGTACTTGCCCTGTTCTGGGTTCAAGCTCCGCAAGCCGATTGCGAAGGCCAATGCGTGCTGGATACCGATCAGGCAGATAATGGCTGAGATCCTGACCAGTGCGTTTGCCACTTTTCGCAAGTCCAACGCCTGATCCATGGACGCGCGCGCGATAATTGCAGGCTTGCGTGACGGACAAGGTGCGAGCGCGGAGTCTTTGACATGGTTTGCCCAAGGTCTCTCCGATGGGCGGGTCAGTGATGCGCAGGCCGGCGCTTTTGCCATGGCCATCGTGCTCAATGGGGTAGGCCCTGACGGGCGAGCGGATCTAACCAAAGCCATGCGCGACAGCGGTGATACGCTCAACTGGGATCTCAATGGACCAATAATTGACAAGCACTCCACTGGTGGCGTTGGCGATTGCGTCAGCCTTGTTCTGGCGCCCGCGTTAGCGGCCTGCGGCGCCTATGTGCCTATGATTTCCGGCCGAGGTTTGGGCCACACTGGAGGCACGCTCGATAAGTTGGAGGCGATCCCGGGTCTGCGTACCGGGCTTTCGGATGCCGAACTCAGCCAGGTTGTGGCGCAGGCGGGCTGTGTCATTGCCTCAGCCAGTGATCGCATCGCTCCAGCAGACAAGCGCCTTTATGCAGTGCGCGATGTGACGGCGACAGTCGAGAGCCTGGATTTGATCACCGCCTCTATCTTGTCCAAAAAACTCGCCGCTGGGGTGGAGAGCCTCGTGCTAGACGTCAAAGTTGGGTCAGGTGCGTTTATGAAAGATCTCCACGCCGCTCGCGCTTTGGCGCAGGCTTTGGTTGAGACGGGCAACGCGGCCGGATGCATCACAAGCGCTGTGATCTCTGATATGAACCAACCTCTGGCCCCGGCGCTTGGCAATGGGTTGGAAGTGGCAGAGGCTCTGAGTGTTCTGATCGGGCAGGGGGAAAACAGCCCACTTGCGCTGCTCAGCTCTGCTTTGGGCGGGCTGGGCTTGGTGCAAGCAGGGCTCGCGCAAGATCTGGAAGCGGGAACCTCGGCCATACGCCAAGCCATTTCGGAAGGGCGCGCAGCGGAGCGTTTCGGGCGCATGGTGGCCGCGATGGGCGGTCCGGTGCGCTTTGTAGAGAATTTTCAACGCTTCTTGCCCGAGGCCAACGTGATCCGTGAGTTTACAGCCGAGAACGCGGGGTTTGTGTCCGCTGTGGATGGCGAGGCGTTAGGCCATGCAGTGGTTGCGCTGCGCGGTGGTCGGCAGGTTGAAACGGATGTGATTGATCCTTCGGTGGGTCTGTCGGATATCTTGCCACTTGGTGCCAAAGTCTCGTCAGGCCAGCCACTTTTGCGCATTCACGCGGTCCGGTCAGAGCACGCTGATCATGCCGCAGCGCTCTTGCGCCGGGCGATCACAATTGCGGATACAGCGCCGGAGATACCACCGTTGATCCACGAAAGGATCGGCTGATGCCACGTGCCTTTCTGGTGGTGATGGATTCGGTGGGCATTGGTGGCGCGCCGGATGCTGGCTTGTATTTCAATGCAGGTGCCCCGGATACGGGCGCGAACACAGTTGGCCATATTGCGCAAGCTGTGGGCGGGCTTTGTCTGCCTGCGCTCGACCGGCTTGGTCTGGGCGCGGCGGTGCGTCTTGCGTCTGGCATGGAAGCACCCGGTTTGGGGTCCGCGCCGGAGGGCCTTTGGGGTGCGGCGACGGAGGCCTCCCCTGGCAAAGACACCCCCACCGGCCATTGGGAGCTTGCGGGTCTCATCTTGCCCTTTGCTTGGCATCAGTTTCCTCAAAAAGTGCCCGCGTTTTCAGAAGAGTTGCTGCAGGCCGTCTGCGCCGCAGCTGGGACGACGGGCACATTCGGGAATTGCCATGCGTCTGGCACGGAAATCACCGCTCAGTTGGGTGCCGCGCATGTTCAGACGGGTTGGCCGATTTGTTACACCTCTGTTGACAGCGTGTTTCAAGTGGCCGCGCATGAGGTGCATTTCGGCCTCGACAAGTTGCTGACCCTGTGCCGCCAAATTGCTCCGCGTCTGCATGAGATGAAGGTGGGCCGCGTGATCGCACGCCCTTTTGTGGGGGACGCAGAAACAGGATTTCGGCGCACCGGCAACCGCCGCGATTTCGCCTGTGCCCCGCCCGGTAAAACGCTTTGCGATTGGGCCAAGGCCGATGGGCGCGAGGTGCGCGCAATCGGCAAAATCGGCGATATTTTCTCCATGCGAGGCATTGCCCGCGTGGACAAGGGCAGCGATGGAGAGCTGATGACACATCTCTCACACGCCATTGACGAAGCACCAGACGGGTCGCTCACTTTTGCCAACTTTGTAGAGTTTGATGCGCTCTACGGGCATCGCAGAGATGCGGCGGGTTACGCCGCGGCGCTCAAACGTTTTGACGCAGGAATTGCGGGGGTAGAGGCAAACCTGAAAGATGGCGATCTTTTGCTTCTCACGGCGGATCACGGCAACGATCCGACTTGGGTTGGCACCGATCACACGCGCGAACGGGTGCCGGTTTTGGCGGCAGGTGTGGGCGGCGGCGAAATTGGGCATGTGGCGTTTGTTGATGTTGCGGCATCTGTGGCGGCGCATCTTGGGCTTTCGCAACGCGGCCCGGGTCGCAGTTTCCTTGCCTGAGAGATTGCCCCTGTTGGCGGTTCGCGGCTAGGGTCCGGGCAATCACAATTGGAAAGACAGCCCATGACGGATCACCTCACCATCGTCTCTCACCCTCTCGTGCAACATAAACTCACCCTCATGCGCAAGAAGGAGACACCGACGGCCGTGTTCCGACAGCTTTTGCGCGAGATCAGTCAGTTGCTCGCCTATGAGGTGACCCATGAATTGCCCGTGACAGCCGAGACGATCGAAACCCCGCTTATAGAGATGCAAGCGCCGGTGCTTGCGGGGCCGAAGCTGGCGCTGATTTCGATTCTACGGGCGGGCAATGGCCTGCTTGACGGCATGTTGGAGTTGATTCCCTCGGCGCGCGTGGGTTTTGTGGGACTTTACCGCGATCATGAAACTTTGGAGCCTGTGCAATACTATTTCAAAGTGCCCGATCAGTTGAACAAGCGGCTGTGCATCGTCGTTGATCCGATGCTGGCGACCGGCAATTCCTCAGCGGCTGCTATTGATTTGTTGAAAGAAGCCGGGGCCGAGGACATTCGATTTTTATGTCTTCTCGCGGCGCCAGAGGGTGTTGCGCGGATGAAAGAGGCGCACCCGGATGTGCCCGTCGTCACGGCTGCCCTTGATGAGAAGCTCAACGATGTGGGCTATATTCTGCCAGGGCTTGGCGATGCGGGCGACCGCATGTTTGGAACCAAGTGAGCAAAAGCTGTTTACTCCAAAAGGATTATACGGCAGTCTTCGGGTAATAGCTCTGGGGGCGATTATGAAATATCTGAGCGTGTTCGCGGCGGCTGCCATCGCTGCGACCGGCTGGACCGATGGGGTCCATGCCCAATCTTCACCTAAGGTTGTACCGGCGGAATTTCCGCCATCTTCTTACACTGGACGGCAATACGTTGACAGCAAGGGCTGCGTGTTCATCCGAGCAGGCATTGATAACAACGTGACATGGATCCCGCGATTGACCCGTGGCCGGCAGCAGGTTTGCGGTTTTCAACCGAGCCTCTCTGCGACCGCACTGGCCAGCGTGAACGCGCCGCGCGCAACTGCACCGGCCGCTTCAACAACAGCCGCGCCAGCGCCAGCACCCGCCGCAGCGCCGGCACCAGCGGCCGCACCAACACCTTCGCCGCGTGTTGTATCAGCGCCCAAACCGGTGCCTGCACCCGCCGTTGTGCCAACTCCAGCCAAGCCGAAACCGGCGCCGGTGGTTTCGACAGCGCGGGTTTCTGTGCCGTCTGCCTGCACCAGCCGCAGCGCCCGTGCGCAAGAGTATTTGGTGTCGCGTCGCGATGACATTCGCTGCGGCCCGCAGACGCAGCCGCATGTGACAATCAAAGACGGCCCACCGTCTCCGGACGCGACCTATTACACATTCCGTGGTCCTCAGGTGACAACGGGCCAAGTTCGGGTTGCGCCTAAACACGTCTATGCAGACCAGCTTGCGAGCACCGAGGGCGTGTTTGTCCCCGAAGGCTATGAGGTTGTTTGGGAGGATGATCGTCTCAACACCGAGCGCGCCCATCAAACTCTGGCGGGCAATGCACAAATGAAACAGGTCTGGACAAGTCGTGTACCGCGCACTTTGAAGCCTGGTTCGATTGGCGGGTCACATGTGTCTTATGCGGCAGGTGGCGTGCCAGATGATGCAGCCCCTGAAGTGTCGCGCGCGGCAACTGTTACCTCCTCTGCCGCCCTGGCAGAAGACACACGCCGCGCCAGCCACCGATACGTGCAGATCGGGGCCTTCAGCGATGCCACCAATGCACAACAGACAGCGCAACGTTTGGCCAATAGCGGGCTTCCCACAAAATTGGGCAAGCACTCACAAGGCGGTAAATCGTATACACTTGTCATCGTTGGCCCTTACAAGACACAAGGTGCATTGGAGGGCGGCCTGGCCCGAGTAAAGGGCATGGGATACGCGAATGCGACGCTGAAGCGCTAAAGATTTGTGAACGTTGGAAGCGCGCCTTTTTCAAAAAAGGCGCGTTTTTATCCCCCGCAGATCGCCTGTAATTGCAACCAATCAGCATCATTCATCACGGGCGCAGGCGGTGATGTGGCAAAGGGATCGGCCTCAATGAGGCTCAAGGTCTTTTCCCCGGTGATATCGACGGCATAGGCATAGGGCGTAGCGCGCAAAGATGCGGCTTCAAAACCTTTCAACAAAACATCGTCAGAGAGCGGCCGCTTTTCTGCGGTCAGGAGTGTTTCGGCATAAGCCTCCAGTGTTGCGTCACTCAGCGCGCCCGTTGTCAGCAACTGAAAGCTTGACCAAATCGGGCTGGCCTCCAGAAGATCAATCAACGGATCACGGTCTTCGGCGCGCAGCCGTTCGGCAACGACAAAGCCCGCCACGACATCCGGTTCCGTGTAATCCTCAACGAGGTTACTGTTGATCAGGATTTTCCCACCCGGCAAATGGGCGGCTTGGCTGACCCCATCACGCAGAATATGAAGCTGGCCCGGCGTGGGATCACCGGGCAAGCGTATGGCAAGCCGTGTCAGCACGGCTTGGCCTTCGGGAGCATCACAAGGAGGGCCGGTCACGCGCTGAACCTGTTCAAAGAGCGCGGCCCCGATTTCAGCGCGTTTGACGTCAGGCACGATGCTGACCGTGTGCTGGCGTAGCGCATCTGGGAGCCAAAAAACCGCCGCCGCTGTCAGTGCAACGCAGAAAGATGTGATAATGACAAATCGCAGACGTCCAGGATGCGGGCGACGGCGCTCAATAACGGTGCGCAGTTTTTCGATGGCATCAATCATATCGCCTTCATTGCCGGACAGCTCAAGTGTTTCGCTCTCATCGCCGGCTGGGTGATAGATCGCAGGGCGTTTGCCAGGGTTGGCGCGCGTGACGGCGGCAAGCGACCAATGGGTGAGCGCACGATCTTGAAGGTCAGAAATGACCAGGGTCGCATCGCCGATGGACGCAATGACGTCAACGCGCTGCGCGTCACCGTTTTGGCGCCAAAGGCCTGAAGCCTCAATTCTCTGATACTTGTCCAATGCGGTCATTTGGTGACCGTGCCTGTTATGCTCTTTTTTCGCATTCTAGCGGGTTTTCGCTTGTGCGGGAAGGCGGATCAATCTTCGTCTGAAATAAGCCTGGCACGGTGGCGCATCCGATCGCGGATCACATAGATCATCGCACCAAGAAACAGCACCGCCATCGCGTACCACGTCAAAGCATAGCTGAGATGTGAATTGCGGAATTGCACCTGGGTCAGGCCGCCCCGAGGCCAAGCATCCTCACGGCCCAAATGCTCCGCATCAATGAAGTAAGCCGCGGTGCGCCCCAGACCCAAATGATCTGACAAGGCTATTACATCTCTGGAAAACCAACGCCCTGCGTCAGGATCGTTCGCTTCCAGGAGTGTGCCGTCCGGTTCGGTGATGCGCAACAAGCCGGTGACGCGGAGAGGGCCGCTCGGCGCTGTCCAAGACTGCGCCTCGCTCCCGCTTGGAACAAAACCGCGGTTGATCCAGATTATGCGCGTATCGGTTTGAAGGGGCGTCATCAGCCACGATCCCGGCCCCAATTCCGTCAACGCTTTCACACGTTGCGAAAGCTCATGCATGAAAACGCCGTCTTCGGTTGTCACGCGCAGATACGCATGATCGCTTTCCGACACCGCGCCCGTTGGCGCGTTGACCGGATCGCCAAAGGCGCGGGCCTCAACGGTTTCGATCAAGTCCACTTTCCAGCTGAGCCGCTTTACTTGCCACGTCCCAAGAGACAGCATCGTGACAAACACCACAGCCGCCAAAATGAGGATCGTCACATCAATCCAAAGCGGCCTTTTTGGAGCTGCCTCCGCACGGGTCATTGCAATTGGCGGACCCGCTCTATCGTATCGTGGGCGGGCATCATGTTTTCATGAAGGTGGAACATTACCCAGATCGAACCGGCAAGGATGATGACCAAAACAACCGCTGTGAAGATTAGGGACATAAATTGCCACCCGTCTTCGGCCCCCACAGAGACGTGCAGGAAATAGTGGACATGCACCAGGATCTGCACCGCGCCGAGGCCGAAGATGATGGCAAGCGCCCACAGAAGGCTGATTTCCACCTCAGCTAAGACCACGTAGAACGGGATCGCCGTTAGCACGACCGAGAGTAAAAAGCCGATGATATAGGAACGATATGATCCATGACTGTGGCTGTCGTGATGGTCTGTTTCAGCGCTCATAGCAAAACCCCAGCAAGATAGACAAAGGAGAAAACACCGATCCAAATCAGATCAAGAAAGTGCCAGAAAAGGCTAAGGCACATGACGCGTCGTTTGTTTTCTGGTGTCAGGCCATGCATCCGCACTTGAACCAGTAGCACCACAAGCCAGATGGAACCGGCCGTGACATGGAGGCCGTGCGTACCCACCAGGATCCAAAATGACGACAGAAAGGCGCTGGCCATGGGCGTCGCACCCAAGTGCCACAGATGGGCAAATTCAAGATACTCCAGAAAGAGAAAGCTCAGACCGAAGGCGAGCGTTACAAGCAGCCAAATCGTCATCCCGCGGGCATTGTTTTGCTGCATATTAATCGCCGCAAAGCCGTAGGTTATTGATGATAACAGCAAGAAACCCGTCGCCAATGCGATCTTATCAATCTCAAACAGATCCGCGGGAGAGGGCCCAGCAGCATAGTTTTGACCTAAGACGGCATGCACAGCGAAAAGGATACCAAAGAGCAGGCAATCGCTCATGAGGTAGAGCCAAAAGCCCAGCATCGTGCCTGTTTCATGCGCATGCTCTTCGTCATGGGCATGCGCGTCTTCGAACACGTGGAACTCGTATTCCGTTTCTGCCGGGGCGTTTGTGTCCATCGTGGTCATCGGTCTACTCCGCCGCCTGCGCTGTGATCGTGCTTGGGCCTTGTTCAATCTCGCGTACCTCGTCCGCAGGGATGTAATAGTCACGATTATAGTTGAACGTGTGCCCAATGGCCCAAAAGAGCGCGCCGAAGAACGTCAGCAGTGCCAGCCACCAAACATGCCAGATCAGTGCAAACCCCATGACGGTCATCAGCCCTGCGATGATCACACCGCTGGATGTGTAATGGGGCATGTGAATGGGCGTGAAGCCTGTGGTCGGTTTCTTGTAGCCATTGCGCTTCATGTGATCCCAAGCGTCAAGTTCATGAACGCGGAAATTGAAGGCAAAGTTGTAGTAGGGTGGCGGTGATGTGGTTGACCATTCCAGTGTCCGACCACCCCACGGGTCGCCGGTTTCGTCGCGCAGTTCTTCGCGTTTCATGATCGATACCACGATCTGCACGATAAAGGCTCCAACACCTACGGCGATCAGGAGCGCGCCGATCAAAGCTGTGAAGAAGTACCCGGCATAGATCACATCTTCAAATTGGCTAAGCCGCCGGGTTACGCCCATGAGCCCCAGGACGTAGAGCGGCATAAAGGCGAAGTAGAACCCCACAACCCAACCCCAGAAACTCACCAGTCCCCAAAAGCGATCCAGTTTGAAACCGAATGCTTTGGGCCACCAATAGTTGATACCAGCAAAGATACCAAACACCACCGCACCGATGATCACATTGTGAAAATGCGCCACGAGGAAAAGCGAGTTATGCAGTACGTAATCCGCAGGCGGCACAGCAAGCAGCACCCCTGTCATCCCTCCGATCACAAACGTCAGCATGAAGGCAATCACCCACATCATCGGCAGCTCATATCGGATGCGCCCTTTGTACATCGTAAAGAGCCAATTAAAGAGCTTCGCGCCGGTGGGGATCGAAATGATCATCGTCGTGATCCCGAAGAACGAGTTCACATCCGCGCCCGCCCCCATGGTGAAGAAGTGATGCAGCCACACGATATAGCTCAGGATCATGATCACGCAGGTGGCGTAGACCATCGATGTATAGCCAAACAGACGCTTGCGGCAGAAGGTTGGCACAATCTCTGAGAAGATGCCAAAGATGGGCAGCGTGAGAATGTAGACCTCCGGATGGCCCCAAATCCAGATGAGGTTTACGTACATCATCGGGTTGCCACCAAGCTCATTGGTGAAGAAGTTGGTGCCAAGGTAGCGGTCCGCCGTCAACAACCCGAGAGTGGCGGAGAGCACGGGGAAAGTTGCCACAATGAGCACGTTGGTGCACAGCGTCGTCCAGCAAAAGATCGGCATCTTCATCCAAGTCATGCCCGGCGCACGCATTTTCACCAAGGTCACAATCAGGTTGATCCCAGACAGCGTGGTGCCAATCCCAGCGATATTGAGGGACCACAGGTAATAATCCATCCCCACACCCGGACTGAACGTAAGCCCGGACAGCGGGGGATAGGCGAGCCAACCTGTGGCAGCAAATTCACCCACGAAGAGTGAAATCATGATCAGTACGGCGCCCGAAACCGTGAGCCAAAAGCTCAGATTGTTCAGGAATGGAAAGGCCACGTCGCGCGCGCCAATTTGCAGCGGCATGACATAATTCATAAAGCCAGTGATAAAGGGCATGGCCACGAAGAAGATCATGATCACGCCATGGACAGTGAAAATCTGATCATAGTGGTACGCCGGCAAAAACCCGATGTAGCCAGCAGACGCAAGCGCCTGATGCAACCGCATCAAGAGCGCGTCAGAGAAGCCGCGCAGCAGCATCACCACGCCCAGGATCATGTACATGATCCCGATTTTTTTGTGATCGATTGAGGTGAACCACTCGTTCCAGAGATAGCCCCAAAGACGGTAATACGTGATCGCACCGACCATCACGGCACCTAAAGCCATTGTGGCGATGAATGTACCAAAGATCAGCGGGTCATAGAACGGAAAGATGTCCCAGTTCAGTTTGCCCCAGAACCAATGGACATCAACAGGAGAATAGGTGCCGGTTACGGCGCCGGCGGTGGTAGGGGTAACTGCTGTGGCCATGTTAGTTCGCCTGCAGAGGAAGTTGTTCGGAAAGCGCGGGTTGCGGTGGGAGGTCCATCGCCGCAAAAAGCTCGTCCTCGCGCTCTTTCAGGTCAGGCCGCAAAATAGCGATGAAGGCGCCCGGATCCTCTGCTGAGCAGATGCCACGGAACATTTCGCGATTGAACAGCCCTTCGATGCCGCCACCGCCAAGCGCGTCAACCATCATCATATCATCAAGGCACAAATCCTGCTGACCTGCGCATAGGTTAACGATGCGTCTCCACAAACCGTCTTGCACCGATCCGTAATACGTCACTTTGTGGTCAATACTGGGTTGTTGCAGCTGATTATAGGCAGGTTGATCGAGCTCCGCGGCGCGCCCCTGATCGCGCACTTTGGCGACCCACGCGTCAAAACCCTCTTCGCTCAGGCCATGAAAATCAAAATTCATGTAGGAAAATCCGTTGCCGGAGTAATTGGCGGAAAACCCTTCATAGGTGCCGGCCGCGTTGATCACGGCGTTCAGCTCGGTTTCCATGCCGGCCATTGCGTAAATCATACCCGCCAGATCCGGCACGTAAAACGCGTTCATCACGGTGTCCGATGTCAGTTTGAATTCGATCGGGCGATCCACGATGGCGGCGACCTCATTGACCGTCGCAATATTCTGTTCAGGATAGATAAACAGCCATTTCCAATCGAGCGACACCACATGCACTTCCAAAGGCTCGACGCTTTCATCAATTGGTTGCGTGGCGGAGACCCGGGCCAAGTCTTTATACGGATCAAGCCGGTGTGTCGCGACCCATGTTAGACCAGCCAAACAGATGATGATTGCCAAAGGAACAGCCCAGATCACGATCTCAAGGCTGATCGAATGATCCCAATCGGGCGCGTAAGTCGATTTTTTGTTGTCTTCGCGATACTTCATCGCAAAAAACACCGTGAGAGCCATGACAGGAAGGATCACGATCAGCATCAGCACAGTGGCATAGATGATCAAATCGCCCTTTTGTGCGGCGACATCCCCGTTGGGGTTGAGCAACACAAGATTACAACCGGACAGCGCGCCGGCCAAAAACAGGAATGTCAGGATTTTGCAGATGCCACGGATCATTGTCGCTATGTCTTCTGTCTGATCTTCAAAAAGGTCGTGGCGCGTAACCTAAACATAGTACGGTTTCTGCCAATGACCCGGTTTCTTTGTGTAGTTCTTAGGTAAGAAATCCATGTTGAATTCAAGAATGCTGCGCTGCGACAATTTCCCCTCGCTGTTTTCCGACCCATATTGTGGTTAGAACGCACGAAAACGGCGGAGGCATTTATGGCGAACACTTCAACTGGCCACTCCAATAACGTCACCATCGACGATATCGTCACGACCGTGGTGATGGCGCGCGTGACGGACTTCTTTGGGTTTTTTGTTTACGCCATTGCCTCGGCGCTGGTGTTTCCCCGGCTTTTCTTCCCAATGTTTGACCCGGTGACAGCGACGGTGATGTCTTTTGCCGTGTTTTCATTGGCTTTTTTGGCACGTCCATTCGCCAGTTTCGCCAGCCGTTACGTCGAACGAAAGATCGGCCGCGCTGGCAAGATTACTCTCGCGCTCATGATCCTGGGTAGCTCTACCGTCGCAATCGGCCTGCTGCCGGGCTATGATCGCATCGGTGTCATGGCCCCGATCATGCTGGCTGCTTTGAGGTTTGCGCAGGGCATTGGCCTAGGAGGCGCTTGGGATGGCATTACGCTTCAGCTCAAGTCAGCTGCGCCAAAGGGCCGCGAGGGGCTCTACGGCATGGTGCCGCAGCTTGGCGGGCCCATTGGCTTTTGTGTCGCAGCCTCGCTGTTTTTCGTGCTGACCGGCTTTTTGACGGAAGAAGAGTTTTACTCTTACGGTTGGAGATTTGCGTTTTTCGCGGTGTTGGCGGTCAACGTGGTGTCACTTTTTGCACGGTTGCGATTGCTGACGGCAGATTTCGGAGCGGATGAAACTCCGTTGCAATCGGCTCCCTTCAAGGAAATGCTGGGCACCCAGTGGCGCACGATCGCCTTGTCGACCTTCCTTCCCGTGGCGAGCTACGCATTGTTTCACATGGTGACAGTCTTCCCGCTCAGCTACACCCTTTTGTTCACCGAATATTCCATGGCGCGGATCATCCTTTACGAACTCTTCGGCGGGGTGTTGGCCTGTGGTGCGGTCGTGTTGTCCGGCGTTTTAGCCGACCGATTTACAAAGCGTCGCGTGCTGCGTGTTTCCGTGGCGCTGATACCGCTTCTGTGTCTGACGATTTACACGCTCGACAGCTATCCGTGGATTTACATCACCTTTGGATTCGTGGTGCTGGGCCTGGCCTATGGTCAGTCAAGCTCCATCGTGCCAAAGCGCTTTCCTGCGCAGTATCGCTATTCCGGCAGTGCGTTGTCGGTCAACCTGTCGTGGATATTCGGGGCAGCATTTGCGCCGCTTTGCGGGTTGGCTTTGGCAGCATATGTCGGGCTTTGGGCTTCGGCACTCTACTTACTTTCTGGCGCCCTGGTGACCTGGATCACACTCCGGATACTGGACAGGCAACTCGACGAAACGGGCAATCAGCGCGTCGACAGAGGTTGATCACCCAACGATCAATTGCTTGAGCTGCAGCGCCTCGTGTTCCAGCTCCGTCAGACGATAGTTGATCACATCTCCGATGGTGAGCATGCCCACCACATCACTCCCGTTCATGACGGGCATGTGGCGAAAGTGCCCAGCCGTCATGCGGCGCAAAACCGAAACGAGCGTGTCCGCGGCAGAGCAGGTCTCCACGGATTTGGTCATGATTTCTTCGACCTTCTTGGGCAGTGTTTCACCGGGCGTATCGGCCAGTTTGCGTACAATGTCGCGCTCAGAGAGGATACCGATCATCGCCCCATTTGCATCCCGCACAATAAGAGCGCCAACGCGCTTATCGCGAAGCTCCATCACCGCATCCTTAAGGGTGCTTTGCGGCCGAATGGAAAACACCGCGTCGCCCTTGCCCTGCAGAAGTTTGGCCACCGTGGCTGTCTCCTTTGAGGAGTTGCTGGAGGCAGACTGCGAGTATGTTTTGGGTTCTGTGTCACCGCGTTTTGGCGCTTGGTAGGATGCAGGCATCGATGGCTCCTTGATGGTCTTCCAAGTTTCAGGCTACATCCAGCTTACACAGATAAGTTTAATTTGGGAAAATTTCTGCGCATGTCAGGTTTTGAGCTTCCGCCCGTTGCCGCGCTTTTGTTCTTTGTGGGCGCGTGTTTGGCCGGGCATTCCTATCGTCGGGTCTGGAAAGCCGAAGGGCCCCGCTGGCAATTGTGGTTTTTCGGAACAACGGCGGCAATTTTGCTTTGCACTGTTGCGTTTTTTCCAGTTCAGACGGGTTAAAGATTTTTCTGCCTCGCGAAAGGCGCCAGAAATTCAGAAATTTCTGCACAGAATTTTCGAAAATTCTACGTCGCCGTGGGATCAGGCGTCCATCTCTTCCAGCATCTTCTTTGCGCGCGGACACCCTGCGAGGCGTTCACGCAATGGGCTGTCTGGATCAATGTCCTTTTTGCACACAAGACATTGGTCTGCGTCTGATATTGCATTCAACCCGCCACAACTGCCTTTGATCGTGCGGCCCGAAAAGATCACCCCAACAGCCATCCCACCGACCATGAGCACAATAAACCCAAAGGCGAGAAGGAAGGTTTCCACTGGGTGATCTCCTGGTGTTAGGCCTGCAAGGCGGTGAAACCTCGTGTTGCAGTGGTAATATGGTCGCCCTCACCGTCGCGTTCAATAAACAACGCTGCAAGGTTAAGCTCATCGGCCAATTCGACGCCTTTGCCCGCACCCATGGCCAGAAGCCCGGTGGCCCATGCATCTGCCAGCATGGCGTTGTCTGCCAACACTGTCACGGACGTGGTGTTATGTGTCACAGGACGCCCTGTCTTTGGATCAAGAATGTGCGAGAAGCGTGTGCCATTCTCTTCAAAGAAATTGCGGTAGTCTCCAGACGTTGCGAGCCCCATGTTTGATGCTTTCGCCACATCAAAAACGTCAGCGCTCAGCAAGTCGGGTGACTCGATCCCGATTTGCCAAGACATCGCATCGCGGTTTTTGCCCGACACGTAGAGATCGCCGCCGATCTCAACCATGAAGTCTTGCAGCCCCAGATCGGCAACGGCGGCCGCCACATAATCAACGCCAAAGCCTTTGCCGATGGATGACAGATACATTTGAGTGGCCGGATCAGATTTCTGCAACGTGGTCCCTGACACAGACAACTTGGATTGCCCGACACTGGTCAACACGTTTGCAACCGTGTGCGCTTCGGGCGCAGATGACAGACCCGCCGGTGCGCCAAATCCCCATGCCTCAATGACCGGCCCGAGGGTGATATCGAAATACCCGTCAGACTGCGCGTGCACGTGTTCGGCCGCGGCCACAACCTGCGCCAGCTCAGGCGACACTGTGACCGGCGCGGTGCTGGATGATGCGTTGAAAACAGACACTTCCGAGGAGGCATCCCAGTTGGACATCAGCATGTTGATCCGCGCCAAGCTGCGATCGACAGCAGCCTGTAATTGGGCCTTGTCGACGGTGCCATCATGGTCTACGGCGACGATCGAATATCGCGTTCCCATTGTTGTTCCGGTCAATTCCAGCACGGCAGAGCCGGGCTTACATGCGGCCAAAGCAATGGCGGAAAGGACGAATGAGCGACGGGAGAGCTTCAATGCTGTGTTCACTGGTTTTGCCTCCTTACAGGGCGCTACGGGCAAGCCAAAAAAAGTTTCTCACTGCGCGCTTTTTTCGCGTTTCCATTTCAGTTGCAATGGGAAACACTAAAGTGGGCGCGCATGCCGCAGTATATCCCCTACGCGAGTCGTAGCACAAGCCACACACAAGCCAGTTGGAGGCCGAGAGCGTGCAAAGTTTTAAGTTGAAGAAAGGTCTGGACCTTCCAGTCCTGGGTGAGCCTGCGATGTCTGACATTGACACGCCGGACATCCGCACCGTGGCCGTGTTGGGCGCAGACTACATTGGCCTGAAACCTAGATTGCAGGTCGAAGAGGGTGACAAAGTCGGCGCCGGAGCGCCGATTTTCTTTCATAAGGATTCGCCCGAAGTGATGGTCACTGCCCCTGCCAGCGGACGGGTGCGTGCAATCAATCGCGGGGCCCGCCGCGTTTTGATCAGCGTTGAAATTGACGTGGATCCAAAAGCGGCGCCGGCTGTGGATTTCTCTAAGGTTGGTGATGAGACAACCCGGGATGGGCTGATCCAGAAGTTGTGCGCATCGGGTCTTTGGACATCCTTCCGTACCCGGCCATATTCCAAGGTGCCCGACACAACGTCCACCACCGACGCAATTTTTGTGACCGCCATGGATACCGAGCCCTTGGCGGCTGACCCCGCCCTAATTATCGCAGGCGCCAAGCCTGAGTTTGAACGAGGGCTAAAAGCGATTAGTAAATTGACTGAGGGCACAACATATGTTTGCCGCAAGGCCGGCAGTGATGTTCCGGGTGAAGGGCTGGAACGCGTGGAAATGGCCGAATTTGATGGGCCGCATCCGGCGGGCCTCGCAGGAACCCACATTCACTTTTTGCATCCTCCAACGGCTGAAACTGCGGTTTGGACCATCAGCTACCAAGACGTCATCGCGATCGGGCACATGCTTGAGACGGGACGTAATGACGCAGAGCGCGTGATTGCGATCACCGGGCCGCGTGCGGCAAATCCGCGCCTGCTGCGTGTCCCTGGTGGTGCGTCGATGGTGCAGATGACGGAAAATGAGGTTGCTGGTGACGCGCCTTTGAGGCTGATCTCTGGCTCAATCTTGAGCGGCCGGATGGGCGCGGGGGCAGATGCATATGTTGGACGATACGCCAGACAAATTACGCTGATCGAAGAAGATAAAGAACAGATTCCAATGGGTTGGATCAGACCGATGCGCACGAAATACGCTGTGCAGCCGGTGTTGGGTTCGGCGCTGGCCAAGAAATTGTACGGTCTCACATCGAACTTGAATGGTGGTCGTCGCGCGATGGTACCTATTGGAACATTCGAAAAATTGATGCCGCAGGATTTCCTGCCAACACAGCTTTTGCGCTCATTGTTGGTCATGGATACCGACCAGGCGCAGCTTCTTGGAGCGCTTGAATTGGACGAAGAGGATCTCGGGCTTGTTGGCTTTGCCTGCCCGGCAAAGTATGAATACGGCATAGCGCTACGGGATTGCTTGAGCAAAATTGAGAAGGAGGGCTGACGTGGGTCTGCGCAGCTTCTTTGACCGCATTGAACCTGCCTTTGAAAAGGGCGGCAGATATGAGCGGTATTTCCCCCTCTATGAGATGGTGGAAAGCTTTCTATACACTCCGAAAACGGTGACCACGGTCGCGCCGCATGCGCGATCCTACATCGATATGAAGCGGATCATGACCTATGTGGTGCTGGCGACTGTGCCCTGCATCATCTTGGGTTGCTACAACACAGGTCTGCACACCAATGCCGCGATTGCCGATTTTGGCGCAAGCGGATGGCGCGCGTGGATCCTTGAGACGCTGGGCATTGGCTTCAACGCGGCCAACCCGCTTGCGAATTTCTTGCACGGGCTGCTTTATTTCATACCGATTTACGTGACCACGTTGGTGGCAGGCGGCATCTGCGAAGTGATCTTTGCAACAATTCGCCGACATGAAGTGAACGAAGGCTTCCTTGTCACGTCGATGCTTTACACGCTCACCCTGCCGGCCAGCACACCGCTTTGGCAGGTGGCGTTGGGTATCATCTTTGGCGTGGTCATCGGTAAAGAGGTGTTCGGCGGCACCGGGAAAAACTTCCTCAATCCGGCTCTTACAGGGCGCGCATTCCTGTATTTCGCCTATCCGGCCCAAATGTCGGGTGATGCCGTGTGGGTCCCTGTAGATGGATATACCGGCGCAACCGCCCTCGCGATCAGCGCATCCGAGGGCTACCAGAACCTTGCATCCTACGGCATGGATTGGTCGAGCGCGTTTTTCGGAATGGTGCCCGGCAGCTTTGGCGAAACCTCAACCGCGGCCGCCTTCCTTGGGATGGCATTCCTATTGGCCACGCGAATAGCCAATTGGCGATTAATCGTCGGTTGTCTTGTGGGTATGATCGGGTTTGCATCGCTGCTCAACCTTATAGGGTCCGACACGAACCCGATGTTCGCGATGCCGTGGTACTGGCACCTTGTGGTCGGTGGTTACGCCTTTGGATTGGTGTTCATGGTGACAGAGCCGGTTTCGGCGTCGCACACCAACCTCGGGCGGTTTTACTACGGTTTGTTGATCGGGTTCATGGTTGTGATGATCCGTGTGATCAATCCGGCCTTCCCCGAGGGTATGATGCTCGCGATCCTATTTGGAAACGTGTTTGCACCGCTGATCGACTACTTCGTGGTCCAGTCCAACATCAAACGCAGGGCGAAAAGACATGCCTGACGACCAGACACCGGCGGAACAACCGGAGAAACAAAAAGGCCCGATCGGGCGCTTCCTCGCTGCGCCGCCGGATTCTATCGGCAAAACGATATTTGTTGCGGTGGGCGTTTGCCTCGTGGCGTCAATGGTGGTGTCCTCGGTCGCGGTGTCGCTTAAGCCGACGCAAGAGGTCAATCAGCTAAAGGACAAGCAGATCAACATTCTGCAGGTCGCGGGCGTCTATGATCCTGAGGTCGACGTGGTCGAAGCTTTCGGCGCATTTGAGCCGCATGTTCTTGATCTCGAAAGCGGTCAGTTCACGGACAAGTTCGATGCAACCACGTTTGATGATATCGCGGCCGCAGACGACCCGGCTACGTCGGTTGAGTTGACGGAAGATCCAGCTGGGATCGGACGGAAAGCGACGTATCGCACTGTCTACCTGCTGCGCAATGAAGATGGCTCACTCGACAAAGCAATTCTGCCGCTGCACGGTTACGGGCTATGGTCCACGCTTTATGGTTACATCGCTGTGGAAGAGGATGGCAACGAAATCTACGGCCTTCAATTTTACGCGCATGCTGAAACGCCTGGCCTTGGCGGTGAGGTGGATAACCCCCGTTGGAAGGCCCAATGGAATGGAAAGCAGCTGAAGGACGAAGACGGCAATCTGGCCATCACAGTGGCCAAGACGGCCCCGCCGCAGGGTGACAAATATCACATCGATGCGCTTGCCGGGGCGACCCTGACCACCGTGGGCATCGACAATCTCGTCCGGTTCTGGATGGGGGAGGACGGCTATACGCCCTTCTTGCAAAATATGAAGACAGGAGGGATCTAAATGGCCCAGACCTATCGAAAAATGCTGGTCGATCCGATGGTCGACAACAACCCGATCACCCTGCAGGTGCTCGGGATTTGCTCTGCGCTGGCGGTTACCTCCTCCTTACAGGTGTCCTTTGTGATGTCGCTGGCGGTGATCTTCGTCACCGGGTTTTCGTCGATGTTCATTTCGATGATACGAAGCCAGATACCCGGATCCATCCGGATCATCGTACAGATGGTCATTATCGCGAGCCTGGTGATCATGGTGGACCAGATGCTCAAGGCGTTTGCCTATGAGATCTCCAAGACCTTGTCGGTGTTCGTGGGCCTGATCATCACCAACTGCATCGTGATGGGCCGCGCAGAGGCCTTTGCCATGAAAAACCCGCCACTGGCCAGTTTCGTGGATGGGGTCGGCAATGGGCTGGGCTACGGCCTTATCTTGATGCTGGTGGCCGTGATTCGTGAAGTGTTCGGATCCGGCACATTTTTTGGCATGACGCTTTTGGAAACGGTCAACAACGGCGGTTGGTATGTGCCGAACGGTATGCTCCTTCTACCGCCCTCGGCCTTCTTTATCATCGGCTTGATCATCTGGGCCTTCCGCTCCTGGAAACCTGAGCAGGTGGAAGAGCGCGAGTACAAAATCCAAACGGTTGAGGCGCACTGATGGAAGAGCTGCTCTCTCTCGCGGTTAAGGCGATATTCGTTGAAAACCTGGCGCTGTCCTTCTTCTTGGGCATGTGCACGTTCATCGCCGTCTCGAAGAAGATCGCCACGGCCATCGGTCTTGGAATATCGGTGATGATCGTGCAGTCGATCACGGTGCCGGCCAACAACCTCATTTTGGGTTACCTTCTTGCTCCGGGTGCACTGGCTTGGGCAGGGTTCCCGGATGTCGATCTGACGTTTCTTGGGCTGATCTCCTACATCGGAGTGATTGCGGCCTTGGTGCAGATCCTTGAGATGGTTCTCGATAAGTACTTCCCGCCGCTTTACAACGCGTTGGGTGTATTTCTGCCGCTTATCACGGTGAATTGCGCCATTCTGGGTGGGTCGCTTTTCATGGTGGAGCGGGACTACAATTTTGCAGAATCGGTCACATATGGTGTGTCATCAGGCTTTGGTTGGGCCTTGGCCATCACTGCAATGGCCGGTGTTCGAGAGAAGCTGAAATATTCTGACATTCCCGATGGTCTTCAGGGCCTAGGCATCACATTCATCACGGCGGGCCTTATGGCGCTCGCTTTCATGTCATTTTCCGGCGTGAAGCTTTAAGGAGGCAAAGACATGGCGACATTCAGTCTCGGGATTTTGCTCTTCACTTTGATCGTTATCACGCTCGTGACGATCATTCTGATGGCACGTTCCCGGCTCGTATCCTCGGGCAACGTGACAATTGAGATCAACGGAGAAAAAACGATCTCCGTGCCAGCAGGAGGGAAATTGCTGCAGACCTTGTCTGAACAACAGCTTTTTGTTCCTTCGGCCTGCGGCGGTGGCGGCACCTGCGCTCAGTGTAAGGTAAAGATTTTCGAAGGTGGCGGGTCAATCCTGCCCACGGAAGAAAGTCACATCACCAAGCGTGAAGCAGCGTGTGGCGACAGGCTCTCCTGTCAGGTGGCCGTGAAGCAGGACATGAAGATCGAAGTGCCAGAAGAGGTCTTTGGCGTCAAAAAGTGGGAATGCACCGTGCGCTCCAACGAGAACGTCGCGACCTTCATCAAGAACCTTGTTTTGGAATTGCCCGAAGGCGAAGACGTGAATTTCCGCGCGGGCGGCTACATTCAGATCGAGGCGCCTGCGCACACGCTCAATTACACCGATTTCGACGTGGAAGAAGAGTACCGCGAAGACTGGGACAAGTTTAATCTCTGGCAGTATAAGTCTGTGGTGCCCGAAGGGATTGAACGCGCCTACTCTATGGCAAACTATCCCGAGGAAAAGGGCCTGATCATGCTCAACGTCCGCGTGGCTTCTCCGCCGCCGGGCTCTCAAGGTATCCCGCCTGGTCAGATGTCGAGCTATATCTTCAACCTCAAACCCGGTGATAAGGTGACAATCTCTGGTCCGTTCGGCGAGTTCTTCGCCCGCGAGACCGAAAAAGAAATGGTCTTCATTGGCGGTGGTGCGGGCATGGCGCCCATGCGTAGCCACATCTTTGACCAACTCAAGCGCCTCAAAAACCGCGATCGTAAGATCACATTCTGGTACGGTGCCCGGTCGAAAAAAGAGATGTTCTTTGTCGAAGACTTCGATGAGCTCGCCAAAGAGTTTGACAACTTCGAATGGCACGTGGCGCTCTCTGATGCGATGCCTGAGGATGATTGGAAAGGCTACACAGGCTTTATCCACAATGTCCTTTATGAGGAATACCTCAAGGATCATCCTGCGCCTGAAGATTGCGAATACTATATGTGCGGCCCGCCCATCATGAACCAGTCTTGCACCAACATGCTCCTCGATTTGGGCGTGGACCGGGAAGACATCATGCTGGATGATTTCGGCGGATAACAAGGAAAGCGGGGTCCCAAGGTGGGGCCCCGCAGTCTTTAAAAGACTGCGTCGGAACTCTTTTAAAGGTTTCGGCGCCCGTCTGAAAAAGATCGGGCGAATGTCAGGAACGCCTCAACGTCGTCCGGGTCCGGCTCCTGCCCGGTGAAGCCGCGAAGATACCCTTCGACGCGGCTCAACCGTTCTGACAGGTCTTCCCGCACGTCCAATGCGTGGTAGCCAAGCTGCATGAAGTAGAGAATGCGCGCGCGGGCATCCGCGTCTGCAGCATCAAAGCCATGACGCGCGAAAAGAGCTGTCACCGCCTTGATCCGGGTCGCGTCTGCGGCGTCGATCCTTTTCCTGACTGCCGCATCGCGTCGGGCCCACTCGCGGACAGCGAAGTCGAGGCCTCGGTCAAAGGCATCCGGATCCACAAAGCAGGTGAAGAAGTTGCACACCGACGCCGTGATCGTCTTCGCCGGCGCGGCGCAGCGATCCTCTAACATGCGCGTGTTGCGCGCCTCCCAATCGGTCAGCAGGTGATCCAGAAGGTCCTGACGGTTCTCGAAATACCAGTAAAAGCTGGATCGAGAGACTTTGAGACGGTGGCTCAGCGTCAGCACTTTCACCTCGGCCACGCCTTCGGTCACCAGAACGTCACGCGCGGCATTGAGCCAATCCGCGCGCGTCGCTTTTGTTTGGCCTGTCCCGTCCACCGGCTCAGCCGCGCATGGCCGCACCGGCCGCGTCATAGGGGGAGGGCGGGATGACCTTTGCCGCGCATTCCGCACCCACGATATGCACCTGCAGGTCTTTGCCAGCATCCGCGACGGCGGTATCGACCATGGCCATAGCAAGCGATTTGCCCACCGTATGCCCGTACCCGCCTGAGGTGACAAAGCCCACAAGCTCGCCCGCATTCCAGACCGGTTCAAACCCGCTGGCATCCGCGTCTTCTGAGTGCACTTCCAAGGTCACAACTTTGCGCGACGGCCCGTTGCTGTCACGCTCGGCCATTGCCGCCTCGCGTCCGACAAAATCGCCCTTGTCCCAATCGATCCAGCGATCCATTCCGGTTTCGGCGGCCGTGTAGCCTTGGGTGAACTCTGCGTTCCAGATGCCAAAGGATTTTTCCAGACGCAGGCTCAGCATGGCGTTGAAACCAAATTCGCGCAGCCCGAACGCCTCGCCCGCAGCCAGCAAAGTCTTGCGCAGGCCAATATGTTCCGCCGCTGAGCAGTGAATTTCAAAACCCATTTCACCGGTGACCGACAGACGCCCGACCTTGACCCGGTACATGCCGATGTCGAACGTGCCGCAGCCCATAAACGGCAGATCGGCAATCGGACCATCGGTGAGCGTCTCGAGCACCTTGAGGCTGTTCGGCCCGGCGATGCCAAAGCCCACCACTGTGTCGGATAGGTCCGTGATATGAACACCCTCATCCATCCGATCTGCAAACCACCGCATGTGCCATTCGCGCAAATAGTAGCTGCCCATGATCCACCAGGTGCCATTGCCCCAGTTGAAAATCGTGAGGTCCCCCTTGAGCTTGCCTTCGGGTGAGAGCATCGGAGCCAATCGCGCCCGGCCCGGGGCAGGAAGCTTGGACGCCATTATGCGGTTGAGCCAGGCCTCAGCGCCAGGTCCGGTGACTTCAAAGCGAGAGAAGCCCGAAATGTCGACGAGACCTGCCGCTTCGCGCACGGCCTTGCATTCACCGGCCACGATATTGAAGGCGTTTGAGCGTTTGAGCGTGGGTGTTTCGACGAAATCCGGATCGGGCGCGAAGTAAAGTGGCACCTCCAGCCCCCAACTGGCTCCCCATTGACAACCCGCGGCGGTCATATCGGAATAGGCCGGGGCCATCTTGGCGGGCCGCCCGGCTGGAAGCTGTTCGTTGGGGTACGTCATCACGAAACGACGGGTATAAAACTGCCCTGTGGTTTCTTTGATGAACTGTTTGTTCTCTGCAAAGGGGCCATAGCGGGCCATATCCATGCCGAACACATCCGCTTCCGGTTCACCGTGTATCATCCATTCGGCAAGCGATTTGCCAACGCCGCCCCCTTGCAGGAAGCCCGCCATCACCGCACAGGCGCACCAGTAGCCCGGCTTGCCCCGCACGGGCCCGACCAGAGGGTTGCCATCGGGCGAGAAGGTGAACGCACCATTGACCCAGGTTTTGATCCCCACCTCCTCCAGCACCGGATAGCGTTCAAAGCCCAGGATCAGCTCATTTTCGATGCGGTCGGGATCTTCTTGTTGCAGTTCAAACCCGTATTCCCAGGGGGCTCCGTCCATCATCCAATGTTCGTGATTGATCTCATAGATGCCCAGCAACATACCTTTCTGGTCTTGGCGCGTGTAGGTGAAGCCTTCGAGGTCGACGGTGAGCGGGATTTCCTTGTCGAGCCCTTCGAGTGCGGGGATCGTATCAGTGATCAGGTAGTGGTGGTTGAGCGGGGAAACGGGCAGTTCAAGCCCGGCCATCCGGCCCACCTGCTTGGCCCAGAGACCGGCCGCATTGACCACATGTTCGCAGTCAATCGTGCCTTTCTCGGTGACCACGCGCCACCCATCAGGTGTTTGATGCAGCTCCAGGACGCGATTGTGCTCAATCACGGTTGCGCCACGTTTTTTGGCCGCTCCCGCATAGGCTTGCACAGTGCCTGTGGTGTCAATGTAGCCTTCGCGATCCGCCCACATGCCGCCGAGGATGCCATGGGTGGACATGATCGGGTTCAACTCACCCGCTTCTTCCGGCGTGATGAGACGCACGTCATTGATGCCGATGGATTGGAAGGTGCGGTAGGCTGATTGCAGCCATTCCCAGCGATCGGGCGTGCCGGCCAATGTCATGCCGCCTGTCATGTGCATCCCCACGGACTGACCAGATTCCTTTTCAATCTCAGAAAGCAGATCGATCGTATAGGCTTGCAGTGAGGCAATGTTGGGATCGGCATTCAGCGCATGAAATCCTCCCGCTGCGTGCCAGCTGGACCCTGCGGTCAGCACGCTGCGCTCAATGAGGCAAACGTCATCCCAGCCGAATTTGGCAAGATGGTAGAGCACTGATGCGCCAACAACGCCCCCTCCGATGACGACAACGCGATAATGAGATTTCATAGGATGCCCTCCGCTTTGGATAAGATGTGTACACTTGTGTCCAGAGAAACGCTAACGAGGGTCTCATCGCAAATCAATAATTTGTTTTTGCGGTCGGCTGGTTGTAACCCCAAACGCTATGAGAGATGTTTTGCAGCATCCTCTAACGCGCACCACATTGCGTCCTCATGCGCGGAAGAGACGTGTATCCGGTATGTGTCTTCTTGCGCGCGGCGATAGAGAAAAACAGCAAATCCGAAAAACAAACGGGCAACGGAGCGCGACGGCGTTCTGAGATCAATATCCGCGCCACGGTTCAGGAGAGACAGCGCGTTGGCCCCGGTGATTTCGACCTGCGCGTAGCCGTCCGTCACGTTTGATACGGCCAGGCCACGTGCGCCATCCCATCCATCCTGATGTTCTGGGCCGTTGACTTCCAGCACCCGATCTCGCCGCAGGCTGAGTGCGTAGCTGTCTTCGGAGGCAAAACTCGGCCACTCCACCAAAGGTAATTTGGTTTGCTGGCGCACCGTTGGGCCAGACAAGAGCGTCAGACGATCCACGCGGGCGGGCGTGATCGTCAGCCCCGGCGCGGTGACTTGACCGGTCCGGTCGCGCGGTGGCGCCCATCTATGGCGGTCGTCACGCATGGAGCCGATCCCCCATTGGGTCAAAGAAAACGGGCGACACGATCTTGGCGTTGATTGTCGCCCCCAGGTGCCAGATGCTCACCGGTTCGCCCATGCGGGCGCGGCCATTTTCGATCAGGCCAAGGGCAATGGGATGGCCCAAGGTGGGGCTGTGATAGCTGGAGGTGACATAACCCAAAGAGCGCGGCGTTGCCTCGTCCGTCACCGCATGTGCCCCTGTTGGCAGCAGGGTCTGACCGTCCTGTCCGGCCAGACCAACCAGCTGTTTGCGGGCAGGATCGTTGGCCACGTCCCGGTGCAGGCTGCGATCGCCAATGAAGGCCCCTGTCTTTTTGTCGCGCGGCCCTGAAAATCCAAGGTCATGAGGCATGGTTTCGCCGTCCGTGTCCTTGCCGATCATGATGTAGCCTTTTTCCGCCCGCATCACGGCCATCGCCTCCAAACCGATGGGCTGTGCCCCGGCATTTCGGAGGGATTGCCACACATCATGGACTTTGCTGCGGGGGGTGGAGATCTCAAAGCTGAGATCGCCGGAAAAGCTGACACGTGCGATGCGTAGGGTCGTGTTTTGCCATTGGGTTTCAAGGACGCACATATGCGGGAAAGCCTCTGGAGAAAGATCTGTCGGAAGCGCCAAGCTCTGCAAACAGGTTCGTGCGTTGGGGCCGGTTATCGTCAGCGTGGCCCAATGCTGGGTCGTGTCGTGGATAAAGATGCGGTCCGGGTCATTTCCGTCCTGGCGCCAAGCTTCGAGATGGGTGCGCACGCTATCGACATGGCTCGATGAACACGAAATGACAAACCGCTCAGGACCCATGCGCGCGACGACACCATCATCCAGCACAACGCCTGTTTCGGAGAGCATGAACCCATAGCGAATGCGCCCGGGCGCCAGCGTTTTGATCGTATTGTAGTAAACGAAATTAACGAATGCCTCGGCATCGGGGCCCATCACCTCAAGTTTGCCCAACGGTGATGCATCAAAAAGCCCGGCAGCACCGCGCGCCGTTCGGACTTCGAGAGGCACGTGGTGGGCCATACCATCATTACCGTACCAGGCCGGTCGCAGCCATCCCCCATACTCAGCCAGAGCCGCGCTTTCGGCGCGATGCGCCTGTTCGAGCGCTAGCCGTTTGACAGGGTGCCAGTGCTGACCCTTGTGGTGGCCGTGATAGATTTCGATGGGCACCGGGACAAAAGGCGGGCGGAATGTCGTGGTGCCGACCTCCGGGATCGGGCGATCCTGGATTGTGGCCATGGCGGCAAGGCCCGCCATGTTGGACGTCTTGCCTTGATCGCTGGCCATGCCAAGCGTGGTGTAGCGTTTGAGATGCTCAACTGAGACGTAGTTTTCCCGCGCGGCCAGTTCGATATCCTTGAGCGTCACGTCATGTTGGAAGTCGATCCATTGCCGCCCCTTGGCACCCGGCGACGGCCAAAGCGGCGTGATGTGATCATGCGGCTCGTCGCGATGCCGCGTCTCGCCTTTGCCAGCGGCCCGTGCCTCGGCCAAGGCCGTGTCCATGTCGAAGGCTCCATTGGCGGCACCCACGGCCACTACGTTCATCGGGTTGCTGTCTGGCAGAAAAGCCTGCCGTGCTGCGCACCAGGTCAGTTTGCCACCCGCATGTCGCCATAGATGGACAAGCGGTGTTTGGCCACCGGAGGCGAGGATTGTCTCAACCGGATAGGTGCGCCCGTTCTGTTTCAGCCCGAGCATCCGCGTGCCGCCTTTCGCGCTCATCGGCCCCGCACTTGGGTCGATCTGCGTGACCTCTGCACCCGCGGCCGACAGCATGGCGGCGGCGGGATCCGCAAACGCGTTATTCGACACAAGCGCGATGGCGCGGCCCACCAGCACCCTATGCTGCGCCAGATAGATGCAGCCTGCGGTGACGGACATGATGCCGGGGCGATCATTATTGGCAAATGTGATCGGCCGGTCGAGCGCGCCTGTCGCCAGTATGATGCGGCCCGCCCGCATACGGCGCAGACGAGGGGCCGCGCCGAACCGCCCATGTTCCACAATCGCGACCATCTGATGGTCATAGATCCCAAAGGCCGTGGCGTGGGTCAAAACGCGCGCACCGGCAGTTTCGAGAGCTTGCGCTTGGTCCATCAGCCAAAGATCGGGCATCGCGCCCTCGATTTTTTCGGACAACCGCGCCCCGCCTCCGATGGTCTTGTGATCCTCGACCAAAAACACATCGTGGCCTGCCTCAGATGCCAGGCGCGCAGCGACGAGCCCGGCCGGACCGCCACCGATGACCAAAACATCGCACCGATCATGGATTTGATCGGCGCTATAGCCCTCAAGCACGGCATCGCTCACGTGACCCAGCCCCGCCATCTTGCGGATGGCTGGCTCAAACAGGTGCCAATCGGGCCACATGAAGGTTTTGTAGTAGAACCCCGCACCAAGCCAGCGATGAAACAGATCAAGCCCGCCTTTGATGTCAAACGCGGCAGATGGCCAGGCGTTGACCGCCCGCGCCTCCATCCCCTCTTCAAGATAGGTGGTTGTCGCCTGACAATTGGGCAGCTCTATCCCACCCTTGCGCACCGTCATGATCGCATTGGGGTCATCCACCCACGCGCCCCAGGGCCCGCGCGGGCGATGATACTTGAAACTGCGCCCCATGATGCGCACGCCATTGGCCAATAGGGCAGAGGCCAGCGTGTCGCCTTCGATACCGGTGTAGCGTTTGCCATCGAAGGTGAAGTTGAGCGGTCGGCCCGTGGGATCACCGACGCGATGGGATGTCATGCGACCTCCTTTCGCAGCGGGATGGAGCGGATCACCTCCATCGTCACGCTGTCGCGTTCCAGCACGAACAGTTCCCCACAGGTCAGATGCATCCACACTTCGCGCACCGCGCCTTTGTCGTTGCGGATCGCATGGAGGTAGCGCGCCCAATCCTCATCCGAGATGGTTTGCGTGGTGTCAGGCCGCACCTTGCCCGCCTCGGCAACAAAGAGAAATTCACGCTCATCGCGCAGGCCGCAGAAGGGGCATGGGAAAAGTTGCACGTCATACCCTCCTAATGCGCTATGCCAGAGGCGGCACTTTCGTCGACGAGACGGCCCGTGATGAACCGGGTTAGATCAAACGGGCGACTGACATCGTGATGCCCGCCAGTGGCCATGATATGAGCAAGCAAGTAGCCGCCCACGGGAATGGCCTTGAACCCGCCCGTGCCCCATCCGCAATTGACGAAAAGCCCCTCCACACCCGATGGCCCGATGATTGGGGAGCTGTCGGGCGTGACATCGACAATGCCTGCCCAATGGCGCAAGAGTTTGACCTTGGCCAGCGAGGGCATCATCTCCGCCAGCCCGCTCAGCACCGCCTCTTGCATGGGCAGGTTGCCGCGTTGCCCGTAGGATGGCACCCGGTCAAGCCCGCCGCCGATAACCAGCCCGCCTTTGTCGGATTGGCTGACATAGGTGCCAAAAGGCGGGCAGAGCACAACGGTGTTCAGGACAGGTTTCAAAGGCTCCGACACGAAGGCCTGCAGCGCGTAGGACTCGATTGGCAGCTCAAACCCCGCCATTTGGGCGATGGTTGAGGAATGCCCCGCCGCGGTCGCGCCCACCATCCCCGCGCGCACCTCCCCTTGAGAGGTAACAACGCCCACGCAGCGCCCTGCCTCGGTGAGGATCCCGGTCACTTCGCAATTCTGGATGATGTCCACGCCCAGCCTGTCCGCCGCGCGGGCAAAGCCCCAGGCCACCGCGTCATGCCGCCCGGTGCCCGCGCGCGGCTGCAACACGCCGCCATGGATGGGATAGCGCATGTCAGGCCGGGTGTTGAGCGCAGGCTCGGCGCGCTTCACCTGATCGGCATCGAGAAACTCCGCGTCCACACCGTTGAGCCGCATCGCATTGACCTGTCGGGCGGCCATTTCCATCTCGGGCTCAGAATGCGCCGTCACGATCATGCCCCGCTGCGAGAACATGATGTTGTAGTTGAGGTCCTTGGAGAGCCCCTCATAAAGCCGCACCGACATGTCATAGAGATCGGCACTTTGGGGGTAGAAGTAATTCGACCGGATGACCGTGGTGTTGCGGCCTGTATTGCCCCCGCCAAGCCAGCCTTTATCGATCACCGCCACATTGGTGATCGCGTGGTTCTTGGCCAGGTAATAGGCGGTGGCCAACCCGTGTCCGCCGCCCCCGATGATCACCACGTCATAGGCGGGCTTGAGCTTGGGCGTGCGCCACGCTTGCGGCCAGCCTTTGTGGCCGCGCAGCCCTTCTCGAAAGAGCGTCCATGCCGAATAGCGTGTCATCTGGTGTCCCGACCGGTCTGCTTTCGCGTTCTGGACACAAATGTACAGAGAGTGCTTCACCTGTAAAGACAGATTTTGACGCAGAGGCCGCTACGCGCCGGACAACCAGTCAAACACCAGCCGCGCTTGATCAGAGCTTTCATTGTGCTGCGCGATGTAGAAATCGAGCGGTGAGGGCAGCGCCTCAGGCAGTAATTTCACCAACCGGCCCGAGGCGACCAGATCCGCCGTCAGCCCGTCCCAGCCCAGCACCGCGCCCATCCCGTCGCGCGCCGCCTGAAGCGCGATGACGTAATTGTTCACCCGGTGCGACATTTGCAGCGGCCCGTGATAGCCCACGGCACCCGCCCATTCCTCCCAACTGGTCCAGTTGTTTTCGGCCATTTCGAGGTGGATCAGCGGGACGCGGCCCAGATCCTCAATTGTGTTGAGTTGGTGCTCGTCCGCGAAATCCGGGTTTGCAAGTGCCGTGATCGTGTCGCGAAACAGAGGGCGGCAGGGCGCGGTTTCGAGGCTCATATCCCCGTAGTGGATGGACAAATCACAGGCTGCAGCATCGCGGCGCATGTCATCGACGGCCTGACTGACGGCAATTCTGGGATGGGCGCGCCAGAAACTGGCAAGCCGCTGCGTCAACCAAAGCGAACTGACAGCGGTGGTGGAATGGATTGTCACCGCCGCAGGCCGCGCGCGGGATTTGAGTTGATCCAAGGCCTCACCCACATGGTCAAATCCCCGCTGAATGGCGACCAGCAGGTAAGCGCCCTTTTCCGTCAAGTCCACGCCGCGGTTATGCCGATCAAAAAGCGGCGTGCGCAGTTCTGCCTCGAGCGCTTTGATCTGGTGGCTGACGGCGGCCGGCGTCACATTCAACTCCCGCGCGGCGGATTTGAAACTGACCAAGCGGGCGGCCGCCTCAAAGCTGACAAGGGCACGCAAGGGCAGGTGGGTGTAGCGGGTCTCTGACATTAGTTCAGCTAACCTCAAAAGAATCTTTTTGCAATTGCGGGATAGACGCAACCCCGTTTTACCGGAACTATCGCGATAACGAAAAACCGCAGCTGCAGGGGACGGATATGAAAAGCCACGCCAAAGTTGTCGTTGTCGGAGGCGGATGCCTCGGCGCGTCTCTTCTTTACGGGTTGACCGAACACGGGATCGACGATTGCGTGATGCTGGAACGCACGCAGTTGACGGCAGGGTCTACGTGGCATGCAGCAGGATTGCTGGTGACCTTTGTGCGCTCACACAACGTTTCCAAAATGACGCTTGAGACGATCCGCATTTATTCCGAAGTGGAAAAGAAACTGGGCAGTTCCGTGGGCCTGCGGCAGGTGGGTCAGCTGCGCATCGCCAACACGCAAGAGCGTTGGGATGAGTTTCAAAGCTATCTGTCTGTGGCCGAGGCGGCGGGCGTGCCATGCAAATTGCTCACTCCCGAAGAGATCGCTGAGGTCCATCCGCTGCTCAACCAGAACGCCAATATCAAAGGTGGTATTCTGCACACCGAAGATGGCTACGTGAACCCGGCTGATATCACGCAAGCCATGGCCAAACTGGCCCGCGACAAAGGCGCGAAAGTTTATCAAAACACCGAAGCTCAGGGCTATGAAAAGCTCGACAACGGCTATTGGAAGGTGATCACCAACCAGGGTGAGATCACCTGCGAACATCTGATTTTCGCCACCGGCAATTACGCCCGCGAAAACGCGCGTCGGGTGGGCCTCGATCTGCCCTGCATTCCGATTGTGCATCAGTATTGGACGACCGAGACGGTGCCGCTGCTCAAAGAGCGCAAGGCGGCGGGATTGCCGGAATTGCCGATCCTGCGGGATGAGGATTACGGCGCGTATCTGCGGGAAGACACCGGCGGCATTCAGTTTGGGCCCTATGAGTTTGAAAAAGATCTCAAACTCTTCGCCACGGATCGCGTCCCGCCGGATTTTGGCGCCGATCTCTTGCCCGAAGATTTCGACGCGGTTGAAACGCAGTGGGAGCGCGCACTTGAGCGCGTGCCGACATTGGGTGAGGTGGGCATTAAGGCCAACACCCGAGGTCCCTTTCAGATGACACCCGATGAGTTGCCACTCGCCGGGCCTGCGCCGGGGCATGACAACCTGTGGCTCGCCGAAGGGATGCCGGGCGGTATCCTCTGGGGCGGCACTGTGGGCAACTCGATTGCCAAATGGATTGCTTACGGCGATCCCGGCATCGATATGTCCGAACTCGACCCGCGGCGGTTTGGCGATTATGCCTCCAAACGCTGGACCATGGACAAGGTGCGCGAAACCTGGGGCACGCATATGCACGCCCATATCCCCGGCGAAGATTTCCCCTCCGCGCGGCCCATGCGCACTGTGGGGTCTTATGACCTGCTGACAGCGCAGGGCGCGGTCTGGACGCTCTTTAATGGCTATGAGTTCCCCCGCTGGTTCGCGCCCACGCCCGACAAGGCCATTCCCGAACACAGCTTCCGCCGCACAGCACACATGCAATATGTGATGGATGAGGTGCGCACGACCCGAGCCGAGGCCGGGTTTATTGAAATGTCGCCCATGACAAAGTTTCTCGTCAAAGGCCCTGGTGCCGCGCGGTGGCTCGATTCGATCATGGCCAACAAATTGCCCAAGGTGGGGCGGATGACGCTGGCGCTTGCACTCAATGAAAAGGGCGGGATGGACGCCGAGTACACCATCGTGCGCTTGGCGGAGGAGGCGTTTTATCTGGTCAGCACACCCAACGGTCAGCGCTACAATTGGGATCAACTCAGCCGCTGCATGCCGCAGGATGGCTCGGTGACGATGGAGGATATCTCAGAGCAGTATGGCGTGATCGCGCTCGCCGGGCCGAACGCGCGGGACATTCTGCAGCCGCTCACGGATAATGACCTGTCAAATGAGGCCTTCCCCTGGCTCACGGCACAGCGCGGTGAGGTGGGCTATGCCAAAGGCGTGCACATGCTGCGGGTCAGCTACACCGGAGAGCTGGGCTGGGAATTGCATCACCCCATTGGTTACAATCGCCACATCGTGGATCTGTTGCTCAAGGCCGGGGTGAAGCCCTTTGGGGCAGAGGCGCTTGAGAGCATGCGGCTGGAGAAATCCTATCGCGCGATCAACCGCGAGATCTGCAAGGATATGACCCCCTATGAGGCCAGCCTGGATCGTTTCGTGGCCATGAAGGAAAAAATCGGCGGCCAAGTGGCGGAGCGGGATTTTGTCGGCCGCGCTGCCTTGGAAAAACAGCAGGCCGAAGGTGGGTACAATCGCCTTGTGACGCTCAAACTGCCGTCCTGCGACACATCCGTCATCGCCCATGAAAGCGTCTGGAAAGACGGCGAACTGATCGGGCGCGTCACCTCGGGTGGATTCTCCTACTATTTTGAGCATGACATCGCGATGGCGCTTGTTCCGCAAGAGCTGACCAAACCAGGCACGCCGATGCAGGTGAAAATCCACGCGGAATTGCGCGACGCAGAGGTGATCGACACCTGCGCCTATGACCCCACCAGTGCCCGTGCGCGGGCGTAAAGGAGCAAGCCCATGAGCCGAGGACAAACCCGGTCTCGCCCCGCCCGTGGTGGCCGCGCCGCCCGCGTCTCTGCCCGCACGAACCCGCCGCCGGTTTACATGCCGACGCTCCATCGCGCGGTGGGGCCGATTGATCTTTTGGGGCCGGAGGGTGTGGAGAAGATCCACAACGCCGCGATGACCATTCTGGAGACCACGGGGATCGAATTTCGCGATCCGGTGGCCTTGAAGGATTGGACCAAAGCGGGTGCCGATGTGCAAGGCGACCGCGTGCGCATCGGGCGCGATATGCTGATGGATCTGATCTCGACCGTGCCCGAAAGCTGGGCCTATGCCGCGCGCAATCCTGAGCGTAGTGCACGGGTGGGGGGGCGCGATACGGTTTTCGCCAACGCCTATGGCGCGCCCTTTGTCTACGGGCTCGATGGTCAGCGCCGCCCGTCGATGCTGGAAGATGCGCATAATTTCTTCAAAATGGGCCAGATGGCGCAGGCGATGCATGTGCCGGGGATTTTGCCGGTGGAGCCGCAGGACGTGCCCGTGCCGCACAGGCATCTTGAGCTGATGCACGCGGCCCTGACCCTGACGGACAAACCAGTGAAAGGCTCGGTTCTGTCTGAGACGGCGGCGCGAGATTGCGTAGACATGGTGCGCATCGTCTTCGGCGAAGAGTTCGTAGACCAAAACGTGGTCATGGCCGCGCTGCTCAATTGCAATACCCCGCTCGTCTGGGATGAAACGATGCTGCAAAGCCTGCGGGTCTATGCGGCGGCCAATCAGCCTTGTCTTCTCTCGCCCTTCGTTCTCGCCGGGGCCAGCACGCCGGCGAGCCCCATGGGTGGGGTGGCTCTGCTGATCGCGGAATCGCTTGCCGGCATGGCCTATTCCCAGATCATTCGCCCTGGCGCGCCCATGGTGCTTGGCGTGGCGATCATGGGCGTGTCGATGAAAACCGGCGCGCCGATGATGGGCTCGCCTGAGCCGGGGCTCATGAACCTTCTCGTGGGGCAGATGGCGCGTCATTACGGCGTGCCGTGGCGGACCTGCACAATGTGGACCGGGTCAAAGGCGACCGATCTGCAAGCGGGTTTTGACAGCGCCAATACGATGTGGCCGGTTCTGTTGGGCGGGTGTAACTACGTGGTCCACTCTGCGGGGTTCGTCGAAGGAGCGCTGGGCGTGAGCTATTCAAAATGGATGCAGGACATCTATCAGCTGGAAGGCTACCACCGCTTCTTTTCCGGTTTGCAGGAGGAAAACCTCGATGCGTTGTTGGCGGATGTCACGGCGATCGGACCGGGTGGTCACTTCCTGGGAACGGACCATACCCGAGAAAACCCGATGGTCATGAACCCGCTGCAAAACAATGACAGTTTTGAGCAGTGGTTTGATGAAGGGGCCAAAACCGCCGATGAGGTGGGGCGCATCGCAGCCGAACGGATGATCGAACACTATGTGAAGCCGCCTATGCCCGCCGATCAGGCCGGTGCGTTGGATGCGTTTGTCGCCAAAAAGAAGATTGCCTATTCTGCTTAGGGCCTCTGTCTTTTAACATCGCAGCCGCCATCACCGCCCACGCGTCCCGGGCTTGATCCGGGACCTCATCCAGCAGAGGCCCCGGATCAAGCCCGGGGCAGGTGTGCTGCAGTTTGGCGCGCAGGCAATAAACCCTCAGGAGGGTCATGTGGATACGAAATCTATTTCATTGGAACAGGTGCGCGCCTTGGCCAAAACCTGGCTGGTCGGCGCAGGCATGGACGCGCGCGGCAGCGATGTGCTGGCCGATCTGGTGACAATGTCCGAACGCGACGGCCCGCGCAGCCACGGTTTGAGGATGCTGCCGTTTTACAAGCAAAGCTTTGAGTGCGGCTACGCCAATCCGGCAGCAAACCCAAAGGCTGAACGCGTCGCCCCAGGCGTGCTGCGCGGTGATGGCGACAACGGCTATTTCCAGATCGCGATGGAGGATGCGCGGGCGCAGCTGATCGACATGGCCCGCGACCAAGGCATCGCCGGTTACACCTGCGCCAATTGTCACCACCTTGCCGCGCTGCGGTTTGACACGATGGCCTTGGCCGATGAAGGCCTCATCGCCATCGCGGTGGTCAACGCGCTCAAGCTGGTTGTGCCCCATGGCGGAGACAAACCGATTTTTGGCACCAATCCGATGTCATTCGCCTGCCCGCGTGACGGCGCGGACCCGATCGTATGGGATCAATCCTCCTCTGTGGTGGCGTTGATGGACATCAAAATGGCAGCGGCTGAGGGGCATATGCTGGAGGTCTATGGCGGGCTGGATGCTGACGGCAACGTCACCAAAGACCCAAAGGCGATCACAGATACGCTGAGCCTGCTCCCCTTTGCCGAACACAAGGGCACGGGCATTGCGCTGATGGTGGAAATCCTGGGCGCGGCGCTGGCCGGTGGGACGCTGTCGATGGACACCGAAGAGAAAGACGCGCTTGGGGCGCTCAACGTGAAACCGGGTGTCACGGTTATTGCGATTGATCCGACCAAATGGGGCAACCCCGCGTTTCTGACGCAAGTCACTCGCGTGGCTGATGAAATCACGGCGATGCCCGGCGCGCGTGTGCCCGGTGATGGGCGTCAGGTCAAACGGGCCAAGGCGGAACGTGATGGCGTGAGTGTGAGCGCGGCGCTCTTGCGGAATCTTGGCTTTGACGGCTGACATCGTGGTCATCGGCGGCGGCGTGGTGGGCATCTCTTGCGCGCTGGCCTTGCAGGCGGATGGGCGCGATGTGGTGGTGGTGGAGCCCGGACCTGTGGGGCAGGGGGCAAGCTGGGCGTCTTGTGGCTGCATTGCCGTGGGCGAGGTGGTGCCGCTTTCGCAACCAGGGATGCTGCGACAGGTGCCTAAATGGATTTTGGACCCCGACGCGCCCCTTGCCATTCGCCCGGCAACGGCTTTGCGTATGCTGCCTTGGTTTGCGCGGTTCGTCGCGAATGCTCGCCAGGGGCCGATACGCGCCATTGCCTCAGATTTGGCGCAACTGACCTTTCAGGCCACTGGGGATTTTAAGGATCAGATGGCGGCGTATCGTATTCAAGATATGCTGATTGAGCGGCCTGTGTTAAAACTCTTTGACGGTGACGAAGATCATGCCGCGATGGTCGAAGCGTTTGATCTGGCTCGCGACATGGGATGCACGATTGATGAGATCTCTGGCGCCGAAGCGCATGAGATGGAGCCTGCAATCGCCCCTGACTTCAAACGTGCCGCTGTATTGAAGGATTGGTCACACATCGCCGATTGCGTCCGGTTGGTGCATGACTTGACAGCCGCCTTTACGGCCCGCGGCGGCAAAATGATCGTCGGTGAGGCCCAAGGGTTCCAAAATGTCGACAAAACGGTGACCCATGTTCGGTTGAAAAGGCAGCCGCCCGTGCCTGCCGGTAATGTGGTCATCGCGTGTGGCACGGCCTCAAAGACGCTTGCGCGCGATCTGGGCATTGTTCTGCCGGTCGAGGGGTTGATGGGCTATTGGACCGGCTTGCCTGATCACGGCACGGGACTCAAACACACGGTGTTCTATCCTGCGGGCGGCTTTGGCATGACGCCGCATGAAGACGCGCTCGCCGTGGCAGGAACTGTGGAAATCGCAGGGCCCAGGGCGTCGGCGAAGTGGCGACGTGCGGATGTGCTGGTGAAACGCGCGCACCGGGTGCTGCCAGGTCTGAATGCGCAGAACCCGGATCGTCGCATGGGGCGACGCCCCTTCACGCCTGATACGCGACCCATCATCGGCAGAACAACGCGCTTTTCCAACGTCACCTTTGCCACAGGACACGGCCAACTTGGCGTAACGCTCGGGGCAACCACAGGCCGGTTGGTGGCAGACATCTTGGCTGGCCGCTCTTCAAACACGGATTTGTCGGCCTTCTCGCCTGATCGGTTTTGATCAAATTCCTGCTTGGCGCTATTGATTTGGTCGCTGCGCACGATACTGTCCGATGACCCGAGTCGACCCAAGGTGCGGCAATTGGGCCGTGGCCCGGCCATTGCCAGAGGGCTTTGCTCAAGGCACATCACGTATAACGGCAACGACCACGAGACATGTAAAGGTACGCGACCATGCAAATTCGTCTTCTCTACGGCACTGAAACCGGAACGGCAGAGATCCTGTGCGACGATCTCAAGGATGAGCTGGACGGTGAAATTGAGTGCGACGTGCAGAGCCTTGAGGATTTGGGCCCTGGTGATCTTAGCACAGACGCGCTGAATGTCTTTGTAATCTCAACCACCGGGTCAGGTGATCTGCCGTTCACGGCAATTCCGTTTTTTGACAAGTTGCAGGCAGAAAAGCCAGATTTGAGCAACGTGCAGTTTGCAATTTTTGGCTTGGGTGATCGAACCTTTGCGGCGACTTACAATCAGGGCTCTGAGAAGTTTATGGAAAAGCTGGTAGAGCTAAAGGCCAAGCAAGTGGGCCAGCGTGGGACTTTTGATGCATCCGGCAATGAGATGCCCGAAGAGGTCGCAATGCCGTGGCTGCGTGAAACCCTTGAGGCTGCTTCAGTTTCCTGAACCAGGCATCGAAATCTTTACACGATTTCGGACGCGTTCTTTTAAAGAATGCGGGATCAGGCTAGGCTGATTGCCAAATGGCAGATGTGAAATCTCTTTTTGTGACGCGGCTTTATCGCGCGGCGCTCGGCGATTATGAGCCGAGCGTGGACATGGAAGAGCTGGAAGCGTCTTGTTACTCGATCGCCGAAGATGATGAGGCCGGGCAGGCCTGGTGCGAGGAAAACGCCTATCCGGGATACACGTCCTATGCGTCTTTGTCCGACCTGCCATGGCGGTTCCCAATTTTTGCCGATGCCGTGACTGCGCTTGATGCGCATGTCGCCGCTTTTGCACAAGACCTGCAGTTTGACCTCGACGGCGGTGCGCTGACGCTTGAGGATATCTGGATCAACATTTTGCCGGAAGGCGGCGCGCACGGCTCTCACATCCATCCGCACTCTGTCATCAGCGGCACGTTTTATGTCGCGATGCCCGAAGGGACGAGTGCGTTGAAACTGGAAGATCCACGATCAGGGTGGATGATGGCGGCACCGAGGCGTGTTTCCGACGCGCGCGAAGAGCTGAAACTCTTTCACACTGCCCGTCCGGCCGTGGGCGATGTTCTGTTATGGGAAAGCTGGCTGCGCCATGAAGTGCCGATGAACCAGGCCGAAGACGACAGGATCAGCATCAGCTTCAATTACGCTTGGAATGCGACCTGATGCGCGAAAAAAGAAACGCCCGAAGCACATGGGCGCGGGCGTTTCGATTAGGTCTGCTTTAACCAGGGTTAAGCGGTCATCATACCGGCTTCTTCGGCCTGCTCCCAAAGCGCTTCGAAGCGCTTTTTGGCCTGACCACGGTGACGCACGTCTTGCGCGGCTTCTAGGTTGTCCATCATGCCGTCGCCTTCGACAACGATCAGACCAACCATCCCCGTGCCGACATGTGGTGTACACTTGTAGCCGTAGAAACCAGGGGTTTCGAGGGTGACTTCGATGTCATCGTTGATGCGGCCTTTCCAGCCTTCAGCGCCCTCTGGGATCATATCGTCAATGATTTCAGAGTTGTGACCTTTGTCGGCGGACACAAACTGCACTGTGTCACCTGGCTTGACCACAAGAAACGCGGGTTTGAACACCATGCGCTGTTTGGGATCTTCCGGGTCTTTGTTGAGCATCTCAACAACGTGGGTCGTTGCTTCTTCTGAGATGGCCGGACGCGCGATAAGCGCGGCGGTACCTGCCATAAGAAGCGTACGACGGCTAAGAGCGAGTGTCATGTTAAACATCCTTTCACTGGTGCGGCCCACTTACATGGTCCACAATCTTTTTGGCGCTCGGACCGGAGTTATCACAAACCCGGCCAGGGCTCCATCACGTCTAATTGATTATCGTGCGCGATGGTCGACCCTATACATAAGTGGCAAACTCGGCGGGGCAAGATCGACGAGATGTCGCAAATAGCCGAATTTTAGCTGCTGGCGGGTTTTATCTGGAAGTCGCGAAAAATTCAAACTTTTGCTTGCTCTCATGCAACGGCTCGCCTAAACACCGCCAATCTGCGGACCAGGCTGAGCTTGGATTCGCGTGTATGTTTTTGTCCACCGGGAAACAAGTGACCTAAAATCAACTGTTTGGGGCTTGCCGGTGTTGGAAAGAAAGGAAGATGGCGCCATGACCGCCGCGGAATTGCGTGAAAAAACGCCAGACCAGCTTCGAGAAGAGTTGGTCAATCTTAAAAAAGAGCAGTTCAACCTGCGCTTTCAGGCCGCAACAGGCCAACTTGAAAACCCTGCACGGATGAAGACCGTACGCCGCGATGTGGCCCGCGTTTTGACGGTGCTGAGTGAAAAAGCAGCTGGCGCTGCGGAAGAGGAGTAAGCCAATGCCAAAGCGTATCCTGCAGGGCGTTGTGACCTCTGACGCCAACCAGCAAACCATCACGGTCAAGGTTGAGCGCCGTTTTAAGCACCCGGTGCTGCAAAAGACCATTCGTAAGTCCAAGAAGTACCGGGCGCACGACGAAAAGAATGCCTACAAGGTGGGTGATGCCGTTCGGATCATCGAATGTGCACCGCGTTCCAAAACGAAACGCTGGGAGGTGCTGGAGGCTTAACCTCTGACACACCCGGTTTGAT
>JBCBVL010000004.1:0-507344 GCA_039817595.1 Pseudomonadota bacterium
ATGCGATTGAGGAATTCAACGAAGGCCGGGACTGTGAGCATGGCGAAGATCAACCCTCAAGCCGCACCGCGTTTTTGAACAAACTTCACTTTGTAAAACTTGATGCGTTGGGCGAAGAAGGCTGGCCCGCACTGAAAGATCTTACCCGGCCGGGCCGCATCCGGGCCTATTATTTCTCCGTGGCACCACGCCTATTTGGTCCTTTGGCGGAGAAACTGCACGACATCGGCTTGGTTGATGAGCAGGCCCGGATCGTGGTGGAAAAGCCCTTTGGCCGCGATCTTGCCAGCGCACAAGAGCTCAACAAAGCCCTCGCCAAGCATTTTACCGAAGAACAGATTTACCGGATTGATCACTATCTGGGCAAGGAAACCGTGCAAAACCTGATGGCGATCCGGTTTGGCAATATGCTGTTTGAGCCGCTTTGGAACAGCCAATATGTCGACCACATTCAGATCACCGTGGCCGAGGAGGTCGGTATTGGAACGCGCGGGGACTACTACGACCGCTCAGGTGCCATGCGAGACATGATGCAAAACCACCTGATGCAGCTTTTGTGCCTCATCGCCATGGAACCACCCGCGAAGTTTCATCCCGATGCGGTGCGAGATGAGAAATTGAAAGTCATCCGTGCATTGGATCCTGTGGGCGCCGATGACGTGGTGCGCGGCCAATATGAAGGCAATGGCGAACGCCCCGGATACATCAGCCAGGTGGGCAACCGTGACAGCCAGACCGAAAGCTTCGTTGCCCTGCGCGCCCGCGTAAGCAATTGGCGTTGGGCCGGCACGCCATTTTACCTGCGCACGGGCAAGCGTTTGCGCGAACGAGCGAGCGAAATTGCCGTGGTGTTCAAGGATGCGCCCCATTCAATTTTTACGGAAGACACTGGACGACATTCCAACATCCTGACCATCAAATTGCAGCCCAATGAAGGCATTGAGCTTGGCGTGACCATCAAAGAACCCGGACCGGGCGGCATGCGCCTGGTTGATGTGCCTTTGGATATGACCTTTGCCGAAGCTCTCGGCCCGGAAGAGGCGGACTTTCCCGATGCCTATGAGCGACTGATCATGGACGTGATCCGCGGCAACCAAACGCTGTTTATGCGCGGGGACGAAGTGGAGGCCGCCTGGGCCTGGACCGATGCCGTGATCCAGGGATGGACGGAGCGAGGCGAGGCCCCGCTTAGCTATGCGACAGGCAGCTCTGGGCCAGATGATGCGCTGATGCTGATGCATCGCGATGGGCGCCGCTGGCGAGAGATCAAAGCATGACATTTCACGACTACCCCGATGCCGATATGATGGCACTGCGCCTGGCCGACCAACTGGCCTCGGACCTGCGCCAGGCCCTGGAACAGAAGGAAAATGTGCTTTTCGTCGTGCCCGGCGGCACCACGCCCGGCCCTGTGTTCGATACCATGAGCGCGGTCGATCTCGACTGGTCGCGCGTCCGTGTTCTCTTGAGTGATGAACGCTGGGTGCCCGAAGATCACCCGCGTTCCAATACGACCCTTGTGCGCGACCGCCTGCTGACCGGGCACGCAGCCCATGCACAAATGGTGCCGCTTTTCATCGAAGGAGCCACGCCGCATGAGGCGCTCGCACGCCTGACCCTGGCGATTGAACCGGAACTGCCGATTGATGTGTGCCTCTTGGGCATGGGGGCCGATATGCACACAGCCTCGCTTTTCCCTGGCGCACCCGGGCTTGAGGCGGCGCTGGGGGAGGACGCGCCTGTACTGAGTGTGCAGGTGCCCAAAGACCAACCTGAGGCGCGTGTCACCCTTTCGGCGCGTGTTCTCCGAGATGCAAGCGCGCTGCACGTGGTGATCACGGGCGACGATAAGAAAGCGGCTGTGCACCGCGCCGCAGACCTGCCACCTCAAAGGGCACCTATTGCCGCGGTTCTGGACCAGGCGGAAGTGCACTGGGCCAAGTAATTGGGGGCCAGCCCCCAAACGCACGAATCTAAGGGGCCAGCCCCCAAACCCCCGGAGTACTTCCGGAAAGATGAAACAGGGGACGCCCATGTGGGATGCACTGAAGGCCAGCGCAAAACAATCGATTGCCGCGCTAATGCAGGAACCCGACCGGGCAAACGCCTTTTCGGTGGATGCAGACGGGCTGCTTTTTGACTATTCCAAAACAGCCATGGATAAAGCAGCGCGGGATGCGCTCTTACAGATTGCCCAAGACCAAGACGTTGAGGCACGCCGGGACGCCATGTTTTCCGGCGAAAAGATCAACGAAACCGAAGGGCGCGCGGTCTTGCACACGGCGTTGCGCAACTTGTCCGGCGGCTCTGTTTTCGTGGACGGCGCGGATGTGATGCCAGCTGTGCGGGAAACGCTCACGCGTATGGGCGCCTTTGCCGAAGATGTGCGCAGCGGTGTCTTTCAAGGGCAAGGTGGCATCATTACAGATGTCATCAATATTGGCATCGGCGGCTCTCATCTGGGCCCGGACATGGCTACGATTGCACTGGCGCCCTATCACGATGGGCCGCGATGCCACTTTGTGTCCAACGTAGATGGTGCAGATATCGCCGACACTCTGAAAGGGTTGGATCCGACCCGCACATTTGTGATTGTGGCCTCGAAGACCTTCACCACCATTGAGACCATCACCAACGCCGAAACCGCCCGCGCCTGGATGGCCAAGGCGGTGAAAGACCCTGGCACACAATTCGCTGCACTCTCCACCGCGGAGGATAAGACAGCCGCGTTCGGCATTGCGGCGGATCGGGTCTTTGGTTTTGAGGATTGGGTCGGGGGGCGATATTCAATGTGGGGACCGATCGGGTTGTCCTTGATGATCGCCATAGGGCCTCAGCGATTTACAGAGTTCCTGCAAGGGGGCGAGGCGATGGATCTTCATTTTCGATCCGCGCCGCTCGTGCAAAACATGCCGGTGATGCTGGCCTTGACCGGGCTGTGGCATTCCCATGTTTGCGGTTACGGATCTCGTGCCGTGCTGCCTTATGATCAGCGCCTGTCTCGCCTGGCCGCGTACTTTCAGCAATTGGAGATGGAAAGCAACGGCAAGGGTGTGACAATGGACGGCGCGCCAGTGTCGGCGGGCAGTGGCCCTATTGTTTGGGGAGAACCCGGCACCAATGGACAGCATGCGTTTTATCAACTGATCCATCAGGGCACGCGCATTATCCCGTGTGAATTCATGGTCGCAGCGCGCGGGCATGAGCCGGATCTGGCCCATCATCACACGCTTTTGGTGGCCAATTGCCTCGCTCAATCCGAGGCGCTCATGCGTGGGCGGTCGATGGAGGGCGCGCGCGCGTTGATGACGGATGCGGGCTTTACCGGAGCAGAGCTTGAACGTCAGGCTGCTCACCGCGTCTTTACCGGCAACCGCCCCTCGACCACGCTGATCTACGATCTTCTGACCCCATATGTGCTGGGTCAGATTGTGGCGCTTTATGAACACAGGGTGTTTGTCGAAGGCGTGATCCTGGGGATCAATTCCTTTGACCAATGGGGCGTGGAACTGGGCAAAGTGCTGGCCAAGGACATGGAGCGCATCTTGAGAGGTGCAGCGCCCGTTGCCGAGAAAGACCCATCGACGCGGCAGCTGGTGGAGTTTGTCCGCAAAGCACGCGATTAACGCGTGAGAGCTTTGCCCAAACGCGGCAGACGCGCCTTCTTGAGCAGCTTGCGCATCTCCCACGTGTCGCCGGACAAAGCATTGGCACGCGCGAGAACGCTGTCTGCCGCGGCAGCCACAATGTCAGGTTCGGCGGCATGAAGCCCCATCAGGAAGGCATCGGGATCGGCGCGCGAAACACCTTCTTCGGCCAGAATGCCGCGCGGGAAATCCTTGGCATTGACTGTCACAATCACATCCGCCGAGCCTGCGACAGCTGCGGCGAGCACGTGCACATCCGCAGGGTCAGGCAACCATAGACGCGTCTCAAGTGAGCCAGGCCACGTCACTTCCGCCTCAGGCCAATCACGGGCCAAAAGCGCGGCCTCACCTTGCGCCTGTGCCATGCCATCCGGGCCAAGCTTTGTGGCTGCGCGTTGCCATTCTTCTATGATCCGGGCGGACCAAAGCGGCGTGAAGGCGCCAGTGGCGGCCACGCTCAACAGCATTTCGCGCATCACAGTGGGATAGATCACGCAGGTATCGAGCAGCGCCTTCATAGACGGAAAAACAGCGCTTTGAGATAGGCGGTTTCGGCCAAGTGTGGGTGTTGAGGATGATCCGGCCCGGCAAAGCCCGTGTGTATGAGCGCGGCGCGCCGCCCCGCACGCCCGATGCCACGCACGCTGGCACTGCGGAACTTGGTCAGATCGGCGGCGTGGGAACAGGAACACAGCCCGAGAATGCCGCCCTCAGACACCAAAGGTGCGGCCAGACGCGCCACTCTTTCATAGGCGCGCAATCCGGCCTCTAGCGCCTGTTTGTTGGGTGCAAAGGCAGGCGGGTCGCAGATGACCAGATCAAACCGCGCGCCCTCCTTGGCCAATTGGCCAAGCACTTCAAACGCATCACCCTGCCGTGTGGCAAAGCGATCCCCCTGCCCCATCCTCTTGGCGCCACCTTCGGCCAGTGCCAAGGCTGCCGCAGACCCATCTACCGCCAGCGCATGCTCTGCGCCATTGGCCAAGGCGGCCAGACCAAACCCACCCACATGCGAAAACACATCCAGCACCCGCGCCCCTTTGGCAGCCTGAGCCGCGAAGGCATGATTGGGACGTTGATCATAAAACAGCCCGGTCTTTTGGCCGTCGACCAAGTCGGCCAAATACGTTGCGCCATTCATAGACACTTCGACCGGCTCCGCAGGCGCTTGGCCTGCCAAAACGACGCTTTGATCGTCGAGACCTTCCAGACCACGCGCCCGTCCGGCGGCGTTTTTGAGCACATGGGCCACGCCCGTGACCTCCTCAAGGGCCGCCACAAGATCCGGCAACAAAAGCTCGGCCCACGCGGCGTTAGGCTGCACAACAGCCGTGTCTCCAAAGCGATCGATCACAACGCCCGGCACGCCATCTCCCTCGGCATGCACAAGCCTGTAGAACGGCGCAGCATACAGCTTTTCCCGCAAGTTCAAGGCCGCCCGGAGCTTGCTCGTCAGCCAAGCGCGATCGATTGTGACCTGCGTATCGCGTTCCAAGACACGGGCGAAGATCCGCGAGTTTGGGTTGACGGCAACGAGTCCCAGCGGCGCGCGGTCCGCATCTTCCAGAATGCAAATCATGCCCGGGGTAATTTTGCGCGTGCGCCGATCCGTCACGACTTCGTTGTCATAGACCCAAGGCGCACCAAACCGTATCGCGCGGGCGTTGGCTTTGGGTTTCAGGCGGACAACAGGCAAAGGGGACGGCGTCATGGCCGTCCCCTTAAGCGGTTTTTCAAGCCTCGGAAAGCTTAGAGATTGTTGATCGCGCCAAAGAGGCCCAGATTGCCAGCCACATATCCACCCGGCTGCGTCATCTCTGCGCGCAACACACCGATCAGGTGATTGGTGATGCGCACCTTTTGCGTCCGCCCGGCCTGTTCCGCGCGTACGGCGGCCTGTCCGCCCAGCGCCTCAAAATCCGCTTTCACAAACTTTGGCTGGCCATAGAGCTGACCCGTTTCGGGGTTGCGCAGCGACATATTGAATTGGATCGAATGCACCCCGCCCACGGTGTAGCGCGCCTTTTCGGTCAGCGCATGAAATCGCGTCATTTCGATGTGCAAAATCGCGGGTACTGTACCAGGCGTTAGCTGACGCGCGCCTTCGATCATAGCATCCTGCACGATCTTTTGGACCTGTGCGTGGCGATCACCCAGCGGGTCTTCGCGCCAGACGATATCGCCACCTGGATAGTAGCGGTTGCTCTCGGACACGGTCAGCGTGCGCGGTACTTCGACCACAACCGACTCAATGTTAAAGGAGCTGGGCACCGGTGAGGTGGCAAGCTCTGCCGCTGACGCGTTGGCCGGCACGTTGCGCGTCGTTTCGACGGGCGCTCCGCCGCAGGCCGCAAGGGTGGCACTGGCGATGAGGCCAAAAAGTATCTTCATGGGTTTCATGGCAACCTCCATTTTCACTGTGAGGTGCCCTGCCGCTGCCTGTTTTCAGGTCATGTGAGGCAAAGCTCCGTCCCTCATTGGATTGGAGATGACCGCCAAATGAGGCGCATTTTAGACGAAATCACATCAAAAGCGGGGTTTTCGCCCTGAACGAAGCTGTCAAAAAAGCCCTGAAAAACGCAATGACAACAACGGTTCAAGCTTGCGCGGATCGATCCCGAGACCGCCATCCGCCGCGCCGTTTGGGACGCATCGCCGCTTGCTGGCCTTCACGCAAAACATCTGTCATCGGATGCTCTGCCGCCTCGCGCCCATAGCGTTCAATGAGCCCCTCAATGGCAGGTCGAGCGTCATGGCCCTCAGGCAGTGACAAGGCCCAATCCAGAAAAATCGATCGGCATTCTCCCCAAGTGATGCCGTCGATCCGATACGCTTCTCGCATCAGGCCCTTGGGATCCAGCGGGTCATGGTCTTGCTCAATTGCCATCTTGCGCGTTTCCTCAATCTCGCAGTGCTTGATCGATTATCTGTGCCGCTGTCATGACCACCTCGTCAAGCTTTGTTTGTAGCGCGTCCATGCTGTCAAAGCCTGTTTCGCGCAAGAGCATGGCGCAGCCACCCTGCCCCAACTTGTCCACTTGCAACGTCGCATCGCCCAAGAGCCGAGCAATCTGGGTGATGATCCAGCATAGCGTATACGCGCTTTGGAGCTTTCCCGTGTCCTCAGCGCTGAGCCAGCCGATCGCGCGACCGGCCTGCAAACCCGATGATACATCCCGCCGCGCATCCGCCGCCATCAAAGCACCGGCTTGCGCGATAAGCTCAATGTCCTGCATCCGCCCTGCGCCAAGTTTTGTGTCCCACCTGCCGTCAGGTGCCTTGGCCTCGGCAATACGCGCGCGCATTTCCGCCACTCCCGCGCGGACGCGCCCTGCCTCCCCTTTTTTGGCAAGCAGCGCCAGGCGACACGCCTCCACGTCCTGCGCCAGATCCTGCGGCCCCGCGACAGCCCGCGCACGGGTGAGCGCCAAATGCTCCCAAACCCACGCCTCATCGCTCTGATAGGCCTGGAATGCAGCCCAGCTCGTAGCCACTGGCCCCTGATTTCCCGATGGGCGCAATCGCATATCGACCTCATAGAGCTTGCCCTCAGCCATCGGCGCGGTGAGTGCGGTGATGAGAGCCTGGGTCAGGCGGGCATAGTACATGCGCGTCGGCAGCGGGCGCGGGCCATCTGAGCTGCCATCGCCGGGCGCGTCATAGATCACGATCAGATCGAGATCAGACTTGGCATTGAGCTTGCCAGCCCCAAGTGACCCCATCGCCAGAACAATGGCACCGCGCCCGGGCGGCGGCCCGTGTTTGACAGCAAATTGCGCCTCAACCCGCGGCCAGAGCGCGCCCAGAACGGCGGCGGCTAGATCGGCATATTGCCGCCCGGCCTGATCGGCATCAATCAGCCCGCGAAGATGGTGCACGCCCACGCGAAAATGCCATTCCTTGGCCCAAGCACGGGCCCGATCAAGTTCTGCCTCGTAATCGCCTTGAGGAGACAATTGCGCCGCCAGTTCATCGCGCAAAGCGGCCTCGCCCGGCCAGTCAGAAAAGAAATGTCCCGCAATCACGGCATCAAACACCCGCGCATTGCGGGACAAGTAAGCTGCCAGTCCGGGCGCAGTGCCTGCAATATCAACCAAAAGGTCCAAAAGCTGTGGTCGCGCCTCAAACATCGACAAAAGCTGCACACCCGCCGGCAGCCCGGCCAGAAACCCGTCAAAGGCGCGCAAGGTGGCCTGGCTGTCCGCCGAGGCGGAAAGTCGTGACAGGATCTCAGGCTTCAACCGGCGAAAGATCTGGCGCGCGCGATCCGATCTGAGGGCCGGGTAGCTTTCCCACCGGGCGATCAAGTCGTCATCCAGCGGTTCTTTCGGTGCGGTTGCAACGGGCCTGGGGTCATCATGGCAGAAAAACCCTTCCATACGACTATGTACGGAACTTAGGCGATCCAAAAGCTCTTCTTTAAGTACGGGCGATGTGCGGTCCATCAGGGCCGCGAGCCGTTCAAACCCCTCCGCGGAGTTTGGCAGGTCATGGGTTTGCGCATCATGGATCATCTGCACCCGATGCTCTACGCTGCGATGAAACATGTAATGACCGGTCAGTTCGCGGGCGACATCCTCTGGGATCCAATCCTTTTGCGCCAGTCGCGTCATGCCCTCTACTGTCCCGCGCACCCGCAAATCAGGATCGCGTCCTCCGGAAATCAGCTGCTGCGTTTGCGTGAAAAACTCGATCTCACGGATGCCGCCTCTGCCGAGTTTCATATCATGCCCCGGCAAGGTGATTTGCTGTGGCAAGCCCTTATGCTCCCGAATGCGCAGGCGCATGGTGTGGGCGTCTTCAATGGCGGCAAAGTCTAGATGCCTGCGCCAAACAAAGGGCGTGAGTGTCTGCAAAAACCGCTCACCTGCGCGCACATCCCCCGCGCAGGCTCGCGCCTTGATGTAGGCCGCGCGCTCCCATGTCCTGCCAAGGCTTTCGTAATATGCCTCCGCCCGCGCCATGGCGAGGCAGACAGGCGTCACAGCCGGATCCGGTCGCAGGCGCAGGTCCGTGCGAAACACATAGCCCTGGGCTGTGCGATCATTCAGGGTGGCCGCCATTTTTCGCGTAGCGCGAACAAATCCGGTGCGTGCCGTGTTGTAGTCAGACGCGTCAAACCGGGTCTCATCAAAGAGACAAATCAGATCAATATCAGAGCTGTAATTGAGCTCGCCCGCGCCCATCTTGCCCATGGCGAGGACAACCATTCCGCCAGCGCAATCGAGATCATCTTCTGTCTGACCCGGGATTTTTCCGCGGCGCAATTCAGACTGAATGGCAGCTTTCAAGGCTTGCCCTACGGCCAGATCGGCAAACTGGCTCAGCCGCGCGGTGACATCAGCAAGGCTCCAAACGCCGGAAAGATCGGCAAGCGCAGTGATCAAGGCCACCCGCCTTTTCGCTTGTCTCAACGTGAGCGCCACGTCGTCAAGAGGTGCCGCCTGTGCATCGTGAAGCAACGCCTCAAACGCCTCTTCGGGCGCATTGAGTGCGTCCACCAACCAGTCGGCCTCAGATTGACAGAGCCCACGCAAATACGGGCTGCACCCGGAGGCTCCGGCAATGAGATCCAAAAGCGGCGCCTCAAGCCCGGCAAACTTTGCGCGCGTAGAGGCCCCTTGTTCTGGGTCAAAGGCGCGCGGGCAGCGGATCATGCGGCGGGCAATAGACATGAGATCAGTCATGCCGATCACACCGCTATGGTCAATGGCGCGCTGCTATGGGATGAACACGGCCAAAGGATTTGTGCAATGTCAAAAAGCCTCAAACGTGTGATCACTGCCCTGCAAAATGCAGGATCGAACAGCCAACCGGTGGAAATCGGGCAGGCCACGACCGCGCAAATGGCGGCCGATCTTGTGGGATGCCACGTGGACCAGATTGCCAAATCCATCATCTTTCGCGGCGAAACAAGCAACGCGGCAGTGCTGTTTGTCACGGCCGGGGGCAACCAGGTGAGCGCAGAGCGCGCGAGCCTGCTTGCGGGCGAGCCTCTCGGCAAAGCAGACGCCACATTGATCCGCGCGCAAACAGGTTTTGCCATCGGGGGTGTCTCTCCTGTGGGCCATCTGACACAACCGCGTGCTTTTTTTGATCCGCGATTGTGCGACTTTGATCAAGTCTGGGCAGCTGCTGGCACGCCAAGGCATGTTTTCGGGATTGCGCCTGATGAACTGCTGCGCATCTCAGGCGCCTCAAAGGCCTCTTTCACCGTTTAGACGACTATGCTGCGCATGGCAGTGTCAGGATCTCTAACACGGCGGCATCGAAGGGGCGGAGGATTGGCCGACAACGCGTACTGACCATCTCCAAAACCGCAAAAGCAACAGGACCGCCGCGCAGGCAAGACCGACAGCCAAGCCCAACCAGATGCCAATGCCGCCCCAGCCCAGGGTAATGCCAAGGGTGTAGCTTACCGGGATGCCCACGATCCAATAACTCACGGCCGCGATGATCATCGGCGCACGCGTGTCGTGAACGCCCCGCAACAGCCCAAGCGCCATGACTTGCGCGGCATCCATCAGCTGAAACATCGCCGCTGCCGCCAAAAGCCCAACGCCCACGGCGATCACTGCCGCACGTTCTGGCTCATCAGGATTTAGAAAAAGCGTAATCATCCATTCCGGCACCAAAAGGAAGGCCAACATTGTCAGCAAAGCGAATGCCCCGGACAGGCCCAGCACCACCTTTGCCCCGTCCACAAGGTCTTGCCGATCCTGTCGCCCAAAGGCATGGCCTGCCCGCACCGTGGCAGCATTTGACAAGCCCAGATGCACCATGAACATGAGCGAAGCCGCCTGCATGGCGATCCCATGGGCCGCCAGCGGCACCTTCCCTAACCAGCCCATCATCATGGTCGAGGCCGCAAACAGCCCGACTTCGGCGAGGTTTGTCAGCCCGATCGGCCAACCCAGGCGAAACACCTGGCCAAACGCCTCCCAATCGGGCCGCCAAAACCGGGTGAAGAGCGTGTGTTCCGGTGTCGCCTTGGCCACATAGACCATGAGCGCCAGCAAAGACGCCGTTGTCACCACAAGCGAGGCAATCGCCGCGCCGCGAAGACCCATCTCAGGCGCGCCCCAATTGCCGTAGATCAGCGCGTAATTCACCAAAATGTTCAACCCAACCGCCGAGAGCGTCACCCAAAGCACCACCTGAGTGCGTTCCAACGCGGCCAGGTAAGATTTGAGCACCATCACCAAAAGCGCGGGCAGCGTGCCAAACCCCACGATGGACAGATAAATCGCGGCATCGCGGGATACCTCCGCCTCCTGCCCCAGCAGGCGAAAGAACGGCTCAGAGAAAAACATCACCGGGATCACAGAAACAGCAAAGAGTATCGAGGCCCAGGCCCCCATCCGCGTGACCCGCCGCACCTGCGCGTGTTCGCCGCGCGCCTCGGCAGAGGCCACCATCGGCATCACCGCCCAGGCAAAGCCCGATCCCACGATGAAAAAGACGAAAAACATTGTGCCGCCCAGCACTTCTGCTGCCAGCGCCTCAACCGAGTAGCGCCCCAGCATGATCCCATCCGTCAACGTGATGGCAAACTGCGCCACGTGCGAGCCGACGAGAGGCAGGCCCAGCGACAAGATGGATTTGGCATGCCCACGATATGAAAGCCGGTGCGTCATGACCCCGCCCTATCGCGCGTCAACGCTTACGGCAAGCCAACGCGAGGTTTATGCCAACGGAAGCGGACGTCCGTCACGTTTTTCCGTTGGATCATGGTCTGTGCTTGTTCCATGTTAGACATCAAGTGCTCCCGCGCATCGCGCGCTCTAGCCCAAAAAAGCTCTGCTCCGCCATGATGAAATGGATGATTTTTTGCTTCGCGATACTGATGCCGGCCTCTATCGCCGCGCAGGACAAACCCTTTGACGCAGCCGTTGCGGCGTGGCTTTCGGGCGACGACGCAAACAGCCTGCCAGCCCTGGCCAATCTGGCCAAGGATGGGCACAGCTTAGCGCGCATTCTGTTGTCACAGGTGGAAACCAAAGATCGGGGTCATTCCCCGTTCCGCAAGAGCCTCAAACCGTCGGAGGCGCGGGCCCTGTTTCGCCGCGATCAGGGCTATGGTGGCTTTTCCCAAACCTGGCTGGATTTTGAAGCCAAAGAAAACAATCCGCTGGCACGCGCTTTGATCGCCACGCGCGTGCCGCGCCCGGTCGCCGGGCTGATAAGCACGCTGCGAGCTTTGGGCGAGGTTGAGGCCACGGATTACCCCATCCGAGTGATCGCGCTCTATGGCACGGACGAGGAAAAACGCGTCTTGGCCGAAAGCGACATGATGCTTGATGAGTTGCGTCCTTTCATGGAGCATTATCGCAGCGAACAGGCATGGCGCGGAGAGGGCATTGCGGCTCTGCGCCATATCGCGCCCTTTGCCGCTCACATGATGAGGGCCGATGATGAAGACACCGTCGAAATCGGCGGTCTGCTTGCTCTTGGCTTTGCCGGCGGGGGTTCGGACCCTGCAAACCGCTGGCGGGGGCTGGTCGAGAACTGGGTGCTTTCGGCCCCTGCGGCGCGCCCGATTGCCGATCTGTGCCGCGCGCACTGTCCAAGCGATGTGACAGGCTGCGGCTTTGCCATGCTTGCACTATCGGGCGGGTATTATGAGGTGATCCGTCTCGACACGCCGCTTGAGACAGTGATTTCACAGAACACCTTCCTTGCCAGCCCCCGCGCGCGCCTGATGACGCTCCGGCGGGCTGCACTGGCCAAACAAAGCGCCAATCGCGGCTGGCTGGCGAGCGCGGACGAGATTGCCGAAATGTCAGTCTGCGCCGCCGATCTGGTAGAAGAAACGCGAACGCAGTACCCTTGAGGTTGGTGCGTCCGGCGGAGAAATTTTGAGCCAGAAGAAGAAGCAAAGCGGGTTTTACCCTGACAATTTCGGTCAGGACGCCAGCCGCTTTGGCGAACATGGCCACTGCCCGCTTGAACTCCAGCGGAATCCGCACAAGTTTGAGGTCAGAGAGTGAGATCCTATGCCCTACGCCCATTCCGACAAATCAGAAGCATCCACTGAAATTGCCCTGCATGCTGCGGCCCCGGATGTTAAATCCCGCCCCAAGCTTGAAGGCGGCAAGCGGTTTGAAATGGTGACTGAGTTTTCGCCTGCAGGAGATCAGCCGACCGCGATCCGCGAGCTGACGGATGGCGTAAATGCAGGCGACCGGGACCAGGTGCTTCTCGGCGCCACTGGCACGGGCAAAACCTACACTATGGCCAAGGTCATCGAAGAAACGCAGCGGCCCGCGATCATTCTGGCCCCCAACAAGACACTCGCGGCCCAGCTTTACGGCGAATTCAAAGGCTTCTTTCCCAACAACTCCGTTGAATACTTTGTCAGCTACTATGACTACTATCAGCCTGAGGCCTATGTCCCGCGCTCGGACACCTACATTGAGAAAGAAAGCCAGATCAACGAACAGATCGACCGGATGCGCCATTCGGCCACGCGCGCGCTGTTGGAGCGGGATGATGTGATCATCGTGGCGTCCGTTTCATGCATTTACGGCATTGGTTCTGTTGAGACCTACGGCGCGATGACGCAAGATTTGAAGGCGGGCGGCGAGTATAACCAGCGCGAGATCATGGCCGATTTGGTGGCCCAGCAATATCGCCGCAACGATCAAGGCTTTCAGCGCGGATCGTTCCGGGTGCGTGGGGACAGCCTGGAGATCTGGCCCGCGCATTTGGATGATCGCGCCTGGAAGTTGAGCTTTTTTGGTGAAGAGTTAGAGGGTATCACCGAGTTTGACCCGCTGACCGGCGCGAAGACGCGCAGCATGGATCAGGTGCGGGTCTACGCCAATTCGCATTACGTCACGCCCAAGCCCACGATGCAGCAAGCCGTCATCAACATTAAAAAAGAACTGCGCATTCGGCTCGATCAACTGGTGGCCGATGGCAAACTGCTTGAGGCGCAGCGTCTGGAGCAGCGCACGAATTTTGATATTGAGATGCTCGAGGCAACGGGCGTCTGCAACGGGATTGAAAACTATTCACGATATCTGACGGGCCGCGCGCCGGGTGAGCCGCCGCCCACGCTCTTTGAGTTCATCCCTGATCACGCGATTGTCTTTGCCGATGAAAGCCATGTCAGCGTGCCGCAGATCGGCGGCATGTACAGGGGCGACTACCGGCGCAAATTCACCCTAGCTGAGCATGGCTTCCGCCTGCCCTCTTGCATGGACAATCGGCCGCTCAAGTTTGAGGAATGGGACGCGATGCGGCCGCAATCGGTCTTTGTTTCCGCCACGCCGGCCGCGTGGGAGATTGAACAATCAGGTGGCGTGTTCACCGAACAGGTGATCCGACCCACCGGCTTGCTCGACCCGGAAGTGGAAATCCGGCCAGTGGATATGCAGGTCGATGATCTGCTCGATGAGATCCGCCGCGTGAATGAGCGGGGCCTGCGCACTTTGGTGACCACACTGACCAAACGCATGGCCGAAGACCTGACAGAATACCTCCATGAACAAGGCATTCGCGTCCGCTACATGCATTCCGATATCGACACGATTGAGCGGATTGAAATCCTGCGCGACCTGCGGCTCGGGGCCTTTGACGTGCTGATCGGGATCAACCTGCTGCGGGAGGGGTTGGATATCCCTGAATGCGGTTTAGTGGCTATTTTGGATGCGGATAAAGAGGGATTTCTGCGCTCTGAGACATCTCTGGTGCAGACCATCGGACGCGCCGCGCGCAACGCCGATGGCCGCGTGATCATGTATGCCGACCGCATGACAGGCTCTATGGAGCGCGCGATCGGCGAGACCAACCGCCGCCGGGCCAAGCAGATCGCTTACAACGAAGAGCACGGGATCACGCCTGAGACGGTGAAAAAGAATGTCGAGGATATCCTCGCTGGGCTCTACAAGGGCGACGTGGACATGAACCGCGTGACCGCCCAGGTGGACAAGGCGGCAGTCGGCGGCAACATGCAGGCCCATTTGGATGCGCTGCGCACCGATATGCGCAAGGCAGCCGAGAACCTGGAATTCGAAGAGGCCGCGCGGCTGCGCGATGAGGTGAAGCGGTTGGAGGCGGTGGATTTGGCCGTGGCCGACGACCCCATGGCGCGCCAGTCAGCGGTTGAGGCAGCATCGGAGGCGGCGGTGGGCCGGTCCACAGCAGGGCGTCCCGGGCAGCGAGGTGGGAATGTTAAACGGCGGAAGCGTTGACGATAGAGTGGCACACTTATGATGAAGGCTCACACTTCATCAGTTGCTTGCAACTGGTAGACTTCAACCTCGGCCAAAACACAATAGACGAGACTAACATTAGGTGGATTATTGTTGGCCTTCACGACGCTTTGTACGCTTTAATCATTGAAAAGCTCATCAGGACCGACGGATTTGGCATCTATCCAGACAACTTTGAAAACAGAGTAAGTGACTTCTATCGCAAAGGTCTGTCGTCAAAGGACCCCGAGTATACCGATCTCAAAGAAGAAACTTTCAAACAAAGTATCGCTGGGCTTTCAAAGCTTTTATCCAGAGCTGCGCTTAACTCGGGAGTAAAAATTGTTTCTTCGGGATTTGCTGAATGCGAGCAACCAACAAAGGGACTGAGTCAGCTTAAACAAATGCGAGACTTCTTCGCCCATCCAAGACCAACATCCAGTGCATACGATATAGGCTTTGTGTCAGAGGCGGTTCACGGCGCTTTGCAAGTTCTAAGTGAAGTTCGACAGATGTCGGGCAAAAAAAGACTGCAGCATGACCCGGGAGAGGCAGATATTCTCCTTGCTTCAATTGAGTTTTATGCTCGAAAGGTTCTTCTTTAGCACGTGTCCAACGTTGGATTTTGCCTAGGCTCCCATTTTCGCAAAGTCCGAGCGCCTTCGTCAGGCCGTGGCGTGGCGATCCGAGTATTGGACAGCAGCACTTTATCCCTCCAACCCCGCCGTCCATGCGAGCAAAGCACTGCAATGGTCATTTCGCCAGGCCCCGGGACGGCCTGACGAAGGCGCGGCGGCTTGCAGCCTTGATTCCGCGCCGGGGGTATCGCCGAGCATTCCGTTCATACTAAGTGCAGTTTATGAGGTATCTTCTGTTTTTGGGTCTGTTGGCCACCCCCGCCCACGCTTGGGACTTCACCCCAGGCGCGCCCTGCTTGCTGACCCATGAGACCCCGCAGGCACAGATCGAGCTGACATTCGATCCAACAGGCCCGCTCTACTCCATTTCAATCACGCGGGCTGAGCCATGGCCCGACGCTGCGACCTTTGCTATGCGCTTCAACGGGCCTCACGGCCGCGTCATTGGCACCGATCGCCATCAGTTGAGCCACGATGGCCGTTCGCTCACGGTTACGGACAAGGGGTTCGGCAATGTGCTGGATGGCTTGCAGTTCAATCACACCGCCCTTGCTGCCAGCGGCGACGTGGAAATCTCAATCCCGCTGGATGGAGCGTCTGAGCCCGTTGCCGCCTTCCGCGCCTGCGAAGGCACAGCCCTTTCAAGCTGACAAAACAAAGAGGCGACGCACGCGCCGCCCCTTCCTGTCATTGAAATGACGTCAGAGATTGCCCTTCGACATCTCACTGGCCAAGTGGTCCGCCTGCCGGATGGCAAGCGCCACGATGGTCAGCGTCGGGTTCTCCGCCGCGCCCGTGGTGAACTGAGAGCCGTCCGAGATGAACAGGTTCTCAATGTCATGGGTCTGTCCCCACTTGTTGACCACACCGTCCTCAGCCTTCTCTGACATCCGATTGGTGCCGAGGTTATGCGTCGACGGATAGGGCGGCGTTGGGAAAGTCCGTGTCGCTCCCACCGCATCATAGATTGCCTGACCCTTTTCATAGGCGTGGTTGCGCATGGCAATGTCATTGGGATGATCATCGAAATGCACGTTCACGACGGGCATGCCATACTGATCTTTGACATCGTGGTTGAGCGTGACACGGTTGGTTTCCTGCGGCATGTCTTCGCCCACGATCCACATCCCGGCCATGTTCTCATAAAGATCAAGCGCGGAGGTAAACTCTCGTCCCCAAGCGCCCGGGTCAAGGAAGGCCGCCATGAAGGGCAAACCGAGCGAGAGCGTTTCCAACTCATAACCACCCACAAAACCACGTGAAGGATCATGAATGCTCTCATCTGTGATGATCCCCGCCATGGTTGTACCACGCCACATGCGCACAGGCTGATCAAAGACCGCATAAACCGAAGCTGTCATGTGCCGCATGTAGTTGCGCCCCACCTGGCCGGAGCTGTTGGCCAGCCCATCTGGGAACATGGACGACGCGGAATTGAGCAGCATCCGCGGGCTTTCAAACGAATTGCCCGCCACACAAACGACGCGCGCTTTCTGCATTTGCAGGTTGCCATCGGCATCATGATACTCTACGCCCGTAACCTTGCCCTGATCATTGTGCAGGATGCGCGCCACGTGCGCGTTCTCGCGGACCTCCAGGTTGCCTGTGGCCTCACCTTCGGGGATATCCCGATAAGCCGAGGACCATTTCGCACCCATCTTGCAGCCCTGAAAACAAAAGCCGATCTGCTGGCACATATTGTACTCGCCATCTGGCGTGGCTTGGATCGCCATGCGGCCCGTGCTCACACCTTCATAGCCAAGCGCCTTGGCACCGGCCTCAAAGACCTTGTAGTTGTTATTGCCCGGCAGGCCCGGTCGATCGCCCGTGCGTGTTACAAGCAGTTTGTCTTCTGCCTTCGTGTACCACGGGTCCATCTCAGCCGCGTCAATCGGCCAGTCGAGCAAGGACGCGCCTTGTACGTTGCCGTATGTTGTCGCGGCCTTCCACTCATGCTCTTGGAAGCGCAAGCTCGCGCCCGCCCAGTGGGTCGTCGCCCCGCCCACGGCCTTTACAATCCAGGCTGGAAGCCCGGCAAAGTCTTGGCTCACCCGCCAATCCCCTGAGGTCGTACGCGGATCAAGCCAGGCCAGTTGACCAAAGCTCGCCCATTCATCATTTACATAGTCTTCTGGCAAATGCCGCCCGCCCGCCTCTAAGGCCACAACACTCACGCCTTTTTGCGCCAGTTCATTCGCCAAAACACCGCCGCCCGCGCCGGTGCCGATTACGACAACAACACTGTCGTCGGAAAGTTCAAAAGGTGCCGTCATGGTGCCATCCTCCCCTTACAGCCAGTTGATGTCGTCAAAACCGCGGTCGATATACCCGCCAAACTCGTATGACGCGCCTTCGTATCCAAAGAGCGGCCAAACGGCTTTTTGGTTATAAAGCCCTGTCACAAGGCCCCCGCGGATCTGTTGGAAAAACGGGTTGTCTTCCATGGCGCGCAAAATATCCACGCGGTCCCGTTCCCATCCCATAGCAAGGTAACTGGCGTGGCCTTTGCCCTGCGCCATTGCGTCAAGCGCGGCAATTCCGGCCTCGATACCTTCGGCCGCCTCTGCCGTGTCATATCCCCTGACCGCGATGGCGTAATACTCATCGGCCACCTGGTCGTGCGGGTAAATGTCCCGCGCCATCTGCACCAGGGATGCCATGGTCTCAGGCTTGAGATTGGTCGTTTGCATCGCCCAAGCGCCATCAGGCGCGGCCATAAAGCCTGCCCCCACGACGAAGGACGCACCCGCCGCCGTCGCACGCGACAGCAATTGGCGCCGTGTCAACCCTTTCGGGCCCTTTGGTTCGGACATCTGTGTTCCTCCCTTTGATGTCATTTAAAGCGGCCACCCCGCTCCAGCACTTCGATCTCGTATCCATCCGGGTCTTGCACAAAGAAGAACCGGGCCACGATCTCACCTGCCGGGGCAAATTCCACGAGTTTGCGGGGGCTCAAGCCCTCAGCCTCAAACCGCGCGTGTTCCGCATCGAGATCCTCGACCGACACCGCGAAATGGCCGTAGCCATTGCCAAGATCATAGGCCTCCTCCTGGCCTTTGTTGATCGTCAGCTCGAGCTCAAACTCGCTTTCAGAATTACTGAGATAGACCAGCGTGAAGTTCGGAAAATCCAAGCGGTCCGCCACGTCGAGGCCAAAGGCCGCTTTGTAAAACGCGACAGACCGCTCCTCATCCAAAACACGGATCATGGAGTGAATTGATTTGGCCATAGCTTTCCCCGTTGGATTTTCTTTCCGTAGGAACAGCTTAGGTGCCGGAAAACTTGGTCGGGTAGTATTCCTTTACGACGCGCGTTTTACTCCGCGGCCATGGGGGCATCAGCGCGATTGGCTTGAAGATCCAGGTACCTTAGACAGGTGCACCTGAGAAGCGATGTGAAATTGCCCGGCTCGCCGTAGCGCTCCAGCACTTCCTGATGCAGGGTTGAAATGAACTGCGGTGTTGTGGTGCCTTCGCCCGCCGAAATCTCATCAATGATGGCCCAAAACGCGTTTTCCAACCGGATGCTCGTGCTTTGCCCGTTCAGACGAAGATGGCGAGTATGACATTCGTAGCGCGCGGGGTCCTGCCCCGCAAAAATCTCACACATGGCTGTGTCCTCCCATAGGAGAAACTTAGCGCGATAAGATTGTTTCACGAAGCTTTATTTTGGCGCAGGATTATATTGCTGTCGGATGGGTACGGCGCGGCGTTATGGTAAGAGGCCATAGCGTTTTGCTCGATCACAGAGCGTTAGGTCACGATCAAGTGCCCCAAGCGGTTACAGGATCGCCGCGCCGGATCCTGACAAACCACCGCTCGCCTTTATGGTTTAGTAGACATCCCGGACATAACGCTTCTCGCGCTTCAGCCCGTTCACATACTCCACAGCACCCTCTTCCGAGAGGCCACCATGCTCCGCCACGACCTGATGCAGCGCCTTGTCTACATCCTTGGCCATGCGCGTGGCATCACCGCAAACGTAGAAATGCCCGCCTTCTTCGAGCTGCGCAAAGAGATCCTTGCCATTCTCGATCATGCGGTGCTGCACATAAATCTTTTCGCTTTGATCCCGCGAAAACGCCAGATCAAGGCGCGTGAGCAACCCTGAGTCACTGAATGCACGCACTTCATCTTGGTAAATAAAATCGCTCGCGCGGTGCTGATCTCCAAAAAAGAGCCAGTTCATACCGCCCGCGCCCCGCGCCTGACGCTCCTCAAGAAACGCGCGGAAAGGCGCCACGCCCGTGCCCGGCCCGACCATGATCATCGGGCGATCATTGTCTTCGGGCACGCGGAACGCTTTGTTGGGCGTCATGAAAATACCCGCATTGGCGCCTTCCGGCACATGATCCGCAAGGAAGGTCGACGCCACACCGCGGTGCGGACGCCCGTCATACATCCATCGCACGGCCGCAACAGTCAAATGCACCTCGCCCGGATGCGCATTCGGGCTTGAAGAAATCGAATAGGCGCGGTGCTGCAGCGGCTTCAGCCAGCCGACAATCTGCGCAGGGTCCAGCTGCAAATTGGGGTCAAGGTTGAGCAGGTCCAGCGCGTCTTTGCCCCAGAGGTAATTCTCAAGCGCTTCTTTATCGCCGTGCTCCAACACATGGGTCAGTTCGGGCTCTTTTACCAACGGCTCCAAGCCCCGGATCAACTCCCGCGAAGGTGTCATGATCTCAAGGCCCGTCGACAAAAGCTGCCCGAGCGGAGCATCATGGCCTGCAACGACCGTGTCCGCATCCGCGCCCAGACGCTCAAGCCAAATCTCCACCAGATCAGGTGCGTTCACAGGCATCACACCAAGCGCATCGCCTGCCTCATAGGTCATGCCACTGTCGCCCAGATCAAACGCGATATGCCTGATTTCCTTGGCGGATTTCGCGCCAGACAGCACACGGTTGTCGAGCATTGTCGACACGTACGGGTTCTTCCGGTTCCACTTGGATTTCTCTGCCCGCTTGGGCGCATCCAACACAGCGACAGATGCACCCGGCGCCGCCTCTGGGATCGCCTCAGCAATCCAGGCCTCCGCCACATCCTCATAGTCTACATCGCAATCGACACGTGCAAGCATCCGCTTGGCGCCAAGCTGTTCAAGCCGTGTATCGAGCAGTTTGCCAGCCTGACAAAATTCATCATAGCTCGTGTCACCAAGGGCCAGCACGCCAAAATTCAGGCTCTCCAACCGGGGTGCGGTCGAGGCCGTCAGCGCCTCCCAGAAAAGCTCTGCGTTGTCGGGCATTTCGCCTTCGCCATAAGTGGACACCACAACGATGAGGTTCTCCATCGCTGCAAGCTGATCCATCTCGATCTCGTCCAACTCGGCCACTCGGGGTGCGTAGCCTTTGGTGCGTGCCAGCGCGGCGGCATCTTCGGCCAAGGCTTCAGCATTGCCCGTCTGGGTTCCAAAGAGGATATCGAGCGGTTTGGCGGCCACCTCTGCGGGCGCGGCCGCTTTGGCTTGTACCAATTGTGAGTTCAGACCGGCCAAAAACCCGCCAATCCATGCCTTTTGATCCCCAGAAAATGGCGCATCTTCGGGGAAATGAGGCAGCTTTTGCTGCGTATGATCCACTTTCTGATCCATGGCCTACTCCGCCGCGTGACGCGACGCCACATCAGGCACCGCGGATTCCGCAAAGAGCGCATCAAAGCTTGGGATTTCACCCAAAGCCGCGCGGTTTTTGGCATTTTGATGCAGGATCCACGCGTATGTCCCGGGGCTGTCCATGCTTAGAATGTTGCGCAAAGACAGTGCACGCTTGAAATCGTCAAGCCGTTTGTTGGCGACCAAAGTCGCCAGCCCTGCATCATCATAGGTGTCCACAGCCTTGCGCGCATGCTTGGCCAATGCGGCCATCAACACAAAGTCTTCGGTCAGGATCAGGTTACGCGCTGCCTTGTCGCGCTCAAGTTTGGACGCTCGACCGCGCTTTTCAGCAATCACCTGCGCGTGTTCCAAAACCGTGTAGCTGTTGAGGAGCCGATACATCTCTTCGGTGTCGCGATCCCCATAGCCCGGCGTTTTGCCACTATGTACCGGCTTGCCACGTTTCCACGCGGCCTTCACCTGAGAGATCTGATGGGCGGCAAGCGCTGTGGACAGCTCTTCCACCAGCTCTTTGCGTGAGCGCGCCGCGAGGATTTCGTCGGCGTCCTGATACTGCAGCAGCGCCTTGGGCATGATCCACGCCATATGGCCGCGCCTCGCGTCCCAATCGGCCAGGAGTGCTTCGGCCTTGGGTGATCCTGTTGCCTCAAAATGCCACTCCAAAAGCTGCTTTATCGCATCCTCATGAATTTCGGATTCGGGCGACCCATCACCCAGCATGCCCATGAATACGGAATCATGGCTGATCATATCCGCCAGCTTGCCTTCGGGGTCATACTGATAGGCAAACCCGCCTGACATTCCATTGCCGTACCCGGTCGAAAAACCGCCCAAATTCAACAGCGCACCGTTGGTCATGTATTCCGCGCAGAAGTCTCCCACGCCTTCAACGACGGCCGTGGCACCAGAATTGCGCACGGCAAACCTGTCACCTGCCTGACCTTGGATAAACGTCCGCCCACCCGTCGCCCCGAAAAGCGCGAAGTTCCCGATCAATACGTTTTCGCCGTGCTTATCGCCGCCACCTTCAGGCGCGCGCACAATGATCTCACCGCCAGAAGCGCCTTTGCCCACACCGTCGTTGCAGGTGCCGGTGTGCTCAATGACCATGCCATCATTGCAAAATGCACCAAAGCTTTGTCCGGCTGAGCCTTGGGTCACCACGCGCACGGTGCGCATATCCAGATATCGCCGCCCGCGCACATCTTCGAAGGCGGCAGCCGGCAGCTTATCCAGCCTGTGGTTTAACATCCGCTCCAAATCCACGCTCAACTGACCGCCCACTGTTTTGTTGCGGTTGTTGAGCGGCGCGTTGGGGCGCAATTCAATCGCCGTCTCACCACCGTCGATCACGCGCGATTGCACCTGCTCCAAAAGAGCATCATCCACTGCGAAATCCCGCTCCAGATAGATCGGATCCTCGACCTTGTTTTCCGGCACACGGGTGAGCATCGCGCGCAGGTTCAGCTTGCCCACGTTGGCCGGGTGATCCAGCAAGTGCAGCAGATCGGCCCGGCCGCGGGCCTCATCCAAGGACCTAAGGCCAAGCGTCGCCAGAATTTCACGCACTTCGTGGGAAATGTTCAGCAGATACTGCGCCAAGGCCCGTGGATCGCCGTCAAACGCCTCTGGGTTTGTGGTCAGACCAGCAGGGCACTTGATGTTGCAATTCTTCGCCATCACGCATTTCAGCATCATCAGCGCGGTGGTGCCAAATTCAAAACTGTCGCCGCCCAGAAGCGAGGCTTTGACCACGTCAGAGCCGGTCTGCATCGCGCCCGAACAGCGCAAGTGCACTTTTTGTCGGATGCCATTGGCACAGAGCGCCTGATGCACCTCGGCAATGCCAATTTCAGCCGCGCGTCCGGTGTATTTGAGCGAGGTCACAGAGGCCGCACCGGTGCCACCCGTGCCGCCCGCCACATTGATCAGATCGGCACCCGCCTTGGCCACGCCCACGGCAATCGTTCCGATGCCTTCCGAGCTGACCAGCTTCACGATCACGCGGACCCGCGCCGCCTTACAGTCGTGGATAAGCTGCGCCAAATCTTCAATGGAATAGGTATCGTGATGCGGCGGCGGGCTGACAAGCTCCACACCCGGTGTTCCGCCGCGTGCGGCAGCAATCTCAACCGTGACCTTGGGCGCGGGCAGCTGCCCCCCCTCACCCGGCTTTGCACCCTGCCCGATCTTGATCTCAAGCTCTTCCAGGTTGGGATCGGCCAAGTAACCCGCCCAGACACCAAAACGTCCCGAGGCAAATTGCTTGATCCGGCTGGCACGGATGGTGCCGTAGCGCGAGATATGCTCACCCCCTTCGCCGGAGTTCGACATGCCGCCGACCATATTGGTGCCATGCGCCACGCTCTCATGGGCCGTGGCCACAAGCGCACCGTGGGACATCGCGCCCGATGCCATGCGCGGCGTGATCTCGGAGGCAGGTTGCACCTTCTCAATCTCAATGCGCTGTGGCGCGGACCGCAGGCGCGACACATAATCCAGCGCCATGCCTTTCACCGCCACCTTCAGCGCGCCGCGGGTGACATAGTGGCCTTCCATATCCGCGCCAAAGCGTTCCACGAGCGACTGCGCCAATGCATCGAGACGGCCCAGATCCAGCGCCTTCGGTCCGGTCAGGCTCAGCAAATACTCATTGTTTCCAAGGTCTTCGACATCCAGTCCGCGAATGACGAAATCATTGTTGCCCGCGCGATTGAACAGCATCATCTCGCGCTTGATATCTTCGACCTTGTCGAGAAACGTAATGTCCGCCGGGAAATCCAGCACATCGCGCAGCGCGGCCGGGCGACGGTGGCGCTCTTCGGCCATCATCTTGGAAAATGCACGGTAGCCAGGCGTGATCTCAAACCCGTCGATCTGCTCTTTGCTTAGCTTTTCAAACGACGTGTTCACATATCCCGCGTCATCAATGCCGAACGCATCATCCATCTGCCGCAAGGTCAGCAGGCGGAACGGATCGGTCTCCCCTTCCGCCTCGGCAAAGCTGATCGGTTCTTCCGTCAGATCCACGAAACCGCGCACGGCAGTGGTGCCATAGCTGTGGCCCGACCCCTCAGAGCGTTCTTTGAAAAGGCCAAGGATCGGAATGTCTTTGTCGCTTTCCACTGTCAGGGCGCGTTCGTGCCAATCGGCCACGGATTGCGCGACCACGCCGAACCGCACACCGCCAACAGGCGTTTTCATGTTGGGCAAGTATTTCGCAAAGACCGGATCGTTGGTATCGAGGAAGTTTGGCTCAAAGAACTCACCGCCAGAATAGCTCTCCACTGTGCAAAGCCCGACCTTGCCCATGGTCTTCATCAGCGCCTTTTCCGCCGCTTTCTGAAACTTGGCATAGTGATCAAAGGCCTTGTCGCCGAAAAGCTCTTCCGCGCGCAAGCGAACGGCCAAAGGATAGACCGCCGAGCCGCCGAAGCCCAAAGCACAGGCGATGTGATGCGAGCTTGAGATCTGCCCGCTTTCCACCACCAGCGACACCTTGAGACGCAGCCCCTCCTCGATCAGCCGTTGATTTATCGCAGACACCGCCAGCGTCATCGGCAAAGGCGCCAGCTTGCGCGAGACATGCCGGTCCGTCAGGATCGCAATTCCACCTTTTTCGCGCGCAAATTCAACGACGTGCCCGGCCACCTCATCAATGGCCTCTACAAGCGCGCGTTCATTCGCCGGACCGTCGCCAAACACAGGCCCATACAGGATATCGAACCGGTCCCAGGGCGTTTCGCTTTGCGCTTTGATCTTGAGCATGTCCGACATGCGCAGGACGGGCGAGTTGACCACGATCTGCTTTGACCGCGATTGTCCAAGATACGGCTTCTCTCCCAGCGCAACCCGCAGGGTCATCCCATCCGCTTCACGAATGGAATCGAGCGGCGGGTTAGTCACTTGGGCAAAACGCTGGCTGAAATACTTTGCCACGCCGCCTTCATTATCCGAGAGCGCATTGATCGCGTTGCCGTATCCCATGGCCGAGACCTTCTCGACCCCGGTTTGCAGCATTGGATCCATCAGGAATTTGAAGCTCTCCTGATTGTGCGTGTAGGCCACGTAGCGCGCGGGCGTCTCCATATCGCCAAGGTACCGCGTGGCGGCAAGCTTGGGATCCTCATCAGCGGAGGGCAAATCATCGATGTTGACCTGCGCGGCTTGCAACAGCGTGGCGTAATCTTCCTTCGCCGCCAGCATTTCCAACGCCTCAGTGGTCTCATAGGTCTTCTTTTCAAGATGATTGTAGTAAATCATCCCACCCGCTTCGACACGGCCCCGGCGCAGCACGGTCTCTGCCGGGAAATCAATCTGCCCGGCCTCCGACATCACGGCAAGGTATTCTTCCGTCTCCACAGACCGCATCGGACGCAGGCCCAAGCGATCAAGTCGCGCACCAATAATGTCCCCATTGCCAAATATCAGCGCGGCGGGCCCGTCGTTTTTCTCTTCCGACAGAGAAAAATACTCCAGCATCGCGCGCACTTGCGGGGAAAGCCGCGCGTCATTCTCCCACGCAGGCGGCATCATCGCGACCACGGCCGTGACCAGATCGAGCCCCTCATCATAGACCCGCGCGTTGAGCGTTTGATCCAAACGACAGCTATCTGATTGGCCGTTTGGGCGAATGATCGCCTTGTTCCGCGCAAGTGCAATCGCGGCCTCAGACAAGCGGTTTTTCTTATCCGTATTCAACTCCCCGTTATGCGCCATCAGCCGAAATGGCTGAGCCATAGAGGGGTGCGGATCGGTATTGGTCGAAAAACGCGTATGGAAATACATCGTGTGCACGGCGTGATCGGGATCACTTAGATCCTCAAAATACGGCACAATCTCCCAGGAATTCAGACGGCCCTTAAAGACCTGCATCCGCGCCGACAGCGACAAAGGGTAAAGCCCGGCAAGCGTGTCATCGGTATAGGCCAAGGCTTCGATATCCAAAAGGGCCTCATGAATACGGCTGTCGAAAGCCGCACCTCTGAGATGGTCCGGCGCTGTGAAAACCCACTGACGGATCGGCAACTGCCACTTCACGGCACGCGGGCCAATCGCATCGTTGTTCACAGGCACGTCGCGCACCAAGACAACCTTCAACTCACATTCGGCAAAGGCCTGATCAATAATTTCAAATGCGCGCTCATGCTGGGCCGGATCGGCTGGTAGAAAAAAGTTCCCCACGCCAAACGCGCCCGGTTCCAGCGCCTGACCCGTCAGCTTGCGGAAAAACTCCAGCGAGAGGTCCACAGACACGCCCGCACCATCGCCCACGCCTTCCGATGACATGCCGCCTCGATGCGGCACAGCGCACAGCGCCTCATGGCCTTTGCGCAGAACGTCATGGGTCTGAACGGAATCCTTACGCGTCAAAAACCCCACGCCACAGGCGCTGTGTTCCTGGGCAGGGTCATAGAGACCGGTCGGAAAATCGGCGTTCAAATCCAAAGCTCTGTCCGTCACTGAGGCGCGCGCAGGTGTGAAATCTGTGCGAGCGCGTAGGTTGTTTTTTACAAACCGGTCAGCGCCACGCGCTCAAAATTACCGGAACGCCTCAATTAGCGCCAATCGTCAAAGGGATCAAGCATGCGCAAGCGATACAAGCTTCTACATATCAAATGAGCGCCTTTGCTTCAATCTTGATGCGCATGCGGCATCCCTCAGCGCAGTATCGGCGCGGATTGGCGCGCAAAACGTTGAAATTAAGGCCCATCGCGCGACGTGGCTCCACAATAGATGTGGGATTACGCGCACCCGAACAACCTCCACGGCAGGTTTCTTTGGTTCCCGTCCGGTATTTTTGCCGCAGGTGGCAAGGACCTTGTAAGCCGCTCCGAGTTGAAGAAAATTTTGAGCATGCAACAGGTCAGTTAGAAGCCGTTGAAATCTTTGGAATAATTCTAAGTTTTACCAAGCGAAGGCGCAACAACCCGGTGGATATTCCCGACTATTTCTGTCAACTTACTGAAATAATTAGGTTTTTACTTTACAATCATTCTAAATGAACCTACTCATTCATCTATCAGAGAGCTAGCAACCTATCAAAAGGTGTAACCAGCTCACAGCCAGCCCGCCAGCTCTTCGCCAGCCAGCTCGCCAAGCCAGTATCAACCAAGGCAGCAAGCCCTTCTGACATGTAAAAGCACCAATGAGCATTGCCAAACGCGATGCTCTTGGTCGTTTAAAGGCTTTCGTGTTAGGCCGCACCTATGAGCAAGTCACCCCAAAAGATCGACCCAATCCGCCCTACAGATGATGAGGCGCGCGCGCTGGCCCGGTCTTTGATCAGCAACGCCCGATTTGGCGCCATTGCCGTCACCGACCCTGACACCGAAAGCCCATCTGTCACGCGGATCGCCGTCTCAACCACACCCTCAAGTGCGCCGCTTACGTTAATCTCAGATCTTTCTTCGCACACCACTGCTCTGCGCGCCAATCCAAGGTGTTCGCTTTTGTTGGGTGAGCCTGGACCCAAGGGAGACCCGCTCACGCATCCCCGCATCACGCTGGATTGCAACGCGGCGTTCTTGCTCAAAGGTGAAGACGGCTACGATCCCATGCGCGATCACTACTTAACAACACATCCAAAATCGAAGCTCTACATTGATTTCCTGGATTTCAATTTTGTGCTGTTTGATGTGCTGGATGCGCGCCTCAATGGCGGCTTTGGCAAGGCCTTTCGCCTAACCCCTACCGATCTTGGCCTCACCCGGTAGGCCGGAGTTCACCCCTGCATCTCTTCAAACTTGCAACGCGACCTCCGACAGGCACTGATAATATGGCAAGTGATGGTCCAAATAGTCGCGCAGATGCGCGGCTCCGCCCTTAATCGCCGCTTCAAATTCTATTTCCACGCGCACCATCTCTTCGGCATCCGCAGATCTGATCCCCGAAGAAGTGCTGGCCGTCTCATGCCAAGCGCTGACCTGCCCCCAATCCTTCGGTGTCTCGCCCCACTGAAACGCCGCCTCACGCCATTCAAGGCCCAGCGCCTTCCAGAAAGACCGCATGGTCGCGCGTGCATCTGTGCGGACGGTTTCGGCTTCAACCACGACAGCGGGCAACCCCGCCTCGCGCACCGCCTCATAAAGCTGCCATTGCGCCTCAAGACCGATCTCATGAAGGCTCATTTTGGGGTCCAGCTTGTGGTAACTCAAAATCGACGCCATCGGATGCCGGATCAGGAAGGCGTGGGTCACCCGCGCCAGAAACGCCGGATCCTCCGCAATACGCGGCATCACGTAATAGGGCATGTCCTTGAAACAAACCGGCCCAAGCTTCGCGGTGTCAATTAGCATATCCCGGATCGCGGGATAGGCTGTGGGATGTGCGGGATCGGCGTCAAACCCCGGAAAGGCGCCGCGCCCCTCCCCTATATAGTAGTGATACATAAACGGCTCATGCAGACATGTCAGATCACCCCGCTCTCGCATCAGGCGTTCCAGCGCTGTGGACATGGATCGCGGATGCGACCAAATCGCGATAAGCTTGTGCATGGCCTGTCTCCTCGGCAAAGCCTAGCGCGGTGCAACAGCACGGGGCAAGTCAACGCCGCTTGAGCCGCCCGTCTGTGATCAACAGGCCAAGTGCGATGATCACAAATCCTGCATAGGCCTGCGGCGGCAACCTCTCCCCCAGAAACACCGCGCCCAGCGCCACGGCGAAGGCCGGCACAAGCAACGTGACCAGCATCAGGTTCGCCGCCCCGGCGCTGCCCAGAATTGCGAAGTAAAGCACGTAGGCCGCCGCCGTGGAAAAACAGGCGAGGCCGACAAGCGCGCCCCAGGTACCCGCGCTTAGCGCGATATGGGGCATACCCTCAACAAGAAGCATCATCGGCACGGCCAGGGCGGCGCTACACACGAGCATGCCAAAGGCATTGGCCTCCACCCGGCTTCCCCCCAAAGCCACGCGCCCCCAAACGGAGGCAAAAGCATAGCTGATGGTCGCGGCGAGAATAGCCAGTTGCGCCAGATCAGAGGGATCCAGCCCGCCCAGCAATCCCGGCCCCATGATCACCATCACGCCCGCAAGCCCCACCACTGCGCCCACCATCTTGTTGCGCGTGAGAGGCTCATCTTTCAGCAAAAGCCCGGCCACGACAGCCCCAAAAATGGCCGTCATCCCATTCAGGATCGCCGCCAGCCCGCTTTCCATCTGGTTTTGTCCCCAAAAGAGCAGTGAAAACGGGATCACGTTGTTGAGAGCCCCCATCACAAGGCACCCCACCCAGAATGGCCCGCTGAGTGGCACCGGTATGCGCCGCATCACAAGCCATGCCCCCAAGGCCGGAACAGCCAGAAGAACGCGCAGAAATGTCAGGGTGAAGGGCCCGATCTCACCCAGTGCAATTTCTGCAAAGAAGAACGACCCGCCCCAAACACCGGCCAGGGTGAGCAGCATCAGAGCAGAGCGTGGGGTAAACTGTTTGGTCATGTTGCCAGGGTGATCTGAAATCGTACGCCGAACGACCCGAATGTTGCGCATTCTTGTGTCAAAGCACGCATTTTCTTCGAAGAAAATGCCCAAGAAAATTCGAATTTTCTTGGCACGCACCTTGGCACAATCGGCATGCCACCGTGCTACTTTGCGCCCGCCTCTTCCATCTGACGGGCAATCTCGCTGGCCCATTCTCCGACAATAGGCAGAAATTCAATCTGGCTGATTGACCACGCCACCACAGACAAAAGAAGCGTCGCACCCAGAACCGTTCCGAGCCCAACAACCAATCCTTTGGCGAAGTTGTAGGCCAGAAAACGCGGTACGGAATTGTAGACGCGCACGAACCCGTGCCCATTCAACCGTGTCAATTCTTCGCGCAAGGCCCGCACTTCTGTGGCCAAAGCATCCCCTTGCGCATTCGGTGTTTCTGCCAACACGCTCTCCTTTCTGCTTGCGATTGTCATTCTAACCGCTTGGCAGGGCAGCCAAAACGATCAACCCGTTATTAAGCTTCATTAACGCCTCCTTTACCAGTTTTAAGCAATGCTTACGCCGGAGGTACGCATGGCCCGGGTATTATTGATTCTTTTGCTGTTGACGAGTGCTGCTTCGGCTGGCCCCTGGCCGCGCGCCGAAGGTGAGGGGTTTTTGTCCTTCTCGCTGGATCTGGATGCCATCGAGTTCGACAACAATTTCGTCTCATTCTACCTCGAATACGGCCTGTCGCGCGACCGCACGCTTGTGATTGATCGCCAGGAATGGGGCGATGAAATTGCCAAAACCTTCGCCGTCATCCGCTACCCTATTGGCGCGCCGGACCGAAAGCTCAAACTGGCATATGACGTGGGCATTGGTGCTGTGGATGATCACGTGGCGGGGCGTCTGGGCCTGTCCGTTGGCAGCGGCTGGTCTTTGGGTCAAAGCTCAGGCTGGTGGACGATGGATTCCCGCGCGCTTCTGTTTGACGACGGCGAAAACGGAATTGTCGAAAGCGATATCACATTCGGGGTCCAGCTGACCCAACGCCTCAAGGTCATTTCCCAGTTGCAAACCGGCGTGCCCTCTGAGGGGGATCCATACGCAAAAATCGCCCAAAGCTTTGTGCTTCAGACGTCGCAGACCCGGCACTACCTTTTGGGGGTCACATCCGGGATTTATGAGGCCGATGATGTGCAAATCAACATCGGCCTCTGGCAGGATTTTTGAGCCGCGTTAAGGGATCGGATTATCAATCCGCATCCGCACCACAACTGTTCCCTTCACAGCCCGTTCCCAACGGATGTTCACCCGGTCATTGTTGGGCCCTTGCGCAGGCTGCGCATAGGGCATGCCCCAATAGGTGTTGTTTGAATTGTCCTCAATCTCACCTTCCGGGGTCACCGCCTCAACCGTGCGCACCCAGGCGTTGAACGGCAAATGCGGGAACGGCGTCACGACCCAGGTTGATTGCGGGCTGTTTTCGTCATGACGCCAGACCAGCGGGCTTTCCGCCTGAATATTCACGTTGTTATAGGCATTGGCCGTAAAGTGGATATTGCGGAACCGGTTGAAATCCATATCGGCAAAGGTTGTATCGATGGATTCCATGCGGTCGATGTTGCCATCAATCAAGCGCACCGTGTTGCCCGTCACCGCCAGACCATTGATGAAATGGCCCGTCCCAAAGGGTTTCACCGTGATAAAGGTGAACGACGCCGCCGTGCTTTGCGACAGGAACGTGTTGCCCGTGATCGACATCGCCGAGAAGGAAAACCCGCCGGTGAAGTTGGGATTCGGATCGCGTTCATTGGTCCATTCCACCGATCCGTCGCAAATGTAATTGCCCTCAATCGTGGCGCGCGAATTTCCGTTGGCCATAATCAGGATCGGTGTCCGCGGTCCCACGGGGCCGCCATCGCCTTGGAAGAAATGGTTGCCCGAGATGATCGAACTGGTGCCACTTATCACCGCGAAATGTTTGAAGAACCGGCAGCGATTGTTGCGCATCTTGATGTCATTGGCGTTGAGGTTGCAGCCGATGGCCGTGCGCTGCGCCACCAAAAGCGAGCTTTCATTGGACACAAACTGACAGCGGTCAATCATCATGCCCGCACATCCCACACCGTGGCTGCTGATCCCACGCTCCCTTGGCGCGTTGATCCAACTGTCACGCAGATGGAACCCAAGCCCCGTCGTGGGCAGCAGGATCCCGTTGCAATCCCCACGACACAAGAACTCAATATTGTCGATGGAGAACCGCGACAGCCGCTCAAACCCACTGAAATCCAGCATGTATTTGAAGCGCTTGAACGTATAGATCTGCGTGCCCGACGCATCATAAAGCGGCAAGGACAACTCAATCGTCTCCTGCCCCACATTCTTAGAGCGCACGTAAATCTCACGCCCCACGCCGTTGCCTTCCACCAGCGACCCGACCGGGATGCTCGCCACATTTTGAACATTCGTTAGGGTGAAGGGGCTCGATGGATTGTATGTCGCCTGCGACGAGAACGTCTCAGTGTCCCAATTGGCACCCGGCACAACGGAGAACTGCCCGTTTGAGATCACCCGCCGATTGGAGAACCGATCCACATCCGGCACAGCCGCCTGCATATCAATCGGCTCTCGCAGGTCGATCTTGAGGCCTTCCATGTCCAGCTCCACGTGATCGGGCCCTTTGAACATGGATTGAAACGCCTTACGGAACGCCAATTCGCCGTCGCCAAACGCATCGATGTAATCCGGCAGGTTAAAGTTCTGCTGCAGCGTCAGGTAATGCTCGGCGGCCATGGTCACCGTGCCGATAAAGCGGCATTTGCTGTCCATCGTGACGCTGTCACCGAGGAAGTACACGCCTTCGGGGATCACCACATCGCGCCCATTGGCCGCGGCATCTGCGGCCTCAAAGGCGGCGTGATCATCGGTGGACCCATCGCCCACCGCGCCGTAATCGCGCACATCCACGACGCCAAGCATCTCACCGAAAAACACGTTCGAGATGTCATCGATCTCAATGTCGTCAATCCGCACCACACCGCCATTGGGCCCGGTCAAATCCAGACCGAAATGGCCATAGGCCGCCTCACTGCCCCAGGACATATCAACGCCGTTGCGCTGCCCTGTCCCGACAATGGCGCTCACCTCAACCACATCGCCAAAACTGGTCAGCGTTGTCGACGGCCCCACCTGCACCACGCCTGAGATATTTGACCCATTGGACCGCGCGGCAAAGCCTGCGATCCGCACATCTGGCAGCGCGCCCGAGATCACCTTCACCCGCGCGCGCACTTGCAAATAGCACCCGGGCGTGATCGAAGTTTGCCCGGTGTAGCGCAGCTTTGTCGTGCTCTCGATCTTGAGGATTTCCAGCGCGCCGCCAAAATCTGGATCAGAGGGCACAAAGGCCGCATTGGCCGCATTGTCATAGGTGTCAGCGCCCGGCGTGCCGTCGCCGCTGGACCAGACATCGAGACCGCCCGAGAAGGGCGGGGGCGTGAATGTGATGCCGTCGGTGATAGCTTTGTTCATCGCGTTCCTTTCCGCATCCAGATGGCGGAAAGGACCCGCCCGGATGATACATTATCGCTTGATCTGGCGGTCAAGCCGCCGGCGCGATGGAGGTATCCGGGAAAGGGTTAACGCGCGGTCGGGACACCGCGCGGTCCACTTCGTTTAAAACTTTGAACGTCTTGAGGATCGCCGGCGGCTCAGGCCAACCCGTCACCCGCCTCTTGAACACGCACGCCGTTGATAAGCCAACCGCTCTCGGTCTCGATCATCTCATACTCAAGCAAGAAAAGCTTGCCTCCGGCATCTTTGATCATGACGTTTTGGATCACCGCGCCGCCACGCTCATCGGCGGACAGGAACTGTACATCCGCAGGCCGCCAGACCATCGGGTAACCGTTGCGCACCATCGCGCCAAACCGCTCTGGCGTGCCAAACATGCCTTGTATCATCGGGCTTGCGAAATCAAAGGCGGTGACAAAATCATCGGCCAGAAATGCGTCAATCTGAGATGAGATCACACTGCGCACATCGTCATTTGCCTTGGCCGAGCCGACCGATACAACCATGGTCATTGCCGAGATCAAAATTGCTGCAAAAATTTGTTTCATACTGTGCCCTCCTATGATTGATACGCTCCCGATGGTGCACGCGGATCATTCTTTCTGACAAGCATCCTCGCGCGCTCGTGTTTTGCATCGCTCCCGCAAACTCCCATATGTTCAAAAAAGGAGCATTCAAATGCGAATACATACGCGCAGAAATGTGCTTGGGCTTGCGGCACTGTCGATCACCGTGCCGGGTCTTGCATGGGCGATAAATGATGAAGAGCTTGATCCCTCAGACACCGTACCGCGTCGCTTTTCCGTGCGTCGGTTCCTCTCTCTTTCCGAGGCGGAAGTTTACAAGGTGAACCTTGCTGTGCGGCGCGGCCGTGGCATCACGATCGAAGGATACAGCCGCTCAGAAAGCCGTGAGATCATTGCGCTTGCCGCCAAAGACTTGCGCGCCGCCCGAGCCCTTTTGACAAAATAAAAAACCCGTCGGATTTTCTGATCACAGGAGAGATGAGATGCAAAGACTAACCCGCCGCAATGTTCTGGGTGTCACCGTTTTTTCGGCGGCAGCCACAATCGCCGCCGCCACGCATGCGGGCGGCAAGAAGTTTGGGTTTTCGGATATTGACCCCAGCGACCGGGTGCCGCGTTGGTTTTCTGTGAATCGTTTTCTGAGACTTTCTAAGGAACAAGTCTACAAAGTAGATCGCGCCGTCCGCCGTGGACGCGGCGTGATCATCGAAGGCTACACCCGCTCGGAAAGTCGTGAGATCATCAGCCTGGCCAACAAGGATTTGGGTGCTGCCCACGCGCTATTAAAACGGTAGGGGATGCCGACCCGATGGTCACGGGGCTACGCCGTCACAATCTCGCCCGCCTCAAGGCGCACAACGCGATCCATACGGGCCGCCAGGGCAAGGTTGTGCGTTGCAATAAGTGCTGCCATCCCCTGATCTCTGGTAAGCTGCCGCAACGCATCAAACACCTGATCTGAGGTTCCGGGATCGAGGTTGCCTGTTGGCTCATCGGCCAACAGAATTTTCGGCGCATTGGCCAGCGCCCGACAAATCGCCACGCGCTGCTGCTCGCCGCCTGACATCTCTGCGGGTCTGTGCCCGGCCCGCCCGGCAACGCCCACTTGCTCCAACAACTGCTCGGCACGCGCTTGCGCCTCGCTTACTGCAACACCGGCTGCCAGTTGCGGCACAACAATATTTTCAACGGCTGAAAACTCCGGCAACAAATGGTGGAATTGATAAACAAACCCCACATCCTTGCGCCGCGCCAGCGTCCGGTCGTGATCGCCCAACCCGGTCATATCCCGTGACCCAAACAACACCCGCCCCGCATCAGGCGTGTCCAACAGCCCCGCCATGTGCAACAAAGTGGACTTGCCCGCGCCAGACGGGGCCACAAGTGCCACCATCTCCCCGCCTTCAATCTGCAGGTTCACGTCCGTCAGCACCTGCACCTCACCGGGGGTTCCGGCGTTGTAAGTCTTGGTCAGACCATTAAGCGTCAGCACAGCATCACTCACGGTGTTATTCACGGCGCAACGCCTCTACCGGGTTCATTCGCGCCGCCTTTCGGGCGGGGAAGATGGTCACGATAAAGGACAGGCCCAGCGACAACGCCACCGCCTTCAAGACATCCTCAAACCGCAGTTCCGCCGGCAGGTAATAAATTCCGCGAATGCTAGGGTCCCATACTTGCCCCCCCATGGCAACATTCACGAAAGCAAAAATCGGATCGATGTAAATTGCGAAAAGACATCCAAGCACCACGCCCAAACCCGTCCCGATCGCCCCGGTAAAGGCCCCGCAAATGAAGAAGACCCGCATGATCGACCCCTCGGTCAGGCCCATCGTGCGCAAAATCCCGATATCGCGGCCTTTGTTCTTCACCAGCATGATCAGCCCGCTCACGATATTCATTGCGGCAATCATCACGAGGATGGCCATGATGATGAACATCACATTGTCCTCTACGTCCAGCGCCCGCAAAAAACCGCTTTGACTATCCTGCCATGTCCAAAGCAGGCTACGATCCCCCGCCGCGTTCATCAGATCAAGCGCCATATCCTCGATCGCTTCGGGCTCCTCCACCATCACCTCGATCTCATCGGCGCGGCCTTCGCGGTTGAAAAAACTCTGCGCCTCTTCGAAGGGCAGATAGGCGCGCACCAGATCGGTGTGATAGCGCCCGGTGGAAAAGATATAGACCACCTCATAATCGTTGATACGTGGCGTGGTGCCAAAAGCCGTGCGGTTGCCATTGGGCAAAATAATCCGCACCCGGTCTCCCACATCAACGCGCAGGTTATCCGCGACACCCCGCCCAATCGCGATGCCCCTTGGAAACTGCGTCAGATCGCCTTTTCCTGTCTCCGGGTCGGCAACACGCGGGATGGTCGCCAGATCTTCTGGTGCAATCCCGTAAATCTCCACGCCGGTGTTGGCATCCCTCGCATTGGCCATCACCTGACCTTTGACAAGCGGGGCTGCCCGCGTCACACCATCTACGCCGCGCACACGCTCGGCCATGGCCGTGTAATCTGCAATCGTGCGATCAATTCGTCCTGTCGCAGGGTCCACCGTACCCGCATTGTACACGGTCACATGAGCGTTTGACCCAAGGATCGCGTCCACAAACTCAGCCCGAAACCCTTCGCGCACCGCCAATACAGCAATCAGCGCAAAGACTGCCAGCGTGATCCCAATGAGGCTGATCCACGTCATCGTGCTGACGCCGCCCTCGGACTTGCGCGCGCGCAAATACCGCCAAGCGATCAGCCATTCAAAGCGGGAAAACGGTTTGGGGGAGACTGCCACGGATCGCCTCAGTTATTTTGTGCACAACGTGAGCGTTCAAGCCGCCCTCGTCAAGCCACTGCAGATCACCTGCCCCGGACTTGATCCGGGGCCTCCGGCGATCGTAGTAAGAGGCCTCGGATCAAGTCCGGGGCGGGTGTCACACCACACCGTAAATCTGCGCAACCCGCTCCACGGCCTCATCTGGGGGCAACTCCTCGCTCTCCCCTGTTTTGCGAGATGTCAGCTCAACCACACCGTTCTTGAGGCCCCGTGGCCCCACAGTGATCCGCCAGGGCAAACCGATCAGGTCCATCGTGGCAAACTTGCCGCCTGCGCGCTCATCTCGGTCATCATAAAGCGGCTCCAGCCCCAGCGCGGTGAGTGAGGCATAAAGCGCGTCACACGCCGCATCAGCCTCATCATCACCCTGTTTGAGGTTCACGATCCCGGCGTGATACGGCGTCACGCCTTCGGGCCAAATGATACCTTTATCGTCATGGCTGGCTTCAATGATAGCACCCGCCAAGCGGCTGACCCCAATCCCGTGGCTGCCCATGTGCACCGGCGTGGGCTTTCCATCCGGGCCCTGCACCGTGGCCCCCATCGGTTCGGAATACTTGGTTCCAAAATAAAAAATCTGCCCAACTTCTATCCCGCGCGCGACACGGCGGCGTTCCTCCGGGATCTCATTGAACTTGGCCGGGTCATGGGTTTCATCCGTGCGTGCGTATTTGGATGTAAACTCTTCCAAAATTGCCTGACATTGCGCGTGATCGTCATAGTCAATTTCACGATCGCCAAAGCTCAGATCAGTGACCGCACTGTCATAGAAGACCTCAGACTCGCCAGTTTCCGCCAGCACGAGAAACTCATGCGTGTCATCCCCCCCAATCGGGCCACTGTCGGCGCGCATGGGAATGGCTTGCAGCCCCATCCGTTCATAGGTGCGCAAGTAGCTTACCAAATGGCGATTATAGGCATGCAACGCGTCTTCTTTCGTCAGATCAAAGTTGTATCCATCCTTCATCAGAAATTCGCGCCCTCGCATCACACCGAAACGCGGCCGGATCTCATCTCGAAACTTCCACTGAATATGGTAGAGCGTCATGGGCAGGTCTTTGTAACTGCCCACATGAGACCGGAAGATGTCGGTGATCAGTTCTTCATTGGTCGGACCATAGAGCATGTCCCGATCCTGCCGGTCGCGGATCCGCAACAATTCCTCGCCGTAGGCATCGTAACGCCCACTTTCGCGCCACAACTCCGCCGATTGAAGCGTCGGCATGAGCAGCGGAATATGGCCCGCGCGCACTTGCTCCTCATGCACGATGTTTTCCAGCTTTCTCAACACCTTGAAGCCAAGCGGCAACCACGAATAAATGCCTGCGCTTGCCTGTTTTATCATGCCGGCGCGCAGCATTAACCGGTGGCTCACGATCTGAGCTTCGGCAGGGTTCTCTTTGAGAACGGGCAAAAAGTATCTCGACAGGCGCATAGGTCTTTTCCGTGGTGACGTGTCAAACCCGTTTAGGGCCTTAGCCAAAGGCGTACAAGCCACCACGGCGGATCACGCGCCTATCACAGGTCGGTGAACATCGTGAACCATTCACTGTAGCGCTGCGTAGTCATCTTCACTGAGCGCTGAGGAAACGCGCTTTTTTGAACAGGAGGATTTAATCCATGAAGATTTTCACCAAACTCGCAGCCACTGTTGCCACTGTTGCGGCACTCGCAACCGGCGCCAAAGCCGCTAGCATCACCGAGATTGCCGTGGGCGATGAGCGGTTCTCCACGCTGGTGGCCGCCGTCACCGCAGCGGGGCTCGCGGACACGCTGGCAGGTCCCGGCCCGTTCACCGTTTATGCACCTGTGAACGCTGCGTTCGATGCCCTGCCCGCTGGCACGGTGGAAACGCTTTTGAAGCCCGAAAACAAGGGTCAGCTGACGGACGTGCTGCTCTACCACGTGGATGACCGCAAATTGACGGCGGAAAAGATCCCGAACGGCTCCAACTACTTCAAGCCGCTTCTGACGTCGCAGCGTCTGTGCATCACCAAAGCCGGCGGTGGCGTGTCCATCGCGGACGGCACCGGTGACACGGCCAACGTGATCATCGCCAACATCAAAGCCGATAACGGCGTGATCCATGTGATCGACAAAGTGCTCCTTCCCGGTCAGCGCCCGGCTTGCCATTAAAGGACTGACCTAAGCCATTGCAGCCCAGTAGAATTTCCTAAAATTCTGCGCATTTTCTCCCAAGAAAATGCACGCACTCTGGGGGCCGTTCTGGCAAATCGTTGCGTTCGATGCCTTGAGCCCGCCCGATCTTGTGGCGGGCTCTTGCATGCCAGCGCGGCATAGACGATTTATAGGGTTCCATCGAACAGGAAAGATCATGGCCCTGCCCGCCGCCACACAGCTCAAATACTGGACGATCGCCACGGCGGTTTTCCTTATTCTCATGTGGGCTTTGGGCGACGTGATCTTGCCGTTTGTCCTCGGCATGGCGATTGCCTACTTTCTCGATCCCGTCGCAGACCGGCTTGAAACTATGGGGCTTTCCAGGGCCCTATCCGTCACTGTGATCACCCTTATCGTGGTCTTCGTCTTTATCCTGATGGCGCTTTTGGTCATACCGACCCTCGTCGATCAGGCAATCAACCTATTCAAAGTCGCGCCTGAACTCTTCAATCGGTTGCAACAGGTGTTGGTTGAACGCTTTCCTTCTTTGGTAGATGAGGGCTCGACCATCCGCCAATCGCTGGCTGCCTTGGGGGAGACGATCCGCTCCAAAGGCGCGCAGTTTCTTGAAGCGGCACTCACCTCCGTGGGCTCGCTCATTAATGTGGTCGTCCTTTTGGTCATCGTGCCCGTCGTCGCCTTCTACCTTCTCTATGACTGGGACCGCATGGTTGCGGAAGTCGACAGCCTATTGCCGCGCGATCATGCGCCCACCATCCGTAAACTGGCGCGTGAGATTGACGACACGCTCGCCAGCTTCATTCGCGGGATGGGCACCGTCTGTCTGATCCTTGGCACCTACTATGCCATTGCGTTGATGATCGTGGGCTTGCAGTTTGGCCTTGTGGTCGGCGCTGTGGCGGGCCTTGTCACATTCATTCCTTATCTCGGCGCCATCATCGGCGGCGCGCTCGCCATTGGCCTGGCGCTCTTCCAATTCTGGGGGGACTGGCTTTCCATCGGGCTCGTGGTCGGCATTTTCATGCTGGGCCAGGTCATGGAGGGCAATGTTCTTACCCCCAAGCTCGTGGGCGGCTCTGTTGGCCTGCACCCGGTTTGGCTGATCTTCGCCCTCTCGGTCTTTGGTGCGCTGTTCGGGTTTGTCGGCATGCTCGTTGCGGTTCCTGTGGCGGCGGCCATCGGCGTGCTGGTCCGCTTCGCCATCTCGCAATACACGGCCAGCAAGCTCTATCGCGGGCTCTCGGACGCAGAAGAGTGATGGCCCAGCAGCTTAGCTTCGATCTCCCTGGCCGCACAGCGCTCGGGCGTGACGATTTCTTCGTCTCGCCTGCCAACGCCCATGCCGTGGCCATGATCGAAAGGTGGGAAAGCTGGCCCGGTCGCAAGCTTATGCTGGTCGGTCCACAAGGCTCTGGCAAAACGCATCTTTCCCATGTCTGGGCGGCGCTCAGCAAGGCGCGCATAGTTTCGGCCAGTGCTCTGCCCGATGCAGACATTGCTGACTTGGCCACAACTGCCATCGCGGTAGAAGACTGCGATAAGATCGCAGGCATGAAGGCGGCAGAAAACGCGCTTTTCCATCTTCATAACCTCGCTCTGGCCGAAGGTCACACGGTCCTTTTCACTGCCGCCACTGCGCCTTCGGGCTGGCCCCTGATCCTGCCTGATCTCAAAAGCCGCCTGGAGGGCACAGCATCCATCCACATCACGGCACCCGATGACGCCCTGCTCGGCGCGCTTTTGATGAAACTCTTCTCTGATCGTCAGCTCTCCCCCAGCCCTGCAACTCTGCCATACCTTGTGACCCATATTGACCGCTCTTATGAGGCCGCTGCCCGTGCTGTCGCGGCCCTTGACGCGGCGGCCCTGGAAACTCGCCGGTCTATCACACCTCGGCTTGCGGCCAAGGTGCTGGACATCTAACGCGCAAATACCCATCTTAGTCATCTCGTTGTTACAATTTGCTGAGCACTTACGCCGTCATGACGGATGCCGACTTTTTGAAATCACCCATGCCTGCACCGGTGGAGATGCCCGATCTGGATCTCAACGGGCCGGACCGGTTCTACAATCGGGAGCTGAGCTGGATCGGTTTCAACTGGCGCGTGCTAGAAGAGGCCAGCAACCCCCGCGTGCCGCTGCTTGAACGGCTTCGCTTTCTGTCGATTTCTGCGACCAACCTCGATGAATTTTATAATGTCCGCGTCGCAGGCCTGAGAGAACTTGCGCGCGAGGGCAACACGACGCCGGCCCATGATGGGCTCACTCCCGCCGAACAGCTCAAGCTGATCGATGAGGAGGCCCGCCGCCTGCTGCAACATCAACAAGACACCTACGAAACCCTTAAGGCGGAGATGGAGGTTGAAAATATCTTCATCCTCACCCGCGATGACCTCACAGAAGACGACCGCGCCTACCTCGAGGGTGCGTTTATGAACAAGGTCTTCCCGGTTCTTTCGCCTTTGGCCATCGATCCGGCACACCCTTTTCCCTTCATCCCCAACCTTGGCTACACCCTTGCGCTGCAGCTTAAGACACGCGATGGCAAACGCACACTCAAAGCGCTCTTGCCCATCCCGGGGCAGATTGACCGTTTCCTGACGCTGCCCAGTGAGGAAGGCACGCATCGCGCTCTTCCGCTGGAAGAACTGCTTCTTCTCAATATTGACAGCATCTTCCCCGGTTATGAGATGAAAAATCACTGTGCTTTCCGCGTGTTGCGTGACAGCGACTTGGAAGTGGAGGAAGAGGCCGAAGATCTGGTGCGCGAGTTTGAAGTGGCCCTCAAACGCCGGCGCCGCGGCGAAGTCGTGCGCATGAAAATGACCGCAGGCGCACCTGACATGCTCCGCGATATCATCATGGAAGAGTTAAATGTCGTCCGAGAGGAAATCGTAGAGGTTCAGGGTATCATCGGCCTGGCCGACCTGTCAGAATTGGTTCTCGACAGCCGCCCTGATCTGCTTTGGCCGTCTTTTACCCCGCGTGTGCCTGAACGTGTGCAAGACCATGACGGCGACATGTTTGCCGCCATCCGGCAAAAGGACGTGCTGCTGCATCACCCGTATGAAACCTTCTCGATGGTTATCCGCTTCCTGCAACAAGCCGCGCGTGACCCCAACGTGGTGGCCATCAAGCAAACGCTCTACCGCACATCCAAAGAGTCACCCATCGTCGATGCGCTGTGCGAAGCGGCGGAAGACGGCAAATCCGTGACAGCCCTTGTCGAACTCAAAGCCCGCTTTGATGAGGCGGCCAATATCCGCCAATCCCGCCACCTCGAACGCGCGGGCGCCCATGTCGTCTATGGCTTCATGGATTGGAAAACCCACGCCAAAATCTCAACTGTGGTGCGCCGCGAAGGGGACAATTTGGTCACCTACACCCACTACGGTACTGGAAACTACCACCCGATCACCGCGCGCATTTACACAGACCTCAGCTTTTTTACCTGTGATGCCGCGCTCGGGCGCGATGCGACACGCGTTTTCAACTACCTCTCAGGGTACGCCGTGCCGCAGCAGCTTGAAAACCTGGCCATTTCACCTCATTCACTGAAAAATCGCCTGCTGGAGATGATCCAAGCCGAGATTGACCACGCAAAAGCAGGCAAGAAGGCCGAAATATGGGCCAAGATGAATTCCCTGATCGAACCGGATGTTATCGATGCGCTCTACGCCGCCAGCCAAGCGGGTGTACAAATTAGCCTTGTGATCCGCGGCATTTGCGGTCTCCGCCCTGGGATCAAGGGGCTGAGCGAAAACATCCGCGTCAAATCCATCGTCGGTCGTTTTCTGGAACATTCGCGCATCGTCTGTTTCGGCAATGGCGGCGGCTTGCCGTCCAAAAAGGCGCGCGTCTTTATCAGCTCGGCCGATTGGATGGGCCGCAACCTCAACCGGCGTATCGAAACGCTGGTGGAAACCCTCAACGGCACAGTCAAAGCCCAGATCGTGAGCCAGATCATGGCCGCCAATATGGCCGATATCGCCCAAAGCTGGGTCATGTCGCCCGATGGCAGCTTCAAACGCGCCGCATGGGAGGAAGGCACCTTCGCCTTTAACTGCCACCGTTTCTTTATGGAAAACCCGTCTCTCTCGGGGCGCGGTTCCGCAGGTGCCTCCGACGTGCCGAAATTGACACATACCGACGATTGACCGTCCGCCACCCATGCCCCATAAAACGGATAGGAGACCGGGGGACATATGGACGGCAGCAACGATCCAGCTGACGCAGATTGGGGGCCATTTGGCCGTCCATTGTTTGACGAAGCCTCGTCTCGTCGCCTCAAACGCGTGGGCGTTGTTGATATCGGCTCCAACTCTGTGCGCATGGTGGTCTTTGACGGCGCGGCACGCTCGCCTGCTTATTTTTTTAATGAAAAGGTTATGTGCGAATTGGGTGCAGGCATGTCCAGCACAGGCAGGCTTAATCCCAAAGGCCGCATTCGTGCGCTTTCCGCGCTGAAACGCTTTCACCGTCTCAGCCAAGGGATGGAAACCGGCCCGCTGACGGCCGTGGCCACAGCCGCGGTGCGCGATGCAGAAGACGGGCGTGAGTTTTGCGCAGATGTCATGCGTGAGACAGGCATCCGCATTTGGGTGCTTGACGGCGAACAAGAAGCTGCCTTTTCCGCCCAAGGCGTGCTTTTGGGTTGGCCCGGCTCTTACGGGCTTGTCTGCGATATGGGCGGCTCTTCGATGGAGCTCGCTGAAATCAATGGCGGTCGTGTGGGCCGTCGCATGACCTCACCCCTTGGTCCGCTGAAATTGCGCGATATCAAGGGCGGAAAAAAGGGGCGCAAAGCCCAAATAAAAGACTATGTCGCCGCCATGAATGACCGCCTCGGCGAGCAGCGCAACCGGCTTTTTCTGGTCGGCGGGTCTTTCCGCGCACTGGCCAAAATTGACATGGAGCGCCGCACCTATCCGCTCAAGGTTTCGCATGAGTATCGCATGAGCGCGAGCTCACTGCGCGAAACAGCCATCTACATCCAGGAAAACGATCCTGATGAACTGCGCGCGCGCGCAGGTGTGTCGTCGGCGCGGATGGCGCTCGTTCCCTATTGCGCCGAAGTTCTTAGGGAAGTGGTCAAAACCGTCAAACCCCGCGATATTGCGATTTCCAGCTATGGCATTCGCGAGGGGCTCCTTTATCAGCAAATGCCGCAACAATTGCGCGACCGTGATCCCCTGATTGAGGCCTGCAGCTTTGTCGAAGCCCGGGATGCACGCATGCCTGGCTCGGGCAAGGTGGTCTACAAATTTATTGAGCCGCTGTTCAAGTCCATCCCCGATGAACGCAAGCGCATCATCAAGGCCGCTTGCCTGTTGCACGATGTCAGCTGGCGCGCGCATCCAGATTACCGGGCCGAAGACTGCTTCGACAACGCCACCCGCGCCAATCTGGGTGGGCTGAAGCATTCCGAGCGTATTTACCTTGGGCTGGCTCTTTTGCATCGCTATTCCAACAGTCGAGATGCCAGCAGGTTTGCTGAATTGAACGACTTGGTTAGCGAAAAAGATCAGCACGAAGCCGAAGTGCTTGGCAAGGCCATGCGCTTCGCCGCGATGCTTTGGCCCTCGCAAGAGCCGCGTTTGGGCAGGCTGAAATGGTATCCTAAGAAAAAAGAGTTGGAGTTGGTTCTGACCCGGGAGTCCGAAGAGCTGTTCGGCGAGGTCGCTGAAGCGCGCTTTATGTCTTTGGCAAACACTCTGGAGGCAGACCCTATCGTGCGCATTGGCAAAACCTAGAACGCGCTTGTCTTCAAGGCCGTGGTCCGCAGATTTTCAACGCCTGCCTTACTTCGTTAGATCTCGATCTCGCCCTCTTCCAGCGGCTCAGCATCGGGTTTGCGCCGGATGATGATGTCCCCGTTGGGCAGCACCTCAGGCAGCTCATAGCGGTTGATATCATCAATCTTGTCAAAAAGATCGCGCACCATCGGCCCCATCGCCTCAGAAAACTGCCGGAACGCGGGCTCCATTTCGTCTGCAAAACCTTGCAAATCTTCCAGCGCGGGCTCCATTTCCTGCATCAAGCCTTCGAGAAACATCTCAACACCCCGCTCCATCAGCGTGGGCGCATCACCCTCTTCCGCGAAGGCGGGGCTGGCCAAGGCCGCGCATAGGGCAGGTATCACCACCAGACGTCTCATATAATCAATATAGCGCATGTCAGTGCAGATTTTAAGACAGCTCAATATCCAACGTCACCGGAAAATGATCTGATGCGGTGATCAGCGCTTCCCTCAGTTCCGGCGTTTTCCAACATGCCGGGTCATCAAACGGGTGCCAAATGCGCCAAGCAGGCCGGCTTTCGCGCAAGTCCGGTGAGATCATGATGTAGTCTAAAAGCGCCTGCAAATACCGGCCTTCATCCTTGAGATAAAACCGTGCTGTGGTGTTCATAGCGCCAAGCTTTCGCGTCAGGGCTCGCTTTGCATGGGGATCAAAAAGCCTCAAACCGCCCTCCACCCCTTCCCCCATGATGATCTCAACCGATGATCGGCCAAAAAGCTCTTCATAGACATCAAGCCCCGGCCCGTCATTGAGATCCCCCAAAACGACCAGGCTTTCGCCTGCCTCAAGATGGCCCTCAATACGCTGCCTTAGCCAAACGGCTTGTGCTTGCTGTTTGCGCCGATTGGCAATTCCCATGCGCATCGCCTCATCGCGGTCCTTGGCGCCGTGTGGCGCTTTGGACTTCAGATGCGCGCCGATCAGACGCACGCCCTTACCAGATGAGGTTCGCATCATAACCTCCAGCGGAGGCTTGGAAAATATTACTCGGTCTTCTGTTGCATCAATGTCCAGATCAATCCGAAACACGCCATCAAAACGGGGCGCATCAGGGCTGCCTTTCTGGCCAGTAGGTTGCCCTTGCGGATCATGTTCGCATGTCAAAACGTCCGGGTCGTACAAAAGCGCAATCTCTTGCTGCGTTTCATTTGCAAACCCGATGATCGCTCTGCTCGCCCGCAACCCCATCGCGGCGGCAAAATTTTCCAACGCTGGAACGGTCTTCCGTTTGCGGCTTTGATCGGGGGCTTCCACCACCAAAACCGCATCCGCGTCGAGCGCCGTGAATACGATACCCAAAGCCGCCAGTTGATCACCGCGCGTCACGTCAAAGCGCGCCGACCACTCTTCGTCATCGAGCAATGCACCCTCATCATCGAAAAGCGCGTTGAACCATTCCACGTTGTAGGTTGCAAACCTCACCCGTTGATCTCTTCCCAAGCGCGATTGATGTCCACCATCCGCTTCTCGGCAAGCTTCACCGCCTCCTCTGGCACGCCGCGCGCCAACATACGGTCCGGGTGGGTCTCTCGCACCAAGCGTCGCCATGCCTCCCGGATTTCGTCCTTAGGCGTCTCCCGCGTCACGCCCAGAACATCATATGGGTCCGCCTTGGCATCTGGCACAAATCGGGTCCTAAGCGCACGAAACTCTTTTTCCGGCAAGCCGAAAATATCCGCGACCCGTTCCAGAAACGTATCTTCATTGGGGTGATACACCCCATCGGCCACCGCAATGTGGAAAAGCCCTTCCATTAGATCGTTGAGTGCACGGGTATCTTCACCAAACATCGCCTTGATCCGCGTGGCATATTCCTCAAATCCTGCCACATCCTGCCGCGCCAGGTTAAACACCCGCGCCGCACCGTCATGATCGGCCTCAGCAATCTGAAAGACTTCACGAAACGCGGTCACTTCATCGCGCGTGACCAATCCATCGGCTTTGGCCATCTTCGCCCCAAGTGCAATCACGGCTATCGCAAAGGCCACGGATCGCTCTGGCGGCGTTCGCAAATGCTCAAACACCTGCGTCAGGCTTTCCCCATTGGCCAGTGCGGCCAAGGCCTCAGTTATGCGACTCCAAATCGACATGGTCACAGGCTTAACGGCTTTGCGCAGCTTTGTCTGTGCCAACCGAACGGGCGCGTTCAAAAGCCCGCGTTTATAGCTTCCAAACGCTCCAAATTCACAACCGTGGACAGCATAAGCCGATCATGGCTCCAATCTTTGTGCGTCTGAATAGAGGCCGAAAAGAGGGCAAAGCCAACAGTCAGCACAACGGCAAAAACAACGCCCGGCACAAATCCAACTCGGCGCCCTGCCCGCATCGTGCCAAGCGACAAAAGCCGCTGCGCCAAATCGCGTCGCGCCGACAGCCGTCCTGTTCCGACAAGACCGACGTTTAACCCTTGCCGTCCTGTCACCGCACGCTCACAAAAGCGCAGAAGGCACATCGCATAATCCAACGGCGCAAACCCACGTCGCGCCAGCACCGCTTCATCGCAGCTAAGCTCTCGCAATTTATCAAATTGCTGCTTCAACAGAAAAAAGGCCGGGTTCCAGAAGAACAGGGGACGCAGCATTTCAAGCCCGATTTCCCATTCCAGATCGCGGTTGCGGAAATGCTGCATTTCATGCGCCAGTGCCATCTTTCGATCGAGGCCCGTAGCCTCAAAATCATAAGGTAATACAACATGATATCGGGTCAGCCCTCGCACGGCTATTGGCACGCGTACCGTTTGGGACACGCGCAAATCCACCCGCCCGATCCTTTTGATCAAATGGGACGCATCGAGCATATCTCGCACCTGCACAGCGCGCAGCCCGAACCGCAAAACGAACCCCAAAAGGCCAACAGAAAGCGCCACGGCCAGAGCTGTAAACACGGGCGAGGCCAAGGTAAGCGCCCCTTCTGTCCAGCCGGCGCGTAAGTTGAGCAAGCGTTCAAATTCCAAAGCGCTGATCTGAATATCGCCACGCAGATAGGCTGCCACAACGAAATCTGACAGGATCAGGCTTTGCTCCGGTGCCAGCATCTTTTGCGTCTGTGTCGCTAGAAATGACAGGAGCGGGCTCAACGCCACAAAGGCCAACAGCAATTTTATCACCCGCAGCTGCACCCCATAGGCGTGTCGCAAGCTTGTCCTGAGAAGCCCCGCGCGCAGCACAAGCCAAATCACAAATGCAAAGACCATGGTTAGGTTCAAGTTAATATAGATTTCTAAAACGTCCCTAATCCCCGCCATTTTGCAGCCTCCTCTCCACCATGGCGCGGATCTCCTCCAAATCCTGCGCCGTCAGCCCTGCATCATCGACAATCCGCGCCACAAGGCTCGCCGGAGTATCGTCAAACAGCGTGCGCGACAGGTTTTTGAGCGACCGCATTTGATAGTCATCCTTCGCCAAAAGCGGCGTATATACCAAGTTTTTGCTTTTCTTTCGGCTCGTCACGAAACCCTTTTCTTCGAGTATTCTCAACACAGTAGCGCCCGACGTGTAAGCAAGTCCGCGCTCTTCGGGCAATCGCGTCAACACGTCCCGCACAGATCCACGACCAAGCGCCCAAAGCGCTGTCATGAATTCCAGCTCTACATCGGTGAGTAGGTTTCCGGCTTTTCGCTTTCTCATGCTTGCTCTCACTCGCTACTTTGGCGCGCAGCGGTCGTAGAAAACCACTTTTTCAACCCGGCGCATAGTCAAACCTTCCAAAAGACAAACACGCCCCATGCCACAGCGATAAACAGCGGTGTCCAAATCGGTTGTCCCACAATCCCTAGCCACGCCAAGAAAATGTAAGCCGATCCCAAAAGCGTGATGAAAAGCCGATCCCCCAATGTGGTGGTGAGGCCCAAAATGCCTTTACGCTCAATTCCGTCGCGGAACTTGAACCCTTCGAGCAGCCCGATCAACGCAATCGCCCCGAATATGCCAACAAACACCGCCAGCGTTGCCGGGGTCCACGCCATCCAAAATTCGGGCCACAGCGGATCTGTCCAGGAAAAGCCCTTCTCTTCCTGTTGCGCGACACTGCCCCAGGAATTCTGCGCCCACGCGGCACCGGGCAACACAGCTAAAATCCAGACATACCGCATCACGCTCTCCCTCATACGCGTCCCATGGCAAAGCCCCGCGCAATGTAGTTGCGCACAAACCAGATCACGATCGCGCCGGGAATGATCGTTAGCGTCCCTGCTGCTGCTAGCAGGCCCAATTCATAGCCCGCGCTGGATGCCGTGCGCGTCATAACTGCGGCAATCGGTTTGGCCTCCACCGCCGTGAGCGTTTTGGCAAGAAGCATCTCTACCCAACTGAACATAAAGCAGAAAAACGCAGCGACCCCGACACCCGCCTTGATGTTCGGCAAGAAGATTTTGACAAAAAATCGCGGGAAAGAATACCCGTCGACATAAGCCGTCTCATCCAACTCCTTCGGGATCCCACGCATGAACCCTTCCAGGATCCACACTGCCAATGGAACGTTGAATAACGTATGCGCCAAAGCCACAGCCAGATGCGTGTCAAAAATCTGAATTGACGAGTAAAGCTGGAAAAACGGCAGCGCGAACACCGCCGCCGGGGCCATCCGGTTGGTCAGCAGCCAGAAAAACAGCTGTTTGTCGCCCAGAAATCGATACCGCGAAAACGCGTAGGCCGCTGGCAGTGCCACCGCGACCGAAAGCAATGTGTTCAGCGTCACATAGATGATCGAGTTGATATAGCCCCAATACCACGTTGGATCGGTGAAAATGGCGATATAACTGTCCAGCGTAAAGGTCTGAGGAAAAAGCGAAAACCCTGCAAGTATCTCGTTGGTTGTTTTGAATGACATCGACACCAGCCAGTAAATCGGCAGCATCAAAAACAGGATGTAAAGGATCGGGATGATGGCGCGTTTTTTCATTGCTGATCATCCTTTGTCATCAACGTGTAGAACACCCAACTGACCAGCAAAGTGATCGCGAAATAGATCAGGCTCATCGCCGCGGCAGGCCCCAGATCGAACTGCCCAAGGGCGATTTTGACCAGATCAATCGACAGAAGTGTCGTCGAATTACCCGGCCCTCCTCCTGTTAAAACAAAGGGTTCCGTGTAGATATTAAAGCTGTCCATGAACCGCAGCAGGATCGCAATGGTCAGCACCGTCTTCATTTTTGGCAACTGGATGTAGCGAAAGACAGCCCAAGGCGACGCTCCATCGATCTTGGCCGCTTGGTAATACGCATCCGGGATCGACACGAGCCCTGCATAGCACAAGAGCACCACGAGCGATGTCCAATGCCAGACATCCATGACGATCACGGTAATCCATGCCGCCAGCGGGTCTTGTGTCATGTCATAATTGACGCCAAGCACGTCGTTCATGAAATACCCCAGCATGCCGATCTTAGGCAGAGCAAAAATGTTCCACATCGCCCCCACCACGTTCCACGGGATCAGCATCGGCAACGCCATCAGCACCAAACAGACCGGCACCCAAACCCCTTTGCGCGGCATGGAAAGCGCGATGATGATGCCCAGCGGCACCTCAATCGCTAGAATGATCGCAGTGAACATAAATTGCCGGCCGAGCGCCGCCTGAAACCGCTCGGAGCGCAGGATTTGTTCAAACCAATCAAGTCCTTGCCAGAAGAACTTATTGTTACCAAATGTCTCTTGTACGGAGTAGTTGACGACCGTCATCATTGGCACCAGAGCGTTAAACGCCACCAGGAACAGCACCGGCAACACAAAAAACCACGCGCGCTGATTGATTGTCTTCATCGCTCGAGCCCCTCAAAGCCAATCCCACCTCGGACTTGATCCGGGGCCTCTCGCCCACCGCGCATCATGCCCGTGCCTCCGTCGCGATCCATCCGTCTCGGTAGACCCGCGTCTTGTTTGGTTGAAACGCCAGATGAACTGCGCTGCCTTTCTCCGGCGGCGCTTCTTCCAGCACAGCCTTGAGAGAGGACGCGCCCACTTGCGCCTCCACCACGAAATGCCGCCCCACATCCGACACCTTGGTCACGGTCGCCGGAATGCCAACCTCTGCAACGCTCACATGTTCAGGCCGCACGCCCAAAGCCACGTCGCCGCCAGCCCCGGTCACCGCGCCCTCCAGCACCACATCATGGCCTTCAAAGACCGCTATATCGCCCCGTGCCTCACATGGCAGCACATTCATTCCGGGCGAGCCAATGAAATGCCCGACAAACGTGTGCTGCGGCCGTTCGAACAATTCCACCGGCGTGCCGATCTGCACGACCTCTCCATCCTGCATCACCACCACCTCATCAGCAAAGGTCAGCGCCTCTGTCTGGTCATGAGTGACATAGATCATCGTTGCCTTTACGCGTTGATGCAACTCTTTGAGCTTACTGCGTAAAACCCATTTCAAATGCGGGTCGATCACCGTCAGCGGCTCATCAAACATCACCGCATTGACATCATCCCGAACGAGGCCTCGCCCCATGGAAATCTTCTGCTTGTTGTCCGGGCTTAAACCGGCAGCACGCATATCCAACATATCTGTCACGTCCAGCATGTCAGCAATCTCACCCACACGCGCGGCGATCGTGCCTTCATCAACGCCACGGTTCCTAAGTGGAAAGGCCAGGTTCTGACGCACAGTCATCGTGTCGTAGATCACCGGGAACTGAAACACTTGCGCGATGTTGCGCCGGTCCGGCGGCAATGCGGTCACGTCTTCCGAGCCGAAAAGCACGCGCCCCTCGGACGGCGTCAGCAACCCCGAAATGATGTTCAAAAGCGTCGATTTCCCACATCCCGAAGGCCCAAGCAGCGCGTAGGCCCCGCCATCCCGCCAGGTCACGTCAATCTCTTTGAGCGCGTAATCTTCAGGCCTCGCAGGCTGTGGCAAGTAGGCATGTTTCAAATGCGAGAGCGTGATCTCCGCCATTCAGGCCACCCGCTTTCCGTCCGGATCAAAATACCGACAATGGGTGGGGTCGAGATAAAACGCATGGTTTTCACCCACTTCGAACGCATGAACGCCCGAGGCCAATGACACCCAGGCCACATCGCCCAATTGAAAATGCGCGCTTGAATCTGACCCCGAAAGCTCCGTCACAATCACCTGCCCTGTCAGTTCCACATCCGTCTCAGACGCGCGGTAGGGCAACACCCGGTGCGGGCGCACAGCCACCGAATAGGCCCCGTCCGCCAGCTCCTTCGCCGCTCCGGTCAACGCCCATGCGGCCCCGCTTTGCAGCACTGCCCGGTCGCCTTCCTTGGTCAATCCCATCACGTTGATCGGCGGATCGGAAAACACACGTGCCGCGCTGAGGTTGTCTGGGTTGCGATAAATCTCTGAGGTTGGCCCGAACTGCGTCACTCGGCCGTCCTCCATCAGCGCCGTCTTACCACCCAGAAGCAACGCTTCTTCCGGCTCTGACGTGGCATAGACCACCACGGCCCCACGCCCGGCGAAAAGCTCCGGCAGTTGCTCGCGCAACTCCTCGCGCAGCTTGTAGTCCAGATTGGCCAGCGGCTCATCGAGGAACACCGCGCGACTTTCTTTCGCAATCGCCCGCGCCAGGGCCGTCCTCTGCTGCTGCCCGCCCGACAGCTCTTGTGGCTTACGGTTCAGCATGGGTCGCAATTGCAGCAAGTCTGCCGCCTCTTCCACACGCCCTTGCACTTCACTGCCCGCCATACCCGCCACACGCAGCGGGGAGGCGATGTTTTCAAACACCGACATATGCGGGTAGTTGACGAAAAACTGATGCACGAGGCTGATATTGCGCCGTTGTGTGTTTAGCCGCGTCACATCCTGACCATCCATCTCAATACGGCCCGCTGCCATCGGGTCCAATCCCGCCATCAGCTTGATCAAGGAGGTTTTCCCAGACCCGGTTGCGCCCAAAACAACATTGAACTCACCAGGGGCCAACCGCAGTGACGTCGGCTTGATATGCGTGATGTGACCAACCACCTTGGTCACCTCAAAAAGCTCAATCATTTGAGTGAGATGTCCCGCGCCCTTAAACCTGTTTTTAAGAGGCCACCCAGCGCAGGCAGCCTCTCAAAGTTACGTGCTTACTGCTGCCACCGCGCGACAAGCTCGTCATAGTTGACGGTCTTGCCCTGCGGCTTTTCATTGGCAAGCTTGGCTTTGGGCGATCCCGGCTGGTTCAGCCAGTAATCCGCTTCACGCTCCTCATTGAGACGCGGACCACAGCCACCATAAATGTTGGCGGCCTCATCAGCCTGCTGCATCCTGGCCATGGTGATATCCATCTCCTCAGCCAGACGATCCATCGCCTCTTGCGGGGTGAAAGCGCCCGAATTCACGTCGCCAATCTGCTGCCACCAAATCTGCGCAAGCTTGGGATAATCCGGTACGTTCACACCTGTGGGTGACCATGCCACCCGGTCCGGCGAACGATAGAACTCAACGAGCCCACCCAGTTTCGGCGCGCGTTCGGTGAATGAGGTATGGTTCACCGTACTGTCACGGATGAATGTGAGACCGACATGGGATTTCTTCACATCCACGGTCTTGGAGGTGACGAACTGCGCATAGAGCCACGCGGCCCGAGCACGATCCGACGGTGTGGATTTCAGGAAGGTCCAGGAGCCCACATCCTGATACCCAACCTTTTGGCCTTCTTCCCAATAAGGTCCGTGCGGGCTTGGCGCCATCCGCCATAGCGGTGTGCCCTCTTCATCAACCGTGTTGTTGCCCTCTGATTGCGGCTTCACCATGTCGGCGGTGAAGGCGGTGTACCAGAAAATCTGCTGCGCGACATTGCCTTGGCTGAGCGCGGGCAGCGACTGGTAAAAGTCAAAGGAGGCCGATCCGGGCGGTGCATAATTGCGCAGCCATTCATCCCATTTGCGGATCGCATAGACCGCCGCCGGGCCATTGGCTGCGCCACCGCGCGTCACAGACGCACCCACCGGGTTGCATGTCCCATCTTCCATGCGAATACCCCATTCGTCGACAGGCACGCCGTTGGGTTCACCCACAGACCCCGCGCCGGCCATCGACAGCCAAGCATCTGTCATCCGCCAGCCAAGATCCGGCGCGCGTTTGCCGTAATCCATATGGCCGTAGATGCGAACACCATCGATTTCCTGAACATCATTGGAGAAGAATTCTGCGATGTCCTCATAGGCCGACCAATTCACCGGCACGCCGAGGTCATAGCCGTACTTTTTCTTGAACGCCGCCTGCAGGTCTTCGCGATCAAACCAATCCTTGCGGAACCAATAGAGGTTGGCAAATTGCTGATCGGGCAGCTGATAGAGATTGCCATCGGGGCCTGTGGTGAACTGAATGCCCATGAAATCACTCAGATCCAGCGTCGGTGACGTGGTATCCGCCCACTCACCCGCCATCTGTTCGGTCAGGTTGTAGGCCAGTTGCAGCCGCGAATGGGTGCCGATCAGGTCGCTGTCATTGACGTAGCCGTCATAGAGGTTCCGCCCCGTCTGCATTTGCGTTTGCACCGCCTGGACGACCTCACCCTCGCCCAAGATCTGGTGGTTCACCTTAATGCCGGTGATTTCCTCGAAGGCTTTGGTCAGCACTTCAGACTCGTAGCCGTGAGTCGGGATCCCTTCGGAGAGCACGTTGATCTCCATGCCCGCATAGGGCTCAGCGGCATTGATAAACCACTGCATTTCCGACATTTGTTCATCTTTCGACAGCGTCGAGGGCTGGAATTCCTCATCAATCCAGCGCTGCGCTGCGGCCTCATCGGCCCAAGTTGGGCCATATCCAGCAATCACGGCGCCTGCCGCGACAGCGGACAACAAAAAGTTCCGCATAGTTTCCTCCCGTGTGCGCATGCGCCCAAACAGTCAGGCGCAATGTCAGGATCCACGGACGGTCGGGAGTTTGTCAAACTAATTTTTTAGTAAAACCAAAAACGCAGCAAACATTAAATAATATCAATACTTTTTGGCGCGAACCTCATGCGCATGACGACCCGCAGTTTTGAAAAGAATGCGCTCGAAGTCTTTCAAAGACTTCGCTTACGTTGCGAAAATCTGCGCCTCATAGTCCTTGAGGTAAATCCGGAGCCAAGGCGTAAACCGTTGCGGATCACGCTCCACCCACGCGGCCAATTCTGCCATGTCGACCCAATCGGTCGCCATCACCTCTTCGGGGTTCGGAACCGGGCGCACGCGGCTGCGCACGCGCGACACGAACACATCCACCTGCTCATGCTCTATGAGCCCATTGCCCACATCCGCACGGTAGGTCAGTTGGTCACGATACTCCAACGGCAACCCCTTAAGCCCGAGCTCTTCATTCAGGCGCCGTTCCGCACAAACGGCCGCATCCTCCCCCCAGAGCGGATGCGTGCAACACGTGTTCGCCCACAGACCAGGCGTATGGTATTTGCACATCGCCCGCTGTTGGATCAGAACCTCATTGCCGTACATAACAAAGACCGAAACAGCCATGTGTTTCAGCCCCTTACGGTGCACTTCTAATTTCTCTACCGCGACCAGATCACCGCCCACCCAAGTGGGGATCATCTGCCGTGTGGGCATGACAGGGGCGTTCATACATAGGCCTCCGGGACCAGGCGTGTCAGATGGGCGATGTTTTTCAGCCCGATCTTGATGTGCGCCATGGGCCGCGCCTTGACAAGCTCTTTGTTCATGTAGGCCTCAAACGTCAACCGCTGCACGTCCTTGTCGTGACACAGCGAGACAAACCGCTCACGGCGTTCATCAGAGCGATAGTAGGCGTTCTGCATCGATCCCAGCACGCGGAAGACATTCTTGTGATCGCGCATGAAAAGCTTACGCGCCAATTGAAGATCCTTCACCCGGCCAGAAGCCAAACAGGCCGCAGCCGCCATAGCTGCGACACGTCCGCCGAACATGGCATAGTAAATCCCCTCACCCGAACTGGGCGCCACCACACCGCTGGCATCCCCGGCCAAAACCACGTCGCGGCCATTGTCCCAACGGTCCAAAGGTTTCAACGGGATCGGCGCGCCTTCTTTGCGGATGGTCTTGCAGCCATCAAGCCCACTGGCCACGCGCAAATCTGCTGTGGCCTTCTTCAAATCCACTTCTTTGACCATGGACCCCATGCCGACACTTGCCGTCTTGCCGTGAGGGAACACCCAGCCATAGAAATCCGGCGAAATGGCCCCGTCATAAATCACGTCACAGCGATCCGGATGATAGGCCCCGACCGGGCCGGGCGCTTCAATAATCTCATGATAGGCCACGACAAAGGGGATCTTGTCCCCGCCCGGCACCTCCTGACGCGCCACGTTGGAGCGCGCGCCATCTGCGCCGATGATTAGCTTGGTCACAAGGCTTCGCTCATTCTGGCTGACCTTATCGCGGTAAATCACCCGCGTTTCACCGTCTTCGCGCTCTATACGCACGAACGTGCCGGTGGCCCGGTCCGCGCCCGCCTTGGCCGCACGAACACGCAGGAACTCATCAAAATGCTCTCGATCGACCATACCGACAAAGCCGTTTTCGATGGGGATATCCACCTGACGCTTGGTCGGCGAAATCATCCGGGCCGTGGTGATCTTGGCCACCAATTGCTCTTCGGGAATGTCAAAATCCCGGATCAGGCGCGGTGGAATGGCCCCGCCACACGGTTTGATCCGCCCGGCCCGGTCAAGCAGCGCGACCTTGAGCCCAGAGCGCGCCAAGTCTTCTGCCGCTGTGGCCCCGCAAGGCCCGCCTCCGACGACAACCACATCATACATCTCTCATTCTCCCGGAACCATGGCGGCGCGTGGGCCGCGTGTTGGATCAATGACTTTCAGCGCCATCAGCGCCGATACCAAAAAGAGGCCTGCCTCAAACAGGAACACCGCGCCAAAGGCCGTGGCATCTGAGGCAAAGCTCACCCGCATCACATCAACAGCCGCCGCGCCCATCAAGCCGCCGAAGCCCGCCGCGATCGCCTGCGCGGCCCCCCAAAGGCCCATGCGCGTGCCTTCCCGCGCCTCCCGGCCTTCACCCGCCAGCGCCATCATCGATCCGATGGCCGCCACGGCGAACATGCCGTTGAAAAAGCCCAAACCCACCACCGCAGGCATGAGGGTTGAGGACACGGCCGGACCCCCCAGGGCGGTGATCACGGCCAGGCTCAGCGCAGAGCCCAAACACCCCGCGACCACCCAAGCCCTGAGCGAGCCAATGCGCAACCCCGTGGCCATAATGCCCACGGTCAGCATGCCCAGAAAAACCCCGCCGTTTTGAGCCCCGGACAGGGATGTCGACTGCCCCGGCGTGAAGCCAAAGACGAGACCCGCATAAGGCTCAAGGATCAGCTCCTGCATGAAATAGGCGGTCATCGACAGGAAGACGAAAATGGTAAAATGCCGCGCCGCTGTCTCGCCCCAAATCTCTCGCAGTCCATCGGAGAACTTTGTCGCGTCCCGCATCCGTTCCACCTGAACAACGCGGGATTCAATGCCCCACACCGACAACGTGGTCAGCATCACCGCCCCGCCGGTGACAATGCCCACAATCTTCATCAAAAGCGCAGGCGTGTAAGGATCGAGGAACACACCCACTGTTCCTGCGGTGATCGCAATGCCTGCAATCATCATCAACCAAGTGATCGTCGCCGCTGCCGCCCTGCGACGCGGCTCCGTGGCCGTGGCCAAGAGCGCAAGCAGAGATGTGCCCGACGCGCCAACGCCCAAGCCGATCAAGGCATAGGCCAAAATCGACAGCGCGAGACCGGCGGCAAAACTGTTTTCAAAAAGCAAAACGCCACTGGCCGCGCCAAAAGCACCCAGAGCCAACGCAACCATTCCCCCAATGATCCAGCGCGTCCGCCGCCCGCCCGTGTCGGACATAAATCCCCAGTTGGGACGAGTGATCTGAATGGCGTAATGCAGCGCCACCAGAAGGCCCGGCAAAACCGCAGGCAGCGCCAACTCCACCACCATCAGCCGGTTCAGCGTGGATGTGGTCAGCACCACAATTGCGCCAAGAGACATCTGCACCAGGCCCAACCGCACGATGGAAAGCCAACTGAGCGTCATGGCATCCCCCCGACCGTGCGCAACGCCACGGCGGCCACCATCATGCCACTCACATAGAGCATCACGCCGGTGCCGTTGTACCAGGGCGCTCGTCCCTTCGGGTCTCGCAGAAGCACGCGCATCGCCCAGACCTGCGCGGCGAGAAGCGCGAGAATGATGAGGGAAAAGACAGGCTTTCCCCAAACCGCAAGGCACGCGATCACGACAACCTGTGGCAGCGCCATCACCCAACAGGCCACGCGCGCCGCCCGCGCCGGGCCCAGGGTGACCGGAAGGGAGTTTACGCCCATCTGACGATCACCTTCCAAGGCTTTGAAATCATTGAGCGTCATGATCCCATGCGCGCCCAACGCATAAAGCAGGGCAATGACAACGATCTCCGCAGATGGCGCGCCTGCGGACAGCACGGCGGCGCCTGTGAACCAAGGCAGGCCCTCATAGCAGAGCCCCACCAAACCCGGCCCCCAGATGCCCGAGCGCTTCATCCGCACAGGCTCTGCCGAATAGGCCCAGGCCGCCAGCACGGCAAAGACAGTCGCGCCAAAGCCCCACGGCCCGAGGAACGACCCCAGACCAAGGGCCAGCGCGGACATGACAAGCGCAATCCAAAGCCCCCAGCGCCCGGGGATCAGGCCAGACGGGATCGGGCGATGCGGCTCATTAATGGCGTCCACATGACGGTCACACCAGTCATTTGCGGCCTGGCTCATCCCGCAGACCACCGGCCCGGCCAGAACCATGCCAAGCCCGACCAACCAAGGCGCGGATGAGATAGGAACGCCTGAGGCAACGACGCCGCACAAATACGCCCATACCGGCGGAAACCACGTGATCGGTTTAATCAGGGTCAGCACGGCAGGCGGGTGCGGAAAGCGTCGACCGGCGCGATCTTCAAACGTGACACTCATAGTGTCAATTAAACATTACATTGTCGCTCAGCGAAAGGGATTTTTTGACGCGCTTGTCCAAATTCGTCCAAAGCGCCCGGCACATCTCACGTTTCGAAAACTTGAAATGTCAGTCTTCGACTGAACTGTCGATCATGCCGTGTTTTCTGAGCTTCACGTAAAGGCTCTGCCGCGATAGGCCCAACATTTCAGCGGCCGCCACACGGTTGTTGTTGGTCAGCTTCACGGCCGTCTCGATACACATTTTCTCGACCACGTCGGACGTGGCAGACACGAGCTCTTTCAACGAAGCGGTGCCGACCAGATCCATAACATTTTTCATACCATCCTCGGACATCATTCCAGGCGGTACATCGCCTTCGGGTGCCATAGGTGTCACATCGCGGATGATAAACCCAAGGCCGCCATCCTGTGATCGCTGTCGCAACTGGGCCACAGAAATATCAACCGCAGAGCGGTTGCCGACCACACTGTTGATTTGAGCGCTGTAATGGCTCATCCGGCCCGTCTTCATCGCGGCCTCAAGCATCAGCTTGAGATCCACGGCGCCGCGCACGAGGAAATCACCTAGCGAGCGGTCCCGCACGTCGCGTATCTGCGCGGCGTCCGTCATCACCAGAAAGGCTTCGTTCACATCCCTGATCACGCCTTTTGCATCGGTCAGCACAATTCCATCAGAAGAGGCCGCAAACAATGCAGAAAGCGTGTGGGATGCCGCATCTGCGCCGTTTGGCGCGGCATCCGCTGATGACACTCTGCACAAAAGAAACAGCTCACCCGCCGCCCGGAAATACTCAGGCGTCAGCGACAGCTCAGCACCAGACCGGCGCGCGACCACATCGACGGGTTTGCCACCCTCTGCGGCCGCCGTCGATAGAAGCGCCTCCATCAACTCTTCCCGGCGCCGCCCTTCAAATATCTGAGCAAAGGAATTGCCGGTCAAAGTATCTGCTTTTGATCCAAAGAGCCGTGCCGCAGCCGCATTCATGTCATGCACGCGGCCTCGATCCGCATCGACCAGCACAAATGGCGTCTCAGAGGCCTCAAGCACCACGCGATAAAAGGTTTCACCACTGCGAATGCGCTGCTGATCCCGTTCGCGTGCCACTTGTTCGGACACAAGCCGCTGCTGAATCTCCGCGATCGGCTGCAAATCACGGCCCATCAGCAACACATCATTGCTTCCTTTTACCATGTGTAAACTGTACCGGATGGGAAATTGCCACGTGTCTTGATCAACATGATTGAGCTCAATCGGGCGGCGTGCAATCGTTGGGCTGTCGGCGGCCATTCTCAGGCGCTCGGCAAACTTTGCTTGGCTTTCTTCTGTGAGCACATCGTGAAAGCGCCGCCCAACCCAATGATCAAGGGCCCCGAGGGATGCGCATTCCGGGTTGATCGACAGGCCTTTTATCTGCCCGTCAGACCCCACCAGGATCGCCAAATCGGCCACGTGCTCCACAAAATCGGAAATGCGCGCGGGATCAGGAAGCTCGCCTGATGTGAAGCTTTGATAAATACGTCCCTGTTCCGTCACCTGTCACACCCGAGAGTTGTTGATCCGTCGCGTCATTAGGCACTTGCCTCCAGTAGCTCTTGAACCGCTGCAGGTTTTAACCCGCAACTCTCAATGGCTTCCTGTACAGTGCTGACGACAAAATCGGCCCCCGTTTGTGACCTCAGTACGTCTAGCCTTTCCACTACATTGCCACTGACCACCACAGGCGGAACCCCATTCGCATTGTTTCGAATGTAATTCACAAATTCGGCCGCGCGCTCAACCGAATCCCGTGATCCAATGGATATTCCCAACATCGCAAAGTGATTTGCTTGCAACAGTTCGCATACGTCTTCGGCAGATACCAACAACCCGATCCGCGCCCATATGCCAGCGCGACGCATCTCGTCAGCGGCAACAAAAGCCCCGAGAGTGTGTTGTTCAAACTCCGGCACCACCAAAAGGGCTGTGTCTCCTCCGGTGGGCGCTCGCCGCATCAGCAGGGGGTGCGGCTCTTCCTCACGCATTTGAAACATCTGCTGCAGACGCGCCGACCCGATGGTCACGTCAACAAAGCTGGCCTCATCACCAACCCACATCTCCCCTAAACGCCGCGCGACGGCTGGCACCAGAACGTGCAAAATGTCATCAGATGATGTGCCAGAGCCAAGCAACTGCGAGACAGCCAACTCACGCTTAACGTGTCCATCCGCCAAAACAGCATTGCATAAAAAATGCACCCACTGATCGTGCGTTTGGGGTGCAGATGCACCGCCCTTTGCCGCCAGGGTCTTCAACGCTGCCTCGGCCAGTAACTGAAGTGCTGGATGATGCGCCTTGATGGGCTCTGAGGAGGGAGTTCTGCCACTTTCAGCCATGACATCCCCATGGGTGCGCGCCTCGCATAAGTCGTATCTTCAGCATGGCGCGTGTTTCATCTTCTACTCTACGCAATTGTCGCGAAATGTCAATTTCTATTGACAAATACCGCCCTCCACTCGGCGCAATCCCTTGTTCATACTGAGGAAATAAACCGCCAAGATGAAATCGCAAGGTCTGAACTCTGTCCAAACGCCCTGTTAAGGCAACGTTTCGCATCTAGCCGCTCGGTCATTTTGGAAGTGACAAATCTGGTTTACACTTTGCGATTTCGCAATTGTACATTTTAGTTGACACTCTGCTTCACTATTCCCTAGCATTGACTTCAAATCATCAGGCAGTCGAGGGGATGCATGACGCCGCGAGAGCCGCATAAGGCCGCACAGGGTGCACTCTACACCAAGGCACAAAAACAACGGCGGGATGAAACGATCTGGACGGTGGTTCAGGGCGTTTTGGCTCCGGCACAGTTCATTGTGTTTCTGGTGTCGCTCGCGCTTGTTGTCCGCTTCCTTTTGACAGGTGAGGGGTATCTCGCCGCGACGTGGTCAGTCCTTGTGAAAACCGCCTTCCTTTACATCATCATGATCACCGGATCGATTTGGGAAAAAATCGTTTTTGGACAATGGCTTTTCGCTCATTCTTTCTTCTGGGAAGACGTGTTTAGCTTTGCTGTGATCGCGCTTCACACAGCCTATATTTGGGCGCTCTTCTGGGGCAATCTCGCGCCTCAAGCCGAAATGATGATCGCCTTGGCGGCCTACTTGGCCTACGTCATCAATGCCGGTCAGTTCCTGCTCAAACTGCGCGCCGCGCGGCTCCAGTCGGAGGCGCTCGCATGAATGATCTGACCCCCACCACCGCCACGGGTTGCCGCAATACGCCGGTGCTAAAAGAGCGCGGTCAGCACGAAGTGTTTTGCGGTTTGACGGGAATCATCTGGCTCCATCGCAAAATGCAGGATGCATTCTTCTTGGTTGTTGGCTCGCGCACATGCGCGCATCTCCTGCAATCCGCCGCAGGCGTGATGATTTTCGCCGAACCGCGTTTTGGAACGGCAATCCTAGAAGAAACCGATCTCGCCGGTCTCGCCGATGCGCAGGCCGAACTTGAACGCGAGGTGGATCGCCTGATCGCCCGCCGTCCCGATATTCGTCAGCTCTTCCTCGTGGGAAGCTGCCCGTCTGAGGTTATCAAGCTCGACCTCGCCCGCGCCGCTGAAAAGCTCAGTGTGAAACACGCCCCTCGGGTGCGCGTGCTGAACTATTCCGGCTCCGGCATTGAAACGACTTTCACCGAAGGCGAAGACGCATGTCTCGCCTCGATGGTTCCGGTTCTGCCGGACACTGATAAGCGCCAGCTTCTGCTCGTCGGGGCTCTCCCCGATGTGGTGGAGGATCAGGCGCTCGACCTGCTGGGCAAGATGGGGATCGACAATATTTCGGTCCTGCCCGCACGCAACGCCGATCAGGACGTTCGCGTGGGGCCCAATACCGTCTTCGCCCTCACCCAGCCGTTCCTGGGCAGCACTTTGGCTGCCCTGGAGCGGCGCGGGGCGCGCCACCTTCCCGCGCCTTTCCCGTTTGGCGAAGAGGGCACCACTGCGTGGCTTCTTGCCGTGGCCCGGGAATTCGGTGTCGATAAGGCGCGTTTCGACGCCGTAACCGGCGCGCCCCGTGCACGTGCTAGGAAGGCGGTGGCCCAAGCCGCCGCCCAGTTGAAGGACAAATCCGTGTTCTTCTTCCCCGACAGTCAGATGGAAATCCCGCTGGCCCGCTTTCTCACCCGCGAATGCGGCATGACCGCTGTAGAGGTGGGCGCGCCCTTCATCCACAAACAGGTGGTGGGCCCCGATCTCGATCTGCTGGCCCAAGGCCCCACCATCGCCGAAGGCCAGGATGTGGAGCTGCAGCTTGACCGCTGCCGCGCGGCACAGCCTGATCTCACGGTCTGCGGCCTCGGCTTGGCCAATCCGCTCGAGGCCGAAGGTCTCGCCACCAAATGGGCCATCGAGTTGGTCTTCACCCCTGTCCATTTCTACGAACAAGCTGGCGATCTCGCAGGGCTCTTTTCCCGCCCGCTGCATCGCCGCCGCGCCCTCCGAATGATGGAGGCCGCCGAATGACAGATCCAATGTTTCTTCTGGCTAAAAATATCCCGGGGAGCTTGAGGGGCTGGCCCCTCAAAACACGCGCCGAATGAAGTTAAGTGTCTGGACATATGAGGGCCCACCGCATGTGGGTGCGCTTCGCGTCGCCACCGGCATGAAGGGGTTGCACTACGTGCTGCACGCCCCTCAGGGCGACACCTATGCCGATCTGCTCTTCACAATGATTGAACGCCGTGATCACCGCCCGCCGGTGACCTACACCACATTCCAGGCCCGTGATCTGGGCGCGGATACCGCAAATCTTTTCAAAACCGCCTGCCAAGAGGCCTATGACCGCTTCAAACCACAGGCAATGATCGTGGGCGCCTCCTGCACAGCGGAACTCATTCAGGATGATCCCGGCGGCATGGCCGAAACCATGGGGCTCCCCTGCCCTGTGATCGCGCTGGAGCTGCCCTCTTACCAGCGCAAGGAAAATTTCGGCGCGGATGAGACGTTTTTTCAGATCACCCGCGCGCTGGCCCGCCCGATGGAGCGCACAGAAAAGGTGACATGCAACCTCATCGGTGCCACCGGTTTGGGCTTCCGCCACCGCGACGACATTACTGAACTGACGGCACTGCTGTCTGATATGGGCATCGGCATCAACGTCTGCGCCCCATATGGCGCCACGCCGGACGACATCACGCGCCTGGGTGCTGCGCATTTCAACGTGCTCATGTATCCCGAAACAGGAGAGGCCGCCTGCCGCTGGATGGAGCGGGAACTGGGTCAGACATTCACCAAAACCGTCCCCATCGGCGTCGGCGCCACCCGCGATTTCGTGGCGGAGGTGGCCCAGATCACCGGTGTGAAACCCTACCTCGATACCGACCGCCTGCGCCTGCCATGGTACTCAAGCTCGGTCGACAGCACGTATCTCACCGGCAAGCGTGTGTTTGTTTTTGGCGACGGCACCCATGTCGCTGCCGCCGCACGCGTGGCCCGTGATGAGATGGGCTTCGATGTGGTGGGCATGGGGTGTTACAACCGGGAAATGGCACGCAATATCAGGCGCTTGGCCAAAGAGTTTAATGTCGAAGCACTGATCACAGAAGACTATCTCGAGGTTGAGGCCGAAATTGAACGCCTTTCGCCAGAGATGATCCTCGGCACCCAAATGGAACGCCATATCGGCAAGCGTTTGGGCATCCCATGCGCCGTCATTTCCGCGCCGGTTCACGTGCAGGATTTCCCCGCGCGATACTCCCCGCAAATGGGCATCGAAGGGGCGAACGTCATCTTTGACACCTGGGTGCATCCGCTCGTTATGGGGCTTGAGGAACACCTGTTGCACATGTTCCGCGAGGATTTTGAGTTTAACGACACGGCTGGTCCGTCGCATCACGGCCATTCCGGCGCGCAGGCGGAACCGGAACAGCCCGTAGCCGAAGAGCCGCAGAATTCCAACGTGATTTGGCTCGAAGATGCTGAACGCGAACTTAAGAAAATCCCGTTTTTCGTACGCGGCAAGGCCCGTCGGAACACGGAGACCTTCGCCACCGGCAAAGGTCTGACAGAAATCAACATCGACACGCTTTATGAGGCCAAAGCCCACTATGCGCGGTGACACCATCATAAACACGGGCACGAGTAACCCGGCCTATCGCGTCGTCATCTTAACGCTCGATAGCCATGCCGCAGGCCCTTGTCAGCGTGTGGCCCCGCGCCTTGAGCGTGACTTCCCAGGGCTCGAGCTCATTGTGTTGGCCGCGGCCGAGTGGGGCGAAAGCCCCGAGGCTCTGACCCGTGCCAAAGAGGCGATCGCCAAGGCAGATATTATCGTCGCCAACCTGCTCTTCCTCGAAGAACACATCCGCGCCATCCTGCCTGATCTGCAGGCCCGGCGTGATACCTGCGACGCCATGGTCGGCATCATCGCTGATGCGCAGATTGTCAAACTCACCCGCATGGGCACGTTGGATATGTCGGCACCCGAGACAGCCACCCGGCGCTTGCTCAAGAAGCTCCGCGGCTCGTCCAAGCCCGGCGGCGACGATGGTGCGAAAAAAATGCGCATGCTCAGGCGTTTGCCGCGCATTCTTCGCCTCATCCCTGGCAAGGCTCAAGACCTGCGCGCCTGGTTCCTGATGATGCAATACTGGCTTGGGGCCTCCGACGAAAACGTCGAGGCGATGATCCGCTTCATGATCTCGCGCTATTGCCGCCATGACGCCTGGCGCGGAGTGAAGGCAGCCGCGCCGCTCGAATATCCCGACACCGGCCTCTACCATCCGGATTTGCCAGATCGGATCACAACCAATCCTGCCGACTTGCCCGCACCGAAAGGCGCCAAAGCGACCATCGGTCTGCTGATGATGCGCTCCTATGTGCTTTCAAGCGATACGGCCCATTATGACGCGGTGATCCGCGCTCTAGAGGCGCGCGGGTTGAAGGTGCTGCCAGCCTTCGCCGGCGGCCTCGATGCACGGCCAGCGATTGAGGCCTTTTTTCAAGACAAGCACGGCGCCCAGATCGACGCGCTGTTGTCGCTTACTGGGTTTTCCCTTGTGGGCGGCCCGGCCTACAATGACAATGATGCAGCTGTCACGGTGCTCAAGGCGCTTGATGTGCCATATGTTGCTGCTCACCCGCTGGAATTTCAGACGTTGGGCCAATGGGACGCCTCTGCGCAAGGTCTGGGCCCGATTGAGACCACCATGCTCATTGCTTTGCCCGAGCTTGATGGCGCGACCACCCCGACTGTCTTCGCTGGACGCCACGGCCCAGAAGACGCAAATGCAAACGATATTAAGGCAATGGCGCCCGCTCTTGAACGTGTAGAAATGCTCGCGGATCGCGTGGCCAAACACGCTCATCTGCACCGGTCAGAGATCAAAGATCGCAATGTAGCGATTGTCCTCTTTGGCTTCCCACCCAATGCCGGCGCTGCGGGAACAGCCGCCTATCTCGACGTTTTCAATTCGCTGCACAACACGCTGCAAGCGATGGCAACCGCAGGCTACGATATTGACCCGCCCGGCACCGTGGAAGAGCTGCGCGAGGCCGTGCTGGGTGGAAATGCCGATCAATACGGTCAGGAGGCCAACGTCCACGCCCGCGTCAGTGCCGATCAGATTGTCGAAAACACCCCATGGCTGTCCGAGATTGAGGCAACGTGGGGGCCCGCGCCGGGGCGTCATCAATCCGACGGGCGCGACGTGTTTGTCTTGGGTCGCCAGTTCGGCAAGGTTTTCGTGGGGCTTCAGCCAACCTTCGGCTTCGAAGGTGATCCGATGCGGCTTCTCTTTGAACGAGGGTTTGCCCCCACCCATGCATTCACCCAATTCTATCTATGGCTTCGGCAGTCCTTCAAAGCGGACGTGGCTCTGCACTTCGGTATGCATGGCGCGCTGGAATTCATGCCGGGTAAACAGGCGGGTATGTGTGGAGCGTGCTGGCCAGACCGGCTCATCGGCGATCTTCCCAATGTGTATCTCTACGCCTCCAACAACCCGTCAGAGGCCACGTTGGCCAAGCGGCGCACCAATGCTGTGACCATCAGCCACCTCACGCCACCGCTGGCGACATCGGGGCTCTACCGTGGCCTGGCGGAGTTGAAGGATAGCCTTACCCGCTGGCGTGAAACCGCACCCGATCTGCCCGAACGCGCGGAGATTGAAGCGCTAATTTCCGAACAAGCGGACGCCGTCGATCTGGGCGGGCATGCGCCCGAAGCGTTGTGGCTGAAACTCTTGGAGACCGAAGACGCGCTGATCCCCGACGGTCTGCATATTGTTGGCAAACCGATGAGCGCGTCCGCCCGTGGAGACTACCTCGACATCCTGCCAAATGCTGACACGGCAACGCGCGCCAAGATTGATCATCTTCTTTGGCAAGACAATGAGATACCGGCCCTTCTTCATGCGCTTTCTGGTCGCTTTACGCCTCCTGTTCCCGGTGGCGATCTGATCCGATCCCTCGATGTCCTGCCCACGGGCCGCAACATCCACGCATTTGATCCGTTCCGGATGCCAACCGTGTTTGCCTGTCGCGAAGGTGCCCGCCAAGCCGAATTGCTGCTCGCCACCCATGACACGACACCGCGCACGGTGGCGCTGGTTCTTTGGGGCTCCGACAATATCAAATCCGACGGTGCACCGCTGGCGCAAGCCTTGGCATTGATGGGCGCGACACCTCGGTTTGACAGTTTCGGCCGTCTCTCTGGGGCGGATCTTGTACCGCTTTGTGAACTGAACCGCCCCCGCATCGACGTGATCATGACCCTCTCGGGCATTTTCCGCGATCTTTTGCCTTTGCAAACCAAGCTTTTGGCTGAGGCCGCGTACAAAGCTGCCACCGCCGATGAACCGCTCGAACAAAATTTCATCCGCGCCCATGCACTGGCGTACGCGGAAGAGACCGGCTGCGATCTGCAAACCGCTGCGTTGCGCGTTTTCTCAAATGCCGAAGGGGCTTATGGGTCAAACGTCAACCAGTTGGTCGATGCCTCCGCCTTTGAGGATGAAGACGAGTTGGCCGACGCCTACATGGCCCGCAAGAGCTTTGCCTACGGTGTGAACGGCAAGGCCGAGCGCAATGATGCCCTTCTTAACACTGCGCTCAAAGACGTTGATATCGCTTATCAAAACCTCGAATCCGTTGAGCTCGGCGTGACCACAGTCGATCATTATTTCGACACCCTCGGTGGCATCTCTCGCGCCGTGAAACGGGCACGCGGGGGCCAAGAGGCCGCGATTTACATCTCTGACACCACCCGCGGCGCGGGCAAGATCCGCACGCTCGCTGATCAGGTGGCGCTTGAGACCCGTTCGCGCCAACTCAATCCCAAATTCCATGAAGCGTTGCTGAAACATGGCGCGGAAGGTGTGCGTCAGATCGAAAGCACAGTCACCAACACAATGGGCTGGTCGGCCACCACTGGCCAAGTGGAGCCGTGGGTGTATCAGCGCATCTCGGAGACGTTCGTGCTGGATGAGGAGATGCGCGCACGTCTCACAGAGCTCAACCCCGCCGCCTCTTCCCGCATGGCCAATCGCCTGCTTGAGGCCCATGACCGCGCTTATTGGCACCCCGATGACGCCACGCTTGAAGCCCTGCGCGACGCCGCAGACGCCATTGAAGATCAAATGGAGGGGATTGCGGCAGAATGAGCAACGCAAAGACATATGACCGTTTCGGAGGAGAGGCACTATGAGCCCGCGTGACGATATTCCTACCTTGAGAGGCCAGGACGGCGAAGGCTCCGTTCAGGTGCATCAAGATCCCAGTGCAAAGATCGAAGGCGCCAAGGTTTTTTCCGTTTACGGCAAAGGTGGGATTGGCAAGTCAACCACAAGCTCGAACCTCTCGGCGGCCTTTGCCAAACTGGGCAAACGTGTGCTGCAAATCGGGTGTGATCCCAAGCATGACAGCACGTTCACCCTCACGGGCAAACTGCAGCCCACGGTGATCGACATCCTCAAAGAGGTTGACTTCCACCCAGAGGAACTGCGTCCCGAAGATTTCGTAACCGAAGGCTGGGGCGGCGTTCAGTGCGTTGAGGCCGGTGGTCCGCCGGCTGGCACCGGATGCGGCGGCTATGTCGTGGGCCAGACGGTAAAACTGCTCAAACAGCATCACATGCTCGAAGACACCGATGTGGTGATCTTTGACGTGTTGGGCGATGTGGTCTGCGGTGGTTTCGCGGCCCCTCTGCAGCATGCCGATCGCGCGCTGATCGTCACCGCAAATGATTTTGACAGCATATACGCCATGAACCGCATTATCGCCGCCGTGGGCGCGAAATCCGTCAACTACAAAGTCCGCCTTGCCGGCTGCATCGCCAACCGCTCCCGCGAGACGGATGAGGTCGATCGCTATTGTAAAACAGTGGGCTTCAACCGCATCGCGCACATGCCGGACGTGGATGCGATCCGCCGCTCGCGCCTCAAAAAGAAAACCCTCTTTGAGATGGATGATGAGGAAGACATCGTCCACTGCCGCGCCGAATACGTGCGCCTGGCCGAAACGCTTTGGAATGGCACAGAGCCGCTTGCCCCTGCCCCCTTGGAGGATCGTGACATCTTTGAACTGCTTGGATTTGACTGAGGCCTGACTGCATGAGCTACAACCGCACATTGGCCTCTGTCGAGACGTATTTCGACAAGACCGCGACCCGCACATGGGAGCGGCTGACCAGTGATGCGCCGGTGTCAAGGATCCGGCAAACGGTGCGCAAGGGCCGCGATGAAATGCGCGCCCTGATGCTGTCGCGCCTTCCGGCGGACTTGCACGGGCTGCGCGTGCTCGATGCGGGATGCGGGGCCGGCCAAATGACAGCAGAACTGGCGGCGCGCGGGGCTGAGGTCGTGGCGATTGATATCTCGCCGTCCCTCATCGAAATCGCCAGCAGCCGTCTGCCACACAAGCTGACCCGGCGCGTAACATTCCGCACAGGCGATATGCTAAGCGACAGCCTTGGCACGTTCGATCATGTGATCGCGATGGACAGCCTGATTTATTATGAACAGGATGATCTCGCCGCAGCGCTTGATCAACTGGCCCAGCGCACCCGCTCGAACGTGGTCTTTACTGTGGCTCCACGTACGCCATGGCTGATGGCAATGTGGCGCATGGGGCAAGTCTTTCCGCGCTCTGACCGCTCTCCGACGATGGTGCCGCATACAGAAACCGGCATTGCCAATGCCCTACGCACTCGCAAAAGCCGCGCGCATTTGCGCCCGCTAAAGCGAGTGACCTCAGGGTTTTACATATCCCAAGCGATGGAGGTTTCCGCGTGATCCTCCGGACCCAAGATATCAAGCGCCTCTCGGCTCGGATGTTGCCCTTCGCAGACGCCGCCTCCGAAGGCCTGCCGATGGGTCAGCTTCTGCGGCTCTCGCTCTTTCAGGTCTCTGTCGGCATGGCCACGGTGATGCTGCTTGGCACCTTGAACCGCGTCATGATTGTCGAACTGAGCGTGCCCGCGACCATTGTGGCGGCGATGATCGCGCTTCCGGTGCTTATCGCACCTTTCCGCACGCTTCTGGGCTTCCGCTCTGACACCTATCGCTCCGCCATCGGGTGGAAGCGCATCCCCTATCTCTGGTTCGGCTCGCTGTGGCAAATGGGCGGGCTTGCGATCATGCCTTTCGCCCTGTTGGTCCTGTCGGGTCAGCAAGTCGTTGGTCCCAGCTGGGCAGGCGAAGTCTTGGCCGCTATCGCCTTTTTGATGACGGGCCTTGGCATCCACATGACCCAAACGGCGGGGCTGGCGCTCGCCACAGATCGCGCGGATGAGGCCACGCGCCCCCGCGTTGTGGCGCTGCTTTATGTGATGTTCCTTGTGGGCATGGGGCTGTCGTCGATCATCATCGGCTGGCTCTTGCGCGATTTCGATGAAGTCACGCTGATCCGCGTGGTCCAGGGCGCGGCGCTCGTGGGCATAGTGCTCAACCTGATCGCCCTGTGGAAGCAGGAAAAAGTCCGCCCGATGAGCAAAGCCGAACGCGCCGCCCCGCGCCCCAGCTTCCGCGACGCGTGGAATGATCTGCTGGCAGGCGGTGAGGCTGGCCGCCTTCTGGCCGTGGCGTTCTTGGGCACCATGGCTTTTAACATGCAGGACGTGCTGTTGGAGCCCTACGGCGGTGAAGTGCTCGGCCTGTCGGTCTCGTCGACCACGCTGCTCACGGCCATTTGGGCCACTGGCGCGCTGACGGGGTTCATCCTCGCCGGTCGCAGCCTTGCCAGAGGGCGCAACCCATTTCGCTTGGCGGGTACGGGCATCCTCATCGGAATTGCGGCCTTCTCTACTGTTATCTTCGCGGCTCCCATGGCTTCCAGCGCGATCTTCTTTATCGGCGCGGGTCTCATCGGCTTGGGTGGCGGGCTTTTCGCCGTCGCAACGCTTACTGCCGCGATGACGCTGCCCATCACCGGCTCGGCGGGCCACGGCCTTGCGCTTGGCGCATGGGGCGCGGCCACAGCCACCGCAGCCGGGCTCGCCATTGCATTTGGTGGCGGGCTTCGCGACGCGATCACATCGCTTGCGACAAACGGACTATTTGGTGAGACGCTGGACCCGGTCACCACCGGCTATTCATTTGTCTACCACACAGAAATTGGGCTTCTATTCGTCACTCTGATGATCCTCGGACCATTGGTGCGAACAGCCCGAAGCGCGCCCCAATCACCTCAAGAGGAGGCGGCCCGTATCGGCTTGGCCGACTTCCCCACATGACCCCGCCGACCACGTGGAAAGGATAACGCAATGAGTTTCGACTTCTTCGCCAATTTCGATTTGGCATCACTGTCCATCTGGAGTTTCTGGGTGTTTTTCGCCCTGCTCGTTTACTACCTGCAGCGCGAAAACATGCGCGAAGGCTACCCTCTGGAAGATGATGACGGCAATCCTGCCGCCAACCAAGGCCCCTTCCCGGTGCCCTCTGACAAAACCTTCATTCTGCCCCATGGCGGAGGCACCAAGGCCGTGCCGTCCGAGCAGACGCCAGAACGCGCCAACCTCCCGCTTGAACGGATGGGCAGCGGCACTGGCTATCCCTTTGCGCCGACGGGCGATCCGATGGCGGATGGTGTCGGCCCGGCCTCTTGGGCACCGCGCAAGGACACGCCAGAGCTTGATGGCCACGGTCACCCCAAGATCATGCCGATGGCTGCCAACCCCGATTTCACCTTCTCTTGCGGCTACGACCCGCGCGGCAAGCCTGTGATGTCTGGCGACAAAGAGATCATCGGCACAGCGACGGATATGTGGATCGATGCGCCAGAACAGGTCGTCCGCTACATCGAGATTGACCTCAAGGACGGCGGCGGCAAGCGTCTGGCGCCCATGACGCTCTGCCGGATGAAGCGCGGCGGCGTGGTGATCAAATCGCTTTTCAGCCATCAATTCGCTGGCGTGCCACAGACCAAATCCGACAAGCAGATCACTTTGCTCGAGGAAGACAAGATCGTGGGCTACTACGGCGGCGGCTACCTCTATGCGAGCCGTGATCGCTTTGATCCGCTGATCGGATAAGCACCGCGCAAAACCACAGCAACGGGAGCTGAGACCATGAAAGACGAAGATCCAGACTTCAAATTTGAGCCCATCCTGGGCCTGCCAGAGTATCTGCCCGAGGGCGAAGAGATGCTTTGGCAGGGCCGCCCGGATTGGTGGGTGCTCGCCAAAGAAGCCTTGGTTGTCCGTTGGGTTATCGGCTACTTTGTGGTGCTGGCCTTCTGGCGCGTGGGCACCCTGCTCGATCAGGGCCCGTTTGCCACCGTCATCACCGCAGCCATTCCTTTCCTGGCCTGCGGTGCGGTGGCGGCGGGCATCTTGATGCTCATTGCCTACGTGCTGGCGCGGACCACCGTATACACGATCACCAACCGGCGGGTTGTGATGCGCATCGGGGCCGCACTGACCATCACGCTCAACCTGCCCTTCAAGCAGATCAAGAATGCCGAATTGGATCTGCGGAAATCGGGCACAGGCACCATCGCGCTTGATTTGGATCAACGCACGCGGCTCAGTTACTTGGTTTGCTGGCCTCATGTACGGCCTTGGTCCATCCGCCAAACCAAACCTGCGCTGCGCTGCATCCGCAATGCCCAGCAAGTGGGCGAACTTTTGGCGGAGGTGGCGGAGGCTGAAATCAACCGTCCTCAGATCAAACGCACCACACCAGACACGACCGCTGCGCCCGTCGCGGCAGAATGACATGAAGATCGTCACCTTGCATACCGCGTTTGTTCTGCCTGCCGCGCCTGGCACAGAAAACCGCATGCCGGGTTTTAAAACCAACGCCAACCAAGCCGATCCACGCATCGGCGGCTGCATCTATTAACGAAAGGAGGCCAAAATGGGATGGCTCACTAAAGAGATCGAACGGGCACCGTGCACTGTCGAAATCTCACATAAATTCGAAAGCCTGCACGCGCATGTGCGGTTCAACAATGGCGCCGTCGTCTTTCCAGGCGACGAGGTTCAGGTCCAGGGCCCTGAGATCATGGCGCCCTTCGGTGAGATTGTCACCGAGGACCGCGAGGCGGTGATCGTCCGCGCCAGCAAGTTAGAGCAGCTCTGGACCCGCCTGACGGGCGATTTTGAAGTCATGGAGCTTTGCGAATTTTCCTTCTCTGAGGAGGTCACGCTATGAATGTTCAGTCCAAAAATACCTTGGCAAATCACACCGCCGACGCCACTACTGTGGAAGAGGGCCTCGCCATTCAAGAGGCGCAGGATCAGCAGTATACCAATGAAATGGCCACACAGACGGCCATGGCCAACACGCTCCTGACACCGCGGTTCTACACCACCGATTTCGATGAGCTCGATGCCATTGATGTCTCCTCTATCCGGGAGGAATGGGACCGGCTGATCGCGCAAATGGTGTCAGACCCCAACAAAGGGCATTTCCGCAAGAACGAAGATTGGGATCATGTCGATTGGGAGAATATGGAGCCGCAGCTCAAGAAAGAGTTCATCGACTTCTTGATTTCATCGTGCACCGCCGAATTCTCGGGATGCGTGCTCTATAAGGAAATGAAGCGGCGCGGGTCCAACAAGGATATCACCCAGCTTTTCCAACTTATGGCCCGCGATGAGGCGCGCCATGCGGGCTTTATAAACGATGCCCTGCGCGAAGCAGGGTTGCGGGTGAACCTCGGCTTTCTCACCCAGAAGAAGAAATACACCTATTTCCGGCCCAAGTTCATCTACTACGCAACGTATCTTAGTGAGAAGATCGGCTACGCCCGATACATCACCATCTTCCGCCACCTTCAGGCCCATCCAGAACATCGCTTCCACCCGATTTTCAAATGGTTTGAGGAATGGTGCAACGATGAGTTCAGCCATGGCGAAGCCTTCGCCCTGCTGATGAAGACAGACCCAAAGCTCACATCAGGGCGCAACGTCTACTGGATCAAGTTCTTCCTCACAGCCGTCTACGCCACAATGTATGTGCGCGACCACCAGCGCCCTGTTTTCCACAAGGCGCTCGGCGTGGATCCGGATTGGTACGCCTACGCGGTCTATGAAAAGACCTCAGAGCTGTCCAAGCAGATCTTCCCGATCGTGCTCGACATCGACCACCGCAATTGGCAGCCGCTGTTGGTGGCGCTGCAAAAGGCCAATGCCGATCTTGCAGCGGCAGATAAGATGCGCGGTCCGGGTGCGATGCTCACACGACTGGGCGCGCGGGTTCGGGCGGGCACAGCGTTTGTTCGTCTTTTGATGATCCCGGCCATTCGCAATGAAGTGCCAGCGGAAACACGTCTGGAGCCTTGTTACTGATGACCTGCGCATGCGTGTATTCCGGACAGACAGGGATGGGGGCCAGCCCCCATTTCCCCGGGATATTGTCAGCCAGAAGAAACAGCGGGAGCCGCTCATGATGTCGGTCTGGATCGCCGGGTTTGTTGCCATATTCATGTGGTGGTTTTCCACGGGCGCAATCCTTGCGCTTGTGCGTCATGCCGACCAACGCGGCGCGCGCGGGCGGTTCATGGCCTTGGTGATGAGCCTGCCGCTTCTCGCCGCCGGGATTTGGGGTTTTTCCGAAACGCTGCATGTGAACAGCATCTGGGGCGCCTATGGTGCATTCCTGGCGGCTTTGGCGATCTGGGGTTGGGCCGAGATTACATTTCTCACCGGCGCGATCACCGGCCCCAACGCGGAAGAATGCCCGCCCGGCGTGCCTGAGGGCGAACGCTTCTGGCTCGCTTGGGGCACCATCGCCTATCACGAGGTCCTGCTGACTGTGCTCTTTGGTGCGGTCTGGATTTTCGGTGCCGGTGCCGCAAACACGGTCGCAATCCTGACCTTCTCGATCCTCTATTTTGCCCGCATCTCGGCCAAGCTGAACCTCTATATGGGCGTGCGCAAGATCAACACGGAATTCTTGCCGGGTGTGCTTGACCATTTGCCAAGCCATTTCCGCATTGCACGGCTCAATTGGATTTTTCCCATCTCAGTGACCCTGCTCAGCTGGACGTCGGCGATATGGATCCAACAGCTCATTTTCGCCACCACACCGGGTGCAGCGGTGGGCTACGCGCTGCTTTTCGCGATCACCATGCTCGCACTTCTCGAACACTGGCTCATGGTCCTGCCATGGCCCGATGCCGAACTCTGGCGCTGGATGCTGCCCGCGCCCAAACACACAAAGACTTCAAGACCGGAGGGATAAAATGGACTTTGACGCCATGTTCAACACACAGCTCGACGCCCTGAGGGAGGAAGGCAATTACCGCATCTTTGCGGAGCTGGAACGCCGTTGCGGCGCGTTCCCCAAGGCGCGCAGCTATGATGATGACGCCCCTGATGAAGTCACGGTCTGGTGCTCTAACGACTACCTCGGCATGGGTCAGAATGAAATTGTCCGCGAGGCGATGAAAGCGGCCGTTGACAGCTGTGGCGCAGGCGCAGGCGGCACGCGCAACATCTCCGGCACCAACCACCACCATGTGGAGTTGGAGCGCGAATTGGCCGATCTGCACCGCAAGGATTCCGCGCTTCTCTTCACCTCTGGTTATGTGTCGAATTGGGCGGCGCTTTCCACCCTTGGCTCACGCCTGCCCGATGCGGTGATCCTGTCTGACGCGCTCAACCATGCCTCCATGATCGAAGGCATCCGCCACGCGCGCTGCCAGAAAATGATCTGGAAGCATAATGACCCAGAAGATCTTGATCGCAAACTCAGCCAGTTGCCCGCCAACATGACCAAGATCGTGGCGTTTGAAAGCGTCTATTCGATGGATGGCGACATCTGCCCGATGAAAGAGATCGTTGAGGTGGCCGAAAAACACGGCGCGATGACCTATCTTGATGAGGTGCACGCGGTGGGCCTTTACGGCCAACGCGGAGGCGGCGTGTCAGAACGCGAAGGGCTTGCAGACCGGATCACCCTGATCGAAGGCACGCTGGGCAAGGCGTTTGGCTGCATGGGTGGCTATATCACCGGGTCAGAAGCGCTTTGCGATTTCATCCGCTCCTTCGCCAGCGGCTTTATCTTCACCACCGCCCTGCCCCCGGCCGTGGCCGCAGCCGCCAAGGCCTCGATTGCACATCTCAAGGTAAGCCAGCAAGAACGGCTCGATCAGCGCCGGCAAGTGGCGAAGCTACGCCGTATGCTCGACCGGGAAGGCATTCCGCATCTCGACAATCCCAGCCATATCATTCCGGTGATGATCAAAGACCCGGTCAAATGCCGACAGATCTCGGATATCCTGATGCGCGACTACGGGATTTATGTGCAGCCCATAAATTACCCTACCGTGCCCAAAGGCACCGAACGGCTGCGCTTCACGCCTGGTCCCTTGCATTCTGACGCAGATATCGAACGGCTGATGAGCGCGCTCAAACTTCTGTGGAAGCAATGCGCCCTGGCCCACGCTGTGGCGTGATCCTTAGGCGATAAGGTTCACCTCACGCGGGTGGACCGAACAAAATGACCGCCCCAAACAGGGCGGTCTTCTACGTCATTGCGATGTTAGAAATTCAGTTGGTCGCGTGACAGCTGGCACAATCCTGCGTGGTGTGTACGGCCTGCGATCCAGACACCAAGACCAGATCAAGCCCCACATCCGCATGTCCCAGCACCACCGACGGCAACACCGTCGCGCCTGTATGGCAAGCGGCACAATCGTGCGCGCTAATCGCCAGCTGCGGCACGCTTACACCAGATAGAGGCACGCTCTGCCAGATCAGCAACACCAGAGCGCTCGCCCCCATCGCACCCAATGTCGTCCAGGTGGCCCAGCCCTCTGCGTGCGGTTCTCCGCCCGTGTTATCAAAGGAAATCGCCGTCATTCCTTCCTCCCAATTCTTGAATTTGTTGCGGGCGACGCCTCCGCCGCCCGCAACCTTGTCAGTCACTTGGATCACTCAGCAGCCGCTGCACGGCTTTCTGCTGCATTCTCAAACCAGTTGACGCCGTTGGACAGAACCACGAGGTGGATCATTGCCGCCAAAAGGAAGAGAAAGACGCCCTGTGCGACGAACACACGGCGCGGATCGAAAATGAGCCAGATCTTGTAGAACTTAGACATGTTTCAATCCTTCCTCAGAACCAAGGTGCCCAGATATAGGTCGCGATATGTGCGACCAGCGCGATCAGTGCAAAGAGCCACATTCCGCTCAAATACACCGAATGCAGCTCCTGGGCTTGCTCGTCGGTGAGACCTGTCATCGACAGGTCGGTATTATCAGCCATCAACTTTCCTCCGGAACGTTACGCTGACACCGCGCACCCCGCGGCTGGGACCAAAGGGGCCTTCATGGCTCCTCCGGCGTCTGTCCGCCCAGGTGGGCGGCAGCTGATGTCTCGGTAAGCCCGTCACTTAGGCCGAGAAAATGAGTGGTGTGATCCGGTCCGCCTCGGCCCAGGCGCGGGCCAACGGTCCACGCACATCCAAAGAGCGCTTGCGGATCACATGTGAGATGTACCGCTCGGTGGCAAACGGGACGGCAAGAACGAAAATCAGTGTGAAATACACGTGAAACTCCGTTGTTCTCTTGCGCCCGCTGCGGTTTTCGCGCGGCAGGTTAGATGTCAGGTCAGTCATGTCTGATCCCTCCCAAGTTCGGGGTGTTGTGGTGCCTCTTGCTTCGGGGCAGACGGCGCCATGTTCGGTTGAAGAGCTTTTACTGTTTCCAGCACGACCCGCTCCGCCCCGCCCCGCAGCGCGGCATCCTCGGCCGCATCGCGCAGGGTTTTCGCGGCAGAAATCCGCGTGAGAACGGGGTGCGAGGCTACGATCCGATCAAGTTCCTTCTGGGCGTCTTCATCCCAGGGGAAATTCCGCTTGAGCGGGGACGGCGTGGCGGCCGCGGCATCCATCTCAGACGCCAGCGGCAGAATGTGGAAAAGCGCATCGAAAAGCCCGTTGCAGATTTCCTGCAAAAGATACGTGGCCCCGGCATAGCCCATCATCGGCGTGCCTGTGGCGCGCCGGATCGCGGCACCGGGAAAGCTTGCCGGAATAAACGCCGGGCTTGGACCATGACCGGCCTTCATCTCAGCCATGTACATTTTCTCGTTGATCGACCCCATCATGATCAACGGGCGCTTCTGGTTCATCAGTGCGCGCACTTCGTCATTGTTGGTCTTGGTGCCCGCACAGCGCGCGACGGCAAAGGCACATGGCAGGCCTAGATCGCCTTCCAGATAGTTGCGGATACCCCGCGCGTAGGTCTCATTCGCCACGATCCCGAAATTGGCCGTGGCAAAGAAATCCTGCGTCACCGAGCGCCACAAATCCCACACCGGTTTGATGGTGGAATGTTTCTCGCGCTCAATAAAGGGCTCTGGGTCCAGTTCCAAAAGCTCCCCCAACTTGCGCAGGAATTTCGTCGTGCTGTCCACACCGATGGGCGCTTGCAAGAAGGGCTTGTTCAACACTTCACACAGGCCACGGCCAAATTCACGATACATGCAGACATTCACATCTGCATTCACCAGATCGCGCATATCGGCGATATGGGCGCCCAGCGGCATGACCATGTTTACCTCCGCGCCGATCCCTTCGATCAGGCGACGGATTTCATGCAGGTCCGAGGGCATGTTGAACGTGCCGTACATTGGGCCCAGAATGTTGACCCGCGGCTTGGCATCCTCTGCGCGCTTTTTCTCGCGCGGCATCCGGCCTTTGGTCATGCCGAACTCGGTGAAAAGCCAGGTCATAGACCGGTCGGCGGCCTCCCACTGATCTTCATCAATCGTGCGCGGCAGAAAGCGTTGAATGTTGGTGCCCTGCGGCGTCACACCGCCGCCGATCATCTCGGCGATCGATCCTGTGACCACAACCGCCGGCAAGGCCGGATCCAACGTGCCCCAGGCCCGCTTCATCGCGCCTTCGGTCCCTTCCCGGCCCAGCTCTTCTTCGCCCAGCCCCGTCACAACGATGGGCAATTCATGAGGCGGCAGCGCATCGGTGTAGTGCAAAACAGAGGTCACCGGCAGGTTCTCACAGCCCACCGGCCCGTCGATGACAACCTGTAACCCTTTGACCGCGCAGAACGCATACACCGCGCCCCAGTATCCACCGGCCCGATCATGATCCTGGATCAGCATGGGCACCTGCCCTGCGGTACGCATGATATGAGGAGGATCCCGCGCATCAAATCATCTCCTGCGCTTTCTCGGCCTTCTTCTGGCGTTCTATCTTCTTGAGGTTCAGCTCACGGAAATCCGGGCGCACATTCGGGTCACCTTCCCAGACGCCCGCTGTGTCATCCGCGCCCACGCCCTCAAAGAAGGCGCGCATGTGATCCATCCGTTCTTTGCCAGCAATGGCCGCGTTGATCACATCCGCCAGACTGCCGGCACCAGCCGGGCCCATCAGCGGCCGGGCTGAAATGAGGTTCGTGAAATAAAGGCTTGGAATTGCAAGCTGTTTTGCCTTTTGTACCACCGGCGTCGTGCCAATCGCCAGATCGGGCTTCAGCGCCTCGACGGCCATGCAGTCATCTTCCAGGGAGGCGCGGAACTTGACCTCAACACCTTTCGCTTTCAGCCACTCCGCGTCATCCTTTGACCAGTCCGATTTCGCACAGGCTGTGCCCACATAACGCAGGTCCGCCCCGCTCTCGATCAAGAGCCGCGCAACGATCAGCTCACTGCCCTCATAGCCGCTCAGCGTCACCGTCCCCTTGATCGGCTTTGAGGCCAGCGCCCCTTTGATGCCAGGCAGGAAAGCGTTCTGCGCCGCCGCGATTTTATCGGCAGCGATTCCAAAGGCTTCGCCAATATTCTTCAACCACTCGGCGGTGCCATCATAGCCCACCGGCGCACTGCCAATGATCGGCTTTCCAGCCGCCTCAAACTCCCGCACAGCGGCGGTGTAAAACGGATGGATCGCCGCCACCGCGCCGCAATCAAGCGCGGCATAAAGCTCCCGCCATTCGCGGCACGGCACCACCGGCCCGGGCGCCAGCCCAAGAGGGCTGAGCATCTGTCCGATCATCATCGGATCGGCTGGGAACATCTCACCCAAGAGCGTCACAGTCGGCAGGTCTGTCGCCATGCCCTGGGGTGCAGCCACCGGCCCGGCCTCAATCTCTTGGCGCGCATAGTTCAGCATTGCGCCCGCCAGTACATCCTTGGCTTCCGCATGGGTCGGAATGCCAAAGCCCGGCACGTCAATGCCCACGACCCGAACACCGTTGATCTCATCAGGAAGGAGGCGCAAAGGCACGCCCGATGCGGTCGGCACGCAAAGGTTCGTGACAACGATCGCATCGTATCTGTCAGGATCCGCCAGTTCGTGCACGGACTCGCGGATGTCCTCAAAAAGCTTGCCCGTCACCAACGTTTCGGAATTGAACGGCACATAGCCAACGGACCGGCGTGCACCGTAGAAATGGCTCACAAACGTGAGGCCGTAGACGCAACAGGCCGAGCCGGACAGAACCGTCGCGACACGTTTCATCCGCAGGCCCACACGCAAACTGCCAAAGGCGGGACACATGCTTTGGGGTTTATCGTGTGGGCCTTGCGGGTAGTCACGTGCATATTGATCGAGCAATTCACTCTGACCGGCCATGCGCGCGGCTAACTTCATCTCGGATCCGGAATGACAGCCAAGACCAGACTCTCCCGAAGGTATGTCGCCCTCATCACGGGGCGCACCTTTCAGGACCGGCACCTCGGCGGTGTCGTCATATTTTACCTCTTCCTGAACCGCGTTTTGCGCGGTGGTCGGGTCATATGCGGTTTCGTCTTTCATCCCTGCTCCGGGGTCTCAAAAATATCATTCATCAACCGCGCGATCTGCTCGCGTGTCGCTGCGGCCAGGATTGCACGAATGACCAAAAGGTCGGCCTGAAGGCTAAGCTTACGCATCGTCGTAGATGACCTCCAAGCTCACTTTGGGCTTGGCATTCTTGCCGCGCATGTCTTCATCCGTGGCCGGCACCAGCTCAAACCCTGCGCCCGTCTCGGACCCGTCAAACAGCTCCAGCAGTTCATCTTGGCTAAGCGGCTTCGGGCGCACGGGCGGTGCATCAGAAACTTGCTCGGAAAGACCGGCGAACAGCTCACCCCACTGACTTTTTGAGGTGCCAACAATCTGATAATTTGCTGATTTCTTACGCAGATCATCGTCTTGAGGGATCGCAGCAAGGACCGGTATGCCTGCTTCTTTGGCAAAAGCCTGCGCCTCGCCTGAGCCGTCATCTTTGTTGATCACAAGCCCCGCGACACCCACATTACCGCCCAGCTTGCGGAAATACTCTACCGCCGAGCAGACGTTATTGGCCACATAAAGCGATTGCAGGTCATTTGACCCCACGAGGATCACCTTCTGCGCCATGTCGCGCGCGATTGGCAGGCCAAAGCCACCGCAGACCACATCGCCCAGGAAATCGAGCAGCACATAGTCAAAATCCCAGTCATGAAAGCCAAGTTTTTCAAGGAGTTCGAAGCCATGGATGATCCCGCGACCGCCACAGCCGCGGCCCACTTCCGGCCCGCCAAGCTCCATCGCGAAGACGCCGCCGCGCTTGAAACAGACATCGCCTATCTTCACCTGCTCGCCTGAGAGGTTTTTCTTGGTCGAGGTCTCAATGATCGTGGGACAGGCCTTGCCGCCAAAGAGCAGCGACGTGGTGTCAGATTTCGGATCACAGCCAATCAAAAGCACCCGCTTACCCTGTTCGGCCATCATGTGGCTGAGATTTGCGAGTGTGAAGCTTTTGCCAATGCCGCCTTTGCCGTAGATCGCGATGATCTGCGTCTTCTTGGTGGGCTCTTCCGTGACCAGATCCGCGAGGTCTTCATTGGCCTCATCGCGCAAGCGTTGATCAAAGTCTTTCAGGTTGGGGACATCGTCCTTCACGCTGCATCCTTCCAGTTGAGAATCATCTTGAGGCAGGACGGATCGGAAAAGGCCGTCCGATAAGCCTCTGGTGCGTCCTCGGCCCGAGCTTCATGAGAAATGAGGCCAGCAAGCGAGAGCGCACCGCTATCCAAAAGGGCGCGTGTTTGGATCAGGTCGTCACGGGTCCACTCTGCAGCAACGCGCAGGCGAACCTCTTTGAGGAATGCGGGCGGGAAGGCAAAATTGAGATCTTGCGCATAGAACCCCGCCAGCACGATCTCACCGCCTTTACCGATGCGGCTGATAAGATCATTGAGAATGTTTTCGGCGCCTGAAGCGTCGTAAACCGACATGTAATCGCTGCGCGGATCTTCGCGCGGGGACAACACGTCATAACCATGGGCCCCTTTGCAGCGCTTGGGATTGATATCCCAGACGGTTGGTGCCGCCCCTCCCAGAGCGATGGTCAGCCGCGCCAAAAGCCGCCCCAGAACACCGTGTCCGACGATCAGATCGGGCAGCTTATAACCTGGTCCTTGGATTGCATGATGGGCCGTCGCCGCCAGAGCGAGCAATGCCCCCTCCGCACCCAGCCCCGAATCAATCCCTGTCACCCGATTGGCCTTGGTGACCAGTGTTGCAGCTGCGCCGCCGAACAGGCCAAACGCATCGCTGAAACAGTCCGCACCGGGCACGAAAACAGTATCGCCCGGTTTGTAGCCTGTGCCAGGCTGCGCCTCGATCACTTTGCCCACGGATTCATAGCCGGGCACAAGCGGGTAACCCATGCCAGGAAAGGGTGGCATCTGCCCGGACCAAAAGAGTTTTTCGGTTCCAGTGGAGATGCCAGAATGGGAAATTTCGACCACAATATCATCCTCGCCCGGCGGTTTGAGCGCCAGGGTGTCCAGTTGCAGATCCTCAGGACCTTTCAACAGGACGGCGAGAGTATTCATGATCGCCTCCTTTCAGGGTCATCCGTGACGGCGATCTGCTGCACGAAGGACGCTCTTGCGGTGTCGTAAGTCTAATTGGACAGCACGTAGTGTCAAGTTAACATTACACTTGACCTGTCAGGATTTTTCAACCGTCACCGCGGCTTAACGGCTGTCACAACGCTGGTGACAAAAGGGCGCAGCGGGCTTGGGGCTCGGAGGTCTTCAAAACCAGCCTCGGCGGCCAATTCCATGATCCGCTCCTGTGATCGCGCGCGCCCGGTCCGCATCGCCATGGTATAAAAAGCGAAATAGACATCGCCCGCGCGCTCTGGCCGCGCCCCGCCTGACATCGGCTCAGATATGATCAAGCGACCACCCGGCGGCAATGCTGCAAGGACCTTGACCAACAGATCGCGCACAGTGTCGTCAGCATGATCATAAAGCACCCGGATCAGCGAAATCGCATCGGCATCACTTGGCAAAGGCGCGTCGCGAAAACTGCCCGGATGCAGAACCACGCGTTCGCGAAGTCCTTCCTTGCTCAGATGCGCCTCAGCCGCAGGAGCGACATCCGGCAAATCGACCCAAAGCGCCTTGAGCTTTTTTTGGGATTTCAAGGCCGCCGTCAGAAAGGCGCCTGATCCACCTCCCACATCCATCAGGCACTTTACGCCTTTGAGAGACGCCATCCGCAGCGTATCGGCCGCGACCAGCACCTGGCTGCGCGCCATAAGGTCAGTGTATCGCTCTGCCGCCTCGGGCGACATGCCATCCTTGCCGCCGAAGACATAAGGCCAAAATTGTTCTAGCTGCGTTGGCCCCTCCCCGCGCAACAGCTTTTCCGGCTCAGCCATATCGGCGTAAAAGGCGCGGTTGTGACGGATCATGTCTTCGAGCCCAGGCACGCCCAGGATCGCTGCGCCTTTCCGTGCGAGGCCAAACCGCCCGTCCTTGCGCCGTTTTAGCAGCCCAAGCGCGGCCCCAGCCTGCAACAGATCCGCCATGCGATCTTCGGGGATCGACAGGCTATGCCCCACGGCGCGAGCGGTTTGCGGCCCGCCCAAAAGGCGCTGCAACAGCCCAAGTTCAACCAAGGCGGACAAGACTTGAGAGGCGACAAAACCCTGTAAAATCTCGAAAATCTCTGCCCCATCACGGCGCGCAAAACCGCGTGAAATGGGCAATCTGTCCGCCCAATCCTGAAACGCAGGCCGCGCCACAAGGCGGTTGAGCCAGTCAGAGACACCACGAAGACGGCCCCTTTCCCGGCCACCAGGATCCGTGTCAGCGACCATCAGGCTTGATACTTTGCCGGGATTGCCGGCATGATCCGCTCGGCCTGCAACTTCACGATCTGGGCCAAGGCCGCCTCCCCCGGGCAAGACGGGATCGATGCAATCGCACCGCCCAAAATGTCAGAGAGGTGATCAAATGCGCCCTTCACGCCAAGCTGCGCCACGGCGTTGGGCCGTCCATGCAAATCATCCTGACCCGCCGGTTTGCCGAGTGTGTCCTCATCCAGAAGAGCGTCGCGCAAGTCATCCGCAACCTGGAACGCCTCGCCAATCAACGCTCCAAGATCATACCAAGGCTCGGGCTCATGCCCGGCAGAAATCGCACCCATCTGTGTGGCCGCAATAAAGAGCGCTCCGGTTTTGGATCGGTGATAGGCGCTCAGGTCAATCTCTGGCTCACTTTCCCAGCCCTGGCCTGCACAGATGCCATTGGGCATGCCGGATTGCTCAGAGAGCGCCAGCACAAGCTGCGCCACCCGCGCTGGCCCATGGGGCATGGCGCGGGCCAGGGTTTCAAAGGCAAGAATGATCAGGCTGTCCCCGGTGAGCACGGCAAGCGGTTCAGAATAAGCTCGGTGCACGGAGGGTTTTCCACGCCGGAGATCTGCATCGTCAAAACACGGCAGATCATCATGCACCAGCGAGGCGCAATGAATGAATTCCAACGCCGCCGCCGCCGCATCGGTCAGAACCGGCGCGTCATCGCCACAGGCCATCGCGACCGAAAGCAAAATCGTCGGGCGAATCCGAGCCCCGCCGGGCAGGCAAGCGTAGCTCAAGGCTTCCGCCAATTGGCGCGGTGCTGCGCCTCCCTGAGAGGCCTGCAAAGCCGCGGTGACCGCGCTGTCTATTCTTCTGGCGACGGGCATGGCATGTCCTTGTTCTAGGTCTGTAATTCAATACGGACATATACAGTGTAAATAATACTGGACACTTAAACCGCGCGAGTCAACAATCATGCCATGACAGGTTCCAAAGCACTGGTGATCGGCGCGGGCATTGGCGGGTTGACCATCGCGGCGCGGCTGGCTCATGCAGGGTTTCACGTTCACGTATTAGAGCGGCACGGCGATGTCGGCGGCAAAATGCGCACCTTGCCCTCTCCTGCAGGTCCCGTGGATGCAGGCCCCACTGTTTTAACCATGCGATGGGTGTTTGAAGACCTGTTCAAAAGCCTTGGCACGCGCCTTGGTGATCATGTCACGCTCCACCGCCAAACCATGATCGCGCGCCATTTCTGGCCTGATGGCAGCAGTCTTGATCTCTACGATGATCCGGACCGCAATGCGCAGTCCATCACGGGCTTCGCCGGGTCGAAGGCCGCGGATCAGTTTCGCGCTTTTTCTGCCCGCGCCCGCGCGCTCTTTGACGCTTTCGACGCCCCAGTCATGAACGCGCCTGCGCCGTCTCTTCTGCCGCTGATGGGCCATGTGATGCGCAAACCCTGGCTCGTGCCCAAAATGGCGCCGCTTTCAACTTTGGCACAGGTGCTGGACAGGGCCTTTGATGATCCACGATTGGCGCAGCTCTTTGGCCGCTACGCCACGTATGTGGGCGGGTCTCCCTACGCGTCACCCGGCCTTCTTTCGCTTATCTGGCATGCCGAAGAACGCGGTGTCTGGTGTGTTGAGGGCGGTATGCATGCGCTGGCCCGAGCCTTGCAATCGCTGGCCACGGCCCATGGAGCTCAGTTTAGTTTTGACGCGCATGTGACTGAAATCACAATTAAAAGCAACAAAGCAACTGGTGTAGTGTTGCAAGACGGCACGCATATTCCAGCCGATGTGATTGCGTTCAATGGTGATCCCCGCGCGCTGGCCACCGGCCTTTTGGGCGAGGGCACGCGCACTGTTGGGGCGCAAACCCGGCGCGCGCCTCGCTCGCTCTCGGCCGAGGTTTGCGCGTTTGCGGCCACACCCCACGGTCCTGACCTGGCCCATCACAATGTCTTTTTCCGCGACGCGCCCAAACCCGAGTTTGATGCTTTGACCCTTGGTGTGCTGGACCCAAACCCCACGATCTATCTTTGCGCTATGGATCGCGGTCTGCCCGGTGCGCCGCCCCAGCTCGAGCGCTTTGAGACCATCGCCAACGCCCCACCTGTGCCCGATGATTCCCCTGAGGAGGCAAACCCATGCCCGACACGTACCGTTCAGATGCTCCGGAAGTTCGGTCTGACCTTCACGCCAGAACCAACGCAGATGACAACGCCCGCCGGCTTCAACGCGCTTTTCCCAGGGACGAACGGATCGCTTTACGGGCAGAGCCCGCATGGGATGACGGCAGCCCTCAACCGCCCAACAGCGCGCACGGGGCTAATGGGGCTTTATCTGGTGGGCGGAGGGACGCATCCGGGCGCGGGGGTGCCAATGGCCACCCTCTCCGCCAAGCACGCGGCAGAGGCGATCTTGAACGACCGAACTTCAACCTCGCCGTCCCACCCAATGGCTACGCCTGGTGGTATGTCGACGGGATCGCCGACAGTGACAGCAGCGACGCACCCCGCGCGATCTCTATCATCGGGTTCATAGGATCGGTCTTTTCGCCCTGGTATGCCTGGTCCGGTCGCAAAGACCCCGAAAACAACGTCTGCATCAATGTGGCCACCTATGGCCCTGGCGGGCGCTTTACGATGACCGATCGTGGCCGCAGCGCCTTGCGCCAAAGCGCGGACGAATTCACCGTGGGGCCGTCTGCAATGAGTTGGCAAGGGGACAGGCTGGTCATCGACGTGAATGAGATTGGCGCGCCGCCTATGGTCGCGCCAGTGCGTGGTCGGATTGTTCTCGAACCAAGCGCCATCACCGATACGGAGGTCCCCCTCACACCGGAGGGCACGCATATATGGCGCCCATTTGCGCCTACCGCTCGGATCCGGGTCGATCTGGACGCCAAAGGCTGGCAATGGGAAGGGCACGGATATTTCGACGCCAATTTCGGCACACGGGCGCTGGAACAGGATTTCAGCCATTGGACCTGGGGGCGCTTCCCCCATGGCGACGGCTCGAGCTGTTTTTACGATGCCACGCGACTGGATAGGAGCGCGCTCACTCTCGGCGTGCACTTCAGCGCGAATGGGGCAGCTAGCGTGATGGATTTACCACCCAGAGCGCGTTTTCGCCGCAGCCTGTGGGCGGTCCGTCGTGAAACCCGCGCCGATGCCGGTTTTCAACCGCATCAAATGCAAAACATGCTGGATGCGCCGTTTTACAGCCGGTCCGCGATCCGGACGCAACTGAATGGAGAGATCTGTGAAGGGGTTCACGAAGCGCTTGATCTGCGCCGGTTTCGGTCGCCGCTGTTGAAACCAATGCTGGCCGTTCGCGTGCCGCGTCGCGCAAAATGGCGGTTTTCCTGAGCTTTTGGCTATTCACGCGATGTTTGGCCGCGTGAGCTATGCGGCGTGATCACCCGTTTTGCGCAATCTCAGGGTTGAGGCGAATGACCGAGAGGTTCAGCGCCCCTGCAACCGTCACCCACATCAAGTAAGGGATGAACATGAGACCTGCGAGTGTGTCCAGCGTCCAGAGCGCCATCAACGTGGCTGCAACAGCCACCCAAAGCGCGCCAAGCACAATCATCCCCAGCTTCAGCTTCTCAAGCCCGAAAAACACCGGCGTCCACAACCCATTGAGCGCGATCTGAAGCGACCAGAACGCCATGGCAACCCCGTTATCCGGCTGCACTCCCGCGCGCGCGCCGGCGCCTGCCATCAACACATAAAGCGTCGTCCAAGCCACAGGAAAAAGCCAATTGGGCGGGGTCCAGGACGGCTTTTGCAGCTTTTCGTACCAAGCGCCCGGCGGGAAAAGACCGCCCGTCGCACCCGCCGAAAAGCAGGCGGCCAGGAAAATGGCGAAAAGAACCCAGAACATGATTTACTGTGCCTCTCTAAGCGACGACGCCAAAGCCGCGTTTTGATCGCGGTCGCGAGATTTCAGACCGGCCATGGTTGCCAAAATCCCATCGCTCCAATCCGTGCTCGCAGGGAGCACGCTGGCAGCGGCATTGACGAGAAATGCTGTCTCCGCCAAAGGCTGAGCATGGATGAGCGCCGAACGCGGCATGAAGGTTGTGCCGAAACTGCGTGCCAAGGACACCATCAGCCAGCCAAGCTTTTGCCCACCTGTCGTGTAGGCGCGGTGATTGATCGCGTCATAGCCTTGGCGGCGCACTTCCTCGCCAATCCCGGCATAAATAAATCGTGCTGCGAAAATGCCAGGGCGGCAATCAACCGGCAGCGCTCCGACCCCGGCCTCGGATCGGATGTAAAGGCGATCTGCCTCTTTGAGCAGGCGTTTTTCCAGCACTTCGAGTTCGGCTGTCATCTGAGGATTGGCCAGAAATGCTTCGGGCGTCATGCCCATCTCATCGAGCCAGTCCAGCGGCAGGTAAAGCCGCCCTTCGCGGGCATCTTCACCCACATCCCGCGCAATATTGGTCAGCTGCATCGCAACACCCAGATCACAAGCTCGCGCCAGCGCGTCTCGATCGCGCACGCGCATGAGCACGCACATCATTGCGCCCACCGCAGACGCGACACGCGCGGAATAATCGCGCAGCTCAGACAGGGTTTGATAACGCCGCCCCATCGCGTCCCAGGCCAGCCCTTCCAAAAGGGCCTCCGGTAGGGCGCGGGGCATATCAAACTCTTCGATTATCGCCGCAAACGCGCGATCAGCGGGGCCGTCTTCGGGCCGTCCCGCGTAGGCTTTGTCGAGGCGTTCATGCAGGCGGATCACAGCAGGCGCTTTGTCCGCCTGCAAATCGACTGCATCATCGGCCAATCGGCAGAACGCATAAAGCGCCAAAGCAGGATCGCGCAGACGGCGTGGCAGCACTTTGGAGGCGGCGTGAAACGAGCGAGACCCGTGACGGATCGCGTCCACGCAATGAGCCATGTCTTTTGGATCGATCATTCGGCGGCCTCGCGCAGCACCTGCTCTTGCACCTGCGCATCTGGCACCAGTTGCGCCAGCACCTCGGCACTTGAAATGACCCCGGGCAGGCCTGCGCCGGGATGGGTGCCTGCACCCACAAGATACAGCCCTTCGGCCTCTTCACTCACATTGTGAGGACGGAAATACGCGCTCTGCAGGATGCGCGGCTCAATCGAAAAACCAGCACCATGTGGGCTGAGATACCGGTCACGGAAGGTTTCGGGCGTAAAGACCTCTGAGGCGCTCAGCCGGGCTTTGAAGCCGGGCAACAGCTGCTCTTCCAGCACCGCTTCTACCTTTTGGCGATAGGGCTCTGCCATGTGGGCCCAATCCACTGGATTGTCGTGGCCCAGATGCGGCACGGGGCTGAGCGCATAAAACGTGTCATCCCCATCCGGCGCGACCGAAGGGTCGGTGATGGATGGGCGGTGAATGTAAAGGCTCATATCGTCAGCCAGCTTGCCCTTTATAAAGATGTCTCGCACCAGCCCTTTGTACCGCGGGCCATTGAGGATCGTATGATGGCCCACCTCGGGCCACATATTTGCCGTGCCTTTCGTGCCGAAATACCAGACAAAAAGCCCCATCGACCAACGCGTGCGCTTCAGGCGCGGCGGTGTCCATCGACGCCGGGGCGCGTTGCGCATCAGATGGTCATAAGTGTGACCGGCATCCGCGTTTGACACCACGATGTCGGCCCGGATCTGATGCCCCCCGGTGAGGCGCACGCCCGTGGCGCGGCCGTTTTCCATTGTAATCTCGTCCACTTCGGCGCCCTGCTGCACATGGCCGCCCTGCTCCCCGATCACCCCGACCATCGCCCGGGCAATCGCATCGACACCGCCGATGGCATAATGCACGCCGTAGGCTTTCTCCAGATGGCTGACCAGGGCGTACATCGATGTCACATGGAATGGATCGCCACCAATAAAGAGCGGATGAAACGAGAGCGCCATGCGCAACCTCTCATCGCGGACATAACTGGAGGCCAAGCTGTGGATCGACCGATCCGCACGGAGCATGGCAAAAGCTGGAATCACCTTGAGCAACTCCAAGAAGCTGTGCATCGGGCGGCGACCCATATCTTCAAAGCCCAGCCAATAGCGTCGTTCACTGGCCTTTAGATATTTCTGATAGCCCTTCACATCACCCGGCGAGAGACGCGCCACCTCCTCTAGCATGTCCTCGGTTTTTTGGCGCGCGCGGTAGCGACTGCCATCGGGCCAGCGTATCTCATAGAATGGATCAAGCGCTTGCAGCCCGACATCGCGATAAAAATTCCGCCCACACGCTTCCCAAAGCGCCTCAAACACCTGAGGAACCGTGACAATCGTAGGTCCAAGATCAAACCGATGCCCGTTTTGCCAAATCGCGGACCCGCGCCCGCCGGGCGTGTCCAACCGATCCAGCACCGTCACGCGGTACCCTTTCGCCCCAAGGCGCATGGCAGAGGCCAGCCCACCGAGGCCAGCACCAATGATCACTGCATGAGGAGAAATTGCCGAATGAGCGCTTGCGGCGCTGCGCAAAGGCGGAGATTGTGTCAACATATCTTTAGACTACATGTGTCTAGTTAAATTGACAATCCGTGATTGCTGTTCTTTATTAGGGGCATAGAACCTGCGTATTGCTTTTGCCACGCGCGGGGCATGCGCCAACATCAACGCCGTCAAGGGTGAGCACGATCACGACCGTCAGCCTCAGCTTTTTTCGCTTTGCGCCGGGAATGGCGCGAATTTGGGCGTTCGCAATGATGGGCCTTGCGCGTCCGGCTATGAATCGCGTGGACGGGATCGGGTTTTGGAAACTCTGCGGGTCTGGCACGGGCGAGGGTTTCACGCCGGTGCCCAACACGGGCGTTTACGCGATTTTGGCCACATGGCCGGATCTGACAACAGCACAACGCCAACTTGCCCAAGCCAAGATTTTCCAACGCTACCGGGCAAAGTCAGACGAGAACTGGACGGTGTTTTTATCGCCCACATCTGTGCGCGGGCAATGGTCTGGCGTGACCCCGTTTGAAGCCGATGAACCGCCAAGTGATGGCCCTGTGGCCGCCCTCACCCGCGCGACGATCAAGCCCCGGGCGGCGCTGAAATTCTGGAAACGGGTGCCGGATATCAGTTCGGTCATCGGGTTTGACGAAAACGTGGTTTTCAAAATCGGGATCGGGGAAGTCCCGCTTTTGCATCAGGTGACCTTTTCAATCTGGCCTGACACCGCCACGATGGCCGATTTCGCCCGCAAAGACGGCCCCCATGCCCGCGCGATCAAGGCCGTGCGGGCAGGCGATTGGTTTCGTGAAGAGCTTTATGCCCGCTTTCAAGTGACCGCTTGTGACGGCACCTGGGAGGGCAAGCCCCCCTTGCAAAGGATTGGACATACCTGATGAGCGCGCCTTTCCCGTTCTCTGCGATTGTCGGTCAGGACGACATGAAAACCGCTATGATCCTCACAGCGATTGATCCCGGACTGGGCGGCGTTTTGGTGTTTGGTGATCGCGGCACCGGCAAATCCACTGCCGTGCGTGCGCTGGCGGCGCTGTTGCCTCCAATTGAAATGGTCGCGGGCTGCCCGGTGAACTCGGCCAAGGTGAAGGATTGCCCGGATTGGGCGGATATCAAAGACAAATCTATTGTTGAGCGGCCCACACCCGTGGTCGATCTGCCGCTCGGCGTGACAGAGGATCGCGTGACCGGCGCCTTGGACATCGAACGTGCGTTGACCCAAGGGGAAAAGGCTTTTGAGCCCGGTCTTCTGGCCAAGGCCAATCGCGGATACCTCTATATTGATGAGGTCAATTTGCTAGAAGATCACATTGTTGATCTCTTGCTCGATGTGGCGCAATCCGGTGTGAACGCTGTGGAACGGGAGGGGCTTTCTATCCGCCATGCCGCGCGGTTTGTGCTGGTGGGCTCTGGCAACCCGGAAGAAGGTGAGTTGCGCCCACAGCTGCTAGACCGGTTCGGATTGTCCGTCGAAGTGCGCTCTCCGGACACTGTGGAAGAGCGGGTTGAGGTGATCCGCCGTCGCGACGCGTTTGAGCATGACACAAGCGCCTTCATGCGCAAATGGAACGGACAAAATACGCGCATTCGAAAGGCCATCATCGCCGCCCGTTCGGCCCTGACGGAGACGGTGACACCAGATGAATTGCTGGAGGACTGCGCGCGGCTTAGCCTTGCGTTGGGCGCAGATGGGTTGCGCGGCGAGCTTACGTTGCTCAAATCGGCCCGGGCGCTGGCAGCGTATGAAAAATCACCGAAGGTCACACGTGCGCATCTGCGCCGCGTTGCCCCTCTTGCTCTGAGCCATCGTCTGAGACGTGATCCATTGGATGAGGCCGGATCGTCGACCCGGGTGGATCGCACTGTTGCGGAAACCCTTGCATGAGTGGCGAGACGTGGCGCCGGGCGCTGCGCGCGCTGGCCGCTTTGTGCGTGGATCCGGCGGGCCTCAAGGGGCTGTGCCTGCGCGCCCGCCCATCGCCCGCACGGCAGGTTTTTGAGGATCAACTGGCCCGAATGCCCCTGCCCCTGCGCAGGATACATCCAGGCCTGACAGACACGCAGCTTTTCGGCGGCGTGAACGTGGCCGCCTCCCTGACCGAAGGGCAATTGATCCGCGATGCGGGCTTGTCTGAGACGCCTGCAACTTTGGTTCTTGCCATGGCCGAACGTGCCAGTTCGGGCCTTGCTGCGCGTTTGGCGATGCTGCTCGATCGCAGCACTGAACACGCGCTTATCCTTCTGGACGAAGGCGCAGATCCCGAAGAGGCCGCACCCGATGCGCTGACCGAGCGTTGCGCCTTCCATGTTGATCTGTCAGAGATCCGTTGGTCTGAGGCCAAACCATTGATGCCTGCACCATCTGATCTGGACACGGCCCGCGCCTGCGTGGGCCAGATCCGAATGACCCCTGAGCAACAGGATCAATTGGTTGGTCTCGCCGCTGCTTTCGGCATCCACAGCCTGCGTGCCCCTATGCTCGCGGCGCGGACTGCGCGCAGTTTGGCAGCTCTCGATGCAGAAACCGAGGTTTCAGACGCTCTGTTGCAGGAAGCCGCTGAGCTGGTTTACCCGTCGCGGGCCACGTGTCTTCCTGAGACTGAAACCCCCGAAAGCCCGCCCGATCAACCCGATGCGCCGCAAGATGAGACAGATGGGCCCGGCGAAACCACCCTTTCAGAGATCCCCCAAGACATGCTTCTTGATGCTGTCCGTGCTCTCTTGCCGCCCGATTTCCTGTCCCGCCTCGAAAGCCGGGCCCGGGCCAGGCGCAGCGCCCAAGGCAGTGGCGCGGGGCTCAAACGAGTGGCCAACAGGCGCGGGCGCCCTCTGCCACCGCGCCCTGGCCGATTGGACGGACGTGCGCGCATCGACGTGGTGGCCACTTTGCGCACCGCCGCCCCGTGGCAGGGCCTGCGCCAAAAGGCACGCAACCATGGGCCGCGTTTGATCATTCACCCTTCTGACATTCGGCTCAAACGTTATGAAGAACGCTCCGACCGGTTGGTGATTTTTACGGTGGATGCTTCAGGCTCAGCCGCGATGGCGCGCATGGCCGAAGCCAAAGGCGCGGTGGAATTGATGCTGGCACAGGCCTATGCCAAGCGCGATCAGGTCGCGCTGATTGGATTTCGCGGACAACAGGCGGAAATTCTGCTCGCGCCGACACGTTCACTGGTCCAGGCCAAGAAACAGCTTGCGGGTTTGCCTGGCGGAGGCGGCACGCCGCTCGCGTCAGGCTTGAGATCGGCGCTTGAGCTCGCGGAGCTGGGCCGGGTACGCGGCTTTTCACCCGCGCTTGCCATTCTGACAGATGGGCGCGCCAATGTGGCCCTGGATGGCGGGCACGGACGGGCGCAGGCAAAATTGGACGCGCAAGCCATGGCCCGCGCACTCGCCTTGCAGGGTCTGAAATCAGTGGTGATCGATACGGCACAACGCCCGGGCAGAGATGGCGCCGATTTGGCCGCCTGGCTTGCGGGTGATTACCTTGCCCTGCCCCGCGCGGATGCCAAAGCGATCAGTGCTGCAACCGATGCGGCACTGACGGCCTAGCGGATGGACCGGGCGCGCGATCTCTCCGATTGGCCGCTGCAAGAGCATTCCCGTGCGGTGAGGGTCAAACCCCATACCTGGCATGTGGTGGAGATGGGCACAGGGCCCACCGTGCTCATGCTCCATGGCGCAGGTGGGTCAACGCATAGTTGGGCGGGTTTGATGCCCTTGAAAGCCAAACGTCATCATGTCGTGGCGGTGGACTTGCCCGGCCAAGGCTTCACCAGGGCCGGAACAAAGGCGCGGTTGGCTCTGCCCACTATGGCCACCGATGTCAAAGCCCTGCTGGAGGATCAAGGTTGGCGACCCGCGCTGATCGTCGGTCACTCAGCTGGTGGCGCGCTCGCGTTGCAATTGGCCAGCCTGCTGGACTACCCAGTTCGAGTTGTCGGCATCAACGCGGCCCTTGAACCTTTCGATGGGATCGCGGGCTGGCTGTTTCCGATCATGGCCAAAATGCTGGCGCTCAACCCGTTCACGTCGGTCGCGCTGACGATGGGCGGCTCGGCCATGGGGCGCGCCAGGGGCCTTATCCGCACCACCGGGTCTAACATCCCAGAAGAGAGCTTGCGCTGCTATGCCAAGCTTTTTTCTGATCGCGGTCATGTGGACAGCACACTTCAAATGATGGCGCAGTGGGATGTGGATATGCTCGCCGCGCGGGCCTTTACAGTGAAAACACCCACTTTGTTGATCGCGGGAGACGCAGATCAAACCGTGCCGCCTGCCGTTTCAAAACGCGCAGCGGAGGCCATGGCATTCGGGATTTACAGTGAGCTTACGGGCTTGGGGCATTTGGCCCATGAAGAAGCTCCCGATCTTGTGGCCCAAACCATCGCGCAGTGGCAACCATAAGCGAGGCCCGACCCAACAGGGAGCGACGAGCGCTACCGAGCGCCGGTGATTGCCGCCTCAATCAAAGCCTGCATTTCAGGCAAAGTTGAGGCGCGTGGATTGGTCCCGGCGGCTGCATCCAAAAGGGCCTTTGTCGCCAGCCTCTCTGCGCTGTCTTTCTCCACACCAAGCTCGGACAGGCTCTTTGGGATGTCCAAGCGATCCAAAATCCCGTCAATCTGGGCGCAAAACCCTTCCGGATCAAGCGCGCCCATCCCCATGGCCTCAGCCATCACGCGCGTTTTATCTGGTAAGTCTGGCAAGTTGTAACGCAGAACAACCGGCAAAACGATTGCGTTGGTCAGACCGTGTTGCGTGTCATATTCCGCCCCCACCATATGCGAGATTGCATGTACATGACCCAGCCCCTTGAGAAACGAAATACCGGCCAGGCATGAGCCGAGAAGCATCCGTCCGCGCGCGTCTAGATTGCCGGGATCGTTGACGACCTGCTCCAAGGACCCTGAAATCAGCGCAAGCGCCTCAAGCGCCAGCCCGTCACACAGAGGATTGAAATCGGGCACGAGATACGCCTCAATCCCATGGGTTAATGCATCCACCCCGGTCCAGGCTGTGAGATGCGTCGGCAAGCCCAGTGTCAACTCGGGATCCAGAACAGCGACCGACGGTTTAAGTTTGGGGTGCCAGACGCAATACTTCATGCCCTTGGTGGTGTCTGTCACCATGGCGGTGCTTTCGGTCTCCGCCCCGGTGCCGGCAGTGGTGGGAATGGTGATCAGTTTGGGAAACTGGGCCGAGGGCAGCTCTGGCACCGCCTCGTCATAGTTGAACGCAAAAAGGTCAACACCCGAGCGTGCGGTCAGGCACATCGCCTTTCCGCCATCCATTGCGCTGCCCCCGCCAATGCCAATCACCGCATCATGGTCTCCGTCGCGCAGGACGGCACAGCCTGCCTCAATTTCATCATCACGAGGGTTCGGAGAGATGCCGGAGAACACCTCGTGGGTCAGGCCAGCTTCGGAAAGCAGATGAACCAGACGGTCAATGAATGGCAAGTCGCGGCTGCCCCTGTCAGTTACAATAAGAGGGCGTTGGATGCTGTGTTGCGCGCAAAACTGCGCGATTTCCGATATACGACCCGGGCCGTAGGCAATGGGCACCGGAAAGCCGAAATCCTGAATGTCCAAAGCGCTGAGTGCCATCGCCTATTCTGCCTCCAACCCAAGCTCTTCCTGGCGCCGTTTGCTCCAGGCGGCGGTCAGGCGGTCGGCAATTATTGCGATAATGGCCATACCAAGACCGGCCACAATACCGACACCAAAATCACCGTCCCCCAAGCCGATATAGACTTGCTGGCCCAGCCCGTTTGTCCCCACCAAAGCGGCAATCACAAGCATCGCAATCCCGTACATGATGGTCTGGTTGAGCCCCAGCATCATCACCGGAAGCGCCAACGGCAGTTTGACCCGAATGAGCCGCTGCATCCGCGTGCAGCCAATGCAGGTTGCGGCCTCGATCACATGGGCCGGAACAGAGCGCAGGCCATGCTCCGTGTATCGAATGGCAGGGACAATGGAATACGCCATGATGGCCAGCAAAGCGGTGAAATCCCCCACCCCGAACACCATGACAAACGGGATCAAAAGGACGAATAACGGCATGGTCTGCAGCGTGTCATTGATCGGGCGCAGGAATGCCGAGACGCCATCAAACTCAGAGGCCAAAACCCCCAATATCGCACCTGAAGTGAACGACAAGACAACGGCAATTCCGCATAAATAGAAAGACAAGAGCGTTTGTGGCCAAACACCTGCTACGATCAGAAATCCAAAACCAAGCAAAGCACCTAATGCGAGCTTTGGCCCCGACAATTGCCATGCCAAAAGCACCGACATCGCAAGAAGCGCAGGCCACGGCATTTTCGTCAGCCCGACATAAAGAAGCGTCGCAAAAAAGATCAACGTCAGAGCCACGCCAGCGCCGCGCCGCATGGCAAGCCAGAGACCCGCAGCGCCAACAAGCACGGCATAGGCGATGCGCAGTTGCGGCGTGAACTCAAAGCCCCAGGTGAACGGGCTGATCGATTGATCAAACCCAATCTTCACGGGCAGCATCACGAAAAAAAACGCGCTGTTTTCTGCGGTTTGGATGGCGCTCCGAAATTCTGTGATCGTGTATTCCAGCAGATCGTTCATCGGCTGCGCCGGAAAGACGACCCAATCTTTGGGATACTCTGACAAAGCCGGTAAAACCTGAGCCAGGATTGCGACGACACCCCCAAGTGCGGCGGCGACGCCCCACATCCGGTATCGCGACCAAAGCGGCTCATTCAAGATCGGTTGTTTGGGATCGGCGGTGGCGGCGGCTGCGGTGATGCGATCCATCACCATGGCCATCAAGGCAATCACCAGACCCGCCAACAGGCTTTCGCCAAACTCCGCCTTGCGCATGGTGCTCAGCACTTCCCACCCGATATCGGCGGTTCCCCCGATGACGGAGGCAATGATGACCATGGAAAATGCCGCCATAGTTGTCTGGTTCACACCCAGCAGGATTTGCCGCTGCGCGGATGGCACGCGCACGCGCCAAAACAATTGTGCGCCTGTGGCCCCAGACATCAGACCCGCCTCAATCACCTCATCAGGCACCCGGCGCAGGCCCAGCATGGTGTTTCGCACAGTGGGCGGAAACGCATAGAGGATCGACGCAATGAGACCCACGACCGGGCCAAATCCAAAGAGCAACAAAATGGGCAGAAGATAGGCAAAGGCCGGCACCGTCTGCAGCAAATCCATCACCGGTTTGATGATGCGTTCTGCGCGGTCTGAAAAGAACGCAAGCGATCCCAGCGCAAAGCCGATCCCCACCGCCATGGGCACAGAGATGACCACCAGGGACAAGGAGTTCATCGACTCCGGCCAGTAGCCGATGACGACCATGTACAACACGGACAGACATGTGAAGAGCGCCAGCGACACACCAGAGACGGCATAGGCTGCAAAGGTCAGAAGGACCAATGTCACCGACCATGGCAGCCATTGCAGAAAATCGCGAACCGCACTCATGGGGATATCCATCAAGGCCGAGAACGCTTTGAATGCGGGGCCAAAGACCTCCACTGTCCAATCCATCGCCATGTTCAGCCAAGACGTGATCGGCAAGACCCAAGGCTCTGGATACTCGATCAACCATGTGGCGCCATCTGACAGAAACACCATCGCCAGCGTCAGAGCAATCAGCCCGACCCAGAGCATACGGATCTGCGCATGCGCCATCAGTTTGCTCCTGCTTCTACGTCCGAGCCGCGTTCTGCGGCGAGGGCTGTGATGACACTTGCCGCTGTGACAACACCCAGCGCATGCCCGTCACGCATCGCTTTGACACCGCTTTCACTCTCTGTCAGGAGCGGCAGAAGCTCCTCTACAGAGCAGTTGCAATCCTTTTCAGGCATCGCCGTGCCGGGCTCGGCTTTGTCATCAAGCACATCCTGCGCCTTCAACACGCGCACCATGGGCACTTCTTCGGTGAACTCAGCCACGTAATCATCCGCAGGATTGACGATAAGGTCTGCCGGCTTGCCCATCTGCACCACTTGCCCGTCACGCATGATCATCATGCGATCTGCAATCCGCAGCGCCTCCAGGAAATCGTGGGTGATGAACACAATGGATTTCTGCAGCGTCTTCTGGATCCGCAGAAACTCATCCTGCATCTGGCGGCGAATAAGCGGATCGAGCGCCGAAAACGGCTCATCCAGAAACCAAAGCTCGGGTTCAATGGCAAGACTGCGGGCAATGCCAACCCGCTGCTGCTGACCGCCTGAAAGCTGTTTGGGAAAGGACGTTTCGCGCCCTTCGAGGCCAACAAGCTCAATCACCCGGGCCACTTTTTCGTGCTGTTCTGTCTTGCCCAAACCCTGAAGTGACAAGGGAAACGCGATGTTGTCCCACACACTTAAATGCGGCATCAGGCCGAAGTTTTGAAACACCATGCCCATCTTGTGGCGGCGGACATCGATGAGATCTTTGTCAGATTTCTTCAGCAAATCCTCACCGTCCAACAGGATCTCCCCGTGGGTCGCCTCCACCAAGCGCGACAAACATCGCACCACCGTCGATTTGCCCGAGCCAGACAGCCCCATGATCACGAAAATTTCGCCTACATGAACATCAAAACTGACATCTGCGGCGGCTGGGATAGCCCCATCTTCGCGCATCTTTGAGCACAGCTCAGGCGTAGCAAGCTTCCCGACCTCTGACTTGAAATAGGGCGCGTTCTGACCGGCATAGACCTTCCAGATATTTCTGCAGGCCAACTTGACCTGGCCACTGGTTTTGTCCATTGCGCGTCCACCCAAGCTTTAAAACGTCAATGCGGGGCCGGCGTTCATCGCCAGCCCCGCCCTTGTTCAACGATACGTCAAAAGATCACTTGGCCGCTTTGCCAGCTTCGACCCAAGGCGCCCACGTCGCCTCATTGGCATCAACCCATTCGGCCACCACTTCTTCGAGATCACGACCCTTCTGGTCGATCTCAAGCATCATGGCGTTTTGCACGTCATTTCCGATGGAAAACGCTTCAAAGATTGCGTGCGCACCGGGATGGCTATCTGCAAAGCCCTTATAGGCGATTTTGCTGATCGAGGCCTGCTGGAAGCCGCAGGCATTGCCCTTGGACTGACCGCTTTCTTCCTGACACTCGCCTTCGGCTTCGTCCCACTCAACCCAATTCATCTCATTTTCGGCAAAGAGCCAATGTGGCTGCCAAAACATCATGAGCATGGGCTCTTCTGCGGCCACAGCCGCTTTGATTTCAGCAATCATCGCGCCTTCGGAACCGCCCGCGACCGGGGCAAACGGAATGTCGATCTGCTCAACCACGTCTTTGGAGCGTGTTCCCCAGTCTGCGGGGTAGGTGATCAGGCGACCGTTGGGGAATGTATCCGCAGCGGCAAAGGCCTGCGCACAATCATAAAGCGCCTCATAGCTGGGCAAGCCCGGGCATTTCTCTTCCATATAAGGCGGATAAATCCAACCCTCCTGCGGCTGCAGGCCCAGATCGCCGACGACAACGATGTCACCTGCCTCAACCGCCTTGGGATAGATATCACCCACATTGTTGGTCCAGGTCTCAGGCTGTACGTGCAGTTCGCCTTGTGAGATTGCCGCAAATTGGGGCACTGCGCCGGCTGTTACGTATTCAACCGTGTATCCGGTTTTTTCAAACAACGTGCCCAAAATATGCGCCGACACGTGCTGTCCGGTCCATTCATTGATCGGAATTTTGATCGGGTCGCTGGCTGATGCTGCTGTGGCAAGGCCAAGGCTGATCGCTGCGGACCCAAGTAGCATGTTCATTTTCATCGTTTATCTCCCTGTTTCTTTTTGTTGTAACGTCGATTGTTTTATTGATTGACCGGTCAATCAAAACACATTCGACATTTCTTTTCAAAAGGAAAGTCGCCGTGAACATACACGTAAAACAGGTATGAATTGGTTGGGCGGCGCTCCCCTCCAATCTCCGGAGCTTACCGCACATCCCACGCTTTTCAATGGATTAAGCGTGCGCGCTTCAAATTTTGCAAAATGCGCCAGCGTAGTGCACTGTTTCCAAGACATCACGAAGGAGCCCACCATGCTCAAACCAATTGCCGACAAGTGGTTCACTGTGGAGCACCTCAGCGAAGGCGTTTCGCGCATCTATGAGCCACACGTGGTCGATTGGCTGCGCTGCAACATTTGGCATGTGCGTGGGCGTGATCGGGATCTGGTCATTGACACAGGCATGGGTGTGCGGCCGATGATTGAAGAGATGACGCAGCTGACAGAGCGCCCCGTGACCGCCATCGTGACCCATAGCCACTTTGATCATTCAGGCGGGCTCCATGAGTTTGAAACCCGCTGTTGCCATCACGCAGAGGCGGCCACTATGGCTGCCCCGACGCCAGCCAACACCGTCGCTGACACAGGTTACGTGCGCGCGGAGGCGTTCACCGCGTTGCCTTATGAAGGCTTCCGGTGTGAAGATTACCTTGTACTCCCTGCCCCAATCACCGATCTGCTTGATGAGGGGGACGTCGTTGATCTGGGCGACCGGGTGTTTCATGTGATGCACCTGCCCGGCCATTCTCCGGGATCTATTGCGCTTTATGAACGCGACACCGGGCTCTTGTTTTCGGGCGATGTGGTCTATGATGGGGAGCTGCTTGATGATCTCTTCCACTCCAACCCCGAACATTTGGCCGACAGTCTTAGACGTCTGCGCGAGCTGCCGGTCCAAACGGTTCATGCCGGGCATTACCCGTCTTTCAACTGCGACCAGATGATCACGATCATTGATGAGTATTTGGCCGGTGGTCGACGGCCCGGCGATCTGGACGCCTGGATCAAAGGCGAGATCGACAAACACCCCGATGACTGACCGCGTCGCGATCATAACAGGTGGTCTGGCGGGGATTGGGCGATCCATCGCGGAGAATTTGGCAAAGCAGGGCGTGCGCGTGGCCGTGGGAGCGCGGCGCGGAGACGACCCTGATTTGCAGTCGCGACTGCGTAAATCCTTGGGCAATCAGGCGTTCATCGCAGCGCTTGATGTCACGGATGCGCAATCTGTCACGCGGTTCACAGATCATGCCAGGGCCGCTTTGGGGCGCATAGATATTGTCGTAAATGCCGCTGGCATCACGCTGCACCAGACAACATGCGATCACAGCCTTGAGGATTGGCGCAGGGTGATCGATACCAATCTCACGGGGCCGTTCCTCATGACGCGCGCCTGTCTGCCCGGCATGATCGCCGCCGGATGGGGCCGCATTATCAACATAGGGTCCACCGCCGCCCGCGCAGCCCAACCCGATCACCCGGCCTATTGCGCCTCAAAGGCGGGGCTTTTGGGGTTTACGCGGTCCGTGGCCCTTGAGGGTGCACCACACGGGGTCAGTGCTGTTATGGTCAGCCCAACCTGGGTGAATACAGATATGTTGCGCGCAAGCGCGGCACAGATGGCCGAAACCTCCGGTCGAAAACAGGATGAAGAGATAGATGAGATCGCCCGATCCAACCCGCAAAACCGCCTGGTAGACCCGCAGGAAATTGCAGCGCTTGTGGCATTTTTATGCTCTGACGCCGCACCCGCCCTGACCATGGAAGACATACAGGTCAATGCCGGCGCCCATTGGTAGTCATGACGGCCCGAGCGCGGATGCGCTGCCCATCAGGTTCGCAAATGCGCCCGCAGAAACGCCGCACCGGCCGTCAAGGACACCTCCGCCTCTGGCAATTCGTCGTAAAACTCAAACACGTGCCAAAGCCCGTCATAAACACTCAGCTGCACATCTTGGCCTGCCGCGGACATGCGCCTGGCCAGATCGGTGCATTGGCTCATCAAGATATCGCGTGTTCCGGTTGTGATCATCACCGGTGGACCGTCTGGGTAAAACGCCCCGTTGATGGGGGATATGCGAGGGTCCGCAGTATCTGCGCCACCGGCATAGAGCGACGCGGCCGCGGTCAATTGCGCGCGGGCAAGTGTCGGATCACGCCCGTCATTGAAGGTCAGGCTATCACCGCCATGGGTCAGATCGCACCAGGGCGACAATAGCAAGGCGGCTTTCACGCGGCCGCGCGGGGCGCGTTGCATCACCGTCAGCGCTAGATTTCCACCTGCCGATTCCCCCGCCAAAGCCAGCGGGCCCTCCTCAGACACCGCTTCAAAGACCGCCCAGGCCGCCTCATGGGCGGCGGGCCACGGATGCTCTGGCGCAAGGGGATAGTCGATGGCCACAACACGGACGCCCGCATGGGCACAGAGCGCGGCACTGACGATCAAATCCTCCTGTGCACTGCCCGAAATGTAGCCGCCGCCGTAGCAATAAAGCACAGTGCCCTCAGGTGAACCCTGTGCCGTGCGAGGCGGGCGAATTTCAAGGCACGGCTGCCCGGCAATCTGGATCGGCTCCACCGATACGCCATGTCGGGCCACTGCCCGCTCGGCACGGGGCAGAAAAGCGGCGCGCGCCTCCTCCCGATGCTGATCAACTGTCGCCACCGTCGCAGGGCATAGATCAGCGCCCGACATCTGCGCCAATAGCGCCTGTGCCTGCGCACTCATGTAAGCATCTGCGGTCATGCGCGCCTGCCGGGACGAAGCACCATGAGCACAGGCTCAGCGAGCCCCGCAGACATGATCAATAAAAGGCCCACGATCTCGCGCGCGCCCAGCACCTCATCGGCCCAGATCGCCGCCGTGATCGCGCCCACCACCACTTCGGCCATAAATAGCAAACCTGCCACCCCCGGGTTGAGACGCGTGGGCGCGTAGACGGTGGCAAAACACGCCGGCAAGGTCAGGATCAACGTCACAGGCACCATCCAGATCAGAACCGCCTCTGCCTGGTCCCATGTGGGCGGCTGCAAGGTGCCTTGCGCCGTCGCAATCAGCGACACCACCAGACATGCAATCGCCGCCATACCGAAGAAATTGATGCCATGGACGACGAAGCCCACGCGATGGTGAATAAGGATGAGCAGCGCAGAAAAGGCCCACACCATGCCGCTCAGAAGCGCGCACCAGTCACCAAGGTTTTCCGGCACTGGCAGGCCGGTTTGCCGCCCAAACACCACGTAAAGGCCGCCAAAGCACAGCGCGAGCGTGGCCATGCGCGCCGGCGTGATAGGATCTTTCAGAAAAAGCCACGCCAGCAAAAATCCCCAGGCCGGCATGGCATAAAAAAGCACGATCACGCGCACCACGTCAGTATAGAGAAACGCCGTGGCATAAAGCGCGAAAGCGATCCCTCCGATCAAGCCGCCTGAAAGCGCATAAAACCCGCTGGTGGCATAGATGCGGCGCATACGCCAAACAACCGGCACACAGGCCAACGCTGGCAAGCCCGCGAAAACCACCATGGCCCAAGGCCCGGCAAATCCGGCATGTTCCAAAGCCCGGATCGGGATCCAGAAGACACCGAATGCCAGCCCGGCAAACAGACCGGCATAAATCGCACCGCGTTCACCAGACATGGCGCGCCCGAGGCGGTTTGGGCAGAATTGTCAAAAGCATGATCCGTCATTTTGGAACGCGTGTTGCGCTTGCTTTCAACACTAGTCCGGGATGCAAGGACCGTCGAGCCGTGCTTGCACAAAAACGCAACAGTCTCTAGCACGCCTAGGGCAGCACTAGTGACCACAAGGCCGGGGTTATGAAAATCGTTATTCTTGGGGGGGACGGGTTTTGCGGCTGGCCCAACGCGCTTCACCTTTCGGCGCGCGGCCATGACGTGATCATCGTGGACAACCTGTCTCGGCGCGAGATTGATCTGGAGTTGGAGGTTGAAAGCCTGACGCCGATCCGGCCACTTGGGGAACGGCTGCGCGTTTGGAAAGATCTGACAGGTCGCGAAATCGGCTTTGTCAAATTCACCGTCGGGACCCATTACCACCGCCTTCTGAGTCTGATCGAAGAGGAACGCCCGGACGCTATCATCCATTTCGCTGAACAACGCGCCGCGCCCTATTCGATGAAGTCTTCGTTTCACAAGCGCTACACCGTTTCCAACAATCTCAACGCCACCAATGATGTGCTGGCCGCGATTGTCGAATCGGGCCAGGACATTCATCTGCTCCATTTGGGCACGATGGGCGTTTACGGCTACGGCACCGCCGGGATGAAGATCCCCGAAGGCTACCTGAAAGTGCGCGTCGACACCTCACAGGGGGAAAGCGAGCAGGAAATCCTCTATCCCACCAATCCGGGCTCAATCTACCACATGACGAAGAGCCAGGATCAGCTCTTCTTTCATTTCTACAACAAAAATGACGGAGTGAAGATTTCCGATCTGCATCAGGGGATTGTCTGGGGTACGCAAACCGAAGAAACACGGATGGATGAACGCCTGATCAATCGGTTCGATTATGATGGCGACTATGGCACCGTGCTCAATCGGTTTTTGATGCAGGCCGCGATCGGGTATCCGATGACCGTGCACGGAACGGGTGGGCAGACGCGGGCGTTCATTCACATTCAAGACACGTGCCGCTGTATCGAACTGGCCTTAATGAACCCGCCGCAATCAGGAGAGCGGGTGAACATCCTCAACCAAATGACGGAAACCCACAGAGTGCGGGATCTGGCGCAGATGATTTCAGAGGCCATGGGAGCCGAGATCGCCTTTCTCGACAATCCGCGCAATGAAGCAGCAGAGAACGACCTGCACGTGATCAATGATCGGTTTTTGGGGATGGGGCTGGAGCCGATCAAGCTGGAATCCAGCAAAGGGATCTTGCAAGAAGTGCGCGAGATTGCCCAAAAATATGCAGACCGGTGTGACCGCAGCAAGATCCCGTGCGTGTCGCGTTGGCGGACCTGACGGAGCGTCTGCATCGATCAGCGGCCAAACGCATTTTTAAAAAATGCGCGCCAACGCTGGGAGCAGAATTTTAAAAATTCTGCGTTAGAAAATTAAAATTTTCTTGGGCCTGCTCTGCGAAAAAACGAACGGTCACCGGCGGATGCGTTGCGCCACTTCCAAAAGCGCCAAAGACACGGCTGCCCAAATCAGGAGCGCAAACGGTCCAACCCCTAATTGCCGCGCCCACCGCGTGATCATATTGCCGCGTGGGTGTAGACCCCATTCGGCCAACCAATGCTGATTTGTCCAAAACTGGAACGGCCACCATGGCGAGAGGTAGAGGATCACGGGAAGGCACGCGATGGTAAAGACAAAACAGAGGATCATCTTGCCCTGAGGAAGCTCTTCGCTCATGGGCGCACCGCTGTGTCATAATCAGGTGTGAAGATCACGAGATCACCGCGCTTCTCCACTTGTCCCTCCAGCGTGACGTATTCCCCAACCATATCGAGCATCACCTGCGGGCGGTCTGATCGGCCCTGCCCGCCCAACATCAGAAATTCCGTCCCCGCCACCGGCTGGGTCGAGACAAAGACCGGCGGCACGCCACCGATGATACACAGGTTTGCGCAGGCCTTATGCGCCAGACCGCGGCCCGGGCGCATAGCACCTGCCAGACATTTGCCGTCGCAAATCTCACCCGTCAGCCGCCAACGCCCCAGATCCTCATAGGCAAGCGGTGGCGCCTCCACATCTTCAACCGCAACCAACGCATCTGCACGGCCCTGCACTTGCAGCATGTTGAGGCTGCCGCGTTCGAGAACGATGCCGCGCGCGCTCACCATCTGCCCATCCAGCGGCACACCGCGCGGGCCAAGCCCGTTCTTGTTGCCGGACGACAGCATGATCGTCTGCCCTGTTGGCACGCGCTCTGTGCCTTCTGTGACATGCAGCATAGGCTCAGGCGTCAGTTCCAGAACACCGATCAGAGTTTGCGGTCCATAATCAAATCGAAAGGCCCCCGGGCCGGGATCATCTTGACTGGTGGAAATTGCCCAAGCTGCTGCTGCAAAAACTGCGATGAGTGCCACGGCGACGACACCGAGAAAGCCTTTTAATCCATGCGGCATCGGCGCGTAGCCCACAAAAAACGGTGTCTCTTTTTTTGCCATAGCTACACAGCCCCTTGCGGCACTGGTCCCGGCACTGCTTCTGACACAGATCCTGGAACGGGCACCGGCTCCACCGGCGTTCCCGGCGGGTTGGGCTCTGAGCGCACCAACACGTCCGCCCCATCGATGCGCAGGTCATATGTCGGGACTTGCTCTGTGAAGGGCGCAGGGGACCGGCCAGAGCGTACGTCATACTGAAATCCGTGCCACGGGCAGGTCACCAGACAATCTATGATGCGCCCTTCTCCCAAGGGCCCGTTTTGATGCGCGCAGGCGTTGGAAATGGCCGAAAGCTGCCCTTCATGGCGAAACACGGCCACACGCTCCCCCGATGACAGGCGGGCAATTTTGGCGCGGCCTTCTTCTATCTCGGCCCAAGCACAGACACGTTCCCAATCGCCTGTGGGGTCAGAAGCGGGATCGCGGTGTCGTTTCTCATGCAGGGCGGCGATCAGATGCAGGCTCACCACAGTGACGGCGCCCCCGATCACCAATGCGTTGAAAACCGGCGCATGCCCGCTCTGCCCGGTGCCCAGCATGACATGGGCAACCACCGCCGCGTAGGCGGGATAGATCAGGTAATGCAGCCCCTTCCACACCGGCGGGGTCAGGAATTTGAGCCAGAAATCATGGCTTGTCGCCGCCAACACACCCAAGGACAGAAGCGCAAAGATGCCAAAGGTCTCAAATGGGAAGCCGATGACGCGGTCATAGGCCAGATTGGACGAGAGCAAGGCCTCATATTTGTCGACCGGCCCACCGATGAAATACCAATTGAGAATGGTGAAGGCATGGGTCAGCGCCACCAAAGCCGTCAGCACCCCGAAATGGCGCCGATTGTACAAAAGCGGCAAAAATCGCCGGTCCAACCGCGCCAGAGGGCCGATGATCAAAATCAACGTCATCATTGTAAAGGCACAGGCCCCAAAAGCACGGGCATTGTGGATGGCGGGGTTGATCGGGCGCTCATGGGCCAGAGCATCGGGCGCGAGATAGAGGTAGATGCTTAGAAACAGAACGACGCAAACAAGCAAAACAGCATCGTAGAGATACTTGTTCTTGTTCCACTGAACCGGGATGTATTTGACGCTCATGACGCCTCACCGGCAGTGCGGATCTGTTTGGGGGCGATGTGATCCGGCCAGGTTTGTTTCAGCGCGATCGACAGTGACACCGACGCCACTACAGCCACGGCAAGAAAAACCGCGGCGACCTTATGGGCTGCACGCGGCGGCACATGGCGGGCCTGCCAGTTGTCGCGCCCCCGCGCCAAAACGGACCAGCGCCACAGCACAAGCGGCCAGATCAGAACGATACCCACAATCAAAAGCGGGCGAAACGCCACTGCGCCATCTGCGTCTTCATCGACGCGGTGGATTCCAAAAAGTAAGAACAGCGCACCGACGGCCAGACCAATCCAGCACCAGATTTCAACACCTGTCAGAATGGTCTGTGCGGTCACCTGCATCCTCCCTCAATGCCGTCAGGTCTCGGAATGAGGCCCTTTTTGCGCCGTCATACGGTTGGGCAGCACGTCTGGTCCGGGATCCCTGAGGTGATTTATCAAGGGTATCATGGCGAGAATTGAGAATAACACAACCGCAGCGACACCATTCCAGCCAATGATTTGATGCACTTGGCCCAACAGAAACGCGCCGATCAATCCGCCGGCGTAATAGGATGTGAGATAAAGCCCATTGGCTGCGGCCCGATCCGTGGACGCAGTACGGCCCACGAATCCGGTGGCTGCGGCTTGCATAAAAAACGTACCCGCGCCGATCACGGCAAGGCCCGCCAACACGGACCAAAGCATTGGCCAAAACGTCAACCCAAGCCCGCCCACAACCACAGCCATGGACACCTTGAAGACTCGCTCTGGCCCAAACCGGCGCACGGCTCTGGAGGCCATAGGCGTTGTAAAAAGTGCGGGCACGAACACCAAATACACCAGACCAAGTTGAGCAGGGTCCACACCCAAAGGCCCTGTCAGATGAAAGTTCACGTAGGTGAAAACACCGACAAACGTGAACAGGATAACAAAACCCATCGCGAAGGCGGCACGCAGGGCGGCATGTTGTAAATGGATCTTCCAGGCATTTAGGGGGGAGCCCGCCCGCTTGGGTGGCTCTGTATCATTTGGGCCAATCAGGGTCAGGGCGAGCAGAGCGCCAAACAGGTTGAGCGCGGCGAAAACCCAAAAGGAAGCCGAGAGCCCCACAGTATCCGCCGCTGCAACAGCCAAAACCCGGCCAAAAAGATTGGAAGCCACATTGCCAGTGATATAGGCGGCCATAGCGCCCCCTGCGGCGGTGACGTCGCATTGCTCTGACAAATACGTCAGCGTGAGCGTAAAGGCCGCGGCCATGAACACGCCTTGCAAAACGCGCAAAGCCAAAAACATCCCGACGCTATCGACAATGCCCAGAAAAAAGGTCGGCACCGACAAAAGCATGAGTGAGATCCAGATCCCCCGCTTTCGATCAATGCGATCGGCAAACCATGCCACCGTCAAACCAGACAAGGCCATCCCAAACGTTGATGCGTTCACAGCAAACCCCATCACGCCGGGATCGGCCTCAAATGCCACAACAAGTTGGGGCAAAAGCGCTTGCGAGCCGAAAAGATCAATCAGCGTCAGAAAGCTGATCACGGCCACGATCGTGGAGCGCCGAACGATGTCTCGCGGTCGCTCCCCTCGCAATGCACCTTTTGCCAGGTAAAGCATTGGCTTTCCTTACTCTGCGGCCTTTCGGGGCGTCTTGGGCGCTGTTTTTGGCGCTGTCTTGCCTGCTGTCTTGCGCGCTGATTTACTTTTTGATGAGCGTGGTTTCGACGATGACGCCTTGGCCGGCTTTGCAGCGCCGCTCAGTTCATCGCCATCGGGCAGACGGTAGCCATCAAACATATCGCGAATATTGGTCGAGGATCTTTTGCCCAGGTTTTCGAAATTCTCACTCAGCCATTCATCTGCTGTTTCTCGGCCAATCTCAAAAAGATGCTCCAAAAATGACCACTCCGCGTTGAGCTTGGATGAGGCATCCAAATCGATCATGCGCTCACACGCGCTGATGATGTGCATGTGCATCCGCTTGTAGTCCTTCGGATCCAGCTTACCCGCGTCCAGCAACCGGCGCACAAAATCAATCGAACGCAACTCGTGCAGCAATGAGGCATTGAAGGTGATCTCATTGATCCGATTTTGGATCTCTGCGGCGCCTCTCGGAGTGCCTTCGCGCTCTACGGGATTGATCTGGACGATGATGATGTCATCGGATGGTGAGCCATGAAAAAACGGAAAAAGCGGCGGATTGCCCATAAATCCGCCATCCCAGTAAGGCACGCCGTCAATCTCAACCGCTTGGTAGATATTGGGCAAACATGCCGAGGCCATCACGGTTTCGAGCGTGACCTCAGACTTCTCAAAAACCCGGATGCGCCCGGTTTGCACATTGGTGGCCGAAAGGAACACTCCCATGCCCGTCAGCCGCCGAACCCGATCGAAATCCACGATGTCTTCCACGATCTTGCGCAACGGGTCGACACTGAGCGGATTGAGATCATAAGGCGAGGCCAACCGCTGCATGAAGTTCATCCACATGTAGCCTGGTGAGCTTTCCAGTGACCAATTTCCCGTGGCCCTGGCAAACAGAGAGCGTTGAATAGGCGAAAAGCGCGCCGCATCTGACACAGCGCGCCAGAATTTGCGCAGATGTGCGCGCGCGCCTTCAGCCCCGTTTTCATGCATGCCATGCGCGGCCACGACCGCGTTCATGGCCCCAGCCGACGTACCCGAAATGCCTTCGATCCAAATTCGATCATCTTCGAACAGACGATCCAGCACGCCCCAGGTATAGGCTCCATGGGCGCCTCCACCCTGAAGGGCAATATTGACACCGCGGTGACCATCATTGCGCCGCCCCGGCCCGCGCGTTGGCGGTTTTTCGGCTGTGTCCGTCATGCGGCTGTCCAACCACCATCGACCGGCAGCGCCACGCCGGTGATGTTTTCAGCCGCATCCGAGCATAAAAACAGCGCCACGCCAGCGAGCTGTTCTACCGTGACGAATTTCTTGGTCCACTGGGCGGCCAAAAGCACATCGCGCTTCACTTCTTCCTCGGATATCCCCCGGGATCGGGCCGTGTCGGGGATTTGCTTTTCCACCAGCGGGGTCAGCACATAGCCCGGGCAAATCGCGTTGCAGGTTACGCCATCTTGGGCGGCCTCAAGCGCCACCGTTTTGGTAAAGCCAACCACACCGTGCTTGGCCGTCACATATGCAGATTTGTAAGGCGATGCGACCAACCCATGGGCTGATGCGATGTTGATCACCCGGCCCCAGCCGCGCTCCTTCATACCTGGCATCGCCGCACGGACCGTGTGAAACGCGCTGCTCATGTTGATGGCCACGATCAGATCCCAACGATCCTTGGGAAAGGTTTCCACGGGCTCCACCGTTTGGATACCCGCGTTGTTGACGACAATGTCCACACCGCCGAATGTATCTTCTGCGGATTTCACAAACGCCTCAATGGCATCCGCATCAGACATGTCTGCGCCATCATAAACAACCTGCCCTGCGCCCATGCCATCAAGGCGCGCGCGGTTCGCTTCAATCTCATCGGCATCGCCAAACCCGTTGATCACCACATTGGCGCCTGCCTTGGCAAAGCCCTCTGCCAAACCCAACCCGATGCCCGAAGTGGAGCCTGTTACAATCGCGGTTTTATTTTGAAGTGTCATGAAAGTCTTTCCCTTGACTGCAGGTGGTGCCCGCCCGACTGCGTGCCGACGCGCGCATTTGCGATGGGCTTGTACTGCCACCGATGGGAAACAAGCACAAACCACCACTCAGGCGATATCACATCAAAATGTCAGCGCTGCGACCCCGTGACCCGTAAAAGGGGGTGCGTGCCAAATTGTTGGGCAGTTTCCCGCCTGAACCTGCGCGATGCGCGTCAGGTCAAATCGGCAAGGCGTTGGTTTTCTTCACCACTTCCAATACGACCGAGCTTTCCATCTCCTTGACCCCGGGCAGCGACACCAGCTTGTTGCTCAAAAGAGTTTGGTAATGGTCGATATCGCGGACAACTATGTGCAGATCGTAATCAAATGCGCCCATCAGCAAAACGGCATATTGAACCTCAGGAATAACAGAGATTTCGCGCCGAAACGCGGCCAATGCGTCTTTGTGATGTTTGTCGAGCTTCACGCGAGCCACAACGATTGCGTTAAACCCCAGTTTGCGCCGATCCAGATCCACGCTCCGGCCCTTTAAAATGCCTTCATTTTGCAGACGCGCGATGCGGCGTGAGCACGGAGATTGTGACAGGCCGACACGATCGGCAATCTCTGAAACGGACAAAGCCCCGTCAATTTGCATGGCACGCAGGATTCTCAGATCGGTTTCGTCGCAAGTGTGCATAGTTTCCTCCAATTCTCATGCTTTCTTAGCTCATTCATGCACAGAAGATTAGATCACTCCCGTAATTAAGGTCAGCATAATTGACCTTGCTGGTCATTGTTAATCCAATCGGGAGGATGCCATGCAGGATCAAAGGACAAAGCAACCCGCTCATGTGCCGGTGTTTCGACTGCCATGAGCAAAACTGTCCGCCTGACCTTTCCGCAGCCCCCTGCACGCCCCGATGACAGGCCGGACTTCTCAGAGATTGACGTAGGTACGCCTGGTGCGCTGGGTGTTCCGCCCTTGGACCTGACGGCGCGAGACAGTCGGGAGTACGCCAACGGCCTGATCCGCGTTCTTAGGGATGACGGGCATGCCACAGGGCCATGGGCCGACCTGATTTCAGACCACGACGCAAGCACCTTGCGCCAGGGGCTCCGCGATATGCTGAAGATGCGCGCCATCGACAAACGCATGTTGACAGCGCAGCGTCAGGGAAAGACCTCCTTTTATCTGCAATGCACCGGAGAAGAGGCCATCGGCTGCGCCTTTCAGCGGCAATTGCAGAAGGGCGATATGAACTTCCCCACCTATCGCCAACAATCCCTTTTGGTTGCCGCCGATTATCCGCTGACGCCTTTTTTGGGGCAGCTTTACTCAAACAGTTATGACCCGATGCAGGGCAAACAGCTGCCCGTGTTGCACAGCGCGCGTGACTACGGTTTTTTCACGATCTCGGGCAATCTGGGCACGCAATATGTGCAAGCCGTGGGCTGGGCCATGGCCAACGCGCTGACCGGCGATGGCAAGATTGCAGCCGGGTGGATTGGCGATGGTGCGACCGCGTCAAATGATTTTCACGCCGCCTTGATCTGCGCCTCGACCTATCAGCCGCCTGTTGTGCTGAACATCGTCAATAATCAGTGGGCCATCTCAACCTACACGGGCGTGGCCAGCGGCAAGGCGCGCACCTATGCCGCTCGCAGCCGGGGTTACGGCATCCCGGCCTTGCGTGTGGATGGCAATGACTATCTTGCCGTGTCTGCGGTGTCCAAATGGGCGATCCAACGGGCCAGAGAAGGCTACGGGCCGGTGGCGATTGAATGGTTCACCTACCGCGCCGCGGCGCATTCCACGTCGGATGATCCCTCCGCCTATCGCCCCAAGGATGAGGCGAAGGCGTGGCCGTTGGGAGACCCGGTAGAGCGGTTGAAACAGCACCTGATCGCCATTAACGCATGGTCAGAGGAGCGCCACATCCAAACCGAAGCAGAGGTTATGGACGAAGTGACCTCGGTGCAAAAAACGGTGGAGGCTGCGGGCACCATGGTTGATCCCGGCCCCATGTCGCCTGCCCTGATCTTTGACGGGGTTTACAAAGACATGCCCGAGCACCTGCGCCGTCAGCGCCAGGAGATGGGGGTCTGACATGGCGCAGATGACCATGATAGAGGCGCTCCGCGATGCCATGGATGTCAAACTTTCCGAGGATCCATCAGTGGTGATTTTTGGTGAGGATGTGGGCTATTTCGGCGGTGTGTTCCGCTGCACCGCGGGCCTGCAGGCCAAACATGGCCAAACCCGCGTCTTTGACACACCGATCAACGAAAGCGCAATCGCGGGCATGGCGATTGGCATGGCCACCCACGGCATGCGCCCTTGTGTCGAGGTGCAGTTCGCCGATTACGTGTTCCCCGCCTATGACCAGCTGACGCAAGAGGCCGCGCGGATGCGCTTTCGCTCCAACGGGGATTTTACCTGCCCGATGGTGGTGCGGATGCCCACGGGGGGCGGCATTTTTGGCGGGCAAACCCACAGCCAAAGCCCGGAGGCCGTCTTTACGCATGTGGCAGGCCTCAAGACAGTGATCCCGTCAACGCCCTATGACGCGAAGGGGCTTTTGATCGCCGCAATCGAAGACCCCGATCCGGTGATCTTTTTGGAGCCAAAGCGGCTTTATAACGGGCCATTTTACGGTGATCACGCTGCGGCCGCCGTGGGCTGGGCCAGCCACCCGGCGGGTGAGGTGCCAGACGGACATTACTCAATTGATCTGGGCCGTGCGGACATTCGCCGCGTCGGTCAAGATGTGACGGTTTTGGCCTATGGCACGATGGTCTACATTGCCGAAGCCGCCGTGGAGCAATCCGGTATTGACGCCGAAATCATTGATTTGCGCACGCTCTTGCCGCTCGATCTGGCAACGATCGAAGCGTCTGTCAAAAAAACCGGCCGCTGCGTTGTGTTGCATGAGGCGACGCGCACCAGCGGCTTTGGTGCTGAGCTAATTGCCGAGGTGCAAGAGGCGTGTTTTTGGCATCTCGAAAGCCCGATCCAGCGCATCACCGGATGGGATGCGCCCTACCCTCATGCGGCGGAGTGGGATTACTTTCCCGGGCCCGATCGCATGGCACGCGCGCTCACCAAGGCTATGGAGGCGTAAATGCCAAAGCGGCCCATCAAACTGCCCGATGTGGGCGAAGGTGTCACCGAGGCGGAATTGGTCACCTGGCACGTAGAGATCGGTGATGTTGTGCGCGAAGATGACGTGATCGCCGAAGTGATGACGGACAAAGCCACGGTTGAGATACCCTCGCTTTTTGACGGCAAGATTGTGGCCCTCGGCGGTGAGATCGGTGAGGTTTTGGCCATCGGTGCGGATCTTGTGGAGATCGAAACGGATGCTGATGTGCCATCCGCCCAGGCCGCGGAGCAGACGCGAAGCGACCCGCCGCCCAACCCCAAGCTCGACGACCCGACGCCGCCTGTGGCGCCATCAAGGCCCAGCGCAGCACCTTTGCGGCCGCACCGATCAGAGGGGGGACCAGCCCTGGCCTCCCCCGCCGTGCGTGCCCGGGTTCGAGAGGCGGGTCTGGAGCTTAGACAAATCCCAGGAACAGGCCCTGCAGGCCGGATCACCCGCGCGGATGTCGACGCCTATCTGAGCTTAGCGAGCGCATCATCGGTGCAATCCACAACCGCCCGCCGCACAGGCGTGGAAGAGATCAAGGTGATCGGCCTGCGCCGCAAAATCGCCGAGCGCATGACCGCAGCCAACGCGCGCATCCCTCACATCACGGTCGTCGAAGAGGTGGATGTGACAGCGCTTGAGGATCTGCGCGCCAAGATGAACGCCACGCGCGCAGAAAAGCCCAAGCTGACACTTCTGCCACTGATATCTGCAGCGCTGTGCCGGGCTTTGACGGATCACCCGGACATGAACGCGCATTTTGATGATGAGGCCGGCGTGATCCGACGCCATGGCCCTGTCCATATCGGCATCGCCACGGCGACTGAGGCGGGTCTTGTCGTGCCGGTCCTGCGCCATGCCGAGGCGCTTAGCCTGTTTGACTGCGCAGGCGAAATTGCCCGTCTCTCCACCGCCGCCCGCACTGGACAGGCCACCCGAGAAGAGCTGACAGGCTCCACCATCACGATCACCTCTTTGGGGCCGCTCGGTGCGATTGCCACGACCCCGATCATAAACCCCCCGGAAGTGGTCATCCTGGGCATCAACAGGATGGAAACGCGCCCTCACTGGGATGGGCAAGGCTTTGTCCCACGGCTCAAGATGAACCTGTCCGCCAGCTTCGATCACCGGGTCATCGACGGCTGGAACGCGGCGGTTTTTGTGGAACGGGTCAAAGCGCTTCTCGAAACGCCCGCGCTGATTTTTGTGGACGCGTAGGACCATGGACACCCAACACTGTCAGCTTTTGATCATCGGCGGCGGGCCGGGCGGGTATGTCTGCGCCATCCGGGCTGGACAGCTGGGGCTCAAAACAATTTTGGTTGAGGCCGCACATGTGGGCGGCACTTGCCTGAATGTGGGCTGCATCCCGTCAAAGGCGCTCATACACGCGGCAAATGCATTCCACGCTCAGACCGCGCCCAATGATCTAGGCATCGTGTCGGAAAACGTGCGCATCGATACCGCTCAAACCCAGGCTTGGAAAAACAGCATTGTTGCGGGGCTGACCCAGGGCGTTTCAGGTTTGTTGAAGAGGTCAAACGTCACTGTCATGACCGGGCACGCCACGATCCTTGACGGTAAAACCGTGCGCGCCGACACCCAAGATGGCCCCTGCCGGATCACCTGCGATGCATTGGTTGTTGCCACGGGCGCCCGCCCGACAGAACTGTCTGATCTGCCTTTCGGCGGCAACGTCATATCTTCGACGGAGGCGCTATCTCTTTCGACTGTCCCGAAAACCCTTGCGGTGGTGGGCGGCGGCTATATCGGTCTGGAAATTGGCACGGCCATGGCCAAGCTGGGGTCAAACGTCACGATCGTAGAGGCATCGGACCGCGTGCTGCCGCAATATGATGCCGCACTGACGCGCCCTGTGACGGCACGGCTGAGCGCCTTGGGTGTGGATCTGCGTGTGTCGACCAAGGCATGCGGCCTGTCTCACTCTGGCGATCTTGAGATCGAGGATCACGGGTCAAAATCGGACATTCCCGCCGACTACATTCTCGTGGCTGTCGGGCGCACACCGGTGACGCAGGGCTTTGGCCTGGAAAACCTGATGCTCACCATGGCCGGGCCCTACATCGCGGTTGATCACGTCTGCGCCACCTCTATGCGTGGCGTTTTTGCCATTGGGGATGTAACCGGCGATCCGATGCTGGCGCATCGGGCCATGGCGCAGGGTGTGATTGTGGCAGAACATGTGGCTGGGCTGGCGTCTCGCTGGGACAAGCGTGCCGTGCCGGCCGTTTGTTTTACCGATCCCGAATTGGTGGTCGTGGGTGATTTGCCCTCTGACGATATGGCAACCGCCGTTTTTCCGTTTGCGGCCAATGGCCGGGCCCTCACGATGGAGCGGACCGACGGGTTTGTGCGCGCCGTCTATGATCCCGCAACCGAAGCGATCACCGGTCTTCAGGCTGTGGGGATGGGGGCATCCGAGCTTTCCGGAGAGTTTGCCGTGGCCATTGAAATGTGCGCAACGCTGCGCGACGTGTCAGACACGATCCATGCCCACCCCACCTTGGGTGAGGCGGTTCAAGAAGTGGCGCATTTGGGTCTGGGTCACGCTTTGCATATCTAGGATCGCACAGCTCAGAGGGCCGGCATCCAGCACTTCGCAGCAAGAGGTCTGACCAACAAAGCTGGTCAGCGGTGTTAAACAGGGCCGAGGGCGTACTTGATGGCGCGCCTTCAACCATCAACAGGCATAGGGGTCAAACGGAACAGTAAGCGATGCTGTTGTGGTGCAGGTGAGCATACAAATCTCGACCCAAACATGGCCTCAAGTAGCGCTCCGCGCGGTAGGCCAAATAAAAGTGGTGCCCAAGGAGGGACAAACCGAAGTGTTTCACGCCGCGTCAGCAAATCTCAATTTTGACTAATATCCCGCCATACTAATGCCTTAACTGTTCCACGATGTGTCACCATGTCTTCAGGTATCCCAAAAAACATGGTGGATAGAATGGTGGATACATGAAACGCGCTTTGCACAAGCTTTCGGCGTCAACGGTCAAGCACGCGCCTCCTGGAAAATACAATGACGGTGGGTCGTTGTACCTTCACAAGCGTCCTGATGGTGGTGGGCAGTGGTACCTTCGGGTGGTCGTTCAAGGTCGTCGACGCGAGATGGGCTTAGGATCGATCCATGACGTCACTTTGAAAGAAGCGCGATCAAGCGCGGAGCATTGGAGAGCCCTGGCCAAGAAGGGAGCCGATCCCATCAAAGAGCGTGAGAAACAGAGGCGCGAAGAGGCGCGCAATCTACATTGCCTCACGGATGTTGCTTTGGACGCTTTCGAAAGTCGTAAAGCGGAGCTCAAGGGTGACGGCAAAGCTGGACGTTGGTTTTCTCCGCTTGAAATTCACATTCTTCCGAAGCTTGGCAAAGTGCCGGTTTCAGATATCGATCAGATCGACATACGAGACGCTCTGAGGCCCATTTGGCATTCTAAGGGAGAAACCGCCCGGAAAGCTCTAAACCGCCTCAGTATCGTCCTGAGACACGCTGCTGCGCTGGGATTGGACGTTGACCTTCAGGCGACGGACAAGGCCCGAGAGCTTCTTGGGAAGTCCCGTCAGAAATCGCAGCACATTCCTGCTTTGCCATGGCAAGAAGCGCCAGGGTTCTTCAAATCGCTCGAACAACCATCGATCGTAAATCTCGCTTTGAAGTTGCTGATGCTTACAGCTGTGAGATCAACGCCCACTCGGTTCATGCGGTATGAACACATCAGTGATGACGTTTGGACCATACCGGCAGAGCTCATGAAGGGCCGCCTTGGTGCAACACAAGATTTCAGGGTGCCATTGCCCCCTCAAGCCTTGGAAGTCATCGAGCTCTGTAAACCTTTCAACCGCGACGGATATCTTTTCCCTGGAGCTCGCAAGGGCGTGACATCAGACGCTGCTATGAGTAGCCACATGAAGCGGGCAGACATGCCCTACCGACCGCATGGGTTCCGTTCTACCTTTAGAGACTGGCTCGCTGACACCACAAGTGTTCCGTACGAGATAGCCGAAACCTGCTTGGCCCATGTAGGTGGCAGCAAGGTGGAACGAGCTTACCGCCGCACTGACTATTTGGACCAGCGTCGCCGCATTATGGTCGACTGGGGCAACTTTCTGATGTCATATTCACGCCCTAGGTGAGTTGATGCAATTGCAGGCTCTCAAAACAAGTTTGGTGAAAAAACCAGCCAATGCAGAAGCTCATTTGATGGCGCTGCAACAGGCGTATTTGGCAGGAGATATCATAGCTGTTTTTCAAGCTTTTGATTATTGTTGCGAACAGGGCCTGCCGCTCCCGACTTGGGCTCAAAGGCCCTATGAACAAACTCTCATCGGAACTCTACAAAGAAAATCAGGAACCCTAGGCAAGGGCAACTCCGCGTTTGGAAACCTACGAAAAATGTTTGTGCGTTCAGTGCGAGCCAGTGCGTATTTGTATGTCCGCGCTTGGCAAAAAGACCCTCGTGGATTTTACAACCTGCCGAGCGGAACGCTAAAAAAATGGCTCGAGAACGAATACTACTGGCAGCATCACAAAAAGGCCGATGACGCTGCTCGCCTCGCAGGAGACGGATTGAAGGGAACTGGATTTCAAGCACAATCATCGACAATACGTCGAAGCGCAAATCGTTTTCCCCAACCAATTCCTTGGGGGAGACACGAGGCAGAAGCTAAGCTAGGTCTCAGAAACGCAAATGGTGTTTTTGCTCAATTGCCTCCGCGCCTCCCGCATCATGCCCAACAACTGCTCGAGAAGTGGGATGCAAAATGATGTACACAAGCAGCATTTAGTTTTTGGTCCTGCCAAAACCGGTTTGTGCACTTGCGTGCAACCAATTTACGTACTTTAACAGCTGTTTTGATACTTAGTCTGGTTTTCAAGCGTGTGCTTACTTGCCTCAAGTTCATTCATGAGGCTTCACCATGCACTCCTCGATACGTCGCTACATTACTTTCATTGAGCTTTCCGCAAAGCTCGGCGGTCGTTCTAGATCAAGCATTTATCGAGACCTAGAGAATGGTCGTATTCCAAATCCGGTGCGCCTCGGATCGCGGCTTTACTGGGTTGATGAGGAGGTCGATCAGTTCCTAGCCCAGCGCCGTGTGGAGCAATCGTGATGGCTGTCATGATCTTTAATCCTCCACCCAAGGCTTTTGGCGAAGACGACAATGCGCTCAAAGCAGTGCATGACCTTAAGGTATAAGGAAGTTTAATCCCACTTTCTCCCGGAGGAGATGAAGCCAATCAAAGCTTCACTCAGCAACTTCAAGCCGCCCAGAAACACGAACGAAAGCTGCTAAAGAAGTGCGCAATACTCGCAAAGGACGACAACAAAGCATTCCTAAAGGCGGCCAAAACATATCTTGCGAGCAAGCGCTGCCTGTTTGCCGCTCTGTTCGAAGAGAACAAAAAACTACACATGAAGGATCGACTTTCGCTGAAAGACTTATGGGAACTCGCTACAAAGTTCGACATCCTTAAGAGATTGAATGAACCGGCACTGGTCTGGTCACAGCCAAAGTCTTCTGGAAATGGATTTCGCACTGTAACTTCGTTCGGGCCCGTTGCTCGCGCAGCCCAGCACATGGTCATCAAAGTCCTTCGTACGACCTACAAGCCCCAGGCATTTCAGTTTGCACACTTGTCCTTCTCTCAGAAGGTCGAGCTCGCAATCACATCAATCAAAGAGAAAGGATACAAACATGTAATAGAATTCGATATTGAGAGCTTTTTTCCAAGTTTCACAGAAGAAGCTCTTTTGAAGACCTTACCCCTCCCAAAGGAGGCCATAAGGCAAATCGTGCTGAGTGGTGGTGCTAACTGGCGTGCGCATCCACGGTATACTCAATACGGTCATATATCATCCCCCTCCGGGCTGCCACAAGGCAGTGCGTCATCCGCAGTTGTTGCCGATTGGTGTATTGCCAATATGCCTCTGAAAACTTGCAAAAGCTCTATTGTCATTAATCACGCCGACAATTTCTTTGCCTTTGCCGCGACAGCAGAAGACGCGAAAGACGTAGCCAAAGCCTTGAGCTCTGGGTTAACCGGGGCGCCTGGAGGGGAATTCAATGGAAAACTAAAACAAAAAGCTATCGTCGAAGATGGTTTTAGCATGCTTGGTTGCCACGTTCAGCTCCAAAAAAACGGCGAGTGCTCTGTTTGGCCGACTGAGGCTAACCTGGACAAGTTTCATGATAAGTGTGAGGAACTTGAAGAACGCGTACGTACAAAATTGAAGATCGCCGAACAATCGAAGTCAAAGCTGTCCCGATTAAAAGGACTGCAAGAGTTTCTAAGGTTGGAAAGCCTTCATCAGGGTTGGTTGCAAGCGTTTGGTTTTTGCGGCCCCGACATCGAAATCGTTTTTAGGTACCACTGCGAGTACTATCGTAACGACATTCGAGCTACTTTTTGCATTCGCGATTTCGAGCTAAAACCGCTTCGGGATGCTTCAACTAAAGTGACCTACAAATGGTACAGCGGCTCGTAGCGCGCGAATTTGGCTTTGCGCTTGATTACCGAACATCTGTGCGCCCAAACACCTTTGAGAGCTATCCTTGTGAACGCGCGTGCAAATGCCCCAACTTGTTTTACGCAAAGGCAAAAGCGAAGTGAAGTTTGCTGGGTGTAGCCGCCCCCAAAGCTCCTGCATTCCATCTGTCTGAAGATGCCTTCGTGAAGCCAAATTCACAAGGTAACAATGAAAACCTTCCTTGTTGTTCGTTATAGCAACGCCCGGAACCATACTAAGAACCCAGCGCCAAGGAAAAACCCCGGGCATCCCATTGAGTTGCAACAACTAAATCACGTTCTGGTTAGAAGGATAAACACAACAACTCTCCACGTGCACAACGCGCCAGTGCTTCAGGTGCACGCGCGTGCAAATTGAATAGGATGTGCGGTTCAGGCTCCAAATCGAACCCGAAGAGTAATCCAAAATTAATACAAAGCACGGGTGCTATGAGCACCTCACCGATTATTTGAAATTCGCACGGTACCTTTGAACTGCAATAGGCCCGTACGCCATTCTTACAGGAGTTACCTGGCCATTCACGCCTTTATGTCCAACGGCAATGATCTTAGGCTACATGAGACTGCGAAGTCTTTACTTCCATGGCGCATTCACTGAAACCAACTCCTGATCCACACGTTGAATTCGACATCTCATCGCCCCTAGGAGGGCTGAAGAAACAAGATGATTATAGACACCACGTTCAACATGTACTCTGACACCCCACCTGGAGGTGATCCAGATGCCCAAAGCAGTACTCTTCGGGGGTACCACAAGCATTTGTGGAGCAAACCTCTGCCCCGCGGCGTCATGTTCGAACTGCAAGACAATGGGCGAAAGCCGCATCTTTATCACCAATCTCACTTAGGTGACTTCAGGTTGTCCAGCGATGCCATCACGCATTCTTATCGCAACACCAAAAGGATGGCTCACATCATAAGCGCGCTGTCTGAGAGTGAAGTGGAAGAGCTGCATTCGACCGGTAGTACCATCGGCGCTTACATACTGTTCCCGTCAAACCGGATCGATATGAAGCCCACGATAAACGGGGCAAGAGGCATGAGCCATGCCATCGGCGATCGCTTTGATCTCACGCTCGAATGCATCCGCAGGCACTACCTACAGGAAGCCAGCCCGCTGGAGACGACACTGCAGCGCTACGCGTCGTTCTTTGCGCTTTTTGACAACTTCCAAGGGTATGTGGATTTCTTCCTTCTACAGGATTTGGTTACAGAAGATTACCAAGCGATCCGATTTTATCTGCCTTTCGACGACTTCAAAAGCTCACCTCTACCAAGCAGCGTCAGCGAGTATCGGACCTACCAGAAGGGTGTTTTGGAGTTCATAGAAAACCGGAATGGCCGCATCGACAACCGGTAAGCACATGTATGCGTGGCCAACGACACCATTTCCCCGCGTTGCCGACGTCTATTGCAGGGTTGTTTGTTCCGCACCGCCGCAAGTCCGGTTTGGGCCCACTTTGACGTCTGCTGCACGAAGGACGAATGACTGCTTAAGTAACTTGTGCAAGGTCTACAAAACGACGCTACCGTTTCCAATTTGGCGCAAACGCAGCAACAAAACGTATTGGCATTTGCCCAAGAGAACTCTTAACGCCTACGAGCTTGGCCCTGCTAGCACGCGCCCCGCCGCGTCGGACTTTTCCGGGCCGACCAGCGCGAACGCCTGTGCATCACAAGGCTCTTGGGGAAGTCTAACCGCAAAAAACAAACTCCAGCAAAGTGTGCTTCGCACTGCGGGCTAGAGCGTGATACTGATCTCTCTCAGGGTGGCTTCGCATTGACAGCCCGAGCGGTGGGCGGCCCAGCCGATTTGGCTAGGCGCGCCTCGCGATACGTCCACCCTAGGCGGTTCCATGCCCCCGCCTTCTGAAGAAGAAAATGTTCGGAGAACCGTCTTGCGCGATTGGCTTGCGCGGCGGCATCTTGGCATGCTGGCCAAACAGCAGACGCAACTGGCGTCGGTGCTCGCGGATAAGGTCCCATGTTTCCTCGTCATCTGCAGTGTATATATCGATGTGATTGCCGCTGAAGCCACGGCGTTGCAGGCGGCGCAGCAAAAAGCCGTATTCCTGCGGCACCTGATCGAGATGGCGCGCCGCTCTCGTCCGGTCTTCCTTCAAATCATAGGCCGACACGAAGAACTTGATGGCATTGATCATTTCTTCGGTTTCCTTGTCATCCCCTTCATTGGGCATCACCAAGACCGTATCGAACATGGGCCTGATGACGTCATCGCCGGTTGTGCGAAGATACTGGCTCGGTGTGTCCCAAAGGAAGTCTTCCATGATCGCGCTGCAGTGCCCAAAACGTTCCAGTTCTGTTTTGCTGAGCTGCGCCCCACGCAGGCGTCCCGCGAAATGAGCGGTCGTCGCACCGATGGTGTCGAGGCTGAGAGCCAGCAAGCCGAACAGCGCGATATACCAGAAGCTAACCCCGGGAATGCGCGTCTCACCAGCCGACAAGACCATCCGAAGCTGCCAGACCGCCGAATCCACGATCGATGCCTTGCGAAACACCGGGGGCGTCGTTGGAAAGGCGATGTCATCCTCTACCGACGCCAAGACCCTCTTGAGCGCGGGCAGCATGGCCGCAGTGCCGCGTGGGCAAAGGATCGTTCGGCCGTCGCGGGAAAAGCCAGCACCGTTGTAACCGTCATAAAGCCGTTGGGCCTCGCGCCGGATTTCATAGCGCGTCCCACTTTCGATCAAGGCCCGTGCCTCGGGATAGGCGGCGGCAACCATGTCCTGGGACGTCGCCGCGCGGATGGCGGTCAGCGCAGTCACAGCGCCTGCGCGCGCCTCTTTGGCCATCGCCGAGATTTCGGCCGCCTTTGTTGAGTGATCAGAGATCATATCTGCGATTCTGCCCTGTCCAGGCGGGCTGGATACACACTGACCGCCCTGCGCGGCCTCCGTCGAGGACCGTTCAGCGGCAACGCGTGCAAGTTCGCCCGTGTCCTGTTCGATCCGCGCGAACTTGGCTTCAACCGTCCGTATAGGTTCGATCCACGGGGCCTGTATTTCTTCGTTCATGGCACGCTGCAGGTCGTCACCGAACCACAGAAAAACCAGCGAACTGAACGAAAACCAGCTGGAGACCAGCAACACAACAACCCCGAGCGAGAGCGCCGTGCCCCGGTATCGCGGTGCCACGTCCACGCCTGTGTAGGGGCCGACCTCGCTGGCCGGTTTCAAGCGCTTGCCACTCTGCATCCCCGCATAGCGAAAGAGCGTGATGCCCGAGACCGTGAGCGTCAAGGTCATCGCGGAGGCAAGAATGAACGCAAGCACAGGGTCCCCGAGCGCAGACAGAAACGAGCGATAAGCGCCGTTGCCCGTTAGACCGGTTGAGGCGCCCCAGAACACATAAGTTGGCGCAGATGTAGTAAGACTGGGCCGCGATTGGCTGTGCAGACCTGTTGAAAGGCTTTTCATGGTGTTCTCCCAAGCAGACTAAGCGGAGTGGTTGTTTGAAATTCGTGTTCGGGAAAGGCGTCAGGCCGCCCCTTGTTCGGTGCTGTGCGCTGGGTCATGCCGGGGCGCGGCGATGATCCGGGCGGCAAGAAGATGTGAGGGCAACCCGCGTCGATCAACACCATCTGCGAGCCGATATCCCCCAAAAGCCGGGCTTCGGTATCTATGATCGCACATTTGACCCGATAGAACGCATGGTCTGGCTTGTCCTGAAGCGAGTCGAGCCACATCGAACGAAGCAACATTGAGTAAGCCACGAAGTACAAAATGGCCGCAAGGGCTGCCAGCCCTGCGCTGAGCGAGGGCAAAGCGCGAATGATGGTGGCAAAGATCCCGCGTTTGCCGCGATGTGAGGTGGATGCTTCGGGTGTGGTTTCCTGGGGAGCCGGACCACGCTGGCTGGCGTGAGAAGTGCCAAGGGTTTCCCCATGATAGGCCACATCGGTGTGGGCCTGCGGCTCTGGCGTTGTCGAATGTCTCTGGCGCGTTTCATCACCGGTGTCGATTTCGGGTGTTACCTTGGACGTCGCGCGGGACGACTTGAACACGATATAGCCGTCAAACCGATCAAACGTTGGCAGCGGTGCCTGACGTGTTGTTCGAAAGGGCGGAAGTCGTCCCATGCCGCCCGTTGGGTTAGCTGGTAGCTGTGACAGCTCGTGTTCTTGTTTCATGGCCGACCTCTTCGGAAGTCCGAGAGGCAAACCAACTTACACTTAGCCCCTCACCTCGCCGCCCTGGCTGAGGTGAGGTATAAATAGGTGGTTAATATGTAAAATGCAAATTTTTTATATCATGTTAGTATTTTTTGCCGTGTTATTGCCTCACCCAACCCTGCTCAAGCAGCGGCCCCGCCTGTCTCCAGATCTTCAACGTGTCGACCTTTGGGATCTTCAATAAAGGTCTCACGATTTGCGCGCGCCTCCTTCTTACCGGGAAAGATCTCGGACAATGGCGGCATGGAGTCATTGTTGCGCGCATAGCGCTGCTGTAGGGCCCTCAGCAGCTTGCCGTCGAGCACTTTGAGAGTCGGACGGTCCAGGCACCTCCGCTTTGGCTGGAGCCACGCATCATAATGCTCAAGCAAATAGGTATAGGGGTCTCCATCATCATAGGTTCCACGAAACGCGTCACGCGGCGCCTCATAAAGAGGCGGAACCGCCGTGAACGCTTCAGGATAAGGCGTTTGGTCTTTACTATCAGAGCTGAGGGACTTTGCCACAAACGGCAGAATCGACTGCTCTGGGTCGTCGCTGCGCAAACGTTCGCCGTTGGCGGTGCTGAAGGCAGCAATTAATAGACGCGCCTCGTCGGTGGAGAAATTCACCGCTTCAAACATCGACGCCAACTGCTTGAGGCGCTCCAGCTCCTCGATCGTCAGCCGCTCAGCCAAGACATCAACCATCTCGACCCGTCGTTTCAGCGCGTAAGCATCTTCCTGGGCTCTTTCCTCTGAGTTGTCTGTGCTGGTGGGTGGAGTTGAAGCGGCGGCATGTGGCATATGAATATCCTAATCCCCTAATGTGAAGTGCAATAAAACCCAGAGTGCAGCTTTTCTTAAGGGGGTGAGGGATAATTGCAAGGGGGAAATGCAAAAAATGCTCACCTTGGGCCATTCCCTGCCCTATTTAGGTAGGCCAGGGCCATTCCGTAACTCACAGCGCTAATAAAATTTCGTGTTGCCTGACCATCCCACGGCTGGCGGGCTGTGAAGAAGGCATTGTCTTCAATGTCCCAGCAGAGCCAGTAGTCTTGATCACTGTTCGGTGGAAACCTCACGCTGTTTCCATTTGGACATGGCGTTCCCCTGAATTCCAGCTTGGGAAACGCAAATGGCGACATCCTGCCCGTGCATCTGAGGTCAAAGCTAATATCTTCCGCCGCACCGTCAAAGTCGCCGCCTTGGCCGTGCAACTGTCGCGACAGGTGGTCACTGACCTGATCTATCACCCTTTGTTCGGCGAGGCCCCAGAGATACCTATCGAATAGAATTGTGCTTTTGGTGCGGTGATCGGTTGTCAGCTTGAAGTACCCCTGCCAGCATCTTTGATCTGCAAAGATGCGTTCGTATCGCGGTGTGTATATGCCGTGGATGCTGACCCCCCAGACCGCCCCGCGCATTCGGATCGGGATCAGAACCGCGGCCACATTGGATGGATCGAAACGCGCCTCCGGCCCGCCCCAGTCTATCAGTTCGCACAGGATGTAATAGAGGATGACCAAACGGCGCACATCGTCGTGGCAATTGTGGGGAACCTCATCAAAGCTTTTGATATCAACCTCACCCAGTTGGCCAAGGAGTTCGAGCCCCCCGCCACGAAACAGGTGATTGGTGTGGGTCAGCCCAGTGTGATAGACGGGATCGGCTAGGCTTCTGATTTTGTTTCCGACAGGTTTGGAAAGAATTTCGACGCATTTCTGTGGGCCATCATGCGATTTCAACGTGTTCCAAAAATCCTCGTCCATCACGCCCAGTGTTCGGGCGCTCTGCTCTGCATTTTCCCCGGTGCATTCAATGTTTCCGTACAGCCGCCTGCGGCGTTTGGGGCCTTCATATGCTTCTGAGATGCTCGGTGCTGCCCCGGTTTCAAAGGCGTGTTCTGCGTCACGCCGATCGGCTTTGATCTTTTCAAGCAGCACGCGATACGGGGCTCTCAGCGCCTCGGGGATGAGAAAAGCAGTGTCGTAGAGATAGGCGCTATGTTCATCACCATCCCGATGCCGTCCCTTGCCGACCTCGCGGGAGAACATGCGATACGCAAGGAACATGTTTGGCGGGTGGTCTTTGGGCGTGACAGGTCTCCCCGTGTCCAACTCTTTCATGATCGCCGACACCAGCCCCAAACCGCTCGCAAAGTCGCGGATCACGGACGAAAATATGGTCTCAAGCGTGCGCACCCATTCGTCCTCGCCCGGGTCCGGGAATACTGTGTCTATCAGGTGTTCTCTCAAATCGGCATCACGCGTTTTCCAGCTGTGACGCCCCTCAACGAGCCTTTTGAGCGAACAGCTTAGGTATTCGCCCGCGTTATTGGCAAATTCGCTGGTGAACACGTCCCACTTGAACTGGAAAAAGAAATCCGCGCAGCTTGCAACATATGTCTCGGAATCGCCGATGGTTGGCGTTTCGGCTTCAAATCCGCGCGCAAGCTCTTGTTCCTTGGTTTCTGGGAAGCATGATTTAGATGGTCGAACGTGCGTGAAATCTGACGTTTTCGTATCAAGATGAAAGATCACAAGGTAATATTTCCGAGTGGTCAACAGATCCGGGAACAGACGAAACATGCTGGATTTGGGCATGACCGCCCAGCCACCTTCGGCCTTCTTGAGGGCAGCCAGAAACATCGCTTCCTGTTTCTTGTCGGCGCAAAAATGGGTCTGGAACTCTGGATCGCCCTTGCCTTCGGCGAAAACTGCAAAGTTCAGCGGGTATTGCGCAAGCGCGAGGAAATCATTCAGAACCTCCTCGAAATAGAAGTCTTCGGCGTTCTTTGCGACGTAAAAGCGCCGCAAAGCCTCACGTCGCGCAAAGTCACTGCGAATCTGGACCAGCTTCGGCGCAATCTTGTCATCCTCGATGTATTTCTCAAGTTCACCCGTGTGCCGACCGCACCCATCCAAATCCGTCATTTCAATTACTTTCTTAAATTGGGCGCGGCGAAACGCTCCGACAGCGGCTCCAAATGAAGAGCGTTGTCGATATTCATCAAGACACTCCATCTGCGTCAAGCCGGAAATTCAATCCTAACAAGAATGGTTTTTTGCTTGATCGCCGGCTGAGGGATTTCCGCAGAACGCCTGATTTTCCTGTAAAGCGGCCGCGTGATCGGTCCCAAGGCAGATCGATGCCGCGGCTGAGCCGGGCCTTGTGGGTTGCCTGGCACGTGTGGATCATCGTCGAATGAACCCCAAACCGGCTTACCAACTGGACCACAGTCTGCGCAAACTTAAGCGGGTCAATCACAACCTTCTCCTTTAAATTGGCCGAATTCTGCTTCCATTTTTGACATCCCTGATCTCCTTCTAACCGAAGATCTATAAATAGTGAGTCATGGTATAGATCAGTGTCCACACTTCTGCGGGAGGGGCTCACATGCCACTGCCGGATTTATGCTTTAATGCATTTGGAAAGCAGACTTATAGTTTTCCGGGTGAAACGGTGATATGTCCGCTTAGCAGCCCTTTGTAGTTCCACATGTTGTGATCGCGTAACGCAATGCTTCGTGGTCAACGTTGTTGTTTTGGAAATTGCACGCGCGTGCACTCATGCATCTTGACTGGCAAGTATTCGATAAACCGAAGCTCGGCCTATCTTGACCTTCTTGGCTATTTCGGTCGGGCCCATACCAGCCTTTGACAAGTCCATCACTTCGTCGGTTTTGGCTCGTGCTGTCGCCTTACGTCCCTTGTACTTTCCCGCGGCCTTCGCCTTAGCGATGCCCTCTCGCTGACGTTCCAACATGATCTCGCGTTCGAACTCCGCGATCCCGCCCAGGATTGTCAGCATTAGCTTGCCGGTTGGCGTTGCTGTGTCGATACCCATGCCCAAGATGCGCAGGCTCGCACCTTTCAAATCTAGCGTGTTTAGTATTTCCAGAAGGTGGGGGACAGATCGAGCAAGGCGGTCAAGTCGCGTCACTATCAGAGCGTCGCCTTCACGGACGAAGTCCAAAGCATCTGCCAGCTTTTCTCGCGCTTTGATATCTACAGAAGATACTTGTTCTTCGAAGATTTTCTCACAACCAGCTTGCAAAAGTTCCTGCTTCTGACTTTCCAATCCTGCAGTCTGATCCAGTGTCGAAGTTCTAGCATAGCCAATCAGCATAACGATCGTCCGTTTGTCTCAATAGGTATAAGACATTTAGGAACGTCCGTCTCAAAAATCAACTAGGTATGCTATTGGAACAATATCGGGTGTGGCAAAGGCTGTCTCACTAGAGCAAGGCCTATTGATAACAGGAACGACAAAAGTTGCATCAGCAACGCTGCTCAATTTCCCGTGCGGTTTAAAATCGAAACAGAAAAGTATCCTTAAAGCGTTGAATGGCCCTTACCGGACTTTGACCAAAACTGAGCCGCTGCGCCGTAGCTTTCTTTTAGTGGAACTTCATGGTCTGGAGTTTTGCCGGTTGGCTCTCGCATTGTTTAACGGCATTCTAAACGGCATGGCGTTTGGGGTTTTCATTCACCGGACGGATTCAATTTATGACGACGTCCCGTCGGAACGATATCAGTTTCCGAAACAATATCTTTCGCGTGTGCAGCAGTGTGAAGGTGACTGGATCGTTTACCTCGAACCCAGCAAGGTCAAAAACACCAAGGGCTACTTCGCGGTAGCAAAAGTTCAAGAGATCATTTCGGATCCCCGAAACCTTGACATGCACTTGGCCCTCATCGAGCCCGGAACTTACCTCGATTTCGGTGACCCAGTACCGTTTCGCGATGCTGAGGACGTCGTTGAGCAGGGCCTTTTGAATGACGAGGGCAGAATCTCTGGCCGCGCTCAGGCTGCTGTGCGGCCACTGTCTCCGGAGGACTTCGCCCGAATTGTTGAACGTGGCCTCGGACAAGATGACGATATTCTGCCTCGGGTTGATCAAAGCGTGCCAATAGGTGGCTTTCAAGAAACGCATACACCGTTTCAACACTTATCATCTCGCGAACGGGTCAATCAGTTGACCAACCGTGCCGTTCGTGACCGGAACTTTCGAAAGAATGTGCTCCGCGCCTACAGTGAACGCTGCGCGATAACAGGGCTACGCCTTATAAACGGTGGTGGACGTGCAGAGGCCGAGGCTGCACACATCAGACCGGTGGAGCATGACGGCCCCGATATCGTGAGCAACGGACTCGCGTTGTCTGGAACCGCGCATTGGATGTTCGACAGAGGGTTGGTGGGGCTGTCCGACGATCTGACTATACTTGTCTCCCGGCAGAGCAATGACCTGGATGCCGTAAAAGGTATGATCAATGCTTCAGGCAAGCTATTGGCTCCAGAACGTCCAGCCAACCGGCCAAGGCCTGAGTTTCTAAAATGGCATAGGGAAAGTTGCTTCAAGCATTAGCGGCTCTCAAAAGATCTTAGCGGACACCTTCCCAACTAGGCCGCAGCTTTTCCAAAGGAGACATAGGCAGCGGAGCATAGCAACTTGGCTGCGCCGATGACTACAACGCGGACAGGTTCCACACTAGCTGTCATCGTACTCATTTCGCAGCGCTTTATCATATGACGGCTATTCTATGAGGCGCATGACCGACGAAGGTTGTGCAACGGAAGCTCGGTAGTCGTGAAAGGTTTTCGCGATATGATCCAGCATCTGCACAACTTCTTGTGGGGGTCCTTTGCTGACAAGAATGCCTCTGAAATGGGCGTATGCTTGGTACCCGCACTGCCGAACTGCACATGACAGCGTCGATACCAATATGGAAGGCTCACTGCCTTCCATCATTAACCGAAAAGAAATTTGGATTGCATCCGTCCATGCCGCTGGATCATTTTCCAGTAAGTAGCTCAAGATAATCGACGCACAAAAGGCATGCTCATAGTGCTCATCATCAAGGGCTCGCTGCATTACATCGGACCAGAATTCCGGTTTGGATAACAATACATTTGCAACGTGATTTTCTTGCTTAAGGAACTCGACAAGCCAACTTGCAGCATGAGCCTTGATGTTCCCCTCAGTGGCTTCGAATTGGTTGTCCGAGTTGGAAGCTTCATCATAGAATTTTTTGGCCTTATCGGGTTGGCCCCTGAACAGGAAGGCGTCCCCAGCACAGATTGCTGTTTGCCCGCTTACTTCAATCGCATGTGCCGCTTCGTAGAATGTGGATGAAAGCCGATACCGCTTCAAGAAATAGAGCGTGGCCCCCAACTCTGCCAAAAAGTAACCCTTTCCGAGATATTCGGGGTACTTACGTCGTGCTAAGTTGAATTGCTTAAGGGCTGCCTGGTGTTCGAATGCAACTCGCAGTGAATTCCCAAAAGAGTAGTGGATCACTGCTTGTTCGCGCACCGAACGAGTGGCGTGTGCATCAATGGCTTCTAGGTAAAAACGTTGCAACGCCGAAAGTTTTTTCTCGTGCGTTGCAGGGCAACTAAGTAAGGCGTGAATGTAGCGAGAATAGTTGTCGTCTTGCCTTTCGTGAATCCCATTGATGCTTGCAATGGTTGCAGCCATTTCACAATGGTCAACAACACTAGACGCAACAACAGAGGCAAGCTCCCTGCTTTCACAAGAAAGGTTCTCACGCGCAAAAAAATCAGCCAAATCATGCAAGTGCTCATTGAAGTTTGAACGATGCGCCATGCAAGCGATCACATAGCTGAGGATCTGCAGCGTCTCATCTTGATCGGTGGGATCAATTGCAATGGAGATCGACGCGATTGAGTCTATCGAGACCCGCAGCGTTTCACCCTTCAACGAAATGCGCAGGGGCAAGCAGCTTTCGGGGTTACAGTTGGTCGTAAAGCGGGATGAAATCCCTACAATTTCGCTGACTGCTAAATTCAGTGCAAAAGCGGCGTTCGGTTCATTTGGATCACAGTAAACATCAAGCCTGAAGGGGATGCTGCGAGAGCCTGTCCGCAAAGTGCGGAAGGTTCGCAGAGTTTCGGGAATTCCCTCTACCGTGGCGTCATTCCATTCATCGGTATGTTTAAAATGTATAGTTATGGTGTCTGTCTTAGGTGGGGGATAACGTGCATAGATTTCTGGCAACCATAGCCAATGGAACGTCTTACTGGGTTCGCAGTAGCGGACTACCATTGAAGGCGCATCTAATGACGCCAAATACTCGCGACGATCAACCTTCATTGGAACCGACTGCGACTTGGCAGTGTCGTCAGTCGCTTTGAGTTGGACGAAGAACATGAGCCCTGTAGACTTGCCGTTGTCGTCGAAAACTTCGATCTCCAAGTCTACGCCGTAGTCTTTGTCTTTCCGACGCAGGACCCATGCATCAGGCAACAAGCGTTCGAATTCGCGGATTGATAAGTCCTCTAACTGATGGCTTCTAGAACGCGTCGGCAAACTTCGCAACTCCACTCGAGGTGTCAAAAAAGAAACACATTCGAGGGTTGTCATCAACGAAATTGGTCTACGCTCCAGCTGCATCCAAAGCTACATTGTCGGTTCGTCCCAAACCCGCTTTTCATTGACCGTTCAAGACACTGCGATTGCAACCGCCTTCGCGGCCATTGCTGCGAGCGTGCTATGCGGACCAAGTCAACTTGGCCGGTAGAACTTCGATGAAAAACTAGACTGAAAAACTCCTGTATTGTCTTGTCACCAACTGACACGTTGGAGCGCGCCCAAGGTTGGAATAGGTGGAGAATTCATGCCGGTGTTTGATTGTGAAGACTACTCTTTGAGCGCAATGGGGGCGGGTGCAATGCAGTTGCTGTCAGATGAAATTCGAGCTTCCGGCGAAGACCCCGACAAACAGCCCGTTTCGTTCGTCAACATTTACTTAGGGGTTCAACATCTTCGAACCCGAGGCGATCACCCGTGGTGGGTTTGCGTACCGCGGCCCCATGGTTTTCTGACAATAGTGCTTCATCGAGTCCGCCACGGAGACGTAGTGGTAACAACCCTGCCCGAATTAGCAGAGACTCTTGGATTGTGCATCACGCTTCTTTGGACAACGAAGGGCAATCTTGTGGACGAGTTAGAAGACGCTATCAGACAAGCCGATCAATTGGTGAAACAGGTCGAAATGCGCTTCGGCGTCCCGCTTCCGCTGCCCCTCAAAAAACAGCAAATGCCGGATCGCTTTGCAATTAGGACAATCGATCCATCTGCCAGTGAAGGCAAACAAATCACGACGTCCATTTTGGTGCCCCCGGCAGATCATGGCATCGAAATAGACGCTGACACAGGCGTAATCACCGGGACGTTGCTTGAAGCCTTTGGGCCAATAGAAGAGGTAATGAGCACTCCCATGCTCACAGCTCTACACACTTCATCAAAATGGCAACGCCAAGCTATTCGCGCAAGCGGGATGGAGGAGTGGAGCGATGTTGTAATAGCGAGCAACACTTGGATCGAGACCTTCTTAGTACAGCTGGCAGTATTGTTAAATGAAGCAGCCGAGACACCAATATCAGATGTTCAATCCGCGGTTATGAAGGGCGGGTTACCTCGGTTTGTGAACACGTACCTAGGACAGAGATTTCTAAAAGGACGCTGGGACCGTACACGCCAGGAAACGGAGTTCGGTAGATGGTACGAAAAGTGTTTCACGGTTCGGAATGCCGTCGTTCATACAGGGCATTTCGCCACCGAAACCGAAGCGCGAGACGCCTACATCGCGGCTCACGATCTTGCTCACTATGTCACTGTCCGCGCTGCTGCCGTGCACGGAAATCAGTTTGACGAACTCTTGCAACCGCTAAAGACGATGGCCAAAACAAGAAAGGAACGGGCATCTTGAGACGCCGACAACGGCAAAATCGGCCAAACTGGACATCCGATCATCGTAGAGGATGCAACGGAGTGGCCAGGCGATATGGACCTCTGGCCATTATTGCAATCACTTATGATAAGATGAACTCGGTCCCTTTGGCCGAAGGCCCGCATATCTCGGAAACATGCAGTTAACCCCACATTTTGGGATTAATCAGTGGAGAATTAGTTGAAAGTAAAGAAGATATTTGTATTGCTATTGGGAGGCACCCTCAGCCTGGCACTCGCCCTCCTTGTCCTCCCTGGACAGATAGTGGATTTTCAAAAAAACTTATCTCAAGCACTAAGTTACCTTAGCAACGCTGTTTATCGCACGCAATTTTGGAGTGGTAAATTTGATAGGTACCCAGAAGGCCAAGTGGATATGAATTCGCTGGGAATTGAGACCAAAGTTGACGCTGCCCTCGAGATCGAAGTTGTAGGCATCAGTAGGATTAACGGTCGGGTATGGTGGCAAGGCTCATGTGCTTTCGGCGGCCCATACTCTGGATTGCTGCTTGATGGTCAGATTAAAATGGGTGGTTCTTACGCGGAAGTCACCATTTGGGAGTTGGTTGGTGGCCGCCGCGTCGATTTGGCAAACGGAACACTCATGCGTGACGGTCAAGTTGTTGAGTTTAGAGAATTTCCGGACAGTTTGGGCCTGAACGGCAGCGCAATTGCCAAAAACCCTGAGCCAGCACTTTTGGATGATTGGCAAAATCTCTACTGTGAATAGCCGCGCGCGCAGTTTGTTTCAAATACAGACGAAGCACTATCGAGTGACTTCTCCGCGGAGCTTTTTGCAATGAATAAGGGGCTGGGCCTAAATTGAAAATTACGTTTTGTCAAAAAATAAACTCATTGATACCGTGGTCTTCGATCGCAAGCATTGGCAACTCCACTCCCGCGCGCCTAACTGCGATAGCGCCGTTGATCGGCTACCTTATAATTTATAATCAATTCATCGCCGAATTCTTTTTTTTCTCAAACAACGGTGTAGCTTCCGACCCAAGTACACTGACTTTGCTTGACCTTCTGCAAGACCTCAAACTCACATTCCTTTATTTTGGGCTAGTGTTTTTTGGAATTGGAGCCATCCTCTTTGCGGCTTTTGCTCCCAGAAGCATCCGAAAATACAAAACGCCGGAGGAATATGTCCTCGCAATGGGTGCAGCTCAAACCGAGTGGCTGATCGTCGACAACTTGACGCGCGTAGGTAGCTCTGCGTGGGACGGAGATTGGTACAATGATCTTGAAAGCTATGGGAAAACGTCACTGAGCTTCACCGAAGACACCCTACATCAACTCGATGCAATACTGCAGCACGCCGGTCACAACGCCTTTTGTGATGAGGCAGAGCCCGGCGATCTCGCTCAACCCGATCCGGAAATGGGCTTCTACAACGCAATAGGCAACGTAATGACCGACCGGGTACTTGAGTGCATTTTGTCCAAAAGGCGTGTTGATAGAGCGCTTTGGCACAATGCAATTGGTGTCATCGTGAATGATCGCGCAAGAGATGTGTTCTACATGGCCTACTCGTTTGACGAGTGGTCAAAATTTGGTGCGCGACTATCGTGCTCGATAATGTTTGCACTGGGAGGTACATTGCTCTCCATCCCAACGATCATCACATCAGTCGAAGTAATATCGCATATCGGTCAATAATGAGTGGCCCAGAATCAAAGAATTGTCTTGGTGAAGCCATAACCGCGTTCGAAAAGGCGACCGAACATGCGGTCGCACTATCGGAAAGCAGACTTGGTGTTGTCCATACCGGCAGACAGAACCGCGTACTTATGGCTTATGCAAAAACAATTGCGCACGCCATGAGCATTCAGTTGCTCTACAGAAACTCGGTGAAACAGAAACCAGAGTTTGGGCTCCTGGATCATTTCTCAATTGCGACACTCACTCGTACTGTGGTGGATGCATCAATCATGACCCTTTACCTTTCTGAACCAAGCCTAAGCGAAGCAGAATGGGACCTGAGGCGGCAAGTTCTGTTTTTGCATGACGCATCTAACAGAAAACGCTTTTTGAAGGCGATGCACAGGCATGCTGGAACAACTTTTTCTGCCGAAGAATTTGACGCACATCGTCAGAACAAGGATCAAGTTCTAGCGTTGATCGCGCAACGCGGCAAAGAGCTTGGATTAGATGAAAGCAGGATCGACGAACTTTCGAAGGGCCAACTTGTTTTTATGGAAGGTGTTCGCGGCGCCGTGCGCGAAGCCGGGCTCGATACTAACGAGTTTGATTTTATACACGTCTATCTCTCCAACCATGTTCACAGCCATCCCCTAAGCTTGTTGCGGCAGGAAAACGTTTCGTTTGAAGCGCCAACAGATTTTCAAATGGGCTTCTGCGGGTTCTGTTTAGAGGCAGCAACCGTTTATCTTGAAAACGTCAACTCACGCGTCGAATGCTTCACCGGAGACATTGCGCGCGACCCTAACGGGGATATAGATTAATATGCGCCGGCCAAATGTTCAAAGACCAGTTCCTGAAAGGGGAAGACCGCCGGTTTGGACCACTTTCCTATCTGTCGGACAAGAGCAATTACGGCAGGCATGTCTTCATTGAACGTGATGGTAGCGTCTCGGAAGTTGTAAATTTGAACGTCTTGAACGACCGACATCGAGAGAAGATTATTGGTTCCCATTAAATTGTCGGATGAAGAACCCAGATACCTGACGGATCACGGATCAAGATAAGCACAGTGCTGTTCGATGAAACCGCTCGTACATCTTCGCGGTCTTCGAATAATGGTTGCTCCTAGTCGCTAACATCAGGTCCGCTTTTTGCTGCGGACCAAGGTTTGAGCGCTTTCGCAGCGAACGACTTCTTTACGCCCGCTGAGTAACTGGTTGCACTAAGCACAGTGCCGAAAGCTTGGGTGTAATTCCCTGAACTTGCTAAATTGATGGTAAGAAAGCTAAAGGACAAAGGCTGCGAGCGGATCGTTCGCCGTTTGGTGTGTTTCTATCTTTCCCAATAAACTTCTTCTAGTGAGTTCGCCAACACATTGTTTTGAAGGTGCGCGATTTTCCTAATTCCTCTGGCCTACCAATCGGACCGATGCACACGTTCCCGAATAAGGGAGAGCTTAAACGCATCCATTTAGTGAGGAGCTTTAGTTCTCCAGCCTATCTGGCCCTAACAAAACGCAGATGGTGGGTAAAATGGTGGGTGGAATACCTGATGATTTGAACAAGGCGTTATAAAAAAACAATTTATTCCGTCGGAGTGGTGCCCAAGGAGAGACTCGAACTCTCACGCCCGTGAAGGCGGGGGATTTTGAATCCCCTGCGTCTACCATTCCGCCACTTGGGCACTGAGAGTGTGTCTACACGGGGCACAAAGCAGGGGCAAGTCGCCTCTGGGCCCCAATCAACACCTTAAAGAGGATGCGCTGGCACAGCCGAAATCGATTTGCTAGAGGACAGGCGTCAAGGAGATCACATATGCAGGCTCATGCCCCACAGGACGCCCAATTGGGTGACATCGCCATTTCGGACCGTCTGGATCAATTGGCCGCCGATGCGGAAGGGCAGGATGTATCGCTGGCTTGGGTTCTCGATACGCTGGGGGAGCGGGCATTTGGGCTTTTCCTTCTGTTTCTGGCACTGCCCTGCTGCATTCCATTTCTCTACGGCGTGCCTCAGGTTGTTGCGCTGCCGATGATGTTTGTATCCGCGCAAATACTGATGGGACGCCGGGCGCCATGGTTGCCAGAAAAGCTGGGCGCGCGGACGATCTCGGCCCAAAGTCTGACAGGTCTTGCAGACCGCGCCGGGCCCTGGTTGCGCCGCATCGAAGCCTTCAGCCGCCCGCGTTTCACCGCGCTCACCCGCACGCCTGCGGATCAGATTGTGGGCCTTGCCCTCGTGCTTTTCAGCGCATCGATCCTTGTGCCATTGCCGGGCACGAACACGGTGCCGGGCTTTGCCGTGGTGATTGTATCCATGGGGCTGCTACAACGCGACGGGATCCTTGTTATCCTTGGCTCAATCATCGGAACGGTCTGGATCGGCACTTTGATCTTTGCGGGTGCAAGCCTGGCCAGCCTGATCAAAGGATGGATCGGGGGGTGATCCGTGGCGCTGATATGACCTATCGGGCTTGGGCCGGGCTGGCCGCTTTGGGATCGGCCTTGTTGCTTGGCGGGGCTTTTGTGTTTCAATGGCTTGGCTACGCGCCCTGCCCCATGTGCATCTGGCAGCGTTATCCCCATGCCGTGGCCATCGCTATCGGTGTGACGGTAATGATATTGCCCGGCCGCGCGTTACCGATGCTTGGCGCTCTGGCTGCGCTGAGCACAGGCGTGATCGGCGTGTTTCACACCGGGGTCGAACGCGGCTGGTGGGAGGGGCCTTCAACCTGCAGTTCGCAACCCATTGATGGGCTGAGCGCAGAAGAGCTTCTGGATCAAATCATGGCCGCACCGCTGGTGCGCTGCGATGAGGTTGCCTGGCAACTGGCGGGGCTCTCTATGGCAAGTTGGAACGCGATTTTATCTTTCGGGCTCGTCGCGATTTGGCTCATGGCCGTGCGATACGGAAAAAGCGCTGCCTAAAGAGCTCACTTAGGTCAAAGGCGTTTACCGCCGGTTGCCCGCTTGGTGCTCAAAAGAAGACTGGTCTCCGATTGGGATACCCCATCAAATCGCCGAATCTGAGACAGAACATCATCTAAGACCTCAAGGCTTTCTGCTCCGATCTCAACGATAAGATCCCATCGGCCGTTGGTGGAGTGAACCGATCGGACCTGACGGATCCCATCAAGATAGCGCAAGATCCGCTCTTTGCCCCGCCCCTCAATACTGATCAATGTCAGCGCCCGCACTGGATCCGCCGCACCATCGCCTTTCAGCACCACCGTGTAGCCTAGAATTTCGCCCGAAACGTTCAATCTTTCCATCCGCGCGCGCACCGTGCTTCGCGTCACACCCAACGTTAGGGCAAGCTCTGACAAAGAGGCGCGCGCGTTGTGGCGCAGCGCTGCGATCAGCCTTTGGTCCAAATCATCCATATTGGCAATTCCATTGCTCAAACTGAAAGGTATGAGCCCAAATAGGCCAAAATATCAGGTTCTATTCAACGCAATTCGCAAACATATAGCCGAAAAATACCGAACTGAGGAGTGGTAGATGCCACATAACACCTGCATTCTGATCGGTGCGCCCATAGATAGCGGCAAACCGCGTCAAGGCTGCGTCATGGGGCCGGACGCCTATCGCGTGGCAGGATTGCGCGACGCGCTGACAAGCCTTGGCCATACGGTTATCGACACAGGCGATCTTGTTCCAGCCGACACGCCTGCGCCTGCTTGCTTGCCCAAGCACCTCTTCTCACCCGCTCAAACGATTGGATGGACCCACGCTCTGATCAAGGCGGGCGAACGCGCGATGGATGACGGGTTGCCTATTTTCCTCGGTGGGGATCACTCAATGTCGCTTGGGACCGTTGCCGGGGTGGCCCGTCATGCCGCGCGCGTGGGTCGGCCGCAATTTGTCCTTTGGCTTGATGCGCATTCTGATTTTCACACGCCGCAATCCACCGCGTCGGGAAATCTGCACGGCACACCTTTGGGATATGTCACCGGACGGGCAGGGTTTCATGGGTTTCCCGAGATCACCGATCCGATACCCCATGACAACATCTGCATACTGGGCCTGCGATCCGTCGATCAGCCCGAGCGTGAGGCGATGCAAACCACGGCAATCAGATATGCCGATATGCGCGCGATCGATGAGGGCGGCATTGCCAGACCGTTGGCAGCATTCCTACAGGATGTGGCAGCGGCAGGCGGCGCGTTGCATGTCTCTCTCGACGTTGATTTTCTGGATCCCTCCTTTGCGCCTGCTGTGGGCACCACGGTGCCCGGTGGCGCGACCATGCGAGAGGCGCATTTGGTGATGGAAATGATCTCTGACAGTGGTTTGATGACCTCGCTTGATTTGGCAGAATTGAACCCGTTTCTTGATGATCGGGGCCGCACGGCACAGATCATGGTAGACTTGACGGCCTCTGCCCTTGGTCGGCGTGTCTTTGACCGGCCCACTCAGGCCTTTGGGTGAGGACGCACAGATGCCCCATCTCCCCCCGTCCGACAGAGCACTGGTGCCGTTTGTGTCCGTAGAAAACATGATGCGGCTGGTGCATCACGTAGGTCTTGCGAACATGGTGACCGGGCTTGCCGACTACATCGAAGCTGATTTCAAAAGGTGGGAGCTTTTCGACAAGACGCCACGCGTCGCCTCACATTCCGCCGAGGGCGTGATTGAGCTGATGCCCACATCCGATGGTGAGGTCTATGGCTTCAAATACGTCAACGGCCACCCAAAGAACATGGCGGAAGGCCTGCAAACTGTCACGGCGTTCGGGCTGCTGGCGGATGTGGATACGGGCTACCCGGTTTTGCTGAGCGAAATGACCGTTCTGACGGCCTTGCGCACGGCGGCGATGTCAGCGCTGGTGGCCAGATATCTGGCCCCCAAAGGTGCCACGACAATGGCGATGATCGGCAATGGCGCGCAATCTGAATTTCAAAGCCTCGCAATGCAGGCGATCTGTGGTGTTACCTCCGTGCGCCTTTATGACATTGATCCGGTCGCCACGGAAAAAGCGGCGGCAAACCTTTCCGGCATGGGGCTGAACATCGTCAAATGCCGGTCCGCGGAGGAGGCGATGGAAGGGGCAGAGATCATCACGACCTGCACGGCCGACAAGCAATACGCCACGATCCTGACCGAAAACATGATTGGCGAAGGGGTGCATATCAACGCCATCGGAGGGGATTGCCCGGGCAAGACGGAATTGGCCGCGGGCGTGTTGCATCGGTGCGATATCTTTGTGGAGTATCCGCCGCAGACCCGGATTGAGGGGGAAATTCAGCAATTGGCCAACGACCATCCCGTGACAGAGCTTTGGCAGGTGATGACAGGCGCTGCTGCAGGTCGCATCTCTGACAAACAAATCACGCTGTTTGATTCAGTGGGCTTTGCGATCGAAGATTTCAGCGCGCTGCGCTATGTGCGCGACCGGATCGGCGGGACTGATCTTTTCTTCGAACTGGACCTCTTGGCCGATCCTGATGATCCGCGCGATCTCTTTGGGATGCTGCAGCGCGCGGGGTGACGCGCGAGAGCTGATGGGAATAGGGTGACGAGGGCCAGCATTCCGGCTAATGCAGGATTATGCCGCTTTTCAAAATCAACAGCGACCTGCATTTTTTTGCCCATGTGCCCAAATGCGCCGGGGCATCGGTGGAGGTTTATCTCCGCAAACGATTTGGTGAGATTGCCTTTCAAAACTCGCGCTATCTGAGCTTAACGGAAGAGCAACGCTGGACACGCAGCTCGCCTCAGCATGTCGATGTGGCCTCCCTTGAGTTACTGATCCCGCGCAAATGGCTTGCGTCCAGTTTCGCCGTCGTGCGCCATCCGGTCTCGCGCCTGCGCAGCGCGTTTGATTTTCAGCGCGTGGGTGAGAAATCGATCCCCGAGGACACTGACATCAATGATTGGCTGGCAAATTGGGCCAAGACACGCGCCGCTCAGCCCTTCCAGTTCGACAACCATGCCCGTCCGGCCCATGACCTGATCCCCAAAGGTGCCACGGTGTTTCGGCTGGAAGATGGAATTGACGGCATTGTTGCGCATCTTGATCGGTTGGAGGGCCAAAAGCGGGGACCCCGCGCCCTTCCTCACGAGAATAAAAGCCGGGGCGGATCGGATTACGCGGCCGCGCAATCGCCCCTCACAGACGCCTCAATGGCGTTGATCCAAGAGATTTACAAAGTGGATTTTGATCGCTTCGGCTATGCGTGCGAGGATGTATCAAATTCCAAGCCTGTTACAACGCGCCGCCCCAAACGCCCCTCGCGCAAATCGCTGACACAGCTTCTAGGATTAAAAAAGTAATCCTAAACCCAACGCCCCGGGCAGGGATCATGACCGCCCGATGTGTTTGATGTATTGCCACAAAAAAGCGCGCAGATCACCCGGCGCGCGGATAAGCCCCTGCTTGCGCGCCACATAGAGCACTTCGTGACGGCAGACAGCACGATCCATGTTGCGCTGCACCTGGCCTGCGTGAATGCGGTTGGCCACCATTGTATCGGGCAGGATTGCAGGCTCTCCAAAGGCCAGATAGCAGCTGTAGAACATATCCGCGTCCATCAGCCAGATCAGGTTTTCGTCGAACCAAACGTCGTGACCTGCGGCAAAAGCCAGCACCGAAGGGCTGGAAATTGTGTTGAACCCATAGCGCGTTCGCGGCGTGTATTTGGGCACCATGGGGTTTTCCAGCGTCTCAAGATCCCGCGTCACCGCCGAGCCCATCAGCGCCCATCGCACACCCGGTTGGTCGAATGCGCGGGCCAGTTGGGTCAGCGCGGTCGGATCACACAAGTAGTCATCCTGAAACAGAACTTTGAGGATATCCCCGCGCGCATGCCGAAACGCGTTGTTGCAATTGGCCGAGCCCTGTCGCGGCCCATCGCGAAAGTAGACATGGGTGATTTGCAAACGATCGGCGTAGCTGGCGCAGAGTTTTTCGATCGCGTCAGTGTCGGATTGATCGGAGATCACAACCTCAAAATCCGCATAATCCTGAGCAGCCAGCCCATCAAGACCCGGCGTCAGAAACGACGCGCCATCACCGCTCATGTCATAGGCAGGGATGCAGACAGAAATGTGCGGCGTTTTGGTCATGGGCGGGCCTTAGCAGCAGGTTCAATTTGCGCGCAACCTTAATTACCGCAAAGCGCTGGCGCCGTGCAAAAACGCAGATCGCTTTCTGCGCGAGTTCCGGTAGGATTAAACTGTTCTAACGGTTTTGGGGGCCCGTCTTGGCGCATATCTGCATCGTGATGCCCACGCGCAATGCGGCCGCAACGCTCACACGCGCGGTTGGCTGTTTTGACGCGCAGGATCACCCTGACAAAAGCCTGATCCTCGTCGATAGCATGTCGACCGACGGCACACATGATCTGATTGCGGGCTTTGACAGCCGACAGGATGTGACTTGGATAGAAGAGCCGGAACGCGGTTTGGCCCACGCCATCAACTTGGGAACCGCGCATATCCCGGCCGGGGCGATCTTTGGCTATCTGGGGGCTGATGATTTTCTCGAACCCGGTGTGCTCCGCATTGTCAGTGATCACTTTGAAGCCAATCCGCACCATATCGGGCTCTTCTTTGACAGCTACACCGCGCGTGACGGGCGTGATCCGGTCTATCGCGCTTGTCCGGCAGAGACGTTTTCCATGGCAAATCTTTTGCGCCACCGCACGATTGCGGGCATGCAGAACACGTTTCTGCTCAGCGATGTTGTCAAAGCCAACCCATTCAATGAAAATGCCGCCTTCGCGATGGATTATGAGCTTTATCTGCGTCTGGCGCAGCAAGGGCTGGGGGAGCGCATCGTGCGGTGCCCGCAGGCTTCCTCCATCAACACCGATAGCGGCACAATCTCCCGCACACACAAACGCGCGTCAAAGCGCGAGGCCCTGGCTTGGGCGCTCCGCTATGCGCCAGCGGGACGGGATAGGCGCCGCGCTTGGTGGAAATATCTCAAGTATCGGATTGTGTGAAACGCTGGGGCCGGTAGGGCGCAAGCCAGGCACGGGTGTGGTTGGTTTCGCCGTGAAGCAGCTCATCACTAATCAACTCCCCCATAATGGCCGCAAGCGTGATACCCGAATGCATTGTCGCCAGATAGGCACCCTGCCCCACGGCTCCGACGGCTGGCAGCCCATCGCCCGGCATGGGCCGTTCCGCCAGCATCGTCTCAACCAATGTCAGAGGGATCTCTGGCACCAACTCCTGCAACCGGCCCAAAGCCGCATGAGCCTGCGTTTCCAGATCGGTCACCCTATCCGCTGCATCGCCTTGATGTCCCACAACGGCTGGCATGGTGAGCGCGCCACACGGCAATTGTCGCACCTCACCTGCGTCACTGACCAGGGTATGCGACAGAATTGGCGGCACCGGCGCCGTTTTGATGACCAGGGCGGGACGATGCAACATGGGAAGATCAAGGCCCAATAGCCCCGCAAGAGCACGCGACCCGACACCGGCTGCAATCAGCACGCCATCTGCATGGAGTGTCCCGGCCTCGGTCTCAATCGCGTTGATCCGCTCCCCGTCACGCGCAAAGCCTTTGACGTTCAAACCGCGCATAAGTCGTGCGCCAATACGCTGCGCGTGTGTGAGGATCGTTGCCGCCAAGGCCGCAGGTTCCGCCACGCCCTCGTCTCGCAAGAGCAGGCTTTGCTCAGGGGCTTGTCCGACATGGGGCTCCAGCACGGCAAATCGCTCTGCATGGATCATCTCAACGCTGTAGCCCAGCCGTTTGAGAGCGTCCTGACGTGCCTCAAGCCGCCCTTCCTCCCAGCAAAGCGATCCAGACCATTCAATGGGAAGGTCAATCGCCTCTTCCAACCTATGCCACGCGGCAATCCCTTCGACACGCAACCGGTAGTGTTCTTCATTGAGAAAGTAAGACGCGTTGATCCAGCCAAAGGACGCCCCGGTCGCGCCCGCTTGCCCGGCATCCACAACCGTGACCTGCGCCCCGGCGCGCGCCAGATTGTACGCCACAGCGGCCCCGATGATGCCTGCGCCGACAATGATGATGTGCTTTTGCATGATTTCTACTCTGACGCGGCGTGTGAGGCGCGGCAAGCGGGACGATCACATTGACACGGTGGAAAAATCCGTCACCGTTGTCCACGAAGGGGAGTTCATGTTCAGCTTTTGCACTGATCCAGCCACGCTTGATACAGTCCGTTGGTTTGCCTGCTATCTGACGACAGGCAAGCATCAGCAGCTTTACTATTCGGTGATCGTGGTTTTGACACTGCTGGCAATCACTGCCCCCACCGCACTGCTTTTTGGATTTGGCGGGGCGGCGGCGGCGCGATCCAATTTCTTTGCGCTGCGCTGGTTCGGCAAAGGCTACATCTCCATCGTGCGCGGCGTGCCGGACATTGCTTTTTTCCTGTTCTTCGTAATCGCACTCGACCAGTTTTTCGAGTGGATCCGCCATTCCATAAAATGCCCCGATTGGACCGAGCCAATTCGCCAAGGCAATGATTTCATCGTCTGCGCAGAGGCCAAACTGCCGCTCGGCACAGCGCCGCAATGGGTGCATGAAACCTATGGGTTCTTCGTCGCCGTGCTGACTTTCGCGATCGTTTTTGGGGCCTTTGCGGCGCAGGTGATCTATGGCGCTATGAACGCAGTCCCCCGCGGGCAAATCGAAACGGCAGAGGCCTATGGCATGTCGCGGCGGCAATCCTTTTGGCGGATCCTTGTGCCGCAGATGTGGCTTTACGCGCTGCCGGGGCTTTCAAATTTGTGGATGGTGCTGATCAAGGCCACGCCCTTACTGTTTCTCTTGGGCGTCGAAGACATTGTCTATTGGGCGCGAGAGTTGGGGGCCACTGCAAATGCGCGCTTCACAGATTACCCTCATGGCGATTGGCGCATGTGGTACTTTCTCGCGCTTTTGGTGTTCTACCTGTCTTTCACCCGCGTTTCGGAGATCATTCTTGAGCGCCTGATGACCCGCCTGAGCCATGGCCAGGCCACCACCGGCGGCGAAGCGCAGAGGAAAGCGGCATGAGCTGTTGGCAGACGGTTCAGGATTATGCCCTGCGCAGCATCGGTTTGGGCGAACGGCTTTTGCCGCGGGAAGATTTTACACTCTGTGAGCATTTCGTTCTGATCGGCTCCGGACTGATCTGGAACGTCTATTTCGGCGTTCTGGCCCTGATCAGCGGGTTTTTCCTGGCCACAGCCGTGGCGCTCGGCAAAGGGTCGGGCAACACGGCGCTCCGCAAATCATCGGAGTGGTTCATTTTCGTTTTTCGGGGCTCACCGCTCTTCATCCAGTTTTTCTTTGCGTATTTCCTGTTTTTGTCGCTCAAGGGCGTGCATCCATTCTTTGAGCCTTTCTCCGCGGCTTGGCTGGGAGCGCTGATCGTGCTTTTCTTCAACACTGCGGCCTATTCAGCGGAAATCTTTTATGGCGCGCTGCGGGCAATCCCCAAGGGCGATGTGGAATCGGCGGATGCCTACGGTTTTTCGGGCTGGCCTCGCTTCAAGCGCATTGTCTGGCCCACAATGCTGCGGCTCGCGTGGCCGGCCTATACCAATGAGGCGATCTTTCTTTTTCATGCCACCACGCTCGTTTTCTTCTCGGGCTTTCCCACATGGCAGCAGCGCGGGGACGCGCTCTATTACGCGCGGTACTTTGCGGATAAAACGTTCAATCCTTTCGTGCCCTACCCGATCCTGGCCTTCTATTTCATTTTGCTCACGCTGGTGCTCATTGGCCTCTTCGGCCTGATCAACCGCCGCCTGAACCGTCACCTGCCCCAAGAGGCACGGCGCGGGCTCAAATTGCGTATGAACCTGATCCGATAGCGCGCGCCAGAAGCGAGACGCGACCTTGGGGAGCGACGAGCGCCGGTTAAGACTCTTTCTTCTGAAACGCGGTTTCCCAGCGCAATGGCCGAAGCTCTTTGCGAAACGCGCGTTCCAGCTGCCGCACCGCATGGGCCTCAAAGCAGCGCCCATGGCCCGGGATCATCCCGCGCGGGCCCCATTCCATGATCGCCTCAATGTCTCGACCCAGCGCGACCTTATCATCGTATTTGCGGTTCCACCGATGCGTCGGGCGCATATGCCCGCCACTGTCATCGGTGCCAGACAGCCACACGATGGGCCGCGCCCAGGCCGGCAAAAACCTGGTTTCAATCACCTCAAACAGATCGGCAAAAATCAACGTGCGCGACGGGCGGTGACAAAACACCGCCTCGCGCCGCTTGGCCCCGGTGCGCGCGACAATCTGGTGCAACTGCCCTTTCCAAGCGGCCTCTGCCCCATCTACAGAAAGTGTCTCTGCGGTCCAAACCGTTGCGTCAGGATAAGCCGCAAACCACTCCGCCGCCCGCGCCTCATACTCTTGGGTCGGCGCCACGACATGCGCGACCTCCCCCAGCTCCGCCAGTTCCGCTGCCAACCCCTCGGTCAGCTCCATCGGCGCGTAGACCCAAAGCGCACCGCCCTGAAGCTGCACCACAACGGCACGCATCGGCACGGGCACAAAGGCCCGCACCACCGGCGCGCCGTCCACGCGCCAAAGCCCTTTGGCCACCGGCTTGAGTGTATTGAGCGGCTCATAGCCGGTGGTGGTCATCGGCTTGTCTTCAGATCACTCGGTGACGGTGACCTTGACCATCTGGTCAGGCTCACCCGTCACGGATCCGTTCTGCCCGCGCCCTTTTTTGATCTTGTCGACGATGTCCATGCCCGAGGTCACCCGACCGACGACCGTGTACTGACCATCCAGAAACGGGGCTGCGTCAAACATGATGAAAAACTGGCTGTTGGCGCTGTTGGGGTTCTGGCTGCGCGCCATGCCGACCACACCCCGCTCATAGGGAATGTCAGAGAATTCGGCCTCAAGATCGGGCATTTGACTGCCGCCCATGCCAGCACGGCGCAAGTTGCCACCCTCGGCCTTGGCAAACTCGCCATCACCAGTTTGCGCCATGAAGCCATCGATCACGCGGTGAAAATACACCCCGTCATAGAAGCCTTCTTCGGCCAGCGCGGTGATCTGTTCGACGTGCTTTGGGGCCACATCTTCTAGAAGGTCAATCTCGATGGTGCCATTGGCCACGCCCGACACCTCAATCTCAATCCCACTGGCCAATGCCGGCCCGCTCATCAGGCCCAGGAACAAGGAACAGGCCAGCGCTGCACCCAAACTACGCATCTGCGGCCACCTTCACGCTCACCATGCGGTCGGGCGACATGGGCGGCTCCCCGCGTGCAATCGCGTCCACATGCTCCATCCCGTCAATCACGCGGCCATAGACCGTATATTGGCGGTTGAGGAAATGATTGTCCGAGAAATTGATGAAGAACTGGCTGTTGGCGCTGTCGGGGTTCTGACTGCGCGCCGCGCCCAAGGTGCCGCGATCATGGGGCACACCGGAAAATTCTGCCTTGAGGTTGGGCAGATCACTGCCGCCGGTGCCCGCCATGCGCAGGTTGAAATCCTGCTCCATGTTGCCATTGGCCACATCGCCCGTCTGCGCCATGAACCCGTCAATCACCCGGTGGAAGGCCACGTTGTCATAGGCGCCAGAGCGGGCAAGTTCCTTCATCCGCTCCGTGTGCAAGGGCGCCACATCTGGCAACAGCTCAATCGTTACAGTGCCGTCTTTGAGCTCCATCAAAATGGTGTTTTCGGGGTCTTTGATCTCGGCCATCGGGCCCTCCTGTCAATTCGCGTCCTTGGCTAGGTAAGCCCTCAGCCCTGGAATGCCAAGCAGGGTGTTGACCTGCCCGCGCCAAGCGGCCAATAGAGGCGCGGATTTGAGCGATAGAGAGTACGGCAAGATGGGATGGAAAACCCTCGACGAGATGGACCTTGCTGGCAAGACCGTGCTCACCCGCGTAGATATCAACGTGCCGATTGAGGCTGGCCGCGTGACCGACACAACCCGCATCGACCGCATCGCGCCTACGGTTGAGGCCATCCTCGCCGCTGGGGGCAAGCCGATGCTGATTGCCCATTTTGGCCGGCCCAAGGGCAAGGTGGTCGCAGAGTTGTCCTTGCGCCAGGTTGTTCCCGCACTTGAGAGCGCACTGGGCCACACTGTGCAATTCATTGAAACCTTGGAAGGCGCTGAGGCCCTGACCGAAGAGGCCCGCGCCGCCGAAGTGCTGTTGATGGAAAACATCCGCTTTTACCCGGGCGAAGAGGCCAATGATCCCGATTTCGCCGCGCGCATCGCTGGCTTGGGGGATATCTACTGCAACGATGCCTTTTCAGCAGCCCATCGTGCGCACGCGTCAACCGAGGCCCTTGCCCGTCACCTGCCCTCCTGCGCCGGGCGCTTGATGCAAGCTGAATTGCAAGCTCTGGAAGCGGCGCTTGGCGCCCCCAAACGCCCCGTCGTCGCGGTCGTGGGTGGGGCAAAGGTCTCCACCAAGCTTGATCTGCTTGGCAACTTGGTGGGGCGCGTCGACAAGCTGGTGATTGGCGGCGGCATGGCCAACACGTTTCTGGCCGCGCAAGGCTTGGGCGTGGGCACATCGCTCTGCGAACATGACATGGCTGACACGGCGCGCGACATCATGGGCAAGGCCGGCGCGGCCGGGTGCGAGATCATTCTGCCCTCTGACGTGGTCGTCGCGCGGGAGTTCAAAGCGGGCGCCGATCATGAAACCGTGCCCGCCCATGCCTGCCCCGATGATGCGATGATATTGGATGCAGGACCCGGCAGCGTGGCGCGCATCAAAGTCGCCTTTGAGGGCAGTCAGACCCTCATTTGGAATGGTCCCTTGGGTGCTTTTGAAATCGAACCTTTTGACATGGCCACCAATTCCGCCGCCGCCAATGCTGCAGCTCTGACACAAGCAGGAAAGCTCATTTCTGTGGCCGGGGGCGGTGACACAGTGGCGGCGCTTAACCAAGCTTCTGCTGCCGATCATTTCACCTATATCTCCACGGCAGGTGGCGCGTTTTTGGAGTGGATGGAAGGCAAGACCCTTCCCGGCGTTGCGGCCCTGATCAGCTGATCTCAACCGATTTCGTCTTTCCAAAATTTACGCAATCTCGCGGCTGGATCCCCTCGCTTGCCGCCGTTAGCGCCACCACAATTGCAACCCCGTTCGTGCTGCCCTAAAGCCTGCACAGCATCTCAGAACGGAGCACCCTATGTCGAAAACGGATCAGGCCGCGAAGGTCACAGCAGGCAATGGGTTCATCGCAGCCTTGGATCAATCGGGCGGCTCCACCCCCAAGGCGCTGAAGCTCTACGGCGTTGAGGAAGATGAGTATTCCGGCGAGGCAGAGATGTTTGACATGATCCATGCCATGCGTTCCCGGATCATCAAGTCGCCTGCGTTCACAGGGGACAAGGTTGTGGGTGCGATCCTCTTTGAAATGACGATGGAGCGTGACATCGACGGCACGCCAACGGCGCAGTATTTATGGGAAACTCGCGGCGTGGTGCCGTTTCTCAAGGTCGATAAAGGGCTGGCCGATGCCGAGGACGGCGTGAAATTGATGAAGCCCATGCCCGACCTCGATGCGCTGCTGACCCGCGCCACTGAAAAGGGCATTTTCGGCACCAAGATGCGCTCTGTGATTGATGCAGCCTCATCATCGGGCATCGCCGCGAATGTGGCGCAACAATTTGAGGTGGGCGCGCAAATCCTGAGCCACGACCTGGTGCCGATCATTGAACCCGAAGTGACCATCACTATTGCGGATAAATCCGAGGCCGAGGCCATGCTGCGCGATGAGATTGCCAAGCATCTTGACGCCCTGCCCGCCGATCAACAGGTGATGCTGAAACTCACGCTGCCTGAGACGGCAAATCACTACAAACCGCTCATTGATCATCCGCGCGTGATGCGCGTTGTCGCGCTTTCAGGAGGGTATTCCCGAGATGAGGCCAACACCCGCCTGGCCCAGAACACTGGCATGATTGCCAGCTTCTCCCGGGCGCTGACCGAAGGTCTTTCTGCCCAGCAACCGGAGGCAGATTTTGACACCACGCTGAGCGCCACGATTGACAGCATTCATGCGGCCTCTGTCGCAGGGTGATCCTCGGCTCATTCGGTCTTTGACGTAAAAAACCGTTTCAAGCCGGGTAAAACGGTCTAAACCCTTGGGAAAAGGGGAAAGACCATGGATCTGACAGGCTCCACCACCTTTCGCGTTGCAGCCTGCGATCTCAACGGGCAGATGCGCGGCAAGCGCGTGCCCATGTCCTACATGGAAAAGCTGGCCCACGGCGCGCTGCGTATGCCTGTGTCCATTATGAACGCCGATATTTTCGGGGCTGACATTGAGGCCTCCCCTCTGGTTTTCGCCACCGGGGACGCCGATGGCATGCTCCTGCCGACAGAGCGCGGCGCGGTGCCGATGCCGTGGCTTGCCAACCCCACGCCGTTGGTGCCGATGTGCATGCATCACGAAGACGGCACAGCTTTTGCCGGTGATCCACGCCATGCGCTCTGGGCGGTCCTCGACCGTTACAAGGCGCGCGAGTGGAGTGTGATCGCGGCCACGGAATTGGAATTCACCCTTGTTGATGACAGCGGTGAGACCCTTGATCATGCCCGCGACCCACGCACTGGGCGAACAATGTCAGGGGCGCAAATTCTGTCGGTAGACCATATTGACCGCCTGGATGGTTTTTTCACCGATCTTTATGCAGGCGCTGACGCGATGGAGATCCCCGCCCAGACTGTCACCAGCGAATCCGGTGTGGCGCAATTTGAGATGACGCTGACCCATCAAGACGCCATGCGCGCCGCCGACGATTGCTGGCTGTTTAAGACCCTCATTCGCGGCATAGCCCGCAAACACGGGATGGCGGCGACATTCATGGCCAAACCCTTTGCTGATGATGCGGGCAACGGGATGCATGTGCATTTTTCGGTGTTGGATCGCAACGGGCAGAATGTTTTTGACAATGGCGGATCTGAGGGCACCGACACGCTCAAGGCTGCCATTGCGGGAATTCTTGAGGCTCTGGCCCCGTCCACGCTGATCTTTGCTCCTCACGCGAACAGTTATGATCGTATGGTGCCGGACGCACATGCCCCGACATCGGTGTGTTGGGCCTATGAAAATCGCACAGCCGCGATCCGCGTGCCCGGTGGCGCGCCTGCCGCACGCCGGATCGAACATCGCGTTGCGGGTGGCGATACGAACCCCTACCTCGTCTTTGCCGCCATTTTGGGCGCCGCGATGACAGGGATCGACAACGCCCTGACCCCGCCAGCCCCGATGTCGGGCAACGCATATGATCAAGATTTCCCAAATCTGATTTCAGATTGGGCAACCGCGATACAAAGCTTTGCCATTGATCCAGGCGTTGCGCGTGTTTTCCATCCCGATCTCATCGCCAACATGGTCCTGACTAAGCAACAGGAGTTGCGCCTGATGGCAGATATCGCCAAGGATCAGCACTGGAAAACCTATCTGGACGTTGTCTGACAAGGCTTGTTGGGAACGGCCGGATCAGACTATGCTAAATTTGATCAAATTACAGGTGACCCATGCGGATCGGCATCCTAGTGACTGGCCACGCGCTTGATGAATTGCTTCACACGCGGGGCGATTACGACAAGATTTTCGATGACCTCCTCACTGCTTTCGGGTTTGAGACCAAAGCCTGGTTTGTGGTCGACGAGGAGTACCCGATGAGCCCCGAAGACGCTGATGGCTGGCTGATCACCGGATCAAAACACGGCGCCTATGAAGATCATCCCTGGATCGCTCCGTTGGAGGAGTTCATTCGCGCCGTTTATGCCGATGGGCGGCCAATGATTGGCATTTGTTTTGGCCACCAGATCATCGCTCAAGCCCTGGGCGGCAAGGTCGTGAAGTTCGAGAAAGGTTGGGCCGTGGGGCACACGGATTACGAGATCGAAGGCGACCAGATGCGCCTTTTGGCATGGCATCAGGATCAGGTGGTCGAAAAGCCTGAGACCGCGAAAGTGATTGGCTCAAACGCCTTTTGCGAAAATGCAGCCCTGCTTTACGACAATCGCATTCTGACCATCCAACCCCATCCTGAGTTTGACGGCGAGATTTTGGAAAAACTGATCGCTGTGCGCGGCAAAGGTGTGGTTGAGCCGGATCGGTTGAAAGCTGCGCAAGACACACAAGACATGCCCCATGACAGCCTGCGCTTTGTCGAGCGGATGAGCGCGTTTTTCCGCCAAGGGGCCGCCCATGTCTGATTGGATCGCATCCTTACCGCTGGCGGCACAGGAGTACTTGAAAGGGCGCCGCCTTGACGAGGTGGAATGTGTGATTTCCGATTTGCCCGGCATTGCGCGGGGCAAGGCTGTGCCCGCCTCCAAGTTTGATCGGCAAGATTACTTTCATCTGCCCGATTCCATCTTTTTTCAAACCATCACCGGCGGCTGGGGCGAGGCTGCGGGCGATGAAGGATTTATTGAACGCGACATGGTGCTGAAACCTGATATGGCCACCGCCAGCGCGGCCCCGTGGACGGGTGACTGGACGTTGCAGGTCATCCATGACGCCTATGACCGTGAGGGCAATCTCGTAGGCTCAAGCCCACGCAATGTGCTCAAGCGCGTTGTCGGGCAGTATGAGGAGATGGGCCTCACCCCGGTTGTGGCACCGGAAATGGAGTTCTACCTGGTCGCCCGCAATGTCGACCCGGCCAAGGAAATTGAGCCGATGATGGGCCGCTCCGGCCGCCCGGCGGCGGCACGGCAGGCCTATTCCCTGACCGCCGTGGATGAGTTCGGGCCGGTGATTGATGACATATATGATTTCGCCGAAGCGCAGGGATTTGAGATCGACGGCATCACCCAGGAAGGCGGCGCAGGCCAGCTTGAGATCAACCTGCGCCATGGCGATCCGGTCAAGCTTGCCGATGAAGTGTTCTACTTCAAACGCCTGATCCGAGAAGCCGCTCTGCGCCATGATTGCTTTGCCACATTCATGGCCAAACCCATCGCTGATGAGCCAGGCAGCGCCATGCATCTGCATCACTCGGTTCTCGATTCTGAGACGGGTCGCAACGTGTTCATGGGCCCGCAAGGTGGCGAGACTGACGCATTTTATCACTTCATTGGCGGGCTGCAAAAGCACCTGCCCGATGCCATCGCGGTGTTGGCGCCGTATGTGAATTCCTATCGACGCTACGTGCGTGATCACTCCGCGCCGATCAACCTTGCCTGGGCGCGCGACAATCGCACCACGGGCATTCGCGTGCCCTTGTCACCGCCAGAAGCACGGCGGGTTGAGAACCGGATCGCCGGCATGGATTGCAACCCCTATTTGGGCATCGCCGCCAGCCTCGCCTGCGGACTTTTGGGGTTGAAGAATGAGTTGCGCCCGGACGCCCAGTTCAAAGGCGAAGCTTATGACGGTGAGGCGGAGATCCCCAATGAATTTGGCGCAGCTTTGGATCTCTTTGAAGAAGCAACCGACTTGCATGCCGTGCTGGGGCCGGATTTCTCTCGCGTCTACGGGATCGTCAAACGCGCTGAATATGATGAATTCCTGCAGGTGATCAGCCCGTGGGAACGCGAGCATCTGTTGCTCAATGTCTAGACGCCTCCGGCGGGAGTATTTTTGGAAAGATGAAGCTGAACCTGCTTTACGCCAATGACACGCGTGGGACATATCCGCCCAGCTGGTATGCCGCGACCGCCACCGCGCCTGAGCCGCACGCGCCGCTTCGGGGTGATGTGACGGCGGATGTGTGCGTGATTGGCGCAGGGTTTACCGGGCTTTCGGCGGCCCTGCATCTGGCAGAGGCCGGTCGGCGCGTGGTGGTCCTCGAGGCACAGCGCGTAGGCTTCGGCGCGTCGGGGCGCAATGGCGGGCAGCTGGGCTCAGGCCAGCGGATGGACCAGCACTACGTCGAGAAACTGATGGGCCGTGCGGATGCTGACAAGCTTTGGCATTTGGCGGAAGAGACCAAGGCGCTGGTCAAGTCCTTGGTGGCCAAACACAAGATCGATTGCCATCTCAAACTTGGCCTTGCCCATATGGGATTTCGGGCGTCCGAGGTGAGAGAAGAGCACGACTACGCTGACTTCTTGGCGGAGCGGTATGGCTATAGCCATGTCGAAAAGCTCGATCATGCCGCCGCGCAGGCGATTTGCCCCTCCCCCAAATACGTTGGCGGCGCAATTGACAGAACAGCGGGGCATTTGCACCCCTTGGCCTATGCGTTTGGTCTGGCCCGTGCGGCAGCCGGCGCCGGTGCTGAGATTTTTGAGGGCACCGAAGTCACCGGCATTGAGCAAGGTACGCCCGCAACCATCCGAACATCGAACGGATCGGTAAAGGCGGAACATGTCGTGCTGGCCTGCAACGGATATCTCGGCGGGCTCAACGCACAGGTTGCCGCGCGGGTGATGCCCATCAACAATTTCGTCGTCGCCACCGAACCTTTGGGCGATGCAGCGGCCAAAGTGTTGACACAAGATATCGCGGTGGCAGACACGCGATTTGTCGTGAACTATTTCCGCCTGAGCCATGACAAACGGCTGCTCTTTGGCGGCGGAGAGACCTATGGCTATCGCTTCCCACAAGATGTTTCTGCTGTGGTCCGCAAACCGATGTGTGAGATTTTCCCGCATCTGCGTGATGTGCGGATCGATTACGCATGGGGTGGGACGCTGGCCATCACAATGAAGCGGCTGCCCTATCTGGCGCGGCTTGCGCCCAACATCCTTTCAGCCTCAGGCTATTCCGGCCATGGCGTTGGCAATGCGACCCATGCCGGCAAACTGATGGCCGATGCGATTTGTGGCGATAGCGATGGCTTTGACACCATGTCACGCATTCCCACGCAACCCTTTCCAGGCGGCGCTGCGCTGCGGCACCCGATCCTTGTTTTGGCGATGACCTGGTTTGCCTTGCGCGACCGGTTAGGCGTCTGACATCGCACATGCACCTATGCGACTGGCCGTGGCAAATTCGTGCCAGGCCCCGCTGTCGTGAAAATTTTACTTTGCGGAGCGCGCCGTTCTCGCTACATGTTCTGAAAATCAAAATGATACTTTCAGGAAAGCTGAAAACATGACCCAAGCCGCTTCACCGATCGACGCCCCAAATGTGTATGATGCAGAACCCATTCCTCCGGAGGCCCGCGCAGAGATAGATCGCATTTTGCAATCGGGCGATCTGTTTCGCTACACGGCATCTGACAAGGCGCCCGTAACCCTTTTGGAACAGGAATTCGCACGCTTCATGGGGTGCAAATACGCCTTGGCCGTTTCAAGCTGCTCAGCGGCACTTTTCCTCTCTCTAAAGGCACTGGGCCTGCCGCGTGATGCCCGCGTCCTGATCCCGGCGTTTACATTTGCCGCTGTGCCCTCTTCGGTTGTCCATGCTGATTGTGTGCCGGTTCTATGCGAAGTGGGCGAGAACTACCGCATTGACCTTGCGGATTTTGAGGCCAAACTGGATAACACGATCTCGGCTGTGATCATCAGCCATATGCGCGGGCATACCTCTGATATGGATGCGATCATGGCGCTCTGTGATGCGCGCGAGATCCCGGTTGTGGAAGATGCAGCGCATTCGCTGGGCACGGTTTGGGCCGGGCGTAAAATCGGCACCATCGGGCGTGTCGGCGCGTTCAGCTTTCAATCTTACAAGCTGATCAATGCCGGAGAAGGCGGGATCATGGTCACCGATGATGCGGATTTGGTGGCGCGCGCGGTGATCATGTCGGGCGCCTACGAACACAACTGGGCCAAACACATCGCCGACCAGGATACAGAATTGATGGCCGCCTTTGCCCGCTGGCAAAACCAGCTGCCGCTTTACAATCTGCGCATGTCAAATCTGTCAGCCGCCGTCATTCGCCCGCAAATCGCTCATGTTGACCGGCGGGTGCGGGATGGGCGCACGAACCATGACTATGTGGCGCAAGCGCTCAACACTTCGCCATGGATGGACGTACCGGACAAGCTCGAACACGAAGAACGCGCGCCCGACAGTATTCAGTTCAACCTCCTGGGAATGACAGCGGATGAGCGCAAAGCCTTTGCCAAAGCCGCCGCCGCGCGCGGTGTCAAAGTACAGATTTTCGGGCTGAGCACAGACAATGCGCGCGCATTTTGGAATTGGCGCTTTTTGCCGGGCGACGCACCAGAGCTGCCCGCCACACGAGACATGCTGATGCGCGCTTGTGATGTGCGCCTGCCTGCACGGTTGACGCAAGCTGACTGTAATCTTGTGATTGATGCGCTTTTGATGGCGGCGCAAGATGTCATGGGAGACGCGCGCGCTTACGGGACTTGACGCTTTGAGCGTGGCTGCCTTTGATGGCGCCATGACACAAGATTTTTCCAATGGCGCGGCCTGGATGGCGGGCAAGGTGATCCCAATCCATGAGGCCAAGATTGGCGTGACCGATTGGGGCCTCACCCATTCCGATGTGGTCTATGACGTGGTGCCGGTGCGCGAAGGCGGGTTCTTTCGTCTGGCCGATTATCTGGCACGTTTTGAAACCTCTCTTGCTGAGGCGCAGATGAATGTCGGCATGAGCATCGACGAGATTGCCGATGCTTTGCATCAAATGGTGGCCGCCTCCGGCTTGCGTGCGGCCTATGTGGCACTGGTGGCCGCGCGGGGCACGCCGGTCATTCCCGGCAGCCGCGACCCCCGCGAGTGCGCCAATCACTTCTACGCTTGGTACGTGCCATACGTGCATGTCATCAAACCGGACATGGCCGAAATGGGGGCCGATGTTTTGTTGTCGGACGAGGTGCGCCGCATCCCCGAGGACAGCGTCAACCCACGGGTCAAGAACTACCACTGGGGCGATTTCACCCGCGGATTGTTTGAAGCGAAAGAGAAGGGATTTGAAACCGTTCTGCTCGCCGATCATGCGGGCAATGCGACCGAAGGGCCGGGCTTCAATCTCTTTGCTCTGAAAGATGATCGCGTGGTCACGCCGGAACGGGGGGTGCTTCAGGGCATTACCCGGCAAACGGTCATGGAGCTGGCGCGGGAGGCCGGGTTTATGGTTGAAGAGCGTGCTTTGCCTGTTGAAGAATTGTTGGAGGCCGACGAGGTGTTTCTCAGCTCTTCCGGTGGCGGCGTGCTTCCAGTGCGGCGGATCAATGACAGGGTTTTCTCAAACGGGGGTGCAGGGCCGGTGGCAATGCGCCTGCGCAGGCGGTATTTTGAGCTGACACTCGACCCGGCGTACCGCACGGAAATTGCGTATGACGAAAGCAATGCCGGGGTGAACCCCGGCCTACGGGTGTAGCTCGATTTGGTCTTCAAGGAACGGATAGGCGTTGATCGCTGGGTCCAAAACCGTACGCTTCAGAATGGGGCGCAGCGTGCTCGCGACTTGCGCGGGCATGTCTTGCAAAATGCCTTTGCGCGCGGTCAGGCTGATCATGCGCGACAGCGGCTCAAGCGGCAGGGCCATGACATCAATCTGATCGGCAAAGCGCTGACCGCGCATAAGCGCCAGCGGGGTCAGGATTGACCACCCCGCCCCCTGCCCCACAAGCGCAAGGATCGCGTGATAACTGTCGAGCTCGAACCGATGCGGGAGGCTGATATTCTGACGCACCAAATGTGCCGTGATCAGGCGACCCATGTAGTGGCGCTGCGTGTATTGAATGAGCGGCAGTCGTTTGAGCTGCGCCATCACATCGCCGCTTTGATCCAATACGTTCTTGGGGGCGGCCACGATAAAGCGCTCTTCCAACAGCGGATGCACCTCAACCCAATCATCCTCCGTCCCAAGGTCGGCCGCCACAATCACATCAAGATTGCGCGCCTCCAAAAGTTCGTAAAGCGTGTGACTGGCACCCGTCTCCAGCAAGAACTGGCTCCCTTTCAATTCACCCGCCATATGGGTCAAAAGCTGCGGCGTCACATCCGCCTCGAAATCCTCGATCATGCCAAGCCGAAAGCGCGTGAGCGTCGACAGATCCGACATGGCCAGTTCTGCTCGCGCCTGAGCGGCCTCATTCAGGATCACCTGGGCGCGGCGTTTGAGAATTTCCCCAGCAGGCGTCAGGCGCACAGGCCGCGCATTGCGCTGCAACAGCATAGCGCCCACAGCCGCTTCAAGATTGGTCAGCTGCTGAGACACAGCGGACGGACTTGCCCCCAAGCGTTTGGCGGCCGCGGAAATGGAGCGCTCATCGGCCGTTGCCATGAACACTTCGATCCCCCAGAGCGTGATCCGTCCCGGGCTGTCGACCATGGCACGCGCCCTTTTACTTGCTCATCTTGGAAAGCTTGTCCTGCAGATCCGAGAGCTGCTTTTTGATCTCATCAAGCTCTTCTTCGGGCTCTTCTTCTGGCTCAGCAATGTCTTCCGGCGCCGAAGGCACTGTGGACATGGCCGGCATGGCACCTGTCATGGCTTTCAAAAACGCCTGTTGCTGAGCCTGAACCGCTTCCATGCCTGGCATCTTTGACAACGGATTGGCCTTGGCCATGTTTTCAATCATCTGTGATTGGCCACTGCGCAGCATTTCAAAAGTCGTTGCCAGAAAATCCGGCACCATGGATTGCGCATGAGAGGTGTAGCTGCGGACGAGATCATTGAGCACATTGATGGGCAGCATATTCTCGCCCCGGCTTTCATGCTCAGCAATGATTTGCAGCAAGTACTGCCGCGTAAGATCATCACCCGATTTGAGATCGATGATCTGAACATCGCGGCCACCGCGAATGAACTCTGCAATGTCCTCTAGGGTCACGTAATCAGACGTTTCCGTATTGTAGAGCCTGCGGCTGGCATACCGTTTGATCAAGAGAGGTTTATCAGTGTCTGCCAAGGTACGTCTCCCCTCTGGCCCCGCGCCATCCGCGCTGCCAAGCAGCATAACCACCTGTCAAACAAAATGAAAGGGCGAGCACGCAGCTCGCCCTTTCTATCGTATCAGGCTCCGGCAGGGAGGAAGTGGGAACCCAATCGATCCCGTATGGCTATCGCGCCCGGGTTTACTTCGCCGTTGCTTTCTTAGCAGCGGCTGTCATGTCGTCGGTGGCTTTCTTGACCACAGCTGTCGCGTCTTCCTGCATGTCCTTGCCAGCTGCCATCAACAGTTCAACTGTGTCCACCTGGACCTTCTTCACGATCTCTGCAAAAGCCGCCATGTGCTCTGCAGCAACCTCAGCATTGCCGGATGCAAAATCCGTCATCGCTTTCGCGTAATCGGCAGGTTCGGTCTTTGCTTTGGTCACTTCCGTCATCTTGGCGAGCGTTGTCTTGGCCCACTTGCCAGTCACTTCGGCGGATTTCTCAGCCGCTTCGAGGGCCACACCGGAGAGCTTTTCGCTCAGCGCGGCCTGGTTTTTGAACGCGTCTTCCATCGCTTTTGTATCCACGGGGAATGCGCCCATCATGTCTTTCATAACCGTGTTAAAATCTTGTGCTTTAGCCATTGTCTATCTCCTAGTTCGGCGTTTGAGGTTACTCTGTGTATGGTGAGCAGATACATGCTGCATCGCAGCATTTCAAGTCTTTTTTTCTGCACTGCAGCAAAAAAGTTTACCTAAGGTCAACATTACCGAAACATTGCTTGCATCGGTCAGCGGTACCGCACCGCTGTCTTCAACCAGCCTGTTGATTTGATCAGCATGACGGCACGGCGGACGAGATCTTCTCAACAGACTGCCCCGTCACTGATTGGCTTTTCGGCGCACATAAGTCCCCGGTGCCGGCGCGATAGATGCGTGATTGGGGCCACCTGGCACCCGTGCGGTCACCTTCTTACCCGAGCGCTTGCGCAACCAACTTTCCCACCGTGGCCACCAAGACCCCTCGTGAAACGCCGCGTCGGCCATCCAAGTCTCTGCGTCGCCGGACACATCTGTGTTGGTGTAGTGGCCGTATTTCTTCTTGGTCGGCGGGTTGACGATCCCTGCAATGTGGCCTGACTGAGAGACAATAAAGGTCTTATCCTGTGAACCCGTTTGTTGAAAGCCGCGATAGCAGTCTTTCCAGGCCGCAATATGATCTGTTTCACAGGTGATCGCCATGATCGGCACTGTCACGTCTTTGATCGAAAGCTTTTCACCCAAAAGTTCAAATCCATCGCCCACAAAGTCATTGCTCTGGCACAGACCGCGCAGATACTCCATCGTCATCTTGCCGGGGAGATTGGCCCCGTCGCCATTCCAATACAGCAAATCAAATGCCGGCGGCGCCTCGCCCATCATGTAGCTCTTCACGGCCGGCGTATAAATCAGATCGTTAGAGCGCAGGAATGACATGGTGCGACCCATGATGAATGATCGCAGCATCCCTTGCTCAGTCACTTCCTCTTCGATGCCATCAACAAAATCATCCTGCAGGAACGGCGTGAATTCCCCCTGTTCGGAAAAATCCGTGAGCGCAGTAAAGAACGTGGCGGATTTGATGGACGTATCACCGCGCTTGGCCAACAGTGAGAGCGTCAGATGCAACGTCGTGCCAGCAATACAATACCCGACAGCGTTCACCTGCCGCTCCCCGGTGATTGCCTTCACTTCATCTATCGCGGTCAGGTATCCCTGTTCGATGTAATCCCCCATACCAATGTCGGCATGGCTGGCATCGGGATTGATCCAGGAAACAACGAACAACGTGTAGCCTTGCTCGGTGACCCATTTGATCATGCTGTTCTGGGCCTTGAGATCGAGGACGTAGAACTTGTTGATCCAAGGCGGGAAGATGATGAGCGGTGTCTTGTAAACTTGCTCCGTCGCTGGCGCGTATTGGATAAGCTCCATAATATCATTTCGGAACACCACGTCACCCGGTGTGGTCGCGATATTCTCGCCCAGTCTGAACGCGCTTTCATCCGCAAGACGGACAATCATTTCCCCGCTGTTGGCCTCCAAATCTGCAACAAGGTTTTCCAAGCCTCGCACCAGGCTTTCGCCTTCGGTTTCCACGGCCTTTTCCAAAGCATCCGGATTGGTTCCCAAAAAATTGGTCGGGCTCATCATGTCGATAATCTGACGTGAGAAATACTCAAGCCGGCGCTTTTCCTTCAGTGGCATATGATCAATCTCCGCCACCGCCTGTTCAACCGCGCGCTTATTCAATGCGTATTGTTGTTTGATGTAGTGGAAATAGGGATGCGTTTCCCATAACGGGTTGGAAAAGCGTTTATCGCCCTTTAGCGGATCTTCTTCACCCTCTTCCGGCGTGCGCCCTGTCGCCAGGGCTTGCTGGGCTTCTACGAAATGCCGCACAGACTTTCCCCAGAATTCAAGCTGCTGTTCATACATCCGTCCGGGATTTTCAAACATGTCCTTCCAGTAAGACGTCGCAGCTTGCGCAAAAAGGTCATGGCCGGGTGAATTCAACGTTGGATTGGCAGGTGTCCGATTGGACAATGCCTGAACAAGCCGAGTGGACAATTCTTCCACGCGTTCGAGGTTCGCGTTCAGTTTATCGAGCTCTTTACCGGTCGCGGCATCAGCCGTAGACATATTATTAATAACCTCGTAAGTTTCTGCTATGCAGCATTCCGTCGCTTGCTTGGGGAGAGCATTGCGACAACAGACCAGGATAAACGCCCGGTGTAAGGAGACGACAATGCGCCATATGGTGACCTATGATTTGATGGAAACCCTCCGCAATACGAACCAGTGGCTCGGAGCCACAGCGCTCTCTATGTCATCGTACCCTCTCTTTTCTATGGTACCTAACCCTGCTTTTCAATGGATGGCCGCTTGGGGCGAAGTTACGGAGCGCACATTTCAGCGCATGGTGGTGAAGCCGGATTGGGGTATCGAGTCCATCACAGGTGAGGATGGCCGCGACCACCTTATCCGCGTAGAGCCAGTGCTCGAGCGGGCGTTTGGCGATTTGATCCGTTTCGAGGTTACTGGCCGCGATGATATGGACCGTCGCGTTCTTTTGATCGCGCCCATGTCGGGGCATTACGCCACGCTGTTGCGGTCTACGGTTCGGTCGCTGCTCCCGGATTGCGATGTGTTCGTCACAGATTGGCATAATGCCCGCGATATCCCCGTCTCCGAAGGAAGCTTCGACGTAGAGGATTACACGCGCTACCTTGTCGATTTCATGAAAGAGCTTGGGTCAGACTTGCACGTGATCGCCGTGTGTCAGCCTGCCCCCCTCGCCCTTGCAGCAACGGCTTATCTTTCTGAGCATGATCCCGAAAGTGTTCCGCGCACCCTTACACTGATCGGCGGGCCCGTCGATCCCGATGCAGCACCCACCGAGGTGACAGATTTCGGGCGTCGCGTGACAATGGGTCAACTGACAGAAACGATGATTCAGCGTGTTGGCTTCAAATACAAAGGCGTGGGCCGCATGGTCTATCCAGGGCTGTTGCAGTTGGCGTCTTTCATGTCGATGAACGCGGATCGCCACTCTCGCGCGTTTTCAGATCAGATCACCCGCGTGGCCCAGGGCGAGGCGTCAGACCGCGACCCGCACAACAAATTTTACGATGAATACCTGGCCGTCATGGACATGCCTGCGGAATTTTATCTTTCCACTGTAGAGCGTGTTTTCAAGAATGGTGAGATCGCGCAAAACGCCTTCATGGTGGACGGTGATTACGTCGATATCGGCAAAATTTCTAATGTCGCGGTCAAAACCGTCGAAGGTGGCAAAGATGACATCTCAGCGCCGGGTCAATGCGTGGCCGCGCTCGATCTCTTGACTGGCCTCGATGACAGCAAGAAGGCCAGCTACGTTGAGCCTGAGGCGGGTCACTACGGGATTTTCGCAGGCCGGTCTTGGCGCAACAACATCCGCCCGCTGGTGCTTGATTTCATCGATGCCAATTCTGAGGCCCCTGCCGCACGGAACCGGACATCGCCAAAAAGGAAAGCAAAAGCCAAGCGCGCAAACCCTGCGCTGAAGGCCGTGTAACGCGCCCAACACCAAAACAGGCGCGGTTGGTTTCTTTGCAAAAGGCTTAACTGGTCTCCGGCCTTCATCTGCGCAAGCTAAAACCAGGATGTGATGAGACGCTGTACTCCCGCACGGGTTTCCACTTTCGTTCGTCGGCAATGCCAAAGCGGCATGTACTTCAGGGAAAAAATCGATCTAGCGCGCGTCGAGCCCAGAGCCGCTGTGCGCTAAATCCAACCTGCAAAATCACAAAGAGGCCCCATTTGCCGCTAACCTTGTAATGGCGGCGCGGATGCATATGGTCACTCTGCCCCGATTGGCAAAGGTCTTTGTCGCGCGAAACCCTATGCGCGGGTCATTTCAGCCTATCGCAGTAAAGTGCTGCGCAAGCGCAATACCAAAGCCTGGTTGGACATGGCCGCGCGCTACGGGTTGCCGCCCGATAAAGCCGTCCGTCTTGAGGCCTTGCTGGAATGCCTGCGCGAGGACGATCCGTATTGGATCGATCCTCCTTTCGCGCCACGGACGGTGACCCTCTCGTTCGACCTGATCAATTTCGATCTGGTCTGTCAGTTGGAACATGTTGAGGATCTGGAGCGACTTTTGAGCGCGCTCTCCATACCTCTTAAGTCTCACTGGCCGCACCAAACAAACGCAGGGCGGATCGCCAATTTCGCTGCGTTGCGCTATGCGTTGGACTCAAGCGAGACTGAGCCAACCGTCCGGATAACACCCCAAGCCAAAAGATAAAGCGCTGTGGCAGCATCTTGTGTCGCTTACTGCTGCAGAATCCAGGGGGGGAATTGCAAGCGGCCGGAAAAAGGATTGAGGCTCAAGCATCAGAGCTACTGACGCAGCCTCTCTTGCAAACCAATCCCTAAACGACGCGCCCCGGAATAGCCCCGGGGCGCGCACGCGCGGGATACTCACCTGCGCCCGATCCGCACCGCCTGCCCATCAAATGTCGCCAGCGACATGACAAACTTATCGGTGGGATAACCCAGCGCCTGCTCCTCCAGTATCCCGATAGAAATCTCTTCTCCCATACGGGCGCTATCATAATAATCCGAATAGTAATGCACACCTGCCATATTACGTCCAATGGAGATATTTGCGCATAGCTTATTAAGCTCCCCCTCCAGCGTCAGCGGACAAGGCTGATCCGGTTTTTCATGATAGGCCAGATGCCCCCCATGCAGGGCGTATTGGCCATACTCGACAAATTCGAGATGCGTATCGCTTTCCTCCTCGCAAATCGGGCGATAGGCCCCGGCCATCACCTGAGAGCCATGCTCCTCCAACTCTTCCGTGATCTGCTCTTTATTCCAGAAATGCGCGCTTTCGGAATTGTCCTTCTTCACCACGCGCACGAATACGGCGGACGTGTCGAAATACGCCTTGAGCATGGTCACGCAGGCCCCTGCGACGGTCGCGTGACCCGCGCCATAGGTGGGATGCATGGGCGAGCCTTCTTCAAACGCCATGGGCAGCAGGGCCAAATCCGCCGCAGCATTGACCGTTTGGTTATGGTCCAGCACCGCGCCCAGAATTCCCACAGCGTCCAACTCCTGCGCCGTTGCCTCAAGCCGCCCGCACAGGCTTGGGTTTTTCTTTTCAATTTCAGCGGCTTTCACGATGCGTGCCGCCAGAGCTTCTGGCCGCAGACGCAAATGCACGTTGAACTTCTGATAGCGCACGGCCTTCAACCCGCGGGTGGCCACTTCGGTTACAAGGCTCAGGATATGTGGCCCACCAAAGAGCGCAAACCCACCCGCGTTCACCGGAACGGAGGCAGGCCCCGCAGCATTCACCATGATCTCATGCCCGTCGCGCCCTGAGAGCAGATCAAAGGCAGGATCAAACGGCGCGCCGTGGCCAAGCAAGATCAAGCACGCATTGAGATAGGCCTGATAAAGCGCATCAAGATGGACATAACTGGCCAAATCCCGCGGCGTGCAAATAAGCCGTGTCTTGATCGTGCCATCAGGGTTTGTCAGAAAATTCTGCCCAAATCGCGTGGTGCGGGTGTCAAAACCGCGTTGGACATCAAGCCAATCATTCCAAATGACCATGTGATCATCGCCCGTGGCCGCCTGCGCCACGCGCTGATCAATCACTTGCGCCCCATAGCCAATGAACCCATCTGCCGGATTGCCCGCAGACCCGATCAGCATGAATTGAGACAGGTAAGGCCCCTTCTCAACCCCAGGGCTCGACCCGCGAAATGCCGTTTTCGCATCAAGCGCGTTAGCAAAAGCGGATGTGCGCCCACGCGTGCCAGGAAAATTGGCCGTGGCAAAAGCCATGCTGTTCAATCGACCCACCGAGGTGTTCACCGCGGCTGAGCCTGCACCTTCGAAACTGGTGAAGGGTTCATCGCGCAACAGCGCAAGCTCATAGACCTCAGCCATCTCGAAACTCAGCTCATCTGAACCCAGCTCGGGCGCTGGCGGCATGGTAACAGCCTGCGGATCGGAGCCTTGAAGCTCAAAAACCACGCCAGCTGTTGGCGCCTCCCACAGGCGCCGATCTGTCCCGTCGCGACGGGGAACGGGAACGCGGGTGGTAAAAGGTTCTACAAAAGCATCATCAATCGCGGTGCGGAAGGCTTCGAAATCACTGGTTTCGGCCACAAGGCCGGTTTTCTCGTCGTGCTCTAATCCTTTGGTGAAGCTCATCGGGTAACAGGCTGTGCCATAACGGGCCTCATCTGGATTGGCCTCGTGATCGGGATGATATCGGTGACGGGCTTTTTCGGCAGCTTCCAGGCGAAAGCGATAAGCGGATTCAGCGCGGTCATTGGGCATATGTCTTCTCCTAAAATCGGGCCCGCCTTAAAAATCACCTTTGGATCAAATGCGTTAAGCGGCGACTTTCAAAAACAAGCCCTTTATTCGACGCCTGAATGGGCGACGTTATGGACGTGTTGAAAAATCGGCACGGGAGACTGAAACAGTTCGACGATGTTGTGCGCGCGCGTGCGTGTCAACGCCCCAAGCGGGAAATTGCCGATGATCGCTCTACTATTGGCTGAACGTATACGGTAAAAGCTGTTTTGTTTCTGCGGTTTAAAGCACGACATTCAACCAATAAGCGCACAGCCCAAAGTCCGGCGCAAAGCCTCAGACAGCTCATCCACGGTTTCGGTCGCCACATACGTACCGCCCGTGGCTTCCGCCAGGCATTGCACCTCGCCTGCTACGCGAGCGAACTCATCTTTTCCGTTCCACGAAAATGGATCAAACACCAAACGAAACCCGATTACATGCACCGTGAGATCACGCCCTTGTGCGGCCAAGCGTTGCCCTAGCGCACAAGGCGCACCACCGCAGGTTTCCGATCCGTCCGTGACCAAAACCACGATCCCGGGCTTGGTGCGATACTCCAACACCTCGGCCGCCTTTTCGACAGCCAGCGTTAATGGCGTAAGGCCCGAGGGTTGCATGGCATCTATCTCCGCCATCACCGCGTCAGAGGCATTGTCTTGCGGCAAAAGTTTGAGGCTGATGCGGCGACACATAAAGGTTGTGCCCGGCCCATAGACCATAAGCCCGATCCGCCGAACCGGGGCCACATCGGGCAAGACCTGTGCCACAGCTTCGCGCGCCTCTTCGATCCGCGTGGGCCCTTCGGCGCCAAACCCCAGATCCGCCATTGATGAGGATCCGTCAAAGACAAGCATCGCGTCGCGCGCGCAGTGCCCCGCGCTTTCGGCCCAATTGCCGGATCCAAGCGCCAATGCAGCTGCCAAAACCGCCCCTTGCAAGATGCGTTCACGCTTTGCCATCTCAGCTGCTCAACTGCCGATCAGGCGCGGGACCATGATAGATCATTTTCCATGCGCCGTCTTCTTCCTGAAAAACATTGACCATGCGGAGCACAACGCGGCCCAAATCCTCCTGACAGATCACGGCCCATTGATCCTCATCATCGATGACATCTTCCACCGTGGCCGTGATCGGCGGCGGGGCGCGCAAAATCATGCGCCAGCTGTGCAAGACACCAACGCGCCCAATGATCCGGTCTGCACCGGGATGCTCAACCGCAATCGGGCCTTTCTTGCCCCAAAGATCGCTCATCGCGGAAAAATCTGCGTGCGCAAAAGCATTGTAAAAGCAGGTATTTGCGTCCAGCACAGCGGCTTTGATGTAAAGATGCGCTGTCATAGGTCTGAAACGGGTTTGGTGAAAAACATCCTTTACCGTGATCATAGATTGAAGATGAAGCGTGGTCACCATCCAACAAGTTTAAAGCAGATTGCAAGCGCATCGCGTCACATCTGAGAGAGCAGCAATTGATCCTGCACAGTAAATAAGCCCCAGACGCTGTTAAGACGCATACATCCTTTAAAAACGACCGGTAGAAGACAAGATCAGCTAAGCACCAGAGGTGTCTGATACCATTCAAAAAGTTCGGCAATCACCTCATCGGGTTGCTCCAAAATTGGCAAATGGCCCGACCCATCCAAAACACGCATCCGCGCTTGTGGGATCAGATCAGCCATCAACTCGTGACGCTTGACCGGGGTCAGCCGATCATGCGCACCACACATGACCAGCGCTGGCACTTGGCAACGTCGCAACACCGCCTGATAATCGCGCCTCCGTTGCAACGCGCGGACCTGTTGGATGATTGTCTTGGCCCCCAAATGTACCGCCATATCCCGCATCGTTGCCTGAACCTCAACGCGCTGTGGACCGGGGGCCAGACTGTCAGGCCGGATCATCATATCAACAGCCTCCTCCAAACCGCCGGAACGCATTTTGATGATCATCGGCTCATAATCGCCCGCCGATTGCGGGGTTTCCGCAAGCGAATTTGTGGAGATCAGAGCCACACGGCTCACGCGATCGGGGACCCGCCGCAGGATTTCCATGGCCACAATCCCGCCCATCGACATCCCTACAAGGGCAAACCGGCGCGGCAACGCATCGAGCACGCGGGAGGCAATCTCTTCGATCCGGTCACCACCCGTCACAGGGGCGACAGTCACGCTCATATGCGGGCTGAATGCCGTCATGGGTACTGAAAACACGCGCGCATCGCACATGAGACCTGGAAGAAACACCAGGGGATCCTGCATCGACCTTCATCCTCATCACTTTGCCGCCAATTTGCCCAGACGGTCCTCATTTTGCAACGCTCAATCGGGATAGGTAATGCCACGAAACGGCGGGAAATCCTTGTACCTGGCCTGGCGCAACGCCAGCGGCTCAGAGGGCTCCGCACCCGGCGCAAGCAATTGGCCCTTCGGTGCGATGTAGCTTGAAATCGTGCGACGCGGAAACGCCCGCCAGCCCAGATTCATGCCGCAAAGCTTGGGAAAAAACCAAAGATCCGAATAGGGCAGATGATCATGGATCCACCACGCCAGATCGCGCCAGTCTCGGCCTTTGGCATAGCAATCGGCAAACCACGGAATGACAAGCGATGTCCCGGCGCCCGGCCCGGCCTTTCCGATGATGTCCCAGATATGATGGCCGTGATTGGCATCATTTCGCGCGCAATTCAGCTTGTTGTCATTGCCGAATTTATTGAGCGTCGGGCTGCGATAGCCAGAGCGGATGGCGATCCGACCAAACGTGTCTTGCAACGGATCAAGAAGCTGCTCACAAAGTTGCCGCCCGTGCTCAATGGCCAAGTCTGGATCGTCGGGAATGTTGGGAATGCCGTAGAAGCTGCCGATCTCAGAATGCAGGAAATCCCGCATGTAAAAATGACGGCTCAGCCGAACACGGCCTAGGGTTTCAAGGCTCCACATGCTGGCCGGTTTGCGCATGTCACAACCCCCTGATCCAATCTACAATCAACGCTGCTGCGGGCACAGTGCCGGCGGGTGACAAGATATCGCCGGCGATGATATGCGCGTTGGGGTCCATGCCCTCTCCCAGAGCTGGCGCGGCTTGTGTCACCGGCCCTCCCCACCGCTCTGCCACGTTGGTCGTCCGCGTACCATCGACGATTTGATCGTCCTCGGAATAGTAAAACAGGGCCGGTTGACCAATTTTGTCATGATCGGCCCGCGCGGCCGCCCGAGATATCGCGGCCATCGAAAACAGCGCGGTTGAGGGGTATTCCGGTGTCCAGAACTGCGCGTGTCGCACGTTTTGCGGCTCAAAGCCCCATTGCCGCCCCGCAAACCACGGCACCCAGTACCGCCCTGCTGGCAAGTGCAAAAGCGCCGCTTTGGGATCAGTCACACCAAAATTGGGAGAGATCAGCACGAGGCCTTTGACCTGCTCCATCGCCTCTGGGTCATCTGCGGCGGCGGCAACAACCACGCTTGCGCCCGTAGACGAGGCCATGATCACCACCTCACGCCCGACCTGTCGCGCAACGGCCAGCGCCTCGTTGAGGTCCTCCCGCCAATGGCTGGCCCGCGCCTGACCAAGCGCCGCACTGTCGCGGGCATGTCCGCGCAGCCGCGTGAAAACCAAGTTTGCATCCAGCGTTTCAGCCACCAGATCCGGCAGCGGGCGCATTTCCTGTAAGCTTGCGGAAAACCCGTGAACATACACGATCGCCAAATCGGTCGGCACCTCCTCCAACCCGCGCCACACAACACGCTTTTCCAACCCCGGCTTGATGTCCGGAAACCTTCCTTCCTGAAGCGCGAAATACGTGTCAATTCCGTCTCGCAAGAGGCTGCGATCAAAAGAAACTTCGGGTTGGACCGGCTCTCTTGGCCCGAAGATCATGACCAAGGTGAAAAGCGCAACACAGCCTAGCAAAACTAGCCAGGCTGCGCGCAGTAGCCTGTTCATCACCACGCGCCGATCCGGGTTAAGACCTCTTCCACTGTATCCGTGATCAAGGACAGGCAATCAGGGTCAGAAAACCTATGATCGGCGCCATCCACCAAGGTCAGCCGCATATCGGAAGACTGAGCATGATGCAACAGGCGCAACGCCACAGACATATCCACATCCGCATCAAGAGTGCCCTGTAGAGATCTGACAGGAAACGGTAATTTGAGCTCATCACGCATTACGAGATTGGTTCGCCCATCTTCAATCAGGCGCTTTGTGATGATGTAGGGCTCACCATAGTCTGACGGCAGCGTCACCTGCCCATCAGCTTCAAGCGCCGCGCGCTGATGGTCGTCAAAGCTCGCCCACATGCTGTCTTCGGTGAAATCCGGCGCTGCGGCGATGGTGACAAGACCGGCTACGCGCTGCGGCATGGCGCGCGCCAAAAGCAAGGAAATCCAGCCCCCCATGGATGACCCCACAAGGATCTGCGGCCCTTCGGTCAGCGCAGATATCACGGCCATCGCGTCGGCCGCCCAATCGCCGATTGAACCATCTGTAAAAGCCTCAGAGGACTGCCCATGCCCGGAATAGTCAAACCTCAGGAATGCCCGGTCCGAGGCGCGCGCCCATTCCTCAAGATAAAGCGCCTTGGTCCCTTCCATGTCGGATTTGAACCCGCCCAAAAACACGACGCCAGGACCCCGCCCATCGGTCTTTACATAAGCCAAGCGTCGTCCGTCTGGGCTGTCTAGATACTCCACGTCTGCCATCTTGCCATTCCCCGTTTTCACAGGTCACTTGGCCGAAAAAAGAGTAAGAATTCAAGGGTATTTTGGCCGAAGCTCATGCTTGAGGGCAAAGCCCGTTCCGCCCCTTCACATAATGGAGCCGAGCCGAACTTCTATGTTGTGCAACAGCCCATTGCCGATCTGCCCATCATGGCGCTCCTGCGCGGCTGACGCCCAACCAGTTGAGCGTCGTGGTTCTGAAGGGTCTTCGTCCTGCTGTTCTTCGCGCAAGGCGTTTTGCCGTTGCGCCGGTATTTGAGAGGATGCCATGTCTCTTGTCCCGAAATCTGTCCGCTGCCTCAAACGGTCATAGAACCGTCGTATAACCGTTACGACAGCCGGGAAAGTCTGGCAAGAAAAAAATTGTTCAATTTCAGTATGTTAATGTGAACTTTCGCGTACACTTGTGCACAAAAGCATACGTTTGAGTCGCGTCAACCGCCGACATAGGGTTGGCTTCGAGGGCGGTAGAAAACCTTTTGGTTGTGAATACGGCCCAACAAATCATGAATGGCGCGCACATCCTCAGCAGTGTCTTGGCACAACAGCACAATGTCACGATCGTCGCAGCGCTCTTCGTGAGCTTGCTCTGACAGGTCACGCTTGCGATCCCGCAGCGCATTTTCGATCAACTCTATGTCCTCAACAGACAGTTCGAATGTCTTGTTGTAACCTGCCATTGCTACCTCCTGTCTTGGTCCAAACCGACCGCTGATTTCATCATATCGTCAATATAGGCCAAACAAATTGCTTGATAAGAGTAAAATATCAAGCCTGAAAAATTGTTCTGCGTCAAAGTGTTACGAATCTCGCGGCACGCATTTGCATACCCAATTTGTATACATTTGCACGCATCCAGCGAGAACAAGTACTTAGGGCGCTCTGCTCTTTCGCCTGCCTGACTTGACTTCGTAAAACGCTTGCGTCATGCACACACAACAAACCCGCAACCGGGCGTTCCGTGGGCGCCAAACCGACGAGGAGACAAGGCTGATGGCCTCTATTTCCCTGACTTTCCCTGACGGAAATACGCGCGATTACGATGCCGGCGTGACACCTGCCGAGATTGCTGCCTCCATTTCCAACTCACTCGCGAAGAAAGCCATTTCGGCCTATGTCGATGGGGAGCACTGGGATCTGCAATGGCCGATCACGCAGGATGCGAAGATCGCCATCAACACGATGAAAGATGAAGAGCCCGCCAATGAGTTGGTGCGCCACGATCTGGCGCATATCATGGCGCGTGCGGTACAGGAAATTTGGCCCGATAGTCAGGTCACCATCGGCCCGGTGATCGAGCACGGGTGGTACTACGATTTTGACCGCGCGGAGCCCTTCACCCCGGATGATCTCGGCCTTATTGAAAAAAAAATGAAGGAAATCATCAACCTGCGGGAGCCTGTTCGCACCGAGGTTTGGGCGCGCGAAGATGCGATCAAGCATTATGAAGACGCACGCGAGCCCTACAAGGTTGAGCTGATCGAGGCGATCCCGGGCGATGAGCCGTTGCGCATGTATTGGCACGGGGATTGGCAGGATCTCTGCCGCGGCCCGCATCTACAGCATACAGGCCAGGTGCCGGCAGATGCCTTCAAGCTGATGTCCATCGCGGGGGCCTACTGGCGCGGTGACAGCGATCGCGCCATGCTGCAACGCATCTATGGCGTGGCCTTCACCAGCAAGGAGAAGCTCAAGGCGCATTTGACCATGCTGGAGGAAGCCGCCAAGCGTGATCATCGCCGCCTCGGCCGGGAGATGGATCTTTTCCACATGCAAGAAGAGGCACGCGGGCAGATCTTTTGGCACCCCAATGGCTGGAAAGTATACACCACCCTGCTCGACTACATGCGCCGGATGCAGACCCGCGACGGCTACATGGAGGTGAACACGCCCGAGGTTGTCGAACGCAAGCTCTGGGAAGAAAGCGGGCACTGGGACAAGTACCAGGAAAACATGTTCATCGTCGAAGTGGACGAAGAGCACGCCCGCGAAAAGGCGATCAATGCGCTGAAGCCGATGAACTGTCCGGGACACGTGCAGGTCTTCAATCAGGGGATCAAATCCTACCGCGATCTGCCGATGCGGTTCTGCGAATTTGGGTCATGTCACCGCTATGAGCCGTCTGGCGCATTGCACGGGATCATGCGCGTGCGCGGGTTCACCCAAGATGACGGGCACATCTTTTGCACCATGGATCAGATTGAGGCAGAGACGAAAAAATTTATCTCCTTCCTGGCTACGGTCTATGCCGATCTGGGCTTTGAGAATTGGACGGTGAAACTCTCTACCCGCCCTGAAAAGCGCATTGGCAGTGATGCAACATGGGACATCCTGGAAAAGTCTTTGGGTGACGCCTGCAATGCGGCGGGCTATGAGTTTGAGCTTTTGCCAGGTGAAGGCGCATTTTACGGGCCGAAGCTGGAATTCACGCTGACCGATGCCATCGGGCGCAGCTGGCAATGCGGAACATTGCAGGTGGATACCAATATGCCCGAACGCCTTGGAGCGCTTTATGTGGCACCCGATGGATCAAAGCAGACGCCCGTGATGCTGCACCGCGCAACACTCGGCTCTTTTGAACGCTTCATAGGTATTTTGATCGAGGAGCACGCAGGCAAGCTTCCTTTCTGGATTGCACCGAGGCAGGTTGTCGTGGCCTCGATCGTGTCAGAAGCTGATGAATATTGCGAGCGCGTGGCTGAGGTGCTGCGCCAGGCGGGCGTGCGGGCAGAGACCGATCTGCGCAACGAGAAAATCAATTACAAAGTGCGCGAGCATTCTGTGGGCAAAGTGCCCGTCATCCTGGCTTGTGGCATGAGGGAGATGGACGAGGGCACAGTAACCCTGCGGCGCTTGGGGGAAAAGCAGACGCGGGTTGAAAGCCTCGATAGCGTCAAGGCGGCCTTGGCCAACGAAGCCCTTCCGCCTGACATTGCCGCTCAAGTCCTGGCGTCAGCCGCTGAATAAACCCCTGAAAAGGCGCGTCAAAAATGCGCCTTTTCCTCATCCGGCTTCCCCGCTGCCACGGCAAGAACACCGCCAAGCGCAACAAAACCAATCGGGAACATGGTGAAGACGCCAAAATCATAGGCGTAAAACATCATGGCCGCCGAAAGCAGCATCAAAATCCCGCCCCAAAGCGCGCGCGCACGGGCCATGCCGCCGCCAGCAATCGCCAGGATGGGTGCTATGAAGCTGACAAACCGCACAAGCTCGCGCCGCTCCACCTGTTCGGCCAAACCTTCAATCTCGCCATAGGCATCGATCACTTCCGTGTAGCCATAGCTAAAAAAGCCAATAAAGATAGCCATGATCCCACCAATCATGCCCAGCATCAGTGCAGCATTACGCATTGTCTTACTCCGTTACATACCTTCGACATAAACACTTGCGCTGTGTCATCCAAGCACTTGCGCCTGAACGTCTTTTTTCCAGCCGAGATACATTTTCTCGTTAGTAACGATCAACGGCCGCTTCATCAGCGTGGGATGTGCTTTCAATAAATCCATAGGAGGTCTCGCTCGCTCCGGTTCACTCAGCCCTCGCCACGTGGTTGAGCGCGTGTTCAAAAGATCCGTCCCAAACTCTAACAAGGCCAACGCAAGCACATCTTCCGGCACCGCATCTTCCCGCACATCGACAAAGCGCGCATCCGGCAAGGATTTGCGCGCAGATCGACATGTGTCACAGGTTTTCAAGCCGTAAAGTTCCATGAGACATCCTTGGGGTTTCGCCTAAAATTTGACCTTTCCCAAACTGCTTAACCTGAGCCACGCAAAAACTCACGCGGGTTTTTCTTGCCTTTTGCTTTGGGCGACCAATCATTCTAGGTGCGAAGGCGTTTTAAGCAGTGAGGAGCACGCAGTTTTACGTACAAAGCTTGCTTGAAGCGCCGCAGAACAACCCGGCTTGTCCGGCCAAGCGAAGATATGAAGGAGATACGGCATGCCTACCGGCACCGTAAAATGGTTCAACACCACCAAAGGCTTCGGCTTTATCGCCCCCGATGACGGCGGCAAAGATGTGTTTGTGCACATTTCAGCGGTTGAACGCGCAGGCCTTACCGGTCTGGCAGATAATCAGAAGGTTGAATTTGAGATGGTCGATGGGCGCGATGGGCGTCAAATGGCCGGAGATCTCAAAGCGCTCTGATCTTGCCAACTAGGCGAGCGAGGAACATGTCGAGCCAGGTTACTGGCTCGTCTTTGGCTTGCGGTGCAAAATGAAACTTGGTCCCGCGTCCTTGGTTGTAAGACATAATTCTCGAGCGTCCACCCAACGCGCCGTGGAGTTTAACCGCCGGCCAACCCCGTCTTGACCCCCAAGAAGACCCGCGATCTGACACAGTATCTTTGTTCGGGACAGGCGTAAGATCAGTTCTGCATCGTGCCAAATCTCATGAGGTCAGCACCCTTTTTCGCCCTCTTGGCACACCTGGGATTGGGACACTTCCCCTTTATCCAGGAAAACAGCAGAGGCGTGACGCACTGGTGCGGGATGTTGCATCATCTGGCGGTATGTCACGTGCGTATTGGGCTGACCACAGCAGATCACACCACCCATTGAAATCGGCTGAAGGCCAGCGGGGCAGAAGTTGTGCCCATGGTAGGGATAGTACTTCATCGAATCCGCAACGGCAGGGGCAGCGGCCATCGACAATGTGGCAAGTGTGGCGAGCGAGGAAAGAATACGCATGATGGTCCTCCGATTGGGATGGCGTAGCAGACGTTGGGAGGTTAACCGCTCTGCCAACGACGTCAAAGGTTTTTCTTTTGGCTTTCGGTGTTTAAGGGCAAGTCTTCGCGTTTCGCGCGGATTTCCAGCCGATGGCCAACCTCGGAAACCGTAGAGAGTGACAACGCTACCCTTGCAAAACAGCCTGGAATTCCCGCCATTCGCCTTTGCTCATGCCGGAGGTTTCCTGGCTCACATCCTCGCCTTTGAGCATACGTCGTACACATTCGAGCGCGGTCGCCGACATGGACGCGCCGCCCAGCCGGTAGTCTGCAAATGCGGCGTAGGCGAAAGGCACCCAATCCGCCACGATCTCGCACATTGCTTCGGCATACACACGGATCTCATACTGCGCATGAGCATCTGCGCGTAACCGCAGAAAATGCAACAAGTTATGCAGATCCACCTTCCAATACCATTGCGTGTAGATATTGGCAGGCAAGTTCATCCGAGCCAGCTCGCGGGCGAGGCCCTGTTGGCCGTCCTGGTTGATCATTTCTTCATAGTGATCATAGCTGCGCGCGCTGTCGGCTTTGAGAATTTCGAGAACGCGCGCGGCCTCGTCGCCCGTCAGCGCCTCACCCCGACCCTGGTTGTTCACCACGGATTGGGCCGCAATATGTTCCGGCGCGGGGATGTAGAATTCGCGGTCCAAAATCGAATAGCGCGCCGAATACTCGTTCACATTCGCAGTGCGATGCCGGATCCATTGCCGCGCGACAAAGACAGGTAGTTTAACATGCAGCTTGATCTCGCACATCTCAAACGGGGTCGAATGCCAATGCCGCATCAGGTAGCGAATAAGACCTTCGTCATTCTGGACAGATTTGGTGCCTTTGCCGTAGCTGACCCGGGCGGCCTGACAGATGGCACTGTCATCGCCCATATAGTCGACAACACGGACAAACCCATGATCCAACACCTGATGCGCGGTGTAGAGATGTTTTTCCATGCCGGGTGCCACCACGCGGAGCGTGCTCTGCGGTGACGCGCGCAAGTCATCTATCTCGGCCTGCTGCTCGGGGCTCAAGGGCATTCAGCGGTCCTTTCCACAAGAGTGAGTCGCACCCGACTATATCTTGCGGACGCGTGCTGAGGAACTTCAATATCGGGTATATACATCCTTGCAACAGAGGGTCTTTTCCCGCGAATTTCACAAAGGAAAACATTGACTTCACAGCGTAGAGCGCTGATTTTTTAACAAAAGATAAAAAATATCTGTTGAGGGCAGTACTATCATGAAACACACAGCAGTCGTTCTGCTGCTCTGCGCCTTTTTGATCGGGTGTGAGGCAGCAAAGAATCCGTTCGCTGATGGCATTGATGCATCCGAAGGCGTTGAAGATGGCGAAGAAGACGAAGATGACACCGGAGATGGCGGCCTAGATGGGTCGGACGATGATACCGGCGACGAAGTCGTGGACAACCCCCTAGCCTTTAACCCTGAAGACGACATCCCCTCCGACATCTCAGGGGACATCGCAAGCGTCACGTTTGATCCGGCGGCCGGCACATTGGTTGTCACGGGTCTCACCTTGGACGAAACCCCCTTTAACGCCGTCTATCGTCGCGCGCCCGCTTTGGATCGAAACGGGTTCACCGCCTTTACGGCCCAAGACAGCCCCCTCGACAGACATTTCACTGCGTTTGCCGCTCAGGGCACGAGCGTGACCGCGGCCACCTCGGGCAGCCCGTTGCCTCGTAACAGAAATTTCAGCGGTGCCTTCTATGACCGTGAGGGCGCGTATGATCCGCCCGAGGTGACGTCAACGACGGGTCTTGTCACCTATGCGGGCACCTATGTCGGGGTGATCAACACTGGCCAAGTCGGCCCGGACCTTTTGTCGACAACGGTCACGCCTTTTGTTCTGCAGCCAATTCAGGCCCTGACAACGCGCGGCGATGTTTTGATCAACGCAGATTTCGCGGACAACACGGTTGAAGGCAATATTTTCAACCGGGAACTGCTGAACGCGGACGGAACGCTCAGAACGGAATTGCCGTCCATCGTTTTGATTGCATCGGATATTGATCAAAACGGCTCATTCACCGGATCGGTGGAGTATGATATCCTCGATCCCCGCGGCAATACGGGCGGCGCGTTCATCAACATTGGTACCTATGGCGGTGTCTTCGGCGGAGAAAACGCCTCTGAAATTGCCGGCGGCATTGATCTGGGTGAATTTGACGGCCGCGCGGATCCTCTGGGCTTCGAGAACGAGTTGGAAAGTGGCGCGTTCATCCTGAACGCTTGCACCCCCACCAGCACAGACGCAACCTGTTCTCAGCTGCCCTAATGCGCGCGCAACCTCTGGTCAAAGCGCTCCTTGCGCTTTGGCTCATGATTTCTTCAACGGCCGCGGCTCAGGAACAACCCGGAGCGGTGAACCTCAGTTTGGCCCAGGCGCAAGAGCTTGCCCTCAAAGCTCTGCGCTCTGGCCAACCGCGGCTTGCCTTCGCTTTGAGCGACGGGCTGTTGGAAGCGGACCCAAAAAATGGCCACGCGCTCTACATCAAAGCGAAAGCGTTGGGCCAACTGCAAGACTTTGACGAAGGCCGCAAGATTGCCGCAGAGGCCTATCGCGCCGCGCGCACGGATTTGCAACATTTTGAAAGTGCCACCCTCGCCGCGCAGCTGAGTTTTGCGGACCAAAAAATGACGCACTCGCAAATCTGGCTGCGCCGCGCAGCGCATCATGCCCCCAATAAAATGCTCAAGGACGCGTCTGTCTCGGCGTTCCTGCAAGTGCGCAATCGCAATCCCTTGAATTTTCAACTCAGCTTTTCTGTCAGCCCGTCTGACAACGTCAACAATGGATCCAATAGCCCGCTCAACATTATTGATGGCACACCTGTTGTTGGCTCTCTTAGCCCAAGCGCGCAGGCCATCAGCGGCTGGGTTGCATCCCTCAACATGCAAGGGGCCTACCGCTTTCGCGAAACGCAAACGTCGGAAACCCGGGTTGTTGCGCGCGCCTTTCTCCGGCACGTGGAGTTCGACAATCCGGTGCCGGGCATCAGCAGCTCTGATTTGGCCTCACAGCGTCTGCAACTGGGCCTGTCGCATATTTGGATGCCCGAACAATCCGGGTATTGGCGGTTTGACGTCAATGGCGGGCGCACATGGTATGCAGGCGATCCATTTTACGACTTTGCCGGCCTCGGCGCGTCGCGGGTTCAGAAACTGTCGGATCGATGGCGCTTGTCCTTTGGTGGCGGGGTTGAACATCAGTTTGACCTGACACGCCCGATATTTGACTCCACGGTCTGGTCTGGCATCGCTGGCCTCAGCTACGCTTTGCCTGGCGGCAGCGAAATCGGCTTTTCCGCCCGCTACCGTGAAATCGTCTCCAACGGGGCCAACCGCAATTCTCAGCAATGGACGGGCATTGTGAGCTACACCCACGGGCGACGCATAGGCCCGGCCAAACTGAGCGTGCAGGTTGGGCACTCAACGCTTGACTATGATCGCTATTTTGTGGGTCCGATCTCGGTCCCGGAGGGGCGCGTGGACAGCTCGTGGTTCGGTGAGATTTCGGCGACAATTGATGCAGCAAGCTATATGGGGTTTGTGCCTGTCGTGTCCCTACGCTCTGAACAAAGCCGCTCCAATATCAGCCGCTTTGACGTAGAACAAACCGGCGTGACCGTGGGTGTCCGCTCTGAGTTCTGACGGACAATGTGATTGTCGGATTGCCCCTCGACAGGGCGACAGGGCGCTTTATCCTTTCAGAAGACTGAATTCGGAGGGTCAAATGGACATCAAATATTTGCACACAATGGTTCGGGTGAAAGATTTGGACGCGTCCATGCGCTTTTACGCGCTTTTGGGGCTCAGAGAAACGCGCCGCTATGACAATGAAGGCGGGCGATTTTCCCTGATTTTCATGGCACCTGACGGGCAAGAAGACTGTCCGGTTGAGCTGACATATAACTGGGATGGCGATGATGACCTGCCCAGCGATAGCCGGCATTTCGGGCACCTTGCCTACAGTGTGGGCAATATCTACGACATGTGCCAGCATCTGATGGACAATGGCATCACGATCAATCGTCCGCCTCGTGATGGGCGCATGGCCTTTGTGCGCAGCCCTGACAACATCTCGGTGGAGCTATTGCAGGCCGGGGATCCCCTGCCCCCGGCGGAGCCTTGGAGCAGCATGGACAATATCGGTCATTGGTGAGGTGGGCCCTTCTCCTTGCTGCCGTGGTTTGGGGCAGTGTATCGCAGGCGCAAACCTGCAGATTGGCGCTTGTTCTGGCTATGGATGTGTCTTCCTCGGTGGACGCCGACGAGTACACGCTCCAGAAAAACGGTCTTGCAGCAGCGCTAGATGCCCGTGAAATCCGGGAGGCCATTCTGTTTGGTGGCGACGGCTATGTGGCGCTTGCCGTGTATGAATGGAGTGGTTTCGGACAGCAGGTCTTGCAGCTGGATTGGCAAATCCTTGACAGCCATACCACCATTGATCGCGCCGCTGTCGCACTTTCACAGATGCAACGCAGCCATGATGATTTCCCAACGTCGATCGGGCCGGCACTTGGCTATGGTGCGCAGCTTCTGGCGCGCGGCCCGCGTTGCGAACGGCAGGTGATTGATGTCTCAGGTGATGGTGTCAACAATGATCGTTACGGCCCGCGCGAGGCCTACCGGCATTTTAAATTCGGCAACGTGACGGTGAACGGGCTGGTGATCTTAGGCGATGATCCGGGCGTGGCAGATTACTATCTCACTGAGGTTCTCCATGGCACACACGCGTTTATGATTACGGCGCAAGGATTTGATGAGTTTCAAGCCGCAATGACGCGCAAGCTCTACCGGGAGGTCAGCGACCTTGTTCTGGGGCACGCCGGAGTGCACGCGGAGGCCGAAGGCGGATGATGCGCGCGGTGATCGCGGCCTGCCTCGTTGGGATTCTGGGGCTGTCATCCCCTGTTCTGGCGCAATGCCGACAAGCTTTGGCCTTAGGTCTTGATGTGTCCGGGTCGGTCGATGCGCGCGAATACCGGCTGCAATTGGATGGCGTGGCGCGCGCGTTATTGGACGATACGGTCGCAGAGGCCTTCTTGATCATCCCCGATGCGCCCGTGCGCCTTATGGTTTTTGAATGGAGCGCGCGATTGCATCAGCGCCAGATCATCGAGTGGACAGACATCCGATCGCGCGATGATCTCGCCCGCGTGGCCGAGCGCCTTTTGACAACACGCGCCGCAAACGTTGAAAACCCCTCAACCGCGATTGGGGCCGCCATGCTTTACGGCGTCAAAGAGCTTCAGGCCCAAGAGGAATGCTGGCAAAAAACACTCGATATTTCAGGGGACGGGCCCGCCAACATCGGGTTGCATCCACAAGAGATAAGCCCAGAGGACACAGGCGAGGTTGTGATCAATGGTCTGGTGATCGGGCCGGATGGGCCGGCCAATGTCAACAAGAACCGCCACAACCTGAAAACGCTCATGGAGTATTATGAGGCCTATGTGCTACGCGGGTTCGGCGCTTTCGGAGAGCCCGCTGAGGATTACGCAGGTTTTGAACGCGCAATGCGGCGAAAACTGATCCGAGAATTGCAGCCCGCCACCGTTTCAAACCTGCCAACACTGCCCTTGCAACCCAGCGCGCCACACCGGATAGACGTCACAAACCCTGGCTAAGCAAGACGCGAAACAACAACGCCACATACCGGTCTCAACAGCATCTCGTACGTCGGCCTGATCAACTCTGCCTCAGTAACTCCACACCAGTATTTGCATACCAGCATCTGGACACCCGTATCTGCGCCTCAGTAAATGTATCGGATCTGATCGGTCCAATACCGCTCCACCCGGCGCAACGAACTGTTGATAAGATCAATGCCATCAGCCCCCAACACACCGTTGCTTTGCAACCCCTCTGCGTGACCAGCAAACAAGCTGCCGACCACGTCGCGAATGTTGCGGCCTTTCTCCGTCAGCCGCACACGAACTGATCTGCGATCAATCTCGCAACGCTGATGGTGCATGTAGCCCATTTCCACCAGTTTCTTGAGGTTGTAGCTCACATTGCTGCCTTGATAGTAGCCGCGGGATTTCAACTCTCCTGCGGTCACTTCATTGTCGCCGATGTTGAACAACAGCAAAGCTTGAACTGCATTTATCTCCAACACGTTGAGGCGCTCAAACTCATCCTTGATCACATCCAGAAGCAAACGGTGCAACCGCTCTACCAAGGCCAGCGAATCCAGGTATCCGGACATGAAGCTCTGCTGCTCCGCCGACATCACAGGGGGATTATGCAAACTCATTATAAACTCCGTGCAAAACTGCTCGAAGTTGTCATAGATCCAAAAGGCCCAAGATTGGGTAAACATGGGCTGGACGCTTAAAATGCGAACTAAACTGTTGGTCTGCCCATGGCACTGGCGCGCACGGCATCTGCAATTTGCGCGATCAGCTCAACATACATGGGCGGTGCAGTCACTTGCCCGGTCACCCATTGCAAAAGGTCCTGGTCATTTTCCGAAAGAAGCCCGTCGTAAAGCTCAAGATCGTCTTCGTTCAATGACGTCAGCCTCGCATCCGCAAAGCGCGTCAGAATAATATCCATCTCTTTGATGCCGCGACGCATCGACCGCATGTAAAGGCGCTTGATGCGATGCTCAGAGGTTTCCCGCATCATTCGCTCACGCCGCCTCTGAGTCCTGCAAACGCAGGCGCATGGTTTTCTCCAGCCGTCCTAGCCGATCGGATGAGCGCGCCAGCTGGGCACGGATATCACGGATCTCCAACAGCAATTCCTGCATGTCGCCGGGCATGTCCGCGGCGTCATCGGGCGCATCGATCCCGTCGCCTTCACCCGTCAAAAGCCAACTCAACGACACGTTCAGAATACCCGCCAACATCTGCAACTTGTTGGCGCGCGGCTCGCTCAAATCATCTTCCCAAGACTTGAGCGTCGACAGTTTCACACCCAAGCGCTTGGCCAAATCGGCCTGCCCCATACTCGCCTGCTCGCGCGCGCCTGCCAGGCGATCTCCAAATGTGGTCGCTGCCGGGTCGTACCAGTCTTCTTGCAAGTGAGCTGTCATTCAAAGTCCTTTCGAGGCAACTTCGGGGTCAAAAGGGTTTACATCCCAGCGACGCTCCGCTTTGTGAGTGTTACAGAATTTTCCACACCAAGTCCCACCGGAGCGCGACATGATAGACTTATCCACGACACTTTCGCGCGTCAAACCTTCTCCTACCGTGGCGATATCAACTCTCGCCATGGAATTGAAGGCCGCAGGTCAGGATGTGATTTCGTTGGGCGCCGGTGAGCCGGATTTTGCCACGCCCGCCAATATCCGCGAAGCCGGCAAGCGCGCCATCGATGACGGCCACACCCGTTACACGGCCCCTGATGGCATTCCTGAGTTGAAAGAGGCCATTTGCGCCAAATTCAAACGGGACAACAGGCTCGATTACAGCCCCAAGCAGATCAGTGTCGGAACCGGGGGCAAGCAGATCCTCTACAATGCTTTCATGGCCACGTTGAACCCAGGCGACGAGGTGGTGATCCCTGCGCCCTACTGGGTGAGCTATCCGGACATGGTGCTCTTGGCGGGCGGCGCGCCGGTGATTGCGGAAACGTCGCTGCAAAGCTCCTTCAAATTGACGCCGGAGGCGCTGGAGGCTGCCATCACGCCGAAAACGCGGTGGTTTATTTTCAATTCGCCATCCAATCCGACGGGCGCCGGTTATACATGGGATGAGCTCAAAGCGCTCACCGATGTGCTGATGCGCCACCCGCACGTGGCTGTGCTGACAGACGATATGTATGAGCATCTGACCTATGACGGGTTCGAATTCTGCACGCCGGCGGAAGTTGAGCCGCAGCTGTATGACCGCACGCTCACAGTCAATGGCGTGTCCAAGGCCTATGCCATGACCGGCTGGCGGATCGGATATGCGGGCGGACCGGAGCATGTGATCGCCGCCATGCGCAAGGTGCAATCGCAATCGACCTCCAACCCATGTTCGGTCAGCCAATGGGCGGCGGTAGAGGCCCTGAACGGCCCACAGGATTTTATCGCCCCAAACAATGTGATGTTCGGGCGCCGCAGGGATCTGGTGGTGCGCGCGCTCAACGCCATTCCGGGCATCACCTGCCCGACACCAGAGGGTGCCTTCTATGTCTATCCTTTCATATCCGGCCTGATCGGCAAAACCTCTGCTGGCGGGGCCTTGATCGACACAGATGAGGCCTTTGCCAAAGCGCTGCTGGAAGAACAGGGCGTGGCTGTCGTTTTTGGCGCGGCATTTGGTCTTTCACCGGCGTTTCGGGTCAGCTACGCTACCTCTGATGAGGCGTTAAGCGAGGCCTGCGCGCGCATAAGCCGCTTCTGCGAGGGGCTGAGGTAGAGTACAAGGACCCATGTCCGACGATTTGCCAGAATACTATTTCCGGGTGCGCGAGAATGGGGCGTTCGTGTTCCACGTGGACACGACCAACCGCCAGGCGCGCATCGAGATGGAACAAATCGCGGTCGTCAATATCAAGAACGGTCAGATCAAACCGCACGGGGATCGGGACCTGTCAGAGAAGGATATGGCGGTCATTCAGGATTGGATGGCCGACCGGGTTGAGACGCTGGCCCGACGCGACATCGAGGATATTCACCGCGCCGTGGACTACCTCAATATGACCACCCACTGGGCGCAGTCCAAGGCGGATGAGGATCAGCTGGAACAGGTCACCGACGCGCTTTTGCTGGCCATGCATGATCTGCGCGGGGTCTTGGTGCGCAAAAAGGCCGAGCGTCTTTTAAAGGAACGCGCCAACAGCTGACATCGGCGGGCAAAAGCGTGCGAGACTGCCCGCAAGGGCGATTGAGCCGACGCTCAAACACCCAGATCGCGCAACACCCCCGGCAGCGCTTCGGGCAAATCCTCGGCAATCAGCCCCGGCCCGAAGGCGAGAGCGCATTCCACATGCAACCAAGCCGCTGTCTCAGCCGCTTGCATCGGGCTGAACCCCCGCGCCAAAAGCCCGGTGATGAACCCTGCCAGCACATCGCCCGATCCGGCCGTGGCCAGCCAGGGTGCAGACCTTTCATAATGGGCCGAATTGATCGAACACCGCCCATCCGGGGCGGCAATCACCGTATCGGGCCCTTTAAAGAGCACCACACACCCTGCCCGCTTGGCCGCCGCCCGCGTCGCATCCACCTTGGAATAGGCCGGGCCTTTGGTGGGCGTGGCATTGAGATTTTCGGCAATATCCGGAAAGAGCCGCGCAAACTCGCCCCCGTGCGGCGTCAACACACAATTCTCATGGAGCATCCCAAACAGCGCCTCAGGCTTCCCCTCAAAGGCCGTAAGCGCATCCGCATCAAGCACCACACTCAACCCGCCCCGGACTTGATCCGGGGCCTCAACGGTTGAGGCCCCGACGCTTTGACCAAGGCGGGTGGCCTTCAAAACCACCTCAACCAACCCTTTGGCGCGGTCCAATCCCAACGCCGGCCCCAAACACACCGCATTGATCCGCTTGTCCGCGAGAGCCGAGCCCACCTCCTCCTCCGTCCCCGCCCGCTTCAGCATGATCGCGGTGACCTGCGAGGCCACCTCCATCTGCGCCGCCCCCGGCACCCCCAGCGTGACCAGGCCCGCCCCAATCCTGAGCGCCCCCCTTGCCGCCAACCGCGCCGCCCCGGTTTTCCGAGGACCGCCGGTGAGGACGAGAGCATGGCCGTGCGAAAATTTGTGATTTCCAGAGAACTTACCAAGCCTTTCTCGCAGAGCATGCGAGGCCGTAACTCGTTTTGGTTGTCGAAACATAGTAACTTCAAAGGCCTTTTTTTCGCGTCAGATCAAGACAGCCCAATGCCTTTCACAACAACCTTGCCGCAGAACGGGGCACCCTTGCCAATAAAATGCGCCAACTTAGCAAGATGAAAAGTCACTGTCATGTCGCAAGCCAAAGGACTACCCGCAGTCAAGTTTTGTGCACGTCTCGGGTTTGTGCCCATTGAGGAAAACGTCATATGCCCGGGCCCTTTTTTCAGACTAGCAAACAATAAATCACCAGTATCCGCATGTATCCCGGTAGGTAAATCGATAGACACGGTTTTGCCCGGTGGTCTGTTTTCTAGTTCGAAGAAACTTGCTTGGATCTGCTCGAACAGAAAGCCAACGTCACGTTCAACTTTTCTCGAAAGACCAATACCAAACACGGCATCGATCCAGAGATGAGGGTGGTTTTCTTCTGACATGCCCCAAACTTTGTTGCGAACCATCTTCTCAGGATTTGTCTCACAGGCACCCAATTCCAACCACCGCTCATAATTCACCCGCGCGTCGGGTGGCAGCCTCGAAGCATCGCCATACAGAAATACCTCGACCTCCCAGCCCCACTCTTTGAGAAGCCGCGCGACGACAAACCCGTCGCCGCCATTGTTGCCTGGCCCGCACAAAACCACCGCCCGGTGGGACGTCTTCGCCAGTTCCGGCCATTCCTCAAACACCGCCTCCACAACGCCCCGGCCTGCGCGCTCCATCAGCTCAAGACCTGTGACTTCACCGGCGTCAATCGCGGCGCGTTCGATAGCCCGCATCTGAGCGGCTGTGAGCAATTCTGTCATTGATTAACCACCTTCCGATTCATTTTCGCCCGAAAGCAAGGCGTTTTGCATAAAATTTAGGCATCCTGAAATCCCGCATCGGCAAACCCGCATGGGAAGACCCTATCCGATTGTGCCCGAGAAATAGAAATGATCTCACACCCGCCAGAATGGCGCGCAAGGAGGATGGCCCGTGAAAAAGATCGAAGCGATCATCAAACCTTTCAAACTCGACGAAGTGAAGGAAGCGCTTCAGGAAATCGGCGTACAAGGCCTTTCCGTCATCGAAGTCAAAGGGTTTGGCCGCCAAAAAGGCCATACTGAGCTCTACCGGGGCGCTGAATATGTGGTCGATTTTCTGCCCAAGGTAAAAATCGACGTCGTGCTTGATGACGATCAGGTTGATGCAGCCATAGAGGCGATCACCACCGCCGCCAAGACCGACAAAATCGGGGACGGCAAAATTTTCGTGAGCCCGGTGGAACAGGCCATCCGCATCAGGACCGGCGAGGCCGGGCCAGAGGCTCTTTGAGGACGCACATTCCTACAATCACCTAATCCAACAGAACTAAGGGGACCATATCATGAGCGCAAAGGACCTGCTCAAAACCATCGCGGACGAAGACGTCGAATACGTGGACATCCGCTTCACCGACCCGCGCGGCAAGCTGCAGCACGTGACAGTCATGTCCGATCAGGTCGATGAGGACTTCCTCGAAGAAGGCTTTATGTTTGACGGCTCCTCCATCGCGGGCTGGAAATCCATTGAAGCCTCCGACATGAAGCTGATGCCTGACACGGAAAGCGGCTATATCGATCCGTTCTATGCGGAAAAAACGCTTTGCGTTCATTGTTCTATCGTTGAGCCGGATACGGGCGAGGCCTACAATCGCGACCCGCGCGGCACAGCGCAAAAGGCCGAGGCCTATCTGAAAGCGTCTGGCATTGGTGATGCGGCCTATATGGGCCCTGAGGCGGAGTTTTTCCTCTTTGACGACGTGCGTTTCTCCACCTCGATCAACAAAGTGTCTTATGAGGTCGATGCGCTTGACGCGTCCTGGAACACCGACACCGAGTATGAGATGGGCAACACCGGCCACCGTCCGGGCGTCAAAGGCGGTTATTTCCCTGTAAACCCGATCGATGACGGTCAGGATATCCGCTCCGAAATGCTGTCGACCATGAAGCGTTTGGGTATGAAAGTGGACAAGCACCACCACGAAGTGGCCTCTTGTCAGCACGAACTTGGCCTGATTTTTGATAGCCTGACCAAACAAGGTGATGAGCTGCAGAAATACAAATACGTGATCCACAACGTGGCGCAGGCCTATGGCAAATCGGCGACCTTCATGCCCAAGCCCATCGCAGGCGACAACGGCACCGGGATGCACGTAAACATGTCGATTTGGAAAGACGGCAAGCCGCTCTTTGCTGGCGACAAATACGCTGATCTGAGCCAGGAAGCGCTTTACTACATTGGCGGCATCCTCAAGCACGCCAAAGCGCTCAACGCGTTCACAAACCCGTCGACAAACAGCTACAAGCGTCTGATCCCGGGCTTTGAAGCGCCCGTGTTGCGCGCCTATTCTGCGCGCAACCGCTCGGGCTGTGTGCGTATTCCATGGACTGAAAGCCCCAAGGCGAAGCGTGTTGAAGCCCGCTTCCCTGATCCGTCGTCCAACCCCTACCTGTGCTTTGCGGCACTGCTGATGGCGGGTCTTGACGGCATCCAGAACAAGATCGATCCGGGTGAGGCAATGGATAAGAACCTCTACGATCTGCCAGCCGAAGAGCTGGAAGGTATCCCCACGGTCTGCGGAAGCCTGCGTGAGGCCATCGAAGAGCTTCAGGCCGATCATGAGTTCCTGCTGGCCGGTGATGTGTTCGATAAAGACCAAATCGAAGGTTATATCGAACTCAAGATGGAAGAGATCGAGGCGTATGAGCACACGCCGCACCCGATGGAATTCCAGTTGTATTACAGCTGCTGACACGCGGTTGAACCGACTAAGACAGACAAAGGGCGCTTTCGAGCGCCCTTTCGTCTTTTTGCGGATTTTGTGGCAATGGTCGGTTTTGGACTTGGCACCGCACACCCAAAGACTGCGCATCCATGCGTGGGAAACCTGACCCAAAGCGTTCAAAACAACACTGGCACGCATGTAACAGACGACATGCCCATGATCCTTGCGTGCCCAATTCGTTTCAAATTTGTAACAAACTGCGCCCTTACTTTCTTGCTACCCCTTACAGTGAGCACGCAAGACGTCGGCATGAATTGCTGAGAGGGTCAAAGATGGCAGACGCGCTAACATCGGGAACGGCCGGATTAATTTTTCTGAAAGATCGCGACATTGATATTGTCGCGGCGGCCAATCACGTGGCGCGCGGATTTGAGGCGATGGGCCACCATCTGACCGGCGTGCATATTTTGTCGGACACCAGCGCTCAGGTCGGCACGAATAGCCATGACCTGACACTTGATTTGCGAGAAGATTACACCTCAGACGTGCTGGCGGAAACCGCACAGATCTGCCTGCGCGTAAAACTGGCGGATCACCAAGCCGCGCGTGCCTCTCAATTTGCCCGCGATGCTATTCTCGCGCGGTGCCTTCAAACACTGAACGCAGCGCTTTGCCCGGACTACATCCAATGGAAAGATGCAAACTTTCTTCTGCCGAGCGATAGGTTTGCAGCTGCCACGCAGTGTGAGGAGACATCCGAGCCAGACCAGACTGTGGGTGCCGATGACACCTCCCACCAAGCGCTTCCAGACATTGAAGCCACGCACGCGGTTTTGCAAAATAGGTTGAGCAACCAAGATCCCGACATCTTCAACAACCAAACCGCACCAGAGCGCCTTCGCGAGATGTTTGCAGATGGCTGGGTTGATCCGGCTGTGTTGGCCGCACAAGAAGCCACAGAAGCTTATGCCAGGGAAATGGAAGACATCGAAAAGGCAGCACCTTTGCGCTTATCGGCTTGGTTTTTCTCCTTTGCCGTTGTTTTGATTGCGCTGCCTGTCGGTGTTGCTTTGTTGATTGTGAACTTCGCCAAGGGTGAAAACCTGCGACTGTCTTCGCAAACAGCGGCGCTGACCGGAATTTTTGTCGCGTTCCAGTCCATGGGAACCACTGCAAACGCAATGGCTGCGTTGCAGCAACTTGTACAATAGCGGTGGGTTTTCAGCCCATGCGCGCCTAAAAACCTGTATTCAGGACCAATAACTCCTAAATTTACGACATTGCGCGGCTCAAAAAGTGCATTTTTCCATGAATCTGCCCCAATTTGTCCCTATCGAGCGCAGATTTTAGGCGTTTGTTAAGGAATATAATCGCGTGAAAAGGTGGCAGACCGATGACTTCACACACCTATGGTTCCGTCGTTGCTATGGAATTCAAGACCCGTCCCAGTGTCTCGTTTCAAGACATTGTCGAGGAGTTTGACGTGGCGTTTCAAATGGTGGATTCCCAAAGTCGCTCCCTGACATGGGAACGCAAGGACACAGCCATTATAGATCGCGATTACGTGCGTGTGGCCATGGGCTGGCTGCCGTCAGCCGGCAATGGGCAGCCCTGGCACCTGATCATCGCGGTGGGGTCGGCTCCCGACGAGGACCTCTCGAAGATTGAGATGTCGTCCTACGATTTTCTGGCTGACCGTATTTTGGATCGCACCAATGAGTTTCTCCCCTCCACTGCGGTTTTGCGCGGTGAGGCGAGCCAACCTATTGGCCGCTCTTTGATCGATACGCTGTTTGATCTTTTGCGCGCCGACACGTCGGATCTGCCAGGCGACACGGACGCGCCTGAGGATGTGATCCGCGAAAGTGAAGAAGCCAATTACGCCGAGATTGTCGACACAATGCTGCCCCCGTGGACGCGCGACGAAAACAAAGGCGATTATTCAAAGGACGTTTTCGATCAAGCTGAGGCCAATATGGCCGCGCGCAACGCACGGTTTCATCTTGGCCAAAGCGCGTGCTCAGAGCCGATGCGACTGACGATCCACACGCTGGCTTTGTCCATGTGCCTCTATGTGCCGCCCCTTGGCGCGGCGATGTTTGCGTACACGATGATGCGTGACATCTTCCCCGTTGCGGCGTCCGCGCTCTAAGGCATCAACGGTAGGCCTCGGCATGGGCCTCAAAAATAGCACGTAGGTCGCCTCTGTCTTGTGGGCCATTGAGGATGCGCACAGGATGCCCTTCCGGGTCCATCAGCATCAATGTGACATGCGGCTGACCATGACGGGCCGCAAAGGCGCCCCCTGCATCCGTTTTCACATTGGCCACAACGTAGTCGAGCTCTGTCGGATCAAACCCTTCAAGGGCTTTACGCGTTTCTTTTTGCAAGGCAGTGCAGAGCGAACAATTGGGATCATGGATTTGCACGATCGTTGGCACGCCTTGCCCCACTCTGGCCACGTCTTGTTCATAGGCGGTAGCCCGCACCGCTGTAACCGCAAAAACCGATCCTGTTCCGACCACCAACACCCCAAGCGCAAGCTTTGCCGCGCGCGTCAACACACGGCGACGCCCGGTGTCCAGCGCGGTCTGCGCATCCACCGGTCTCGTCTGAGCCTTGCGTTTTTGCGGTTTGTTGCGCTGCTTTTTCATGGTCCTGCCTTTTCCCCCGATCCGATGGACGAGAGGATAGCATGTCACCAAGCCGTAGCGCGTTCACGTGACCGCGAGGATCACTCCGCCGCTTTGAGAGGGCCACCGCCGGGCCGTTCCTGCAGAACGCGCTTGAGATCGTCTAGCCCGGGCGCGTCATCCCCTGTCTCGCTGGCATAGCCACCTGACGGTATCGTGTCATCATCCCAGATTAGCTCCTGACCTTGGGTTGCGCGGGCCTGTCGGCGCAGCGCCCAATCCCGCGCCGCAGCGCTCGTCCGCCCAAGAGAAAGCCGCTCCAGGAGATTGGCAATCCACAAAACATAGGTTGTGGCCCAGATGCGCATGGCCAGCATTGAAGGCGTGAAGATCAACGTGAGCCCGGTGGCAACACCCAGACCGAACACAACGGCGGTGGCCAACTGTTTCCACCACAGCGCGGTGGGGCTGTCCACCGTGTAACCACCATCGGCAAAGTTGAGGCTAAGCCCGAACATCATCGGCGCAAGCCCTGCCATCGTCGTTATCGTGGTCAGAAGCACTGGCCGGATGCGCGCCTCTGCGGTGCGGGTGATCGCCTCTGTGCGCGGCATGTAGCGGCTGTATTCTTGGTAGGTATCGATCAGAACGATATTGTTGTTCACAACGATGCCCGCCAAAGCCACAATCCCCGTGCCGGTCATGATGATCGAAAACGGCTGCTGCATCACCAGCATACCCACCAACACCCCGGTCGTGGACAAGATCACGGCAAGCAGCACAAGCACGGCGTTATAGACCGAATTGAACTGCGCCAGCAAAATGATGAACATCAGGCCCAAGGCGCCCAGGAAAGCTTGGCTCAGAAACGCACCAGACTCCTCCTGATCCTCAGCGTCGCCCGTCCACTCCCAGTTTATGCCCGCAGGCACCACGCCGCTTTCAAGCCATTTGGTCAGTTCCGCAATCCGCTCATTGGGGTTGATGGCCACTTCGGTTTCGCGGCCATTGTCATCGACCACGGTTTTGGTCAGGCCCGGCTCAACATCTGCCTTGATGTCAAAATATCGTGTCTGGTTGATCCTATCGATCTGATCGCGCCCGCGCACGGCCTCCCAGGTGACAAAGTTTGACAGAGGCACCAGCCCCTCTTGGGTGCGTACTTTCAATGTATCGAGCGTGGACAACAGCCGGTCATCCTCGGGCAGACGTACGCGGATTTCAATCTCATCTTCGGATGTGGGCACCCGCATCTTATCCAAAAGCAGGCCGCGCGTGACGAGCTGCACCATCGCGCCCACCAGCCCCACATCGGCGCCAAACCGGCCCGCTGCCTCGGTATCTACATCCACTTGGAAATCGATCACGGGCAGGGGCAGGCTATCCTCCACCTGGATCATGCCGGGTGTGGCGTCAAACTGCGCACGCGCAATTTCGGTGAACTCATACAGCGCATCCGGGTCATCGCTGGTGAGCCGCAAATGCACGGGCTTGGCCGCTGCCGGGCCTTGATCGACCGAAATGATCTGCACGCGCAGACCGGGCAATTGTTCGGCTGCCTTGCGGATTTCCTCCAACGTTCGGTTGCCATCGGCGGAGGATGCTGTGACCGAACGCTGCACCTCATAGCCCAGAACAGGGATCGTAAACCACGTCTCTGTTTGTTGCGGGCGGTCTTCCCATTTGGTCAGTTCAAACTGGACCTGCCCAATCGTGTCGATGGGTGGATCAAGCCCACCAGTGTTGTTGTTGAGACCACCGGATCCGGCAAAGGCGAAAACGGCGTCGACATTGGGATGGGCGCGGACCACATCTTCTACATCGCGGACCAATTCATCCTTTTGCTCAATCGACAGGTTGCCTCGTGCCAGCACGTAAGCCAGAGCATTTTCAGGCTCAGATTCGACAAAGAACTCAACACCGCGGTTGTTGTTGGCAAAATACATTGCCACCGAGCCCACAAAGACAAACACGAAACAGCACGCCAAAATCGGCGCTATGGGGTTGGACGCAATGAGGTTGATAAACCAGCCGAATGCCGTGCGCTGATGCCCCGCGCGAACCTTTGTGGGCCGCTCTGGCAGAGCTTTGGCCTTCATCCAAGCGAAGAGCAACGCAACGCGCTTGAACACGGCCATCAACGCCAGAAGAGCTGTCACAGCGCCGGCAAGGGCGAGCGCGCCCAGAACCAAAGCCCCCAGGATCAAACCGAAAACAGCCACCAGCGTGGGTATCACGGAACCCAGGATATCGGTGCCATCCATGGAGGCAAAGCTCCCCCCCACGGCGCCGAGCGCTGCGGGCAACACAGACCCCGCCCCGCCCAGCGCGGCCACCGCAATGACCAAAAGCGCGATATGCCACGGCCAGAAGAGGCGCGCGATTTGTTGAATGCGGGTGTTGAACCACTGCTCCAGCCGCCCTGTCACACCGCCCATGACCGGCAGATAGACAAGCGCGACCAAGAGCGAGGCAGACAGCACAAAGATCAGCGTAAATGGCAGCATTTTCATGAATTGCCCAGGTACACCCGGCCAAAAGAGCATCGGCAGAAAGGCGCAAAGCGTCGTGGCCGTTGAGCTGACCACAGGCCAGAACATGCGCTTGGCCGCGCTGACATAAGCCTTCATCGGGCCTTCACCCTCGGCGATTTTCTTGTCGGCATACTCCACCACCACAATGGCCCCGTCGACAAGCATCCCCACAGCAAGGATGAGGCCAAACATCACGATGTTTGAGATCGCAACGCCCATGATGGCAAGCAGCGCAAAACACAGGAGAAACGAGGTGGGAATGGCAAAACCGACAAGCAGCGCAGGGCGGATCCCAAGCGCGGCAAGCGTCACGATCATCACCAGCGCAATGGCCGTCAGAACAGAGCCTTCGAGCTGTTTGACCATGCTGTCGATGACGCGGGATTGATCGATGGATGTGTCCAGCGTCACCGCGACCTTCAACTGATCGGGCCAGGCTTTCTCCGCCTCGGCGATGGTCTCTTTGATCAACGCGGCCGTGTCGATGATGTTGAAGCCCTTGCGCTTGACCACCTGTAAGGCAATCGTCGGTTCCCCATCAAAACGAGCGGTCCCATCGCGGTCTTCAAATGTAAGGTTGATCCGCGCCAGATCGCCCAAGGTGATCACCCGGTCGCCATTGGTTTTGATCGGCAGCGCGTAGATGTCATCGGTGGTTTTGAAGTTGGATCGCATGGTGATCGAAAACGCGCCGCCCGCGTTGTCCACCTCACCCGAGGCCACCAACACGTTGTTGTTCTGCACCGTCGTGATCAGCTCCGCCGCGGTCACATTGTAGGATTCAAGGCGCAAAGGATCGATCAGGATTTCAACCATTTCTTCGCGGTCGCCCGCAATCCCGGCCTCAAGCACAGCGTCCAGCGATTCCAGCTCATCTTGCAAGTCGCGGGCCAAGCGGGCCATCGTCCGTTCGGGCACATCGCCCGACAAGGTCACGATGATCATAGGGAATGTGCTGAAATTCAGCTCTTCCAAAGAGTACGGCTCAGCGCCCTCGGGAAATTCTGCTTCGGCCTTGGTCATGGCGTCGCGCACATCAGCCATGATCTGGGTCTTGTCCCAGCCAAACTCGAACTCCATGCCGATCCCGGCATAGTTTTCGGCTGCCGTGCCCCAAAGCGTCTTGAGCCCATCGAGATCAGCCAGCTCCGTCTCCATGACCTTGACGAGCTGATCTTCACTATCCTCCGCCGAGATCCCGGGGAAAACGACCGACACAAAGAGCGCGGGGATTTCGATATCCGGCTCGCCCTCTTTGGGCAGGTTCACATACGCCAAGGACCCCGCGAGGATCGACAACACGATGAAGGCTATGACCATCCGCGCCCGGGACGCGGCCCAGTCGACGATACCGGTCATTGGCCAACCTCCTGCAGGTAGGGTTTGACCTCAACACCGTCATTTACAAATTCTTGCCCGATGACGATCACTTGCGCTTCTTCAGGCAGGCCGGAGAGCCACATGCCGGTGGGCGTGTCGCGGACAAGCTCAACCGGGTAGAATTCAACAATGTTGTCTTCACCCACCGTGCGCACGCCCAACTCTCCATTGTCATTAAGTGTCAGTGCAGACGGCGGCAACAAATGTCCGGTGGTGCCCTCTCCAGCAATCGAAATCTCGGCCGTTTGGCCATCTCGCAGACGCAGCTCTTCGTTTGGCACTTCAATTTCGACGCGGAAAGTGCGGGTTGTCATATCAGCGGCGCGCGATATGAAAACAACATTGCCTTCGACGGTTTCGCCGGAGGCCAGTTGGCCCTGAGCCGTGGCGCCTATTTCAACCAAAGAGACCTGTGTTTCCGGAACGAAACCCACAAGCATAATGGGATTGAGCTGAATGATGGTGGCGCACAGGCTGCCATCCTGCAAGAGGCTACCCAACTCCGCGCTGTCACTTTCCAGAAGGCCGGAAAACGGGGCCTTGATCTGCAGCCGGGAGATTTCTTTTTCGGCGCTGTCCACCATTGCTTGAGCGCTCTGACGGCCAGCACGGGCGGCCTCAATGCCCGCGGCCACGCTTTCAAGGCCCGATTCAGCCGCTTTCAGCCCGGCCTCTGCGCTGACCACTGCGGCTTCGGCCCCGCGCACGGCGGCTTCTGTTGCGGCCACGCGGGTGGTGGAGGCAAAACCGTTATTGCTCAGCTGTGAGGCCGCATTGGCGTTGATCTCAGCCTCTGCCAAACGCGACTGCGCTTCTGTGACCCGGGCTTGTGCTTCTGTCACGCGCGCCTGCGCTTCGGGCACGCGGGCTTCTGCCTCGGGCAAGCGCGCCTCAGATTCCGCCAAGCGCGCCTTAGCCTCAGCCAGCAAGGAATTGCGCACACCGGGATCAAGCTCACAAATCAGCTGACCCGCCTCAACAAATGAACCTTTGCGCAGCGGTTCAGAGATCACTTGACCTGTGGTTTCTGCGCGCAGTTCCACTTGACGATCTGCTTCCGTCTGGCCTCGCACTTGCACCGCTTGTTCCAGCACCCGCGCCACAGAGTTTACAACGATCACGCCGATCACGTCGTCAGCAGCTTCGGCCTCAGAGGCGGGGGACGCCGCGGTTTGGGACGTTTCGGCATCCTCTTGGGACAACTCCGCCATCACCTGATCGCGCTGAAACACAAACATGTAAATCAACACCATAACCACAACGGCCGCGATGATCGGAAACAAGCGCATTCGGTAACTTTCTGTTCAAAGCGGCCCGTCTTGCCGCATCGGAGCACCTTTCGCAGGTGGGTACAGCGCAAACTGCTGAACTGTCCAGTTTAGATTACGCCCCTAGGCAATGGTTTGCAAGGCCAGGACAGTGTCGGGACAGGGCCAACACAGAGCCCAGACAGAGCCCAAACAGAGCCAAGATCAGGCCTGCCGCCCCTTGGCACTTCCTGTGCGAAACGGTAAGAGGGCGTAACAGAAAAGAGGTTCGAGCCCTTGAGCGACACTGACAGTTTCATTGAAGAAGTGACCGAGGAGGTCCGCCGTGAGAAGCTTTTCAAGTTGGTCAAGCGCTACGGCTGGATTGCCATTTTGCTTGTGCTTTTATTGGTCGGTGGCGCCACTTGGAATGAGATAAGCAAGGCCTCAGCCCGCGCCGATGCGCAAAATTTTGGGGACGCGGTTTTGTCGGCGCTGACCTTTGAGGAACGCACAGAACGCGCAGATGCCCTGGCCACGCTCCAGGCGCCGACACCCGGTGCGGATGCGATGCTCAAACTCTTGACCGCAGCCGAACTCAGCGCGGAGAACCCTCGTGAGGCTGCTGAAAACCTGCTGACACTTTCTGACAGGTCTGACATCCCCTTGATCTACCGTCAGGTGGCCACGCTCAAGGCGGTGATGATCGCCGACGCTGGCATGGAGCCATCGGAACGGCGCACACGGCTAGAAGATTTGGCGCTCACAAGCGGGTTGATGCGGCTTCTGGCGGGCGAACAACTCGCCATGCTTGAGATTGAAGAAGGCAACCCAGAGGCGGCAATTTCGCGCCTGCAAGAACTTTATGTGGATGCGGAAGCCTCGCAGGGCTTGCGCGAACGGGTCAGTGGCGTGATTGTGGCGCTAGGTGGTGACCTGCCGGAATAATGCCCAAAGGGCGCATTCGTGCAGGAAATTGAGGAGCAAAGATCGTGAAAAAACACGCACTGATGTTTGGTGTTATGGGCGTCTTACTGGCCGCGGCCTGCGAAAAGAAAGAAGTGGTCCTGACCGGCGAGCGCGAAGGCGTGCGATCCATCCTCGACAACACCGGCGAAGATGCTTTGGCCTCAACCCAAGCGCCTGATGCTGCGCCGCCTCTCAATCTTCCCGCGACACGCGCCAACACGGCCTGGACGCAATCTATTGCCACCCCGCGCACGCGCACAACGCATCCCGCGCTTGGCTCCGCACCGCAATTGATCTGGTCGGTTGACATCGGTGAAGGTGATGGGCGTCGTAACCGCATCACCGCAGACCCCATCGTGTCAGGCGGGCGTATCTTCACGCTGGATGCCACGGCGCAGGTCACAGCGGTCTCCACCAGTGGTGCTGTCGTTTGGAGCCGCGACCTGACCCCGCCCAATGACAACAGCAGCGATGGCAGCGGCGGTGGCATGGCCTACAGCGATGGCAAACTTTATGTTTCGTCCGGCTTTGGCCTATTGACCGCGCTTGATGCCAATACCGGCCAAGAGGTGTGGCAGCAGAACCTGCGCACAACCGGCACCGGCAGCCCGACCATTTTTGGCGATCTTGTGTATCTTGTGTCCGGCGATGAAGTCGGCTGGGCGATTGATGCCGCCAATGGCCGTATCCGCTGGCAAATCGCCGGTACGCCCAATGCCAATAACGTGCTCGGCGCCCCGGCCCCGGCAGTGTCAGACAAATACGTGGTCTTTGCCTTTGGCTCAGGCGAAGTTCAGGGCGCGTTTCGCAAAGGCGGATTGCGCCGCTGGAACGCGCAAGTGCGGGGCAGCCGCGCTGGCTTCTCCTCGGGCAGCGTAAGCGACATCACATCTGACCCGGTGATTGATGGTCGCCGCGTCTATGTGGGCAGTCATTCTGGCCGAACGGTGGCGCTTGACCTCGAAAACGGTGAACGGATCTGGACCGCGCCCGATGGACCGCTCAATCCGGTTTGGCCCGCGGGCGACTCTATCTTCATGATTTCTGATCGCAATGAGCTTTTGCGCCTATCGGCTAGCGATGGCAGCCGCCTTTGGGGCAAGGCCTTGCCCCTGTTCACCAACGCGAAGCCGCGCAAGCAAAATGAAATTTACGCCCATCATGGCCCGATCGTGGCCGGCGGGCGGCTGATCGTGGTGTCCAATGACGGGCAGATGCGCACGTATAATCCGCAAAATGGCCAGCTGCTGAGCGAGTTGCCGATGCCCGGAGGAGCCACCACCAACCCGGTCGTGGCGGGTAACACGCTCTATATCGTGTCAACCAACGGTCAGTTGATGGCTTTTCGCTGACGCTGAACTGCGCTAAGCCCGCGCCATAGTCGCGGAGCATCTGATGAGCTTTTCCCTCGCCATTGTGGGGCGGCCCAATGTGGGCAAATCCACGCTGTTCAATCGCCTTGTTGGCAAGCGCCTGGCGTTGGTGGACGACCAGCCCGGTGTGACGCGTGACCTGCGCGAGGGTGATGCGCGGCTTGGGGATCTGCGGTTTACCGTGATTGACACGGCTGGGCTGGAAGAAGTTACCGATCAATCGCTTGAAGGCCGGATGCGACGGCTGACCGAGCGAGCGGTAGACATGGCCGACATCTGCCTCTTCATGGTGGATGCGCGCGTAGGCATCACGCCCTCTGACCAGATGTTTGCCGAGATCCTGCGCAAGCGGGCCGATCACGTGATTTTAGCAGCCAACAAATCCGAAGGATCCGCTGCCGATGCCGGTGTGATTGAAGCCTATTCCCTCGGTCTGGGTGAGCCTGTTCGCCTCTCTGCTGAACATGGTGAGGGCCTCAATGAGCTTTACGCCCTGCTTATGCCTTTGGCCGACATGTACAAAGACCGCGCTGAGGCGGACGCGCCGCAAACGGATGTCGAAGTTGAAGATGGCGACACCGAATACCGCCAACCAACACCCGCGCGGCCCTTGCAAATTGCAGTTGTGGGACGGCCCAATGCGGGCAAATCCACGTTGGTCAATCAAATCCTGGGCGAAGATCGTCTGCTTACGGGCCCGGAAGCCGGGATCACCCGCGATGCGATCTCATTACAGCTGGATTGGGATGGCCTTCCCATTCGTATTTTTGACACGGCCGGCATCCGCAAAAAGGCCAAAGTGCAGGAAAAGGTGGAAAAGCTCTCTGTCGCCGATGGGCTGCGGGCTGTGAAATTTGCCGAAGTGGTGGTGGTTCTGCTTGATGCTGCGATCCCCTTTGAGCAGCAGGATTTGCGCATCGCGGATCTGGCTGAGCGGGAAGGCCGCGCGGTCGTTGTCGCCGTGAACAAATGGGACATCGAAAAGGACAAGCAGGAAAAGCTTCGCGATCTTAAGGAGGCCTTCGCACGGCTTTTGCCGCAATTGCGCGGTGCACCGCTGATTACCGTTTCCGCCAAGACGGGCCGTGGCTTAGATCGGTTGCGCGCAGCCGTTGACGACGCCTATCGCATCTGGAACACGCGCGTCAGCACCGCCAAGCTCAACCGCTGGCTCACCGGCATGTTGGAGGCCCATCCGCCCCCTGCCCCTGGCGGGCGGAGGATCAAGCTGCGCTACATGACCCAGGCCAAGACGCGACCGCCAGGGTTTGTCGTGATGTGTTCCAACCCCGATAAACTCTCGGAAAGCTATTCGCGCTATTTGGTCAATGGGCTGCGCGATGATTTTGACATGCCAGGCACGCCCATCCGCCTGCACATGCGCTCTCAAGCCGACAAAAATCCCTATAAGGCCAAGAAGAAATCAACCCCGTCTCGATTGCGCAAACATGTCGGCAAAGCCTTACCGCCGAAACGCTAGATGACCTGCAGGTCTCAAATTTGCGTGGCCCTGCGGCTTTGCGTCCGGCGCGAGTGAGCGGAACGCAGCCTGCAACAGTTGCAGATTGTTAAAAATCCTTCACACTCCCATTCCATTGTGGATTGGGTTTTGCCATATCTACAGGACATAAATGGGACGTTTCAGATGCTTACCATTCGTGAGTATACCAAACATTATGCCCGCAAAAGTGATGCCCTTGGTGGGCTCAGTCTATTTGCCAGCTTTGCCACCTACGCCGCCGCGCTGTCATTTGGCGCGCTCTATATCAACCATGCTTGGTTTAGCCTGCCGATGATCGTTGTGCTGGCTTTCGCCTCGGTCCGTCTTTACGTGCTCCAGCACGATTGTGGGCACGCCTCGCTTTTTAAAACGCGTGTTTGGAATGATTGGGCAGGCTATGCCATCTCGGTTGTATCGCTCACGCCCTACCGGGTCATGCAATACAATCACAATTTGCACCACGCCCATTTGGGCGATCTGGAACATCGCGAAACCACCGAAGTCTACACCATGACGCGGCGAGAATTTGAAGCGGCAGGCCTGATCCGGCGCATGGTGTACCGCATCTACCGCAATCCGATTGTGATGCTGTCTTTGGGGGGTATCTATGCCTACTTTATTGTCTACCGCTGGCCCATGAACACCAGAAAGGTCGGCATGACGGGTGTTGTCATCCACAATCTGCTGGTCTTTGCCTATGTCTGGACGATCTGGATGGTCTTTGCATGGCCAGGCTTGATCGTTTTGGGCACCAGCGCCGTGCTGGCCGGTGTGATAGGGGTGTTTCTTGTCTACCTTCAGCACAATTTCGAAGACACCTATTGGGATCGCAAGCCTGATCATGACTTCCACAAAGCCACGCTGGAGGGCTCAAGCTCGCTTGATTTGGGCCATTGGTGGGATATCGGCACCGGCAACATCGCCTACCATGATCTGCATCATTTCGCGCCGGGCATCCCGTCTTACCGCTTGCGCCAGTGTCAGGCCAACCTGCCAGAGCATTTGCGTACGAAACATGTGATCCGGTGGCCCGAGGCGATCGCAAGCTTTCGATTGAAGCTGTGGGATGAAGAGGCGCGCAAGATGGTGCCTTTCCCACCGGTGCGAGGCGCCAGCATGGTCGCCGCTGAGTAGGGCCCGCAAAAAAAACCCGAGTCATTCACTCACCTACTTTCTTGATCCGCTGACGCGCTGTTGTTATCCCCTACAGCGGCGGCCATGCGGCGCGTCGAACAAGAACAACAAGGCAGCCGCTGGTGAGCGACGTCCCAAAACTGGAACTCCGACATCTGACGCGCCAATTTGATGAGCGCAGCGTGGTCAGCGACGTATCTTTCAGCGTCGCAGCTGGCGAGGTGACGTGCCTGTTGGGGCCGTCAGGGTGCGGCAAGTCGACGACATTGCATATGATCGCGGGCATTGAGCAGCCCGATGATGGTGAGATCTTGGTCGATGGGCATGTGATCTCGGACCGACACAAACGCGTGCCGCCAGAAGAGCGGCATATCGGGTTCATGTTTCAGGACTTCGCGCTGTTTCCGCATTTGCGTGTGGCCGAAAATGTTGGCTTCGGTCTGAAAGGTGACAAATCTGCGGCGCGTGCCCGAGTGGCAGAGCTGCTACAGCGGGTCGGGCTATCAGAGTATCACAATGCCTATCCCCATGAGCTGTCAGGTGGCGAACAGCAGCGCGTGGCACTGGCCCGGGCCCTGGCACCGCGTCCCAGCATCATGCTGATGGATGAGCCGTTCTCTGGCCTCGACAATCGGTTGCGTGACGGCATTCGTGATGAGACACTGGCGATCCTGCGCAGTGAGGGCACGGCTGTGTTGCTCGTTACTCATGAACCTGAAGAAGCCATGCGCATGGCCGATCGGATCGCCTTGATGCGCGCGGGCGCTATTGTGCAGGATGGCACACCCTATGAGCTCTACAGCCACCCCGCAGATCGCAACGCCATGGCCTTTTTCAGCGACATCAACACTGTCACAGGCAAAGTAGAGGGTGGGCACGTCACCACGCAATTCGGTCAGTTCGACGCGCGGGACTTACAGAATGGCGCGCAAGCCGAGGTCGTGATCCGGCCGCAGCATATGCGCGTAGAGTTTTACCGGAGCGGGCAGGCTCCCAGTGTGACTGACAGCCATGGCGTGGCCGTCGAAGGCGTGTTGCAGCGTGCGCGATTTATGGGAACGTCGAGCCTTCTTGAGCTGCGTGTTGCCGAGCATGACGGCCTATTTCGCGCGACTTTGCCCGGGGTTGCGATCCCAGCGCCAGGCACGCGGTTTTGGCTGACCCTGCCCAGAGCTCGAAGTTTCGTCTTTCCGGCGTCATAAGGTAAAACGCTGCGTTCATCTTGCAGCAACGTCAAAACCTCCGCACATTGCCTAGATGGGAGAAAAAATGGCCCTTGCCGAGCACGGCATGGACCTTGGGAGGATTGCCATGAAATTTTCAACGACGGATGACGCGCGCAAATTTGAGCGTGAAATGCCGTGGGAAGATCGTGAAAAACCAGTCACGCTTTACCAAATGCTGCGAGAGACACGCGATAAACATCCCCATCGCAAAGCCATGAGTTTTCAGCTGACCTCGGGCGCGTCCGACCCCGCCAAGACCCTGACCTGGAGCCAGTTTCACGATCAGGTCTGTCAGGCGGCGAACCTCTTTCGCGACCTCGGCATCGGGGAAAAAGACGTGGTCGCGTTCATTCTGCCCAATTGTCTGGAAACCGCAGTGGCGATGATTGGCGGGATGGTGGCAGGCATTGCCAACCCGATCAACCCGCTGCTTGAGCCCGATCAGATCAGCGCGATCCTGCGAGAAACCAACGCCAAGGTGGTCGTGTCTTTGCGCGCCTTCCCAAAAACGGATCTGGCTGAGAAAACCGCCGAGGCCCTCAAAGACGCGCCCCATGTCACGACCGTGCTTGAGATCGATCTCAACCGCTACCTTTCCCCTCCCAAAAGCTGGATTGTGCCGCTCATCCGCCCGAAACTGGCGGTGGAACACAAGGCCAAGGTGATGGATTTCAGCAAAGCCATTTCCGGGCAGAAAAAAGACCTCACGTTTGAGGATGCCACCGCAGACCGCGTGGCCGCCTATTTCCACACAGGCGGCACCACGGGAATGCCCAAAGTGGCGCAGCATCGCTATTCGGGCATGGTCTATAACGGCTGGCTCGGGCATGAGTTGCTTTTTGTGGAAACCGACAATGTGATGTGCCCGCTGCCACTTTTCCACGTGTTTGCCTGTCATGTGATTTTGATGGCGATGATCAAGTCGGGCGCCCATGTCGTCTTTCCCACGCCCGCCGGTTATCGCGGCGATGGCGTGTTTGACACCTTCTGGAAGCTGGTGGAACGCTGGAAGATCAGCTTTGTCATCACCGTGCCCACGGCCGTGGCCGCTCTGATGCAGCGCCCGGTGGATGCCGATATTTCAAGCGTACAAAATGCGTTTTCCGGCTCTGCACCCATGCCTCTGGAGTTGTTCAGACGATTTGAAAGCGCCACCGGCATGGCTGTGATCGAAGGTTACGGGCTTACCGAGGCCACCTGTCTTGTGTCCTGCAACCCGCCCACCGGGGAAAAGAAAGTCGGCTCTGTTGGTGTGCCTTTCCCATATACAGACATCAAAATTCTTCATGACGGGCCGGATGGTCCGGTTGAGGCGGCTGTCGATGAAGTGGGGGAGATATGCATCTCAAACCCCGGTGTTTTTGCAGGCAATACCTATACTGAGGCCGCGAAGAACAAGGATCTTTACCATTTTGATGACTACCTGCGTACGGGCGATCTGGGGCGCATCGATGGTGATGGGTATCTCTTTATTACCGGCCGCGCCAAGGATCTGATCATTCGTGGCGGCCATAACATTGATCCAGCAGAGATCGAAGAGGCGTTGATGGCCCACCCCGCTGTGGCCATGGCCGGCGCGATCGGACAACCCGATGCCTATGCCGGCGAAATTCCTTGCGCCTATGTGGAGCTGGTGGAGGGCGGTGAAGCCGATGCAGACGAATTGATGGAACATTGCAAGTCATCCGTGCGGGAACGCGCGGCTTGGCCCAAACACGTGGAAGTGCTGAGCGAGCTGCCCAAAACGGCGGTCGGCAAAGTGTTCAAACCGGATCTGCGCAAAAGGGCGATCACGCGGATCTACAATAACGCGCTCGAGAAAGCGGGAATCAATGCCCGTGTCATCGAGGTGATCGACAGCAAGAAACGCGGGCTCGTGGCACAGATCGAACGCACCGGAGAGTGCGATGAAGTCCAACTGACCGAAGTGATGGGAAATTTCACCCGCCCGTGGGACTGGGCGGGTGAGTATCGCGGCTAGGCGTGTCTGCAACGCTCCGACACTAAGGATGACTGTCTAAAAAACCCTTTTCGTGTTGCGCATAGCGGCCGCGCCCATGCAGTTTCTGCGTTAGCGTAAAATAGGGACTTTCATCCGCGCCAGTTGACCGCTCAGGTAGGCTTCCGATACGTGGTGCTCCACAACCAAACACAGCTTTGCCCAACACTCAGCCTAAGCCCGCTGATGGGCTTCACTCATGAAAGCTCAGTTGATGGGGGTGCCGCGTGCCGCCTGAATGGCGGGTCTGATCGTTTCGGTCAGGACGCGCTGTGTCACCGGGCCGGGAAAGCGCAAAATCACCTGACCATCGCCGTCTATCACATAGGTTTCGGGCACGCCATAAAGGCCCCAGTTCAGCGCCATGCGGCCTTCGGTATCTGCGCCGATTGCGGCGTAAGGATCGCCAAGCTCACGCAGGAAATCCAACGCATTCGCAGGCTGATCCTTGTAGTTCACGCCGTAAATGGGGATGCCCTCTTCGGCCAGTTGCATCAATGTGGGGTGCTCCACCCGGCAGGGCGCGCACCAACTGGCCCAGTAGTTTACAATCTTCACCCCGCCTTCGCGCAAGGCTGCATCGGTGAAAACAGGTTTGTCGGCCAAAGGCGCAAGCGAAACGGCTGGCGCCTCAGAACCTTGGATCTGAGAGGGCAGCGCATCGGGATCGTCGCGTTGCAGGCCGATGTAAAACATCAAAGCGAGCCCCGCGAAAATCACCGGCGGTGCCAGCATCAAAGGGGAAATTTTAGCCATCCGACGCCCGCCTTTCTTCCAACGCATCAAGCTCAGCTTTGACACGGCGTGACCGCAGCACGCTCATGATCACGACGCCCGCAAGCAGGAGCAAACTGACGGCATAAGCGCCAAGCACGGCATCCGCATATTTGCCAAGATCCGGCATCATCCTCTACGCTCCCTTGCCAAAAGAGCGCGCACGCGGCGCGCACGGATTTCTGTTCGGGTCCGCATCAGAACCAAGGCAACGAACAACAAAACGAAGCCTGCGATGCAAACGAGCAAAGGAAAATAAAACACATCTGCCACGTTTTCTTCTTTGTCGAGGCTTAGTGATGCGCCCTGATGCAAGCCCTGGTTCCAGAAGAAAATGGAATAGCGGCTCAGCACCGCAAACACCGATCCCACAAGGCACAACATGGCCGTGAGATCGGCCGCCGTTTCATCATTTTCTATCGCGGACCAAAGGGCCATATAGCCAAGATAAAACAGAAACAGGATCAGAAATGACGTGAGCTTGGGATCCCATTCCCACCACGTGCCCCACATCGGCTGGCCCCAGATGGCCCCTGTCAACAAAGCAATCAGCGTCATGATCGTGCCCACAGGCGCGGCGGCACGGGCCGCAAGCGCGCTGACATGGTGGCGCCGAACAACCCAAACAATTGAAGCCAGAAGCATCATAATCCAGGCATTGATCGCCATCATCGCGCTTGGCACGTGAAGGTAGATGATCTTAACAGTGGAGCCTTGGCGGAAATCATCAGGGGTGAAAAAGAACCCCCAAACCAGCCCGACTACGAGGCAAATTCCCGCTGTCCACGCGATAGGAGGCAGCATTTTTTCGGTCGTTTCGATGAACGTCCGTGGATTGGCATATTCCCAAAGTGAACTGCGGCTCATCAAGGGCGTCCTATCGCAAGTTGGCTCTCAATACCGCAGCGGATGCAAAAGGCAAAAGCGCAATAGTGCCACAGGTAATGCCCGCCAACATCAGCATGGGCGTGAGATAGTCTTGGGTTTCCGCGGCGCGTCGCGTCATCTCTGCGCCAAATACTAAGGTAGGCACATAAAGCGGTAAAACCAAGAGGGAGAGGAGCAATCCTCCGCGTTTGAGACCTACGGTCAGCGCCGCCCCGAAACTGCCGATCATACTGAGCGCGGGGGTGCCCAAGAGCAGCGATAAAAGCAAGGCCCAAAACCCCGCACCTGGCAGGTTAAGCATGAGCGCAAATACAGGGGCCGCGAAAAGAAGCGGCAAACCTGTGGTGATCCAGTGGGCCAACGCCTTGATCAAGGCCACGGCCTCAAGGGGCATGGGAGATGTGGCCAAAAGATCGAGGCTCCCATCCTCCCAATCCAGCGCAAACATCCGATCGAGCGACAAAAGACTGGCCAAGAGCGCACCCAACCAAAGCATACCAGGCGCGATCATAGCGAGCCGATCACTATTGGGCCCAACGCTAAGAGGCACGAGCACGACGACGATCAAGAAAAACGCCAGGGCGAGGCCAAAGCCGCCCCCGGCGCGGATCGCCAGACGAAGATCCCGCATCAAAAGCGCAATCACAGGAACGCCTCGTCAAAACTGTCCGTAACGGTGCCCGTCGCTCGATAGGGCGCCAAATCCAGTGTTTTGGCACCAGGCAACGACATGTCTACATGCGTGGCCGCAAGCACGGCACCACCTGCGGCAAGATGGCTCTTCAGAACGGCCTCCAAAAGCGCTTGTGCCTCCGCATCCAAGGAAACTGTCGGCTCATCCAGAAGCCACGTTTTGCGCCCTGTGATCATAAGACGCGCGAGGCCCAGTCGGCGCTTCTGCCCTGCCGAAAGCTGTCCTGCAGCGCGATCGTGCAACGCTGTCAGCGCAAAGGCCTGCAAGGCATCATCGATATTTGAACCGCCAAAAATTGAGACCCAAAACGCCAGGTTTTCCGCGACCGTCAATGTTGGTTTCACCCCGTCCAGGTGACCTGCGTAAGCGAGGCTGTCATCCTCGACTGTGATCTCGCCTGCCAACGGGGCCTGCAGCCCGGCCAAAACCCGCAGCAAGGTGGTTTTGCCAATACCGTTGGGCCCGCGCAGCAAGAGCGCCTCACCCGGACCAAGCTGAAACGACAGCCCGTCCAAAAGACGCATTCCGCCGCGCGCGAGGGAAAGATCAGTGACCTTGATCAACATGCTCAAAGCCTTAGCCCAAAGCGGAAATGGGGGGAAGAGAGCGGGCGCTCCTCGCGGACATGGGGCGCGTCTGCCTCATGTGTTCATTCCCAAATGGGCAGGCCACTGATCACCGCAAGCGCGATCACGGCATACGCGACAGCACGGTAGAATTTCTCATAGTCAGGGTGAAAGAGACGCTGCCCCAACAGCGTGGTGGCGGCGTAGGGCACCGACAGGATCAATGCGAGCAAGAGCAAATCAAAGGTCACAGCCCCTCGCCAAATGAGGTTGGCGATCAAAACCACATCCAGTGCTGCGAGGAAAAGGATCGTATTGGCGCGCACCGATTGCGCCACGGACTGACCGGCCAGGTAGAACAGGATCACGATCGGTCCTGTCAGCCCTGTCATACCGCCCACGATCCCCGCGGCGGCACCGATGCCCAGCATGGTTGGCAAATTGACAACACCGCTATAGCGCCACCCGGCGATCAGCGCGGCCAGCATGCCACCAGCCACACCCGCAATGATCCACCGTATGGTGACTTGATCCAAAGCATCGAGGATCATGAGGCCCAAGGGCACGGTCAAAAGCGCAGCCGCCACCAGAAGCCCCACCTCCTTGCGGCTGCCCTGACGCCAGGCGCGTGGCAGGATAACGGCGTTGGATGCGATGCCTGTGAGGGCAATCACGACGATGACCTGCTTGGGATCAAGGAAGATATTGGCGACCGGCACGAAAATAAGCGCTGTGCCAAAGCCGGAAAAGCCGCGCACAAGCCCTGCCGCGCCAATGGTGATCATCAACCAGATCAGCCCCGGGGTGGCCAGGGCCGTGGCCAAAAAGTCAGGCATCTACGCCTGCAAACTGTGTGCCTGCGGATTTGTCAGGCTTGGACCAGTCGCGTTTCACACCCAGCCAGAGCAAGACGGCGGAAGCCACAAAGACCGACGAATAGGTGCCTATGATGACGCCCCAGATCATCGCAAAGACAAACCCACGGATCACGTCCCCGCCCAGAATGAACAGCGCAAAAAGCGCAAGCAGCGTGGTCAAGGAGGTCATGACCGTTCGGCTTAGCGTTTCGTTGATTGAGATGTTGAGCACTGCCGAGAGCGGCTTTTTCTTATATTTTCGCAGGTTTTCCCGAACCCGGTCAAACACAACCACCGTGTCGTTCAGAGAGTAGCCCACGATGGTCAAAAGCGCCGCGATAATGGCGAGGTCAAATTTGATTTGAAGCTCTGAGAATATGCCGATGGTGAGCACCACGTCATGCACAAGGGCCGCCACCGCGCCCACGGCAAACTGCCATTCGAACCTGAGCCAGATGTATACAAGCACCGCCGCAATGGCCAAAAGCACGGCAATGGTCGCGGCCGTGATCAACTCACCAGAGACTTTGGGCCCAACGCTTTCTGTGGCTTCGAATTTGATATCGGGCACCACGGCGCGCAGGTTTTCCTCAATCTCGGTCAGGGTGTCGACGGATACACTTTCCTGACCTTCCTGCGCCTGAATGCGGATCATGGCCTTGTTTTCATCCGGTCCGAAAGTGGGATCGAAAATCTCTGTTATGATGACATCGCCCAGCTCAATATCCTGGATCGCGTCGCGATAGGTCCCAATGTTGATTTCCTGCGCACTTTGGGTCCGCACCGTGGTGCCGCCTTTGAAGTCGATGCCGAAATTAAGTCCTTGGATCGCAAAAGAGATCGCCGCCACGACAATCATTACGCCAGAAAGGCCCAGGCTCCACTTCCAACGCTTGAAGAAGTCGAACGAGGTGCCCTGTTTGACCAGCCGAAGCGCCCTGCCCTGCAACACGGTTTTGGGGCGTTTGCGTTCAAACCACATTACAACCATCAGACGCGTCACGAATATCGCGGTGAAAACGGATGTGATGATGCCGAGCCCGAGGGTGATCGCAAAGCCGCGCACAGGGCCCGAGCCCATAGCAAAGAGGATAAGCGCGGTGATGAAGGTCGTGATGTTGGCGTCAATGATCGCCGACAGCGCCTTTTCATATCCCAGTTGGATGGCGCGTGATGCCCCTTTGGCAACACGCATTTCCTCTCGTATCCGCTCAAAGACCAGCACATTGGCGTCCACCGCCATCCCGATGGTGAGCACAATGCCCGCGATGCCCGGTAACGTCAGCGTCGCACCGATGGCACTTAGAAGGCCAAAAATGAGGGCCACGTTGACGATAAGCGCCACATTGGCGAAAAGCCCAAAGAGCCCGTAGCTGAGAAACATGTAGACCAGCACGAGAATGAAGGCGACGATGCACGCAATCTGTCCGGCCGCAATGCTGTCCGCGCCAAGCTCCGGGCCGATGGTGCGTTCTTCCAGGAAAACCAACTCCGCTGGCAAGGCTCCGGCGCGCAGCAGCACCGCGAGGTTGGTGCTTTCTTCAATGGAGAAATTGCCGGTGATGATGCCTGATCCGCCAGGGATGTGGGATTGGATCACCGGCGCGCTGACCACTTCGTCATCCAGAACGATGGCAAAAGGATTGCCTATGTTTTCAAGCGTGTAATCCCCAAAAGCGCGTGCACCAGATGGATTAAAGCGGAAGGATACGGCGGGCCGTCCATTTTGGTCAAAATCAGGTTGCGCATCAACCAGATCTTCGCCCGTCACCACGGGCGCGGCTTCCACGATGTAAAACACGCCCGGCTCATCGAGCGATGGTAGAACTTCATTGCCGGCACCGGTGCGTTCATCTGCGTCAGTGGTGCGGCCGATGACGGGGTTAAACGTCAGCTGCGCGGTTGTGCCGATAATGGCTTTGAGCTCAGCCGCCGAGCCAATGCCGGGCACTTGGATCAAAATACGGTCCGCACCCTGGCGTTGGATCGTGGGCTCGCGCGTGCCCACTTCGTCAATCCGGCGGCGAACGATTTCAAGCGATTGGCGCACGGTACGCTCATCCGTGGCGCGCTGCTCGGCCTCGCTGAGACGGACCAGAATGTCAGCGCCCTGCGCTGTCACTTCGATGTCCGTCGCGGCCACTTCTGTCAGGCTGGCCACAGGCCGGGCAAGCGTGCGAACAAGGCCGGCTGCGTAGTTGATTTCATTGGGGTTTTCGACCAAACGAATGCGCAGCTCGGGCGCATCAGAAGGCTGCAAACGAATGGGGCCGATGCGGGCGCGTTCATCGCGGAGAAGGTCGCGGATTTCGGGCCACATGCCTTCAATGCGAGAGGCGTAGACATCTTCCACCTGCACCTCAGCCAAAAGATGCGCACCACCGCGCAAATCCAGGCCGAGATTGACCAGGCTTGAGGGCATCCAGCCCGGCCATTGTTCGACCAAAGCCCGATTTTCCGCCGTGTCTTCGCCAAGCTCAATGGCCTGGGCGGCGTCATTGTGTTGTTCGACGGTTGCGTAGAACCCATTGGGCGAGGCCAACAATAAGCCAAGCACCACCAAGCCCCAGATCATGAAGCGTTTCCACAATGCGATCTGAAGCATTTATCTCATCCCTTTCAAGGGGTAATATGATTATTTTGCGTCCACAGGTTCAGTTTTGGACAGCACTTGCGCGATGGTGCCACGCACCACGCGTACCTTCACACCAGAGGCAATTTCGACCTCGATCTCATCATCATCTTTCACTTTGGAGACCTTGCCAATCAGCCCGCCTTGCGTCACCACCTGATCGCCCCGGCGCAGCGCCTCGACCATGGCGCGATGCTCTTTGAGCTTTTTCTGCTGCGGCCGGATGAGCAGGAACCACATGATGGCAAAAATCAGAATGAGTGGAATAAACTGGCCAATGGCTTCCATGTCGCGGTCCTTGATGGGTCGGCGCCTTACGCGCTCTGAATTGGGCGGAACCTAGTGTCGGCGCAAACCATTTGCAAGGCGCGAAACGGCCGTCTGTCTGTTGGTTGTATCGCGTTTGTACCACCTTATCGTGCGGCTGCGATCATTGCGATACGGCACCGCAACCAAAGTGGCGCGAAAACCATGCACCAATGCACCAGATCAGGGGAGTTGACACAGGCTTAAATGCGCCCGACATCTTGCCCGAGCCCGTATCCTTGATCATCGCGACAGTTCAAACCCGCGGTATGTCAGAAAGACACCAGAAGACATGACCAATGCTGTTTTGCTCTATGACGGGAATGTCTGCTCCACACCTATGATCGACTACGCGCGCAATTTTGCGGATGTGACTGTGCCCATACGTGAGCATTTGGACTACTACAAATTCAAGGACACTCTGTCAGATGCTGAGTTTGTCGCCTTCACGTCACGCGAACTTGGCGCGATTTTTGATCGGGTGATGACACCGTTCCTGCAACATCACGATGTCAATGAGTTCCGATCACCGCCCGAGCTGCCCAGCAAAGCGGAATGCGAGCATGTCTTTTTCAAGTGGCGTTTGCCGCCGTCTCGTATCGAGAATATCGGTCCGTTCAGAGATGTGTTCGAAAAGGCCGAAGCGCGACCCGTGACACTCTTGCGCCGTTCGGTTGCGGAGCAAAGCCTCAAGGTTGTTCTATCCAAAAAATTCTACGGCAACATTCATCCACAGTTTGCCATGCGGGTCGGCGATTTCTCAGACGAGGTCTATGAAGACTACATGGCCCGACAGGCGGAGGTTTTGTTGACGCTTGAGGAGGATGACATTCAAGACGTGATCGCATTCGCCTCTAGCTTTGTCGGGGGCAGTCGACGCATTCGCGAAGATTTTTCGCGTTTCTTCCCTGGCCATGACTTGCCGATTGTGATCGCTGAGCATGTGTTTGCACCCGGCCTGCAGGTGCCAACCTATGAAAGGGTAATGTCGCGCATTCTGGGCGCCCCTGTTGCATTTCACGCCCCACTTGTTGCCGAGTATCGCAAGTCTGGTTTGAACCTCGAGCATTGCGCGAACCATGAGGAGGTTCTCGCGCATCCAGAATTGGTCGAACTGGACGCTAAGCACCAAGATCTCTTGTCCAAAGGCGCGATTATTTCAAAGGCGTAATGGGCAGCGGGTTTCCAAGCTGCCTATGGCTTTAGAAATTCACCCGGAGACCGCCGGTCACACCGTAGCTCATATCATTGCTAAGGTTTGACAGCCCGCCTTGATAGGTGATGCCGCCGTAAAGCACGCCGTTTTCCCCAATCGAAAGCTGGCCACCGGCGGTGACTTCGATGCGATTTTCATCAAACTCGGTTCGGAAAGGCGTACCCATGAACGTGACTTCGGTGTCATTGTCGAATGCGTGAACGTAGCTCACCGCACCATAAAGGCTGCCGCGCGTTAGGGATGTTTCGGCGTGAAGGCCGATGCGGGCCAGGCTTGTTTCACCATCGGTGACCCTTCCCGCAAATGGTGCACCAAACGGATCGGCAATGCCGTCGCCCCGGACATCACTATGGGTAAGTTGGAACTGCGGCACGAGTGTCAGCGTATCGGAAACCGCAAAGGCCTGACCGACCTCAAGCGAGGCAGCAACGCCTTCCCCTTGCGACCCGAGCGAGACCGGGCCAAGACCCGCGAGGAGCATATCCGTTGAGAAGGTCGAAAACCGCGCCTGGCCATGGGCGTAGAAGCGCGCGTTCGAAAGCCATATCGCGCTGAGTGTGGCCGACTGGCCTTTGGTGATCACCCGACCGTTAGAAAGACCGGCCACCACCTGGCTTTGGCTGTCATGCAAGGAAAAGGACGCGCCTGCGATCAACTGACCAGTCTCCCCTTCGAAAACCGGAAAATTGACGCCCATTTCGAAGCGTGTTCCATCCGTCTCTACCGAAGAATTCAGCGTGCTGCGCCCTTGGTATTCGCTGCGCGTGCCATTGAAGCTAAACCAGATGGCGTTGTCGGCCGAGGGTTCAAAATCAAACAGCGCTTGGGTGGGGGTGTCTGCGCTGGTGCCGTTGCCAAGATTGCCCAGACGGGCACTCCAGCTTTGGAACGTTGTGCCGGGCAAATTGAGCGCCGTCAGCAGCGCGGGATAGGCTTCAAACACAGGCAAGACCGGGTTGCCTCCCAGCGGCATGAGGAAGAACGCGCGGTTTTCTGCATCAAATTCCAACGTATAGGTGAACGCACCGATCACCTGTGCATCCTCACCATCCGGGGTGACAAAGTTGGTGCTGTTGAGCGCAAAAGCACTGGCGTTGGTCTGTCCCGCCACCGACACGAGTTTGATATCGTCAGGCGCCGCATTGTCACCAAATCCGCTCACATTGATCCCGCCGCGATCGATGGCATTTCCGGTGATGGTCACGGTGTCGGCGCTGGCATCGCTAACATCCACATCAAGACCCAGTGCCCCATCCCCTGTGAGATCACCATCGATGATCAACCGGTCACCCGTTGCCCCATCGATCTGGGAAATGGAGCCGTTGTTGGTGACATTGCCATTGAGCATAACCCGGCCCGCGCCAGCAACGCCCACGTCCAAAAGGCTGGTGTCATCGATGCTGAGCTCTGTGTTGAACACAAAACCCGGCTCCGTGACCCCAAAGCGGGTGCCGTTTTGCAGGGTGACAGTGGGGGTGGTGATGGTCCCGCCAGTGAACGTCGCGTCAGAGGCGTCAAACACCACCTCTTCCCAATTAAGAAGGTTGGCCCCGAAGGACCCTTCAAAGCCCTCAAAGGTCAGCAGGTCGATAAACCCGTCGGCGGTATCGCTGTCATCGCCACCATCAAGCACGCTGACCAAGGTGATATTCGAACCCTCGATTGTAAAATCGTCGGATCCGTCGCCCAATTGGACATTGCCCACAAGCGCGGAACCATCCGCAAGCCTCGTGTTGCTGTCGCCTGCGTCATTGCGGATTGATACCTCAAACCCATTGACGTAGGCGCCGTCATTGAGCGTGATGTCTGTCGTGCCGCCGAGGTCTGTGTAGGTCAGGATGCCGTAGACGCCGACCGTCTTGCCCGAGACACTGACAGAAAGTGTACGGGTGCCGTAGTGGCGGGCGTCAATTGCGGTGTTTTCGCCGTACACGTCGCCATAGGTCGCGATTGTGGTGGTGCTTCCAACAAGGTCGTTATAGGTGCGGATCGCCGTCGCGGATGAGGAGTAGACATTGTCGGCGATGACCGTAAGCGACCCGCCGCTGAAATTGGTGACACTCACACCGTCGCGGACGCCACCCACGAACGCGCTACCATCTGCGCGTGTCGCCACGACAGTTAGATCGCCCGAGCCGTAGTTCACGGCATCAATGCCGTTGTCACCCCCATCGGCCCGGTCTTCGATTTCCACGGAAAGCGACGTGCCCGTCCCATTGCGCAGGTAAAGCGCATCGCCAGAGCCGCCGGTGACAGTGGTGGCTGTGACGTCCAGAGCGCCCCCATAACGATTGATGGCGTAGATGCCCGTGGTGTCACCCGTGACAGTTGAGGCAGCAAGGGTCAGATCGCCCGCGCCGTTGCCGATTGCGGCAATGCCGAAAACGGTTCCCTCAATGGTGCCGCTGCTCGTGATGTTGAGCGCATCTGTTCCAATGCCGTTATAGGCATAAAGCCCCACGCCGTTGCCGCCTCTTGCGTTGTCAAGCGCGACGTTGAGCGCGCCGCCCTGGAAGTTCAGGGCGTAGACCGCAAAGTCGGTCTGACCTGTAACGGAGGCTGTGCCTTCGGCGTTTGAGACAGAAACGGTCATATCACCGTTGCCCAGATTGGTGGCGTTGATCCCTTCGTCCAGGCCGATGACATCACCATAGGCCATAATCGAAAACGTGGTGCCGGACGCGTCATTGAGGGCGAAGATACCATCATCGCCTGTGCCAGTGACCGTATCGGCGGTGATGGAGAGCGCTCCACCGCCTTCATTGATCGCGTAGATCCCGGTTGTACCGCCCAAGACGGTGGCGGTGCCATCGGTGTTTGTCGCCGCAATCGACACCTCAAAGCCGCCTTGATTGAGGGCACGTATGCCGTATTGCCCACCGGTCACGGCCCCTGTTGTGGCAATGCTGACGGGGCTTGATCCTGTGACGGAGTTTGCACTGGCATAGATCCCATCGGCGGTCACGCCGGTGACCGAATTGGCAGAAATGATGATGCCATAGCCATCAGGATTATTGGCAAAAATCCCATAGTTCTGACCGGTGACCGAAGCGGTGCCATATGGGTTGGTCGCATCCACGGTCAGAAGGCTGTAGCCGCGATTTTCAGCGTGAATCCCATCATCCCCGCCCGATACCGCGCCTGTCGCGGTGATGCTGAGCGGCCCGGCGGCATATCCGGTTGCGGTGTTGTAGGCGTAAATGGCGTCGCCCGTTGTTGCGGTCACATTGTCCACCATCACGATCAGAGCGCCGCCATTGTTGTTGATGGCATAGATCCCGTCCGTGCCAGCGGAGACCAGGCCCACGCCACCCGGTGCCGTGGTGTCCACCGTCAAATCGCCAGTGCCGTCATTCACAGCGGTGATCCCACGGGTGCCGCCCGTGACAATGCGTGCCGCCACCGAGAGCGTGCTGCCACCCAAGCGGTTGGAGGCAACGATGCCTTCGGCTGTCACGCCAATGGCAATATTGGCGGTCACCGAAAGCGCGCCGCCATTTTCGTTGTTGGCGTAAATACCCAAGGCCTGACCCGTGACGGAGGCTGTGCCATACGCGTTGCTTGCGCTCACGCTCAGATCGCCAGATCCGTAATTGTAGACGTAGATGCCGTCTATTGCGCCGGCCACAGCGCGGTAGGTTTGTACCGCAAGCGATGTACCGGCGGCATCATTGTAGCCAAAAATCCCGTCGCGGGCCGAGCCCGAAACAGAATCCGCTGTGATGCTGAGCGTGCCCCCGTTGCGGTTCTCGGCGAAGATCCCATCGCGCCCGCCGGTGACCTGAGCTGTGCCATTCGTGCTCGCTGCATTGATCGTGGTGTCGCCAGTCCCGTCATTGCGCGCCTCGATGCCGTAGATGCCACCCGACACATCACCAGACGACATGACCGACAGCGTGGTGCCGGACCCATCGTTGCGCGCCTCAATGCCGTCATAAGCGGTGCCGATGACATTGTCCGCTGTCACGCTCAGCGCACCGCCGCGATTGTTGTCGGCGCGGATGCCGATTGATGCACCCGAGACCTGCCCCGTTCCATCAGCGTTTGAGGCATTGACCGTCAAATCCCCGGTGCCGTTCATATACGCGTCGATCCCGTCCTCTCCGCCTGTGACGGTGCCATAGGTTCTCACGCTTAAGTCGCTCAGATTGAAGGACACCCCATCGGCACGGATCCCATCACCAGCGTTTCCGGTGACATTGTCCGCAGCAATGCTGAGCGCGCCATCCTCGGCATAGGCGAAGATACCGATTTGGCCGCCTGTGACCTGCGCTGTGCGGGTGCTATTGACGGCCATGATGGTGGTTGGGGCGGTCGGGCCACCGGGGTTGCGCGCATCGATCCCGTAGACGCCGCCCGTCACGGTGCCGTAGGTCGTGATGGTCATCGCCGTGTCGCTGGCATAGTTTCTGGCGGAAATCCCATCCTGAGCGGTGCCGACCACGTTGTCGGCAGTGATTGTGACGGCGCCGTCATAGTAGTTTGCAACGATGATACCGAACTGACCACCGATTGTCTGCGCGGTCCCGTCAGAATTGTTTGCCGTGACTGTCAGATCCCCTTGACCCCGATCGGTGACACGAATTCCCCGAACGCCGCCGGTCACGGTGCCGTAGGTCGTGATCGCTGAGCCGCCATCGCCGGTGTTTTCGGTGTAGATGCCATTGCCTGCTGTGCCACTGACATCGTCTGCAGTGACGTTCAGCGCGGTGAGGCCGAAATTCACCACGTAAATCCCATCAGTCGCGCCTGAGACCGAGCCTGTGCCGTCCGCGTTGGCGGAATTCACGCGCAAATCTCCGGTGCCGCGATTGATCCCGAAAACGCCGTCATCCCCGCCTGACACGGTGCCCGTGGTCGTGATCGACAGGGACGTGCCGGGCGCGGCATTGTAGGCATTGATGCCGTTCTGGTTGGTGCCCGTCACGTTGTCGGCAATAATGGACAGCGCGCCGCCGTTTTGGTTCACCGCATCGATGCCGGTCTGGGCGCCTGTGGCCTGTCCGGTGCCATCAGGCGCGGAGACACTGACGGTCAGATCGCCCGTGCCCTCGTTGCGGGCATAAACCCCATCGGCCCCGCCTGTCACATTGCTGGCCGTGACCGAAAGGGATGTAGTGCTGGCGTCGGCGTTGAACGCGCGGATCCCAATAGAGTCACGGCTTTCGACCCTATCGGCGACGAGGGTGGTCGCGCCGCCATTGCTGTTGTAGGCTAGGATCCCGCCCAAATTGCCGCTGACGGATCCCGTGTCATCAGCGTTGGCGGAATTGACCGTCAGATCACCGCTGCCTTGATTTCGAGCAACGATGCCATAGGCGCCGGCAGTGACCGTGCCTGTCGTTTGCACAGACAGGTCGGTGGTCACCAAGGGGGCATTCTCGGCAAAAATGCCAATCAGCGTTGTCCCGGTCACGTTGTCAGCGGAAACAGAAAGCGCGCCCCCGCCATAATTCTCGGCCCGGATGCCGAAGCTTTGACCGGTCACCTGACCTGTGCCATCGGCGTTGGTGGCGTTGATCGTAAGGTCGCCTGTGCCCTCATGTTCGGCTCTGATCCCTTCAAAGACTGTGCCAGTCACCGTACCGGTCGTCGTCACTGTCATCGTGGTGTTCAGCGTACCTGTAGACGCGAAAATACCGACCCCTCCCGACACGTTGTTGGCAGCGATGGACAGCGCGCCGGTGGTGTAGTTGCCTGCGTAAATCCCTGTGGAGACGCCGCCGTCCACGCTGGCTGTGCCATCGGCATTTGTGGCGTTGATTGTCATATCGCCGGTGCTGGCGCCGTACGCGCGTATCCCGCCGCGGCCTTCGACAGTTCCGGTCGTTGTGATGGTAACGTCGCCGCCCGCGTAGTTGCTTACGTCAATCGCCGTGTCATCGGTGGACGTGACATTGCCTGCCGTCACAGTGCTGGCACCACCACTGCGGTTCTCGGCGAAGATCCCGTGAGCCTGTCCAATGACCGAACCGGTCCCGTCTACATTGGCACTGTTGATCACCAAATCGCCCGTTCCGTAGTGGCGCGCGTCAATCCCGTCATCACCGCCTGTGACAGTGCCCGCCGTTGTGACCGACAGCAAAGTGCCATTCACATCATTGTTCGCATAGATACCATCGCCGGTTGTTCCGGTCACATTGTCGGCGGTCACGCGGAGCGCCCCACCCATAGTGTTGACCGCGTAGATACCTCGCGTGCCGCCGGTGACCATCACGGTCTGATCCGCGTTCGAGGCATCAATCGTCACATCGCCAGTGCCTTCATTGATGACCGCGATGCCCTGCATGGTGCCACTCACCGCGCCATAGGCCGTGACAGTGACTGAGTCCCCGGCACTGTTATTGAACACGTCAATTCCGTCGCCATTGTTTCCCGTCACCGCATCCGTGGTGATGCTGACCGAGCCGCCGCCTGACGTGTTTTGGACCACGATGCCGTTCGTACCGCCGGTCACAACGCCGGTGCCGCTTGCATTGCTGGTGTTGATCACCGCGTCGCCACTGCCTTGGGTTGTCGCATAGATCCCGTTCATCCCCCCCGTCACCGTGCCGGTCGTTGTCAGGGAAAGCAGACCAGTACCTACCCCCTGAAACGTACGAATGCCCGTGTATGCTGTGCCTTCGACGTTGTTGGCGCGGATGGTGAGCGCCCCGCCATTTGACGAGTTTACGTTGATCCCGTTCTGCCCGCCGGTGACAGTGTTGGTGCCCGCCATGTTCGTGGCATCTACACTCACGTCACCCCTGCTGATGGAAGAGATGGTGATGCCATTGCTGAAACCACTGACCGGGCCAGAGGCATTGATCGTTGTCGACCCAGATATGGTTCTATCGTCCACGAATATGCCAGAGGAATTGATGCCGGTCACGGCGTTTGTGGTGATGGTCAGCGCACCTGTAGAAGAGCGGCTTGTCGCTGAAATCCCAGTTCCGCCCGTAACCGAGGCCGTGCCGGCCGCATTGTAGGCATTGATCGTATGGTTGCCCGCACTGTAAAGCGTTGATCGGATGCCGATAGAACCGCCCTGGACGACCCCCCGTGCGGTGACAGTCACGTCCTGTGAGGTAATCAAATCTTCGACAGACGCGCTAATTCCGAATTGCGACGTGCCGGTGACGTTGTCCGCGATGACAATCGTACTGCCGCCCATGTTTCGCGCAAAGATCCCGGTTGTGCCGCCCGTAACCTGGCCTGTTCCGTCGGCATTGGAAGCATCCACGGTCAGCGCCCCACTGTCGCTAGCACCGCCGCTTTTCACGGCGTAGACACCGATGGTGCCGCCCATGACCGTTCCTGTGCTTGATACAGTCACATCCCCACTCTGGGTTCGGGCCAGGATTCCGTATTGCGTTGTGCCCGTCACGTTGTTTGCTGTCACCGAAACCGCACCACCGACGTCGGCATCCGCCACAATGCCGCTCACCCCGCCTGTCACCTGATTGGTCCCGGTCGCGTTGGTGGCGTCAACGGTCACACTTCCGGTGACGCTTCTGGCGGTGGCTTCGATCCCCTGCGTCGTGCCGCTGACAGTGCCATCGGCCGTGACGGATACCGCGCCGCCAAGGCCACTGTAGGCGTGAATGCCCTGACCATTATTGCCGGTCACAGCATTGGCGGTGACGGTCGTATCGCCTGACCGACTAGAGGCGAAAATGCCCCGGATCTCGCCGGTGACTTGGGCCGTGCCATCGGCGTTGGAGGCCGTCACGGTCACGCTGCCCGAGCCGGTATGGACCGCCTCAATGCCATCTTCTCCGCCGGTCACTGTGCCACTCGCGGACACGCTGAGTGATCCACCACTCAAGTCGTTATTGGCATTGATCCCATCGGCGGAGGTGCCGGTTACAGTGTTGGCCGTGATGGTGACATCGCCGCCATTGTTGTTGTCGGCGAAAATTCCATAGGTCCCGCCTGTGACCTGATTGGTGCCCGCGGCATTGGTAGCATCGATGGTGATGCCCTCCGTGCCGTTGTTTATGACGTCAATCCCGTCGGTCCCACCGCTGACCGGGCCCAAGGCGGTGATGGAAACCGACGTACCAGAGGCGTCATTGTAAGCATCGATGCCTTCGCCAGTCGTTCCCGTAACAGCATTGGCAGTAATGTTGACCGCACCCCCATTGCGGTTTCCGACAGAGATGCCCCGATACCCCCCAAGGACCGAGGCTGTCCCGGCTGCGTTGTAGGCGTTGATGGTGACGTTGCCACTGCCTTGGTTGCTCGCACTGATGCCTAAACGGTCGCTCTGGGTCGTGCCGCGCGCATTGATGGTCAGCGTTGTTGTGCCAGCTGTGTTGGATGCAGAAATGCCGGAGGTGGAGCCGCCGTAGACGTTGTCCGTTGTGATCAACAGCGCGCCGCCCATGAGGTTTTCTGCGGATACGCCCGATCGACCGCCTGTTACGGTCGTGGGGGCGGTCGCATTCGTGGTGTCAATCGTCAGATCGCCTGTGCCCTGCGTAAACGCGCGGATGCCGAAGTTGCCTGCGTAGATCGTTCCATAGGTTCTGATGGATGTGCTGGTGCCGTTTTCGTCATTGTCCGCAAGAATACCGTTGCCCGAAGCGCCCGTCGTCACGTTGTCCGCCGTGATGCTCACCGCGCCGCCATTTTCATTTTCGACGCGGATGCCGGTATTCGTGGACGTGACCTGACCCGTGCCGGACGCGTTGGACGTGTTGACAGTCACCCCGCCCATGCCTTCATTTTGTACTTCTATCCCTTCGTCACCGCCCATGACCGTGCCTGTGGTGGTGACCGACACGGTCCCGCCGGCGCTATTGTTGTTGACGTAGATCCCATCCGCCGCCGTACCGGTAACGGTGTTGGCCGAGATGGTGACATCGCCGCCATTGTTGTTATCGGCGAATATCCCGTTCTGCGCGCCGGTGACCTGGGCCGTGCCGTCGGTGTTGGTGGACGTGATGGAGATGCCGTCGGTGCCATTGTTGACTGCGTTGATCCCATTGCCGGTGGTGCCGGTCACGGTGCCGTTGGTGGTCACATTTACATACGTCCCGCCCGTTTGGGTGAGGGCATCAATGCCGATCCCGCCACTGACATTGTCGGCGGTTATAGTCACGCCACGTCCACCGCCGGCATCAACCATGGCACGAATACCGGTCTGTCCACCGGTGACCGAGGCCGTACCGCTTGCATTGGTGGCGTTTACTTCGACGCCATTGCCATTGGTGGTGCTGGCGTCGATGCCATAGCGGCCCCCGCTCACGACACCATTGGCATTGATGAGCACGCCCGCACCGTCGCTCCGGGCGAATACGCCGTCTTCCGTCGCCCCGTCTGCATTGTCGACCGTCACGATAAGGAAACCACGCGTCAAGTTGACCGCCCTGATACCAGTCCTGCCCCCGGTGACGGACGCTGTGCCATCCGCGTTCGTGGCGTAAATTCTCAGCGTTCCTTCATTTCTGATATCGAACCCATCATCACTGCCTGACACGGTCCCATAGGTTGTAAACTGCGCCTCACCGCTACCAAGTGTTTGCGATGTTATGCCATCTCCATTGTTGCCTAAGACATTGTCGGCCGTGACCTGCAGGTCACCGTCGCTACTGGAGTACACCTCGATGCCTTGCGTTGCTCCCGTCACCTGCGCTGTGCCGTCTGCATTGGTGGCGTTGATCGTCACAGAGCCAAAATTTGTTGCTTTGTAGAAATCAATGCCTGCGTTGGTGTCACCGCGCACCGAGTTTGCCAGGATCGTGACATCATGGCTTGCGGTGCTCTCAACGTACATCCCCCTGACGCCGCCCGTGACCTGGGCCGTCCCATCAGAATTTGTCGCATTGATCGTTAGATCTCTGCCGCCTCGGTGTTGCGCGTTAATTCCGTCCAACGCGCCTGTGACAGTGCCAGACACCGTGATCGACATTGACGTGGTGCCGTTGCCGCTTCTGGCGCGGATGCCATCCCGCGTTGTGCCGGTGACGGTGTTGGCGGAGATAATCAAGGCACCAGCGTCATAGTTGCCAGCCCGGATCCCGAATTCCCCGCCAAGGACCTGAGCGGTGCCAGAGGCATTCGTGGCATTGATCGTCAGATTGCCAGAGCCATCGTTGCGGGCTGCAATACCGTCAACGCCACCTGTCACGGTGCCCGTGGTGGTGATCGACAAAGACGTTCCGCTGCTGTCATTGTTGGCATTGATCCCATCGGCGGCGGTGCCGGTGACAGTGTTGGCGGAAATGGTAATCGCGCCGCCATTTTCGTTTTGGGCGCGAATTCCAGTTTGCCCACCTATGACCTGATTGGTGCCTGTTGCGTTCGTGGCATCAATCGTGATGCCCTCCGTACCGAGGTTCCGGACATACATCCCTAGGTTCCCGCCGGTGACCATGCCCGAGGCCGCAACAGAAATCGATGTTCCGGCTGCGTCGTTAAAAACCGACACACCAACGCCGGTGCCAGTCACGGCATCCGTGTTGACAAAGACAGCGCCCCCATTTCGGCTGCGGGCAGAGATGCCGGTAGAACCGCCGACGTAAGCTGTCCCGGCCGCATTGTAGGCGTTGATGATAAGGTCGCCGCTGCCGTAACTATTGGCAGCTATGCTAGCACTGGCCGCCTGTGTTGTGCCGCGCGCGTTGATGGTTAGGCCGGTTGTACCAGGACCGTTAAATGCACTAATTCCGGTTGAAGAGCCGCCGTAGACATTGTCTGTTGTGATCGTCAGCGCCCCTCCGTTTTGGTTGGTGGCCAGTATGCCGCGAACCCCGCCTGTCACTGTTGTGGGGGCAGACGCATTACTGGTGTCGATCAATAAATCGCCGACGCCAAGGTTTTCGACCTCAATCCCTCGGCTGTCGCCCGTGATCGTTCCAGTCGTCCTGATCGAGAGGCTGGTTCCGCTGGCATCATTACTGGCGTTAATCCCATCGGCGGCGGTGCCGGTGCCGGTGACGGTGTTGGCGGAAATCGTCAGCGCGCCGCCGTTGGTGTTGTCGGCCACAATGCCATTTTGCCCGCTGGAGACTGTGCCCGTGGCCGTGATCAATGTCGAACCGGAGCCGTTGTTGATGGCCACAATGCCCGTTTCGGAGCTCTGGACATCCGCGACAGATACGGACAAGTCGCCCAAGGCATTGGTGCCTTGCACCGCATAGATCCCAGTGCTGCCTGTGCCGGTCACAGTGCCCGTGGAAGTGACCGTAAGCGCGCCACTGCCCTGATTGCTGGCCAAGATCCCAGCCCGGCTGGACACATTGGTCGAGGAGATCACAAGATCGCCTGTCGTGGTGGCACCTTGCTGGGCAGAAATGGCTTCAAGATACGTGGACGTGATATCGCCGGTCGTTGTGATCGTGGTGCCGCCGGTGCCATCATTGCGCGTGGCAATCGCGTTATAGTTCGCGGACACATCCGCGGCCTGAACCACAAGATCACCAGCCGTCGCACCTTGAATGGCCACAATGCCTGCCTCGGTATCACCAACGACTGTGCCGGTGGCTGTAATCCGCGTTGACCCAGAGCCGTTGTTGGTCGCCATGATCGCAGTTCCATAGCTCTGGATATCTGCAACAGAAATGGACAAGTCGCCCAGGGCATTGGTGCCTTGCAGCGCATAGATCCCGGTGCTGCCTGTGCCGGTGACGGTACCTGAGGTTGAGATAGTCAGTGCGCCACTGCCCTGGTTGCTGGCCAAGATCCCAGCCCTGCTGGACACATTTGTCGAGGTGATCACAAGATCGCCCGTCGTAGTGGCGCCTTGCTGGGCAGAAATGGCTTCAAGATACGTGGAAGTGATTTCACCGGTCGTCGTGATCGTGGTGCCGCCCGTGCCCTCGTTGCGCGTGGCAATCGCGTTATAGTTCGCGGACACATCCGCGGCCTCAACCACCAGATCACCAGCCGTCGCACCTTGGATGGCCACAATGCCAGCCTCGGTATCACCGACGATTGTGCCGGTGGCCGTGATCCGTGTTGACCCAGAGCCGTTGTTGGTCGCCATGATCGCAGTTTCGTAGCTCTGGATATCTGCAACGGAAATGGTCAAATCGCCCAGGGCATTGGGGCCTAGCAGCGCGTAGATCCCGGTGCCGCCTGTGCCGTTGACAGTGCCCGTGGAAGTGACCGAAAGCGCGCCACTGCCCTGATTGGCTGCCAAGACGCCAGAAAGGCTGGAGACATTGGTAGAGGAGATCACAAGATCGCCTGTTGTGGTGGCGCCTTGCTGGGCGGAAATGCCGTAGAGATATGTCGCAGAGACGTCACCCATTGTGGTGATCATCGTGCCGCCGGTGCCGTCATTGCGGGTGGAGATGGCGTTAAATTCGGACAAAACCGTGCCCGTGGTGGTGACCGAAACATTGCCGCCAGAGGCATCGTTGTTGACGTAAACGCCATTCGCCGCTGTGCCTGTGACGTTGTCAGCCAAGACAGTAACATCGCCACCATTGTTGTTGTCGGCGAAGATCCCGGTCTGCGCGCCGGTGACCTGGCCGGTGCCAGCGGCGTTGGTGGTGTTTATGGTTGTCGCAAAGCCATTGCTATTTGACTCGACCAAGATCCCCGAGCCGTTGGTGCCTGTAACGTTGTCCGCGGTGACGGTCAGATCGGTTGTGTTGGTCTGAGTGAGCACGCGGATCCCGTTGGTGCCCCCTATCAGGGTCGCGCCAGTCGTGGTGACGGTGGTGGCGCCCGTGCCGTAATTCAAAACATAAACGGCGTTCGGGCTGCCAGTCACCGTGCCATAGGCGGTCACGGAGGCGGAGGTTGAATTGACATCGTTGTTGATAAAGATCCCGTCGCCCGCCGCAGCGGTGACATTGTCCACCGTCACAGAAGTGGCCGCACTGCCGTTGTTGACAATGTAAATGCCCCGGAAATTGGAACTCACCGATCCGGTGCCTGTGGCATTGGCACTGTTGACCACCACATCGCCGGACCCCTGTTGCGTGACGAAAATGGCGTTACCTGTGCCTGTGCTGCTCACGTTGTCAGCGATCACCGTGGCCAACCCTGTGGAGGGGTCATTGTCGACCTGAATGCCGTGACGCGCGCCAGAAACGGTTGCGCCGGATGCCGTCACAAGGGTGGCACCACGGCCGTCATTATTGGCATAAATGCCGTCGCGGCCGCCCGTCACCGTACCGTTGGCCGTGACAGTGAGATCGCTTGCAGCCGACCCGAATATCCATGCATAAATCGCGTCTTGCGCTGTCCCGTACACATTGTCAGCGGTGACAGACAGGGGTCCAGGGGCGTTGGAAAATATGCCATACTGGCCGCCCGTGACCGACGCGGTGCCTGTGATGTTGGTGACATCGATATTGGCACCGTACCCTTGGTTATTGACCTCGATACCTCGGTCGCCGCCCGAAATCGTGCCTGATGCCGTCAAAGTTATGTCGCCCGAAGCTACCACCTCAATCCCGTCGGTCGCCCCTGAAATGAAAGAGCCATAGGCATCGATGAACTGCACAGGCGTGCTGAAGGCTTGACTGATGCTGAAAGCATTGCCGGTGCTGACGTCGATGCCAAAGCCGGGCGTGGTTAGAAAGGTAATGGGATTTGGGATTGTTGCGGAACCTTGGGGCGTGTCTGTGCCCGGATCAGCGGGCCCGGAACACACGTACGTCCCGCCACCCGTGGCCACACAGCTGCCGCCCATGGCCCCTGTGACCGACAGCCCGCTTCCGATCACCAAAGCGCCCAACCCGGTGCTGAGCGTGCCAAGCGAAGGCGCAAAACTGGCCGCGATGCCAGCCACTTTGGTCATACGCCCACCGCGCAGCATCAATGTGAGATAATGGGGGCGCGCCTCGCCGCCATGTGGTGGATTTAGCCGTCTGATTTTGCGCCATAAGCCGCGCATGGTCCCCCCAAAAAAACACCCGGTCTGTCGCTTTTTGACGTTCTACGTCTGGCCTGTGTCAGCGCACTAATCAGACCGGATTTTGACCAGCAAACCCATTCAGGCTGAGCCTGTCAAGAAAACCCATATCCATATCTCAAGGCCTTGGCGCCCGATGCAATTTCAACACGTTTTGGGCCAACACGATCGCCCCACAATCGTGCGTCACCGCTGGCCTACACCTCTGCGGGAAACTGGGGCATAAGGCGGGCACGACTCGTAACGCAAAGCCTAAGAGGACAAAGAGATGCATGATATCCGTGCGATCCGTGAGAACCCTGATCAGTTTGATGCCGCGATGGCACGGCGGGGGATCTCTGGTGCGTCCTCTGACGTCTTAAAGCTCGATGAAGAGCGCCGCGCCACGATCCTGAAGGCGGAGACAGCGCAGGCAGACCAAAACAAAGCCTCTAGAGAAGTGGGCGCCGCCAAGGCAAAGGGTGATGAGGCGGAATTTGAACGCTTGCGCGCGCTTGTCGCTGAAAAGAAGGCCGAGGTCGCTGCCATGCAGGGGGAGGCCAAAGCGCTCGATGAGAAGCTGACGGCGATGCTGTCGGCGCTGCCAAATGTTCCGCTTGAGAGTGTGCCGGATGGTGAGGATGAAGACGACAACGTGGAAATCCGCAAATGGGGCAGCCCGCGGAATTTCTCATTCGATCCCGTGGAGCATTTCGAGATTGAAGGTGTGACGCACGGGATGGATTTTGAAACCGCCGCCAAGCTCTCCGGTTCGCGCTTTGTTGTGCTCTCTGGGGGATTGGTGCGCATCCATCGCGCGCTCGCACAGTTTATGATTGATACGCATGTGGACATGAATGGCCTGACCGAGACTTGGACGCCCGTGCTGGTGCGACCGGAAATGATGTATGGCACAGGTCAATTGCCGAAATTTGGCGAAGACAGCTATGAGACGACCAATGGTTGGTGGCTGGTGCCCACCGCAGAGGTAACACTGACCAATATCGTGCATGGTGAGATTGTTGAGGAGGCGAGCCTCCCGCGCCGTTACGTGGCCCATACCCAGTGTTTCCGATCCGAGGCAGGCAGCGCGGGCAAGGACACCGCGGGCATGCTGCGCCAGCACCAGTTTGAGAAGGTGGAGATGGTATCGATCACCCATCCAGATCACTCCCTTGCAGAGCTGGAGCGGATGACAAATTGCGCGCAGGGTATTCTTGAGAAGCTGGGGCTGGCCTATCGCACGGTGGTGCTTTGCGTGGGCGACATGGGTTTTGGTGCACGCCAAACCCATGACATTGAGGTGTGGCTGCCTGGGCAAAACACCTATCGCGAAATCAGTTCTTGTTCGGTCTGCGGCGATTTTCAGGCCCGGCGCATGAATGCGCGCTTCCGGCCCGAGGGCGGCGGCAAGCCCGAATTCGTTCACACGCTGAACGGATCCGGTTTGGCCGTGGGCCGCTGTTTGATCGCGGTGCTGGAAAACGGCCAGCAAGAGGATGGCTCAGTGGCTCTGCCCGATGCTTTGCATCCTTATCTTGGCGGCAAAACCCGGCTCGGGGCGGACGGGGTTCTTGTGTAATCCGGTCAGAGCCCATCAAAGATCCCTTTGATATGGCTTTCCGAAACTAGGCCTAAACCGCCCCGCGCGGCAGGTACCCGGCTATCGGCGGCATTGTCACGATGATCGCCCATGACAAAGACATGGCCCTCGGGCACTGTGATGGGCGGTGCGTCATCAAGGATTGACCACCCGATGTCATAAACGTCGTAGCGTGTGCCATTTGGCAGGGTTTCGGAAAACCGCAAACGGCGGCAGCGCTCGCCCGGTGCTGGCGTGCCACCTTCGCAGCGCGGGCGTGGGGTACCCTGGGGCATGATGATATCGTCATGAGCAATGAATACCTGCGCGAGAGGCTTATCGTTAAGGATCACCTGGCCCGCCTCGATCTCGATCCGATCCCCTGCCACGGCCATCACGCGATAGACAAAGATCGGCCCCCCTTGGTCTTTGACCAGCCCGATGATCTGACCATGGCTCACTGTCTCCTGATCGGGATCAACGTGACGCATCACAGCACATGCTCCGGTTGGCAGGGTCGGTGCCATGGACGCGCTGACCGCTCGGAAATTCTCCAACGATGGGTTCACCGCGCAGGTGAGACATATGCAGGATGCGCCAGCGGGCACGGCAACAACGCCGAAAATCACACAGAGCAAGGCAGGAAATGAAGGCATGAGCAGGTTTGGGCGTTTGGCAGAGCAATGATAAAAGAGTGCCTTGCACCAGCGATGGAAGCAAGCGCTTGAAGGCAAGTCTGGCTGCGGGCAAGCCCAACGTCCTGCCGTACGGGACCCAGCCCGCTTCACCTACTATAATCGGACTGCATGACGTAGTCTTTCCGCGGGCCTTTCACCGTCCAGATACTTGACCATGAAGGCCAGGCATCAAACCGGTACACCACGTCGTAGACATCCGGGTCGCAATGGTGCCTATCAGCGGCACATGTCGCTTGCAGACAGAAGCTGTGAAAGGCGCGCCCATCCGCAAAGAAAACGGCAATCCTTTCCTTTTCCTGACGCCAAAGATACGTCCGCTCCGCCTGCATGACCGTACTATTTGCCAGCGTTAGCAGGCCTTCCTCACGATACACCAATCCCTCCCCGTCCGGGGCAAGCCGGGCCTGTCCTTGAAATTGTCCCGCATCGCCCAGATGATCCTCGATCACCCGTTGGATCGTCCACTCTCCGGCGAAATCCATAAGACTGCGCATCCGGCATTGGCTCCCGCCTTGCTCCCCCTTGCGCACCTGTTTAAACGACGCGCATCTGCCCATAAACCTCTGAAAGCGAGCCTGCCCATGATCCCCCGTTATTCCCGCCCTGACATGGTCGCCATTTGGGAGCCCGCCACCAAGTTTCGCATTTGGTACGAGATTGAGGCCCATGCCTGCGACGCGATGGCCGATCTGGGCGTGATCCCGCGCGAGAATGCCGAGGCTGTGTGGAAAGCGCGTGACGTGGAGTTTGACGTGGCCCGGATCGATGAGATTGAAGCGGTGACCAAGCATGACGTGATCGCATTTTTGACCCATCTGGCGGAGCATGTCGGCAGCGATGAGGCCCGGTTTGTGCATCAGGGGATGACCAGCTCGGACGTGCTCGACACCTGTTTCAACGTGCAGCTTACCCGCGCGGCCGACATTCTCATCGCGGATGTTGAGGGATTGCTCGCAGCGCTAAAACGGCGGGCGCTAGAGCATAAGATGACCGTCCGGATCGGACGCAGCCACGGGATCCATGCCGAACCCACGACGATGGGGCTTACATTTGCGCGTTTCTATGCGGAAATGGATCGCAATCTTTCCCGCCTGCGTGACGCGCGGGCAGAGATCGCCACGGGCGCAATTTCCGGCGCGGTGGGCACGTTTGCCAATATTGACCCGGCGGTCGAAGAGCATGTGTGCGAAAAACTTGGCCTGGTGCCAGAACCCATCTCCACCCAGGTGATCCCGCGCGATCGACACGCGGCATTTTTCGCAACCTTGGGTGTGGTGGCAAGCTCTATAGAAAACATCGCGATTGAGATCCGGCACATGCAGCGCACTGAGGTGCTGGAGGCCGAAGAGTTCTTCTCCAAAGGCCAAAAAGGCAGCTCCGCCATGCCACATAAACGCAACCCGGTGCTGACCGAAAACCTGACGGGGCTGGCACGGCTTGTGCGTATGGCGGTGATCCCGGCGATGGAAAACGTGGCGCTTTGGCATGAACGGGACATCTCCCACAGCTCTGTTGAGCGCAATATCGGCCCGGACACCACTGTGACGCTTGATTTTGCCTTGGCGCGGCTGACCATGGTTGTCGACAAGCTGGTGATCTATCCTGACAACATGCTGGTCAATATGAATAAATTCCGAGGATTGGTGATGAGCCAGCGGGTGCTTCTGGCGCTGACGCAGGCGGGTGTGAGCCGGGAAGACGCCTATAAGCTGGTGCAGCGCAACGCGATGAAAGTGTGGGAAGACGGCAAGGATTTCAAAACCGAGCTTTTGGGAGATGCTGATGTGACCACCGCGTTGAGCGAGGCAGAGATCGAAGAGAAGTTCGATTTGGGCTACCACACCAAACATGTGGACACGATTTTTGAACGGGTGTTCGGCGAAAGCTGATGATGCGCCATGTCGCGTGAAATCGCTGCTGGAATTGCCGCCATGCTTCGCGGCACTTTTGATCGATAAGCGAGGCTGAGCGAGACTGCCCGCGGGGCGGACGTTCAGTTGATTTAGACATTTATTCACCCCTAGCCGCTAAATTGCCGTTCACAGCAGTTGAGGGGTCAAAATGCCATCCACAGAACTTGCCAGCATCATGCCGGTCTCGGCGCGCAGCACGGCGCGTCCTGTCGCCGCGCACCTGACACGTCGGCAGAAGGCGGCCATCATTGTGCGCTACTTGCTCAATCAAGGTGCCGATGTCCCGCTCACGGATCTGCCGGAACCCTTGCAAGAGGTCCTGACCACGCAAATGGGATCCATGCGCTATGTGGATCGCGAAACCCTCGCCGATGTTTTGGCAGAGTTTGCCGCCGAAATCGAAGCCACCGGCCTTACATTTCCACGGGGCGTGGCCGGGGCGCTCACCGCACTGGATGGTCAGATCAGCCCTCAAACCGCCTTGCGCCTGCGCAAAGAGGCTGGTGTGCGTCAATTCGGCGATCCGTGGAGCCAGGTCTGCGCTGCAAAACCTGACGCGCTCAAAGGAATATTGATGTCTGAGAGCGCAGAAGTGGCGGCAATCCTGCTATCCAAGCTTTCCGTCAGCAAGGCCGCAGAATTGCTCGGCGACATCCCTGGGGAGCGCGCCCGCCGCATCACCTACGCTGTCTCGCAAACCTCTGACGCGACGCCCGACGCGGTGGATCGGATCGGCCTTGCACTGGCCGCGCAATTGCAAGACGCGCCACAAATGGCTTTTGAAGACACACCAGACGCGCGCGTTGGGGCGATTTTGAACTTTTCACAGGCTGCTATTCGAGATGATGTGCTGGAAGGCCTAGAAGAAACGGATCAGGATTTCGCAACCTTGGTCCGCAAAGCAATCTTCACCTTTGAGAACATTCCCGAACGCATCAACGAAAAGGATGTTCCGACGGTGTCGCGCGATATGCCGCGCGAAGATCTTGTCACCGCCTTGGCGGCGGCCATTGCGGCAGGCGACAAACTGGAAGAGGCCGCGAACTTCCTTCTAGAGAACCACTCCAACCGGATGCGCGATGCCCTGCGCGATGAGATTTCGGAACGCGGCGATGTGCCTGCCAAGGAAGGCGAAGAGGCAATGACTGAAATCATCAACAATATCCGCACGTTGGAAGCAAACGGTGAGATCAAATTGAAGGTGCCAGATGAAGACTAGGCTGCGGTGAGCTGCGCTGATCCGCGCGAGACTGCCCCAAGCAGACCAATGCGGTAGCTCAAAGCTTGAAAAAAAGCTCAAAACAAACGTGACTTCCGCATGGCACCGAGTGCACGGCCCCCTGCCCTGTGCACCCCTGACTTGTGCACGTCGCTCAGATCAAAAACCTCAGCGTCAAGGCACAAACATTGACGTGACCGGACCTTCCTGTGTCGGGCTTGTCGAAGAAGGATTAACACAGCACTGTAGCGTGATACCGTATCGCTCTTCTAAGGCCCTATCCATGACCCTTCCAATGATCCACGGCAACCCGTCTCTTATGTCTGCCATCCGTGATCGCTTTGCCCATGTGGACAGCTGCCCATTTCAAGGGCCCCGTATCTTCTTTGAAAACGCGGGCGGGGCACTGACGTTGAAATCGGTGGTGGAGACGTCAGGCTTTTACGCGGCCATCCCCGACAACCCGGGTCGCGTGAACCCCGCGGGCCAAGGAACGCAAGACATCATCGCCAAAGCCAAAGCAGATATGGCGCTGTTCATGAATGCCTCTTCAGGTCAGTTTTTCGTGGGCGAGACAGGAACAGAACTGATTTTTCGCATGGTTCGCACTGTGGCTGTCAACCTGCCCAAAACTGCAAATGTGCTGGGCTCTTCGATTGAGCACCCAGCAACCCGCAGCGCCGCGCGCAGATGGGCAGAGATTGCCGAACTTCCCTACATAAACGTGCCCCATGATGATGCCACGGGCCTTGTGACAGCAGAAGACTATGCGAGATGCGTGACACCGCAAACAGGCTTGGCCACGATCTTGCATGCCTCTCCTGTGACGGGGATGGGGATGGATGTCGGTGCGATTGCAGCCGCCATTCGCGCAGTGGCGCCAGAGTGCTTTATCATTGTCGACGGCATTCAACATGCCGCCCATGGTCAGGTCGATCTGGACAGCTACGATGTCGATGGCTACGCGATTTCGCCCTACAAATGCTTTTCGCGCCATGGCTTCGGGATCGCCTGGATTTCTGACCGGATGACCGCCCTGCCTCATGATCAGCTGATCGACGCGCCCGCAGAGGGGTGGGAATTTGGCACGCGCGATGCGGGCTCTTATGCCACAATGTCGGATGTGGTGGCCTATTTTGACTGGCTGGGCGGTCAGGTGTCAGACGCGAGTGACCGCCGCGCGCGCATTGAGGCGGCAGGGCGCGCGATCCATGCCTATGAAACGGAACTGACCAACGCCATGATCCATGGCACGGGGAACCTACCGGGGCTCGCGGATATGGGTCATGTGCAGGTGCTGGCAGGCACGGACAATCCGGCGCGGGAGGGGTTGGTGTCTGTCGTGGTGAAGGGCAAACCGTCTGAGGATGTGGTGGAAGAGCTAAACGCACAAGGCATCCGGACCCATGTGCGCAAGGCCGATCACTATAGTGGCAATGTGCTCAATCCCTTAGGGCTGAGCGATTGTGTGCGGATATCATTGTGTCACTACAATACAGAGGCCGAGGTGGCGCAGCTCTTGGGCGCAGTGAAGGCGATGGAAGTAGGGGGGGAGGTGGTGTGAAACCCCACCCTACAGATTGAGGAGCTCATTCACCCAGAGAGGTACGATCTGTGACGCTTTGCCCAAGCGGCATTCATGGAAATCGCGGGAAGCAGCGGAGGGCTCCAGGTTCAGCTCGATCGTGCGCGCGCCCATAGCGGCGGCCATTTGGCCGAAGGCGGCGGCGGGGTAAACCTGACCGGAGGTGCCAATCGCGGCGAAGATATCGGCCTCAGACAGGGCCGCCTCGGTCACTTCCGCGTGGTAAGGAAATTCGCCGAACCAGACCACATCGGGCCGTGTGGCCGGTGCCGCGCAGGCGGGACATGGATCATCGGGCGCCATCTTCAAGGGCGCCGTCCAGCGATGATCACAGGCATTGCACATCGCTCCGGCCAGTTCGCCATGCATGTGGATCACATTTTTGCTGCCTGCTTTCTCATGCAACCCGTCGACATTTTGCGTGATGAGCAAAACTTCTCCTGTGTATTCAGCTTCCAAACGCGACAGCGCGTGATGGGCGGGATTGGGCACCGCCTCGGCGGCCTGAGCCCTGCGCGCGTTGTAAAAATCATGCACAAGTTGAGGGTTTTGGGCAAAACCTTCGGGTGTGGCAACATCCTCAATCGCGTGCTGCGCCCAAAGCCCGCCCGCATCGCGGAATGTGCCGAGCCCGCTTTCGGCGGAAATCCCCGCACCGGTCAGGATCACGATCTTTTCCATGGGATATCCTTGCCGTAAGTCTGGTGCCATGACCAGCCGTGTTCTCTTTGTCTGTCTTGGCAATATCTGCCGTTCTCCCGCAGCAGAGGGCGTATTTCGCAAAATGGCACCCAACGTGCAGACCGACAGCTGCGGCACCGCGAGATGGCATGTGGGCAAGCCACCCTATGGGCCGATGCAGGCGGCGGCAGGGGCGCAAGGCTATGACATTTCCGATCTGCGGGCGCGGATCATGGAGCGCCACGATTTTGAGGCATTTGACCTCATTATCGCGATGGACGCGCAAAATGTATCGGATCTGGAGGCGATGCGGCCTTCGGGCAATACCACGCCGGTACGGGTGTTCACAGAGTTCGCGCCGCATGCGGGCATGGATCACGTCCCGGATCCGTATTACACACGGGATTTTTCAGGCGCGTTGCGGTTGATTGAAGAAGCGGCGCGGGGGTTGAAGCGACATTTGGAGCAGCGGTGAAGCGCATTCTTTAAAAGACTGCGGTCGAAATCTTTTAAAGGTTTGGTTTATGCCTTGGCTCGCAATTCGCGTTCCTCATCAATGACTTCCTGCGGGAACTGGCTCATAAAGCAGCAGCAGACACCTTGATCGATCATCGTGCGCGGACCATTGGGGTGCGCGATGTGTTTGTAGACGCCGTGGCTATGCCCGTGATGATGGTGGTGATGGTCGTGCTGATGGTCATGGGCGTGGTCGTGATCATGCGCATGATCATGATCATGGCTTTCTGCGCCGCTTGCTTCCTCATCCAGCGGATCGCGAAACTCTGCATGATGATGATGGACCTCAACCTCGCCTTTGGCGAGCCGATCCTGGAAGGACGCCATAAGATCGACACTGTCGCTCAGACGACCCGCCTGCGCTTCGCGAACGCGTTCCACGAATGTATCCAAAACATGGTCCTGATCGGCCAGATAATGCGCCTTCAAAAAGGTGACATCAGGTGCGGTTTCCGCAACGCGGTCGACGTAAGTGTAGATGCGGCTGATCAGCTTGCCTGAGAACAGGAAATACGGCGCGACGACAATCTTTTTGTAGCCCAGCCTGAGGGCCATTTCGAGCCCGCGCCCTACCGAAGGGTATGTGACCCCCGAATACACCGTTTCGGACCAGCCGAAGCCCATGTTCTCTGTCACGATGCGCGTAAGGCGCGCCGCCTCAGCATTGGCGAGGGTGTCTGACGTGCCGCGCCCCACCACAACCAGCATCGTGTCATAGAGATCGCCGTCGTGAACATGGTCTACTCCCAGCGCTTCCAAAATACGCGCCTCGAAGGCTGCGATCATCTGGGGATGTAATCCCAGTTCGCGCCCATAGCGCATGGTGATACCGGGGTTTTTTTCGCCATAGGTGGTCAGAACGGATGGGATATCATTTTTGGCGTGGGTCGCGGCAAAAAGCATACCGGGAACCGCCACGATTTCCTCCACGCCCGCATCACGCAAGCGATCAAGCCCCATGTGAATGTTGGGCGCAGAATACTCAAGAAAGCCGTATTCGACTGGAATATCGGGATAGCGGGCGCGCATCCCCTTGGCGAGAAGGGCAAACTCTTCCTCGGCGGATTTCGCACGGCTGCCATGCCCGCAAATCATGATGCCGGTTTTTGTTATGGCTTGGTTTGACATGGCTTGCCTCCTGTCGCGTACCGTTTTGTAAGCGCAGATTGATCCGCGCTGTCCGCGACTTAGGTTGCAGAGAGTAAAGGAGAGCACAATGGGTAAAGTTCTTTTTGCAGCCGTTGCCGTTGTCGCGGTGGTGGCGGTGGTCGGTGGGGCCCGGGTCTGGGCGGCATCGCAAGACGTAGAAGAGCCCAACTTCACGCTGGAGGCCGCGCAAGGTAAGTTTGAGTTGCGTCAGTATCCGGCCATGGTGGCAGCCCAGGTTGCCCGCCAAGGAAAGCGTGGTGCCGCAGTCCGGCAGGCGTTTGGACCGCTGGCAGGCTATATATTTGCCAAAGATCGCGCCGGTGAAAAGATCGCCATGACGGCACCTGTGACCCAAGAACAAAGCGCGCAAGGATGGATTGTGTCCTTCATCATGCCGCAAGGCCGCACTCTGGCGGATCTGCCCGTACCGTCGGGCGATGTCACGTTGGTGGATATACCTCCAAGGCGGATGGCAGCGATAAAATTTTCAGGTCGCTGGACTGATGCGCGGTTTGACGAACATGCCAGAGCGCTGACCGATTGGGTTCAGGCGCAGGGCCTGACCATGGTAGGCGAGGTCGAGTTTGCCTATTACAACGATCCTTTCACCCCTGCGTTCTTGCGGCGCAATGAGGTGATGGTGGAAGTGGCGCCGCGGTAAACATGCCGCCCCAAACCGGGCACAGATTTTGAGCCTTTCGAGCATGGATAAAACGCGGATTGATGGGGCGAAACCCCACCCTACAGCTTTGCGAACGCCTCGCGATACGCGGCGAGGTTTTCGGCGGTGTATTCGGAGTAGTCGAAATCGAGGGTGGAGGTGATCTCCGAGACCATGCTCCACATCGTTTCGCGCAAGAGCGAGGCGCATTTCATAGCGTTGTAGCTGCGCCAGAGGGCGGCATCTGGGGACGTGCCGAAATACTGCTTGAGCATCGCTTCTTCGGCCTCAGGCGGCAAGGCGCAATTGGTGGCCAGACCGCCAAGGTCGAAAAGCGGTGACCCCAACCCGCCATATTCCCAGTCAATAAGCCAGAACCGATCTTCTCCGCGCAGGATATTGGCCGGGAGCAGGTCATTATGGGTCAGCACGAGCGACACCGGGCCCACTCGATTTTCAAGGCGTGCAGCGTCTTCCAGCAAATCAGGCAGTGCCGCGATATGCGCAGAGCCATGGTCGAGCAAAAACCGCGCGTAGCTGCGCAGAATGTGAAAAACCCAAAAGCTGAGCACTGAGCCCGTGAGCGCAGCCGTGCCATCTGTGTGCAGTGTTTTGAGGAGCGAGATCACAGCGCTGAGCGTCTCAGGATCGTGCAGGTCTTGGCCTTCGAGGGGCTCCGCATCCACATAGTCAAGTACGAGCACACCAGGCTCTGAATGTACCACCCCGGGGGCCAGGCCGATGCGATGCGCAGTGCGGCTGAGGCAAAGTTCATTCCAGCGCATCACCATGTGCTGCGGGATGTCATCCCCTAATCGCACCACGTAGTCACGCCCGCCATCGTTGAGCCGGACATTGTGATTGGTGATCCCGCCTTCGAGCATGCGCGCATCTTTGGGGGATGTGAAACATGACAAAGCCAGGGCTTTGGTGAGGGCATCTTGGGGTGTCGTCATAGAGCAAGGATAGATGCAGGCTTGGGCAGGACGCAAGCAGGTGGCATGTGAGGTTTGAGCAAAGGGCTCCTCCCTCTCATGCGGTCGAGTCTCGCCCAGCCTCGGAAATCAAATAGTCGATACTTTAGTTTGATAAAGTCGAAAATGTGGAAATGCGTTGCACTGACAAAGCCCGTCATCATAGGCTTTGCGGGGGAAGGGGCGTCAAGGGACCCGGTCAACGTATAATTCATTTGCTTGACACATTGGCAGGGCAATACCCTGCACTTGGGTACCGAAACGCACCCGAAAACCAAACGATAACAGGGAGAATACCAACATGGCACTTATCAAAGGCGGGATGCTTGACCGCCGTGGATTTCTAAAAACCACAGCGGCAACCGCCGTTGCAGCAACATTGCCTATGGGCGGTGCAGCCATTGCAGCGCCCAAGCGCGGCGGCCATATCCGCGTGGGCAAAGGCCACGGCCAGACCACCGACACGCTGAACCCAGGCACTTGGGAGAACGGATTTACCATCGACATGGCGTTCGCCATTCACGGCTACCTTGTCGAAGTGGGCCCCGATGGCTCCATGGTGCCGAACCTGGCTGAAAGCTGGGAAGCTTCATCAGATGCCTCCGAGTGGCGCTTCAAGCTGCGCAAGGGTGTGACATTCCACTCCGGCAAAGAGCTGACCGTGGAAGACTGCATTGCGTCGATCAATTTCCACCGTGGCGAAGGCTCCACCTCGGCGGCTGGGCCCATTGTGGCACCAATCGTCGACATGACCGCAGATGGCGACGACACGATTGTCTTCACACTGGATGGCGGCAACGCGGACTTCCCGGCGATCCTGACCGACTATCACATCCCGATGCTCAAAGTGGATGGCGACAGTGTCGACTGGGCCTCTGGCGATGGCTGTGGTGCCTATAAGCTTAAGAGCATCGACTTTGGTGTTCAGGCCTCGTTTGAGCGCAATCCGAACCACTGGCGTGAGGATGTAGGCTTCTTCGACACGATTGAGATGATCTCTCTCATCGACCTCAACGCACGCACGACCGCTCTGGTCTCTGGCGATGTGGACGTGATTGACCGCCTCGACCTGAAGACCGTGGGCCTTTTGGCGCGCAACGCGGGTGTGAACGTGAAGTCCGTTTCGGGCAACGCGCATTACACCATTCCGATGGACACGCGCAAAGCGCCGTTTAATGACAACAACGTGCGTCAGGCGCTCAAGTACGGCATCAACCGCGAAGAACTGGTTGAGAAGATCCTCTTCGGCTACGGCTCTGTAGGCAATGACCACCCGATCGGTCGCGGTCAGCTCTACTTCAACACAGAGCTGGAGCAGAAGACATACGATCCGGACAAAGCGAAGTTCTTCCTCAAGGAAGCGGGCATGGACAGCCTCGCGATTGATCTCAGCTCTTCTGATGCGGCCTTTGGCGGCGCGGTGGATGCGGCAATCCTCTATCAGGCATCGGCCAAGTCCGGCGGCATTGAGCTCAACGTCATTCGGGAGCCGAACGATGGCTATTGGTCCGACGTGTGGATGAAGAAGGGCATGGTGTTCTCCTATTGGGCGGGTCGTCCGGTGGAAGACCAGATGTTCGCCACCGCCTACAAGTGCGGCGCATCCTGGAACGAAAGCTATTGGTGCAATGAGAAGTTCGACAGCCTGATGCTGCAAGCGCGGGCGGAACTGGACACTGACAAGCGGCGTGAGATGTATTGGGAAATGCAGGCCATGTGCGCCAACGAAGGCGGCGCGGTCATCCCGATGTTCAACGACTATGTCTTTGCCATCAACGACAAGGTTGTGACGCCGGAGACGATGGCCACCAACTTTGACCTCGACGGCAGCCGTTGGGCAGAGCGTTGGTCGCTCGCATAACGTAAAGGCCCTCACTAGGGTTTTGAGAAACCCCGGCCCCTTGTGCCGGGGTTTTTCTTTGGGGTCTCAATTTGGCCCAAAAGCGGGGGTAGCTTTCGCGCATGGGGTATTTCGGACATTTGACGCGCGGATCACGCGGCATTCGCAAGCTCAAAGCAGTGCTGGTTTGGGTGCTGGTGCTTGCCTTGATGAGCGCGCTTTACCCCAAGCTCGAGCGCGTGATGGATAGCGCAGATGCAGCCATCGCCCCGATTGAAGGCCGGGTAACCCATGTGCGCGATGGCGACACGATTGAAGTGGGGCCAATCGCGATCCGGTTTCGCACGCTGGATTGCGCAGAACGAGGCACTCAGGCCGGGGACCGGGCGACAGAACACATGCGACAGCTTGCCGATGGCGCAGAAGTGATCTGTGATCTCGACGGGCGGCAAAGCTTTGATCGCGAGATCGGATCGTGCCGTTTGTCCGATGGGCGCGATCTGGATGCGTTGATGTTGGAAACCGGGGTGTGTGAGCGATTTCGCTGAGGCGAATGCCTGTGGCGTCAGGGCCTTTTGAAACTGAGCGTTTCGCCACTTGTCAGATGGGTCAGTTCCAGCTTGTCATGGGTGATGGTGAGCGGCAGGTAACACACCTCTTCCGACCGACCGGGTGACGATTTGACGAGTACGAAATCCATGTTGGCCGGGGCATCCTCACAGCCATCTGCGAAGCGCCAGAAGAAAAGATCCTCTGGCGCGCCAGGGGCATCTTCTATGATCTCTGCGCCCTCAAATCTAAGTGTGTGAGCCGTGCCCTGATCTCTCACCCATGCCCCTTGGATCGCGTCAAACTCAATCTGGTGTTCAAGCGCGCTGGCCCGCACCGTGAGCGTGCTGAGCGCAATATCAATGCCGATCTCGTCGCGACCTACGATGTCGCCAGTGATCTCCACACCAGTGCCAACCGGCAGGTCCGCGATGCGATCGAGGAAAGGATCGGGCGTGGCCCCGCCTTTGTAGGCGTACCATTTCGTGCCGTTAGCGATGAAGCTGCAATAAGCGAGCCCCGAGAAACTGTCGCAAGTCTGGAAGATTGCAATCTGGTCAAATGGTTCACCTGATGTGCCAGGAAGATAGCCGCTTTCAAGTGTTTCGGGGCCAATGATGCCGCGTCGCGTAAGGCGCGCGTCTTCGCGCTCAGGCGCGCCGGGTTTCTCGACCAGATCGCTCTCGCCACTGTCGCCGGATTTGCCGGGACCGTCTGAGCGTGCGCCCGATGGTGGCACAAGCGTGAGTGTGAAGTGGGTTGCGGTATCGCCCGTGTCGATCAGTTTGAACCCCGCAAGCTCATAGCCCCGCGCTTTGCACCCATCCTGCCCTTCAATCGTAAAGGCGCGATCATCGACGCAGAACTTGTAGCCGTCATCGGGAAAAACCCCGTCAGGCACTTCTGCGCGATAGTAATAGTAACGATTGAGCAGCGCATCTTCGATGGGAGAGCTACAATCTCCATCCTCGATGTTCCACCAGCCCTCAGACGTCCAGACGCCTTCCACCAAATGACCGATGGCAACGCTTTGTTCCTGGCCAGTTGCATTGCAGAACTCAAGCCCGGCCAGCGCGGGGCTTGCCAGAATGGAGAGTGCGAGCGCAGGCATGACAGGCCGCATGCTTCAATTCACCTTACGATAGCTGATCAGTGCCTCATGCCCCATGAAAATAAGGTCCATCCAACCCCCTTCCAGATTATCGAACAGATAGCAGTATTCGTCGCCATAGGTGACCGACGTTTGCACCATGACCGGGCCGGCGCCTGCGCTGTCCGGGCAATCGGGTTTGATGTTGAGAAGATACGTGTCGGTCAGATCGCCCTTATAGTAGCTGTGCATCTCTGAGCCGAAAATGAACATGGTTTCATTGGGATCATCCGCCAAGACCCAATCCCCCTGCAACGCGCTGTTGATCCCGGCGTAAGGGTCCTCGCCCCAAAGTGGCTCAAGCTTTGTGATGGCAAGAGTGGCGTTGCGATCTGAATGGTTGATGAGGTCACCCGTCACGACCACGGGGGTGTTGGGCGGCATGCCTTCGAACTGACGCAAGTAGTGGGCCGGTGTCGGATCATCGTAGAACGCGTAAAACCGCCATCCGTCGCCCACGAAAGAGCACGCCTCAAGCCCGTCAATCACATCGCAGGCCTGAAACATCAGGCGATCGGTGTAAGGTTCCCCGTGCTGGCCGCGGATGAGGCCACTGGGTGTTGTGGGGCTTGCCGGCTGCTTTGGTCCGCTGTCGTGTTTCACTACGGCCTCGACCAGGGTGTGCGTGTGGTGCGTGGCCGTGGCGCCCGTGTCGATCTGAGCGAATTGCGAGGTTTCAAACCCGCGCACGGCGCAATTTCCATCGCCGACGATGGTGAAGACACCCGATTGCGTGCAAAACGTGTAGCTGTCGTCGTGCTGCACGCGAGCTGAGGCACTGGCATGGACGTAGTAGTAGCGGGTTTTGAGATCCCCGGCGACAGGTTCGCGGCATGCCCCTGATGGAATGTTCCACCACCCTTCAGACACCCATTTGCCATCCGCTTGATACCCAATGGCAATGGATTGGGAGGCGGTGGTCTGATTGCAGATTTCCAGCCCGGCAAAGGCCGTGCCCGGGATCAGCGTCGTCACTAGGCCCAGCACAAACCGATACGTCATGTCCGTTCCCCTTTTGCGTTAGCTTAGCGAGGAATGAGGCGGCTGCGAAGCTCAGACTTTGGTGGCGCTCACGCTGGGGGTGACAGCCTGACGTTTCAGCACCGCCTCACGCCAGCTGATGAAGCTGATCGAGGCCACGATGATCGTGCCACCGAGGATGACCCAGATGTCGAGCGGCTCACCAAAGACAACAATGCCCAGCGTGACCGCCCAGACCAATTGCAAGAACGTCACCGGTTGCGTGACTGCCAGAGGGGCTGCTCGGAACGCCAGCGTCATTGTGTAATGACCGGCGGTGGCTGCTGTGGCCACGCCCATAAGGATTGCAATCTCCCAAAGCGTGGGTGTGACCCAGTTGAGCGCCGCCAGCGGTGCCAGGCCTATGGTGCAGGTGATCGACAACAGCGCCACAACCACGGCCGCGCTGCAACGCTCGGACAGGATTTTCGCCATTAGATATGAGGCCCCCATCAGCATCGCCGTGAAAATCATTGCGAAATGGCCTGTATCAAGTTCCCGAAAGCCCGGCCGAAGGATGATCAACGCACCTATGAGCGCGGCGAGCACTGCAATGATGCGCCGCGCGGCGAGCCGTTCACCCAGAAACAACGCCGCGCCGAGGGTGACATAGATGGGCGAGAGGTAATTCATGGCCGTCACATCAGCGATGGGGATCCGCGCCATGGCGTAAAACCACAAAGTCACGGCCAGGGTATGGGCCAGCCCGCGCCACCCAAAGAGCTTCCACGTCGCGCGATCAAGCTTGGTTTGGCGCAAAGTCCCAAGAAACGGCAGCAAGAAAACAAGACCCAGCGCATAGCGCAAAAACGCAGCCTCGGGCGCGGGAATGCGGGTGCCCAGCACTTTGACAAGCGCGGTGACAGCGACAAAGCACAGCCCGGTGATCAGCATCCAAAAGACACCGAGAAGCGGATTTTGCGGCGAGGTGCTCATACCGGCATTAACGACAGCACGTACCAGATTGTCGAGCGGGATTTTCCCGATTGGACTGAAGCTTTGGCTTGGCGCAAAACCTGGTCAAAATAAGCAAGATGCGTCCCGCCGATTGCTGCCACTGTTTGCGCCCGTCAAGAGCTGTTGCTTGCGCCTCAAGCGAGCTGTTGGTTTGGTACGTGCGAGCTCGCCTGACGCGCCGCGAGGCTGATTACTCCGCGGCCAACTGCGCCATCACATCGTCGGATGCCTCAAAATTGGCGGTGACCCGTTGGACATCATCATCATCTTCGAGTGCTTCGATGAGGCGCATCAGTTTTTGCATCGCCTCAAGGCCCAGCTCTGTGGTGGTGGACGGTTTCCAGACAAGCTGCGTGTTCTCAGATTCGCCCAGTTCGGCTTCAAGAGCGCTCGACACGTCGTTGAGATCTGTATCTGCACACCAAATAATATGGCCATCCTCGGAACTTTCGACATCTTCGGCACCCGCCTCAATCGCGGCCATCATGACGGTGTCGGCATCGCCCACCTCCGCCGGGTAGGTCACTTCCCCCTTGCGATCAAACATGAACCCCACTGACCCGGTTTCACCCAGGTTGCCGCCGTTCTTGGTGAAGGTGGAGCGCACATTGGACGCGGTGCGGTTGCGATTGTCTGTCATGGCCTCAACGATGATGGCCACGCCGTCCGGACCGTAACCTTCGTAGCGGATTTCCTCATAATCCTCGCTGTCCCCGCCCGAGGCCTTTTTGATTGCGCGATCGATATTGTCATTGGGCATGGACTGCGATTTGGCACTTTTGACCGCCAAACGCAGACGCGGGTTCTTTTCGGGATCCGGGTCGCCCATTTTGGCGGCCACAGTAATTTCCTTTGAAAGCTTGGAGAAGAGCTTGGCTCGCACGGCATCCTGACGGCCTTTGCGATGCTGGATGTTTGCCCATTTGGAATGGCCTGCCATGATGCGCCTCTTTTTGCTGTCTGTCAGACGGGGTTATAATGCAGTCCGGCGGGTGGGTTCAATTCCCTCTCGTGCCGGGCGTGTGAGTGTTTTAAAGGTGGGCCAATGACAAACGAGCAGATCATCCTTTTCACCCTCTTTGGCGCGGTCTTCGCCCTGCTTTTATGGGGCAAGCTGCGTTATGACTTGATTGCGTTTTCTGCGCTTTTGATTGGCGTCATCCTAGGCGTGGTGCCCACGGAAGAAACCTTCAGCGGCTTTGGCCATCCGGCGACGATCATTGTTGCGTTGGTGTTGGTTGTCTCGGCAGGATTGGTGCGGTCCGGTGCTGTTTACCTGATCACTCGCACACTGGTGGACAGCACACGCAGCCTTGGCACGCATATCGTGATCATGGGCAGTGTCGGCGGCGTATTGTCGGCGTTTATGAACAACGTGGCCGCGCTTGCGCTGTTGATGCCGGTGGATATTCAGACCGCCAGAAAAGCACAGCGCGCGGTGGGCCTGTCGCTTATGCCGCTGAGCTTTGCGACCATCTTGGGCGGCATGGCCACGCTGATCGGCACACCGCCGAATATCATCATCGCTTCGATCCGAGAGGATGCTGTGGGCGCGCCTTTCGCCATGTTTGATTTTGCACCTGTGGGAGGGATCACCGCCATTGTGGGTTTGATTTTCATCTCGCTGATTGGGTGGAGGTTGATCCCGTATCGGGACGAGGATGCGGGCGGCGCGGGCGATTTTGCCGAATACATTGCCGAGTTGACCGTGCCCGAGGGCTCCAAGATCATAGGGCAGCGGCTGATTGAGCTGGAGGAGGCTGCAGACAAGGCTGATGTGTCGATCATCGGGGTCATTCGCGATGGCAAACGGCGCTACGGGGCGGCGATCAATACTGAGCTTCGCGCAAAGGATGCTCTGGTGCTCAAGGCCACGCCGGACGCACTGGATGAGTTCCGGTCTGCCCTGAAGCTCGCATTTTCCGAAGAAAAACGGGAAGAGCTGCTGAAGGCAGAGGGGCGCGGGCTTGATATCATCGAGGTTGTGGTGCCGGGGGCCTCGCGCCTTGTCGGGCGGACGGCCACGGATGTGGGTCTGCATTGGCGACAGTCTTCGGTGCTGATGGGGATTTCGCGGGAAGGGCGCAAAATTGCCAGCCGCATGCGCAAGACGAAGATCCGTGAAGGCGACATTCTGCTGCTTCTTGTCCCTAAGGATCGCGGGCCGGATGTAACGGAATGGTTGGGCTGTCTGCCGCTGGCCGATCGCGGATTGGCTGTCACGCAGGATAACAAGACATGGCTTGCAATCGGGCTTTTTGCCGGCGCTGTGGCGGCGGCTTCATTTGGGATGATCTATCTGCCGGTGGCTCTGGGCCTTGTGGTGATGGCCTATGTGCTGACGCAAATCGTGCCTTTGAATGAGCTTTACACCCATATCGAATGGCCTGTTGTGGTGCTCTTGGGATCGATGATCCCGCTGGGGGCCGCGCTTGAGGATGTGGGCGGCACGGAACTGATCGCCAATGGGTTGCTGAACCTTGCCGATGGCCTGCCGGCCTGGGCAATTCTGACCATGCTGATGGTGGTGACGATGACGCTGTCAGATGTGCTCAACAACACGGCGACCACGATTGTGGCGGCCCCTGTCGGTATTCAAATGGCAACCACGTTGGATGTGTCCCCGGACCCGTTCCTGATGGCGGTGGCCGTGGCAGCCTCGGCTGCGTTTCTTACCCCCATTGGGCATAAGAACAACACGTTGATCCTTGGCCCTGGTGGTTACAAGTTCGGAGATTACTGGCGCATTGGCCTGCCGCTTGAGATCTTGATCGTGGCGGTATCTATCCCTCTGATTATGGTTTTTTGGTCGTTCTGATGGGCAAGAAATTTAAGCGTCTGATCGTGCACGTTGGAATGCACAAAACCGGCTCTACCACCTTGCAGCACATGCTCAAAAGGATGCGGCGCGGACCCGCGGAGCGGATGGACATGATCGACACCAACCATTCCGTCGGTTGCAGCATGTGGTTTGGATCCGTGATGAAGCACGAGCGCTCTTTGCTCAACTTTGGGCACAGCCGCGCCTCTGCGCAGCGCCATCTGCGCCGCATCAAAAAGCGCGTGGCACGGCAATTGGAGAAATCCCATTGTGAAGAGCTGGTGATCTCCAGCGAGTGGCTCTCAGATGGCGGGTTTGAGGGCGAAGGGCGGCGCGGGGCGCTGATCCGGCTTAAGGAACAGTTTGAGCCGCATTTCGAGCGCATCGAGATATATGGCTATGTGCGTCCACCGATCGGTTTCACCACGAGTGCCACTCAGGAAATTATGAAGATGCGGCCCTTTTTCATGACACCCTGGGCCAATTACCAGCGCCGGTTCGGCCCGCTGCGCCACATCTTTGGACGCGACAATGTGCATTTGCGGCTGTTTCAGCGGGACCACCTGAAAGACCATGACGTCATGGCCGATTTTCAGGACTGGTTGGGATGGACACCACATCCCTACCGCGTCAAAGAAAACAATCCTAGCATGACAGCGGCGGGCGCGGCGCTTGTGCATTGTTACCAGCGCAACAGAGGGCCGATTGAGACGGTCCGCCATCACCGCCAAAAGGTGCGAGCGGTGGCGAAACTGGCCGAATTGGGCGGGCCGAAATTCGTGTTGTCGCAAGCCGTGGTGCAGGATTTGCTGACAGAAAATGCCGAAGATCTGGTTTGGATGGAAAAGGTCTTGCGCGAACCCATCAACGATTTCGTCCCATCAGAAGACGAGCCAGTTTGGGCAGTTGGTGATCTGGATGATCTTAAACGCTCTGCCGCCCGGTTTGCCCCACTTCTGTTTGGAGAGGCCGCGCAAGAGCCGCCCGATGACCCCGAGAAGGCGGATGCCATGGCCTGGGATGCGATCCGGCAAAAATTCAGACTTTGAGCCGGTCGCGATAGGGCTTGCTCTTGCACGCCCCTGGCTCTAGGTCCGGAGGCATGAAAATTTTATTTCTCGGCGATGTGATGGGCCGGGCCGGACGTCAGGCCATCATTGAGAAACTCCCATCGCTGAAGACCGAGTGGGCCCTCGATTTCGTTGTGGTCAATGCCGAGAACGCGACCGGAGGCATGGGTCTTTCGGGCGCTCATGCCAAGTTGATCCTCGACGCAGGCGCGGATTGTATCACATTGGGCGATCACGCCTTTGACCAAAAGGACATGATCCAGTTCATCGAAACAGATCCACGCGTTTTGCGCCCGATCAACTTTGCCAAGGAAGCCCCAGGCCGGGGGTTTCGCGTGTTTACCGCAACGCGCGGGCGCAAGGTGATGGTCGCACAAGTCCTGGGTCAGGTGTTCATGAAACGCGCTTTTGCAGATCCATTCAGCGCGGTCGATTGTGTGCTGATGGCGCACAAGCTGGGAGGTGCGGTGCAAGCAGCACTGATCGATGTGCATTGCGAGGCAACTTCAGAAAAAATGGCAATGGGGCACTTTTGCGATGGCCGCACAAGTATGGTCGTGGGCAGCCACACCCATGTGCCGACCGCCGATGCACAAATCCTCCCCGGCGGGACGGCGTTTCAATCCGATGCTGGGATGTGCGGTGACTACCTCAGCGTGATCGGCATGGAAAAGGATGAACCCATGCGCCGGTTCGTGACAGGCATGAGCAAAGCCCGCTACACCCCCGCACTTGGCGAGGCAACGCTGTGCGGGCTCTACGTAGAAACCGATGACAAAGACGGCAAAGCCACCCGTGTAGAGATGATCCGCGAAGGCGGTCGCTTGACACGGGCGATCCCCTGATGGCGCCCATTTTTCCGTTTCTCGTGCTGCTTGCCATGGGGATCGGATGGGGTCTGACGTTGCCATTGGCCAATATCGCGGTGAGCACAGGGCATGAACCTTACGGTCTGATTTTCTGGCAATTTGTCGTGGTCGTGGCCGTGCTGGGCCCGTTTTCCCAGCTCCGGCGCAACCGTCCACGCGTGCGGCTGGATCGGCGGCACTACCTGTTGTTCGTGGCGCTGGCGATGGCCGGGGCAATCTTGCCGGATGTGTTTTTCTACATAGGGGCGGCAGAACTTCCGGCGGGCGTTCTATCGATCACGGCGGCCACCACACCGATGTTTGCGCTTCTGATCGCGCTGGCCATGCGCAACGATACATTTGCCTGGCCGCGCCTGGCGGGATTGGCGCTGGGCCTTGGTGGCGTGTTGCTGATGATCGGGCCAAAGTCCAGCTTGCCAGACCCCAATATGGCTTTTTTCGTGCTGCTCACACTTCTCGCCCCTGCCCTTTACGCCACTGAGGCCAACATCGTTTCAAAGTTTGGAACCTACGGCCTCGATCCCATGCAAACGATCGTGGGCGCCTCTACTGTCGGAATGATCGTGTCGCTGCCGCTGGCCTTTCTGACCGGTCAATGGGTCGATCCACTTGCAAACTTCGGCGCAGCCGAGCTTGCGCTGATCGCAGCGGCGGCCCTGCACGCCGTCGTCTATGCAGCTTATGTTTGGCTTGTGGGGCGGGCTGGATCGGTGTTTGCATCGCAATCTGCCTACATTGTGACGGCAACAGGCGTTGTTTCTTCCATGATCATTTTGGGTGAAAGCTATTCTCCTTTTGTCTGGCTCGCGCTTGGGGTCATGCTGCTGGGCATATTCCTGGTGCAACCGCGTGCTGGCCAACGGCTCACCCCGGTGGCCGAAGCAGAGTTTGAACACCGCAATGACCCCTGATCGCGCATCTCAGCCCGTGCTGTTTGCAGCCCTTCTCATGATGGGGGTCAGTTGGGGTATCACCTTCACGTTCACGAAAATCGCGGTGAGCACCGGGCACAGGTTCTTCGGCCTTATGGCCTGGCAACTGTTGATCATGGCAGTGATCTTGGTGGCCCTGGGACGGCTGCGCGGCAAACCAGCGCCATGGCAGCGCACGCATGTGTTGGTCTACCTGATGATTTGCATGACCGGGTCTTTGGTGCCCAATTCAATCTCATACTCGGTCGCGGTGCATTTGCCTGCCGGGTTGATGTCGATCCTGATTGCCACGGTGCCGCTCTTTGCCTTTCCTATCGCGATCATCCTCGGCATTGACCGGTTCAACATGCGCCGTCTGACTGGGCTTTTATGCGGCCTGGCGTGTGTGACACTGATCGCTTGGCCAGAACTGAGCTTGCCCGAGGCCGGGCTTGCCATTTGGATCGTCCTCGCGCTGAGCACGGCGCTGCTTTACGCCATTGAAGGCAACATCATCGGCAAGTGGGGCACATGGGGGCTCGATCCGATCCAGATGCTCACAGGCGCGTCCCTCATAGGCGTGCCGCTGGCCTTTGGGCTGGCCCTCACAAGCGGGCAGTATATCAACCCGTTGCGGCCCTGGGGTGCCGCGGAATGGGCGCTGATCGGAAGCGCTTCGATCCATGTTCTGGCCTACACCACCTATTTCTGGACGGTCACGCGGGCAGGCATCGTGTTTGCCTCTCAGGTGGCCTATATCGTCACCGCTTTTGGGGTGATCAGTGCCATGATTGTCTTGGGGGAGCGCTATTCGCTACACATTTGGGCAGGATTTGCACTCATGCTGGTGGGGCTCTTTCTGGTGCAGCCACGGCCCAACTCCGCCCTTGTGCCGGACGAGGCCATCAAGGAAGATACCCGCTAGGCCGTATCCAGGGCAGGACCTGAATGATTGATCTTCTCGCGCTCTCGGAGACACACGCCGCGCTGCTGAGCTTGGGCGTCGTTGCAGTGATGTTTCTGTTGTTCCTGCGCGAAACCTATCCCACCGAGGTCGTGGCGATATCAGGCGCAGCCGTGTTGCTGGCCAGCGGGCTCTTGCCCTATGAGGCCGCCCTCGAAGTGCTTTCAAACCCCGCGCCGTGGACCATTGTGGCGATGTTCATCCTGATGGGCGCGCTGGTGCGCACGGGCGCGCTTGATTGGTTCACGCGATTGGCGGAAGGCCAGGCCGACAAGCGCCCCGCCCTGGCGATAGGCGCGCTCATGGCGTTTGTCATGCTCGCCTCGGCTTTCGTCAACAACACGCCCGTGGTGGTGGTGATGATCCCGGTGTTCGTGCAATTGGCCCGGCGCTTGGGTGTCTCGGGCAGCAAGCTGCTGATCCCGCTCAGTTATGCGGCCATCCTTGGCGGGTGTTTGACGTTGATCGGCACGTCCACGAACCTTTTGGTGGACGGTGTGGCCCGGGCGCAAGGCATGGAGGCATTTTCAATCTTTGAGGTCACGCCGCTGGCGCTGATCCTTGCGATTTGGGGGGTGATCTACTTGCGCTTTATCGCACCGCGCCTTCTGCCAGACCGGGACAGCATGGCGATGATGCTCTCGGATCGGTCCTCGCGGAAGTTTTTCACCGAAGCCGTGGTGCCCCCGGACTCCAACCTGATCGGGCGGGAGGTGAAAGGCGTGCAGCTCTTTAAGCGTGAAGGTGTTCGCTTGGTAGATGTCATTCGCGGGGACGTCTCCTTGCGGCGTAACCTTGACGGAGTGGCGCTGCAAGTGGGGGATCGCGTGGTGCTGCGCACACAAGTGACCGAGCTTCTGAGTTTGCAACGCGACAAAAGCCTCAAACGGGTGGATCAGGTCTCTGCGGTTGAGACCACAACAGTGGAAACACTGATCACTCCGGATTCGAAAATGGTCGGGCGGCGTTTGGGCGCGATGCGTCTGCGGCGTCGCTTTGGGGTGTATCCGCTGGCCGTGCATCGACGAGACCGCAATATCGGCCGACAGCTGGATGATCTGGTGGTGCGGGTTGGCGATACGCTGCTCTTGGAGGGTGCGCCGGAAGATATTCAGCGGCTCGCCACCGAGATGAACATGCTCGACGTGACCAAACCGACCGAGCGCGCCTATCGGCGCAGCCACGCACCGATTGCAATCTTGGTGTTGGCCGGACTGGTGGCATTGGCGGCGTTGGGTCTGGCGCCGCTCTTGCTGCTTGCGATTTTGGCGATGGCCGTCTTGTTTCTGACCCGCTGTGTTGACGCTGATGAGGCGTTTTCCTTTATCGACGGGCGGCTTTTGGCGCTGATCTTTGCAATGCTCTCGGTGGGGGCCGCCCTTGAGGCCACCGGCGCGGTCAAGCTTATCGCCGATCTGCTTGCCCCGGTCTTAATGTCTGCGCCGCCGTTCCTTCTTATTTGGGCGGTCTATTTGCTGACCTCGATTCTGACAGAGCTGGTATCCAACAATGCCGTCGCCGTGGTGGTCACGCCAGTGGCCATAGGCATCGCCAGCGCCCTTGGCATCGATCCTCGCCCGCTGGTTGTTGCCGTGATGATTGCGGCCTCTGCCAGTTTCGCCACGCCGATTGGGTATCAGACCAACATGCTGGTCTACGGGCCTGGCGGCTATAAGTTCACTGATTTCATAAAAGTGGGCGTACCCCTGAACCTGAGCGTCGGTCTGCTTGCCTCAGCGCTGATCCCGTTTTTCTTTCCGCTTTAAAAGTACCATGCCTCCGGCGGGGATATTTTTGAAAAGAAAGAAGCGGGGGTTTGTCGCTTCTTTCTTTTTACAAATATCCATGGTGCGGGTTTAGCCCGAAAAGAAATACGTGGTTTCATGGGCGATGGGAAAATTCACAGAGCGGGCAATAAAGCAGACCTTCCCAATCTCGTGATGAATGGCATCCGCGCGGGCCAGATCAGTGCCCACAGGCACGGTGATTTGCGGGCGCAAAGTGGCAGCGAGGAAGCGACCCGCGCCAGAGGGCACGCTTTCGCCATGGCCCAACGGATCATCGTGGTAGCTTTGCACAGCGATGCCCGCGTCTGAGGCCAAATGCAGATACCACAGCATATGACAGGCCGAGAGGGCGGAGAGGAGCATGTCTTCGGGATTGTGCAAGCTTGGGTCGCCGCAGAGACGCGGGTCATTGGAGCAGTGGATCACGGGCTTGCCGGGTGTTTCAACGCTCCAAGTGCGGGCGTAACCTTTGTAGCTTGCGGTGCCTTGACCGCGATTGCCGGTCCAACGGATGCGGGCGGTAAAATCATGACTGGTCAAACTGGATCACCTCCCGCTCTGTGACAATCATGTCGAGGGGTTGATCGGTGGGCTCAAGTGGAAGATGTGCGGCCTCTTGCGCGGAATACGCAAAGCCAATGGCCAGGGTGGCGCGCCGCGCGCGCAAGCGTTCCAACGTGCGGTCATAGAAGCCACCGCCATAGCCAAGCCGCCCACCCTGCCGATCAAACGCCACAAGCGGGACAACCAGGATTTCAGGATCAAAGTAGTCATCGATCACGGGCACGTGTGCGCCGAAAGGCCCGTGTTTGAGCAGCCCACCGGGCTCCCAACGGGAAAACGCAAGCGGTTGGCCCTCGGCTTGAATAACCGGCACGCCCACAGGCCCGTGTGCGGCGGCCTCGTCCATTGCGGGCAGTGGATCGATTTCAGTGCGAATAGGCATGTAACCGGCCAGCGGCACGCCACGATGACCGGCAAGCAGTTCGGACAAAAGCGCCGCGCTGTCTGCACGCGCCTTGGCGTGGGCGTCTTTACGGCGGGCAAAGGCGGCCTTTCTCGCTGCAGTCTTGATCGCAGACAGGTCCGTCACAGCATGATCACCACGGCCAGACCCAAAAAGGCGAAAAACCCAACCACATCGGTGACCGTTGTCACAAAAGCACCCGAGGCCAGCGCCGGATCGACCCCCGCCTTTTCCAGAAGAACCGGGATCGCAGTGCCGGCAAGGCCCGCCGCCACCAGATTGATCACCATAGCCAGCGCAATCACATAACCCAGCTCTGGCCCGCCAAACCACAGCACACCGATCACCCCCATCACCACCGCGAAAATGAGCCCATTTATCAGCCCCACCAACACTTCGCGTCGAATGAACCGCCACACGTTGCGCCCGGTGAGGTCCTTGGTGGCAATCGCGCGCACGGCCACTGTCAAGCTTTGTGTGCCCGCATTGCCACCCATGGAGGCCACAATGGGCATGAGCACGGCCAGCGCCACGATTTGCGTCAATGCGGCCTCAAACTGCGCTATGACCAAAGAGGCCAGGATCGCCGTGGCAAGGTTCACAGCCAACCAGGGAAAGCGGCGTTTGGTCGTGTCTATGACCCGGTCCGCCAGGCTGCCCTCGCTCACCCCGGCCAGACGCAGGATATCCTCTTCGTGTTCTTCATCCAGCACGACCATGGCATCATCAATGGTGATCATGCCCACCAGCCGCTCATCTTCATCGACAACGGGTGCAGAAATCAGGTGGTATTGATTGAACGCATAGGCCACGTCCGCTTCGTCCTGGGTCACAGGGATCACGTGAAATGTGTCTTCGGTAATCGAGCTCAGCAGCACCTCACGGCGTGAGCCCATGAGCTTTCCCAAGGTCACATTGGCCACAGGCCGCAGGCGGGGATCGACCAAGGTGATGTGATAGAATTGTTCGGGCAGGTCATCTTGATCACGCAGGTAGTCAATCGCCTCCCCCACGTTCCAATGCTCGGGCGCCATCACCACTTCGCGCTGCATCATCCGACCGGCGCTGTCTTCGGGATAGGCCAGCGCGGTTTCGGCCGCAATGCGATCGCCGTCTTCCAGCGCGTCCAGGATCACCCCCTGTTGCGCATCATCCAGGTCTTCGAGCAGGTCGACCACATCGTCACTGTCCAGCTCTCGCAACGTATCTGCCAGAACTTCTGGCTGCAGCAGGCCGAGAACCTCTTCGCGCAGGCCCTCGTCCAGCTCGGACAGAATATCGCCGTCGAAATCATCCCCCAGAAGCAGGATCAGACGGCGGCGGTCAAAGGCAGTGATCTGTTCAAGAAGGTCAGCGATATCCGCGGCGTGGAAGACCGCAAGATCGGCTTTCAGCTTTTCTTCATCGCCCGCGTCCACGTCCTGCATGATCCGCGCAACAGCCATGTCATCGAGCGCGTAAGCATCGTCTTCCTCGCGCTCAGGCGTTTCAAACTGCTCTGGTTCGGTGTCTGCCATGGCCTGCCCCGTGCCGTACTGCGCTGCATGTCGTCAGACCTACTCAAGCGCGCGGGTAAAAACAATCGCTTGCGGCGGATTTAGCGCGTAAGTTGGCCCGGTGACAGGCACCGTGATCACGGGTCGGGTGATGTGTTTTGATGCCTCGCCCTTTGATGTCCCGCCAGAGGCATCCGCGCGGGTGGAAGAGGCCGTGCGCGTAGAAAATGGCCTGATCGAAGCCGTGGGACCAACGGCCCAAATCCAACAGCCCGGAGACACGCGGATGGATATGGGAGCGGCGCTTATCCTGCCGGGATTTATCGATGCGCATGTACATTACCCGCAGACAGGCATCATAGCGAGCTGGGGCAAACGCCTGCGAGATTGGTTGGAAACCTATACATTCCCAGAAGAAGCGCGGTTTGGCGATGCACTTTATGCGGCAAAAATCGCCGGTCAATATCTGGATTTGGCGCTAAGCCATGGCACGACGACCGTAGCAAGCTTTTGCACGAGCCACCCCGAAAGCGTGACCGCGTTCTTTGAAGCGGCGCAGAGGCGCGGGATGCGTGTGGTGGCCGGCAAGACCTGCATGGATCGCAACGCGCCTCAAGCCCTGTGCGACACACCGCAACGGGCCTATGATGAAAGCCGCGCTTTAATCGAAGCCTGGCGGGGCCGCGGGCGGCTGAGCTATGCCATCACGCCGCGCTTTGCCCCCACCTCTTCGCCCGAACAACTGGAGGCCTTGGGCGCGCTTTGGAGAGAGTATCCAGCATGCTTGATGCAGACCCACTTGAGCGAACAAACCGAAGAGGTCGCATGGGTCAAGGCGCTCTATCCGAAAGCGCGCGATTATCTTGATGTGTATGAGAGGCATGGGCTTGTGCAGGAGCGCGCCCTCTTTGGCCACGCCATTCACCTGACCTCGCGCGAGCGAGACCGCTTGCGGACGAGCGGTGCCGCTCTCATCCACTGTCCCACATCCAATCTGTACATAGGCTCGGGGCTTTTTGACATTGGTTGCGCCTTGTCTGAAGATCAGCGCGTTGGGCTGGCCAGTGATATCGGCGGCGGCTCGAACTTTGGGATGCTGCGCACCATGGCCGCAGCCTATGATGTGGCGCAGCTTTCCGGCACGGTGTTGCATCCCGCAGAGCTTTTGTGGTTGGCCACAGGTGCCTCGGCCAAGGCGTTGCATCTGAGCGACCGCATCGGGCGAATTGCACCGGGGATGGACGCAGACCTTGTCGCCCTCGATGTCGCCTCAACGCCTGCGATTGCGCAAAGGTCTGCGCGCGCCAATGATATCTGGGAGGCTATTTTCCCAACAATCATGATGGGCGATGACCGCGTTGTTGTCGGCGTTTGGGTTGCGGGCCGCCGGACGGGTTTTCAATCCTAAGAAAGGGCTCACGTTACCCTTGCTTTGGAATATGGGCTCGTATCGCGCGCAAGCCTTCCATGCCCGTAATCAAACGTGCGCCTTTTGAGCGGAAGAGGTAATTTGATACCCAATTCATCGCAACAAAGAGCGGGCGTTTCACACCGATCAAAAAATAGATATGCACCACTCCCCAAATGCACCACGCCACAAATCCCGAAAGCTTGAGCCAACCCAATGAGATAATCGCCGAGTTGCGCCCAATGGTGGCCAGATTGCCCAGATGGCGATAACGGAAAGGCTTCGGAGCCGCTTTGCCCTCAACCAGCGCAGCCAGGCGCCGGCCCACGTATTTGCCTTCCTGCTTTGCCGCAGGCGCAATGCCGGGCACGTCCAGCCCGTCTTTCCACGGCACTTTCGCAGCATCACCGATCACGCTCACATTGGGCAGACCTGGCACAGTGAGATCAGGTTCCACCGCCACGCGCCCCACTTTGTCCGTCTCCCGCCCAAGCCAAGCCTCTAGGTTGTCGACCTTGACCCCTGCGCCCCAAATAACGGTGGCTGCGGGGAGTGTCTCGCCTGCGACGACCACATGATCGCCTGTCACCTCTTCGACCATCGCGCCCGTGCGCACATCAACGCCGAGCTTGCGCAAAGACGCTTCCGCCTTTCGTGATAGTTTTTCAGGAAACGCACTCAGAACGCGTGGGCCGCCTTCGACCAGTAAAATCTTAGCCCGGTCAGGCGCAATCCTGCGAAAATCACCGCGCAAAGAGATGTTGGCAAGCTCCGCGATTGCCCCGGCCATTTCCACACCCGTTGGCCCTGCCCCAATGATCACAAAGGTGAGTTGGCGCTCCTGTTCGGCGGTACTGTCGGCAAGCTCTGCGCGTTCAAAAGCCATGAGCACACGGCGGCGCACTTCGGTGGCATCCACGATCCGTTTGAGGCCGGGGGCATGTTCCGCCCAGTGATCCTTACCAAAGTATGAATGCGAGGATCCGTTGGCGATGATCAGGTGATCGTAGGTCACCGTCCCGCTTTCATGGGTCACAGTTTGCGCGTTGGTATCGACCGATTGAACCTTCGACAATGTCACAGTGACATTTTCCTGGCCGGAAAAAATGCCGCGTATGGGCCAGGCGATATCAGCGGGCGAAAGATCCGCCGTGGCGACTTGATACAAAAGCGGCTGGAACAGGTGATAGTTGCGCTTGTCTATGATCTCAATATCGACCGCCGCGTGTTTCAGGGCCTTGGCCGCCGCAAGGCCGCCAAAGCCGGCCCCGATTATCACGATACGAGGGCGTTTTTGCTCTTCGGGCATGGGTTTGTCCAATTCGGGTTGCCTGTTCCGGGTCGCTATCACCAAACGGAGACAGACAATAAGGTGTGACGCATCAAGGAGATGGCGTCATCACCACAATGTTTCAACTCAGATGTAACAAACCCAACCGTAACGTGAGATGATGGATCCCCGGTACCTTAGCCGCATTTATTGTGGAATGTTGAAAACTTGCCCGGGGAAAATCAGATCAGGATCGCGAATGCGGTCGCGGTTTGCCTCAAAGATGCGCACATAGGCCGTGCCTTCGCCATAGCGTTCACGCGAAATGGCCCAAAGCGTGTTGCCGGTTTGTACTGTGATGGCGCGCACACCGTCGCTCTCTTCCTGGCCGGCCAAAACCTCTTTGTCTTCGCGCTTGAACGGTGTTTCGACGCGAGAGGTGACATTGCCTTGCTGATCCACCTCATCAATACGCAGCGTATAGACACCCGTATCGATCTCCGGCAATTCCGAGCGCCAGTTGCCATCCTCTTCAATCCGCGAGGTCGTAATGGGTGCGTTGTCCAGATATACCTGCACGAACCCGTCGCTCTGCCCACGACCGGCCAATTGTACATCCCCTTCTTCGGAATAGGTGATTGTGTCGAGCGCCACCACCGACATGACGTCAGGTGCTTGACCCGCTGGTACAGGCGGCTGCAACACGCGCACGCCGTCTTCGTCCGAAAGCAGAACCGCTGCGGTGTCTGCGCTGGTGTCCGTTTCAAGCGCATCCGCCGTTTTCTCGGCGGTCTCATCTTCTGTCTCAGCCGTGGACCGTGTTCCGGTTTCTTCTGCGGTTTGCGTGGGGTCAGCCGCCTCTGCAACAGGATCTTCGGTCAACGTCTCTTCCACGGATCCTGCGGCGAGGTCCATCGGGGCAATGATGACGTCTTCAAGCGAGGCCAGCTCTTCCCCCGTTTCCGGCGATCGCGCCGAAAGCGTCAGAATGCGAGGCATGTCACTGATCTCAATGCTCAGGAATTCGGCAAACTCACCACTGCCATCGGTGGGAAACGTGGCCAGTACGGCATTGTCGAGCAGAACCGTGATGTCCCAACCCGGCTGAGACCGACCAGAAATCAGCATTTGCCCATCACTTTCGAGCCGAAAGGTGCTGATACTCGGGGGCACACTCACCGGGGCCGCTGCCAGAGCGGTTTCTTCCAATGTGGTTTCGTCCACTGGCGTTTCTTCCGCCCCATTGCCTGCATCGGCTTCAGAAGGCGTGTCCTCTGCTGCCGTCGCACCGTCCGAAATATCAGCCGGTTCCGCGGTCTGCACGGCAAGTGTTTCAGCCTCTGGGGTTGATTGCTGCGAGGAAGGCCCAATCACGCCAGACATGTAGAGAACACCGCCAACGAACACCGCACCTGCGGCGATCACAAGAGCTGCGCCTCCAAACACAGACGATGTGCTGGCTACTCCGGCTTCTTTGCTCATCCGTTTCCTCTCTGCCACGCCTATCCCGCGCAGTTGCCGGACCATACCAACATAGCTAGTAAGGGTCAAAACAACCCTGCAACAAGCTTTGGTGATGCGATGGCAACACGGTCAATTTGTGTCTTTTGCGGCTCACGAAAGGGCGTTTTGCCCAGCTATGAGGCCGCGGCCACCAAATTGGGACAAGCCATCGCGGCGCGCGGGTGGCGCTTGGTCTACGGTGCGGGGGATGTGGGCTTAATGGGCGCGGTGGCCAATGCCGCGCAAGCGGGGGGCGCGGAAACCTTCGGTGTGATCCCAGAACATCTGGTGAAATGGGAAGTCGGCAAGACGGATCTGACCCGCTATGTGGTGACTGAGACGATGCATGAACGTAAAAAAGTCATGTTCATGAATTGCGACGCAGTGTTGGTGTTGCCGGGTGGGGCCGGATCGCTCGATGAGTTCTTTGAGGTCCTCACGTGGCGGCAATTAGGGCTGCATGAGAAGCCGGTGGTGCTGGCGAACGTGGATGGGTATTGGGACCCGCTCATCGGGTTGATGCAGCATGTGGTAAACCAGGAATTTGCAGACGCGTCTGTTTTGAACTTTATCACCGTTTGCTCTGATATTGAGTCAGTTGTGCAGGCGCTGTCCTAGGCCGCGCCCGCATTTTCTTCGAAGAAAATGCGCATAAAATTCGAATTTTATGCGCGCTTTTCGGCTACGCGACAGCTGCCAATCGGGCAAAGCTTCCCGCGCCGACGACCGCTGAAACCTGCGCCACGTCCAGCTCAAACGCCCCGTTGATCCCATCGGCCGATTGCGCGGCCAGATCGTAGGTCCATTCGGGGCTGTCGACGAATACCTCGCGCAGCACGATCTCACCCTGGCGCACCCGGACCAGATAGCGTTCAGTCTCCTCGCCCAGGGGCACATCAATCCCTTGCCATGGATCACCACCAATGCGTGTGCGTCGGATCCAAGTGGCGCGACGCACCTCGCCTGGATTGCCAGACAGCCGCAGATGCACAGGGCTCAGAGGTCGCAGTCCGACGCCTTCGAAGGTCAGCTGCGCTTGTGAATACGCGCCGCTGTCCACTGGCTGGCTCGCCGGCCCAACGCGGTAAAAGCGTTCTAGCCCCAGCTGCGACACCGCCAGATCAACCTGCCGCGGAGAGCCATCGAGGCGCACGATGTAGGAACCTGCCGGCCAGACCTCATCGCGCTCGCTGCCCAATTGCCCCCGCAAACGATGGGAGAGGAGATACGTATCTTCGTCCACAAGCTCCGCATCGCGAAACTGGATCAATTCCCAATTTCCCGGATTGCCATTGCCAATTGCGCAGAGATTGCCACCGCCGAGCAATTGATCCTCGCTGATACTCTCAAGCGTGCCGTAGATCATGCTGACCCTGAGCGCCTCACCCCGATCCAAGATCCCGCTGGGGACAGGCTGCATAGGCCCTTGAGTTACACCAATGGGCGTGCGCAGCTCGAGGATCTTGTCGAGAGCGTAACCTGCATCTTCGCTGGAGCTATAAAGCGCGGCGGACCCCGGCCATGGGTTGGCTGTCACGGCGATATGGGGCGCATGTGGCACCTCTTCGCCCGTCATCAAAGGCAGATCCATGTAGAACGGGATAACCAGGCCGGGCGTGGTGAACGCGCGGATCGGGCCCAGTTGCTCATCAAAGGGCAAAACACGGTAGGTTTCAGGTTCAACGCGCACCGCTTCGATCTTTTGCGCATGCGGCAGAAGCTCAACGCGATCCACCCGGAAGAGCCCATTCCCGCCCTCTTCGGGCAGGCTGACCACATCCCCTGCGCCCACCTCCAGCCGTGAGCGTGGCAATGTGAAGCTTGCCGTATCCGTCGCCAAGCGTGACTCCGCGAGCCATCTTTCGGCGGTCTGACGTCCTTCGGTGCGCGTCATCAGTATTGGTAGCTCTGAGGTTGAGACGGTCTTTTCGCCGTCATCGGGCAGACCGGCTTCCTCGGCCACGATCTCAAAATCTGCGCCCGCTTCGATAAAGCGAATGCGCACGCGGCCTGCAAGTTCAACATCGCTGCCGCGCACCTCTTCTATTGTGGTGCCACTTTCGCCATCGCGCACGACCAGCGCGGGATCGACCGCGAAATCCTCCAACCCGTCGCGCAGCCGGAATCGCAGCTCCCCACCCCGCTCCACGGCATCTGCGCCATGTTTGAGCATGAGCGGTTGCAAGATAGACCGCGGCTCGGCAACCTGCTCGACCAAGTAACCCTTCACAAGTCCGTAAAGCTCATCCGTGTTGCAGTATTCAAGCCCGGCTTCCGCGCAAACCTCTTCGACAATTGAAGCCAAACGTTGCGCGGAAACACGGCCTGTAATCCAGTGCCCGCGCAGGTAGTTCTCCCCATCCGACCACACATCGACCAGATTGGGAAAGAACGGATAAGGCCGCGCGTCCCAAGCCCAGACATAGGCGTGATCCATGTCGATCATCCGCTGGCCGTAAACCTCGGAAACCGGGTTGTTGGCCGGATCTGTCCAATAGCCCGACATGGCGCGGAGATACTGAAACTGGATCAGCTCATCGCGCAGACCGTTTGAGAAATACGGCAGACGCGATTCTGAGGATTTCGGATCGATGAACTTGTTGGGCTGATTTGTGCCCTTATCGACCGCACCACAGCCGTATTCCGTGAATCGGATGGGCTTGCCCTCTGGCACCCAAGCTGTCGGCGTCTCAGACCGCACGCCACCCACGCGTTCAAAATGCCCGCTGCGCCACCAGTTAAAGATGTCCTTGTAGCGATAGATCCACGGCTCATTGAACTCACCGTCAGTGATCGGCGTACGGATCTGCGCTTCGCGCGCCTGCGGTGAGTGATAGAAATAATCATACCCCTCCCCGCCTTGGACGTTCGACATAAGGTAGTCGAGATTGTAGATCGACCCCCAGTCGGCATCGAGATGATCCAGCCCCTCGCGCCAATCAGACAGCGGCATATAATTGTCGATACCGATGAAATCGATGTTGTCATCGGCCCAGAGCGGATCGAGATGAAAGAACCTGTCGCCCGAGCCATCCTGCGGCTGATAGCCGAAATACTCTGACCAATCCGCAGCGTATGAAATTTTGGTGTCCGGGCCGAGCATGGCGCGCACTTCGGCGGCCAGCGCGATGAGATGGGTGACCGCTGGGAAAGAATTGTTTGCCCCACGAATTTGGGTGAGGCCGCGCATTTCCGACCCAATGCAGAAGCTTTCCACACCGCCCGCCGCCTGACAAAGTGCGGCCTGGTGCAGGATGAAGCGGCGATAGCTGAATTCATCCGGGCCATTGTAGATCACCGGGCTGACAAGGACCGATCCGCCCCAGGTGAAGGGATCAAAATCCTGATTGGGCAAAAACGGGATGATGTTGTCGCCAAGCAGGGAAAAATCCGCCGCACTGGCCGTGCCGAAAAATGCGTCCACTTCGGCCTGTGCTGCGGCGGTGCCATCGGGGCTGCCCGGTTGACCCGGGGCTTTAGACGTGGTGATCCGCCCGCGCCACGGCAGAACGGGCTGATCAGTGGCATCGCTGTAAGGATCAGGCAAGCCATTGCCCTCGATCTGATCCATTAGGATGAAGGGGTAATAGAGCACCTCTTGCCCGGCCTCTTGGAGACCGCGAATGGCCTCAATCACGGATTGGTCAGAGGGCGTGCCGCCATAAACGGGCGCCCCTCCGGCATCCCTGGGCACGATCTCTGCATTAAACCGATTGAGGCCACCGGACCGCCACGGCTGATTGAGCCCATCCTCAGTGTCCCGCTCCACCTTGGGCCGGATCGTACAATTGCCACAACGCAGGTCATCGCCCATCCAGCTGACAATAAGAGACGTCGCGCCGCAATTGGGCAACTCGCCCGTTAGGTTTTCCACCGAGACCAGAAAATCCGACTTCTGCGCGGCAGAGTTCACATTCGCCACCCGCACCGATCCACGCCCGTCGGTCACGTGCACGCCGGTTGTGGCCAGCGCGTACTCCCCACTGCCGGGCAGCATCGCGACGCCCTTGATCGCATGCACCGGATCCAGCTCCGCCCCCGGCAAACCCTTTTGCACCGGGCGGTTCACCTCAAATGTGAATTGCGGCACGCGGTTGCCAAACTCGGTCAGGTCCAGGTCTTCGATCACCACGTAGGCCGTGCCACGATAGGCCGGCACCGTGCCCGCGCCCTCAACCGCCTCAATCTTCGGGTCCGGCAATTGGGTTTGCGAACCGGGATAGACCCGCATCGTCAGGCTGTCGCGCGCGAGTTCCACCCCGTCGGCCCAGACCCGGCCCACATGGGTGATTTCACCTTCGCAAAGCCCAATCGCAACGCTGATCGAATAGGAATAGTTGAGCTGCGTCGGCCCCGATGGCGCGCCCTTGCCGCCGCCAGTTTCCACAACCTTTTGCAGGAACTCAGACGCCCAAATCACATTGCCTGCCACCCGCATCTTGCCCCAAACACGGGAGATTGCGTCGCCCTCACCCGTGCCAGTGAGGCGCAAGCGGCTGACCTTGCCCGTTTCCACAACTTCCGAGCCCTGCCCTAGAAGTTTCTGGTCAATGGACCGGCCGATCACCGCGCCCGCAAACCGCCCCACAGCGGCCGCAGAGAGCCCCAAAACCGTGCCCCCAATAGAGCCACCAATCGCCGCACCCGCAGCAGAAAGAAGAATAGTTGCCATGTCTCAGACCTCTTGAGGAAACGCAAAACGCGCCACGATGCGGCGCCGCCAGGGTGTGCTGAGCGGGCTTTCGACGACGGCGTGGCGCGAATAGGCGTGGATAAAGCTCGCCTCCGCGCCCATGCGTCCAGCGAGCCCAAGATGTTTGGCTACGCCGCCGTCTCGCATCCGAAAGAGAAGCAAATCGCCAGGTGCTTCGTCGCGCAGGTCCTTGGGCAGAAAATGCCGGGTTGCAACTTGCCAAAGCTCCTCGACCTTTTGCGGCTCAGACCAATCCATTGTGTAGGCCGGGACCGACTCAGGCTCTCGGCCCAGCACCTCGCGCCAGACCCCACGAATGAGGCCAAGACAATCCGCGCCCGCGCCCTTGCATGATCCCTGATGACGATAGGGCGTGCCAATCCATCCCCGCGCGGCCTCCACCACACGATCCCCCATAGCCCTCATGATCTGCGGCTCCCGCCATCCACATCCGCCGCACGGCCAGGATCGGTAAAGGACCAATCGTCGCCCGGAATGTCGGGAAAGCCCTGAAAATCCAGAAGCGACCCGAATTTCTCCTGGTGCGCTTCGATGGTGTTGTCGCACCCTGCCAATAGCCGCACGCGATCACCCGGGTTAATCGGCTGTCGGATCGGCCGCCAAAGCTCAATCACGCGCAGGCCATCCTCAAAATAATCGCGCTTGATGGAGCCTTCTAGATCAACCGCCTCACCATCCAGCATGGTCAGCGTTCCGAATTGAAACCAGCGGTCGGAATAGGACGTCAGCCCACCAAACCGGAAAATCCGGCGCTCTTCGATTTCTGCAATGGGCACCTCAACGGCAAAAGCCGGGTTTTCAGGATCCAAAACCGCATTGCCATTTTTCTGGTAAATCCGCCCGGTGGGTTGGTTCAAAATATCCGTAAGACCGCGCAGTTCGGCCTCAAACGCGCCTTCCTGACGGCGCACCTCGCCGATGTGGCCGCGAAACATCAAAACGCGCCGATCCACATCGGCCCAGTTTACGAGCCACGCCCGCACCTCAGCGCCGTCAAAACGCCCCGCTTCAATGTCATCATCGGTGATCGCCGCATCACTGAGCGCGCCCAACGCCTCAGTATTGTCAACCGAAAGGCCTGTCGTCTGCTGAAGCGCAGCAGAGGTCAGCCCCGTGTCCGCCCGAAACGAAATCCCTTCGAACTTGAGGTTAAGATCGTGATCGGTGAACCCCATGGTCCACCCATCACGCCGCACCACGGCCCAACACCGGCAAATTGTGGTGTTGCCCGTCGAAATATGTTCGGCAAAGCCCGGCTCTAGCGCGCTCATACCCGGATCTCCACGATCGGCACGCTGGGCGCATCTCCGGCCTGAAAACTGGCGAGCGATGTTTGAATGCGGTCGGTGTCAAAGCGCACGGGCACGTCGAACTCAAAGCCCGCCGTGATGCGCACGCCCTCGCTTGGCGGGTGGTCAAACGTGACCATGCCAGTGACGGTATCGACAGTGTAATGGATCGTTTCGCGTTGTTCGATCTCGCCTAAACCAATGCGCACAGTCCCCGCTACGGGTTTCGTGATCGGCCGCTCATAAATCTGAGGGCCAGACCGGTACCGCTTGATCAGCGGGTAGGTCAGCGTCACGTCATCGCCGATGCCAATCAGTTCATCATTGAACTCCGGCTCAGCCCGCGCGCGGGAGGATTTAAAATCCGTCCAGTCCTTCCAACGGAACCCATTGATCTGACCCTGCCGCGCCTCAAAAAAGGCGATCAGCACTTCGATATCATCGAGGCTCCGCAACGCCACGCCCGCATCATAGCGGCGGCGCGAATGCTGCCAGGGCGTGTTGCGTTCTTCAAAGCCGTTGGCCAGCGTTACCACATCGGTATAGCGCTCAGGCCCGCCCACGGACCCAAAGCTCAAACTGGCTGGAAAGCGCACTTCGTGAAAGTTCATGCTGAGCCCTCCCTCTCTTTATCGGTTGCGGTTGCCGGCCCCGATCGCGCGGCCCAACTGGGCGGCAATCTGAGCGCGGGAGCGGCGGAAACTTTCGACATCGGGCGTGGAGACATTCATCGTCACATTGACAGACCGCCCGCCCATCGCCTGCACCCCGAGCTTTCCATTAGCTCCGCGGGTGAGTGGCATGATCGCCTCGGGCCCGGCCTCCCCCATCAGGCCGGTACCCCCGCGCATGGGGAACATGGTCGGGCTGCTGACAATCCCACCCGATGCAAAGGGCTGCACCCGGCCTTGCGAAAAGGACGCGCCTTTCTCAAAGGGCAGGATGCCCCCCACAAGGTTGCTCAGACCGCTGCCCAAAAGCCCGCCCAGATGATCCGTCACCGGGCGCACCGCGGCATTGAAGGCCGCATTGATCATGGAATTGGCCATCTTTTCCAGCGCGTCCGACAGGCTATCGCCATGGATCACAGCGCCCCGAATGGCTCGCGTCAGGCCGCGGCTGAACCCGCGTTCCAACGTGGCCACATCCTGACCCGTGACAGCGAATGCCTCGCGCATTTTGCTGAGTTCCGTGTTGAACGCGGCCGCCATATCACTGGCCTGGCCCAAATGCTCATCGAGCGCTTCCACCTGTAGGTCGAGATCATCAATCCGATCCATCAAAGCCATCCTTTGTGTCATCTGCCTGATCCGGGTAGGCCCGCATCAGATCTTCCAGCCGCGCCCTGTTGAGCGGTGCCACACCGCCCGGCTTGCCCAGCATCAGCTCAAACTCTGCCGGGGTGAGCGCCCAGAACTCATGGGGTTTGAGCCCCGCCCCGCGCATGCCCGCCCGCATCAGGCCTGGCCAATCCACGGCCGTCACGTCTCTTCCCCGGTGTCCGGCATCATGAACGCCCGTGCGAGCAGCTCTGCCGCCACACGGGCCGCCCCGGTCAACCCGCCTTCAATCTCGGCGCTCACCAGATCCTTGGCTGTGCCCGTCCAGCCGCCCCCGCGCAAACCGGCGACAATCAGCGCCAGCACATCGCGCGACGAAAACGCACCGCCTTCAAATCGCGCCACCAGCTCCACCAGGTTGCCGGTCTCCAGCGCCGCCTCCAGCTCCGCCAACGCGCCAAGCGTCAGCTTCAGCACATGACGCTCGCCATCAAGGACCAGCGCCACTTCTCCTGCCCACGGATTGGCCATCACCCCTGCCCTCTGTCTCAGGCTGTCGTGAACGTGAGTTCGCCGGCGGAGGACAGCGCCATCTCATAGGTCGCCTCCCCATCATGGGTGCCTGCATATTCCAGGCTCGCAATCTGAAACGGGCCTTCGACCACGCCGAAATCGGGGATCACGACCTGAAAATCGGGCGTTTCACCATCGAAAAACACCTGGCGCACGCGCTCATCCACCAGCTCATCACGGAACACGCCAGAGCCGCTGATATTGGCGCTTTTGACACCGGCACCGCCCAAAAGCTCACGCCACCCGCCGGAGGATTCAAGGCTCGTCACATCAACGCTTTCGGCGTTGAAATTCACCCGCGTCGCCCGCAAACCGGCTACGGTTTCGAAATTGCCGCTGGTGTCGAGGTCGATCTTGACCAGCAGGTCCTTACCACTTTGAACTGTCATGTCTCTCTCCAGACGTTGATGGTGTTAGGTGTCATCCACGCGGGCGCGGAAAATGATGTCGATCCGGCGCGTGTCGCCTGTGTCTTCGCGCACGGCGCGCGCCCGGAAAAAATGCAGCGCCACCAGATGCCCGCGTGTGAGCGTCAAAGGCGCATCCACGAGCGCGTCATTGATCGCGGCCGCGGCGGATTTGGCGGTGTGAAAACCTGCTTCTTCGCTGATCACCGACACGGTCAGGCGATGCCACGCGCCGCCGCCCGTTCCATCGGAGGCGTCATTGGTCACTTCAGCGCCCAAAAGCACGTAGGTGTCCGGCAAGGTGCCGTTGGGCAGCGCGTCATAGATCGCGGGCCCCACCAGGCCTGCCAGTGTGGCATCGCTCGAAAGCTGCTGAAACACAGCCGTCTGCAAAGCGGTTGAAACTCCATAGCTCACGCGGCCAACTCCTCTTCGGCAAAACAGATCAAAAACCGACCATCACTGTCATGCTCACCCACGGCGACGAGGTTGAAAATCCGCGCGCCATCGCGGAACCTTTGGCCCGCCACTGGCCGCGACGGAGAACCGAATGGCGTGGCCCGCACGATGATGCGGTAGGACTTGAACGATAATGCGCCCCCCTCACCGCTTGTCTCGCGACCGGTGCCAAGCCGACAGTCAGCCCACAATTCGCCTTGTACGACCCAGGTTTCCTCAAACCCACCCGCGCCATCAGAAAGCCGCTCCGGCGCCTCAAGAACCAGAATGCGATTGAGTTTCGGGATAGCCATTACATCCGCCCTCCGCCCAGAACGCGCACGTTCTTGTAGCGCTCGATCAGGCTGGAGACGCCATAAGGCATCGCTGCGTCTTTCAGCGTCGTCTCGTGACGATACTCGTAGTAATGCGCGGCCAACAGCAACACAGCATGGCCAAGATCAGCCGGAAGCGCCCCCCAGTCCGGGCCCATTCCCGCGACGAAATCAATTTCGACTGTGCCGCTGGGCGGGATCATAGGCAGGCAATTTCCAATCGGTTTGAGAACCGGGCGATGCGTGTCCTTCAGCAACCGGTAGTGATGCGTCTCGACCACCGTTGGGTTGGCTGCTGCGTCCAACAGGATGAAGCCCGTCACCTCATCAACCGGTGCCACAGGCAAGGGTTGACCTGTGATGTCGCGCCACGCCGAAAGTACCCAGGAAAAATTCCGCGTGATCAGTATTTTGCCTGTTCTCGCTTCGATGGCAGACAAGGCCGCCCGGAGGAAGCTTTCCAGGACAGGATCCTGAATGTCCCCATCGGAAAATCCCGTGCCCAGACGCAAATGAGCTTTGAACTCATCGACCGGGAGGGCTGCCTGTGGCACCGAAGTTTCTTCAATTAGCATCATGGGATTTCTCCAAGACATGTCCCTTCACCTGTCGAAAAGGCGCGCGCGGGCCCGCGTTGCTCAGTCGGAGGGGTGAGCCAGACAACGCAGAGCGCAAATATGCGCGCGCCTCCCCGTGCGGGGCCAAAAAGGACCCCGCACCGTTCGGCGTTCTTACGACACGCCGAATTTCAGCAGCTTGATCGCAGCAAAGTCGCTCACATCACCGCCCACGCGCTTGGTGGCGTAGAAGAGAACATGCGGTTTCGCTGAGAAGGGATCGCGCAGGACGCGCAGGTCCGGACGCTCCGCAACGGTGTAGCCGGCGTTGAAATCCCCAAACGCAATGGCCATCGCATCAGAGGCAATGTCAGGCATGTCTTCGGCAATCAGCACCGGGTAGCCCACAAGGCGCGCAGGCTCGCCCGCCGCCAAACCATCCGACCAGAGGAAACGGCCGTCACCATCCTTGAGCTTGCGCACCGCGCCAGCCGTCTTGGAGTTCATGACAAATGTGCCGTTCGCGCGATATTGCGCACCCAACGCGTAGACCAGATCGATGATCCCGTCACCGCCATTGAAATCGCCGTCCACGCCAGTTGCGACATAGCCGATATTGTCCCAAGTCCAGCTGTCATTGGCCACGGTGGGATGCACCATGAATCCGATGGGCTTATCAACACCGTCACCGTTGACAAAAGCATCCGCCTCAGCCCGGGCAAACTTGTCGCCAATGCGCGCAGCAAGCCAGGTTTCAATGTCAAACGCGCTGTCATCAAGCAGGCGCTGACTGGCCTTCGGCAGAGCCGACAGCTCATGCAGCGGGATCGTGATACGGTCGATCGCGGGCGTCGTCGTCTCTGTCACCGCCGTCGTCTCATTGGCCCAGCCATGGCCCATCTCACTGTGATCGATCAGCACGTCATAAGACGTGGCTTCAACCTGCACCACATTGGCAATCGCCCGGATTGACGCGGTAGAGTAAAGAACGCCTTGGATGGCCTCAGATGTCTGTGGATCCACAAGGTAGCCGCCGTCACCCGCCACAGCGGTGCTCAAAGCTTTGCCTTCCAGTTCCAGCCCGCGCAGGGCATCGTCATCACCCGAGCGCAGATAGGCATCAAATGCCTTCTGATGCGGGGCTTCGGTTTCGGCTGTTGCTGCCAGCGCCGGACGCATCATACCGGCAGATTTGCGTTCCATCTTGCTCATCTTTTCTTCCTGCTGTTGAAGTCGCTCAAAAATATCGGACTGAAAGTCCTTGAAATTGTTCATGAAACCCGCCACGGCGGACTTCACCTCGGCCACCGGTGACAGATCTTCAGACAGATCTTCCCCGGTCCGAGACTTACCCTCGGTCATGCTCATCGCTTTTCCTGTTGCTTGAGGTGGTCCTGCGACGCGTCTACATCCGCGCCATCTCCTGGCGCGCGTCCTCAAAGGCCTGCGCCAATTCACGCAAATCGGATGCATCCAGGGTTTCCCCCTTGGCACCAACCCGCGCACTGGGCAGCATCGGGAAAGTCACAACGGACACTTCCCAAAGCTCCAGTTCCTGCAAGAGCCTGCGGCCCTTCTCGTTTTTTGCGGCTTTCACTGTGCGATAGCCAATCGAAAGTCCGTCAATAGCCCCTGCTGCGATCAATTCCACGGCTTCACGCGCGCGCGCCACACCGTCCAGCAGGCGACCCTTCACGTAAAGGCCGCGCTCATCCTCATGCACTTCATCCCAAACCCCGATTGGCTGACCAGGATCGTGCTGCCAAAGCATCTTCACCTGACGATCTTCGGCTTTCAGCCGCGCCAGCGACGCCGCATAGGCCCCTTTTTCCACCACGTCTCCACCGCGATCCTGATCCCCAAACAGGCTTGCATAGCCTTCAATAACGGCTCCGTCTTTCATCGCCAGGTCTTCATCAAACCGGCAGAACTTGCGTTCCAGACCAACCTCGATTTCCATCTCACGCTCCTTGCGCCTCATTGCAGTACAACCGTCCCGCCTTGCATCAGAAAGGACATCACACCGCCCACCATCGCCGCCATGATCAGCCAAACGAGCCTAGATATGTGCCCGTCGATCTTTTCCAGACGTCGATCAATTTGATCGAACCTTGCATTCATAAACTTGAGTTTTTCCTCACTGACCGCGCGGTCCGTCTCCATCGTCGCAACGGTCAGTTCAAGCGAGGTCAGGCGCTTTTCATGATGTCTGAAAAGCTGCTGTGCCCCTTCATAGGACATGAGATCTCGTGCCTCATTGGTATCAGTGCCTTTGAGGCTCATTACGCCTCACTCAGCGGCGGTAAGCCAAGCAGGGCCCGCTTTTCATCCTGGGTCAGGAAGTCGGCGTTTGACACGCGCGTCCACTGAGCTTCGCGCTCCGCCGACAAGGCCGGCACCTGGTCCAGGTCAGGCTTCAGCTCCATCGCCTCGCCATTGTAGCACTGCAACCAATCCGCCAACGTGGACGACACCCGCATCGCAAGCGGCAGCACCGTCAGGCGATAAAACGCGCGGTTGGCCTCTTGGTAATTGGAATAGGTGGCATCGCCCGGTATCCCAAGCAGCATCGGCGGCACCCCAAAGGCCAACGCGATTTCACGCGCAGCATTTTCCTTGGTTTTCTGAAATTCCATATCAGAGGGCGAAAAGCCCATCGGCTTCCAATCCAAACCACCCTCAAGCAGCATTGGTCGGCCAGCATTTCGCGCGCCCTGATGCATGCTTTCCATTTCAGAGAGCAACCTGTCGTATTGGTCGTTGCTCAAGCTGCCCTGACCATCCGCACCCGTATAGATAATCGCACCGGATGGGCGCGCTGCATTGTCGAGCAGCGCCTTTGACCAGCGTGAGGCGGCGTTATGCACGTCTACGGCTTGTGCGGCTGACTGCAAAGGCGAAAAGCCGTAGTGATCATCTTGCGGGTGAAAGCTTTTGAGATGACAAACAGGCGAAGGCCCTTCCCCGATGGCAAAGCGATGTTTGCGCCCCGAGACAGCATATTCATATGCCACAGGCCACCCATCTGCGCCAGGCACAACGCTCATCCGGTCAGAGCGCAAGACATGCAGTTCAACCGGCATCAAGGCCTCGCCACCGCCGACAGCTTCTACATAGGCATTGCCCGTCAACAAAAGCTGACCGTAAAGCGCTTCAAACAGCTCGGCCTTGCCTTGCATAGGATTTGGCGCGCGCACCAACGCGAGCAAAGGATGCTCCACATAGCGCTGATCGGCATCCTGCAACACCAGCGGCAAGGACGCCGCCGCTTCGGCAATCATCTTCACGCAGCGGAACCCAACAGGATTGGCAGAAAAGCCCGTCCGCGTCAGACTTGCGGCATCCCTTGGGCTCCACGCGACGCGCCCCGCGCTGTGCCAGCTGGCCACGCGCCCTGCCGCGCTCGCCTTTTTTTCGGGTGTGCTTTGCGGCGGCGTCTGCCGAAAGTAATCTAGGATCATCTGAAGTGATCTCCTTGGATTGACTGAAAATGCGCGGGGCTGCCCACGCGTTATGGGCATCAGACGCGCAAAGATTTACGAAATGTTTATTGCACCGCGCGCATACGAGGTTGCCGCCATTTGGCAGCGGGTTCGATCATCAACTCCGTGAGCGCCCACACCATCGCATCCAACCTGTCAGGGCTGCCAACGGCCTCGTAGCCACGCGCTGTCATCGCGCACATTTGCTCCTCCAGCGTCTCTAGATGGCGCGCATGAGACACCCGGCCCTGTTCGTAAAGGGCTGCCACAGGCTCCGCTCTGGCCGCTTTACCGCGCGTGGCATGAACAGTTTTGACCGGCACCATCGGATCGACCTGGCGCACAACTTCCGTCACCAGATCCCCTCCCTGATTGACCTCCGCCACCAGACGATCAGCGCCATACTGCTCCATCGCGGATATGGCCTTTGCCGCCCAGACAGCCGGTCGGGCCGCTTGAACCGTGCAATCGGCCAAAACATAGGCGCGCCAATTTTGCACCGGCCCTTGCGTCACGGCCCCTGCAACAATGATCCCACATTCATCAGAGCTTGCTTTGCTGGTCACCGGCGGGTCAATCGCCACAACAATGCGATCAAGCTCCGGGATCTCATCCACCCGGGCCGCCTCTAGGATTTCTCCGGTCCAAAGCGCGCCGTCTGCTTGATCCACCAAGATACCGTCCAGTTCCTGACGCCCAAGGCGGGTGCCCGCGTATCGCACGCGCACCTCCTCCAGAAAGGATTGCGCCAGATTGGCCGCATTGGCCTCTGTCGGCGCGTGGGTCACGACGGAGCTGTCCCGTTTCAACAAGGCTTTTATCAGCGCAGTGTTGCGCGGTGTTGTTGTAACACAGACTTGCGGAGCCTCGCCAAGCCGCAAGGCAAATTGCAACATGTCCCAGGTGTCCTGCGCCTTCTTGAACTTGGCCAATTCATCGACCCACGCGCAATCAAATTGAGGGCCGCGCAAGCTTTCTGGTTCATGGGCCGAAAACACCTGTGCTGTTGCCCCATTGGGCCAGATCAGACGCTTTTTTGAGGCTTGCCAATCTGGCCGTCGGTCCGGCGGCGAACAGGCCAAAATGCCGCTTTGGCCAAAAACCATCACATCGCGCACCTGATCAATCGTTTCGCCGATCAGCGCAACACGGCGAGCAATACCCTGCTCAAGCGGCATCGCCCCTTCGACTTGCATGCGCACCCATTCCGCGCCCGTGCGCGTTTTGCCGGCACCGCGACCTCCCATGACCATCCAACAGTGCCAGGCCCCTTCGGGCGGGAGTTGATGCTCCAAGGCCCAAAACTCGAAAAGGTACGGCAGTGACAAAAGCTCACCATCGTCGAGCCCGTCGAGAAAGCCCTTAATCGTCTTGGTCCCGCCGGAGGCTATCAAGCTTGCCCCCGATCGAAGCTCTGGCTTCGTCGAGATTGACGGCAAAGTCATGTGCGATGCCTTCTTTTTCCTTTCTGCGCTTTTCAAGGTAAACCTCCGCTTCGATTGCAATCTTCAACCATTGGCGGATTTCGACCATCGTCTTGCCGGCCAGCGAAAGCTCATCAAGCTCGCCGCTCTGAATACGGGTGTAGATACGATCCAACTCCACGCGCATATCCGATAGCTGCTGCTGTACGGATGCAATCGTGTCAGTCAGGCCGTCGGGCCTGTCATCCGGAGTGATCAGGATCATGGTCGTCCCAGTCCAATGCGTTTCACGATCACCCCTCCGGATAAGACAGCGTTGGCAAAACCTTCACTGCCCTCCAGCAAAATCAACCTAGGCGTGTGTTTTGCACAGGTCAAGATGTTGCACCGACGCCGCCCCGCGTACGTTTAAGTGAGACTGTTTTAGGAAGTGCCGTATACCGCCTGCGCGAGACCGGTTGCGGACGAGCCGCTATTCGCTGTTCCGCTCAGCCTCAATCTGACGCCACCGCGCGACATTGCGGTTGTGCTCATCCAGCGTTTCAGCAAACGCATGGCCGCCCGTTCCGTCCGCAACAAAGAACAAATAAGGCGTCTCATCAGGGTTTACAGCCGCCATCAGGCTCGCCTCACCCGGGTTCGCAATAGGTGTCGGTGGCAATCCTTCAATCACATAAGTGTTGTAAGGTGTTGCCCGGCGCAGCTCACTTTGGCGCAGGCCCCGGCCCAAAACACCCTCGCCATTGGTGATCCCGTAAATCACCGTCGGGTCGGTCTGAAGCCGCATCCCCCGTCGAATACGGTTCACAAAAACACTGGCCACTTGTGGCCGTTCTTCGGCCTGACCTGTTTCCTTTTCGATAATGGACGCCAAGATCAAAACTTCTGCTGGATCCGCAAGTGGCACCTCGGGGTCACGCGCTTCCCAAGCCGCCGCCAGCCGCGTGCGCTGCACATCGCGCATCTGCTCAAGAAGTCCCAATCGGCTGTCACCCGCCTCTATCTCATAGCTGAACGGCGCAAGGCTGCCCTCAGGCGGCACGCCTTCAATTGCGTCTTCCATCACCTCAATGGCATTGAGCGCTGTAATGATCTGCCAGGATGTCACGCCCTCGGCCACATCAATGCGGTAGCGTGTGTCGGACTGATCAATCACATCCATGTATTCAGGCGGCCGTGAGCCATCCGCCTGCACTTCGAAATCCACCACTTCGACGAAGTTTTCCGTCGCTGGATCAAGCTCACGCACCTCAGCACGCACTTGCGTCACACCAATCCGATAAACCACCTGCGTGCCACATGTGCTGGCACCTCCACGGGTGATGATATCGGTCACGTCGCTCATGCTGGCCCGTTCCGGTATCAACCAAGAGCCCGCTTTCAAAAGCCCTGCCTTATCGGAGTAATCCGCCCCGATCCGAAAAAGCGCCCCGTTGCTGACCGCTCCGCGCTTCACAAGCTCTTCTGAGATCCGCGACATATTGGTGCCGCGCTCCACCCGCAAACACATGGATTGTTCCAGTGGCCCGGCGGTTGTGTATTGTGACTGACCCCACAAAATAACCCCGCCGATGAGGAACACCACAACGACAAGAAACGTCAAAAAATTTGAGGCAATGTGGCGCCACATCAGCGAAGCGCCCCCACAACCAAAGAGGCGTTCGTGCCGCCAAAACCGAAACTGTTGGACATGGCCACTTTGATCTCCCGCTCTCGCTTGGCATTGGCAGCCAGATCAAGCGGTGTCTCTACCGCAGGATTGTCGAGGTTGATCGTCGGCGGCGCGACCTGATCGCGCACCGCGAGAATGGAAAAAATTGCCTCAATCGCGCCCGCGGCGCCCAAAAGATGCCCAGTGGATGATTTGGTCGAGCTCATCGTGGCCTTTGCCGCCGAATCGCCCAAAAGTTGCTCCACCGCTTTCAACTCAATGGTGTCGGCCATGGTCGATGTGCCATGCGCATTGATGTAGTCCACCTCGCTTGGCGCCACACCCGCATTGGCCAGCGCGGCCTTCATCGCCCGAAAACCGCCATCACCGTCTTCGCTGGGCGCGGTAATATGATAGGCGTCACCAGAAAGCCCATATCCCAGAATTTCAGCATAGATCTTGGCGCCGCGCGCTTTGGCATGCTCCAGCTCTTCGAGCACCACGATCCCAGCGCCCTCGCCCATCACAAACCCATCTCGATCTTCGTCATAGGGGCGGCTTGCCGCTTGCGGATCATCGGCGCGCTTGGTCGAAAGGGCCTTGCAGGCATTAAATCCAGCAATACCAATCTCACAGATTGCCGCTTCCGCGCCTCCCGCCACCATCACATCAGCATCGCCATGCTGAATAAGCCGCGACGCATCCCCAATGGCATGGGCCCCTGTTGAACAGGCAGTCACCACTGCATGGTTGGGGCCTTTGAACCCAAATTTTATCCCAACCTGCCCACTCACCAGATTGATCAAAGCGCCTGGGATAAAGAACGGCGACACACGCCGCACGCCCTTGTCACGAATGATATTGGTGGTTTCCTCAATCGACCGAAGCCCGCCAATGCCCGACCCAATCATAACACCGGTACGCAGACGGCTTTCTTCGTCCTCTGGCATCCAGTTTGCATCTTCTACGGCTTGCTGAGCCGCCGCCACCCCGTAAAGGATAAAATCATCCACCTTCCGGCGCTCTTTGGGTTCCATATACGTGTCAGAACTGAACGTATGATCACTGCCATCGCCCAGCGGCACCTGACAGGCGTATTTTGTCACCACATTGGATGCATCAAACCGATCAATCGGACCAGCGCCAGATTGCCCAGCAAGAATACGGCTCCAGCTGGCTTCAACGCCATCCGCCAGCGGCGTGACCAAACCCAAACCTGTAACGACGACACGACGCATTCTGCTGCCCTTCCTAAGACTTGCGCGCCCCTTTACCGCGTCTTGGGGCTAAGGGGCAAGTCCGGCGGCGCGCGAAAGCTTGCTTGCAAGGACCATGAAAACGCCAGATCATCACAGCTCAGATTTTGCGCCCTATCTTACGAAACGCCGAAACAACAAAGGCCCTGACGTATCGGTCAGGGCCTTGGACGCAACGCGTGCGCTGCGTTTATTTTTGGGGCGTTAGCCCGCGTCAGAAATGAATTTCACTGCATCACCAAACGTCTGGATCGTTTCGGCAGCATCATCCGGGATCTCAATGCCGAACTCTTCTTCAAAAGCCATGACCAATTCGACCGTGTCGAGGCTGTCAGCGCCCAAATCGTCAATGAAGGAGGCGTTCTCAGACACTTTGTCTTCTTCCACACCCAAATGCTCAACAACGATTTTCTTCACGCGGTCTGCGATATCGCTCATGTCTTTTTCCTCATTCCTGACCGGCCAAGCGCCGGCGCGTTTTCCGCTCCCGTGATGTTGCGAAAGCGGTCTTTAAAAATGCCCAACAGGGCGGCTCATCGCCCAGTGTTTGCGGGCATCTGAAGGGTGAGATATGTCGCACCCCCCGTTAAACTCGTGCGGCCTATAGCATATGCCGCGCATTACGCAAATGGTTTCCCCGCGCGTTTTTCAGCTGATTTCGGAGCGCCTCAAAGCATTCAAAGCATCGCCATACCGCCATTGACGTGCAGTGTCGTACCCGTCACATAACCCGCCTCATCGCTTGCCAGATAAAGCACCGCACCCGCGATTTCCTCGGGCGTTCCCATCCGCGCCAGCGGGATCTGCGCGGCGATCTTGTCTTTCTGATCCTCGGTGAGCTTATCAGTCATCGCCGTGCCGATCATGCCAGGCGCAACAGCATTGGCTGTGATCCCACGACTGGCCACCTCATAGGCAATGGATTTCGTCAGCCCCAATATACCCGCTTTGGACGCGGAGTAATTAACCTGACCGGGGTTGCCCATGGACCCAACCACGGACCCAATGTTGATGATACGGCCCCACCGGGCCTTCATCATCGGCCGCATCACACCTCGGCACAGGCGCATCGTGGCCGTCAGGTTGACATCAATGACAGTCTGCCAATCTTCATCCGACATCCGCATAAACAGCTGATCACGCGTCACGCCTGCATTGTTCACGAGGATATCCACCGCACCCATCGCGTCGACGGCCTGCTTGGGCAGCGCATCCACCGCCTCAGGATCACCCAGGTTACACGGCAAAACATGGGCCCGATCGCCCAGCTCAGCCTTCAGTGCCTCCAAAGGATCCACCCGCGTTCCGCTCAAACCCACAGTGGCACCAGCGCCGTGCAACGCCTTGGCAATCGCACCGCCGATCCCGCCTGACGCGCCCGTCACCAACGCGGCCTTTCCTGACAAATCAAACATTGCTCAAACCTCCCTATTCCGCCAACGCTGCAGCGGCATCTACCACATCTTGCGGGCTGGCAATGGCCCGCGTCGCAACGGAGCGATCAATCCGCCGGACCATACCAGAAAGCGCTTTTCCCGCGCCAATCTCCCATATCTCGGTCACACCTTTGCGCGCCATATGCTCCACGGACTCGCGCCAGCGCACAGATCCCGTGATTTGCTGCACCAAAAGCTCTTGAATACGTGCCGGGTCGTCCACATCCTCAGCCATCACATTGGACACAACCGGGACCGCAGGCGGCTTGAGTTCCACACCCGAAAGCGCCTTTTTCATGACATCCGCTGCCGGAGCCATCAATTCGCAATGAAACGGCGCGCTTACGGGCAGGATCATCGCCCGCTTGGCACCTTTGACTTTGGCCAGTTCCACCGCCCGTTCGACAGCTTCTTTGTGACCTGAGACAACAACCTGGCCGGGATCATTGTCATTGGCGGCCTGACATACCTGGCCTTGCGCGGCCGCATCTGCCACGCCTTGTGCTGCGGCAAAATCCAACCCCAGAAGAGCTGCCATCGCGCCAACACCCACGGGCACTGCCTCTTGCATGGCCAGACCACGCTGGCGCAAAAGCCGCGCAGTGTCGGCCAGGCTGAACGTCCCCGCAGCCGCCAGCGCAGAATACTCACCCAGCGAATGCCCCGCCACCATCGCCGCGGCTTCAACGGTCACACCTTCGGTGTCCAGCGCGCGCATCACCGCCATCGACATGGCCATCAGCGCCGGTTGCGCATTTTGGGTGAGCGTTAGCTCATCCTGATCGCCCTCCCAAATCAGCTCGCTGAGGTTTTCGCCCAAGGCGTCATCCACTTCGTCGAACACGGCGCGCGCCGCCGCATAGGCCTCAGCCAAATCCTTGCCCATGCCAATGGTTTGCGCCCCTTGCCCGGGAAAAACGAATGCGCGTGTCATCAGAGCCGTGTTCCTTAATCCTATCAATCTTCGGCCAGATACCGCCTGATACGCCGCTGCGCAACGTCTCTCGAAAGACTGCACGCGGCCTGTGCGCCCGTGCGCGTTGCGTTTGACCGTCCTCAGCCTATCTTGCAGATATTCTTTCAAAGGACCCGGACATGGCACGCGTCAACACGCTCACCTCATATGGCTCGGTCACCAAGAGCTTTCACTGGCTGACGGCTCTGCTGATCCTCTCAATGATCCCGCTTGGGTTTTTCGCCAACCAACTGGCCTATCAGATCAAAGACCCCGCCATCCCGACAACAGGCGAGGATATCGCCCGTGTGGCCTGGCTGTTCTCACTGCACAAAACCGTGGGTGTTGCGCTTTTTTTCACCGCACTTGCCCGCATCACCTGGGCCATATCTCAGCCCAAACCGAAGCTGCTCAATGGGGACAAACCCCTTGAGGCCTTCGCCGCCTCTACGGTGCATTGGGTGCTCTACTCCGCCCTTGTAATTGTGCCGCTGTCAGGGTGGATACACCACGCGGCCACAACTGGTTTTGCCCCGATCTGGTGGCCTTTGGGTCAATCGCTGCCTTTTGTGCCCAAGGATGAGCTTCTGGCAGAACAAACTGCGATTGTGCACTGGTTGTCATGCATTGTGCTGGTGGGCGCGCTGGTCCTGCATATCGGGGGCGCAGTCAAGCACCATGTAATCGATCAAGACGCCACGCTGCGCCGAATGCTGCCCGGCCTTGCGCTTTCTGCAGAACCTACGACGCGCCAGCCGGGGGAGGTCTTGCCTATCATGGCTGCCGTGTCTGCCTGGGCAGGGGTGATTTTCATTGGCGGATACCTCACCTTGGTTGATCACAGCATTGAAACGGTCACAGACGAAACCGCCACGCTCGAAACCGTCGACAGCGATTGGGTGGTCACCGATGGCACGCTTGATCTTTCTGTCACGCAATTCGGCTCCAAGGTGGAGGGTGGGTTCAGCGATTGGACAGCGGCAATCGAGTATAATGAAACCCCTGATGCAGAGGGAAAGCACGGCACGGTGACGGTCACCATCAATGTTGCATCGCTCACTATGGGCTCCGTCACAGATCAGGCAAAAGACACTGACTATTTCGACCTGGCCAACCACCCCACTGCGACGTTTGAGGCGGATATTCTGCGCACAGAAGAAGGCCACATTGCCGAAGGAACACTGAGCGTAAAGGATCAGACCGTCCCGGTCCGCATGCCATTTGAGCTCAGTCTAGACGGTGATACGGCGAACGCCTCCGGGGGTCTGACCGTCGACCGGCGTGATTTCCTGATTGGCATGGGCACGCAAGACGACGGCACATTGAGCTTTGCCGTTGAAATAGCCTTTGCCCTCACGGCCACGCGCGGCGCGGCGTCCGAAGAAACGGAAACGGCACAGGTGGCACCCACAGCGGACGGATGGTCCGTCACAGACGGCGCCCTGGGGCTTTCGGTCAGTCAGTTCGGCTCAGACGTGGAAGGCAGCTTTGCAGACTGGACCGCTGATATCGACTACGAAGAGACCCCTGATGATACCGGCAAACACGGCACCGTCTCCGTCACGGTCGACATTGCCTCTCTCAGCCTGGGGTCGGTCACCGCAGATGCCAAAGGGCCTGATTACTTCGATCTCGAAAACCACCCGACCGCGCAGTTTGAAGCCGATATCATGGGCACGGACGCGGGCCATCTGGCCGTGGGCACGCTCACGATCAAGGATCAAAGCGTAAATGTTGAAATGCCTTTTGACCTCAGCATCACCGATAACATCGCAACAGCCTCCGGTGCACTCTCACTAGATCGCCGCGATTTTCTGATCGGCATGGGTACAACGGATGCAGGCACGCTCGGGTTTGTCGTGGATGTAAATTTCGATCTGACGGCACGGTACAATTAAAAAGGGCCGGCCACGCGGCCAGCCCTTTCATTTCCGACAGTTTTTCAAATCAACGGCGTCACTCTGCTTTGCCTGCTTCGATTGAGATAAACACCTCAATCTCATCGCTCACGGCAGGCGCAAAAGCACCAAGGTTGAAATCCGACCGCATGATGGTGGCCGTGGCGTCAAAACCCGCCCATTCCTTACCTGACATCGGGTTCTGGCCAGAATTGTTCAGTGTCGCTGCAAGAACCACTGGCTTGGTGACCTCGTTCACGGTCAAATCCCCCGTGATATTCGCGGTGTTTTCACCTGTGACTTCAATCGCGGTGGAGGTGAAGGTGATCATCTCATCTTCGGCGGCTCCGAAAAAATCATCGCCCATAAAATGCTCAAACCGCGCTTCCCATCCGGTAAAGAGAGAGCGGGTAGGAATGGTCACAGAAACGGATGAATTCTGCACATCCTTTTGGTCGAACATAATCTCGCCCGTAAAACCCGAAAACATGTTGTAGGTGGTCGAAAAGCCAAGATGCTCATAGGTGAACATCACTTGGCTGTGGCTGGCATCCAGCTCATACTTTTCCGGGGCGGCAAAAGCTGCACCTGCCGACATTATAAGGGCGGCGGCAATTGAGAGATGTTTCATGGGTGTCCTCCTTTGAGACAATCAAAACATGTCTTTCAAAGTAGAGATGCCTTAGGCGCGATCAATTGAGCAGCGGTCAACAGAATGTGTGTGTAAAGAAACAAGTGCTGCCAATCAGGCCGCAAGGACCCCGCGCAAAATGGCACGAGCATGGCGCGCGCGCATTGGCACAGACATGACCATGGCACCTTCTTCATTCCACGCCCGGAGCGCTCCACCCTCGAAGCGTAATTTGGCCAGTTCAGAAAGACGCTGAGTACTCTGGACAAAGAACCGGCCACATTCATCGCGTTCGAGCACACGCAATTCCTGGCGCGCTCGGTCAAATTCCAATCGGTAAAAATCATGCGGCGCAATGGCGATCAGGAGGAAAATCGCCGCCCCACCGAGAAATACAATCGACGCACCCAACTTGATCAGCATCACAGACGCATCAGGCGAGGTGAAAGCCCAAAGGCCCACAGATGTCACGAAAAACGCAAGCCCCGCGCAAAAAGCAAAGCCGCGCAAGATCACAGAGCCTGCAAACCCCGGTAAATCTGCGTGCTGTCGCCCCTGTGCTTGGGCGATCGCATGACGCAAGTGATCTACACTGACCGTTGTTTCTGACATTTCCGCAGCCCTTTCGGCATGGCATCTTGGATCGACACAATGTCTAAAAAAGTGGTCGGATTTGGGGCACCACGCAGGCAATTCAACGGCCTCGGCTGATGCCTTGCCATAATCGCCAAAGCATCGTATACGCCCAATTCCTTCGCATTTTATGTGAACCGCGCAGCCTCTCGTGGACGGGTCGCGAAGGAGTAAGCCCCGCCTTTGAAATGCGCCTTGATAGAAGTGGAGCACACATGCCGCTTTATGAGCATGTTTTTATCTCGCGTCAGGACTTGTCCAACACGCAAGCCGAAGGTCTTGTCGAACATTTCGGCACGATCCTGGCCGATAACGGTGGCAAGATCGTCGAAAGCGAGTACTGGGGCGTCAAAACGATGGCCTACAAGATCAACAAAAACCGTAAAGGCCACTATGCCTTCCTCAAGACCGATGCGCCCGCACCGGCCATTCAGGAAATGGAGCGCCTGATGCGGCTGCATGACGATGTGATGCGCGTTCTGACCATTAAGGTTGACGCCCACGAAGAGGGCCCTTCGGTCCAGATGCAGAAAAAAGATGATCGCGGCGACCGCCGTGAGCGTCGCCCTTAAGAGAGAGGACTAACCCATGGCCGCAAAACCATTTTTCCGCCGCCGCAAGGTCTGCCCCTTCTCGGGTGAGAACGCACCGGCGATTGATTACAAAGACACCAAACTCTTGCAGCGCTACATCTCTGAGCGCGGCAAGATCGTGCCGAGCCGGATCACGGCCGTCTCTGCGAAAAAACAGCGTGAGTTGGCCCGTGCGATCAAACGCGCCCGCTTTCTCGCGCTTCTGCCCTACGCTGTGAAGTAAGGAGAAAGCGACATGCAAGTTATCTTACTCGAACGCGTGGCCAAACTGGGCCAGATGGGCGAAGTCGTCGACGTTAAGCCGGGCTACGCGCGCAACTACCTGTTGCCGCAGAAAAAGGCCCTGTCGGCCTCTGCGCATAACATCGCACAGTTTGAAGCCCAGAAAGCGCAGCTCGAAGCGCGCAACCTTGAAGGCAAGAAAGAAGCCGAAGATATGGCGGCAAAGCTCGACGGCGAACAATTCGTCGTGATCCGTCAGGCCTCCGATTCGGGCGCGCTTTACGGGTCTGTCACCACTCGTGACGCCGCAGAGGCCGCGACTGAAGCAGGGTTTTCGCTTGATCGCAAGCAAGTGGCACTGACTGGTCCTATCAAAGAGCTTGGGCTTCACGCCGTGGCAATTTCGCTGCACCCTGAGGTGGACGCGACAATCACGCTGAACGTGGCGCGCTCTGCCGAAGAGGCTGAGCTACAAGCATCGGGCAAGACCATTCAGGAATTGGCCGCCGAAGAAGAAGAAGCCGCCGATTTTGAGATTGCAGAGCTCTTTGAGGATATCGGGTCTGCCGCAGCGGACGACGCAGACTTGGCTGAAACAGTTGAGGATGTCCTGCCAGAAAGCGCAGAAACAGGTGCAGCAGACGACGATGACGCGTAAGTCACCGTTCCAATGACATTTGAAAGGCCGCGCAATACCAGCGCGGCCTTTTTTTGTTCTGATGAAATACTCGCCCCGGGATTGATCCGGGGCCTCCCGTTGCGCCTTGAAGTCGCAGATCGAGCCCGGCACGGATGGCCTTCTGTAATGGGTTCAACCGACTTTCCTTAAGATCTCCAACGCAGCCTGATGTTGCTCTTTGCCCGCTGCCGCCAAGACACGACCACCTTGATGTGCTGTCTCTCCCGACCAGTCGGTCACAATCCCGCCTGCCGCTTCAATCACCGCAATCGGTGCCTGAATGTCATAAGCTTGCAGCCCCGCTTCGATCACCAGATCAATCTGCCCGGCGGCAAGCAAGGCATACGCGTAGCAATCCATGCCATAACGCGTCAGTTTCACCTCTCGAGCGACGGATTGAAAAGCGTGCCGCTCTGTCTCGGTTCCCACCTCCGGAAATGTGGTGAACAGGATGGACTGATTGAGGGCACGATTGCCTTTCACCCGCAAATCGCGAGGCCCTTTCGGCCCAAGCATCCGGCAGTGCCCCAGCCCACCTTCAAATCGCTCGCCAATATAGGGTTGGTCTATTAGCCCGTAGATCGGTCCGCTGTCATCCGAAACAGCGATCAAAACCCCCCAGGTTGGCGTGCCTGAAAGAAACCCTCGCGTACCGTCAATCGGATCCAGAACCCATGTCAGGCCGCTTTTGCCAGCCACAGAACCGTACTCCTCGCCCAGAACCCCATCCTCCGGGCGTCGATCCTGTAAGATGGCCCGCATAGCGCGCTCAGCTGCCCGGTCGGCCTCGGTCACAGGATCAAAGCGCGACTGTTCTTTGGTCTCAGCAATCAGGTCGTCAGCACGAAAATACGGCAAGATAGCGCGCCGGGCCGCGTCCGCCAAAGCCTGTGCGGTTTCAGGAATTCCATCAGTTATCATAAAAAACCCCTGCTCTGCCAAGCAGGGGTTTATCGTGTCAGTCCACGGACTTTCAAGCCACGTCGCTCAGCACCCGCGCCAAATCGAACAACCGCCGGCGCTGATTTTCCGGAATGGAATAATATGATCGGATCAGCTCCAGCGCTTCTTTATCTCCAAGGATGTCCGCCGGCGCCCCAGCGACTGCTCGTGCATCGCTTTCGCTCGCCTGGTTCAAGCCCTCAAAGAAAAAGCTGACGCTAACATCCAGCGCGTCCGCAATATCCCAAAGCCGGGACGCACTGACACGGTTGGCGCCAGTTTCGTACTTCTGTATTTGCTGGAACTTGATCCCAACACTTTCCGCGAGTTGCTGCTGGGTCATTCCAGCAAGCCAACGTCTGTGACGAATTCGTTTACCCACATGAACATCAACTGGATGCGGCATTTCTCTGTTCTCCCGTTTCCTCGTCCACCGGCTGATCATACCTACACTCAACAGCCCAAAGCGGAACATTGACAACGCAGTTTGAGCCCGAGGAAAGCTGTCACGCGCACAATATTAGATTGGTGGACCCTAACCCCGAAAACAGATTTTACAAGCAAAACTGTTACCTAAATAAGGGATCGGAGGCGCGAGATAACAATCCAAGGCTGTAGAAATGGACACTTGTCCATTTTTCGAAAGGGGCAAATTTCATCCCCATCGTCCCTGTTTGTTGACAGCTCAATCGATTTTTGACATTGCACAACAGTGCCTTAGCGCACGGCATTCAATGGAGGAACGTCGATGCGGGCTTTTCAGGTCACGGAATTTGGAGCGTCTCCCCTACTTGTCGACGCCGAAACACCAGCAACCTCACAAAATGACGTGATGGTTAAGATCGAGGCCTGCGGGCTCAACTTTGCAGACCTGTTGATGATCAAGGGCGAATATCAGGATACGCCAAAGCTGCCCTTCACGCTCGGCATGGAAGTGGCCGGCACGGTCCAAGAGGTTGGTGAGGGCGTAAACCACCTGCCCCTTGGGTCCCGTATCGCGGTGTTCGGCGGCAGTGGCGGCCTTGCAGATTATGGCGTATTTCCTGCAGATCGTTGCGTGATCTTGCCAGACAATATGCCCTTCACGGATGCTGCGGCCTTCATGGTGGCATACGGCACCAGTCACATGGCCCTTGGATACAAAGCCGGTCTTCAGGCCGGAGAAATTTTGCTCGTTTTGGGCGCGGCTGGCGGCGTTGGCCTGACGGCAGTGGAAATTGGCAAACTTATGGGTGCCCGGGTCATTGCCTGCGCGCGCGGTGCTGAAAAGCTGGCCGTGGCGAAGGCAGCGGGCGCGGATCACGTCATTGATGCCACAACAGAAGACATTCGTGAGGTCTGCAAATCCCTCGGCGGTGTCGATGTCGTGTATGATCCTGTCGGAGGAGATCAGTTCACGGCGGCTTTTCGTGCGTGCAAGCCCGAGGCGCGCATTCTCACGATCGGTTTTGCCAGTGGCACAGTTCCGCAAGTGCCTGCCAATCACCTTTTGGTCAAAAACATATCTCTCATCGGTTTTTACTGGGGCGGGTACCTCAAGTTCAAGCCGCACGCCCTGACCGATAGCCTCACAGAATTATTTGACATGTACGCGCAAGGCCGCATCAATCCTCACATAAGTGACGTTTTCCCTCTGGAACGCGCCGCAGACGGCCTTGAGCTTTTGCGCAGCCGAAAATCCACCGGCAAAGTGGTTATTGAGATGAAACAACCATCGGCTTGACCGGCGCAAACCCCTGTCGAAGCATGTTGCCAAGATCGGCCACCAATTCCCGCTTGCGACTTGTCACGCCGTACATGTTGATCTTTTGCATGCCAAGATCAGGCAACCCGCCATTGGTCTGCACAGCCTCCAGATGCGGCGGAATACTATCGGCCATCAGCGCGCCCACAGCCAAATCCGCACTGACCAAAGCTTCAACGGCACGGTCATCATCGGACTCCACCACCAACTCCCAGTCAATGCCAGCTTGGTCCAGACACCGCATCGCAATCGGGCGAAAAATGCAAAAGTTACAAAAAGCCAGCCGCAAAGGCCGTTTTTTCCAGGCCTGCCCGCCTGGCGCCCCGGTCCAGCGCAGCGGCACATCTGCCAGGGTCTCTCCACCAGGACGCAAGGTTTCTTCCGTGGTCAAGATCAGATCAACCTCACCGCGATCCAAAGATTTGATCAGCTTGATCGTACTTGAGGAGACAAGCTGCATCTTGACCCTTGGATAAAGCGCGTTGAACCGCTTGAGAACCTTCGGCACGACCGGATACACAATGTCATAAGGCGCACCCAGCGTTACCTCTCCTTCGTAAATCTTGTCGGTGAGCCTGCCCACAGCCTCGTCATTAAGATCCACCATCTTGCGCGCATACGTCAGCAAAAGATCACCAGACGCCGTGGTCACCAAAGATCGGTTGGTGCGATCAAACAGTTCAACCCCCAGCAATTCCTCCAATCGTTTGATCTGCATTGAGACCGCCGATTGCGTCAGGTTGAGCGCTGCCGCTGCACGCGTGACCCCACCCTGTTCGGCCACCGTGAGGAAAGAGCGCATCGTGGTCATATCCAAATTTCGCATTCATCACATTCCTTGATGATAATGGTCACAAACATTCGTTTCAAAAATCATACGACATCCCCCAGATATATCAACATCGAATATGCAAACAGCTCAAAACATCACAAAATCGAAAGGAAGAGACCATGGCCGACACAACGTATCACAACCGCACCCACGCAGCGGCGAAGACGAGACGGTTCTCCTTTATGGATTTTCTGTCGCTCTACCGTCAGCGCCGCGCACTGGCCCGGCTCGATGATCGCGCCTTACAAGATATCGGTGTGACGCGGGCGCAGGCCGAAAAAGAAGCCAAAACCGGGTTTTGGGACGTGCCTGATCATTGGCTCAAGTAAGCGATAAGCTACTAGGAAAACTTGATTAAAAACCGCTTGTTTCCCCTACGTCACCAAAAACCCGCGACAGTTTCCAAAAACCGGGCCCAAAGCGGCCCGGTTTCCCTTGAAATAAGCCGCAACCTTTCCGATATTCAGCTAGAAGCCCGTGAACGGGGCTTGGGAGTATTTTTTCGGAGGCTTTAATGGCTGAACTGAACACAATCCGGACGGCAACGGGAGCACGCGCCGCTCAGATCGATGAAGGATTGCGTGCTCACATGAACAAAGTCTACGGCACAATGTCCGTAGGTATGCTTCTCACATTCGCGGCAGCATGGGCCGTGGGCAATAACGCAGCACTGATGAACGCTCTGTTCACCGGCTTCACACGCTACATCGTGATGTTTGCGCCGTTGATCATGGTGTTTGCGTTCAGCGCAGCTATCAACCGCTTGTCCTACGCGGCGGCACAGCTTTTCTTCTACGTGTTCGCAGTGGTGATGGGCGTGTCGATCAGCTACATTTTCGTGGTCTTCACGGACATGTCGATTGCGCAGGTGTTCTTGGTGACGGCAATTGCCTTTGCTGGTCTGTCGCTCTGGGGTTACACGACCAAGAAAGACATCTCCGGCTGGGGTAGCTTCCTGATCATGGGTGTCATCGGTTTGATCGTGGCGTCGATCGTAAACATCTTCTTGGGCTCACCTGCGATAATGTTTGCGATCTCTGTGCTCGGCGTGCTGATCTTTGCAGGTCTTACCGCCTATGACACGCAGCGCATCAAAAGCGAGTACGTGGCCCACGCGCACACCGGAGACGCCGAGTGGCTGGGCAAATCCGCGATCATGGGTGCGCTAAGCCTCTACATCAACTTCATCAACATGTTCATCATGCTGCTGCAGTTGTTCGGAAGCCGCGAGTAAAATAGCACCACATTGAATACGAAAGGCCGGCGCACGCCGGCCTTTTTTTTGAGTGCTATATCCGATACAAACAAAAAAGCCGCGCAAAGCGCGGCCTCTTCACCAGCAAAACCAAGCCTTACTTGATCTTGCCTTCCTTATACTCAACGTGCTTGCGCGCGACGGGGTCGTATTTCCGGACCGTCATTTTCTCGGTCATGGTGCGCGCATTTTTCTTGGTCACGTAGAAATGTCCCGTGCCAGCGGTCGAGTTCAGGCGAATTTTGATGGTGGTTGGCTTAGCCATGCGTTTCGCTCCTACACCGGGCTGTCGCCCGTCGAATTCCTTGAAGCCCGCCTTTTACCCGGCGCGCGGGTCAAGTCAACCGGATTCTCCCAATTCTCAGTTAGAAGACACCCGCGTGGGACGCTTGTAAAAATGGTGGACGCCAATCGTCGCCACGCGTGGATACACCCGTGACCAACGGGGGCTCACGGCCCGTGTATGGTAATGCGTGGCACCTTTCGTCAACGGCCTTGGCGCACCTTCCACCATCAGATGGGCAATCTTTCCCACCAGATCAAAGGCGCGCGGCTCGGTGATCACTTCCTTGTGCCCGTCACATGTATAGGTGAACTGACATTGGTATTTGCGCCCGGTTCCCTGATGGACCACCCCGCAAACAGTGTCTGGGAAATCGGCATTGTCCACACGGTTGAGGATCACCTCCGCCACCGCAAACTGCCCTTTCACGCTCTCACCACGCGCTTCAAAGTAAAGCGCCTCCGCCAAACAGCGCCAATCGGCGCCTGACGGTTTGAAACTCTTGGTCGACAGCCATTCTCTTGAATAGGTCACATCCAGCTCGGGTCTGGTCAGCATCGTCTCCAGCCGGCTGTCAGGAACCGCGTTCAACCTCTTCTGTTCGTTGGCAAAAAGATCTGTCACAGGCGTGTCAGCCGAGGCAGCAACCGTGCCCGCCAACAAAATCGCAAAACCAAAGCGCACCATACAATCACACCCCCAAATTACGGCAAGAAGCTCACATAAGTATCTGCAATCGCGCGACAATCCGCGATCGATCACGAGCGGTTAAAGAATTCTGAGGCAAAGGTCCACCCTGCGGCGGGAGGCCGCGGCGAGATCCCATGACAGCGGCGCCGATTAGACGGGCCTGCACATCTTCAAATCTGTTTTATTTCAGGCCGTTACCCATCTTTTCGCATAGCGCAATCTGGGCGGCGGCAAGTCGCGCAACGGGAACTCGAAATGGTGAGCAGGACACGTAGTCAAACTTCGCCGCACGGCAAAACGCAATCGATTCGGGGTTGCCGCCATGCTCTCCACAGATCGATAACGTCAGTCCCGGCGTCACCGCCCGGCTCCGCTCTGCCCCGATGGTCAAAAGCTCCCCCACGCCTTCGGTGTCCAGCGAATGGAAAGGATCCTCCGGGTAGACCCCTTGCTGCACGTAGCTTGACATAAAGCGCCCCGCATCATCGCGGCTGAGGCCATAGGCCATTTGCGTTAGATCATTGGTTCCAAAGCTCAAAAATGACACTTGCGGCGCAATTTCATGGGCGCGCAGCGCAGCGCGCGGCGTTTCCACCATCACACCCAATTCAAAATCAAAATCGGCCTTCTTTTCCGTGCGCACAGCCGCCGCCACCGCGTCAATGCGCGTTTTTACCAGCTCCACCTCGCGCTTGGCGCTGACCAGCGGGATCATGATCTCCGGCGTGACCGGATCCCCCTCGCGGCTGGCCTCAATCGCTGCTTCAAAAATCGCACGCGCCTGCATGTCATAGATCTCGGGAACCGTGATCCCCAGCCGGACACCACGCATACCAAGCATGGGATTGTATTCCATCAGGCTTTCCACGCGTCGCGTCACATCCGAGAGCGGCAGATCAAGCGCCTCGGCCAATTCCCGCATCCCGGAACGCTCTGTCGGTAGAAATTCATGCAACGGCGGATCGAAAAGCCGAATGCATACAGGTTGCCCTGCCATGATCCGGAAAAGCTCTATGAAATCCGCCCTCTGCATCGGCAAAAGCAGCTCCAGCGCCGCAGCTCGATCTTCGCTTTCATCGGCAAAAATCATCTCTCGCATCGCCGTCATGCGATCCGGCTCAAAAAACATATGCTCTGTGCGGCACAGGCCGATCCCCTGCGCGTTGAACCCGCGCGCAAGTTCGGCATCCGCCGGCGTGTCGGCGTTGGCCCGCACCTTGATGTCTCTCGCATCATCCGCCCAGGCCATCAGCGTGTTGAGAGAGGCATCGCGCGCCGCCTCCAAAAGCGGTGTATCTCCCGCCAGAACATCCCCGCTGGTGCCGTCAATCGTGACAAGATCACCAGCCTTCAGCACCCGCCCATCGGGCAATTTCACTTGCTTGCTTCGCGGCCGGATTTCGATATCCGAGGCCCCCACCACACACGGTGTCCCGATCCCGCGTCCAATCACAGCCGCGTGGCTTGTCATGCCACCCCGTTCCGTCAAAACCCCGGCGGCGGCATGCATCCCGCGAATATCCTCGGGGCTTGTTTCCTTACGCACCAGAATGCAGGCCTCTCCTCGCGCATCACTTGCCTGCGCTTCTTCGGCATCAAATACGATCCGCCCGCTGGCCGCTCCCGGGCTCGCCGCTATGCCCCGCGCCAGGACATCTCTGCGTGCATCTGGGTCCACCTGTTGGTGCAAAAGTTCATTGAGCGCACGCGGCTCAATCCGAAGCAGCGCCTCTTCGTGCGAAATGATGTTGTCTTCGGCTAAGGCCACAGCAATCGCCACCGCCGCCCGGCCTGTCCGCGCCACGCGGATCCCGTCGAGCAGGAACAGTTTGCCATTTTCAATTGTGAACTCCGCTTGCATTTCCTCGCGCAATCTGCGCCGCATCACGCTCGTGTGCTCTTTGAGTTCTGCAAAAGCCTCTGGCGCAAGCTCCTCCAGAGACGGCCCACGCGGATCGCGCTCCAGAAACAGCGCATCCGCCCCTTGGCTCAGCGCTTCGCGCCCCTGGCTCTGGCTCAGATACCGCCCCGTGATCTTGCGCTCCCCCGTGGCGGAACTGACCAATTGCATCACCCCTGAGCCGCTTTCGCCTTTGCCCAGTCCGAGCGCCATCTGCTGCACCACAAGGCCCAGCCCCGCATCCACAGGCGCGCCTTTCGCCTGACGCAAAAGCCGCGCTGTGGTGCCCTCCCACGCGCGAGCCATGGATCGCAAAACCTCCAAAAGCTGCGCACCTCGGTCTTGTGGAAACGGCTCTTCGGTTTCGTCTTGATAGGCTGCCAGCGCCTGTTTCAACCCTTCTACTGGATCATCTGAAACATCCTCAAACATCTCCGGATCAAGCCGTGCCACGTGAATTGCAAACGCCTGAACGCAGCGCAGATAAAGTTCAGAGGCCGCCTCATCCCCAATATGACGGGCGAGCTCAGCGTGATTTTCATCATTCATACCGATGTTGAGAACGGCCCCAGGCCCGCCCCAATCAGGATCTTCCGACGATGGCCGCACACAGAGCACAGCATTGTCCTTGAACGGCGCAAGCAGAATAGCAGCATTCGGCATATCGCCAGCAGCGATCCCGCGTACTGTCTGAAACGAGAGCGCAAGCGTCTGCGGAACGGGCAAGTCAAGCCGCACCAAACGTTGCAAGCACTTTGCACGTCCCCCATGACTGGCCACCGACACCGGAGCGTCTGGCGTAATCAGTGTGATATGCTCGTCATATTGCTGCACCGCGGCACCTTTGCCCGAGTATGGCACAAAAGCAAGCCCGCAGTGTCACGCGCGCGCGACAGGTAAGGCCGTGCAATCGTCAGCCTTCCAAGCGGCTCAAGTCAGCTGCCTGACGACAAATTTCGCGAATGCGACTGAGCAAATTTAGGCGATTGCGGCGGAGAACATCATTGTCTGAGTTGATCTGAACCGCCTCGAAAAACGCGTCAATTGGCCCGCGCAAAGCGGCCATAGCAGCCATGGCAGTTGCAAAATCCTCGTCCGCCACGGCTTTGGAAATCGCGGTCTCACCCGTGTCGAGCGCGGCAAAGAGCGCTTTTTCTTCCTCCGCTTCAGCAAATTTCAGATCGGCACCATAGGAATACTCCACCCCGTCCTTCTCTTCGGCCTGGGTCAGAATGTTATTGGCCCGCTTGAACCCTTGCACGAGGTTCTCACCATCTTCCGTCGAGAGCACCGCCTGCAACGCCCGCGCCCTTGCGACAACCAAGGCCAGATCATCATTGCCCGGCAGCGCCAGGCATGCATCAATCACATCATGACGCACCCCCTGATCGCGGAGGAAGACCTTCAAACGGTCATGGAAAAACCCAAGCAAATCCACCGCCGCGCCGTTAGGCGCGGCCACCGCGAAGCGGCTTGAGTGAGCGTCAGCGAACGCCGTGAGCGACAACCGAACGCCGTTTTCAAGTACCAGCCGAATAACGCCAAGCGCCGCGCGGCGTAGCGCGAACGGGTCTTTGGACCCGGTGGGCTTTTGATCAATCGCCCAAAACCCGGTGAGCGTGTCCAACTTATCCGCCAGCGCAACCGCCACAGAAACGAGGCGCGTCGGTACCTCATCCGAGGGCCCCAGCGGCGCGTAATGCTCCTCACAGGCCGCCGCTACCTCCTCCGACATGCCAGCTTCCGCCGCGTAGTACCGCCCCATCACACCCTGCAAATCGGCAAACTCTCCGACCATTTCCGAGCTCAGATCCGCCTTGGCCACACGAGCCGCCTCCGCGGCGAGCGCTGCGTCCGCTCCAACCACTGGGGCGATCTCCCGTGCCAAGGCCACAATCCGCTCAATCCGTTGCGCCTGCGTGCCCAGCGTCCGCTCAAAGGTCACGTTCTCAAGCTGTGTCAGCCACGCGCCCATTCCGTCTCGCGCCACACGCAGATCATTCTCCCAGAAAAACTTCGCGTCTGACAGCCGCGCGGCCAGCACCTTCTGATTGCCCGCCAGGATCGTTGCGCCCTGATCCGCCGTCTCCACATTGGCGACGGTGACGAACCGCTCAATCTGACCGGTTTTGGGATTGCGCAGTGAGAAAAACTTCTGATGCTCCCGCATCGAACTTTGCAACACCTCCGGGGGCAGCCCCAGAAAATCCTCACCAATCTCTCCCATTAGCGGCACCGGCCATTCCACCAACCCGGCCACTTCTGTCAAAAGGCCGGGGTCCTCAACAACCTCAAGCTCGGCCTTCTTGGCCAGCGCATCTGCCGCCATGCGGATCGTGTCCGCGCGCGCCGCTGCGTCCAAAACGACGTAACGCGCCTTTAGCTCTGCTTCATACTGGGCAAATGACGTCACCTGAAACCGCCCCGGCGCCATGAACCGATGGCCCTCCGTGCTGTCACCGGCCTTTATCCCGTCAACGTCAAGCGGCACAACGCGCGCGCGACTGCCCTCGCTCAGGATACACAATATGGATTGCAATGGCCGGACCCAGCGCAGGCTACCCGTCCCCCAGCGCATCGATTTGGGCCATGGGAAGTTGCGCACCGTCGCCTCAAGCACGTCGGCCACGATCTCCTCTGCCGCGCGGCCTGGTTTGATGATCTTGGCAAAGTAAACCTGACCTTTCTTTTCATCGCGAATTTCTAGGTCCTCGCGCGCGACGCCGGCCCCACGCAAAAATCCCTCAAGCGCCTTTTCGGGCGCATCCACACGCGGTCCTTTGCGCTCTTCCACCACCGTTGGGCTTTCCGCATCAAGTCCTTCCACAGTCAGCACCAGGCGGCGCGGTGTGGCAAATGAACGTGCCACACCGTGGCTCAGCCCTGCCTCTGCAAGCCCGTCTGTCATACGCGCGCGCAGGTCTTCGGCCGCCCGTGTCTGCATCCGCGCCGGAATTTCTTCAGAGAAGAGTTCGATCAAAAGATCAGCCATGTCACATCTCTCACTTTTGCGGCTCAGTTGGGCGGTTCCGGACAGTCATCAGGAACGGGCTGGCCGTCAAAAACCACCTCGCCGCAGGCGTTAATCTGATGCCAAACAAAGCCCTGTCCGGTCTCAAACACCGCCACCACACGGTCGATGCCATAAATCACATCACGCTGACCCAGAAAGGCTGTGGCCGATCCGCTTTCGAGCCCCTGCCCCACGAAATCCGCATCAAAACAGTCAAACCAGCCTGGCGCTTCTAGCGGCACTGCGTCTTCATAGGTCACGTATGTCTGTGCCAGCGCCTCGGCCTCCATCGCGGTGGTAAAACACGCGCGGTAGCGTATGGGGGAGCTGTTGGCATCAATGGCCTGGAACGCCTCATACCGGATCGCTTCCGGCTCATCGGTGGCACGCGCTGTCAATTGCACATCATCTTCGCCATTTGGCACCACTTCTTCATAGAAGTGATAAACCTGTAGATAATACAGCGCGACACCCGCAATGAGCGCGGAGCCCACAATCAGAATGGACAGAAACTTTCCCATCAGGCGCTGTACCCGCCCGCATCTGTGCGGACATAAGCACCAGCGCATTGTTTCGCCAAGGCGCGCACCCGGCCGATATAGGCTTGCCGCTCGGTGACAGAAATCACCCCGCGCGCATCTAGCAGGTTGAAGATGTGGCTGGCCTTGATGCACTGGTCATAGGCCGGATGCGCCATGATAATGCGCTTGCCTGTTTTCGGGTCCTCTTCGGGCGCTGAGAGCAACGCCTCACAGGCCGCCTCTGCCTCTTCAAACTGGCGCAGCAAAACATCCGTGTTGGCGGCATCGAAATTATGTCGGCTGTATTCCTCCTCAGTTTGGCGGAACACGTCGCCATAGCTCAGCGCTATGGGCGCGTCAGGGTCGTTGAATGGCATCTCCATCACGTGATCCACACCCAGCACATACATCGCCAGCCGTTCCAACCCATAGGTCAACTCACCCGATACCGGACGGCAATCATGCCCACCAACCTGCTGGAAATACGTGAACTGGCTCACCTCCATCCCGTCACACCAAACCTCCCAGCCCAAGCCCCACGCGCCCAGCGTCGGGCTTTCCCAGTCATCTTCGACAAAGCGTATGTCATGGATCGCCATGTCGATCCCAATCGCCTCCAATGACCCAAGGTAAAGATCCTGCAAGTTGGGCGGGCTTGGCTTAATCAGCACTTGATACTGATAGTAATGCTGCAGCCGGTTGGGGTTTTCCCCATATCGTCCATCGGTGGGCCGACGCGAAGGCTGCACGTAAGCCGCGGCCCATGCCTTGGACCCCAGTGAGCGCAAGGTTGTTGCCGGGTGGAATGTACCGGCACCCACTTCCATGTCATAGGGTTGCATGATGGCGCAGCCCTGCGCGGCCCAGTACCCCTGAAGCCGCAGGATGATCTCTTGAAAACTGTGCGGTTTTCCGACCGTGTCAGACATGATGAAGCTCCACCTGTGCAAGCGTCCAATCTCCTACGGCGCGTGGCTCAGAGGGTCAATCACACTGCGGCGCAATTTTGGGGTGCATGGGAAATTCAACCTGCTACAAATGACCGAAATGCTGCCACATCACGGGGAAGATGGTTTTATAATGACGCGTTCACTGTTTCTTTTTCTCATAAGCCTTGCGTTCACTTTGTCCACGACAGAGGCCGAAGCGCAAACCGGCCCGCGCATTCTCGATCCGGTCGAACAAGAGGTCATCCCCGAGGAAAACCAGTTTGAGGCGCGCCAAAGCGAGGCGCAACTCAATCAAGAACAGCGCGCCGAAATCCAGCGCAAGCTGAAAGCGGGCGGGTTTTACCTCGGCGCAATTGACGCCTCCTTTGGCCCCGGCACCCGCGCCGGTATGCGCGCGTGGCAAAACAATTTCGGATATGAACCCACAGGCGTTCTGACAGCGCGTCAGCGGGCCGAGTTGCTGGGGCAGTTTGGCGCTGATCTTGAAGATCTGGCAATGCGAACGGTTCAGGATGACGCTTCTGGCATTCAGATCACAGTGCCCACGGCGACGGTGAAGTTTGACAAATATGAAGCCCCATTTGTGTTTTTCGAAGGCACTGGGCAAATTCCAGAAGCGCGGATGCTGCTGATCAGCCAACCGGGGGATCGCAACAAGCTGATCGCGCTTTATGACATCATGCAAACGCTTGAGATTGTGCCCGAAGTGGGCGAACGCGCGATAGAAGGCGAAGCGTTCACCCTCCGAGGTCAAAACAGCAAGATCATGTCGCACACGCAAGCCTGGCTGCGCAACGGAGAGATCAAAGGCTTCACGCTGATTTGGCCGGCCGGGGATGAGGTGCGCCGCCGTGCGCTGCTCAGCGAAATCCAAGGCAGTTTTCAACGCATCCCGGGCGTGCTCGATCCGGCGGTCGGGGATGCCGAAGAACAGCGCGTCGATCTGATCTCCGGCCTTGAGATCCGCCGCCCAAACCGTTCGGTCTCTGGGTTCTTTGTCGATAACGCAGGAACAGTGGTCACCACGCTGGACGCCGTGCAAGGCTGCGAACGGGTGACGATTGACGAAGACTACACCGCGAATGTCGTGGCCATTGACGACACGGTCGGGATCGCAGTGCTGCGTCCTGCCAACCCGCTGGCGCCCAATACCGTGGCGTCTTTTCAGATGATCTCACCTCGGTTGAAATCCGAGATTGCGGTGGCCGGCTTCTCCTATGGCGGCGTTCTCGGCTCACCTACGCTGACCTTTGGTCAATTGGCGGATGTGCGCGGGCTTGATGGGGACACACAAGTCAAACGTCTCGCCCTTGCCCCTCTGGAAGGCGATGCAGGTGGACCAGTTGTCGATGGGTTCGGCGCGGTTGTCGGTATGCTGCTGCCTGGCGGGACTGATGAGCGTCAATTGCCCGACGGCGTAAGTTTTGCAGCCAATTCCGATGCTCTCACCCGCGTGCTGGAACAGGCGGGTGTCTTTCCACAAGCCTCCAGCGCAAGCGCGCCTGTGCCGCCAGAGACGCTGGCAAAGATGGCGACAGGGATCACTGTTCTGGTCAGTTGCTGGGACTGATCCCATAACATTCAAAAAAAAAACGGCGGGACCAAAACCCGCCGTTTTTTGTTTTTTGGAAAGACAGTTAGTTGCTGTCTTTGGCAATCTTTGCCGAGGCGGCATCGCCCACATTGTCCACACCGCGCTCTTCTAAAAGCGTCGTCAGCCAGTTCGGATCCATCTCGGGAACAGAGCTCAGCAACAGGTCGGTATAGGGGTGGTGCGGTGGCTTGAACATTTCGTCCTTGGGCCCTTGCTCCACCACTTTGCCGTACTGCATTACCACAACCTCGTCTGCGATAGAGCGCACTGTGGCGAGGTCATGGGTGATAAACATGTAGGCCAGCTTCAGCTCATTCTGTAGCCGGTCCAACAAGCGCAGAATGCCCTCGGCCACCAGCTGATCCAGCGCAGATGTCACCTCGTCACAGACGATAAAGGTGGGTTCGGCGGCCAAGGCGCGTGCAATCCCGATCCGCTGTTTCTGCCCACCGGAAAGCTCAGGCGGATAGCGGTTGTAGAACTTGGATGGATCAAGCTCAATCAGGTCGAGCAGTTCATCCACACGGTTCTTCAACGCAGCCCCCGTCAGACCGGAATAGAACTGTGCCGGGCGACCGATGATCTCAGAGATCTTTACCTTCGGGTTCAGCGCCGTATCGGCCATTTGATAAATCATCTGGCACTGCCGTAACTGCTCTCTCGGGCGATTGCGATAGTCAGGAAGGAAAGGATCACCACGGAACAGGATTTCCCCTTTGGAGGGCGGCAAAAGCCCGGTGATGCAGCGCGCCGTCGTCGATTTCCCCGATCCGGACTCGCCCACAACGGCAACCGTCATGCCCTCATAAATGTCGAAACTCACATCATCGAGAACCTTGGCACCGCCCGTATAGGACGCATCCACGTTCTTAACTGAAATCAGCGGCACACCGTCCTTTGGGCGATACCGCTGCGGGCTCGTGAAATCGCGCACAGCCCAGAGCGACTTGGTGTAGTCCTCTTGCGGGTTGTTAAGCATCTCTTCGGTGGACGCTTCCTCCACCTCATTGCCCTTGAGCAGCACTTTGATCGTGTCCGCCATCTGCGCCACAACCGCGAGGTCGTGGGTGATGTAGAGAGCAGCTGTGTTGAACTGCTCCACAATATCCCGAATGGCCGCGAGCACCTCAATCTGCGTGGTCACGTCCAAAGCGGTCGTGGGCTCATCAAAGATGATAAGGTCCGGACGACAGGACATGGCCATTGCGGTCATCGCCCGCTGCAGCTGCCCACCCGACACCTGGTGCGGATAACGGAAGCCAATCTCATCAGGATTGGGCAGACGAAGCCGGCGATAAAGCTCAATGCCGTCTTCCTGCGCCTCAATTCGCTTCTTCATGCGGTATTGCAGAGGGGCCTCGGTGTGCTGATCAATCAGCTTATGCGCGGGGTTAAACGACGCCGCCGCCGATTGCGCCACATAAGCGATGCGAGAGCCGCGCAAAGCGCGACGCTCACTTTCCGAGGCGGTGGTCAATTCCATCCCGTCAAACTCAATTGAGCCCTCGGAGATGCGCGTGCCGTCGCGAGCATAGCCCATGGCCGCCGCCCCGATGGTGGATTTGCCCGCACCAGATTCGCCGATCAGGCCCATCACCTCACCGCGATGGAGGGTCAGATCGACACCTTTGATGATGTCGACCCAGGTTTCATCAGAATAGCCTTGGATTTTCAGGCCTTTGATATCAAGCAGTACGCTTTTGTCTTGGCTCATATTATTGCTCCTTCAGGCCAGAGGACCGGAATAGCATCCAGTCAACGACGAAGTTGACCGCAATCGTCAGCAGGGCAATCGCCGCCGCCGGGATAAGCGGTGTTGGGTCACCAAAAGAAATCAGGGTCGCGTTTTCCCGCACCATCGATCCCCAGTCCGCCGTGGGCGGCTGAATACCGAGGCCGAGGAAGCTCAGACCCGCAATCAAGAGGAACACAAAGCAAAACTCCAGCCCGTATTCCGCAACCAGAGGCGCAGTGGAGTTCGGCAGGATTTCACGACGGATGAGGTACCAGTTGCCCTCCCCCCGCAGCTTGGCCGCTTCGATATAGTCCATGACGACCACGTTGCCCGCAACCGCCCTGGTCAGACGGAAAACCCGCGGTGAGTAGATCACCGCAACTACGAGGATCAGGATCACCTCGGAGGCGTCAAAGATCGTCGTGCCCGCTGCTGAAAACGCAAGGCCCGCACCAACCATGACCAATGCTCCGATGGCCCAGCCGACAGCCCCTTCCGCCGCCGCCGCCAGGAAGAGAAGCCCCACGATGATGGCAAACCCGAAGAGCAACCAGAAACTGGTCGATGGGCTTGCCAGGGAGCCGCCGAAGATCGACAGCATCAGAAGCGCGAAGATCAGCGATGGGATCGACATGATCACATCCGCCGTCCGGCCCATGGCTTGGTCAAAGATACCGCCTTTGGTGGCCGCCAAAAGACCCGCCATGGCGCCCAGGATGAACGCAAGGGTCGTGCCCAAAAGCGCCAGTGTCACCGTGTTCCGAGCGCCGTAAATAACGCGGCTGAACATGTCACGGCCCAACTGATCCGCCCCAAGCAGCATGCTTTCATCCGCCGGCGCGAAGGCTGAGGAAATCACCTCTGCCTCACCATGCGGTGCAATGGCCGGCGCATAGATCGCCATGATCGCCACCACGAAGATGACAAACATGCCGAAGGCGGCTGTTAGGGGTGCTGTGCGCAGCTCTTTGGCAAAATCGGGCGACATCGGCGCTATGATCAACGCCAACACGACCAAAGTGATGAAGAGCTCAGTCACTCCCCAGCCCAGATACGCTGACGCGAAGGCAAGCAGGACGAATAGGCCAAGCATGTAAAACACAGGACCGCCCCGGAGAAAGGCCCCTGCATCGCCCTCGGCGATCTGGACCAAAAACTCTTTGAAGCCGTAGGACACGGCGGCCGCACCAGCAAGGAGCGCCGCCCCGATCGCCACAGATTGCAAAGCGCCTTCGCCGCCGACAATGAACAGGATCATTGAGATCAGGAACAATGAGAACGACAGCAGGAACGCTGTGCGCTGGTTAAAGTAGGCTGACACCAAAAAGCACAGCACTAAGAACGTGAAGTAGACAAGTACAAACATTTCGCGATCCCCTTACTTCGGATGCCGCAAACGCGGGTTCGTGAGGATTGCGCCAACATCCGCTGCAAGGTTGAGCAGAATAAAGGTCGCCGCGAAGATGAGACAGCAGGCTTGCACCACCGGGAAGTCCCGCTTGGCAACTGAGTCCACGAGCGCCTGTCCGATACCGGGATATACGAACACCACTTCCACCAAAACCACACCGGTGATCAGGTAAGCGAGGTTCAGGGCAACCACGTTGATGATCGGCGCCCAGGCATTGGGCAGCGCGTGCTTCACGATCACCTTCCAAGGAGGCGTGCCTTTAAGCCTCGCCATCTCAATGTAGGGCGAGGCCAGCAGGTTGATAATCGCCGCGCGCGTCATCCGCATCATGTGTGCCATCACCACGAGCACCAGCGTCAACGCTGGCAGGAAGGTGCGTTCAAGCAATTCAAGGAACGTCATTCCGTCGCTCAACGAGGAGATCGCCGGGAACATCTGCCATTTGACCGCGAAGTACAGGATCAAGATGTAGCCCAAGAAGAACTCAGGTGAGGAAATAAAGGAGAGCGTGACCACGTTGGCCGCACGGTCAAAGATCGTGTTGCGCAAAAGAGCCACCAGAACACCCAGGATGATGGAAATCGGCACCGCAATCACGGCCGCATAGGCCGCCAGGAAAAGCGTGTTCATGAACCGCTCACCAATGACCTGAACCACCGGCGCCTGCGTCACGATAGAGCTGCCAAAGTCCAACAGGACGGCACCGCTCAGCCATTCCAGGTACCGCACGACAGCGGGCTTGTTGAGGCCCATCTGTTCGCGCAACGCCGCTAGGTTTTCTTCGGTCGCGCCCTGCCCCAGCACCGCTTGCGCGATGTCGCCGGGGAGCAGTTCCACCATGAAGAAAATGATAATGGATATGACCAAAAGAATGATCAAACCCAACCCGAGCCGTTTTCCAACGAGCCCCAAGATGTCTCCCATATGTCCCTCCTTTGTGGTGACCCGGCATCTATTCAGGTCCCACGGATGGTTGTTTAGCTTGGTGGTATCTTGGGTGGTTTTGTCCCTGATCGCGATCCCACCTCGCGAATTGGCCTGCCTGTATTGTTAGAATGTCAGGCAAACGAAAAGCCCCGGCGCGATGGGCGCCGGGGCAGTTTGGTTTAGCCTTCGAACCACCAGCGGCTTGTTGCGCGGGCGCCGTCCATCATCCAGCTTGCTGCAAGTTGGCCTGTGTGGCGCACGTTCTTACGACGCGCGTACACAAAGTTGGGGAAGTATGGAATGATCGTGCCACCATCTTGGTTCGAAATCATCGCCATCTCGCGATAAATCTCGGCACGCTTGGCATCGTCAAGCTCCGCCTTGGCTTGCAGCAGAAGCTCGTTGAAGCGTCCATTCTGCCAGCGGCTTTCGTTCCAGGCAGCATCGTCCTTGTAGGCCAGCGTGTACATCACATCCGGCGTCGGACGCGCACCCCATGTGACCATGACGAACGGCTTTGTCAGCCAAACATCAGACCAATAGCCATCATTGGGCTCACGCACCACGTTGACCGTGATACCCGCAGCCTTCGCATGCTCAGAGAACAGAACCGCCGCATCGACCGCACCCGTGGTGATCGAGTCCGCCGTCGAAAAGCTCACCTCAAGGTTCTCAACACCGGCATCGGCCAAAAGCTTGCGCGCCTTGTCGGGATCGTAGGGTGTCTGCGGAATGTCATCCGGCCAGTACGGCATCGCAGGCGAGTGGTGGAAGTCATTGCCCACTGTGGCCGCGCCAAACGTGATCTTTTCAACCAAGTCTTCACGGTTGATCGCGTGCTTAAGCGCCTGACGCACAGCCAAGTTATCAAACGGCGCGGTGTCGCAATGCATCGGCATCGTAATCGCTTGGGCCGACGCAACATTGTCGATCTCAACGTTCGGATCACGCGCCAAAAGCGCCATCGTCTTGTTTTCAATCAGCGTCACCGAGTCAGCATCGCCAGTCAGCAATGCTGTCTGACGCGCGTTCGGGTCGTTGATGATTGTGAACACAACCTCATCGAAGTAAGCGCCTTCGCCGTGCCAGTCATCATGACGTTCCAGCCGCGATCCCACGCCAAACTCATTTTCAACAAGCCGATACGGTCCGCAGCCGTCACCAGAGGCCCAATCTACCGAGCCATCAGGCTGCGCCTTTTGGATCGTCAGGTGGTAGTCCGGCATGATCCATGGCAGGTCAGCGTTCGGAGCCGACAGCTTGAACGTTACGCTATCGCCATTGTCAACGATTTCGTCCACACCGTCGAGCAGCGCCTTAGCGGCCGATTTGCTGTCCTCACCGCGGTGGTGGTTCATCGATGCAACAACGTCAGCGCCGGTCACTTTGCCGCCAGAATGGAACGTGGCATTCGGGTTCAGTTTGAATGTCCACTCCGTCGCGTCAGCAGACGCTTCCCACTCGGAAGCCACGTCACCGCCCAATGTCTGGTCGGTTTCGATCTTCGTCAGGTAAGCACGGTGCGTATGCGCCAACTGAATTGACCCTTGCGAAAGATACGTGCCCGGATCATGCGTGTCAGACGTGTTGCCATCATGCTGTGCGATGCGGAATGTGCCGCCCGATTGCGGCGATGCTTTGGCTGTGGTGGTCCACAGGCCGGTGGCTGCTGTGGCTGTCATGCCCGCCGCCATGGAATAGTTCATGAAAGAACGGCGCGAAATTTTGCCCTTGCGAGCAGCATCTGCCAACCGATCAATCATCGCTTGATCTGTGATCTTAGTCATAGTGTCTCCCTGGTCACTTTTTACGTTTTTATTGTCCCCCGCCGGCGCGGAAGCTTATTGAAGCCTGTCCTGTATTGATTTTCTAGGATGGCCCGTTCGCGACATGCCATTAACAAAACACGAAACTTTTTGGGCATCTACCCCCTTCGAGGGTAAAGGCGTCATTTTTTCCCACAAATCAGTGAAATATGGACAGTACTTGGGGTAAGAGCGCGCCCGCCCGGCGCATGCCAAGACGTAAATCCAAGAAAAAGTTCCAAAAACGACATGCCTGAGGCTGATTTCAAAGCGTTTGCGTCAGGGTCTTTTTGCCCGAAGATTGGAGAAATACGCCACCCGTTTTTTCAACTCGCGTTCAAACCCACGGTCAGGTGGCGCGTAAAGCACGGGCCTTTTCATGCCGTCGGGGAAGTAATTCTGCCCCGAAAATCCGTCTTCCGCATCGTGATCATACGCATAGCCTGCGCCATAGCCCTGATCTTTCATCAGCTTCGTGGGCGCGTTGAGGATGTGTTTGGGCGGAGGCTCGCTGCCGGATCGTTTGGCCTCTGCCCGCGCGGCCTTATAGGCCACGTATCCAGCATTTGATTTGGGTGCGAGCGCCAGATAAATCACCGCCTGAGCCAGTGCCAGTTCTCCCTCCGGGCTGCCCAGGCGCTCATAGATATCCCATGCGTGCAGGCAATGGGCCTGTGCCTGAGGATCGGCCAGACCAATATCTTCAATCGCCATCCGGGTGATGCGGCGGGCAAGATAGCGAGGATCTTCGCCCCCTTCCAGCATCCTTGCCAGCCAATACACCGCGGCATCCGGATCAGACCCGCGTACAGATTTGTGCAAGGCCGAGATCAGGTTGTAATGCTCATCGCCCGATTTGTCGTATTTTGCCGCTCGCCGGGTAAGACGCTGGCGCAACGCGCCCTCATCCAGTTTGCCTTCTACCTTCCACGCCGCCACCTGTTCAATCAGGTTGAGCAACGCGCGCCCATCGCCATCGGCCATCTCCAAAAGGGTTTCGCGCGCCAGCCCATCAAGCGGAAGTTTGCGGTTGAGCTCAGCCTCAGCTCGTTGGGCCAGCAGTTCCAGATCACTCAGGTCAAGCCGTTCGAGAACCAAAACCTGCGCGCGGCTCAGCAGAGCGGCGTTCAGCTCAAAGCTGGGGTTTTCAGTGGTGGCCCCCACCAACAGGATCGTCCCATCCTCCATATGCGGCAGAAACCCATCCTGCTGCGCTTTGTTAAAGCGATGAATTTCATCGACGAAAAGCAAAGTCCCCTGCCCGTTTGTGCGCCTGAGCCGCGCCTGTTCAAACACTTTGCGCAGCTCGGGCACGCCGGTGAAAATGGCGCTGATCTGAACGAAATGCAGGTCTGTGGCATCGGCCAAGAGCCGCGCAATCGTGGTTTTGCCCACGCCAGGAGGCCCCCAAAAAACAATCGAGCCCAATGCCCCTGACGCCAGCATCACACCGAGCGGCGCCTCTGGGCCCAAAACCTGCGCTTGCCCGACGACGTCATTCAATGACTTCGGGCGAAGGCGGTCAGCCAAGGGTCGTGGCGCGGTGTCCGAACTGTCCCTATTGCCGCCCGCCGCCGTGTCAAAGAGGTCAGCCATGCCTCAGAGCCGGAAATTCATATTGAGCCGCCGCGCGCCCCGCTGCACTTCCAGCTCGAGCCGCCGCCGCGCGGTTTCCAAGAGCGCATCGGCGGTGCCGGCATCGGTGACATCCACTTCATTGATCACGCGCAGCACATCGCCCGTGCGCAAACCCGCGCGCCGACCAACAGGACCGGGATCATCGACCACGGCCCCACGCGCGGACAGAACAAGGCCATATTCTGCAAGGGTCACCGGATTGACCGTTGAAATAGTGAGCCCCGGAATAGCCGAATCCGCGCTCGTCGTCCGCTGCGCCCGCTCGGGTGTGTCAGGTGGCGCGATCATGGCCACGTCGGTCGTCACTTCGCGACCATCGCGCATGTGGGTGATCCGCGCTTCTTTCCCGATCCCGCTCACAGACATGCGGTAGATCATTTCGGGCGGGGTGTTCACCTCTTGCCCGTCCACAGCGATCACCACGTCGCCCGGCTGAAATCCTGCGGTGCGAAAAGCGCTGAGCGGGTGCAGTTGAGAGATCACAACACCGCCGGGGCGATCAAGGCCAAACCCTTCGGCCATATCTGCGGTCAGCGTTTGCCCGTCAATGCCCGCCCAAGGGCGCTGGAATTGGCTTTCTCCCGCGCGCGCCTGTTCCACAAATTGCGCCACCAAGGCAGAGGGAATGGCGAAACCGATCCCGTTTGAACCACCTGAGCGGCTGAGGATGGCAGTGTTGATACCAATCAGATCACCATTCATGTCGACCAGCGCGCCCCCGGAATTGCCAGGATTGATCGGCGCGTCTGTCTGAATGAAGTAACCCCGCAAATTGCCCGTCGCTGTACCAGAGCGGGCGAGACCCGACACGATACCGCTCGACACGGTCTGCCCGACGCCAAAAGGGTTGCCGATGGCCAAGACCAACTCACCCACCTGCACGGTGTCGCTGTCGCGTAGGGCAAGGGCCGGCATGTCAGGCGCGTCTTCCATCTGCAGAACCGCCAGATCACTTTCTTGATCCGACAGCAACACACGCGCGGAAAACTCACGCCTGTCGTTGAGGACCACGCGAATATCACTGGCATCGCCCACGACATGATAGTTCGAGACAACAATGCCATCGGTGCTGAGGATCACGCCAGAGCCCAGCGAGTTTTCCACCCGCTGGCGGGGTGAGCCGAAATCGCGAAAAAGGCCCTGAAAAAAAGGATCATCGGCAAAGGGGCTGCGCACGTTGACGATGCGGCGGGCATAAATGTTCACAACCGCCGGGGCGGCGGCCTCGACCACGGGCACAAAGCCCATGGAGATTTCCACCTCACTGCCAGGCGCGCGCATGTCGGCCTTGGCGGGCACAGCGACGCAGATCAGGAAGAGAGCAAAGAGATATCGCATGACGCAAACCTAATGCGTTTTGAGGCTATATTGAATGGGCTTTGTGGCTGGCGCAGTTGGTTGGCGCAGTTGGTTGGCACAGCCTTGGGCGCGGACGCAAAGGCGCGGCTCATGTGTCAATGTCTCAGCCCGCAACCCCTGCATCCACATGAATGACGGTAGGTCGATCCGCGTTGAACGCGTTCAGAACCGCGCTTACCACCTCGTCCACGCTCTGCGGTGTCTCGGCCAGCGCCCCGTAAGCGCGCCCCAAAGCGGCAAAATCCGGATTTTGTGCAATGACGGCATTTGGCGCAATCTGAGCCCGGACCATACTGTCCTCGATCTCTTTTAGCTTGCCATTGTCCCACACCAGAATGGGCAGCGGCAGACCAAGCTCCACCGCCGCGCCCAATTCCTGCACGGTATATTGAAAGCCGTAATCGCCCGCGATGCAGAGCGTCGGCAGCCCCGCCCGCGCCACCGCCCCCCCAATCGCGGCAGGCAGCGCATAACCCAGCGTGCCAAACCCGTTGGGATGATGCCAGTGACCCGCGCGCGGCATGTCCCAGACCTCTTTTGCGACATAGGCAAATTGGGTCATGTCTGAATAGATCATCGTCTCATCGGGCAACGCGCCTGACAGCGCATCACACACAGCCGTGATGCCCGGACGCTCCGCATCAGTTTCCGCCTTGAACCGCGCTTTGGTGCGGGTGATCTCATCCACGTCCCATTTGGGGGCAACCTCTGTCGGCAGATGGGTCAAAAGCGCCTCAGCAAACGCAAGCGCGTCGCAGTGTAGGGTGATATCCGCCGCCTGCTGATCGACGAGCACCTCTGGGTCAATGTCGACGCGGATCATCGGGCCAGTGTGGCCAAGCTCCGTACGCCAAAGATCGCATTCGGACAGTTCACACCCGATCACGACCACCAAATCGGCATCGGCCAGAACGGCCTTACTGTCAGGCCGGGCCAGGTAAGTGCCGTAGTTCAGGGCCTCATCGCGCGGCAATAGCCCGCAGCCGGCATAGCTCAGAAACACGGCGGCACCGCTGCGTTTGACCAGATCGCGCGCGGCCGCTTCCGCCGCCTGCCCGTAGCGCGCAAGGCCACCCCCAAGAACGAAAACAGGCGCGGTTGCCTCTGCCACGCGGTGGGCGATTTTTTCCATTTGCACTTGGTCAGGTGCGGGCCGTGTCGATGCCCCGGTGCTCGCCTCATGATCGCCGGGGCGTCGCATCGGCGGCGGTTTGGCCGCACCTTCGAGCAGGGCAATAGGCACCTGAATGTGCTTGGAGCGCGGGCGTTTGGCCGAAAACTCCGCCCAGGCGCGATCAATCAGGCCATAGGCGGCATCGGCAGAGCGGGCCTCATGGCTCCACTCACACACGCAATCGGCGGCGGCGCGTTGATCAAGCATCTGATGCAACTGCCCGCGGGTGGCCGATGTCTCATCCAGGCAAGAGGAGATAGCAAGCACAGGCACGCTATCTGAATAGGCCTGTCCCAGCGGTGTCATGATATTGCACAGCCCGGGACCTGTGATCACATAGGCCACGCCCGGTTTGCCTGTAGCCCGCGCATAGCCATCGGCCATGAACCCCGCGCCCTGTTCGTGGCGGGCAAGCACATGCTTGATGCCCGCCTCTTCTATGCCGCGATACATCTCTTGGTTATGCACGCCGGGGATGCCAAAGATCACGTCAACGCCGCGCGATTTGAGCATATGGCTGATCTGCGCACCTAGGGGACGGGTGGACATGTCTAAACTCTCCAGAAACTCAAGGTGAAGATTGCGTAAACGGCGAAAAGCTCCAACCGGCCGATCAGCATACCCGCGGACAGAACCCATTTCGCGACATCATTCAAGGGCGCGTAATTGCCAGCGGGCCCAATGGTGTCACCAAGGCCTGGCCCGATATTGGCCAAAGCTGCGGACGCGCCAGAGACGGACGTGACAAAATCCAGCCCCGTAAGACCAAGCACAACGGACATGACACCCAAGGTGACTACGAAGAACACAAAGAACGACATCACGGAGGTCAGCACGTCATCAACGACCGGCCGACCTTGGTAGCGAGGGGTAAAGATACCATGCGGGGAGTAGATGCGCTGCAACTGCACTTTCACCGAGGCGAAGAGCAGCTGGTAGCGAAAAACCTTGATCGAACAGGAGGTCGACCCCGCGCAGCCGCCAATGAGCCCGATGAAGAAAAGCATGGCGACCGGGAAACTGCCCCAGGTCATGTAATCAGCATTGGCATAGCCGGTGCCGGTCAGGATTGAGACCGTGTTGAAGAGAACGCGGCGAAAGGCGGCCTCAGAAAGATCACCCTGATTTTGCCACTGCCACAGCGTAAGGATCAGCACCAGGTTAAAGGCGGTCACGAAAAAACCCTGGATCTGGCGATCACGCAAAAGGGGTTCCGCGGTGCCAGCGGTCAGCTGCACAAACCGCACAAAGGGCAGCGCGGCGAGCATCATGAAAATGACGGCAAAATACTGTGCCGCTGGGCTGAAAGCCGCAAATGAGATGTCATAATTGGCAAACCCTCCGGTGGCCACAGTTGTCATGGCGTGCACCGTGGCATCAAAAACATCCATGCCCGAGGCCAGATAAGCCCCAGCGCATACCAAAGTAAGGGTGATATAGATGACCGAAATACGGGACGAGATTTCCGTGGCGCGCGGCAGGATCTTCCCAAACGTGTCAAAGCTTTCCGAGCGAAAGATCTGCATTCCGCCCACCCGCAGCTCCGGCAAGAACACCATCGCCACAACAATAATGCCAATCCCGCCCAGCCATTGCGTTAGACCGCGCCAAAGCAACAGGCCTTTGGGAAGCGTATCAAGCCCGCTGATCACAGTGGCGCCGGTGGTGGTGAGGCCTGACATCGCCTCGAAAATCGCGTCCGTGGCATCCAACTGGGTCGCCCCGAACATGTAGGGCAACGCCGCAAAAAATGGCAGCGTGAGCCAAACACCAAAGGTGAGCAAAAACGTCTGCTGAATGGTCAGCCGATCATGCTCACCTTTCGAACAGGCAAATGCCACCGCCCCGCCGATTGCCAGGGTCACTAAGGCGCTTTTGGCAAAGACAAGCCAGGACTCCGCACCCTCGGCCAAGTCTACAAACATCGGCAGGCACATGGCCACGCCAAGTGTAACGACCATGAGGCCCACGACATACCCGACAGGACGAAAGTCTTGCATGGATCGCAGCCTTGGCTGCGCCGCCGCGGACTGTCAAGCCGGTGAAACGGGTGCCTTACGAGTAGTAAAGATGACGGTGCACGTCTTGCGCAATCTGGTCACGGCGCAGTCCGATCCGAGCAAGATCTTCATCAGATTTTTCTGCAAGACCGGCCACGACGCGGCGTCGCTCGTCCACGATGCGTTCAGATACCGCGCAGAGCGCAGCCACGCAGCCGTACACAGATGCGCCAAATGCAGCGAAAGTTGTATTTAAGTGTGAAATGTAAGCCATTGAGAAACCTCATCTAAGTGGTTTCCTCCCTGACTAAATACTTAGATCAAGCCGATCGACAAAAGAAGGCGCAAAACAGAATAGCCGCTTTGCGCCTTCCGCAAGACAAAGATACTACTCTGCCGGGTGCATTGCGACACCATCACGCTGGGCCATGGATGGCGGGCGCGATGGCTGACGTTGCGCTTTGAGTTTGATGGCATCCGGAGTGACGCGTGGCTTTGCAACACGTGCAATCTGGTGCGATGCACAATTGGTGGCATCAACCGGATCGGCGGGCGCAAGCGCTTGCTTTTCATTCTGCGGCACGGACTGCATCAGAAAAGGGTTTCTTCCACAAAACGTCGCGTCGGTGAGCGCAAACATCATGCGCATCTGCTGTTCCACCATCATTCCGGCGAGCCGGTAGCTGGCGGTCGTAACTTCGAATGGGTTGAATAGATACATGTCGTTCCTCCCTTTGGAGTGCCCGAGCACCCCTGTTGCGCGTGCGTCAACAATGAGAGATGTGACACATTTTTTTAATAGGCACGTGACACCGCGCCGCAGACATTGCAAACCGATGGCGGGTTTGAGCGCAAATCCACTCACTTCGCCCAATTCATAGGCAGTCCGAAAAGGATCTCGCGCTAGCCGACGTGGAACAGGGTCTTGAAAAGCTTAGGATCAATCGATCCCGCCTCAAAAGTCTCACCTTCTGTCACAACGCTGATCGCATCGTGACTGTGCAAGCTTTCTTGATGGCTGGCGATGACGCGGAAGTCACCAATGCGCGGATCCTTTTGCAGCTGCTCGCAAAAAAGCCGAGCTGCGTCTTCCACGAAAATCGGGTTGGCCGCGTTAAGCTCTGCGAAAGCCTGTTCATCCTCTCGCTTCACCATCACCTGCGTCTCCGTCGGAACCGCTGTGCGCGCCATTTCGATCAGATCTTCGAACCAAAGCGTGTCTGGAGCGCTTTCATCAATCTCAACCGAGATCCGCGCGACAGAGCGTTGCGAATGCGGCGTGGCCAGCTGACCGCGCACTTGCCGTGCGTGTTCGCTCAGCTCCAATGAACACGGACAAGTCGAAGAATACACATAGTCAAGATGCATGAATTTTTTGCGCACGCCGTCGCGTTTAACCAACTCAAGCGCGATGTCGTAATACTGAAAACCCTCAAGGCCAGACCGCAAAGACTTGATCTTCATAGGATAGGAAAACGCCATCTGAATTCGGGCATCCACGCTGTCCAGATCCGAGATGTAGTCGCGAAGAGCGGCATCAATCACGCTGAAGCTAAACACCTTTTCAGCGTGTTTATAAAAACTGCGCATGATGCGCGACATGTTGATGCCCTTTTTCTCCGCCTCTAGGCTCACAGAGCCCGTGACAGACGTCTCCAACGTCAGATTTCCATTGTCGCGCGTATGGAACCGGATCGGCAGACGGAAGTTAGATATACCCACATGCTGCAACTGTTTCTTCGCCCCTTTGATGAGCGAAGACGGCCCATTTTGCAGATCGGGCATTGTTGCTTTGTAAGCGGCATCCGGCACGAAGGCTTGCGGGTAGTCACGCTTCAGCGCGGGATAATTCGACACTTCTCCTTGCGGCAACAAACGCGCAACCGATGGATCAAGGTCAGAGATCTCTTCGGGTGAAGCTTTTTCTGCCCATCGTCGCAGCACGGTTAGTGCGGCTTCGGCGTCATCACGATCGAGGGATTTATCCAGATCTGGATGATGAATATTCATGCGGGTCGGTCCTTATCCGTACGCTGGAGGTAGCATATAGGCGCTCGGGTGGGAATTTCTAATTTATGTCGCGCAAACAAGCAGTTATTGCCCATTTTAAGATGAGCTACGCGCGCCATCTCCTTGATATATTGATGTTAATATATTTTTCGCATTATAGCGTGATTAAGTGAAACAGACCCGAAGCAGCGCAGGCCCAAACCGGCTTTACAGCCGATCTGTCATACAGTCATGACAGACTCACACGGCCTCAAGCGCATCCAAAACGTCATCGACCAGGTCTTGGGTGTCTTCGATCCCTACAGACAACCGAATAAGCCCTGCGGTGATACCCAAGGCATCACGCTGTTCGTCGGTGAGGCGTTGATGCGTCGTGGTGGCCGGATGTGTCGCGATGGATTTCGCATCCCCCAGATTGTTTGAGATCTTCACGATTTCCAGCGCGTTGAGAAAGCGGAACGCGGCCTCTTTTCCGCCTGCGAGATCGAGGGCAATCACCGTGCCGCCAGAGCCCATATCTCTCATCGCAAGCGCGTGTTGCGGATGGCTCGGGTGACCGGGATAAATGGCGCGCGCCAATTTGCGATGTCCGACCAAAGCCTCGGAAAGCGCCTGCGCCGAAGCCGCCTGCGCCCGCACGCGAAGATCCAGCGTTTCGAGGCCTTTAAGCAGAACCCATGCTGTAAACGGCGACATAGATCCGCCAGTGTGCTTCATGTAAGGTTCCACAGTCTTGCGGATGTAGTCCCGAGAGCCGAGGATGACCCCGCCCAGCGTTCGCCCCTGCCCATCAATATGTTTGGTGGCCGAATAGATCACAACATCGGCCCCCTGCTCCACTGCGCCGGAAAAGATCGGCGTGGCAAAAACGTTATCGACCACAACCTTGGCGCCTTTGGCATGGGCCAGCTTGGCCACGGCGCGTAAATCGGTTACCTCCAGGGTCGGGTTTGCAATGGTTTCCAGAAACACCAACGCCGTGTCATCGCGGATCGCCGCACGCCACTGATCCAAGTCGGTGCCGTCCACGAAAGTGACCTCCACGCAAAACCGCGTGAGCACGTCTTCGAGGACATATAGACAGGAGCCAAAAAGCGCCCGGGCGGACACCACGTGATCGCCCGCCTTAAGCATAGATGTCAGCGCACCAGAGACCGCCGCCATGCCACTTGCGGTCGCAAAAGCGTCTTGCGTCCCTTCGAGCGCGGCAATGCGATCTTCGAACATGGCGACCGTGGGGTTGCCGTATCGCGCATAGATGAATTCATCATCACCGGCTTCGATAAAACGGGCTTCCGCTGCCTCCGCGCTGTCATAGACAAAACCTTGGGTGAGGAAGATTGCCTCGCTCACCTCGCCATATTGGCTGCGGCGGCTGCCTTCATGGACAAGTTTCGTGCGGGTGTTCCAACTTTTGGTAGTGTCGTCTTTGCTCATGGTGGTCTCCAAACAAAAAGCCCCTTGTCGCGGTCAAGCGAAAGGGACCTTTCATCCTGACCTCTTTAGCGGTTTTGCTGCGTTTCAAGAAACGCCACGCGTGGCCCGCAATCCGGTAACAAATCGCCACAAACTTTGAGTACGCACATGTTTAGTCTGTGTCAATGTCGGGCATGAGAGCGGCCTTGCGAGGCTCCCGGTGAGCCCTTGCGCAGGCGCTGCGGGCTGACGCCTTCGTTCCCGCGCCTCTACTGCGGTGAAAGATTTACTTCTTGGACGGGTTCATCGTGGCATAGGTCGCAAAGAGCCGGGACTGCGCCATGAAGAATACAAAGATCACCACCGGCATTGCAAAGGTCTCAAAATACACCCAAAACTCTTCAGATTGGGTGCGCCAGACCACCTCATTGGCGACAGCAGAAAGAAAAAACAGCAATGTCACGCGTTTGGTCAGGATCATCCAACCCTGGTCTTTCAAGGGCATCATCTCTTCCATCACGAATTTCAACCACGACTGGCCCCGCAAAAGACCGACACCCAGGATGATCGTGAAAAGCAGGTACACCGCAGTGGGCTTCATTTTAAAAAACTTGGGATCGTTGAACCACACGCTGAGGCCCCCAAAGACAATCAGCAACACAGCGGTCACAGCCTGCATCCGCGCGAGCCGCCCGGTGAGGAACCACAAGACACCGATACCCAGAAGAAAGATTGGAATGAAGGCCGCCGTGACAGCGACAAATCCTGTATATTCCGTCCCACCGACAACAAAGACTTCGTCTTTGTACATCAGATAAGCCACGAAAAACCCAACGATCGGGCCGAATTCCAAAACGGCCTTCAGCCCGGGATGCACGGTTTTCTCGGGGGTCTTGTTCTGCTGGGCTTCCATGCGCCGCTCTGCCTCTTTTTGAGCGCGGCGTTCAACACGACGCGCCTCACGCCTGCGCGCGTGCCGTTCTTCACGTGTTTCGCCGCTGTTTTCTGCCATGCCGGCTATCTGCCTCCAAACTCCACGATGACCGCACCGGCCGCAATCAAGGCCATCAGCGCCACGCGCCTTGGCCCTACCGTCTCTTTGAGCGCGATCCAACCGATGAAAGCGGCAAAAACGGTTGAGGTTTCGCGCAGCACCGCTGCCTCCCCCACCTTGTCCAGACGCGTGGCCAGCATGATCGAGCCGAAGGACATATAAGCGACAAAGCCGCCGATCACACCCCTTTTCATCAAAGCAATCGGATCAGGCGGGTCTGCCATGCGCCGATAGCGATAAAGCGCGTAAAACGGCATCACCAGCCCGTCGATCAGGAAAAACCACGCCAGAAAGGTGAAGGGATTGGCCGTGGCGCGGATGCCGTATGCGTCAAACGTTGTGTAAAGCGCCACAAAAAGACCGGTCGCCACCGCCAGGGTCAGCGCCATCGGCATGGTGTCGCGCGCCACGGTCATGGTGCGCAGGTTGTAGATGGCCAATCCGTAAATTCCTGACAGCAGCACGCCCACGCCCAGCCACTGAACCACGTTGAAGGTTTCATCAAAAAGAAGATAAGCCCCAATCACAGCAAAGAGCGGCCCCGTGCCACGCACCACCGGATAGACCACCGTGTAGGCCCCGCGCGTGTAGGCCATGCCTTGCAGGATTTTGTAGACCATGTGAATGAGCCAGACGAGCGCGAAGATGGGCCACATATGCGGCTCTGGCCAAGGCACCACGAAAAGCGCAAAAGGTGCCGCCATGATGGCGTAGCTGGCATCAATGGCCCCGCGCGCGAGCCAAGGATCAAACCGCCCCTTTTGCAACGCGCCAAAAACGGCATGGAGAAACGCCGCGAGGATCGCCAAGACCATGGCCAATGTGCGCCCGGCATCCGTGCCTTCGAGGGAGAGCAGCCAGTCCGTCATGGGAAAGGCCGCCTCACGCGGTCACTGCTCCAGCCCGGTCAAGGCGGCGGCAAACTCCTCTGGGTCAAACGGGGCCAGATCATCGATTTGTTCACCCACCCCGATGGCATGGATCGGTAAACCAAACTTGTCCGCGAGCGCCACAAGAACGCCGCCCTTTGCGGTGCCGTCCAGTTTTGTCATCACAAGGCCGGACACATCGGCCAGCTTTTGGAACGTGTCCACCTGGCTAAGCGCATTCTGCCCTGTCGTGGCATCCAGCACCAAAAGCGTATTGTGTGGCGCGCTTTCATCCTTTTTACGGATCACCCGGACGATCTTGGCCAGTTCTTCCATCAGATCTTGCCGGTTCTGCAGCCGCCCAGCGGTATCAATCATCAGCAAGTCTGCCCCGTCGCGGCTCGCCTGCTCCATAGCGTCAAAAGCCAGGCTGGCGGGGTCCGAGCCCTCCGGCGCCGTGAGCACCGGCACACCGGCGCGGTCCCCCCAAATCTGAAGCTGCTCCACGGCGGCGGCGCGGAATGTGTCACCGGCCGCAATGACGACCGATTTTCCCGCGGCTTTGAATTGACTGGCGAGCTTTCCGATGGTCGTCGTCTTACCTGACCCGTTGACGCCCACGACCAGCACCACCTGTGGCCGTTTTGGGAAAAGCGGCATTGGGCGCGCCACCGGCTCCATAATGCGGGCAATCTCTTGCGCCATCAGTTCCTTAATCTCACGGGTAGAGAGCTTTTTACCCATCCGCCCTTCGGCCATGTTGGCAGTGACGCGCAGTGCCGTATCGACACCCATGTCGGCAGTAATCAACAACTCTTCGAGCTGTTCAAGCATGTCATCATCAAGCGCCCGCCGCATGACCACTTTGGTTTCCTTGCGGCCCAGGAGACGGCCCAGGAGACCAGGTTGAGTGGCGGTTTCGCGCTCCGGCGCAGGCGTCGTTTCAGGTTCTGAAATCGGCCCAGACTGCGGTGCGGGTTCCGGCTCAGGCTCAGGTGCTGGCTCTTGGATCGGCTCTGATACCGGATCTGGGTCAAGCTCAGGCTCGGGCGCGATGTCTGGCTCCGGCGCAACCAAAGGCTCCGCGTCCGGCGCGGGTAAAATCGGCTCTGGCTCAGGCAGAGGTTCTGGATCAGGCGGACGCACCGGTTCAGGCTGCGTCTTTGGATCAGGTTCGGGTTCAGGTTCGGGTTCTGGCAGCGGCTCCGGTTGGGGCTCTGCCAGAGGCTCCGGCGGGGTCTCTGGAACAGTCTCACGCTCCGGCAGAGGGGCACCGTGGATTTCAATCGCGTCATGGTCAGACTCGATGTCCCCAGTTTCTTCCGCCCCGCCATCCTCAACAATCGCATCAAGCCCCTCATCGATCTTTGAGGAAGATTTGAACAACCGCTCTTTAAGCTTTTTGAAAAATGCCATTACAGGCGCCCTCCGGCCTTCTTTGTCTCCACGTATATCGCGGGCGGGTCGGATGGAAGCCTGTATAGCCATAGCACGTACAGGCAAAGACCGCAGAGCGATTCGGTTTGCCGCGGCTTAGGCGCAACAATCACAGGCATACGGGCTGATTTTACAGACACAGCGCAACCTTGGGTGGACCATTGCGCGAGCGGATTTATTCAGGATAGCAAAATCCCCGGTTCCATTAACCAAAGTTTCGAAACCTCTGCCATTTAGCGCCCGCGCTCGTATCCTTTCTGTCTGATTTTAATCCCCTGCCCGGGATGTGTCTGACCGATGTTGATTTTTGCAATTATCACGATTTTACCGTGTGCTTTGGTGCTGCTCGCCGCGCTTTTTGGCGGGGCTTGGGCATGGGGCGCGCTTTTATACATGACAGCACTTGTCACCTCCATGGATCGCCTGATCGCAGCCACGTCGGACAATGCAGACCCAGAGGCGGAGTTTCCAGCCAGCAATGCCCTCCTCGTTTTGCTTGGGATGGTGCATTTCTTACTGATGGCCGTCGTGCTTTGGGCTGTCGCGGGGACAAGCGGGCTCGACACAGCCGAACGCGTGGTGCTTGGCGCAGGCTCAGGGCTGGTTTTCGGTCAAATATCGCATCCTGTTGCGCATGAACTGATCCACAAACAATCACGCTGGATGCGATGGCTGGGGCAATCGGTCTACACATCCATGCTCGCCGGGCACCACGCCAGCGCGCACGTGTTGATCCATCATGTCCATGTCGGCAGCGATCAAGACCCAAGTTCGGCACCGCGAGGCGAAAGTTTCTACCGCTATATGCTCCGCGTGACCCGGCAATCCTTCCAAGCGGCCTTTAAGCTGGAAACCACGCGCCGAAAGCGGGCGGGAAAGCCCATCTATCGCCATCCATACGTGTTCTACCTGGGCGGCGGCGTGACGCTTTTGGCGGCCGTCGCGGCGGTTTTCGGCGCAGTGGGCATTTTGGCGTTCTTATCGATCATAGCCCACGCACAGGTTCAAATCCTGATGTCAGACTACGTGCAGCATTACGGGCTGCGGCGGATCCGCCTGCCCAATGGTCGGCTTGAGCCTGTGGGCGTCCAGCATTCCTGGAACGCCCCGGATGTGTTTTCCTCGGTTCTGATGGTCAACGCACCACGGCATTCGGATCATCACGTGGCCCCACATCGCGCCTACCCAGCGCTGCAACTGAACCCAGAGGTGATGCCTTACCTGCCCTATCCTCTGCCGGTGATGGGGGTGATCGCGCTGTTTCCAAAGATCTGGTTTCGCTTGATGAACCCGCTATGCGACCTGTGGCAGGCGAACCTGGGCGAGATGGGCAAAACTCGGCCTGTGGGGCGCGAAGCGCGGCGAAATAGCCATGGTCAGCCGGGCCCGCGTCTGGCACACTCCGGCCATGCGCAAACGTCAAACTCTTTGCTGTCTTCTGGCCCTGAGCTTCCTCGCTGATCCTGCGTCGGCGGTGAACGCACAGCAGTTTGACGAATATACCTTAGGCAAAACCTTCTACTTCGCCTCAGATGGAGAGCCTTACGGCGCTGAAGAATACCTTCCAAACCGCCGTGTTCGTTGGACTTTTCTGGATGGACAGTGCAAAGAGGGTGAGTGGTATGAAGACGGTGAGCTGATCTGTTTTGTGTATGAAGACCAGCCGGTGCCGCAATGCTGGAGCTTTGAAATCAGTGCAGGCGGCCTGACGGCTAAGTTTGAAAATGACCCCAACCAGACGCAGCTTTACGAGGTGCGGCAAAGCCAAGAGCCGTTGATGTGCCTTGGACCGGAAGTGGGTGTCTAATCAAAGGCTTGGGATGCGAATTGGCAGGGCCTCTTGCAGAAACGTATTGTCTAACAAATAGCCTGCATGACTTTCAAATTAGCGATGACCTGAATGGTTTTTCCCCCCAATTTAGCCCGGATCCTTATGATTTTGGTATTTCATGCCAAATTTTCCCCATCAAAACAGCGAGCCCTGATCCGGTGCTGGCTTGGACGCAGGTTTTTGTGCTTTCGGTTTTGCGCCAGCCCCGCCAATTTGCAACCGCCCATCGGAAAACTGCACTTCCAGTTGAGAGGCTTTCCGCGCCGCTGCCTGAGTTGTGACAACCTCACCATCGCCGCGCACCACGGCGTATCCACGCTGTAAGGTCGCCTCATAACCCACAGTTTGACGGAGTCTTTCGAGGCTCTCAAGCCGATCAGACCACCGCTCCATCTGTCGCGTGGCGGCTTTGGACATCCGCGAAAGCACAGCATCGAAATCAGATGATTTCCGAGCCAAATCGCGTTCTAACGCGTCGAGCTTCAAACCGCGCATGGCCTTATCCAATCGGCTTTGCCCCGCTTCGATACGGTAACGGAGCATACTTGGCCGCAGAGCCCCGGACTTCTCTGACAGGCGGACCCGACGCCGTTGCACCCCCCGGATCAGCGCGTTTGGCAAACGGTCTGCCCAAATATCAAGTCTCTGGCGCGGCACGTCGAGGAGTGCATCCGCCCGGGGTAACGCGCGAGCGAGGTCTATCACTCTCTGCTTTCGTGTTCTGATGTTTCCCGTAAGCGCCGATGACAGCCGCGCCTCCTGTCCTTCAAGCCAAGCCAGCAAGTCCAGCCTGACAGGCACAGACATCTCGGCAGCAGCCGTTGGCGTGGGTGCGCGCTGATCTGCGGCCAGATCAATCAGCGTCGTGTCGGTTTCATGCCCAACAGCAGAGATCAACGGAATGTCCGAGGCCGCCGCCGCGCGCACGACACTTTCTTCGTTAAATCCCCAAAGATCTTCGACCGAGCCACCGCCCCGCGCCACGATCAGCAAATCCGGCCGAGGCAACGCGCCGCCAGGCGTCAACGCGTTAAAACCGTCTATCGCGCGCGTGACTTCCGGCGCGCAGCGTTCGCCCTGTACGGCCACAGGCCAGATCAGAACCTTGCGCGGGAACCTATCGCGCAGACGGTGTAGAATATCCCGTATCACAGCGCCCTGTGGTGAGGTCACAACGCCAATGATATCAGGCAGATACGGGATGGGTTTCTTGCGCGCCGGATCAAATAGCCCTTCTGCCGCCAACGCTTTCTTACGCTTTTCCAGAAGCGCCATCAGCGCGCCTTCGCCCGCAATCGCAACCTGCTGGGCGTTGAGCGAGAATTTCGATTGAAAGCCAGAAGCGGTCATGCGGCCCTCGGCGACCACCTCCATCCCCTCTTCGGGCATAATGCCAAGGCCCGGCACCTGGCCTTTCCAGGTCATGCAGGAGAGCACATTGCGTTCATCTTTGAGGTCAAAATAAAGGTGGCCTGACCGTGCCAGGACCACGCGGCCCACCTCCCCGCGCACACGCACCCAGCCCAGTTCACCTTCGATGAGTTTCTTTACGGCCCCTGCAATCTCTCCCACGGAAAACTCCGGGGTGTTGGACCCAGGGATTGGATCGTCGATCAGGTCGGACATGTAGCTCACCTTGTAACTGCCTCGCCCCAACTCTAGAACGCTCCGCAAGTCAGGCCAAGCGGGGAGCAAGCCCATGAACATTCTCATTCTAGGCGGCGGCGGGCGCGAACATGCAATGGCCTGGGCGGTAAAACAGAACCCAAAATGTGACAAGCTGATCGTGGCCCCGGGCAACGCGGGGATCGCGCAGATCGCGGACTGTGCCGATCTCGACATTTTGGATGGCGCGGCCGTCGTGCAGTTTTGCGCGGCACAGTCGGTAGAATTTGTGATCGTGGGGCCTGAGGCGCCTCTGGCTGTGGGGATCGCTGATCGGTTGCGCGATGCGGGTCTATTGGTCTTTGGGCCAAGCCAAGACGCGGCGCGGTTAGAGGCGTCGAAGCATTTTACGAAAGAGATTTGCGATGCCGCTCAAGCGCCCACGGCAGGCTACGGTCATTTCACCGATCCGGAGACAGCGAAGTCCTATGTCGCGGCCCAAGGCGCGCCAATCGTGATCAAAGCGGATGGTCTGGCCGCCGGAAAAGGCGTGATCATCGCCGAAACGGTGGAGGAAGGACACGCCGCGATTGATGATATGTTCTCCGGTGCGTTCGGTGGCGCGGGCGCGGAAGTGGTGATCGAAGAATTCATGGAGGGCGAAGAGGCATCCTTCTTTGTCTTGTGTGACGGAGTAACCGCGCTTCCCATCGGTACAGCGCAGGATCACAAACGCATTGGCGAAGGCGACACTGGTCCCAATACAGGGGGGATGGGCGCCTATTCACCAGCCCCCGTCCTGACATCAGATATCGCCGATAAAGCCCTGAATTTGATTGTGAAACCGACGCTGAACGAAATGGCCAAGCGCGGCACGCCCTATCAGGGGGTGCTCTATGCCGGATTGATGATCAAGGACGGTGCGCCCCGGTTGGTGGAATACAACGTGCGCTTCGGCGATCCCGAATGTCAGGTCTTGATGATGCGCCTTGGTGCGCAGGTGCTCGACCTATTGCAGGCCTGCGCGGAGGGTCGGCTTGATGAGGCACGGGTGAACTGGGCGGATGATCATGCGATGACCGTGGTGATGGCCGCGGAGGGCTACCCCGGCAGCTATGCCAAAGGCGCGCCGATTGGCGGGTTGGATGATCTGCCCGAGGACAGCATGCATATGATGTTTCACGCAGGCACCGCACTGCAGGATGGGCAAGTCGTATCCGCCGGGGGCCGTGTGCTCAACGCAACAGCACGCGGGGCAAACCTGCGCGAAGCCGCGGATCGCGCCTATGCTCTGGTGGACGGGGTGGACTGGCCCGGGGCAGCGGTGCGCCGGGATATAGGATGGCGGGCGCTGTGATGGTTCGCAGTCTTCAAAGGACTGCGGTAAAAATCTGTTACATATTTCAATGATCTAGCTGCGAAGATCGAGCACCTCATCCAATGTAGCGCGTTCCGTTCTGAACCCGTTTGCCGGGTGGTCAGGATCCTCATAGCCAAAGGAAATCGCGCAGAGCACTGCACGGCTCTTATCCAACCCGAAATGGGTGCGAATGAAATCCGGATAGGCCGCGACGGAAGCCTGCGCAATCGTGGCGACACCGACGCTTGTCGCGGCGATCATGAACGCCGATACAAACCCGCCGCAATCGAGCGCCCCATAAGGGCCAAGCGCCACCTCAGAATGGACAATCGCCACATGAGGCGCGTCGAAAAACTCAAAATTGCGAAAGCTTTGCGCGGCGCGGCCGGCACGATCGTCGCGCGCAACGCCCACAGCCTCGTAAAGCTGATACCCACAGGTTCTGCGACGTTCTCTATAAACACCGGGATAGTCGCCCGGCCATGTAAAATCCGGTTTTGAATCCGTGGTTTGCACGGCGCTCTTCAACCCATCGCGAAAGGCATCCGTGGCATCCCCCTGTGTCACGGTCACTTGCCATGGCTGGGCGTTGCACCAAGAGGCAGTTTTGCCCGCGATGCGAACAATGCGCTCGATATCATGCTGCGGCACAGGATCGGACAAGAAACCACGACAGGAGTAACGGCGATCCAGAATAGCCTCCAGCGCGTCAGTCTCCGACATCAGACCGCGCCTTGATTGAGCGCAATCACATATCCGACACCCACAGCAATGATGGCACCGATGAGTACCGCGATGGCGATTTTGATGGCCGACCAAGGCCGCTCCCCCTGGACCCGGCCCGTGCGGCCGTTCACAACGAAGCGATAGGTCTTGCCGTTGTATTTATACGCCGCAAGCCAGACAGGCAGCAGGATATGCTTGAAGGTCACAGCGCTGACCTTTGTATTTACAGAATGAACGCGCTGCCGGTCTCCGCCGATATCAAACCGCACATCGCGGGCGATCACGCGGTCCATATGGGCGCGCGCCTCTTTGAAACCATCTTCAAGCTCAACCTGATAGCCCTCCGCGCGGAACCCGGCGAGGAATTCAGGGCTGTAGGGCTCCAGCGCGCTGAGATCCCACGGCTCCAGCGCATCGGTATAGCGTTTGGGCAGCGTGTGGGAGGCCAGCACGAGCACGTCATCAAAAAACCGCGCGACCCGACCAGAGACCGCCCGCCAACGAACCTTGGAAACGCGCACCTGTTCGCGTTTTCCATTGCGCGTGACCGTCTTTGTCTCGTAGTAAACCGTGCCGCGCTCACCGCGATAACTGGATTTCGTGTCGGTATCGAACGTCCAGTAAGGAACGTAAATTCCGTCCATTTTCCGGCCCTTTCGGGCGTATTCTTGAAGTCCGTTCGGCGCAAACCACAGCCGCCCGAGCCAATCCGTCATTGCCTTGCGCGCGGCGCGTTCTTCCAAGGCAAAAGGCAGCACGCCCTTGGGCTTGATCTGACGGTGAAGCCCCGTGTCCGTGACCACAGGCGTGGCGCAATAGGGGCATTGGGCGGCGTGGGTGGCCTCATCAAACTCAATCTGGGCGGCACAGTCTGAACAGGTCAGAAGGCGCGTGTCGCGCATCTCCGCATTGTCCAACTCCCCTTCGAGCGCGGATTTGAAATCAAGCTCTCGAATGGTGCCTTCCCAAGGCCCGGGTTGCGCAATTTCCTCGCTTTTGCCACAGTGATCGCAGGTCAGTTGGGCCTTGTCAGGATCAAACCGGAAATCCGCACCGCATTGATCGCAGGGAAAGCGATGATCTACCAGGATCGATAAAGGCTCTTGATCGGGGGGCGTCATTTTTGGGTCCGGTTGGATTTAGGTATTTAGGACAAGAAAGAAGCACGGGTCATGCGCCTGGCGGGGGTGGTGGCATCACAGTGAAGAGCTGCGCCAGCTCTTGCACGTCTTCGGCCAGCATCCAGCCGTCCTGACCCGCGGTCCAGACATGGGTTTCTCGAGTGAGCTTACCCTCAGCCGCCATGCGCCCGAGTTTCGCTTTGGAATAAGGGCCATGCGTCTCGCCATTTTCGGCGATGTGCCAGACATGCTCCACCGGCGGCGGGGGCGGCGGGGCGGCGGCAGGTTGAGCGCCTGCTTGAGCCCCCCATGGCCCCTGCTGGTTCATTTGATTGGCCATCGCCATGCCCATCCCCATGCCAAGGCCCGCACCGATGCCTTCGCCCGCGCCACTGCCAGGGGTTTTGGCGGCAGCGGTCATGGCCTCGGCCGCAGAATACTGTGTGAATTTGCCCAGATCTCCAGCGAGCCCCATCGAGGTGCGTTTGTCCAACGCCTCTTCAACAGCGGGCGGCAATGATATGTTTTCAATGTAGAATTCGGGGATAGAAAGGCCGTATTCGGCCACCACGCCAGAGATCTCTGCCGCGATCAGCTTGCCCAAATCAGCGGTGTTGGCGGCCATATCGAGCACCGGAATGCCTGAGCCTGCGATGATGCGCGAGAAGCTTTGCACGATGATGTTGCGCACCTGATAGCTGATTTCATCCATGGTAAACTCGCCATCAGTGCCGACGATTTCGGTCAGGAACCGCGCGGGATCGGTGATGCGGGTGGAATAGGTGCCGAAGGCGCGAATGCGAGTGGGGCCAAACTCCGGGTCGCGCAACATGATCGGGTTTTTGGTGCCCCATTTGAGATCATTAAACCGGGTCGTATTGACGAAGTAGATCTCGGATTTGAACGGCGATTTGAAGCCGTGATCCCAGTGCTGCAGCGTTGTCATGATCGGCATGTTGTTGGTCTCAAGCATGTAAAGACCGGGGGTAAACACGTCTGCCAACTGCCCTTCATGGACGAAAACCGCCGCCTGGCCCTCTCGCACCGTAAGCTTGGCGCCATATTTGATTTCATGGCCCTGCCGTTCAAACCGCCAGACCATCGTATCACGGGTGTCATCGACCCAATGGATCACATCGATGAACTGGCCCGAGAGGAAATCGAAAATGCTCATGAGAGAGGCTCCTTACACGTCAAATCTGGGTCATATCTGGCCCGGCTGGCCGTCCAAGATCCGCTTGATCAGCGGGCGGGCTTGGTTCAGCGTCATGCCGGGTTTCAGGCTGGGATGATAAAGCAATCGCAAGAGCGCCTCATCATGGGAGGTCAATAGCGCGAACTCTTCATCATCATTGAAGATCGAGGGCCGCGCCGTGGCACTGTCATTGCCAAGGCCGAGGCCCTGCGCCAATTCTTCATGAATGCAGGATTGGCGCATCAAGGCGGGTTGCTCAGCGCGGATCAGGGCGATGGCACGGTCATAGGTGGCGGGTTCATCGGGGGAAATGAACGTCAAAACAAGGCAGTAAATGCTGCGTGGCGGATTGCGAATGATGCCTTCGGTCGCGGTGCCAATGCCGGGCACAAGTTGCTTCACACGGTCTACGATCTGATCGCGATCATCCTCGGTGGAGATGATCACGTGGAAATTGGGGCTGCGTTCGCTCACTGAAATAGGATGACCCGTGATCCGGGAGAGCCGCGCGGCGTAATTGCCCACGATCTTGGTGTCCGCTTCGCGTATGCCTTCCGGCACCGTCGCGCCAAATTCGACTTTCATCCGCACAGGCGCGCTCCACCGGCGCAGGATGTCCGGGCCTTCGCTTGACGCCCGCAAACCTGCGCCGCGCGCATATTCATTGTAAAACGCGATGCGTTCGAAATTTCGCGCGATGTCGGCATTGCTGTAGGGTGTGTCGATGCCGCCCCCGCCCGTGCGCAAAAGGTCTTGCGCCTGCAAATGTGACTGCAAGCGCGTGTAGTAGCGGGTCAGCGCCTCGCTTTCGGGCGACGGGTCTGCCGGGGCCACGCGGGTATCAAGGCCGGGTGGGCGGGGTTGCGGATTCACCCGGTCATCTGGAAACATCCCGCACGCAGCCAGCGTTGCGAGCGCCAGACCCCACAAACCGCCTCTGATCTTGCTGAATTTTGGCCCAGACACCCCCGGTTCAAGCTCCTTAACTGGCGGGGACGGAGGATGACGCGGTATCGCCCACCCCATCACGCCGCGCCTTGGCAGCCGCCAGCGTGTCGCGCAGGTCCGCCTCCATCTTCTTGAGGTCTTCCTCGGCGGCCGCCCGGCGCGCTTTGCCTTCATCCGCGATTGCGAGGCTTTCCTCAATGGTGCCGATCAGGTCCGCGTTGGCCTGTTTGACAGCTTCGATGTCAAAAACGCCGCGCTCCATCTCTTCGCGGATCATCTTATTGCTCTCGCGCAGGTTGGCCGCGTTGGCGGTGAGCAGTTCATTGGTCAGGTCATTGGCATCCCGTACGGCCGCCGCAGCCTCAGCTGAACGTTGGATCGTAACCGCTTGAGCCAATTGGGTTTCCCAAAGCGGCACGGTGTTGACCAAAGTGGAATTAATCTTGGTCACCAACGATTTGTCATTTTCCTGCACCAGCCGGATTGAGGGCAGCGATTGCATCGTCACCTGGCGCGTGAGTTTGAGGTCATGCACCCGGCGTTCCAGATCATCGCGGGCTGCGCGCAGATCGCGCAATTCTTGGGCCTGCATCACTTGCTGGTCTTCCGGCGCCTTGTCGACCTCTTTTTCCTTTGCCGGGATGTCTTTGGTATCCAATTCGGCAATCTTGGCCTCCCCAGCCGCGATGTAGAGCGCGAGCTCATCATAGAATGCAAGCGTCTTGTCGTATAGAATATCGAGGGATTTTATATCCTTAAGCAGGGTATGTTCATGCCCCAAAAGATCTTCGGTGATCTTATCGATTTGGCCCTGGATCGTTTCAAACCGCGCGGTAAACTTTGCAAAGGGGGCCGCGCGGCCAAGCAATTTTTCCCACCAACTCCGCTCACGGCGCACGTCCAGCTCAGAGACGGAAAACCCCCGGATCGTGCTGACAATATTGCGCAGGCTGTCGCCCGCAGGCCCCACGTCCTTGTTGCGCACGCCTTGGAGCATCGACTGAGAGATGGTTTGCAACTCCGCCTGTGCGCCAGATCCGAACGCCACGATGGAGTTCGTATCGGTCATGTCGATCTCATCCATGCGCTTTTTGATCTCAGCAGATTGCGTCTTGTTCGCCTGTTCCAGCGGCACAATCGCATTGGCCTCCACCGGTTCGGGCAAGATCACCTTGCTGACTTCCTCCACCTCGGCGAGGGTCGCCTCTGCTTTTTGACGGATACTATCGGACATGTCCCATTCCCTTTTTAACTCGTGCTTTCAGGCCTTAAGCCTTCTCTTTTCAACCGGTCACGCAGCACTTCGATCTCGACCTCCAGATCGGTGGTATCATCATTAAGCAGGCTACGTGTCTTGGCTGTGAAATTCTGCTGCAGATCATCTAGCAGGCCGAAATAATCCTCGCGCGCTTTGCCATCACGGGCGTGGGCGTAGATATCGGCGAACTTGACCGTCGCGTCGCGCGCACCCTGCAGATACACCGTGAGGTACTTGCGCGTCGTGGTGAGGTCACGCGGATCCCCCTCAATCGTGCGCAACATATCGCGCACGCTGGTCTGAAACTCAGCCACGCGGGTCTCTGATCTGCGGTCGCCCGCGCGCTTCACGGCGTCTGACATAGCGGCGAGCGTGCTTTCCGCCTTTTCCACAGCGCGCGCGACGCGGTCGGTCTGAAACGTATCGACGCCTTCCATGCCTTTGTCTTTCATCGGATCAATGCCGAAGGCAAAGCTGTGCAGGACAAGGCCCACAACGCCGTAGATCACCGGCTCAATAATCCCTCCACTGCCCGCATAGCCCGCAACAGCCAGACCTGCGCCCGTTAAAATGCTGCCTGCCAGCTTGCGAGGAAAGCCTGGACGCCGGGCCACTTTGCGCGCTTCATAGGCTTCTTGCGCGATGATGCCCTCCCGCGTCAGCCAGGCCGCCAACAACAAAACGCCCAGGGCGACAAGGTTGAGCACGAGCCCGATAGGGCCAGACGTAAACGCCTGCCAAACAAGCGGCAAAGACGCCAGAAACAGCAGGTTGACCCGGCCGCCCGCCTTTGTACGCACCGCACCGCGATAGGCGCCTGTGGGTTCAGTCAGCGATTGGTTGGTGCCGGATTGCGGATCCGGGCTGTACTTTCCGCCGAATTTCTGCGCCATCACACGCCCCCTGCGACGGAGACGAACAAGATCAAAATGACGAGCAGAAAAAAAGCAAGCTTTTGCAGGCCCGTATCAGACATGGCGCGAGTGTCCTTGTTTACCATCTTTAAGGTAAGCGAAGATGCCCTGCCTTACTAGGGGAAACCTGAGCAAAGCACGTCACATCAAAGGCGCAAAACCGCACCGGGGTTCATGATGCCTTGCGGGTCAAGCGCCTGCTTCACCGCGCGCATGGCCGCCAGTTTCGCCGGATCGCCGTAGCGCTCCAGATCCTCGACCTTCAACCGTCCCACCCCGTGCTCGGCGCTGACTGACCCGCCCAAGGCATGCACTTCATCATGCACAGTCCGTTTGATGGCGTCGCGCAGCTCTTTGAACGCGTCGCGCGTCTGCCCTTTTGGCGGGAAAACATTGTAGTGCAGATTACCATCGCCCACATGGCCGAAACAGTTGATGCGGAACGGGCCCAGCTTAGCCAACGCGGCATTGGCCTTGGGGATAAACGCCGAAATAGCGCTCAGCGGCACAGAGATATCATGCGAACTCACAGAGCCGATGCGACGGTTGGCTTCTGGGATCGTCTCTCGCACGGCCCAAAGCTCCGCGCGCTGTGCCTCAGATTGCGCGATGACACCATCGCTCACCAGTCCTGCGTCATACGCTTCGGCAAAGAGCCCCTCAAGGGCCGTCACGGGGTCAAGATCCTTGGCCAAACCCACATCGATCAAAACCATCCATTCAGGAGGCTTTTCAAAGGGTTGCTTGACATCCGGCAGGGTCTCCGCCAGGAAATCCAGCCCCATTCTATGCATCAATTCAAAGGCGCTGATCCCCTCTCCCAAGCGGTCACGCGCCATGGCCAGAAGGCTGAGCGCGGCCTCAGGCCCCGCCACTGACATCATCGCTGTGCCCTCAGAGGCCGGTTTTGCATGGAGCATAAGCGCAGCCGCAGTGATCACGCCCAGCGTGCCCTCGGAGCCGATAAGCAGATTGCGCAGGTCATAGCCCATATTGTCCTTCCTGAGCCGCCGCAGCCCGTGCCAAATTTGCCCATTGGGCAGCACGGCCTCCAGCCCCAGGCAGAGATCGCGCGCATTGCCATAGCGGAGCACATTCACCCCGCCCGCATTCGTGGCCAAGAGCCCGCCCACCCGCGCACTGCCTTTGGCGGCGATGGTCAGGGGGTAAAGCCGATCTGCCCCTTCGGCGGCAGCATGCACATCGGCCAGGATCGCACCTGCCTCGGCGATCAGGATGTTTTCCTCAGGGTAGACCGCGCGTATTTTCGCCATACGTTCGAGGCTGAGAAGGATCGGTGCTGGACCGTCGCTTGCAATCTGGCCGCCCACAAGCCCGGTGCCGCCACCATAGGGCACCACGGGCACCTGCGCATCGGCAGCCAGACGAATGACCGTGGCGACTTCTTCGACCGTGTGCGGCGCCACAAGAACCCCCGCCAGGCCGGCCCAACGTCCGCGCGGCTCTTCCAGGTAGCCGTCTGAAAGCTCCCGAAACGCGGGCGCAGGAAGCGCTGCGCGCAGATGCGCGATCAATGGATCATCCACAGGCTTAAGGAGCATGAAAAACAGCGCTCATATAGTTGATTTCATTCAAAAAGGCTTCGAAGGCCCTTGAGGGCTTCATCCTCAATGGCGTCACGTACAGCATCTTCCAAATCCTGCCCTTCTTCAAGCTCTACGCCCAGTTCTTTTTCCACCGTGCGGCGCAGCTCTTCTTCGGCCTGCTGCTCCAATTCTTCGCGCTCGGCGGCGAGGTTCATTTCAACCGCCTTGGCCAGATCGGGCAGAATGCTGGGGTTGCTCCACGGGCCTTTGATCCGCACCGGGATCGCAAGACCCGTGTTGTTCTCGCCCTCCAAAAGCTTGGGCGTGAACACGTAATTGAGGTTCCGCGTGCCGATCCCGATGACACCTTTGCCATCTGCCTTGGCCAGCGGCAGTTCCATGCGCAAATCCTCATTGAAAAGCTTGCCGTTTTTCATCGTGAAGGTGGCACCCATCGTGTCGAAGATCGTGGTGCCGCCCGTGATATCGCCAGATCGCATGAGCCGATCGAGGTCAAATCCGGCAATGACGCCCCGCCCGGTTTTCACGGACCCATCCCCGCTGAGTGAGTTCATGATTGCATCTTGGGTCTGCCCGACGCCGAGGAAATTGAGCGTTGCATCCGCACTACCCGAGAATGTATCGATCCCCGCCGCGTCAGTCAGAAACGCTTCCATATCAATGCCTTGCACGTTAAGTTTGCCACCCACGGACAGACCAGAGCGGTTGTTCAAAACGAACTGCCCTTTGATCACAGCGTCATAGGCGCGGACATCTTGCAATTGAAAGACCAAGCGAGAGCGGTCGAGTGTGAGTTTCGTCTTGGTGGCACCGATCTGAAGATCACCCAAATCTATGCTGCTGGCGCTGAGGGCCACCTCGGCATTAGCAAGCGCCAACGTGGAGGCGTCAATGCGTTCACGGGACCAGCCTGTGTCTTGTTCGCCCGTTGCCTGCCCAGTTCCGCTGCTTGCCTCACCGCCGCTTAGCGCACTGAGATCCAGCGCGCCTGCATCCAGTTGCGCTGTCACCACGGGCACCGTTCCTGCCAAGGTCACATCCACAGCCCCGGTCATGCGATTGCCGCCCAGATCCAGCACCAGGTCCCGCAAGGAAAGACGCTGATCGTTGGTGAACGTGACCTGGGTTTTGGCATCTATGGCACGTCCGAAACCGGCCGGCAGGTCAGCGGGCGTTTGCCCCAAAGCTGTCATGGCGCGGCCAGTGTCGGAAATGTCAGCGGTCAGTTGGCCGTCGGCTTGGCCATCGGCACTGGCGCGTCCCAGAAAGGCAATATCCGCGCCAGGCATAGAGATCTCGGTGGACACGTCACTGACCGCGCCGTCGATAAAATCCCCGACCCGATCCAGATAGCCAGAAATTTCCACGGCCTCACCGGCAGGGCGCAACGTGGCCTCAAAACTTGCCCGGCCGTCATATTCCGGCCAGCGCAGATCGAGCCGCATCCCCGACATTTCCGTGCGCTCGCCCGTTGCGTGATCATCATAGATGAACGTGGCATCCTCAATCAGGGCCCGGTCTAGCGTGAGCGCGAGCCGAGAGGATCGTGCAGGCGCGGCACCATCAGACTGGCCAGAAGGCGCAACACCCTCGACTCCCAGTTCCCAATTCACGCGCCCATCGGCGGCGCGTTCAAGATGCACGCGTGGGCCTTGGGCCTCCAACCCGGTGATGCGGATATCGCCACCCCAAAGCGCTTGTGGCTCCACCCCGATCTTTAGGCTGTCGGCCTGGAACATAGGGCCCTGATCGGACCAATCCGCATTGGCGATGGTCACCGCTCCGGTGCTGACGCCAAGGATTGGATAGAGGCTGATCGTGGTGTCACCTGACATCGTGACGGTGCGCCCGGTGAGGCTTGAGATCTGATCCGAGGCCAGTTTCGCGATCCGCTCACCCGGCAGCATGAACACCGTCGCAACCAGGCCGATGCCCAGAATGATCACCAACAAGAACGCCCGAAAGACCCACCGCATGCTGCACCTCATTTTGCTCATGCAGAAGCGTATCGCGTTTGGCGGCAAGGGTGAATCACATTATTAGCGCGTTCTCACAGGGCGTCACATGTAACGCTCTCGCCGAGGAAAATTCGAAAAACCTGGCCTGTGGGACGAATGATAGAGATAGAAAATTTCGATGAGGAAGAAATGTTCTGAATTTGTTAAATTTTCAAAGATATTAATATTTCAGGGGATAAATTTGGCAAAAAGATCATAATTAGACTAGTTTTCTTTGGCGTTAATCTCAGAGATACGACAGAACACGCGCACAACTCGTGCCAAGCAGCTCAAGGTCTTTTTGTTTAATTTACCCACTACAACACACTGAAATTTCGAAACAAATCTACTCTGAAGCGCAACAGCGGAATTTCGCGCATTTTCAAGCCAAACACAGGCTAAAACCAAATTCTTGGGATGTGACAGCAAGTTCCTTGCGCAACACTCGGAAAATTAACACAATATCTTCAACGCACTGTCATGCTCCTGTCGCCGACCTGAGGCTTCGTGGCGGGCGAGAGGTTTCTGAGTATGTCATATCCCGATTACACCCGTGCCGAACGCGTCGCCGACGCGGTGGTGCATGTGATCGGCGTAACCAGCGCGATCATCGGTGTGGTCGTCATCTTCTGGATGTTTTCTGAACGCATGGAATGGCCCACCTTTTTGGGCACCACCGTTTATGCCATCGCCCTCGTGCTGATGCTTTCTGCGTCTGCGGCCTATCACATGGGCGCGCACACCTCGGCGCGTCCTATTCTACGCCGGATTGATCACGCCGCGATCTATGTCAAAATCGCGGCAACTTTCACGCCGCTGGCCATCCTGCTCAATTCCACCTTCGGCTACATGGTGCTCGCACTTGTCTGGGGCCTGGCGATCACGGGCGCAGTGACCAAACTTTTGGCAGAGCGGGGCAAAATGTCGACAGGCTGGCTGCCGCAGGTGGCGCTTGGCTGGATCGGGGTGGCGTTGATGATCCCGCTTTTTGGCCATCTGCCAGCAGTGAGCATCTGGTGCATCGTAATAGGCGGTTTGACGTATACTGGCGCGGTCATCTTCTACTGCTGGGAATCCTTGCGCTTTTCTAACGCCATCTGGCACGCCTTTGTGTTGTTGGCGACAGGATGCCTTTTCATGGGCATCTCCACCGCGCTCGCGGCTGCTTTGGGCAGTTAGAGCCCCGCCGCCACACGGCGCACGGTGGCGATGCGCTCTGCATTCGGGGGATGCGTGCCGAGGAACACATCACCGGGATCAGGGATCTGCGTGAAAAACTCTGCCCCGCGCACTGGATCATACCCCGATCGCTTGGCAATCACCGTGCCCAGCGCGTCGGCCTCAAGCTCAAAATCCTTGGAATAGGTCCGCGCGCCCACGCCGGCCCCCAAATCAAGTGCGGCCTCAACCGTGCCAGACCCGGCCCCTGTCAACGCGGCCAGACCGCCCAGCAAAATCGCGCCCGTCCGTGCATTGTCGACAGTTTTCGGTATATGCCCGGCAATGTGGTGTGCCGCTTCATGGCTAAAAACAAAAGCCAGCTCATCGGCGTTGCGCACCGACGCAATCAATGCGGCATTAAACGCCAGGATCGGGCGCCCATCGCGATCAAGCGTCTGAAACGCATTGGGCGGTTGATTGGGCCGCGTGTCCACTTGCACCAGAAAATCACAATTCCCGCCCGGCAGCTGTTGTCGGCAAATGCCCTCGGCGACCGGCTCCACCCGCGCAACGACAGACTCAAATCGCGCCACGGCCGTCTGATCCGGAGCAGCAGTCACAGTTTGGGGGGCTGAGGATTGTCCTTGTGGGCTTTGCGTTGTGGCCACGCAACCGCTGAGCACCAAGGCCCCAATCACCACGATCCACCGCATCATCTTTCCCCCTCTCCGCACCAAACACTGTCCGTAAATGTAGGCACGGCGCCGATTGACCACCAGCCCCGATTTTGCACATCAGCACAGCTTGCATAAACCCGCCAAGCCGCTAGGCTCCCGCTATGTTTTCCATTGAGCACGAATTTGACTGCACGGTTGTGACCCTCGTAGATGAGGGCGCTGAGACCTTGGGCGAGGACGTAAAAGTACACGCCTTCGAGGAGTGCGTAACGCTGGAACAATATGACCCGCGCACCGATAGTATGATGAAGATCACTTTGAGCATGAGCCAGTTGCGTGATTTATCCGCGGCACTGAATTTGCCGGAAGGGGTCTACACGCTGGATCGAATATCCCCTACATCGGATTGAGAAAACGCCCGGGATGCGCCCTGCTCCCCAGCCTCGATGAGATGAGGAGTTGTGATATGCCGCCTAAGAACCCGGACGCGCTTGATTTTCTGCTGACCCGCCGCTCGCGGCCTGCCAAATCTCTGGGGCTGCCCGTGCCGGATCGTGCCACGCTTGAGACGATCCTCACCGCCGCCGCACGTACGCCCGATCACGGCAAGCTAGAGCCCTGGCGCTTTGTCGTGCTGGAACGGACCGCGCTTTTGCGGCTAGGTGGTTTGGTCGAAAGCCATGGCGCGCGCCTGGGCCGCGATGAGCACGACATCACCAAGGCGCGCAAACAGTATGACGATGCGCATTTGGCGGTCGCGGTGATCGAGGTGCAAAAACCTTCGGAGAAGATCCCCAGCATTGAGCAGACCTATTCGGCGGGGGCTGTGTGTCTGGCCTTGCTCAATGCCGCACTTGCCTCCGGCTGGGGGGCCAATTGGCTCAGCGGCTGGCCAAGCCACGACCCTGGTTTCGTGCAAGAGGGCCTGGGACTGGCGGCCCATGAGCGCGTGGCGGGGCTCATTCACCTGGGCACAGAGCGCGCGACACCACCTGACCGGCCTCGCCCAGATCTAAGTGAGATCACAAGCTGGATAACTGAATGATTTTTAATGCCTTTTTCAAAGCGATCGGTCAAATAGGCGATCCGCGGTTTCGCAAAGTCTTGTTTCTGGGGATCGGTCTGACGATCGCGCTTTTGTTTGGGGCCTATGCCGCGCTTTTGTGGCTGATTGAGGCGCTGACGGGCGAAGGCACCGTGATTTTCGGCTACGAGGTGACGTGGCTGGGCGATCTGCTGGGGTGGGGATCACTTTTCCTCATGCTGTTTTTGTCGGCCTTTTTGATGGTGCCTGTGGCGTCAGCCATTACGTCACTGTTTCTTGATGAAGTGGCGCAGGCCGTGGAGGACAAGCACTATCCTCAATTGCCACCCGCCACCCGCGTGCCGTTCTTTGAGGCGCTGCGCGATACGGTGAATTTCCTGGGCATTTTGATCGCGGCAAACCTGCTGGCCTTTATTCTTTATGTGCTGATCACGCCCGCCGCACCTTTCATTTTCTACGGGCTGAATGGCTATCTGCTAGGCATGGAATATGTGACGCTGGTGGCCATTCGGCGGATCGGGCGCAAGGCGGCCAAGGAATTCCGGCGCAAACATTTGGGCACGGTGTGGCTAGCGGGCGTGTTGATGGCGGTGCCGCTGTCGATCCCGCTGGTAAACCTGCTTATTCCGATCCTTGGGGCGGCGACGTTTACGCATATTTATCATGCTTTGAACGCGCGGCCGTGACAGAAGAGAGGACGCCGCGCGGGGGGCTAGGCCAGAGATGTCACCCAGAGGATGGTCGCGTCTTCGTCGCTCACTGACACCACGTTGTGGCCCATCGTGGCGTCGTAATACGCACTGTCGCCACGGCGCATCTCGATGGGCTCATAGAACTCTGTGTAGAGCTTGATCACGCCGGTGAGCACATACAGGAACTCTTCCCCGTCATGGCGTACCCAGCCGTTGAATTCGGTGACATCGCGGGCGCGGATACGGGCGCGGTAAGGCATCATTGTCTTTTTGCTTAGGCTCTCGCCCAACAGCTCATGCTCATAGGTGGCTGTGGCATGATGCGTGCCCTCACCCACCCGCGTCGTGGACATCCGCCCGCTGATCTGATCTCGGCTGGGGGGCGTGAAGAGCTGCGGCACAGAAATTTCCAATCCAACGGCGAGCTTTTTCAGCGCGTCATAGGTGGGCGACATCTGTTCATTTTCGATCTTCGACAGGGTTGAGCGCGCAAGCCCCGCCTGCTGTGCAGCCTGTTCCAGGGTCCAGCCGCGCGCCTTGCGCAGCTCACGCACACGGGCGCCGAGGTTGAGCGGCTCACCGGGCTCTTCTGCACCGTTTTCCCGCGCAATGCGGATCAGGTTTCCAGGCAGCATTTCATCCATGGATCAAAGCTATAGGGGCCGGGCCTGATCCTTGCAACCGGATGCGCGAGCGCCTAATCCAAAGCCATGCTGTCTGAGACCAATCCCGATCCCTTCCCGACCCCGCCCGCGCGGTTCAACATGGCCGCGCATGTGCTGCACCGGGCCGATGACCTGGGCGATAAAGTGGCCCTCGCAGTGCTGACAATGGGCCGGGCGGACAGATGGAGTTTTGCACGCCTCAAAGCCGCCGTTCAGGGCACGGCGACCGGGTTTTTGCAGGCGGGTCTGGAACCAGGCGATCGCGTGCTGCTCAGATTGGGCAACAGTGTGGACTATCCTATCGCCTATTTGGGTGCCATCACGGCCGGTTTGGTCGCAATCCCGACCTCGCCGCAGCTTACCGCGCGGGAGGTTGAAGGAATCATCGCCCTGACTGCGCCGAAGCTTATTTTGCGCGCGAGCGATGTGGCGTGCCCCCCGACAGATATTCTCATGCTGGACCTGGATCGCGTGCAGGCAATGCAAAGCCTCCTCCCTGCCCCGTTCCACTTCGCTGATCCCGAACGGCCCGGCTATATTGTCTTCACCTCTGGTACATCCGGAACGCCGCGCGCCGTGGTCCACGCCCATCGCGCAATCCTGGCGCGGCAAATGATGATGCAGGACTGGTACGATCTGCGCCAAGAGGACAGGTTATGTCACGCAGGCGCTTTCAACTGGACCTACACAATGGGCACGGGTTTGATGGATCCCTGGACGATGGGTGCCACCGCACTGATCCCCGGTGCGGCCACTGAGATTGCGCAATTGCCGCTTTTGCTCAAACGCCATGACGCGAGTATTTTTGCTGCAGCACCTGGGGTTTTTCGCAAGGTACTCGGGCTCGGGATCCCGCTTGATTTGCCCAAACTACGCCATGGGCTGACAGCCGGCGAAAAGCTGTCTGAGACGCTCCATGAGGGATGGCGCGCAGCGACCGGGACGGCGCTTTATGAGGCGTTTGGCATGTCGGAATGTTCCACCTTTATTTCTTCGGCACCCTCCCGTCCGGCTTCGCCCGTCTCGCTTGGATTTGCCCAAAAAGGCCGACGCATCGCGATTTTGGGGCCCACGGGCCCGGTGCCCTTGGGCGAGGAAGGCACGATTGCGATCCATCGCTCTGATCCTGGCCTCATGTTGGGATATCTAGGCGATGAGACTGCCACAGCAGAGCGGATGCAAGGCGATTGGTTTCTCACCGGGGATCAGGCCACGATGGACGCCACCGGCGCAATCACTTTTCTGGGCCGCCGCGATGATATGATGAACGCAGGCGGTTTCCGTGTCTCACCCATGGAGGTGGAGGCCGCGCTCATTGATCATCCCGGCATCACTCAAATCGCTGTCACGGACATAGAGGTTAAGCAGGATGCGCATGTTATTATGGCCTTCTACACCGGACCGGCTGAGATCGACGCAAAGAGTTTGGAAAATTTTGCCCGCACGCGGCTTGCAGGTTATAAATGTCCGCGCGCATTCTACTTCGTCCAAGATCTGCCGACAGGGTCCAACGGCAAACTCCTGCGCCGCGCCCTGCGGCCCATATATGAAAGCCTCTCATGATTAAGCTTGATATCATCTCTGATCCGATTTGCCCGTGGTGCTACATCGGCAAGACGCTGCTTGATCAGGCCCTGGCGCAGCGCCCCGATCATCCCTTTGAGATGGAGTGGCATCCCTTTCAGCTCAACCCCGACATGCCGGCAGAAGGCATGGATCGCAAAGCATATCTGGAGGCAAAGTTCGGCGGCAAAGAGGGTGCAATCCGCGCCTACGCCCCCGTCCTTGAACGGGCAGAAGCGGCCGGCCTGAAGATTGATTTCGCCGCCATCCAACGCACACCCAACACGCTTGATGCCCATCGCTTGATCCATTGGGCGGGGATCGAAGGCCAGCAGCTCGGCGTCGCAATGGCGCTCTTTAAGGCCTATTTTGAAGAGGCGCGCGACATTGGCGATGCGGATGTGCTCGCCGATATCGCCGACAGTGCGGGCATGGATGCCGCCGTGGTGCGCAAGCTTTTACAATCGACCGCAGACGCCGCCGACATTCAGGAGCGTGACAGAAAGTTTCGCGAGATGGGTGTGACCGGTGTGCCATGTTTCATCGTCAACGGTCAGCATGCCGTTCCAGGCTGTCAACCCGCGGAAACCTGGGTCACTGTGATTGATGAAATCAACGCACAGCTGGCCGCAAATGCCGAATTGGGAGGGTGAAATCCCCGGCCATCATAGGCGCGCTGTCTTTCCTGATCACGTTGATTGCGATCAGTACGGTCTTTTTTCGCTTTGTCGAAGGGTGGAGCTGGGTTGACAGCTATTTCTTCACGGTGGTGACCCTGTCAACTGTGGGTTACGGCAACCTGGTCCCTGAAACCGAAATCGGAAAAATCGCCACAACGATCCTCATCTTTGCTGGCATCGGCGCGTTTGCTTTCGCAATTCAACAATTTGGCGTCTATTTCATGCATCGCGAGGCGCATCGGAAGGGTTGGCTTTATCGCCATTTGCCGCATCGCGATGATGAACCGCAAGACAAGTCATAGCCCCCCGCCCCGGGCTTGATACTGGCCGTTCACCCGCAGGAACCAGCGGCCCCGGGTCACGTCCGGGGCGGCCGCGCGTCAGAACACCGGTTGGCCTCTGTTCCACCCCGTGATAGCGCGACCCCATGACGATCGGCGCCGCGACCACACCCCAACGCATCAGCCAAAGCGAGTTTGTCGCGCTTGTGGCAATGCTTGTCGCTGCGGTCGCGTTCTCCATTGATGCAATGCTACCGGCGATGCCGCGCATTGCGTCAGAGCTCACGCCCGACGCCCCCAATCTCGCGCAGCTGATCATCACCAGTTTTGTCTTTGGTCTGGGCATCGGCACGTTTTTTGCCGGGCCACTGTCAGACAGTTTCGGGCGCAAACCCGTGATCTTTTTCGGGGCTGCACTTTACATTTGTTCTAGCGCGCTGGCGTGGTTTGCGAGCTCTTTGGAGTTGCTTCTGGCCGCCCGAGCATTGCAAGGCTTGGGCGCATCTGCCACCCGCGTTGTGCCCATGGCCATCGTGCGCGATCTCTACGAAGGCCGCGCCATGGCGCAAATCACCTCCTTTATCATGATGGTGTTCACATTGGTCCCGGCTGTGGCCCCCCTTATCGGCAGCGCAATCATCGCGCTCACCGGTTGGCGCGGGATTTTTGCGGCCTTCATCTTGTTTTCGCTCATGTCCACAGCGTGGCTGGCGCTGCGCGTCATTGAAACCTGGCCTCGCACACGCCGCCGGCCCTTTCGCATCGGCGCGCTCATGCAATCGGCCAAAATGGTCATGTCGCATCCCACCGTGCAGCTTAGCACCGCGGCGCAAGCCCTTTGCATGACCGCGCTCTTTGCCTCGCTCAGTTCAATCCATCAGATTTTTGACGTGACCTACGACAAAGCCGAGAGCTTCCCATGGTGGTTTGCCCTCATTGCCGTTGTGGCGGGGGGCTTTAGCCTGCTGAATGCCATGTTGGTGATCCGCCTGGGGATGAAGCGGCTTTTGATCATCGCCATGAGCCTTATGATCGCGGTGACGGTGGTGATCTTGGCGCTCGATCTGCTGGTCTTTGCCAGCGGCCTACCGTTTGCTGTCTACATCTTTTGGCAAGGTGCAATTTTCGTACACACCGCCATGACGCTGGGCAATCTCAGCGCGCTGGCGATGGAGCCGATGGGCGCTGTGGCGGGTATGGCGGCAAGTGTCATTACCGGGCTCGCCACAGTGGGCGCCGTGGTGTTCACCATACCTATCGGTCTGTCCTTCAATGGAACAGCGCTACCTTTGATGATCGGGGCCTTGATTGCCGTGGGCGTTGCGCTTTGGCTGGCACGGAAGGTTGAGGATGTATGATCAGCACGCTTGGTATACCAAGGCATACAGCCCTTCCCATGGGTAAGATTCTGGTCTAAGAGGCATCCAATCTCGCGCCAATTAAAAGGACCCGCCTCATGAGCAAGATAAAGGTAGACAATCCCATCGTCGAAATGGACGGCGATGAAATGACCCGCATCATTTGGGACTTCATCAAGAAAAAGCTGATCCTCCCCTACATTGATGTCGATCTGCTCTATTACGATCTGGGCATTGAGGCCCGCGATGCCACCAATGACCAGATCACCATCGACAGCGCCGAAAAAACCAAAGAGGTGGGTGTTGCGGTCAAATGTGCGACCATTACCCCTGATGAAGCGCGCGTTGAGGAATTTGGCCTCAAACAAATGTGGCGCAGCCCAAATGGCACAATCCGTAATATCTTGGGCGGTGTGGTGTTTCGTCAGCCGATCATCTGCAAGAACGTGCCTCGCCTCGTTCCGGGCTGGACGCAGCCGATCGTGATTGGCCGCCACGCCTTTGGCGATCAGTATCGCGCCACCGACATGAAATTTCCCGGCCCCGGGAAACTGACGATGAAATTTGTGGGCGAAGATGGGACAGTGGATGAACGCGAGGTTTTTGATGCCCCCGCCGCCGGTGTCTTCATGTCGATGTACAATCTCGACCAATCGATCATCGATTTCGCCCGCGCGTCCATGAACTATGGCCTCAACCTCGGCTGGCCCGTGTATTTGAGCACAAAGAACACGATCCTCAAACAATATGACGGTCGCTTTCTGGAGCTCTTCCAAAAGGTCTATGAGGAAGAATTTGAAGCCGAGTTCAAAAAGAAGGGCATCCATTACGAACACCGCCTGATCGACGATATGGTCGCCTGCGCAATGAAGTGGAATGGCGGATTTGTCTGGGCGTGTAAGAACTACGATGGCGACGTGCAGTCTGACACTGTGGCGCAGGGCTTTGGCTCGCTTGGTCTGATGACCTCGCAGCTGATGACGCCCGATGGCAAGATCGTGGAGGCCGAAGCGGCCCACGGCACGGTCACGCGCCACTATCGCCAGCACCAGAAGGGCGAAGAGACATCAACCAACTCGATTGCGTCCATCTACGCCTGGACAGGTGGGCTCAAGCACCGCGCCAAGCTGGATGGAAATGACCCGCTCATGACATTCGCCACCACCTTGGAAAAGGTGATCGTGGACACTGTGGAAAGCGGCCATATGACCAAGGATCTGGCGCTGCTCGTTGGCCCGGATCAGGGATGGCTCACCACTATGGGCTTCCTTGAAAAAGTGGATGAGAACCTCAACAAAGCGCTGAATTAATCGGCAGTTTTGCAAACAAAGCTGGGGGTTTGATCATAACCCCCGGCTTTTTGATGTCTTGGGTCTGACATAGACCAAGAATTTCCTATCTATCCTCCATGCCCGCACCAACCCGATTTCCCGATGCAAAGACGGTCGATCACACGCCGGTGGAGGATCTGCAAGGTCTCACCGTTGGGTGTTTTCTGACATCCGTGGGACTGACCTTTCTGACGCATCTGGGCTTCCTCACCGGTCAGACAGCGGGGCTTGCGCTGCTCATCGCCTATCCTAACGGGTGGTCATTCGGCCTGGTGTTTTTTCTGATCAACATCCCGTTTTACGCGTTGGCCTACATGCGGCTGGGGCTCGAATTTACCGTCAAAAGCGTGGCCTGTGTGACGGCGGTGTCCGTAATGTCGGAATTCCTGCCCCACGTGATCACCTTCGAGCGGCTCGATCCGTTGATCGGCACATTGGTGTTCGGGGTTTCTGTGGGGTTGGGGCTCTTGGCCTGTTTCCGGCACAAGGGCTCACTGGGCGGTGTTGGGGTGATCGGGCTCATGGTCCAAGACCGTACCGGATTCAAAGCAGGCTACGTGCAGCTATTGGTGGATGCCGCGATCTTTGCCATCGCGCTTTTGATGTTTCCGCTGTCGGTGGTGGCCTATTCCCTGCTGGGGGCGCTGGTGCTCAATGGCGTCATCGCGTTCAACCACCGCCGGGATCGCTACATCGCCAGTTGAGACCGCATTTTCTTCGAAGAAAATGCGCAAGAAAATTGGAATTTTCTTGCGCAGAATTTTGAAAAATTCTGTTCCTGTCTCTTCCCCGGGCAGTCCAACAGGCAAGGGTCAAAGCTGATGGCGAACCTCTAGGGGTTGGGGCCAAACCGCTTGTAAAGGTCGACATCATCCAGCGTCACCGTCCCGGTCAGCATCAGCCCTGCCACGATCGCCCAAAGGACAACCGACACCCCGGTCGTGATCCAGATTTTTTTGCGCAAGTGATGATGCTCAGGCGATCCGGCATGGGTCCCTGGGACAATCTCCCCCAGATCGCCTTGCGTCTGGATCTTGATCGGTAAAATGACGAGAAACGTCATGAACCAGATCACCAAAAAAAGGACAAGACCAGAGACAGGACCCATCAGACTTGTTCCAGCTCGACAAGGCAGCCGTTGAAATCTTTGGGATGCAGAAACAGAACCGGCTTGCCATGGGCCCCGATCTTGGGCTCGCCTGAGCCCAGAACGCGGGCCCCGGTTTCTTTCAAATGATCGCGTGCTGCGATGATGTCATCCACCTCATAGCAGACATGATGGATGCCGCCTGAGGGGTTTTTCTCCAGAAATCCATTGATCGGGCTGTCCTCACCCAACGGGTAAAGCAGCTCAATCTTGGTGTTGGGCAATTCGATGAAAATCACAGTCACGCCATGATCAGGCTCATCCTGCGGCGCGCCGACATCAGCACCCAGAGCGGACCTGTACTGCGCTGCGGCTGCCTCAAGATCCGGTACAGCGATGGCCACGTGGTTGAGCCGTCCAATCATTGCATATCCCCTTGTCATCGTGCTCAGCCGCTTATGCCGCGCAGGCCGGTGCGAGGCAAGAAGCTCCCTGTCGCAGGTAGTTTTAACCGCTTAACACTTCGTTCACCACGACCCGCTACGGTCCTCTGGCTTGCCGAGGACAGGAGACGCGCAATGGACGAACTAGGAGTTTTTGATCCAAGACGCCCGACAGCCAAAAGGCCACTGCTTGGGATGACGGTGCTTGTAGTGGAGGATAGCCGCTTTGCGTGTGAGGCGCTGCGCTTGATGTGTTTGCGCAGCGGGGCGCGCATTCGACGAGCTGACAGTCTGTCGGCGGCCGCGCGGCATCTCAAAGTGTATCGCCCGTCGGCTGTGATTGTCGACATTGGCTTGCCCGACGGCTCTGGCATGGATCTCATCCGCGATCTGGCACAGTCTGAGCCACGGGTCAGCATCCTCCTCGGCATGAGTGGTGATGAGGGCATGGCGCATGGCGCACTTGAAGCAGGTGCTGACGGATTTCTGGGCAAACCCATTCAAAGCCTCGCCGCCTTTCAGGAAACCATTCTCGCGGCCGCGCCCCCAACCGATCATAAGCTCGGCCCGCGCATCGTGTCTGAGGAAATCGTGCTGCCGGATATTTCCGCCTACCGCGACGATATGTTCTTCGTCTCTGAGCTTTTATCCGAACGTCAAGATGGCCCAACCCTGGACTACGTGGCGCAATTCCTGGGCGGGGTTGCGCGATCAGTCAAAGACGATCAATTGGCGGAAGCAGCGGGCCTGTTATCTGCCACACCGTCGGGTCGAGGGCAGCGACAGGCGCAAGCCTCTCACATTCTTGACCTTGTGAATGAACGGCTGGAAAATCAATTGGCGATTTGATCCGCTTTGATCTAAAGTGAGCAAAACATCACCCGCACATGCTGTGTGGCGAGCTCTTGCATCGTCGGCGCATCGGAGAAGACCTGGTCAGGGTTGATCCGGGTCTCCCGATGCGCGAACAAGCTTTGTCAAATCGCTCAGGCGTTCGCGCTGCAGGCCATTTGCATCAAAATTGCCGGGCGAAAGCCAAATTTCGAACGCCTCTGACAAAGCCGGCCATTCGCTGTCAATCACCGCAAACCAGGCCGTATCGCGGTTGCGGCCCTTAACCACCGTGGCCTGACGAAAGACGCCTTCATAGCTAAAACCCAGCCTTTGTGCAGCCCGGCGCGAGGCTTGGTTCAACGCATCGCATTTCCACTCAAACCGTCGATACCCCGCACAAAAGGCCCATTTCATCATCAAGTAAAGCGCCTCTGTCGCAGCACGCGTGCGTTGCAACTGCGGCGCCATGGCAATGAAGCCCAATTCAATTGATCCGCTCTTGGGCTTGATGCGCAAATAGGACGCAAATCCGCCGAATTGCCCGGCATCACGGTCTTCGATTGCGTAAAACCGAATGCTCTCATCGCCGCTCGTCCCGCGCACCCATTTGTGAAATTGCGCTGAGGATGCAAAAGGACCAACCGGCATGTAATCCCACACCCAATCCTGCCCATTGAAGGCCCGGTACAGCAAAGCTGCGTGCCTTTCGGCATCCATCGCCTCCAACCGGGCATAGCGGCCCTGAAGCGGCGCCATGTCAGGCGCGGGCGGTGCTGTCCAATTTGGCACTGTCGCCCCAACGGGCCTGTTGCCGTTCCGGTCCATCTCTAAATCCCCAAAGCCCTGATCGCTGCTTTGCCCACATCATAGAGGCACAGACTTATAGCAAAAGCCCCGGGTTTTCGCCCAGATCCACCCCGGGAAAGACAGTATTTTCGATCAGCCCGCGCTCCAGACCAAAAAGCCCGCGCATGATCCACCCGGCATGGGCACGCAAATCCCGCGTCGGCATCAAATCGCGCCCCTCAAAAAGCGCGCTCTCGCTCAGGCCCGGCCACTCTGTCACAACCTGCCCACCACGCAGCGCCCCTCCGGCCATGATCATCAACCCACCGGTGCCATGATCCGTCCCGCCTGTGCCATTGGCGCGGACCGTGCGGCCGAACTCTGTCATCGCGACAACCGTGGTCTTACCCCAAACAGGCCCCAGTTCTTTTTTCAAAATCATGATGTTGTCCGCCAGCGGCTTTAACGCACGCGAGATCGTGCGCGATTGGTTGGCATGGGTGTCAAACCCGTTGATCGAGTAAGCCGCAAGGCGGGTTTCACCGCGCAGGCGCGAGGCGGCAAACTCGGCAATCTGCGCCAACCCCTTTTCACGCCCCGCCGGAGCCGCCATGCCTTGCATCGCGTTCATCATGTCCGCGTTGTCAATCTCATCCTCGCCGCCCAGAGCCAGGACATCCTCCTGGCTGAGATCCAACGCCTCGTTCAGCGCGTCTCGGAACAGCGGATCATCATGCATCACCAGATCCAGCAGACGCTCCGCCTGCGAGCTGAGCACAAGTGAGGCCTCGGGCGACCAATCTGACACATCCGCCGGACCTTTGGTGAGAAGCATTGATTGCCGACCGATCGCATAGGCCGTTTCTGCATGGGCACCGGGCACTTCGCTCAAGAGCCGATTGAGCCAGCCATCGCGCACGCTTTCCACCCCTGCGCTGCCCGTTCCAGCCTCAAGGATGTCCTGCCCATCGAAATGGCTGCGCTTGTTGCGATAGGGCGTGGACACCGCGTGGGCAAAGCTCAGCTCACCGGCGCGCCAAAGCGGCATCAAATCCGCCAGGGCCGGATGCAGCGCGAAATACCCATCGAGATCCAACGCGCCCGGCACAGCCCCATCTGCCAAAAGCCGCCCGCGCAGGGCCTGAAATTCGGGCGCGCCATAGGGCCGAACCGCATCCAACCCATCCAAGCCGCCGCGCAAGATGATGACCACCAGGCGGTTGTCCCAAGGCGCGCTGGCCATGGTCACGGGCGTCACCAGCGGGCTTGCGGCCAATGAACAGCCAAGCGCCAGAGAACGGGTGAGAAAGCGACGGCGGGATTGAAAGCTCTTGGTCATGGCGCGTGTCACATCCTTTGAAAAGCCGCAGATGACAAAACAACGCCCACGCCTTCGGGCCGCGACTCTGCGGCGCGCGCGGCAAAGCGCACCTGCTCCGGGGCCTCAGATCCAAGGGCAATCTCCACAAAGTCTCGCGGATCCGGCAATGTTCGGCGCAAACGCAAGGGCGTCGCCATGGCCCATTGCAACCGGGCCGCCAAGCGCTGCGGTGTGATCCAGTCTTCATCGGCCTCAGGCCAGCCGTCCGGCCCCGCCGGCTGCCCCCAGGTTTGCCCCATCATCACCAGCGGACTGTGAAAAAATTTGCGCATCTGAGCGACTTTCTTTTTCGGCATCTGGCGCGGTTGCAGATCCAGAGCACGAAGGCTTGATCCAATAAAATCAATGGGTTGTTTAACGTTCCTCGGCCCGTCAGCCCAGGATGCAGGGTGCTCCAGCATCACCTGATAGACCGCCAGAAGATCCCCGCCCGTGTCCAAGAAACGCCGCTCCAGCGCCCCGACCAATGCCGCATCCGGCGCATCTCCAGCAAAATGCGTGGCCAGTTTTAGCGCGATATGGCGCGCCGTTGCGGGATGCGCCGCGAGATCATCGAGCACGGTATAGATGGCCGCCAATCGATCACGCCCGCCATAGTGTTTGCCCAAAACCGTCTTGTCACCCGGATCGGCCTGGTCCTTGGCAAAAACAAACCCGTCAACATGGGTAAAGGACAGCCCCGCCAATAGCTCCGCCAACTGGCGCACATCGCTTTGCGTGTATGGCCCGCCCACGCCCAGCGTGTGCAGTTCCAGCAACTCCCGCGCGAGGTTTTCATTCAGCCCGCGTTTGGGGTTGCGCTTGGCCACGCGGCTCTGAGGCCCGACGGATTTCGCCTGATCGAGGTAATGCAGCATCAACGGGTGGGTCACCGCCGCGCGCAACAGATCTTTAAAACGCCCCGCCACGTGAGGGCGAATGGCTTCTTCGGCATAGGTCACAGGGGCAAATTTTAGAAACAACACCTTGCCTGCGGCCGTGAAATGATCGCTCCAGAAACTGACCAGCCGTTCGCGAAACCCGTCCGGCGTTTGCGCCCGGCGCATCAAGGCTTGGCCAAACCAGACCGAGGCCATTTCGCGCATCGCGCGGCGTTCGATTTTCACCTTCTCAAAGGCGGCCTCATACTGATCCGTGCCCTTGAAGGGACGCGTGGCATGGCGGGCCTTGCGTTCACGCAGGGCCATTTCAAAAACGGGTTTCATGCCCGGGATTGGAAACTCTTGTGCGGCGCGATCTGGCCCTGTCAGGGTTGTGAGCATATCTTCCACCGATCCCGGCGCGGGATGTCTGGGGGACAGGCCGCAACCAAACCGAATGGCCGCTCGGTCAGGGGTGAAACGCATGTCAAATCCTCGCCTGGCGTGATGGCAATATAGGCCTTAAACGCGCCCGACGAAACGATCTGTCGGTGAATTTTTGCTGAATTCCGCCCTGACCGTCACTCCTGCGGGATAACGCGCAGACCCAATTCCATGAGTTGATCAGAGGTGGGCTCTGAGGGCGCATTCATCATCAGATCTTCGGCCCGCTGGTTCATCGGGAACATAATGACCTCGCGGATGTTGGACGTGCCAGCCAGAAGCATGACAATCCGGTCGATCCCAGCCGCGCAGCCACCATGGGGCGGCGCGCCGTATTGGAACGCGTTGACCATTCCACCAAACCGCTTGCGCACCTCATCCTCGCCGTAGCCCGCGATCTCAAAGGCCTTGATCATGATCTCAAGTTTGTGGTTCCGAATGGCGCCCGAGACCAACTCATAGCCGTTGCAGGCCAGATCGTACTGATACCCCAGCACGTTCAGCGGATCACCATTCAGCGCGTCCATCCCGCCTTGCGGCATGGAAAACGGATTGTGTTCAAAATCAATCGCGCCGGTTTCCTCGTCCTTTTCATAGATAGGGAAATCAACGATCCAGGCAAAGGCGAACCGGTTTGTCTCAGTATGGCCCAGTTCCTGCCCAATGACATTACGCGCCCTGGCGGCGACGCTTTCAAAGGTTTTGGGCTTGCCACCGAGGAAGAAAGCGGCGTCGCCGACCTCAAGGCCTAATTGCTGTCTGATGGCCTCGGTGCGCTCCGGCCCTATGTTTTTGGCCAAAGGCCCCGCAGCCTCCATCCCGTCACCCTGATCGCGCCAGAATATATACCCCATCCCCGGCAGGCCCTCTTTCTGGGCAAAGGCGTTCATGCGGTCGCAGAATTTACGGCTGCCTCCCTTGGGCGCCGGGATGGCGCGGATTTCGGTGCCCTCTTGTTCCAGAAGCTTGGCAAAAATCGCAAAGCCGGAGCCGCGGAAATGCTCGCTCACCACCTGCATTTTCAATGGGTTGCGCAGGTCGGGCTTGTCTGTGCCGTACCAAAGCGCGGCGTCGCGATAGGAGATTTGCGGCCAGTCTTGATCAACCTTGGCACCGTTCCCGAATTCCTCAAAAAGCCCGGTCAGGACAGGTTGGATCGTGTCAAAAACGTCCTGCTGTTCGACAAAGCTCATTTCAAGATCAAGCTGGTAAAAGTCGGTGGGTGAGCGATCCGCGCGCGGGTCTTCATCGCGGAAACAGGGCGCGATTTGGAAGTATTTGTCAAAGCCCGAGACCATGATCAGCTGTTTGAATTGCTGCGGGGCCTGGGGGAGCGCGTAGAACTTGCCCGGATGCAGGCGCGAGGGCACAAGAAAGTCACGCGCGCCTTCAGGTGACGAGGCAGTGATCACCGGCGTCTGATATTCGCGAAAGCCAATATCCCACATCCGACGACGCAAGGACGACACCACATCAGAGCGCAGCACCATATTGCGCTGCATCACCTCACGGCGCAGGTCCAGATAGCGGTATTTGAGGCGGGTTTCCTCTGGGTATTCCTGATCACCGAAAACAATGAGAGGCAGTTCCGCGGCGGAGCCCAGTACCTCGATATCGCGCACAAACACCTCCACCTCACCAGTAGGGATCTTGGGGTTCACCAGATCCGCATCGCGCGCTTTCACATTGCCATCGATGCGGATGCACCATTCAGAACGCACCTTTTCAACCTCTGTAAAAACAGGGCTATCAGGATCACAAAGAACCTGCGTCATGCCGTAATGGTCGCGCAAATCGATAAAGAGGATCCCGCCATGATCGCGGATCCGATGCACCCAGCCCGACAGGCGCACAGTATCGCCCACATTCTCTTTGGTCAGATCGGCACAGGTATGGCTGCGATAGACGTGCATGGAAACCTCATGTGATTGGTCGCGCCGATACACCTTGGCCAAGCGGCAAAGTCAAGCGAAACTCCGGTGTTCAATTTTACGGCAACCCTCCGCACAGGACCCGACGGACCAGCCAAAAAGATTTACAGAAGGTTAATTTTCCGTAAGACTCCCCTCCCAAAGTGCGAATAGCCTGGGACACACGGCATATTCATCGAGATTAGGAGCACCGCGGAGGCGCGTGCACGCGGGAGGTGAGATATGTGGATTAAGCTGCTGGATACATTCCTGACCCACCTTTTTCGGTCAGGAACTCTGACTGTGACATACCCAGATGGGCACACCAAATCCTATGGCGATGGAAACGGGCTGTCAGTTGCGCTTACGCTGCATGATCCGGCGCTGCCACGCAAATTGATTATCTCTCCGGAGATGGCGGTGGGTGAGGCCTATATGGACGAGACCCTCACCATTCAGGACGACGACCTGCGCGGATTTCTCAACCTTGCGGTCAACAATATGGCCAATCATGGCAGGCCGTGGTTTCACCGCCCGTTGGAGGCCTATCGCTACGTTCATCGCTACGTGTCCCAGTTCAATCCGGCAACAAAGTCCAAGTCGAACGTGGCGCATCATTACGATCTCTCAGGCGAGCTTTATGATCTCTTCCTTGATGAGGATCGTCAGTATTCCTGCGCTTATTTCACCGAGCCTGACATGTCTTTGGAGGATGCGCAGCTCGCCAAAAAACGCCACATCGCGGCCAAGCTGCGGCTGGAGCCGGGGATGCGTGTGCTCGATATCGGCTGCGGCTGGGGCGGGATGGGGCTCATGCTGGCACGCGATTATGGTGTTGAGGTGGTGGGCGTGACCTTGTCTGAGGAACAGCACGCGCTGGCCAACAAACGCGCGGCCGATGCGGGGCTGTCGGACAAGGTCAAGTTTGAGCTGATGGACTACCGCCACGTGACGGGTAAATTTGATCGGATCGTGTCGGTCGGCATGTTCGAGCATGTCGGCGTCTTGCACTACAATGAGTATTTCAAAACGGTTCGCCAGTTGCTTAAGGAAGATGGCATCGCGCTCATTCACACCATCGGACGCTGTGATGAGCCGGGTGTGACCAACCCGTGGATCCTGAAATACATCTTCCCCGGTGGGTATTGTCCGGCCCTGTCAGAGGCGACAAAGCACATCGAAAGCAATGATTTCAACACCTGCGATATCGAAGTGTGGCGAATGCATTACGCCTATACGCTGCGGCATTGGTATGACCGGTTCATGGCCAATATCGACAAGGCGCGCGAGCTTTATGATGACCGGTTCTGCCGGATGTGGCGGTATTACCTGATCGCGTGTGAGGTGACATTCATCCATCACAAGCAGGTGGTGTTTCAGTTCCAACTGGCACCGGATCAAACGGCAGTGCCGCTCACGCGGGATTATCTCTATGCAGATGATCAAAAACGCCTGCAGCATGCCGCCGAATAGACAGCCGTAGGGTGGGGTTTCACCCCACCATTGCTGTTTAACCGAAACCCCTCTTGCACCGCCCTGCCCGGTCGTTATAACGCGGTCAATTTGCATATAGCCGGGGGGCCGATCCATGCCGAAGAGAACCGATATCTCATCTATCATGATCATCGGTGCCGGCCCCATCATCATCGGTCAGGCCTGCGAGTTTGACTATTCCGGCGCGCAAGCCTGCAAGGCGCTGCGGGAAGAAGGCTACCGGGTTATCCTGGTCAATTCCAACCCCGCCACCATCATGACCGACCCGGAACTGGCAGATGCCACATATATTGAACCGATCACGCCGGAGGTGGTGGCCAAGATCATCGAGAAAGAACGCCCCGATGCGCTTCTACCCACGATGGGCGGGCAGACAGGGCTCAACACCGCGCTCGCGGTGGCCGATATGGGCGTTCTGGACAAGTTCGGTGTAGAGCTGATCGGCGCCAACCGCGACGCCATTGAAATGGCCGAAGACCGCAAGCTCTTCCGCGAGGCGATGGACAGGCTCGGCATTGAAAACCCCAAGGCCACTATCGCCAACACGATAGAAGAGTGCATGGACGCGCTCGAAGAGATTGGCTTGCCCGCCATTATCCGCCCCGCTTTTACGCTGGGCGGAACCGGCGGCGGCGTTGCCTACAATCGTGATGATTATGAGCATTTCTGCAAATCCGGCCTTGATGCGTCCCCGGTCAGCCAGATCCTGATCGACCAGTCTCTGCTAGGTTGGAAAGAATACGAGATGGAGGTGGTGCGCGACAAAGCCGATAACGCGATCATCGTCTGTTCGATCGAAAACGTGGACCCGATGGGCGTGCATACGGGCGACAGCATCACTGTGGCCCCGGCGCTGACGCTGACCGACAAAGAATACCAGATCATGCGCAACGGCTCCATCGCTGTGCTGCGCGAGATCGGAGTGGAAACCGGCGGGTCCAACGTGCAATGGGCGATCAACCCTGATGATGGGCGCATGGTGGTGATTGAGATGAACCCGCGGGTGTCGCGGTCGTCGGCTTTGGCATCTAAGGCCACGGGCTTCCCGATTGCCAAGATCGCGGCAAAACTGGCGGTGGGCTATACGCTCGATGAGCTTGACAATGACATCACCAAGGTGACCCCGGCAAGCTTTGAACCCACGATCGACTACGTGGTCACGAAAATCCCGCGCTTTGCGTTTGAGAAATTTCCTGGCTCTGAGCCGCATCTCACCACCGCAATGAAATCCGTGGGGGAGGCGATGTCAATCGGGCGGACGATCCATGAAAGCCTGCAAAAGGCGCTGGCGTCGATGGAAACAGGCCTCACCGGTTTTGACGAGGTTGATATCGAAGGCGCGCCTGACAAGGCGGCTGTGATCAAGGCGATCTCGGCTCAAACGCCCGACCGTTTGCGCACCATTGCGCAGGCGATGCGCCACGGGTTGAGCGATGATGAAATCTTCCTCGCCACCAAGTTTGACCCATGGTTTCTGGCCCGCATCCGCGAGATTATCGAGGCCGAAGAACGTGTGAAACTGAACGGCTTGCCGACGGACGAACATGCTCTTCGCGCGCTCAAAATGCTGGGGTTCACGGACGCACGGCTCGCCCATATCACGGGCCGGGAGGAAGGCCAGGTGCGCCGCGCGCGTCTCGCTCTTGGTGTGCGCGCCGTCTTCAAGCGGATCGACACTTGCGCGGCAGAGTTTGAGGCCCAGACGCCTTACATGTATTCCACCTATGAGGTTCCGATGATGGGCGAGGTGGAATGCGAAGCGCGCCCGTCGGACCGCAAAAAGGTCGTCATCCTTGGCGGTGGCCCGAACCGGATCGGGCAAGGGATCGAATTTGATTATTGCTGCTGTCATGCCTGCTTTGCGCTCACTGACGCGGGCTATGAAACAATCATGATCAACTGCAACCCGGAGACGGTCTCCACGGATTATGACACCTCTGATCGGCTTTACTTTGAGCCGCTGACCTTTGAGCACGTCATGGAAATCCTCGCCAAAGAGCAGGAACAGGGCACGCTGCACGGTGTGATCGTACAATTCGGCGGGCAGACACCGCTGAAGCTCGCCAATGCGCTACATGATGAGGGGATCCCGATCCTTGGCACCTCACCCGACGCGATTGACCTGGCCGAAGATCGTGAACGGTTCCAGGCGCTTGTGCATGAGTTGAACCTCAAGCAACCCAACAACGGCATCGCCTCCACTGACGCCCAAGCGCTCAAGATCGCCGAAGAAATCGGCTTTCCGCTGGTCATTCGCCCGTCCTACGTGCTGGGCGGCCGCGCGATGGAGATTGTCCGCGATATGGCGCAGCTCGAACGCTACATTGCCGAGGCGGTGGTGGTTTCCGGCGACAGCCCGGTCCTGCTCGATGGCTATCTCTCCGGCGCAATTGAATGCGATGTGGACGCGCTGAGCGACGGCACGGACGTTCACGTCACCGGCATCCTGCAGCATATCGAAGAGGCGGGCGTGCATTCGGGCGACAGCGCCTGCTGCTTGCCGCCCCACACGCTGCCTGCGCATATCATCACGGAGATTGAGCGCCAGACCGAGGCGTTGGCCCGCGCACTCAACGTGGTGGGCTTGATGAATGTGCAATTCGCGGTGCAAGGCGATGACATTTACCTCATTGAGGTCAACCCGCGCGCCTCCCGCACTGTGCCCTTCGTCGCCAAAGCGACCGACAGCGCCATTGCCTCGATCGCTGCACGTTTGATGGCGGGTGAGCCACTGTCAAACTTCCCCCATCGCGGCCCCTACCCGGCGGACGCCAAACCCGGCACGCTGCCCATGGCCGACCAGATGTCGCTCGCTGATCCGGCGATGCCCTGGTATTCGGTCAAAGAGGCGGTGATGCCCTTTGCGCGTTTCCCCGGTGTTGACACGATTCTGGGACCAGAAATGCGCTCCACCGGTGAGGTGATGGGATGGGATGTGTCTTTCCCCCGCGCTTTCCTCAAGGCACAGCTGGGCGCGGGTACGCAGCTGCCTGATGGCGGCAAGGTTTTCTTTTCAATCAAGGATGATGACAAGACACCGATCCTGGTGGAAACCGCACAAATTCTTGTTGATCTGGGCTTTTTCATCGTGGCCACGCGCGGCACGGCGGCCTTCCTCGAAGGTCATGAAATTGCCTGCGAGGTGGTAAACAAGGTTTATGAAGGCCGGCCCGACGTCGTCGACATGCTCAAAGACGGGCAAATCACGCTGGTGATGAACACAACCGAAGGAGCGCAAGCCGTTGAAGACAGCCGCGAAATCCGCTCGGTCGCGCTTTATGACAAGATCCCCTATTACACCACGGCTGCTGCCGCGCACGCGGCGGCCTTGGCCATGAAAGACCGGCAAGAAGGTTCTTTTAGCGTGATGCCGCTTCAAGGCGCGGACGGACACGCCGCTTAGACGCGCAAGTAATTGTAAAATCTTAACTTTTTGCAGTTATCCACAGCTATGTTTTGCGGGTTCATCAGATATGCAAAAATCGCATAGATTTTTGCATTGTTTTTGATTGCAAGATCAGGTCAGCCGCATATATGCGCATCAAGAAGGCAGAGGTCTTCACCTACATTCGGAACACACGCACGGACCTACAGATCACACAGGAGGCGATCATGACCCGCGACGAACTGAACCGCGAACTTCGTATGCACAGCGCCTCTTGGCAGGCCGTGCTCATTGTTTATGCCATGCTGTTTGGAACATTTGTTCTCTCCGCGATGGCGATGGTGGCCTAACCGGCCACACGCGTAGAATACGCCCCTTAAAATTCGAATGCGGCCGAGCAAGGCCGTAGCGACCCTCAAAACCTGATCCGCCGGGCGATTGCGACATCGTTCGGCGTTTGCGTTGAAACCCCGCAGGACCTGAATTCAGGTCAATAAGGAATGAGCAGATGAAACGCGACGACCTCATCAAGGAAATGCGTGTGCAAGCCGGAAGCTGGCAGGCCTTGGCGATTGTCTATGCCCTGATCGTGGGCACGATGGTGCTATCTGCCATGGCGATCGTCTGAGCGTGTGACTTGCCTCCAGGCAGGTGACACGGTAACTCACCTGCGTGACGGAGGGCGCCATGGGCATCAACAGCGAACGCGACATTGAGGCAAACCTGCAGATCGGCCCGACCGATCAGGGCATGGTGCGGCTCTACGTGGAAGCGGGCAAAACCGAGATCCCGATGGATTTCGAGCCCGATGAAGCGCGCGAAATTGCCGAAGAGATTATGGCTGCGATTAAAGTGGCTGAGGCGCGTAAATCTTGAACGCAGTTGCACAGTTGTCTCCGGCCAGCAGGAACACCACTGACGACATGGAGCGTGGGAAAAACGGCGCCAGCCTGCCGCGCGTTCGTCAGGTCGTGCCACGTTACACAGCCGGATCTTTTGCCACCTGCACCCGCATCGCCGCATAGCGGGCAAACCGTCGTGTCAACGCAGTACGCCGTGCGCCAGCAAGTTTATGTTCAGGGGCCATACGGATGATCTCAGCGTCATACGCGTCAGCAATCAACAGCCCGGTTTCCAAAGGCAAATACTCGCTGGGAAAGGCCTCATCCACCGCCCAGAAGTAGCGATCACACCAGTCAAGATACCCCTCCCATTTGCCGTCAGACCGATAATCGGCCATGGAGGATTTGCATTCGATCACCCAAATCTCCCCTTTGGGGCCAATGGCCATGACATCCACCCGCTTGCCCCGCTCCGGCGTGAATTCTTCCAGACAGGCGAAATCAAGCTGCAAAAGGTGTCGACACACACCACGGGCCAAAAGCTGGCCAGGTTTGAGCGAGGGATCAGGCGATGTAAGCATGTGGTGATTATGAACAAATCATGAACATACGCAACCCCTTGATGCGGGTGGGGCATGGTACTACGTGGTGGGATGTGACGGGTGCTGCCCTTCTCGTGAACGGTTGCATTCCGGTGGCCTTAAACAATTCCGAGGGAGCTGGCTCTGTCCTGGCCCTGGCCTGGTTACCTGGCGCCCACCTGTACATACAGGTCCTCGGGAATGAGAGAACCAAACGGCTGCGTGCGGGCCCGTCACACCTTTACACGACCCTGCAAAGATTTTTCTTTGAGTGCGACGTCTTTAAAGCACTTCGAACGCAGCCTTTTAAAAACCGCGTCTCAATCTAAATCCATGATTTAGCTTTTAAAAAGGCCCGCGCTGTTTTTCCACCGGAACGCGCACAACGGCATGATCACGCTCCATATCGCGCATCCGGCGGCCACCGTGATGATCATCATCTTCGTCATCATCGCCCGAGAGCAAAACCTGCACCGCGCTGAACACAACACCGTTCACAACCCACATCAAAAGCGCCACAAGCCATCCCATGGTCGTCTGAGCGATAAGCGTCATAAGACCCGCGATGTTAAACCAAAGAGCCATCAACAATAAAACGCCGGACAACGCAAAACCGATTAGAATGTTCTTACGAAGAGAGAGTGTTTCGTTGGGCATTGGATCAGCCTCTATGGCGCTACAATGAAAAGCTTAGCACAGGATTCTTAAGGCTCAAGGCAACATCGCAAGAATGGCAAATTTTCTCTGATCCGAATTGACGCAGGCCCGCGTAACCGCCTGAGAAACCGGCATCTGGGCGGGGATATCCTCTGGCCAAGCCCGACCCCCTGCGTTATTTCTCCGGCCTGCATCACGCGAGAACCACCAATGTCCAAAACAGCTTACGAAACGCCCGGGCCGATTGAGGCTGATCTCAAAGCCGCTATTGCGTCCACAGAAGAGATCATCGCCGCCGCGCGAGCGGGTGAGATGTTTATTCTTGTGGATCACGAAGATCGTGAAAATGAGGGCGATTTGGTGATCGCGGCCGAACATGCCACGGCGGATGTGATCAACTTCATGGCAACCTATGGGCGCGGGCTGATCTGCTTGCCCATGACGTCAGAGCGCATTGACCGTTTGGGTTTGCCGATGATGGCCGTGAACAATTCCTCGCGTCATGAAACGGCCTTCACCGTCAGCATTGAGGCACGCGAAGGCGTCAGCACCGGCATATCCGCAGGCGACCGAGCACTCACCATTGCCACCGCGATCAATGATCAAAACACAATGGCCGCATTGGCCACACCGGGCCATGTCTTTCCCCTGCGCGCCAAAGCAGGCGGTGTTCTGGTTCGGGCAGGCCATACTGAGGCAGCGGTGGATATCGCGCGGTTGGCCGGGCTGCACCCGTCGGGCGTCATTTGTGAAATCATGAAGGATGACGGCACCATGGCCCGCCTTCCCGACCTTGTGGAATTCGGCGCAAAACACGGGCTCAAGATTGGAACAATTTCTGATCTCATCGCCTACCGCCACAAACATGACAATTTGGTGCGCGAGGTGCGCCACACCCGCGTCACCTCCTCCCATGGCGGGGAATGGGACATGCGTGTTTTTGTCGACGAAACCGGCACAGAACATCTCGCGCTGACCAAAGGTGATGTACAAGATGGCGCCCCAGTTCTGGCCCGTACCCACGCGCTCAACGCGTTGGAAGATGTACTTGGCATCTCCATGGACAGCACCGATGGCGTACCCACAGGAAAGCTGCAGCGCGCCATGGACATCATCGCCGAAGAAGGCCGCGGCGCGGTGTTTCTCTATCGCCAGCCCCGCCCGACCTTGGCCAAAGAGCACAATGACGAAGATGGCCCACGCACGATCAAGCAAACCGGTTTGGGCTCTCAGATCATGGTCACAATGGGCGTCAAACAGCTGATCCTGCTGACAGACAACCCCGATACGCGCTATCTGGGCCTCGATGCCTATGGGATTTCCATCGTGGGCACCCGCCCCCTAACCTAAGGATAGAGCCATGGCTGGCACCGAATACACCCTGCCCCGCCCCGAATTTTCAGATCCGGTGAAACTGCTCGTTGTTGTGGCGCCTTTTTACCGCGACATTGCCGATATGCTGATCGCTGGCGCCAAGGCTGAGATAGAGGCCGCAGGCGGCACCCATGAGGTGATCGAGGTGCCCGGCGCGCTGGAAGTGCCCACCGCCATCGCCATGGCTGATCGGATGAGCAATTATGACGGTTTTGTCGCGCTTGGCTGTGTCATTCGAGGCGAGACCACGCATTATGAGACCGTCTGCAACGACAGCTCGCGCGGGATCACGCTGCTCGGCCTCTCGGGGACGTTGGTCGGCAACGGGATCCTGACCGTGGAGAACCGCGATCAAGCCGTAGCCCGCGCCGATCCCAAGCAAATGAACAAAGGCGCAGGTGCCGCTGCGGCGGCCTTGCATCTCATCGCTCTGTCGCGCAAATGGGGCAAGCCAAAGGGCGGAATTGGGTTTCGCCCTGATGTTGAGGAATATCGCCTAGCTGGCGATGCCAAAGGTCCGACCACCGCATGAATGACGCCCCACCGCTATCCGGCAATGCCAAGCGAAAAATGCGTTCAGCATCAAGGCTTTATGCCGTGCAGGCGCTCTTTCAGATGGAGCATTCTGCCCAAGGGGCCGAGGCCGTAACAGCGGAGTTTCTCAACCACCGCTTCGGCGCAGAAGTCGATGACGGCGTGGAGATGAATGAAGGCGATGTGGACCTTTTTCGCGCGCTGGTCGAAGAGGCCGTGAATTGGCAGGCCAAAATCGACCAGATGACCGACCGCGCGCTGGTGGCCAAATGGCCTATCAACCGGATTGACCCGACCTTGCGCGCGCTTTTCCGTGCCGCCGGGGCCGAGATGCTGACAGGCGATGCCCCACCCAAAGTGGTGATCGTGGAATTTGTCGACATCGCCAAAAGCTTCTACCCCGACGGCAAAGAGGCCAAATTCGTCAACGCGGTCCTCGATCATATGGGCCGCGAGGCAAAGCCAGAGGCGTTTTCGTAAAGCCGCGGTTAAACTGGTTTGGCGACTGCTTTGCAGACAAAGCGGGCAACCAATGTTCACATTTCAATTTTTTGACTGCCTGGTGAGAGCGCTTTTCCCCTAAGGCGGGATGTTCATGGAACCTTTATCCGCGCGTCACAAATCTGAATCCACTCATGCGTATCCGCAGTGCGCTGACTATCAGCCACGTTTCACAAATTAAGGGGATACCCATGAGCTTTTCGCGTCGTACCGTCTTGCAAATGACGGCCGCAGGTGTTGCAGCACCTGCCATTCTCAAAGCGTCCGACGCCCTTGCGTCTTCGGGCACTGTCAAGGTCTTTGCATGGCAGGACTACGTTCAGCCCAACATCGCTGAGGCGTTTGAGGCCGAGACTGGCATCACGCTTGAGCTGACAACCTACGGCTCCAACGACGAAGCCGAATCCACTGTCCGTGCCAACGGCGGCAAGGGCTTTGACGTGGTCTTCCCATCGATCACGAACTCCGCCGGCTATGTCGATGACAATGGCGATAATTTCTTCGCGCCAATCCCGGCTGAGGTAAACACCGGCAATGTGATCCCCTCCTTCGTTCGTGACAGCGCCCAACTGGGTGGCGTCTTCAAAGGCGAGCAGATCCTTCTGCCCTTCAACTGGGGCACAGAAGGCGTGACATACAACTCCTCCGAGATGCCAATCGATGGTCAGGTGTCTTACGGCGACCTTTGGAGCGATGTTGCCAAGGGCAAGGCGGCATTCCGTCAGAAGTCCGTCATCATGGGCACAGGTCTTTACCTTGATGCCATCGGCGAAGTGCCGTCCAACCGGATGCTCGACGTCTACAAATCCGAAGACGATGCTCGCCGCGTTTGGGGCGACGTCACCAAGTGGATCCTGGAACGCAAAGACAATTTCGGCGCTTTCTGGAACAACGCGACAGAAGCCACGGCCGCCTTCAAGGATGCAGGCTCCATCATTGGTCAGACCTGGGACACCACAGGCCTGCTGCTCAACCGCGAAAACGGCGACTTCCTCTACCGCGCACCGAAAGAAGGCATCATCACCTGGCTCGACAGTGTCGGCATGTTGCGCGGTGCGGAAAACCCACAGCAGGCGGTGGCCTTCATCAACTTTGTGCTGAAGCCGGAGACCGGCGGCATGTTCGCCAACAACACCGGCTACAATTCTGCTGTGGCAGGGGCTGCCGAGTTTGCCTCGGATGAGTTCAAAGCTCAGTTCAACGAAGTCTACACGGCAGATGTTCTTGGCAACATGTGGTGGTGGCAGGCGGATACGCCGTTCTTTGCGCCGGTGCGCAACGAATTCGTTGAGATCATCACAAACGCCTAAACACGGCTCAAGTTTCTGCCCGGCGCGGTTTTCGCGCCGGGCACTCCGCTTTTGAAGTCTGGGGGTCATGGCATGCGCGGAAAAGATGTCGTTCTGGATGGGGTGCAGATCACCTATCCCAACGGGTTCACCGCCGTGCACAAAACAGACCTGCGTATTCAAGCGGGTGAGTTCTTTTCCATTCTCGGCCCGTCAGGGTGCGGCAAGACAACGATCCTGCGCGCCGTATCAGGCTTTGTTGAGCCGTCTCATGGGCGCGTCCTGATCGGTGATGCCGATCAGCGCGGCCTGGGGCCCAACGCACGCCCCACCGCTCTCATCTTTCAAAACCTCGCTCTCTTTCCGCTCATGCCGGTCTGGCAGAACGTGGCATTCGGGTTCGAGGCGCGTGGCGTCTCCAAGAGAGAGCGTCGCGCCAAGGCAGAAGAGCTGCTCTCCCTCGTCGCGCTAAGCGATCAGGCGGGCAAAAAGCCCAGTGAGCTCTCTGGCGGCCAACGCCAACGCGTGGCCATCGCCCGGGCGCTGGCCGTGGATCCGGCGGTTCTCCTCTTGGATGAGCCGCTCTCGGCGCTCGATCTGAAGCTGCGCCAACATATGCGGGCAGAATTGAGATCCATCCAGAAAAAGACCGGCGTTACCTTCATCTACATCACCCATGATCAGGGTGAGGCCTTTACAATGTCAGATCGCATTGCGGTGATGAACGCGGGCCGGATCGAACAGGTGGGGCCCGCCGATCACATCTATTCCAATCCGCACACCGCCTTTGCCGCGTCCTTTGTGGGCGAGGCCAATGTCTTTCACGGGCTCATCGCTCAGACGCAACAGGATTTTGCTCAGATAGAGACGGCGCATGGGGCGTTCCTTGCTCGAAACCCGCGCAATCTGAGCCAGGGTGACGACGCAATCCTTTTTGTCCGGCCCGAAGCCATGCTTATGGACACGGCGGAAAACAAGATGGTCGCGCATCTTGAGCGCCGCGATCTTGAAGGGCCTTTTGTCAACATGGTGATGCGCACCGAAACGGGCGCACCCGTCACGGTCTACTTGCCCAATACGGGCGTGGCCGCTGCGATCACGGAGGCCGGCATGCACCTGGGCTTTCGTGCCGAAAGCGCGGTTGTCTTGCCAGAGGGCGCCTTGGCGCGGACGGGCACAGAAGAGATGGCCGCCCAATGAACGGGCTGTTGCGCGGATACGGCCGCGGGCTTGTTTCGATCTTTTTCGGGGCTGTGATGCTCTGGGCCTTCTTGCTCATCATCCTGCCGCAGTTTGTCATGCTCGAACGCGCGTTGACCAAGCCCAAGCGTCAGCTCGACAGCTCCATCGCGGCCCAGCTTGAACGAGATGCGGCCAATTGCGTGGCGATCCTGGCGCAGTTCCAAACACCCGTGGACCCAGAGCCAGAGAATGGAGGCATGGCTGTGCCGTCTGCCTCCGGAATGGCAGTGCCATCCGCCTCATCAATGGCGGTGCCGTCCGTGTCCGGTATGGCCGCGCCCTCCGCCACCGCGCAGACACGCCCTTACATCCTGCAATGCGACCGATCCACCACGCGCAAACGCATGGTGCGCAACGAGGGCATCGAGGAATGGCTCAATGATCTGCATGACCTGCCGCTTCTGGCCGTCAGCGATGATCAACCTCTCGAAGACCAAATTGCCACGGCAGAACAGATCGAAGAGATCGCGGCCGCGCTCTATCAAGACCTGCTGATCTTAGAGGCCAACGCCTCACAACTGGGTCTTGGTAATTTCAGCGCCCTCACGCAGCCCATTCTCATCCCGCTCTCTGACACGGCAAAAGCAGAGGAAGCGGGTAAGATTTCCAATAAATTGCTGGGGGCCGCTGGCCTGCGCTATGTCGAAAATGGCGAGGTTTACGCGCGCATTCCGATGATCATCCTCGTGCGCACTTTGGTCTTCGCGCTCCTCGCCACTGCGCTCGCGCTCGTGGTTTGTTACCCAATTGCCTTCAAGGTCGCCCTCGGGACACCGCCCGAAAAAGCGGTCTGGCTCTTTCTGGGACTCATCATCCCTTACGCCATTGTTGAGCTGATGCGGATCTATGCCTGGACGTCGATCATCGACAATTCAGGGCTGATCAATCAGGCGCTCCTTTGGATGGGCGCGATCACCGAACCCATTCAATTCAAACGCTCCGCTCTCACAGTCTTTGTGGTCATCGTCTACACCTATGTGCTCTTCATGGTGTTCCCCATCTTCAATGTCATGAGCACCTTGGATCGCAACCAAATCGAGGCTGCGCGCGATTTGGGCGCGTCCACCTGGCGGCTACACTGGCGGGTCATCATTCCCCATGCAAAACCGGGCATCGCGGTGGGCTGCATCGCGACATTCATGCTGGCCGCCGGGGCCTTCTCCGTGCCCCGGATCATCAGCCGAGGCCTGCAAGCGGAGTGGTTCAGCCAGACAATCTACAACAAATTCTTCGAATCTGAGAACTCCAACATCGGCGCGGCCTATTCCTTTGCCTACACGCTCGTGTGTTTCCTCATGGTGGGTCTGTTCATGTGGATTATGCGCACACGGCTCAAAGATTTTGCGAGGGTGCAATGACGGATTTCGCACACGCCACGGCCCAATCCACGCCGCGCAAAACCGTCCGAAATCCCATAACGGCCGATGGTGTTCTCTCCGCCTACACATGGGCCTTCCTGGCGTTCATGTTTGCGCCTCTCCTTCTGATGATCATCTCCAGCTTCAACGACACGTCGCCCCCTTCCGTGACGCAATGGGGCGGGTTTACCGACAAATGGTATGCGTTCTTCTGGATGTCTGAGGCCGAGATGCGGGCCGATCCGGTGCTCCGCGTGCTGGACCGGGATCGCTTCATGGCGTGTTTTGGCAATTCGCTTCAGGTTTCTGCCGTGGTCGTGCCGCTCTCGCTGCTTTTGGGTCTCGCAGGGGCTGTCCTCCTGACCCGGTGGCGCAGCCGCGCCAATGGGATCCTGTGGTGGGTGCTCCTGTCGCCCATGCTCGCCCCCGGTGTGATCCTCGGTCTCTCAGCACTGGTGTTCTGGGGCCGCCTGGGCGTCAACGCCGGGCTCTTTACCATTATGATGGCGCAGGTCACCTTCATCGCGGGCTATCCGCTGCTCATTCTCATGGCGCGTTTGCAGCGCCAGCCGGTGGAGCTTGAAGAAGCTGCCCTTGATCTCGGCGCCTCGCCATTCCACGTCTTTCGCCGCATCACCCTGCCGTTCCTGCTGCCCGCTCTGGCCTCAGCCGGGGTCATCGCGTTTATGGCCTCTATGGAAAACTATAACACCACGATGTTTGCCAAAGGCGGGGCCTGCACCTTTGCCACTGAAATCGGTGCGATGAGCCGAAATCCCAATGGCCACCCGCCCGTGATCAATGCGGTCGGCACCGTGATTATTCTCCTCACAGTCGCCGCCGCGCTGACGCACACGGTTTTGACACGCCGGGAAATGCGTTAAGCCCGTTCCATGAAGATCACCGCGCGCTGTCATCCAGCGCTTGAACCCTTTTTGCCCAAACCCGTTCCCGCCAGTCGTGCCTTGCCCGATTGGCTCACGCAAATGCCGGGGGAGGTAGAGGCCGAAACCCTCGGTGGCGCCCCAATCCGGACGTTCAAACAGTGCCCGCCGATGATCGATGCTATGCGGCTGGGTATCGTGATCCTCAACCCCGTGGATCTGCATGTGGCGGATGGCGAAGTGAGCTGGAACTGGGATCCGCCCGTTATGGCCGACAGCGCGATCACGCGCGCCGCCATCGGGGTACACGTCCCCGAACAGACGACCGGATCACCCTTGGCAGTCGATCATCTGGTGCTGAAGTTCATCAATTTCTGGACACTTGGTACCGAACCCGGCTGGTCTTTGCTCTTCCATCATCCCGCCGGTTACCCCGACCTGCCGTTCCAAACCTTAAGCGGCGTCGTGGACACAGATCTCTTTTCCGACGGCTATGTACATTTCCCTGCGCTTTTGCGCCCGGAGTTCGAAGGCGTCATCGCGAAAGGCACGCCCGTGGCCCAAATCGTGCCCGTCCGCAAGGAAACAGACCTGGATCTGGGAACGATGAGCCCAGACGAAATCGCCCAAAACCGCGCCGTTCAAGAGGCTTTGGGATCACAACCTGGCGTTTATCGAAAGACCTACCGTCGTTGAGGCTTTACGAGCTTTGCGTCAAATGTAACGCTTTCATGACAAACAGGACAGGTTATGAAAGCGGCGTTAGGTATCACAGTCATCCTTCTTTCCTCGTCGGCAGTGTTGGCCGGGTCTGAGAGCGAGCGCCGCGAACAATGTGTGGGATGGATGATGCAAGGCTACCCTTCGGGCCTCGAAGAAGCGTCCTGCACCAAGCAATTCTCGCTGCCATCTCCGTTCCTCTTCAAATGCATGCGCGCAGAGCGCAAAGGCTATGACAGCGAGCTTCAGAAAAACGCCTGCGTCTTGTTCCTTGAACAAGCGTCGCTGCGCGCAGAAAACGGCTACGTCCGCAACTGAGGCAATCGCAGAGGAAGCGATCCTTGGGCCACTCGTGTGAGCGTGCGCAAGGCCTCGGGCCTCAATGCGGCATCCTGCAAAAGCGCATCTCGGTCTGCCTTTGATGCCACGCCTGTTTCAGCGCGAATGCGGTATCGGGCAAGGCGCGCCTCTGCGTCCTGATCATCCTGCAAGGCCGTGCCTGCGGCATCCCAGAGCCCCAACCTGATGGAGAGCCGCGCCACCATGCGGCGCGCATCCGCATCACCGGAATCCGCGTCATACGCCCTGTGAAAGGCATCACGCGCCGCCTCAACATCACCCGCGTCCAAAAACGCGCGGCCCAGTTCAAACCACGCCACGGCATAGCCAGGCCGCTTGGCCACGGCGCGCTTCAGCCACATTGTGCGCTGGCCCAGCTTGCCCAAATGCTCCAGAACCTTGGCGAGGTTGTAGAACACCTCGGCGGGCGCCGCTTTGGCCTTGGACGCTTTACGCAGCACGCGTTCCGCCGCGGCCCAATCCTGCGCTTCGATCAAATGTGGAAGCTCGCTTAACTGTGCCATGGCCTATATCGTCTGCGCTACGTCATACTGCGGGGCACAATAGGATCGCTCTTGTGACAGTCTTGTAAAATGCTAGGCCCCGCCGGGCGATGGACGCGCCGGACTGCGCAAAAAACAAGCTCCCGGCTTGCACTTAAAGTGTCAAATCAGGTCATTGCGTTTGCGCGTCCTCAAACATCTGAGACGTCGAGCGTCTGTTACGTCCCGCCCGCATCCCGGTGCCAGCAAAGACCGGGGGGCCGCAGTCCCGGAACTAGGCACTGTTGCCAAGACATTTGGTCAAGTCACATCAATGAACGCGCTTATCTTCTCTGTTGACAGCGCACAGATCAGTGGGATCATCGACCGCTCCGATGCGGGCAAATCCACCATCTTGCGCTAATGAGGATCAGCTGGTGATCACCCTTCTCATAGTTCTTTTCGGATTGGCTTTATCGATCATCTTGCTCTTGCTCGGTGGTTACCGCATCAAAAATGGTCAAATTGTAACGGTCACGCCATTCCTGTTCCCCTTGTTCCGTCAAGCAAAGCAGACTTATCGCGATCGGGGCAAAGGTGGATTGTCCATTGAGCAGGAGGAAGAAGAACTTAGGCGCTGGTACCACTTTATGGCTGCGGCCCCGCCCGCTATGGTCGTGTTGTCCTTCTTCACAAACTAGCCGCCAAGCTTTCGTCAGACCGAAAACTGTCGAACGTATCTCGCCGCTCGAAAGCTACTGTTAGAGCATACCGACGCATCGGTCGATAAGGGCTCAAACCTGTCATTCGATCGAAACCAGAAAGAGTTCAAAAAGATGGGCGACACGGAGGTCGCCCAAATTCACACGTCTTTGCGGATCGTCTCATTCTTGGGGTCATAAGGGCTGTCACAAGTCACAGTCGCATCCCACAGTTTGTTCTGCATTTTGACCTTCAGCTTGGTGCCTTCCACGGCCAACTCCGGCGTGATGTAGCCCATGCCGATGGACTGCTCAAAATGCACGGAATACCCGCCAGACGTCAGACGGCCCACGCGGGTGCCATCTTCCGTGTAAAGCGCCTCGCGCCCCCAGGGATCGGCATCGTCAGGCCCGTCCACCAGCAGCGTGCAGCATTTCACGCGCACGCCCGTCTCAATCATCTTGGCCTTGCCGTGAAAGTCCTTTTCCAAGTCCACGAAACGCGGCAGATCAGCCTCAAGCGGCGTCGCATCCCGGCCCAGTTCGGTGCCAAACGCGCGATAGGATTTCTCCTGTCGCAACCAGTTCTGCGCGCGGGCACCGACAAGCTTCATACCGTGCTTTTCGCCCGCGCCATCCAGCAGATCGAAGAGGTAGTTCTGCATCTCCATCGGGTGATGCAACTCCCAGCCCAGCTCGCCGGTATAGGCCACACGGATGGCGTTTACCGGGCACATGCCCAGCTCAATCTGGCGCGCCGAGAGCCAAGGGAAGCGCTTGTTGGAGAGTGCGGTGGAAGGGTCAGGATCCTTGATCACCTCGTTCAGCACATCGCGCGATTTCGGCCCGGCAATGGCGAAAACACCCCATTTTGTGGTCACATCTTCGATGCCAAACCACCCGTCCGGGCCGCCACCTTTCTCATTGAACCAGTCTTCTTCGGCCTTGCGCAGGTAATCGGCATCATAGTCCGACCAGGCACCTGCTGAGACAAGATAGAAGTCATTCTCACCAATCCGGACAATGGTGTATTCCGTGCGCGTGGTGCCGTGTGCTGTGAGCGCATAGGTCAGGTTGATGCGCCCAACCTTGGGCAGCTTGTTGCAGGTGAACCAATCGAGAAACGCATACGCACCGGGGCCATAGACGCGGTGCTTGGTAAACGCAGTGGCATCAATGAGGCCCACGCCTGTCCGAATGGCTTTGGCCTCCTCCACCGCATATTGCCACCAGCCACCACGCCGAAAGCTGCGCGCGTCGTGGTCAAAACTGTCGGGCGCGTTAAGCGGGCCGTAGTAATTGGGCCGCTCCCATCCGTTGACGCAGCCAAACTGCGCGCCTCGGGCCTTTTGGCGGTCATAGGCGGGTGCGGTGCGCAGCGGGCGGCAGGCTTCGCGCTCTTCATCGGGATGGTGCAGGATATAGACGTGGGAGTAACATTCCTCATTTTTGCGCGCGGCGTATTCCGTCGTCATCCAGTTTTGCGCATAGCGCTTAGGATCGAGCGAAGCCATATCGATCTCGGCCTCACCTTCGACCATCATCTGGGCAAGGTAGTAGCCCGTGCCACCCGCCGCTGTGATGCCAAAGGAGAACCCTTCGGCCAGCCACATGTTGCGCAGTCCCGGGGCCGGCCCCACGAGCGGGTTGCCATCAGGCGTGTAACAGATGGGGCCGTTGTAGTCGTCCTTGAGGCCCACCGTTTCGGAGGATGGAATGCGGTGGATCATGGACATGTATTCTTCCTCGATCCGTTCCAGGTCGAGCGGGAAGAGATCAGCGCGGAAACTGTCCGGCACAGCATATTCGAAACGCGCGGGCGCATTGTATTCATAAGGGCCCAGGATCCAGCCGCCGCGCTCTTCGCGGACATACCATTTGGCATCGGCATCGCGCAGAACCGGGTGTTCGGGATTGTTTTTGCGCCACTCGACCAGCGCTGGATCAGGCTCGGTGACGATATATTGATGCTCCACTGGGATCGCCGGCATTTTAATGCCCAGCATCTTGGCCGTGCGCTGTGCGTGGTTGCCCGACGCTGTGACAACGTGCTCGGCACTCACCACAACCTGCTCCTCTGAGGCCACCAGATTGCCACCCTTTTCGATCATTTTAGTGAGCGTCACATCCCAGTGATCGCCCTTCCAGTCAAACGCATCAGCCTGCCATTTCCGCTCAACCGTGACGCCACGCTGTCGCGCGCCCTTGGCCATCGCCATCGTCACATCAGCGGGGTTAATGTAGCCATCCGTGGGGTGATAAATCGCGCCCACCAGATCCTCTGTGCGCACCAACGGATAGCGGTCTTTGATGTCAGATGGGCTCATCCATTCAAACGGCACGCCGCATGTCTCGGCGGTCGAGGCATAGAGCATGTATTCATCCATGCGCTCTTGGCTTTGGGCCATGCGCAGATTGCCCACCACGTAAAAGCCCGCGTTGAGTCCGGTCTCTTCCTCCAAGGTCTTGTAGAACTTGATGGAATAGTCGTGAATATGCGTCGTGGCGTAGGACATGTTAAAGTAAGGCAGCAAGCCCGCGGCGTGCCATGTGGAGCCCGATGTTAACTCATCACGCTCAATGAGCATCACGTCCTCCCAGCCGGCACGGGCCAGGTGATAGGCGATGGAAGTGCCGACAGCGCCGCCACCGACGACCAGAGCTTTGACTTGGGTTTTCATGCGCCCGTCTCCTACAACTCTCACGTTGAGGGAGTTTTATCACGCAGGATGGTGGGCGCAGGGTCCAGCCGACGCAAGAGCGCGCAAAACCGACCCGAAGGGCCAAAACCGCACGCTCATCCGCCCTGACGGGCAGTCTCGCCCATGCTCAATCGCAGAGCCGCGTGTCTTCCCCCAAACAGGAGCGCCCACCAGAAAGCTGCAACCGGCCTGCGGCAGGCTTTTCTTCTTCGGGTTCAACCGCTGCCACGGCGGGCTCCCCGGCGGGCTCCACGGTCGGCTCCGCTGCGGCGACCACCTCTTCTTGAGGCACGTCTAAAAAGGTCCCCGCAACAATCGCCTCCATCAACTCCGGTGGCACGTCTTCTCCGCTGTTGAGCGCGCGCGCTTGCACCCCGGCGAGCGTCATCAGCTGCGCATCATTAAGCCGTCTCGCCCCTTCGCCAAGGTAAGGCAGCGGTTCTGACATCATCATGTTGAGGCTTGCGAAATCTATCTGTTCCAGCAGCGGCATCAACGTCGTCATGTCCGTGTCCGCGGCCACAGCAATCAGGATTTCATTGCCCAGCCGCGCCTCCAACAGGGTCTGGGTCACCTTCTTGGGTTGGCGTTTGTCTGTCACCGCCAAAAACGGCACGTCGCCCACAATTTTGTAGGGGCGGTATTGCGGGCGATCGACCGGAAAGAACGTACCTGTCAACTGGCCCGAGATCGCGGTCGCGGACGGCGCGAGCTCTTCTGAGAACGTGGCCGAGATGCGCACAACGCTGTCACCTTGGCGATACTCCCACGCCTCGTAATTGGCCAATGCGATGGCTTTGGTCCGCTCTTTCTTGGCCGCCATGCTTTGCACGATATCCATGCCTTGGGTCACCGCATCCATGTCAATTGCGCGGATATCCCAATCAAGACGCTCCCAGCCTACCGGCTCCATCGGCAAATGGGTGCGCGCTTCAACCGATTGACGGCGCGCCTTGTCGATGCTGGCGATGGTGTCATCCACGCGCAGACCGTAATTGCCCAGATACGCCGAAAAGGAATATTCGCCCGGGTTTGATCCATTCGCCTTGGATTGCAAAACGTAATCCACGCCCACGACAGCGCCTGCGGCGACGCAGACAAATCCAATGGCAAATGGGTTGAAAAAGGACATGGCACGGCGCTCCTGAATGGTTTGGCGCAGCCTGCCCGCCGAATGGGGCAACAATCGGATCAGTGAAGGGCGATTTTGGGGGGCGGTGGCGCTACTCGCCCAGCGCAATCCCCTCGCGCCGGTTATCTGCCCCGCCCAGCAGGACCTCACCCACCGAGATCGCATGGATCCCGGAATTCAGATCACGGCGGGTCACCTCATAGCCCATCTCCATCAGCGCGGGCATCAGATCCACCGCCTCGGTCCCGCTTTCCACATCATAGGTGCCGAACCGGTTCACCAGATGGCCCAGATCAATGGCCTCCTGCACGTTTAACCCCCAATCCAGATGCGCGATGATCGTCTTGACCACATAGCCGATGATCCGGCTGCCGCCCGGCGAGCCCACAATGAGAACCGGCTTGCCGTCTTTCAGCACAATTGTGGGCGACATTGACGAGCGTGGCCGCTTGCCCGGCTCTACACGATTGGCAATGGGCACACCGCCCTCGTGAGAGCGGAACGAGAAATCCGTCAGTTCATTGTTCAACAAAAAGCCCCGGACCATCACGCGAGAGCCGAACCCGTTTTCAATCGTCGTCGTCATGGACAGCGCGTTGCCATATTGATCAACGATAGAAATGTGTGAGGTCGATGGAAACTCAAGCGACGTGTCATCGGCCCAATGGAGCGCGTGATCAAACTCAGGGTCGCCCGGTGAGACCTCCGGCAGCGCATCCTCGCCGGCCAAAAGTGTCGCGCGGTCCGCAAGGTAGGCCGGGTCCACCAGGCCTTTCACCGGCACAGGCACGAAATCGCTGTCGGCCATGTATCGCCCGCGATCAGCAAAGGCGAGGCGGCTCGCATCGCCAATCAGGCGCCAGGCCTCAGGGCTGTCGGCCCCCAGACTTGCAAGATCAAATCCATCCAAAAGCCCCAGGATCTGCCCCACTGTCAGCGCACCAGAAGAGGGCGGGCCCATGCCGCAAACCTCATGACTGCGGTATGGGGCACACACGGCCTCACGTTCGACCACGCGATAGACGGCGAAATCAATGAAATCGAGCAGGCCTGGATTATCCGCGCTCTGAACGGCGGCCACGATGTCCCGCGCGATATCACCGGCATAAAATCGGCCCGGACCTTCTGACAAAGCGCGCAGGCTCTCTGCGTAATCGGGGTTTTTCAGGGTTTGGCCCGCCGCAATCTGGATCCCGCCGGGCATGAAGTAATTTGCGGTCGTGGGATGCGACGCAAGCTTCATGGAGTCTCGCCCCACCGCCAAGGCCAAGCGCGGACTGACCTCAAACCCGGTTTCAGCCAGCGCGATGCCCTCTTTGAAGAGGCCCGACCACTCCGTCCGGCCCCACCGATCATGCGCCGCCTTCATCAAAAGCGGCGTTCCCGGCGTTCCAACGGATCGCCCGCCAATCACAGCATCAAAGAACCCCATCGGTTCGCCGTCGTCAGTTTGAAAGAGCCTTGGCGTGGCGGCCAAGGGCGCGGTTTCACGCCCATCGAGCGTGGTCACCTCGCCGCTTTCGCCATCATACCACACCAGAAACGCCCCGCCGCCCAGGCCAGAGCTTTGCGGCTCCACCAGCCCCAGCACGGCCTGTACCGCGACCATCGCGTCGGCTGCCGTGCCGCCTTCGCGCAACACCCGCGCGCCTGCGTCCACGGCCAGCGGGTTGGCCGCTGCCACCATCCAGTTTTGCGCCTCAACCGGTTTGCCGTCAGCCTTCAATGCTTGCGCGGCATTGGCCGCATCTGAGGCCACCACCGCCCCTGCCCCGGCCGCCTCGGGCGCAACCGCATCCGCGGCGTTTTGGGCAAAACTCATCACTGGCAATACAGACATTGGCAATAAAGACATCAAAAGCAAAGTGCGGAGCATTGGGGCCTCCTTTGGGTTGCAAAAGCACCGGCAAGGCGCGATGGGCCGAGATCGGATTTAGGTATTTATGACAAGAAAGAAGCATCTCGGTTCCGGCTTCTTTCTTGTTAAAAATACCTTTTGTGCGCGTCCGCAAATCGCGCAACAGAGGTTCAAAGCATCGACGGCACAACCTGATCAGGCGGTCGGTGGCCATCATCGAAGGTTTTGATATTCAATAGAACTTTTTCTCCCATCTCAATACGCCCTTCTTGCGTGGCCGAGCCCATATGCGGCAGCAACACCACGTTTTTCAGCGCCTTGAGCCGGGGGTTGAGATCACTGCCTTGCTCATAGACATCAAGACCCGCACCCGCAATCTCGCCTGCGCGCAACATCCGGGTCAGCGCGTTGGTGTCCACCACCTCCCCCCGCGAGGTGTTAACAAGCACCGCATCAGGCTTCATCAGTTTGAGCCGCCGTGCATTCATCAGATGAAAGGTCGAGGGCGTATGCGGACAATTCACACTCATCACATCCATCCGTGCCACCATCTGATCAAGGCTCTCCCAATACGTGGCCTGAAGGGCCTCTTCTGTCTCTGCCCGCAGACGGTGGCGATTGTGATAATGCACCTGCATGCCAAAGACGGCCGCCCGCCGCGCCACAGCCTGCCCAATCCGGCCCATCCCAAGAATACCGAGCCTGCGCCCTGCCACGCGCCCACCCAAATGCGCTGTAGGCGCCCAGCCGTCCCATCCACCCTCCTGCATTTTGGCAAGCCCTTCCGGGATGCGCCGCAGCACCGCCAGAATGAGCGCCATGGTCATGTCAGCGGTGTCATCTGTCAGAACACCGGGCGTGTTAGACACCAAAATCCCCCGCTGGCGGGCGGTGTGTACATCGATGTGATCCACGCCCGCGCCGTAATTGGCAATAAGCTTGAGCCGGTCCCCCGCCTGCCCCAGCATGCCCGCATCTATCCGGTCAGTGATGGTCGGTACCAAAACATCGGCCGTTTTCATTGCGGCGACCAGGGCCTCCCGTGACATCGGCGCATCATCGGGGCTCAGTTGCGTGTCAAAAAGCTCCTCCAGCCGCGTCTCAACTGGTTGAGGCAATCGTCGCGTTACGACAACACTCAGCCGCTCAATTGTCATCGCGCTCCTCCCCCCTCTTTCAATGCAGTGATCCTGCTGTCAGAGTGCCGCTTAAATGAAAGAGGCACAAGAACCTCGGGGCATAGGGTCCGCGATTTTGGGCGCTTGATACTGGAATTGAGCAGGATGAGTTTTTCACGTCTTCACAGGTGCGCCTTGGGGTTGGCGCTTGTTTTGGTCACAAGCTTGGCCGGCAGTATCTCCGTTTCCGCGCAAGAGCGCGGCCCGGTGACAAATCTGCCTTTGCCGCGCTTTGTGTCTATGAAAGCGTCTGAGGCGAATGTCCGCCGTGGTCCAAGCCTAACGCATCGGATCGACTGGATTTTCAAACTTGAAGACGTGCCGCTTGAGATCATCGCAGAGCACGGCCATTGGCGACGCGTGCGCGACCGCGACGGGGCCAGCGGATGGGTGCACTACTCGCTTCTGTCAGGGGCGCGGACCGTGATGGTGGAACTCGACATGCTGACCCTCACCGCAAAACCCGTTTCGACCGCACGCCCCATCGCACAGCTCGAATTGGGCGTGGTCGCGCGCATTGATGAATGCGACACGGAGTGGTGCCGTTTGTCCGTCGCAGGCTACCGGGGCTGGGCTCCCAAGGCGCATCTCTGGGGCGTGCGGCCCGACGAACTCGTTGACTGAGCCCTAAAAAAGGCCGGTCCTTGCGACACCGGCCTCATTTTTTGCGTGAGCCCCAGGTCTTACTTGCGGATGACCATCGCTGTCATGTCCGTCTCAAGGCATTTTGCCTCTGTGACATCAAAATGCGCGCGCACCTGGGCGATGGTTTCCGCCTCATAATCCGCGTTTTCCTCTTTCGTGAACTTCTGGATCGGGTTGAGGATGATACAGCCCGCCACGCGCGGCACCTCCATCAACTCCAGAATGATTTCGCCGGAGGCCACGGGCGGGCCATAGAGGTTCACCGCCTGATAGCATGTCAGGTAATCGTAGTAGGACTTGCGCAGCTTGTAAGGCCGCTGATGCCCATCGAAATGCTTCACCTTGATGCCCAGCGCGCGATGCAATTTGCGATTGATGCTGATGTTGTCGTCGTATTCAAGATAATCAAAATGGCTCACTTTGTGGCCGTAATACGTCAACACATCCGCACAGCCGCAGCCGCCCGGCGAGAGCGACAAAACACGCCGCTCTGGCGGCTTGGTCAGCTCCGGCAAAAGCAAGTGTACACGCGCAAATTCACGCAAGATGTTCAAGACGCGCGTGCGATATTTTACCTGAATATCCAGCAGTTCCGCGTATGGCACATCGAAACTGCGCAACAGATCAGGCGGCACTTTGATGCCGCGCTGGCGCAACGTCTTTTCCAGTTTGCTGGCGCGCCGAAACCAACGCTGCGTGTTCCGTTGGATCCGCTCACGTTTCTGTTCGAGGAGTTCTTCGCCCTTTTCAGACGCCAAATAGTTGTAAAGTTTTGCGCGCTCTACATCAAAGAGCGCGTTCAATTCCGCTTCCATGCCTGCCTCATTTTTTTTTCAAATTTGAATCAAAGAGAGGCTAAAAAAGCAAGCCCCATTTTCGCCACTCAAAGACTTGCACAGTGCAGCGCGCTCTTTTTGCAGGCCTCTTGCGGTGGGATCAGCGCGGGCAAAAAAGCGCTATTGTGGTCTTGCAGTGATCTACCCGACGGAGTATGTCGCACGGCACATTGGGGTGTAGCCAAGTGGTAAGGCAGCGGTTTTTGGTACCGTGTATCGTAGGTTCGAATCCTACCACCCCAGCCAAGCACTTCCGCAGCTTGAAACAGCGTTCAGCGTCCGAAAGATTACGGGTTCAAAACAAGCTTGTGCTGGGATGACGTCGTGCTTGAGGCCCTGCTCACTCCGAGATACTTGCCCAGACGACGCAAGACACTCACGTAGCCCCTAGCGCGACAGCGGTGTGGTTGACCGGTCATCAGAGCGTGACGATCATTTCGCGTTGCTCATCCAAGTCAGATCGCAGAAACCATCCCACTGCTTTTCAACTAAATCCCGATGGAATGGTCGGGAAGCCGACATTCACTGCAGTTCTGAGGTGGATTTCGCCCTTGCCCCGAACGCACTGTGAGATGCCCGCCGTGACCGTTTGGGAGGAGAACGTCGCTCAAGTGGATTTGCAGGCGGCACCTACAGGTGGTCAACCGCGCCCGTCCTCTGCTGGCCGGCCGGGTTGCGGACCACGGGCGTAAACCGGCTGTTACAAAAACATGCGAATTTACCACTTCGATAGAGAGGTAACCCCATGGCCAACGTGACCGCTGAACGCTCCAGTTATGCGCCCCCCTCCGTCGATACGATTAGGTTCACCTACGCCAACCAGCAACAGTCCTGGTTGAGACGCAATTTGATCAACTCAGTTGAGCGGCTCTCTGGCAGCCGTTTCCTGGAACAGCTCTACTTTGATTGGGTTGCATCGGGCGCCGAGGGGAACCCGTTTGACGCAGCCATTCAGAAACTCAACTTCCAGATGGGTTTGAATGGTGTTTCACTGGACTCCGTTCCGCGCCAAGGCGGATTGCTTTTGGTGGCAAACCACCCCTTTGGTATTGCTGATGGGTTGGCTTTGGGTTGGCTTGCCACACAACTGCGCGAAAGCGTTTGTATCCTGACGCATTCGCTGCTTTGCAATGTGCCCGAGTTTCGGCCCTTTCTACTACCAGTGGATTTCGGTGAGACATCCGAGGCACGCAGAAAATCAGCAGCGACGCGCCGGATGGCTGCCGATTTGCTCAAATCTGGTGCGGCGGTGGTGATCTTTCCTGGCGGCAGCGTCGCAACATCCAACAAGCCACTTATTCGGCCCGCGGCGGAACTGCCTTGGCACCCTTTTGTGACGCGCCTGGCTTTGACAGAGAATACGACAGTTTTACCGGTCCATGTACACGGTCAAAACTCATCCTTGTTCCAGGTGGCGAGCCATGTGTCGTATCCTCTACGTGTGGCTCTGCTCTTCAGAGAAACCCGTCGGCGCATGGGAGGTCGCCTGAGCATGACGCTTGGATCGCCCTTGATGGCACGTGAACTGGCGCAGGTGCCACGCGCCGACGTTGCCGACACGTTGCGCCGCAGATGTCTTGAGTTGGGTCATGCCGACACGGAAGAGGTTTTTGCCTGGCCCCGTCACATCAATTGGTGACGCGAAATGCCGAGCCCGTTTGGCCGCGTCAATCGCTCTCCACGGGTTTAGGCGGGCGCAAATGTACTCGCTCTGATCTGAGGTGCCTCAAAGCTGATCAGCTGTCCGTTGACGACCGCCATAGGTTCAATCAGCGCTTTTATACCCGTGATGCCCAAGTCGGGGAAATCCAGACCCATTGAATGGAAACAGCCAAACCGCATCCCGGGCTTCGGATTGAGGTTTGGCCTTATATCGCGCGTCCCCAGTTTCAGATGATGTGCGATGTCCCATTCCTCGGTCTGGCCATCAATCTTTGTGATGACCCAACAATGCCCATCTTCGCACGCGCCAGCTTTCTCTTGAGGAAAAAAGAAGCCTGTCACATAGCCAGCATCAATCCCGGCCGCGCGCAGAGCCGCCAAAAAATACGTGTTGATGTCAACGCATGAGCCTTCCGTCAGTCCACAGCCCAAAGCCGGAACAACATCAAACCCATCATTGAACTTCTCATCCGGATGCCCATAGGTAAAGCGCTCGGCCACATGACAGGCGATGGCGCGCGCGCGATCAGATCCTGATAGGTGATTGCCAACAGGCGCAATCTCCGCCAGCAGATCATCCGCAAATCGCGTAAAACGGGATGGATGCGGTGTGAACATGGCATCAGGATAAGCACCAGCAGAGTTGTCAAAGTCAAATCGGATGGTCACCTCACCAGATTGCGGTGCCATGCGGTAGGCAACCTGCCCGGTGGTTGCCTCTTCGATCTGGACCAGACAGTGCGCCTGCACATCAATGCAGCGCCCATGCGGCGTGGCCAACCCGCCGGGGATCAAAATCTCGGATGTCCCTTCGGGCACCTTCGCGCAATAGGTTACCTTCATTTCGTTCCCTTTCAATACGGTCGCTAAGCCAAATACGAGACCGCCGTTACAGGCGCATGACACGCACCCCGACGCGCTGTAACGTCGTTCTGTTATGCCCTCTTGGGCGTCATCACAAACCTAGCATGGCACATGCGTGTTCAAACAAATGATCAAAATGGGAAATGACAGCGTCTGGGGCAAATGTCTCGACAGGCGTATGCGTGTAGCCAAAATCCACGGTGATCACCGGAACGCCCGCGTTTCTGGCAGCGAGAACATCAACTTCAGAATCGCCCACCATGATAGCCCGCTTGCGGCACCCGCCTGCCATGTCGATCGTGTTCATCACATGGCTTGGATCCGGTTTTTGATGATCAAAGCTGTCGCCGCCGGTGATCGCTGCAAAATTGTCCGCCACGGTCAGTTCCTGAAGAAGTTTGTTTGCCTGTTTAAAAGGCTTGTTGGTGCAGACCGCGAGACCGCAGCCCACATTCAATAACCTGTCCAAACAGTCACAGACACCGGGGTAAAGCCGTGTTTCAACGGCAATGTTTTCGTCAAAGTCACGCACGGTCTCGGCAAAAAGCTGGGCGTGTTCATGCGGTGAAAGCGGGATGTCAGCCGTCTCAAATGCGTGTTTCAGCATGCCCCGCACACCTCCATGCCCGCTCAGGCGGGCAAAGTCTGCACGCGTGAAGTGCGGCAATGTTTGCCGCGTCAGTGTCCTGTTGAGGGCTGACAAAAGATCATGGACCGTGTCGGCTAACGTGCCGTCGAGATCAAAGACAACAATTGGTTTATCAGGCATTTACGTGGTTGTGCTCGGTTGACTTTCAAAAACGGTAGCAGAGGACGGCAGCCGAGTGTCATGCTTTTTTTGTGTTTACCGAAGCGCGTGTGGCAGCAAGTGCATCTCATCAATGACGGTATCTGCGCCTACAGCGATCAGTTTGTCCGCATGATCTGAAGAGCAGTGGGACCCGCCGGTAAACCCAATCGCGCGCATCCCCGCAGCTTTGGCAGCCGTCACGCCAGCAACGCTGTCTTCAACCACGACACATTTGGCGACCTCCACACCCATCATGCGCGCAGCATGTAAGAAGATATCCGGATGTGGTTTGCCATGTTCCACCAATACCGTTGAGAACACATGCGGGTAGACAAGGTCGAACACCCCGGTTTCAACAAGGCCAAGCGCAAGCTTTGATGGGGTTGAACTTGATGCGACGCATTTTTTAATCCGGATTTCGGAAAGAACCGCTTTGATGCCCTCGATCGGTTTCAACTCCATTCGATACTTGTCCAGTATCCTTTGATCGACCTGATCTTTGAAACCGGCGGGGAGGGCACGGCCCATCTCAGCTTCGATCGTCTCGTACATTGCGTCCGCCGGGACACCGGCGAAGCGCTCCACGACACGCTCCGTGGTGATGGGATATCCGATGTCTGACAAAGCTTCTGCGTCGGCCGCACAAGCGATTGCTTCGCTGTCGATCAGCACGCCGTCACAATCGAAAATGACGAGTTCCATAGGCGTCTCCGAGATGGTCTTAAGGGATTTATCTCGGGCCTAACCCCAAGCAAACAGGTCAGGTGCCAAAACAAGATGCCGATCAAGGAAATTCTCCATATGAACAACAACGCCGTCTGTATCACACAAAACAACGGCCAGCTGACCGGGGCCCTCACGACGCGGTACAGGGCTCACAAATCCCTTCGTATTTTCAGGGACCGGACCAGACCGATCGCTGAGCATGGGATCTATGCCGTAATGCGCCCCGGCAAAGGTGCAGTAAGGCACGCCCTTGTACGATCCGGAGGTTGTCATGTGAACATGGCCGGAAATCACCTGTCGGACATTCGCATGACTGACAATCACCTCCGCGAATGCGGCATTGTTTTCAAGGATAATAACATCCGTTTGCACCGAAAACGGCGCAATGTTGTGATGTAAGACAATGACCACGGGTTGATCCGGCACCTCCGAGAGCTGCGCGCCCAGCCAATCAAGCTGAGCCTGGCTCAACCGGCCCGCACCCCCCAAAGCCGGATCAGAGCTATCGAGCACAATGATCCTGTGGCCTTCTGCATCGATCACATGATCAATGCAGCCCGTGTCGGGATGTGCCATACCCTCAAACGTATCCAAAAACGTTGGTCGGTGATCGTGATTGCCCAAGGTAAGATACGTCGGCGGGATGAGAGGCGCGATAGCGGTTTTAAACCTTGCGTAGGCCTCTGGCTCACCATGGTCGGCCAAATCGCCTGCAAATATCACAAAGGCTGCATCGTCATGCGTATCGTTCACATAGGCCACCGCTTGCTGCAGGCGCTCGTTCGTGTCCAGCCCGTGGCTCAGCTTTCCTTCTGGCACGAGGTGTATGTCAGCCAGGACAACAAATTTCAGCATCAGCCTTTTACTCCGGTCATTGTAATGCCGCGGATAAACAAGCGGCGCGCAAAAAGAAACGCAATCACCATCGGCGCTGTCACCACCGTGGCAGAGGCGTAGGTGCGTCCGTAGTCGGTATCAAAGGAGGACTGGTACTGCATCATGGACAGGGTTGCTGTCATTTTATCCTGGCTTTGAACGACAATCAGCGGCCAATAGAGATCATTCCAGTGCGCGACGAAGCTGAAGACGCTGAAAGCGGCAATCGCGGGCACGGCGGAGGGCAGGATCAGGCGAATGATAATCTCGATCTCTGAAAACCCATCCACGCGGGCGGCTTGAATGATGCTGTCGGGGAAGCTGCGGAAAAACTGGCGAAAGAGGAAAATGGCAAAGACCGAAACGATGAACGGAAACATCATCGCAAAATAGGTATCAAGCAGGCCCACCCGTACGAGCCCGATGTAAAGCGGGATCGACGTGACATTGATCGGGATCGTGATCGCGGCAATCACAGTGCCAAAAAGGATGGTGGAGCCGCGGAATTTGAGCTTGGCCAGCGCGTAAGCAGCCGGAATTGCTGTTAAAAGCTGGATCACAAGGATGCCCACGCAGACGATCATCGAATTCATCAAAAAGATCAGATAGGGCTGATCAAACAGCACGCCGTAGTAGTTTTCCCACCCCTTGAACGTCTTGGGTATGACCGAAAAATCGCTGTCATAGACCTCATCGGTGGGCTTGAGGCTTGAGGAAATCATCCAGATGAACGGAAACACCATGACCCACGCACCAAGAAACAAGAGCGCAGTTGTTGCAACGCGGCTCAGGCTTTTGGGGCGCAAACGCTCTGTCCATGAGGCCGGGGCGGTGGGGGCGATAGTGTCAGCCATCAGTAATGTACATTCCGGTCGGTAAAGAGCGCCTGGAGCAGCGCAAATAGGAAGATGATGCCGAGGAAAAAGAGCGAGAGTGCGGCGGAGTAGCCCATATTAAAATACTCAAACCCTTCGAGAAACGCGAGGTAGAGGAAGACTTCCGAGGCGCGGTCTGGCCCACCCCGCGTAAGTATCGCGACGGTATCAAAAAGCTTGAACGCGGTGATCGAGGAGGTGACAGCCACAAACATCGCCGTGGGCCCCAGCATCGGCCAGGTGACGCGAAAGAACTTGTCGACAGGGTGATCGGCCCCATCCATCGCGGCCGCCTCGTAAAGGTTTTGCGGGATAGATGTCAGCCCGGCCAGAAACAGCACCATGTTAAAGCCGATGATGCTCCAGAGTGAGATGATGGCGAGCGAGTAGAGCACAACATCTTCGTTCCCAAACCAATTCACGCCGGGAATTCCGACGGTTTCCAGCGTGTTGTTGATCACACCTTGGCCGCTGTCCATCAGCGCCGCCCACACGAGCGCCATAGCTGCCAGTGTCGATGTCACGGGCAGGAAATACAGCACTTCGAGCACCGAGCGAAATTGCTTTTGCTCCTGGATCGCGATGGCGAGGATCAAGCTGATAACAAAGGCGCCCGGCAAGAACAGGGCGGCATAAAAGAAGGTGTTGCCAACCGCGTTGGCAAAAACCTCATCGCCAAACATGGTGCGATAATTCTCAAGCCCGACAAAGGCATAACCATCGCGGACCAATGTATAGTCGGTCAGGCTCGCCAAAAACACCAGGATGATCGGGATGATATAGATCACGAGGATCAGCAAAGTTGCTGGCAGAACCAGCATGTAGGCCAGCCTTGTCTGAGCGCGCTGCAACCGGGAAACCGCCATCAAACCGTCTCCATAACGTCGGACGTTTTCGCGGCCACGCGTGCACCGGTCGCGTCAAAAAACAGCAACTGGGCCGGGTTCAGCATCACTTTGAGGGTCGTTGCCTGCGCAAGGCCATCACTCTGGCCATAAAGATCGCTCTTTTGTGCGCGGACCCGGATCAACCCGTCAGGCGCATGGGCGAAATGGCCATGGATCAGAACCTCGGGGCCCAAATCCTCGATCATGCGTTTGACCAGCGTCAGCGTTGGCCCTTGGCTTTGCCCAAGCGCCAAAAGACCCGGCACATCCAGCACCCGGATCGCCTCTGGCCGAATGCCCACATGCACCGGGGCCTGTACGGGGCCTTGCCCATCGAGCACCGCAGGCAGCGTCGTCTCGCCCAGCCGCACCCCGCCCGGGCCGCGTTCGCCCACCGCGATATTGATCTCGGGGCTGCCAATAAACCGGGCGACATCCAAATTGGCGGGATCTGCGTAAAGCGCATTTGGCGCGCCAACCTGCAACAGATGGCCTGCCTGCAACAGGGCCACCCGATCCGACATCGTCATCGCCTCAACCTGGTCATGGGTGACATAGATGAAGGTGAGGCCAGAGCTCGCATGCAGCTCTGTGATCTCGGTGCGCACCTGCACACGCAGCTTAGCGTCGAGGTTCGACAGGGGCTCATCCATCAAGAACACTTGCGGATTGCGCACAAGCGCACGACCCAGAGCCACGCGCTGCCTTTGCCCGCCGGAGAGCTGCGCAGGGCGTCTGTCCAGCAGGTGATCAATGCGCAGCTGCTTGGCGACCTTTTCGATCTCAGCGCGAATTTCAGGCTGGGCTTTACGACTGACCGGCGTGACGGATCGCAAGCCCGGCAACCGCGCATAAAGCGGCAGGCGCGCCATCACAAGCGGCATCGCCATGTTCTCGCCCACGCTCATATGCGGGTAGAGCGCGTAATCCTGAAACACCATGGCGATGTTGCGATCCTTGGGCGCGCTGTCTGTCACAGAGTGGCCGCCGATCAGAATGTCACCGCTATCCGGGGCCTCGAGCCCGGCGATGATGCGCAGCAACGTGGATTTGCCGCAGCCGGATTGACCCACAAGAGACACAAACTCACCATCTGCCACATCGAGGGAAATGTCGTGAAGCACGGCCGTGTCGCCGAATGACTTTTTGATGTTTCGAAGCTCTAGCTGTGCCATGAAAAATCTCTGGTGCAAAAATGCGCGCGCCTCGGGATGCAAAAAGCCCGTGGCGCGCGCCTGTTTTGGTTAACGTGTCATCAACTCTTCAGCGATGGCCTTGAGTTCAGCGGCACCCTCTTCGGGCGTCACGTCACCTTCCATCACGGCCCGGATCGTCGATGCCTGCTCACGCCAGATTTTCTCAGACTGTGTGCCGGGGTAGCCAGACCATGGGCCAGCGCGATCATACTGCAGCACAGGCGTCGCATAGTATGGCTCAGCTTCATAGAAGGCGCCCATGTACTCAGTCTCAAGCGTTTTGCGGTTGGTCGGAAGGTAGCCAGTGATTTCGGCTGTGACCTGCTGACCACGCGGGCCGCTCACAAACTTGATGTATTCCCAAGCCGCCGCGATCTTTTCGGGGTCTTGCGTTGTGATGATGGCCGCATTTCCGCCTGTAGGAAGCTTGCCCTCGGCATCATTCCACACGGTGAACGGGTGTGAACGCAAATCAAAGGCATCCCCGACACGCTCTTGCATGTTGCGAGCACCCGCAGGTGACAAGCCCCAAAGACCCATGCGGCCTTCGGTGAACGCAGCAAACTGTGTATCGCGATCAAGATCGGTGCGCAGCCCACCTTCCATATGCAAGCGGCGTGCCAGCTTCATGGCCTCCACTGCATGACCGTTTTCATGGAACGCTACCGCTTGTCCGTCATCTGACATCATGCGGCCGCCCTGTTGCAAAATGAGCGTCTGGAAACCCCAGTCATCGCCGTTGATCAGCCACATAAACATCGGCATGATATCGTCGCCCAAGGCGTCGATTTTTTGGGCGGCATTGATCAAACCATCCCAATCGGACGGGAAGTTGTCGGGATCAAGCCCTGCTTCGCGAAAGAGATCGGCATTATAATACCATTGAATGACGGATGCGTTGAAGGGGATGCCGTATTGCACGCCGTCAATGCGCCCCAGGTCGAGCATCGCGTCTGTGTAATTCTCTTCCGTCCAGCCTTCGCCTTCTGCCTCCATCAACGGAGCCAAATCAACGATCTGACCACGCTCTGCGAGAGCACGCGCAAGGGAGGGCAGCTGATTATATGCCTGAAACGCACAATCCGGCAGCGTGTTGGTGGCCGAAGCCCGGAACATCTTGAGATGCGTGTCAGCATAGTCTTTCGCCGGGGCTGCATATTGGACTTCTATCTCATCCTGCATGGCGTTGAATTCTTTCATCAGCGGTTCGTGCTGTCGGGTCAAGTGGCCTGCGTTTGTTAGACAGGTCACAACAGTTTTGGCTTCGGCAGAAGCTGATACAAGCGTCAGCGCCGCCGCTGCCGCGAAGGTCAATCGAAACATCGGTGGTCTCCAGTTGGTCAAAGATCAGGCAGCGAGAGCCTTTCACGGCCGTTGGGCTCTACGCGCTCAACACAACAGCCTTGTGTTAAGGAATTTTGACGCTTTGCGGAGGCGCGGCACTTGCCACAATTTCTTCACACCAAGTCAGCAACTTGGTGAGGATCGATCTCAAGCGTGACGGTATCGCTGCGGACCACAGCTTCGGTCACTTCCACCGGCACGTTGCCTTCATCAACATTCTGACCCAACAGACACAGCACCGATTGCGACGGCGGTATCTCCAGTGCCAAAGCTTCATAGGCTGTGGGTTGGCGCACCTCGATGAAGGTCGCCGCGCGGTAGTAATCCGAAACCCCGTTGCGAGAGAAAGCCTCCGGCACAGAGGGCTCGGGCTCGGTTGCGTCATTCAAAATGTTTGGGACGCGGCGGGCGTTGAAATAGTGGCGCCCAAGCGCCGTGGGCAAACCATCCACATGATGCATAAACTCCGCAAAGGGGCCATGTGCACCCGGTGTCATATCCAACAGCCTGGCGATTTTCGCGGTCAAGCGCCGCTTCTCGGCGGTTTGCACAATGCTGACGTCGACGGCGTGACCGCGCTCTCGCAGCCCTGTCGCCAGACGCGTGTGATGCCCGATCTGGTAAACAACAGGTCGCAGTAAAACAACCGCCTGCCGCCCTTGCCAGCTTGAAATCACCCCATCTTCTGACAAAGCCCGAAGGGTGCGCCGAACCGCATGACGAGTGGTGCCGTAGCGGCGGGCCAGCTCCGTTTGGCTTGGAAGCTTTTCGCCACGGCCAAACCGCGCCGCGCGAATATCTTCGCTCAACGCATGATAGACGTCGCGCCAGTTTTGAACCGAAGCCATCAGATACAGCCACTTTTGTTTAGGTTAACTGAGTCGTGTGACGTCTCTTCAAAGGCATGACGCCGAAGGCCCAAAGGCCGGCTTTCCAGGGCGCGCGGCGGTGCCAGTGCTAAAAGTGTTACAAAACCCGCTTATCACGCGCGGGGCCGGATGGATGGCGTTGGGACCGACCGTGTAGGCCGATGGCATTTCATCAGTTTGAGACACAATAGAGCGCGTCTTGGTGCCCCAACGACGCCAAGTCATCGCGAAGAAGAGACTGAACATGACCACGCATTTCGAAAATCTTGGCGATCCTTGCCTTGGCGTAGATAGTGTCACCCTCTCCGGCGGAACGGTTTTGCACCCCGATGGGCGTTTGACCGAGATGGATGTGCACCTCTCAGACGGTATCGTGCAGAACGCCGCGCCATCCGTGGCCAGCGTGTTTGACGTGTCAGGATGCTTGGTGCTGCCCGGGATCGTTGATGCGCATGGCGATGGGTTCGAACATCACCTCATGCCTCGGGTCGGGGCCGAGTTTCCCGATTGGATTGCGTTGCGCAACGTGGATCGGGAACTGGTCGCAAATGGAATATGCACGGCCTTTCTAGCGCAGTCTTATTCCTGGGAAGGCGGCATTCGCGGTGTTGAGGCCGCGCGCCACTTGATCAACGGGGTGCGTGCGCTTCATCCAGCGCCTGCATCGGACATGCGGGTGCAGATCCGGTATGAGACCTTTTTTTTAGAAGGCGCTGACCAATTGCTGACCTGGCTTGAAGACGGCACTGTGGAATACGTCGTGTTCAATGATCACATCCCGCAATACCAGGAATTGATGGACAAGCCGGACCATATCGCCCGCTGGGCCAGCTCTGTCGGGCTGAGTAATGATGCATTCAAGGCGCTGTTGGAGAAGACTGTGGAAGAAGGCGTCGGCGTGCTGGATGCCATCGCGCGCCTGAGCGAGGTCATGACACGCCGCGGCCTGCCGTTTGGCTCCCATGATGATCCCGATCCAGAAACGCGTCACAGCTACAACAATGTTGGCGCGCGCATTGCCGAGTTTCCCTTGACAGTGGCCGCGGCCGAGACCGCACGCGGCCTTGGGAACTCCATTATGATGGGCGCCCCGAACGCGCTTCGCGGCAAAAGTGCCTCGGAAAATGTGTCAGCGCGTGAGTTGATTGCGCACGGCCTTTGTGACGCGTTGGTCTCCGATTATTACTACCCTGCCCTCTTGCATGCGCCCTTCGCGCTTGTCCGGGATGACGTCACGGATCTGCCAACGGCATGGGGTCTCGTCTCTTCTGGTCCTGCGGCCGCTTTGGGCCTGCATGATCGAGGTTTGCTTTGGCCCGGGCTGCGCGGCGATGTGGTTGTTGTGCGTCAAGATCAGTCCGGACGACCGATTATGGTTGCGACATTTGTCCAAGGCCAACCTGTGTATCTCGACCCATGTTTTGCGGCGTCCGGCATACCCCCGGCGTTTGAACGCTTTGCGGCGCGCACGTTCAACCCCTGATCAGCACGGCTCAGATGCGATGAGGCTAAAACTGTTTGAGCATCACAATAGTTTCATGTGAAGGCGCTACGCCCTTCATATGAAGATCACGTCCCACCATCACGCCGATGATCACCAAGGATTGGGGTCACACAGGCAAGCTCTGATTGCTGAGATCGTGCGCAATCACGGGCAAGCGCGCGTTGATGAGTTGGCGGCGCATTTCTCGGTTTCACCTCAGACAATTCGCAAAGATATCAATGAAATGTGCGAGCGGGGTTTGCTCCGCCGTGTTCATGGCGGTGTCGAGCTGGCCAGCTTGAACGCCGAGCACTATGCCCTCCGGCGCATTCTCAATCTCACGGCCAAGCGCCGCATCGGCATGGCCGCCGCAGATCTTATTCCCGATGGCGCAACGCTGGCCGTCTCCATCGGCACAACGCCTGAACTGGTGGTCGCGTCCTTGGGTCTGCGGCGCAACCTCAAGATTTTTACAAATAATTTACACGTGGCGATGTCTGCTCACCGATTTGAAGATGTCGACGTGACCATTCCGGGCGGACAACTGCGCGAGTCGGAAGCCGATATCGTGGGTCCTTCGGCTACCAGTTTCTTTGATGCCTATCAGTTTGATCTGGGCCTTTTTGGCGTCGCTGCGGTGGATGAGGCTGGAACGCTTCTTGATTTGTCGGAAGAAGACGTGCAATCGCGCGATGCGATCGCGCGAAACGCCCGAGCGCGCATCCTTGTTATCGATGCCACCAAGTTTGGACGCCAAGCCCATGTGCGCAGTGGGCACATCACACAAGCTGAGCATGTGATCTGTGACGCCCGTCCGCCAGAGACGATTTGCCAAATGCTGGCGCAGGCCGGCGTCAATTTGGTCGTCTGCGATGAGGCAGAGCCATGAGCAGTCTGAACACTGGCGAAACGGGCAAGGCCATCTCGCTGCATGATGTGCGCAAGCGTTGGGGCACTGCGGTGTCTCTCGATGGCATTACCCTGGACATTCCAGCAGGTAAGTTTACCGCCATCCTCGGCCCGTCCGGCTGCGGCAAATCAACGACTTTGCGGATCATCGCGGGGCTTGAGACAGTCAGCGAAGGGGCTGTGCGGATCGGTGGGCAGGATGTGACCCATCTGCCGCCCGATAAACGACGCCTCTCGATGGTGTTCCAAAACTACGCGCTCTTCCCGCATTTGAGCGTGGCCGAGAACATCGTCTTTGGTCTTCGGGTCGAACGGCTCTCCAAAGCCGATCGCGACGCGCGCCTGCACGAGGTCGCCGACCTTTTGGAGCTGACACCCTATCTGATGCGCAAACCAGCCGCGCTTTCTGGCGGCCAGCAACAGCGCGTGGCGCTCGGTCGCGCGGTCGTTTCCCGCCGCCCCGTCTGCCTGATGGATGAGCCGTTATCCAACCTCGATGCGCGCCTTCGAGACGAAATGCGCCGCGAGATCAGGGCGCTTCAGCGCAGCTTGGGCTTTACGATGGTCTACGTCACCCATGATCAGACCGAGGCCATCACCATGGCCGATCAAGTGGTGCTCATGAATGCCGGGCGAATTGAGCAGGTGGCCAGCCCGCAAGAGATCTACAAATCGCCCGCGACACCCTTTGCCGCGCGGTTCATCGGCACCCCGCCCATGAATCTCATACCCCCTGCAGCGTTCACTAGCTCACCCGCAGATGCGCCAGACGATCTGTTGATCGGTTTGCGGCCTGAACGGCTCTCGCTCTCGGAGACAGGCAATCTGCAGTGCCAAGTTACATCCTCAGAGTTTCTTGGCGCTGACACGCTTGTCGCGCTCGATGCCTCCGGCCACCCCATGCTCGCCAAACTGCCTGGCAATCTGAGCCTCTCGGTTGGCGAAACGGTGCGCCTGAGTGCTGCAGCGGCCGACATCCATTTGTTCCGAAGTAGCACGGCCACCCGCCTTGATGCGCCCGATCTTGCGACCGGATTTGCAGGACAGCCCGCGGAGGTAACGCCGTGACACCAACCCCCAACAATACCCTGGATCGCACCAGCCCAGGGTCAGGAATCCCTCGCCATTCCCGCGAGGGTCACAGCCGGATCTGCCCGGTACTTCAGCTGCATACTAGTTTCGGAGAAATCTTATGCTGACCAACAAACTCAGAGCAGCGACAGCTGCAACAACCGCCCTTTTGGCCTTCGCGGCGAGTTCAGCCGCCGCGGATGTCGATCTTGAGTTCTACTTCCCTGTTGCCGTTGGTGGCGCCGCCGCCAACACAATCGAAGAACTGACCGCTGAATATGTCGCCGCAAATGACGGCGTGAACATTGAGGCGATCTATGCCGGATCCTATCAGGATACCGTCGCCAAGGCCCTCACAGCGGCCCGTGGCGGCAACGCGCCGCAGCTTAGCGTGATCCTGTCGGTGGACATGTACACGCTCTATGACGAAGACCTGATCCATGCCTTTGATGACTTCGCGCAGACCGAAGATGACAAGGCCTGGCTCAATAGCTTCTACCCGGCGTTCATGGAAAACTCGATGATTGACGGGAAAGTCTACGGCATCCCGTTCCAGCGCTCCACACCGGTGCTTTACTGGAACAAGGAAGCCTTTGCTGAGGCCGGCCTCGATCCCGAAACCCCGCCCGCCACATGGGAGGAAATGATCGAGATGGGCAAGGCGCTCACGAAAAAGGATGACAACGGCAACGTCACCCAGTGGGGCGTGCGCATCCCCAGCTCCGGCTTCCCCTATTGGCTGTTCCAGGGTCTGACCACGCAGAATGATGTGATCCTCGTCAATGATGCGGGCAATGAAACCAATTTCGACGACCCGGCGGTTGTCGAGGCGCTGGAATACCTTGTCTCCCTTTCCACTGAGCATGAAGTCATGGCCCCGGGCATCATCGAATGGGGCGCGACGCCCAAGGCATTCTTTGAAGGCCAGACAGCCATGATGTGGACAACCACAGGCAACCTCACAAACGTGCGCACCAACGCACCGTTCGACTTTGGCGTGGCCATGCTGCCCGCCAATGAACGTCGTGGCGCGCCAACAGGTGGCGGCAACTTCTACATGTTCAAAGGCTCCACCGACGAAGAGCTGCAAGCGGCTTTTGATTTCATCAAGTGGATCAGCCAGCCCGCACAGGCCGCCAAGTGGACGATCGCCACAGGGTATGTCGCGCCAAGCCCGGCCACCTGGGAGAGCCCGGAGATGAAGGCCTATGTTGAGGATTTCCCTCCGGCATTGGTCGCGCGCGATCAGCTCGAACATGCGGTGGCGGAGCTGTCGACCTATGAAAACCAGCGCATCACTCGGATCTTCAATGATGCCCTGTCGGCTGCGATCACCGGTCAGAAAGCGCCTGCTGAGGCCCTCGCTGAGGCGCAGGCCGCTGCGGACGACATTCTGAAGAACTACCGCTAAGCGAACGCGCCCGCGCGGGGGTCTTCCTCGCGCGGGTCCCTTTAAGGTGCCCCTGATGATCAACCGACACTGGATCCATGCATGGCTGCTTTTGACGCCGGCCTTCGTGTTTTTGGTCACCTTTACCCACCTTCCCGCCGTCGCAACCCTCATCGACAGTTTCTTCACCACACCGCGGGGCCGCCGGCCCAGCGAATTTGCAGGGTGGGACAATTATCAAACCCTGTTGGGCGACGCCGTGTTCTGGAAGGTGCTGGGCAATAATTTCTGGTTTGCCATAGGTACGATCCCGACGTCGATCGGCCTCGCGCTCATCATGGCGCTCTGGGTCAACAAACAGCTTTGGGGCCGCAGCTTTTTGCGCATGGCGTACTTCACACCGACCGTCCTTCCGATGATTGCTGTCGCCAATATCTGGCTTTTCTTCTACACGCCGGGTTTTGGTCTTTTTGACCAGATCACCGGCCTTTTCGGCATTGGTCAATCCAACATTCTGGGCAGCCCGAACAGCGCGCTGTGGGGCGTGATTGTGGTGACGATCTGGAAAGAAGCCGGGTTTTTCATGATCTTCTATCTGGCCGCTTTGCAGACGATCCCGCCAAGTCTCATCGAGGCCGCCCGGATCGACGGCGCCGGCCCGTGGACGATCTTCCGCCGCGTAACCTTTCCATTGCTGATGCCGACAACGCTTTTTGTGTCCGTGAATGCAGTGGTGAATTCCTTCCGCATGGTGGATCACTTGTTCATCCTGACAGGCGGCGGGCCTGATAACGCCTCCTCGCTTTTGCTGTTTTACATTTACGAGACCGCCTTCCGCTTTTGGGAGACGTCCTATGCCGCGACCCTCACGGTCATTCTTTTGATCATTCTCGGGCTGCTCGCCATCGGGCAATTCTTCTTCTTTGATCGCAAGGTGCATTACCGATGAGCTTTGATCGTGCCCTCAACGTGACCGGCGCATGGGTTCTGGCGCTCCTGTGGTTCCTGCCTTTGGCTTATGCGATCTGGACGGCCTTTCATCCGGCCGCCTATGAGGCCAATTTCGATCTCTTCGCGCCGCTCACGCTGGAGAACTTCGCCAAGGCATGGGAGGCCGCACCCTTTGCGCGGTACTTCGTCAACACCGTGATCCTCGTCACATCGATCCTGATCGGCCAATTCATCCTATGCACGCTCGCCGCCTATGCCTTCGCCCGCTATACCTTCCCGGGCCGCGATGTCCTCTTCGCGCTTGTGCTCGTACAGCTCTTGGTGATGCCCGACATCCTGATTGTCGAGAATTACAAGATGATCCGCCGGTTTGATCTGGTGGATACCATCGCGGCCATCGCGCTTCCCTATATCGCGTCGGGTTTCGGGATTTTCCTTCTGCGCCAGACATTTATGTCTGTCCCTAAAGAGCTCGTCGAGGCCGCACAGATCGAAGGCATGTCGACACTTGGCATCCTGCTGAAAATCTACGTGCCGCTCGCGATCCCCACATATCTCGCCTACGGTCTGGTCTCTGTGAGCCACCACTGGAACAATTTCCTCTGGCCGCTCATCATCACCAATTCGGTGGAAACCCGGCCTGTCACAGTGGGGCTGTCGGTCTTTGCGGCGACAGACTCAGGCACGGAATGGAGCGTCATCAATGCGGCAACGCTGATGACATCCGGCCCGCTTCTCATCGCCTTTTTGCTCTTCCAACGCCAGTTTGTGCAGAGCTTCATGCGCGCGGGCATCAAGTAAAAGAGATACAACCCAGAGCTTGAGAAACCGGGTATACGTCAAACATCCCGCGTAAAAATTGCACCTGAACGCGCGCCACATATCTCCGCGATGCGTAGGTAGCCGTGGTTTGACCAAAACCGTCACCGCGGATGAGCGACCAAGAGCACAATGACAGCGCTTGGTCCTGCCTGACTGGGCTTTTGACCGATACTGTCCAATTTCATTTACCCGCGCGCCCTCCAACCCTTTGGACGCCAAATGCTTTCGTTGATCGACAGTTGGAAAATTTGATTGAGGGGCATGAGCACTTGCTTGCATAGTTACGCCAAACTGCGTCGCCAAACTGATCTTAAGCCACGTGCATATTTGGGCCTCACTCCAAAAGAAAAGATCACCTGCATTTAGCGGCGCAGATATAAGACAAATGAGCGTGACATGGACCCAATAGCCCAAAAGCACTCCTTGAGCTCTGCGCAACTTCCAAGTTGGACGGCTTGGCGGTACTTCCCCAATCACGCCCTTGAGAGTTCGCTCACCCGTTTAGAATGGCATGCTCACATTGATCCCACGCTGTTTCGCGCGGCCTTTCAGCATGTCGTTTCAACAAATGATGCTTTGCGCCTCGTCTTTGGCGAAACGGACGGTACGCCTTGGCAAAAGGTGCTCTGCGTCAAAGACATGCGTGACACGCTTGAGATCAAAGATTTTTCGCAAACGCAAAATCCTCGTTCTGAGGCTGAGGCGTGGTTGGATCAGATGGTTTCGCAACCCTTCGATTTGACACTGAGAAGCTATTATTCGGCTATGGCGCGTGTCGGAAAGGCCCATTGGCTGTTTCAGATAAACGCCCACCACGCCGTGTTGGACTTTCACGCAAAATCGCTTCTTATCTCCCGTCTTGATGAGGCGTATCGAGAGGTGTCGCGCGGCGAAAAAACCGCCCCGGAAAACTGCCCCTCTTATCTTGGATACCTCGCAGAGCGGCCCAAATCCGAACCCCGGCCCGAAACACAACCTGCTGAACCGCTCGATCCTTTTGCACGCGCCACGCCGCTCTTGCCGAGGGAGCCACGCAGCTTGCAAATGCCGAGATCTGTGATCCGACAGACGCGGCTGCTTGGGCCCAAAAGGGTTGCATCGCTGCGTCGTGCAGCGGGCTTAGAAAACACCAAGCAAAGACGATTTCACACACCCCTCGCCTTCCATGCTTGCGTGGCTGTGACACTTGTGATGATGTCTCGTGTGTCGGGTGAACCGAATGTACAGATGGGCGTGGCGTCGAGCGGCCGCTTTGATAAGGCATCAAAGAACGTCATGGGTCAGTTTGCCACCACTGTCCCACTGTCACTGCAGCTTAACACGGATTGGGGCCTGTCTGATCTTATCAAAAACGTACGCGCGTCCTGGAAAACCGCACTGAGAGCGAGCAGAAACACTCCTTCGCAGATCGGTCCTGCCTTGCCAGTCAGTGTAAATTTCATCCCAGACTTGATGCCAGATTTCCTGGGATCCCCGTCGCGCCAGCTTTTCGGATCGATGGCACCGTCCGCGATTGGAAGTGACCTTAATTTGCGTTTTGTGCCTCAGGCCTCAGGCGACATTGAAGTGGTGCTGCGCATTGCGGAGGATGCCCGTGAAAAGCTTGGACACCTTGATCTGTTGGGTCTTTGGGTCAGGGTGATGGATGAGCTGCTGGCTGGCAAAGCCCTGTCAGACGTTTCTCTGAGTGGAGACGCAGAGCATGACGCGGCTCATGATGCGGCGGCACTGGCCTACTCTGCGCCTGCGCCAACGCACAAAACGCTGGTGTCGGCTTTTCTGGCGCAAGTTGCCGTGAACCCTTCCAGAATTGCTGTGCGCGACGGAGCGGCGTCTGTTCGTTTTGATGAACTGGAACAGATGTCTCACAAGATTGCCCTCGCGCTGATGCAACGCGGCGTAGGAAAGGGTGATGTGATCGCGACATGTTTGCCTCGCAGTGCAAATGTCGTTGCGGCAATGCTTGGCATTCTAAGGACAGGCGCCGCCTATTACAGCATCGATACGCGGCTGCCAGCCGAACGCCTGGAGGCCACCCTAGTGGAATCCCAGGCTAAGTTGGTCATATGCGCGCGTGGCATGCCAACGGCTGGGCTGGGGGCGGTGTCGACGGTCGAGGTAGAGCAGCTTCTGAAGGACAATTCGGAGACACGGGCCTTGCCAGCGATCAATCCGCACTCGGCAATGTATGTCATGTTCACCTCCGGATCCACCGGAGTACCCAACGGTGTGCGTGTCCCACATGAAAGCTTCATGCGCTACCAGGCATGGGCGATTTCTTTGCTCACGGACAGCGCTGATCAACCCTTGAATTGGTCTTTATCGACGTCGCTGGCTTTTGAAAGTGCATATCGCAGCTTTGTCACCCTACAGACGGGTGGAACGATGCATTGCTACGATGCACCGGATCATGTCACGGGTATGTCCGCAGTTCATGCCTTGGAGGATGATCAATGCGACGGCATCGCCCTCACACCATCGCATCTGCGGCAGCTTGTTCACAAAAGGTGGGACGTAAAACGATTGTCAAAGCTGATCTCGATTGGTGAACCCTTGTCCATCGAGCTAGCTCACAAAACACGCGCGGCCTTTCCAGATGTGGACCTGATCAATCTGTACGGTCCCACTGAATCAACCATGGCGATAACCGCACATTTTTTTCAAGCTGACCGCGATAAAACTGCAACCGTTCCCATTGGTCGATGCCCGCCTGATGCAGTCGTTCATGTGTTAGACCCTTCACTGCGCCCCGTTCCTCCGGGCATCCCGGGCGAAATCGTCGTCGGTGGGCCGAGATTGTCGTTGGGTTATCTGAACAACCCGGCACTGATGACCCAGAGGTTTGTTGATGACCCGTTTTACCAGGGTGGCACGCTCTACCGCACCGGGGATGTGGGCATTGTCACGGAACGGGGTGACTTGCTTCACTTGGGGCGGCAAGACACGCAAGTGAAGATCAATGGGCAGCGTGTGGAGCTTGGGGAAGTTGAGGCTGCTGTGATGCGGCATCCGGACATAATGGACTGCGCAGTCATCGCCGTGAAAAACAATCAGGACGCAACGGACGAGCTTGTCGCGTTCTATGTGTCACCAGACCATCCGCCTGTCGCCGACATCAGGCAAACAGCGGCAACCATGCTGGCCAGAACGATCATGCCGCGCGCCTATGTGCGGATCGATGAGGTTCCGCATTTGCCAAGTGGGAAGACGGATCGCTTGAGGCTGCAAAAGATGCTCAAGGACAAGCCCCGACGTGAAGAGCAAGGTTTTGGCGCACCGCCAAAGGGCAATACAGAAGTTCAGCTCGCACAGCTTTGGTCAGATATTTTGAAGCAAACCTCAATCTCACGCGATGATGATTTCTTCGATCTTGGAGGCGACTCTCTATCGTTCATGAGGATGATCCTGTCGCTGGAACGGCATTTTGATCTCAAATTGCCTTTGGAAAGACTGACGGCGGCAACCACATTAAAGGCTGTGGCACACTGGCTTTCAGGAAGCATCGAGCCTAAGACGCGCACGCGCAGAAAACCTGTGGTCGAAAACCGCAGTGCCAAGGAGGTTCCTGTCAGCTCTCTTCCTATCGAAGAGCTCAGCGAGGACGCCGAATTTGAGCACGTCCAACACCGTATCATGCTCGCGACAGAAAACTGGCCGGGCCGGCATATGGGCCGCAAAATGCCCATCATGGCACAGAATGAGACAGGCTCGGATCAGGCCTTGATCTGGTGTTTCAACGCCAGACACGAACCTGCATCGCTTGGGCCATTGTTGGGCCCAACGCGGCCCCTTTATGCATTAAGATCGATGAATGCGATTGTGGCGCGGGGTGCGTCAAGGGAACGATTTAAACAAGCATTTGTAGCCGCCTACGCCGCAGAACTAATGGACTTGCTTCCGGGTCAATCCCTTCTGATGGGCGGTAATTGTCAGTCAGCACGTCTGATTGTGTCTCTTGCGCAAGAAATCGTTCATCGTGGTGGTCAGGTTGACCGCATTTGCCTTCTTGAACACGCGCCAAACGAAACGCTGAACTTCAATTTATCCCTGTTTTTTGGGCGTGACAGCGTAACTCACAACCCTTTTCTTCATTCAGCCGAACCCCAAAAAGAGTGGAAGAGGTTGTTTCCAAGCGTCACTTGGGATGTCATTCCCGGTCAGCATGGTGAGTATTTCCAGCCGGGACACATAGAGGAATTTGCCGCAAAGCTCGAGCAAAGGCTTCAGGTGCGCAAAGATCTATAGACGCTTTGCTTGGTGGTTTTGGAGGCCAAGGAACACGCTAATGTCAGGTCGAATTCGTTACTCAGTTGAGTGCAAGATCGACGCGCTGGCGCAGGCCCTGTTGCACGGCTGTTTGGTCAAAGAGGTGGTGGAACGTCTGGGTGTCGGCCGCTCCGCATGAATGGCGCAAGTCTCTAAGCGCTAGAGGCAGACAAACAAAGTAGTCGAAGGCAGGCGACTGTGACGGAAGTGGCGCGTGTCACCGAGGAGCACAACATCTTCTTAAAGGAACGGTGCGCGTCCGCCAATTCCTCGTTGGTGCTCCGCATCGACCGCGTTTGACCGAATTTCACGCGGCCTTTCAGGCTGAGCCGATCAACCTCGCCAGACATTGGCCCCCCGCTGCGGACTTTGCTGATGGCCATCTGGCGTAGAAAGCCTGAGCCTGACCGCCTGATCCGCTCATACAAAAGCGCTCAGCTCATCATCTGTGGATGGTAGGTCTGAGCGAAAAGCGTGATTGTAAAGCCTTCACGACCCATTGCATCCGGAATGATCGCATCCCGCAGACAGCCATAAGTTCAAAAGGTATCTCAGATCTTTCGAGGTCTTTTTTCATTGCGGTCTAAAACCGCCATCTTGCACCGATCAACCAGGCATTCACCCGTTGAAAGGTCTGCGAAAGCGAGCTGACCCGGTACCGGCGCATGGCGGCAGAGACCACACTCAGGGTTGTGAGGCCCAGACCCGTTTCAAACTGAATGGTCACTGGGGCGGCATTTTCAAAGGGAACGTGCCAGCGGATGCCGACGCGGCTTGGCATGCTGGGATTTTCGGCGACGTACTGCTCCCGCCCACCGCCGTTATCAATCTCAAGCGCGCCGACATTCAGTTGACCAAAAATTGTGGCCCCGATCTCAGGCGCCTCAGACCAGGCGGCCGTCACCGGCCGCGCTGCGGCCATCACGGCACAGTCGGCACGCTTTGCGGGCCAGCGAGCTATACATCCCGTTTTTGGGGTCATGGCGCGATGAGGTGCCTGACGACCGGGCCGTTCTCTCGGATGTCGAAGCCGCGCACCTTATCTTGCAGGCGCTTGTCTTCCTTAGAGACCCGCTCGTGCTGGGCCAAATGCTCCTCCCAAGAGGAGACCATGAACGCCTCTACCCAAAGCTCGGGGTCTTCTGCGCTTTGGAAAACACGCCACTCATAAGCACCATTGCGCCACCGCTCGCATGACCACTCCTCAATAGCTGCAAGAAAAGCCGCCTCATCGGCTTTGCGGATGCGGTAGTCAACCTCAACCATGACCGGGCCGCGGCGGCCAAGCCCGTCTGGATCAAGCGCCACATCTGGTGCTGGCCAATGCATGGATGGGGTCAGATCAAGGTGCTCACCCTGTCCAAGCTGAAAACCTCGGGTGAGCCCAAGACCCAGTAGCAGACCAAGGGCGGCGATCAACAGCGCGACGGGCGTTGATGTGAAAGTGGCCACTTGCCCCCATATCGCAGAGCCAAACGCCATGGACCCGAAAAACACCATCAGGTTCACCGCCAAGCCCCGCGCGCGCACCCAATTGGGCAAAGCCGTTTGCGCTGAGACGTTGAATGTCGTCAGCACAGCGATCCAGCTAAACCCACCCAGAAGTGCCGCGATACAGGCCAACCAGGGCGTGGTCGCGGTGGCCAAAACGGCCATGGCAACCGCGGTGCCAACTGTGCCGCTCGCCGCTATGGCGCTGGCATCCAGTTTCGCGCGAAACTTCGGCAAGGTGAGCGCGCCAAGGACCGCGCCGGATCCGATCAGGGTCAACAGCATGCCATATAGCCGGGCCCCACCGCCGTCGACCCCGCGCACCACGAGCGGCAGCAGCGCCCAATAGGCGGAGGCGAAGATAAAAAAGGCGAGAGAGCGCACCAGCGTGTGTTTCAAAGCGCGGTTATGGCCCACATGGCGCAAGCCGGTGAGCATGGCGTTGAACACAGGTTGCGAGGTCTTGGTGCTGCCACCCTCATATTTCCAAAGCAGCAATGCCACGATAATCACGACATGGCTGGCCGCATTGACCGCAAAGGGCGCAGACTGGCTCACGGATGCAATCAGAACACCCGCCAGAGCCGGTCCAATGGCACGGCTGATGTTGATGCCCATAGAATTGAGCGCAATCGCGGGCTGAAGCGCGTCACGCGGCACCAGCGCGGGCACAATGGCCTGCCACGCCGGCGCCATAAAGGCAGTGCCCGTACCGATCGCCAAGGTGAAAAGGATCAACAGCACGGGCGTCATGACGCCCAGATGCACAAGAATGGTCAGAACCGAGATGAGTACCAACAAAATCACGTTCACCTTAATCAGCATCTTTCGCTTGTCCAGCCGGTCGGCCAGCGTGCCCGCAAAAAGCGCGAACAAAAACACCGGCAACGTGGTGGCCGCTTGCACCAATGACACAACTGCGGGCGAGGAATTGAGCGTGGTCATCAACCAGCCCGCGCCCACATCGTGCATCCATGTGCCGACATTGGAGATCAGCGTGGCCGTCCACAGCAGCGCAAAGGCACGATACCGGAAGGGCGTCCAGGCAGAGGCCGCAGGGCTGGGCGAGACAGCACTACCACTGGATGACATCGGCCAGCTCCTCGCGGTGCTTTTCTGCATATGAGCGTACGAACGGACAGAGCGGGACGATCCGCTGACCATTTTTGCGGGCATCTGCCACGAGCTGAGAGGCAAGCGCCTGCGCCAGGCCGCGCCCGCGCAACTCGTCCGGAACATAGGTGTGATCGGCGATAATTAGCCGGGCTGACACTTTGGAGATCGTCAGCTCCGCTTGGCTTGTGACGCCTGCCACAGATGCGCCATAGCGGCCCTTGGTGTCGCTTTCACTGTAAGTGATTTTGAGATCTTTATCGTCCAACATGGGACCGTTCCTTTTGCGCATGAGGGTCGGCGGGTGTCACTCCGCCGCCATGTCACTTGGTGTCTTCGCGGATGCCCCGGGGGCGCCGAAGATGGGAACCGGGGACCAATCGGGCAGCTCTGGCAACGGTGCCGGGGCATGCTGGGCAAAACCCGCCTTGGCATGAACGATCTTGCCGCCCACCAGCGTCATGTCCGCCTCGATCTCGGTAATCTGGTCCTCGGCCACGGCAAAATAATCACGATCAAGCACGGCGATGTCGGCCAGTTGGCCAGGTTTGATCTGACCTTTCGTGCCTTGCTCACGGCTGAACCATGCACCCGCGGCCGTCCAGTGACGCAACGCATCGTGGCGATCCAGACGGTTGGCTGCATCCCAGATCACATCGCCACCCCTGCCCTTCCCGCTGACCGCCCAGTGAATGGCAAGCCATGGATTGTAGGACGACACGCGCGTCGCATCGGTGCCCGCGGCCAGCGGCGCGCCAGAGGCCATCATCTTCTTGACCGGCATCACCTCGCGCAGCGCCGCGTCACCGTAGCGTGCGCGATAGGCGGTTGTTTGAAAAGCGATGCGGTTCTGATAGCTGATGCCACCGCCCATCCGCGCGACCCATTCCATCGTGCCCTCAGAGATGGTTTCGCCGTGGTCAAAAATCCAGTTCAGCTCGTCGAGGCCTTTATCTTGGCCCACCTCCTCAATGAGGCTCAGCAGGCGGTGCGCGCTTTCCTCGTAGGTGCAGTGGAAGCGAATGGGCCAGCGGTTCTCAAACAGGAATTCCAGCACGGGCCGAAGATCGCTTTCCATCCGCTTGGGCAGGTCAGGGCGCGGATAGCTGAAATCCTCGAAGTCATAGGCCGAAGCCACCAGCATCTCACCCGCACCCACGCATTTGAGAAAGGCATCGCCTTCATCAGGCTTCACAAGGTCATTCCAGCGTTTGAAATCATCCAGCTCAAAGAGCGGCCGCTGCGCGAATAACTGATACCCAATGCGCACTGTCTGCTCCCCGCGTTTGTTGAGCTCGGTGATCACGCCGTAATCATCGGGGTAATTCAGAAACCCACCCGCACAGTCCAGCGCAGAGGTGAGACCGAGGCCATTGAGCGCTTTGAAGTAGTGCTTGGTCGACGTGATCTGCTGTTCGAAATCAAGCTTCGGCGCCATGTCGAGCAGCGCATAAAGCGGCTGCGCGTTCGGGCGCGCCATGGCGAGCCCCGTGGGATTTCCGTTGTCATCGCGTTCCAAACGGCCTGAGACAAACGGCTCATAGAAATGCTTGTCGATGCCCAGTGCGCGCAGCGCGGCTTGGTTTAACCACGCTCTGTCATAGAGGTGCAGCACATAAACCGGAACATCGGGGGCGACCGCGTTGATCTCATCAATCGTGGGCAATCGGCGTTCGGCAAACTGATCGACCGACCAGCCACCCACGACGCGGATCCACTGCCCTGCGGGCGTGCGCTCTGCTTGAACCTTCAACATGCGCAACCCGTCAGCGAGGGAGGGCACGTGATCCCAGCGCAATTCCATCGCAAAATTGTTGCCCTGGCGGATGATATGCGTGTGGCTGTCGATGAGGCCGGGGATCACCCGTTGGCCACCCAGATCGATCTTTTCGGTGCCCGGACCTGCGCGCCGGAGGATGTCTTGGTCGGTGCCCACCTCGGCAATCTGATCGCCCGAGATGGCAACCGCGGTCGCCTCGGGCCTGTCCTCATCCATCGTGGTGATCTTGCCATTGTAGAGAATTATGTCGGCCATCATTGGTGTCCTCCAGTTGGGAAAAGCGGTCAGAAATCAGCTGTCTTCAAAGATCACAGGCGACCAATCTGGGCTGATCGGGGGGATGTGTTTGAGATCGTGATGGGCAAAGCCGCCCTTGGCATGAACCACCTCGCCGCCGAGCACCGTGAGCTCTGATTGCAGCTTGGCAATCTCCGCATCGGTGATGGCGAAGTAGTCGCGATCGAGCACCGCAAAATCGGCGAGCTGCCCTGACGTGATCGCGCCCTTGCGGCCTGCGTCGCCCGTGAACCACGCCGATCCGGTGGTCCAGACGCGCAGCGCCTCTTCGCGGGTCAACAGGTTGTCATCACCATACATCCGCATGCCCCCGCGCGAGAGGCCGGTGGACATCCATTGGATCGAAAACCACGGATTATACGAGGTGACACGGGTGGCGTCCGTACCCCCACCGACAGGCACGCCAAGATCCACAATGGCGCGGAAATTGGGCGTTTTGCCCAAGGCCTCCTGCCCATAGAGCGCGGCGAAATCCTCGGCCTGGAATTGCAGGCGATTCTGCAAGGCAATGCCGCCGCCCAGTTCCGCAACGCGTTCCAGATTACGCTCCGAGAATGTCTCCACATGGTCGATAAACCAACCATTGGTAAGGCCGGGACCTTGCGCGATTTTCTCATAGACCGGAAGCAGCCGGTCGCCTGTTTCGTCATAGGTCACATGCTGACGGAAGGGCCATTCACCCTCGCCCAGCACGGTCATGACCTTTTCCAAGATCTCCTCGGCGTCGGGGTCAATATCCGGGCGGGCCTCTTTGAATATCTCAAAGTCATAGGCGGCCCAGGTGAGGTTTTCACCCGCGCCCACGAATTTGAGCATGTCATCGCCGGTGCCCGCGCGGATGGTCTTGGTCCATTCTTGGTAGTTGCTCAGCTCCTCACCCTTCACCTGCGGGAAGGAGTGGTAGCCGATGCGCGTGGTCAAAAGCCCGCGCTCATGCATCCATCGGGTGACTTGGTAGGGATCGCTATCAGGGAACTCCATGCCGCCGCCCCCCGCATCGGACACAGACGTGATGCCCAGCCCGTTCAGCTCATCCATGTATTGCATCGACGAGTTGATTTGATCAGAGATCGACAGCTTGGGGGCCGAGGCCAGCGTGCGATACATCAGCAAACCGGACGGCGTGGCCAGCAACCGGCCTGTGGAGTTGCCATCGGCGTCTTTTTCTATCGTGCCACCGGGATAGGTCACGTGCCCGGGCTGGTCATAGCCGAAATACTCGATCGCTTTCGTGTTGAGCAGCGTCTCACGATAAAGGTAGTGGATCAGCACCGGGTGGTTCGGCGCCACGCTGTCGAGCTCGGACACCGTGGGTAGGCGTTTTTCTTTGAACTGGAATTCAGAGAAGCCCCCAGCAACGCGCACAAACTGACCCTCGGGTGTACGATCGGCCTGTTCCCGCAGCAAATGAAGCGCCTCTTCGAGGCTGTCGACGGTGTCCCAACGGACCTCGAGGTTGTAATTCACGCCGCCACGAATGGAGTGCGTGTGACTGTCTATGAGGCCAGGGATCACCCGCTTACCGCCGGCATCGATGACCTGCGTGAAAGGCCCGATAAACCCTGCCACATCTTCTTGGCTGCCCACGGCAATGAACACTCCGTCGCGCGCAGCGAGTGCTGTGGCCTCAGGGCGGGCCGCATCCATCGTGGTGATGCGCGCGTTGGTCAAAACGATATCGGCCGGATCGCCAGCTTGTGCGATGCCTGCCTTGGCAGAGGCCAGAAACGTGCCAATGGCGGCACTGGTCGACAAAAGGGCGGTTCTACGGGTGACGTTCATGGAAGCGATCCTTTGAAAAAGAAGGGGGTGCCGGAGCCTGGACAAGCTCCGGCGATGAGGCCTATTCCGCTGCAATCGGGGCTGGTGCCGCGTCCAGACGAGGGCCTTTGTGCTCAGACCGAGACGGGGCTTTGTGAACCATAGTATAGGCGTAATCGACGCCCATCCCGTAGGCGCCAGAATGCTCGCGCACGATGTCCATCACAGCATCATAGGTGTCGCGCTTGGCCCAATCTCGCTGCCATTCGAGAAGCACCTGTTGCCAGGTCATCGGAATGACACCCGCTTGGGTCATGCGATCCATGGCGTAGGTATGTGCCTCAAGCGACGTGCCACCAGAGGCATCAGCCACCATGTAGATCTCATAGTCGGTGTCATTGAGGCAGCTGAGCGCGAAGGTTGTGTTGCACACCTCCGTCCATAGGCCCGCGACGACCACTTTCTTGCGCCCTTTTGCGGCATTTTCGGCTAGCGCATCGCGCACTTTCTGGTCATCCCAGGAATTCATAGAGCTGCGCTCCAGCAGCGGCGCGTCGGGAAAAACATCCAGGATTTCGGGGTAGGTATGTCCCGAAAACGCGTCGGTTTCGACCGTGGTGATGATCGTTGGGATGTCAAACACCTTGGCGGATTTTGTCAGCCCGACAACATTGTTTTTCAGCGCCTGCCGATCCATCGACTGCACTCCAAAGGCCATCTGCGGCTGATGATCGATGATGATCAGCTGGCTGTTTTGCGGGGTAAGAACTTCGGTTTTGGACATTGGTTTTGCTCCTTTTGATCAGGTTTTTGGGGTTTCGGGGGGTTCCGCCGCCGTGTCCGTTGAGACGGCGAAAGACGTCATGTGCAGGGCGTTTGTGACAACATCGGAATGCCCACGGATCCATTGCACCGCAGCTTCACCTGCCAGCATGCCCAGAAGGCCCAGCAGCGCGGTAATGGGCGGTGCTGGGAAATGGACGGCGACAGGCCATAGATGACCCCGATGCCCAGACCCGCGACGAGAGTGATGAGGTAAGGTGGCCAAGTCATATTAGGTCTCCTTCGTGTCGTGTTCGATGCTTTTGCAGGCGGAGATGACGACACGATCCAGCGGCCTTTTCTGAATGTTGATTTTTGTTTTCCAGATTTTGACAAACTGCGGTTCGAACCGGGTCAGAGCGTGCGGCAGCCCGCGCCGGGCACCCGTCAGGCGGCCAATTTTCTGTCTCATCAATGTCATGTCGCAACGCCCATGATCCTGTTAGGAAGGCAGATGTGTGGTTTTTGAACCTCGACAAAGCAGACGTTCTGCAGGTATGGTTTAGTCAAACTAAACCGTGAGGTTTTGCTGCCATGCCAATGTCTCGCCTGCCGTCCTTGCTGAGCTTGCGTGCCTTTGAAGCGGCGGCGCGGAGAGGGTCGATTAAGGAGGCGGCGTCGGAGCTGGCCGTCACGCCGGGGGCCGTCAGCCAACAAATCAAAGCGCTTGAGGCCGATCTTGGCGTTGATCTTTTCATTCGAAAAACCCGCGCCATTGAGCTGACCCGGCAAGGGCGGCAGCTCCAGCCCACGGTCACTGAGAGTTTTCTCAAACTGCGCCAGGCTGTTGATGACGTGCGGCCTGGGCACGCGAAGCATCTGAAGGTCCACGCGGCCGGCATGATCATTCGCAGCTGGCTTTTGCCAAACCTGCACCGTTTCACGGCCGCCAACCCTGATGTAGAGACGAAAATCGAAACCCTGCACAGCTGGGAGACGTTCAGTTTTGGGGAGGATGAGATTGCGTTCCGCCTCGCTGCTGAGCCACCCAAAGATGTATACGCCCGCCCCATTCACAAACTGATTTTGCTGCCCGTGGCAACGCGCGAGTTCATCGAGCGCTTTGATGTCAGATCGGCGGACGATTTTTACCGGCTGCCCTTGCTGGAGGACGTTATCTTGCGCCTTTTCGGCAATGACGCGGCCTGGGATCTTTGGTTTGAACAGGCCGGATTGACCAAAGGCCGCCCAGACTATGAGATGACCTTTGACCCGCTCTCGGCGGATTACGCGCTGGATATGGCCCTGGACGGCAAAGGTGTGATGCTGGGTTGGTCGATCCAGGTGTATCAGGCCCTGTCGCAGGGCCGCTTGCACTATGTGTGTGGCCCGATCCTTGAGACCGGGTTTAACTATTATCTCATGTGCAACAAAACTCAGGCCAAGAAACCGCATGTGACTGCCTTCATGGATTGGGTAGCGAAAGAGGCGGCAGTCCTGTCGACATTGAACTCCCTGCAGACAGGCGCCGCCTAGGTTACTCACGCGTTGAAGAACGCGCGAAGCGCGGTCAGTTCGCTGTTGCGCAACTCATGACCGCCATCATGGATCTCGGTCATCACATCTGCGCCTTGCTCAGAAAGCCACGCGATCAACCTTTCGCTCATGGGCCACGGCGTGATCGGATCCCGCTGACCGGCTGAGATCAGCACCTGCCGCCCCTTCAGTGCGGCGTTTTTACCGGGCGTCCACGGGACAAGCGGGTGCAGGAGGGCCGTTTTGTCAAAAAGGTCGGGCCGCTGCAAAAACACAGACGCCAGAATGTTCGCACCATTGGAATAGCCAAAGGCATAGACTGAATGGCCAGGGTTTTCGGCACGATGCGCCTCGATAAAGGCGATCATTTTGTCCGTCGCGCGGGCGAGGTCGTCCATGTCATAAACGCCTTCGCCCGTACGCTTGAAAAACCGCGCCGCACCGGATTCCAGCACATCGCCGCGGGGTGACACGATCCCCGCACCGGGCACAAGCTCATCTGCCAGCGCAAATAGCTGGGTTTCATCGCCACCGGTGCCGTGGAAGGTAAAGACAAGCGGCTTGGCCGGCTGTGGCGCGCGAGTACGGGCTTTATAAAGATCAAGAGACATAACAAATGCTCCTCTGTTCGGGTGTCCGTTTCAGAGGAAGATGAGCGGTGAATTGTCAAAATTAAGAATTATAAAAAGCAATTAATAATTGCGCTTTTGTAAATAAAAGTCGGGGAAGGATGCCTGTCTCGCGCGCTGATCCATTCGCGTCCCGTCTCGTAAACCGCATGGTTTCGACTTGCTAAATCAACACCCCAAAACGTCTGCCCAGTCTGTTCTGTTCGCTGTTGCATTTGGCGTAAAGAGGCGTCGACAGGAAGTTTTATATGCGCAGTGCCGTTCAACGTCGACACCACCGGGTTTTGGTACCGCGCACAGGCCAGCGCGTCTTATGACGGTGCCCCTCGTTCTTCCCAATGCGGACCCGAAAGAGTTCAACGCCCAATGGCAGGCGATGAAGCAGAATAATTGCTTTGAAAGCAAGGTGCTGATGCGGCTTCCCCCTAAGGGCATCACCACCGGATGTTTCATTACCCCTCTGGCAAGTACTGCGTGCAATCGTCAGAACACTGGGGGGTTGGCATCGTTCGCAAACCCTTTGAGTTGAACCATTGCGCATTCGGCTCCGCCACATCCCGCGCACGCGACGTCTCTGTCAGCGAATTGATCCTGGCCGAACCTGATGCCGGGTCCGAAGCGCAGCTGGGTTCAGATGCGCGGATCGATTATGTGGTGATTTCCAAAGCGAGGTTCACCGCAAACCTTCCCAGTGACCTCAAAGCGACAGGAAGGATGTGTTTCCCCGACGGCTTGGAAAGACGCCCCGCCAAGTTCGCTTGAAAGGTAAAAACGATAGGGCACGCGTCCTTAGGCGCCTCTATGCAGTCTCCGCCACCTTTCATACTGTCGCTTGCAAAGCACCCGCTTTGATCACAAACGCGGCATTACAATTACGAGCGGATCCAACCGCGACACTCAGATAATGGACAGCTCAACGACACTTCGGACGCCCCAACACTCGTATCCGAAGCTCACCCATCCTCAGCCACTGTGCAACCGCGCTTTCACGCAGCACAGTCTTTGGTCACGCCGTTGGTGTTTATGGATTTGGGGGCACTGTGGTCAAAGCGGAGCTTGGCTAAAGACGATCGGGCCGCAGATGATGTAGCCTCGCCAACATCGAACGCCCTCAGTAGGCCCGGATGGTCGGCAGAATCCGTCAGACCCCCGCTCTGATCACGAACCAGCCGCTGGCGGAAAAAAACCTGCGTGTCTTTTTCTATCTCACGCATGTCGCAATTCTGTCTCTCGCGACCGTCTGAAACCTGCTACCTGAGTCGTGTAAGGTGCCGTGTTTGATGACCTATTGAGCGCGGAGAATTGGGAAGCCGGTGCAAGTCCGGCACTGCCCCCGCAACGGTAACGGTGTTGCAACGGGCGTGACCATGACCACTGGGGAGGAGGACCCCCGGGAAGGTGTCACGTTCTGGCCTGAAAGGGTCGCACCGAAGTCCGGAAACCAGCCTTGCAAAACGTCAAACCGCGGGTGGCGGTGCGGGCGGATATGCGCGTTTGGCCCCTCCACTGCCAGACCGTCTTCTGCCTATGCATGTCACTCGCCTCAATCGCCGCGGGGCGCGGCAGGAGGCCAAACATGTACACGCAACCGATCAGCGACATGCTGGCGCGGCGCAGGCCGGGCTATGGGCTGGAGCAAGCTTTCTACACTGATCCGGATGTCTTTCGACAGGATATGGAAACCATCTTTTATCAGGATTGGTTGTTTGTGGGCCTCACCTGTGAACTGCCCAAAGTTGGCAGCTTCATCACCCATCAAGTGGGCGCGTATGGCGTGATTGTCGTACGCGGCCGCGATGGCGTCATCCGCGCGTTTCACAACTCTTGCCGCCATCGCGGGTCGGTTCTTTGCAAGGCGGCCAAAGGCAGGAATGCCAAGATCGTCTGCCCTTATCATCACTGGACCTATGAGCTTGACGGACGCCTCGCCCGCGCGCGCGACATGGGCGAAGACTTCAACCCGGCCGAACATGGCTTGAAAACAGTGCATTGCCGGGAGATGCAGGGATTGATCTACATCTGCCTCGCTTTTGAAGCGCCGGATTTCGACGCCTTTGCCGACATGGCTTGGCCTTACTTGGCCGTGCATGATCTCTCAGATGCACGCGTCGCGCACGAAACCACAATCATCGAAGAAGGCAACTGGAAGCTCGTGTGGGAAAACAACCGTGAGTGCTATCACTGCGGCGGCAATCACCCCGGTCTGTGCCGGTCCTTCACCGATGACCCCACGATCACAGGCATCGAAGAAGGCACAACGCCCCCTCATCTGCTCGCGCATTTTGACCGACTGGAAGCGCAAGGGTATCCATCTCGGTTCCAGATGTCAGACGATATGCAGTATCGCTTCGCGCGGATGCCGCTGCTGCCAGGGGCGAAAAGCTTCACCATGGATCTTGAACCTGCCGTCAAAAAATCGCTTGGCCGGGTGCAGGATGAAACGGCTGGCACCTTGCTGAAATACCATTACCCCACCACGTGGAACCACTTTCTCCCCGATCATTCTATCGTCTTTCGGGTGACACCGCTGACGCCTACGACCACTGAGGTCACCACCAAATGGCTGGTGCACAAAGATGCGGTTGAGGGAGTGGATTATGATCTAGAGCGTTTGACGGAGGTTTGGATCATGACCAATGACGAAGACCGACGCGTGGTGGAAGACAATCAGCGCGGCATCAACTCGCCCGCATATGAGCCCGGGCCCTATTCGCCAATCCACGAAGCCGGAGTGATGGGTTTTGTTGATTGGTATTGCAACACGATGGCCCAAAGGATGGACCCTGTTATGCTCGTCGCGGAATAGCGTGTGCCACTTGGCCGTCGCTGAGCTGTTTCAGAACTCCGATTTGCGCAGACCGTACGGCTGACGTCAGGGGTTCTTTGACGCGCGCTTTGGGCCGTTCTGAGGTCATCGTCCGATGTCTTTTTTGGCCGCGGTTGGAGCGACAGACGTGTGGCAACCTCCAGCGGCAAAGTGGCGTATGAGATAAGCTGTCCGCCGGTAGGCCTTCTGCGCTCGCCTCACCGTGCAGCCAAAACATCCGGAAGCGCTTCCAAAAGGTAAAAGCGCACAAGTGACCGTGGTTGAAAACGAACGACTGCCTCAAGAGGACTGAGATACGTTGCACTTGGCTAAGACCGTCACGATGGAACTATCATTTTCACTCCGCCACTTGGCCAAGGGCGTGTTCAAGACTTGGGAAACGGCGTTGCATGTGAACTGTCGGTGCCTTGAGCCAACCGCCGCAACCTGACGAGCCTTCTTACACGCTTCACCTTGGACGTACGACAAACACCCCAATGAGCTGAATTCCAAGAGCAAGGTCATTGCCACTATAAGCGGTCCAATGGGACACATCACTCTTTCGGGGCGTCTTCTTCGGACTATGAAAGCTCAGACATGGCTTGGTTTGATTAAAGGAATGCAGCGCGTGTCGGATATGGGGTGATCGCACCCTGAGGGACAGACCCAACACGACAAAAGTTCCAACCATTCCATGCTTTTATGAGCAGACAAGAGGGCCGGATCTGCCAATCGTTAAGCGCCCTTGATCAGTTTTTCTGCCTCTTCCACGGCTTGCTGACCGGTGACCGGCTTGCCCAGATACGCGGCATCGGGAAATTCTTCCGCGGCTGGAGATTTCTCGCTATAGCCGGTCAGAAACACAAACGGCGTGCCGCTTTTCTTCAAATTTGACGCGACCTCAAAGCTGTTTCGATCCGAACCGAGATTGATATCCAAAAAGGCGGCATCGGGTTTGGTTTGTTCAAGCGCGGCCATCGCCTCGGAGGCTTTGGAGAAAGGCCCTATGATTTCAAAGCCAGCCTCTTCAAGATCATCTGACAACGACATCGCGATGATAAGTTCATCGTCTAGTACAAGAACCTTGCCCTTCTTTTTCGTCATCGATTCCTACCTTTTTGTCGCCCTCATTGGAAATTCAACGGCAAAAAACAATCCATCAGCATCATACCTTGTCAAGGCTTCACCTTCCAGATCGCTTCCCAAAACACGGTCCAGCAGAAAACTGCCGAAACCGCCGGATCCTTTTTCGGGCTTTTTGACCGGGGGCCCGCCAGCCTCGCGCCACTCCAACGCCACACGGCCGTTCGGAAGGTGCGTTGTTTTGATTGTCAACGTACCCCGGCTCGATGAAAGTGCGCCGTATTTGGCGGCATTTGTCGCCAATTCATGAATGGCAAGCGCCAAGGACAGCATCTGTTTGGCAGAAAGATCAACATCATCCCCCAAGATTGTAAGGCGCTCTGCATCTTCTCCGGTGTAGGGTTCAAGCTCCTGGCGGATGATGTCGCTCAAGGCTGCGCCATCCCAATTTGACTGCGTGAGCAGATCATGTGTTCTGGCAATTGCCTGCAGGCGGTTCTCAAGCGTCTTGGTGAAGACGGAAAGATCATCGGCGTTCTTTGCAGAAAACTTCATGATCGCAAGGACTGTCGCCATGGTGTTTTTGACCCGGTGCTGAAGCTCCTGCAGCAGCAACTCCTGGCGTTCGGTCGCGTCATGACGATCGGTGATGTCGAATGCGAAACTCATCACACCGCCAACCTCATTGTCCGAGGTGAACCAAGGCTGCAGGAATTGCGAAAACCAGCGCTCCACAGGACCGTCCTCAAAATCAAGCCGGGCTTTGAACGGTTCAACCTCGTAGCCTTCTCGTGTGGCAAAGATTTGGTCAAACCGTTCCACGACACCTTGATCCCATAGTTCCGGAAACGCCTCCAATATGGATTTGCCGTTGAGATCCCGGTGTCCGGTTGCGGCCCGGTGCGTTGCATTGCTGTAGACAAAGCGATGTTCGGGGCCTTCGTGCAACGCGATCATCGCGGGCGCGGCATCAAATAACCGCTGAAGCTTTGCCTCGCTTTCTTCCGCGGCGCGCAAAGCGTCTTCCAAAAGTCTTTGCAGCGCTTTTTGCTCGGTGATCTCCTGCACGCAGCATCCGACGGCAATCACCTCTCCGTTGCGAAGCACGGGGTAGTAATCGGCGATCCAGTCGCGTTCGCGATCGGGCTCGGCGGGCGTCGTTCCATGAACTTCTATACCCATCGACGGCTTGCCCGACGCCATCACTTCAAGCTGGATTTCTCTTATTTTGCCGTCAATTTCCGGTATCAGGTCTTCCTGTTTGTTGCCGACATGGTCTTCGACAGAGAACCCATCGATCTCGGCGAGCCGTTCGTTGATGCGAATGTAGCGCAGATCGCGGTCAAGCAGGGCCAGCCCAACCGGCGTGGTGTCGTAAAGCGTCTCCAACTCGCTCAACTGGCGTTCCAGAATGTCGGCATTTTCCGCAATCTGGCGTTCAAATCGTTTGCGGTCGCTGATGTCGAAAAGTGTTAGAACGGTCCCGTCAATGCGATCATCGATGCGGCGATAGGGGCGCAGGCGCAGAAGAAATGTCTCATCGGTGACGTCGACGCGCACCTCCCGCTCAATCGGTTGCAATGTCTCCGCGATTGCCGCCACATCCTCGTCCAGCAGCCCATAAGTCACATTCCATTTCAAGTCGCTCAATGCGCGCCCGATGTCGCGATCCTGAATGCCAAAGAGACGCTGCGCCGTGGGTGTGAAGCGACGGATGCGAGAATTTTGATCAAGGAAAACCGTGGCAATCTCGGTGCTCTCGAAAAGGTTTCGCAGATCGGAGTTCACTTCAACAAGCTGGCGGTTGTTTTCGGTTAACTCCGCGTTGATGGTCTCCAGTTCTTCATTGATCGATTGCAGCTCTTCGCGGCTGGTTTCCAGCTCCTCGTTTGAGCTTTGCAACTCCTCGTTCATCGACAGCAATTCCTCATTAGAGGATCGCAATTCCTGTTCGGTTGTTTCATAATCAGCGGCCGTCATCGAAAGCTGCTGCCGTGTGAGCGCCAGTTCACGTTCCACAAGATCTCGCGCCGCGCGGTCGCGGCTGCCAGCATCTTTGACAAGCTCAAGAGTGTCCTGCGTCCGCACGGGCCGCAAGGTGATGATCAGACTGCCAGAGGCAAAGGGCAATGGCCGCACATCAAGGTCGAACAGCTGCGGCTCACCGTCCTCAACGACAATGTTGCGAACCTCGACCGCACGGCCTTGATCCCGGGCCTCTGCAACGGCGGTGCGCACCGGAAGCCGCAGTTCACGGGCAAGAAACTGATCGAGGGCCGCAGACACCGTGCCTTGTGCAGGTTTGACGAAGGCGCCCATCCTTTCGGACAGAAAACTGACCTCATTGTCTGCGTTGATCACGGCAAAGGGGGCGGCAAACTCGCGTAGAAAATACCCTGTGACCTGCTGTTCAAAATCAGGCAGAGGGGGTGTGTCGCGCAGATGATTGCTCCGGCCTCTCGGCATGCGCTTTTGAGGTTTTTGCGTGTCAGACTGGTATGTTCCAAGCGAGGAATAGGCGGACGTTTTTTCATCATTGCGCTGGAAAAGACGTACGTCGCGGTCAATGGGATGAAAAAACCTGTCCTGCTTTCCCAACGTTTCCGATGGGCCCAAAAACAAAAAGCCCTTTTTGTTCAACGCGTAATGAAACCGTGGGATGATATTGGCCTGCATATCGGCATTCAGGTAAATCATCAGGTTGCGGCAGGAGATGAGGTCAATCCGTGAAAAAGGCGGATCCTGGATCAGATTGTGAGGTGCAAAGACACAGTTTTCTCGCAATGCAGGAGTGATGTAGTACTGATCTTCGTTTCGGACGAAAAAGCGTTTGCGGCGGTCCTCAGACAGGGTTTCAAGCTGACTTTCGGTGAAACCGCCCGCGCGGGCATGAAACAACGCGGCTGCGTCGATATCCGTGCCGAAAACCTGAAAACTGCGTCTGTCACCGGCAGCGTCCATCGCTTCGTGGAACAAGATAGCTATGGAAAACGCTTCCTCGCCTGTTGCGCATCCCGGCACCCAGACGCGAAATCGGTCTTGATCGCGATTGAGCAGCGGCAAGATCGCGTCCTGGCGCAGCCGATCAAAGGCCTCCGGGTTACGAAAGAACTGGGTCACACCGATCAGAAAATCTTGTAGAAGATGTGTTCGCTCATACCTGTTCTCTTCCAGGCGCTCGATGAAGGATGCAACAGTCGGATCGCGCAAGAGGGTCATGCGACGGTCTATCCGCCGAACCAGGGTTCCGGGTTTGTAGCTGGAAAAATCGTGACCGTTTTCTTCATCGATCAATTTGATGATATGGGGCAACGCGTCCTTGATCTCTTGATGCATATCTTCGCGACGATGGCCGTTTTCCAACTCCGCGCGGAAGCGGGCGATTTCGATAAGACGATCAGGGATAGCCTTGGGTTTGAGCACGAAATCGACAAGCCCCGTCGCCAAGGCGCTGTCGGGCATGCCAGGAAAACGCGCGCTTTCGCTTTCCTGCACGATCACAAAACCGCCCGCCGCCTTGATAGCACGCACACCCATCGTGCCATCGCTGCCTGTGCCGGATAAGATGACGCCAAAGGCGCGCGATCCGCGCTCTTTGGCCAGCGACGACAGAAATTCGTCTATCGGCGTGCGCACGCCTCTTTCCGGTTTGCGATCGTGCAAGGTGAGTTTGCCATGCGCCATCGTGACGGACGGACCCGCAGGAATGACGTAAATCTTGTCTGGCTCAACCTGCATGCCTTCTTCTATCTTGATCACTGCTATGTCGCTGTGACTGCTTAGCAGTTGGTCCATGATTGAGGGGTGATCGGCAGACAGATGCTGTATGACGACGTAGGCCATCCCGCTATGCGTGGGAATAGATTTCACCAATTCGCTAAGCGCATCTAACCCGCCAGCGGATGCGCCAATGCCGACGATGGGAAAAGGCGTTTCGCCTATTCTATCCATTATGTCTCTCTTGGAAAATCATACGCAGCAATTTGCACAAACGCAAAAAACAGAAGGCATTTCAGTGGGTGTTCTGCCACCAAAAGCAATGTCTGGCGGTATTATACATCGAGGTCAATATGGAGTCTAACCTCGGTTTCATGACGCTCTGCGACATGCCCGCCAAAATTTTGAGCAAGCGCTTTCATGGCTTTGTTTTCACTGTGAACAAAGGCAACAAGCCGGGTGATCCCGCAATCGCGCGCACGCGCGATCAGTTCGGCGAGAAGAACACGCCCTGCCCCTAGGCCCTGGTACTCATCCACGATCGTCACCGCGATTTCTGCGTCATCGCCGCCAGGGCTAAGGCGGATGAAGCGCGATGTGCCCACAGGGTGACGCCAGTCACCTGCGCTGTTCTGAGCAAGCGCACCCAGAGTAACATCGTCCATGTCAGTTGGGTCCGTTATGAGATCGATCTCTGACTTTGAAAGCTCTTTCTTCGGCGCCAAGTACCGCATCACGCGAGAGCGCGATGACAACTTGCCAAAGCCTTCTTCCAAGAGCGCTTGATCAGAGCGTTGTATTTGACGGATTAGGATCGGCCGGCCGTCTTTTAGGCGCGCAAATGACGTGCCATCGCCGCAGGTCTTTGGTCTTGAGGCGCGACCCCTCGAAACGGGAAGGTGCGCATGCGTTGCAGACTGAACTGCTACGTTTTTGATCCATAGATTTTTGAAAAAGTCTCGACTGGTCATGGTGCCCCCGGCATTGATACAACGCCGCACCGCAGAAAAAGTTTCATTGACCATCCGCTGCGGTCAAACCTTTTTGGCTCGCGCATCCACAAGCTTGCTCCGGCGCTCCATGTCGCCGAGATTGCCTGACGTCTTCGGATCCAGACACCGAAAGGAACCTCATCGGCGGCACAGCGTTGGGTGTCGGTCTTTTGATCACTGACCTGCAACCCGAATTCAAAAGGAGAAAACCATGGCACATTTCAGTCAGGGCGTTGTCGTCGAGGTTCCTACAACATCACCGAATGTCTACGCATTTCGGATTGACGGACATGTTGACAGCGACACAATGAGCGCGTTGGCAAAATACATGAATGATGTCTTTGACAGCAAAGACGAGATCAGCATTTTGTTCGATCTTTCTGGTTTTGAAGGTGCGGACACAGGATCCATTTTGGATGGCGACGTTTTGAAGTCGCGCGTTCAAGCGCTCTCAAAAGTTGATAAATACGCAGTGATCGGCGCACCAGAGCACGCAGAGCTTATGATCAATGCTATGAACAAGATTGTCCCGGTAGACGCGCAGACCTTCGATAAGTTCGAAAGCGGTGCCGCTTGGTCTTTCGTGGGCACGAAACCGGCCGCGCGATGATGCCGCAAATTTGTGGGGGCAGCGGCGTCATCCGCCGCCCCCGAAATACTGTCATTGAAAGACAGGCCTGAGCGCTTACGCGGCGTCTTGATTGATGCCGCCCGTGGCCACATCCGACATCTGCTGGTCACCTTTGTAGGCACTGTCCAGACATTTTTGCAGATGTGCAGCATCCGAAGAATGGTCCATCCGATCGGCAAACGCCTTGCAGCAGCCGTAGCCCGCTATGGCGTAATGCGCCATGCGTTGATACTGGGTCACGATCATCGCATCGCGGGCCGCATCATCGCCAAATTCCTGATCCAGACCATGCGCCTGCGCCTCTTTGACCAGGCCCTCCATGCCCTTGCAATGCTCGCCCTCAGGGTCTGCATTGTGGCCTTTGATCAGGTCACGCAACGTGTCTTTCCCGCGCTCAATCCCGGCAACACCCCGCGTTAGGGCCTCTTTCAAATTGGCGTCCGTTGCGGCGTCGGCCAGTTTTTGCGTGATGTCGAGCGATTGGTCACACGCGCTGTAGAGATCCTGAAGCTGATCAACGTAGACATCATGTAGAGAATTGAGAGCCATTGCTTGGTTCCTTTTCTGGTAAGCGTCATTTGCAGCGACAAAAGCCAATTGCGTGCCAATCGGTTCCCGGCTGGGCCGTATTTCTCGCATTTTTTCATGGTGGGAACCGGCGCAGCAGGACAGGAGTTTGGACAGCGGAGGTGTTCTTTGGACAGATTAACACTCGTGATCACGCTGCTTTCTTCCGCCTTTCTCACCGCTGGGTTGTTGGTGGCTGGGGTCTCACTGGGATATGACGGTTGGGTCACCATCGTTGGCTCGATCATCATCGCCTTAGGCGTCTCATTGCCTGCAGCACGCGTTATGTCGGTCCGTATCAAACGCCTTATCGCCGAACGCAAACAGCCCATCACCCGCCAAGAAACCATCGTCTCAAGGCGCGACGACCCAAAGCATTGACGGCCCAAAAAAGGGTGCCGCCCGGGCACCCTTTTCCATTCAATCTTTTCCACGCAATTTCGGTCAACCGCGGCCGCGGACCGCAAGACCGATCAAAATTCCGACGCCGACAGCGCCCGCCAAGGCGAGTGCTGGGTTTTCTTTGACAAACCGGACGCTTTCTTGATTGGCACGAGACACGTGCGCGCCGACTTTTTTGCGCGCGTCCTCTGTCGCGTTGGCGGCGTCTTTCATGCGGGCATCTACTTGTTCGCGCATCTTATCCGTTAGGCCTGCCTGCGCGGGGTCGCTGCTTTGATCTTGGGTTCCATTGGAATGATATGTGGTCATTTGGCTCTCCTTTCAGGATTAAAACACATCGCGCGCCGAGAAAGTTCCTATGGAACTAAAAGCTCTACCCGGTCGTTGGATGGCGTAACCGAAACCATCGACAGAAAGGAATTCATTATGCTTGGTTGGGCTATCGCGTTTCTCATCATCGCGCTCATTGCCGCTGTTTTTGGCTTTGGCGGCATCGCCAGCGCGTTTGCGGGTATCGCGCAAATCCTGTTCTTCATCTTCATTGTGCTCTTTGTCGTGGCACTGATCGTACGGGCCACCCGCGGCGCAACGCGTTAACGCGCGCCACACTCGGAAAAGGCAAAACGCCCCGGATTTACCGGGGCATTTTTTTGCCTGCGTTATGCGGCTGTGGTTTGCCGAAACGCTTATGTCGATACGGCTCTTTTTTCCGGTATCTTGGGCAAAAGATACGCCGGACGTAACAAAACGCCGAGCCAAAGTGTGACAGGTATTGCCACGATGGCGCCAATCGCGCCCCACAGCCACAACCCGATGACGATCGCCAGGAACACAGCAAGCGGATTGATCTGCAACCGTTGCCCAACGAAGAAAGGCGTCACGAATTGCGCCTCCGTGATGTTGAGGATCAAGAACGCACCCGGAGGAAGAAGCGCCCAAACACCATTAAATTGAAGCATGCCAGCGATCAGAAGACCAAAGATGATCGTGAGCGGCCCAAGATAGAGGATGTAGTTCAACACCCCGGCGGCCAAGCCCCAAAGCATCGGATGGTTCAGACCGATGGCAGACATCACCACAGCCGTCGCGACGCCCAGCGCAATGTTGACCAAAGTGACGGCGGCAAAATACTGCGCCACCGCCTGCTCGGCCCGAAACAACAAACGCTTGTATCGCCCCGCGGCCTGATAGAGCTCTTCTCGGGTCAGCACGAAGAAGAACAAAGTGCCGATGAAAATCAGAACCGATGATGCAAGATTTGGAGCCAACCAAAGCGCATCCATCACCGTGGGCAGTTCGGGGGCTTCGCTTTCTTCGCTGTCCGCGCCAACGGTCGCTTCGATCTGCTCAGACAAAACCTCGAGCCCGCGAATAAGACCTGACGCGCTTTCTATCCAAACTTCAACCTCGGCGGTTATCTCCGGCAGGCGATACACCATAGACGTCAGCAAAGGTTCAAGCAAAACAAAAGCGAGAAAAATCAAAACGCTGGTCAACACCAAAAGCGCTGACGTTACAGCCAGACGGGGGATGCCGAACCTTTCCAGCTGATCTGCCAAAGGCGAGACGACAACCCCAACAGTCAATGCAAATAAAATAGCGGTTAAAACCGCCTGCGCCTGAACCAGAATGAAGCCCAAAACGCCGATCGTGATGATCAGCAGCATAACAGTGCGCGCCTGATCAGAGGAGAGTGTGTCCATCAGATGCTCGCTCCGTTCACGGAACGTGGGCACGCGCTCTGGCCGCTGGTTCATGATTGGGCCTGACCGTTTGGCGATGGCGCGTCGTTTGACCCGACGCTTGCGCCAGGCACATCCGAGACCTTTTCGCGTAGGGTTTCCAATTCTTCGGCAAGTGCGGTGCTGGCTCTCTCCATAAGTGCATCACGGCGGGCGCCAAGCAGTTCATCTTCACGCTGTGTCGCAGGCAAGGCTGCCCCAAGCAGTGCCCCCAGACCAAAGCAGGCTGCAGCAACCGCGATGGGTTGGTCATCTACGATTTCCGAGAGGCGGTTTTTCATCTTTGAACCTCGACGCTCGATCTCTTCCTGCGCTTGGATTGCTGACATCCTCGCATCGCGGACCCGAGCGCGGGCGTCCGGCGGTAATTTTTCCAGGCCCCAGTTCAGTGCGGCACGCATTTGGCGCGCCATCGGGCGCGGCGTGTCCTTTTGCTTTGCGGAAGCCTCCTGAATGGCGGCATCCGCTTGGGCAACCCGGCGGTCAAACCCGTCCATCGCCTCATCCGGAGGTACGGCACCCTTGCGTTTCTGCTCTGCGCGCCCGTCATTTTCCGATCGTCTGCCGATGTCACTTAGAAGAAGCGCGAGACCCGCCCCGACCAAAGCAAACCCTGCCGGGTTTTCCCGCGTGGCATCCCAAAGCTGACCAGCAATTTGCGTGCCATATCTTTCCACTGTCTCAAGTGTTTGCTGCCGCGCATTTTGAGGGGACAGCGTTTGGCTCAACCGATCCAGTGTCGCGCCAAGCTCGGCGCGATCGGCCTCGACCTGGCGTTCAAACATGGTCACATCATCATTTGCCATGGCCAGCCTCCGCGATCGTTTTGACATCACGGCGCAAATTGCTTGCGGTGCGGCGCGGCGTCAGCGCTTTTGCACTCAATCTTTGTTTGCCCAACAGCCCCGAACACGCCGCCAAAAGCAGGAGTGCGCCGCCGACAATCAACGCGGCCATACCCACATCAAAACCGTTTGTAGCGAGATAGCCGACAGCGGCACCCGCCAGCGTATTCAACGCAGCAAGCGCCAAAATTGCGCTCAGCGCCAACAAAGCCAGCCCGGTTCCCGCACGCGATAGCTTTCGCGACGCTTCCGCCTTCGCCAGTTGCAATTCATTCTGCATCAACTGAGTGAATTGTCGAAACGCTGTCACAAACTGGGATGGCGCATCGGTTAAATCGTTACGGTTTTCCATGGCTCAAGCCTTTCTGTGCGGCATTGCAGATACATCGCTGCCGGACATGTCTTGCGTCGCTTCAACGGCCCAGGGATCATCAAACTCCGACCTGGCATTTTGATCCGGGCTGCGGGATTTCAAAAACCTCGTTGCGGCAAACCCCACCAACGCGGCTCCGGCAACAAACAGCACAGGGTTGCGCCGTGCGGCATCACCCACCGTGCGGGCCAGACGGTCGATATCAGTGTTTCGGATTTGTGCGGCCAGATCATCAACGCGCGTGGCCACCTGTTCAATGGCCTGTGCCTGCAATGATCCGGTGTCAAATTCGTCGGCCGCCGCATGTGCCGCATCTGCAACTTTCTTGGTCTCATCGGCCGTTTGGTCGCGAACAGCTTCGGTGTTCGCCTGTACTTTCTCTTGCGCTTTGTGGGCGGCCGACGCGGCAGTTTCTCGGGCCGTTTCTTTAACTTTGTTCATCGTCGATTTCTGGGATGCTGGCATTGAACCCTCCATTCTTCATGACTTTCAACGCCGCATCGCCGCCAACTGTTCCCGGAACTCAAACAAATTTTGAGCGTTGGGCGTTCAAACCAGTCATTGGAAAAAGGAGCCACCGTCATGCGCCGCGGACGCGATGCCACCCGCCCAACCGACATTTCGTTCAGCGGATGGTTGGACATTCTTGCAAGACTGGTCACCAGGCTCGGCTCATCCCACATCGCCCTCATTTCGGCTGGCGTGGCGTTTTACGGTTTGCTCTCGCTGTTTCCGACAATCACGGCAGGTGTGGCCCTGATCGGTATCTTCTATGATCCTGAAACGCTCATCGCCGATGCCGATTGGTTGTTCAGCATTTTGCCTGAGGCGGCCGGCCAATTGATCACCCAACAGCTGCGTGAGGTTGCCGGCACCGCGCAAGGCTCGCTTGAGTTCGCCGCCATCCTCTCGCTCGCAATAGCACTTTGGTCATCCTCCAATGCAACAGGAAGCCTGATCCAAGGGCTGGGCGTTATCTACGAAGAAGAAGATCGGCGCGGATTTCTGATCGGTCGCCTGTTTGTGATTGTTCTGACGGTGTGTCTGATCATCGGGCTTGCGCTGACGCTGGTGATCATTGCCGCCATACCCGCTGCATTCACGCTCATTGGTGCCGGATCTCTTATTACGGATTTGGCGTTTACATTGCGCTGGCCGATCATGTTTGCGCTCGGTGTCGTAGGTATCACTTTGCTCTACCGGTACGGCCCTGACAGGCGAAACGCACGCGTGCGCTGGCTCACACCCGGGGCCGTGCTTGCCTGTTTGCTGTGGGTTTCGGGCACCGTCGCCTTCAGCATCTATGTGCAGTCTTTTGGCAATTACAACGAAACCTTCGGGACGCTCGCCGGGGTTATCATCCTGTTGACGTGGATGTGGCTTTCGGCCTTCGTTGTGCTTCTTGGCGCTCTGTTTGATGCCGAACTGGAGGCGCAAACCGCCAAGGACACCACGGTGGGCCGCGACAGGCCGATGGGCGAACGCGGCGCAGTTAAGGCAGATACGCTTGGCGATGCTCGTAACGCAGCCTCAGAGGAACCACAGCCATCCGGGGCGCGTTGATCTGTGCAAACCACAATCACCGCTGAGGAGGCCGAGCTCAATGGACATTATACGCATCATAATAGCCGTCATTTTGCCCCCGCTCGGCGTGTTTCTGCAGGTTGGCTTGGGCAAGCATTTTTGGCTCAACATCCTGCTGACACTTCTGGGCTACCTTCCGGGGATCATCCATGCCGTCTACATCATCGCCCGACGCCAAGGTTGACGCAGAGGCGCGTCGCAGACGCGTTGAACGGCTGCATCGTCTGGCTGAGCGTCTGGATGCACGCTTCACATTGCCCGGTCTCGGCATTCCGATCGGATGGGACTCCATTCTCGGGCTGATACCGGGTGTAGGGGACATCATTACCGCCGCACCCGGTATTTTGATGATGGCCGAGGCACGTCGCATCGGCGCCCGCAAAAGAGCGATGGCAAGAATGGCGTTCAACACAGGCTTTGACATGGTCCTTGGCGGGGTGCCGGTCATCGGCGACGTCTTCGATCTTTTCTACAAATCTCACCGCCGCAACAGCGCCATTTTGGAGACCGAACTGACGCGCATCGAAACTCAGGAAAAGGAAACAGGCACATGGCAGACCGCAAAAGATCAAAAGACGGATCACGCGACACCGACAAGGTTTTAGGCCCAACAGGCGGCATTGCGCAGCAGGGCCGAAAAGGCGGCAGGCTCGCGCGGGAGATCGGCACAGAAGATGAAAAGAAACGCGCCACAGAGCGCCCCGCCGGACAGACGCGGGTGACAAAATCACACGAAAAGGAGGATGGAGATGCGTAAATCAGGTCTGCCGCAGGGCACATGGGTCGTCGTTGCTGATGGCGAAAAGGCGCTTGTGCTGGTCAATGAGGGCGATGAGATCGACATGAACCTGTCGCTCACACGCAAGGATGAACAGGACAACCCCAAAGCACAGGATTGGGCTGCAAACCGCCCCGGTCGTTTCAACGATGGCCCAACGGTGCATAGGTCTGCCGTGCAAGATACGGACTGGCACGAGCTAGAAAAAGAGCGCTTCGCATCCGACCTCGCCGAACGCCTTTATAGTGCGGCCCATGACGGCAAATTTGACAAGCTCGCAATCGTGGCAAGCCGCGTTGTGCTGAGCCAGCTGAGGGAGGAAATGCACAAGGAAGTGGTCGACCGCGTGATCCTCGAAGTGCCGAAAGTTCTCACCAACCATCCGATCGATGAGATCGAAAAACACCTCGCGCAGGATTTGGCCGAAGCATCGTAAAAAAATTGGAACCAAACGCAAAACCGTTGCGTTGGATGATCAGAAACACAGGAGATATCGCCATGAATTGGGATCAAGTCAAAGGCAACTGGAACGAGTTCAAAGGCAAACTTCGCCAGGAATACGGCGATCTCACCGATGATGAGGTCGAACAGGCGAAAGGCAGCCAGGATGAGTTGCTAGGCCTCATCCAGCAAAAATATGGCAAGTCAAAGGAAGAGGCTCAGCAAGAGCTAAACCGTATTGCCGCATAAATCCCCCCAGCGTCGCTGCCGTCCCTAGCGGCGCGAGCGTCGGCCTTTGGGCCGGCGCTTTTTTTTGCGCCCTCACGCCTTTCAGGCCGTCTTGAACCAGATCGCACGCATTTTCACCAACATGCACCCAAATCGGAGGCCACCCAAAAACGGGCAAATCGCGTTACTTCAAACACGCCCTGGTGTGCGCCGCGCGACCACCGCAACCGTTTCAAGGTCGGTCATTTCCAGCGGCTCATCCGTATCCATTTCAAGAAGTTCAGCCAGCCGCCTGCGCCCTCTGTTGGCCCGGCTTTTCACCGTGCCCACGGGACAGCCGCACATCTCTGCCGCTTCTTCGTAAGAAAACCCGTTTGCGCCCACAAGGATCAGCGCCTCGCGCTGTTCATCAGAAAGCTTGGCGAAAGCGGTGCGAAACTCCATCATGTTCAGATGACCGTCATGGGCAGGCTTTTCTGACAGCTGCCCGACAAACGCCCCCTCTGGATCGGCGACCTCACGGCGGGTGCGACGCCGGCTGGAGTAATAGGTATTGCGCAAGATTGTAAAAAGCCATGCGCGCAGATTGGTGCCCGGTTTGAACTTGTCGAACTTTGTCCAGGCTTTTTCGAAAGTGTCTTGCACCATGTCATCGGCCACGGACGGATTGCGCGTAAGGCTCAGTGCAAATGCCCTGAGTGCCGGCAGGTGATCGACCAGCTCTGCTTTGGGATCTGATGCTGTCATCGGTTGTCCGGTTCTCTCGACGATGGGTTTGGCGCAGCGCCCTCGCGCGCCTGCCGTAATTTCTCCAAAAGCGCTGCAAGCTGCCCGGACGGCTCTGGTAACTCACCGTGAAATGCTAGCTTCAAATTCTGCTGAGTAAGTCGGCGTGAATCAGCGCATGTGCTCGGATCTGACATGTCTTTGTTATCCTGGCCCGCTTTCTTTCTCTCTGTGGAACCAAACGTGCCAGCGGTGCGTTGAGTTCCAAAGAAAGTCGGAAATCAGGGGGATGTGATGTCTGAAGACACTATTACGCAAGATCTTGCCAGCCAGATCGGTCCGCAGTTGCCATATCTGCGCCGCTACGCGCGGGCTCTCACCGGAAACCAGCAAACAGGGGACGCTTTTGCCGTTGCAACGCTGGAAACGCTGCTGGCGGATTCAGAGGCATTGGATAAATCTCTGCGCCCGAAGGTGGCGCTTTTTCGAATATTTCACGCCATATGGCAATCGGGCGGCGCGCCCAACGAGGGCGAAGAATCTGGCCTTAGAGCGGCGGCACAAAAAAAGCTAAGCGAGCTGACACCCGGCAGCCGAGAGGCGCTACTTCTGACGACGCTTGAGGAATTTACTGCCTTAGAAGTCGCTCGGATCATGGAAGTGTCCGACGACGAGGCAGAGCGGCTGGTCACGGCGGCATTCGACGAAATGGAAGAAGCCGTTTCAGGCAAAATCATGATCATCGAAGATGAAGCGATAATTGCGATGGAACTTGAAGCCATTGTCGTTGAAATCGGCCACCAAGTGACCGGCGTTGCGCGAACAAGGGCGGGTGCCGTCAGCCTTGGCAAAAAAGAGAAACCAGACCTGATCCTCGCAGATATTCAGTTGGCCGATAATTCATCAGGGATAGATGCGGTCCAGGATTTGCTGCACGATCTGGGCGACACGCCCGTCATTTTCATCACAGCCTTTCCAGAACGGCTTTTGACGGGTGACAAACCCGAACCTGCGTTTCTGATCACAAAGCCGTTTTCTGAGGCGCAGGTAAGAACAGCCGTCAGTCAGGCGATGTTCTTTTCGTCGACGCAGAGTTTGATGGCGTAAACTCAGTTCGATCCACAAAAAGACAGGCTCATTGGAACCATCCAAGGACCAATTTGGTTTGATCGCATAACCAAACCGAAAGGAGAAACCCAATGAGACTTACAACCCTGACAGCCGCCATTGCTCTTGCTGCCTCCGGCGCTTTTGCAGATGACCATATGTCCAGCACTCGGACCGACATGCACAAGAACACAGCGATGTCGGCGATGTCGTCCGAAGAGCTCGCCAACAGCCAAGGCATGCTGATCCGCAGCCGCGATATCACAGGTGGCAACATTTACACGACCAATGCGGCCAATGACGAAGGCTGGGATCCGGAAATGTCCTATGATGAAATGGACGCCAGCTGGAACGAAATTGGCGAGATTGAAGATCTCGTATTGGACGAGGAAGGCAAAGTCACCGGCATCGTCGCCGAAGTCGGCGGTTTTCTTGATATCGGCGACAAGCACGTCGTGATCTCGGTCAAAGACCTCAATCTGGTCGCCGTTGATGATCAGACCTATGCCTATGTCACACGCTTTAATGAGGAAGACCTCGAAAACATGAAGTCGATCGACGAAGGTTTCTGGAACTAACCTTCTTTCGCGAGAGGCGGTATTTGGGGCTCCGCATCCGCGGGGCCCCATTCCATTCGAGACACAGTGCAGTTGGGCGAAAACGCTCGGTCTCTTTGTCTCACAGGTCTCAAAGCGCAGAAGATGTTCTGCGTCGTTAGGCTACCCTTTCCAAATGCAGTCAGAAAAGCCGACACCGTGAATGAAAAGGCACACGCCTCCATGCCCTGAACACTCCAACAGAACAATGCGGCGCCGCGCAAAGCCCGGAGCGTTGATTTAATGTGATCACCGCCTGGAACCAATGACGCCCCTGGCGAGTTGACATCAAGCAGCGTGTTAACGGCTGCACAATCGCGACATCAACAACGGGATCAAGCGCGCCATGGATTTCAGAGTTTTTCAGACACTATGTATGGTCGGAGCTTTTATCATCGGCGGCATCTCTCATGCCCCGTCTCATGCGCAAACATCAGGTTTTTCTGGTCCACCCAACTTTTCGCAGATGGTGGAGGCGAGACTTCCAGCCGTGTTGGGTATCGTGGCCACGGGTGCACAACCTTCGCGCCAAGACCTTGCACCAGAGCTTCCACCAGGCTTTGAAGATTTCTTTGGGCTGCCACGTCCTGATAGAAACCCGCAAAATCCCAGTCAGGCCCTAGGGTCGGGCTTCATCATCTCCGAGGACGGGTTTGTCGTCACCAACGCCCATGTCATCGAAGGCGCGCGTAAGGTCGAGGTGATCTTGGAAGACGAAAGAACGTTGGAAGCGCTCGTCGTCGGCAGCGATCCTGCGACTGATATTGCGCTCCTAAAGCTTGAGGGGGTATCCGACATGCCTCATGTGGCTTGGGGCCCCTCGCGCGATGTGGCGATTGGGGAATGGGTCGTCGCCATTGGCAACCCGTTTGGCCTTGGCAGTACGGTAACGGCGGGGATCGTGTCCGGTCAGTCCCGCAATATCAATGCCGGCCCCTATGACGATTTCATTCAGACCGATGCGGCCATAAACAGCGGCAATTCCGGCGGTCCGCTCTTTAATGCGCGCGGGCAGGTTATCGGCGTCAACACTGCAATCTTCAGCCCGTCCGGCGGCAATGTCGGCATTGGATTTGCCGTGCCCTCGCATGTGGCCCAACGGGTCGTGGAAGATCTGAAAGATGATGGACAAGTGGATCGCGGGTGGCTTGGCGTGCAGGTTCAGGGCCTGACGGAAAACATTGCAACCGCAATCGGACTGCCCGATACGCGCGGCGCGCTTATCAATCAGGTGGTCTCCGGTGGTCCGGCGGATGCCGCCATGCTGCAGGTGGGAGACGTCATTTTGGCAGCCAATGACACGGACATCGCCGATCCGCGCGATCTGGTTTTTGCCATCGCGGATCTGGCAACAGATGAAGAGGCGATGTTGACAATTTGGCGCGATGGCGCGCGCGAGGAGGTCACCGTTACCATCGGGCGCATGCCCAGCAATGCCCTGACGCAAGCCGCTGAAACGCCCTTGCCCGCAGAGGATGATGACCCACGCCTGGGCACAACACTCTCGCCTCTAAGCGCGGACCTTCGCGCGCAATTGCAAGTGCCTGGAGATGTGGACGGCCTTGTGATCACGCAGGTCACCGAAGACAGCGCTGCTGATCGCGCAGGACTTGTACAAGGGGATGTGATCATTGAGGCAGGTGGCCAACCGGCGACCAATGCAGAGGTTGCGCGCGACGCACTTGAGGCCGCTCAGGAGAACGACCGCCCTCTGCTTTTGCGCATTTTTCGAAACGGCAATTTCATGTTTGTTGCCGTAAACCTGACGGAAAACTAGATTGACAGGCACAAGGTGGTCAGAGACCGCAGTGGTTTCGTTTTCTGACCTAAAATTTAAGGTAAACGCCAAACACGTTGGCGCGTGATCATTTCGAAAGGGTAACAATGGCAAAAAAGAGCAGACAGGCCATTGACGAAGAAATTGATCAGAACATCAAGCGCGCGTTTGATGATCTGGTCAATGAACCGTTGCCGGATCGCTTCACAACGTTGCTCGACAAGCTCAAGGCGCAGCATGCAGACGCCTCAGACAAGGACAAAAGAGACGGCGCCGACGCATCAGATGCGTAACGCTTTAGTAAGCGCAAATGATCGGGTGCGTTGCGCAATGCGGCCCAAAACGCCCAGCCCCCAATCTGTCAGTTTGACGAGGTTTTTTCACGCAGGGAACTTTCGGCCCGTAAGCGCGTTTTAGGCCTGCGTTCGAGCCTCGGGAAACCAAAAGCCACTGTCGCACGTGTCTGAATGTTAAGGACCAACCCTGTCGCCGTGCGCAATTCGCATGATCCAATCGATGGATCAGACACTTGCGGCTTTGCGAAGGAGCCATAATGAAAGTCACCGAACTGATCGGCACTGCGCTTTACCATACGGCCAATGAAAGCCAGATCGGCACATGTGTTGATGTCCTCATTGACATCGCCGAGGGGAAAATTGCTTGCCTGCTTGTTGACGTAGGCGGGGTCGGAAACCACCGTCCGGTTCTTTTCATGCGGGACAGGATCGATCATCGCGATGGTAAACTCATGGCGGATATCAGCAGGGATGAACTTGAGGCGCAGCGTGATGAACCGGCTTTTTCGGGCCCGCTGGATATCGCGCCTTTGCCCCCTGTGCTGATCGGCCCATTTGGAAATGCAGTGTCGCCTGCATTGGCTGCAGCTCTGTTCAACGCAGGCTCTGAGGTCGACAAGACGCGTCGCCCCGCAATCGACGAAGAACATGCCAAATGGCATTGGTTCGGTCGGCTGGACGATCTTCAAATGGTGTGCGACGGCGAAAGGCTTGGCGCGTTGGAGAATATCGGCATCAATTTTGAGACGCTCACCTGCACCCATGTCATGATCTCAGATGGCCTGGGCCACATCGCGACCGAGCCTTTCGAGATCATACAAGATATTCCCCAGGCCGAAGATCGGATCATCGTCAAAACCTCTAAATCCATGGCAAGCCCAGATTAAGTATTGGCTGCAGGCGGTTAAGGGCGCGGATGAAATGACCGAGCGGAACAGGCCTCAGGCCGGGATCTCTCGGGGAAGAGACGCGATGGTGTCCCTCGTTTCACCCGCACGCCAAGCCCGCAAGGCAACTTCAACTTCGCGCGGCAGTTCGGCGTAGAGGTGATGGCCCGCGTCGAAAACGAATGCTCGCACATCTGGCGCGAGGTCTGAAACGACTTTTTGGTGATGCGCTGGAACAATCCGATCACGCTGCCCGATCAGTGAAAGAATCGGCGCTGTCACGTGAGGCAAATCGCCTTGAACGGAGGACTTGATCACCCAAAGCGCGCAGGCGCGGGCCGCCATCGCATCGCAGGCCCGCAGATGCGCGCGCATCTCACTTTTTGCTGGAAGCGTCAGGCTGCGGCGTGCGCCCAATCTGAAACCGGTTGCGAATGTCCAGGGCGTTGCCAGCCAAAGCCGCCATAAGGCGCGGAAAACAAGACGTCCGATGATCCGATTTGAAATAAGCAAAGCAACGGGCGCAAGCTGTCGGTCTCGGCTGCCACAGGTCAGCGCGCCAATAAGAACAAGGCGTTCAACCAATTCAGGATAGCGCCGCGCCAATGCAATCGCCAACATGCCTCCGGTGGAATGTCCGACAAGCATCACGGGCTTTCCTTCGAACCGACGCTTGATCGTGGTGGCGGTCTCATCCAACCAGGCGCCGGTTGCAAGTTGGCGCGCTACATCTTCCTCAGTGTCCCCTTCTTTGTGCCCGGGTAACTCTATGGCGAGGCTCATCGATCCTTCGGGATCAAGGCGCTGCATCATGGCGTGCCAGATCATCGCCGGTTCCAAAAACCCGGGCAGAAACACCAGCGCAAGACGCGCATTTTGCGATGCATCGCCTAAGCTGCGCTGTGACAGCCGTCGTCCTTTATCGGATCGTGTCCCCAGTTCATCAGCGAGTAGCGCCATTTGCTGTTCTCCACTCCGTCATCTGGTCCACCCTGACTGCAATGTCGTTTGATGTAACCAATGACTGTCGCCATGTGATCCCATTGATCATCATTGATGTCGTCTTTGTTGGTGCGTTTAATCTTAACGATGCGCTTGCCAGAGGCTCGTCCCGTAGATGACGCATCGCCGCTGTCACCCACAGACTTGCTCTCTTCTGTGTCGAGCCAGTCCTCGATTTCCTGCGGGCTCATATTTACAAGATCTCTCCATTCTTCCCAAATGTCTTCTCTGGATTTCGATGATGTCATTTCAGCCGCTCCTTTAATGTAGAGCAGGCCAACGCGTGGAAGGCGAACTGGGTTTCATGCACCAAACACCTGCCACGCGCCCCACATCAATAGCAGCGTCGCGATCAAAACCGGAATCATGATGCGTTTTGAAACGCCCAGCTTTTCAATCTGGGGCCCAAGCACCTGCGCCAGTATAGCAAGGCCAAAATACCGCGCACCGCGCGATAGGGCGATGGCGGCCAGGAACACCGCGAAATTGCCGCCCATCGCCCCTGCCCCCAGCGTCGCAAACTGCATCGGCGCGGGCGAGAAGGAAATCGCCAGCACAGTCCAGAACAATCCGTCGGTCCCAAGGTTTGACGTCAAAGTGTCGAAATCAGCGGCCAGGTCGATACGTTCCAGAATGGGCCGCACCACTGTGTCGCCTGCCACCATCCCCAACCCATAGAACGCCGACGCGCCCGCAAGACATCCTAGCCACGTCATGAGCGCGATGATCAGGGCCCGTTTTGGATGGCCCACCATCAGCGGCAGGATGAGCGTTTCAAGCGGCACAGGAACCACGGTGCTTTCTGCAAAGGACAGCGCGGCCAGACCAGTGCGATGATGCGCCAGACGGTCGAGCCAGCTGCGACTGGTCGGTGCGTGTTTGACCTTCATCTTCGTGAATTTCCTCGTATCGCACCCTGCCCCGCGGTCCCTTTGACGAAGCGCCAATCATATAGACCGCGCAGCGCGTCGGCTCTGGTTCAAAGCCGTCGCGTGTTCCGTCTTGCAAACGGGCCTCTTTGCAGAGCAGTTCTTTGGAACCAAACGCTGTTGTCGCGCGTTGAGTTCCGATTGATGCGCGTAATTTCACGTCACCAGCACTTGGTCGGACCGGACAAAACCGAAAAATGATCACCGTCACCAAAACGGTCGCGGGCCGCCAGGGCGGGCCGCGAAATGACACCCCTCAGGGTGTGCTTGTGCATGACGCATCGCCATTTATCCTACGCGCCGTGATCAACATCCGTATCGCAACAGGCAGCAGGTGTTTCTTGATCAGACCCTCATTTTTCATGACATTGGTTCTGCGGCCATGCCAGAACCCTTGCAGGCTTCGAGAAGGTCAAGCGCATGTCAGTTCTTAACCCTCAAACAGAGCTGTCCCGTCGGTCCATCGGTATCGGTCTCTCTGCGCGCATTGTGTTTCTGCTGACACTGGCGCTTTTGCCATTGGGCCTCATTGCGGTTCTCCAGTCTTTTCAAGCCGTGCAGACCGCCCGTGATACATATCGCAACAGCTTGTCGGCACAGACGGTTCGGATCGTGAAGCCACAAACCCAAGCCATTGTGCGCGCGTTCGGACAGGCACGCGGGCTCGCGCAAGCAGTGCCAGCGCTGCGTTTTGATCCAATGGGCTGCGTGCGAAGCATGAAACGTGTGGCGGCGAACAGCCCTGACATCAATTTTGTTGGGTTCATCGACACCAATCAGGTCACCACCTGTAACAACATGGATCAGCAACTAAGCTTTGCGGGAAACCCGCGTTCTGACCGGGCGTTTGCAGCCCGCACATCTGACATTGTCTTCACGCCCAAAGGTGAGGCATCGCAGGAACCTGTCATCGTGATCAGCGAGCCGGTCTTCACACTTGATGAGGAGTTTCTTGGTTTCGTGTCCATCTCTTTTCCGGCTCAATCCTTTGCAGAAACGCAAACCGAAGCGGCGCTGCATGAGGCGTTAAATCTGCTGACCTTTGACAACCAAGGGCGCGTGCTGGTGTCCGATATCGACGAGGGAAAAATCAACGATCTTCTACCCGTTGATCTTCGCCTCAGTGATCTCATCGGACAAGAGCAGCGCGTTTTCGCCGGCACAGGACGGGACGGTGTGAAGCGGGATTATGCCTTGGTCCCAATCTTGGAAACCGAAGCCTACGCTTTGGGTATGTGGGCCGTCCCCACTGTTCTCCAAACAGGTGACTTGATCGTGTTGCGTGGTACGGCGCTTCCTCTTTTGATGTGGTTGGCAAGCTTGGCTGTCGCTGTGTTCGCGCTGCGACGTCTTGTGATCAAACCTGTCCGCAAGCTCCGCGAAAGGATGCGCGCATTTGCAGACCGCCGCGCGATACTCGCCCTAAGTTCTAAAGAGGCCGCATCACGTGAGTTTCGCGAGATCAGTGACACGTTTGAAACGATGGCAGGCCAGATTTTACGAGATGAAGCGGAGCTGGAAGACCGGCTTTACGAACGCAATTTGCTGCTACGAGAGGTTCATCACCGGGTCAAAAACAATCTGCAATTGATGTCTTCGATCATAAACATGCAAATCCGCCAAAGCACCGACGACGCGGAGAGGGACGCGTTGCACCGTGTGCAGGCAAGACTGTCTTCGCTGGCGAAATTTCATCAAGAACTCTATGAAACCTCTTCGCTCCGCAGCCTCAGAGCGGATCAGCTCATTGAGGATCTGGTGCGTCAAATTCTTGCCAACAACGAAACCAGGGACCGGCGCTTTGATTTGCGCCTTGATCTGGACGAAGTGATCCTATCCCCTGATCGTACGAGCGCACTTGCCATGCTGATGACAGAGGCGCTTTCGAACGCCGTCCAATATGCAGGCCACCCAAAACAGGGAGCGCCCGTCGTGATTGGCGTATCGGTCAAATGCAGCGCCGCCAGCGGCAAAGACCGCGTGACTGTGGACGTTGAAAATTCACTGCCCGAGGATGCCTTTATCGAGACAACAACAGGCCTGGGTTCGCGATTGATCAAAGCCTTTGCAAGGCAATTGGACGCAGACCTCGAAATTGGGCAAAAGACCGGGCGCTTTGCTGTCCATCTGACATTCGATGTCGAAGGCGAGGCCTGACAGACCACAATGGAAGAGCCGGAACTTGTTTCAGGTTCCGGATGTTGCACCACCACGGGATCCAACCCCACCCTGAAAGCATGACGTGCCAAAAATGCCGGATAAACCGCCAGCCGAAAATGACATCAAGGACGTGCAGTTACTGATCACGGCCGAAGAGGCATACCCGGCCATGGAGCGGGCATTCCTTGGCGCGAAAAAAGAGGTATGGGCCAGTTTTCGCGTCTTTGACCTATCGACCCGGTTGAGGAGCAAAGAGGCGCGTGCATTTGGCACCACATGGTTTGATCTAATCGTTCATGTTCTCAAACGCGGTGTGGCGCTAAACTTTGCTCTTGCAGACTTTGATCCCATTCTGGCGCCAGAGTTGCACTGCGCCTCTTGGCGATCCCGCCGCGCCTTTGTCGCCGCCCGGGAAATCGCCGGCCCGGACACACGGCTGAATGTCATCAATGCCACGCATTCGGCGCGGGTTGGGCTATTGCCGCGGTTACTGCTCTGGCCTTGGCTTGTACGCGAGCTGGCCAGACAAGCCCGATCCTTGAACGCGCAACCATCTGACAAACGTGCCAGAACGCGCGAGTGCAGCCCCGGTCTTCGCCGATGGCTCTATGAGTTGCCTGGGGGTACGCTCAAATCCCGTAAATGGCCCCCTCCCCCGCTGGTGCCTGGCACGCATCACCAAAAGATGGCGGTTTTTGATCGCCAACTGCTTTGCATCGGTGGGCTTGACGTCGATGAGCGCCGCTACGATGACAAAGATCACCGTCGCAGGCGAGATGAGACCTGGCACGATGTGCAATTGATGTGTCGCGGCGACGTCGCCCAAGAGGCACAACAGCATCTCGAAAGCTTCCTGCCAAGTGTTGCGGGAGCATCTGAGCCGCCGTCCTGTCGCTTGCTCAAGCGCACCCTGTCAAGACGCCGCCGTATGCAGTTGCCATTCCTCGGGCCGAGGCCCCTTGTGCGCGAACTGGCCAACGCGCATGAAAGCCTGATTTCCGAGGCCAAACACCTGATCTACCTTGAGACGCAGTTTTTTCGCGACACGAACACAGCGCGCGCTCTCGCCCGGGCTGCTAGCGCAAGGCCTGATCTGCGGCTTGTCGTGGTGTTGCCGGGCGCGCCCGAGGATGTGGCGTTCCTGGGCAACACAAGCGCGGATGCGCGCTTTGGTGAATATCTCCAGGCCAAGTGCGTCGATATGGTGTCTCACGCGTTTGGCGACCGCGCGATTTTCTGTTCCCCGGTGCGCCCACTGCCTGCCCATGGAATAGGGCGCGACACGCTTTGCGGATCGCCCTTGATTTACGTTCATGCCAAAGTGTCGATCGCCGATGATTGCAAGGCGATCGTGTCTTCGGCAAATCTCAATGGTCGCAGCCTGTTTTGGGATACCGAAGCGGGGATTGTGCTCAACCGTAAAGAGCACGTCAAGAAACTGCGTCAGAGAGTTTTTCGCCATTGGCTGTGGTCAGAGGCGGGAGAGCCGCACTACACCACCATGACCGCGCAGCAGACGTGGAAAGAGCTCATTCATGCCAATGCAGAGGCGGCGCCCAAAGATCGAAACGGCTTTCTTGTGCCCTATGATCCAAAACCGGCCCGCGCCTTTGGACGACCTTTGCCAGGTGTGCCGAACGCAATGGTTTAGATGAATAGGGATTAGGTCTCCCCACGATCCAAGAGCCGCTTTTGCGTGTCTATCCACAATGGGTGGATCCTGCGTCAACAAACGGCCTGGCATGAAAAAAGCGGGAGCCGAAGCCCCCGCTCCAACATCGAAACGGGACAACCTTGCGATGGAAAATCGATGTCGGGCACTCGTTACTTTTTTCGCGGCGCCTGCCAGGGATCCGGCGTGGTGTTGCGGCGCACAGGCACGCGGACCAACCGGTAAGAGGGCCTGCGCTCGAACACGCACGCAAACACGTTGATGACCTTGGCCTGGAAGAGGGAGGCCGCAAAACGTTTTAGGTTGAACATGGGGAACTCCAAAATTGAAAATGGCGCATGTCACTGACGCCGGATCACGGCATCTAACGCGCCCGTTGTATCCTCGGTTTCAAGAAAAACTGCGGACATCAAAGAAAGCTTTGAAAATCGAAAAGAACAGGGCGCTGTAATCTGCGCCCTGTCTTTTCCGGTCAGGTTCAGGATTCTGAACCGTCCCATGCGTCCATCGCCTCCAGCTCTTCTTCGGTCGCCGAAACGTAGGCGCGCAGGTTGTCGCCCTCTGCCCGGCGCAGCGTGACGCTATCAAGATCCATAGTGATGCGCTTTTCGCCGATGCCAAGGAAGCCGCCCACGTCAATGATGGCGCTCTCAATTGTGCCATTTTGGCTGACGTTCAGCTCGCTCAGATCGCCGACCCACTCATTCTGGCTGCCATACACGGCTATGCCAAGAAGGTCTTCGGTGGTCACATCAGACCAAGACACCGGCTTCACAGCGTCTTCCCGAGAGGTCATGTAATCCCGCCCCTCAAGGCCTTCGGTAAAGCGCGTCAGGTTTTGATTTTCCTCAGCCGTTTCATCATAGCTTGACTGCTCTTCGAACAGGTCCGGATCGCCGGTGTAAATGACGAAAACCTTGCCCTCGGTGTCGCGCACAAACTCAACCATATCGGCACCGATGCGCTTCTGGTTCTGGTTCATGCCCAGCCAGCCACCGGCGTCCACAATCATCGCCGACACGTCACCATCTTCGGTGATTAGGACATCGTTGATATGTCCCACCCTGTCCCAGTTTTCCGGGACACCATCAGTAAGAACTCCAGCGCTAAACTCTGCATCCTTGGCGCCGCGATAAATCTGGCGATCAATCAGGTCTGACGCCGTGATTTCCATGGCCTCGCTCATCTGGCTTTGATCGGCACTTTGCTCTGATTGATTGGTGTCTTTCATAGCATCATCAGCTGCAAACGCCGCGGGCGTGGTCAGAGCCATCACAAGGGCAGTGGTCGTGAGAAAACGTGTCATTTTTCATCTCCCAATAGGTGTTTCACCAGGCAGCGGCCCGGCACGATGCTCAACGACCGCTGCGCGCACGCAGTTCCGTCTGACACCAAAAATCATCGCTTTTTATGTGATGTTTGCGCCAGGTCATGCCGCCAGTGTTTGCACGGCAATTGCACCCGCATAGATCGCCAAAAGTGCCACGCTTTCTCGACCAATTCCGCCAGGACCCTGCTTTTCGCGAAAGATAAGCCCGAGCATCAAAACAGTGGTCATCAGCATCGCAACCGTCAGCCAGAAAAGATCGTCTGTTTGAATGGCGTGGTAAATCGATCCATCCCTGTATCCGAAATCCGATACGGTCAAGAACAGGGTGTCGAACGTGTTACCTCCGATGATGCCACCAACCGCAAGTTGCAACGCGCCGCGGCGCACTGCGGCCAGCGTGGTCACCAATTCAGGGAGCGATGTGATGACCGCCGTGATCAGTGCCCCCACGATAGATGCAGACCATCCCAAGCGGTCAGTGATTTCCCCGCCGACGCGAGACACCACCCAGCCCGCCGCGCCAAGGGCCACGACCAGTCCGATAAATTGTAAGCTGAGCCAGAGTGCAGACCGGTCCTCTCTCTCGTCGTCCTCGGGAATGTCTTCGCGTGTTTCCTCAGTTTGCACGGGTCTCCACATCGGGGCCGCGCGCAGCTGCGTGGAGGCCAAGACCCCTATCGCGTAAATCACAACAAGCGCGATAGACGCAGGGTGTATCTCAAAAAGAGTAAACTCGGGCGATGTGTAAGCCGCGAGTGGTATGGCCAAAAGCATCAGCAGGATGCCACATTGAAACACGTTGACCAATTCGGCCGCCGCGTGTTCCAGGTTGGCGCGCCGATACACCATGTCGGCCAAGGCGAGAAACGCGGTTTGCGCTGCGATCCCGCCGATGCCATTGGAAAAGGCCAGCGATGCCCGCCCATCAAGCGCCGCTGTGAGGGATACAATCGTGCCTGAAAATGATGTGGCTGCACCGAGCAAGACACCGCCGACAACCGCCTCCCCAAAACCAGTGCGATCCGCAATATGATCGGCAAGCCCTGTTAGAAACAGGCCCGCCAACAGGATCACGCAAGCGGCAACGCCGCCAATCAGCAAAAGGATGGTGAACGGTAAATCTGCAAACATGAGGCTTGAACGCAGCGCATGACCTTATCGTTCAAAAAAACCGGGCACATTTCTATGCCCGGCGCAATGTCGAACGTTGAAAGGCGGATCAGGCCGCAGGGCGCTGATGTTCGCCTTCCTCCACTTCCTCGATGATCTTTGACACAAACGCCTCAAGATCACCGGGATGACGGCTGGTGATGATGCCATTGCTCACGACAACGTCCTGATCGATCCAATTTGCACCGGCATTCACCATATCCGTTTTGATCGAGTGATAAGAGGTTGCATTGCGGCCCTTCACCACGCCCGCTTCGATCAGAAGCCACGGCGCGTGACAGATCGCGGCGACAATTTTATCGCCTTTGACAAAGTCGCGGATGAGGGCGATTGCATGTTCTTCGACGCGCAAAAGATCCGGGTTGATCTGCCCACCGGGCAAAACCAGCGCATCGTAGTCATCATAGGCCACATCAGCTGCCTTTAGATCGGCCTCAACGCTTGCACCCCAATTGTCCTTGTCCCATCCTTTGATGGCTTTGCCGTCAAGTGTCGCCACATGCACGGTTGCGCCCGCCGCTTTCAGCTTTTCCAGCGGCACTTCGAGTTCCGATTGTTCGAACCCGTGCGTGGACAGGATCAGAATTTTGGCAGATTTGATATCTGGCATTGTGCTCTCCTTTTCTAAAAATGCCCAATGCCGGCCCGCCGATGATGGTTCCGGGCAGAAAGAGCCATTGGACTATTGTGATCTGAAATTTCGTTTGCTTTGCGAACGCGGGCGTTCATCACTGGCTCACACGCGTGTCGCCTACAAAACACCGGCCGCAAAAATCACAGCGATCACACACGCCACTGCAATTGCAGCGACCATCAAAGCCTTCGGGCTGCGCTTGGGTTTGTCGCTTGGATTTTCGCGAACGCGCGGGGCCGATTTTGCAACCCGATCATTGGCGTCTGCGCGCACGTCCCCTTTGGTATCTACGGTGTAGATTGCCGCCGGATCCGCACCCGGCAGGGGCGGAGGGGCCGCGCGACCCGCTTCGTCATCAGTGCCCAGCGGGGCCGCAGCGGGGTGAATGGTGACACGGTCCGGATTTGACGTCTTAACGTCATTTGCAGGTCTTGCAGAGTTCTCATGCGGTTTCGGGCGATGCCCGGTTTTCTGTGCCATTTCGGGTGTCCTCTCATTGCTACTGTGGATCAACCACTGGTCTCCGGCTGGGTTCCATCGCAAGGCTGGGGCGTGTTGCTATGCCGCAACGTGGATGGCTTTCACATTGACAAACTCTTTGATCCCAAAACCGCCATGTTCCCGCCCATAGCCCGAGCGTTTGACACCGCCAAAAGGCATGTTCGGCGTGGCCAAACCAAAGCCGTTGATAAAGATCATACCGGTGTCAAAGTGATCAGCAGCGAGTGTCTTGGCGCGCTCCACATCCGCCGTCAGAATGCCACCGCCCAGACCGAACTTGCTGTCATTGGCGATCCGCATCGCGTCTTCGGCATCCTTGGCCCGGATCACCGCAGCCACAGGGCCGAACAGTTCGTCATCATAAGCAGGCTGACCCGGCTCCACCTGATCAAGCACGGTCGCTGGGTAGAAAAAGCCATCGGTGTCTTCGGGAATGCTACCGCCGCACAGGATGCGCGCGCCTTTGGCCACGCTATCCTGGACCTGTTTGTGCAAATCATCGCGCAGATCTTTCCGCGCCATCGGGCCAAGCCCCACATTGTTCTGTCGCGGATCGCCGTGCTCAATATTCTGCATCGCGTCGACAAAAGCCGTCACGAAGGCATCATAGACCGCATCAACAATGATAAACCGCTTGGCCGCCACGCATGTCTCACCATTGTTGTAGATGCGCCCTTCGACACAGGTCTTCACGGCAAGATCAAGATCGGCATCCTCCAACACGATGTAGGCATCGTTGGATCCAAGCTCGAGCACGGTCTTTTTCAACGCACGGCCCGCACGTTCGGCGATGATCTCCCCGGCAGCAGCACTTCCGGTCAAGGTGACACCGCGCACCGCTTCATGATCAATCACAGCGTTCGATTGCTCATGGCTGATCGTCAGAACGGTAAACAAGTTTTCCGGCAGCCCCGCCTCTTTGTAAATCCGCTCAAGCAGCAAACCGCTGCCGGTCACATTGCTTGCATGCTTCAAAAGCACGCCGTTGCCTGCCATCAGGTTCGCGATGGAATAGCGCACAACCTGATAGGCCGGAAAGTTCCAAGGCTGAATGCCGTAGATCACCCCGATCGGGGAATAGACCACATGGCCTTGCCCACCCTCGGGCAGATCCCTGTCATCGGGTTGCAGGGCGCCAACGCCATGCTCTGCGGTCCAATCACAAATGCTGGCACAAAGCTCCACCTCCTGTTCGCTGTGGCTCAGCAGTTTGCCCATCTCATCTGTCATCAAATTGGCAAGCTCTTCTGCAGTGTCACGCAAGCCCTGCCCGATCGCTTTGATGATGTCTGCGCGGGTCTTGAGCGGCTTCAACCGCCAATCCAAGTAGGCCGCGTGACAGGCCTCAATGGCTGCATCGCGGTCTTTGTCACTCATCATTGGATATGAATTCAAAACGGTCCCGGTTGTCGGATTGATGGTTTTGATCTGATCGGACATGTGATCCTCCGTAGCTTGGGTTATCGGCCAACCCTCTGGGACCGAACTTTGTTCCGTAACGGCGGTGCTTTTTTGCGGTCAGAGCGGGTTGCCACCAACACGCAGGGTGGTGACGTCCAAGCCTTCCGCACCTCACCCAAGGAATGGCGTTGCCAGCCGTCGCATCACAGCGGCGGGTACGCGCAGAAATCGGCGCCGAACCACGAGCAAACCGTTCATTTGCGCCGCCGACAGGGCCAGCCATGCGCCCATCGCATTTGCGATCACGGCGGCCGCCAAAACCCCTGTGTAACCAAACAAGCTGACCCCGGCCCAGGCCAGCGGCACATAGAACAGGCCAATTTGTGTCAGGCTTAGCCCAAGCGCCCAAGACGCGCGCGACCGGGCCGTCAGCGCGGAATTGGCGGCCAGAACGAGACCGTATCCGGCAAGGCTCCAACCGACAACGCGCAGATATTGCGCTGTGTAATCCGCCGCCGCCCCACTGGCCGTCATGACCTGAGCGAGCGGTCCCGCAAACGCCCAAAGTGCAAGGCCTGCGACAAGGCCATAGATCACAGCAAACCTTGTGCCGAGCCCAAGAGCCTTACGCGCGCGATCGGGCAATTCCGCGCCCCACGCCTGACCAACGACCGGTGCCAGCCCCGCTGCCAGAGCCAAAAAGGGCACAATCGTCACCGACTGGACCCGCACCGCCGCGCCAAATCCTGCAACGGCCTGATCACCCACAGTGGCCACAGCCGCAGTGACAACTGCCATGCCCGCCGGGTTGATCGCGTTCGATGCAGCAGCGGACAGGCCAACAGACGTAATCTCGCCGATGGACTCGCGCAGTTTTGGCCCCTTGGAGCCGAAAATCTTGATGCGCCCCTGCCGGGTCACCAGCCAAAGGATCCAAAGGCCGACCGCCGCGCGCGCGATCAAGGTCGCAACGCCTGCGCCAGCCATCCCAAAGCCCGCCACCGGGCCCCAGCCAAACACGAAAATCGGTGTCAGCGCGACATTCAGAACGGCCGTGAACGCCATCGATGCCGAGGGGGTCGCCCCGTCACCGGCTGCTTTGAAAGCCGCTTCCAAAATCATGGTGACGACAAGAAAGGGAAGGCTTGCCGCCCACCAGATGACATAGACAAGCACCGCATCAAGGACGGCCCCCCTCGCGCCCAGCACTGAAAAAAGCCAAGGCGCGACAAGCACGAACAGGATGGCGATTGTCACCCCCAAGGCCGCGCCAAAGCCCGTGGCATGGAATGTCATCTTGGCCACATCTTCTGGTGAGGCCTCCCGTCCAATGGCCTGCGAAAAAACGGCGTTGGCACCGGCGCTCATGCCAATGGAGAACGCGCTGATCGCCACAATCACCGGGTAGACAAAACCAATTGCGGCCAGCTCCGTCTCACCTACCCGGGCCAGGAAATAGGCATCGGCCAGCCCGATCAGAAGGACGCCCAGAATGCCCAGCGACATGGGCGCGCTGATCTTCAGCAGCGCCTGCGCCACAGGGGTGTTTGTGATGTTGTCGCTTGATGGCCCGGGCATAGGGTGAAGTTCCTTCTGGTGTCGCATGACGTTCACCGTCCGCACCTTTCAACGCTCGACTGATCCGTCTCGTTCCCGCGCGTCGCATCGGCTTGCGGGGCGAACCCAAGCGTCTGACGGCACGGCGCCGCTCGGCGTGGCACGGAACAATTCGGGTGCCCCGCGCATTGAAAAGGTGAATTTGCTTGCAAGAGAGGGTTTTCCAATGTCGCAGCACGACCAAACTTACGACACTCAAGATGGCAATGACGATCAGCAAACGCCGTCCGCGGCCTATGATGCAGGCCGCCGCGCCAGCACCAATCAATGGGTCTTGTATGCCTTGGGCATCGTTTCAATCCTCGGCGGGGTTATCGCCATCGCCATGCCCCTTCTAAGTACACTCACCGCCGCCCTTGTGGCTGGCGCAGCGCTTGTGGCCAGCGGATTGATTGGTCTTTTTACGGCGTTTCGGCGTCATGAGGGTTGGCACATTGCCGCCGCCTTCGCCTTGGCGCTTTTGTCGATTGTTGTCGGTCTGATGATTATCCTGCAACCGGTCGCAGGCATCTTTGCGCTGACCACGCTGGTGATCGCCTGGTTCGCTGCCAGCGGGTTCTTACGTATTTGGTACGGCTTCAAAAGCTTCGGCCATGGTGGGGCCTGGATGGTGGCCTTGGGCATCATTTCGGTGCTTCTAGCGGTGATGCTGTGGTTTGGGCTGCCGTTTAGCGCGACTTGGGTGCTTGGCGTCTTGCTAGGCGTGGACTTGGCCGTTTGGGGCGCGCTGATGATTGCGCTTGCCGTGCGGATCGGACGGGCGGAGCCGGAAATGGCGTAGCAGCACACCAACAAATCAAGGATCTAGACTGTCGCGCAACGCCGCCACGGCGTCGGCAGTCAGATCACTTTGGTACCCGTTTCCAAGATTTTCCTGGACATATCGCACCACCGCCGTCACCTGATCATCGTTCAGCCAGTCACCAAAGGCCGGCATGCCAGCATGGCCATTGAGCACGATCCAAACGGGATAGCGATAGCCTTGCAGCCGTGGATTGTCTCTGAGCGCAGGATAGGCAGCAGCACCGATGGCGCCCTGCCCCTGCGGTTGGTGACAACCGGCGCAAGCGGTCAGGTAAAGCGTTTCCCCATCTTCGGCCAAAAACCGTTCCGTCGTGCTGTTCAAACCGGCGGACGCGGTCGAAAATTCGCTCTGGCGGCCCTCTTCGCTGTCCTGAGCGATAGATCCCAGAGATGCGGCAACGACTAAGATTGCGGAAAACAAACATGTCCGGATCATTGGACAGTCCCTCCTGAGGTGGAGTAAAGTCCGCTGGCAGCCACCTCGTGCAATCTGCCAATCGCGTCGAGAGCCGACAGAATAGACCCTTCTTGCCAGCCCGGCAGATAACTCAGGTGTTCCCCCGCACAGACGATACGCCGGTCAACGCGCGCTGCGGCGCGATAGCTTTCCTTGCGCTCATCCCAGTTGGAATAGCAGCCCAACATCCAAGGTACGCGGTGCCAGCTTAGCACGACACCGGCCTCAAATTCCTGGCGTGCCTCAGGGTGAATTTGAGCCACCTGCGACAGCACGCTTTCGAGCCGTTCATCAGGCGACATGGAATTGTAAGCATAGGCCTGCGGCCCGTACACATACCCGCCCAGCAACACGCCCGGACCGTCGGAAAACAACTCGTTGGACGGGTATCCGATCTCGGCGATGGGCAGGTCGGTAAAGGTGATCCCACCGTAAATCGCATGATCGGCTTCCCAGAATCTGCGGCGCATCTGCAACCCGGCCTTCACTGCTTCATGATAGTGCAATTCCCGCATGGCCGCGCGCATATCGGCGGCAACATCAATCTCGATCTGGCTCAGGATCGTGAAGGGGATCGTGCAGACGCACCAATCGGCGGTCACGCGTTTTACGTCACGACCAGGGTCATCAGAGGCTGCATCATATTCAACTGTCACGCCGCGCGTGTCCTGCATGATGCGGGTTACACGGGCATTATAGGTGATGGCATCACCGACCTGCCGTTCAAACCCGTGGGCAATCTCCTCCATTCCGCCGATGGGTTGGAACATTGGTGCGTGATGGCGATAGGTTGTATGGTTTCGCAGGTATTGCCAGAAACGGGCGTCAAGAATGTCCCTGAGATCAATGGGTTTCTCGGCCATCGGCGCAGCATCGGCAAGCCCACCACCCGGCGCCCCACCCTCCGGATAGCCACGGTAGGATGACACGTCGAGCCGTTCCACATAACGGTACCGGTCATCCAGAACACCGAAGCTCTTGAGGCTTTCGAGAACACGCTCGGCATCCTCCTTTGTAAGCTCATCCGACAGCGCGCCTTGATTGACGCCCTTGGCCAGCATCTCGGTGATGCCGCCCACATAGTCAGACCAAACCTTGTGATAGCGCATGGGTTGCCCATCAAAGGCCCGTGTGGAGTGAATATAGGCGTTCTGGTTTTCCTGAACAAAAACCTCCAGCGGAACATTGAGGCGGCGACAGTAATCCAGCACCGCGCGGTGGTGATGCGGGATGCGCCACGGTCCGATATTGATGTATTGGCCTTGGGCAAAGTTCGCCGTTTGTGTGTAGCCGCCAAGTTCACGGACTTCATCGCCTGCGCCCAAGGTCCAGCACCGGCCGCCCGCGCGGGTCTGGTACTCCAAAATTTGCACCTCATAGCCCGCGCGGCGCAGCTCATAAGCTGCAGTCATGCCAGCAAGCCCCGCGCCCAGGATCAGCACACGCGCCCCGTCCGGTGCCCCTTGCAGGTCGGGCGGTCCTGCGTAAGGAGATGGCAGCGCATGACCCAAAGATGTCATCGCCCCCAACATCGCGCTGGCACCACCCGCCATTCCGATCAAGTGCAAAAGATCTCGTCGGGACATTTGAGCTGGGCTGTCATCGTGCATTGGGCCTCTCCTTCACGGTTTGGGATGTTCAGGTGTGGTTTCGCGCATGAACCGGAGGGTGAGCGTGGCGATTGAGGTCAGGAAAAGCGCCCCGCCTGCCACCCACATCAGCGCCCCGGCAAGTTGCTGATCGGCATGCGCGCTCAGGCCGTAATGCAGCGTCGTGGAGATGTGCCAGCTGTGCCACGGCCCGGGTGCAAGCGTGATCATTGAGGCATAGAGCGTCATCTGTGCGCCCGTCAGCGCCGCCGCGACAAGCGCGCGTTCAGGACGGGCACGCATGGTCGAAAACAGCAGCACGGCGGCGGTTAACAGGCTTATGTGCATGGACCAATATGTCAAATCCGAACTCAGCGTTGCCTGATACGGGCCCGGCGCGTGCCAGAGCCAGAAAAGACCCGCGAAAGCGGCGGCGAACGGCAAGGAGGGCCAGCGCAGGCTTGGCAAAGATGCCGCAAGCAGAGGGGCTGCCACCAGCGTCAGAAGAATATGCTGACCCACCCGCGCCGAGAAAAGCGCGATCGACGCGGCACATAGGGGAGACACGAACAGCAACGTCACCAAGGCCCAGGCAATGGCAAAGCGCGGACGTTTTTCCGCCACGGCCCAGCCCAGCGCGCCAAGAAGGCCAAGGCCGATCAGGAGCACAGGATCAAGTGTCCAGCGGGTCCAAAGCTCCGCCGGCAGGGGCGGAGCGCCGCAAAAGGGGATGTATGTGTCCATGAGATCCTCCATGGGGTCAGCCTGTGCAACCGGGCAGAACGGCGATGGGCCAGGCGTTTGCGAACACGCCCAGAAGCGAGATGACCGCTGACCACCATGCCGCCTGGGACAAGGTCGGCGCGTCCCAGCGGCGGTCTTGGTGGCCATCACGGTCGCGGCGGGCGGCAATCAGAAAGAACACACAACCGATCGCAGCGAGCCCTGTCAGCACGGCCCCTGTGGCGGTAAGTGTCCCAGCGCCCATCAGGTCGCGCGGCGCGCATGCGGCAGATATCAACGCGTAAACAGCTGAGAAATGCACGGCCCAGATCAGAACCGGCCCGACGATGGCAAGGCTGGCGCGCGTCATGTCGCGATCCCCGCCAGAAAGAACACGGCTGCTGTTCCCAGTGCCATCGTTGCCGCCGCCTTGCCGAAGCTGCCCAGGAGCATGTCAGGCAATCCCTGGCTTGGATGCACCGCACCCACGGCTTTGCGCAACGCGTTCAGGAGCGACCAGTATACACCCACGCCAATGAGTGCACCGACAAAGGCGCCCATGGCCCATCCCACAGCCGCAAACGCCGTGCTCCAGGGATCGATGGGCAAGAGCGCGCAGCCCAAGCTCAGCCCGGTCGCAGTCAGCGCCACGGCCAAAAACACGTTCAAACCAGCGCTGATGCGCAAGTTGGCGCGCACCGCCATGCGCGCCGTCATCCAACTGATCACGAAAGCCACAGCACCAGACACCAGCGCAAGCAACGCAAAAACCTCAACAGGGCGTGCGGTGCCTTCGGTAAAAACAGGTTGGGTGTTCCAAAGATAAAGCCCTGCAAAGAGCAAAGAGAAAAACAATGCCCATAGGATCAGGTTCGTGCCGATAAGCCCCACATACAGGTGGCTGCGCTTGTCCACCGCGTTGACCGGCAGACGCAGCCCATCAAGCCCGATGTCCCGCGTCACCCCACTGTCTGAGGGCTCCCACACCCACCCGGTCACGCCAATCAACGCAATCAGCGCACCAACAGCGCATAGCCAGTAGACCCCGGCCAGTGTTGCGGCAAAAAGGAGGGCCATACCGCTGGCGGATAGGAGCGGGAACCAGGTCGGATGCGGCAAACGCAAGATCTGGATGGGTTCGCCGCTGACCGGGTCGCACCCGATGGTTTCGCGGCGGTGGTCGGGGCAACGGCGCAACGCGCCGTCAATCTCTGCCGCCGGGCGGTCCATCAGGTCAGGCTGATCCCAAAGCGGCTCACGCGACGTGACACGGGGGATCGCGCGGAAATTATAGCCCGGCGCGGACGGGGCATAGAGCCATTCCAGCGTGGCTGCCCCCCATGGATTGCGGCCTGCGGGCCGGCCTTTGCGGCGATGCCGGACGACATCCCAGATGAAAACGCCAATCCCGGCGGCCAGAATGAACGCCCCCAAGGTAGAGAGCATGTTCAGCCGGTCCCAGCCGATATCCGCCGGATAGCTCGCGATCCGGCGCGGCATCCCACGCATGCCCGTCAGGTGCATCATAAAGAACGCCAGATTGAACCCCGCAAACATCAGCCAAAAGGCCCATTTTCCCAGGGTTTTCGACATCATCCGGCCGGTGAAATGCGGGATCCAGTAATACAGCGCCGCAAACATCGGAAAGACGAACCCGCCGATCAAAACGTAATGCAGATGCGCCACCACAAAGTAGCTGTCATGGGCCTGAAGGTTGAACGGCACCGAGGCCAGCATCACCCCAGTGAGCCCACCAAGGACGAAAATGCAAAGAAACCCGAGAATAAACATCATGGGCACTGTCAGCCTCGGTCGGCCCAGGCTGAGCGTTGCGATGAAGCAGAAGATTTGCACGCCTGTTGGCACCGCAACCATCGTAGAGGCCGCAGAAAAGAGCGTGAGCGACATTTCCGGCAAGCCCGTGGCGAACATATGATGCGCCCAGAGCCCGAAACTGAGAAACGCCATGGTCACAATGGCCGCCACCACAAACCCGTAGCCAAAGAGCGGTTTGCCCACAAAGACAGGCAGCATCGTGGCCACCATGCCTGCGGCGGGCAGGAAGATGATGTACACCTCCGGGTGGCCAAAGAGCCAAAATAGGTGCTGCCATAAGAGCGGGTCGCCCCCGCGCGCGATGTCAAAGAACGGAAGGCCCAAAAGACGCTCGGCTTCCAGCAAGATTGATCCGATGATGAGCGGCGGAAAGGCCACTGCGATCATGAAGGCCGTGGCCAGCAGGTACCACATCAGGATCGGCATTTTCGTGAGTGTCATGCCCGGCGCCCGTGAACACAGAATAGCGGCGATGATCTCAACCGCGGCGGTGACCGATGCAATCTCCGCCAACGTGATGCCGATCAGCCAGAAATCAGCGGACATCCCTTCGGTGTAAACGCTGGTCGACAGTGGGACATACATGAACCACCCGCCCATCGGCGCTGCGTCAAACAGGAAAGAGGACAACACAATGATCCCGCCGAACAGATAACACCAATACCCAAAGGCCCCCAGACGGGGAAACACCAGATCACGCGCGCCAATCATCAAAGGGATCAGGTAAACGGCGAACCCCTCCAGCATCGGGATCGCGAACAGGAACATCATGATGGTTCCGTGCATCGTGAAGAGCTGGTTGTACGTCTCACTGTCCAGAAACGTGTTTTCCGGCACCAGCAGTTGCAGCCGGACCAAAAGGGCGAAAAGACCCGCGATCAGGAAAAAGATGAACCCCGTGATCAGGAACCGCTTGCCAACCACCCGGTGTGACACAGAGGTGATCACCCGCCACCCCGGCGGCGTTGCCCATATCGCTTCAAAATCCTTCGAAGGCTCACCCTTGGGCGAAAGGTCATATGCGGTGCCCTGCGCCTTGGGGGCCGAGCCCACGTCGGTGTCAGAGGTAATGTCCGTCATTTTAAGCTCACCAGATAGGCGGACAGGTTGCGTAGGTCGGGCCCGCTCAGATGGTTGTAGGATGGCATCTGCGCGCCGGGTTTCATGTCCTGCACATCTGCGATCCAGCCTGCGACATTGCCCTGGTTTAGCCGCCACATCCCGGCACCGAGGGAGGCCCGAGCGCCCAGCCGTGTGAGATCAGGACCAAGCCGCGCGCCCTCCGCGATGCCGCGGATCTCATGGCAGGCCGCGCACCCGCTTTTGAGAAACACGTCGCGTCCCGCCAGCAGATCAGGGCGCGCTGCATCTCGTGCTTCACCTTGCGTGTAGGTCAACCACTCCTCAAACGCCTGCTCAGGCAGCACTGTGACTTCGAAGGCCATAAGCGGATGAGACAGCCCGCAAAACTCTGCGCATTGACCACGGAATTGGCCCGTCTCGGTCGCGGTGATCGTAAGCTCGTTCACGCGCCCCGGTATCATGTCCATCTTGCCCGAGATCGATGGCACCCAGAACGAGTGTATCACGTCTTCGGATCGCAATCGCAAGGTCACGGGACGCGCCACAGGCAAGATCAATTCATTGGCGTCGCGCAGGGCGATACCCTCAGGATCATAGACAATGTCCCACCAAAACTGATGGCCCGTGACATCGATTACCAACGCATCGGGATCATGACGCGTGGTCGCGACCAAAACAGAAGTAGAGGCCACCATAAGAGTGACAATCGCACCCATCGGCAGGACAATGCCGCCCGACCAGACCCACCATTTTCCAACGGGCCGGTTGCGCGCCCAGGCGATCCAAACCAGCACCATCACGAAGGCAAACACAACGCCGAAACCGACACTCATCCACAGGGTCAGATCATACACGCGATCAGCGCCGTACCCCGCGATGTTGAGCGTGGATTGCGACCCAAATATATCGAGCGCGGAGCGCTCACCCAGTGTTTCCAGCGCCTGCTCCGCCTCTCGCGGGCTGGGGGACACCGTGGTGCTGTCCGCCTGCTGCAGCGTCTCGCGCGCAGTGCGGCCGTCCTGGATTTCAAGCTCTTCGTCCATCATCCACCCCGGAGCGTGTAAAGATAAGCGGCCATGTCACGCGCATCCGCTTCGGTCACGCCGAGATCGGGCATCGCCGTCATCGGGGAATGCGCGACCGGATCCACCAACCAGCGCACGAGCCCGCCCGGTTCATTCGGCAAAACGCCGGCGACATAGGCGCGCTCGGCAAATCCATCGAGGTGCGGGCCAACAGACCCGCGCGCGCCAGTAACACCCGGGATCGCATGGCAGGCACCGCAGCCGTAGTCGATCATCACCTGCGCCCCGCGGTCGGGATCTCCGTCATGGATCTGGTGAGAGGCCGCCTGCCAATCGGGGCGTCTGTTGCCAGGACCACGGCGATACCAGGACGCGACTGCGTCCAGCGTGTTGTCCACGGTCATCGCAACGTCTTGCAACGGGCCCGGACCGGGCCGCAGCGCCGCCCAGGCCATGGCGGCCGCTGAAAGGCACGTCAGGATCACCGCGACAGCAAATATGCGTATCCGTCTCATCGGCATCGCCTCACTCGGCCATGCCGTCGACAGCAACCTCGCCTTCGGTGGACGCATCGCCTTGCTCAGGTGGGCGCACGCGGGCATAGTATTCAGACACCGCGCGCATGTCTTCTTCCGTCATTTTTTTGGCGATGGACGACATCACATTCATCGCATCATTGTCGCGCACGTCATCGGCCCAAAGCTGCAGCTGGTATTCCATGTAATTGGCGTATTGACCGGCAAGATACGGCACCGATGGCGGCAGGCCTGTGCCGGAAGGTCCGTGGCAATTGACACAGGCCGGAATGCCCCGTTCGGCCGATCCCACTGCGCCCAATTGCCCACCCCATTGCAAGGTTGCGGCATCAATATCACCGATCACAGGCGCAAATGGTGCGTCAAGTGCGGCATAATACGCGCTGACCGCTTCCATTTCATGGTCGGTCATGCGTTGGGCGATGCCGCTCATCACATCGTTGGGACGCGCGCCAGAGGCATAGTCGATCAGCTGTTTGTAAAGATACCAGCCCGATTGCCCGGCCAGTCGGGGAAACGCGCCTGATCCATCCCCTTCGCCCTGCACACCGTGGCAGGCAATGCAGGCCATGCCGGATCCGCCGGCCTCTGTCCCGCCCATCGCGACCAGACGGCCAAGCTCAAGGAGATCATCGGTGACATCGCGCTCTATCTCGACATTAAACAGCGTGCGGTCATCATCCAGCCGCGCTTGCATGTCCTGAATGCTGGGATCAGCCCCATAGTCTTGCGCATTGAGTGTCACACCGCCCAGAAAGATCGCGCCGAGGACAAAAGGCAGGGTCCAAAGGTATTTGCGTAACATTGTGTTGCGTCCTTTCTCAAACGTCCATCAACGGGCGCGGATTGGGGAGGTAGTCGCGCGTCATGTGCTCAAGCGTCCAATACGCGAGCCCCATGAGCGGACCGGTGGGATTGTAGCCAAGGTTTTGCGGAAAGAGACACGCACCAAACACGAAGACATTATGGTGGTCCCACATTTGCCCGTATCGATTGACAACGCTGGTCGACGGGTCGGTCCCGATCACGGCGCCGCCCACATTGTGCGTGGTCTGATAGGGCACGATGGAGTAATCCTTGCCAGCCGCGGCAAGGTTGGCGCTCGACACCGATGTGACATTGTCCATTTCCTGCGCGATCTCTACCGCGCGGTTCATCACGTAATCTGACATGCGCCTGTCGTTTTCGGGGAAGTTGAACGTCATCCGCAGCAGCGGGCGACCGTATATATCGGTCCAGGTCGGATCGAGGTCCAGGTAATTGCCAGGCGTTGACATGGACGAGCCGTGGATCACCAAATCCGCATGCCGCGAGTAATTCTCGCGCACCGCCGTTTTCCACTCCGCACCCCATTTCGGCGTGCCTTCGGGCACTGGCTGATACCCTATTGGGCGACCATTATACTGTTTGCAGGCGATGTAACCGCCGCCCACGAAATCCAGCCCGGAATGATCGAAATTGTCCCCGTTGAAATCATCGACCACAACGCCCAGCGCGCCCGCCCCCATAAATGGGTCGGTTTGAATGCTGTCATCAAAAAACGCATCGACTGCCGCGATGGTCTGGTAGGAATAATTGCGTCCAACAGTGCCCGTGCGCGTCTCAGGATCGTAAGGTTGCCCTAATTCCGAGACGAGCATGAGATGGACATTCCAAAGCGCGAATGCATTCAGACATACCGTGTCGGCAGGTTGAAACACCTCTACCCCGTCATCGAGGTAAACAACGCCTGTGGCGGTTTGGCCATCCCGGCTCTTGGTGACACGCAGAACCTGCGCATCAAACCGGATCTCGAAATTCTCATGATCCTTGATGCGGTCGTAGACGCAAATGATCGGATCGGCCTTTGCAAAATATCCACACCCAAAGCGTTCACAAAACCCGCAATAGGGGCACGGATGCAATTGCGCGCCATAGGGGTTTTCATAGGCCGCCGTGACATTGGCAGAGGGCATAGGAAACGGGTTGAGGCCCAGCCGATCCGCCGCCTGACCAAAGAGTTCGTTGGAAATGGGCTGTTTCATAGCCGGGGTGGGATACTCCGCAGTCCGCGGGCCCTCAAAGACGTTCCCGCCGGCGCGGGCCTCCCCATTCAGGTTGCCGGCATAGCCCGCAGCACCGCAGATTTTTTCGAAGAAATCGAGATGCGGTTCCAGTTCGTCATAGGTGACCCCCCAATCCTGGATCGACAGCTCCTCGGGGATGAAATCCGGGCCATATCGGGTGTCATAGTGGCTGCGCATCTCAAGATCCGAAGGCAGCGGGCGCCAGATTTGGCCGTTCCAATGGATGCCTGCACCCCCAAGCCCGGTCCCGGGCAGAAAGGATCCAAGCCGCCGCATTGGCAGTGCCCGCTGATCGCGATGATTGCGAAAGGTCAGCGTTTCCTTCTTGACGTCTTGCATATGCGCATAGCGCAGCGCGTATTTCAGTTCGTCATGTTCTTCGGGTCCGGCGAAATGGGTGGCGTCATGTCTATGATGCCCCCGTTCCAGCACGACACAGCGCTGACCCGCCTGGGCAAGCTCATACGCTGCGGTCAAACCGGTCCAGCCACCGCCCACGATGACAGTATCCACCTTTGGTAAGCGACGTTCAGCCATCGGCCTGCCCTCCGTTTGGGATCACACGGGGTGGGGTCGGTCGGCCCTTCGGGTGGTGCGCAACGCCCATGGGGGGCGGCGCGGGCGTGATGGATTCGTCGTCGACGCGGTCCAGATAGTAGGCATGCGCGCCAGGAAACCCCACCATCCGCCACCCGGCATAGTCATAATTGCCCAAATACATCGGATCAGCAAAATACCCCTCGTTCACAAGGCTATGTAAAAGAGAGAAAAAATCGGTCGCAGATGTGTCACCCCCGATCGGTTGCGTCCGCTCGGACAGACGTTGAACAAAATCCGCGCGGTCCGTCGCGCCAAGATCGAATAGCGGCGTATCTTCGGCGTTGAGCCTGTCTATACCCCGCAAAAGAAGATCGGCCGGCGTCATGTCAAACTGCCAACCCTGCTGCGGTGTGCCCTCAAAGAACGGGCCTTGCAGATAAAGCCCTGCGCCCTGCCCATATTCGCCTGCCATCTGCAGATCGATGTAGTCAACGACGCCGGCCTGACTGGCCGAAGGAAAATCATCTTCTGGGATGAACACATCTGCGGCTGCGGCGAGCCACCGGGCCTGCGCGTTGGACAGGATCGCCCAAGGTTGCGTGTTGGCGGAAGCAAAGCCATGGCGCGGGGCAGAGGAAAGACCGATTGCCGCGGCCAGTCCGCTGGCCCCTGCAGTTTGCAGAACGGCGCGGCGTGAGAAGTGTCTGGGCATATCTATTCCTGGTTCTCGATGTCCTGCCCAACACGAGGCCCACCCAAACTGTTCCACTTTTTTTCACAAAGTTTTTCGCCGCAAAGCTGACCCACTGATAATCGCGAAAATCTTTAGGGCTCTTTGCGCTCTTCCGCGGCGCAGCCATGCGCTTGGTCTTCGCCGAGCTTCACAAGCCGGATGATCACCAGTGCAAGCAAAGTGGTCGTCACGGCCATGAACCAAAATCCAAAGCCAGCGCTCAGCCCGATGGCCGCGGCGAGCCACAGGCTGGCGCCAGTCGTCAGGCCTTTCACCTTTCCACCGTTGAAGATGATCATGCCCGCTGCAAGAAACGCGACACCACCTGTCACGGCTTCGATCAGGCGAATGGGATCCATCGCGACGCGATCGGTGTATTCGTCCGCGCCGTCCAGCACCTCCAGCATGATCAGGCAATAAAGTGCAGCCGCCAGACCGACCAGCATGTGGGTGCGCAGACCCGCAGGCCGGTTGCGGCTTTCACGTTCCAGCCCGATTGCGCCGCACAGAACAAGCGCTCCGACAAGCCGCATCAGCACCACCTGCCAGGGCAGGCTGGTCAAGGTCAGGATTTCGTCAAGAATGGGTTGCATCGGGGCGATCCTTGTCTGGGATCAATCGCTTGGATCGCCCGGCGGTTCCATAAACCAAGCCGCGCTCCAGGGCGGGAGATGATCATCCGAGGGCAACGCCGCGCTGCTGAGCAGAAGCTTTGCACCACCCATGTCATGCTGCCACTCATCTGAGCCCATGTTGATGGCCGCACTCATGCAACCGGTTGCCAGCTCTATGCGCGCCAGAATGGTGTCATCGGGGGACGTTGAAAGCGTGATTTTTCCATCTGCCACGCCCAGCTTTCGCCGAATGGCAAGCGCCTGCCGATAAAAGGACAGGACGCTGTCAGGACTGCCCGCCTGCTGCTGCGCGCCCCCGTCCTCGGGGTGGGCCATGGGCAGCCAGGGTTTCACCGTGCTGAACCCGGCGTGAGGCAGGGTGCTATCCCACGCCATCGGTGCGCGCGATCCGTCGCGGCCCATTGGATCGGGCCAGTACATCTTATCAAACGGATCGTGTAGATCTTCGCGGGTCAGCTTGGCCTGCGGTTGGCCCAGCTCTTCCCCCTGAAACAGCAACAAAGGCCCCGGCAGCGCACATAGAAGTGCTGCAAAGAGTTTCGCGTGTCGCGCGCTGCCGTCGCCATGGGAAGACACGTGGCGCTCTTGATCGTGGCACGATAGCCACCAGGCAAATCCGCCGCCGTCATCAAGACGATCTAGGATATCCGCGATGACATCCTGACGCGGCCCCCGCTCCGGCAGATCAACAGAATAGCCCGCATCAAACCTGCCCTCACTGGTAAAGTCGCGCAGCACCTCAACAGACCGCGGGCCCTCATTCACCTCCGCCAGCAGAAACGCATCAGACCCGGCCATCTTGCGCAGGTTGGTGGCAAAGGCGGCGCAGTCTTCGGGCCGGGCGTCATAGACATGTCTTTGATAGGTGAAGGGGTTCGTGGCCGGACCGGGGATCAGCTCGCGTTCTTCTTGGCTGGCCACTGGATTGTCGCGCAATTTGGCGTCGTGAAAAAAGCTTGTGACAGCATCATAACGAAAGCCGTCCACCCCCCGCTTGCGCCAGAACTTTGTGATGTCTTCCAGACGCGCGGCAACATCGTCATCATAGTGATTGAGGCAAGGCTGACAGGGCAGAAATTTGGTCAAGCAATATTGCTGGCGTTGCGGAAACCACCGCCAGGCGGGTTCACCAAAAAATGACAGCCAGTTTGTCGGCGGGCTTCCATCAGGTTTGGCATCAGCCCAAACATAGACATTTTCATACCCCTCTTCCCGCGCGAGCGATTTGCCAAACCAATCATGAGTGTCGGAAGTGTGGTTCAGCACCAGATCCACCATCACGCAAAGCCCCAAATCATGTGCGCGGTGAAGAACGGCGTCAAAATCCTCAAGCGTGCCGAAACGCGGGTCGACGTCAAAATGATCGGCCACGTCATACCCACCGTCGCACATGGGCGAACAGTAGAACGGTGACAGCCAGATCGCATCCACGCCCAGCGATGCGACATGATCAAGGCTTTCAAGAACGCCGCGAAGATCCCCCTCACCCGTGCCGGATGTGTCTTTGAACGATCGGGGGTAAATCTGATAAATCACAGGGTTGTCGGGCCATTGGCTCGTTCTCATCACCTCAGCTGCCCACAATCACGCCACCATTGGGGTGCAGCGTCTGTCCGGTAAAGTAAGCCCCGTCACTTGAAGCAAGGAAAAGATACGAGGTTGCCACCTCCCAAGGCTGCCCCGCACGGCCCATCGGCACCTGGCTCCCGAAGCCTTCCACCATATCTGCGGGCAATGTGCCGGGAATGAAAGGCGTCCAGATCGGCCCGGGTGCCACAGTGTTGACGCGGATCCCGTTTTTCACCAACTGCGCAGCGATTGAGCGGGAGAAGGCCGTGATTGCGCCGCGGGTGGACGAATAGCTGATCAACGCCTCATTGCCCTTGAACGCGTTGATCGAGGCAGTGTTGATGATGCAGCCGCCCTCCGGGATGTGATCAATGGCGGCTTGCGTGCAAAAGAAATAGCCCATGACATTGCTGTCAAAGCTGCGCCGCAGGTGCTCTTCGGTGATCTCATGGAGGTCCATTTCCAGCCACTGTTGCGCAGCGTTGTTGACCAGAATGTCGATCCCGCCAAGTTTGGTCGCCAGCTCATTGACCGCGTCAAAGGCGGTGTCGCGATCCCCGATATCGGCGCGCACGGCGTGGCCTTCTGCGCCTTCGTGCTTGATGGCTGCAATCGTGTCTTCGGCATCTTTGTCTTCGTCGAGATAAATGATGCCAACATCCGCGCCTTCACGCGCGAAAAGAACAGCAACCGCACGGCCAATGCCGCTGTCGCCGCCTGTTATGATCGCGCGCTTGCCTTTGAGCTTTCCGACGCCGGGATGGCGCGGGGTATAGTCGGGCGCCGGATCCATTTTATGTTCATGGGCAGGCATCGCATCTTGGGATTGCGCGGGGATATCTGTGTGTTTGGACATGGATGGTTCTTTCTGATCAAAGGAAGGGGAACGGCCTATCTGCGGCTCGTCAGGGTCGGTCGGCGGGGTGCAGAGCGGTTTTTCGAAATGACGGATCCGAGCGCAATACCAAGGCCAAACGCCAAGAGAGGCAGGCCCAAAAACACGCCCAAGCGCGCCTGATCACCATCGACCATGATCGCGCTGTCGCGCGCGCGGCGATCAAAGCTACCACGCGCCGTCGACCCGATGTGATCCACCGGGCTCTGCAAGTTGTCGGGCCGGTTGCCCGGCTCGATGCGATCGGATTTCTGCTGCGTGGGGCCGGCGCTTGCCAGCACGCGATCCATCGCCTCTGGCAAAACCATATTGCCAAACACCAGCTGCAGCACAGACTGACCCATCAGAATTTCCCGGTTGCCGTCGCGCACAGCCTTCATCACCGCGCGTGCAGCAACCTCAGGCTCATAAATCGGCGGCGCGGGCTGCGGTTTTGTCTCAAGGCGGTTTTTCGCCCAGTCGAATTGCGGCGTGTTGATGGCTGGGAGTTGCACCACACCGATGGCGATGTCGGCCCCCTCATCCATGAGTTCCGATCTCACCGATGACAGAAACCCGTTGATCGCATGTTTGGCGGCACAATAGGCCGATTGTAGCGGCACCGACCGGTAGCCAAGGCCGGAACCTACAGTGACAATCCGGCCCTCACACCGCTTTTTCATCGATGAAAGCGCCGCGCGCGTGCCGTTGACCACACCCATAAACGTGGTCTCAACGATCTTCTCAAACTCGTCGGGCGCCATCTCTCCGAATGGCGAAAAGGCGGTGAGCATGGCGCAATTGATCCACACGTTGATTGGGCCCAGGCCTTCTTCAAACGCGGATGCCGCGCGCGTCATCCCGCTTGCGTCGCCCACATCTACGGACAAGGTCATAACCCGGTCGCCATGAATGCGGTCCAATTCCTCCAGACGGTTGCGACCACGCGCAATGACGCCGACGCGATACCCGTCCGTGATAAGCGCGTCCACAACGGCCCGGCCAACCCCGGCCGTACCACCAGCGACAACAGCGATTTTTTCATGACCCATCGCGCGTTCTCCTCTTTGCACAGCGCCTCAACCTTCAGAACGGCAGGCGGTTCCATTTTTCAGGTTTGATGTGCGGGCACATGCACCTGCCCGTTGCGCAGGCCTGCGTGAAGCGAGGCGTAAGCCGGTACCAACACCATCTGCAGGATCGACGCGAAGAGGACACCAAAGCCCAGTGACACAGCCGTCGGGATCAGAAACTGCGCCTGAACGGAGGTTTCAAGGATCAGCGGCGTGACACCCAGAAATGTCGTGAGCGTTGTCAGCGTGATCGGGCGAAACCTGCTGAGCGTGGCCTTGGTGATGGCGTCCTCCGGGCTGTCCCCTTCGGCTTCGGCAGCTTGAATGTAATCCACAATCAAAAGCGCGCCGTTCACGATGACACCAGACAGACCGATGATGCCAAAGAGGCTGAGCAGCGTAAGGTTGAGCCCAAGTGCGGCATGCGCAAACACCGCGCCAACAAATCCGAACGGCAGGACCAAAAGCACGATGAGCGGCCTAAGGTAGCTGCCGAACGCCAAGGCGAGCACCGCGTAGATGCCGAAAAAAGCCAGGCCGAAATTCTGCGCAAGTGAGGATGAAAAACGGCTTGCTTCTTCCTGTTCACCGGCCGCACTTACGGTAAGGCCGGGGAAATCCGCCTGCAATTTCGGCACGATCTCAGACATGACCCACGCAGTTTCCGCCCCGCCGGTTGTCAGGTTGGTATCGACATCAGCCGTCACTGTGGTGACGGTTCGACCTTCGGCGCGGGTGATCGTTGTGGCGGCGGGGCGTTCCTCAATCACCACAAGACGGGTCAGGGGGATGTTGCCATCGGGACCCGGAACGGTCAGGCGTTGAAGCTCGCCCACGGATTGGCGATCGGTCTTATCCAGACGCAAGCGTATGTCGACATCTTCACGGTCGCGCGCGATCTGGTCGATGGTGACACCGAAAAAAGCCGCGCGCACCTCTCGCGCGATGGTGGTATCACTGATGCCAAAGCTGGCAGCATCCGGGCGCGGTGTCATCACAAGTTCCACAGCGGTGCTGGCGCTGTCATCGCGCAAATCCTGCACGCCGTCGCGCCCTGAAAGCGCCTCACGGATACGCGCGACGGCCTCTGCGCGGGCGGCATCCGTCTCGGCCGAAACCTCCAATGCGATCGGCGCTCCGACGCCCACGATACTGGCCGAAAACAAAAGTTCCTTGGCGCCCGGCACATCCCCCACCGCCTTGCGCCACGCATCCGTGAAGGCCTTGGCGGTGATGTCCCGCGTCGATGCATCAGCCAGTTGAGCCGATATGGTGGCGGTGCTTGCACCGGATGTTGCAGCCTCACCCGGGCCGCCCCCGGTGCTAAACCCGATCGTGATGCTCGTGCGGTCCAGCACATTTTCGCCCAGGTCCGCGGCCGCATCCCGCGCAGCATCGGCAATGAACTGGGCGCGTTGGAACGTGGCGTTTTCGCTGGTGCCATCGGGCATGCGCAACTCTACGGTCACGAAATTGCCCTCGATTTTCGGGAAGAACTCAAACTGCACCTTACCGCCCTGGATCAGGCCGAGGCTAAGAACCAGGCTCGCCAGACATCCTGCAATCACGACAACAGGATGAGCGATGGAAAAGCGCACGGCCCGGCACAGCGGCCCATCCGAGAAGCGACGAAAGCCCCTGTCAACGCGCAGGCGCAAGTAATCCGTCACGCGCCGGGGCGACCAGCGCCGCGGTTCTGTCAGGCGGATGTGGCGCAGATGATGCGGCAGAATAAAAAAGCTTTCAAACAGCGACACAAGGAGAACAAAAATGACCACCGCGGCCACCGGACCGATGAAAGACCCCGACGCGCCTGGCACAACAAGCAGAGGCATGAAAGCGAGGATCGTGGTGGCCACCGAAAACAGGATCGGCCGCCAGACCCGCAGAATGCCGCGCTCAGACGCGTTTTCGGGATCGCCGGCTTCAAGCTCGGAATAGGTGTTTTCGCCCACAACAATGGCGTCATCGACCACAATACCAAGGGCGAGGATAAAACCAAAAAGCGACAATTGGCTGATCGCAACACCGAATACTTGCATCAACAGGAAAGCGCCGACAAAGGAGATGGCCACGCCCGCCGCCACCCAGGCCGCGACCCGCAGATCCAGAAAGAGCGCAAGAACCAGCAGTATCAATGCGATCCCGATGGCCCCGTTCTTGGCCAGAAGATCAATCCGCCCTTGCAATTGTGCGCCGTCATTGCGCCAGATCGCACTTTCGATGCCCGGCGGCAGGCGATTGGCCAAGGTGGTGTCCTGGTAGTATGTAACCGCCTCCGTGATCGCCAGAACCTGCTCTGTTCCTGTCCGTTCCACGCTCAGAAAGATCGCGGGTTGTCCGTCAATAGAGGCTTGTCGCGCATCCTCGGTCAGTGTGTCCCGGATCAAGGCAATCTGACCCAGCCGCACCTGCGCGCCGTTCTCGCCAGTAAAAACAACGATGTCGCGCAGCGCCTCAGCCGTGTCTGCCTCGGCGTTCACCCGCAGCTGGATGGCAGAGGTGCCGGTGTCAATCTCCCCACCCGAAAGGTCGATGCTCGACGCGCTGATGCGATTGCCAAGCTCTGTCAAACCAATCCCGTAGGCCTCCAGAACGTGGCGCGGCACGGCTATTTCGATCTGGTCATCGGGCACGCCTTTAACGGTGACTTGGCTGATCACGGACATGTCGGTCAGATCGCTGCGCACGGTCTCGGCAAGCGCTTTGAGTGCCTCGCGATCCGTCGCCCCAAAGAGCGCCAGTTCCACCGCGACCTCGGTCGGCTCCACCTCTGTCACGCGGGGACGTTCGGCAGCCTCGGGGAAGGTGGTGATACGATCGACCGCCGTTTCGATATCGTCTTTGACCGTGCTGACATCTGCGGCTCGGGTCACCTGCACAGTCACCTGCCCGACACCGCGATAGGCCACAGCATCAGTGGTGCGAATACCGGCAAGACCGGCGATTTGTTCCTCAATCGGCACGAGAACACTGCCAGCAATTTCCGATGGTGTCGCACCGGGGTAATCGACCGAGATGCTCACAACACCGGTGCTAATCTCAGGGAAGGTGCGCACGGTCAGCGACAGCGCAGCGGTGATCCCCGCGAACACCAGGGCCACCATAGCGAGGTTCGCAGCAACCGGATTTTGGAGGAACCAGCGGATCAGAGCCGTCATGATTTCAACCGCCCTGCGCGGTTTGCATGGTGGCGTCTGGCACGCGCACAGCCAACCCTTCGGCAGGTGCGGCCAGATCGCTGAGCATGACGCGGTCACCGGCTGTCAGACCATCGGCCCGAAGGCTGACGGTTGCGCCATCGCGAGACAAGATCTCAATCGGGACGCGCGAGAGCGTGCCATCTGAAACGCGCCAGAGTGTATCGCCGCCCTTGATCGCTTCGGCACGGACGCTGAGCGCGGGGCCGTTTTCAACCGGCAAGGCGATGGCCAATTCAACCAATTCACCCAGACGGACCGATACATCCGCGCCGTCAAAGGGCCTGGGCACATGGACAAGCAAGCGCACTGTCCGCGTGCGCGTGTCGATTTCGGGCAGAACCGCAGCGACGCGGCCCTCGCCCAGATCACGACCGGTGGCAGGATCAATTAGCCCGACCGAGGTGCCGATGAGCGCGCTTGTGTCCTGACTGGACATGGCGGGCGCAAGTTCCGCTTGCAAAACGCCCATCTCAACCTCGAATTTGTCGATGGCCACCAACCGCCCAAGGCTCGCCCCGGCCTGCACCAGTTGACCCACGGACGCCGTTTCGGATGTCACAATCGCGTCGAATGGCGCGTTCAAAACCGTGTCGCCCAGCGTGAGTTCCGCGCGAGACTGTTCCGCGTTTGCCATGGCAAGGTCCGCCTGCGCGCGCGCAAGTGCCACTTGCGCATCCTCTAAAGCGGCCTCGCTCACGACGCTTTCGCGCCTGAGCTGCTCCTGCCGATTGAGAGTGATGCGCGCTTCATTCAGGGCGGCTTCAGCCTGTTTGACACGGGCTTGTGCCGCCGCATTGTCGGCCTCCGCCGATGTGGCGTCGAGCCGGATCAATGGATCGCCCCGTGTGACACGATTGCCTTCGGCAAAGGCTGCGCTGATCTCAACAATACGCTCTGTAATCTGCGGCACCACCTCCACCGCATCCGCGGCGCGCACAAATCCGGTCTGGCGCAGGATGATGTCATCCGCCTCCTTGATCTCTGTGGTCTCAATCAGGGGTGCAGGCTGGGTGGTCGATGCAGCGCCAGCGTCAGACGATCGCGACAGCCACCAATACGCCCCGCCCGCCGCGACCATAAAAAGAGCCGCGATCAGCAGCCAGAACCACTTACCAAATGGCTGGCGTTTCTCTGTTGATCCGCCCGCCATTCAAACGGCCATTGTCGCAACAGACCCGCCATCCACTCGGAAATTCGCGCCCACCACAAAACTGGCTTGATCGGAGCACAAAAAAGCGATGGTCGCCGCAACTTCCTCTGGTTTGCCGCGCCGCTTAAGCTCAAGATAGGGGCGTTCCTCATCAAGAAAGCCTTTCACCGCCTCGTCCCGGCTCACGCCAAGGGCGTCCGCGCGCTTATCCATCATGCCATCGGTCATTGGCGTCTCAATGAAGGCCGGTGACACCGTGTTGACCAGAACACCGTTTTTCGCTGTGGCGCGGCTGAGCGCCTTGGCGAAGTTGAGCAAGCCGGCCTTGGCCACGTTGTAAACCGCCTCATCCTCGTAAGGCTGTACCGCGTTTTCTGAGGAGACGATCACCACGCGACCCCAGCCCTTCTTTTCCATCGGCGGCACAAAACAGCGCAAGGTGCGCACGACAGACATGAAATCGATGTTCCATGCCTCATTCCAATCGGCGTCTTTCATCTCCAGAGGATGGCCCTTGGCCCCTGTTACGCCTGCGGCACACACAACGATATCAGGCAGGGTGAAGCGTTCCTGAACGGTATGGAACAGGCCGCTCGCCTGGTCGTTGTTGCCCAAATCAGCCTGCAGCGCATGGGCACCATCGCCCAACTCTTCTGCGGTTTTGGCCATCTTTTCCCCATCAATATCAACAAGGATGACGCGCGCGCCCTCATCCATCAGAAATCGCGCCGTTGCGCGTCCGATGCCCGACGCGCCCCCCGTGATGAGCGCGGTCTTGCCGTTGAGGCCAAATTCCATAGCGTCTACCTCCTGTCAGAAAAAGCAATGTGGTCTGACAGATAACCGGCAAAACGACGACGGGTTCCCCCTCGTGTTCGGCAATGCCGAAAAACCCATGCGCGACCGTCCGCTGGGACAACGTACGGCGTTACACGACGCGGCGACGGCCCTGATGGAAAAAGAGCCACGCCAGAGGCAAGCTCCAACCATAGGTGGCGGTCACGGCGATCTTCTCCGTCAGCCCGTCAAAGCTATCCGGGGCCAACTTGAACGCCACCGCAAACACAATCCAAAGCCCGCCAGAGGTGTAAAAGGCAGGCGCCATCCAGCCGTGAAGCCGCGCAGCCCCTTGGGCCATAACAAGCGGACCAACCAGGTAAAGCGGCGCAAGCCCGTATGTCAGCCACGTATGCACACTCCGTCCCGGCGGCGGGTTCTGACCAGAATGAAAGGTATCCCACAGCCCGATCATAGTGATCAGAAGCGAAAGAACCGCCAGCGTCAGAATGCCCATCGACCAACCCCAGCGGCCCAAGTGCAAATGTGCGGCAGCAATGGCCAGCGCAAACATGGCGGCTGCATTGAGATAGAAACCGGTATCCATGATCCATTTGTGCGGCCCGCGTCCCAAATCGCTGATCGTGTCGGCGATCATATCGTGTTCCGCTACGCCCGCAGCGATGGTCATGGTGACCAATGGCGCAAGATTTCCCAGCAGTCCCAACAACCCGCAAACCAGCAACAGCTCCGGACGCGGCGTTCCGGGAAAATCGGACTTGGGCAGCGGCGTGGCGGTCATCATCCTCACCAGAAGAGGATCAGAGTGCCGATCATCAGCGCGCCCAAAAGCCAGGCATAGGTCTTGACGTTCGACAGCACAGGCGCGGTCGCGGCATCAGTGCCAAAAGCGGCCTCGCGCGACCAGATTGCGTTTTCATCAGCGTCTTCTTCTTTGCCCATCAGGCTGAGCGTGACAAAGATCGCAGCAGACACCAGCGTCATGATCGTCACGTTGATAGTGAAATGGATCGGCCACAGACCGACCTGGTTGGCAACAAAGACGCACAAACCCAACAGATGACCGGAAACCAGCGTCCAGAACGCCGCGTTGGCCGTGCCTCTTGGCCACAACGCCCCAAGCGTGAAACAGACGACCAAGGGCGGCACCAGGACCGAAAAGGCTTGTTGAATGTATGACCAAAGCCCGCCGAAATACTGGATCAGCGGGGCCCAGACAATCGCAAAGGCCATGAACCCGAGGGTTGCCATTGTCCCCCATTTCTTCGCCTTTTCCTCATCTGGTTCATCGCTTGGTTTGGTGAGAAAATCGTTGATCAACAATGCCGAAGATGAATTGAGCGTGCTGTCAACCGTGGACATGATCGCGGCAATCAGACCAGCCAGCACCAGGCCCGTCAGGCCCGCCGGCAAAACTTCGGTGATGATGATCGGAAAGACCTGATCTGCGGTTTCAATATCCGGCAACGTCACGACGGCCATCACACCCGGCAAGATGATGAAGAAGGTGGGCAGGATCTTCAACAAACCGCCAAGCACCGCCCCGTGTTGCGCATGACTGAGGTTTTTTGCCCCCAGAACGCGCTGCACGATGTACTGGTTGGTCACCCAGTACCAAAATCCCAAAAGCCAGATCCCGGTGAAAAGACCCGGCCAAGGCAGGGTGTCATCATCCAGGGGCTGAACCATGCTCAGATTGCCGTCTGGTACCTGTTCGCGAACGCTCGCCCAGGAAAAATCGACCGACTGGAACATCAAAAACGCCGTAAGCGCCGTGCCGCTGATCAACACGGCGGATTGCAGGATATCCGTGTAAACCACCGCGCGCAGCCCACCTGTGGCGGTGTAAATGCCCGCGAAAAGACCGATCGCCACACAGGACATCCATATTTCGAGGTCAGGAAAGAAAAGCTGCAACACGACCGCCCCGGCATACAGCCCGCCGGCCGTATCCACGATGACGGTGAAGACGATGGTCAATCCGGAAAAATACTGCCTGACCCGCCGCGAATACCTTTTTTCCAAGTATTCCGGCGTGGTCGAGATGCGCGATTTCAAGAAAACAGGCGCAAAGATAAAGGCCATCATCAAAAGCGGGATGCCCGCCATCCATTCATAGGCCGACACCGCCAGGCCCCCGGTATAGGCGCTGCCCGTCAGCCCGACGAGCGTGGATGTTGAGATATTCGAGGCAAACAGAGAAAACCCAATCGCAACCCATCCCAGCGACCGTCCCGCAAGAAAAAGATCCTCGCCGGTTTTGGTCTTCCGCGCGACCCAGACACCAATGCCGATGACAATCGCCAGATAAATCGCGATCACGACGTAATCGATGATCGCAAGGTTTGCATCGATCTGTTCATTCATGCGCTTGGTCCTCTGTGCTGTGTGTCATTCGGCAACCATTCGGGGATCCACGTCTTTGTGAGATCCTGCCGGGCGTGCTGTCGTTTCCAGCTCGCCACGCAAGCGAGGGAGAGCCTCCGGAAATTCGGCTTGCATCCAGGCGATGAGCTTTTCGCGCACCTCGCAGCGCAAGTCCCACGCCTGCGGAGAGGTGCGCGCACTCATGAGGCCACGAATGTGGATGGTGTCTTTGTCGGTATCCACGACTTGAAGGTTCACCACCTGCCCGTCCCAATAAGGCGACTTGTGGACAATCTCTTCGAGCTTCTCGCGAACCTTGGAGACGGGAACGGTATAATCCATGTACCAAAACACAGCACCGATGATGGACGCGCTGTCCCGCGTCCAGTTTTGAAACGGCTTTTCAATGAAGTAGCTGAGCGGGACCACCATGCGCCGCCAATCCCAGATGCGGACCACGACATAGGTGGCAAAGATTTCCTCGATCCAGCCCCATTCGCCTTCGACGATCACGACGTCATCAATGCGAATGGGTTGGGTTATGGCAATCTGGATGCCTGCAATCAGGTTGGCGAGGACAGGACGCGCAGCCAGGCCCAGGATCAGGCCCGCAGCCCCCGCCGATGCAAAAAGACTGACGCCATAGCGCTGCACGCTCTCAAATGTCAAAAGCACCGCCGCCACCGTGAAGATGCCCAGCAAAATGTTGGCGGCGCGGCGTAACACCCGCACCTGCGTGATGAATTTGCGTGCGGGCAGGTTGTCTTCCGTGTCAATTCTGTGTCGCCGTATCGCACGGTCGGAGAAATGGTTGAGAAGGGTAATAGACGTCCAGCCCACCAACACGATCAGCAGGATGAGAAAAAGATGGCCCAGGTTGTCTTGCCACCCGAATGGCAGATCGAGCTGCGGAATGACGATTGCCAGCCCCGCCAGAACAAACGCCAGCCGCAAGGGCCGTCGTGCTCGCTTGCTGAGGGACCCCACAAGCACGCTATCTGTGTTTGAGGCTCCGCTAATTGCCGCATAGATCATCCTGTGCGCCAACAAAGACGTCAGAACCGTTGCCAGCAAAATTGCCGACGGCGTGACGAAGTCCGGCAATGCGTCTGCCACAGCCACGACCACATCGGGGATATCCTGAAGCGGCTCCATGCCTACCTGACCCGGGTGATGCAGCCGGAACAGGTCATCAAAAACTTGTGTGGCAGGTTCCAAAAGCCTCCCAACAGCGCGGCGGCCCATGCGGGCCTGAATTTGCCATCAGCGCCCCACACCCGCCTCGCGACACTGGATCGCGACATGTCAGATGCAAAAGGTGAGGAGCCCATCAGACGGCATGAACGCCCATGCCTGATGACGAGATACCCACCAGTGGCCCCCTCGCTCTGGCAAGAGAGCAAGAGCCCGTGAGCGACCACGCTGAGCACGCAAGCAACACCGATCGTGTCGTTGCTCCGGTGCAGATCACATATGGCATCTTCCATCAGGAGATCCTTTGCATCGTTAATTCGCTTACTCGGTGATCGGCACGCGCGTCGCATCACCAAAACGGGGTTGAATGCAACGCGCCTACAGACGCGTGTCCCGGTGGGCGCCGTTGCGCGTCAGTCAGACCCGTCTTCGACTGGCTTCAGGCTTTCCGAAAACCTGTCCCGCGGCCCTGTAAAAATGGCGAACACATCACCTTGCCTGTTGCGCACAAATTCAACCTCATCACCGGGCAGTTCACGCTCGGCTTTGGCACTGCCGGATGCCCCCTTACTGTCGATGACAAAGCGGGCCACGCCCGTGGTGTCTTGCGCCACAACCTCACGGATCTCGCCCAGGTTCTTCCAATTCTGCGGCGCATCACGCAGATCAAAGAGCCCTTGATCGGTTTCACTCCTGGTTCCACCATAGAGGGGCATTCCCACGATTTCGTCCGCGTCCAGATCGATCTCATCGCGGCTGGTCCCCCGAGCGAACGCACCACTGGCCAAAAGGCCCTGTGCCTCGCCCGCCTCTGCGGCGTAGTAGGGCTCCATCGCGTTGAATTCCTCGGCGGTTCTGGCCAGGATGACAAACACAGCGCTCTTTTCTGACTGATCACGGATAAAGCTCAGATCGTCGAGCGTGAGCCGCATTTGGTCTTGCCCGTTGCTTGCATCAACAATCAGAGCGACAAGAACGCCGGAGGTGTCCACTTCCACATCCTTGATGTCGGCCACGACGTTCCAGGTGTCCAACGGCGCATCAAGACCCAGCGACATATCCATGTTGCCTGCAGCACCGCTGGTTGTGACATAGACGGGATCGCCGATCAGAGCCCCGGCCCAAACCGTCACTGTCCGATCATCCTTCGAACTGCCCGACCCCGTGGGAATTGTAACCCCGCTGGTTTTGGCAGATGACGCAGCAGACACCGTGAGCGCCAGAGCGATCACAACCCAAGCAAGCAAGCGTTTCATTGCGGTCTCCTTCGTTTTTGACAAAAGCTGCGGTTGAACGCCGGGTTGGCGAAAAAGGTTTCAGTGTAAAATGTGAAAATCGGGCCGGACGGCGGTCGGCCAGCTTAAGCGGGCAACACACGCGGCTGTCCGAAATCGTCACACAAACGAGGGAACCAGCTCAGCCACTCCAGCATTGAATGCACAACTTGCCCTCGAAAAAGGCCTCCACCATGATCAGAACTGCTGAAGTCTCATCACGCGTAGGTCAGTTTTGGCGCGGTCGTGATGCCGTCGTCACATTGAGAGCTGTTGAAAGCATGAGAGGGATGCGTTTGGCAGGCGGGGTACGCGAAACGCTCGGTCTTGGAGCGTTGACATGAGCTTTGACGCCACTGAGGCCTTCCCTCTAGACGATCTCGCGCCGCGCAATGCCGCGGTGTTTCTTGATTTCGACGGTGTGCTTGTAGATCTCGCCGTCACGCCGGATGCGGTCGTTGTCACGAAAAAGCTGACATCTATGCTGGACAGTCTTGAACGTGCAACAGGCGGCGCGTGCGCAATTGTATCGGGGCGCTCAGTAGAGGATCTGCGTCGCCACCTGCCTGCGGCTCCCCGTACCGTGATCGGCAGCCATGGCGCAGAGCGTGACCTGCCCGGCGTCCCCACGCGCCATCACGCAATCATCGGTTCGCCCAAAGTCGCGCGATTGCATGAAAGAGCAGCACGTGCTGGCGATCTTGACGGTGTTCTGGTGGAGAGAAAGCCAACGGGTGTTGCGCTGCACTACCGCACGAACCCAGATCACGGGCCTGCAATCCGCGCCTTTGCGAACACTCTGATGGCCGAATTCAGCGGGTTTGCAACCCTGCCCGCGAAAGCCGCCATTGAACTTCGACCTGCTGACATTGGCAAGGACATCGCCATCGCAGAGGCCATGGCACTGCCGGACTTTGCAGGGCGTGTGCCGGTCTATTTCGGCGATGACACAACGGATGAGCCGGCCCTGGCCTGGGTCACCGAACAAGACGGCATCGCGGTCAAAGTGGGCCCGGGCGAAAGCATCGCGCGTCACCGGCTTGACCAGCCGTCAGACGTCATGGCCGCGCTCACCGGCTGGATTGAAAGCGAAAGGGGGGCGCGATGAAAGAACGGCTTGTCGTTGTGTCCAACCGGATCCCCACCGATGCAGAGCCATCAGGTGGGCTGATGGTGGCGCTCGATGCGTGCCTGTCGAACACAGGGGGCCTTTGGGTTGGCTGCGATCCTGACCCGGTTGATCATGCCCAAGATACTCTGAGCCCGATTGGAGACGGCGCTTACCGTCGCCTAACCTTCACGGTCACAGCAGAAGAGCACCAGAATTTCTATCTTGGATACTGCAATTCAGTGCTTTGGCCGCTGTTCCACCGGCGCCGGGATCTTATGGCCAACAGCGCCGCGCATAACACCGCATATGCGACTGTGAATGCACGGGTGGCGCGCGCATTGACACGCGCTCTGACACCTGATGATCGCATCTGGGTCCATGACTATCATTTTCTGCCGCTAGGCGCCGAACTGCGCCGCCTGGGCGTGCGCAATCCGATCGGCTTTTTCCTCCATACGCCCTTCCCACTGCGCGCAGATCTGCCCGCGCTGCCGCATCACGATGACTTCCTCGGCTGGCTTGCCGCCTATGATCTTGTGGGGCTTCAGACCGAACGGGATGTGGCCGCGTGTCTGGAGGCCTTTCGCGTCGACCCAAAAACGGAAGTCATGAGGAATGGCCGCTTGCGACGGGGTGAAAGGGACATGGCGATTGCATCCTTTCCCATCGGTATCGACGCGAAAGGGTTTTCCGCCGAAGCGCAGGAAAACGCAGATCAAGATGAGCTTGCGTTGGCCCCGGACCAAAAGCTTCTGATCGGTGTGGACAGGTTGGACTATTCCAAAGGACTGGTTGAGCGGTTCAAAGGCTTTGAGGCCTTTCTTGATGCGATGAAACCGGGTGACGCCCGCGCCACGTTCTTACAAATTGCACAGCTTTCGCGCGCTGACGTTGAGGCCTATCAAAACATCCGCGACGAGCTTGAAGCCACAACCGGCCGCATCAATGGGCGGCACGGCGCGTTTGACTGGACCCCGCTGCGTTATCTTAGCCAAGGGATCGAACGCGAAAGAGTGGCAGGGTTGATGCGCCGCGCCGACGCCTGTCTGGTCACGCCGCTCGCTGATGGCATGAACCTGGTGGCAAAAGAGTATGTCGCGGCCCAAGATCATGCCGATCCCGGTGTTCTGATCCTGTCCCATTTCGCCGGTGCGTCCGAGCAACTGGTCGATGCGCTGACGGTCAATCCCTATGAGACATCAGAGATCGCGCGCGCCATTCAAACCGCCCTGACCATGCCACTGGATGAGCGCAAAGAGCGCCACAGCCGCCTGCGTCACAACGTAGAGACGCGCGATATCGCTTGGTGGACGGATGCGTTTCTCAGCCGCTTATCCAAGATCTGCACAAGCCGCCTGCCTGAGCTGCGTGTGCCGATCAACACGGTGTCCTGAGATGTCCCGGCCGCGCGCAATAACCCCTCCAAACATCGCAGCGCAAAAACCGCGGCTCTTGCCAAGCTACGCACCAAGACGTGTGGTTAGTTTCTGGCTGCTGATCTTAATCGTCGCGATCCTGGTCTTCGGCGCGCTAAAGATGCTGGCACCCGTCGCCATCCCAACTGTGCTGGCCATGTTTGTCGCGCTTGCCATCGTGCCGCTTGACCGATCGCTTCGCGAGGCTTTGCCAAACAAGCTGACATGGCTGGGACGCGTGGGCGTCATGCTTGTCCCTGTGGCGGTTTTGACGGTGTTTCTGGGGGGGCTTGCATTTTGCATCACGGAAATCGCAACGAACCTGCCGGACGTCCCGCAACAGATCGATCGCATCCTGCCGACGACCGCGTCCGAAGGCCCGTTTGCCAGCATTTTCAACGCTCTGCGCGATACCGTGAGCGGGCAAGTCAGCACGCTGACCACTCGCCTCATCGAAACCGCAACCGGACTTGCCCAAGGCATTGCAAGCACGACGGGCGCTGCGCTTGCGGGCCTCGTACTCGTGCTTTTCTTGATCCTTCTTGCGCTGAGTGAGGCAGAGGTTTGGGCGGTCAAGTTCGATGTTTTGTCCACGGGATCCGTGGGCACGTGGCGACAGGTCACGCACACACTCGGCAAAGCGCTCAGGCGCTTCATTGCCACCCGCGCGCTGGTGGGTGTCATTTCCTCGGTGGCCTACACTCTGTGGCTTCTGCCCTTCGGCCTTGACCTCCTTTTGGTGTGGGCAATTCTGGTGTTCCTCATGGGGTTCATTCCCAACATTGGGGCGTTCATTTCGGGGGTCTTTCCAACGATCTACGCGTTCATGACGCTTGATCCGGGCACCGCGTTTCTGATCGGGATCGGGCTCATTGTGATTGAGCAAGTTATCGGCAACTGGGTCGATCCGCGCCTACAGGGCAATCGCATCGCGCTGTCGCCTCTAATGATCCTGATCGCTGTCGTTTTCTGGGGTTGGCTCTGGGGCATTGCCGGCGCGTTCCTGGGCACGCCCATGACGCTTGGGATCATGATCCTATGCAACGCAGTGGAACCGCTGAGGCCTGTGGCGCTTCTTTTGTCTAATTGCCCCACTCATGAAGATCTCGACGCCGCATTGAGCGCGTGACGCGCCATCCGCGCGTCAGGTCGCGCCGACGCACGCCGCAGCACCCAGAAGGACGATCCTCAAACTGGGCCGCAAATGGCCCCGCGCGGCAGACCGATTGGGGAACGGATCGCGTCATGGGTCGTTTAACCCATTGATCACAAACATTCACATCGGAGAGCACATGACCCACAGCATAGAACTGCTGCACAGCTTGCAACTTACCCCTGACACGAAACACTATGTTTTCACCCGGCCCGAAGACTACAGTTTCGTGCCCGGGCAGGCGACGGATATGGCGATTGATCGTGATGGCTGGCGCGACGAAGGTCGGCCCTTCACCTTCACCGGTCATCCGAATTCCAAAATCCTGAGCTTCGTGATCAAAAGCTACTTTGATCATGACGGTGTCACCAAGGAGCTTTGGTCACTAAAACCTGGCGACCACGTCAAGATCGGTGATCCCTGGGGGGCGATTGAGCCCAAAGGAAAGGGTATTTTCCTCGCAGGCGGTGCTGGCATCACGCCGTTCATTCCGATCATTGACCAACTGGCCAATGACGGTCAGCTGGCAGGCTCCAAACTGATCTTCGCCAATGGCACCCATCACGATATCATCCTGCGCGAACACTTCGCGGCCCAAGATGGGCTGTCTTGCGTCTTCGTGACCGATGATGGCAAAAACGCAGATCACGCAGGGCAGCTGAGTGGCGATGTCCTTGACCAAGAGATTGCCGATTTCGACAGTCGGTTTTACCTCTGCGGCCCTCCGAAAATGCAGGACGCCATCTTGGATTACTTGCACGCAAAGGGCGTAAAAGACGACCAGATCGTGATGGACGACTAACCCAAAAAAAGCGCCGCTCGTTTTGAGCGGCGCTTTTCATTCAAATCCTCGGAAAATCATATTGTGACCAAAAACCTCTATCCACAAGGCGTTTCGGCAAAAGCTTGGGCAGGATGAAACTGCGCAGCTTGTTGGGCACAGGCGCGTAGCGTGCTTTGGGGTTGCGGGCGGTCAGCGCTGTTTCCACAACCCGGGCCACCTCCTGCGGTTCCAGCCCGTTTTCACCGCCCTTCACCATCCCGTCAAGGAACGCCCGGATCGGTTTACCCCACCGCGTGTCACTGAATTTCTCTGCGGCATCGGCATCCTTTGCTTTCTGCCAAATCGGGGTCTTTACACTTCCGGGGCCCACGACGATGGCGTCAATCCCGTAAACGATCAGCTCTCGTCGCAGACTGTCAGAGATGCTTTCAGCGGCGTGTTTGCTGGCCGTATAGGCCCCCAGAAAGGGCGAGGCCAGTTCACCGCCCATACTGGTGATTGTCACAATCCGTCCGGGCGGCCCTGTGAGCGTGGTCTCCATCCCCAACAGATCACCAAAAACCTGGCTTGCGCGCAATGCACCGACCGCGTTGATATCCAGATGCGAGGCAAATTCATCAACGTCCTGAAGCATCAAGGGCGCGAGTTTTGCAATGCCCGCATTGTTGACCAAACCGGTCAGGCGGCGCGCGCCCAAATGCGACTGCACATCCTGCCGTGCTGCCTCAAGCGTTTCCCGCTGCGTGACATCCATCTTGACGGGATGCACCTGCGGGCCAAGCCCCTGCAAGTCTTTCGCGTCATCGTCACTGCGATAGCCGGGAAACACCAGCCACCCCTCGCGCGCCAGATGCTCTGCGATCGCAAAACCAATGCCAGAGGTCGCGCCGGTGATGACAACGGATTTTGGATGTTTCGCCATGTGTGTTAGCCAAAGCCCAGATTGACGTAGATGAGCCAAGCCGCCAACGCCGCTTCGACCGCGCAAAATGTGTAAGCCGTGCTTTTCGTGACGTGGTCCACCACAATGCCGGTCAGTCGCCCAATCGCGGCACCGGCATAGGCAAAGCCGACCATGGCGTAGCCCAAGGGCTGATTGATCACCAAAGCGGCCACGCCAAGGCCCACAAAAAGCGCGCCATTGGCCGCCCGAATTTCAGACAGGCCGAGGCGCGAATTCACAGGCTTGAGGTCAAGTTTCTGCATGGCGTAGCGCGGGGCGATCCAACCAATGGCACCAAAAGCAATGGTGGCCAGCATCGCAATCATGTTGATTGTATCAATCATTGGAATGTTCTCCGTTTGCTTGATGGATCAACGGCGCGGGTGAGAAACGGTTCCACGAGACCAGACAGAAATGACCGCGCCAATCTCTGGTCGGCGCGGCTTGAACTGAGAACCAATCGGGATGAAGCCCAGCTTGCTATTCCGCCGCGATATCCTGCTTGGCGTCTGATTTGTCTGCCTGCCGATCCGACAAGTTCACGACCGGATTTTCATGCACCAGCGTGCGTGTGGGGAACGGAATGTTGACATCGGCCGCGTCCAAAGCCTCTTTCACCTTGCGCTTCATGTCGGCCTGAAATTGGAAATACGCATCCGTGTCGCACCACACGCGCACGAGAAAATCAACGCTGCTGCTGCCCAGATTGTTGACCTGAAAAAACGGTTCAGGGTCGGCATGTGCACGTTCATCGGCCATGATGGTGTCGCGGATCACCTCCTCCGCCTTGGCAAGATTAGCCCCGTAGCTCACGCCAAACGTCCACTCTGCGCGGCGCGTGGGGTAGGATGAATAGTTCTTGATCCGATTGCCCCAAACCTCGGAATTCGGCACGACCACCTTTACGTTCCCAAGATCGGCAATTTCCGTGTAATTGAGCGTGATATTCTTCACCGTTCCCATCACCCCGTCGACATCCACAAAATCACCCAGTTTAAGCGGGCGGAAGAAAATGATCATCACGCCCGCGGCCACGTTCGATAATGTGCCTTGCAGCGCCAAGCCCACGGCCAAACCAGCCGCACCGATCAGCGCGATAATGGATGTCGTCTGCACCCCGAAGGTGTTCAAAACGAAAAGTGCGGTAAAGCCCAGGATCGTGTAGCGCGCGATATTGCCCAGGAAGGCAAACAGCGTGTCATCAAGGCTTTTGTGCCGTTCGGCCATCCTCTTGATCCGCCGCCCGATAAAGCCCGACACGATGAAGCCCAAAAGGATGATCACCAATGCCCCTACGATGCTGGTCGTCAGGGTGATCAGCGCATCAAAGGTCAGATAGTCCGCCAAAGACTTGCCGTTGTAGATCTCCGTTTGAAGCAGGTCGGCAGCCCAGTTTCCCGCGCTTTGTGCAACTTGTTCGATCTCTTCCATCGGTTTTCCTTGTCCCTTTCCCGTGTGTTGTCCTTGAAAGGAACGCCTCACGTTGCAGCAAGTTCCAAAGCGGCGGGCTGCGCCTGCAACTATCTTGAGGATTGCGCGTTTCGGTCCAGAGGCCGCAGAAAGGGCAAACGTGACCAATCCAGCAAATATTCCAAGCATTTTGCATGAGCCCGAAGAGGAAGAGCCCGTACAAAAGGCCGCTAACCTTGAGCCCAAACAGATTTACGAGGTGATCCGCCGGGACGGGCAAAAAGAGCTTGAACGCACCAATCGCGCCTTGATCTGGTCCGGCTTTGCCGCTGGCATGATGATCAGTTTCTCGGTTTTGGGAGAGGCGATTTTCCAAACCTATCTGCCCGACGCGCCCACAAGCTACCTTATTGAAAACCTTGGTTATTCCCTTGGCTTCGTTGTGGTCATAATGGCGCGGATGCAACTTTTTACCGAGAACACGATCACAACGGTGCTGCCCTTCCTTCACACGCCTTGCTGGTCCCTTTTGGGGCGCGTTTTGCGTTTGTGGGCCATCGTGCTCACCGCCAATGTGATCGGTGCCTTCGCCATCGCGGCACTTTATGTCTTCACCCCTGCCCTACCCGACACCCTCACCCCTGCGATGCTGGATCTTGCCCGCCATGCCACAGGGTTTTCCACGTCAGAGGCGTTCTTTCGCGCCATCCCTGCGGGCATCCTTGTGGCCGCCATCGTGTGGATGTTGCCCCAAGCCGAAACTGCGTCCTTCTTCTTGATTGTCATGTTCACATGGTTGATTGCCGCGGGCGATTTCACCCATATTGTCGCCGGGTCGGTTGAAATGGCCTATCTGATGCTTCAGGGCGAATTGGGTTTTGCCAAGGCCATGATGCACTTCTTCCTACCGGTTCTCGCCGGCAACATCGTCGGCGGAACGGCGATTTTTTCCATTCTCGCCTATGGCCAAGTCAAAGACGACATGAACGGCGAGGATTGAATTCACAGATGTCATGAACCGCACCGGCGTTGCGACCGCGCTCGGGTTTCTGATCGGATGTGAACGGAAGAAAAGTCAAAACCTTTGGCCATGCGGGCCTCCATGCTGCTGTCTCAGGGCTCGGCCTGTCTTTGATGACCACGCTGGATTTTTCCCTCAGTGCCTAAGGCAGCGATCTAGAGCTCAATATCGACCCGACCCGCGTCATCCAAGGGGTGCTTGCCGGGATCGGATTTCTGGGCGGTGGTGCGATCCTCTCTTACAGGTCGGATGGGCGCCTGCGTGGCGCGGGCAGCGATGCCGCAATCTGGGCCATGGGCGGGATCGGCATCGCCTGCGGGCTTAGGCTACTTGGCAGAGGCCGCTTTTGTCGCCGTGCTCACCATCGTCATCTTGACGATCTCTGACTGGATGCAAACCGATGGACCGCTGACCGACGGCTGCGATCAAGATGTCGAAAGTAACCCACCCAAGCGCTTATTCCCCCGGCTCCAACACCTCTTGGGGGACGCTTCGATACGGGCTTTGTTCGATCGGTGTTTGATCTGCCCCATCTGAAAGGGCGATAAGCACAACACCCGCGACCGTGACCGCGCCAAGGAATGCGGCCACCCGCATCCAACGCGGCAAGAGAACATTTTCAACGGCGGCGTCGTGTTGATTTTTTGATTTCTGTCTCATGCAAGATCAACCACACACCCGCGTCTGGGTTCCAGAAATTCTTGGAACACAATCGCGTTCTCCTGGTTAACCCTTCAGACACAAGGAGACGCATCATGGTCCGACTGGTCGGCGAACGCGACACAGACAGCAAAGCAGCACAAGCCTTGGCGGAGCTTTATCTGAGCCTCGATCACGCCATCCGGCGGCTTGAGCTGGCATGTCAGCGCGATGACATACAGGAGGCCGCCCAAACTCTTTTGCATTTGCACACCGCGCAAATGACAAAGCTAAATGAGATGCTCGATCTTCAGGGTGCTATGGCGGATACGCAAAAATCCTGGTCACAATGGCTGAATGAAACAATCGCCACAGCGGCGGATCCGGCGGCGGGTATGGATGCAAATCCCGTTGAGGCCGTCACAACGTCTGAGTCCAGCTTTCTTGACGCCCTCAATAAATGCATGGGCCATATCTTGACAGATCCGCTACGCTCCGCACTTGAACACATCAAGCAGGACACGCTTGACACACTTCAAAAAACGCCATTTCGCCGCGATAAATAACGTGTGGCCGTAACACAGCTGGAGGTGGGTCACGCAGCTTCCGGCTCAAAGTCCTTTTGTTGAAATGTCAACGTCAGTGTGTAGCTGTCGGCGCTTTCTTCAACGGTATACGTGGCGTCCAATTGTTCAACAAAAGCCGCCATGAGGCGCGTTCCCAAGCCTGTCGCTGCGTCAAGCGTGGAAAGGTTTGCGGTTTTCGCACCACGGGAGTTTTCGACAATCACGCGCACAGTTTCCGTCCTCTCCTTCTTAAGAGAAACGGCAATTTTTGGATCCATCCCATCGGCCCCACCGGCATATTTCACCGCATTGGTCAGCGCCTCGGCAAGGATCATGGAAAGGGGCACCGCCTGATCCGGGTAGAGGAGGACGGAGTCAATATCGCTGTCAATGGCGCGCACGCCGTCCGGCAACAAGAGCGACACATCGCGCACCACGGCCTCAATCAGCTCTGCGGTGTCTACGGTAGATGTGTCCGGCGCGGTGTAAAGCGTGCGGTGCAGCATCGCCAAAGAGTTCACCCGCCGCTGCAAACTCGACAATGTGCTTTTTGTTTCTTCGCTTTCGGCGGCGCGGGATTGCATGTTCATGATCGACGCGATCAGCTGAAGATTGTTCTTCACACGGTGGTGCACCTCTTTCAGCAAAACCTCCTTGTCCTTGAGGTCTTGGGCCTGACGCTCCTCTGCCTCGGAAATCAGAAGCGCCATGCGGTTAAACGCGCGCTCCGTCTCCGCCAGTTCTTCAGGCGCGTTTTTCAGGACAAGCGGAAATGCGTCTTTGTCGCCCAGAGCAAACCGGCGCATCGCAGATCGCAGATTTTGCGCATGCCCAATCACCAAATGCCGCAGACCAAAGAAAGCAACAGCAAGGCCCGCAAGCCAGATCAAGGCCGGGAACGCAATCGCCGCCGCGCGTTGCGATACGGGTATGGTCTGCGCAGCAACCTGTTTGGGCCAACTGCCCACCAGCACGATGCGTTTGTCCATCATGCTGACAACAGCAAACATGCGCGCGTCGCCTTGAGAGTTTTGATCCACAAACGTCATGCCGTTTTGGCTGGCAAGTGTCATGGGATCCTGGGTTTGAGGCAGCATATCAGAAAACATCCCCTCCGACGATGTCGCGATCAACTCCCCCGACTCGGTCAAGATTGCCAACTTGAAGCCCGTCAGCGCATTTTCCGCGCTGATGCGCACCGCGTTTTCGGCAACGCGCAAAGGAAACGACAAAGTGACAAAGCCGATACGCGCGTCATCGCGTTGAACCGGATGGGTGATCAACAGCACGGGTTGCCCCGTCACAGCGCCACTTTGCCGAACGGTTATGATTGGCCCATCTGCGGCCATGGCACGTTGAAAGCCATCAGAGCTGGAAAAATCGACGTTTTGACCGCGCGACGCACAAGACATCATCCCGTTGGTGCGCACAAAGGCTGCAAAGATTGCGTCTGTTTCGGTCTCGACAAAACTGCGCATCTGCGCAGAGCATGCCGCATCATCGTCCAAAGTGTTCAGCGCGGCCAACGCCTCCGCCGCGCCGAGGCCTTGCTGAATAAGGTCACGCGCCTCGCGCGCTTCTTCTGTGGTTTCCAGCAACAAGGCCGCGCGCCGCAGCTCCTCGCTCTCTCGGATCACCTGGCTGGTTTGGTACACGCCGATCAACCCAATGGGAAAAAGCGCAAAGGTCATCAAAGCGAGCAAACGAAACGTAAGCCCGTTTGCCAACCGCGTGACATCCGAAAAGATCGATTTCTTGGTGTTAAGCAATGTTTCGCTGTGCCGCCACAATCCCGTGCGTGACCGTGTCGGTGGCTTCCATCGCCTCGTCTTCGTCCACTTGCATCAGCTCAGCCAAACGCGCGCGCGCTCTGTTGACCCGGCTTTTCATGGTGCCAATGGCCACATCGCACATCTCGGCTGCCTCTTCGTAAGAAAACCCGCCCGCCCCGATCAGAACCAACGCCTCGCGCTGTTCCTCATTAAGCTCAGCGAACGCAACGGCGAACTCCTTCATTTGCAACCGACCATCGTGATCGGGCTTTTGGGCGACGCTTGCTGCGAACTCACCATCCACATCCGCCACTTCGCGTTTCGCCTTTCGATGATGGGAATAAAAAATATTGCGCAGGATGGTGAACAGCCATGCGCGCATGTTTGTCCCGGGCTGAAATTTGTCGATATTCGCCCACGCCTTGAGCATGGCATCTTGCACCAGATCATCCGCCAAGGCGGAGTTGCGCGCCAAGCTCATGGCGAACGCGCGCATGGAGCCGATATGCTCGACAAGCTCGTCGCGAGGATCAGTCATTGCCAGACCCCTCGCCGTTGGGCGTGTTGGCTGCGACGCCATCGCTTTGTTTCAATTTGTCTAAAAGATCCGTGAATCGCGACGGAACAGGCGCATTTGCGATCTCGTCAAAGGCGCGTTTGAGATTGTCATCAATCTCAGTTTCGATGGTTGATTTAGGCCTGTTTTGGGTCATATCTCGTCTTACAAATTAGCCTTCCACTATAGGGGAACCAAAATGGCGCTCTTGGGTTCCAACATAGATGCAATTTTTGGAGATCAACCAAATGTCTGACAGTCAGGGCCAGGATCTGAGCTCGAAAATAGGCGCGCAATTGCCGTATCTGAGGCGCTACGCCCGCGCTCTCACAGGGTCGCAAGATCGAGGCGATAAATACGCCGTCGTCACCTTAGAAACGATCCTCAGCGATCCAGCGCTTTTTGACGTAAGCCTTGGATCGAAAGTGGCGCTATTCAAAGTGTTCCATTCCATCTGGTCGTCCTCTGGTGCGGTGCTCGTGGCGGATGATGACGGGCTGGCAGGACGCGCCCAACAGCATCTGTCGCGCCTCACGCCAAACACACGAGAGGCGCTGCTGTTGCACACGATTGAGGAGTTTTCCTTCTCAGATGTGGCGTTGATCATGGAGGCCAGCGACGCCGACGCGCGTGAGATGATCGACATCGCCTACCGCGAAATGGCGTCGGCCATCGCTGGCAATGTGATGATCATTGAAGACGAGGCCGTGATCGCCATGGATCTGGAGGGCATCGTCGGCGATATGGGTCACCGTGTGACCGGGATCGCGCGCACCGAAACGGGCGCCATCGACCTTTTCAACAATCACAAACCTGATCTCATCCTGTCAGACATTCAGCTGGCCGACGCCTCAAGCGGCATTGATGCGGTGAACACGATCCTCAAAGATGATCCCGACGTGCCGATCATTTTCATCACGGCCTATCCTGAGATGCTTTTGACAGGGGACGGGCCGGAGCCTGCCTTCCTGATTTCCAAGCCCTATCAGCCCGAACAGGTGCGCTCTGCAGTCAGTCAAGCGATGTTTTTTGCGTCGACCGAAACTCTGACAGCCTGATCGACATCCAAGCACCCACAAAAAAGCCCCGGCCAATACCGGGGCTTTTGAATTTTCATACAGCGACAGTTATTGCTTCGACAAAGCGCGCAACATCCACGCGGCTTGTTCGTGGAAAGCGCTGCGTTCGGTCGCCAAGTCTTCTGTCACCGGATCCTCGGCTTCGCCCGTGGCGCGGATCAGCGCGTGCAAGCGATGCGCCAGCCGCTCATGATCAGCGGCCAGGTTCCGAAGCATCTCTTCAGCAGACAGCACCGTTTCTGCGTCTTCCATTTTCGACCGTTTCAAAATGTCGACCATTGACCAGGGCGCAAGGTGCCCCAGGGCTCGAATACGCTCTGCCAGTTCATCGGCTGCCTCAAACATGTTCTCGTATTGCTCTTCCGTCAGGTTGTGGATCGAATAGAAGAGCGGCCCCTCCACGTTCCAGTGGTAGGCATGAGATTTGAAGGTCAGATGGTAGGTGTCCGCCAACACATCTGCCAGCATGTCTGCAATGCGCCCGGTATCGCGAACGCCGGTTTTGACATCATCTTGGGTTGGCACGACGTTGAGTGATTTTGACATGTGGTATCTCCTATTTGGTCACAAATGAAAAAGGCCGGGTCTTTGGACCCGACCTTTTGTTGCGATCACCTGTCCTCAGGGTGTTCGGCCACGCAAGGCCCGTGCCAGCAACGCGATTGCGAAAAGCACGATAAACACCACAAATAGGATCTGCGCGATCCCGGCGGATGCAGATGCAATCCCACCAAAGCCGAACACGCCGGCGACGATCGCTACGATGAAAAATATGGCTGCCCAATACAGCATGATTTTCTCCTTTCAAGGCACGTTTCTGACAGGTGGAACGGCATGCGATTGAAAAAGTTCCCGATTTTTCAGCACGGCTCGGCCATGACCGCCAACTGCGCCGCCTAAAAATGTGCCGCTAAATGCGCAAATTCCTTGATCAAAAAACCGCCAGCTTGGCCCGGATAGCAGGCGCGTTTCGCAGAAGGTCGCGGATCGCCAAGCCGGAACACGGCCGTTCGCATCTGCCCTGTGACTTACCCGTGACTTACCTGTGACATGCCTCGCGTGGGGCATGCGCGCCCGTTCTGCCAACTATTTCACCCACCTTGGGAACCATCTGGCCGCGCGTGCGTACGCCATCTGACATTTCAGGAAAGCCCATGCCTCACACCCAGTCAAACCCTTCGACGGCCCCAAAGGGGCTGCGCTTTTATCCCGACACCCGCCCCGGCATCACGCGGCGGCGGCGTGGCAGAGGGTTCTCCTACACCGCGCCTGACGGCACCACGATTGAGTGCAAGATCGAACGCAAACGCCTCGATGCCCTTGCCGTGCCGCCCGCCTATGAAGATGTGTGGATCGCACCCATCAAAAACGCGCATCTCCTGGCCACCGGCCGCGACGCGGAGCAGCGCAAACAATACAAATACCATCCCGATTGGAGCGCTCATCGCGCCGAAACCAAATACGCATCTCTGGCAGATATCTCCGATGGCCTGCCCGCATTGCGCCGCTGGATTTCCCGCAACCTCAAGCGCAACGCGATGGATCTCGACTGCGCTGTGGCCGTGGGCCTTGCGTTAATTGATCGCGTGGCTCTGCGGCCCGGACGTGCGGCCTACGCGCAGCAAAACAAAACATTCGGAGCAACCACCCTGCGGCCGCATCATGTGCAAACCGACGGCGACATCGTCAAACTGGCCTTTCGCGGCAAAGGCGGCCATAAGATCAACGAAACCCTGCAAGGTCGGCGTTTGGCCAAAGCCTTGGAGCGGTGTCAGGATTTGCCGGGCGCGGAGCTGATCACATGGCTCGATAAGGGTGGCGAGACGCGCAGTCTGCAGCCCGAACATCTCAGCGCCAGGCTTGATCAGTACTTCCCCAAAGGCACCACGCCCAAGACGCTGCGCACCTGGCACGGCAGCCTTGCCGCGTTCAAAACAGCGATCTTTGCGCAGGATCTTCGCATTAAAGACATGTCAGAAGCGGCCGCCGCGCGATTGCACAACACCCCTGCAATCGCGCGGAAAAGCTACATCCATCCAGACATTCTGGATCTGGTAGATGCACCTCTGGCCGCTCGGCGCGCCTTGGTAAAACCGGAAATAAACGGCGTTCCCCGGGGCATGCGCAAAGGCGAGGCATGCCTGGCAGAATTTTTGCAGACATAACGAAATTCCGGGGAACTCTTCGATACCGCGCGCGTTGATGCAGCACACAACGGTTGGAGCAGACATGACCAAAACGAATGACCATATCCGCCCCCCAAAAGAAGAGCGCAAGAACATTTCTCTTCAGTTGGTGGCGCTCATGATCTTCATCGCATTCGTCGCTGGCGGCTTGATCATTTCCTATGATCTTTTGGCCCCCGCGCCTGACGTCCAACCCTAACGCAAGACGGAAAGGAACACGTTATGGAAACCGCAACGCAAGACCAATCCGGCCTCGTGATTTTTCTCATTCTCTTCACGTTTGGCGCCATCATTGCTTGGGCCCTCATCAGTAAGTGGCGCACCGAAAAGCGCAAGGATGACGACAGCGTGCCGAAATCCACCCTGGCAAAGGATGGGCCGGACACCCGCTAACCAACCCCCCTTTTGGTTGGCCCTTTACGTCCGGTTTTGCGCCGCAGCCTACATCGTCCGTCCGTAGGCTGCGGCGCGTTTATCACGGCTCAGGGACGGGCAGGAAGGACACGCCAATGGCTGGGTCAAAAAATTCCCTCAAGAACCCGGATGTCTATGACGCTTTGCGCGACAAAGGACATTCCAAATCCAAAGCCGCCGCCATCTCCAACGCGCAGGCCAACGAGGACATGAACCCCTCCGAGAAGGGCGGCAAAGCCCCTGCCTATGAGAAATGGACGAAAGACGACCTTTATGATCGCGCCACTGAGCTGGAAATCGACGGCCGGTCGCAGATGACGAAGGACGAATTGATCACAGAATTGAGGAACAATTGAGATGACATTTTCTGTCGGAGAGAAGGTCGCATGGGATTGGGGCAATGGCACGGGAACGGGCACCATCGAAAAAAAATACACCCAGAAAATCACCCGCAAGATCAAAGGAAGCGAAGTCACGCGCGATGCAAGCGAGGATGACCCAGCTTTTCTGATCGAACAGGAGGACGGTGATCAAGTCCTCAAAAGCGAAACCGAACTGCGTAAAGCGTAAGGAGAAAACTCATGTTGGAGATCACAGGCCTCGGAGGCCTAATTCTGCTCATCCTGAATCTTTGGGCCATTATTTCCGTTATTGGCTCAACCGTATCAACCGGAAAGAAAGTGCTCTGGTGCGTGGCAATCCTGCTGTTGCCGCTTTTGGGCTTTATTGCCTGGCTCATCTTTGGGCCGCGCTCAGCCTCTGCACGGGCATGACCCATGTATAGTTCAAACGCCTCCCAAGGCGCGTGACAAATGAAAACCGGGCGGGCCATGTCGTAGCCCGCCCGGTTTTCGTTTGTCAGCCTGCAGCGCAAAGCTGCGGCCCAGAATCAAACCAGAAAAAAAGCCCCGGAACCCACTCCGGGGCTGTGATATGACATGCTGTTTTTACGTGGATAGTTTTGCCCATTCCGGCGTCGGTTTGAGCTCAATGATGATATCCTGACCCGGCGCGATATTGCGCAGGTTTGACACGTCAATCTCAAAAATATCTCCATCGCCCGATTGCGCGATCAACAGCTTGAGCGCCCCTGAAAAGGGATCAAAATCAACATCGCTCAACGCACCGTATTCCTGTGTCGTTTCAAAAATCGGCAGGCCCAGCAGATCCGACAACCAATGCAACTCCTCTCGCTCCATCTCAACGGCATCCTCATTGGTCACCGTGGGGGACAACGCATCAATCATCGATGCCAAAAAGTCAGGCGATACAAACTGACCAAAGGGCCCCGGTGCGCCAAGCATCTGGGCAGGAGGGATCGGCTCAGAATTGTTTGTCTGATACTCCAGGATCGGCTCCAACTGCGCCTCCGTCAGATTGAGCTGCACATGCGTTTCGGCAAGGCTCGCATACTCCACTGCGACGAGCGAGAACTGACGCTGAAGCAAGCCGCCCGTATCGACCAGGTAATGGGAAAAACGGTTCGTGCGTTCAGACAAAACCGCATTCACAACGCTGCCAATCGATGCGTCGGAATTAAGAGGTCTCACCTCGAATCCAGAAAACTTCGAAAACTTCATGGCAGGCCCTTTCACGGTACGGGACACGAGAAAGGCGTTGGACCCATGAAAGGCCCAACGCCACGTCTCGTTTAGAGTTCGGATTGAACGTCTTGTGAGGCATCGGAAATGGCCTCCCCACCGCTTTGCACGTCTTCACCGAAACCGTCGACAGTTTCGCATGCAGCGAGGGCGAATATAGAAAGAATGGCAATTGGCAAAAAGCGCATATCAAGCCTCCTGAGTTATTGCGTCACACACGGCACAAGCGCCGTTGTTGATACCGCCACAACGTGTCGTCGAGGGTTTGGTTCCCGCTCGTCAGGTGCCGTGCCTAAGGCCAGACAAGCCGCGGCAAAACGGCCCGTTTCGAAACGCGCGTGCGTAATCCACTCTTTTTCACGCTGATCTCTGTCGAAAATTAGGCAACAAAAACAATGCTCTAAAAACTTTCTCCCGAAAGGTTGGAACTTCGCAAACCACGCGATGGTTGTCCCGCCATATAGCGCAACAAAGCGCATTTGAAAGGAGAAACTAATGACGTTCCGCACTCTTATGCTGACATCTGCGATGACAGGTTCGATGGCATTTGCTGCCTTCGCCGACACAGACACGTACTCTGAAAAGGGTCACACGATCGACGCGGGTGACACCGCCGAAACGACTTCGGTTTTGGACAAAGATGTCTATAGCGAAAATGGTCAGCGCATCGTGACCGTGGGCATTGAGGACCGTTCGAATGCCGATGTGATCGATGACCAAGACACATGGAAGCGCAACGAAGGCGCCGCCAGCACAAGCCCCGAGAACATTCTCGCCACAGCAGAGCCAGGTACGTTGGTCCGCGCCTATAACGGTGAAACAATCGGTACAGTCGCCTACATCACCGAGAACGCCGATTTGGGCGATGTGGTGTTCGTGAACATCGCGCCGGAAGCTGATCTGCCCGCGCAGGTGGTCGGACTTCAGACCGAGTCACTGCAAACGGTGCCGAACACTGAAACCCTTGAGTTTCAATCCAGCATGGAAGTTCTGGAGCGCAAGATCATCGAAGCTCAGAACAGCTAAATCATCCTGATCTTTAAATGCCCGGGGGGCTATCCCCCGGGCATTTTTTTACGTCCAAAGGGTCAATGCGCTATGACGACGTGCACGATCATCGATGACTTCAAGCCGTTGCCCGTCACCGAAACGAACACGGGTGAGCGGCGCCGCATCGGGTGCGAAGTTGAATTCGCCGGCCTTGATGAAATATCCGTTGCTGACGCGCTTCAGACCACGCTTGGCGGCGACATTGATCAAGAACATGCCCATCTCGCTTACTTGCGTGACAGCCGCATTGGCACGCTAAAAATCGTGCTCGACACCGCTTTGCCCAAAGATCCTGCCAACCCCGCAACCCGCGCGATGACAGGGGTTTTGGCCAAACTGATCCCTGTTGAAATTGTCACGCAACCTTTGCTATTGGACGAGCTCGGCACATTTTCCGCGGCCCTAACGGCCCTCGAAACCCAAGGCGCGGTCGGCTCGCAGGAAGCGGCGCTTTACGGGTTCGGTGTTCATCTCAATGTCGAAAGCCCGGGGCAGGCCGTTCCGCACACCGCCAAAACAATCCGCGCCTTTGCCGCGCTGGAACCCTATCTGCGGGATGTGTTTCCGATCAATCTCACGCGCCGCATCATGCCGTTCATCAAAACATGGCCCGATGCGTTTGCGCGCGATCTCTTTGAACACCGGCCCACGACCCTGAGACATGTGATGGTCATAGCGGCTGATCACGTGCCCTCGCGCAACTTCGGGCTCGATCTCTACCCGATGTTCAAAGATGCCTGGCCGCAGGATTTCGACGAATGGTTCGCACAAGACAGTGCCACGAAGGCGCGTCCCAGCTTTCATTTCCGCCTGCCCGATAGCCGCTTGGGCGAACGCGGTTGGTCCCTAGTTGAGGCATGGAACATGTGGCGCCTGATCGAAGAGGTGGCACAGGACGATCACACCCTGTCTTTGCTCGAAGACGCTTGGCTGCGCGCCCATAGTCCGAATAGATCAACCACCCCCGCCGATGCTCTGGCGCAGACAAAAGCGGTGCTAAGAGCACATCCCTCATGACCCATCCAGTCATCGGCGTGACAACATCCGGCCGTTCTGGCTGGCGCATTTTTCCACTGATCAATGCAAATCTGTGGCTGGCCAGGGCGCGGGGTATCAGGTGGGGCGTCGGGCGCGGCTATGATCTGTCGGCTGTGGATGGGGTGATCATTGGCGGCGGCGATGACATTGGCCCGGATCTATACGGCGGCACGCTTGGCATCTCCGCGCGGTTGGATCCAGACCGCGACGCGCTGGAACGCGACATCGCAACTCAGGCGTTTGACCGCGGCATTCCGATCTTGGGAATTTGTCGCGGGGCGCAGATGCTCAACGTCGCGCTCAATGGCACGCTAGATCAAAACGCGTGGGAAACGGCGCAGGCCGGCAAACCGATGAAAACCATCCTGCCCAAACGCCGCGTGGACATCGTAAAGGACACGCTGTTGTCGCGGATTTGCGGCGTGAAGCCCATGCAGGTCAACGCGCTTCACACCCAAGCCGTCCGGCACCTTGGCACGGGTCTGCAGGTGGCCGCGCGCGATGATTTCGGAATGATCCAAGCGATTGAGCGCACGCACGATCCTTTCGCCTTGGGCGTACAATGGCACCCCGAGCATCTTTTTTACGCACGCCGACAACGCGCCATTTTCCGCGCCCTCGCCACAGCTGCGGCGTCCTATCGCCACCGCCGGGATCAAATCGAAGATGTTGCGCGCCAAGTGGCATAGATTTTGTGGAACGCAATCAGCTCTCAGGCGTTGTTCAAACAAGGAGAAACCAATGACCGCACCAAACACAAATGTTCCAAAACAAGCCAAACGGCATCGGCCCGCGTTAATCGGGATCCTCGTTGCGGTTCTTTCTGTTGGGGTCATTCTATACGTCCTGGGCGCGTTTGACTGGGCGAAACCGGATCAGGCCGCGCGCGAACCAGCAAGCGCCGAGACGGCCGACTGACCGCAAATTACCCCCTCACGAAGGCGCCCATGGGCCAAGAGTGCCGTCCCCTCATCACACACCCGCGTGACAACCTCACAAGATCGGCTCAATCATGAAATACCGCGCGTTTCTGCTCAAGCTGATCTCTGACATTCGCGCCAGCTACTGGTTTATTCCCGCGTGTCTTGCCGGTCTCGCTGTGATTACCGCCCGGGTGTTGGTTTGGGTAGAATATGAAAATCACTGGGTGTCAGATCTCATTCCCAGTTCGCTCAATGACACCAAAATTGAAGATGCCAGGCTGATCCTGTCGGTCATCGCGCAATCCATCATAGGCGTCACTGGCGTGATGTTTTCTGTCACAATGGTGGCGGTGTCCTTTGCATCAGGCAATTTTGGGCCTCGATTGATCGAAAATTTTATGCGGGACCGCGGCAATCAATGGAGCCTCGGCATCCTGATCGCCACATTTGTTTTCACATTGATGGTCATGCGCAGCATTCAGGGCGGCGCTTCTGACGGTGTGGATCCCTTCGTGCCGCAAATGCCCATCGTGGTGGCGATGTCTTTGGCGCTTTTGTCGGTCAGCGTTGTGATTTACTTCGTGCACCACGTGCCAGAGACCATCAATGTATCCAATATCTCTGCCGGTCTTGGGCAGGGTTTTTGCACGCAGATGGCCAAAACAGCCCGCAAAGATGCAACAGGTGCCCGCAAGCGCGCGCCCAAATCTGCAACTGGGATCAGTCTTGAGACCAACGGCTATGTACAGCGCATCGATCTGACCAAGATTTCTGATATCGCGGACGCATCAGACATTACCATTTGGATTGATCGTGTCCCGGGCGACTTCGTGCACTCTGGTCAGACCGCTCTTCGATGCAGTTCCCCGTTGGACGAGGCTCAAATCTCCGCTCTCCGCGCCTGTTTTGCAATTGGATCGATCAAGACCGAAGATCAAAACCTGCTGTTTCTTGCCGAACAGCAGGTGGAAATGATCGCCCGGGCGCTTTCGCCGGGCGTGAATGATCCTTTCACGGCAATCAACTGTCTGAATTGGTTGGCCGCCGGGCTGGCGCGTGGCATGCAAAAGGGTGTGTCCTTCGGTTTGCATGGGTCAGAGCGCGTGATCCTGCGGCCCCTCGAAATCGAAGACGTGCTGGATGCCACGTTCGGCGCAGCGTTCCAATACGTGGAAGATGACAAGATGACCAAAGCCGCCTGGGCAAAAATTTTAGACGATTTGCAGATCTCTCTCGAAGGCGACGCACAGAAGAAAGTTAATGGATGGATTGAAAGCCGCGCTTAACCCATCAAACTTTCGCTAGGCCCAGGCGTGCATTCGATCCGAAGCACCAAAGCGGGTCAGTAGCTGGGCGGCGTTATGGACCACACAACAACGGTGTCCCCGTCGCTGCGGTTTTCATATCGGTGCGGTATATGACTTTCAAAAGCAAAGCTGTCGCCAGCCTCAAGTGTGACGTGTTTTTCGCCAATCCAAAGCTCAAGACTGCCGCTCACAACCAGGCCGGCCTCTTCCCCTTCATGGGCATATGGGTCTTGACCACTGCTTGTGCCCGGTGGAAAGGTACATTGCAATAATTCAAGCTTGCGACCTAAATTCGGGGATAGAAGTTCATCTTTGATCCCATTTTTGAACTTCAAGCTGCGCCGATTATGTCTGCGCACCACGTAATCACGCAACGCATCGCCATCACCTGAGTCGGGGGAGAAAAACCAGCTGATGGTGACACCCAGCGCCTGAGAGATTGAATGCAACGCCTTTACAGAGGGGCTCGCCTTGGCATTTTCAATCTGGCTGAGATATCCCGGCGACAGCCCGGTTTCGCTGGCCAGATCCATCAGAGTTGCTCCCCGTGCTTTGCGCAGATCTTTGATCTCCTGACCAACACGGGGTTCAGGTTCCATCATGTCGCTTAAGGGGACTGTCTCGGCATCTGCGGCCAGGCCCTCAAAATTCGAGGGCCTGAGAAAGCGTTTGGGTTTTTCGTTCATGCGTCGCTCAATCGGTGTGGCAATCGGTGTGGCAATCGGTGTGGTTTTCAACGCAACCTATGCGATCCACAGGGCGGAAAACATCAAAATGTTGACACAGTAAAAAATTGAGTGTCATTATTTACTTTATCTAATAATCGAATCTCCGCTTGAGGTTTTTCATGCCAACTGCCCTGCCATCCCAGAAAATCAACGTGGCGATCGTGGGCGGTGGTGTGGCTGGCGTATCCGTCGCTTATCACCTGACCAAGCTCGGCATCACCGATGTGGCGCTCTTTGAACGCAAACAATTGACCTGCGGGACGACATGGCACGCCGCAGGCCTCGTCACACAGCTGCGCGCCACCCGGAACATGACGGAATTGGCCAAGTATACCGGAGAGCTTTTCGCAGGCCTCGAGGCGGAAACAGGTCAAGCCACAGGGTTTAAGCAGAACGGATCAGTGCGCGTTGCCAAAACCCCCGATCGGTTCGAAGAGCTCAAGCGCGGCGTCTCGATGGCGCGCAATTTCGGGCTTGAGGCCGATGTCCTCACGCCTGGAGAAATCGCCGAACGGTGGAACCCGATTGATCTTGACCATGTCGTGGGCGGGGTCTGGATGCCCAAAGACGGCCAGGTCAATCCCGCTGACGTGACCATGGCGATGGCCAAAGGGGCCAAGGCCGGTGGCGCCAAAATCTATGAGAACACGTGCGTGACCCGCGTGATTGTTGAAAACGGTCGCGCCACCGGGGTGGAAACCGAATTCGGCGTCGTTCATGCCGACACGGTGGTCATTTGCGGTGGCATGTGGTCGCGAGAGCTTGCAGCCGACATTGGCGTGTCATTGCCCCTGCATGCCGCCGAACATTTCTACATCGTGACCGAGGCAATCCCGGATCTGCCGCGTGATTTGCCCGTGCTCTTCGTGAGTGACGAACACGCCTACTACAAAGAAGATGCGGGCAAGATCCTGCTGGGCTGTTTTGAACCCAACGCCAAGCCTTGGGGGCATCACGGCATTCCTGAGGATTTCTGCTTCGACAGCCTGCCAGAAGACATCGATCACTTCATGCCGATCCTCGACATGGCCACCCGCCGTGTCCCGCTTTTGGCCAATGCGGGCATTCAGCTTTTCTTCAACGGGCCCGAAAGCTTCACACCTGATGATCGCTACCTGCTGGGCGAAACAGCGGAGGTAAAGGGGCTCTTCTGCGCCTGCGGCTTCAATTCCGTCGGCATTCTCAGCTCGGGCGGCGTAGGCAAAGCGCTCGCCTCATGGATCCGCGACCGTCACCCCCCGATGGAGCTGATCGACGTCGATGTGCGCCGGATGCAGCCCTTTCAAAGCAATCGCACGTATCTGCATGACCGAACGACCGAAACACTGGGCCTTTTGATGGATATGCACTGGCCCGGTCGTCAATTCGAAACCGCCCGCAACATCCGGCGCAGCCCGTTTGATGCGGAATTGCGACAGGCGGGTGCCGTGATGACCGAAGCGGCCGGATTTGAACGGCCCGGATTTTTCATCAAACCCGGTGAGCCCAAGACTTTTGGCTATTCCTACGGCCCGCAAGGTTGGGACCAGGCGTGCAAGCGTGAAGCCCTCAACACGCATGAGAATGTCACGCTGTTTGATCACAGCTGTTTTGCCAAATTTATGGTGGAGGGGCCCGATGCCACAGCTGTGCTCAATCGCATCTGCGCCAATAATATTGACGTGGGCCTGGGGCGGCTTGTCTATACGCAATGGCTCAATGACAAAGGCGGAATTGAGGCAGATGTGACCGTCACGCGCCTGACGGAAACCTCCTATCTGATCGTCACCATCGCCTCGTCCCAAACCCGGGATATGGCTTGGCTGAAAGGGAACATCCCCCAAGACGCGCGCGCCTTCGCCTATGATGCCACCTCCGGTTTGCCGATGCTCGCGCTCATGGGGCCACGCGCGCGCGATCTGCTTCAATCGCTGTCAGGCGCGGATCTGTCATCACAGGCCCACCCGTTTGGCACATCACAAATGATCGAGATCGGCTATGCCACGGTACGGGCCTCCCGGATCACCTTCGTGGGTGAGCTGGGGTGGGAGCTCTACATGCCCGCCGAGATGGCCGCCCATGTGTTTGAACGTCTCGTTGAGGCCGGAGCAGACCATGGCCTGAAACATGGCGGCTTTTTTGCCATCAATTCCCTGCGCATGGAAAAAGGGTATCGCCACTGGGGCCATGATATCGGCGTGGAAGACACACCCATTGAGGCCGGGCTGAACTTCGCGGTGGCCTATGACAAGCCTGGCGGCTTTATCGGGCGCGACGCGCTCTTGCGTCAGCGTGACCTCGGCCCGCCGCGCAAGCGCCTTGTTCAAGTTGCGCTCAACGGCAGCGCAAACGCCCCCTACCTGCATCACGATGAACCCCTGCGCATGGACGGTGAGATCGTGGGGTCCATCACCTCGGGCGCCTATGGCCACCGCATCGGCGCCTCCCTCGGCATGGGCTATGTCACGCATCACGACGGCGTCACCAAGGACCTCCTTCAATCCGGAAATTGGGAGGTCGAAGTCGCCTGCGACCGCTTCCCCGTACAAGTTCAGCTTGGCCCTTGGTTCGACCCCAAAAATACGCGCATTCGCGCCTGACCCCCGAAAGGATATCGCCATGACCCAAATCCTAGAGGCCCTGACAGATGTGTCCGGCAAAAACCTCATCGGCGGTCATCTCCTGGCATCCGCGGCCACACAGGCGGTCGATGTGATCGACCCGGCGACCGAAAAACGCATTGGCGAGGTGGCGCAGGCCACCGAACAGGAAGTGGATGAGGCGATCGCCGCCGCGGTGATTGCACAAAAGAAATGGGCGCGCCTGGCGGCCCTGGATCGCGCGCATGTCCTGCATGAGGTCGCAGATCACATGACCCGGCATGAGGCCCGCTATGCCGAGGCGCTCACCCGCGAGATGGGCAAACCCTTTAAGGAGGCGATGGACGAAGTGCGCTGGTCTGTCCATTCCATCCGCTACAGCGCCGAGATTGCGCGCAATGATATGGGCCGCGTCATGGGCCCGGCCACAGAAGGTCAGTTTCACTACTCACTCAAGCAGCCTTTGGGCGTCGCCGCTCTCATTATGCCGTTCAATTACCCGCTGGTCCTTCTGGCGTGGGAGGCCGGCGCGGCTCTGGCCGCCGGATGCGCCGTCGTCGTGAAGCCTTCGGAATACACAACGCTTTGCACCATGCTCTTTGCGGAGGCCTTTTCACACCTGCCTGAGGGTGTTTTCCAGGTGGTTGGCGGAGGCGCGCGCGTCGGCGAACAGCTTGTGGCCCATGATGACACGCATGTGGTGGTGTTCACCGGGTCTGTCCCCATCGGGCAAAGCGTGGCCGAAACCTGCGGGCGGCTGATGAAACGCTCTCTGATTGAGACCTCGGGCAATGACCCCTTTCTTGTCATGTCGTCGGCGCCAATGGATCTCACGGCGCGCGCGGCAGGCTTTTCAGCCTTCATGAATTGCGGGCAAATCTGCGTCTCGGCAGAACGGTTTTACGTCCATGAGGATGTTCACGACGAATTCGTCACCAAACTGGTGGCGGAGGCCGAAAAGATCCGCGTGGGCAACGGGCTGGGCCATGTCGACATGGGGCCGATGGTGTCGTCGAAGGAGCGCGACCGCTATGAGGCGGTGATCAAGAATGCCCGCGATCAAGGCGCGCGTGTCATGACGGGTGGCGGCCGCCCGGCGGAGTACAATCAAGGCTGGTTCGTGCAACCCACCGTCCTGGCCGACTGCACGCCCGATATGGATCTTTTCCACAATGAAAGCTTTGGCCCCGTGGCGCCTGTGTGCAAGGTCAAAAGCTTTGATGAGGCCATAGCGCACGCCAATAACAGCAAATACGGGCTGGGCTCCAACATCTACACCAAGGATCTCAGCGAAGCCATTCGCGCGACAGAGGAAATCCAGGCCGGGATGGTCTGGGTCAATGCGCCGCTTCTTGACAATGATGCAGGCCCCTTTGGCGGGGCGAAGCTGTCAGGCATGGGGCGTCAGCTTGGCCCCGAAGGCGTCGATACTTTCCGCGAAACCAAGATGATCATGATCGACCCCGATTGCGCACCCCAGGATTTCTGGTGGTTCCCGTATTCGGATGACGAAGCATTCAAAGAAAGCTGAGGCCGCGTACGGCACTTGGCGCAAAACCGAGGGGAGACCACCAATGACCGACACAAACCTGCCGCCGGAACTCGAACGGCGCATCGCAGAGATCGAAACCCAAGATAGCACCGCGCGCGGCCTGACCGGGGCCGACTGGCTGGTGCTTCTTGGCACCGGTGTCGCTCTTCCCATCCTCGTTCTCATCTGGGGGGCGATGTGATGTCTGCAACTGATACAACCCCAACATCCGGGCCCAGCATCGACCAATCCCAGGCCGATGAAACCAACTGGCCGCTTTTGGCCTCAGAACGCACATGGTCGGGCGGGCAGCTCTTTGTCGTGCTGATGGTCACGGCCTGCGCCACGTGGTGTTTTATCATTGGCGAATATGTGGGCTACTATCTCGGCTTCAAACCAGGCATCGCAGCCATGACAGCAGGCTCCATGATTGGGATGTTGCTGGTTGCGCTGGCCGTCCTGCCTGCTGCAACACGGTATGGTATCGATTCCATCGTCTCCGCGCGCCCGCAATTTGGCTCACGCGGATGGCTGATCACCGTGGCGCTGCAATACGTGTCGATCATCGGGTGGAACTCGCTTCTGCTCATTTTCTTTGGCAAATCCGTGACGCAGCTCTTTCTCGTGCTTGGCGTGGTGGACGAAGCCAACAGCGGCATGGTCGGGCCGATTGCCACGCTTGTCGCATGCGGCGTCGTCTTCGCCATTCTCAACGGCGGGGTGCAAGCCATCAGCAAAGTGGCCTTCCCGCTTTTCTTTTGCATCATCGGCGTCGGCGCGTGGATGGTCTACCTTTTGCTCACCAATGAATGGCAAGCCGTGAGCACGACCACGCCCGCCTATGCATCCGGCGATTTCCAATGGGATTACATCACCGGCGTTGAAATCGGGATCGTCAGCCTCCTGTCCTGGTGGCCCTATATCGGCGCCATGATCCGCGTTGCGCCCAATTCATCCACCGCGGCCGCGCCGTCGATGCTGGGTATGGGCCTTCCTGTCCCCTTGCTGAGCATCGTGGGCCTCGCAGCAATTTTGGCCATCGGCGCGTCTGATCCATCCTCATGGATGGTGGCCCTTGGCGGAACATTCTACGGCGCCATTGCGCTGGTCTTTGTCATCGCCGCCAATTTCGGCACGGCCATGACGGGCGTCTATGCCACAACTGTGGGCCTGCGCAGCGTGCCCGGCTTTGACAGGTTGCCTTGGAAGGCGCTCCTTTTGTTCGCCATCGTGCCCGTGGCCTTCATGGGGGCCGTTGTTCCCAATGCGGTGTTTGACAACTTCGGCGTGTTGCTGGCCTTTACCGGTGTCTTCTTCGCCCCGCTCTGCGCGATCCAGATCGTCGATTTTTTGATCCTGCGGCGTCAAGTTCTGAATGTGCGTGCGCTCTACGACAACGCGGAGGGGTCCGATTATCACTATTGGGGCGGGTTCAACCCGGCGGCGATCCTGGCCATGCTGGCGGGCTTCGGCACCTATCTCTACCTGCTCAACCCGATCAGCTATGCCAGCCGCTCTCCGTATGAGATCCTGACGGCCTCGCTGCCCACGGCTCTGGTGGGCGGTGTGGTCTACCTCATCGCCACCTACGCCATCGTCAAACCGGCGGGCAAAGGCGGCTACTGAGCCACAGCCAGACAAGGCCCAACCTCGTGCGCTGGCGTCGCTCAGACAGAGGCCAGCGCATTTCGTTCACACTAGGATATCCAAGATGACTGTGCTCACGACACCCGTTCCCGATATGGCTGCCTTCGACTGGCGCGACCCGTTTTTCCTCGACAGTCAGTTGAGCGCAGAAGAACGCATGATTCAGGCCTCCGCGGCCGCGTTCGCGCAAGCCGAACTCGCCCCACGGGTCCAGGACATGTATGAAAACGAAGGGATCGCCCCCGAGCTGTTTGCGCTTATGGGAGAGGCAGGTCTTCTGGGCGTGACCGTCTCCGAAGAGCAAGGCGGCATCGGCGCAAGCTACGTCTCATACGGTCTCGTCGCCCGGGAAATTGAACGCATCGACAGCGGATTTCGATCCATGGCGTCGGTTCAGTCCTCACTCGTCATCCATCCCATCGCCGCCTACGGCTCCCCAGAGCAGCAAGCGCGCTACCTGCCCGGCTTGATCAACGGCACGCTCATCGGGTGTTTCGGCCTCACCGAACCCGAGGCGGGGTCTGATCCGGGCAGCATGACCACCACCGCAATCCCAAGTGAGAATGGCTACGTGCTCAACGGCTCAAAAATGTGGATTTCCAACGCGCCCATCGCGGATGTGTTCATCGTCTGGGCCAATTCGGTCGCCGATAACGGCGCGATCCGCGGGTTCATCCTCGACAAGGGCATGCCGGGCCTGACAGCCCCCAAGATCGAAGGCAAGCTGTCTTTGCGCACCAGCGTCACGGGTGAGATTGTGATGAAGGATGTGGAAGTGCCCCGCACGGCCATGCTGCCAGGTGCCTCCGGCCTCAAAGGCCCGTTCGGCTGCCTCAACCGCGCCCGCTATGGCATTTCCTGGGGTGTGATGGGGGCCGCAGAGGCATGTTGGCTCCGCGCGCAAGACTATGGCATGACACGACGCCAGTTCGGCCGCCCCCTTGCGCAGAACCAGCTTTATCAGAAAAAGCTCGCTGATATGCAGACAGCCATCGCCTACGGGCTTCAGGCCTCGCTGCGGGTGGGCCGATTGATGGATGATCATCGGTTCGCGCCAGAGATGATTTCCATGATCAAACGCGGCAATTGCGGTCACGCGCTCGATATCGCGCGGCAAGCGAGAGATATGCTGGGCGGCAACGGCATCCAGATTGGCTATGATGTGATGCGCCATGCCAGCAATCTCGAAACGGTCAACACCTATGAAGGCACAAGTGACATTCACGCGTTAATCCTCGGCCGGGCCCAGACCGGGCTACAGGCGTTTTTCTAAAACGATCATCGCGTCGGTGGTGTGGGGTGCGGAGTGCGTGACCCCGCCTCAAGAGGACAGGTCACTGGACCACCGAGGCACGCATCCTAGCAACTCCAGCCCTGCGATATGCCGGCCTCTGCGTGCCCAAATCCTATGTCTGGCGTCCGTGACGGTTCGGCTTATACCCTCAGGTCCCGGATGCTATCTCAGAAGTCGGTCCACGAAATCAGCACCCAGACCATTGGCGCCATAATGCTCTCTCGCCCGCTGAATGAGGGATTTATTGTCGTCAACAGCAATCACGTTGGACGCGTCATCCACATAAAGAATAGGCCCGCTGATGTGGAAAAGGGTCTTCATCTCTTCTTCTTCGCACACCAATGTGTGTTCGTCGCCCGCAGGCTCATACACATACGCGCCGGGTTCGGCGACCCAGTCATGTTCGATGTAGCGCCAGCGCCCTTCAAGAACGAAACCATGAACCGGCGTGGCATGAAGGTGTTTGCCCAAGGAGCCGCCTTTGCGCACGCGCAGGATCTCAACATGGTTGCCATTGGCCACATCAAACATCAGCGGCCGCCACCAGACATCCACGCCAATCCCGGGTTCTTTCACCCAAACGCGCTCATCATCGCGCGCGGTCAGTTCGACGATTTCCATAAAAGAGGCATCCTCAGTGAGCTGCACCGCTGACGCGAGGTTTGCTTGCGTATCATCCTTCATTTTTACGGTCCTTTCACGCTGGCTTATGGGACGCTACCACATATCGCAAAAGTAAAAAAGACGTATCTTATTTTTACAAAAGTTTCTTTTGCAGGGCGATTTTTACTCATCCCCACCCCACGATTTCAGACATTTCAAATCAACAAACGATCAGGTGAAATTGACGAATGAACCACTTTAAAACCGGCGAAGGCAGCACGGATTACATGTGCTTTCATCCAAATCCTTATGCTTAAAAAGAGTTTGTAGAAATTCCGACTCATGTCACCTTTCACGGAAAGCTGAATAATCGGAAGGAGCGACGCATGTCAGATGGGGGAAAGGCCCTCGGCAAATGGGGCATCAACAATGACTACGCTAAGCTTCATGACGTGCTGCTGGGGCGCCCGGAATTTTTCAAGTGGGTCGACGCGGGCCCGCTGATCGGGCGCACGTTGGCCAATGCGGAAAAGACCGGCCACACATTCGATCTGCAACTGGCGATGCGACAGCACGCAGAAATGGTCTCGATCTACGAGGAAAACGGCGTCACCTGTCATTACCTTGAAAGCGATGAGGTGCTGCACAGGAATTTCTTTGCGCGCGACAGCTCTGCAATGTCGCCTTGGGGCGCCTTGATCTGTCACATGCAGCTCAAGTGCCGCCGCGCGGATTATGTAACAGCGATCAAATTCTACCAAGAAAACGACATCCCAATTTGGCAATTCGCCACTGCCGGGCATTTTGAGGGTGGGGATTTCAACATCATTGAGCCGGGTCGCGTTTTGATCGGCTATTGCGGCGAACGGTCGGAAAAAGAGGGCGCAGAGCAAGTGGCAGGCTTTGTTCGCGCCGAAGGCTGGGACGCTGTCGTGGCCCCGATCAGCCGCGAATTTGTGCATATGGATGGGCTGATCGTGCCATTGGCCGAAAAACTGGCTGTGGCGTGTATCGACGCTATGGAGCCTTGGCTTGTTAAGGTTATCAAAGACTGGGGCATTGAAATCGTCGATGTCGCCTATCGCGAGGCAAAAAACCTTGGCGTCAATTTGGTGGCTTTGGGAGAGGGCAAGGTGCTTTCCATGGCTGGGGCCACAGATTTGAATGCCAAAATGCGCGCCTTGGGGTTTGAGGTCTACGACCCTGACATGTCAATGTTCACCTTGGGCGGTGGCGGCGTGCATTGTCTATCGCAGGCGCTCTGCCGCGATGACGCATAGCCCCCCAAAATAAAACAAAAGTCCAACATCGGAGAGAAAAAATGAAACCACTCAAGACACTGACCAACCAACTACGCGCCAGTCGCATTTCCCGGCGCAGTTTCATGCAGCAAGGCCTGGCCGCCGGTGTGAGCCTTTCGGCTTTGAACATGGCCGCGAGCCAGGTTGCGGCCGCGACACCCAAGAAAGGCGGGCACATGACGGTGGCGCGCGGGCATGGATCAACGACAGATGTGCTCGATCCCGGGATCGTGGAAAACGGCTACACGATCGGCCTGTGTCTTGGTGGGTACCAAGGCTATCTCACGCAGATTGGCGGCGATGGCAGTCTGGAGCCGTCGATGGCAGAGTCCTGGGAAGCCTCCGCCGATGCCAAAACGTGGATGTTCAAACTCCGCGATGGGATGGAGTTCCACAACGGACGCACGGTGAAGGCAGCTGATGTGATCGCTTCCATCAATCACCACCGAGGCGAAGACAGCACATCTGCCGCAGCGCCTCTCGTATCCTCGGTCCAAGACATGAAAGCCGATGGTGACACTGTCGTCGTGATTGAACTGGAAGCGGGCAACGCCGACTTCCCCTTCATCATGACCGATTACCACCTCCCCGTGATGCCCGCTAATGAAGATGGCACGATGAACTGGCAAGATCTTATCGGCGCCGGGGCCTACAAGATCGATAAATATGATGCAGGTGTCAGCACGGCTTTGTCCCGTCACGCCAACCATTGGTCCCAGGATGTGGGCCACCTCGACACTGTTGAAGTGCTCTCCATCATCGATACCAATGCCAGAACTGCCGCCATGGCCTCTGGCGATGTGCAGGCCATTGACCGGGTGGATTTGAAAACCGCCCAATTGATGGGCCGCAAACCCGGCGTCAATCTGGTCACGGCCACGGGCACGCTGCACTACTCTCTGCCCATGCTGACGGACACCGCGCCGTTTGACGACAACAACATACGGCTCGCCGTCAAATTCGCCGTGAACCGTCAGGAAATCGTGGACAAAATCCTCTTCGGCTACGGTGAGGTCGGCAATGACCATCCGATCGGTTCAGGCCAGCGCTACTTCAACACAGAGCTCGCTCAGCGTGAGTATGATCCCGACAAGGCAAGGTTCTATCTCAAGGAAGCGGGGCTTGACTCCCTGGCGATCAAGATCAACGCCTCGGAAGCCGCCTTTGCAGGTGCTGTTGATGCCGCCATTCTGATCCAGAACTCTGCCAAAGGGGCCGGGATCGAACTGGAAGTGGAGCGCACGCCCAATGATGGCTTCTGGGCCGATCACTGGATCAAATCCCCCTTCATCACCAGCTATTGGAGTGGCCGCCCGGTTGAGGATCAGATGTTCTCAACCGCCTACCAAACCGGTGTGTCCTGGAATGAAACGCGGCAATCCAATGAACGCTTTGACGAACTGTTGGTTGCGGCGCGCGCAGAACTTAACGAAGATACCCGTCGGGCCATGTATTTCGAGATGCAGGAGATCGTGCACAACGAAGGTGGCGCGCTCATCCCGATGTTTGCATCCTATGTGTTTGCCGTAGGCGACAACGTTCGCATGCCAGAAAAAACTGCAACCAACTGGGATATGGATGGCGAACGCTGGATGGAGCGTTGGTGGCTCGCGTAACGACGCACTGATCAGTCTCGCCATGCACTCAGGTGTCCCATCCTGTGCGTCTGCATACATCTCAAGCGCCGGCCTGTCGCCGGCGCTTGACCGCAGGTAGACACCGGCAAGGTGCTGTCCTTGACGCCAAGGGCTTGAACACACGCCCCCAAGACGCCAGCAGCCTCTGCTGGATTGATCCGTTCTATTGCCCTGCATGCCCGTACCCAAAGCATGGCTTAACAGAGTGCGGGCGTTTCTAGCCCGTGTATGATGGGGGGTGCGCAACTCCTGCCAAGAGATGCCGAACTTTGGGTCTCAACCATGTGCTCTTTGGGTCTTTTTCAAATCTTTCATGCCAAAGAGCGAAAGGCGACCATGACCTGACCTTGCAAACCGCCGTCGCGGCCGAGATGGCCTGTGGCCCTAGTTTTTCAATCAAAGCGGCAAAGCACCGCGCGGCCGATGCTTTGCGCAGCACTGGTCAGTTTCTTGATCCATTCGGCGTCACCGTTTTTTCGGAAATGACAAATCGCCCGCAGCCTCCTATGGGCAACATAACGTCGATGGGAGGTAAGTCATGACCGCGTCAAATTGGGGGTTGCTTGTGTTGACTGCGGCACTTTTCGGATCGTCGTTTTCGGTTCTGAACATCGCCGTCGACGAGGTGTCGCCGCTTCAGCTTGCCACCGCCCGGGCGATCATCGCTGCAGCTATCTTGACGCCTTTCATGGTGCTGTCCGGACGGCAGATGCCGAAGGACCTGACAAATTGGATGGCGCTGACGGTTCTGGGTGTCCTTTTGGCCGTGATCCCCTACTTTGCCATCGCATGGGGTCAGACGCGCATCACCGCCAGTCTTGCAGGCATTTTGTTTGCGACAATTCCGTTTTTCACGGCGATCCTCGCGCCCATGGTGTCTTCGGAACCCGCGATCAGCGGCAAGCAATCGCTGGGGCTGATCTTGGCATTCGCAGGGGTCATCTTGGCCATTGGCCCCGGGGCCTTGCTCCATCTGGGCGCCGAATTGCAAGGGGCCTTGGTCACCCTCATGGCGGCCATAAGCTACGCTTTGGGCAACCTCTATGCGCGCGCCAAGATATCTCTTGATCCTGTTATCCTGTCCGTTGGCCAGCTGCTGACAGGTTCGATCATGCTTGTGGCTTTGTCTTCGGTCCTCGGCGGATCGTTTCCCCACGATGTCACGACAAGCGCACTGCTTGCGGTCTTCGCGGCAGGTAGCATCGCCACAGCCTTTCCTGTCCTCTTGATGTTCATCCTTGTCAAACGGGTTGGGGCAACGCGCACATCCCTGCTTGCATTTTTCATTCCCGCAGCATCCATGCTGATCGGTGTGATCTTACTGGGTGAAAGGTTAAGCCTCCTGGACGTTCTTGGATTTGCCCTCATTTCAGGCGGGGCCCTATGGTTTGCACGGTCTGCCCCACAGCCAGGCCCTGTGATCAACACGATGACGCAGAAAAAAGAGTGAGCACCCTGATGCATGTTCTAATCGTTTTGGATCACCCCAACGCGGCGTCGTTCAGCGCAGCCAGCGCGCAGGCTTTCATCGAAGGCGCGCAAGAGGCAGGCCACACGACAGAATTGGCTGACTTGCATGTCGAGGGGTTTGATCCCCGGTGGACCCAGGCTGATATTGACGGGGACGCAACGGGCGATGCCCCGCGCGATATTCTTCAAGAACAGCAGCGCATAGACCGGGCCGACGCGATCTGTCTGGTCTTTCCATTGTTCTGGTGGGGGATGCCCGCAATGACCAAAGGTTGGATCGATCGCGTGTGGACTTGGGGATGGGCGTATGACCAATTGGATGATCCCGAAATCTCTCTTCAGCGACCCAGAACCGGTGTTCTCTTGATCCCGGCAGGCGCAAGATCCGACGAAATGGAAAGACAGGGATATTCAGCCGCCTTGGAAACAGCTTGGATTGATGGAACCTTCGGGTATTTCGGCTTTCAAAAGCGAGAATTGGTTGTCCTGAACGGCTCCGATGGGTCCCAAGAGCGGCGAAAAAACCTGCTGGAGCGGGCCTATCAAGCCGGGAAATCTCTCAGCCCTCCTGACACCCGATAAAGGCCGCGGACACCTTACACACTGTTGCTGCCGCGCGGTGCTTGCTGGCCCGGCCAAGGCGATACGTCACACGCAATGTGAGGCAGATGTTGAATTGCCCTTGACCCAGTCGCCGAGTGTGCGAAAACCAAGGTGATGGTTCCGCGATGAGCGAATGCTCTGACCGGATGAAAAAGGGAACACGGTGCGGGCTCAGAACCTCTGACCCAATTCCGTGACTGCCCCCGCAACTGTAAGCGGTGAGCAAACCTGAAACATGCCACTGGGCTCTGATCACAAGATGCGGCCCGGGAAGGTTCAGGTAAGCCGTGACCCGCAAGTCAGGAGACCTGCCATCTCCGGTCAGCGCATCCTGCGCGCCGCAGTCACCTGAAACCCTGGCGGGGCGCCGTGGGAGGAGATGAAAACATGGACCAAGCCGGCCCAACCTTCATATCTTGCCTATTGCGCACCTGCGGAATTGCGCGGAGGGCGCGATGCTTCTTGAACAAACAATTTCACAACTCGATGTAGGCTATATGCCGCCCAAACGGGCGCAGGTCATGGGCCAGTTGGGCTATATGCAATGGCTGGGCGCATTGCCAGCGATGTCGCATTACATCGATGAGGCGGCCCATGCCTATGGTCTCGCCAAACCTTTTGCCGCCACATCCCCGGCCGTGGCCGTGTTTTGCGATCTCTTACTGGCGTCGCTCAAAGAGCCGCTTCAACCGTTGCCATTAAAGCTGCCCGATCGGGAACGGCGCGGCGGGGCGCAAGCACGGCGCGCGGTTTACTAACGCCGATGCGCCGGTTTCCCCCTGAGCGGATCGTGTGCCTGACGGAGGAAACGGTCGAAACGCTTTATCTTTTGGGCCAAGAACAGCGCATCGTGGGCGTGTCAGGCTATGCGGTGCGGCCCAAACGCGTGCGCCAGGAAAAACCGCGCGTGTCGGCCTTCACCTCTGCCGACATTCCCAAAATCCTCGCGCTTGAGCCTGATATGGTCCTGACCTTTTCAGACTTACAGGCCGAGATTGCCGCCGAGCTCCTGCGCGCGGGTGTCACGGTTGTGGGCTATAACCAACGCGATATTGCCGGGATCCTGGCCATGATCCGCCATCTGGGCGCGATGGTTGGGCAAGCCAGTCCCGCCATGCGCCTGGCCGATACCTATGAGCGCCGTCTGGACCAAATCGCCGCCCAGGCCACCACCACGCGCCCCCGCGTCTACTTTGAGGAATGGGATGATCCCATGATCTCAGGCATCAAATGGGTGTCAGAACTCGTTGAGATTGCAGGCGGGGTCGATGTTTTTCCCGCTCAGGCCTGCGCGCCCGCCGCTCAAGATCGGATTGTCACCTCCCAGCAGGTGATCGAGGCCGCGCCGGATGTGATCCTCGCCTCCTGGTGCGGCAAGAAAGTGCGCCCGGAAAAAATCTGCGCCCGTCCTGGATGGGAGACCATTCCCGCCGTGCGCTCCGGGCGCATCACGGAGATCAAATCTCCCCTTATTCTGCAACCAGGTCCCGCCGCGCTGACAGATGGTCTTGATGCCATTCTGGCAGCACTTGCCCCCAGTGAAGAGATACCACATGACAATCACAAGCCCCTGCACCGGCATCTGCAAACTTGATGAAACCACCGGCTGGTGCCTCGGTTGCGGCCGCACTGGCGATGAAATCGCAGGCTGGCGCGGGTTGCCAGGTGAGGACCGCGATGACGTCTGGACGCAAATCCCGGAGCGTTTGACGCAATTGGGCGTGGCGTGCCGCCGCCTTCCCTGGTCGACCGAAGACATTCGCGCCTTTGTCGCCCGCACCTGCGCGCAGCCGGGTGGCACATGGCTCATGGGTGTTGTCGGCGCTGTGGCCGAATACGTGGTCCCGCCCGGCGCGGTGGCCAAGATCACGCATGACGGCGACGCCATCGTCGCGCGCACGCAAAATGGCGCCTTGCGCATGACAATCAACGACACTGTGCGCGCGCTGACCTTTGACCCGCCCGGCCTCGCCTCAGCGCCGCGCGTGGTGTTGGCGGTCAAGCGCGAGGCAGGACGCCTGCCCGTGGCTCCGGGCCTGAGCGAGTTAGGTGAAGATGATCAGGCGCTCTTGCCCGATAGCGCAACCCGATTGTTTGATCTGGGTCTCGGGCGCAAAGAAGCCCGGTTTTGCGTCCGCATTGGCGATGGTCCCGCGGCCACGGCGCTGCGCCGCGCATCGGGTTTGGCGCTTGCGCAAAGCCTTCCTGTGATTGGCCCACCGCTGATGTCAGAGGGTCCGACACGCGTGGTGGAAACCGCATTGGGCCGCATCGAAGTTCAAGGTCCAATTCCTGTGGAGGGCGCCACCATGCCCAACGGGCCGCACACCCATCTGTTGCCCGATCAACTGGCCATGCAGCGCGCAATGCCCGTCGGAATGGATTTGCCGCGCGTTTACCTGCCTGGTGCCATCTTCTATCCCGCGCCCTGATCGCACAGATCAGCGCCGTTCAGATCGCGCCTTAAACACAACTAAAGAACTGCCGCCTTGGACGTATCACAGCGCCGTCAGCCGCTTTGGCGCGCGATAGGCGGTCGCCTTGGCGCGCCCCGCGCCAATCCCACCCCAAAGGCTAAGGACATCCCGGGCTTTCGACGCAAAATGCACGAGACAGCACAGGGTGTTCCAACCCATGCGCGCCAACCGAATGGACGTGGTGGGCGCATATCCTTTAAAAATCTCAAATAAAAATTGTTTGTTTTCAGACACTTGTAAATTTTTCCTCTTTTTCTGCGTTTTTCTTAGAACCTTTTGCCTCCGCCAAACCACCCATCACCGTAACGCAAACAAGCCAAACGGCTTAACTTAATGGAGACCAAAATGTTCAACGCTAAATTCAACAAATCCATCCTGTCCGCCCTCGCAGCCGCTGTGGTTGCAACCGGGTTCTCCCTCAACCCTGCGCTCGCTGGTGAAGGTGGTGGCGGTGGCCGCGAAGAAGCCACGAAATGGAACTTCGCATCTGCTACAGAAAACGGTGTCACCACCACAGCTTACGGTACCAACGGCAATGGCCCCGAAATCATCATCGAAGAGCAAAACGGTGAAGTCACGGACGTGCGGATGGCCCCTGACCGCAGCGTGCCTTTCATCTCGATGACCAACCCTGATGGTACGGTCAAAGTGGTCCGCGGCAATCGCTAAACCCAACCGAACCCCAAACCTCCTATCGCGCCGTCCACATCCAGTGGGCGGCGCGATCGCTTTGCGCCAAAAGTGTTTAAAATCAGCATTATGGCGGAATTTCTCGATTTTTTTTCGAAACCATTGAACCTTTTTCGCCGCTTAAACGACCCATTCTCGTAACGCACTCAATCAAGGCCAAGCGCCCAACTGCATCGGAGACCGCAAATGTTCACCCCAGCCGCCCTCACCGCCCATAGCGAACACGCCGCTTTGTTCACGCTCGCCACGTCAGACACCCCAGCCCCGGCTGCACCAGACAACCAGATTGTCCGCCGGATTTTGGGCCGCCTGGCCCGCTCGATCTTGCAAATTCGCGCCGCCTCATTTCGCGCCATCTGACCTTTACGCACATGACCCATACCGCACGCATTTTGCCGTCCTTGATGTCGGACACCCCTGGCACAGGCCACACGGGTGCGTGGGGTCATCCCGAAAAGCCGAGCCGACAAATGAAAAAGATCCCGCCCCCCACCAATAATGAACATGCGATGCTGTATGGTCTGGCCACATCCGATGCCGATCCTGACCCGAAAACACCCCACCGCTCCAAGGCTCAGGCAGGCGAAACCGGCCTCTTTCGCATCTCCCTTTTGCTCTGTCAGCTTTACGTGGTTAGACTGTCGCAACGGATGCTGATGAAATTGGGGAAGTCGGTGGACGATGATGCGCTTCAGCTTGAAAAGGTCGCACGCGGCGATCCAAAAGCCATTGGCGTGCTCTACCAACGCCACCACAAGCGCGTTTTTCACTTCATTCAGCGTTTTGTGAACGATCCTCAGATCGCCGAAGATCTGGCAAATGACGTGTTCATTGAGGTCTGGCAAAAAGCGCCAACCTACGAAGGCCGCTCGAAAGTTTCCAGTTGGTTGCTCGGGGTGGCCCGCTACAAGGCGCTCTCTGAGATGCGCAAGCGCAAGCCGGTGCATTCGAAATCCGAAGAGATCCTGGACAGTCTCGAAGATGAGGCCGATGACCCCGAAATGGCATCGCAAAAGCGCGATAAGGGCGCGGCGATCAAACGGTGCATGGCCTCCTTGTCACGCGATCACCGGGTCATTCTGGAGCTGATCTACTATCATGAAAAATCCATCGAAGAGGTCGCGGAGATCCTCGATATTCCCAAAAATACAGTCAAAACCAGAACTTTTCATGCGCGCAAGCAACTCTCTGAAAAGATGACAGCGCACGGTCTGGATAGGGGGTGGCCATGAGCACCTTGAGCGACAAAGACAGAGAGGAGCTGTCGCTTCTGCTGCCGTGGTATGCCAACGGCACGCTGGACGACACCGACAGCCAACGCGTTGAGGCCGCCCTGGCCGAAGATGACGCGCTCGCCCGGGAATTTGATCTGGTGCTTGAGGATCAGGCAGCGATGATCGAGCTGGTCAGCGAAGAAGAGGTGCCCAGCTCCATCTCCGAACGCTTCAAAGCGCAGCTCAATGCCGAGATCGACAAACCCGCGCCGCGCGCCACCGCCCAGGCGACGGATCAGGGCTTTTTGGCGCGCGCACTCTCCGCTCTTTTCCCCGCACAGCCGCGCGCCTATGCAGCCGCCGCCGCGATTGTGGCGCTGTTGCTTCCGGCGGTGGCGCTCGTCTCTTATCAAGCAGGCAATGACAGCCCGGCCCGGTATCAAACGGCCTCGGGCGATGATCCCGTGACCACGGATACCACGCGCGTTCTGGTCAGATTTAACGCAGCGGCGGAGTGGCGCGCCATCGATGCATTTCTCAAGGAAAAGGGCGGTCAGATCGTAACAGGTCCGACACCCGATGGATTTTACGAGTTGGAATTTAAGGCCGAGGATGGGCTGGCTGACACATTGAGCACAGTCACCGAGATCTTCGAATTTGCACTACCAGCCAATTAGAACAATCTGGGGAGATTTATCATGGCTCATCACGCAAAAAACACTGCGCGCGCACAGACCCGCGCCCTCGTTGCAGCGCTTGCCATCTCGTGCCTGGCGCCTGTGGCCTGGGCGGAAGGCGGCCGCGCGGGCGATGAAACGGTCATACGTTCCAAACCCGCCGCCACAACGTCAACACCACAGCGATCTACGGCCCCCACGCCGACCCGCACAACCGCGCAGACCACACGGACCCAAGCGCCCGCACCCACACCTGCACCCGCCACAACACAACGCAGAACGCCCGCCGCCCAACCTGCGGGGGCCAATGCGCAAACTCAGGCACGGCAAACCATCCAACGCGCGCCACGGGTGATCATTGAAACCGCGCCAAGCGGCCTGCCACCCGAAGGTGAAACACGCTTTGAACCTGATGAGTTGATCGTCCGGTTTCAGTTTTCATCCACAAATGCCACGCGAAACCAAGCGATCCGGGGCTTGGGCATGTCCCATCGGGGCGTGCGCACATTTGTTCTGCCCAACGTGACCGCGCATCTCTACCAATTGCCGCCCGGGCTGAGCGTGCGGGAGGCCATCACACGTCTTGAGGCCAGCGCCGCCGTGGTGACAGCGCAACCCAATTACCTCTACACCGTCCAGCAAAGTTCTGAGGCGGGCAAGCTGCCGCAATTTGGCAATGCCAAGGTGGACCTATCTCAGGCCCACACCCGGACCACCGGGGCCAACACGCGCATCGCCGTGATCGACACCGCCGTTGACACCGCCCATGCAGAGCTGATCAACACGCAGATATCTGCCTTTGACGCCACAAACGGCGCTCTCAATGTCGATGCCCACGGCACGTCTGTCGCCGGCATCCTGGCGGCAAATGGGAAGCTCACAGGCGTCGCACCAGACGCACAGATCGTTTCCATTTCCGCTTTTTCCACAGACGCCTCAGGCACGTCTCATGGCAACACCTGGACCATCATGAACGCCCTCAATATCGCCCATGACCAAGATGTTCACATCCTGAACATGAGCTTTTCCGGCCCCCGCGACCCTCTTTTTGAGCGTGCCATGACTGGCGCATCTGAGGCCAACATTCTGCCCGTGGCCGCCGCCGGAAATGAAGGGCCTGAGGCGGCAACACTTTACCCCGCTGGATATCAGACCGTGCTCTCCGTTACGGCCATTGACAGCGACAACCGGATCTACGCTGATGCCAATGCGGGTGATCACATTGATTTTGCAGCCCCCGGCGTGGATCTTCTGGTGCTGGGCAACAATTCGGGGTTTCGCACTCAATCCGGCACATCCATGGCCACCGCTTATGTCAGTGGCATCGCAGCACTTACGCTGTCGGCCAATCCAGGCGCGGACAGTGATTTTGTCCGATCCATGCTTGCAAACAGCGCGCTTGACCTCGGAGAGCCCGGAAAAGATGGGCTTTTTGGGCACGGTCTTCCCAGTGCGGCGGCTGCGATCAACGGCTTGCTCAACTAAACCTCAGTTCAACCCTTGAGGGAAAGCGCGCCAGGCCGCGTTGCGCACAACCTACATCTGCTGAAAACCTGAGCAACGAAAGCCCTCAAAGCTTGACTTTTTGCCATCGCAGCCGTGTCATGGGATGATTTTGAATTGAAATAGCGCCCGCGCGGAATGCGCGCGGCCAAAAAAGGCATTGGGGATTATAATGCGTGGGCTCCTTCGGAAAATCAAACGGCGCAATACAGGTCTGGTTGAGCAGGCACGGCCTGAATACCTGAACATCATGTTGCGCGGCGGTCGGATGACCAAAGTGGCCGGGGTCGCGGCCAGTTTCGCACCCACGCTTGGCACGGTCGGAGCGACGCTGTCGCTGGGTGCCTCTTCCATCGCTCTGGGCACGGCGCTGTCGGTCTCTGGCGCATTCGCGGGCAACTGCGGATCGCTTGGCGGCGGGGCCTATGTCTGTATCGGCCCGGCAAACCCGGCGGCAGATGTCACCCAGACGTTCAACTACGCAGGCCCGGTCAATGTGGCGACGGCAGATGGCTTTGGTCTGGACACCAGCGTGTCCGGCGGCAATGCCTTCAATTTCGGGTCCGCGGCCACAACCTCGATCAATTTTGATGAGCTTTATGGCGCGGACATTACGGGTGCCAATGACGGTCTTTATGCCTATGGGCAGGGTGCATCGACCTTCGTGACACTGAACACAACCGGCACAATCACCGGGATCAACGGTGACGGGATTTCCGTGATCAACACCGGTTCGGGCGACATCACCGTTGTCAATCAAAACGCCTCCGGGACGGCATCTGTGACAGGGTATTTTAACGGCATTGATGTCTATGCCGATGGGTCAACCGCAAATCTGTTGATCACGGCGAACAATGTGACGGGTTTGAATGACAATGGAATTGCGGCAACTACCTTCGGCACTGGCGATCTGACGATCACCTCTACAAACGCTGCCGGTACAGCGCAGGTCACCGGGTATGTCGACGGCATAAGAGCGCGCCACTACGGCGATGGGGCGGTGAGCATCACGGCCAACAACGTGAGCGCGACGAACAGCCGAGGCATCTATGCCTATGGCGATGGGTCCACAACAACCATGTCCATCACCGCGGATGGCACGGTGGAGTCCACCAACGACACCGGCATTTATGCGCGCCATTATGGCACGGGCGATATGACGATCACCGCCACCAACGCTGCAGGTAACGCGCAGGTCACGGCCGGAAGCTATGGCATAAGGGCGCGCAATGACGGTGACGGTGCCTTGAGCATCGCGGTCAATAATGTGAACGCGACAACTAACGCCGGCATTTATGCCTATAGCAACAATTCTTCGACAAGCCTGTCGATCACGGCGGACGGCACGGTGCAATCTGACGGCTATACCGGCATTTACACCCGTCACGGCGGCACAGGGACCCTGACGATCACGTCAACAAACGCCGCAGGCAATGCGCAGGTCACCGGGAACAATCGCGGTATCTCATCCCGCGTGTACAATGGTGCGACGTCGATCACCGCCAATAATGTGACCGCCTCGTATAACCAAGGGATTTACGCCTACACCGGCGCCGGTCAGGTCTCCATCACCGCAACAGGCGTGGTCGACGCCGGAGACAACGGCATCGAAGTCCGCAACTACGGCACAGAAGGCACAATCATCAACGCCACCAACACCGCAGGGGATGCCTCTGTAACGGGTGGCGTTAATGGTGTTTATGTCTACCAGCAATTTGGATCCGGCGCCGTTGACGTTACAACCAACAACGTGACCGCGACCAGTGGCAACGGGATTGGCATCCGGGCGAATGGCAGTGGCGACACCACTGTGACGGCAACCAATTCGGCCGGGACAGCCAATGTCACGGGCAATTATTTCGGCATTTACGTCTACAATTACTATGACGCCGCCAACATCACCGCCGACAATGTGTCTGGGGACGTCAGTGACGGTATTTACGTGAGAAACGCCCCAAGCGCGACCGACATCACCGTCACAACAACAGGCGCAGTCACATCCAGCAGCGATGATGGTATCGACGTGCGCAACGAAGGCACGGGTACCACAACACTCTCTTCAACCAACGCCGCCGGCGACGCATCGGTCACAGGGGACTACACCGGCATCTACGTGTACCAAGCCTTTTCAGCCGGCGCTGTGTCCGTCACGGCCAACAATGCAACAGGCACGTATGGGTACGGTGTTTTCGTGCGCAGCTTTGGGTCTGGTGACACCACCGTCAACATCGCAAATGCCGCCGGAACTGGCGCGGCGACCGGGTACAACGGCGGCGTTTACGTCTACAATCAGTACAACACGGCAAATGTCACCGTCGACAACGCATATTCGGCCAGTGGCGATGGTGTTCGCGTCAACAATTCCGCCACTGCCACCAGCGTGTCGGTCACGGTCAATGGAACCGTAATCGCCGACATGTCCGGTATCTACGTCAGCAATGGCGGCACTGAGGGCGTGACAGTCACGGCCACCAATGCCGCTGGCACGTCGCAGGTCACCGGGCAATTTGACTACGGTATCTATGTCAACAACAACAATGGCGGCGCCGTTTCGGTCAGCGCCAACAACGTATCCGGCGAAGATGACGGCGTTTATGTCTACAATTCCAATGTCGGGACATCCGTTTCGGTCACGACCACAGGGACGGTCACGTCGGCAACTGGCACGGGCATTAACATCGAAAACTCTGGCTCTGAGGGCGTCACAGTCAACGCGACGAATGCAAATGGCACCGCGTCTGTCACCGGCTACGAATACGGCATCTATGTCGACAACTTCAATGGCGGCGCAGTGGATATCAGCGCCGACAACGTGACCGGTCAGAATTATGACGGCATCTACGCCTTCAGTGAGAGTACCGGCACAAGTATCTCCGTCGCGGTCACCGGCAATGTGACCGGCGGGGATGAGGGCATCCACGTCAACAACAGCGGCTCCGGTGATGTAACGGTCACGGCCACCAATGCCACCGGGACCTCGCAGGTCACCGGGCTCGATTATTACGGTATTTATGTCGACAACAACAATGGCGGTTCGGTCACGATCTCAGCCAATAACGTATCGGGGTACGAAGAAGGCATATACGTAAAAAACGATACGGACGGAACATTCGTGTCTGTCACCACCACGGGCACAGTCACCTCGCAAGATGAGGATGGCATCTACATCGACAATGAGGGAACGGGCGGCGTCACAGTCAACGCCACAAACCCCGATGGCACCGCTGACGTGACGGGCTATGGATACGGCGTCTACGTGAACAATGAAAACGGCGGCGCGGTGGATGTCAGCGTCGACAACGCAACCGGTCAGAACGAAGCCGGTGTGTATGTTTCCAATGATGCCGCCGGAACAACCGTTTCTGTCACGGCCAACGGCAATGTGTCGGGCTATGACTACGGGATCAGTGTCGAGAATGATGGCTCTGGCGGTGTGACCGTCACGGCCAACAACGCCGCCGGCACGTCTCAGGTGACCGGGCAAACGGGTTACGGGATCAATGTCGACAATAACAATGGCGGCGCGGTCGTGGTCAGTGCGGACAACGTGTCAGGCCTTAACGACGGGATTTATGTGAACAACGACACCGACGGCACGACCGTCTCCGTCACGGCCACAGGCACTGTCACGTCACAGAATACCGATGGTATTGACGTCACCAACTTTGGCACCGGCGGCATCACGGTAAATGCCACGAATGCGGATGGCACGGCCCTGGTTAATGCATATGCAGGTGACAACGGGATTGAGATCAACAACGACAATGGTGGCGCGGTGATCGTGTCCGCCGACAATGTCATCGGCGAAGATTTCGGGATCGAGGTCGACAACGACAGCGATGGCACCTCCGTGACTGTGAATGTGAACAGCTCTGTCACCTCCTATGACGACGAAGCGATAAATATCGACAACAACGGCACCGAGGGCGTGACCGTCACGGCCACAAATGCGGACCAGTCTGTCTTGATCGACTCGACCACGGGCGATCACGGCATCTACATCGACAACGACAACGGCGGCGCGATCACCGTCACGGTGGACAACATCGTGTCTGAGGACGAAGCACTCGACCTCAACAATGACTCCGATGGTACGTCTGTCACGGTGACCGCCTATGGCACACTTCAATCCCTCACCGAAGAAGGTATCGACATCAATAACGACGGCACCGGTGGGGTATACGTGACCGTCACCAATACCGATGGAACCGCCGAGGTGATTTCGGACGAAGACGGCATCGAGATCGACAACGACAATGGCGGCGGTGTGAGCGTCACGGTCGACAATGTCACCGCCGATGACAATGATGCGATCGATGTATACAATGACAACGATGGCACGTTTGTGAACGTGACAGTCTACGGCACCGTGACAACGGTGGATGACAAGGGCATCGAGGTTTACAACTACGGCTCTGAGGGTGTTACCGTCACCGCGACAAACGCGGATAACACATCACTGATAAACTCAGACGATAATGATGGCATCTACATCAAAAACTACAATGGCGGCGCCGTGGCAGTCACCGTCGATAACGTCTCAGGGGACGATCGAGGCATCGGGATTGAGAATGATGCGGCCGGTACGTCCGTCTCCGTGACAGTGAACGGCACCGTCTCAGGCACGAACGAAAAGGGCATTGAGGTTGAAAACCTCGGCTCTGCGGGCGTGACGGTTCTGGCGACCAACGCCACCAACACCGCGCAAGTCACAGGCTATGATTACGGCGTTGACGTGCGCAACTACAACGGCGGCGCGGTCGATGTCACAGCCGACAACGCAACCGGCACAACGGACGCGGGCATTTATGTCTATAATGACTTGGCAGGCTCCACTGTCAGCGTCACCAGCGCAGGCACCACAACCGGGGGTTTCTACGGCATCAGAGCCAGAAACGAGGGCACCGGCGGCGTGACCGTGACGTCCTCCAACCCAGACGGCACAGCGCAGGCCACCGGCGGGCGCTACGGTATCATTGTCAGTAACATCAGTGGTGGCGCGATCACTGTGACCGCAAACAACACCACCGGCACGGATTACTACGGGATCTATGCCTATAATGATCCCGCCGGCACCGACATCACGATCAACTCAACCGGGGATGCCCTGGGCGGCTATCATGGTATCGTAGGCCGTAACCGCGGGTCCGGCGATCTGAGCATTTTGGCCACAAACCCCGATGGCACAGCCACAACAACGGGCGTTCAGCGCGGCATCAATGCGCTTAACTACAATGGCGGTGCGCTGACGATCGTGGCAGATGACGTGACGGGTACCACGGGTGATGCAATCTTCGCCTTCAACGACGCCGTTGGCACCGATCTGTCGGTGACGTCCTACGGGACTGTGACCGCCAACGTCTCAGGCATCTTTGCCCGCAACCAAGGCACGGGTGACTTCACAGTGGCGGCCTCCAACCCCGACGGCACAGCGACCACAACAGGTGGTGCTTTTGGTATTCTGGCGCGCAACTACAATGGCGGCGCGATGAATATTGTCGCAGACAATGTGACCGGCACAACATTCACAGGGATTTATGCGCGCAATGATGCGTCCGGCTCGACCCTGTCGGTCACCACCTATGGCACGGTGATTGGGGGCGACAACGGCATCTACGCCACCAATCTGGGCTCGGGGGATTTGTCTGTCACCGTGTCCGGTCAAACGACCGGTACGGCCTTGGCGGGCATTTACACTGCGACCGGCCCGGGTGGTCAGTCGTTTATCACGCTTGAGAATGGGGCGGATGTTTCGGGTGGGACATACGCGGTCTTCAATGATTTCGGCAACAGTGACAGCTATTTCAATGACGGGTCGACCGTCTCTGGGGTGTCCCTCTTTGACGACGGCTCTGACAATCTGACGATTGCCAATTCTGACATCACGGCGGTGACGGTGCTGGATGGGGGTGACGACAGCTCAGTGGCGGATGGGTTTGTTGATGTGCTGACCTTTGACGGGTTCAATGGCAGCTTCAGTGCGGATCTTCT
>JBCBVL010000005.1:0-313023 GCA_039817595.1 Pseudomonadota bacterium
CCGAAAATGCCCGTGTGTAGCCCTTAACACATTCAGTTGGGCAAAACCGGCGGATCTGCGAAGAAACGGCTTAGGGTACGATTTTGAGACTGTGAAACCCGGCTTTGCACGCGTGTGTTTTACACAAAATGCTACACAAAATCGTAGAAATAAAATTTATATATATTTAAAACAGATAGTTATGGTAAAAGCCTGCGGTCTCCAAAACCGTAGGTCGCGGGTTCGAACCCTGCTGCCCCTGCCAAATCACCCAATAAAGAAGACCCTGGCGGCATGCTTTACGAAAGCCGTGACCAGAGCGGGTAAAATGGTAAGTTGCGCGCAGTTAAAGGAGCGGTAACCCCCAAACCCTGACGATTGAACGCCATGACCACGATCCCGCGAAACCACATTGTTTTCTTTCACGACAAATCCGTCATCCCAGAGCGCTCCCAGACTGCGTATAGTGCGACGCTGAAAAACAATCCGGACGTGAACCACATTTATCTTGATGATGCCGCGACACTCGCCTTGGCCGAAGAGCACTTTCCCCATCTTGTTGATACGTATCGCTCTATCCAGATCCCTGTGACGCGCTGTGATATGGCACGGCTTATGGCGACCTATGTGCATGGTGGCATCTATTCCGACATCGCCATGGGTTTCGAAAGGGACGCGCGCGGACTGATTTCCGAAGGGGACGCTTTGGTGCTGGTGCGCCGCGATGATTTCCCGATCTACAAAGACAAAGCCGCAGCCCATTTGATCGCGGGGCTGTTTGCGTCCGAACCCCGGCATGATTTCATCTTGTCCTGGCTCAAGCGCATGTATTTTTGCATTGCCACGGGCGTGCACGCGTTCAATTGCGCCGAGGCCGGCGGGCCAAGCCCGATCACAGAAGAATTTTTCCTGCGCCAACTGCAAAACACACCGTCAGTGCGCGTGTGGAACTTCTCCGAACTCCAAGGCAAGTGGTTCAAAAGCCTGCGCGATCCGACCGTTAACAACACTTGGATCGAGACCCAGAGAGAAGGTATTTTGCCCCGTTCCAAGCTGCCAAAGCGGTTGCCGCATGAGCTCTTCTGGGACAACGCGTGCGATCCTTATAAGTGACCAAAAAAGGCCAATATCTGCCTCGGTCGCGCCCGTTCGAATCGCCCCTTACATGTCTATTGAGGCGAGATCGTGTCGCGGCGATGTCGCATTTTACTCAACAATAAATCAAACTTGATTCAACTGTTCATGGCTCGAAAACGAAGAATGGCCAATTCGTGTCAAATTGAGCCGATTGAGGCGCTTGCCTCATTCTTGCCACAATTGGAGCCAAAAAATTACGTGTTTCCGCGCGGTCGCTGCTGGCCGGGCGGGTGGCTCTCCAATTACGGGTAAGTGACGGCGGAGGGCACGGTTGTAAGAGTTTTGTGAGGCGGCCAATGAAGCACAATCATTACCTACCGGGGAAACACAACCCGCATTTGCCCCATGACGGGGTTGAGATCGAAGCCAGAGCGACCGATGATGAAACGGCGCAACGCAATGCTGACCTTTTGGTCAGTCAGCTGATGCAGGGCAACACAAAGCCTCGCGGCTCAAGCGCGCCCGCCGCATCCGGCAAAAGCGCTCCGCGAGACTTGGTCCAGTCCTTGACGCGCGAAGAGGAAGCCACGCCCGCGCAGTCTGCTGACGACATTACGCAACAGACAGCACCACAGACAGTGGTACAAACAGCGCCACAGGAAGATCTCACAGAAGAAGAGATCGTACGCAACGTCATGCGTGAGGCATTTCCGCCGCTGCAGGAGGATCAAGGGCCCACGTTCTTTGATCGCTTTCCGCCGATTTACTTTGTTGCCTTTGCCTGCGGCTTCGTCGTGCTTTTGTGGCCGACATTGCTGTTTTGGATGCTGGTGACGGTCTGTTTGTCGCTGATCGCCTTCTCCGTTGTGATGCGCATTCCGGGTGTCGCATGGTTCTGCGGCCGCGTCTGGACAGGGTTCGCACGCAAAGCCCCCAAACGGGCGGAGCGCGCGCGCAAAATCGCTGACTCCGTCGCGGTCAAGGTTGAGCGGCTGTTGGATCTGTTGCCCGGCTCCCTGGCGGATCGCCTGTCCTTGCCGGATTTTTCGCAACCCGTCTCGCCCAAGCGCTGATCCCGACGGAGAGTTTTAGCAACGCCGCCCATCCCCTTGGGCGGCGTCTTGCGTGATCTGCCTTGAATTTGCCGCATCCACCGCGTATCTCACCGAGCAAGGCAGATAACGCATAAGAGCACAGTCAATGGCAAACCCGCTTCAGTTCATTCAACAGGTCCGCACAGAGGTCTCCAAGGTCGTCTGGCCCACCCGGCGCGAAGTGACGCTGACGACGATCATGGTGTTCATCATGGCCACGCTGACGGCGATTTTCTTTGCGATTGTCGATCTGCTCATTCGCAGCGGCTTGCAGGGCGTTCTGGGCCTCTTCGGTTAAGGACGCGCCGAACGCACCTTGATTTCACCCCAAAACGGCGGTAACTCAGCCAAATCCCAAGACACGGCGCGCATCGAATCGAGTGGCGCGCCGATTTTTTGTCCGGGAGTTGGAGTGGACGACCGGCACAGGCCGGCACAGCAAGGAACTGGGTAAGGCAATGGCAAAGCGGTGGTATTCGGTCAGCGTGCTCTCGAATTTCGAGAAAAAGATTGCTGAACAAATCCGGCAATCTGTCACTGATCAGGGCCTTGAGGATGAGATTGATGAGGTTCTGGTCCCCACCGAAGAGGTGATCGAGGTCCGCCGCGGTAAGAAAGTCACCGCGGAGCGTCGTTTCATGCCGGGCTACGTGCTGGTGCATATGGAAATGTCCGACCAGGGCTATCACCTGATCAACTCGATCAACAAAGTCACCGGGTTCCTGGGCCCTCAGGGCCGCCCGATGCCCATGCGCGATGCAGAGGTGAACACCATCCTCAACCGCGTCCAAGAGGGTGAAGAAGCGCCGAAGCTGATGATCAGCTTCGAGGTGGGCGAGAAGGTCAAAGTCAATGACGGCCCGTTCGAGGATTTCGACGGCATGGTCGAAGAAGTCGACGAAGACAATCAGCGTCTCAAGGTCACCGTGTCCATCTTCGGCCGGGAAACGCCGGTGGAATTGGAATACACCCAGGTCACCAAACAGACGTAAAGAGGCGACGCTTGAACGCGCCCGTCAAGCTTTAACGCTGACCAGACACGCGCTCAGGCCGCGCAAACCCGTTGGCAACCCAGCCGAGGCCAAAGCAGACCGGCACCCCAAGTTTCAGGATCATCGCCCCAAGCCGTGAGCCCTTGGGATGCGCCACCGGATCGCACCGATGCGCCATTTCCAGCGCCCAGGCCTGTGCGGCGGGCGCCACCACCCGCGTGGCCCGCGGGCTTTTCTCCAACACATGCCGCACAAACGGAATGGCCCACAGGTGATAGCCGCGCAGCACCGTCTCACCCAGCACCTCGCGTCCATAAACGCCATCCCAGGCAAACACCTCATCAGAGATGTATCCATGCCGGTGCATATGCGTGCAGATCACCGTGTCATAATGGTATTCAATGCCACCATTCACCACCTCATAATCCCAGCCATCCACGCCGCGGGTGAAGTTCTCCAACACGACCGAGCCGCGCCCGTATTCAAAAATCGTGTCGCCATCCTCAATGCGGATGTCCACGTCATCGGGATCGGTGATGTTATTGATGCGGATCGTGTCGTGCTGCCCGTCATTTCTGCCAAAGCTTTCTTCCACAACCTGGAAGCCGCCGCCGATCGTGTCGTGGCCCATGGCAGACCCAAAGATAAACGTGTCCGACCCGGCCTGGCCCTCAAGCCAGTCATTGCCGCCGCCACCATCAAGCGTGTCATTGCCCGCGCCGCCCTCCAGCGTATCGCGGCCAGACCCACCCAGCATGATATCGTTGTTGTTGCCACCCTTCAGCAGGTCATTGCCCTTGCCGCCATTCAGGCTGTCATTGCCGGAGCCGCCAAACAGCCGGTCATTCTGATCGCCCCCCAAAAGCGTGTCATTGCCGCCTTGGCCGGCCAGCGTATCCGCCCCGGTTTTACCGCGCAGAATGTCTCGGCCCCCGCCACCGTCGAGCTTGTCATTGCCCGCATCCCCGTTGAGCGTGTCCGCCCCGCCAAACCCGAAAATTTCATCCCGGCTGTTCCCGCCAAACAATACGTCATTGCCAGAGCCGCCTTCGATGGTTTCCACAACCGGCACGCCGCCCCCCTGGCCGCCGCCCTGTCCATTATCGAGGTCCGCGCGCCCCTCCGTGCGGCCAAAATTCTGCGTCACGATCACCGAGGTGCCGGTAAATCCATTGTCATAGGTGAAGCTTCCCACCTCAATGCCGATCCCGATATACTCAAGATCCGGATCCAGAATATTGGCGCGGTGCCCTGCGCTGTTCATCAGGCCATTGTGCAGGTCTTCCACATCATCGCGGTATCCCGCTTCACCCCGCGCAGATTGCACGGCGATGTTTTCCGCCGTCGCCGCGTTTCCACGCAGATCAAAACCCGCATCAACGATGCGTTCGGTGGCCGATGACCGGCCCGCCCCTTCATGGGAAAAAGTATTGGTGCGCAGCATCCAGGTCGAATGATCTTCTGCCGCTTGGTTGAGATTTGTCTCAAGCTGCAACGGATTGAGACCTCTCGACGTCCGCTCCTCGTTGATCAGCTCCAACATGTATAGCTCAAGCGGGTTGGCATAGGACATCGCACGCACCTTATCTTCTCACTGCACCACACCACCCGAGGATCAGGCGATATGGGTCAAATACGCCATGATTGTGGCCGGTCTGAGAAGATACCAAGGTGCTCGGCTGCCCCGCCCTGCGAAACTTCGCCCGCCTTGCGCACAAAGGCGCTGACCGGGCCGGTCCTTGCCCCGACTTTCGGCTCTTTTTTGCTGATTTCACGGGCTTGATCACCATCAATCCGCCCATCCAAGACCCCGTCCCAAAGCGCCCCCTCGCTCTTTGGTGAGTTGACCTTGCCCACAGCGTCTTATCTGATCACAGCATGACACGTCCGATCCGCAAATTTGCCGCCTTGCTCGCTGGTCTTTTGCCTTGTGTCGCGCCCGCGCAGGCGCAGGATTGCACGCGCGATGCGATGCTCGTCTTTGATGGCTCTGCCTCCATGGCAGAGCTGGGTCTGCAACTGGATGAACCCAAGCGCATTGATGACGCCCGCGCCGCCTTGCGCGACGCCATGCCGCAAATCGCGCCCATTCGGCGCATCGGCCTCATCACCTATGGGCCGGGCCCGGAGAATTCCTGCGATGGGGTCAACCTTAAATTCCCCCCGGTCGCCAATGCCGCCGACCCTGTGTTGGAGGCCATCTCCTGGCTTGACCCAAACGGCCTCACCCCCCTGACAGAGGCCGTGCGCCAGGCCGCTGACGTGCTGAACTATCGCACCGATCCGGGCATCGTGGTCTTGGTCACCGATGGCAATGACACCTGCGGCGGCGCGCCGTGTCAGTTGGGCGCAGAGCTGGCCGCCACCGCCGCCAACCTCACCGTGCATGTCATCGGCTTTCGCGTGGACACCGACCGGTTCGGCCTGGAAAACCCAAGCGACGGTCTTTTCCCCGAAGATTTCTCTGTCGCCAAATGCCTCTCAGACAGCACCGGCGGCCTCTATGTCTCCACCGACACTGTCGAAGAGCTCAGCGATGCGTTGCGCCAAACCCTGGGCTGCGCCTTTATCGGTTAAACACGTCGGTTGATCAGGTTTTCCAAGCGCTCTTGCTGTCCTGATCGTGGCTCGGGATTGATCTTGTCGGTCATCACCCGATCAAAGCACTCTTGCAGCCCACCGCTCAGCATCTCACCCGCCGCCGCGCTGTCCCATCCGGCATAACGCGCCGCGCGCCGCTCCTCCAAGGTGCCGTCCTCCAACAGCGCCGCTGCCGCCTTCAGCCCTCGCGCACAGACATCCATCGCGCCCACATGCGCCGCGATCAGGTCCTTTGCGTCCAGCGATTGCCGCCGCAGCTTGGCGTCAAAATTGGTGCCGCCCGTGGTGAACCCGCCTGCCTTGAGGATCTCGTAATAGGCCAGGGCCACCTCCGGCACAGAATTGGGAAACTGATCGGTGTCCCAGCCCGATTGGTAATCATTGCGGTTCATATCAATCGACCCAAGAATACCGAGCGAGGCCGCCATCGCCAGTTCATGCTCAAAGGAATGCCCGGCCAGGATCGCGTGCCCCTGCTCGATATTCATCTTCACCTCAGCCTCAAGGCCGAACTCACGCAGGAAACCATACACCGTGGCCACGTCATAATCATACTGATGCTTTGACGGCTCTTGCGGCTTTGGCTCCACCAGGATCGTGCCCTCAAACCCGATCTTGTGTTTGTACTCCACCACCATCTGCAAAAACCGACCCGCATGATCGCGCTCGCGTTTGAAGTCCGTGTTAAGCAGCGTCTCATACCCCTCGCGCCCGCCCCACAGCACATAGTTCTGTCCGCCCAGCTTATGCGTGGCATCCATGCAGGTCTTCACCGTAGCCGCCGACCAGGCAAACACATCCGGGTCAGGGTTGGTGGCCGCCCCCGCCATGAAACGACGATGGGTGAATAGGTTCGCCGTCCCCCACAAAAGCCGGGTCTTGGCCCCTGCCATCTTCGCGCCGATGTAATCGACCATCTCTTCAAGATTGCGGGTGTTCTCGGCAAAATCAGCCCCTTCAGGCCGGATATCGAGATCATGAAAACAAAAGAACGGCTGCCCCAGAATGGCAAACATCTCAAAGGCCGCATCGGCCTTGGCCTTGGCATGGTCCATCGTGTCGCCAAACCACGGCCGCTCAAAGGTCTGCCCGCCAAAAGGGTCACCCCCCGGCCAGGCAAAACTGTGCCACCACGCCACGCCAAAGCGCAGGTGATCCTCCATCCGCTTACCCGCGATCATCTCATCGGGATTATAGTGGCGAAAGGCGAATTCGCTGTCGCTCTCGGGGCCCTCATAGGCGATGGGCGCGATGCCTTTGAAAAAATCGGTCATGACAGGTCCTTTAGGGCAAGATAGGTCTGGGTGTAGCGCACATGCGCCTCGGCAAATGCGGGCTCAAGGCTGGGATCGGGGTCAATGCTGCGCGCGATCTTGGGCGGCGTGGCAATCTCTGCGCCAGTATTTTCAGCGGCCATCAGGCCCAACCGCGCCGCGCCAAAGGCCGCCCCGAAATCCCCGTCCTCCGGTACATCAACAGGGCAATTGAGCGCGGTCGCAATGGCGCTCAGCCAATAGTCAGAATTCGATCCGCCACCCACCGCCAACAGGCGTTCAGGCCGAGTGCCGGTGGCATTCATGGCATTGAGGCTATCGCGAAAGGCAAAACTCACGCCCTCAAGCACCGCCCGCGCCAGCGCCGCCCGATCGCTCACATGTTCCAGCCCGATCATCGCGCCGCGCACCTGCGCATCATTATGCGGCGTCCGCTCCCCGCCCAGATAGGGCAAAAACAGCGCCCGCCCCGGGGCCTGCAATGGCCCCAAATCGCGCGTCAGATCCGCCGGGCCTTCCCCCACCAGACCGGCATACCACGCCAACGCATCGCTCGCCGCCAGGATCACCCCCATCTGATGCCACCGCCCCGGCACCGCGTGGCAAAACGTGTGCAAGGCCGTGTCCGGGTCGGGCGCATACCCATCCGCGGCGGCAAAAAGCACACCCGACGTGCCAAGTGACGCAAACGCCTCGCCCCCACGCACAACACCCAAGCCGATGGCAGAGGCCGCATTGTCGCCTGCGCCGCCCGCCACCGGTATCCCCGGCGTCAGGCCAAATTCCGCAAATGCCGCGCGCAGCCCGCCTGAGGCCTGCGACCCTTCCACCAGACGCGGCATGTGATCCACGCTCAAATCAGTGGCCTCCAGCAAGGTGTCAGACCACGCGCGCTGGCCCGTGTCGAGCCACGCCGTGCCCGCCGCATCCGACATCTCCGAGACATGCTCGCCTGTCAGCCACAGGCGCAGGTAATCCTTGGGCAAGAGCACTTTGGCGGTCTTGGCAAACACCTCCGGTTCATGCGCTTTGACCCAGGCCAGTTTCGGCGCGGTAAAACCCGGAAAGACGATATTTCCCGTCAACGCGCGAAACGCCTCCTGCGCATCCAGCGCTGCCGCCTCACCATGCGCCCGCGTATCGTTCCACAGGATACATGGCCGCAGCACCGCATCCGAGGCATCAAGGATCGTCGCCCCATGCATCTGCCCCGACAGGCCAATCCCCCGCACGCCGGACAGGTCATGATCGCCCTGCAACTGCCGCAGCGCCTCCTCGCACGCCCCGATCCAATGGGCCGGATCCTGCTCTGACCAACCCGGGGCAGGGCGCGCCACATCCAACCCCGCCGCAGCACTGCCCACGGCCCGTTGATCTGCATCCATCAACAGCGCTTTGACACCCGACGTGCCCAGATCCAGACCCAGATACATGCTGTCCTATCCCCCCGAGGACCCTCCCAAGGTGAGGTCCGACATAAGTGTTAGAATATCGCCTTACCCCTGTCGAGCCGAAGCCCCATAGCCTCAAGATGTGCCTCACGTCTTGGCTTATGCCCCATCACATGCTCTCATACGCCACGCAGAGCTAAACGCAGGGAGGATCACCGTGACACAAACCGCAACACCCGGATGCTCAGACCTGCGGACACACGTCAGCGCCAACCGGCCGCTCCCCCTCTAGAAGCCGAGCATGGCGCGACGGCGAATATCCAAAAAACTGGTCGGTGCGGCCGTGGGCAGCGGCATTGTCGCCCGCGCCGCAGAACAGGGCGGCGCGGATTTTCTGCTGGCGATCAACGCAGGCCGGTTGCGCAGCATGGGTGCGCCGTCGATTGCCTGCATGTTGCCCTCTCATCACGCCGCCAGCCTGACATGGGACTTCGCCACATCTGAGATCCTGCCGATCACCGATCTGCCTGTCTATGTCGGGGTCAATTGCTGGAACAGCGCAGAAGCGCCTGACGCGCTCGCGCAACGGATCCTTGAAGCAGGCTTTGCGGGGGCTGTGAATTTCCCAACGTCGATGCACTATTCCGATGCCTTTCAGCGCGTGCTCGATCGTGCCGGCCTTGGCACGCGACAGGAGATTGCTCTGCTCAAGGCCGTGCAGGCCGCAGGTGGCCAATCCATGTTCTATTGTGGCACCCGCAATCAGGCCCGCATGGGCGCCGATGAAGGGCTTGACGCGTTGGTGTTCAATTTCGGCTGGAACCTGGGCGGCGCGCTCGGCCATCAGCCCCGGCAAACCCTCGAAGAGGCCGCGCAACAGGCCAATGAGATCAGCCGCTTTGTCAAAAAAACCCGCCCGGGTCTGCAACTCTACCTCGAAGGCGGACCCATTGCCGAGGCGTCAGATCTCAGCTTCGTGTCGCAGAATGCAGATATTGACGGCTATGTCGGTGGCTCAACCTTTGACCGTGTCCCCATTGAGACGTCGATCGGTGATCATATCGCGGGTTACCGCCTGGCCATGGACGCCGTGATCAAACCGCCCACCCCAGATCGCAAGCTGATGTCAGCCGCAGCCTCCAGCGGGCTCTTGGGCGAAAGCACCACCTTCTACACCGCACTCGAACAGATCCGCCGCGCGGCGCAGTCCTCCGCGCATGTGATCCTCTCTGTGCCCAAAGGTGGCCCCCGCAGCGAGGTCTTGAACCTTCTCGAACGGCTTAGCCCCAAGCCCAAGCGCGGCGGGTTCGTCGAACTCGGTCCGGACAATCAGGGGCGTATGGTTTTGCTGGATCTCGTCTTCGGGCGCAGCGGGGCCACGACCAGCCAAGAGCTTTTGCGCCGCGAAAACACCCATGTGATCCTGCACGGGTTTGATAATCAGGCAAAGCCTGTCAAAGAGCGGCTTGTCAGGCTTTTTGAGCGCGGCGTGTACACCCAAGCCAACAGCACAGCCCGGCGCAGCCCGCGGGCGCGCGTCGTGTTGGTGGTCGATCCGGCTGAGGCTGCACGCCTTCCACGCGACAGCGCCCATGCGCTCCATCTGGCCTATCCCCGGTTGGCCGCCCGCAGTGAAGAGATCTCAACCCTGCTGGCTGCGCATTTTGACCATCTGGGCGCCAGTGGCACCCTTATCAACCGGATCTCGCCTGCGGTGATGCAACGTCTGCGCGCGCATTTATGGCATCACAACGAAGCAGAACTGCGCCGTGTGGCAGTGGCCATTGTCAATGCGCTCCACATGGGTGACCTAAGCCTTGACCTGATCGAGGGGTTACTGGCCGTCGCGCCGCCAGATGTCACACCGGACGCCGTTACAACACCCAAGCAGCAGCTTGTTGAAACGCTTGCGCGCTACAATTTCCGTCGAACAGACACCGCGCGCGCGCTCAACGTCTCGCGCAAAACGCTTTACAATCGCATGAAGAAGTTTGATCTGCTTTAAAGCGGCAAAGGTTGTTCAACGACGCCCTGTACCTGAGCAGGCCAGACAACCGGCGCGGCCGTTTCGGACGATTTCACCTGACTGAGCAAAACACGGTTGGTCGGACCCGGCATCTCAGCAATTGCCGCAACGGCTCGGTTGCGCGACAATTCGCTGGGAAATCCGCCCTCATGAGCGCGGATTTTCGGCAACACAAAAAGCCTATCAAAGCCAAGCCGCTGGGCGAGGGCGGCATCCTCAGGCGTGGCCACGGAAGCGATACAGCGAAATCCGGCTGCCGCACACGCGGCCAGATTGTTCAGCTCACGCTCAAGGCCAAGCCCGACTTCATCGAGGTTGGCAATGAAATCTGCATCATGCTGACACACGGACGGCATGTTGCAGATCCAGGCAAGGCCGGACGCCTGCAAATCCCCAAGCACGCGGCGGCGTTGCAGCAAAGGATTGCCCAGGAAAACACCCGCGCAAAGCGTGCGTTTTTGCGCCGTGCTTTGGGGCAGTTTCGTGGTCCAGCCGCTGGGGTCAGACGTGCTCGGCAAAAGGGCTGCAATCTCCGGGGCGAGACCCGGCATGTCCGGCCCAAAGACAGGCATGAGAATCGCCTCCGGAAGGTCCAACTCCTGCGATTTTGGATGCACGCGCCATTCGAGCAATTTCATCAAAGACCTCAAAAACTACCCAAAATTACCCAGAATTGAGCGTAAAACACTATTGGGCGAAATTTCCCACTGTGCAATCATAACCTGCGCCCCACCAGAGGGCTTGGGAGGATACATTGCGAATTTTGCTTGGTGTGCGGTCTTGAGATCGCTCCGACAACGCCCGTTGTTGACGGCAATTTTGCTGCTCGCGGCGATCATTTTGCTGTGGATGGTCTTCGCCGTCTGGCCAGACTGGCTGATCGATGCGATCGGGCGTAAAAAGACATTCGTCAACACGCTCCTCAACGGGCTGACACTGGCCGGGCTCTACTTTCTTGTGGCCAGTGGCTTCACCCTCGTCTTCGGTCTGATGCGCAACGTCAATCTGGCCCATGGGGCGATGTACCTGCTCGGCGGCTATATCGGGTATGAGGTCGCCGCCCGCACCGGCAGTTGGCTTTTGGGCGTGGTCGTGGCCTTTGTCGCGCTCGCCATCATCGGGGTCATCCTGCAGCTTTTGGTCTTTCGCCGGATGCAGGGCGATGACCTGCGCCAGACGCTGGTGACCATCGGCATTTCCATCGTCGCCGCAGACCTGATGCTCGCCGTCTGGTCCGGCACCACCTATCAGTTTGAGCCGCCCGAATGGCTCTTTGGCGCAACCCAGCTGCCGATCATTTCCGCGATCCGCTCCTCGGGGGAAGCGGTGTTTCTCAAATACCCGACCTATCGCCTCGCGGTGCTCTTTATCGCCATCGTTGTGGGCGTGGCGCTTTGGCTGTTCCTCAACCGAACGAAGCTGGGCATGATGGTGCGCGCAGGCGTCGATGACCGCTCCATGCTGGAGGCCACAGGCGTCAACGTGAACCTCGTCTTCGCTATGGTCTTTGCCATCGGTGCGGGGCTTGCGGGCTTTGCCGGGGTGATCGGCGGCACCGCGCTTTCCATCGCGCCGGGCGAAGATGTGCGCTATCTCCTGGCCTCCCTCGTGGTGGTGATCGTGGGCGGGATGGGCTCGGTCACCGGCGCGGCCATCGGCGCGCTGCTCATTGGCATGGCTGAACAGTTCGGCCTCGCCTACTTCCCAACCTATGGCGTGGTCCTGACCTTTCTTATCATGATCGTCGTGCTCGCCGTCCGGCCCCAAGGGCTGATGGGTCAGGCATGAGTGAGCCGCGCTCATATCTCGCGGCCATACACCCGGGCTGGTGGGTCCTTTTGGCGTTCCTGCTGATCTATCCCTGGTTCGCCTCTGATTTCTTCACCTATCAGATCGGCGGCTACACCCTGATCCTGGGGCTCATTGCGCTCTCGCTCATGGTGCTTGCGGGCTATGGCGGGATGATCAGCCTCGCACAGATCACGGTGGCGGGGGTTGCGGCCTATGCGCTGCCGATCTTTGGGGAAAACGCCAATGATGTGCTGGGGCTCGGCTGGCCGGAATGGGTGCTCTATCCCTTTGCCATCCTGCTCGCGGCAACATTTTCGACGCTGGTGGGGCTCATCTCCGTGCGCACAGAGGGGATCTACACCCTCATGATCACGCTCGCCATTGCCGTGTCATTCTTCTTTTTCGTGCGCCAGAACTACGCGCTCTTCAACGGGTTTCAGGGCTTCTCCGGCATTGACGCGCCGACCTTCTGGGGCATCTATTGGCGCGACCCAACGCCGTTTTACTATCTCTGCCTTGCTGTCGCCGCGTTCTTTTTCACGGCCACGGTTTATGGATCTAGATCCACTTTCGGCCTAACGCTCCAAGCCATTCGTGACAATCCCCGCCGCATGGCCGCCCTGGGCTACAGCGTGACCGCGCACCGGGTCTACGCCTTCTTTCTGTCAGGCCTTATCGCGGGCACCGCCGGGGTTTTGCTGGTCCTTTTCAATGGCCGCGTCTCACCGGGCACCATCGGCGTCGACATCGCTGTCGACATCCTGGTGATCGCCGTGGTGGGCGGGCTGCGCCATCCCATCGGCCCGTTCCTGGGCGCTCTGGCTTTTGTTCTTTTGGAAAATTTCGCCATCGATCTGATTGACCGGGAACGGTTCAACACAGTGATCGGCATGGCATTTCTTCTGGTCGTCTTCTTCTCACCGGATGGTCTGATTGGCCTCTGGCAGAAGGCCACCGCGAAGATGCGGCGTCGCGATACTTTAGACGTCAAACCAACTGCCAAATCCACCAAGGAGGAGACCCAAGCGGATCTGGCATGACACCAAACAAAAGGGAGGAACTTTTATGTTTGTGAAATCAAAGTTGCTGGCAACGAGCGTCCTGGCGCTTTCGCTGGCCACCACCAGCGCGTGGGCCGAAGATATAAAAATGGGTGCGATTGCCGTGCTCGAAGGCGCCTTCGCCGTGCTGGGTGAGGACAGCATGCGCGGCGTCGAACTGGCGTTGCAGGAATTCAATTACACCGCCGGTGGCAAAACCATTGAGCTCATCACCCAAAGCTCTGACGCCTCCCCCGACAGCGCCGTGCGCGGCGCGCGCAAGCTCGTGGAACAGGACGGCGTGCAAATCCTCGTGGGCCCGCTGTCGGGCTCTGAGGGCATCGCGATCAAGGATTATTCCAAAACCCAGCCCAACGTGACGTTTGTGAACGGCGTCTCCGGGGCGCAGGACACAACGCTGCGCGAACCCTCTGAAAACTTCTTCCGCTTCAACACCGAAGGGGCGCAGTGGATGGCCGGTTTGGGTGAATACGCCTACAATGAAAAGGGCTATCGCACCGTCGCCGTGGTGGCAGAAGATTACTCGTTCCCCTACACGCAGGTCTTTGGCTTTCTTGAGCCCTTCTGCCGCGCAGGTGGGTCCGCCCCACAGGATGCGCGCTTCTTCGTGCCCATCGGCAACAAAGATTACAGCTCCGTCATCGCGGCTTTGCCCGATGATGTGGATGCAATCTACGTCGCACTCGGTGGTGCTGACGCGGTGAACTTCCTGTCGCAATATGATCAGGCAGGCGGTGATCTGCCCTTGATCGGCGGCTCGATCACCATGGATCAGACGGTGCTTGGCTCCAAAGGCCGCACGCGGGATTTCGTAATCGGCACGCCGTCGGCTGGCCCCATTTCCGACACGTGGGATGATCCCCGCTGGCAGGAATTCGTGGCCAAGTACCAAGAGGCGTTCCCCGATGGCTTCCCATCGCCGTCGCTCTTTGCCCATGGCTACTACATCAACACCAAGGCGGTTCTTTTGGCGCTGGAAGAGGTCGGTGGTGATCTCTCTGACGGTGGGGCAAACTTCCGTGAGGTGCTGGCCAATCTCGAGTTTGAGACACCCACCGGCATGGTCAAGCTGGATGAGCGGCGTCAAGCCATCGGCTCCATCTTCCTCACCGAAGTGGTCGAAGGCCCCGATGGCAACCTTCTCAACAAGACCATCAAGGTCACTGAGAATGTGAACCAAACGCTGGGCGTGGACTATGAAAAGTTCCTCGAATACGGCGCTGTCAGCCGCGAAAACCCGGTTTGCGAGTAACCCCTTGAGGCGCCCGCAATGAGCCGCACCGACGCTCTCACCCGCCTTCAATCCGCTGGGCAATACGCCCTGGAGTTGGAGGCGGTCAGCCGCCACTTTGGCGCGCTGGTGGCTTTGGCCGACATCAATGTCGCCGTCAAAGCCGGGGAGCGGCGTGCCGTTCTGGGCTCCAACGGGGCGGGCAAGACGACGCTCTTCAATGCCATCACTGGTGATTTTCCGGTGACCACAGGCCGCGTGCGGTTCTTTGGCGAAGACGTGACCGAATTGCCCGTGCACGACAGGATCCGGCGGGGCCTCCGCCGGACCTACCAAATCTCTCAGCTCTTTGAGAACCTGACCGTCATCGACAACCTTTATCTGGCCTGTCGCGGCGTGTCGCAAAACCGCTTTTCCCTGCGCCGCCCGGGGCCGTCAGATGCCCGCCGCGCCATGGCGCAAACCTTATGCGAGCTGGTCCACCTCCAAGACGTGCGCGATACGGAGGTCAGCACGCTCAGCTACGGCCAACAGCGCCAGCTGGAAATCGGTCTCGCCCTCGCCGGGGCCCCGCGCTTCATTCTCTTTGATGAACCCGCCGCCGGGCTTTCGCCCACGGAACGGGTCGAACTCATTGAAATCCTACAGGCTCTGCCCAGCCATATCGGCTACATCATCATCGAACATGACATGGATGTGGCCCTGCGCGTGGCCGAGTCTGTGACCATGATGCACAACGGCCGCATTTTCAAAGAAGGCACCCCCGAAGAGATCGAAAACGATCCAGAGGTGCAGGCGCTCTATCTGGGGGGCGGGCATTGAGCGGCAATTCCGTCATAAAAGTGCGCGGTCTGCACGTGCATTACGGCGCCTCTCACGCGCTGCAAGGTGTGAATATCGAAGTCACCGAAGGCGTGCACGCCGTGCTGGGTCGCAACGGCATGGGCAAAACCACGCTCTGCAACGCGATCATGGGGCTGGTGCCGGTCTCATCGGGCTCTGTCCGGTTCGAAGGTCAGGAACTGGTCGGCAAATCGCCCCATCAGATCGCGCGCATGGGCGTGGGCTACACCCCGCAACGCCGCCGCCTCTGGCCGTCGCTCACCGTTGATGAACACCTGCGTCTCTGCGCCCAACGCGGCAGCCCGTGGACGCCGGAACGCATCTATGACAGCTTCCCCCGCCTGGCAGAACGCCGCAACAATGGCGGCGCGCAGCTTTCGGGCGGGGAGCAGCAGATGCTCGCCATTTCACGCGCGCTTCTGCCCAATCCGCGCCTTCTGGTGATGGATGAACCCACCGAAGGCCTCGCGCCCGTGATCGTCGACCAAGTGGTCGATATGCTGGGCAAAATCGCGGGTGAGGGCGATGTCGCGATTTTCCTCGTGGAGCAAAACATCGCCGTGGCCACCGCCGTCTCGCAGGATTGCGCGATCATGGTCAATGGGCGCATCTCGACGGTCATCGACGCGGCCAAGCTCAGCTCTGATCGCGCCTTGCAACAGCGCCTTCTGGGCGTCGGGCGGCTCGACGATACAGAAATGGACGCGACGCCTCAGCCCACCGATCCCGGGTCCGAGCCCCCCATCGCGGACGCGCCCACGCCCAAAGCCACACCCGCCATCAAAGCCCCCCAAGGCGCATGGCGCTACGTCCCGCCCAAACGCTGGTCGCCCTCCCATTGGGATGCGTCAACGACTTCTGATCCCGGCGTCACGCCCTCAAGCGCCGCCGCCGTCCTGCCTGCGGGCAATGTCGACGGCTCCGTCCTGGTCGTGGGCACGTTCGACACCAAAGCGACCGAACTCAATTTCATCCGCGACCGGCTGGTCCTGCAAGGCCTGCGCGTCAAAACCATTGATCTGTCCACCTCTGGCAAACCCTCCTCCGCCGACATGCCACCGCATCACATCGCGGTCTGGCATCCCAGCGGGGCCAGCGGCGTCTTCACCGGTGATCGCGGCACGGCTGTGGCGGGTATGGCCCTGGCCTTTGAACGCTGGTCATCGGGTGTCAAAGGCGTGGCCGGCATCATCTCGGCGGCAGGCTCTGGCGGCACGGCGCTCGCCACACCCGCCATGCGCGCGATGCCCGTGGGCGTGCCCAAAGTCATGATTTCCACCGTCGCCTCGGGCGAGGTCGGTCAATATGTCGGCCCCTCGGATATCATGATGATGTACTCGGTCACCGACGTCCAAGGCATCAATCAGATCAGCGCCAAGGTGCTGGCCAACGGGGCGGACGCGCTCGCCGGTGCGGTGAAATTCGCCCGCGAAAACGCACCCGCCGTGCCACAGACAAAACCCGCCATCGGCCTGACCATGTTCGGCGTCACCACCCCCGCCGTGCAGCAGGTGACCGCGCTGATGGAGGCGGATTATGAATGCCTCGTCTTCCACGCAACGGGCGTCGGCGGCCGGTCGATGGAAAAGCTCGCCGACAATGGCTACCTCCAAGGCGCGCTCGACCTCACCACGACTGAGATTTGCGACATGATGCTGGGCGGGGTGTTCCCGGCCAATGAAGACCGCTTTGGCGCCTTCATCCGCAACCCCATTCCTTATGTCGGCTCTGTTGGCGCGCTGGATATGTGCAACTGGGGCGCGCCGCCCACGATCCCGGAAAAGTACCAGCACCGGCAGTTCTACGAACACAATCCGCAAGTCACGCTCATGCGCACCACGGCGGAGGAAAACACCCGTTTTGGCCACTGGATCGCCGAGCGGCTCAACCAGATGCCCGGGCCCGTACGCTTTCTCTTGCCGCAAAAGGGCGTGTCGGCGCTGGATGCCGAGGGTCAGCCCTTTGACAACCCGCTTGCGCGCCAATCCCTCTATGACGCGCTGCGCAGCACGTTCCGCGCCACAGACACCCACAAACTGATCGACCTCGATTGCCATATCAACGACCCGGCCTTCGCAGATGCCGCCCTCGCGGCCTTCCACGACATCGCCGGTCAGCCCCAAGGAGCCCGCCATGCCTAGATTTGAGCGCAAAGCGCTGATGGAGAAATTCCAAGCCATGAAAGCCGCAGGTGAGCCGATCATCGGCGGCGGCGCGGGCACTGGGCTCTCGGCCAAATGCGAAGAAGATGGCGGCATCGACCTGATCGTCATCTACAATTCCGGACGCTACCGTATGGCCGGGCGCGGGTCTCTGTCGGGGCTTTTGGCCTATGGCAATGCCAATGAGATCGTGATGGAAATGGCCAATGAGGTGCTGCCCGTCACCAAGAAAACGCCCGTCCTCGCGGGCGTGAACGGCACGGATCCCTTCTGCAATTTCGATGCCTTCCTCGATGACGTCAAACGCATCGGCTTTTCCGGCATTCAGAACTTCCCCACCGTGGGCCTGATTGACGGCACATTCCGCGCCAATCTCGAAGAGACGGGCATGTCCTACGGGCTGGAAATCGACGTGATCCGCATGGCCCATGACAAGGACATGCTGACCACGCCCTATGTCTTCTCCGCCGACGATGCCACCGCCATGGCCGAGGCGGGCGCGGATATCATCGTGGCTCATCTTGGCCTGACCACAGGCGGCTCCATCGGGGCGGAGACCACCGGCTACACGCTGGAGGAAAGCCCTGCCGTGGTCGATGCATGGGCCGAGGCGGCCATGCGCGTGAACAAAGACGCCATCGTGCTCGTCCATGGCGGCCCGGTGGCGATGCCGGGTGACGCCGAATACGTGCTCAAGAATACTGAGAATTGCCACGGCTTCTATGGCGCGTCGTCGATGGAGCGTCTGCCCACGGAACTGGCCCTGACCGAACAAACCAAAGCCTTCAAAGCCATCAAGGCGCGGTAAAGGAGAACGACCATGGCAGGAGATATCATCCTTTGGATCATCGGTCTGATTGTTGCGATCATCATCGCCGTCTGGCTGCTCAATTGGCTCTATCACCGCACCACCAAGGAACGCGCCTTCGTCCGCACCGGCATGGGCGGCGAAAAGGTCGTGATCAATTCGGGCACCTTCGTGATCCCCGTCATTCATGAGATCACCCCGGTTAGCCTCAACCTCGCCCGGCTGGGCGTGGGCGCGGCCAAAGAGGACGCGCTCATCACCGCCGACAAAATGCGCGTCGATGTGGATGCGGAGTTTTTCGTGCGTGTCGCACCGGAGCCGGGGGCGGTGTCCTCCGCCGCCGCCACATTGGGCCGCATGACCACCAACCCCGATGAGCTGTCGGCGTTTTTTGCGGGCGAATTCCTCGGCGCTTTGCGGTCTGCCGCGTCCGAGATGACCATGACCGAAATCCATGAAAACCGCGCGGGCTACGTGGACCGTGTCCGCGAACGCGCCTCGGGCGCTGTGTCCAAAAGCGGTCTCACGCTCGACACTGTGGCGATCCGCAATCTCGATCAAACCGCGCTGGAATATTTCAACCCCGCCAACCGGTTTGACGCCGAAGGTCTTACGCAGTTGATCGAACTGGTCGAGGATCGCCGCAAGCAGCGCAACGATATCGAACAACGCGCCATCGTCGCCATCCGTGAGGCCAATCTCGCCGCCGAAAAAGAGACGCTTCAACTCGACCGTCAAAGCGAATTGGCGCGGCTCGAAAAGGACCGCGAGGTCGAAAAATCCCGCGCCGCCCAAAAGGCCGAAATTTCCCGCGAACAGGCGCAAAAGGATGCCGAAGCCGAAAGCGCGCGGATCGCCGCGCGTCAGGCCACCAACCAACAAGAGATCGCCGCCAAAGAAGAGGTGGAGCGCGCGCGCATCGCCTCCGACCGCGCTTTGGATGAAAGCCGCGTGTTGCGCGAACAGGACCTGCGCACCCTTGAGATCAACCGCCAGCAAGCCGTGGAAATGGCCGAGATCGACAAAGAAATTCAGGTTCTGCAGAAATCCGCGTCCGAGGCCGAAGAGCGCATCAAAACCGGCGAACGTCTGGCTGAGGCCGCCAAATCAGAGGAAACCATCGCCACCGCCCGCGAAACCGAAAGCGCGCGGCGCGCCGCAGAGGTCTCCAAGATTCTGTCAGAAAAAGACGCCGCCGCCGAGCAGCTGCGCGCCGCCGTCGCCGCGGAGGCCGAACGCATCCGCAATGAGGCCGACAACATGCTCTCAGAAGAGGCCCGCCTGGGTCGTCTGCGCGCTGCCCTCATCGACAAGCTGGAGGTCATCATCCGCGAAAGCGTCAAACCGATTGAAAAGATCGACGGCATCAAGGTCGTGCAGATGGGCGGCATGGGCGGCAGCGATGGCAATGCCCGCACCCCCACCGATGAGGTCATCGACAGCGCGCTGCGCTACCGCGTGCAGGCCCCGCTGATTGACGAGTTGATGAAAGAGGTGGGCGTCGAAGGGTCCGTGTCCAAAATGGGCGATGTCTTCCGCGCCGCCCGCGATGCGCAATCCATCGCTGAAAAGGCCGAAAAGGACAAAAAAGATGGCTAGCGTCGATGTCTCTTCTGTCATCGGCGCGGATATCGACAGGGTCTGGTCTGTGGTGCGCGATTTCAACGCGATGCCCAATTGGCACCCGCTGATTGATCGCTCCCGGATAGAAGAGGGTGCGCCCTCTGATCAGGTCGGCTGCGTGCGGAATTTTTACCTCACCGATGGCGGCAATATCCGTGAAAAGCTCTTGTCCCAATCGGACAAGGATTACAGCTTCTGGTACACCATCCTCGACAGTCCGATGCCGCTGACAAACTACGTCGCAGGCCTCGAATTGCAGCGCATCACCGATGGCAACCGCACCTTCGCCCGTTGGCGCGCCACCTTCAATTGCGCCCCGGAGGAGGAGGCGGACCTCACAGAGCTGATTGCCATGGGCGTCTTCCAAGCGGCCTTTGACGCGCTCAACACCCGGTTCGGAGCCACGTCATGAAAACGATCAAAGGCCCCGGTCTTTTCCTCGCGCAGTTTGCCAGTGATATCGCGCCTTTCAATTCGTGGGACGGGATCACCAAATGGGCGGGCAATTGCGGCTATAAAGGCGTGCAAGTGCCAAGCTGGGATGGCCGCATTTTCGATGTCGGGCAAGCCGCGCAGTCCAAGGATTACTGTGATGACCTCAAAGGCGTCGCCGCCCGCAACGGGGTTGAGATCACCGATCTGTCGACCCATCTCCAAGGTCAGCTTGTCGCCGTCCATCCCGCCTATGACAGCATGTATGACGGCTTTGCCGACCCTGCTGTGCATGGCAACCCCACCGCGCGACAGGCATGGGCGGTCGATCAGGTGCAGCTTGCGCTCAAAGCGTCACAAAACCTCGGGCTCACCACGATGGTCAGCTTTTCGGGCGCGCTCGCCTGGCCCTATCTCTACCCCTGGCCGCAGCGCCCCCCGGGCCTGATTGAAACCGCTTTTGATGAGCTGGCCAAACGCTGGCACCCGATCCTGGATTATGCCGAAGAATGCGGCGTTGACATCTGTTATGAGATCCACCCGGGCGAAGACCTCCATGACGGCGTGACCTTTGAGATGTTCCTCGACCGCGTGCAAAACCACACCCGCGCCAACATGCTCTACGATCCCAGCCACTACGTGCTGCAATGTCTCGATTACCTCGACAACCTCGACATCTATCGCGACCGGATCAAGATGTTCCACGCCAAGGACGCCGAGTTCAACCCCACCGGGCGCCAAGGCGTCTATTCCGGCTACCAGCCTTGGGTGGATCGTGCCGGTCGCTTCCGATCCTTGGGCGACGGGCAGGTGGATTTCAAAGCGATCTTTTCCAAACTGGCGGCCATGGATTTCGCTGGCTGGGCCGTGGTTGAATGGGAATGCTGTCTCAAACACCCTGAGGTTGGCGCGCGCGAAGGGGCCGCGTTCGTCAAAAACCACATCATTGAGGTGACCGAACGCGCCTTTGATGATTTTGCCGATGCCGCGACAGATGAGGCCGCCAACCGCGCGGCCCTGGGCCTCGACTAACCCATGCTGGCCGGGTTCAACCTGCTGCTGTGGACAACCCATCTGCGCGATGACCTGATGCACCACTGTGAGGCGATCAAGCGCGCAGGCTATGACGGCGTTGAAATCCCGGTTTTTGAAGGCACGCCCGCCCAGTACAAATCCATCGGCGCGCGGCTTGACGGGCTGGGCCTGCGCCGCACCGCCGTGGGCATCGTCCAAAGCCCTGAGGCCAACCCCATGAGCCTCAACCTCGCCACCCGCGAGGCCGGTGTCGATCACCTCAAATGGATGGTCGATTGCTGTGCCGAGGCGGGGGTGGAGCTGCTCTGCGGGCCCTTTCACGGGCCGTTGGGTGTCTTCACCGGCCAAGGCCCCACCGCGCGCGAACTTGAGGTTCTAGCCGACAGTCACCGCAAAATGGCCCGCTTTGCCCATGACGCAGGCGTCAAGCTGTCGGTCGAGCCGCTCAACCGGTTTGAATGCTACGCGCTCAACACCATGGCCCAATCCAAGGCGCTGGTGGAGGAGGTGGGCTTCCCGGGCTGTGGCTGCCTCTTCGATACCTTCCACGCCAATATCGAAGAGCGTAGCCTCTCCGCCGCCATCCGCACCGCAGGCCCTGCCATCAACCACGTGCATTTTTCCGAGAATGATCGCGGCACGCCCGGCCAAGGCCATATCAACTACATGCAGGTCACCGCCGCGCTCAAAGAGATCGGCTATGACGATTGGATTGTGATTGAGGCCTTTGGCCAGTCCCTGGCCGAGATCGCCGCCGCCACCAAAGTCTGGCGCCCGCTTTTTGGCACCGAAGAGGAGGTGGTCGAGGCGGGCATTGACGTGATCCGGTCACACTGGGCCGCACCCAAAAGGAGCACAGCCATGGGACGCATCAAACTTGGTATGATCGGCGGCGGCAATGAGGCGTTCATTGGCGCGGTTCACCGCATTGCCGCGCGGCTCGATGACCACTACACGCTGGTCGCCGGCGCGCTCTCCTCCACGCCTGAAAAATCCCAAGCTTCAGGCGCGGCACTTGGCCTTGACCGGATCTACCCGGACTACGCCACCATGCTCCGGTCTGAGGTCGGGCGCGAAGACGGGATTGAGGCGGTCTCGATCGTCACCCCCAACCACATGCATTTCGAACCCGCGGCGGCCTGTCTCAAGGCGGGCATCCACGTCATCTGCGAAAAGCCCATGACACTGACCCTGAGCGAGGCCAGGAAACTGGCCCAGATCGCGGAAACCTCTGGCGCGCTCTTTGTCTTGACCCACAATTACACCGGCTACCCCATGGTGCGCCACGCCCGGCAGATGATCGCCGATGGCGCCCTGGGCCGGATCCGCGTGGTGCAGGCCGAATACCCGCAAGAATGGCTCTCCGATGAGGTCGACAACAAACAAGCCGCCTGGCGCACGGATCCCGGCAAAAGCGGGCAGGGCGGGTCCATCGGTGATATCGGCACGCACGCCTTCAATCTGGTGGAATATGTCACCGGCCTCGACGTCACATCGCTCGCCGCCGATTTGCAAAGTTTCGTGCCCGGGCGCAGGCTCGATGACAACGCCCATATCCTGCTGCGCCTGGCGGATGAGGCGCGCGGTATGCTCTGGTCCAGCCAGGTGGCCCATGGCCATGAAAACGCGCTCCGCTTGCGCGTCTACGGCGAAAAGGGCGGGCTGGAATGGGCACAGGAAGAGCCGAACACGCTCTGGCACGCGCCCCAAAACGGCCCCCGCTGCGCCATCACCCGTGGGTCGCCCCAGGCGGGCGATGCGGCCACCCGGCTCACGCGTTTGCCCGCGGGCCACCCCGAGGGGTATCTGGAGGCGTTTGCCAATATCTACTCTGAGGCTGCCACCGCCATCCGCGCCCATCGCGCGGGCGACATGGCCCCGGATGACGTGCACTTCCCCGGCATCCGCGAAGGCCTGCGCGGCCTGCAATTCATTGAGGCCTGCGTGACCTCCTCCAATCGCAATGGCAGCTGGACCCCGGTTTAGACCTCTCGCAAAACCAATTGCCTTTCGCGGCCATTCCCTCTATCTCCCGCCCATTGCCTCAAGGGGCGATTCATACGTGGGAGGCGGCCACTGCGCGCAGCGGCACCGAACCACGGGCAAACCTGTCCTGCCATCGCGATGGTGGGATGCTGAAAAAGGAGAGGTCTCATGGCCAAAAAACTTGCTGGCACGATGAAACTGCAAGTGCCCGCCGGGCAAGCCAACCCATCCCCGCCGGTCGGTCCGGCGCTGGGTCAGCGCGGCATCAACATCATGGAATTCTGCAAGGCCTTCAACGCCAAGACGCAGGACATGGAACCGGGCGCACCGTGCCCCACCGTCATCACCTACTATCAGGACAAGTCCTTTGAAATGGACATCAAGACGCCGCCTGCGTCCTATTACCTGAAGAAAGCCGCCAAGCTGAAATCCGGCGCGACCAATCCGGGTCGGGACACTGTGGCCAGCGTAAGCGCCAAGCAATTGCGCGAGATCGCAGAAGCCAAGTGGAAAGACCTGAACGCAAATGACGTCGAAGCGGCCATGAAGATCATCGCCGGCTCCGCACGTTCCATGGGTATCGAGGTGAAGTAAGATGGCAAAACTAGGAAAACGCACCCGCGCTGCACGTGAGGCCTTTGCTGGCAAATCCGACGTGACCGTGGAAGAGGCTGTGGCCCTCGTAAAGGGCAACGCCAACGCAAAATTCGATGAAACCGTTGAGATCGCCATGAACCTGGGCGTCGATGTGCGTCATGCTGACCAAATGGTCCGTGGCGTCGTGGGTCTGCCCAACGGCACCGGCAAAGACGTCCGCGTCGCTGTCTTCGCCCGCGGCCCCAAGGCCGAAGAAGCGCAAGCCGCTGGTGCCGATATCGTCGGTGCCGAGGACCTGATGGAAACCGTCCAGGGCGGCACCATCGAATTTGACCGCTGCATCGCCACGCCGGATATGATGCCCATCGTGGGCCGTCTGGGTAAGGTGCTGGGCCCCCGCAACTTGATGCCGAACCCCAAAGTGGGCACGGTGACCATGGATGTGGCGGACGCCGTGAAAGCGGCCAAAGGCGGTGAAGTGCAGTTCAAGGCCGTCAAAGGCGGCATCGTGCACGCAGGCGTCGGCAAAGCCTCCTTTGATGAGGCCAAGCTTGTCGAAAACGTGCGCGCCTTCGTGTCGGCCGTGGCCAAGGCCAAGCCCACAGGCGTCAAAGGGGCCTACATGAAAAAAATCTCGCTCACCTCGACCATGGGTCCCGGCGTCTCGATCGCGGTGGACAACGCCGTTACCGAGTAGCGAAACCGAAAAACCACTGCAAAAGGCCTCGCCTGTCGCGGGGCCTTTTTTCGTGCCTCATCGCTGCGCCCTTATGGCAAGTAACCCCAAACACCATCCAAGGACCGCCACAAAGAGGCCGGTTTCCTGTGCATTCCTTGTCTCAGCAGGGTGCGATAGGATGCGGCCCAAGGATGATACGATCAAGATACAACAAGCTGATGGGCATCGCGCTCATCTACACCGCGATTATGCTTGTTCCCGGCGTGGCGGGTTGGTCTGCTGCGTTCACCTTTGGCGGGGCGCTTGTTTTCAACGTGATCTTCGCCACCATCGCCGTTTACGGCTTGGTCCTTTGGCCCGCGATCCGATTTAACACTGTGCCGGCTTGGGCCATATCTTTGGCCTTGGTTGCCCTCATCGCGCTCTCGCCGGGTTGGCTGTCGCAACGTCTCTTGGCGCAACAACGGCCCGAGTTCAGTGAAGCCGCCAAAACCCTTCCAACCATTCGCACCATCGAAGTGCACGCCCGGGTCGAAAGGCGCGATGGCGTCGACCAAGATGTGATAACTTCCATTCTCTCGGGCGGCACGGTCGAAGAGGTGCGCATACGCAACAGACGCAACACGCAGTTGATGACCTATCGACTGGACGGCGGCATGGTTCAAAAGCGCTTCGCTGATCTTGACCTCCAAAGCGACCTTTTGATCGAAATCTCTGAGGCTCTCGATCCAAAGTTTGACGCATCTTGGATACGTTGGATGCTTCGCCTGTCTACGCCTCGGCTTTACCGCGGCGTCAACGTGGCAACGGGCGAAGAGGTTTTTTTGCATCACGCCATGGGATACCGCATACCTATGAGGCCCACCGCCTTTATCGCAGGCGGCGGTGGGCCGCGCGTTTACACCAATCTGACCGGGTTCCACCTTCTGCCCACCCGATGGTCAAGGCTGGACCCCGAAAGAGATCTGCGCACCACGTTTGCCACCCTTTTCATCGCGCTGGGCAAACCGATAAGGGCCCCTGTGCGGCCTGACCCGGAGGAGGTGTTCGCCCAAGCAGAAAGCCTTTTGCGCCTCGACCAACCTCTCACCGTTCAGAACCGAGGTGTGGTGCGCAATTGGGCCGTGCAACTGCGCCAAAATCCCGATCCCACCCCGCAAGAGATTGAGGTCTTCGGCTTGATCCTGGATCGCGCAGAACTGGATGGGCGGAATTGGCAGGGCGATGATGGCCAAGTGATCGAAGGCTTAATCACCTCACCCAAATTGCGGGACGCGTATTTTCATACCTACATTGAGGCCTTGATCACGGGCGATGACGCCCGAGAAGATTTCGTCGAGGCCATCACCCGGCGCTTGTTTGAAACACGGCTGGATCCTGAATTGGCCGCACGCCATGCCCCGGAAATCGCGGCCTATCTCACTCAAAAATTTGCCGGCCCCATCGGTCGGGAGCAGCTTGAAACGCTGCGCGCAAGTGCAGCCTTCGGCGTCGACCCAATCGCGCTCTTGCGCCAATTCCGGGGTGAGGCATGGCGGCAGGACCCGGCAAACCGCTCCAAAATGGCCTATGTCTTTGAGTGGGCAGACGGCCCGGATCGCCGCCTCATCGCACAAGACATAATTGAAGCCGCCATGAAAGATGCACCCGACCGCGCCAATACTCTCAAGGACAGCGCGGATATGTTGCGCGAAATACGCCTGCTCGGCTTTCAATCCGAGATCGAAGAGCTGCTGATGCTGTACATGTCCAACCCCGAAACAGCCGCAGATCCTCAGGCCGCCGCCAATGTCGCGTTGATACTCAGCGACAACTAGATGCCCACAGGCGCCGCCTGGATGCGGCTTTTCTGCCCTGAATCGAAATTTTTTCATCACAGACTTGTCACACATTCGTGACCGGGCCCTACTGAGAGGATTGACCAAAAGGAATTTGACCATGATTCGCAGACGCGACTTCCTCAAACGCAGTGCGAGCTTTGCCGCGCTGCCCGTGATCGGGGCCGTCGCCGGATGCGCTGCACCGATCACGTCATCACAATCCTACATCAATGGCGTTGTTTCGCAGGATCGTCTGTCGCCTGTGTTCCACTGGACCGACGTGATGCTGCAGGCCATCCGCAATCAATCCGTGCCACCGCCCCCCGCCACGCGCACCTTTGCCATGGCCCATGTGGCAGGCTTCAACGCGGTCAATTCCATCGAAGGTCATTTCGTGCCCACGCTCAACCTCGGCCCCGCGCCCGCAGGTGCTGATCCTGCCGCCGCCTATGGGGCCGCCGTGGCCACCGCGCTCAACGATGCGCTGCGCGCGTCCTTTGCTCCTGATCTGTCGCGTTACCTCTCGGACCTGCCAGACACTGGCGGCAAATCCGAAGGTGTCGCCTGGGGCCGGGCCGTCGGGGCCACGCTCAATCGCTCGCGCTACCAAGACGGGTCAGAGCTGTCGAAATCTGAGGAATATCTCGGCCGCTACCCCCGCCGTCAGGACAATCTCAAATGGTCGCCCACAGGGCCGTTCTATCGCGCCGGTTCGCCCGGTCCGCGCTTTGGCACGTTTGCGCGCGGGCTCTTGCCCGGATGGGGCGCGGTGCGCCCGTGGCAGATGACATCCGCCGGTCAGTTCCTCGTGGTGGACTTCCCCGAAGAGAACACCCATGAATTCCGCCGCCAGTTGGAAAAGATCCGCACTTTGGGCGGCTCCAACAGCACGATCCGCACCGCCGATGAGCGTCAAATCGCCTTTTTCTGGGAGGACGGCCCCCGCGGCGTCACACCCCCCGGCCATTGGCAAATCATCGCGATGGATATCCTCCAACGCCGCCACATGACGCTCAATCAACAGGCCCACGCCTTTGCCATGCTCAGCTCCTCCCAGGCGGACGCGGCCATCACCACATGGCATTCCAAATACGTCCATGATGTGGTCCGGCCCGAAACCTATATACGTCAACGCGCCGCCAACCGCGAACCGGGGTGGAACACGCTGATCCCCACACCGGGCTTTCCCGCCTACACCTCGGGGCATTCGTGTTTTAGCGCGGTGTCGGCACGTATGATCTGCAACATCATCGGCACCGACCGCGTGTCGTTTTCCTCTGAATCCCCAGACCTCGTGAACTGGCCTGCCGAACTCACCGGCGTGCGCCGCTCCTGGCACAGCCTTTGGGCCGCCGCAGAAGAGGGCGGGGCCAGCCGTGAATTTGGCGGCATCCACTGGGAGGCCGACAACACCCAAGGCCTGCACGCGGGCAAAAAGCTCGCGGATTTCACCTTCCGCAAACTCAACAGAAAGCACGCATGACATGACCAAGTTCACGTATCTCCGTGCCTTCGCAGGCCTGGCCGCCACCGTTTTTGCCCTGATGGGCACAGCGCACACCGCGCAAGCCCAAAGCCAACAGGGCTCGCTTCTCAACTACGACAACCTGTCGTTTTTCGAAGAGGGGCTGGCCCAGGATGTCGGCGGGGCCACGCTCCGGTTCAATTTCCTCATCGATCAGGCCTATATCGACAACCCGCCAAAGCTGGCCAACCGCTGGAAAACCACGCTGCAATTCGCGACCTCCCTGGAAACCGAACTGTCGAATGGCTGGAATGTCGGCGCGGCCTACACGGGCATTTTCGACACCGATGACGATGGCAATGATGATCACCTCTACGCCTTCTTCGTCGATGCGCCCTGGGGCACGCTCAGCGCTGGCCGCGTCACCGGCCTTCTGGAAAACACCGTCGCGCGCAAAAACCGGGTGGGCAATGCCACACTCACAGCCGGGCGCGGTTTGGGCGGGTTGGATCGCACCGGGATCCACTACGTGCAGACCATCAACGCCTATCAGATCCACCTCGCCGTAGACCAAAACGGCGATGCCCAAGGTGCGCTTTTCTTTGAGGCACCCATCGGCATCGGCGCGCACACCTTCGGCATTCGCGGCGGCACCGGCCATCTGCAGGAACGCACCCCGCGCCTTGGCACAGGCGACATTGAAGAGGTGGCTGGCTTTTACGGCTACACGCTGGGCTCGCTCAGTGTGGGCTTTGAATACGGCATTCAGGACATCTCCATCGACGGCGCGTTTGGCTCCAACACACAGCGTTATTCGTCTGTGGGCATGAACTACAAACGCGGGCGCACATCCTACTCGGTTGAGGCAGGGCGCACGGAATTCCTCGGTGCCACGGCCCGGTCTGCCGGGATTGGCTTGCGCTATGACATCGCGCGCGGATTTTCCGGCAATCTGGGGCTCAACTACGCCGATGGCGGGGTGCTCGACACCTGGCGCATCCCGGTTTCACTGCGCTACGAATTCTGAGCCGTTTCAGACCATGGGAAAAGGCCTCGCAGATCGCGGGGCCTTTTTCGTGTGACCGTCGCAGACCCGCGGGCCTGATACCTGATCCGCATCCCGGATTTTTCCCCTTATCCGCCACCGCCCCCGCGGCCATGGCCGCCCTTGCCATCGGTCTGACGCTCGTGGCCATTCACCTGATGGGCATCACCATCACCGGCGTCTCGCTCAACCCCGCCCGCTCCATCGGCCCGGCGGTGTTTGCAGACACCGGCGCTCTGGCGCAATTGCCGCTCTTCCTCGTGGCCCCAATACTGGGCGCGGTGGCGGCTGGCCTGGTCTTCTACGCGGGGCTGCTGAACCCGCCCGCTGACGACTAAAGCCGCACACGACAGGACAAGGCGCGCGCCCATGCGGCCTGCCCAGCACGGCATCTGAGCGGGCATCTCGGACCAAGAATTTCTCGCCCGATGCCAATTTTGTGCTTCACATCGCAGGCGATCCCGACTAGATCACCCGCACTTGGCCCTCAATCGGGGCCGGGTCATTCGTCCAAGACGGTGGGTGCACATCATCCGATGCGCTTAATTCCCTGCCTGAGACGGGAGAAAAAGATCAGTTTTCAAGCCGACACATGCGCGGCTTCTGGCGATCTGGCACCCCCGTAAAACGGACTGTAACTGCGTCGTGGCATGCGCTTCGACGTGAATGAGCCGGGGGGAAACCCTCACAATTGGAGTGAAACTGTGGATAGAGCCCAGAAAGAGAAAGTGGTCGAGGAACTCGGCCAGATCTTCGAAAGCTCTGGCGTCGTCGTGGTCTCCCACTACGAGGGTCTGACAGTTGCTGAGATGCAGGATCTTCGGGCGCGCGCACGCGAGTCTGAGGCGTCCGTTCGTGTCGCCAAGAACAGGCTCGCCAAGATCGCCCTAGAAGGAAAGCCATGCGCCAGCATCGCTGACTATCTCTCGGGCATGACCGTTCTCACCTTCTCGGAAGATCCCGTGGCAGCAGCCAAGGTCGCCGAGGGCTTTGCCAAGGACAACAAGAAGTTTGAAATCCTTGGTGGCGCAATGGGCGAGAATGCTCTGGACCGGTCCGGTGTCGAAGCCGTGTCGAAAATGCCGTCCCGCGATGAGCTTATTGCCTCCATCGCAGGCTGCATCGGCGCACCTGCTTCGAACATTGCCGGTGCGATTGGCGCGCCCGCTTCGAACATCGCGAGCATCATTTCGACGGTCGAAGAGAAGGCCGCGTAAAGCAATCTGGATACCCGCGTAGGGGCAAATCACCCGACGTTGGAACACATCATCTAAACGGAAAGAGCTGATAAAATGGCTGATCTGAAAAAACTCGCAGAAGAGATCGTGGGTCTCACGCTTCTCGAAGCACAAGAACTGAAGACCATCCTCAAGGATGAATACGGCATTGAGCCCGCCGCTGGCGGCGCTGTCATGATGGCCGGTCCTGCTGGCGGCGACGCCGGTGGCGCAGGCGGCGGCGAAGAGCAAACCGAATTCGACGTCATCCTGAAGTCGGCCGGTGCCTCCAAGATCAACGTGATCAAGGAAGTCCGCGCCATCACCGGTCTGGGCCTCAAAGAAGCCAAAGAGCTGGTCGAAGCTGGCGGCAAAGCGGTCAAAGAGCAGGTGTCCAAGGACGAAGCCGAAGAGCTCAAAGGCAAGCTGGAAGCAGCTGGCGCCGAGGTCGAACTCAAGTAATCGACCCTTGCAGAGATGCAGTTCAAAAGGCCGGGGCTCTCCCCGGCCTTTTTCGTTGAGATTGGGCCCCGCCATAGCCCTGTGCCGCCGTGCCCCCCGGTCAAACCCGGGGCCCCACCCTATCGCGGCAACCCGCCCAACGCAGCGTCGCAATGCCCAGCCGCCTCAAGAAACCAAGCTACCACCGGCCTGAAAACTTTGTGGCCATTCCGCCTGCGAACACTTGAGCCGCGCATCGTCGGGCCACGGTATGGCGATCCGAGCTCAGAACAGCCGCGCTTTATCCCGACCGCATCCGCGAACAATAAGAGCCATGCGCCCAGTGCAACCCAATCGCCGTGCCGTGGGGTCGGCCCGACAATGCGCGGCGGCCCCAAGGGCCTTGATTCCGCGCCGGTTGCCAAAACAAGGGCCGCAATGGCTCTCACCAGCCGCTAGCCGCGACAGCATCTGCCAAGATTTCGTTCAACAGCGGCTATGCAGACGAAGCTGTCGTTCTAGATTATGGTATAGCCGCTTGGACCTAGATGTTCGACCGAAGTATACCTGAGCCGCAGATAAGCTAAAATGCCACTTAGTTCGCTCTCAATGTCGATATCGGTTGGACACTGTAGAATGCTCACTATGGAGATATTGTCTACATAGCTCCGCGCCGTAACATGTGTATCCGCATATTCGAAGGTGTATAGCAAGTAATTGTAATAGTAGGAGCATTCCCCCGTCTTTGGATCGAGGTCGGTATCAACGAGATGCTCCACCTTGCTTGGCAACTGTTCAGCAGGACAATTCACAGTAATTCTTTTTTTCTTGTCATAGCCATAAGGCCTTGTTGGCGACGCTTCAGTGATCAACAGATGCCATCTCGCGGGGATAGCATCAACAGTGCATCTTGGTAGGTCTGGGCTCACACCCGCCATTCGCCGCACGTGCATCTTTGAGAAAAACGTTACATGGCGGCGAACCGGACAAATCCGACTTTTGACGAAAGACTTGCAATGTCTATGTTCGCCCATTGAGACGCCAGAAAAGGTCAGATGGGCGAAAAGCCGACCTGTGCTCTGAGACGTCAGCCCGACCGATTGTCCTTGCCTCCAGGTGACACCCCGCTGTCAGAGCGTCCCTCCACTCCACCTATGACGTCCACAAAAACAACCTGACAAAAGACACCTCAGACGCGCATCAAAGACCTCCAACATCTTCGGGCTCTTGCCTTGGTTTTTGCGACATGCCTGCCTTGCGCCCTTCAATCGAATAAAGGATCGTCGGTCCGACCCCGCGCAGACGCGCTCGGCCCTGGCGCTTGAAGTTGTAAAGAGGCCCCAACCGGTCCATTGCAGCATCCGTGACGGTGATTTTGCCGGGTTTGCCCGCCTCTTCCAGACGCGACGCAATGTTCACGGTGCTGCCCCAAAGATCATAGACAAACCGATGGCTCCCGACGACCCCGGCAATCAACGGCCCACTGTGGAGACCAATGCGAATTTTGATGTCCTCTCCTCTGGCAATGGCCATTTGGTTCGTCTCAAAAAGCAGTTCAAACGCCGCTTCAACCGCGGTTTCGCAATGATCATTACGGGCTTTGGGCGTCCCTGACACGAACATGTAGCAATCACCGATCGTCTTGATTTTCTCGATGTCGTAGCGGCCAATCACCTTGTCAAACCGCCCAAATAGATCGCGCAGCATGTTCATGGATGCGCTGGGATCGCGCTCCATCGAATAACTGGTGAAATCCACCACATCGACAAAAACAACCGTGGCGTCAGCGAATTGATCCACGATCTGATCTTCGCCCTCATTCATGCGCTGGGCGATCTCCTTGGGCAAAACGCTTTCCAGCAAGCGATTCTTTTCTGCCATCGCCTCCATCATCGTATCGTGCTTGCTTTTGATGTGGCCTGCGGATTGCTCCAGTTCATAGATGACAGAGTTATAGAAAAGGCCGATCTGCCCCACCTCGGTGAAGGGAGATTGCGGCGCGCGGATCGTCAGATCACGCTCTCTGGCCTGTCTTTGCATAATCTCGAAAAGCTCGTTGAGATCCGTGTTGGCCCCGTGTTCCCCAACATTGAGGCCAATCTGTTCGACGTGCTGTGATACCCGTAAAGGCAAAAAACGATTGATCACGCTGAGAATGATCAAGGGGACCACCGCGCCATACACAACAAGCGCGACAATACCGATGAGCTGCGGCCAGAGCGGGATGCCCCCAAACAAAGACGCCGCCATGAGGCCCCATATCCCACATGCAAAATGCACCGGCACCGCACCCACGGCGTCATCAATCCGAAGTTTTTCCAGCAAGGTGTCCCCGCCATAGACAAGCAAACCGCCCACGCAGCCAATCACGACCGCCGCGCCAGGGGCGACAATGTTGCACGCCGCAGTGATCGCAACAAGGCCGCCAAGACCGCCATTCATGCCGTAAAACACCTTGGGTTGCCCCGAAATGGCCCAGCTTGCGAAAAGCGGCACAAGAATACCAAAGGACCCGGACAAGAGCGTATTTGTCAAAATGCCGGGCACCTCATCGGTGAGCCCCAAGGCGCTGCCGCCGTTAAACCCGAACCATCCAAACCAAAGCAGCAATACCCCCAGCATGGTCATCGGCAGGTTGGAGCCATTGAACCGCCGTGTTTTGCCACCCTGCAGAAACCGCCCGTCGCGCGCGCCGACAATGATGATGGCCGCCAGCGCGATACCGCCACCGATCCCATGCACGACACCGGCTCCGGCAAAGTCATGAAATCCAAGTTTGGCCAACCACCCGGCCGGGTTGCCATCCCCATCCACGGCCCAGGCCCAATGCCCGAAGACAGGATAAATCAGCAGCGCCGTGACACAGGTGATCAGCAAATACCCCCGGAAAGAACATCTCTCGGCCACCGCGCCGGACAAGATCGTGGCCGCCGTTCCACAGAACATCGCCTGAAAGATGAATTTCACATTCTGATCGCTCGTCAGGGGTTGGCTGGCCGTGAGCGACGTCCCAAACCAACCGCCCGCGGATGCCCCAAACATGATCCCGTATCCGCAAAGCCAGAAGATAGAGATTGCAAGAGCAAGGTCCGCCAGATTTTTAACCGCAACGGAGATATTGTTCTTACTGCGCGTGATACCGGCTTCGACGCACATGAATCCGGCCTGCATCATAAAAACAAGCGCTGCACATAGCAGCACCCACAACTGGTCAATTTGCGCCACATATCCCCCAAGCTGCTGTCCCAAACAGATCTGAAACAGCGTTGTTTTTTGTGTTCTTTGTAGAAGCTTATCGCGTTTGAACGTGTTGGCAAGCTGGCCATTTCAGCACACCCCTTGCCCCGACGGACGGGCACTGCGTTTTCGGGTGTCACGTTTCAATGTGCGGCCGTCCAAACTTGGATGTGGCATCAGAAGGTCATTTTCACTGCGGTGTGCCGTTCCGGTCATTGGGTCACGCGCGTATGTCCTGGGAAGGGCTTTGATCAGAGGACCGCCCAACCGGAAAAGAACAAGCGTTTCGTTCGCACATCAGACCTCGGTGCGATGTGCCGCAATGGGAAGGTCGGTCCCAAACCTAACATGCGCCGCAGATCCGAATTTCGAAGCTTTGCACGCTTGAATTTTACCAAAAATTAACCATGTGAAACCTGTACAAGTTGGGTTTTGGCCATTTGAATGTTACCCCAATTTGTACAGTTTGGTTGCCCCGACGCTTCGGTCGCCGGGCGAAATTTTTCGTGCCGCTTGACTTGAACACCCCCATCCCTGCTGCTAAATCCACACCATGATTCGTTTTATGGGCGCGTAAACCGGACACACAAACATTGTGACAACCCTCTCAAAGCTCACCCATCCGTGAGCTTTGGCGGGGTCGTCTGCCGTTTCGGGAGGGGCATCGTGGGTGATGCTCCAAGTATGGGGACGGTGACATCCATATCTGATGCGCGGGCGGGCTGCCCAACCCGAGCGCGCGTCGTGATTAAACCGGAGATTCAACATCCATGGCAACATCGTTCCTCGGCCAGAAACGTCTACGCCGGTACTACGGTAAAATCCGCGAAGTCCTTGAAATGCCGAACCTTATTGAGGTTCAGAAAAGCTCTTATGATCTGTTCCTGAACTCAGGCGATGCGCCAGTACCGACCGATGGCGAAGGCATCAAGGGCGTCTTTCAGTCGGTCTTCCCGATCAAGGATTTCAATGAGACCAGCGTGCTTGAGTTCGTCGATTATGAACTCGAAAAGCCGAAATACGATGTCGAAGAGTGCATGCAGCGCGACATGACCTACAGCGCACCTTTGAAGGTCACCCTGCGCCTCATTGTGTTTGATGTGGATGAAGATACCGGGGCGAAATCTGTCAAGGATATCAAGGAACAAGACGTGTTCATGGGCGACATGCCCTTGATGACACCCAATGGCACCTTCGTCGTAAACGGCACTGAGCGTGTGATCGTGAGCCAGATGCACCGCTCTCCGGGCGTGTTTTTTGATCACGACAAAGGCAAGACGCATTCATCCGGTAAGCTATTGTTTGCATGCAGAATTATTCCCTATCGCGGGTCCTGGCTCGACTTTGAATTCGATGCCAAAGACATAGTTTTCGCGCGCATCGACCGCCGCCGCAAATTGCCTGTGACCACGCTGCTTTACTCCTTGGGTCTGACCCAAGAAGACATCATGGACGCCTATTACGACACGGTCACCTATAAGCTGAAAAAGAACAAAGGCTGGGTGACCAAGTTCTTCCCCGACCGTGTCCGCGGCACCCGTCCACTCTATGATCTGGTCGACGCGAAATCCGGCGAAGTCATTGGAGAAGCAGGGAAAAAGGTCACACCGCGCGCGGTCAAGAAACTGATCGACGAAGGCAAGGTCACCGACCTTCTGCTGCCCTATGAGCAAATTGCGGGCAAATTTGTCGCCAAGGACATCATCAACGAAGAAAACGGCGCGATCTATGTCGAAGCCGGTGATGAGCTGACGATTGAGCGCGACAAGGATGGCGACATCATCGGCGGCACTGTGATGGAGCTTGTTGAGGCGGGCATCACAGAGATCCCCGTGCTGGACATCGATAACGTCAATGTCGGGCCTTACATGCGCAACACGATGGCCGCCGACAAGAACATGAACCGCGAAACTGCGCTCATGGATATCTACCGCGTCATGCGCCCGGGTGAACCGCCCACCGAGGAAGCCGCAAGTGCCTTGTTTGACACGCTTTTCTTTGATGGGGAGCGGTATGACCTCTCCGCCGTGGGCCGTGTGAAAATGAACATGCGCCTGGCGCTGGACAAGCCCGACACGCAGCGCACGCTCGACCGCGAAGACATCGTAGCTTGTGTCAAAGCGCTCGTCGATCTGCGCGATGGCAAGGGCGATGTGGACGACATTGACCATTTGGGCAACCGTCGCGTCCGTTCCGTCGGCGAGCTGATGGAAAACCAATACCGCGTGGGTCTCCTGCGGATGGAGCGCGCGATCAAAGAGCGTATGTCGTCTGTTGAGATTGACACGGTCATGCCTCAGGACCTGATCAACGCCAAGCCGGCCGCCGCGGCTGTGCGGGAATTCTTCGGCTCCTCGCAGCTCAGCCAGTTCATGGACCAGACCAACCCGCTCTCGGAAGTCACGCACAAGCGTCGACTGTCTGCGCTTGGGCCGGGCGGTCTGACCCGCGAACGTGCGGGCTTTGAGGTGCGCGACGTGCACGCGACGCATTACGGTCGTATGTGCCCGATCGAAACGCCGGAAGGGCCGAATATCGGTCTGATCAACTCGCTCGCGACCTTCGCGCGCGTAAACAAATACGGGTTTATTGAGACGCCCTACCGCGTGGTCAACGAAGGTCAGGTGACGGACGAAGTGCACTACATGTCCGCCACGGAAGAGATGCGTCACACAGTGGCCCAGGCCAACGCCTCGCTCGATGAAAAAGGCAAGTTTGTCAATGAGATGGTCAACACACGCCAGTCTGGCGAATACATGTTGGCGCCCGTTGAAAACGTCGATCTGATCGACGTTTCACCAAAGCAGCTGGTCTCGGTCGCGGCCTCGCTCATCCCTTTCCTGGAAAACGACGACGCGAACCGCGCTCTCATGGGCTCGAACATGCAACGTCAGGCCGTGCCGACGCTGCGGTCCGAGGCGCCTCTGGTGGGCACCGGGATCGAAGGTGTTGTGGCGCGCGACTCTGGCGCGTCCGTGTTGGCCAAGCGTGCCGGCATCATCGACCAGGTGGATGCCCAGCGGATCGTTATTCGCGCCACAGAGGATCTCGAAATCGGGGATCCGGGCGTGGACATCTACCGCATGCGCAAGTTCCAGCGCTCCAACCAGAACACCTGCATCAATCAGCAGCCGCTGGTGAAAGTGGGTCAGGAAGTCTCCAAAGGCGAAGTGATCGCTGACGGCCCCTCGACCGATCTGGGCGAATTGGCCTTGGGCAAAAACGTGGTCACCGCGTTCATGCCCTGGAACGGCTACAACTTTGAGGATTCCATTCTGATCTCTGAACGTGTCGCGCGCGATGACGTCTTCACCTCGATCCACATTGAGGAATTCGAGGTTGCCGCACGGGACACGAAGCTGGGACCGGAAGAGATCACACGCGACATCCCCAATGTGGGGGAAGAGGCGCTGCGCAACCTTGATGAGGCGGGCATCGTCTACATCGGGGCCGACGTGCAGCCGGGCGATATCCTTGTGGGCAAAATCACGCCCAAAGGCGAAAGCCCGATGACGCCGGAAGAAAAGCTTCTGCGCGCCATCTTTGGTGAGAAAGCCAGCGACGTGCGCGATACATCTTTGCGGGTGAAGCCGGGGGATTTCGGCACGGTCGTGGAAGTGCGCGTCTTCAACCGCCACGGTGTGGAAAAAGACGAACGCGCGCTGCAGATTGAGCGTGAGGAGGTTGAGCGCCTGGCCCGTGACCGGGACGACGAGCTCGCAATCCTTGAGCGCAACATCTACGCGCGCCTCAAGTCGCTGATCATGGGCAAAGTGGCTGTCAAAGGCCCCAAAGGCGTGAAGGCAAACTCGGAGATCACCGAGGATCTGCTGGAAACGCTGAGCCGCGGTCAGTGGTGGCAGCTGGCGCTGAAGGATGAGGGCGACGCCCAAATCGTGGAAGCGCTGAACGAACAGTATGAAGCGCAAAAGCGCACGCTTGACGCCCGTTTCGACGACAAGGTCGAAAAGGTTCGTCGCGGCGATGACCTGCCCCCGGGTGTGATGAAGATGGTCAAAGTCTTCATCGCGGTGAAGCGCAAGCTTCAGCCGGGTGACAAGATGGCCGGGCGTCATGGCAACAAGGGTGTGATTTCCAAGGTTGTGCCTATGGAAGACATGCCGTTCCTGGCGGATGGGACACCGGTGGACTTCTGTCTCAACCCGCTCGGCGTGCCGTCACGTATGAACGTGGGTCAGATCCTTGAAACGCACATGGGCTGGGCCGCGCGGGGCTTGGGCGTGCAGATCGACGAAGCGCTGCAGGAATATCGCCGCTCCGGTGACCTGACGCCTGTGCGTGAAGCCATGAAGATTGCCTATGGTGATGACGTCTATGAGGATGGCATTGTCGGCATGTCCGAGGATGCACTGGTGGAAGCAGCAGGCAACGTCACCCACGGCGTGCCAATCGCAACCCCGGTGTTTGACGGCGCGAAGGAAGCGGATGTCAACGATGCGCTCAAACGCGCTGGCTTTGACGAAAGCGGTCAGTCGATCCTCTTTGACGGGCGCACGGGTGAGCAGTTCAGCCGTCCTGTGACGGTCGGCGTGAAGTACCTGCTCAAACTGCACCACCTCGTGGACGACAAGATCCACGCGCGCTCCACGGGTCCGTACTCTCTTGTCACGCAGCAGCCGCTGGGTGGTAAGGCGCAGTTCGGTGGTCAGCGCTTCGGTGAAATGGAGGTCTGGGCGCTCGAAGCCTACGGTGCCGCCTACACCCTGCAGGAAATGCTGACGGTGAAGTCGGACGATGTGGCAGGCCGGACCAAGGTCTATGAAAGCATCGTAAAGGGCGAGGACAATTTCGAGGCCGGCGTGCCGGAATCGTTCAACGTTCTTGTCAAAGAAGTTCGCGGCCTCGGCCTCAATATGGAACTTCTCGATCTTGAGGAGGGGGAGTGACGCGCCTGGCGTGCGTCGCTCAAATGAAAGCAGATCATGACATTCATGCCTGATTTCAAATACCTCTTTGTCGGTGGTTGTGCCCGCTCGGGCACGACCGCTCTGACGCATCTTGCCAACGCGCATGACGACGTCGCGATCGGTATAGAGCGTTACAACAGTGCCTGGGGAAACAAGCGTTTGACGCCTGATCTTTTTGAAGAAAAGCGCTTTTTCGAGGTGCGAGACACCGACACCAGGGCACCTGATGCTGTGCGCAAACGCCTTGAAGAGTTCAAGGAAAACCACGGCGCAGACAAGTATGCGATGGCCCGCGTGCGCGGAGACAAAAACCCGATGATCACTCGGCACTATGACATGCTGAGGGAGAATTTCCAGTCCTTCAAAATTGCTTTTATCGTGCGCAATCCTTTCTCTGTCGCGCTCAGTTTTCAAAAGCGGTTTGAGAACAAGAACGATACGTTTCGATCAGACGGCTTTCAGGCCATCAATGATTGGAATTCATCGATCAGAACCACTTTGGCCGCGATCAAGGATGGCATGCCGATCTTTGTCGTTCTTTATGATCGCGTGTTGGGGTCTCTGGAAAATGCATTGGCGTGGTTTGACGCGTTGGGCCTAGACCCTGACAAGGCAGACCTTGAGCGTGTCAGATACCATGTGAATTACAAAAAGAGCATGGAAAGCAAAACAGCGCAAATTCATGAGAGCATGATGGATGCCATTAGCCAGCGGTGTCAGTTTGGCGTTTACCGAGCTCTGGCCCATGAGCATTGCGTTTTGCGCCATGCAGGATCTCAAGCCGCCCCATGACAAAGATGAAACAAACAAAGACCCCGCCCGCCGATATGATTTTGGCCCCAAGCGCGTCGGCGCGTTCCGATGACACAAAATGGATGAGCACATGAACCAGGAAATCGTAAACAACCCGTTCAATCCGAATGCACCTGCCAAGGTCTTCGACGAAATCCGCGTGTCCCTGGCCAGCCCTGAGCGCATCCTCAGCTGGTCTTATGGTGAGATCAAAAAGCCTGAAACCATCAACTACCGCACGTTCAAGCCGGAGCGTGATGGTCTTTTCTGCGCGCGTATCTTTGGCCCGATCAAAGATTACGAATGCCTCTGCGGCAAATATAAGCGCATGAAGTATCGCGGCGTCGTCTGCGAAAAATGCGGCGTGGAAGTGACCCTGCAAAAGGTCCGCCGTGAACGCATGGGCCACATCGAACTGGCCGCACCTTGCGCGCACATCTGGTTCCTGAAATCGCTGCCGTCGCGTATCGGTCTCATGCTCGACATGACGCTTCGCGATCTGGAGCGGGTTTTGTACTTCGAGAACTACGTGGTGATCGAACCCGGCCTGACGGACCTCACATACGGCCAAATGCTGTCCGAAGAAGAGTTCATGGACGCGCAAGACGCTTATGGCATGGACGCCTTCACCGCCAATATCGGTGCCGAAGCCATCCGTGAGATGCTCCAGAATATCGACCTGGAGGCCGAGGCCGAACAGCTGCGCGCCGATCTGGCCGAAGCCACGGGCGAATTGAAACCCAAGAAGATCATCAAGCGTCTGAAAGTGGTTGAAAGCTTCATCGAGAGCGGCAACCGCCCGGAATGGATGGTCATGACCGTGATCCCTGTGATCCCGCCAGAACTGCGCCCGCTGGTGCCGCTCGATGGTGGCCGTTTCGCGACGTCTGATCTCAACGATCTTTACCGCCGGGTGATCAACCGGAACAACCGTCTGAAGCGTCTGATTGAGCTGCGCGCGCCTGACATCATCGTCCGCAACGAAAAGCGGATGCTGCAGGAATCTGTGGATGCCCTCTTTGACAACGGCCGCCGCGGCCGCGTCATCACGGGCGCCAACAAGCGCCCGTTGAAGTCGCTCTCTGACATGCTCAAAGGCAAGCAGGGTCGCTTCCGTCAGAACTTGCTCGGCAAGCGTGTCGACTTCTCTGGTCGCTCAGTGATCGTGACCGGTCCCGAGCTTAAACTGCATCAGTGCGGGTTGCCCAAGAAGATGGCGCTCGAGCTGTTCAAGCCGTTCATCTACTCGCGGCTTGAGGCGAAAGGCATGTCGTCCACCGTGAAACAGGCCAAGAAGCTCGTGGAAAAAGAGCGCCCCGAGGTGTGGGATATCCTCGATGAGGTGATCCGCGAACACCCCGTGCTTCTCAACCGCGCGCCGACGCTGCACCGTCTGGGCATTCAGGCGTTTGAACCCGTGCTGATCGAAGGCAAGGCCATTCAGTTGCACCCGCTTGTCTGTTCGGCCTTCAACGCCGACTTTGACGGGGACCAGATGGCCGTGCACGTGCCGCTGAGCCTTGAGGCGCAGTTGGAAGCACGCGTTCTGATGATGTCTACCAACAACGTCCTCAGCCCCGCCAACGGCGCACCGATCATCGTGCCCTCTCAGGACATGGTTTTGGGCCTCTACTACACCTCCATCATGCGCGACGGCATGAAAGGGGAGGGCATGGCGTTCTCCTCCGTGGAAGAGGTGCAGCACGCGCTTGACGCCGGTGAGGTGCATCTGCACGCCAAGATCACAGCGCGCCTGCCTCAGATCGATGAGGAAGGCCAAGAGGTCATGACCCGCTTTGAAACCACGCCGGGCCGCATCCGCATTGGCGCGCTTCTGCCGCTCAATGCCAAGGCGCCGTTTGAACTGGTGAACAAGCTCTTGCGCAAGAAAGAAGTGCAGCAGGTCATCGACACCGTCTACCGTTACTGCGGTCAGAAAGAATCCGTCATTTTCTGTGATCAGATCATGTCCATGGGCTTCAAAGAGGCGTTCCGCGCCGGGATTTCCTTCGGCAAGGATGACATGGTGATCCCAGAGGACAAATGGGGCATCGTCGATGAGACGCGCGAGCAGGTGAAAGGGTTCGAACAGCAATATATGGACGGCCTGATCACCCAAGGTGAGAAGTACAACAAGGTGGTCGATGCCTGGTCGAAGTGTAACGATCAGGTCACCGATGCTATGATGGGCACGATCTCAGCCGATCGCACCGATGAAAACGGAGCGGTTGCAGAACCCAACTCCGTCTACATGATGGCGCACTCTGGCGCGCGTGGCTCTGTCACCCAGATGAAACAGCTGGGCGGGATGCGCGGCCTGATGGCCAAGCCGAATGGCGACATCATCGAGACGCCGATCATCTCGAACTTCAAAGAAGGTCTGACCGTGTTGGAGTATTTCAACTCCACCCACGGCGCTCGTAAGGGTCTGTCAGATACGGCTCTGAAGACAGCAAACTCCGGTTACCTGACCCGTCGTCTGGTGGATGTGGCGCAGGACTGCATCGTGCGGGAGCATGATTGCGGCACCGATCGCGGCATCACCGCCGAACCTGCCGTGAATGACGGTGAGGTCGTCTCCACCTTGGGTGAGCGTATTCTGGGACGTGTGGCTGCAGATGATATCGTTGACCCAAGCTCTGGTGAGGTTCTGGTGGCCCGCGGTCAGCTGATTGATGAGCGTATGGCCGATGGCGTGGAAGAGGCGGGCGTACCCAACGCGCGTATCCGCAGCCCGCTGACCTGTGAAAGCGAAGATGGTGTCTGCGCGATGTGTTACGGTCGTGATCTGGCACGCGGTACCCTGGTGAACATCGGTGAGGCCGTGGGGATCATTGCTGCACAGTCCATCGGTGAGCCAGGCACACAGCTGACAATGCGGACCTTCCACATTGGCGGCGTGGCTCAGGGTGGTCAGCAGTCCTTCCTTGAGGCCAGCCAAGAGGGCAAGGTTGAGTTTGAAAACGCTCAGCTTTTGGAGAACGCATCGGGCGACATGCTGGTCATGGGCCGCAACATGAAGCTGCGTATCATGGGCGAAGGCGACACGGAGCTCGCGAGCCACAAGATTGGCTATGGCTCCAAACTCTTTGTCAAAGACGGTGCCAAGGTGGCGCGTGGTGACAAACTCTTTGAGTGGGATCCCTACACGCTTCCGATCATCGCTGAAAAGGGCGGCACTGCGCGCTTTGTTGACCTCGTGAACGGCGTGGCCGTGCGGGAGGTGACCGATGATGCCACCGGCATGACCCAAAAGATCGTGACCGATTGGCGCGCAGCACCCAAAGGTAATGAGCTCAAGCCTGAAATCCTTGTCGCCGATAGCAACGGTGAGCCGGTGCGCAACGACGTTGGCAACCCGGTGACCTATCCGATGTCGGTGGATGCTATCCTGTCCATTGAAGACGGGCAGGAAATTGCCGCCGGTGACGTCGTCGCGCGGATCCCGCGGGAAGGCGCCAAGACCAAGGACATCACCGGTGGTCTGCCGCGTGTGGCCGAGCTTTTTGAGGCACGCAGGCCCAAAGACCACGCCATCATCGCCGAAATCGACGGCTATGTCCGCTACGGTCGCGACTATAAGAACAAGCGCCGTATCAGCATCGAACCCGCCGATGAAAGCATGGAGCCTGTCGAATACATGGTGCCCAAGGGCAAGCACATTCCGGTTCAGGAAGGTGATTTCGTCCAGAAAGGCGACTACATCATGGATGGCAACCCCGCGCCCCATGACATCCTGTCCATCATGGGTGTTGAAGCGCTGGCCGATTACATGATCGACGAGGTGCAGGATGTCTATCGTCTGCAGGGCGTGAAGATCAACGACAAGCACATCGAGGTTGTCGTGCGTCAGATGCTGCAGAAGTGGGAAATCCTGGATTCAGGCGAAACCACGCTTCTCAAGGGCGAACATGTCGACAAGGCTGAGTTTGACGCCGCCAATGAAAAGGCCCTGGCCCGCGGCAAGCGTCCCGCTCAGGGCGAGCCGATCCTGCTGGGCATCACCAAAGCGTCCCTGCAGACCCGGTCGTTTATTTCTGCCGCGTCTTTCCAGGAAACCACGCGTGTGCTGACCGAGGCCTCTGTGCAAGGCAAGCGCGACAAGCTGGTGGGCCTGAAGGAAAACGTCATTGTGGGCCGCTTGATACCGGCCGGCACGGGTGGCGCGACGCTCAAAGTGCGCCAGATCGCCCAAAGCCGTGACAATGTCGTCATCGAGGCCCGTCGTGAAGAGGCTGAGGCAGCGGCGGCGCTTGCGGCACCGACAGAGGATGTTGTGGGCGGCGATCCGTTCGACACGTTCGTCGACACGCCGGAGAGCCGCGAGGAATAAACGACCTCGTTTTTGACACGCCAAAGCCCCGCAGAAATGCGGGGCTTTTGCACTTTTGGGATGTGACATTCATGTGCAGGATCGTCGCGCCATAAAGACAATTTTCACTCCGATCAGATAGGCGAGGCACGAGTTGCTTGCGGAGTGTCCACATGCGGATAGCCTATCTCATTTTTGCCGTTCTGTCGGTCCTTGGCCTTTTGGGGTTCGGTCTGGCTACACAACGTTTGTGGGTTGCCCATAGCAACGTCGTCATTGAAACCCGAAATGCGGAGTTGGCCCAGGCTCGCTCCTATTGGTATGAAGGCACGGTTGCCCTGTCGTTTGAACGCAGTGTCACGCAGGTGGCGCTGGCGTTGGACACTCCGATCCCTGATGCGTTCCGCGCTTTGATTGAAGATCAAAGGCGCAAGTCTGACGGTCTTTTCGGCCGATCTCTGGCGCAGTTGGACGCGACAGGCCCATTTGAAAATCGCGATAGGTTTCTGGCGACGGTTCAGACTCAACGCGCCGCCATCGCTACTTTGCGCCGTGAGGCCGATAGATTGCTGGCACAGCCTGCCGCCGCGCGCGATCCCAATCGCAGCTACCAGATGCCATATGATCTCAAGTCCGAGATTGAACGCCTGTTTGCATCCACGTCTCTGCTTGTGCTTGCGAACGGTATCTTTCCCACAACAGAATCCGCGATGGCCCAGGTGCAGGCGCTGGCCTGGGAAACACGTGAATATGCCGGACGCGCACGGACATTCTACGCCATCGCCGCCTTAACGGGTGAGCCTATACCTGAGCGCTTCAGCGGTGAAGCCAGGGTCGATACATTGCGCGGCATCGCAGGCTGGGAGCGGATACAAATTGTCCGTCAATCGGTGCAAATGCCGGATGCCGTGCACCAAGCCTTGGCCAAGGCGGAGGCAGCCTTTGCCCAACAATACCTTGAAGCGCTGAGTAAGATGGATGACGCAATGGCCGCCATGCGCGCGGGTGAGGATGTCGCCATGCCTTATTCGTTTGAGGATTTCTTTGCGCTATCCAACGAAGGGCTGGATGCAGTGGCCTCCATTGCGCCTCTCATGGGCGAGCTGATCCAAGATTTTTGGAACGTCCAAATCAGAGCTGCGCGCACGGCGCGCAACGTATCGGCGTTGATAGCGGTGTTGACCGTTCTGTTGTCGGTGTCGTCTGTCCACATCATGCGCCGCCGGCTGATCCTCCCTTTGGGAGAGGCTACGCGCGTTTTACATGACATGTCGGAAGGCAAGCTAGATAGAAAGTTCCGTCAGACCCGCCGTCATCTCGACGAGATGCGCGTCATGTGGGACGCTATGGAAAGCCTCACCTCGTGCTTGCAAGAAGCACGTAAGAACGCTGAGCAAGAACGCCAAGCAGATGCGCGCGCCCGCGAGGCAGAGGAACGCGCCAAGCAGGGGATCGTAGGCGAATTGATGACCGGGCTTGAGCGCATGGCGCAGGGTAATCTGACCTATGAGATCGTGGGTGAGTTTGGCGACGCCTACAGCGATCTGATCACCAATTTCAACCACACGGGAACCAATTTACGAGACGCAATTGGCAATGTCGTGCTGACGGCCAATGACATCGCCGAACATGCCGCGGGCCTCAGCTCAGCGATTGATGACCTTTCTCATCGCAGCGAAAACCAGATGCGCATCGTAAGTGAAACCACACAAAGCCTGCGCACTCTGATTGACATGCTCGAAGAGACAGCGCGCAACACCCAGAGCTCTTTGCGCACGGTCACCGAGGCGGCCGATAAATCCGAGGCCGGGCGCCACATCGTTGAAACGGCGATCAAAGCCATGGACGATATTCATGCCAGTTCCGCAAATATTCGGGGCTTTGGCGATGTGATTGATGGCATTGCTTTCCAAACCAACCTGCTGTCGCTCAATGCCGGAGTGGAGGCAGCGCGGGCCGGGGATACAGGCAAAGGGTTTGGTGTGGTCGCCCAGGAGGTGCGCAGCTTGGCCCGTCAGGCGTCAGAGGCCGCTCAACACGTCAAAGACCAGGTGCAAACCAGCGCCCATAGCGTGTCTAGCGGTGTCGACGAGGTAAAGAAAACGGGCCGCGCCTTGGAAGAAATCTCCGATATGGTGGCTGAGGTCCATAAATTGATCCAGCACATCGATGACGCCTCGCATCAGCAATCTCAAACCATCAGTCAGTTGGGGGAGACCATGGAAGGCGTCGATGAGATTTCGCGCCAGAACGCACAGATGGCCATTCAGGCCACCGAAACGAGCGCGACCCTGCAACATAGCGCCAATGCGCTGCGCAACTCCGTATCCCGCTTCTCTATCGGAGGTGCTGCCTCACAAGCCGCACCTGACAGGTGGTCCGCGTGAACGCACCGCTACTTTATCCCAAAAAATGTTGGTGGTCTCAGTCTTGAGCGCGTGAGACATTTCGGGTGGCCCCGCCTGCCGCCGTGACCCTGCTGCTGTCACACAGTGTTGTGATCGCCTCTCGCGCCATGTCGCCGGTCCTCAAGGCAATTTTCGGCAAAAACGGGCTCAACCGTGCGGTGGAGTGCGGTGATGCTGTGGCAAGGGATCCGATGATGGCACCAAAGCGTTAAGATGTATGGAGGCGTTATGATGTCCGTGGTCAAATTGTGTTTCATATCCATTGTCGGGCTTGCGCTATTGGCGAGTGTTGTCAGCCGCAACGTAGATGCCACAGACGTTCCCCCGGACTTTCGCCCAATTCCTCTTGACGCACGGATCCTCGTGATCGGAGACAGCGTTATGTGGTGGCACAGTGAGGAAAACGCCTCGGTGAGCCATGTCCTCGCGGCGCGACTTCAAACTGAGGTGGCCAATCTATCCATTCCAGGCGCGCCTTTTGCCGCTCAGGATCATGACAGTATCCAGGTCCAATACCGACCCGGCCCTTGGGATTGGGTTGTGATGAATGGCGGCGCCAATGATCTGGGAGATTGTGGGTGCGGGTCCTGTCTTGATGTTGTGGACGCACTGATCTCCGAGGATGCTCGAACCGGTCAGATCCCCGGGTTTGTTGAGGATTTGCGCGCCAATGGCGCAAACGTCCTTCTGACAGGCTACTACCATGTCATGACGCAGACCGGCAGGCTTGAGGCTTGCACAGAAGAATTTCATGCCTTGAACGCACGGCTGGATCTCTTGGCAGAGCGCAGCCAAGGCGTCGAGTTTGCCCCGGTTGAAGACCTGATCTTGAGCCGCGCGGATTTTGACGAAGATCTGGTGCACGCGTCTCGGCTGGGAACCCGCAAAATCGCTCACCGGATCGCAGATGTGATTGAGGCAAGCGGCTAGGCGTCTTGTGGCCATGTCGGATGAAACCGGCCCGCGTCAGACAAGGTAAAGATCTCACACCCGTCCGCTGTCACACCGATCGAATGCTCAAACTGTGCTGAAAGGGATTTGTCCCGTGTGACGGCTGTCCAGTCATCGGCCAGCACCTTTGTTTCAGGCCGTCCCAGATTGACCATCGGTTCAATGGTGAAAAACATGCCTTCTTCCAACACGGGCCCCATCCCCGGACGGCCATAATGCAAAACGTTGGGCGGCGAATGGAACACGCGGCCAAGCCCGTGGCCGCAGAAATCGCGCACCACTGACATGCGCTCCGCTTCTACATAGCTTTGAATGGCATGGCCGATATCGCCAAAGGTGTTGCCCGGTCGTACGGCCTCAATACCGCGCATCAGGCTGTCATGGGTGACCTGCACGAGGCGTTCGGCCTTGCGGCTGAGCTTGCCGGCCACATACATCCGCGACGTGTCGCCGAACCAGCCGTTTACAATGACCGTCACATCGATGTTGAGGATATCACCGTCCTTGAGCCGCTTATCCCCCGGAATACCGTGACAGACCACGTGATTGACCGAAATACAGCTTGCATGCTGATAGCCTTTGTAACCGATCGTGGCGGATTTTGCGCCAGCTGCATCGATCATCTCTTCGATCAAACGGTCAATCTCTCCGGTTGTCTGCCCGACGAAGACGTGCTCGGAAATGTCATCAAGAATACGCGACGCAAGGGCGCCAGCATCCGCCATGCCGCCGAAATCAGCCCGCTCATGAATGCGAATGCCATCGCGGGTCAGCCGTCCTTGATGTTCACTTTGCACGTGGGAAGCCTTCGCCTTGCCTAAGGCATGTATGTAGGTCAAATCCTGCCATAATGCCAGTGTTCAAAGGTCAAACTCCAATGCCTGACCCGCTGTAATTTCCTCCGGTTGGATCCGGCATCCAAGCGCGATAACCTCAAGCCCTTCGGCCCGTGCCGCGCGAAAGGCTGTCACATAGTCCGGGTCATAATCGGCCGCCAAAGTCACACATTCGCAATCGGTGCGTTGCACCAGATAGAGCATGATCGCCCGATGCCCCGCGCGCGCCATCTCTGCCAAATCGTCCAGATGCTTGCGCCCTCGCGTTGTCACCGTGTCGGGAAATTCCGCAAGCCCTGCCTTTCGACACAGCGTGACTGATTTCACCTCCACATAGGCGTCTCGCCGCCCGCTTGCCCGCAGCAGAAAATCGATCCGGCTGTTGGCCCCGTATTTCTGTTCCGGCAGTATCGCGTCATAGCCTTCCAACCCGTCAATGCCGGGGCCGGTGAGCGCTTCTTTCACGATGCGATTGGGCAGGCTGGTATCGACACCCACGAAATGGGCCCCGTCCTGCAACAGCCGCCAGCCGAATTTCAGTTTTTTCTTGGGGTCGTTGTTGGGCTCCAGCCAGACGCGTGCGCCAGGGTTAGAAATCGATGTCATCGGTCCGGTGTTGGGACAATGCGCCGTGACCTCGCGCCCATCTTCAAGCTGCACATCCGCAAAGAAGCGTTTGTAGCGTCTGAGCAGCGTGCCAGGCACCAGAGGGGTTTGAAAGCGCATGGGCCGAGGGCTATACCGGAGGCCAACCAACTTGCAAGGGACACAAATGACAAACCCAACCGCGGCGATGCTGGTCATCGGCGATGAAATCCTCTCGGGCCGGACCCGCGATGCCAATATGCATCACCTCGCCGGCCAACTGACCAAACGCGGGATCGACCTCAAAGAGGTGCGTGTTGTGGCGGATGAACCTGACGCCATCGTGGCGGCAGTGCGGGCGCTTTCGGCGGCTTATACCCATGTGTTCACCTCGGGCGGGATTGGCCCCACCCATGATGATATCACCGCCGATAATGTGGCGCGCGCCTTTGACACGCCGATCTCGGTGCGCGATGATGCCCGTGCGCTGTTGGAGGCCCACTACGCCAAGACGGGTCAAGAGCTCAATGAGGCGCGCTTGCGCATGGCGCGCATTCCTGACGGGGCAATCCTGATTGACAATCCCGTCAGCACAGCGCCGGGCTTCACGATCAAAAATGTGCACGTGATGGCGGGTGTGCCAAAGATCTTTGAGGTCATGCTGCAAAGCATTTTGCCCACCCTGACCGGCGGCGCGCCGGTTCTGTCGCGCTCGGTTGAAATCTTCCGGCCCGAAGGCGATATTGCGGGACCATTGGGTGAATTGGCGGCCTCTTATCCGATGATTTCAATGGGGTCTTATCCCTTCATTCGCGAGGGCCGATTTGGTGCAAATGTTGTGATGCGTGGCACCGATGAAGATCAACTATCTGAGGCGATGGATAAACTTCACGCCGCCTTTGCCTGATGCAGCATAGTTTGCCCACGCTTTATTCCGCGATCGACGCCACATGGCCCGCGGCTGAGATGCACGACGTTGGGCCATGGACCTTGCGGAACGGGCAGGGCGGCGGCAAACGCGTGTCTGCTGCGACGGCGGATAAAGATGTCACCGATGCGGATCTGCCAATGGCCGAAGAGGCGATGCGGAGAATGGGGCAAGACCCGCTCTTTATGATCCGCCTGGGCCAGGACGGCTTGGATGCGATGCTTTCAGCGCGCGGCTATGACATCGTGGATCCGGTTAATCTCTACTATGGTCCGTTGACCCATATGGCGCAGACCCCACCACCCCGCGCGCTTGTGTTTTCGATCTGGCCGCCTTTGGAAATTCAGAAAGATATCTGGAAAACGGGTGGCATTGGTCCCGAACGGGTTAGTGTCATGCACCGCGCCAAAGGGGCCAAAACCGCCATTCTGGGGCGCTATGAACAATCCCCGGCTGGCACGGGATTTGCGGCGACCCACGATGATATTGCCATGCTCCACGCTGTTGAAGTGCTGCCCGACCTGCGACAGCTGGGTGTCGGGCGCATGATGACCATTCATGCCGCCCGTTGGGCCCACGGCCAAGGCAGCACGCATATGGCTGTGCTTTGCACCAAGGCCAACACAGGCGCAAATGCGCTCTACGCTTCCCTCGGGCTGGAGGTTGTGGGACAGTATCACTACCGTTTTCTGAAGGGGGCCACATGACGAAAGAACCCACTGCGCTTAATCTGCCCATTGCGGATCCGCTGCCGCCTGAAACGCAGACCTATTTCGATGTCTGTCAGGAAAAGCTTGGCATGGTGCCAAATGTCTTGACCGCATACGCGTTTGACATTGATAAGCTCAATGCCTTCACGGCCATGTATAACGATCTGATGTTGGCACCCAGCGGCCTTTCAAAGCTGGAGCGTGAGATGATCGCGGTGGTGGTCTCTTCGATCAATCGGTGCTGGTATTGCCAGGTGGCCCACGGCGCCGCCGTTCGCGCGCTATCAGGCAAGCCAGAGCTGGGCGAGGCCATGGTGATGAATTGGCGCGTGGCCGATCTGGATGCCCGTCACCGCGCGATGCTGTCTTTCGCCGAAAAGGTCACCAAAGCCAGTGCCGAGGTGGAAGAGGCGGATCGCCAACAGCTGCGCGAGCACGGCTTTACCGACCGCGATATCTGGGACATTGCCAGCGTCGTGGGCTTTTTCAGCATGTCCAACCGCGTGGCCAGTGCCACGGGAATGCAGCCCAACCCCGAGTATCACGGGCAGGCGCGGTGAGGCTCTGCCATATTGCAAGCCTGGCTTTTGCAACCGCGCTGTCAGGCCCGGTTGCCGCGCTCGATCTTCAGTTGCCGGGATTGGCAGAGCTGACGCGCGAGGTTGATCGCGACGCGGATACGTATTTTTTGCCGGTCGCACCTTTCGCCCAAGGCCGTGTTCCCAGCCGTGAAATTGAAGGGCGTATTCTCCGTCAAGCATGGCGGATTGAGACCGATGACCTTACGACACTGTCGCTGCTTGGCACGATCCGTTCTCAATTGCAGGCGCAGGGCTATACGCTCTTGCTTGATTGTACTGCCGATGAATGCGGCGGGTTTGATTTCAGGTTTGACGTGGATGTTCTGCCCGCACCAGACATGTTCGTTGATCTCTTTGATTTTCGATTTCTATCGGCAGAAAATGAAGGCCAGCCAAGCAAGGAATTTGTCTCGGTTCTGGTCAGCCGCGCAGGCCAGGTGGGCTATGTCCAACTGGTGATCGCGGGTGGTCAGGCGGCAGCCGGCGTGGCGCAGCCTGAGCTAAGGCCAGACCCAGAACCAGAGCCGTCCGCGGAGCCTGTTGTGGGGACCCAAGCCGATGAAGCACCGCAGCCCACCAGCACGCCCGAAGACGAGGCTGACCCGGTCGAACCCCAAGAAAGCGTCCGCATTGCCGATGATTTGTTGGTTCATGGCCACGCCATCCTGCCCGGTTTGGTGTTTGCAACGGGGGCGTCCACACTGGAACAAGGGTCTTACGCCTCACTCACTGATTTGGCCGCTTTTCTAAAGGCCGATCCGACCCGACGCGTTGTCCTTGTGGGACATACGGATGCGGTTGGCGCTTTGGACGGAAATATCCGGCTGTCGCGGGCGCGCGCGGCATCGGTGATGGAGCGTTTGATGCAAGATCACGGCGTGGCGGACAATCAGCTTGATGCCCAAGGTATGGGTTATCTCTCGCCCGTGGCCTCCAACGCCAGTGCCGAAGGACGGCGCGCAAACCGCCGCGTGGAAGCCGTGCTTTTGAACACCGAATGAACACGGAATGAACGCGGCTGAGCTTTCGATCCCCACGCCTGTCGGCGATGTCACCGTCATAAGCGATGGCGCCGCGATCACAGGCCTGGCCTGGCGAACAGCGCCGTCGCCGCAGGAAACCCCCGAATTGCTCGAGGCTTGTGCGCAACTCAAGGCTTATTTTGAAGGCGAATTGACGACATTCGATCTGCCTTTGCGGGTGCGCGGGTCCAATGCCCAGAAAGAGGTCTGCGCCCAGATGGCCGCGATCCCTTTTGGTGAAACGCTGACCTATGGCGACATCGCAGCCAGCGTGGGCCTTCCGGCACAGGCGGTGGGCGCGGCCTGCGGTGGCAATCCGATCCCCGTGATCATTCCGTGCCATCGCGTGCTTGGGGCCACGTCATTGGGCGGGTTTTCAGGCGGTGTCGGGATTGACACGAAGGTTTGGCTTTTGCGCCATGAAGGGGCGGCCGGGTTGCTCATCTGACGCGCTCGTGGCTTCCTTCGGGCGCGTCTCGCTCACGCTGGGTGCGCGCCACGGGGCGGGATGATCTGTTGGGCAATCCCGGCGGTCATCAGATACGTCGTGGTTGCGATCAGCCCCCAATGGGCCCAGCTTTCAGGATGGAAATTCACCCAGGCCGCCCAGCCTGCAAAGAATGTCCAAGCCAGAGCCATAGGCAGGGTGACCACACGCCAGCGTTTGGTGCGCACTGGGTGGACAAATTTGAACGGCACGAACATCGTAAAGGCCAGGGCCGTGACCCAAGCCAGCGTGATCCAGAAGTTGGGCTCAATGGCAAAGGCCACCAGGACCACCATGTTCCAACAAGCAGGAAAGCCGGAGAAAGAATTGTCTTTCGTCTTCATCCGCGTATCGGCCAGATACATCACAGACGTGAACGTGATGATGATGATTGCGACCCAACCCGTCCAACCCGGCAAAAGTCCGGATTTAAACAGCGCAAAGGCGGGGATGAAAATATAGGTCAGATAATCGATGATCATATCCAGCAGATTGCCATCGAATTGCGGGGCATATTTCTTCACATTGTAATGGCGCGCCAATGGGCCATCGATGCCGTCCACAAAGAACGCCACCACAAGCCACAAAAACATCAGGCTCCATTTTTCATCGACAGCGGCCAGCATGGCCAGCATCGCAAAGACGGCACCTGAGGCGGTGAACAAATGGACCGATAAGGCTTTGAGATGTCGCGACATGACCTGTCTCATGCCGCAATTCCGCAGGCGGCGCAATCAGGCTTTGGGATGGGCCTTGCGGTAGACTTCCATCAGCCGCGCGGCATCCACTGCCGTATAGGCCTGCGTGGTGGACAGGGACGCATGACCCAGCAATTCCTGGATCGCGCGCAGATCACCGCCCGCGTTGAGCAAATGCGTGGCAAAGCTGTGGCGCATGGCATGGGGCGTGACAGAAGCAGGTAGGCCAAGTTGCATACGCACAGCCGCCACGACCTTTTGTACCTGACGCGGGCTAAGCGCTCCGCCACGCGCGCCTCGAAAGAGCGGCGCATTCGCGGGGAAATCGAACGGCGCGGTGCGTGTGTACACCTCGACAGCCTCTCGCGCAGGCGCGATCACTGGAACGATCCGTTCCTTTCCGCCCTTGCCCACAATACGCAGCGTTGCGGCCATCGGCAAATCGGCTCCGGTCAGAGACAACGCCTCTGATATGCGCAAACCGCAGCCATAAAGCAGGGTCACCACCGCCTGATCCCGCGCATTGATCCACGGTGTGTCCGACTGCAAGTCCATCAAATCAATGACCTTCTTAGCGTTATCAACTGTCAAAGGCCGAGGCAGCTTGGCTTGAAATTTCGGAGCCCGCGTAGAAAGGACAGCGGTGGCATCAAATCCCTCGCGCTCAGACAGCCAGCGATAGAAGCTTTTGACGGCTGATAGCTTGCGCGCCAAAGACCGCGCGCCAGTGCTCGCGCTGCGTTCTGAGGCCATCCAGCTGCGCATGTCGCGCGTGCCGACATTGGCCAAAGCGCCAACCCCCTGGGAGCCGCCCAAATGCACAGTCATGAAGGACAAAAACCCGATCAGATCGCGATTGTAGGCTTTGATAGTGTTGTCAGACGCGCCCCGCAGCGCCCGTGCGTGGTCCAGAAATCCCTGCAGCGCGTCGCGTGCGCCTCCCGAGATCACGAGAGCCAGCGCCGCATCGCACGCTCAAACACGCCGCCGAAAAAGCCGAGCAAATCCACGCCTTGTTGCGGGCTGAATTGATGCGGATCCTCTGATCCCATGGCCAGCATACCCGGCAAGCGACCGGGCCCAAAATCCAGCAAGATACAGGCCTCAGAGCGGGTAAACTCCGCCTCGCGGCCATAGACATCCGGGTCCCCCTCATACACCTGTCGCAACGTGACCTGCCGCGGCGGGGTCGGCCCACTGCCATCGGTAAGGTAACGCTCGATAAAGCCAGGCTCCGCCACAGATAGCACATCCCCCAGCCTTTGCACTGCCGGGTCATCATCGCGTTGCACAGATTCCAGCACAAGTTTCACACAATCCACACGCAAGATGACGGCCACCTCACCGCCCAGGTCGCGCAGAAAGTCCTCAAACTCCACCGGATCGAGCATCCGCAGAACGGCGCGATGCACCTGATTGGTGCCTGACAGGTTGTCATAGGCCGCTGCGATCACGCTGCGATGGGTGTCTTCGAGCCGCGAAAGCCGCGCCTCAAGGCGGTCCATCGCGATGCCGCGCAAATCTACGATATTGCCGCCCATTGCGCGCTCATTGGCTGAGATCAAAGCGCGCATCAGGTCCTGGTCTTCCAGGATCACATCCGGTTGAGATAGAATTTTTTGGCGCATCACGTCCGTGATCACCGCGGGCTTGCCACTCATCTGTGCCTCTACTCTTACTTTTTCGCGCTTATAGCACGGGGTTACAGAATTTTCTGCCCTGTTTTTTCCCAATCCTTCAAAAACGCCTCAAGCCCTTTGTCGGTCAGCGGATGTTGCGCCATTTTCTTGATGACGTCCGGCGGCGCGGTCATCACGTCTGAGCCAATGCGCGCGGCCTCAAAGGCATGATTGACCGTGCGGATGGATGCGGCCAGGATCTCTGTCTCAAAGTCAAAATTGTCATAGATCTGGCGAATATCCGCGATCAGTTGCATCCCATCGAGGTTGATATCATCAAGCCGCCCGATGAAGGGGCTGATGAACGTGGCCCCCGCCTTGGCCGCAAGCAGCGCCTGATTGGCCGAGAAACACAAAGTGACATTGACCATATTGCCCTCATTGGTCAGCACGTTACACGCCTTTAGACCATCCCATGTGAGCGGCACTTTCACCGCGATGTTGTCGGCGATCTTGGCCAGCTTGCGGCCTTCGGCGATCATGTCATCGGCCTTCAGCGCCACGACCTCAGCACTCACCGGCCCGTCGACCAGCTCCGCGATCTCTTTGGTCACTTCCAGAATGTCGCGGCCTGACTTGAGGATCAGCGACGGGTTGGTCGTGACCCCATCCACCATGCCCAGATCATTGAGCTCTGCGATGGCATCCACTTCTGCGGTATCAACGAAAAACTTCATGGGGCGGGCCTCCAACCGGCTTTTGGTTTCGCTCATTTCGCTTTACCCCATGACACAGCTTGCCGAAACCCCTCAAGAGGGAGATCGCGTTGCCCGACGCAGAGGGCCATTTTTACGAAGGTGCGCTTGTCGGCGTGCTAACCACGCAACCCTTGGGCCGCGTGCTGGATTACCGCGCGCCGGAAGGGGGCTGCCCGCTTGGCGCGTTTGTCGAAGTGCCGCTTGGCCCACGCAAGGTTTTGGGTGTTGTTTGGGGGGCCGGTGAAGGCGGTTATGATGAAAGCAAGGTGCGATCCGTCATCCGTGTGCTTGACGCCCCGCCCATGCGAGAGGAACTACGCGACTTTCTGGCGCGCGCAGGCGATTACACGCTGACCCCGATGACGGCCATGTTGCGCCTTGCCACCCGCGCGCCCGGCCTCTCGGATCCGCCATCCATGCGCAAGGTTTACCGTCTGGGCACAGTAGAGCCCGACCGCCAGACCGATGCCCGCCGCCGCGTCTTGCAGGTGTTGCGCGATTATGACGGCCTGTCCTTTACCCTCAAGGAACTGGCTGAACAGGCGGGCGTGACATCCTCCGTGGTCAAAGGTCTGGTCAAACAAAACGCCGTTCTCGAACAAGATACCCCGCGCGACACGCCATATCCGCGTCTTGACCCGGATTGCGCGGGCGTTGCACTCACCGACGATCAAACCCGGGCTGCAGATCATCTCCGCCACACCGCGCGCTCGGATGCCTACGCCACAACGCTCCTGCGCGGTGTCACCGGATCGGGCAAAACGGAGGTGTATCTGGAGGCAGTCGCCGAAACCCTTCGCCAGAACCGCCAAGCGCTCATACTCCTGCCCGAGATTGCGCTCACGGCGGAATTCATGACCCGGATGGAGGCCCGCTTTGGCGCACGCCCCGCCGAATGGCACTCCGGTGTGACCATGACCGAGCGTCGTCGCATTTGGAAAATGACCGCGCAAGGCGGCTGCCAGGTCGTGGTGGGCGCGCGCTCTGCATTGTTCCTGCCATTTCAGGATTTAGGGCTCATTGTTGTCGATGAAGAACATGACACCTCCTACAAACAAGAAGATGGCGTGCTTTACAATGCCCGCGACATGGCCGTTTTGCGCGCCAGCCTGTGCAGCGCGCAAGTGGTGCTGGCCTCCGCCACGCCGTCCTTGGAAAGCTGGACCAATGCCCAAGCCGGTAAATACACGCGGCTCGATCTGACCGCCCGGTTCGGAGAGGCCCTTTTGCCTGAAATGCGGGCCATCGACATGCGGCTCGAAGGTTTGCCATCCAACCGCTGGATCTCTCCCAGCTTGCAAAAGGCCATCACCGCGCGGCTTGAGGCCGGAGAGCAAGCGCTTATTTTTCTCAACCGCCGTGGCTATGCCCCCGTCACGATATGCCGGGCCTGCGGACATCAAATCGGCTGCCATCACTGCGATGCGCGCATGGTCGAACACCGCTTTCTCAAACGCCTCATGTGCCACCAATGCGGGGAAACAACGCCCATCCCAGAGGCCTGTCCGTCTTGCGGTGTCGAAGGCAAGCTGGCCGCGCTTGGCCCCGGTGTGGAGCGTATCGAAGAAGAGACCCGCGCGCTCTTTCCCGATGCGCGCATCACCACTCTTTCATCCGATCTCTTCGGCTCTGCTCGTGCGCTCAAGGAGCAGATCAAACAGATCGCGGAAGGGGCCGCCGACATCATCATCGGCACGCAGCTCGTCGCCAAAGGGCACAATTTTCCCAACTTGACCTTGGTGGGCGTGATCGATGCCGATCTTGGCCTGCAAGGCTCTGACCTGCGCGCAGCAGAGCGCACGTTCCAGCTGATGCGCCAAGTGGCCGGTCGGGCAGGGCGGGCAGAGAAACCCGGCACCGCGCTTTTGCAAACCTATCAGCCAGAGCACCCTGTGATCCGCGCCATTCTCGCAGGCGACGAGGAAGGCTTTTGGAGTGCCGAGGCCCGTGAACGCGAAGCCGCGGGTGTCCCTCCCTTCGGCCGGATGGCAGGCATCGTGCTGTCGTCAACGGATATGCAAGAGGCCTTTGATATTGGCGGTCAGCTCGCGCGCCACGATGCCCCCCTCAGAGAGGCCGGTGCGCAGGTCTTCGGCCCCGCCCCTGCGCCCATTGCCCGCATTCGAGGCCGCCACCGCGTGCGCCTTTTGGTCAAAGCCCCCAAAGGCGTGGCGCTGCAACCCGCGCTGGCCCGCTGGATCGCCCAGGTGCGCGGCTCCTCCAACTTTCGCCTGAGCGTAGACATCGACCCGCAAAGCTTCTTCTGACCAATTCTGCGCAACCGTCCCCACGCCGCCCGCATTTTTTCCCAAAAAATGCCCCACCAGCGTTGGCGCGAATTTTTTAAAAATTCGTCTTTGCCGAATTCGCACATACACCCGCGCGCCACCGCACTCGCCAAGCGCGCGCAAAAGGCGTAGAGCAAGGACATGCACACCGTCGCCCTTCACGATGCCCGCCATCTTCCCCTTTGGCGCAGGCCAGTTACGCTGCTCTTTCTGATGGCCGCGGCCATGCCCATTGCGTTCTCCACATGGTCGGCGCTGCTCAACAATTTCGTGATTGAAGTCGCGGATTTTGATGGCTCTGATATCGGTTGGCTACACACGGTCCGTGAAATCCCCGGCTTCCTCGCCGTTGGCGTCATTGCCATCATCATTTTCATGCGCGAACAGGTGTTGGGGCTCGTCTCTCTCATCATGTTGGGCGCGGCCACGGCTGTGACCGCGTGGTTTCCCAGCATGGGCGGCATTCTCACCATCACCATGCTCAGCTCGATTGGCTTTCACTACTACGAGACCGTCAATCAATCGCTGCAACTGCAATGGCTGGCCAAAGACCGCGCGCCGCAGATCCTGGGCTGGATGGTCGCCTCAGGCTCGGCAGCGGCGCTTCTCTCCTACGGTCTTATCGTGCTCACCTGGGACACGCTCGGGCTCAGTTACAACACGGTCTACATGATCGCCGGCGGTGTTTGCGTCGCCATCGCGGCGTTTTGTTTCGTGGCCTATCCGCAGTTTGAGGCCCCCACGCCGCAGGTCAAACGGATGGTCCTGCGCCGCCGTTACTGGCTCTACTATCTGCTGCAATTCATGTCCGGCGCGCGGCGGCAGATTTTCGTCGTCTTCGCAGGCTTCATGATGGTCGAGAAATTCGGCTTTGAGGTGCATGAGGTCACGGCGCTCTACCTCATCAACCTGGTGGCCAATATGATTTGCGGGCCATTCATGGGCCGCGCCGTACATCACTTTGGTGAACGTGCCACGCTCCTTTTCGAATACGCCGGCCTTGCGATTGTGTTCGGGCTCTATGGAGGGCTGTATTTCTTTGGCTGGGGTGTGGTGCTGGCGGCGGTGCTCTACGTGGTCGATCACCTGCTCTTTGCCCTCGCGCTTGCGCTCAAGACATATTTTCAGAAAATCGCCGATCCCGCCGATATTGCCCCTACCGCGGCTGTGGCCTTTACCATCAACCACATCGCTGCGGTGTTTTTGCCGGCGGGGTTGGGGTATCTCTGGCTTATCTCACCCGGTGCAGTCTTCTGGCTCGCGGCGGGCATGGCCAGTTGTTCGTTCCTGCTTGCGCTTTTGATCCCACGTCACCCGGAACCCGGGCGCGAAACGATTTTCAGCCGCCTCACCCCGGCTCCAGCGGAATAGACCCATGCCCACATTCACCGCCCTCACCACGCTGGCCGAGAAGGCCGCCGCAGAAGCCTTGGCCGAAGACCTCGAACGCATGACGCCAGAGCCCACCGGCATCGGCACCTTTGAAATCGAAGACGGGTCCGGCACGTGGGAGGTGGGCGCGTATTTCCAAGCGCCACCGGATGCCGCCGGTCTTGCCCTTTTGGCCGCGATGCACAGTGCCAAACCGTTTGTGGTGTCGGAACTGCCCGAGGAGGATTGGGTCGCCAAGGTGCGCCGTGAACTCACTCCGGTGGAGGCCGGTCGGTTCTTTGTCTATGGCAGCCATGATGCCGATAAAGTGCCAGAGCGCGTGATCCCGCTTTTGATTGAGGCCTCTATGGCCTTTGGCACCGGGCATCACGGGACAACACAGGGCTGTCTTCTGGCGCTTGATCATCTGGTGGATACCGATCAACTGACAGGTCCGGTGCTTGATCTCGGCTGTGGCACGGCTGTGCTCGCTATGGCGGCGGCCCATGTTATGGCCACGACAACACTCGCCAGCGATATCGATGACGTGGCAGTTGAGGTGGCGCTTGCCAATTGTCGGGCCAACGGCATGGAAGACAAGGTGCGTTGCGTTAGGGCGGATGGTCTCGACCACGCAGAGATCGTCCAAACCGGTCCATTTGGTCTGATTTTCGCCAATATCCTCAAGGCGCCTTTGATCGCTCTCTCTCCCGCCATTACGCGTGCTTTGAAGCCGGAGGGATTCGTGATTCTGTCAGGTATCCTCAATGAGCAAGCAGATGAGGTGATTGACGTTTACTGCGCCAATGGAAACACTCTGATCCACCGGCGCGAGATTGGTGAATGGACAACGACAATCCTTCAAAGAAATGCCTGAAATCAAACGGAAATTGCCGAAAATGAGGCGAATGCCCAAGTTTCGCCACAATTCAAACTTAGTTAATTTGGTCATGTCACGGGGGCGACAATGAGTATTTGGTGCTGCAATGAAGAACCGATTGAATTCCAAGCTGCGCGCTGAGAAGGCGCAGCGGAGCGATAAAGGTCATCCGCAGTCCCTCCACGCCTCCTCTCAGGCGCGCGTTGATGACATTATCATCGTGCCGACCCGGCAGGCAGCACCACCCATCTCTCTCTCCGGTTTCTTGCTCCTTGTCGCCTCCTTCTTCGTGTTCAAAGCCGGGTGCATTGCCTGGATCGGAGCAGAGGCCTATGCCGCCTCAATTGCGTATCTCAAATCGGGTACGGTGTTTGAACAGGCGGCCGCCTTTGTCATGACACCGGATTTTCTCTCTCAGTTTCTGGTCAACCAGGTCCGGGTTATCGTGCCCTAACGTGCTGGACGTGCGTAAATAGCGGCCCTCCAAATTAAAAACCCCCGCGGGTGCATCTCACACCGGCGGGGGTTTTCCTTCCCACGTGTGGGAAGCCGAATTTAGAACTGTATCCGGTCGATATCACCGCGCACGAGGCCGATATCTTCCAACTCGCGATCGCTGAGCTGGGCGAGGGCCTTGCGGGTGATGCGCGCGTCATTCCACGCGTTGAATGCGGCGATGAGGTTCGACAATACACCCGTGCCACCACCGATATCGGTGCCCGAGCGTGTCGAACGGGTTTGGTCGAGAAGTGCCATTTTTTCATTCCTGAAGTTATCGCGGCTTAGGCCGCTTGTTTTCCGTTCGTTGCAGGGAGATAGGCGCGCCCCGATTGTGCAGCAAGATGGCTTTTTGCATAGTTCCTATGCAGCGCCTGCAAAGCTTGAACGCAGTATAAGCAACCAATTTTAAACAATTAATTCGGATCAGGGCTCCAGTGATTGATCACGCAATCCTCGCAAATCTGTGAAGATGCTTGGCGCGTGTTCTTGTTTCGTGCTACATCATGACAAACCGGGAAACGGGCAGTGATATATGCGAATTTTGGGAATTGATCCGGGGCTGCGCAACCTTGGCTGGGGCGTGATTGATGTCGATGGCAGCCGCCTGCGCCATGTGGCCAACGGGATTTGCGTGTCGCGAGGCGATGCCCTTTCCGAGCGGCTTTTGTCTTTGCATGAGCAGCTAAGCGCGGTGTTTTCCACCCATGCTCCAACAGCGGCGGCGGTAGAGCAGACATTTGTGAACAAAGATGGCGTGGGCACTCTGAAACTGGGCCAGGCTCGCGGTATCGCCATGTTGGTGCCTGCGCAGTTTGGCCTCACCGTCGGGGAATACGCGCCCAACAAGATCAAGAAAACGGTTGTGGGCGTGGGCCATGCTGACAAAACCCAGGTGGCCCATATGGTGCGCGTGCAATTGCCGGGCGTTGACCTAGCCGGACCGGATGCCGCGGATGCGCTGGCTATTGCGATTTGCCACGCCCATCACAGGCGGCTCAGCGCAACACTCGGGACGCTCAGCGCATGATCGGGCGGCTGGCCGGGCGCATCGACTACCGCGCCGATGATCACGTGCTGCTTGATGTGCGCGGGGTAGGGTATCTGGTCTATTGCTCTGACCGAACGCTACAATCTCTGCCCAACGTGGGCGAGCATGTGGCGCTTTACACCGATCTTTTGGTCCGTGATGACCTGATGCAGCTTTTTGGATTTACGAGCTTGCAGGAAAAGGAATGGCACCGCCTGCTGATGTCAGTGCAAGGGGTGGGGGCCAAGGCGTCCATGGCCATTCTCGGCACGCTGGGGCCCGATGGTGTGGGCCGCGCAATTGCTTTGGGCGATTGGAATTCGGTCAAGGCGGCCAAGGGTATCGGCCCCAAAACGGCGCAACGCGTGGTCAATGAATTGAAGGACAAAGCCCCGCAGGTTATGTCCATGGCCGCTACTCCCGCAGCCGTGGCGCCACCCATGACCGATGCGGATGAGGTGATCGAGGTTTTGGAGACACTTGCGCCTGCACCTGTGCCATCCGCGGGCGCTCAGGCCGAGGCGCTTTCGGCGCTCACAAACTTAGGCTACAGCCCCGGCGAAGCCGCAGGGGCCATCGCTCAGGCCTTGGGCGACGCACCGGAGGCAGAGACCGGAGACCTCATCCGCCGTGCATTGCGCCTTTTGGCCCCGGCAAGCTAAGGCAAAGACATGAGCGAACCTGATCCCACCCTGCGCCCTGAGCCTCTGCCCGAGGATCATGAGCGTAGTTTGCGCCCTCAAGCGCTTGAGGATTTCATCGGTCAGTCTGAGGCCAAGGCGAACCTGCACGTGTTTATCGCCTCTGCCCGCCAACGCGGTGAGGCTATGGATCACACGCTGTTTCACGGCCCGCCGGGCCTTGGCAAAACCACGCTGGCGCAGATCATGTCAAAGGAGCTCGGCGTCGGCTTTCGCATGACCTCTGGCCCGGTTCTGGCTAAGGCCGGTGATCTCGCCGCGATCCTCACCAATCTAGAAGCGAATGACGTTCTTTTCATCGACGAAATCCACCGCCTCAACCCGGCAGTGGAAGAGGTGCTTTACCCCGCGATGGAGGATTTTGAGCTCGACCTCGTGATCGGCGAAGGCCCCGCCGCGCGCACTGTACGCATTGAGCTGCAACCCTTCACGCTAGTGGGCGCCACGACGCGCCTCGGCCTTCTGACCACGCCGCTCAGGGATCGTTTCGGCATCCCCACGCGGCTGCAATTCTATACCGAAGATGAACTCCATGAGATCGTCACCCGCAACGCGGCTTTGCTGAACATCCCAACGGAGCCGGAAGGGGCCCGCGAAATCGCGCGTCGGTCCCGCGGCACGCCGCGCATCGCCGGGCGTCTGCTGCGCCGCGTGGTGGATTTCGCGGTTGTCGAAGGTGATGGGCGCATCACCCGCGCGCTGGCCGATGGGGCGCTGACACGCCTTAGCGTGGATGGGCTGGGCCTTGACGGGGCCGACCGGCGGTATCTCCAACTGATCGCCGAGGCCTATCAAGGCGGCCCTGTGGGCATCGAAACGCTCGCGGCCGCGCTCAGTGAAAGCCGCGATGCGCTTGAAGAAGTGATTGAGCCTTACTTGCTGCAACAGGGCCTCATCCAACGCACCCCTCGCGGCCGGATGTTGGCGCAACGCGCCTGGGTGCATCTGGGCCTCGCCGCGCCCAAAAATCACCCTCAGAGCGTTTTGTTCGGCAAGTGAGGCCCGCCGAGCGGGCATATTCTAAGCCAGATGAAGGACACCGGCGCCACTTGTCCCGGCAGTTGACTGTGATACCTCGAGCCATATGACAAACCCTGTGGAACCCGATCAGATCGAAACGCTCTTCACCCGCGAAAATGGTGAGTATCTCTTTGCCCGTTGGGGCAGGCCGATCGTGCCCGTGGTTTTTGGCGTTGATGGCAAAACACTGTCGGTGATCAAAGGCGCGGTGGAGGCCGTAACCGATCTGGCTGGGCACACCATGGCAGAGACGGATCCGGAATTGGGCGTCAACCTGATGTTCTTTTTCTTCCGCGATTGGGACGAACTTCTGGCGGTGCCGGATCTGGACCGCCTTGTTCCCGATCTGCCTGGTTTGCTCCCGCGCCTCAAAGAGATCGGCGCAAACCAGTATCGCTTTTTCCGGTTTGATGAGGAAGACGCGATCAAAGCGGCCTTCGTGTTTTTGCGCATGGATGAGGAGTTGTCGAAAATACCGGCGGAAACTTTGGCCCTGAGCCAGGTTGTGCAAACCATCCTGCTGTGGTCGGATATCGCGTTCAACAACGCGTCCGCGCTGGCGCAAGTCCCGGGAGGAGATCGCATTATTCTGCGCCCTGATATCGCCGCCGTGATCCGTGCGGGCTATGATCCGGTGCTGCCGGCTGTGGCACGTGATGCCTCGCATGCCTTGCGATTGGCGGCGCGGATCAGGCCAAATTAAAAAGGGCCCCGCATGTGGGGCCCTCAGATGCGTGTAGCACAGTTTTACTTTTTCAGTGCGTCACGGATTTCCATGAGCAAATCCAGCTCTGTGGGGCCGGGATCCTCTGCTGGGGCCTCTTCCTCCTCCTCGGCTGGCTTCATCCGGTTGACGGCTTTGACCAGCATGAACACCACCCAAGCGATGATCAGAAAGTTGATGACGGCCATGATGAAACGTCCATACGCAAAGACCGCAGCGCCGGCCTCTTCCGCGCTTTCGATTGAGCCATATTCACCGTCGCCCAGCAAAACGAACAGACCCGAGAAATCGAGCCCACCCATAAAGAGGCTGATGATCGGATTGATCAGATCAGCGACCAATGAACCAACGATCGCAGTAAAAGCCGCGCCGATGATGATCCCGACGGCCATGTCCATGACATTGCCGCGCGCGATAAAATCCTTGAATTCTGAAAGCATATTTTCGTGTCCCTTGTTTTGGCGCGCCACACACACAGCGCGCATTCGCGAGAATTGGTTAACACACTTGGCATCGCAAACCACCTTTAAAACCGCCACCCGACGCGTGATGTGTCATGCGAGAGCGGTTTCGTTCCAGACGACAACGGATTAAAGTGCCTGGATGGATCATCGGTTTGCTGTGCGCGTCTACTACGAAGACACCGATATGGGCGGGATCGTGTATCACGCCAATTTCCTAAAGTTTATCGAACGCGCGCGCAGCGATTGGGTGACCCAGATGGGAATTGATCAATTGGCGATGCGAGATGGCGTTGGTGTGGTTTTTGCTGTGCGCCGGGTGACTGCAGAGTTCGTAAAGCCTGCGCGCTATGGTGAGGATTTGGAGGTTCGCACATCTGTGGTCTCTGTGACCGGCGCCCGCCTGATCATGAACCAAACGGTCTGGCGTGGCGAAACATGTCTGTTTGCTGCCGAGGTGACAGCCGCCTGTATGACGCTAGACGGACGGCCCACGCGCTTACCCAAAGAAATCCGAGCACTGATCGGCTAGGGAGCGCGCGCATGGGCATCCTTTCAAGACTGAAAAGACGCGTCGCGGCCCGTCGCCGGCAGAGGTTTCTCACCCATTACCGCGATGCCATCTCCAACATTCGCCTCAGGCTTCAGGATCATGCGACAGACGAGACCGCCCGCTATGTGCAAGCCCGGATGGCGCGCGTGCAATCGGTGACGTCATGGCGTGAGGTGCATGACCATGCCATCGCGGCCGCCCATCTGGAGGGTGGCTTGGTGTTGGAGTTTGGCGTATTTTCTGGCACGACAGCACGTTATATCACCGAAAAAACCGGCTGGACGGTGGACGCGTTCGACAGTTTCGAGGGCCTGCCAGAGCCTTGGCGTGATGGGTATGCTACAGGTAAGTTCAGCTGCTCTGCGCCCCCAGATCTTGGCCCCGATGTCACCTTGCATATCGGCTGGTTTGATCAAACGCTGCCCGCCTTCGCCGCCGCTCTGTCAAATGACACGCGGCCCATCCGCTATCTTCACGTGGATTGCGATCTTTACAGCTCCACCAAGACGATTTTTGAGCATCTGGGCGATCGGATCTTGGCAGGCACGGTCATCGTCTTTGATGAATACTTCAACTACGCAGGCTGGCAGGAGGGCGAGTTCAAGGCGTTTCAGGAATGCGTTGCGGAGCACGGCTTGCACTATGAATACCTCACCTACAACCACGAACACCAACAGGTGGCGGTGAAAATCACCGCGCGGGCGAGCTAGGCCATGGCCCATGAAAACAAAGTCGTGCATTCGGTTAATCTTGATGGCGAAGGGCTGTGCGTTGACGTGTTTCAACGCCCCGATGGCACTTATGGTTTCGAAGAGTTTCGCCGCGATCCCGAAGACCCGCGCGGCTGGTATCCGGTGGGCTATTACGGCGCGCAGAGGTTTGACAGCTTTGAGGCCGCGCAGCGAAACGCGCTGCAGCAGGTTGCGTGGCTCAAAGACAGGCTTTGACCGTCAGATGTCATGCCGCATAACCTTGAAACCTTCGTTTTCTCCGGGCAGCGCAAAATGCTCCGTGAACCGGTGAAACTGTTCCGCGGACACGGTGAACGCATGCTCTCTCTGCGCGTTACGGCGCTTCAATCGCGCAAGGCACGCGTCGTCTGGCACATCCAGAACATGCAGCACATGCGCCGCCCCCGCCGCTTCAAAGAGCGTACGCATCCGCGCCCGCTGCGCCACCGTGTTGGCCGGGTAGTCCAACACAACCGACACGCCGGCCTTGAGCAATGACACAATATGCGGCCCCATCATCCGGTCAAACACCACGCCAAAGCGCAGGAAATCGGCGCCCGTTTTGATCTGATCGCCGAAAAGCGTACCCAGCCAATCATCCAGCACGATCAAAACCGTGCCCTCGTCTTGCGCCAATCGGGCGGCCAGGGTGGATTTTCCCGCGGCGATTTTGCCGCAAATCATATGCAGTGTTGGCGTGTCAGACACCATGGGATCTACCTCAAGGTCAGCGGCTGCCCTGCGCCGTGACACAGGCTTCCGCATCTGTCCATCCTCGGCTCTACAACTCCAGGTGTTTTCCGGGCAAAAACCCGCCACAGGCTCACGAAATCGCGCAGGCAACACTGTTGTGATGGTCTTCGCTTGCGAACTCAGGTAAAAAAGGGAAACGAGGTCGGCAACAAGGCCTCTGGGACCCGTAAGGTAAAAAAGAGCAGGCTCATGGAAGCAGAAGCGCTGGCCCTTGCACATGGGGGCGACTATTCGCTGTGGGGGCTGTATGCCCGCGCCACGATCACCGTCAAAATCGTCATGTGGATGCTGATCATTGCATCCTTCTGGGCGTGGTCGATCATTATTCAGAAAATCATCATCTATCGCCGCGCCCGCGCGGAGGCCGAAAGCTTTGATGAACGCTTTTGGTCAGGTGAGCCTTTGGATGAGCTTTTCGAAGTGATCGGGCCAGAGCCGCCCGGGCAGTCCGAACGTGTCTTCGCCGCCGGGATGACCGAATGGCGCCGCTCGCACCGCAATGATGGCGGGCTGATCGCTGGAGCCACCGCACGGATTGACCGCTCTATGGATGTGGCCATCGTGAAGGAAAGCGAGCAGCTGCAAAGCGGGCTCAACGTGCTGGCCACCATCGGCTCCACCGCGCCCTTTATCGGGCTTTTCGGCACCGTCTGGGGCATCATGAACAGCTTCATTGAGATTGCCGAGCAACAGAACACCTCCATCGCCGTTGTGGCTCCCGGCATCGCTGAGGCGCTTTTGGCGACCGCCTTGGGCCTTCTGGCCGCGATCCCGGCGGTGATTTTCTACAACAAGCTCAGCGCCGACAGTGACCGCATCGTGGCAGGCTATGAGGCCTTTGCCGATGAGTTCTCCACGATTCTCAGCCGCCAGTTGGACGGGTGAGTCATGCGTCGCGATGTTGAATCTCACCCCCAATCCGAACGCATTTGCAAAGCAAACGCTGCCTCGTCTTGCGGGCTTGATGCTCTTCTTTCTGCTGAGCGAGGCATGACTTAGATGGGCGCAGGTGTCGTTCAGAAAGAAGGCGGGCGCAGACGGCGGGGCAGGGGCCGATCCCGCCCCATGGCCGAGATCAATGTGACGCCGTTCGTGGATGTGATGATGGTGCTCTTGATCATCTTCATGGTGGCCGCGCCTTTGATGACCGTGGGGGTTGAGGTGGAGCTGCCGCAAACCGCTGCGAATTCTCTCTCAGGTGACGACGAAGAGCCGCTGACCGTGACCGTGACCGCCACCGGTGAGGTCTCTATCCAGGAAAGCCCGGTGTCGCGCGAGGATCTGGTCAACCGGCTTCAGGCCATCGCGGCCGAGCGTGACAGCAACCGCATCTTTCTGCGCGCCGACGGTGCCGTGCCCTATGCCCAAGTCATGGAAGTCATGGGCGCGCTCAACCGTGGTGGCTTTCCCAATATCGGCCTTGTGACCGAACCGGGCGGCCCGCGTCTGGATGCGACCGCTCAGGATGGTGGCTGACCGGTCATGTGGGCGCGGCTCGACACTGGTCAGAAAATCTCGGCGGTGGGTCATGTGGGCCTGCTTTCCGTGGCGATTTTTGGCGGCACCTTTTCGGCAGAGCCTTTGCCATTTCAAGTGACCGAAGTGACGGCCATCTCCGCGGAAGACTACGCCACGCTCTTCGATGCCGAGCCCTCTCCTGAGGCGGTTGCGAACGTCGACACGCCCGAGCCGCCCGGGGCCGGGCAGGCCCCCGATCTGAACGCCACCGTCGACACGGAGGTAACACAAGCCACGCCCGAACCCACCGAGACATCCGACCCCGATCAAACACCCGAGGTGGTTCAACCCGCCCCGCCCGAGGCGGAGGTCAGCGATGAGGCCCCGGTGCTGCAACCCCCGTCCGAGGACGTGGCCGTTCTGGTGCCTGAGATTGCCGAGGAAAGCCGCCCCGAGGCCGCGCCCCGCGTTGCCCCTGAGACCATCGCGCAACCCGACCCAGACGTGCAGATCGACGATGTGGATCAACAGTCCACATCCGAGGACAGCACCGCCGAGCAGGTCGAAGAGGCGCAAGAGGAAACCGCGCAAGAGGCCGCATCAGAGCGCATCGTGACCGAGGCCGATGTGGCCCCCGCCCGCTCCTTGCGCCCCCAAGCCCGCCCTACCACGCGCCCGCAACCCGCAGAGACCCAAACCGCTGAACCCGCCGAGGCTGCTGAGCCCGATAGCGATGCCGTCGATGATGCCGTGGCCGCCGCGTTGGGGGGCACAGATACGCAAAGTCAGGCCGCCCCCTCCGGCCCGCCGCTCACGTCTGGCGAAAAAGACGCGCTGCGCGTGGCCGTCCAGCAATGCTGGAACGTGGGCAGCCTTTCGACGGACGCGCTCAACACCACCGTCATCGTGGCGGTGTCCATGCAGCAGGACGGCAAACCCAACACCGGCTCCATCCGCATGATCGACGCCACAGGGGGCAGTGGGGCAGCCGCCTCACAAGCTTTTGAAGCCGCCCGGCGCGCGATCATCCGCTGTGGGGCCAATGGCTTCCCTTTACCGGTTGAGAAGTATGACCAGTGGCGGGATATTGAGATTACATTCAATCCTGAGAACATGAGGATCAGATGATGCGTTTTTTTGTGTGCCACTGTTTGGCTTTGATGTTGGCCTTGGCCGTGTTTACCGCGCCTTCGCAGGCCCAAGACGGCCCGTTGCGGATTGAAATCACCGAAGGGGTGATTGAGCCGCTGCCCTATGCCGTGCCAGCTTTCGTGCCGAGCAGTGCTGCCGCCAATGAGCTGTCGGCCAACATCGCCCGCGTCATCGCCTCTGATCTCAACGGCACAGGGTTGTTCCGCCAGATCCCCGATGCCGCGCATATCAGCCGCATCACCAGCTTTTCGAGCCCGGTTCAGTTTTCCGATTGGAAGGCGATCAACGCCCAGGCCCTGATCGTGGGCGGTGTTGATGTGGATGGCTCCGGCCGCGTCACCGTGCGGTTTCGCCTCTTTGATGTCTTCGCGGGCCAGGAGCTGGGCCAAGGGCTACAGCTCGTCGGCACCACCGATGGCTGGCGGCGCATCGCGCATAAGGTGGCCGATCAGGTTTATAGCCGCCTCACGGGCGAAAGCGGGTATTTCGACAGCCGCGTGGTGTTTGTGGCTGAGACCGGGCCGAAGGGCGACCGTCAAAAACGCCTCGCCATCATGGATTACGACGGCGCGAATGTGACCTATCTCACAGATGCCAATGCCATCGTGCTCGCCCCGCGCTTTTCTCCGCAGGGTGATCGCGTACTCTACACCAGCTATGAAACTGGCCAGCCCCGTATCTATGAATTGGAAGTGGGCAACGCCCGCCGACGCGCGCTTGAAAATCAGGCCGGAACGATGAGCTTTGCGCCCCGGTTTGCTCCGGATGGCCGCACCATTGTCTACAGCCTCTCACAAGGCGGAAACACCGATCTTTACGCGATGAGCCTCGGCAGCGGCGGCAGCCAACGCCTGACCAGTGCGCCGTCGATTGAAACCGCACCAAGCTTTAGCCCCGATGGTCGTCAGATTGTATTCGAATCCGACCGTTCCGGCACGCCGCAGCTTTACGTCATGCCCGCCTCAGGTGGAGAGGCGCAGCGCATCAGCTTTGGCCAAGGCCGGTATGGCACGCCTGTCTGGTCCCCGCGTGGGGATCTGATTGCCTTTACCAAACAGTCCAAAGGCCGCTTTCATATCGGCGTGATGCGCACCGACGGCAGCGAAGAACGGCTTCTCACCGCGTCGTTCCTCGATGAAGGGCCCACATGGTCGCCCAATGGCCGCGTAATCATGTTCACCCGCGAAACCCAAGGCGCACAGGGAAGCTCCAGCCTCTATTCGGTGGATATCACAGGCCGCAATCTGCGCCAGGTACCAACGACAACTGGCGCCTCCGATCCGGCCTGGTCTCCTTTGCAGGACTAGATCACGCCCGCCCAATCAGGCGCTTCCAGGAAAAACGCCCATGCGGCTCTGGCGGCATCAAGAGATCACGCAGGGACGTGTCCTCCACAACAAGGCCTGCCTTTAGATCCTGTTTCACCCGTGCGCTTGACGGGATGGCATCCTCAATCGCGGCCTCAAAACCAAGATTATCGTAACGCCAATACCATCGCCGAATGTGCCAGCTGGTCGACTTTGGCAAATGGGTGTTGCGTTGCAGGGATGTGCCCCCGTTGCAGGCCTTGCTTTCGAACTGAGCGCGCGTGCGGACCGGGACATGATAAATCGTCATCTGACTGTCGCTCTGGATGACGTCATCTTCGAAAAAGGCCTGATGAAAGCCCTGTTTAATCTCGCGCAACCCGGCGGCCTGCATCGTCACTTTCCCAAATAGATCACAGTAGAAATGCGGGTATTCCCTTTCATCCTTGAAAAGATCCTCAAATGTCGGGATCGGTTTGGGCGCGGCCACGCGGTAGATCATCCGCTCATGCCATGGCGCATCCTCCGGCGCGTCCCAACCGGCAAACATGTTGTAGCGTTTGGTATAGAGGATGCCGGCCCCCTTGCGCGTGTCGGACTGGATGGATTTGGGCAAATCCCCGCTATGTGGCACCCAGAATTCATCGGCATCATTGGGCAGGATCCAATCCGCACCCATCTCATCGCGTGCCCGCAAAGCCATTTGCGTCATGAGGCGGCCTTGGGAAAAATCGTAGGTCGGCTCGTCAACGATCTCAATCGGCGCTGTGCGCGCCAGATCCGCCAGGATGTCGCGCGTCCCATCAACCGATCCGTTGTCAACCACGATGGCCTGCGCCACGCCGTGATTAAAATGGTGACGCAGATTATCTGCGATAACATCATGCTCGTCGCGCACGCACATCACCATGATCAGCTTCATCGCATCTTCTCAGGCAGCTAGTATTTCTAGGATATACAGAACGTTACTATCACAGACCCGGCGGCGAATTAGCCTGAGTTCCCTATCAAGGCGCATAACCCCTTATCTTGCAAAACAATGCCTGTCTTTTGATCTGCCGCCAAACGAGAAGAGGATGGTATCGCATCCTCAATCGCCGCATCAAAGCCCAGCGTTCGCATCTGCCAATCCCACCGCCGCAAATGCCAGCCGGCGCTGATTGGCAGCTCCTTGTTTCGGGCCAAGGCTGCACCACCATCGCGGGCTTTCGCCTCAAACTGAGCGCGCGAGCGGATCGGAACGTGATAAACCACGATATCACTTTTCCGCCGCAGCGGATCGGTTTCGTAAAACGCGGTGTGGCTGCCCATGGAAATGCGTTGCAATCCTTGTGCGCGCAGCATGACCTTGCCTTTCAAATCGCAGTAAAAATGCGGGCAAGGCCTGGGATCTGTGATCAGGTCATTGAGCGCGGGAATAGGCTCCGGATCGGCAACGCGATAGATCAATCGCTCATGCCAAGGCGCTGTCTCAGGCCCATCCCAGGGTGCAAACAGGTTGCGGCGGGTGCATTCAAGGATCGACACATCCGCTGTGGCATCCGCGCAAATGGAGTGCGGCAAATCGCCAGTGTGGGGAAGCCAAAATTCATCGGCATCATTGGGCAGGATCCAATCGGCGCCATGACTGTCGCGCGCCCTGTGCGCCAACTGCGTCATGAGACGATCCTGGGCAAAATCGCGCGATGCGTCGTCCAAAACGGTGACTGGCGCGCTGCGGTCGAAATCTGCCAATATGTCTCGCGTGCCATCTACGGAACCATTGTCGAGAACGATCACTTCGCTCACGCCGCGCTCCAGATGAAATCTAAGGTTTTGCGCGATGACATCCGCATTGTCCCGCGTACACATTATCATGATGAGCTTCATCTTCGCCGTCTTCAAATCAGTCTTTCACTCACACATGTTTAACGAAGACCAAATGCCGGCGTCAGCAGGATTTTACGCACGAAAATGTCAGCAAGATCTCGAACCGCCCCTTCAATCCATGCGTTCCCAAGGCAGGTCAAGTGTGTTATGACACGCCAAGACCAAGATTAACATTGGCCAAAGACAAAGACGAATGAGGCAAGCATATGAAAAACATCAATAAAATCATTCTCGCCTGCGCGGTTTTGTTCATCGCAGGGTGCTCGAACGCAGGGCGGTTCGGCAATGATACAACTGGCGCAAACTCCGGGGCCCTCAACGGGGCAGCGTCCGATCCGCGGTCTGCCGCCTATTTCCAGGAAACAGTGGGCGACCGTGTGCTGTTCGTGGTGGATCAATCCAGCCTGACGCCTGAGGGGCGGGCCACGCTTGATGCACAGGCAAATTGGCTCAACACCAACACCGATTACAACGCTTTGATCGAAGGCCATGCCGATGAACAAGGCACGCGGGATTACAACCTCGCTCTCGGCGGTCGCCGCGCAAATGCAGTTCAGGAATATCTCGTAAGCCGAGGTGTGGCGGAAAATCGTCTGCGGATTGTGTCCTACGGCAAAGAACGCCCGATTGAAATCTGTAGCGAAGAGGCCTGTTATGCCAAAAACCGTCGCGCGGTGACAGTCGTCTCGGCTGGGCCGGTAAGCTAAGGGGCTTGCAACTATGGTGCGGTTGTTGTGTTTGGTTGTTTCGCTGGCGCTCGGAACCACTGCGCACGCGCAGGATCGGGCGCAAACACTGGCAGATATCCGGCAGGAATTGTCCGTCCTCTACGTAGAAATTCAGCGGCTCAAGCGTGAGCTTAGCACCACGGGTGGGGTCTCCACACCATCCGTTGGCGGCTCGACCATTGACCGGGTGAACGCGATTGAGGCGGAAATGACCCGCCTCACATCGCTCACTGAACAATTGCAATTCCGCGTCGATAGCGTGGTGCGTGATGGAACAAATCAGATCGGCGATCTTGAATTTCGTCTTTGCGAACTTGAGGCCGATTGCGATATCTCCACACTGGGCCAAGGGACAACTCTTGGCGGCGTTGAGCCTGCTACATCTGGCACCACATCTGCGGTCATCCAGCCGCAAACTGGGACAGACACGAGCACGACAAATAACGAAGTGCAGCTTGCCGTAGGCGAACAGGCCGATTTTGACAGTGCCATGGCCGCGCTTGAAAGTGGAGACAACGCCGCCGCGGCCACAGCCTTTGCCAGCTTTCTGACAAATTATCCAGGCAGCCCACTGACCACGGATGCGCGCCTGATGCGCGGCGCCGCCCTTGAGGGCGCAGGCGAAAACACCCAAGCGGCCCGCGCTTACCTTGAAGCGTTCAGCGCAGATCCCAAAGGGGCCAAAGCGCCGGATGCTTTGTTTTTCCTGGGCCGGTCCCTTGGCCGGATTGGTCAAGTGGATGAAGCCTGTGTGACCTTGGCCGAAGTGGGCCTGCGCTTTCCCGGCGGCGAAGCGGCCAATAATGCCCAGGCCGAACGCACCCGGCTCAACTGCCCGTGACAGAGGGCAGCGCCCCGCTCCACGCCGCGCTGCGCGGTTTTTTCTCTGATGCGCCCCCAAATCACCTCGCAGTCGCCATTTCCGGTGGCAGCGACTCTCTTGCGCTTTTGTCGCTGTGCCACGCATGGCGTCATGAGGGCGGGCCAAATCTTTCTGCAGTAACAGTAGATCACGGTCTGAGGCCAACCTCCGCGCAAGAGGCTGCCGAGGTCGCGCAACGCTGCGCTGATTGGAACATCCCTCACGACACCCTGCATTGGACCAAGGGCGCGACCGGTGGCAACCTGCAGGATCAAGCGCGACGCGCGCGCTACGCCATGATGGCAGGATGGGCGGCGACTAAAGGCATTGATGTCATCGCCTTGGGGCATACCCAGGATGATCAGGCCGAAACCTTTCTGATGCGGCTGGCACGGGGGTCAGGTCTGGATGGGCTCTCAGCGATGCGGTCTGCATGGCAGATGGGCGACACACAATTTGCCCGACCGCTTCTCGATTGCAGCCGTGAAGCACTCCGCGATCATCTGCGCGCCCAAAACCTCACTTGGGTGGAGGATAGCAGCAACACCGATCCGGCCTATGATCGTGCCCGCGTGCGCGCGGCTTTGCCGGAGTTGGGGATCGGTGCCGACACCCTGTCAGATGTGGCGGGGCACTTGGCCCAGGCCCGTGATGCGCTTCATGCGGTGACGATGAATGAGGCGCGTAAGATTGCCCGGGTCGAGCATGGCGATGTCATCCTGGATCATGCCGGGCTTTGCAATTTGCATCCCGACATTGCGCGCCGTCTGCTGCTTTGCGCCATGCGGTGGATCAATGGCGCGGATTACCCACCGCGCGGCAAGGCGCTCGCGGCCGTGCAGGCGGATTGCATGGCCGGGCGCCGGTCTGTGCTGCAGGGCTGTGACATCAGCGTGGCAAAAGGTGAGGTCCGCATTACGCGCGAATTGGCGGCCGTTGCCACGCTGACAACAAACCCTGATGAGCTGTGGGATGGGCGTTGGCGCTTGTCCGGGCCAAACATTCTAAATGCGCGCGTCTGCGCGTTGGGCGAGGCAGGCCTTGGCCAATGCCCTGACCGGGCGCGCGCCGACTTGCCAGCGCGCTCCCTCATCGCCTCGCCTGCAATCTGGCAAGGGCGTAAACTCATCGCTGCACCTCTGGCGCGGCTGACCAACGGGTGGACGGCCAGCCTCGTTATGCGCCCCCGTGACGATTTTGCCGCTGCGATCACGCATTGAAGACGCGCTCATGATCGCTATTTATAACTCAACGGGCTTGTGATAGCTCAGGTTATTCCCATTCACTAAGGAGATGTCCTTTGGGTAACGCGCGTAACATCGCATTCTGGCTGGTACTGTTTTTGCTGATACTGGCGCTCTTCAATCTGTTCAGCGGATCAGGAAATAACCTGCAAAATGAACGGGTTTCCTATTCTGACTTCATGCAGTCCGTGCAGGATGGCGCGGTGGCCTCTGTCACCCTAGATGGGGAAAATGTGCGCTTTCGCGGCACGGATGGGCGTGACTACGCCACGATCAAACCGGCCGATGCGGAGCTGACGCCTGCCCTGATCCAAGAGGGCGTTCCGGTCACAGCGCAGCCTCAGGAACAGTCCGGTTTCCAGACATTCCTAATTTCTTTGCTGCCTTTCGTGCTGCTGATCGGCGTGTGGATCTACTTCATGAACCGCATGCAGGGTGGCCGTGGCGGTGGCGCCATGGGCTTTGGCAAATCCAAAGCCAAGATGCTGACCGAAAAGCATGGCCGCGTCACGTTTGACGATGTCGCCGGCATTGATGAGGCCAAGGATGAGCTTGACGAGATCGTTGAGTTCCTGCGCAACCCGCAGAAATTTTCGCGCCTGGGCGGCAAAATTCCCAAAGGCGCGCTGCTCGTGGGCCCTCCTGGTACTGGTAAAACGCTTCTGGCCCGTGCTGTGGCCGGTGAAGCGGGCGTGCCCTTCTTCACCATCTCTGGGTCTGACTTTGTGGAAATGTTCGTGGGTGTGGGTGCCTCCCGAGTCCGCGACATGTTTGAGCAGGCCAAGAAAAACGCGCCTTGCATTGTGTTCATCGACGAGATTGACGCCGTGGGTCGTCACCGTGGTGCCGGCTATGGCGGCGGCAATGATGAGCGTGAACAGACGCTCAACCAGCTGCTCGTTGAAATGGATGGCTTTGAGGCCAATGAAGGCGTGATCATCATCGCCGCCACGAACCGCAAAGACGTGCTGGATCCCGCGCTTCTGCGTCCAGGCCGGTTTGACCGCCAGGTCACCGTGCCAAACCCGGATATCAAAGGCCGTGAGAAAATCCTCGGCGTCCATGCGCGCAAAACGCCGCTGGGCCCGGATGTGGATCTGCGCATTATCGCGCGCGGTACGCCGGGGTTCTCGGGTGCTGATCTGGCAAACCTCGTGAACGAGGCCGCTTTGATGGCGGCGCGTGTCGGCCGCCGGTTCGTCACCATGCCCGATTTCGAAAACGCCAAAGACAAGGTCATGATGGGTGCGGAACGCCGCTCCATGGTTCTGACCGATGAACAAAAGGAAAAGACAGCATACCACGAGGCGGGACACGCTATTGTGGGCCTCGCGCTGCCGCAATGTGATCCGGTCTACAAGGCCACGATCATCCCACGCGGCGGCGCGCTCGGCATGGTGGTCAGCCTGCCAGAGATCGACCGGCTGAACTGGCACCGCTCGGAATGCGAGGAAAAACTCGCCATGACGATGGCCGGTAAAGCCGCAGAGATCATCAAATACGGTGAAGACAATGTGTCCAACGGCCCGGCCGGTGACATTCAGCAGGCCAGCGGATTGGCGCGCGCGATGGTGCTGCGCTGGGGCATGTCCGACAAGGTCGGCAATATTGACTATGAGCAAGCCCATGAGGGCTACATGGGCAACGCCGCCGGAGGTCTTTCTGTCTCGGCCAGCACGAAAGAGCTCATCGAAGAAGAGGTCAAACGCCTGGTCGATACTGCCTATGAGCGCGCCTTTGAAATCCTGACTGAGAAAAAGGATGATTGGGAGCGTCTGGCCCAGGGCCTTTTGGAGTATGAAACCCTGACCGGCGAAGAGATTGAGCGTGTCATCCGGGGCGAGCCGCCCGAGGAAGATGATGACAGCTCCACCACCGCCGATAAGGGCGACAGCGGCACACCGTCACTGACAGCCATTCCCAAAACGAAACCGCGCCGCGATCCTGGCGATGGCGGCATGGAGCCCGAACCCTCTACGTGAGGCACATGTGACCGAAGCCATACGTAGTACTGATTGGAACCCGGGCGCCTATGCCCGGTTCCATGATCTAAGGCTGCGCCCAGGGCTTGATCTGCTCAATGCCGTGGCGACGATGGGTGGCGGCGACATTTACGATCTGGGTTGCGGCAACGGCGCAATGGGCGATGCGTTGCGCGCACGGGCGGGCGGGCGCAATGTTGTGGGCGTCGATGCCTCACCAGCAATGTTGCAAAAGGCGCGCCAAGGGCATGCCTATTCCAATCTTCAACAGGTCGACATCCGCGATTGGCATCCCTCCGGCGCGCCGGGCCTGATCATCTCCAACGCCGCGCTACACTGGGTTGGTGAGCACGAAGCGCTGATGCCTCGTCTGGCCGATATGTTGGGCAAAGGCGCCACGCTTGCCGTGCAAATGCCGCATCAGAACAAGGCACCCTCCCATCGCGTCTGGGTCACGCTTGCCGATGAATTGTTTCCTGGTCGCGTTGAAAAAATGGGCACGCCCGGCGTCATGGCCCCTGTCAAATACGAAGAGTTGCTGGCCCCGCGTGGCCGGTTTCGCATGTGGGAAACGGAGTACTACCAGCGTCTCGTTGCCGAAGCGGGCAGCCACCCGGTGCGCCGCTTTACCGAAAGTACCTATGCGCGTCCCATCCTTCAAGCGCTTGAACCCGATGAAAAGGCCGATCTGATCCGCCGCTATGAAGAGGTGATGAGCGCTGCCTATCCTGTGCGCGAGGATGGCTCTGTCTTGTTTCCATTTCGACGGATGTTCTTTACCTTGACTGTCTAAACGCATGGTGGGGTGGAACCCCACCCTACATTTGCTTGACCGGGTTGCCGCAACGTTCAATGCTATGGTGCGTTTTGAGAGGATGATGCCCATGCCAAACCCGCTTTGCCCCACCGATGTTTCCGCCAAAATCGTCTGGCTGGGCCAGGTGACCGAGCAGACAGAGGATATCCGCTCTGCCGCGCAGTCTGAAGTCTTCGCCACCTATGCCGGACAGGAAGGGGCCACCCATGCCGGTCTGACCCGGCCCTCCTGCGTGCGCGTGCGGGAGATGCACGAAGAAGGCACAGAAATCCGCAATGTGCGGCAATTCTCCGTCCTGTCCGCCGAAGAGCTTGCCTTGATCGCCAATGATCTGGGCCTCAAAGAGATCAACCCCGAATGGCTTGGGGCTTCCATCGTGATCGAAGGCATTGAGGATTTTAGCTTCGTGCCCCCCTCCAGCCGATTGCAAACCCAAGATGGCACCACGCTGGTCATCGACATGCAGAATTTCCCATGCGGATACCCCGGCCGAGAGATTGAGAAAGATCATCCTGGCCAGGGGCGCAAGTTTGCCAAAGTGGCCGAAGGTCGCCGCGGGGTGACCGCGTGGGTCGAACGCGAAGGCCCACTGCGCGTGAGCGACAGTCTGCGCCTGCATGTCCCCCGCCAACGCCCCTGGCAGCCTTTTGGCGCGGTGATGAAAGCCGCCGAGTAAGTGCCAAATGATCGCCGAGTGATTGTCGCGTGACGCCGCAAGACATGGTTGTGACACCGCTCGGTGTGCGCTTCCGGGGGCAGATTTACCCGTGTGTGATTGGGCGCGGCGGGCTGCGCCGCAACAAGCGCGAAGGCGATGGCGGCACGCCGTTGGGCACCCATCTGATTGTTGATCTCTATTACCGCCCGGATCGGTTGCCTCCGCCCAATGCCTGGGCCAAACCGATCCGGCCCGGCGATTTGTGGTCCGATGATCCCGCGCGGGCTGAGTATAACCACCTGGTGCGCAGGCCCTATTCCGGCTCGCATGAAGTGATGCGCCGCGCCGACCCGATGTATGATCTGGTGCTGATCACCGATTGGAATTATCCCAGGGCCACGCCCGGCCAAGGGTCTTGTATATTTCTTCATCAATGGCGCAGGCCCGGTTACCCTACCGCTGGCTGCGTTGCTTTTCGCCGCGATCACCTGCGCGCCATTGCGGCCCGTCTTATGCCCGGGGATCGTCTGATTGTCCCGCCTCTTGCGGTTGGCCACTATCACGCTGGCTCATGTCACGCGTCGCGCTAACTCCTCGCCATGCCAAAAGATCACTTCGCTCACGTCGACACTTGGGTCTTTGACCTCGACAACACGCTTTATCCGCCGCATGTGCGCCTTTTCGACCAGATTGAGGTGCGGATGACGCAATATGTCATGAACGCGCTGGGCGTGGATCGGGATCGTGCTGATCATTTGCGACAGCACTATTGGGCGCAATACGGCACCACCTTGGCTGGGTTGATGCGCGAACATAATGTCGATCCCGCGCCTTACCTGACGGATGTCCATGACATCGATTTCGGCGCGCTCATGCCCGATGCCGATCTGGCAGGCCGTATCGCCGGGCTGCCCGGTCGCAAGATCGTCTACACCAATGGCTGCGCGCCCTATGCAGAGCGGGTGATCGATGCTCGCGGCTTATCGGGTCTTTTTGATGCGGTCTACGGCGTGGAACATGCCGCCTTTCAACCCAAGCCCGAGCGCGCGGCCTTTGAGGCCGTGTTTGCCCGCGATGGGGTCAATCCTGAACGCGCCGCCATGTTTGAGGATGAGCCGCGCAACCTCGCCGTGCCGCATGTCTTGGGGATGCGCACTGTCCTTGTCGCGCCCACGCGGCCCGCGGCCGATCATATCCAGTTTCACACGCAGGATCTGACCCACTTTCTCAGCCTCTTGTAGCGGCCATGCGGCAATCCGCGCGTGGTTTGCATGCCCGCGCAGACCGACATAAGGAGCAGCCAAAGGACCAAAACATGCCCATTCCAAGCTATGACATCGTGATCTCAGGCGCAGGCGTGGCCGGATTGTCGGCCGCCTGTGTGCTGGGCCAGGCCGGATTTCGCGTGCTATGTGTGGATCCCACAGCACCGGTCACAGATCAGAATGCACCAGGTGCCGATTTGCGCACCACCGCGATCCTGCAACCCGGCCGCGGCGTGCTCGAAGAGGCAGGCATCTGGGCGCGCCTGGGTGATGCGCCAAGCGCGCTTCAGATCATGCGCATTATCGATGCTGGCGGCGCAGAGCCCGAGCCCCGCGTCGTGCGAGAGTTTGATGCCGCCGATATCTCTGATCACCCGTTTGGCTGGAACGTGCCCAATTGGCTCTTGCGCCGCGCCATGGTCGCCAGCGCCTCAGAGCTCGAGACGGTTGAGCTGCGTGTGGGTGTCGGTGTCGCGTCCGTTCTCACGCGCGAGGCAGAGGCCCGCGTGCGCCTCACCGACGGCACCTCGCATCGCTGTAAGCTCCTGATTGGCGCGGATGGCCGTGCCTCGCCTGTGCGGGAGGCGGTGGGCGTCCCCGTCGCTACCACGCGCTACGGTCAAAAGGCGCTGACATTTGCCGTCACCCACCCGGCCCCGCATGACAATGTCTCAACCGAAATCCACCGCTCCGGTGGACCTTTCACATTGGTGCCGTTGCCAGATCATGAGGGTCAGCCGTGCTCTGCCGTTGTCTGGATGGAGCGCGGGCCTGAGGCACAGCGATTGTTGGAGCTTCCATCGGAGGAATTTGAATCAGAAATGACCACGCGCAGCTGTTCGGTCATGGGGCCTCTGACCCTCGCCTCGCAGCGCACCCTATGGCCCATCATCAGCCAGATTGCCGCGCGTATGTCGAGTGAGCGTGTGGCCCTGATGGCGGAGGCCGCCCATGTTGTTCCGCCTATCGGAGCGCAAGGGCTCAACATGTCCTTGGCGGATTTGTCGGCTCTCCTCGATCTTGCCCGGTCTGACCCAAAGACGCTTGGCAGCCGCCAGATGCTGGAAGCCTACCACGCGCGCCGCCACACCGAGATTGCCGTGCGTGTCACGGGCATTGACGTGCTTAATCGCGCGTCCATGGTCGACGGGCAGGTTTTGCGCGATGCCCGGGCGCGCGGGCTTGATGCGCTCTATAGTCTGGCACCGGTGCGCCGGATGCTGATGCAGTTGGGCCTCGGGATGCGCCGCCAGAGCGCATAACCCCTGCGCGGGATGCGTTGGCAGGGAGCGCACATCCGCTACCGGGTCAAATAGCGCAAAACCAGCCGCACAGAGATTTCAAAAAGTCGAGACGCATCACCCAGCAAGCGGTCCGGTCTCGCCTGAGCCGACTGCTTGGAAATTCCTGAGGATTGACCAAAAATATCAAATGAGCGGCCATTTTTGTCTATTCACCGGCCATGGCTGGCGGCAAACTACCATCCACACCGCCCGTATCCCTAGGTAGCCAACCTTGCGCTCAGGAGGTCAGCCATGTCGAACATGCCCCCCCGCGAAGACTTTGATCGGATCAAATCCGGCTATTCGCCGAATTCCAGCCGGTCCATGTCGCTTCATGCTGATGCCTATGTCTCTGACACGTGGTACAGGGCTGATCTGCACGCCATCATCGCGCGCACCTGGCAATGGGTTTGCCACGTTGAAAAACTGCGCAAGCCCGGCTCATATGTGACGGTGACCATCGCGAACATGCCCGTGGCCGTGGTGCGGGACCGCGATGGCACCCTGCGCGCGTTTTACAACGTCTGCAAACATCGCGCCCATGAACTGCTGCAAGGTGAGGGGCGCACCACGCGGATCATGTGCCCCTACCACGCTTGGACCTACAAGCTGAACGGAGAGCTGATGGCCGCGCCCGAGACGGATCACCTGGATGACTTCGTGCTCTCAGACATCTGCCTTGATCAGGTCCAAGTAGAAGAGTTTTGCGGGTTCATCTACGTCAATCTTGACCCGGAGGCGCGGCCCCTGCGCGAGGTCTCGGGTAACTTGGAAACGGAGATCCGCCATTGGGCGCCGGACATTGATCAACTTACCTTCGGTCACCGTCTGACCTACGACATCAAGTCGAACTGGAAGAATGTCGTGGACAACTTTCTGGAATGCTACCACTGCCCCACCGCGCACAAGGATTTCTGTGATCTGGTGGATATGGACACCTATAAGGTGACCACCCATGGCATCTATTCCAGCCACATGGCCGATGCGGGCGGGTCGGCCAATTCAGCCTATGACGTGTCCAATGCCACCGTGCGCACCCATGCGGTCTGGTGGCTTTGGCCCACGACCTGCCTCATGCGCTATCCGGGCCGGTCCTCGATGATCGTGCTCAATATCATCCCCATGGGCCCGGATCGCACGCTTGAGACCTATGATTTCTTTCTCGAAACACCCGATCCTGATCCGATGGAACTTGATGCCATTCGCTACCTTGATGAGGTGCTGCAGGTTGAGGATATCGGCCTTGTGGAAAGCGTGCAGCGGGGCATGAACACGCCTGCTTTCTCCCAAGGCCGCATCGTGAATGACCCGTCGGGTTCTGGCAAATCCGAACACGCGGTGCACCACTTTCACGGTCTGGTGCTCGACGCCTATGAAAGGGCGATGCCGTGACGTGCGACAAACCACCCGCCCCGGGCTTCATCCGGGGCCTCGCGCCATATGTCGACAGGAGGCCCCGGATCGCGTCCGGGGCGGGTTAACTTGAAGAAACCCAACATCGTCGTCATCATGGCCGACCAACTGGCCCCGCATTTTACCGGCGCGTATGGTCATGCGGTGGCCAAGACACCCCATATCGATGCGCTCGCCGCGCGGGGCATGCGCTTTGATGCGGCCTATTGCAACTCACCGCTCTGCGCGCCCTCGCGTTTTGCCTTCATGTCCGGCCAGTTGATCAGCCGGATCGCGGCCTATGACAACGCGTCCGAGTTTCGCGCCTCCGTGCCCACATTCGCCCATTACCTGCAAGCGTTAGGCTATCGCACATGCCTATCGGGCAAGATGCACTTTGTCGGGCCCGATCAAAAACACGGCTTTCAGGATCGTGTGACCACCGACATCTACCCCTCCGATTTCGCCTGGACCCCGGATTGGGAAGCCGCGGATGAGCGGATCGACAAATGGTATCACAACATGCAGACGGTGAAGGAAAGCGGCGTCGCTGTGGCCACGTTCCAGACTGACTATGATGACGAGGTCGAGTTTGCCGCCCGTCGCTGGCTGATTGACCGGGGCCGTGATCGCGGAGCGGGGGAGACCGCACCCTTTTGCATGGTGGCCAGCTTCATCCATCCTCATGACCCCTATGTCGCCAAACCGGAATTCTGGGATCTCTACTCGGATGATGAGATCGACATGCCCACCTTTGTCCCGCCGCTAGAAGACCAAGACCCGTTCTCACGCCGCGTCATGGACGGGATTGAGGCCAGTTACATCCCTCTGACCAACGAAGAGATCCGCCGCGCCCGCCGCGCGTATCTCGCCAATGTCAGCTATTTTGACAGCAAGGTGGGCGCGATGGTCAAAGTGCTGAATGACATTGGCGAGCTGGACAACACAATCGTTATCGTCACCGCCGATCACGGTGACATGTTGGGCGAGCGTGGACTTTGGTACAAGATGAACTTCTTTGAACACTCCGCCCGCGTGCCCCTGATCATGGCCGGGCCGGGCGTGACGCAGGGCACAGCACCCAATGCCTGCTCGCTCTTGGATCTTCTGCCAACTTTTGTTGAGATCGCGGGCGGCGACGCGTCTATGTTCGGGGAACCGGTCGACGGTCGGTCATTGATGCCTCTGGCCCGCGGCCAGGATGACCCAGAAGACGTAGCTATCGGCGAATACTGCGCAGAGATGACGCCTTACCCGGTGATCATGATCCGGCGCGGCACGTTGAAGTATATCCACTGCGATATTGACCCACCGCAGCTTTATGATCTGGCGGCTGACCCGTTGGAGCGTGTGAACGTGGTGGGCGATCCATCCTACCACACCGCGGTGCGGGCTTTTGCCGCCGAGGTGGCGCAACGATGGAACGGTGAGGCGCTCCGCCGTGATGTCATCGCCACGCAGAAATCCCGCCATGCGCTTCACGCGGCGATGGCCGCAGGCGCGGGGGAGCATTGGGATTATAACCCGCCCTCGGATGCGACCGCACAATATGTGCGCAATCACATGGATTGGACCGAGGCCGCCGCACGCTACCGCTTCCCGCCCGCAACCACGCCGGCGGATGACAGCGGCGCATGATGGGAGATGCGGCTTGTGTTTGAAGAGGAACGAAGATGACAGGCATGTTGGACGGCAAAGTGGCGCTGGTCACAGGCGGGCGTGGCGGCATCGGGCGGGCCATTTGCGCCCGGTTTGAGCGGGAGGGGGCGCAGGTCTTTGCAGCCGATCTGACGACCGCGGGCTCGCTCGTCTCGCCTGACGGCGTGTCTCGCTTCTTGCAGCTCGACGTGACGTCTGAGGAGAGTGTTATTGCGGCGATGGCGCGGGTCGGTGAGCAGGAAGGCCGGCTTGACATCTTGGTCAATGCCGCGGGAATCGAGATTGAAAAGACGATCGAAGAAACGTCGCTGGACGAGTGGAACCTGTCCTTTGCCGTCAATGTCACCGGCACGTTTCTGACCTCCAAACATGCGCTGCCTCTGATGCGCAAGGCGGCCGGGCAGGGGGCCACCGCCTCGATCATCAATTTCGGCTCATATGACGGGTTCATCGCCGATCCCGGGCTGGCTGCTTATTGCGCCACCAAAGGCGCGGTGCATGCCCTGACCCGTGCCATGGCCTGCGATCATGGGCCAGAGGGCATTCGCGTGAACGCTGTGTGCCCGGGCTATGTTGATACACCGATGCTGCAAAGTTTCTTCACTGGCGATGGTTCCGGCGGGGGCGGCAAAAGCATCAATGAGCTGCAACAGGCCGTGCGCGATGTGCATCCGATGCGCAGCTATGGCACGCCCGAGGACATCGCTAATCTTGTAAACTGGCTGGCCTCGGATGAGGCGCGCTACGCCTCCGGGCAACTTTGGGTCATTGATGGCGGCCTCAGCGCCCAGGTGCAGCAGATGCGTCTATGAGTATTTCTGGCAAGATGAAACGGGGGACATGGTTATATGTCAGGCGGGGTGCAAAATGGGTCGGCTAACAGGCAAACGCGCTTTCGTCACAGGCGGGCGGCAGGGCATCGGCCGCGCGATTGTGGCGGCTTTCGCAGCGGAAAGTGCCAGCGTGACAACCTGCGGACGCGGGCCGCGCCCGGATGATCTGCCGGACGATGTGATCTGGCACAGGCTAGATGTTTCGGATGTAGAGGCTGTGGCGGCGCTGGCCTGTGCCTCTCCAAACATCGATATCCTCGTCAATAACGCGGGCGTCCAGGTGGAAAAAACCGTGGTCGACAGCTCTGATGCAGATTGGGACGCGGTGATCGGCCCAAACTGCCGTGGCGTGTTCAACATGTGCCGCGCTTTTATCCCCGCCATGATTGCGGGCGGCGCGATCATCAATATTGGCTCCATTTCCGGTCAGGTCGCCGATCCGTCCATGGCGCTTTACAACGCGTCCAAGGCGTTTGTGCACGGGCTGACGCGGTCCATCGCGGTGGATCATGGGCCGGCCATCCGCTGCAACGCGATCTGTCCGGGGTGGATCAACACCGGCATGCTGGAGGCGGGGTTCGATCTGGCCCGTGATCCAGACGCGGCGCGGGCGGACGCCATCGCACGCCACCCTGCGGGCCGGTTTGGCCAGCCCGAGGATATCGCCGCCATGGCCGTCTGGCTGGCCTCCGATGAGGCCGCATTTGCCACGGGGCAGCTCTTCACCCTCGATGGCGGCATGACAGCTGCGTCGCCGCTCAATCCGGGGCTATTCTGATGGAGATCACGCAGACTGCTGTTTTGGGCGCTGGTGTCATCGGGGCCAGCTGGACCGCACTCATTCTGGCCTCGGGCCGCGCCGTCGCCGTGTTTGACCCTGATCCTGAGGTCGAGAGCAAGGTGCGCGCCTACATAGACCGCGCCTGGCCCACCATGGCGGCGCTGGGCCTCACAGAGCGGGGTGACCCAGAGCGCGTGCGCTTTGTCGCAACGGCGGCAGAGGCTGTCGATGGGGCAGGTTTCGTTCAAGAGAATGTGCCCGAACGCGCGCCGATCAAGCACGCCACCTTTGCCGAGATTGAACCGGCTCTCGCCCCCGGCGCCGTGGTGGCCAGTTCAGCTTCTGGTTTGACACTGGGGCAGATGCAAGCGGGCTGGCAAAACCCCGCGCGCTTTATCCTGGGTCACCCGTTCAACCCGCCGCACCTGATCCCGCTGGTGGAGGTGATGGGCAATGATCTCACCGATGCAGATGTCATCCCCCGTGCGGAGGCATTTTATGCCGATATCGGCAAGGTCACGATCCGCGTGCAAAAGGAGGTGCCGGGGCATGTGGCCAACCGGCTGCAAGCGGCGGTCTGGCGCGAGGCGATCCACCTGGTGCAATCCGGCGTGGCAAGCGTGGGCGATGTGGATAAGGCGATGCACGCGGGTCCGGGCTTGCGCTGGGCCGCGATGGGGCCGACGACGCTCTTTGGTCTGGGCGCGGGGCCGGGAGGGCTGCGATCCTTTTGCGATCACTTTGCCGACACATTCAACGGTTGGTGGGCCGATCTGGGCGATCCGACGCTTGATGCGGAGACCACGGCGCTTTTGGTCAAAGGGTTGGAGGAGGCCACCCAAGGCCGCTCAGTGGAGGATCTGTCAGCAGAGCGGGATGCGCTGATCCTGGCGTTGCGACAAGCGCTGAAATCTTACGGTGTATAGGCGGCAAATCCCGCCGCTGATATCGCATCCCACAGCGCGTTCACGGCCATGTTCGTGGTATCAGATCCCGGTGGCAAAAGATCGCTCAGGCGGCAATGGACATCACGCTGAAACGCCGTGTCTTGGCCCAGCTCTTGGCTGAACTGCGCCACCGCCGCAACGCTTTGGTCAAGGTCGATATCGGTCAGCAGCAAAGCGTGGATCAAACAGTTGCTCCCACGCCACCGCTGCGCTGTCCCTACGATCTTGCGGCTCGAAACGGCCAGGTTAAAGTCGCCATCGCAAAAACTGCCCCGAACCGGTGCAGCTTCGGCCTCAAGGCCCAAAGCATCAAAGGCCATACGCATCGGCTCGACAATTTTGGCATAGCTCGACCGGATCGCGCGCGATTGCCCCGGGGGTACCGAGAAACACAGCGCGAGGTTGAGAACGCCCGGCCCTTGCGGCGTGATCCCACCTCCGGTCTTACGCGCGAAAACCGGCCAGCCGCGCGCCGCGCTGGCCTTCGCCGCAGCCGGAAACGCGGAGATGCGCGTGTAGCGCTCGGGCAAGACAAGGGCGCGCTTTTGCGCCTGCCACAAAAACCCGGTTGCTGCCCCTAAGGCCACGCCCGAATTCAACATCGCCATTTCCTGGGCGAGACCGTCCTGAACATCGGACACGGTCATGAAAGGCGGAGTGGTCAGAGCGGTGTTTCCTTTCGGTCTGCCCCTTCGATATCTTAGCTTTGCAATGGCGCAAAGGGTGTCTGGGTCGCGTCAATTTCCCCAAGGTCATCTGCAAAACTCGAAAACGCACTGAAATTGCATCAAACTCGTCATAAATCGGTCGCAAATAGGAGAAGGGGGTCTTGTTTTCTTAACCAAAAACCTGAAATAGACACCCTAAGATTGCGAAGTCCCTCTGGCGGGAGGCGGTGGCGCAGTACACCTGATCGTTGGGGCACGAAGTCCAGGGGCTGAAGACATGTCGCTTTTTCTTATCGTTGCGCTGCCATTCATTGGGGCCCTTCTTCCGGGGCTAATGTATCAGGCCGGGCGTCAGGCCTGCGCGATGGCCACGTTTTTTGTCACGCTGACGGCGTTTATCGGTCTGATGACCCACCTTCCGGCGGTTCTGGCCGGAGAGGTGGTGCAAGCGCGCGTTGACTGGCTTCCCTCGCTGGGTCTCAACGCCAATTTCTTCATTGATGGGCTGGGTTTCTTTTTTGCTGCGCTGATCCTCGGGATCGGGCTTTTGATCATCACCTATGGTCGGTTCTACCTGTCGCGCAAAGACAATATGGGCGAATTTTTCACCTATCTGCTGCTGTTCCAAGGTGCGATGGTGGGGATCGTCCTGTCTGATAACATCCTGATGTTGCTCGTCTTTTGGGAGCTGACATCGCTCAGCTCGTTCCTTCTCATCGGCTATTGGAAACATCTCGAAGAGGGCCGCCAGGGCGCGCGTATGGCGCTCACGGTGACGGGCATGGGTGGGCTGGCCCTGATCGGGGGGATGCTCCTTCTAGGCAATATCGCAGGCAGTTTTGACCTGACCGTCATCTTGGAAAACCGAGAGGTCATTCAGGAAAGCCCGCTCTACCTGCCGGCGCTGATCCTGATCCTTTTGGGCTGTTTCACCAAATCCGCGCAGTTCCCGTTCCATTTCTGGCTGCCCCATGCCATGGCCGCGCCGACGCCCGTGTCGGCCTATCTGCATTCCGCCACCATGGTGAAGGCGGGGATTTTCCTGATGGCGCGGCTCTGGCCGGTGCTGTCGGGGACGGAGGCGTGGTTTTACCTGGTCACCGGGGCGGGGCTGATCACCATGGTGATTGCCGCGATCATTGCGCTCTTTAAAAACGATCTCAAAGGGCTGCTGGCCTTTTCAACTGTGTCGCATCTGGGCTTGATCACCATGCTTTTGGGCACTGGCACGGCCTATGGGGCGCTGGTGGCGGTGTTCCACATCCTCAACCACGCCACGTTCAAGGCCGCACTCTTTATGTCGGCGGGCATCATCGACCACGAAACCGGCACGCGGGATATCACGCGACTGGGCGGCATAAGACGGCTTATGCCGATCACGTTTCTCATCGCGGCCATCGCGGCCCTGTCCATGGCGGGCATTCCTCTCTTCAATGGGTTCATTTCCAAGGAAATGATGCTCAAGGAAACCACCAAGACTGTTCTCTTTGGCATCCCTCTGCTGGTGCCCGTGCTGGCCACGATCGGCGCGCTTTTCTCAGCGGCTTATTCTTTCCGCTATATCGGGCACACGTTCCTTGGCCCGGTGCGCGATGACTATCCGATGAAACCCCATGATCCGGGCATTGGCATGTGGGGTCCGCCCGCACTACTCTGCGTTTTGGTTGTGGGCATTGGCGTGGCACCATTCCTCGCCGAACCGCTCGTGTTCCTGGTGACGGAGGCCGTCCTTGGCAATGCGGCCACCTTGCCCGATGAACATCTGAAAATCTGGCACGGTGTGAATGCCGCGCTGTGGATGTCTGTGATTGCCGTGTTTGGGGGGCTGACCCTGCTCGCGGCCTACAACCCTGTCGCGCGCGGTTGGGCCAAGGCCGGGCCTCCGGCGGCGAAAGCCATCTTTGACGCGATCATCCACGCGGTTGTGTCCGCCGCCACCTGGGTCACCGGCGGGCTGCACAACGGGGCGCTTACGCGCTATGCGGCTGTCTTCGGTGTGACGGTGGTGGTGCTGGGCGCACATGCTTACTTTACCGGCTCAGCGACAGCGCCCACGCGGGACATGCTTCCGATGGAGCCTGTGGCGATCATGGGATGGATTTTGCTGGTTACGGCAACAGCCGTCTTGCTGGTCTATCACAATTACCGCTACCTCGCGCTGGTTCTCACCTCCATTGTCGGTCTCGTCATCGCGCTTGGCTTTGCCTATCTCAGCGCGCCTGACCTGGCGCTCACCCAAATATCTGTTGAGGTCGTCACTGTCATCCTGCTGCTTTTGGCGTTGAATTTCCTACCGCGTGAAACACCGCTCGAAAGCAGCGCTTTGCGCAGGTTGCGCGATGGCACCGTTGCCGGAGCGGCGGGTCTTGCAGCGGCGGCGCTGATTTACTCCATGTTGATCCGTGACGCCGTGGGAACGCCGATTTCTGAATATCATCTTGCGAATTCTTACAAAGGCGGTGGCGGCACCAACGTGGTCAACGTGATCCTGGTTGATTTCCGCGGGTTCGATACATTCGGCGAGATTATCGTGCTGGGGATTGCCGCCGTGATCATCTACGCACTGACTGAGACGTTGCTCTCAAGCCCGGTGCGCGCACGCCTTCTGAACCGCCCCGTCGGTAAAAAAGCCGGTGACGCGCATCCGCTGATGATGGTCGTTATGACCCGCGTGATGATGCCTATCGTGCTGATGGTCGGGGTCTACATCTTCCTGCGCGGCCATAATGAGCCGGGCGGCGGCTTCATTTCCGGGCTCGTCGTGGCCATCGCGTTCATCGTGCAATACATGGCCTCAGGCTTTGACTGGGCCGAAAAACGTCAGCGCTATCCCTATCACGGCATCATCGGCGCGGGCGTTCTGATCGCTGGCCTTACCGGCATTGGCGCGTTCTTCTTCGGCTCTGAGTTTCTCGCCTCGTCCTTCGGCTATTTCCGTATTCCGCCCTTTGAGGAGTTTGAGCTCGCCACAGCCCTCGGCTTTGACCTCGGCGTGTTCCTCTGCGTGGTGGGCGCGGTGCTCCTCTCGCTTGAAAGCTTCTCCCGCCTGGGCCGCCGCAGCGGCGAACAATCCAGTGAATACGCCATGGATATTGACCCCTCCCGCGACACCACAGCTGAGAAGGAGGGCTGAGCATGGAAATCCTCGTTGCCAGCGCCGTCGGTATCCTGACCGCCGCAGGGATCTACCTGATCCTGCGCAAACGCACCTTCCCTGTGATCCTTGGCACCGCCTTCATCAGCTACGCGGTCAACGTGTTCCTCTTTGCCTCAGGTCGTCTGGCCGTGAACCAGCCGCCCGTATTGCAAGATGACGTGACGCTTTACTCCGATCCCTTGCCTCAGGCCTTGGTGCTCACCGCAATTGTGATCGCCTTTGGTATGACCGCCGTTGTGGTGATGATCGGGGTGGGGGCCTATCTCAGCTCTCAGGATGATCACATTGATGATCTCGATGACGTGCCCCCGGGCCAGCAAGACCAGACAGGAGGCGCGTTATGAGCCATTGGGTCATCGCTCCTGTGTTGCTGCCGGGCATGATGGCGGCAATCATCATCCTCGCCGCCCGGTATCATCCAGTGCTGCAACGAACGTTTTCGCTTGCCACTGTGGGGATCTGCCTCGCCATCGCGCTGGGCTTGTTGGTGTCTGTCGCGGACGGCACCATACATCTTTATCAACTGGGCAATTGGGCGGCGCCCTTTGGCATCGTGCTGGTGGCGGATCGGCTGTCTATGCTCTTTGTGGTGCTGACGCTCTTTTTGGCTATCCCGGTTCTGCTTTACGCCATGGGATCAGGTTGGGATATGCGGGGGCGGCATTTCCACGCGCTGTTTCAGTTTCAGATCATGGGCATTCTGGGCGCGTTTCTGACCGGGGACGCCTTTAACCTCTTTGTGTTCTTTGAGGTTTTGCTTCTGGCCTCCTATGGCCTGATGATCCACTCCGGGGGATCGACCCGTCTGCGCGTAGGCGTGCAATATGTCGTCTTCAACCTCCTGGGCTCGACCCTGTTCCTCTTTGCCCTAGGCACGATCTACGCCGAATTGGGCACGCTCAACATCGCCGACATCGCCGCGCGTGTGGCGCAAGTCCCGGCAGAGAACTCCGCGGGCGTGCGGGTGGCGGCTGTGCTGCTGCTCTTGGTCTTTGGCATAAAGGCCGCGATCCTGCCGCTGCATTTCTGGCTGCCCGCCACCTATTCCACCGCGCCCGCACCGGTGGCCGCGCTTTTTGCGATCATGACCAAGGTCGGCGCCTATTCGATCATCCGCTTTTACACCATCGCCTTCCCGCCCGATCTTGAGGTGACCCAAGGCCTCTTTGACACCTGGCTTCTCCCGGGCGCGCTGCTGACGCTCGCCATCGGCATGATCGGCGTGCTGGGGGCCAAGCGGCTCGATCGGTTGGTGGCCTTCGCGGTGATCGGCTCTATGGGTATGCTGATGACCTCTGTGTCGGTTTTCACTCCAGAGGGCATTGCCGCGGCACTCTATTACGCGGTGCATTCCACCCTGGCCACGGCGGCGCTTTTCCTGCTGGTCGATGTGGTGCGCACACGGCGCGCAGGCCATGACTTGCATTGGGTCCAAGCGCCCCCCATCGTGGGCGGTGCGCTGGTCGCGGGCATGTTCTTTGCCGCCGCCATCGCCATGGCAGGCCTGCCGCCGCTGTCGGGTTTTGTGGGCAAGCTGCTCATCCTCGATGCCGCTTTGGCCGATCCGCGCATGGCTTGGGTCTGGGCCGTGATCCTCAGCTCCAGCCTGATCGCCGTGGTGGGTTTTTCCCGCGCGGGCTCTGTCATTTTCTGGAAGGCCCACGCGCCGATGCCAGAAACCCAAGCGAGTGAGGCCCAAAACGACGAGCTAACAGAGGCGCCTGCATCGGAGCCGCATCCCGTGCTGCCCATGGTTGCCATCGGCGCGTTGCTTGGCGCGATTGTGTTGGTCACGGTCTTTGCCGGCCCGATCAACCGCTATCTCAACGCCACGGCGGCACAGCTCTTTGCGCCAGAACCCTACATCGCCACCGTGCTGGACACCCCCGGCAAAGTCATCACCTATACCGGCAAGGATGATCACGGTGACAAAGACAGCGACAAAGATGCCGACCACAATGCGGAGGATCACTGATCATGCCCTTCCTCCGCCGTCTCTTTCCCCACCCCCTTCTGACCGTGCTGATGACCCTGGTCTGGTGCTTGCTCGTCAATCGCCCAAGCTCCGGAGCCATTGCCTTCGGCCTCCTTCTGGGGATCATCATCCCGGTCATGACAGCCGCCTATTGGCCGGAACGCCCGCCGATTACGCGGCCATGGCGGCTCTTTAGCTATTTTGGCCTCGTCATCTGGGATATCATTGTCGCCAATATCGAGGTGGCGATCATCGTGGTGTTCAAGCGCAACGATCAGATGCAGCCCAATTGGGTCAATATCCCGCTGGATCTGCGCACGCCTGAGGCCATTGCGGTGCTTGCCAGCACCATTACCCTGACGCCCGGCACCGTCTCGGCAGATCTGTCCGAGGATGGCAAATCCTTGCTCGTCCACGCCCTCGACGCACCCGATCCGGACGCCGTGCGCGATGAAATCAAACAACGCTATGAGGCCCGCCTGATGGAGATTTTCCCATGCTGATGACCTATGCGCTCTACATTGCTTTTGCGGCTGTCGCGCTGACGATGGTTCTGTCGATGATCCGCCTGTTGCGCGGGCCGTATCTTGGGGATCGTGTGCTGTCGCTGGACACAATCTCGATCAACGCGGTCTCGCTCATTGTGCTCTATGGCATCGCCAAAGAAACACAGATGTATTTTGAGGCCTCGATGCTGATCGCCATGCTTGGGTTCGTCTCCACCGTTGCGTTTGCGCGCTTTCTTCTGCGCCGGGATGTGATCGAATGAACGGCACAGATCCCATCGAAATCATCGTTGCCATTCTGCTGATCATTGGCGCAATTTTCACGCTTGTGGGCGGCTACGGCTTGCTGAAGCTGGAAAATCCGATGTCGCGCCTGCACGCGCCCACGAAAGCCGGTACCTTGGGTGTGGGCAGTATGCTTGTGGCCTCCATGGTCTACGCGTTTCATCACGCGGAGGGATCACTGAATGAGATCCTGATCCTGGTATTTCTCTTTGTCTCCGCGCCGGTGTCGGCCAATTTCATCGCCAAGGTGCATATTCATCGCGATCGCATCGGCACCCCCCTGCCTGAGCTTGAGGGTGAGCGGGAATGGGCCACCAAGGTCAAACCGGAAGACGAAACCTGACGTTTTTCGACGCAGAAAACACGCCAGACAAATCTGACAATTCTGCCCGTCTCTAGCGCATTCTCGGGTTCAACGCATCGCGCAACCAATCGCCCAGCAGGTTGATCGACAGCGCCAGTGCCAGAAGCGTGCCCGCCGGGAAGAGCAGGATCCACCATTCGCCTGAGAACATGAATTCCTGTCCGATGCGAATGAGCGTGCCGAGCGACGGTTTGGTCGGCGGCGCGCCCACGCCCAGAAAGCTGAGCGTGGCCTCCGCGATGATCGCCAAAGCCAGCGAAATCGTGGCAATCACCAAGACCGGGCTCAGCACATTGGGTAGGATATGGCGCAGCATGATGGCCAAGGGTGAGCGCCCAATCAGCTTGGCCGCCTGCACATATTCCTTGTTCTTTTCCACCAGGGTCGTGCCCCGCACCACGCGGGCAAACTGCACCCAATCGCTCAGCCCAATGGCCAGGATCAGCACCCAGATCGCCATCTGATCGCGGTACTCCGCCGGCGTGATCCCCTTGGCAATCCCAAAGATCAGCATCGCCACAAGGATCGCAGGAAAGGTCAGCTGCACATCGGCCACGCGCATGATGATTGTCTCGGTCCAGCCGCCCACATAGCCCGCCACGAGCCCGAGAAACACGCCCAGCACCATGGCCAAAAGCACCGCGGAAAACCCTACAAACAGCGAAATGCGCATCCCGTAAAGGATCGTCGAAAACACATCACGGCCTTGGTCATCAGTGCCAAGAAAAAAGCTTTCCCCGGTAAAGGCATTGGCCTCCCCCGGGGCGGTAAACCCGTTCATCAGGTTGAGGGTCGCCGGGTTGAACGGATCATAGGGCGCAATCAGCGGTGCACACACCGCCGCCATCACCAGCACCACCACCACGATAAACGACACCACAGCCACCGGCGCATGGCGGAAGGAATACATGAAATCACTGTCCCACCAGCGTTGCAGCTTGCTCATCTGCGGTGTCGATTTGGTCTCAGAAACGGGGGTGTCGACCATCAGTTCGACCCTCCCCGATCCACTCTAAGGCGCGGATCAATCGCGAAATAAAGCATGTCAACAATCAGGTTGATGCCCACAAACATCACCGAAATCATCATCAGATACGCCGCCATCACGGGGATATCCACAAACTGGATCGCGTTGATGAAGAGAAGCCCAACACCCGGCCACTGAAACACCGTTTCGGTGATGATCGCAAAGGCGATGATCGACCCAAGCTGTAGCCCTGTGATGGTGATCACCGGCACCAGCGTGTTCTTCAATGCGTGGCGAAAATTGATCACGCGGGAGCGGATGCCACGCGCGCGGGCGAAGCGTATGTAGTCCATGCGCAGCACCTCCAGCATCTCGGTCCGCACCAGCCGCATGATCAGCGTCATCTGATAAAGGCCGAGCGTGATCGCCGGCAGGATCAGTGCCTTCAGACCGCTCTCGGTGAGAAACCCGGTGGTCCAGCCTCCGATCTCAACAACGTCACCGCGCCCAAAACTGGGCAAGCCGAGGGATGTATTCTCAATCCATATCAGTCCGAAAGAGGACCAGCTTTCCGTCTCAAACCATAAAACAGGGATCGCAAAAGGCAGATCGACTCCGACGGAAAAAAGATAGATCAGCAAAACGCCGATCAGAAACGTGGGCAGGGACACGCCAATCAGGGATACTGACATGATGATATTTGACGCCATGCCGCGCTTGCGGATCGCCGTGAAAATGCCCAATGCGATCCCCCCGATCAGCGCCAGCAAACCGGACACAAAAGCCAGTTCCAACGTGGCGGGCAAGCGTTCCAGCAATATCTCAGATACCTCGCGCCCCTGCCGGTAGCTCAGCCCGAAATTCCCTTGCACTGCCTGTTCAAGAAACCGGTAATACTGCACCAGAAAATTGTCATCGAGGCCCAGCTGCGCGCGCAACCGCTCAATATCTTCCAGCGTGCGTTCCTGGCCCAACATGTTGTCGATCGGATCGCCCACAAAGCGGAACATCGCAAACGACACGAACCCCACCACCAAAAGCACCAGCGCCGATTGCGCCACGCGTTGCAGGATGTAGCCAAACATATCAGGTATGCCCCCAGCCGGATCAAACGCCCGGCCCCGTTGAAAGCGGCGGCCCCGTGACAGGCCGCCGCTTATGGTTTTAGTTCATCGTGAAGAACTTGAACTTCGGATCATCTTCCGGGCTCACCTCGGTGCCCACAGCAGTGGTCATGCCCCAGTTGAGCACTTGGTGATGGATTGGGATGTAGAGCTGCTCATCCTGCACCACGGTCCAGATGTCATTGATTGTCGCGTTGCGCGCATCCAGATCGGTCTCGGATGCCAGGGACTGGATCTTTGCATCGGTGTCAGCATTGGAGAAGCCTGTGCCATTCCAGCTGCCACGCTCTTCGCCGCGCGTGTGCACGAGGAAGTTGAAGATGTACTCGCTGTCATATGTCGGAACACCCCAGCCCAGCATGTAGAAATCCGTCTCTTTGTTTTGAATAAGCGGGAAGTGCTGCGCCTTGGGCTGCGCGTTGAGGTTCACCGTCACACCAATCTGCGCGAGCATCCCAACAGCGGCCTGACAAATCGCTTCATCATTGACGTAGCGGTCATTGGGGCAATCAAGCTGAATGGAAAACCCATCGCCGTAACCTGCATCTGCTATCAGGGCTTTCGCCGCTTCGACATCTGTGGCGGAGGAGTTGTCCATCGCCTGGTTCCAGCCATTCACAAAGGGCGGTGCGATCATACCCGCAGGCGCGGACTGTTCACGCATCACGACCTTTTGGATGGCATCACGGTTGATCGCCATGGACATCGCTTTGCGCACGCGCACGTCGCTCAGCGGGTTGGCACCGTCCACATTGTCATTGGCAATGTCATCCGCGCCTTGGTTCATACCAAAAAAGATCACGCGGTTCTGCGGTGCAGTTTTGACAACCAAACCATCGGTTTCTGCCACGCGGCCCAGATCCTGCACCGGCACGTCCTGAATGAAGTCCACCTCACCCGAAAGAAGCGCGGCCACGCGTGTCGCCGCGTTCTGAATGGGGGTGTAGACGATCTCGCTCACTTCCAGGGGGAACTCATCCTTGCCCCAGTAGTTTTCATTCGCGCTGAGCACGGTTTTCACATCCGGCTCCCGGCTCACGAGGACATAGGCGCCGGTGCCGTTGGTGTTGGAGGAAGCGAATGTCGTCTCACCACCCGCGATGTCCTGCACAGCTTCGGCGGCGTTGGCCTCGGTCCAGGTTTTGTCCATCATAAAGAGGTTGGTTAGGTTCGCAGGCAGGATCGGGTTTGGCCCATCGGTGACAAATTCGACCGTGTGATCATCCACCGCGCGCACCTCGGTGATCGAGGTCAGCAGCTCTTTCATCGCAGAGTTTTCAGATTTCGCGCGGTTGATCGAAAAGATGACATCTTCCGCCGTGAAGGCCGATCCATCATGATAGGACACGCCCTGGCGCAGGTTGAACACCCAGACATTCGGGTCACCTTCTTTCGGGGCCCAATCCGTGGCCAATGCCGCCTGGAACGCACCGGAATGATCGCGGATGATCAGCGGCTCATAAATCTGGTGGGCCAGCGTGTGGGTCGGGCCTTCGTTCTGAGCATGGGGGTCAAGCGTCAGCGAGTCACCCGCGCGCGCCCATCGCAGCGTTTCGGCAGATGCCGCAACAGCCGTCGTGGCCAGCAGCATCGCCGCCAGGATCAGTTTCGTTTTCATAATTCTCTCCCTGAGTTTCACCGGGTCTGGTGTGCCCGGCATGATGGAAAAAGAATTACCGAAACTCGGCAAAGGCGCAACCACCGCGCGCCGCGTTCCCTTGCGGAAACAAATCCGATGCCGCCCATAAGTGTATTTTGAACAAGAAAGGAGCGACAGGCGTCCCGCGCCCCGTATCAAGGCATCAGGCTCAGTTGGCCGGCGGTCCCAAAGTGCCCCTGAGCCGCACCTCTGTATCCAGCCGAAGGCTGTCACCGGGCACCTGTTCTGTCACCATTTGCCAAAGCTGACGCGCCGCCAGAACACCCATTTTGCGGTGCGGTACATGCACCGTGGTGAGGGCAGGGGATGTCACGGTTGACAGTTCGATATCGTCAAACCCGGTGATGGACAGGTCTTGGGGAACCCGCATCCCGAGGCTTTGCGCCGCCAAAAGCGCCCCAACGGCCAGAACGTCATTGCCGCAGATCACAGCCGTTGGCGCAGGCGAGGATGAGATAAGAGATGCCAGCGCCGCGCTGCCTTCCTCAATGGTGTAGTTGGTTTCAAAAACGGGCAAATTGGTGTGATCGAGGCCCGCCTCCTCCATAGCATCACGAATGCCCGCAACCCGGGCGCGCGCGCGGTCATTGTCGGCCTGACGGGCAGAGATCACGGCAATCCGCCGATGCCCCCGCGCCAGCACCTCGGTCGCCATGGTCCGCATGGCTGCGCGGTTGTCAAATCCAATCGACGGTTTGGCTCCTGCGGGATCATAGGCCCAGGACACCACAACAGGAACTTGCTGCCTGTCCAGAAATTCGTAGATGTTGCCGTCCCGCTGATGCCCGATCAAAAGCAACCCATCCGCTCCGCGCGCCACCAGCGCTCTGATCTGCTCGGCCTCCAAGGCCGGGCGGTAGGACGAGCTTGCGACCAACAGTGTCGCCCCTGCGCGCCCCAACTCTTCTTGTACCGCCTGAATGCCACGCGCGAAGATGGAATTGTCCATCGTAGGAATGATCGCACCGATCGTGTTGGTGCGCTTGGCGGCCAAAGATTGCGCCGAAAAATTGGGAGAATAGCCCAGGTCCGTCACCGCCCGCAGCACCTTGTCGCGCGTTTTCTTTTGAACTTGCTCCGGGGTGTTGATGCAGCGCGACACGGTCGCCGTCGAAACACCCGCATGTCCGGCCACATCGGCCAGTGTCGGAACAAATCCGGATGCGTTGGGGGCTTTGGATCTCATCGCTGGTCTGCAAACTCGTGAACGGGATACACGCGCTTAGATAGGCGTTGCTATTCAAAATGTAAGCGCTTACATTACACTCTGTCAACGCACGCGCAGTGTGATTCCGATATTTAATTTGCACAGGATGCCCGCCTCATGGCCCGAGAGTACCTCAAGAAAGCAACGCTCACCTCCACCAGCCACGCCTCGGACGTCACTGAGACGGTGCGCACAATTCTCAATGACATTGAGGCAGGCGGCGATGCAAAGGCGATGGAATACGCGGCCAAGTTTGACAAATACGATGGCAATGTGATCCTCACGCGCGATGAAATCACCGCGGCCGCGTTGCTGGTGCCGGAAAAGCTTAAACAGGACATTCAATTCGCCCATGAAAATGTCCGCAAATTTGCCGAAGCCCAGAAAGAGACGCTGCGCTCCATTGAGATCGAGGTGGTTCCGGGCCTGATCGCGGGTCAAAAATCAATCCCGTGCCACGGGGCAGGCTGCTACGTGCCGGGCGGCCGCTATAGCCATATCGCCAGCGCCATCATGACTGTCACCACCGCCAAGGTTGCGGGCTGTGAGCACATTGTCGCCTGTTCGCCGCCGCGCCCCGATGTGGGCATCGCGCCGGCCATCATTTACGCTGCTGATCTCTGTGGTGCTGATACCATCCTGGCCATGGGCGGGGTGCAGGGCGTGGCCGCTATGGCCTTTGGTCTTTTCGGTCTGCCCAAGGCCAATATCCTGGTGGGTCCGGGCAATCAGTTTGTGGCGGAGGCCAAGCGCACGCTCTTTGGCCGCGTCGGCATCGATATGATCGCGGGCCCCACCGATAGCCTGATCCTCGCGGATAAAACGGCTGATCCCATGGTTGTGGCCACAGACCTCGTGGGTCAGGCCGAACATGGCTACAACTCGCCCGTCTGGCTGGTCACCGATGATCGTGATCTGGCCGAAGAGGTGATGCGCCTGGTGCCGACCCTGATCGACGATCTGCCCGAAGTGAACCGCGACAACGCCACCGCTGCCTGGCGCGACTATGCTGAGGTCATCCTCTGCGCCGACCGCGACGAAATGGCCGCCACCTCGGATGACTATGCGCCAGAACACCTCACCGTGCAGGCCGATGATCTGGATTGGTGGCTCGATCGGCTTTCCTGCTACGGCTCGCTTTTCCTCGGTGAGGAGACGACTGTGGCCTTTGGCGACAAAGCGTCGGGCACCAATCACGTGCTTCCCACGTCGGGCGCGGCGAACTACACCGGCGGGCTCAGCGTGCACAAATACATGAAAATCGTCACCTGGCAGCGCGCCACCCGCGAAGGGGCCAAACCCGTGGCCGAGGCCACCGCGCGCATTTCCCGGCTTGAGGGCATGGAAGGCCACGCGCGCACGGCCGATATCCGCCTCAAGAAATACTTCCCCGATGAAGAGTTTGACCTGACCGGCGAAGGCTGATGGCGGCGCGTGACGGCCTTTTCGATCTGACCGGCCGGGTGGCTTGTGTGACCGGGGCCAGTTCGGGCCTGGGTCGCCGCGCTGCCGACGTCTTGATACAGGCCGGGGCGCAGGTCGTGGGCGTGGCCCGCCGCGCCGCGGTTTTGCACGCTTGGGCCGAGGCCAATGAGGGCCGCGCGGCGGCTGTCGCCCATGATGTGGCCGATCTCAGCACCATGGGCGATCTGGCCTGCGCGGTGTCTGACCCGTTTGGCGCGCCCGATATCCTAGTGACAGCGGCCGGGATCAACACGCGGCAAGCGGCGGGGGAGGTCACGCTGGAGGGCTGGAACACCACGCTCAACCTCAATCTCGCCGCGCCGCTTTTCCTCGCTCAGGAACTTGCCCCCGCGATGAAATCCAAAGGCTGGGGTCGCATCCTGAATTTCGCCTCGCTCCAAACCACGCGCGCGTTTCCCGGCGGGGTCGCCTATGGTGCATCCAAAGGTGGCATCGCGCAACTGACCCGCGCGATGGCCGAAGCTTGGTCGTCCCACGGCATCACAGCCAATGCCATCGGCCCGGGGTTTTTCAAAACCGACCTCACCGGCCCGGTCTTTGACGATCCCGAGCGCGCCGCCCGCAATGCCGCCGCCACCTGCATTGGCCGCAATGGTGAGATGGAAGACCTCGACGGCCCGGTGCTGTTTTTCTGCTCGGATGCCTCGGCCTATGTCACAGGGCAGGTGCTCATGGTTGATGGAGGCTACACCGCCAAATGAAAGCGCTCATTTATACCGGCCCGGAAACCTTTCGTTTCGGTGAAATGCCCGATCCGGTGCCAGGCCCCGGCGAACAGCTCATCCGCATTGATCGTGTCGGCATTTGCGGCTCTGACATGCACGCCTATCTCGGCCATGACGAGCGCCGCCCCGCGCCGCTGATCCTTGGCCACGAAGCAGCAGGCACGATCTACACGGGCCCGCGGGAGGGGGAACGCGTCACCGTGAACCCGCTGGTCACCAACCCCGAAAGCTGGGCTAGCAAAGAGGGCCGCGACAATCTTTGTCCGAACCGACAGATTATCTCCATGCCTCCGCAAGAGGGCGCTTTCGCGCAGTTTCTCACCATGCCGGAGGCCAACCTCGTCACCATTCCCGATCATGCCTCAACCGAACACGCCGCGCTGGCTGAACCCATCGCGTGCGGCTGGCATGCCGTGCGGCTGGCGAAACGCGCGCTTCATACCACGCATGAGACGACCCGCGCTCTGGTCATCGGCGGCGGGGCCATCGGCCTCGGGGCGGCGCTGAGTTTGTTGGCGCAAGGCATGCCGGATGTCACCCTGCTCGAACCCAATGCAGCGCGCCGAGACGTGATCGCCAAGAGCGCGGATTTCCCATTGATTGATGCGCCAGACCTCACCCAAGCAGGCCAGTTTGACCTCGTGATCGATGGTGTCGGCTTTGAAACGACGCGCGCCACCGCCACGGCACATGCCAAACCCGGTGGCGTGATCATGCATATTGGTCTGGGCGAAAGCGCGGGCGGCCTCGATATCCGGCGCATGACCCTGCAAGAGATCACCTTCATCGGCACCTATACCTACACCGCGCAGGATTTTCGCGACACGGCTCAGGCTATTTTCGATGGCCGCCTGGGCCCGCTCGATTGGACAGAAACCCGCGCACTCTCTGATGCGGCCACCGCCTTTGCCGATATCCGCGCAGGTCAGGTCGCTGCGCCCAAGGTTCTGCTTGATCCTGCTGTTTAAAGATTTCGTGCCTCCGGCGGGGATATTTACGAAAAGAAAGAAGCCAGCCAGATGCTTCTTTCTTTTTCAAAATATCCCGGGGGTGTGGGGGCTGGCCCCCGCTTACTTCGCGGCTTTGGCGCGATACATCTCTTTCTTGCGATGCCGCGCCTCTTTCGTGCCTGCGCTGGTGCCATCGTGGTAGGTGCCAAACCACTGATCAAACGGGATCTCGGACGTGCCGTAATTGCACTCAAAATACCGGTGATGCAGCTGGTGAAAGAAATCTCCCGCCTTCGTCGATTGGCTTTCATTCGGAATGATCCGCTCAAACCCGGAATGGGAAAAGATCGGCGTCGTCTGCTGAAAATAGATGTGAAACATCAGGTGCAGCGGATGGCTGGGCACCACCAGATGGATAAAATAGGTCGTGAAATAGAGGATATTTTCATACCAGTGGTTTGAGATACCCGACCACGGCCCCACATTGATGTTGCGGTGATGGACTGCGTGGATGTGGCGGTAAAGCTTGGGGTGATGTTCCAACCGGTGCACCCAGTAAAAATGCAGCCCGCTCCACATCGGGATCACCGCCATCCAGATCACGAACCACACGGGCGAGGCGGCCCAGGTCACTGTGGGCGCATAGCCATTGGCCATGGCCCAGAAAATCCCCCATTGATAGACGGTCGCCACCGTCATCGCGCTGCCCAGCGTCCACCAGATATTGTCCCAGACCTGATTGTTGAAGGTGAAAAGGCTGTTGTCGCGCGCCAGATCGCGGGCCTCGAACTTGGTCTGCATTCCCTGGCCGCGGCGCATGTAAAGCCACCAATGCAGCCCGCCCGCGATCACCGTTTGCGGCACCATGTTGAGCAGCCAGATGGTGAACATCCAGCCAAACTGAAACGTCACCATCGCCTCAAGCGGGGGCAAAAACAGCGCGTAGGCCAGCACCGCAATCGCAAAAGCGATGCTCACCGAGGTGATCTGCAACCACGCGCTACGATACCACCGCCACACCGCGATCGGGCGCGGCGGCCATTGGAACAGCGGGTTGAGCGCCACGCGCCCGGGCGGCCTGTGATGCCACTTGGCGTCTTCGGGATCTTTCAGCGCGTCATCGAAAGCAGCATCTGACATCTTTAAGCCCTCCGCGGGCGCCCGTCAGGACGCGTAATCTGAGCCTTCATCGTCCAAAATCAACTTCAGCTCGGCCAGATGCCGCTCCGCCTGGCCGGGATAGTCGTCGATCTCTTGGGCGGTCTTCTCTGCGATCTCATCGGACAAGACGCGCAGCTTCTGCCCGGTCTGCAACGCGCGGATATAGGTCTCTGCCGCGCGCTCAAAGTAATAGAGCCGGTTGAAGGTTTCCGCGACGGTGTCGCCCATCACCAGAACGCCGTGATTGCCCATGATCATCACCTTTTTCTTGGGGTCTCCCAGCATGGAGGCACAGCGCTCGCCCTCGTTTTCAAAGGCCAAGCCACCGAAGGCGTCATCAATGACGTAGCGGTTGAAAAACGTCGCGGTGTTTTGGTCGATCGGGGGCATGTTGCTATCGGCCAGGGACGCCAGAACCGTGGCAAACACAGAATGCACATGCATCAAACACCGGTGATGCGGGCAGCGGCGATGCACCGACCCATGCAGCCCCCAGGCCGACGGATCCGGCGCGCCCGGCATCTCCAGCGTGTCAGGGTCGTTGGCGTCCAAAAGCAACAGATCAGAGGCGCGGATCCGGCTGAAATGCATCTGATTGGGGTTCATCAAAAACTGCGTGCCACCCTCATTCACCGCGAGGCTGAAATGGTTCGCCACCGCCTCGTGATAGTTCAGCTTCACCGTCCAGCGGAAGGCGGCGGCCATATCGACACGCTCCTGCCAATGGGTGAGGTTCGGTTTGGGGGCAGTTTGCAGCATGGCTCACCTGTTGTCTGAATGGCTTTGGCGCAGCATGCCACCCCGTGCGGGACCTGACAAACAAAGGATTCGCGGCTATAGCATTAGCAAAGTTAATGCGTAGGTATTGCATCCCATGTCCTCTGACCTTCCTCCGCTCACCTGGCTGCGCGCGTTTGAGGCCGCCGCCCGCCACCTCTCTTTCACCCGCGCCGCCGGAGAGTTGAGCCTCACCCAATCCGCGATCAGCCAACATGTGCGCAGCCTTGAGGCGTTTCTCGGCACAGAGCTTTTCGTGCGCCGTACCCGTGCGCTCGACCTCACCGAGGCGGGCAGCAACTACCTGCCCGTGGTGCGCGAGGCGTTTGATCTCATTGCCACGGGCACGCAAGCGTTCACCGGGGTGGATCGGGGCCAAACCATGGTGCTCAATTGCTCCATGGCGTTTTCAGCGCTCTGGCTCGCCCCGCGTTTGCACAGGCTTTATGCTCGCCACCCCTGGATGGTGCTCAACGTCGTCACCCATATCTGGGACCCCGATAAAAACGCAGGCCGCGCGGGGATGGACATCCGCTTTGGCCGACCAGAGGATATGTCGCCCGAGGCGCGCAAGATCACGCAGGAGCGGTATTTCCCGGTCTGCGCGCCCAGCTATGCCGCCCGCGGGATCGACCTTGGCACAGCACCGCTTTTTGATTGCGCGGGGATCACCGGCACGTGGGATGCGTGGTTCAAATCCGGCGGCGGTGCGCAGCATGCCGGCCGCCCGGTCAATCTCAGCTCAACTTATGTGGTGGCGATGATGGCCGCGCGGGGGGAGGCGGGCCTGACCATGGCCCATGACACGCTCGTCTCTGACATGCTGCAAAAGGGTGAGATTGCGCGCCCCTTCGATCATGCCCCGCGTCTGGTCGAAAGCTACTTCTTCACCCCACCTGCGCCGCACGCGGTCACACCCGCCTCGCAAGCTTTAGAAGACTGGCTGCACGCAGAACTGGCGTAGGCCGGGGTTTAGCCCGGCACTCCCTTCACTCCGCTGCAAGAGGCACGACATCTGCCCTAGGAAGGGAACAGGCCCTCTTCTCCACCCGCCGCCGCACGAGGGCAAAGGCCGGGGGCGTAAAATAAAACGATACCACCGTGGACAAAAGAACCCCACCCGCAACCGACATCGCAAAGGGCGGCCAGAACCCACCCCCGGCCAGGATCAGCGGCAAGAACCCTCCGAACGTGGTCACCGTGGTCGATACGATATGGCGCGACGATCCCATGATCACATCGACCATCGCCTCGCGGTCGCCCAGTTTGGCGGGCTCATTTTCCTGCATGCCCGACAGGATGATGATCGCGGCGTTGATCGACACGCCAATGGACCCGATCACCCCGATCACCGCCGTGATGCCAAAAGGATATTGAAACACCGCCAAGGCCAGGATCGACAAGCCCGCCGAGAGCCCCGCCACCACAAAGGTCACCCCCGCCAAGCGGAAGGAGTTGAGCGTCATCACCACTGTGGCCACCGACAGCGTGATGATCAGGCCCAGCGGCGCCAGCAGGTTGCCGATGGTCGAGGAACGCGCATCCGCGTCCCCGCCAAATTCCAGCCGGTACCCCGCAGGCAGCGTGAACCCTTCAGCCTCCAACCCCGCGCGCACATCGCGCAAGGCCTGCTCCGGCAAAACGCCGTGCACGATAAAAGCCTGAATGTTGTTCACCCGCTCCGAATTGCGCCGCGTGATCGCCCCTTCTGAGGGTTTCACCGTGACCTCCGCCAGCGCCGACAACGGGACAGAGACAGGCGCGCCCGCGGCAAAAGGCGGGATGATCGGCAGGTCGGCAATGGCGCCCAGATCCCCGCGGATCCCTTCGCCCAGCCGGACCCGCACCGGCAGCTGCTCGGTGCCTTCCACCAAGGAGCCTCCGGTCACGCCTTCGAGTGCGGTATCCAACTGGCGCGCAATCTGCCCCAGGTCGAGGCCCAGCAACCGCGCCTTGGCCTCATCTACCTTGAGCGACACCTCAGGTGCCCCGCCCGAGATCGTCGTGCGCGCCACCGTGACCAATTCCTGATCCGCAATGATCCGCCGCGCTTCATCGCCCAGCATGCGCAAGGTCGCGGTATCCGGGCCCACCAGCCGGATTTCCACCGGTGCATTCACCGGCGGTCCCTGCACCAGCCCGCGCACCAGAATGCGCGCCTCGGGATAGGCCGCCGACAGGCTGTTTTGCAACTCTGGCACCAACCGATCCGTCGCCTCCGGTGAGGCCGTAGTGATCAGCGCGTGGGCAAAGCCCGGCTCCTGGTCGCGATTGCCGATCACGTTATAATAAAACGCAGGCGCCGATCGCCCGATGACCCAATCCACCTGGGCAATCTCGGCCTCGTCCCGCAGCTGCGCATCTATATCACGGGTCAGCGCATGGGTCGCCGCAATCGCGGTGCCTGCAGGCATTTCGACCTCAATGTGAAATTGATCGCGCTCCACCCCGGGGAAAAACTGCGCCACCAAAGTGGGCATGGAGGCAAATCCCAAAACCGGCAGCACAAGCGCAAGGGCCATGGATTTTACCGGATGATGCACGGACCAGCTTAGCGTCCACCGGAAGAGGCGCGACAGCGGCGCAATCTGGAGACCGCCCGGCACGCCTGCGCGCAAGCTCCACCCGGCGATGGCGGGCGTCACCGTGACCGCGATCAGAAAGGACCAGATCAGCATCGTCACCACCGCAATGGCAATCGCGCCGACAAAATCGCCTGCGGGGCCGGGCAACAGGATCATCGGCGTGAAGGAAAGCGCCGTCGTCACTGTTGAGGCCAGAAGTGGCGCAAAAAGGCGTTTCACCGCGCCGCCCACCGCGTTCATGCGAGACGCGCCAGTGACGAGCCGTTTGCCCACCTCATCCGTCATCACAATCGCCGCATCCACCAGGAGGCCAAGCGCCACAATGAGCCCGGTGACCGACATCTGATGGATCGGCAGCCCCATCACATTCATCGTCATCAGCGTGGCCAGCGACACCACCGGCAGCACCAGCGCCACAATCATCGCCGATCGCACGCCCAAGGTCAGCAGCAGCACCGCCACGACCAGCCCCACGCCGATTGCCATATTCAGGCCCACCTCCGCCAACCGCTCGGCGGTGTATCCCGATTGATCAAACACCAACTCCGCCGAAAGCCCTGCCGGCAGACTTGATTGAAACGCGGCCAACTCATCGCGCGCCATCGCCATCCAGGCATCCACCTGCAACCCATCATTGATGCGCGCGGCCACCAAAATCGCCGCGCGCCCATCTGACAGGGCCATCTCGGTCTGCGGTTGGGCCACGCCTCGGCTGATCTCGGCCACATCACCCAAAAGCGTCACCCGCCCTGTCGCATCCTCGCGCAGGACAACTTCGCGCAGGCGATCCAGCGCTGTGATTTCGCCCTCAAGCGTCAATACGATGTCTGTGCCAGAGCCGCGCAACCGCCCCGCCTGCACCTTGGCATCCGCCGCCCGGATTGCCGCTGAGACCTGATCGGCCGTCATTCCCAGCCCCGCCGCGCGAACCGGATCCAGCGTCACCAAAACCTCTTCGTCCGGTGCGCCAAATTCCTCAACCAGTTTGGTGCCGGGTACAGCCCGAAGACGATCCGCCAGATCGTCTGAATATCGCCCGACGAGTGTCAGCGGAAACGTATCGCGCTCCACACGCAGCGCCACAATCGCGGCATAAGCCCCGGCATTGTCTGAATTAAACTCCGGCGCCAGGACACCTGCGGGGAAGGCCTGTCGCGCATCATCCAGCGCGTCGCGCGTCTCGGACCAGACCTGCTCAATCCGGTCGCCTTCCAGCGTCTCCAAAAGCTCGATGGATACAACCGAGATCCCCGTGGCCGAGGTGCTTTCAATCACATCGACCTCCGGGATCTCCTTCAGCTCTTCTTCAATCACGGTTGACACCAGCGCCTCCACTCGGCCTGGATCCGCGCCAGGGAACACCGTCGTGACCGTGGCGAAAAGATTGGTGATCGTCGGATCCTCTTGCCGCCCGATCGACAGCAGCGATGACACGCCGCCCGCGATCAGCACCAACAGCATCAGCGCAACCAAACGCGGCGACCGGAAGGTAAGCGTTTCCATGGTTCTACTCCAACACGTCGACCGATTGTCCAGGCACGACCCGATGCGGGCCGGCCGCGATCAACGCGGTGCCATCGGCAAAACTGCCGCGAACAAAGGCGCGTGTTTCATCGCTGTGCAACAGCTCCACCGCTTCCAAGGCTGCGCGGTTTTCGGCGTTCACGCTCAAGACGGTCCAACTGCCGTTTACCCCTTCCCGCAGCGCCGTCAGCGGCACCCAAGCGCCCGCGTCCTCGATCTCTTGCGTCAGGCGAATTTGTCCAGACTGGCCAAAGGCAGGCCCCGGTTCACCCTGCGCCAGCTCCAGTTCAAACACGGCGCTGCGCGTCCGCGTGCGCGGGTCCAGATCAGGGCGCAAATAGACAAGGCGCGCGGGAAAACGCATCTGACCAAAGATGGCCTCGGCGTCATGGGCGTCATGGGTGTCACTCAAGCTCAGGGCTGTGTCCGCGGGCAAACCAACGCGCAGGCGCGGTGCGGCCTCTTCCAGCAGGCTCAGCACAGGGGTGCCCACCCCCACTGTCTGACCCAGATCTGCCATCCGCGCGCCGATCCGACCAGCAAAAGGCGCGCGCAACTCTGATTTGTCGAGACTGACCTCAACGCGCGCGATCTGCGCGTCGGTCTGATCCATGCGCGCGGCCAGCTCCATCACTGAGATCCGCGCCTCGTCAAATCGTTGCGTTGCGGCAAACCCTTGTTTTTCCAATGCTTCCTGGCGGTTGAGTGTGAGTTGCGCCAACTCCAGTTGCGCCTCCAATGCCGCCCGCGCCGCCGTCAACGCATCGCGATCTGCGTTCAATGCGCGCGTGTCCGTGCGTGCCAAAACCGCGCCCTTGGCCACTCGGTCGCCTTCTTCGACGAAAATTTCGGCCAACGTGCCGCCCGCCTCAAACGCCAGGTCGGCTTGCTGTGCGGCTTCCAACTGCCCCACAAAACCGCGCACCACGCGATAGCCCGGTTCCAACGTCAGGGTTTGCGTGCGCACAGCCACGGGTGGTGCCACATCGGGCAAGCCCACACTTTCTGCGCGATCCGCAATAAAGCTGGAGCCGATCACAACCAGGCCAATCGCCAAAGCCGCCGTCATGGATGTGGAGAGGAACGTCCCGGTGATTTTCAGTGTTCGCCGCAGCAAGGAGGGTGTATTGTTGTCGTCTGACATGATAGCACCTGTTGAATGTTAGATGCTCTTACATATGTTAGAGTCTCTAACTTTGGCAAGAAATTTCTGCCTTTTTTTGGTGGAGCGGCGTTAAAGGCGCATGAAAATGACGGCGAAACGGGCAAATTATCATCACGGGGATCTCCGCGCCGGGCTGGTTGAGGCCACGCGCCAACTGGTTGAAGAAAAAGGGCCAGATCGGTTCTCGGTCTCGGATGCCTGCCGCGCGGCGGGTGTGTCCACCGCGGCACCCTATCGGCATTTTGGCGATCGTGACGAAATGCTTGTGGCGGTCTGCTCTGACGGGATGGAGCGGTTTCACGCGCTGATGACCGATGCCGTGGCGGGCAAAACTCCTGGTTCGATGGAGGCAATCCACCATCTCGGCATGGCCTATATCAAGTTTGCCACCACTGAGCCGGGCGTGTTTCGGCTCTCCTTTGGCATCGCGCGTGAGCATGAAAAAGAGGCTGAGATGATCGAGCGGGGCAAACAAAATTACGGCATCCTGCTCACGCAAGTCGCCGCGCATTACGGCAAGTCAATGATAGACGAACATGTGCTCGATCGTGCCTTTGCGCTTTGGACAATGGTGCATGGTCTGTCTTTTCTGCTCATCGATGAAAAGATAACAGCCATGGATTTGCAGATTGATATTGAAGCAATGGTGCGCGACAACACCCGGCGCCTGCTGGCCGAATGACCAACGTCAAAAGCTTGGCTCTAGCGTCGAAATAGTGATCTGACCAAACGCTTTTTCCAATAAAAACGCACCTTTGTTGCATAAATTCGGATTTTTGGTCATGAAATCCCAAGCGTTAAATTCGAGCAAAGATCGCTTCTTTCTTTTCAAAAATATCCCCGCCGGAGGCCTGAAATCTCTTGCCACCAAGAACAATAATCTTTGATTTTTCCTTGTCGCTCTGACACCACCGCAGCATGGAAGATATCCGCCCCATCCGTCTTTTTCTCGAAGTGGCCCGCCAGCAAAGCTTCATTGGCGCGGCAAGACGGTTTCATCTCACACCGTCGACTGTCACGCGCACCATCGCCAAGCTGGAGGAAGATCTGGGCCAGCAACTGCTCTTGCGCACCACGCGCAAGGTCAGCCTGACCGCGATGGGCGCGACGGTTGCCGCGCGCTACGGCCCGCTGATCGAAGAGTTGGATGCCACCACTGACATCATCACCCGTGAAAGCCGCCCAGATCGCGGCCATCTGCGCCTTAACGCGCCGCTGTCGATGGGCGTTCGGTTACTGCCCGGCTTGCTCGAGGCTTTTCAGGCCGCCTACCCAAAGGTCAGCGTCAGTATTGATCTTTCGGATCGGTTAATTGACATCATTGAAGACCCCTACGATCTTTCGATCCGCATTTCACGCCCGCCGGAGGATGTCTCGACCATCTGGCGCAAAATTTGCGTGGTGCCGCGACACGTGGTTGCCGCGCCATCGCTTCTTACGCGGATCGGAACGCCCATCAGCCCTGAAGATCTCACACCACAACATTGCCTGTCTTACTCAAGTGATCAGACGCCGGAAAGTTGGATCTTCACCAAAGGCGGCCTTATGCGCAAGATCCGCGCAGGCGATCACGTCACGGCCAATAACGGCGATCTTCTCTACGGGTTGGCCGCGCAAGGGCAGGGGATGACACTGTTGCCCGACTTCCTGGTGACCGAGGGGTTGGCGTCTGGTGAGGTGGTCAAGCTGCTCACGGATTGGCAAGCTGAACCCTTGTGGCTCACACTTTTCTATCCGCCTTATGAACAGTTTCCGCCCTTGGTTGCGTCATTTACTGATTTCTTTGAAACTTATCTACAAACCGAGCGCGCGGGCGAATTTCAATTCACCTGACCTCACTGCGCGGTGTGGCAGCGCGCGGATCGGTGATCAGGTGCAAAATCGCTGGCCGCCCCGCCGCCGCTGCCGCCCGGGCTTCAGCCAACGCATCGGCAAACTCTTCATCCCGCTCAACCCGGCGCCCAAACGCCCCATAGCTTTCCGCCCAGGCCGCGAAATCGGGGTTGCGCAGACCGGTGCCGCTGTGCCGTCCGGGATAGGCGCGTTCCTGATGCATGCGGATCGTGCCGTAGACCCCGTTGTCACAGATGATCACCACCACATTGGCCCCAAATTCGCACGCTGTGCCAAACTCCTGACAGGTCATCTGAAAACAGCCATCGCCCGCAAGACAAATCACCTCTCGCTCGGGGTGGGTCAGCTTGGCCGCAACCGCGGCGGGCAGGCCGTAGCCCATAGAGCCGCTCGTGGGCGCCAATTGCGTGCGCCAGCCGCGATAGCGGTAGTAGCGATGCAGCCAGGCGGAATAATTCCCCGCCCCATTGGTCACAATTGCGTCCCGCGGTAGCGTAGCGGCCAAATGGCCTACAACATGCTCCATCCGCAAATCCCCGGGCGTTTTGCGCGGCACCTGCCAGGCCTCATACTCCGCCCGCGCCTCTCGGAGCCAGGCCCCACCATTCCTGGGTGGCGCGGCATCCGCCAATTGCTGCACAAACGCGCCCGGCCCGGCGCAGATGCCAAGGTCCGGGCGATAGACCCGCCCCAACTCATCGGCATCCGGATACACGTGAATAAGCGGTTGCTTGGGTTCAGGCGGCGTAATCAGCGTGTAGCCCGAGGTCGTCATCTCCCCCAAGCGCGCGCCCAGAACAAGCAGGCAATCTGACGTTCGAACACGCTCCGCCAGCGCCGGATTGATCCCGATCCCCACATCGCCGGCATAACAGGGGTGATCATTGCTCAGATAATCCTGACAGCGAAAGGAGGCACCAACAGGCACGCCCATAGCAGTTGCAAATCGGCCCAAGGCGTCTGCGGCCTCTGCCGACCAACCTCCGCCGCCGACCATCACGAAGGGGCGCTCGGCCTGTGACACCCGCTCCAACACGGCCGTAACATCCGCCTCCGCTGCCAATCCTGAGGCGCGCGAGGCGGCCGCAACCGCCGAGCCCTCCGCCGGCCCTGACAGCATGTCCTCAGGCAGCGCCAAAACCACAGGGCCGGGTCGCCCGGATTGCGCGATGTGAAACGCGTGGCTGATATATTCCGGGATCCGGTCGGCGCGGTCGATCTCGGCCACCCACTTGGCCAGCGGGCCAAACATCGCCCGGTAATCCACCTCCTGAAATGCTTCGCGATCGCGCTGATCACTGGCCACTTGGCCCACAAAAAGCACCATTGCCGTGCTATCTTGCATCGCGATATGTACGCCTGCGCTGGCATTGGTGGCACCGGGTCCGCGCGTGACAAAGGCCACGCCGGGTCTTCCGGTCAGCTTGCCTGCGGCCTCGGCCATCATCGCTGCGCCGGATTCCTGCCGCGCCACCACAACATCAATCCCGGACCCATAAAGCCCATCTAGCGCGGCCAGAAAACTCTCTCCCGGAATGCAAAATACGCGCTCCACCCCTTGCGCGGCCAAGCAGTCCACCAAAAGCGCCCCGCCATGGCGCATTTCACTGTCTTTCATCCTCTCGCTCCGACATCAGATCCCACCCCACGTAACCAGAAGGGGCTTGCGAAAGAAAGAGGCGGTATCGCGCCGCACCACGGGTTGAGGCTCTGGCAATCTCCTGCAATTTGCGGTATGCGGCAGGTGCAAAGCATCTTCCGACGACCCACTGTTTCCTTCCGGCCTCAGTTGATCCTACGACGACACTGAGCCGAGCTATCGCATGTTGCGGATGGCACAACCAAAAGGAGACACGCGGATGGCCAAAGGCACCGTGAAATGGTTTAACACTGACAAAGGGTTCGGTTTCATCGCACCCGAAGAAGGCGGAAACGATGTGTTCGTGCACATCTCCGCTCTGCAAAAAGCGGGCATCCAGCGCCTGGATGACGGACAGGCCGTCACCTATGAGCTGGAAGAAGGCCGCGACGGACGCAAATCCGCAGGATCAGTCGAACTCGCCTGACACTTTTTTGGAAGCGAGCCTTGATCAAGGCTCGCTTCATCCGTTTCACCATTAAAAGATATACAAGACGAAACCGCGCCGCTCAGCGCTCTTCGATCTCTCGGCCCGCCTTCCACCGGCCAAACGCGCGGGACAAATAAGGTCGGACCGGCAAAAATGCGCGGTACATCCCCTCCATCAGCCAAAGCATGCCCGGTATTGCGGCCAACCGTGACGCCCAACGCCACTTTGGCAGGCCCTTCCAAACTTCCGCAAAGCCCGCCGCGCCAGAGACAAGCGTGCCATCCGCGCGCCGCACGTGAAACCGGGCCATAGCGGTATCGCGATCCAAATCCTCAGGCAACGGGTGAGAGGACGCATCCACAAAATCAATCTTCTCGGCGCCCTCTTGTGCCTTGTAGTGGCTGATCTCCATCTGGCAGAGCGGGCAGGCGCCGTCAAAATAGACGGTCAGATCTTTGTTTGTCTCACTCATAGCCTGTCATCTCCAAATAACCTTGACCCTGATGGCTGCCGGTCACCGTCACCGGCCCTTCCCAATAGGGCACATTCACATCCATCCACGCATTGGGATTTAGCGCGTTCACGGTGACGTCGACACCTTTCTGCGGCACTGTTACGCGCCACTGCGTGGGGATCGCGCGCCCGTCTACATCGCTCACCTTCAGGGGCTCGGCTTTAAAGACGCCGTTTTCAAACGGTGTTGTCTGGCCCTCGGGCGTGATCCATGTGCCGGCCGTGAAATGCGCCCCATCGGTTTGGCGCAGGCGAAAGCCCATCATCTTTGTGCCATCGTCAAAACTCAGCGAAAACCAATCCCATCCGGTCTGATTGTCTGCCAAAGGCTGCGAAGACCACTCCCGATCCAGCCAAGCCTCCCCGGTCACAGCGACCTCCCCCTCGGGCAAAGTCAACGTGCCTTTGATGGCAAAAAAGGGCTGTGAATAATAGTAACTTGCCTGGCCTTGTTCGGATTTGACGGAGAACCCCTCATCGCCCTGAAAAATCAGCGGGCCTTGCGCCAAAAGCGCCATGTCATAGGCAAAATCTGTGCCCGTCGCCGTCAGCTGCATATCCTCAAAATTCGGTCCCGCCATCTGCCAATCGTCAATCCACGCGTCAAAGGGCGCAGCCGTCACGCCCGCCTGCCCAATCCCGCCGCGTGCAATCCGCTCGGCCACGTGATGCGCCTCAGGCGTGGTGACCGCTGCATGGGCAAACCAGATCTGCGGGCTCTCCCACCCCTCCGCCTCTTCCGGGGCCAAGGCGGAGCGAAACAGCGTCCATTGTAGCCCGTAGGGCGTGCCGTCTTCGGCCTCCAGATTGGCGGTCAAATACCACCACTCAATGCGAAAATCTGGATGCGCGCCGTGATCGCGGGGAAATTGAAACTCGAACCCGCGCTCCGGCACAGTGAACCCATCGGCATCCGTCCCCAACCCGGCAAACCCTTGCGCAAGGGCCGCCACGGGCAGCAGGAGCGCTAAAATGAAAACCTTAACGCTCATTGGAAAACACCTTGAGCAGGTCCGCAGGCGGTGTGCGTGCCAAGCGCCGTGCCGGCCAAAGCGCGGCCAACGCTGCCGCCAAAACGCCCAACCCTGCGAGCGTTGCATAATCCAGCGGAAAGACAAACATCGGCAGCCGCCAGCCAAAGGCCTCCACATTCACCACCGCCAACAACACCCAGGCCAGCACCAGCCCCAGCGGGATGGCCAACACCATCGTCAACGCCGCCAGAATGACAGCGCGCAACAACTCCAACTTGCCCAGATCCGCCCGCGTAAGCCCCATCGCCCAGGCGGGCGCAAGCTGCGGCACACGAATGGCGGCCAGCGTCAGAAGCGAGGTCAGAATGGCAAACCCCGCCACCGAGAGCGTCAAAATATTGAGCGCGGCGGTCACGGTGAATGTTCGCTCAAACACCCCGATCGAGAAATCCTTGATCACCTGTTGGTCAATGATTTGCGGCTCGTTGAGACCAAAATCCCGCAGCGCGCCGCGCGCCGCATCTTTATCGGCCACGCGAATGCCGAAGCGCGTCGGCCGTATGTCGGGGTAGAGCTTCAAAAACAGCGCCTCGCTGATCACCGCCTGCCCGATAGGATTGCCATAGTCGCCAAACACGCCCGCAATGGGCAAGTGCACCTCAGGTGCAATGGTCAGCTCATCGTTCACCCAAAGCCCCGCGCGCCGTGCCATCTGTTCGTTGATCACCACCGCGTCGCCCGCGGCCACCTGCTCCCACGCTGCATCAGTCGATGCCAAAAACCCCCAGTTTTCCCGGTAAGTCGCTCCAACGCGCACGCCGTAAAGTTCCGCTGAGCCGGCAGCCAGCCGCGTATCTACGAACAAAAGCGGCATGATTTCCGACGTTCGCGGCTCCAAAAAGCCCTCAACGCGCGCGGCCTGTTCGGCATCCTCCGCCTGGATATAAAGGTCAGACGCCAAGCGTTGATCAAGGAAGTCAACAAAGGTCAGCCGGAAACTCGACACCATGGTCGACACGCCAATATTGGCCGCCGCCGCCAGCAACAGCGCCATCAGCGCGAGGCTCAACCCCGGCACCTGTTGGCGCGTGTCAGACCAGAACCATTGCGCCCGAACCCCTTTGGCCACCCTTTCCGCAATGGCCAAAGCGCGGTCCAACAACGCAGGCAGGGCCAGCGCGGCCCCAAAAAGCAACGCCCCAAGCCCGGCAAACGCCACAAGCAAACCCTGACCCGCCGCGATTAAAACCGCCGCCGTTGCCAAAAACACCACCGCGCTCAGGCCCAAAAGGTTCCTCGTGCGCCCAGATGCCACCGACCAGGCCCGCGCACCGGCGCTTGCCAGCAAGGGCATCTTTGCAATGCGCCACAGCGCGCCAGAGGCCGCAATGAGCGTGCCTGCAAACGCAATGCCCAGCCCCGTCAACCACCAATCGGGCCTCAGCTGCAACGCGCCCGATATCTGCGCGCCATACAGCCCCTCCAGTGTCGCTGCCACGTCCGGCAGCAGCGCAGCCGCGATCACATATCCCATCAAAACCCCGATCCCGCCTGCCACAATCGCAAATCCAGCCATTTCCAATGCGATCAATGCAATCAACCGGTTGAGCGGCACGCCAAGTGCCCGCAATGTGCGCACCATCCCGCGCCGCTGTTCAAAAGCGAGCCCGATGGTCCCATGCACGATAAAGAGCCCCACCACAAAGCTCAGCAGACCAAAGGCCGTGAGATTGAGATGAAAACTGTCTGTCAGCCGCCCGACCTCGGCCCCCTCCTGCGCGCCTTGACGCACCAGTTCCGGGGCAATCTCAGATAAAGTCCCGCGCCCCAAAGGTTGCTCTGGCCATACAATCAACCGCGATAGCGAAGACCGGTCTAAAATCTGCCCGGCCACGCCAATATCCATCAGCGCCGTGTCGGGTGCCACACCGGGATCGGTGATGACCTGCTGGGTCACCCGCGCGGTCAGCGCCTCGGCCACGGATGGGTGCGCGAATATCACGCCATCCCCCAGAAAATCCTGCGGCTCGGGCGGGGCGGTCAACACGGATGTGCCCGATCCGCCCGGCGCGGTCAGCGGGTCCACCCCCACAATCCGTGCCCGCGTGCCACCCACGCCGATCTCACCTTCCACCACAGGCGACACCTGCCAGCCTGCGCGCCTGAGCGCCACATACGTCTCCAGCGCAATCGCATCCCCGCTCGCAGGCACCAGCTGATCAAACCGCCCTTCGCCCAGAACAGCCGCGGCGGCATCATAGCTTGCGCGCGCCTCTGAGTTGATCGCCTGCACGCCAGACCAAAGCGCCGTGGCCAAAGCCAGCCCCGCCAGAAGCGTGGCCAATTGCAGCTTATTGCGCCACCAATGGGACCACAGTGCAGAGAGCCCAGCGGCGTTCATGTCAATTGCCCCTGGCTTAGGTGCAATTGTCGGCCCATGCGCGCGGCCAAAGCCATGGAATGGGTTACCATCATCAGCGCCGATCCCGCCTCTGCGACCAATGCAAGCATTTGATCAATCACCTCGGCTGCGGTGCCTTCATCGAGGTTGCCCGTGGGCTCATCAGCTAAAATAAGCGCAGGCCGGGCCGCCAAAGTGCGCGCAATCGCCACCCGCTGCTGCTGCCCACCCGACAATTGCTCGGGGTATTTGTGAAGCTGTTCTGACAGACCTAAGCCATGCGCCAAATCAGCCTCTCGCGCTGCATCATTTTGATCTGACAATCGCGCATGAAACGCGATATTTGCGGCGACTGTCATGGATGGGATCAGATTGAACTGCTGAAAAATCACGCCCACTTTCGTGCGTCGCAGCTCCGCTCGGCCAGCATCATCCAGCCGCGCCACATCGCGCCCGTTCATCCATATCTCGCCTGTATCCGCATAATCCAACCCGCCCACAAGATGCAAAAGCGTGCTCTTGCCCGAGCCGCTCTCGCCCGTCAGGGCCAGCGTCTCACCAGCCTCCAGTGTCAAATCTACGCCGCGCAAGACCGGCACGGTGCCATCGGGCCCCGCGTAGGATTTCGTCAGGTTTTTCACCTCAAGCAGCATCGCGCCTCCTCATGACGCCAACCTATTGTGAAATCCCGGGCTGAAAAGCGTCAAAGGCGCGCGACAGGCGGGAAAATCAACCTATCTGTTGGTCTGACAAATCAACACGATAGAGACAGCGCGCCTATGAACAAAACCATGAACGAAACCATGAACGAAACACTGCCACTGCCCGGATTTGAACCTCAGAATGAGGCCATGGAATTCACCCCAACCCGCGCGGCCGGACTGGCCCGGCTTGAGGCCTTTGTGCCCCGCACCGCCCGCACCTACACGTCGCAGCGCAACTACGATTTCGGCCCGGATAAACGCAGCAATGTCTCCTGCCTGTCACCCTGGATACGCCACCGCCTGATCTCCGAAGAGGAGGTGCTGCGCGCGGTGCTGACCCGTCACAATCCGTCCTCGGCGGAAAAGTTCATCCAAGAGGTGTTCTGGCGCGGCTATTTCAAAGGCTGGCTGGAACAGCGCCCGTCGGTGTGGACCGCCTATCGCGCGGGTCTCGACGTGGCGCTGGAGGATGCAGAGCGGGACAACGGCCTGCGCGCCGATCTCAACGCGGCCATGGCGGGGGAGACGGGTATCGCGCCGTTTGACGCCTGGGCGCATGAGCTGGTGGAGACGGGCTATCTGCACAATCACGCGCGCATGTGGTTTGCCTCCATCTGGATTTTCACCTTGCGCCTGCCGTGGGAAGTGGGCGCGGATTTCTTTTTGCGACACCTGCTGGATGGCGATCCCGCGTCGAACACCTGCAGCTGGCGTTGGGTCGCGGGGCTGCATACCAAAGGCAAAACCTATGCCGCGCGCGCGGCCAATATCCACAAATACACCGCCGGTCGCTTCAACCCGCTGCATCAAGTGTCCAATCAAACCGAAGCGCTTTGGGAAGAGGATGACCACCCCCGCCTGCCACTGCCCTTGGAAGAGGCTTTGCCGTCCGACCCTTATCTCCTCCTGATCACTGAGGAGGATACCGCGCCAGACCAATTCCTCCCACGCCCCCCTGCCGCCATCCTGGCGCTACCAGCCACCGATGCCCGCTCGCCTCACGAAATCGGGGATATCGCGCAAGCCTTCGCGTCCGGTGCACTGCAAGACGCGCTAGACCGGATAGGACAGGCTTATCGTGTCACAGCAGAGATGGGGCAGGGCGACTGGGCAACTGCTTTGATTGACGCCGCAACCCACGCAGGCGTCACGCAGATCGTGACACCTTACGCGCCAGTGGGTCCGGTGTCCGAGGCTTTGCACCGCGCCAAACCCGATCTGGATGCGGCCGGCCTCAACCTCACACAAACCCGCCGCCTCTATGATACGCTCACCTGGCCTCATGCGAAGGCGGGGTTCTTTGGGCTTAAGAAGAAAATTCCAGGCATTTTGACGGGTTTAAACCTGCGCTGATGCATCAAACGCGACGGGGGGCCAGCCCCGTCGCCATTGTCGCTCGGATCAATGGCGCAACACTGGCGACCCCCCGAAGTATTTGACCAAGAAAGAAGCCGGCCCGTGGAGTAGGCTTCTTTCTTGTCAAAAATACCTCCGCGCGGAGCGCACGAAATCTACTGCCGCCGCTCCCAATCGCGCTTGATCTTGCCAGCGAGGCTCCATTTGTGCACCTCGGTCGGCCCATCATAAATCCGAAACGCGCGCAATTCGCGAAACACCTGTTCCACCATCGTGTCCTGCGTAACACCCGTGCCGCCCAGACATTGCACGCAGCGGTCTGCCACGCGCATCAGCGCCTCGGACACATGCACCTTGGTCATTGAACTTTCGGTCGTGCCGCGCGCGGCCCTGTCGAGCACATCCGCGCACCAATAGGTCATTTGTTCGGCCGCGCGCAGCTCAATGAGGTTCTCGGCCAGCATGAACCCCACGCCTTCATGCTCAATCAGCCGTTTGCCGAACGCGTGCCGCCGATTGGTGTAGTCGGTGGCAATCTCCTGAGCCCGCACGCAGGCCCCGAGCCACCGCATACAGTGTGAGAGCCGCGCGGGCGCCAGCCGCACCTGCGCATACTTAAAGCCCTCGCCCGAGGCCCCAAGCATCTGATCCGCCGGCAGGCGCAGATCCTCAATCGCAATCACCGAATGCCCGCCCGGCATCCCGTTATCAATTGTGTCAAGCACCCGCTCAATGCGGATCGACGGGTGCGGCAGGTCCACCAGAAACATGCAGGCGCCCTCCTCGGACTTGGCCATGACAATGCCCACACCCGCCCCATCCGCACCGGTGATGAACGCCTTGCGCCCATTGATCACCCAGTGATTGCCATCGGGCACGCAGGTGGTTTGCAACATTGTGGGATCGGACCCCGCACCGCCCTCGGCCGCAGGCTCGGTCATGAAAAACGCCGATCGCTTTTCGCCCCGGATCAGCGGCTCTAGAAATCGCGCTTTCATCTCGGGCGAGCCCACTTTGCCGATGAGCAGCATGTTGCCCTCATCCGGGGCGGCCGTGTTGCAGGCCAGCGGCCCCAGGATCGACAGGCCCGATCGCATCAAAACCGCAGCCGTCTCGCGTTGTGTCAGGTGCGTGCCATCTTCCAGGATATGCGGGCTCAGCACACCGGCCTCGCGCGCCCGCGCCTTAAGCTCCAGCGCCATGGCGTCAGAGGGCCCATGAAACCCCACCCGCGCATCGCCTTCATAGGGCACGACCACGTCGCGCACGAAGGCCTCCACCCGGTCGGCGATCTCCAACGCCCGATCTGAAATGCCGGCTCTGGTAAAATCCATGGCACCGCTCCCTTTTTCGGCACTATCGCGGGAAAAGCGCGCGGCGTCACCCCTGACAGAGCCACTGAATGATTATTCAATGGACCACTGCAAGCATCCGCCCTATCGTGGACAAAACCCGCAAGGCAGACGCACACCCAGAGGGACGATGATGAGGGATCCACGCTACGACATCCTCTTTGAGCCGGTCAAAATTGGCCCGGTCACAGCACGCAACCGCTTCTACCAAGTGCCCCATTGCAATGGCATGGGCCGCACCTATCCGTCATCGCTTGCAGAGATGCGCCGCACCAAGGCCGAAGGTGGCTGGGCGGTTGTCTGCACGGAAGAGATTGAAATTCATCCCTCCGCGGAGCATTCCCCCTGGGCGGGTGGCAGGCTTTGGGATGAGCGTGATGTGCCTTACCACGCCCGCACTTGCGAGGGCATCCACGAATTTGGCAGCCTCGCCGGCGCGGAATTGAACTATGGCGGGCTGATGACGGCAAGCCGGTTCAGCCGGGATATTCCGCTGGCGCCCTCGCACCATCCGGTGGCCACGAATGACCCGTTGCAGGCCCGCGCGATGGACAAATCCGACATCAAGGCCTTGCGCAAATGGCACCGTGACGCTGCTCTTCGGGCCAAGCGGGCGGGCTATGACCTCATCTATGTTTATGTCGCGCATCAGCTGTCGACCCTGTCGCATTTCCTGTCGCCCTATCGCAATCACCGTACGGATGAGTATGGCGGCTCCCTGGAAAACCGGGCGCGTCTCTTTCGTGAGGTGCTGCAAGATACCAAGGATGCGGTGGGCGATACCTGCGCGGTCGCCGTGCGCTTTGCCGTGGATGAGTTGATGGGCGACACCGGCTTCACCTGTGATGGCGAGGGGCGCGACTTTATTGAGATGATGGCCGAAGAGCCGGACCTGTGGGACGTGAATATTTCTGGCTGGGAGCATGACAGCGCCACGTCGCGCTTCAAACAATCGGGGTTTCAGGATGACTATGTCGCCTTCGTCAAACAGGTCACGACCAAGCCCGTGGTCGGTGTGGGGCGCTATACCTCGCCTGATGCGATGGTGTCGCTGATCACCTCTGGCAAGCTAGATTTCATCGGGGCCGCGCGCCCCTCCATCGCCGATCCGTTCTTGCCCAAAAAGATTGAGGAAGGCCGCATTGAGGACATTCGCGAATGTATCGGCTGCAATATCTGCGTGTCCGGTGATGAAACCCATGTGCCGATCCGTTGCACCCAAAACCCCACCATGGGCGAGGAATGGCGCCGCGGCTGGCACCCCGAACGCATCGCGCCTGCGCGGACCCAGGACAGCGTGCTAATTATCGGCGCAGGCCCTGCCGGTCTTGAGGCGGCACGCGCTTTGGGCCAACGCGGGCACCACGTGACCCTGGCCGACCGGCGCAGTGAGGCCGGCGGGCGGCTGACGCTGGAACGCCGCTTGCCGGGGCTGAATGAGTGGGGCAGGGCGGTGGATTACCGGATCTATCAGATCAGCCAGATGGCCAATGTCGATCTATACCTCAACAGCGATCTCGACGCGGCCGGCGTGCAGGAATTTGGTGCAGATCAGGTTTTGGTGGCCACAGGTGCCACGTGGTCCATGGATGGCGTTGGTCGACAAAACCCCACAGGCGTCACCATCCATGACGGGGCGGCCCTGCTCTCGGTTGAGGACGTGATGGCCGGCGCTCAGCCGGAAGGCCCTGTGATCGTGTTTGACGATGATCATTACTACATGGGCGGGGCCATCGCCGAAAAGCTGCGCAATGCCGGGTGCGAGGTGCATCTGGTCACCCCCGCGGCGGAGGTCTCAGCCTGGACGCACAACACGCTGGAACAGCATTTCATTCAGTCCAAACTGATGCAGGCCGGGGTTCACCTGCACCTCAGTCATAACATCAAGGCGTTGGGCGCCGCTGACGCCGTTCTGGACTGCGTCTACACCGGGAGCGAGACGCATCTGAAAGGCGTGACGAGCGTTCTTGTCACGATGCGCCGCCCCGATGATGCGCTCTACCATGCCCTGATCCAATCCGGTCTGACCAACGTGACCTGCATCGGCGATGCGCTCGGCCCCGGCACCATCGCCGCGGCGATCTATAGCGGCCACCGCGCCGCCCGCGAAATGGGGGAGCCGGAGGTCCAAGGCGTCCCCTTTGATCGTGAGCTATCAGAGCTGTCGCCCAACTGGCGCAACCCCGGCCAGATCGTCCCTCTTCCGGGAGCCGCCGAATGACCGCAGACAGCACGGGCCAGATCCACCTGCTGTCTGCGTTCGATCTTCGCCCCGGCGTGGCGGAACAGAGCTTCACAGAGGCCTACGCCACTTTCGTGCAAGAGCTCTATGACGCGGACTCATCATCGATGCCCACCCCATGGGCCGCCGCGTCTCAGACACGCCCATGGACACCGATGACGAGCGCGCCCACCAGTTTTTCACCATCCTCACCTTCCGGGATCGCGCGCATATGGATGCCGCCTATGCCCATATCGAGGCGCGGATGCGCGCGGTCACGGGCGAACATGCCGCCATGTATGCCCGCACCGCCAATCAGATTTTCACCTGCTGGCAGGATGAGGTTTCATTTCTCAAGAAAGGCACGCCATGACCAAGCCGCTTACCCGTTTTCACCGTGAAGGCCCGCCCGGCCAAGGTCTAGAGCGCTGGGAGGAGATGGACCCGTCTGAGCTGATCTCCGGCACGCCCGTCCAACACGGTCACAGCTATCATGAAATCGAAGAGGAGGGGTATGTCACCGGCGTGTGGGATTGCACCGCTTTCGTCGACCCGATGGGCAAGTATAGCGTTGATGAATTCATGTACCTGCTCGAAGGTACGCTGATCATGCGCCTGCCGGGTGGGGAGGAGATCCATCTCAAAGCAGGCGACGCTTTTGTCATTCCCAAAGGGCTCGAATGCCAATGGGACCAGCCCGGCTATATCCGCAAGTTCTTCATGATCCTCGATGGTCCGGTGCCAGAGGCCGGGTCCAACCCCTCGCTCACCCGCATCACCGTGCCGAACCTGTCGGGCGCCGCAATGGGGGAGGGCACCGTGACCACAGAAAGGGTTGAGTTCGTCAATGCCGCGGGCACGCTTCGGGTGTCCCAATCCACCCATGCCGAAGCCGTCATCCCCGCGCGGCCCATCACGACGCACCAACTGATCCAGGTCCTCAGCGGCACGCTCAAGATCACCACGGATGACGGGCAGGAGACATTCGCCGCCGGTGACACCGCGTATCTCCGTCAAGGCAGCACCGTCGGCTGGGCCACCTCGGAGGGCACGCATCTTCTGACCTCCAACTATTGCAGCCCGGCGTGACACCAAAGTAACACCCGCCCCGGACTTGATCCGGGGCCTCCCAGAGCCGTAACACGAGGCCCCGGATCAGGTCCGGGGCGGGATGTCGTTGTCGCAAAGCCGGTTTTCCTAGCCGGTCAAAGCGCTTAAATACAACGCATGATATCCCTCCAATCCCTGTCCCAACTCGACACGCTGGATGTCGACACGCTGATCGACGTGCGCAGCCCGTCAGAATACGCCGAAGATCACATCCCCGGCGCGATCAACCTGCCCGTGCTCAGCGACGCAGAACGCGCCCGTGTTGGCACCGAATACAAACAAATCTCGCCTTTTACGGCACGCAAACGTGGGGCCGCACTGGTGTTTCGCAATGCCGCCAATCACATCGAAACACAGCTCTCCCACCACGATGGCGCGTGGCGTCCGCTCATCTATTGCTGGCGCGGCGGGCAGCGGTCGGGCGCCTTTGGCTGGATGCTGCGTGAAATCGGCTGGCGCGCGGACACGCTCCAGGGCGGGTACAAATCCTTTCGCCGTTTGGTTGTCAAAGCGCTTTACTCAGAGCCGGTGGCGCACCGCCTTGTGCTCCTCTCTGGCTACACCGGCACCGCCAAAACCGATCTGTTGACCCGGCTTGCAGCCATGGGTGTCCAAACTCTCGATCTTGAAGGGCTCGCCAATCACCGCGGCTCTCTCTTGGGCGATCACGCCACCCCGCAGCCCAGCCAAAAAGCCTTTGAAACGGGTATCGCCATGGCGCTGACACGCTTTGATCCGGCGCGCCCTGTGGTGATCGAGGCCGAAAGCAGCAAGATCGGCCAGCTCATTGTTCCGCCATCGCTCTGGGCCGCCATGGCCTCGGCTCCGATGATCGCGGTCGATGCACCGCTGGAGGCCCGGTCGCGCTACCTGGCCCGCGCCTATGCCGATATTCTTGCCGACAAAACGGCTCTTATGGCCAAGCTTGACATATTGCGAAAGTTTCGCGGCCATGCGGTGGTCGATGGATGGGCCAGCTTGGCGGCTGCTGGCGATGATGTAGCGCTGTGTCGCGCCTTGGCCGAGGATCACTATGATCCTGCCTATGCCACCTCTATACGCACCCACGCCGGGCGCATCGCGGCCCGCATCACCGCCCCGGACTTGACGGATCAGGCACTGGGTCAAACCGCCCAACGCCTGATGGCCACGCTTCAAACGATCGACACCTGACCAGTCTTGTCGGTGATGCGCCCAATCACCGCCGCGTCATACCCATCCGCCCGCAGGCGTGCCACCACCGCATCCGCATCTCCGCCCAAGGCGGCCAACAGCCCGCCACTTGTCTGAGGATCAAACAAAAGCGCAGTCTGCGCGGTCTCCTCCACATCCGGCAACACCGCCTTGTTCTGCGCAAACAAACTTGACCGTACCCCCCGCTCTGACAGCGCCAAAGCGCCCGCCATGACCGGCACAGTGTCGAGGTCAATTTCGGCCCCCACAGCAGAGGCCAGCACCATGTTCATCACGTGACCCGCCAAGCCGAACCCGGTCACATCCGTCATCGCATGCGCGGCCCTCAGATGCCGCGCGGCGATGCCCTGCGGCTGCATCATAACCTGATACGCCTGCGCGACATCCGCGCCTTGTGCCTCGGCTGCCATCTCGGCGGCCATCACAACGCCGCTGCCGATGGGTTTGGTCAGAACCAATGCATCCCCGGGTCGCGCGCCCTCTAGCGTGATCGGCGCGGTCTCGGAGAGGCCTGTGACAGTAAACCCCACGGTCATTTCTGCGCCCAAGGTGCTGTGCCCGCCCACAATCTCGGCCCCGGCCGCCCCCATCACGTCGCGTGCGGCAGCATCAATCTCGCGCAGCACTCGCTCGGCCAACTCCGGCGATTGCTCGGGCAATATTACCGAACTTACAGCGGCTTGGGGCTGCGCACCCATCGCCCAGATATCGCCCAGAGCATGGACAGCCGCAATCCGGGTCAGCGTCACAGGATCAAGCATCATCGCGCGCAGGTGATCGGTGCTGATCACTTGGCCATTCGGCAACTCGCCCGCATCATCGCCCACGGAGGCCTCTCGCCCCAAGGCGCGGGCCAGCGCAGGCATCCCAACCTTCGCCCCGCATCCCCCGCAAAGCGGCTGGTTCAAAGCCGCCCCCTTGGCGCGCGGCCAGGGCAGCGCTGGGGCCGGGCCACCCATCGGCGCTTCGAATTGGCGCATGAACTTGGTGTCGATCTGATCTTTCCAGCGCCACATCAACGGCCCGGCCAAGGTCATCCCAAACCGCTCTGCCAGTGCAGATTTTTCACCCAATGAAATCAGTTTGAGGTAATCCCGCTGCGGCACGTATTCGCGCAATCCCGTGCCTGTCGACAGGGCCGCGCGCAGGTTGTCAAACAGAACCGGTGCCTGGCGCACTGCGTAGACCCCGGCTTTGGCGCGGGGGGAGGCGGTCATATCTGCACAATCACCCACCGCAAAAATAGCCCGATCCTGGCTGCGCAGCCGACTGTCCACCGGGATAAACCCCGCCTCATTGGCAAGGCCGGTCTGCGCCACCCAATCATGCGGTTTGGCCCCGGCAGCCCCGGTGACAAAATCGGCCTCAATGACGCGCCCATCCGTCAGCGCCACACCTGCGGCTGAAACATCTGCAGGGTCGACCTCTTCCAACACGTCAATGTCATACCGCTCAAACGCGCGCCGCAGCTGCCGCGCCGCTTTGGGCCCAAGTGCTGCGAAGGCCCGCGAACGGTCTATCACGCGGATATGCGCGGGCCGCCCGACCACCTGCAGCCGATGCGCCATCGCGAGCGCCAGTTCCGCCCCGGCCACGCCCCCGCCCAGCACCGCCACATGCGCGGGCCCTGAGCCTGCAACATAAGCCTCCCATCGTTGTGCAAACTGCCCCAGCGGTTTGGCTGGCACGCCGTGTTCAGCAAAGCCCGGCAAATCCGGCATGGCCGAGGTGATACCCACATCCACCGAGGCCAGATCAAAGCCCACATCCGGCGCGCCGCGCACTTGGATCACACGACGCGCCGGGTCGATGCCGGTTGCCGCCTCCATGATCAGCCGCGCGCCCGCTTTGCGCGCCAGCTGGACCAAGTCAATATTGAGCTCGCGCCGCGTGTAATGGCCCGCCACAAACCCCGGCAACATGCCTGAATAAGGCGCGGTTGGGCCGGGGTTGATCAAGGTCACCCGCGCCCCCGGCAGCGGATCCATCGCCCATTTGTGCAAAACCAAAGCATGGGTATGGCCTCCGCCAATCAGCACGAGGTCTTGGGTCAATGGCAAATGGGATGTCTTCATGGATACAGCCTTACCCGCCAGCGCGTGGCAGGAAAAGGCCGCACCCCCTCACATTCGCGGCAGGTTACGCGAGCGCGTCTTCAATCAAGGCGCGTACCGGCACCCGCGCCTTGAGCCGCGTGGCCAAAAGGAACATGCCCGCCACCTTGCGCTGAATAAACAGCAAATCCATCGGTAAGGGTGGCGGCACGTAGTTTGTCTCGGCCAAAACGCGTCCCTTTGCGTTCATCTCCGCCGAGAGCGTGCTGGTGGCGAAATCCATCACATCGTCTTTGCGCACATGCTCAAACACCAGATCATTCATCTCCAGGATCAGGCTGCGGTACGGCTCTTGCGTTTGCGGCGTGATGATCCCCATGCGCTCTGCGGCTTGCTCAACCTGTGCGGCGTCTCCCGATAAGCCTGCTGCAAACACCGCGCGGTAGCGATCGATGATATCCTCATCAAGGTCCCGCGCCGCGCCGAAATCCAGCAGCACGATCTGGCCGGTCTCTGCATTGTAGCGATAGTTGGCAAAGTTTGGGTCGGTCTGCATCAGGCGATAAGAAAAAAGCTCCCGCAGCATCAACGCGATCAACCGCTCGGCCACATGATCGCGCACATCCTGGGCCGCGCTCGCCACCTCTTCGATGTTCACACCGGGCACGAAGGACATGGCGAGCACTGTTTTCGTGGTCAGCTCCGGCACCAGCTCTGGCACGTCAAACCCGGCCTCATCCGCCATCAACCCGTGAAACTGTGCCAAATAGCGCGCTTCGCGGTCATAATCGGCCTCCTGATGCAGCTGTGCGCGCGCCTCTTCCAGGTAAGGCGCCAGATCAAAGCCGGGCGGCGCGAGACCAGAGAGTTGAATGAGCCGGCCCACATTGGTCACATCGCTGTCAATGCTACGCGCCACGCCCGGATATTGCACTTTGATGGCCAATGCGCGCCCATCGGGCAGCCGCGCCTTGTGCACCTGCCCGATGGAGGCCGCCGCCATCGGGCGCACATCAAAGCCCGAAAACCGCTTGCGCCATCCCTCTCCCCAGGCGGCGTTGAGCACGCTCTGCAATTGCTTGGGCGGCATAAAATCCGCGTCCGCGCGCAGCCGCGCCATGATATCAGCAAGCTCAGGCGGCAGCATCTCGCCTGTGTCCATCGACATCAGCTGCCCCATCTTCATCGCCGCCCCGCGCATCCGTGCGAGCTGGTCGGCGATGCGGCGGATGTTGCCGGGTGTCAGCAAAAGCTCCCGCGCGCTGGGCTGCTGTCCGCGCCCCAGTTGCACCAGACCGTTCAGCGCCATATTGCCGGCCACACCCGCCGTCATCGTGCCCATGCGCGTGGCACGCGCCAAACGGGTCTGCGGGATGCGCACGGCGCGGGCATTGGAAAAAGAACTGCTCATACTCACGTAACTATCTCATCGCGCCAGCCATTCAATGCGCGCCCGGGTTTTTCAGCGCGTCCCCAGCCCGACCATTGCGCCATAGGTATTTGTAACAAGAAAGAAGCCGCAAACCCCCGCTTCTTTCTTGTTACAAATACCTCGGGGGGACGCGGCACGCGGCGGGGGCAGCGCCCCCATATGTCGCAACCTCGCCCGCATCACGCACCATTGACGCGGTAGCCCGCGCCGGGCAAGCTCTGCTCCTATTCTGCTTTCGCTCGAGGACGCCCATTATGACCCTTGCCCCAAACTCTGCCGAGGCGCGCGATATCGCCTACCACTTCCATTCCTACACAAACGCCATGGCCCATGCTGACCAAGGCCCGCAGATCATGGAAAACGCGGAAGGGGTCTATGTCTTTGACAATCAGGGCAAAAAATACATTGAGGCGATGGCCGGGCTCTGGTCCGTGGCCGTGGGCTTTGGCGAACAGCGCTTGATCCAGGCCGCGACCCAGCAAATGGAAAAAATGCCCTATTACCACAATTTCGCCCACCGCGCGCATCCGGCCGCGATCGATCTGGCCGAGAAACTGGTTTCCATGGCGCCGGTGCCGATGTCCAAGGTTTTTTACACAAATTCCGGGTCGGAGGCGAATGACACGGTGATGAAAATGCTCTGGTACCGCTCCAACGCCATGGGCATGCCGGAGAAAAAGAAATTCATCTCCCGCATCCGTGGCTATCACGGCGTGACCATTGCCTCGGCCTCGCTGACGGGGCTGCCTTACAACCACACTTCGTTTGATCTGCCCATCGACGGCGTGCTGCACACCACCTGCCCGCATTACTGGAAAGAGGGCCGCGATGGCGAAACGGAGGAAGAGTTCGCCACTCGCTGCGCTGAAGATCTCGACCAGATGATCCAAGCGGAAGGCCCTGACACCATCGCCGCCTTCTTTGCCGAACCCGTGATGGGGGCCGGCGGCGTCGTGGTGCCGCCCGCCACCTATTGGGAGAAAATCCAGGCCGTGCTGGCCAAATACGACATCATTTTCGTGGCCGATGAGGTGATCAACGGCTTTGGCCGCACCGGCAACATGTTCGGCTCCCAGACCTACAACCTAAAGCCGGATGTGATCGTGCTCTCCAAGCAAATCACGTCGAGCTATGTGCCCTTCTCCGCCATCCTCGTGAATGACCGCTTCTACGCACCCATCGCCGAAGAAAGCGGGCGGATCGGTGTTTTGGGTCACGGCTTTACCGGCGCGGGCCACCCGGTTGGTGCTGCCGTTGCGCTGGAGAATATCGCCATTATCGAAGAGCGTGGGCTGGTTGAAAAAGCCGCCGAAACGGGCGCTTATTTCCGTCACAAGCTGGGTCAGTTTGAGGCGCATCCTTTTGTGGCTGAGGCGCGCGGTGTGGGCCTGATTGCGGCGTTGCAACTGGCGCATCCTGAATTTGAGACCAAACCGGGCGTGCTGGGCGCGGCCATGGGCAAAGAGCTTTATGCCCGAGGTGTGATTTCCCGCCCGATGATTGACGCAATGGCGTTTTGCCCGCCACTGATCATCGAACGAGATCAGATTGACGCAATCATCGCAGCCGTGGCTGAGGGGCTTGAGGCGCTGTCAGGTCACACATTCGCGCCAATGGAAAACGCATAAGGTCAAGCAAGACACACCCGCCCCGGACCTGATCCGGGGCCTCGCGGTTTAATCGCGGGCGTTAGCCCTCAAACACAAACGGGCTGTCAAACTCCGCAAGCGCCACAGCATCCGTGTCTTTGGCAGACAAGACAGGCGCGCCATCCAGGCCCCAGTTAATGCCGCAGCTGTCCCACCGCACCGATCCGTCGCACTCCGGCGCATAGTAATCGGTGCATTTGTAAATCACTTCGGTATTGGGCACCCGCGTGATAAACCCGTGCAAGAACCCTTTGGGCACCAAAAGCTGCTTGCCGTTTTCCGCGCTCAGCTCCACCCCCGTCCACTTCCCGTAGGTGGGCGATCCGACGCGAATATCCACGGCCACATCGAACAGGCATCCCTGCCCACAGCGCACCAATTTGTCCTGCGCATGGGGAGGCGCTTGAAAATGCAACCCGCGCAGCGTGCCCACCTCGCCTGACATGGAATGATTGTCCTGCACGAAATCCATCTCGATCCCGTGCTCTTCCAGCCGTTTGCGGTTCCAGCTTTCCGAGAAAAAGCCGCGTTCATCGCCAAACCGGGCGGGCGTCAGGATCAGCACGCCGGGCAGGTTTGTCTCTTCGATGTCCACTTGGCTGACCCTTCCTTACCGTTCACAGCGCGGCCTATAGCCCAGATCGTCACGGGCGACTAGCGCAACATGCCCCGCGCGCGCAACTCTTGGCGAATGGCCTCGCTCTCGGCGCCTCTCTCGGGGGGCGTGGCAATCGCGCGGACGCGGCCATCGAACCTCGGTGCGGGCGCAGGCTGCAGCACATCCTCCGGGCGCTGCCAAACGCCGCGATGCGCCATATGCGCGTCCCGCTCTGCCTCCCAAGGGGACAGGACAGGCGCGACACAGGCATCCGTCCCGTCAAAAAGCGCAAGCCAATACGCTCTGGGATGGCCCGCAAAGACCTCGCGCAGGATCGCGGTTTGCTCGGGCCAGAGATCCGCGTCGTATTGCGTGATAAAATCCGGATCCTGCGCCAGGCCGATCCGCTCTAGGAAAACCGCGTAAAACTGAGGCTCCAACGCCTGCACTGTCAGCCATGCACCATCCGAACACGCATAAGACTGACACCAATGCGGTCCATCCAGCAGGCTTTGCCCGCGCCGCTCTTGCATCTGCCCACGGGCGGCCATCGCCATCAGCAGGGCGGTCATATGCGCAGATCCATCAACAATCGCGGCATCCACGACAGTGCCCTTGCCGGTCTTGGCGGCGTGCATCAACCCTGCCAACATGCCGGCCACCAGATACATCGCGCCCCCGCCAATATCCCCCACAAGCGTGGCAGGGCTCAGCGGCGGGGTGTGGGCGTCACCCGCATACCACAGCGCGCCCGAAAGCCCGATATAGGCCAGATCATGCCCGGCTGTGGCTGCCCTTGGCCCATCCTGGCCCCAGCCGGTCATCCGTCCGTAAACCAGCGCGGGATTGTCGGCCATAGTGGGTTCCGGGCCAAGCCCCAAGCGCTCCATCACGCCTGGTCGCAGCCCTTCGATCAAACCGTCCGCGCTTTGGATGAGGGCACGGGCCGTGCGCAGATCTTCGCCCGATTTGAGATCCAGAACGATCGACCGTTTGCCGCGATCCAACAGGCTCGGGGCAGGCGGGTCAGCCTCGGATGGACGGTGGATCACGATCACATCCGCGCCCAGATCGGCCAGCATCATGCCGGCAAAGGGCGCGGGCCCCAACCCTTCAAATTCGACAATCCGCACATGTGACAGCATTGGACATCCTTCTCATCCCAGCCCAGCGGTCGCGTGGCCACCTGCGCCGTTTGCTCGTGATCCCTATCAGCGTTCACGGAAAATTAACGAAGTTAAACAAAACTCTCCCAAAATTTGAGTCAAATGTCGCGCGGGTACAGGCGGATGCACCAGTCTTCCAAGCTGGAGCGTCATAGAAAACCGCGAACTTGACTGAGCCGCGAAACGGAGAGCACGTTTGAAAGGTGTCCAAGGCATGAGGGGAGCGTTATCGGCTTTGACAACGCGGCCACGCAAAAAGGTCACAGCCCGGCACATCATCCCGTTCCTGGGCAAATGGCCTGTCAAACCATCACCGCACACAGGGCATGGCTGATATGGACTTGCACGGCACATACATCTTTCATGCAGACCCCACAGCGATTTGGCACGCATTGTTTGATCCCAAAGCTTTGAAATCATGTCTACCGGGCGCCAAGGCGATTGAAGGATCGGTTCAGGATGGGTTCACGGCTGAGATTGAGATGAATTTCGGCCCGATGGCCATCGCGCTCCGGGGCGCGGTTCATGTCGCTGAGATGACGCCGTTCCGATCGGTCAGGCTCAAAGGGCAAGGGCGCGGTCTGGCCGATATCACGCTGGAACGTCGCGGGGGGCAAACCCTGCTGAGCTATCACATGTCGATCCATGTGGGCGGGCGGTTCGGCCGCTTGGGCGACGGGGTGGTCACCAATTTTGCAAAATCCACGCTCAACACCTTCTTTTCCGAGCTTGATAAGCTCGTGGTTGACGCGTGACGGGCAATCGACCTTTCCGAAAAACGCCTCATATGACAAACGCGCCAGGCCATGCGGCCCGACGCGCTTGGTGCTGCATAAATCTTGGCTCAGGCCGATCAGGCGCCTTCGATCACGTTCGCGATGATCTGGCCAATGGCCTTGGAGCCTTTGAACGAGGGGTGCACCATGTCGATCCCGTGGAATGACCCATCCCCATGGGGCACCAGATCTTCCAGCGAAAGGTAAATCAGGCCACGATCCAACTTTGCCAGCTTGGCAATGCGCGCCTCCATCTTGGCACCTTCATCGCGGCAGTGCTCAATCGGGGACACCCGGCCCGGGCTGCGCATATAGCCCACATAGATCACCTTGGCGCCCGATTGGCGCAGATCCGACAAAAATCCCGGGATCGTCCCCTTGGTGCCATCCTCACTGATCAACCGATCAATCTTGGCATCGCACACCAGACAGCCACAGCCCATCCAAAGATCATTGCCGCCACCATTCACCACAACCCAATCCCATGCGCCCGGTACGTATTGCTTGGTGATGTTCATGCCGGCCGCACCCGTGATCGGGAGCGCATAGTGAAACCGCGCGCCCACGATGGAGCGATCCACCACAGGCTCGCGCAGGGTCTGCTCAATGGCATCTGCAACGGAGGCGTCATTCAGTCGATTGAAGGCCAGCATCGAGTCTCCAACAACCAAAATCCGAGAGGGGAAATCGCGCGACACAGATTCGCCACACCCGGCGAGAAACACACACGCAAACAAAACGCTCAATACACGAGAGAAAAACATAACAAGGCACGCCCCATTCTAGGACGGTCACTTCGGCCTGAAACGGCCAACGCTATTGGACTTTGCCTTTGGCGTCGCGAAGTAAACCGTGACGCCCCCACGGCGAAAACGTGGCAGAAACATGTCCAAGCCTCAACACATTTTATGCGTGATTGTTTCTCAGCCATAAACAACCCCTTGTTTCTTCGGGAATTATGCGATTTACGCACAGGTTGGTCGCAGTTTGCACCGATTGCCGCGGCCCAAAACCTGTCTAAGTCTTGCCACAATTCAACAAAAGGCCGACTCACTTGCCCCCCATCGTCACCGTAGACAACCTCGCCAAGCGCTATGACGGCGGCTTTGAGGCGCTCAAAGGTGTTTCCCTTGCCATTGAGGAGGGGGAGATCCTTGCGCTTCTGGGCCCCAATGGCGCGGGCAAAACCACACTTATTTCCACCCTCTGCGGCATTTCAGAGCCGAGCTCCGGTCGCGCCACCATCGGCGGGCATGACGTGCAAAAGGCCTACCGCGCGGCGCGTCAGCTCGTGGGGCTCGTACCGCAGGAAATCTCTCTGGAACCCTTTGAGAAGGTGGTCGACACCGTCCGCTACACCCGTGGTCTTTTCGGTATGAAACAGGATGCGGCCTTGCTCGAAGATGTGCTGCGCAAGCTGACGCTCTGGGAAAAGCGCGACGCGCGCACCAATGAGCTCTCGGGCGGGATGAAGCGCCGGGTGATGATCGCCAAGGCGCTTTATCACGAGCCCCGCGTGCTCTTTCTCGATGAGCCAACCGCTGGCGTGGATGTCGAACTGCGCCGCGACATGTGGAATGTGGTGGCGGATCTGAAGCAAAACGGCGTCACCATCATCCTGACCACGCACTATATCGAAGAGGCCGAGGCCATCGCGGACCGCATCGCCGTCATCAATCACGGTGAAATCCTGCTGGTGGAAAAGAAAGACACGTTGATGCGCCGGATGGGCCAAAAGCAGTTGGAGATCGACCTGTCTCAGCCCGTCACGTCCTTGCCTGAAGCGCTATCAGACTTTGCGCTCGAAATTGCCGATGATGGCCAGCGCCTGATCTACACCTATGACACCACGGGCGAACGCACCGGCATCACGCGCCTTTTGTCGGCTTTGTCTGAGGCCGGCATCGCTTTGCGAGATATTCAAACATCGCAATCCAGCCTCGAAGATATTTTCGTGGGCCTGGTGCAGGAGGACGCGCCATGAACCTCATTGCCATCTGGTCAATCTACAGGTTCGAAATGCATCGCTTCATGCGCACGCTGATGCAAAGTTTCGTCTCGCCGGTCCTGTCCACCTCGCTCTATTTCGTTGTCTTCGGCACCGCCATTGGCAGCCGCATCCAAGAGGTCGAGGGCGTGAGCTACGGCGCATTCATCGTGCCGGGCCTCATTATGCTCTCGGTGATGACCCAATCGATCTCAAACGCCTCTTTTGGCATCTACCTGCCCAAATGGACCGGCACGATCTTTGAGCTTCTCTCCGCCCCGGTGAATTTCTTCGAAGTGGTCGTGGGCTATGTGGGCGCGGCGGCCACCAAGTCGCTTTTCATCGGCATGCTTATTCTGGGCACATCGTTTTTCTTCGTGGATTATGAAATCCAGCACCCGCTCGCCATGCTCGCATTTCTGATGATGACCTGCCTCAGCTTTTCGCTTTTCGGCTTCATCATTGGCATTTGGGCGCAGAATTTTGAACAGATACAGCTGGTGCCGCTTTTGGTCATCACGCCGTTGGTGTTCCTGGGGGGGTCGTTTTATTCAATCTCCATGCTGCCGCCCATTTGGCAAACCGTGACGCTCTTTAACCCGGTGGTCTACCTGATCTCCGGTTTCCGCTGGTCGTTCTTTGGCGAGGCAGATGTGGCCATCGGCACCAGCCTTCTGGCCATCGCGGCCTTCACGGCGCTCTGCCTTTTCCTCATCTGGCGCATCTTCAAAACCGGCTACCGGATCAGAAGCTAGGTGACACCCGCGCCCCGGACTTGATCCGGGGCCTCGCGCGTGAAGAAACGAGGCCCCGGATCAAGTCCGGGGCGGGGTTTCTCGCGGACCAACGAGTGCATACGCGGCGCACCTGCCACGCACCCCCCCCCCGTGACTTATTTGCCCATTCCACCCACCTTTTTCCCCCATCCCAATTTTCTCCTCTACACCGCGCCTTGTTTCGACCGGCCCGGCTCTCTACATCGTCCGAATGAACATGAAGATCCCATTCCTAAACCGCCACCCCACCGTGGCGGTCATTCGTCTGGCCGGTACCATCGGCTCTGGCGCGCGCTCCCTTAATGACACCGGCATGGCGCCCGTGATCGAAAAGGCTTTCTCCAAAGGCAAACCCGCCGCCGTCGCGCTGATCATCAATTCGCCGGGCGGCTCGCCTGCGCAATCCTCACTGATTGGCTCCCGCATTCGACGTCTGGCAGATGAAAAAGACATCCCCGTGCACGCCTTTGTCGAAGATGTGGCCGCCTCAGGCGGCTATTGGCTGGCCTCCGCGGCCGATGACATTTGGCTCGATCATTCCTCTGTTGTGGGCTCTATCGGGGTGATCGCCGCAACCTTCGGCGCGCATAAATTCATCGCCAATTACGGGATTGAGCGCCGCGTGCACACCGCAGGCACATCCAAATCCATGCTCGATCCGTTCCGCCCGGAAAAGAAAGAAGATGTCGAACGTCTGCATGGCATCCTCGAACAACTGCATGAGACATTTATCGCCCAGATCAAATCCCGCCGGGGCGATAAGCTCTCGACCGAGACAGACCTCTTCACTGGTGAGTTCTGGTTGGGGCAAAAAGCCATTGATCTGGGGCTGGCCGACGGCATTGGCCACGCGGCTCCGAAACTCAAAGAACTCTACGGAGATAAGGTCAAGTTTGCCAATTACGGCCGCAAACGCGGGCTGTTCCAACGTTTCGGGGCGACGCTCATCGATGACGCCATGGGCGCCATAGAAGAGCGCGCCGCCTACGCCCGGTTCGGCCTCTAACGTGCTCAGCAAGATCGCAATCCTCTTTTTGGTGTTCATGGCCATCCTCGCCATGTTCGGCCGCCTGCGCTTTCCCGGGCAGAAAAAGCTGAACGCCATGCGCTGTCCCCGATGCAACCGTTTTCACATTGGCAAAGGCCCATGTGATTGTGGGCCAAAGGGCAAATCATGATCACGGTCTGGCTGCTGGCGATCCTCGGCCTGGTGATCCTGCTTCTGGCGGGTGACGCGTTGGTCAAAGGCGCGGTGAACCTCAGCCTGCGGGTCGGCTTGCCCGCGCTCATTGTCAGCCTGACCATTGTGGCCTTTGGCACCTCCGCGCCTGAGCTTCTCATCGGCATTGACGCGGTTCTCAATGACAAACCCGGTCTTGCGCTGGGCAATGTCGTGGGCTCCAACACAGCCAACATCCTTTTGGTCCTCGGTGTGCCGGCTATGATCGCCGCGCTCCACACCAGTACGTGCGACACCAAAAAAACCTTTCTCTTTATGCTGGGGGCCTCGCTTCTTTTCATCGCGCTCGCGTTCCGCGGTGTGTTTGATCCATTGGCTGCGATTGTCCTGCTGGCGGCCTTGGCCTTCATGCTGCTCGATGCGGCCCGCGATGCGCTCAAACACCAACGAGCCTGTTCAGATGCGCCCGCTGATGCGCCTAATGAGGCAGAAGAGGTGGAAGGCGCTGACCCGGATATGCCCTGGTGGCAAATCATCGTCTTTTTGGTCCTCGGCCTGGTTGGCTTGCCCTTGGGTGCGGATCTGCTGGTGGACAACGCGTCGGTCATCGCCAAGACATTCGGCGTCAGCGATAGCGTGATCGGCCTCACCCTTGTGGCGCTTGGCACCTCGCTGCCCGAATTGGCCACCACCGTGATGGCCGCGATCCGTCGTCAGGCCGATGTGGCCTTGGGCAATGTCATCGGGTCAAACATGTTCAACCTGCTGGCCATCATCGGCATCACTGCCCTGGTGAGCCCGATCCCCGTTGATCCCGGCTTCCTGCGCTTTGACCTTTGGGTGATGCTGGGCGCGTCGCTTCTGCTGATACCGTTTGTGTTCCTCAAACAAGATATCGGCCGCGTCTGGGGCGTTACCTTGACCGCGATGTACCTGATCTATGTCACCCTAGTACTGACGTAGAAAAGGAGCATGAGCATGGCACAGGCGCTGGTCACCGGAGCCGCAAAACGTCTTGGCCGGGCCATGGCGCTGGAACTGGCCGATCAGGGCTATGACGTGGCCTTGCACTACGCCAGTTCTCAGGCCGATGCAGATATCGTGGTGGCCGAGATTGAAGCCAAAGGCCGCAAGGCCTGCGCGCTTCGGGCTGACCTGACGCAAGAGGCAGACACGCAGTCTCTCTTGCCGCGTGCCCGTGAGGCGCTGGGTGGCCCGCTCACCGTGTTGGTCAACAATGCATCCATCTTTGAGTATGACAATCTGGAAACCGCCACGCGCGGCAGCTGGGATCGCCATATCGAGTCGAACCTCCGCGCCCCCTTTGTCCTGACCCAAGCCTTTGCCGCCCAAGCGCCTGAGGCTCAGCTGGATGCCAATGGTGAGCCCGTTGCGCAATCGCTTGTGGTCAACATGCTCGATCAACGCATCCGCAAACTGACACCGGAATTCATGAGTTACACCATCGCCAAGATGGGGCTCTGGGCCTTTACCCGCACCGCCGCCCAAAGCCTCGCGCCTGCGATCCGCGTCAACGCAATCGGCCCCGGTCCCACCCTGCGCGGGGGGCGTCAATCCGAGGATCATTTCGCGCGCCAACGCGCCGCCACAGTGCTGGAACGCGGCTCAGATCCCGAAGATATCTGTGCGGCTCTGGCCTATCTTTTGCGGGCCAAGGCGGTCACAGGTCAGGTGATTTGCGTCGACGGAGGACAGCACTTGGCCTGGCAAACTCCTGACATCTTAGGTCTGGAGTAAGGCCAAAGCGCTTTGCGGCAGGGTCACTTGTCCACGCCGTCACGAACCCGTTACACGACGTTAAAAAAAGATGAATGATATCAGCAATTTACCATCCGATTGGTAAAATTTACAATGAAATCAATGCGTTAAAATTATGCGTAAAAAATAGGCAATCCAGTGAAGCAGGCGAAAAACAACGGAATTTCCCATCTGTCTTGAACTTATCATCAGAGTTATCCACACAAACCGTGGACAGGTTTTCTCTTGCCCTGACCACGCTAAGATTGCAGCAAGACGCAGAATCACATGACTGAGCAGACACCTTCAGAACAGCCCAAAACAGGGCACACGGTCATCCAGGGGTATTTGCGCCTTCTGGATGCCTCTCCGGGTGTCTATCGCATGCTCGATCCGCAAAACCGCGTGCTCTATGTCGGCAAGGCCAAGAACCTCAAGGCGCGGGTCTCCAGTTATTCCCGCCCCACCGGCCACACCCGCCGCATCGCGCGGATGATCTCTGAAACCGCCTCGATGATGTTTCTCACAACATCCACGGAAACGGAGGCGCTGCTCCTCGAACAGAACCTCATCAAGCAGCTCAAACCGCGCTACAACGTGCTTTTGCGCGATGACAAAAGCTTCCCTTACATCTTCATTTCCTCGGAACATGATTTCCCCCGGCTGGAAAAACACCGCGGCGCCAAAACGCGCAAAGGCCGCTATTACGGCCCCTTCGCAAGTGCGGGCGCGGTGAATCGCACGCTCAACACGCTGCAAAAGGTGTTCCTTCTGCGCACATGTTCGGATCGCGAAGTGGCCGCCGGGGATCGCCCTTGCCTCAACTATCACATGAAACGCTGTGCCGGTCCCTGCGGGGGCAAGATCACGCCCGAGGAGTACGCCAAGCTCGTCAAACAGGCCGATGACTTTCTCAGCGGCAAATCCACCGACGTCCAGGCGCGGCTCAAAAAAGAAATGGCGGCCGCCTCAGACGCCATGGAATTCGAACGCGCCGCCAATCTGCGCGACCGTATTCAGGCGCTCACCATCGTGCAGACCAACCAGGGCATCAATCCTCGCACCGTGACCGAGGCCGACATCATCGCGCTGCATATGGAAAAGGGACAAGCCTGCGTGCAGGTCTTTTTCATTCGCGCGGGCCAGAACTGGGGCAACAAGGATTTCTACCCCCGCGTCGGCGCAGACGTGGACGCCGCCGAAGTGCTGGAGGCCTTTATCGGTCAGTTCTATGACAGCAAGGATCCCGCCCGTCAGTTGATCCTGTCCAACGCCATCGAAGACCCTGATCTGATGGCCGAGGCGTTGGGAACCAAGCTGGGCCGCAAGGTTGAAATCCTCGTCCCGCAACGGGGCGAAAAGGCCGAGCTGGTCGATGCCGCACTCAGAAACGCCCGCGAAAGCCTGGCGCGCAAAATGTCTGAGACGGCGACCCAGGCCAAGCTCCTCAAAGGTCTGGCAGAGGCCTTCGACCTGCCCAAGGTGCCGCAACGGATCGAGGTCTATGACAACTCACACATCCAAGGGGCCTTTGCCGTGGGTGCCATGATCGTGGCCGGCCCTGAAGGCTGGATGAAAAACCACTACCGCAAGTTCAACATCAAGGGCGAAGAGCTGACCCCTGGTGACGATTTTGGCATGATGAAAGAGGTGCTCACCCGCCGCCTGAGCCGTCTGAAAAAAGACGACCCTGACCGGGAAAAAGGCCTCTGGCCCGATCTTTTGCTCATCGATGGCGGGGCAGGGCAGGTGAGCGCGGTGCATCAGATCATGACCGAGCTCGAGGTCACTGACATCCCCATGATCGGGGTCGCCAAAGGTATTGATCGTGACCTTGGCAAGGAAGAATTCCACCGCGTGGGCAAAACCGTCAAAGCCCTGCGCCACAATGATCCCGTGCTGTATTTCATCCAACGCCTGCGCGATGAGGCGCACAGGTTTGCCATCGGCACCCACCGCGCCAAGCGCGCCAAATCTGTTACGGCCTCCCCCCTCGATGAAATCGCCGGCGTCGGCGCCACCCGCAAACGCGCGCTCTTGGCCCATTTCGGCTCTGCCAAAGCGGTCTCCCGCGCCAACTTGGCGGATCTCAAGGCGGTTGAGGGCGTCTCAGCGGCCTTGGCCAAGAAAGTCTTTGATCACTTCCACGAAAAAGGCTGAGGCATCGCTTTGCCCCAAAGTATACGAAATCCTTCAAAGATTTCGTCTGCAGTCTTTCAAAGACTGCGCGCCAACGCTGGCAGCAGAATTTTAGAAAATTCTGCGCAGAAAATTCCAATTTTCTTCGCATTTTCTTCCAAGAAAATGCATCCGCACCGAACCATTCGTCGTGCCTCATGCGCACCTTCCCCCCGCCTCTGATCCGCGCTAGACATCCGCCATGACGTGGACGATCCCGAATATCCTCACCATCCTGCGCCTGCTGGCCGCGCCGGCTGTCGCGGTGATGTTTCTCTATTTCACGCGCCCCTGGGCCGATTGGTTTGCGCTTGTCCTTTTTGTCTCTGCCGCCATCACCGACTGGGCCGACGGCTATCTCGCCCGCGCCTGGAAACAGACGACGAAACTGGGCACCATGCTAGATCCTATCGCCGACAAGGCCATGGTTGTCATCGCGCTGATGGTGATCGTGGGATATTCCTCCTCGCATTGGACGCCGTGGCTTGTTCTGCCCGCCACCGTCATTCTTTTCCGCGAGGTTTTTGTGTCTGGTCTGCGCGAATTTCTGGGCGACACGGCCGGCACCCTTAAGGTCACAAAGATCGCCAAATGGAAGACCACCACACAAATGGTCGCCATCGCATTTCTGTTCGGCCAGGGTGTCTTTGAACATTACCTCATCGCCAGCACCGATGGCATGGATCAAGCCATGGTGGACGCCATTCTCACAGGTGTCGTCGAAGATCTCCAAGGCCTGCAGTGGAAGCTTGATGGCATGATCTGGTCCGGTCGCATCGGGCTTTGGATGCTGTGGCTTGCCGCCGCGTTGACGTTGATCAGCGGGATCGATTATTTCCGCAAATCTGTTCCTTTTCTCAAGGATTGATCCCATGGATGTGCTCTATTTTGCCTGGGTTCGCGAACGCATCGGCCGTCCCAAAGACGTATTGGAGACGCAAGCTGCCACGGTGATGGATCTCATTGAGGAGCTGCGCGTCCGCGAGGTTCGATATGAGGCCGCTTTCGCCGACCTCACCGCGATCCGCGTGGCCGTTGACCAAGAACTCACAGATTTCGACGCGCCGCTGGCAAACGCCCGTGAGGTGGCCTTCTTCCCACCCATGACAGGCGGCTGAGCCGGTGGACATTCGCGTCCAATACGATCCTTTCGATCTGGGCCAGATGGCAAATGAATTTGCCATGCGCCAATCCGGCATGGGTGCCATTGTCACCTTCACAGGCATCGTGCGCGACGTGGCCGGTGGTCTCGACTTGATGGAGATCGAACACTATCCCGGTATGACAGAGGCCGCACTCACCCAAATCGCCCAAGAGGCTGTGGCACGGTTTTCCTTGGGCGATGTCCTGATCATCCACCGCCATGGGCCGTTGAGGCCAGACGATCTTATCATGATGGTCGCCACCGCCGCGCCTCACCGCGCGGCCGCTTTTGAGGGGGCCGATTTCCTGATGGACTACCTCAAATCCCGCGCGCCGTTCTGGAAGAAAGAAATCACGCGCGAAGGGGCCGGTTGGGTGGCCGCCAAAGACGGTGATGAGGCGGCGCTCAAACGCTGGTGATCGGGCAGTCGTGGCCTGGCTGTCTGCTGTTCGCGTCCGGGCGTTGGGGCTTTGCCGCAGGCCGCTTTATCAGATCTGCGATCCGCATTTTATTGCGGGGCCCGCGCCCATTTGATACGGTTTCCATACGGGAAAGATACAAATTTGCGAGCTTGATGTGACGGTCGGTTTTCATGTCCGAAGACGCGACGTCTTGACGAAAAAAGCGATGCAAAGAGGGTCGAGGTACACGTGAAAATTCGCTTAGGCGCTAGCAATTACAGCCTGTCACACGCCATGTCGCAAACGCTGAAAGACAGCATACGTCTCCTCCCCCGAGGGACTTCGCTTGCCCATGAAGGGGATCAGTTCGCATCTGTCATAATCGTACAGGACGGGTGGCTTTCCACAGAAAAATCACTGGAAAACGGCGCGCGCCAACTCATTGACTTTGTGATGCCCGGCGATGTGCTCGACCCTGCAACAGCAAATGGCCCAACGGTGGCGCTCAGCGTGTCGGCAATCACGCGGGTGTCGCTCTTCATCGTTCCCGCGGATCTCTGGAGAGATCTCCTCACCGAAAACCAGCGCGTGCGAGACGCCGTGGAACACATGCGCGCAGCCTATCGTGCCCGCGTGTCCGAGCGTATTCTTCGGCTTGGCAGAGGAGATGCGAGAACACGGATTGCCTTTGCTCTCCTTGAGTTCTGCGTGCGGCTTGATGCTTTGGGGCAATCCCCGAACCAGTCTTTCCACATCCCTCTGACCCAAGCGCATATCGGCGATTTCGTGGGTCTTTCCGCGGTTCATGTGTCTCGCGTGATCAGCGGGTTTAAAAAGGCGGGCATCATAGAAACAGATGACCATCTCGACATCTACATCACCGACCTTAACGCCTTGTGCCATATCGCCGGCATTCAGGCCGAAACACTTGCATCAGAGATCAGACCCGTGGGAACCTGAGTGGGAACCTGACCACACGCCTCTTCGCAGGCCGGCCCCGCAGCGCGCTATCCCTGCGCCAATGCGCCACGCCACCTGCTCCCCAACGCTATGAAAAACCATCGGAAAATTTAACACAGGTTAATGCGCCGCCAGTGATTGTGTGGCTGTATGATGTGGCTGCAGACCGTCTGCGGGCTGGCGGGGCTTGGTCAGCGAAAGACCTTTGAGCTGCTGACGCCCGATCGCAAACCGCAGGCCGCGCCCATGGCAGCCGTTGAAATTGTGCTTAAAACGGGAGGGCACGTGACTTACTCCAATGACGCGTCCGGTGTGTTGGATCATCATATTTATCTCAAACGGCAATCGACCTTTTACAGGCGGGCGAAGACGCTGCCAGAGGACAAACTGGAAAGCCTGGCAAGAGAAGCGCTGCGCCGGTTGGTGTCCAAAGAGGTCACCGCCGGTGGTGTGGGCACAAAGCCCACGACAGCGGAGCTGGAGCGCCTGTGCGACGCTCTGATTGCGCCTGATGACACGGCGGCTGCCGATATCATTTCAGAGGTCGAGAAGGCGGATGTGGCGCCGGAATTCGTGTATCTGAATTATCTTGCGGCATCCGCGCGCATGCTGGGAGATTGGTGGGAGCAAGACCGCGCGACATTCATGCAGGTCACGCTGGGCACGGGCCGCTTGCTCGCAATCATGCGCGGCATGAGCCACTTGTTTGAAAGACCGTTTTCCGCGTCGCAAAAATCCGCGGTCTTTGCCGCCGTTCCGGGCGAGCAACATATCGTCGGCTTGCAGATGGCCGCAGATATTTTTCGTCAAGACGGATGGCATGTGACATCGCTCTTTGGGTTGGAGCACGACCCGCTCGTGTCTGACATTGAGCAGACCGGGGCGGACGCCATCGGGCTTTCGATGAGCGGCGCACACTCGCTTGACGCGTTGGTCCGGCTTGTGGTGGCCCTTCACATCTGCTGTCCCAACACGCCCATTCTGCTCAGCGGGCAGGGTGTCGATGCGCTCGCGCCCAAACTCAAATGGCTGGAACTTGATGCAATAAGCGGTGATCTGAACGAGGCAAAGGCAAGGCTAAACGCGCTCGTGACACATGCAAAACCAAAGACGTCTTGAGCGCTTCCTCGCCGCGCAACGCTGTCGCACCTATCTTCTGCGCCATTTTACGACGTGTCCAAAGCCAATCGAACACCAAGCAAGATCAACACCCCGCCGCACAACCGATCAACTTGCTTTGAGACGGCAACATACCTCGCCTTGATCGGTGCAGCCGAAAGCCCAACAGCCAGCAACACGTGCCAGGCCAAAGACATCGCCGCGATGGAACTGACCAAGACCACCAGCACCCAGACCGGCATACCAGGGGTTAGAAACGCGGCAAATACACTGGCGTAGTAAGCGGCAGATTTCGGATTGGTCATGTTGACCAAGAGGCCGCGCCAAAACCCTTTTGACCCGCGATGGGCATTTGAATTTTGTCCACTTTCCTCTTGAAATCCCTGCGAGCGCAAGAGCTTGACGCCCAAGTAGATCAAGAAGGCAACACCCACGACCTTCAAAATGACGCCAAAAACGGGAAAGATCTCAAAGACAGACACAATGCCAAGGGCCGCCGCCGCCGCCCACAGAAAAGAGCCGGTGGAGATACCGCAGGCCGTCCAAATCGCGTGTTTACGAGAGTGCCCTACCGCGGCCGAACTCACGAGAACGAAGTTTGGCCCTGGGCTGATCAAAGCGAAAAGATCGACGAACAATATGGCAGCGATCAGTGTGACGTGGTCCATCTCAGGATCTTTCGGGCTTTAGACGCTTAAAAATAGCCTGACACGTGTTGCCTAAGGTTGGAAGGCGGCCATGTCCGGGAAACCTGCCATCCAGCATACATCATCACCGCTTTGACCACCCCCCGCCCCCCGGCGTGTCCATCCCGAATACCGCGCCCTGGGGTAGGTCAATCTCGTCATTCCCGCCCATGTCGCGCAGGCGCCCGTCCGGCCATTCCGCCCAGTTCCGCCCTACCTCACCAGGCGCGCCGCCATCCCCGCCAAAGGGAGGCACCACGCGGTGATTGGTCAGCACGGTCACCGTCACCGGCTCCAGAAACCGCAACCGCCGTGTCAGCCCATTGCCCCCGCGCCAGCGGCCCGCACCGCCCGAACCCTCACGGATGCAGAACGTCTCAAGCCGCACGGGGAAGCGTTTCTCCAGGATTTCAGGGTCGGTCATCCGCGTGTTGGTCATATGGCTCTGCACCGCATCGCAGCCATGAAAACCGGGGCCGGCACCCGTCCCTCCGGCAATTGTTTCATAGTTCTGAAACACCTCATTGCCCCACACAAAATTGTTCATCGTGGCCTGGCTGCCCGCCATGACGCCAAGCGCGCCGTAAAGCGCATTGCACGCGGCTTGGCTCACCTCTGTGTTCCCCGAAATCACCGCCGCCGGATAGCGCGGGTTGAGCATTGAGCCTTCGGGAACCACAACCTCCAAAGGTTTCAAACAGCCCTGGTTGAGCGGGATGTCCGCGCCCACCATGGTGCGAAAGACGTAAAGCACCACCGCGCTCGCAATCGAGCGGGGTGCGTTGTAATTGCCCTCGTGCTGAGGTGAGGTTCCGGTGAAATCCACCTTCGCGGTGCGCGCTGCGTGATCCACGCTGACAGCCACTTCGATCTGCAAACCGGAATCCATGGGGTAGCTGAACCGCCCATCGCGCAGCCGGTCAATCACGCGACGCACGCTTTCCTCGGCATTGTCCTGCACATGGCCCATATAGGCCTGCACCACCTTCAGCCCGAACGCCTCCACGACCTTGAGCAGCTCCTGCCGCCCGGTTTCATTGGCAGCAATCTGCGCCTTGAGATCGGCGATGTTGTGCTCAATATTGCGGCAGGGAAAGCGGCCAGAGGTCAGCAACGCCCGCGCCGCCTGCTCCAACAAAACCCCGCCTTCGACCAGCTTCACATTGTCGATCAGCACGCCTTCTTCTTCGATGTGGCGGCTGTCGGGCGGGGCCGAGCCGGGCGTGCGCCCCCCGATATCGGCATGATGCCCGCGCGCGCCCAGCCAAAACACGGCGCGGCCTTCGAAAAAGACCGGCGTCACCACGGTGACATCCGGCAAATGGGTGCCGCCATTATAGGGCGAATTGAGCACAAATGCGTCGCCCTCTGCGGCGTCGGGGTTCAGCCGCATCACCGTTTTGATAGAGTCTGACATGGAGCCCAGATGCACCGGCACATGCGGCGCATTGGCCACCAGATCGCCCGCCGCATCAAAGATGGCACAGGAAAAATCCAGCCGTTCCTTGATGTTGACCGACCACGATGTGTTCTCCAGCGTCAGCCCCATCTGATCGGCCACCGACATGAAGAGATTGTTGAACACCTCCAACAGCACCGGATCAGCCTTCGTGCCGGCCGCGTCTTCGCGCGCCGCCGCCTCCACCCGCTCGATAACAAGATTGCCCAGGCCGTCGACCCGCGCCGCCCATCCCGGTTCCACCATGTTGGTGCCGGTGGGTTCTGTGATGATGGCAGGCCCGGTGACGGTCTTGGCCGGGTCCAAGGCCGCACGGTCATAGATCGCCACATCCCGCCAAGCGTGCGCACAATAAACCGCCACCTCCGCGGTCGCCTCGCCATCGCCGTGCTGCATCTGGGCGCGCGCCTCAGCGCCGCTTGCGCCTGCGGCTTCCACGCTCAGCATGTCGATCAGGATCTCGCGATCCGGCGAAACGAAGCCAAACCGCGCCCGATGCCGCGCCTCAAACTCCTGCGAGGCGGCCTCGATCGACGCCGCTCCGGTTTTCAGGCTCTGCTGTGATCCGGCATAGCGCAGATGCAAAGACCAGCTTTCTGTAATGTCTTGGCCCCCTTGCGCATCGACCTCCGCGCGCGCCTGGGCCGCCATCTTTGCAAGGTGCTCCCGCGCGGCGTGCAAATCGCTCAAAGGCCTATCAAACTGCATCTCGCGCATCGCTGTGACCCGCGCCAACCCCATCCCATAGGCCGACAGCACGCCCGCATAGGGATGCACCAAAACCCGCGTCATGCCCAACGCATCGGCCACCAGGCACGCGTGCTGTCCGCCCGCGCCGCCAAAACATTGCAGCGTGTATTGCGTCACATCATGGCCGCGCTGGACCGAGATTTTCTTGATCGCATTGGCCATATTGTCGACCGCGATGCGCAAGAAGCCTTCGGCCATGTCCTCAGCCGAACGGGGGGCCTCACCCGTCGCCTCTGCGACAGTCTCCGCCAGGCTCTGGAACTTTTGCCGAACGATATGTGCGTCGAGCGGCGCATTGCCCTCAGGGCCAAAAACCGCCGGGAAATGATCCGGGTTGAGCTTGCCCAGCATCACATTGCAATCCGTCACAGTGAGCGGCCCACCCCGCCGGTAGCACGCAGGCCCCGGATCCGCGCCGGCGCTTTCGGGGCCCACCTGAAACCGTCCATTTTCGAACTTGCAGATCGATCCGCCGCCGGCCGCCACGGTGTGAATATCCATCATCGGCGCGCGCATCCGCACGCCTGCCACCTCGGTGTCAAAGCTGCGTTCATACTCGCCCGCATAGTGGCTCACATCCGTCGACGTGCCCCCCATGTCAAAACCAATGAGCCGGTCAAACCCGGCCGCCTCACCCGTCGCCGCCATGCCCACGATCCCACCTGCCGGCCCTGACAGGATCGCATCCTTGCCTTGAAACGCCCGCGCCTCGGTCAGCCCGCCATTGGACTGCATGAACAAAAGCTGCCCGCAGGCCCGCCCCAGATCCAGCGCACCGGCGACCTGATCCACATAGCGGCGCAGAATGGGCGAAAGATACGCATCCACCACCGTGGTGTCACCACGCCCCACCAGCTTGGCCAGCCGTGAGACGCCCGCGCTGGTCGACACCTGCTCAAATCCGATCTCGCGCGCCATCTCGGCCACGCGATCCTCATGCACCGGGTTGAGGTACCCATGCAGCCCGGCAATCGCCACCGCGCGGATCCCATCGTCATATCCCGCCTGCAGCACAGCGCGCGCCGCGTCCTCATCCAGCGCCTGCAACACGGCCCCATCGGCATCCAGCCGCTCGTCCATCTCCACCACGCGATCATAAAGCAGATCCGGCCGCTTGATCTCCAGATCAAAAAGCCGTGGCCGCGTCTGATAGCCAATCTTGAGAAGGTCACGAAACCCTTTGGTGATCACCAACAGAACCCGCTCACCCTTGCGTTCCAAGAGCGCATTCGTGGCCACCGTCGTCCCCATTTTGACCGCGCGGATGGCGCCATCTGCAAAATCGCCCTCGACCCCCATCACATCCCGAATGCCCTGCACCGCGGCGTCGGCATAGCGATCCGGGTTCTCTGACAGCAGCTTGTGAGTATGCACCTGACCGTCTGGGTCCAGCGCCACGATATCGGTGAATGTGCCGCCCCGGTCGATCCAAAACTCCCACATCGTGCTCACCTGTCTTTGCTGTCTTTGTGCCATGTGGAAAGGACCATTGCCTGATTGTCAACGCAACTTGGTTCAGATTGATCTTCGGGTCAGATTGCGCATAAATCCCGGCACCCCAGGCTTGAAAAGGATTGGCCCCATGGACATCCGCAAACTCACCGATGATTTCTCCGTCTCGCCGCAGGTGGACGCCGCCCATATGCGCGAAATCGCGGGCGCCGGGTTCAAATCCATCATGTGCAACCGCCCCGATCACGAAGATCCCGCGCAACCTGAATACGCCGCCATCGCCGAGGCCGCCGAACGCGAAGGGCTTGCGGTTGCGTGGATCCCCATTGTCGGGGGCATGATGACGCCTGACGCGCTGGCCGAGTTTGACCAAGCGTTGAAAACCATGCCTCACCCCATGCTGGCCTATTGCCGCTCCGGCACGCGCTGCACCATGCTCTGGGCGTTTACGCAGCATGGCCGGATGGACGACGCGGACATCATCGAACGCGCGGCCAAAGCAGGCTATGATGTAAGCGGCCTGATCGGGCAGATGAGCCAAAAGGACCCCCATGCAAGGTGACAGGCTCCCCGCGCCGCTGCTGCCTGCTGAGGGGGATGTAAAGGGCGATTTGGTCCAAGACACGCCGCCCGCCCGCCTTCCGGCTGCGTCTCGCGCGCGGATTGCACCTTTCATATCGGACCGGCCCAATTGGGATGGCGTGGTGACGATCGAAGGGGGCGGCACCCATCACTGGCTCCACATAAGCGCGGGTGAAGTCATCTCCATGATGGGGTTTCTCACCCCGCGCCTCATCGCCGATCTGGGCGGTGCCCCGCAGCCTGACATGACCGCGCTCTCTGACACCATGTCCCGCCCTGAACGCCTCGCCGCGCATCTGTCCTCGGCTGTTTTGACGGGGGATAGTGCTGCCATCACAGGCCATCTCATCGGCGCGGAACTGGCCGCGACCAAACCCTATTGGCTCGGCCAAGAGGTCGTGCTGATGGGGCAGGGGCCTTACGTGGACGGGCTCAAGGCACAGGGTGTGGACGTTCGTGCGCTTTCATAACCGCGCGGAATCAAGGCCGTAGGCCGCCGCGCGATCGCCAGACCGCCCCCCTCGCTGGCGATTGTTTGATGCAGCAAAGCAATCTGAGGTTCTACGGAAGTTACTCCGATTAAGTGCATAGAACGAAAAACTGACGCCACCCCGCGGTCTGGCCATCGCGCGCCTCACCCCGCCGCCGCGCCCTCTCGCACCCGACACGGCCCAAACACCGCCGCGACCGCTAAAATCACCCCTGACACCGTCGCGATCATCCCCGCCGCGCTCACCGCATTGTCAAACCCAATCCAGACCGGGCCATACCCCGCCAACACATATCCCAGCACCGCCGAGGCCACCGCAAACACCACCGACCACGCCACCTGCATCTCCAACCGGTTGGTCATCATCCGTGCCGCCGCCGGGGGGCAAATGAACATCGCAATCACGATGATCGATCCCACCGCGTCAAAGGCCGCCACCGCCGCGATGGCCGACACAATCACCAATCCCAACCCGATCACGCCCGTGGGCAGGCCCAATGTCTGCGCAAAGCCTTCATCAAAGGTCGAGAGCTTGAGCGGCCGCCAAAACACGTATGTCAGCACCACAATCACAATGAGCGCAATCGCCATCCGAGGCAGCTCATGAGGCACACCCGCCAGCGCAACCGGGTCAAGCAAGGACGCCCACCCCTCGGCATCCAGCCAGATCAAACTCTCCAGATTGCCAAAGAGCGCGTGTTCCACATCCAGATGCACGCCCGACGTGTCCGATTGCTCCAACAGCAACACACCGCCCGCAAACATCGCGGTAAAGACCACACCCATCGCGGCCCCGGGTTCAATCCGGCCCACGCGGCGAATGACCTCGATCAGCACCACGGTGATCAGCGCAGCCATCCCCGCCCCAATCATCATCGGCCAGGCCGCCACACTGCCCGTGATCAAAAACGCCAGCACGATCCCCGGCAGCACAACGTGTGAAATCGCATCCCCGATCAGCGCCTGCCGCCTGAGCAACAGAAAATTCCCCGGTAGTGCGCAGGCCACCGCCGCACACACCCCGATCAACAAAGGCGGCAAAGACAGCGCGACAAATTCGGTTCCCAATGCGCCCCCGCCCATCACACCCCCTCCGGCCCGAGCGAGCGGTCGAGTTCCACCAGCTGATCAGGCGTCAAAACCCGCTCCAGCGGCGTCAACCCATCATACCGCGCCGCCGCCCATTCATGCCTCGGATCGGCGCGCAAAATTTCCCACCGGCGCTCATCAAGGAGTGCCCGCGCGGCCTGCGCCTTGCCCGTCTCCGTGGCCACCCCATCTGCGCGGATCAAACCCGCCCGCCGCATCAAGCGCAGGGTCAGGCGTTCATAAATCGGCTGGCCCTGCGCCAGCGCCAAGAGCCCCTGCCGCACATGCACCCGCGCCTGAAACCGCCGGTGGCGCAAAAACACGGCCAGCACACCCCGGTCCGGCGCAAAAAGCAGTGAGAGGACAAAAATGCCGAAAGCCATCAGCACAATGATCGGCCCTGTCGGCAAATCCGGCGCAGAGGCCGACATCGCCGCGCCCGCATATCCCGACACGCCGCCGATGCCGCCCGCAATCAGCACCACACGCTCGACCCGGTCGCTCCAAAACCGCGCGGCCACCGCCGGAATGATCAAAAGCGCCACAATCAGAATAAGCCCCACGACCTTGAGCCCCACCACCGTGATTGCCAGCGCCAGCCCCATCATCGCCAGCTCCGTGCGCCGCACATTGGTGCCCGTGGCCGTGGCATAATCGGGGTCAAATGCCACCAGCGCCATAGGCCTGTGCAGCACCAGCACGAGCGCCAACACAATCGCGCCGCCCACAGCAAGGATCACCGCATCATTCCACAGCATCCCCGCGGTGGAGCCCAAAAGGAAATCCTCCAACCCTGCCTGCCGCCCCGCGCGCATGGATTGGATCACGGTAAGCAGCACAATGCCTGCGCCAAAAAACACCGACAACACCGCGCCAATGGCGGCATCCTCGGTGAGCCGCGTCCGATGGGTCAGCCAACTCACACAGAGCAGCCCAACCCAAGCCGACAGCGCCGAGCCGATGAGCAACCAAGGCAAAGATCGCCCATCACCGCCCAGCATCACCATCGCAATAAATGCCAGCCCAATCCCCGGCAGGGTCGCATGGCTGATCGCGTCACTCACCAGCGCGCGCTTTCCCACATAAAGAAACGTGCCCACCGCACCCGCCGTGATGCCCAACAGGGCCGCACCGATGGTCACAAGCGTGGCGTTATAGCCAAGCTGCAGGGTCAGCGCTTCAAACAGCATGAAGGGGTCCTCACTCGCCTACAAGACTACCCGCTCCGGACTTGAGCCCGGAAGGCCCCGCGCCCTGCGCACACCAGAGGCCCCGGATCAAGTCCGCGGCGGGTGTTTACCCGGCAACGCGCATCTGCGCCGTGGCCAGACGCCCGCCATAGGCCTTGTGCAGGTTCGCCTCGGTAAAGGCCTCTGTCACTGTGCCTTCCGCGATCACATTGGTGTTGATCATCAAAACCCGGTCGAAATACTCCGGCACCGTGGCCAGATCATGATGCACGGCCACAACCGTTTTGCCCTGCCGCTTTACCTCTTGCAGCACCGCGATAATCGCCTTCTCGGTCGCGGCATCCACCCCGGCAAAGGGTTCATCCAGCAAGTAGAGATCCGCCTTCTGGGCCAAGGCCCGGGCCAGAAACACCCGCTGCTGCTGCCCGCCCGACAGCTGCCCTATCTGACGATCCGCAAAGCCGTCCATGCCCACGCGGGTCAGGCACGCCATCGCCTCGGTCACATGCCGGGCCCGGAGACGACCCAAAAGGCCCAACTGCCGGTAAAGCCCCATCGTCACCACATCGATCACGCGGGTCGGAAAATCCCAATCCACACTGGCCCGTTGCGGCACATAGGCCACGCGCGACAGGCTCTTTTTTATCGGCTGCCCGAAACAGGTGATCTGCCCCGAAAGCGGCGTGACGATCCCCAACGCGGCCTTGAGCAAAGTTGATTTTCCCGCCCCGTTCGGCCCCACAATGGCGGTCATGGCGCCGGGTTCAAACGTGGCATCGACCGAGAACACGGCCGGTTTCTCACCATAGGACACGGTCAGCCCACGGACCGCCAAAGGCGCGTCATCGCGCGCCTCAACCGGTGTAAGAACCCCGTGATCTGCTGCAAGCGTGACGTTCATCTCTTATCCACCCGCTGACAATTTGCCGTCCATGCCACCCGAAGGCACATCGCCCCCAAGCGCACCGGCAATGGTTGTGACATTGTGATCGATCATGCCCAGATAGGTGCCCTCATAGGTGCCCGGCTCGCCCATCGCGTCGGAGTAAAGCTCGCCTCCGATCTTCACGTCATGCCCTTTGGCCGCCGCGCCCTCGATCAGCGCTTTGATGTTGCGATCCGACACAGATGTTTCCACAAACACCGCTTGAATGTCGCGCGCCACCAGCAGGTCCACAAGCTCGGCAATCCGGTCCAGCCCTGCCTCGGATTCGGTTGAAATGCCCTGGATGCCCATCACCTCAAAGCCGTAATCGCTGCCAAAATACCCAAACGCGTCATGGGCGGTCAGCAGCACCCGCGCCTCCGCAGGCACGGTTGTCAGCGCGTCTTTGGTATAGGCACCCAGCCGTTCAATTTCGGCGATATAAGCGGTCGCATTGGCCTCAAACACGTCTGCTTGATCTGGCGCAACCTCGGTCATTGCGGCCTGAACGCCGCGCACCACATCGGCCCAAAGCGCCGGCACCATCCACACATGGGGGTCAAAGCGGCCAGCATAGTCTTCATGGGCGATCAGCTTGTCTTGCGCCACCGCCTCGCCCACGGCGACCACCGGCTTTTTCTCGCCCATTTCCAGCAGCAGCTCTTCCATCTGCGCCTCTAGGTAGAGCCCGTGCCAAAGCACCAGGTCAGCCCGGTTCATCGCCAGAATATCCGTGCGCGTCTGCCGGTAGGCATGCGGATCCACGCCGGGGCCCATCAGCGTTTGCACCTCAACGGCGTCGCCCCCCACATTCATCGCAGCATCGGCAATCATGCCGGTGGTGGCCACCACGGTCATCTTTTCTGCCGCAGCAACAACAGGTGTTGCCACAGCAATCGGCAGCGCGGCGGTGAGTTTCAGGATGTGACGGCGGGACAGGGTCATGGCGTTATCCAAAGGTTGCATAGTGTTGCACATGAATATGAGAGTCATTCGCAAGATGTCAATGCACTTGCGACTTATTCTCAACTAGATGTGAAGTCCGGCTTGCTGTGGCCCAGCTTTTGTGGCCCACCTTTTGCGCACCGGGCTTTTCGCGGTTTTGCGCAGGCAATGCGGGAGACTGCCCTTAGGTTCTTGCCCTGCCTGCCTTGCCTATTCGTGGGGCGCATGTCACGATTCGCGCCATGACCACCCAAAACCACGCGCACAGCCACAGCTCCACCGCATCCGATGTCGCACACTCCGCGCAGCTGCCGCAGGCGCTCGCGCCGCGCAATCAGGGCATCGCGTTCGATCCAGGTTGGGTGGCCAATATGCGCGCCAACCGCTCGGCAATTGAGCGCCGCGCCGCTACTTTGCCAGCGCGACGCAGTGTCAAAAAAGATCATCAGGCCGCGTGGCTCTGCCGCGCGGTATCCTGCATTGATCTGACCACCTTGTCAGGGGATGACACCGACGGCCGGGTGCAGCGTCTTTGCGCCAAAGCCCGCCAGCCCGTCCGCGCGGACCTGTTGGAAACGCTGGGCATGACCGGCCTGCAGGTGGGGGCGGTGTGCGTCTATCACGATATGATCGCCACGGCGGTAAATGCTTTGGCGGGCTCCGGCATCCCTGTGGCCGCCGTCGCAACCGGGTTTCCTGCGGGGCTGTCCCCTTTGCCCCTGCGCATTGCGGAAATTGAGGCCAGTGTGGCCGCAGGCGCGTCGGAAATCGATATTGTCATCTCCCGCCGTCACGCCCTTACGGGCAACTGGCCCGCCCTTTACGAAGAGCTGCGCAGCTTCCGCGCCGCCTGTGGCCCGGCGCATATGAAGGCCATCCTCGCGACAGGGGAGCTCGGCAGTTTGCGCAATGTGGGGCGTGCCTCGCTTGTGGCGATGATGGCCGGTGCGGACTTCATCAAAACCTCCACAGGCAAGGAAAGCGTGAACGCGACACTTCCGGTCACCCTGGTGATGCTGCGCGCCATTCGTGACTATCACGCCCGCACCGGGCATCGCGTCGGCTACAAACCCGCAGGCGGCATTTCCAAAGCCAAGGATGCGATCACCTATCTGTCCATGATCAAGGAAGAGCTGGGCGATGCCTGGCTGCGGCCCAGCCTTTTCCGCTTTGGCGCGTCCAGCCTTTTGGGCGATATTGAGCGGCAATTGGAACATCATGTGACAGGCGCCTATTCGGCGGGTTGGCGCCACGGGATGGGCTAGCGCTTTTGGCGCGGGTAGGAGTGAGGTATTTATGACAAGAAAGAAGCCTGAGACGCGCCCATGAACATCCCTGAGATCTATGACAGCATGGAATACGGCCCATCGCCCGAAAGCGCAGGCGAGGCGCTGGCCTGGATCGTGGATCAGGGCGCGCGGTTTGGTCATTTCGTGGATGGGGCGTTCACCGAGCCGGGCGCCGGTTTTGACAGCCGCAACCCCGCCACCGGTGAGGTGCTGGCAGGGTTGACCCAAGCCACCGAGGCGGATGTGGACCGCGCTGTGGCGGCAGCGCGCGCCGCGCAAGGCAAATGGGCGCGGCTCGGCGGGCCGGGTCGGGCGCGGTATCTCTATGCGCTGGCGCGGCTTTTACAAAAACACGCGCGGCTTTTTGCGGTGCTCGAAACGCTCGACAATGGCAAACCCATTCGCGAGGCGCGCGACATTGATATCCCCTTGGTGCAGCGGCATTTTTATCACCATGCCGGGTTGGCGCAGTTGATGGAGGCCGAGCTGCCCGACCACGCGCCGCTGGGCGTCTGCGGGCAGGTGATCCCATGGAATTTCCCGACCCTGATGCTCGCGTGGAAGGTGGCTCCGGCCTTGGCGGCGGGCAACACGGTCGTCCTGAAACCAGCGGAATGGACATCGCTCACAGCGCTGCTTTTTGCTGATATCTGCCGTCAGGCGGGCCTGCCCAAGGGTGTCGTGAACATCGTCACGGGCGATGGCACGGTGGGCGAAATGATCGTGGCCCATGACGGCGTGGACAAGGTGGCCTTTACCGGCTCCACCGCCGTGGGCCGCCGCATCCGTGAGGTGACAGCCGGTCAGGGCAAGGCACTGACGCTCGAACTGGGCGGCAAAAGCCCCTACATCGTGTTCGACGATGCCGATCTCGACAGCGCGGTGGAGGGGCTCGTCGATGCCATCTGGTTCAACCAGGGTCAGGTCTGCTGCGCCGGGTCGCGGCTTTTGGTGCAAGAGGGTGTGGCGGAGGCGTTTTATACCAAGCTGCGCGCACGGATGAGCACACTCCGGGTCGGTGATCCGCTGGACAAAAGCATCGATATCGGCGCGATGGTCGATCTAGAGCAGGTCACACGGGTGCGCAGGCTTCTGGAGGCCCACCCTGACGGCGAAAGATTTGTCGCGCCCTGTGATTTGCCCGTGGCGGGGGCCTATCTGCCGCCCATGCTGATCACCGGGCTGTCATCCGCCGATGCCCTGATGCAAGAGGAAATTTTTGGCCCTGTTCTGGTCGGCACCACCTTCCGAACGCCGGAGGAGGCGGTGCAGCTGGCCAACAACACGCGCTACGGGCTGGCCGCCTCTGTCTGGTCGGAAAACGTGAACCTGGCGCTGGGGATTGCGCCGCAACTCGCCGCCGGTGTGGTCTGGATCAACGGTACCAACATGTTTGACGCCGCCGCCCCCTTTGGCGGTGTGCGCGAAAGCGGGTTCGGGCGCGAAGGCGGGCGGGAGGGGTTGATGGCTTATCTCAAGCCCAAAACCCGTACCAAACCCCTGGCGCCGATCTTGCCGTTCACCGGTGACGGGGCAGGCGGGGCCGGGATTGACCGCACGCTCAAGCTTTACATCGGGGGCAAACAGGCGCGGCCGGATGGCGGCTATTCCCGCGCCGTCTATGGCAAATCCGGCACGCCGCTGGGCGAAGCACCGATCGCCAATCGAAAGGATATCCGCAACGCGGTAGAGGCGGCACACGCGGCCAAGGCCTGGGGCAACACCAGCGGGCACAGCCGGGCGCAGATCCTCTATTTCATGGCCGAGAATCTGTCGGCACGCTCGGGCGGATTTGCAAGCCTTATCAATGCTCTGACCGGAAAACGTGACGGCAAGACGGAGGTTGAGACCGCGATCAACAGGTTGTTCACTTATGCGGCCTGGGCCGACAAATACGATGGCCGCGCGGTTGATGTTCCGATCCGAGGGCTGGCCATGGCCCTGCGCGAACCTGTGGGCGTGATTGGTGCCATCGCACCCGATGAGGCCCCGCTTCTGGGGCTCATATCCGTGCTTGGCCCGATCCTTGCCATGGGCAACCGCGCGGTGATCGTGGCCTCAGAGCCGTTCCCCCTGGCCGCGCTTGAATATGTGCAGGTGCTTGAAACCTCTGATGTGCCCGCCGGTGTCGTCAACATTCTCACCGGGATCCATCGCGATCTTGCCCCGCATCTGGCCGCCCACGCGGATGTAGATGCGGTGTGGAGCTTTTCGTCCGCGCCGATCTCAGCCGAGATCGAACGCGCCAGCGCGGGCAATCTCAAACGCACCTGGGTCAACAACGCCACCGCCCGAGATTGGGCCGGCCCGGCAGGGGAAGGGCGCGCGTTTCTGGATGCCGCCACCGAGGTCAAAACCGTATGGGTGCCTTATGGTGAGTAAACTCTTTGCCCTGCTTATGGCACTCTGCCTTGCCACCACGGCAGCGGCCCAGGACAAGGCCGCGGTCGAACGACAATTTCAAAGCTGGCTGCAAAACACGATCTGGCCGCAGGCACGCGCCAAGGGTGTGACGCGCAAAACCTTTGAGGCAGCTTTTGACGGGGTGACCCTGAATTGGAAACTGCCCGATCTGGTCCCGCCCGGGTCGCGCGCCCAGACACCCAAAAACCAACGCCAGGCCGAATTCGGCTCCCCCGCCTATTACATGCGGTCCAAGGCCCTGCGCGATGCCACCGCCGCCGGGCAACGCATGGCCAAACGTCATGCCAAGGCGCTGGCGCTGGCGGAGGCGCAATCGGGCGTGCCGGGGCGGATCATCCTCGCCATCTGGGGGCGTGAAACGGGCTATGGCCGGGTTGAGATCAAATACGACGCCTTCCGCGTGCTGGGCACCAAAGGCTTCATGAGCACGCGGGCCGATTATTTCACCGAAGAACTGATCGCCGCTCTGGTGATCAAGCAAAAGGGCTATGTCTCAGGCACGCTCAAAAGCTCTTGGGCGGGCGCGCTTGGTCAGCCGCAATTCATGCCCACCAATTTCCTCGAATACGCCCGTGACGGCGATGGCGACGGGCGGCGCGATATCTGGGGCTCTGAGGCCGATACCTTTGCCTCCATCGCCGCCTATCTGGTGGGGCACGGCTGGGTGCCCGGGCGCGATTGGGGGTTTGAGGTGAAACTGCCGAAGAACCTCTCTTGCGCGCTCGAAGGCCCGGATCAGGCGCGCAGCATCGCCCAGTGGGCCGAGATGGGCATCACCCGCGTCTCTGGTCGCCCGTTTCCAGAGCATGAATTGCGCGGGCAAGGCTCGCTCATGCTGCCGGCAGGGCGCAATGGGCCGGCGTTCATCGTGACGCCCAATTTCTACGTGCTGAAAGACTATAACTTCTCCGATCTCTATGCGCTCTTTGTGGGCCATGTGGGCGACCGGATTCAGTACAACATGAAAGATTTCCGCGGGGCGTGGGGCAAGTTTTCCAAGATGTACCGCTCTGACATCGCCGCCATGCAGCGCACGCTGGAACGGCAAGGCTATGATGTGGGCGGGGCCGACGGGCTTGTCGGCTTCAAAACGCGACGGTCAATCGGGCAGTGGCAAGAGCGCAAAGGCCAGCGCGCCACCTGTTTCCCAGATGCAAAACTGATCAAAGCCCTTGCGCGATAGATCACCCGCCCCGGACCCCGATCCGGGGCCTCTCGTGGGGATCGCAAAGCGGAGGTCCCGGATCAAGTCCGGGACGGGATGAGACCCGGCTCACAAATCGTGATTTGCAACGACCCCGCGCTGCGGTAGCGTTTGAACATGGTGCGCGTCTGCCTCATAGCCGCTCTCTTGCTGACCACCGCTTTGCCCGCGCAGGCGGCGTCTTGCCGTCAGGCGCTGCTTCTCGGCTTGGATGTCTCGCTTTCGGTTGATCCCCATGATTTCACCCTGCAACGCGAAGGGCTCTCTTCGGCGCTGCTCAACCCTGCGGTGCAAGAGGCCATGCTGCGCGGGCCTGACCATATTGAGTTTGCCGTTTTCGAATGGAGCGGGTCTTTTGACCAAAAATTGCTGATCGATTGGACGGTGATTGACAGCCCCGCCACACTTCAACGCATTGCGCTGTCGCTTCTGTCCTCAACCCAACAAACCCGCTCGGGCCGCACAGCGCTTGGCGCGGCGATGATCCACGCGCGTGATCTGCTGCTGACGCGGGGCCATTGCGAAACCCTCACTTTGGACATCTCAGGCGATGGGGTGAACAATTCCGGGCGTGCGCCTGAAACCGTGCGGGCGAAGCTTGAAGAGGTGGGCATCGGCGTCAACGCCTTGGTGATCGAAGGCACCCCCGATCAACAGTTTGAGTATGAGCCCTCAGCCGGGCAGCTTGCCGAGTATTTCCAGGAGAACGTCATCACCGGCCCGATGGCCTTTGTCGAAGTGATTGTGGGGTTTTCCGCCTACCAAGAGGCGATTGAACGCAAACTCCTGCGTGAATTGGTGCCCTCTATGGTGCATCGCGCCGACCCAAGTCTCAGAAAAGTGGTCGCCCTCTCACCCGGCGAAAATACCTCAGGAGACTAACCGCTCACTCAAGCGGCTTTTCGAGGTAGTAGTAGCACGTGTCATTCTCGTACCGCTCCAGTTTGCCAAAAACGTGATACCCGCATGCCTCATAAAGCGAACGCGCCCGTTCGTTGCGCGTTTCGATGTGGATGCGGATACAGTTTTGCATCCGGGCATGGGCCTCAGCTTGAGCCAAGAGCGTGCGCCCAATGCCCTGGCCGCGCAACTCGGGATCAACCCAAAGCTCTGAGATATGGGCGGAGCGAAAGGCGATCTCCCCCTTGCATCCGGCGGTCATCACATCTTGGTCATCGGTCAGGTAAAACAGAAAAGGCCGAAGGTCTGCCTGCGTCAAGGCCTGTCCAGCCTCCGCCAAACCAGAGGAGAGTTCGCATGCGCGCGCGGCAGTGGGTGGCTGCTCGGATCTGAAAGGGCTGTCGATCATGTCTCCTCCTTGCGTCTGCGCGCCGACGCTCTGATCTCGCGGGTCATGTAGGGCAAAATGCCCGAATCCCAGGCAGGCGATGCGCCCAATCTGGCCCCAAAGCCACGATTTGCTGCGAAAACCACACCTTCATCTTGCGGTGGCAATTCCCCACTACCCAAAACTTTGCGGCTCCCCTATAGTGAAAGGGTCAATTGGGCGTTCAGACCCATGATCATTGAGGCGGAAGAGAGGGGGCGTGCCGATGCGGTGCCCGTTTTGCGGAAATATTGATACTCAAGTGAAGGATTCGCGCCCGGCAGAAGATCACGTGTCGATCCGGCGGCGGCGGTTTTGTCCGGCCTGCGGTGGGCGGTTTACCACCTATGAGCGCGTGCAGCTGCGCGACTTGATCGTGGTCAAATCCAACGGTCGGCGCGAGGATTTTGACCGCGACAAGCTGGAGCGTTCAATCCGCATCGCATTGCAGAAACGCCCCGTGGAGCCCGAGCGCGTGGAACAGATGATCTCCGGCATCGTGCGGCGGCTCGAAAGTTTGGGTGAGACGGATATCCAATCCAAAGTCGTGGGTGAGATCGTGATGGAAAGCCTCGCCCGGATCGATACCGTGGCCTATGTGCGCTTTGCCAGCGTCTACAAGAATTTCCAGGCCGCCGATGACTTTGACAAGTTTGTCAGCGAGCTGCGCCCCAAATCGGCAGAAGACGCGATCGAACACGTCTCCGGGGAAGAGTGAGCGACCAAGACGAACGGTTTATGCGCCTGGCGCTGTCCCTTGGGCGGCGGATGCAGGGCAAAACCTGGCCCAACCCCGCCGTGGGATGTGTCATCGTGCAAGGCACCCGCATTGTGGGGCGTGGCTCTACGGCCTTGGGCGGTCGCCCTCATGCCGAACCGCAAGCTTTGGCCCAGGCCGGTGATGCCGCGCGCGGGGCCACGGCCTATGTCAGTCTGGAGCCTTGTGCTCATCACGGCAAAACCCCGCCGTGCACAGATGCGCTCATTGCCGCTGGTATCGCGCGGCTTGTGGCCCCCATGGAAGATGAAGATCCCCGCGTCTCCGGCCTAGGCTTTGCACGTCTGCGGGAGGCTGGTGTCGAGGTGGTCACCGGCGTTCTGAAACACGAGGCCATGCGCGATCACGCGGGCTTTTTTCAACGCATGTCGTCGGCGCGGCCATGGGTGACGCTCAAACTCGCCAATTCCTTCGACGGTCGCATTGCCACCGCCAGCGGGATGAGCCAATGGATCACCGGGCCGCACGCGCGCCACCACGTCCATGCGATGCGCGCCTGCCACGACGCGGTGATGGTGGGGGCAGGGACCGCACGTGCCGATGATCCCATGCTCACAGTGCGCGGTCACGGTGATGTGCGCCAACCCGTGCGCGTGGTGGTATCGCGCAAGCTGGATTTGCCCCTCGAAAGCCAATTGGCCCGCACGGCCAAGGATATCCCCGTCTGGATCTGCCACGGGCCCGACGCCCCAGAGGATCGTCTGGTCGCCTGGCGCGATCTCGGCGCAGAGCTGGTGCCCTGCGAAACAGATGGCAGATCGCTGAGCGCCCGTGCGGTGCTGGCCGGGCTGGCGGGGCTGGGGCTCGGCCGTGTGTTTTGCGAAGGCGGTGGTGCCTTGGCCGCCTCGCTTTTGTCGGCAGGGCTCGTGGATGAGCTTGTGGGCTTCACCGCCGGGGTGGTGATTGGCGCCGAAGGCCTGCCTTCGATTGGGGCCATGGGCATTTCTGATCTGGCTGAGGCCCCTCGGTACGCGCTTGCGGCCTCGCACCCCATCGGCGGGGACGTGATGCACCGTTGGGCGCGCAAACCTGCCTGAACGTGACCCACGCGTGCGGTGACACGAGGCCCCGGATCACGTCCGGGGCGGGTGTCGCCCAGATCGATCTTCCGCTCTAAAGCGGTACATCCTCACCATCGAAACTGCGAAAACACCCTGTCGTCTCAAGGCTCAGCTGCGCGAATTCCTTCACCAACCCATCGGCCGATTCCGCCTCAGAGATATCCGCCTCGGCCCCGCCCATATCCGTGCGCACCCAGCCCGGATGGTAGATGCCAAGCGCAATGCCCAACGGTTCCAGATCCACGGCCAGGTTGCGGCCCAGATTGACCGCCGCCGCCTTCGACGCGCGATAGGCATAGCTGCCCCCTTTGGCGCGTTCCTGGCTGCCCATGCGGCTGGAAATGATCGCAATCTTGGGCGCATTGGATCGCTGCAAACTGGGCAAGAGACGCTGAATGGTCATGAACACGCCTGTGACATTGGTGTTGAACGCATCCGCCCAAATCTGCGGGGCATAGCCATCGCCCAAGGGCTGACCTTTGTCGGGGAACACACCCGCATTGCAAATCAGCAAATCCACCGGATTGCCATTGATCTGTTCGGACAGCCCGCGATGATCCTCAGGCTGCGTCACATCCAACCGGAAATGCCCCTGACCTGTGCGCGACGTGCCTGTGACCATGTCGCCAGAGGCCTTGTATCGTTCAAACAGTGCCAGCCCTATCCCCCGGTTGGCCCCGGTGATCACCACGTGCATCGGCTCTTCCCTTCGTTGAAATCTCAGTTGGTTTTGCGGCCCGGCATGAAAGGCAGCGGCGCCACAGGCACACCCTCCTCCATCAGCGCCTTGGCCTCTTTCGGCTTGGCTTCGCCATAAATCGCGCGTTCGGGCGCGTCGCCATTGTGAATGTCGCGGGCCTCTTGAACAAAGTTCATCCCCACATATTCGGAGTTTTCCTCGATCTTCCGGCGCATCTCGGCCATGGCCTGCTCGGCCGGATGGGCAGGTGCGCTCAGCGGTCGGTCAACCGGGTCGGGCTTTGCATCCTGAGTGTTCTGGGCTTTTTTGCTGTCACGCACAGCAGGGGCCATAAGGGCCTTTTCCACATGGGTTGACCCGCATACAGGGCAACTGACCATGCCCGCAGACCGCAGCTTTTCAAAAGCTGCGCTGGAGGCAAACCAGCTGTTGAACCGATGGTCCTTATCGCATTTCAGTGTGAATTGAATCACTTGTCCCGTCCCGCAAAAACTCACGGATACTTACGCACCCAAGGCCAAGTTTCAAGCGGTTGATGGACGCGCCTATCCGCGCAGTCGCTCCGGATCGAAGCTTTTGAGGATCCGCGCCAATTCCGGCTCGTTGACCTTCTCTGCAGCTCTCTTGAGCGTCATCCAACGGCGCCTGCGCTCCCCCTTCTCGGGGTAGTTGGCCGCAAGCGTCTTGACCTTGACGGGATAAACCATCGCCACGCAGGGCAGCTCATCGGCATCGTCGACATTCTTTTGGTAGGAAAACAGCCCCAGGCAATCGCCTGTCACGCGCCCCTTCACACCGGCCTCTTCCCAGGCTTCGGTCAGCGCACTTTCAATCGGGGTCTTCCCATCCGCGGGCCAGCCCTTCGGAATGATCCAACGGCCCGTGCCACGGGAGGTGATCATCAGGACCTTCACTTTGTCATCAATCACACGATAGCAAAGCGCGCCAAACTGCGTGCGAACGTCGGTTTTTCCGCGATCGTTTAATACAATGGGCACCTGTTTGGCGCGAAATTTACTCATCATCTTTGCCCCTCTTGGGCTCTATGCGCAATTTTTGTATATACATTTAGGCACATCATCTCGTGTTTGCCTAGTCAAATTGCAAGATTTTAAGTGCAAATGGCTCAATTCCCAGTGTATTTGCGGCGATTGCGCACCAAATCTTGTGGTGGGACGCGCACCGGCGATATGCCCCAGCGGCTAACACAACACCATCAAGCCTGCACCAATGAGGATTACCCTTTTACGGCCACAAGATCACAGCAACGCGACATCGATCCCAAAAGATGCGCCATACGGGTTTTTGGCGCTCTACGCTTTTCGCGCCACGGCAGCCCGTGCTAAGCCCGCTCAATGAGACACCCAACAGAGCAGCCTCACACACAATGATCGAACGCCTGCTTCACAGATTGGCCTGGGTGGCCGTGGCGCTTTGCATCGCGCCGATTGTGGCGGCGGTGATCGCGGCGTGGCAGGCGGATATCGCGGATTGGCGCGATGTTCTGTCGCCGGTTTTGCCGCGCTACGTGGCCACCACCGCCGCGCTTGTGGGTCTTGTCGGTCTTGGCAGCGCAGTGATCGGCGGGGCCACAGCTTGGATTGTCACTGTCTATAGTTTTCCCGGCCGGCGCTGGCTTGAGGTGGCGCTGGCTCTGCCGCTGGCCTTTCCGGCCTATGTGATGGCCTATGCCTACACCTATATGCTGGATCATCCCGGCCCGGTTCAATCGCTCCTGCGCGATCTTATGGGCTGGGGGCCGCGCGATTACTGGTTTCCGGAAATCCGGTCGCTCGGCGGGGCGGCGATGATGCTGACTTTCGTGCTCTATCCGTATGTGTATTTGCTGGCGCGCGCCTCGTTCCGTCAACAGGCCAGCACATCCTTTCTGGTGGCCCGCACGCTCGGGGCCTCGCCTGTGTCGGCCTTTTGGCGCGTAGCCCTGCCGATGGCGCGTCCGGCCATTGCCGGTGGCACGCTGCTCGCGATCATGGAGACGATCGCCGATTACGGCACCGTGGCATATTTTAACGTGCAGACCTTCTCGACCGGCATCTATCAGGCATGGTTTTCGCTGGGCAATCGCGGTGCCGCGGCTCAGTTGGCGCTTTGTCTTTTGATGTTTGCCCTGCTGCTCGCGGGGTTGGAACGCTCTCAACGCGGCCGCGCCAGCACAGCTGCCAAGGGGCCGCGTTTTGACGTGATGGAGCGTCAGCATCTGCGCGGAAGGCAGGCCGCACTGGCGCAGCTTATCTGCGCGTTGCCGGTTTGCGTGGGCTTTGTGGTTCCGGTGGTAATGCTGGGTGCGATGGCCTCTCAATACCTCCATCTGCTGATCACGCCGCGATACCTGGAGTTCATGTGGAACTCGCTGACTGTGGCCTCGGTGGCCGCCGCCGTCACCGTGACAGCCGCGATCCTCATCGGCTTTCGCGCCCGCACACGGCCCTCGCGCGCGTCCACGGCCATTCTGGTTGGATCGGGGCTTGGGTATGCCGTGCCAGGCGGTGTCATTGCGGTGGGTCTGATGGTGCCAATGGCGGCCTTTGACAATGCGCTTGATGCGGTCATGGAGGCCCGCTTTGGCATTGATACCGGGCTTTTGATCACCGGGTCGATGTGGCTGATGGTGGCGGCCTACATGGTGCGCTTCATGGCGGTGGCGCTCAATGCCTATGACAGCGGCATGGCCACCATTCCGGCGCATTACGATGCGGTCGGCCGCACGTTGGGCCAACCCGGTCACAAGCTGCTGCTGCGCGTTCATCTGCCGGTGGCCCGCGCCTCCGTGCTGACGGCGCTGCTCATCGTCTTTGTCGATGTGATGAAAGAACTTCCCGCCACGCTCATCCTCCACCCTTTCAACTTCCAAACGCTGGCGGTGCAGGCCCACCGCCTGGCCTCCGATGAACGCCTCTTTGAGGCGGCTGTGCCGTCGCTTGTGCTGGTGGGCTTCGGGCTGGTTCCCGTGCTGATCCTATGCCGCAGCCTGGGGCGGGAAAGCAAGCCTGCAACGCAAGAACCCGCCGCGGCTCAGATGACCTGACCAGAGGACCCCATTATGACAATCAAACGCATCAATGCCGAAGACGGCCCCGCGGCCTTTGGCGCTTATGTTCAGGCGCTTGAGGTCCGCGACACCACGCGCCGCCTCTATGTCAGCGGGCAGGCCCCGGTGCGGCCCGATGGCACGCTGCCCGACAGGTTCAAGGAGCAGGCGGAGACGGTCTGGGACAATATTCTGGCGCAACTGCGCGCCGCCGATATGGGCCCCGAGAACATCGTGCATGCCACGACCTACCTCACCGACCGCGCCTACAGAGACGAAAACCGCGACGTGCGGATGGCCAAGCTCCATGGGCATACCTGCGCGATGACGGTGGTGTTGGCGGGGATGTTTGAGGATGGCTGGCTCTTGGAGATAGACGCCATTGCTGAAGCCTAGTCGCGGCGTGACGACCTGACACTTGCACCCGCGCCAAGACCATGGAGCGCGCCCCCTCAGAAAACGCAAAAGAGCGCACCATGACAGCGCGCCCCCTCGCGGCTTCTTTCTTTTCAAAAATACCCAAATCCCGATCGCCGCCACAGGCGCTGGCGATGGGATCGAGCGCCTAGACCTCCAGATAGCTTTCGAGGCTGTCGTCCAGCGCATCTTTCCACGGCGTATGGTGCGGTGGCGCTTTGGTGCCCGTCATCGGCGACACATAGCCGTGGTTGCGGAACTCCATGATCCCTTTCTTCTTGTGCTTTTTCCACTCAAAGAAGGCCTGATTGGCGGCATCAACGTCAAAGCTGGGGTAATCCGTCTCGGCAATCAGCTCGCGCACATAGTCACCCTGGTAACGGATGCAGTCATAATCATCCTCCAGCGCATCCTCTGCCGCCTCGCGCGCCACAGGGTCGGCCTCCATCGCGGCTTGGTCCGGCAGGGCAATCTTACCCATGATCTGATCACGCACCCACCAGGCTTGGGCGTCAAACATATTGAACGTGTACCACTGGTCCTGCATGCCGATGTAGAACATCTTGGGGTTTTTGTTCCACACCACACCCTTGTAAAGATCCGCCGCCGCCAGCCGGTTTGCGGTCTTGAGGCGCAGATCGTCGGGCAAAAACGGGAAGTGATGCTTGTAGCCCGTGCACAAGATAATCGCGTCTACGTCTTTGCTCGTGCCATCCTTGAAATGCGCCGTCTTGCCCTCAACCTTCACCAGCGCGGGCACCTCTTGCCAATTGTCGGGCCAGTCATAGCCCATGGGCGCGGTGCGATGCGCCACTGTGACGGATTTGCAGCCGTATTTCCAGCACTGCGATCCGATATCCTCGGCCGAGTAAGACGTGCCCAGAAGCAGAAGATCCTTGCCCTCAAATTCGCGCGCATCACGGAAATCATGGGCGTGTAGGATGCGACCGTTGAACCCTTCAAACCCAGGGTAATACGGCACGTTCGGGGATGAAAAATGCCCGGTGCAGACCACCACGTGATCAAACTCTTCGGTGGTCTCGGCATCGGCCTCCGCATCCCGTGCTGTCACCGAAAACAGGCCAGAGCCCTCATCATAGCGCACATCGCGCACCGCATGATTGAACTTGATCCAATCGCGCACGCCCGCCTTTTCAACGCGGCCTTCAATGTAATCAAACAGCACAGCCCGCGGTGGGTAACTGGCGATCGGTTTGCCGAAATGCTCCTCAAAAGTGTAATCGGCAAATTCCAGGCCTTCCTTGGGCCCGTTTGACCACAAATAGCGATACATTGATCCGTGGCAGGGCTCGCCGCTGGCCTCAACCCCGGTGCGCCAGGTGTATTTCCACAGTCCGCCCCAATTATCCTGCTTTTCGTAGCAAACGATATCGGGGATCTCTTCGCCATTGTTTTTTGCGGACTGAAACGCCCGAAGCTGCGCTAGGCCCGACGGCCCCGCACCGATCACGGCCACTTTTTTCTTCGCCATGTGGGTCTCCTGTTGGGTTGTATGAAACTTTTATTCCTGTGGATTAAGCCAAGCCCCACCCGGTCTTGTCAACGGGAAACCTGTCACAGGCAGCCCGTCATAGGCAGTCTGTCATGATCTGCAAATAAGCATTGCCCATTCGCACGGCTTGAACCAATTTGGCGCAAAATCCTCGCCGTCATCCAAGAGTGACAGGTAAACCCGACCCACAGGCAAAGCGCGATGACCCACCCTGATCTTTTCATGTCCGACATGTTCGATATCGAAACCGATTGGATCGATTACAACAATCACCTCAATATGGGCTACTACCCCGTGCTCTTCGATCGCGCCTCCGATCAGGCCTTTGCCGAATTCGGCTTTGGCCCGCACTATGTCGAGGACACCAACCACACCACGTTTTCTGCTGAATTTCACGTCCGCTACCTCAAGGAGGTGAAGCTGGGCGATAAAGTGCGCTCCTCTTTTTGGATCATCGACTACGATGAAAAACGCTTCCACACCTTCCAGGAGCTCTACCACGAAGACGGCTGGCTCGCGGCCACGGGCGAGGGGCTGACCCTGCATGTCAGCCTCCAAGGCCCCAAACCCAAAGTGGCCCCGATGCCCGAACCCATTTTCGGCCGGCTCAAGGCCATGGCCGCGGCCAATGCCGCCATGCCGCAGCCCGAAGGCGTGGGGCGCAAGATCGGCATCAAGCGCAAATCCTAGAACACCAAACACCCCGAGCCGCGCGGGGTGGCTTTGTGCCGAAATGTCATGATCCCGGACCAGTCGTCTTTGGGGGTCGACGCCGCTTGCGTCATCAGTCTAAGGTCTGCGTGACTCGCGCCACCGAGCGCGGGCAGGGAAGGCCTGATCATCACAAGCGGGACCAGGGGGACATGATTAATCTGCTTCTGCGTCGCCTGGCGCTCGGCGTGGTCACGGTTTGGCTGGTTTCAGTGATCATTTTCGCCGGGATGGAAGTCCTCCCCGGAGATGCTTGCACTGTTGTGTTGGAGCGCGACGCCCAAGGCGAAGTGCTTGAAAACTGCCGCAAGAACCTCGGCCTCGATAAACCGGCCTTGCAACGCTACCTCGATTGGGCGGCAGGGGCGGCGCGCGGAGATTTCGGCCTCTCGGCGGATGGCACCACCAAGATCAGCACCGAAGTGGCCCTGCGCGTCAAAAACTCCATTCTTTTGGCCGCAGGTGCGCTCAGCGTGGGTGTTCCCTTGGCGATCTTTCTTGGGGTGATCGCAGGTCTCGCCCGCGACCGGTTTCCCGATATTTTCGTCTCGACCCTGGCGATCTTTGCCATGACGATCCCCGAATTTGTCACCGCCACGATCCTGGTCTTGATCTTTTCCATCTGGCTCGGCCTGCTTCCCGCCGTTGTGCTCACCCCGGCGGATGCGCCCGCGCTCGCATTCTGGCCAGAATTCATCCCCGCCGTGATCGTGCTGATCATGGTCATGGTCGCGCATATCATGCGCATGGTCCGCTCCTCGGTGATTGAGGTGATGGCCAGCGAATACGTGCAGATGGCCACGCTCAAAGGAGTACCTTACTGGCGCATCGTGTTCCGCCATGCGCTGCCCAACGCGCTCTTGCCGGCGATCAACGTTGTGGCGCTCACTGTCGCCTGGCTTTTGGGCGGCGTCGTGGTGGTGGAGGTCGTGTTCAACTACCCCGGCATCGGGCGCATGATGATCGATGCCATATCCGATCGTGACCTGCCGATCATTCAGGCCCTCGTCATGCTGATTGCGGCCACCTATGTGCTGGTCAATCTCGTGGCCGATCTGGCCTCCATGCTGCTCAACCCGCGTCTGAGAACCCTGAAGATGAGGGCGAAATGACCGACGCTGTAACCCCCAATTTCCCCGCCGATCGCCCCTCAACGCTGCGGCGCTGGGGGCAGGTGTTTCGCGATCTGATCCGGCGGCCATCCGGCGCCATTGGTGTGTTTCTTGTGGCGCTCCACGTCATTGTCGCGCTGATCAGCCCGTGGATCGTGCCGTATGACTTCAAAACCATGGACAGCGCCATCATCCTCGCCCCGCCCACGCCAGAACACTGGATGGGCACTGACGCGCTGGGCCGGGACGTGCTGACACGGGTGTTGCTCGGCGGACGAGAGGCGCTTTGGGTCTGTTTCCTGGCCATTCCGCTGACCATGATCTGGGGCGGGCTTGTGGGCGTCTACCTGGGCCTGCGCGGCGGTTGGGTGGATGAGGTCGCCATGCGCCTTGTCGATGCGTTCCTCGCGCTGCCCGGCATCCTGCCGCTCATGGTCTTTGTCTTCGTTTTCGGTGCGGGCAATGAGGTGCTGATCCCCACGCTGGCGTTTTTCTTTGGCATCCCGGTGATCCGCGTGGCGCGCGGGGCCACCCATGATGTGGTCGCGCGTGACTACGTGCTGGCGGCCCGCGCGCGCGGCCATTCCCGCGCCTCGATCATGCGGCGCGAACTTTTGCCCAACACGCTCGATGTGATGATGGTCGAAGGCGCTATGCGGCTGAGCTGGATGCTCCTGACCTTTTCGTCGCTCTCGTTCCTGGGCTTTGGCGTGACCCCGCCCATACCCGACTGGGGTCAGATGATCTCAGAGGCGCGGGTTTACATGTCGCTGGCGCCGTGGGGCGTGCTGGGCCCCATGATCGCGCTGTCCACGCTCATCATCGGCGTGAACCTCACGGCGGATGCCTTGGCTAAAACCTTGGGCATCGACCGCACGCGCAAGGCGGTGGTCTGAGATGAGCGCACCCATCATCGACATCCGCGACCTCAGCGTCGGCTTCACCGCGCGCGCGGGCCACACCCAAGAGGTGCTCAAATCCGTCTCCGTCTCCGTCAAGGCGGGCGAAACGCTCGGCATTGTGGGCGAAAGCGGGTCGGGCAAATCCACCCTCGCACTGGCTTCCATGGGCTATTTGAAGCCCGGTCTGCACAAACTGGGCGGCGACGTGACGTTTCAGGGGATAGATGTCTTCGCCCAATCCCTGCGTCAGCTCGAAGGCCTGCGCGGCGGCAAGCTTGGCCTCATCCCACAAAGCTCGGGTCAGGCGCTCACGCCCACCATGCGCATCGGCGCGCAAATCACAGAGGCGCTGAGCCTGCACTGCGCGCTGCCCTCGGCTGACTGCGCACCCCGCGCCGAAGAGCTGCTCACCCAGGTGCGCCTGCCCGATGTGCCCGCGATCATGAAACGCTATCCTCATGAGCTGTCCGGCGGTCAGCAACAGCGCGTGGCCATCGCCATGGCGCTCGCCGGCGAACCTGATGCGCTGGTCCTTGATGAGCCCACAACCGGCCTTGATGTGACCACGCAAAAGCAGATCCTCGATCTGGTCCAGGACCTCGCGAAAGAGCGCAACATGGCAATGATGCTGGTCAGCCATGACTTGGGCGTGATCGCCCGCTGCTGTGACCGCGTCGCGGTGATGTACTACGGTGAGATCGTACTCGAAGGGCCCACGCGCGACGTGCTCAGCAACCCCGGCCATCCTTACGCGCAACAACTGATCGACGCGGTGCCGCGCATCCAAAAGGTCACGGCCAAGGCCAAAAAAACCCTGCCCAACACAGAAGAAGCACTCCGGCTTGAGGATGTGGGCATCTGCTATCACCAGCCCGGGTTCTGGGAAAAAACCTTCGGCGGGGCCGCCCCGCGTGAGCTGACGGTCGACGGGATCGATATCTCACTGGGCAAAGGTCAGACCATCGGTCTTGTGGGCGAATCCGGCTCCGGCAAATCCACGATCCTCAAGGCCATCGCCGGGCTCTTGCCCGCGCAAAAGGGGTCCATCCGCGTGGGCGGCGATACCGTTTTGAAACCCTCCATTGATCGCCGCCGGCCAGAAGAGCTGCGCCGCGTGCAGATGATCTTTCAAAACCCCGATGACAGCCTCAACCCCCGTCACACCGTGGCCGAAATCCTAGCCCAACCGCTCTATCTCTATTTTGGCATGACCGGTCAAAAAGCCCGCGACCGCGCGGCTGAGATGCTCGACACCGTGCGCCTGACGCCCGCCTATCTCGACCGCCTGCCGCGCCAGATGTCGGGCGGTGAGAAACAGCGCGTGGCCATCGCCCGAGCCTTCGCCGCCGAACCCGAAATCGTGCTCTGTGATGAAATCACTTCCGCTTTGGACGTCTCCGTTCAGGCCTCCGTGCTTGAGCTTCTGGCCGATCTTAAGGCGCAAAAGCAAACCAGCTACGTCTTCGTGGGCCACGACCTCGCCGTCGTCCAACAGCTTTCCGATCAGGTGATGGTCCTGCAAAACGGCCGCATCTGCGAAGCAGGCCCCGTCGATCAGGTCTACGCCACGCCAAAAAGCGACTATACCAAAATGCTCTTTGACGCGGTGCTGGAGCCGGGTGCCGCCTAGGTCGCCTCCTCCAGGATCCACGCGCGAAACGCCGCCACCCGCGCGTCCGTATCCTCCTGCCGCGACAACAGGTGATAGGCGAATTTCAACGGGCTCTTGAAATCGTCCCCAAAGGGCGACACCAAACGCCCCGCTGCCAAATGATCCGCCACCAGCCGATCGCCCACCAGCGCCACACCCTGACCGTCCAGCGCGGCTTCAATGGCCATGCTTTCCTGGCTGAATTGCGGCCCCTTCGTGCCGTCCACCTGCCGCGCCCCGGCGGCCCGCAACCACATGCGCCAACTGGCATCCGTGCTCTGCCAATTCACGTGCAACAGCGTGTGATGCCGCAGGTCGTCTGGCGCGCGCAACGGGGCAGCACCGTCCAACAGGTCGGGATGACACACCGGGGTATTGCGCTGATCAAACAGATGATCCACCCGCACGCCAGGGTAGCCGCCCCGCCCGTACCGGATGGCCACATCCGCCTCACCGCGCGCCAAATCCACCCGCCTGTCCGTGCCATCCAGCCGAAGTTCAATCTCAGGGTGGCGCGCGTAAAATCGCTCCAGACGCGGCACCAGCCAGATCGCCCCAAACGATGCGCTGACGCTGATGGTCAGTGGGTGCCGCCCATGGTCTTGCAGCCGCGACAGGCCCTCGGCCAACAGGTCAAACCCTTCTGACACAAGGGGCAACGCCTCCTGTCCGGCCTGCGTCAACCGCAAGGCGCGGGTCAGGCGCTGAAACAGGGCCACGCCCAGCCTGTCCTCCAGCGCTTTGACCTGTTGGCTCACCGCGGCAGGCGTCACGCGCAGCTCCTCCGCCGCGGCCTTAAAGCTCAGATGGCGGGCGGCGGCCTCAAAGGCGCGCAAGGCGTTCAGGGGCAGGGTGGATCGGCTCATGACATAGTTTTTCTAATTTATAGCGGCAGAAAACACCGTTTGTCGATGCCGGGGTTTGCCGACACAATCCGTCAGGATACCCCGTTACACCCCGTGACACCGATCGCGCGAAAAAGGCCGGACCACATGCACGCCACCAGATCAGACTATTCCATCGGCGTGTTGCTTTTGCTGGCCTCCGCGCTGACCTTCTCCACGGCGGGGCTCTTCACCAAAGGTGTGGTTGCGGGCGCTTGGGCCGTGATCTTCTGGCGCGGGCTTTTTGCGGCGCTTTTCACCACGGCCTGGACCCTCCAACAGGGCACGTTTCGTCAAAATTTCTTTGCCATGGGGCGCAGCGGTCTGGCCGTGGGGGTCATTGGCGCGATTGGCACGGCCTGTTTCATCCCTGCGTTCAAACTCACCTCCATTGCCAATGTCGCGCTGATTTTCGCGGCCTCCCCCCTGATCGCGGCGGTGCTGGCTTGGGTCTTTATCGGCGAACGCGCCAGCGGCAAAACCATCCTCAGCGCGGGGATGGCGCTCATCGGGGTGGCGGTGATCGTGTCGGGCTCATTGGGGGGCTCAAACCTACAGGGTGACATCCTCGCGCTGATTATGACACTGGTCATGTCGGGCGTGATGGTGATCTACCGCGCCCGGCCTGACACACCCGGGGCAGGGCCGTCCGTCTTGCAATCGCTTTTCTTGATGCCGCCGGCCTTTCTCTTGGGCCAGCCCTTGCAAACCGACCCTTTTGAGATCGTGATCCTGATGATCTTCGGCGTGCTCTTTGCCATTGCCTCCGTCACCCTCGCCGAAGGGGCCAAGCGCGTGCCCTCTGGTCAAACCGCGCTGCTCAGCTCTTTGGAAACGCCGCTGGCACCGCTTTTGGCCTTTCTGATCCTGGCAGAGCTGCCCACGACAGAGACGTTCATCGGCGGGGCTGTGGTCTTTCTCGCCGTGCTGATGTCGATCAAACGTTAGCCGTGCCGCCGCACGCCCGCGCCTTGCCCGATCAAGGCACAGCCCAGCGTCTCGCGCAGCGCATCGGCCAACTCATCCACCGTCTCGGTTGACACAAACATCCCGCCGGTGAAATCGGCCAGACATTTGGCCACCGTCTTGCCCCCGTCATAGCTTTGCGCCTCCGGGCTGTTCCAACTGAACGGGTCATAGACCACCTTGAACCCGATCACATGCACGGTCAGATCCGCCCCTGTCTGCGCCAGTTCCTCACCCAGGGCACAGGGCCGCCCACCACAGGTTTCATTGCCATCGGTCACCAGCACCACAATGCCCGGCGCGCGTTCATAATCCAGCGCCTCGGCGGCGGCACGCACAGAGGCCGCAATCGGGGTCAGGCCATTGGGGGTCAGCTGATCAATCTCACCCACCACCTGATCGGCCGCCTCCGCCACCGGCGCAAACCGCAGGTCGATGCCCGAACAGCCGGTGTCGCCGCCGGGGCCATAAACCAACAACCCCACCCGCCGAAAGGGTGCTATTTCCGGCATCGCCCGGTGCATCGCCAGGCGGGCATCTTCAAGCCGTGTGGGCGCTCTTGCGCTGAAACTGATCTCACCCATCGACGCGGAGCCATCAAAGACCAGCATCGCATCGGTCGCGCAGCTGCCCGTGGCATCCACCGACCCACTCGCGCCTATGGCAAGCGCGGTCAATAGGGCAAAAGACGTCCGGCCATATCTCATGCCTAAATCAGATAATGCAGCGGCGGGGAAATCAATGCACGAACGCGGCATCGCCGCCAAAGAAAAACCCCGCCTGCACGCGCAGACGGGGTCCTTACATCACTTGGAAAAGGGATCAGGCGGCGTCTTGGGCCTTCGCGATCTCTTTCTTGACCTTGAGCGCGCGGGCCGACAGCTCCACATCCTTGGCTTTCGCCAGATACGCGTCCAGCCCACCGCGATGATCGACAGACCGCAATGCAGCGGCGGAAATGCGCAGCTTGACACCCCGGCCCAGTGTCTCGGATTGCAGCGTCACATCGTTAAGGTTCGGCAAATACCGACGCTTGGTTTTGTTGTTGGCGTGGCTGGAGTTGTTGCCAACCATCGGGCCTTTTCCGGTCAATTCGCACACGCGCGACATGGGTTCATCCTCGTTTTTGGGGGCGGGCCATGATCATCCTGCGGCCCTGTCCAATGCAAACGGGCACCGCCAAAGGCAGCGCCCCAAATCTCGTTTGGGGTGAATAGGGGCAATGGCTCAGCCCGTCAAGGGATTCGCCATAGGATTCGAATTGGCCAATGCGCCAGGCGCGTCCTAAGGTGACGGCACAAAATAGGAGTGTCCAGATGTTCGTGAAAACCTTGGATGAGATTATCGGCAGCCCCTCCCATGTCAGCGGTGAGGCCTTTGACAGCCACCGATTGCTGCTCGCCAGTGACGGTCTGGGTTATTCTTTCCATGACACGCGCATCAAGGCCGGCACGGTCCAGCACCTGCACTATAAAAACCACATTGAGGCCAATTACTGCGTCGCAGGGGAGGGCTCGGTCGAAGAGGTGGCAACCGGCACGACCTGGCCAATCGCACCCGGCACGCTCTTTGTCCTCGATCAGCATGATGCCCATATCGTCCGGGCAAAGACAGACATTCACCTGATTTGCATTTTCACCCCCGCCCTCACCGGTCAGGAGATCCACGACAAAGATGGCAGCTACGCCGCACCAGACGGATGATCGTCGGCCGGGTGGGCGTGAACACACCCCTCGGTCAAAAAACGCTTTCGTAAAAATCGCACCATTTTTGCGGCGCTCTTGAAAGAGATTTAGCCATAGATTCAGAGGTGAGAGAGTACGCCATCCGCTCCACGGAGCGATGCATGACGTACACGATCACCGTTGAAGACGACCAGTTCGGCGTGGCCACCGGGTCAAACGTCAACGCGCGCGATGACGCGAGCTTGTTTGATGGCCCGCCCTCAGACAGCACAAACCTGGTCATCACAGCCAACGAAAATGATCCCTCGCCCAGCGTTTTTTCCGTGGGTGACACATATGATCTGTCCTACGGCGATGGGTCCCCCGGTGTGGGCGGTGTGTTCGACGATGCGGTTGTGCTGCGCTCTGATGCCTTGCCCGAGGGCGGTCATGCGGTCGTGTTTGAAGGCGTTGATGAAAATGGCGAAGTGCATCATATCGTTTGGGCCCCTGGCGTTGATCTCCAAGCCTGGTATGACGCGGCTGCCAGTCAGGGCCAGCAGCCCGGGTTCTACACAAGCGATCAAGACAGCGCGACGAGGTATGAACAGCAATTCGTCTGTTTCGGGCCCCAGACACGGCTCCGCACGCCGCGCGGTGAGGTGCCCGTGGATCAGCTCAAAACTGGCGATCTGGTGTGCACGCGCGATCATGGTCCTCAGCCGATTCTCTGGGTCGGGCGACGCAAAGGGCCGGTCGATCACAAAAAACCTGGTCAGCAGCCCGTTCTGATTGAGCCTCGCGCCTTCGCGCCGGGTGCGTTGCGCCACAAAGTCATTCTCTCGCCGCAGCACCGTTTGCTGTTGGTGGCCCCAAACGGGGAGGAATGGCTGGCCCCGGCCAAAGCCTTTGTGGGGCTGCGCGGCATCCGCCATATGAGCGGACGGCGAGAGATGGATTACATCACCTTCCTCTTGGGCCGCCACGAAATCCTCGACGCCTCCGGTCTTGCCGCCGAAAGCTTTCTGCCCGGCCCGCAGGGCTATCGCTTGCTCTCCGCTCAGGAAATCAAGGAGGTTGAGGCCGTCATGGACGCGCACCCCGGCATGGGGTCCATGCTGCCCGCGCGCCCCTGTCTGGGCGGATCAACGGGTCGCCGCGCGCTCAAGCAGGGCGCGCGCCTGGCGCTCTTTGACGCGCAACCTCAATGTGCCACCGCAGCGGCGCGTTAGGCCTGCGCTACACCCAATCAGGCGCGTGTGACACTTGCCGCAAAACAGCCCGGTTTGGCATTGTGCAAATGATTCAGCCAATGATTGTGCAAATGAATGTAGCTGCCACGCGCACCTATTTTCGGCATCCGCAATACTGATCCGGTACGGCGTGTATCTTGAACGTCACTTCGCGCTCCTCCTGATCACAGATAGATCCAAGATGCGCGCAATAGATGTTTCACACGACCCGTTTCCTGTAGGATCGCCTGTCGCCGCGACCACCGCGCCCAAATCCGACCCAAGCCACACTCCGTAGGGTGGGGTTCCACCCCACCACCACGCCCGCATCCAGAAAATCCAGCGGCACAATCTCCCGCCTGCGTGCCGCCAATGAGGCCATACATGTGATGCCTCTTGCCCCATGCCGACCATGCCTTGTAATCCCCCCGACCGATCATAATTTTGACAAAACCTCACAGGTATCTCAGGAGCTCCCAATGCCGCTAATGACCTCTCCCATCGATGGATCCCCCATGCAGGAGGTGGAACGCTACGGCGTGAAGATTGACATTTGCACTTCGTCGGGCGGCATCTGGCTGGACCGGGGGGAACTTGAGAAAATCATCATGGCCATCCGGGAAGAAGCGTTGATGGATGGCGGTGTATCGGCTGAAGAGGCCTATTCCGACGTGCACTATCACGAAGGCCCGCACCGCGGGCAAAAACCGCGCCCCAAGCGCCGCAAGCGCGAAAGCATGTTCGAAAGCATTCTCGACATGTTTGAGTGACGCCCGGTTTTGAGTAATGCCCCGCGCGCGCCTCTCGACCTGTAAATCAAACTTGCCTTGAGCCCCTGGCCTGGCATGCCGTCAAGGCTGAAATCAGCACTTTACGCATGTCGACGCGCCAAAGCCTGCGGTTCAATCTACCATCCTGCTTAGAAACCCACGGCCTGATCCAGCGCGTCTATGTCTATAGTGTCTGCCGACTGAAGAGCAGCCTTGCCCGCCACAGGAACACCGCCCGGCCTTCACCGAAACCGCAAATTGTCCCGGCTCAGCTGATCAAGGCTGGTGATCCCCATCAGCTTCATATCCCGCTCCAGCTCCGTGCGCAGATTGCCAAGGGCCTTCTCCACCCCCGCCTGACCCGCCGCCGCCAGCGAATATAGATAAAGCCGCCCGCCAGAGCATGCCTTTGCCCCTACGGACAACGCCTTCAGAATATGCGTGCCTCGCTGAATGCCGCCTTCGCAAACCACGTCAATCTTGTCACCCACCGCATCGCAAATCTCGGCCAACTGATCAAATGGCGCGCGCGAGCCATCAAGCTGCCGCCCACCATGATTTGACACCATGATCCCCGTGCAGCCGATATCCACCGCGCGTTTGGCATCCTCCACGCTCATGATCCCCTTGAGCGCAAATTGCCCATCCCATTTGCGGCACAAGTCTTCGGCGTCCTTCCAATTCATGTTCTGGTCCAGCATCGTGGAGAAATACTCCCCCACCGACACCGCCAGATTGGTCCCCGCGCTCACATGCCCCGACAAATGCGGCATGTCGAACTTCTCCTTGGTGAAGAAATTCCACGCCCACATCGGGTGCGTGGCGAAAGAGAACACCGAAGAAGGCGTGAGCTTCGGTGGTGAGGTAAAGCCCGTGCGCAAATCCCGCTCCCGGTTGCCGCCGGTGATCGTGTCCACCGTGAGCGCCATCACCTGAAAATTCGCCGCCTTCGCCCGCTCCAGCAGCGCGTCGTTCAACCCGCGATCCTTGTGGAAGTAGAATTGAAACATTTTCGGCCCCGGCGCGAGCTTCTCAATTTCCTCCACCGTCACCGTGGCCAGCGACGACACCCCAAACATCGTGCCATACTTGGTGGCCGCCTGCGCCACCGCGCGCTCGCCCTCATGGTGAAAGAGCCGTTGCAAGGCCGTGGGCGCGCAGTACACCGGCATATCCAGCTTCTGCCCCATCACCTCCACGCTCATATCCACCTCTTCCACACCGGCCAGCACATTGGGCACCAGATCCACATCATCAAAGGCAGACGTGTTGCGCGCATAGGTGATCTCATCATCCGCCGCGCCGTCGATATAGTGAAAGATCGGGCTGGGCAGGCGCCGCTTGGCCAGTTTGCGGAAATCCTGAAAATTGTGGCAGCTCTGAACGCTCATGATGATGTCCCCTTCGGTGTCCTATTCGTGTTTTGGTAAAAAGATATTACCAATTTGGGGATAAAACTAGGCTGCCCACGGCAAAGTCAAGCCCGGCAAGACATGAAATGTCTCGACCGGGCGGGGTTGCGCAGTTTTGTTACTGTGGCGCGGTCTGCGTGTGGATCGACCGAACAGGCGCTCTGAAATACGCCGAGCGCGGTGTTTGTTCGGCGTCAAAGGCGCGGATCACGCTGTCACGCGCCTCCAGGTTTTTCAAAAGCGCGCTCAGTCGGTCATGCTGTGCAATCGCCTCCGGCTCCAGCGGGTCATGGCGCGGACCGATCAAGGACCAGCGTACGCATCCGGCGAAGTAGAAATCACACATGCTCAGCTCTTGGCCCAAAAACCACGGCCCTCCATGCTCCGCAATCACGCGCTCCAGCATGGCGTAATGCCCGCGCAGACGCGCCTTGATCACGGGCCGCACGTCGTCTTGCAGCTTCTCACCGACGTAGCGCTCGGTATAATACTGGATCTGGGCATCGGCGTGCAGCGTGTTGGACAAAAAGAACAGCCAGTGCAGAAAGCCCGCGCGCCTGCGTGCATCGCTGGAGGGCGGGGCCAAACGGTGTGTTTCTTCCGCCAGATAGGCCAGGATTGCACCCGTTTCGGCCAGAGTCGCACCCGTCGCACTGTCCGCCAGCACAGGCACCATTCCGCGCGGGTTCAGCCGCCGAAATTCATTGCTGTGCTGGGCCTCCACGGCCATATCCACGATCTCATCGCGATACGCGGCTCCCAGCTCTTCCAACACCATACGAATGACAATGCTGGCGCAATCAGGATAGGAATAAAGAATATAGGCCATGCCAGTCCTCATCGGCGGGGTCTGCGCCCGTATCTTCCCCGTATCTTCCCCGTATCTTCCCCGCTTCGCGCCGGTCTCACTGCGTGAAACAAGACCGTCCCGAGAAGGAATGCGACATCGCCTTGCATTACGACAATCGCGCTTGATCCGTAACAGGAAGCCGTCTATACGCGCCCAGTGGTCATTCAGACCGCTTTGAAAAATCAAGAAACGCCGTGGTTGTCCCAGTCGCTTCGGGGGGCACATCCGGCAAAGGAGAAGCGATATGAAACTCAATGAACTGCGCGACAATCCCGGCGCCACCAAACGCAAAAAGCGTGTGGGCCGTGGCCCCGGCTCCGGCATGGGCAAAACCGCCGGTCGCGGTATCAAAGGTCAGAAATCCCGCTCAGGTGTGGCGATCAAAGGTTATGAGGGTGGCCAGATGCCGCTCTATCAGCGCTTGCCCAAGCGCGGCTTTAACAAGCCCAACCGCAAGAAATACGCGGTGGTGAACCTCGGCCTGATCCAAAAATTCGTCGACGCCAAGAAGCTCGACACCAAAGGCGCCATCACCGAGGACACGCTGATTGAGGCGGGCATCGTACGCCGCAAACTCGACGGTGTGCGCATCCTCGCCAAGGGCGATGTGACGGCCAAACTGACCCTTGAAGTGACAGGCGCGTCCAAGTCTGCCATCGAGGCCGTGGAAAAAGCGGGTGGCTCGCTCAAAGTCACAGCCCCGACATCTGAGGCGGCTACAGCGGAATAAGAGGTTGTTTGCGGGCGCTCGCCCGCTTACATAAATCTTCAAGTTTTCCAAATGAGCGCCGCCAGATCGGAAAACGATTGGCGGCGTTTTCGATGAAAAGAGAGCGCGCATGGTATCAGCAGCAGAGCAAATGGCCGCAAATTCCAGCTGGTCGGCCTTTGGTAAGGCCACCGAGCTGCGCAAGCGGATCCTTTTTACGATCGGCGTGCTGATCATTTACCGCTTGGGCACCTTTATTCCGGTCCCCGGCATTGACGGGGCCGAGCTGCGCGCCTTCATGGACGAAGCTGCCCAAGGCATCGGCGGTATGCTCTCGATGTTCACTGGCGGCGCGCTGGCCCGGATGGGGATTTTTGCGCTCGGCATCATGCCCTACATCTCCGCCTCGATCATTGTTCAGCTCATGACGGCCATGGTGCCCGCGCTGGAACAGTTGAAGAAAGAGGGCGAACAGGGCCGCAAAAAGATCAACCAATACACCCGCTACGGCACGGTTGGTCTTGCGACACTGCAATCTTACGGCCTCGCCGTGAGCCTCAATTCCGGCGGGCTGGTGCAAGCCGATATCGGCTCGGGCTTTTTCATCGCGTCCTGCATGATCACCCTTGTGGGCGGCACGATGTTCTTGATGTGGCTGGGTGAACAGATCACCGCGCGAGGCGTGGGCAACGGCATCTCGCTCATCATCTTTGTGGGCATCATAGCCGAAGTGCCAGCCGCCTTGGCACAGTTCTTTTCGCAAGGCCGTTCGGGCGCAATCAGCCCGGCGGTCGTCATCGGGGTCATCCTGATGGTCGTGGCCGTGATCACCTTCGTGGTGTTCATGGAACGCTCTTTGCGCAAGATCCACATCCAATACCCCCGCCGACAAGTGGGGATGAAAGTTTATGATGGCGGCTCCTCGCACCTGCCGGTCAAGGTAAACCCCGCAGGCGTGATCCCGGCCATTTTCGCCAGTTCACTCTTGCTCTTACCGGTGACGCTCTCGACCTTCTCAGGCCAAAACGCAGGCCCGGTGATGTCCGCGATCCTGGCCTATTTCGGCCCCGGTCAGCCGCTTTACTTCCTGTTCTTTGGCGGCATGATCGTCTTCTTCACCTATTTCTACACCTACAACGTGGCGTTCAAACCCGATGACGTGGCCGACAACCTGAAAAACCAGAACGGCTTTATCCCCGGCATCCGGCCCGGCAAACGCACGGCGGAATACCTCGAATACGTGGTCTCGCGCATCCTTGTGCTGGGCTCGGGCTATCTCGCGCTGGTCTGCTTGTTGCCCGAAGTGCTCCGCTCAGAGCTGGCCATCCCATTCTATTTCGGCGGCACATCTGTGCTCATCGTGGTCTCCGTGACCATGGACACGATCCAACAAGTGCAATCCCACCTTTTGGCGCATCAATACGAAGGCCTTATTGAAAAATCGCAGCTAAGCGGTAAAGGTCGTAAACGCGCGCGGAGGAAGGGAACAGCACGTAAATGAATATCATACTATTGGGACCGCCTGGCGCGGGTAAGGGAACCCAGGCCGAGCGCCTGGTCTCCGAACGCGGCATGATCCAGCTCAGCACCGGAGACATGCTGCGCGAGGCCAAGACCAGCGGCACCGAGATGGGCAAACGCGTGGCCGAAGTCATGGATCGCGGCGACCTTGTCACCGATGAGATCGTGATCGGCCTCATTCGTGAAAAGATGACAGGCGATGCCGGCGGCGGGTTTATCTTCGATGGTTTCCCCCGCACCCTGCCTCAGGCGGACGCCCTGGGCGCGCTTCTGAAAGAGACCGGTCATAGCCTCGATTGCGTGGTTGAACTGCAGGTCGATGATGACGTGCTCGTGGGCCGCATCGTAGGCCGCGCAGAACAGGCCCGCGCCGCCGGACAGCCGGTGCGCGCAGATGATAATGAGGAGAGCCTCAAGACCCGGCTGATGGAATACTATAAAAAGACATCGCCGCTGTTGGGCTACTATTACGCCAAGGGCGATCTCAAATGCGTCGACGGTCTCGCCGCCATTGACGATGTGGCGCGCCAAATCGCAGGCCTGATTGACGGCTAACTTCTCCGGCTGCTGCACCTGCCGTCGTGTCGGCTGACCAGTCTTTCGGGCCGTAGGCCGGGGTTCACCCCGGCACCCCCCCAAATATGTTGAAACCATAAACGCGCCGCGCGGTCGCGTGCTCAACGCCTAACTCTGCTCTGGCGACAGCGGCACTGTGTTTGGGTTTGATCTCCCTTAGATCCGCGCCTGTGCCTGGCAAAACCCCGACCATGCCCCAAGTTATGCCCATCTCCAATGTTACCCCAAGTTGGGTTTTGGCCTTCTGGAACCTACCCCAACTTGTTGAAAACGTCGAAATCCCGGCTAAAGACCCAGCTTCGCGGAAACGATCTCATTCACGGCCTTGGGGTTCGCTTTTCCGCCCGTGGCCTTCATCACCTGACCCACGAACCAACCGGCCAGTTTCGGGTTCACTTTGGCCTTTTCGACCTGTGCAGGATTGTCCGCGATGATCTGATCCACCGCCGCCTCAATGGCCCCGGTATCCGTCACCTGTTTCATCCCCCGCGCCTCGACAATCTCCGCCGGATCCCCGCCTTCGGTATAGACAATCTCAAAGAGATCCTTGGCGATCTTGCCGGATATTGCATCTGAGCTGATCAAGTCGACAATCCCACCCAATTGTGCAGGATTAACAGGGCTTTGCGTGATATCGTGGTCTTCTTTTTTCAAACGTCCAAACAGCTCATTGATCACCCAATTGGCCGTGAGTTTCCCATCGCGTCCCTGTGCGGCGTCCTCAAAATAGGCCGCGTTTTCGGCCTCTGCTGTCAGCACGCTGGCATCATATTCACTGAGGCCAAAATCAGCCATAAACCGCGCTTTTTTCTCATCCGGCAGTTCCGGCAGGGAGGCCGCAATGTCGTCCACCCACGCCTGATCAATCTCCAACGGCAGCAGATCAGGATCGGGGAAATAGCGATAATCATGCGCCTCTTCCTTCGACCGCATGGACCGCGTTTCATTCTTGTCCGGGTCGTAAAGCCGGGTCTCCTGATCGACTGTCCCACCCCCTTCGACAATCGCAATCTGACGGCGCGCCTCCACCTCAATCGCCATCTGGATAAACCGCATGGAGTTCATGTTCTTGATCTCACACCGCGTGCCTAAGTGACTGAAATCCTGGGTTTCTTGGTATTTCTCATAGTCCCCGGGACGGCAGATAGACACGTTCACATCGGCGCGCAAATTGCCGTTCTGCATGTTGCCATCACAGGTGCCCAAGTAGCGCAAAATCTGCCGCATCTTCGCAATGTAGGCCGCCGCTTCCTCCGGCCCGCGAATATCGGGGCGGCTCACGATCTCCATCAAACACACGCCCGTCCGGTTGAGATCCACAAACGACATCGCCGGATCCATGTCATGGATCGATTTGCCCGCGTCCTGCTCCATATGAATGCGCTCAATGCGCACTTTGCGGGCAATACCGGGTTCCATATCGACCAGGATTTCACCCTCGCCAACAATCGGATGATAGAGCTGCGAAATCTGATAACCCTGCGGCAAATCAGGATAAAAATAGTTCTTCCGGTCAAAGGCAGACCAGAGATTGATCTGCGCTTTTAGCCCCAGCCCCGTGCGCACCGCCTGTTCGATACAAAACTCGTTGATCACAGGCAGCATGCCGGGCATGGCCGCATCCACAAAGGCAACGTTAGAGTTCGGCTCCGCCCCAAATGCCGTAGAAGAGCCGGAAAAAAGCTTCGCGTTTGAGGCCACCTGCGCGTGCACTTCCATGCCGATCACAAGCTCCCAATCGTGTTTCGCGCCTGCGATCACTTTGGGGGCCGGGGTCTCATAGGTCAGGTCCAGCATAGCTGCGCTCCGTTCATCTCTCAGCCTCTGTGTTTAGGTGAGAGGACCCGCCCCGACAAGAGCAGACCACCCCTGCGCTTGGCATTCTGGCGGCTTTTGTCTAAGCATCAGGTCCAGACCAACCAAGGTGCATAGATCATGGACAAACTGACAAAGATATCCGGCGTGGCGGCCCCGATGCCGCTGATCAATATCGACACGGACATGATCATCCCCAAGCAGTTTCTCAAGACGATCAAACGCTCAGGGCTGGGCGTGCACGCGTTCTCGGAGATGCGCTACGATGCGGACGGCAATGAGATCGAGGATTTTGTCCTCAATCGCCCGGCCTATCGCAACGCCAAAATATTGATTGCAGGCGATAATTTCGGCTGCGGCTCCAGCCGCGAACATGCGCCCTGGGCGATCAAGGATTTCGGCATTCGCGTGGTCGTCTCCACCAGTTTTGCCGATATCTTTTTCAACAACTGCTTCAAGAACGGCATTCTGCCGATCACCCTGCCGCAAGAGCAGGTCGACATCCTGATGCAAGATGCCGAACGGGGCGCAAACGCCGTCATGACGGTCGATCTGGAGGCCAATCTAATCACCACCTCAGACGGGCAAGACATCCCGTTTGAGGTGGAAAGCTTCAAGCGCAATTGCCTTTTGAAGGGTCTCGACGACATTGGTCTCACCCTTGAAAAGCTTGATCATATTGAGGCCTATGAGGCGCGAAAAGCGGCCGAAATGCCGTGGATCTTTGACGGCGCTGCGGGCCAATAACGCGGCATTACAAGGTCACAACACCCGACGCTGTCTCAAATTTTGCCGCAATACCATAGGCACCTTTGTCTGTCTTGACGCGGTCATCATCTGGCAAAAAGCTCTGGTTCACATCGGGATGCGACAGCCGTAACTCCGTCAGGCGGATCCCATGATCGGGGAGGATATGGCAGGGATGCTTATCGACGCGCCATTCCATCAACGCAGGCGCAATGCCGTCCATGGCCAGCTCGCCATCGTCCGGCACAACCATCGTCCACCGCATACCATCACGGCTTGAGGCGACAGGCGTTCCCGGCCCTGCCGCGCCCATGGACATCAAACTGGAAAGATCATCCGCCCGAACCACCCAATTGGTAAGCCGCGTCGGGCCCTCAAACCGATCCAGCCCAAACCAGCGTGGGCGGCGTGGCGTTCTGCCTGAACGGTCGATCCCAATCACCTCAAGATAGGTGTCCGGGCCAAGCGAAAGCCATCGGCTCTGGGTCGAAAAGCCCGAATGTTTGCCGCCATCCTCTAGCGGTGCACCAAACCTGTCGGATATCTCCTCTGCGCCCGCATCCAGATCGACGGTGGATATGATGAGATGGTCAATGGTCAACATCGGCGCGTCCTTTGCGGCTTTCTTCGTCACGCCTGGCCGCACGCAGCAAGCTTGGTCGCTGCACTAAAGCGCAAATGACACGGTTTGCCGATCAGAAAGTTTGCACGCAGTCAAATCGCGGGCAGGCGATACATCCCTTGGGGTGAAAATGCGAGCGAACTGCCATCGGCGATCTCTTCGGCAAAACGCGCGGCAATGATACGCAGCGCGGTTTGCCGCCCCTTCACCACAAGCGCACGGCGCGAGGGCAGGGCCGGGACCTGGGCCGGAGCAAGCAAGGTCTGCGACCAGATCAGTGGGTGCAGCTCTTGCAGATGATCCGTGACCAACCAATCCAGGCATTCGTGCAATTGCAGCCTGTTTTTGATGCTCGTGGCGGTGCCTTGATCGTCAGGTTTGGGGGCCATTGCAATGGCGCAAAAAGCAGCGAACTGATTGATAATATGTTGGTCATTTTGTCGGTGGATGATGTTTTCCATCCCTTCGACAAAGAAGTCTGGATCGAGCAAGGTCAACGCGGAAGGCTCCGCCATCAGGGCATCCAGATAAACCCACGTGTAGCCGCCTGCGTTCCATTCATCGCCTGTTTGCGATGCCGTTTTGCGCGCCGCCACTTCAAGCGCATTAGGACTTTTGCGCAAGTGACGTGACATGTAGCGACCAAGGGCGCGCATATGTGTGTGACCGTTGGGATCCATCTCGATCAGGCGGGCATAGTCTTCGCCCAGCATAAGCCCTCGTTTTTCGTTGGTCGCAGCAAGCGCGCATTGCGCGGCCAGAACCGACGGCGCATTGAGCGCTTGCCCATCATAGCCATCAAGGATCTGTTCAGCACGGGTGAGATGACGCTGCGCGTGGGTCAACGCTTCATCGGGTGCGGCGTCAAATCGGATACAGTGCCACGCCCACGCAATATCAAGATGCGCCAACGCCACCACCAAGGCGCAAGCGTAGTGATCGTCTTGCTCAAGCAGAATATCCTCCAGCGCGGTGATGCCAGCTTCATCGGGGTGTGACCCATCATGCAGTGCATCTTCAGCCGCTGACACCGCATCACTGCGCGCGCCAAAGGCCAGTAGGAGCGATGCTGTTTCACCTGCGGGTGTGGCAAGCCGGGTTGCGTCCGCATACTGAATGCGCGCGGCCAGATCACCCCAGCGATCCTGACGCGCCAGTTTCTGTCCCCAATCCTGATGCGTGGCGCGCGCCATCTCTTCATCAGAGACCGGCAAAGTGGGAAGGATCACGCGTTTTGTCAGCGCATCTATGTCGCGCTCAGACATCGCCCGGCGGCCAGCTTTGGGTTTGGGCGGTTTGGACACCATGCGACGCAGTTTTGAAATACGCCCTTCTTTAAGGTCTTTTGCATATTGTGAGTTGCTACGGCCGCCTGCAGAAGGCTTTGACTGACTACGCGAATTGAACATACTGGGTCCGATCTGGTGCTTGTCACAACGTCGTGCCGCAGCAATCAGCCAAAATTTTGGCAATGGGGGGGAGAAGCCGGGGAAAACATGAGACGGCGAGTGGATATGTATAGGTGTAAAATTGTAACCAAATTGGCGGGATTCGCCGCCATCTATCTGATTTTATGTGGTTTTCCCGTTCTGGCTGAAACGCGAGACTTGCCCTTTACCGGCGTGAAGCCGCCGATCCGGGAAGGCCACATTCCCAATACGCGCTGGTCGCATCTTAGGGGCACAGATTTGTGGACCCGGAGCGCAGTGTCGGCGCTGAAAACCCATGGGAGCCCGCTTGTCAGTATGGTTCCGGCCGATATTGGCGACTGGTGCCCGGCCTATCCTTCTGCCTCAGAGAAAGGTCGGCGCGCCTTTTGGGTGGGGTTTTTATCGGCCTTGGCCAAACATGAAAGCACCTATCGACCTCAGGTTGTGGGCGGCAGCGGCCGTTGGTACGGCCTGCTACAAATCCTGCCGGCCACGGCGCGGGGCTATGGGTGTCGTGCGCGCAGCGGGTCCGCGCTAAAACATGGCCCGTCGAACCTCAGTTGCGGGGTGCGGATCATGGCGGTGACGGTTTTGCGCGACGGCGTGGTCTCGCGACGAGGCAAGGGCGTAGCGGCGGATTGGGGGCCGCTGGTGAACCGCCGCAAACGCCTTGATATGCAGGCCTGGACCCGCCGACAGCCCTATTGCACACCAATGTCTTCTGTCCGCCCGCGCGTGCGACCGGAGGAGGGTCCGCAGGCGGGTCTGAACCGCCGCCCACAGGCCAGGCCCAGTCTTGTAGCGGTCAGCGTAGAGTAAACGCGCTCAGGCCGTTCGAATGCGGCTCACCATTTCGCGGCTGTCCCGGCTAAGACCATCGAGCGCCAAAATCCTGTCCAACTCGGCGGCGATCAGGGCTTGCCGCGTGGGATCATAGCGTTGCCATGTTTCAAATGCCGAACACATGCGCGCCGTTGTCTGAGGGTTGAGCGGGTCAAGCTGGATCAGCCAATCGGTCAGCACCTTGTAGCCGGCACCGGAGGGGGCATGAAACCCCGCCGGGTTCATCACAAGCGCACCCATCACTGCGCGGAAACGGTTGGGGTTGCGCAGCGTGAAATCAGGATGCTCGGTCAGGTTTTGCGCCGTTTGGGCTGCGACCTCGGGTTTGGCGTTGGCCACTTGCATCATGAACCACTTGTCGATGACGAGGCGATCATGCTGCCATTGATCATAGAAACTCTGGGTCGCGGCCTGCCCCGAGCCTGCGGCGAGAAGACAACCATAGGCCGCCAATTGCTGGGTCATGTTGTCTGCCGCTTCAAATTGCGCCTGGGCCAGCGCGCCGCCATCCATCCGCGTGATCAGGCCAAGGGCGACATTGGACAGCGCGCGCGCGCCGGATTGCGCGGCGTCGGGCGCATAGGGCGCGGTAACCTGATGCGCATCATAGAGCGCACGCGCAGTGTCTTGCATGGCCTCCGCGCGGGCCTGTCGTACGGTTTCCAGCGCCTGCCAAATCGCCGAAGGATCGGGCGTGTCGCCTGCATCAAATAGCGCTTGTGCCAGTTCATCCTCGCTTGGCAAACCTATGGCCAGGGCCTTGAACGCCGGATCGAGCGTGTCATCGCGGGCCATGGCATGAACAGCCTCCAGATAGCCCGCGTTCGGCTCAGCCCCGTCCCGCAGCATGGCCAGAAGCCCGTCTCGCGCCAAGGCGCGGCCTGCCTCCCATTTGTTGAACGGATCGGTGTCATGGGCCAGCAAAAAAGCGCGCTCAGAATTGCTTGCGGAGCGCTCCAGTATGACCGGAGCAGAAAACCCGCGCAGGAGGGATGGCACCGGCCGCGCGGTGAGATTTTCAAACTCAAAGCTTTGTCTTTCTTCCGTCATTTCAAGGATATGCGTGCCCATGACCTCAGTGCCATCCGGCCCAATCAGGCCCACAGCGATCGGGATAACGCGTGGCGGTTTCTCAGTTTGCCCCGGTGACGGCGGTGTCATCTGAGAAAACGTCAGCGTATATCGCCCGTCCTCCCACGCGTCTTCAACGCTCAGGCGCGGGGTGCCCGCGTCTTCATACCAACGTTTGAATTGGGTCAGGTCGCGGCCTGTGGCATCCTCAAAAACCTTGAGCCAGTCTTCAATCGTGGCGGCATCACCATCGTGGCGCTCAAAGTAAAGATCAAGCGCGCGTGCATAGGCGTCATCCCCCACCAGGGTCTTCAGCATCCCGATCAGTTCGGCACCTTTTTCGTAGATGGTCGCGGTGTAGAAATTGTTGATCTCAACAAAGCTTGCAGGCCGCACAGGATGGGCAAGCGGGCCATTATCTTCCCGAAACTGACGCGCGCGCAGTGCAATCACATCTGATATGCGTTTTACAGCAGGAGAGCGCATATCCGCCGTGAATTGGGCATCGCGGAAGACGGTCAGGCCCTCCTTGAGGCAAAGCTGAAACCAATCACGGCAGGTGATGCGGTTGCCGGTCCAATTGTGGAAATACTCGTGCGCGATGATGCCCTCGATACGTTCAAAATTCATATCGGTTGAGGTGTCGGGGCTGGCCAGCACGGCTGCGGAATTGAAGATGTTGAGCCCTTTGTTTTCCATCGCACCCATGTTGAAATCGTCGACGGCTACGATGTTGAAAATATCGAGATCGTATTCGCGGCCATAGACCTCTTCATCCCATCGCATTGACTTGATGAGAGCCTGCATCGCAAAGGCGCACTTGCCTTCATCGCCCGGGCGGACCCAGATATTGAGCTCGACCTCGCGACCAGACGCGGTGGTGAAGCTGCCCGGATGGTTGATCAGATCGCCAGCCACAAGAGCAAAGAGATACGCCGGTTTGGGCCAGGGATCGTGCCATTCCGCGAAGCCGTCACCCGAGGCGCCGGGGTTGCCGTTAGACAGAAGCACCGGCTCTGAGCCCTCGATGCGCACGTCGAACTTGGTCATCACGTCCGGTCGATCCGGGTAGAAGGTGATCTTGCGAAATCCTTCCGCCTCGCATTGCGTGCAATACATCCCGTTTGACATGTAAAGCCCTTCTAGCGCGGTGTTGGCTTCTGGGTTGATCTCGACCTCGGCCTCCCACATGAATGCATCGTCGGGCACGTCGCATTCCAGCCCACCCTCCACCATGCGCGGCGACACGTCCATCCCGTCGATCTTGGCCGATATCAGCGTCAGCTGCTCCCCATGCAGAAAAAACCGCGTGTCGCTGGCGGCCGGGTTGGGTCGAAACAAGATGCGGGAGGTGACGCGGGTGGCCGTGGGATGCAGCCGAAAGGTGAGAGCCACCTCATCGATCAAGTAGCCAAATGGCGTGTAGTCCTTGAGATAGATCGGCTGAGGGGCAGCGTCGCGCATGTTTGGGCTCCGTTTGAGGGACGTCACCGCAGGTGTAATGCAAGATTGCCCATGTGCAAGGCACGCGCGCATCATTTGCGCATCAACGCGGGCCTGACTGTGCGCTCACTGTTGTTTTACTGGTGAGCGCTACCTTATAAAACACTGACGACGCGCAGCATAAGTAAGGGTTCCATGTCTCGGCCTGTCATTGGCATTATCGGCAATAGCTACCTCCTCGACGGGGATTACCCTGTCCATGCCGGGGGAACTATGAATTCGAGCGCGGTGGCCACGGTCGCGGGCTGTATGCCGCTGATCGTGCCCTCAGACCCTAATTTCCTGTCGGTGGATGAACTCTTGGAAACCTGTGACGGGTTTTTGCTGACCGGAGGCCGGCCCAATGTGCATCCTGAGGAGTATGGTCAAGCAGAGACCGAAGCCCACGGTCAGTTTGATCGGGCGCGGGATGCGATCACCTTGCCGCTTGTGCGAAAATGCGTGGAGCGCGGCCAGCCGTTTTTCGGGGTGTGCCGCGGGTTTCAAGAGGTGAATGTGGCGCTGGGCGGAACGCTTCACCCTGAAATCCGCGATCTGCCTGGCCGGGACAATCACCGCATGCCGCCCGACGGCACGATTGATGAAAAATTTGCCTTGCGTCATGAGGTTACCTTTACACCGGATGGCCCCTTTGCGCGGTTGATGGGCGTAGAGACGGTTCTGACAAATACCTTGCACGGACAGGGTATTGTAGAGCCGGGCAAAGGCGTTGTGATCGATGGTCGCGCACCAGATGGCACACCAGAGGCGATTTTTATTGAGGATGCGCCGGGCTTTACTTTGTCCGTGCAGTGGCACCCAGAATACAACGCCGCCGTCGATCCCGTGAGCCGGGTGCTTTTTCACCATTTCGGTGAAGCGGCACGTGCCTGGTCCAAAGGCGAGCGAGGCGTCAATGGCGCGCTTTTGCGAAGGTCCGCTTAGCCAGAATTCAAACTTGCAAAACCCGTCCCGGACTTGATCCGGGACCTTTTGTTTTGAGGCATGAGGCCCCGGATCAAGTCCGGGGCGGGCGCTCTCCGTTACAAACCTGCAGCGGCCTTTTGCGCTTTAGTCAGCTTGGCTCGGATCATCGCATAAGAGGCCTCAACATGCGCTTTCAGCTCTGCATCGCTCAGACCTGGCTCATCATAGACCTGCACCCATTTCAACCCGCGTGACGCCATGTAGGGCGCGGGCCGAATGCCTGGCATGTCACTGAGAACTTCAAACCCCAGGTCTGACACTTTGAAGGTGAACGCATCCGCGCCTTCATTCCATCCACATAGCGCAAAAACCTTCGGCCCCACCTTCCAGACATCTGCATTGCCCCATTGCACCACGTGGTTGGTACCGGGCAGGGCGGCGCAGAAGGCATTGAATTCGTCTCGGGTCATGGGCTCAGCAGATGCTCTTTGATAAACGCGAGTGTATCATCAATCGGCACGGTGATGTCATGCCCGTTCACCGCCATAAAGCCGCCGATCTTTTGGATATCAGCAGCACTCAGATACCGACCTTTGCCGCCCATGCATTCGAGCGCGTGATACCGGTGCCCCATCTGATTGCAGATCACCCAATAGCCGCCGGTGATGTAGGCGCCAAACAGCTCTAGCACCTGACAGCCTGGTGGCGCAAATACGAGGTTGCACATGCCCGCCCCATGCGGGGAAATGACATGGCTTGCCTCAGCCATTATCGCTGCCTGTTCGCGTAAGCTATAGTTCTCTGGGCAAATGGCCTCAAATCCCAAGGTTTGCAGCCGGTCGATCAATTCAGGTTCATTGAGTATCTTGCGTCGTTTGGCGTTCGCTCGGCTAAGATACAGCCGCCGCGATGGGCGTTTGGCGGGCGTGGCTCCGAAAAACGCACGCAGCAGTTCATAATTGCGTGGGTTCGTCGCAGTGAGGCGGCGCGGCATGGTGAGGTAGCTGAACGCGTCGGTCCTCAGCAGTTTGCCGTCGATTTTGCACGAATGCACCTGTTCAGGTGCGATGCCGAGCGCGTCAAGCGTCTGTCGGTGGGCCCGCGAGGTGGCTTCATTGAAAACGAAATGGTCATACTGGCCAAGCTTCACGCCGCTGTCGATCAATTGGAGAATTTGCGGCAAGGTATCAAGCATCCAATGGACGAAAATCCCAGATGCCGGCGTTACGGCCAGAAGGCTGTGTCCGGGCAGGTGCTTGGGCTCTAGGTCCCGCAAGTAGCGGTGGGCAAAAATGCTATGCGCCGGCGTCAGGTTTGGGATTATACCATCATCCGTCCAGTGCAGGCTTTGATGCTCTTCAAAAAAATGCGTGGAGGCGCCGCCATCCAAAACGAAAACAGGTCCGACGGACAGTGTTTTCGGAAAAAACTCATCGAGAAGCCGGCCCCGAACCTGTTGCGCGATAGGAGCGTCGATTACAGCGTCATAACCGGGCAGCAACTCCTGCGGGGCGATGGGCCGTGCAATGGCCGGTGCCGGCTCTCCTTGCAAACGATCAGTCAGCCATGACGGAAACATGCCTGCAGGCCCGCTCCAAGGATCGGGATTGGGCACGTGACCAGATTGGCGGCCCAAGGACTTGGCCCGCACCCAATCGAAATCAGGCGCAGTGTCTCGCAGAACACGGTCCAATTCGGCGACAAAGACATCGCGATCCATATCTGTGGGGTCGATCTGGTTCATCGCAAAAGGCTTATTCGCCTGAGCGGCCATTTCCAAGCGCCTTCACATCTGTCAGGTGGCGAGAAACCTCGTTTCGACACAACGCATCATCGTTTTCAAAGGCATGTGAACATGGTGATGATTGCGCGCCCACATGCCGCCGAGCGCTCCGATATAAGCCGCGCTCATATCTTTTTGGACCGCGCCTTGGAAGCAAAGGCGAACAACCCGTGCCTCAGTTCATTGCCGATCGTCCAGAATTCGCGTGGCGTAACGCCGGTCCAGCCTTGCAGTGTAACGAAGGTGCCGCGTTGCCCGGTGGGTTGGCCACCAAACTTTTGGCCGCATAAGGGGTCTGCGCCAAACTTGCGGCCTTCAACAGTGGGTTTGTCCACCTGCACGGCAGCTGATCCTAGAGAAACCGCGCATCGACTTTTCGCACACACGCCTCTCGGCCCGCCTGGCGCTTCCCCAAATTCCCAAGAATACCCCGCGCGACCTGGATCGCGCGCAGGGTTTTGCGGCTCATGCGATCAGTTCGGGATCTCGCCCGTCAGACCTTCGACATAGAAATCCATGCCAAGAAGCGTGCCATCATCAGCCACTTCGCCCTCTGCTAGCCAAACAGTTCCGTCCTGCTTGTTGATGGGGCCTGTGAAAGGATGGTACTCGCCCGTGCGCATCGCCTCAACCATGGCAAGCGCCTCTTCTTTTACATCAGCTGGCACGGCGTCCGTGATTTCACCGATTTCCACCATGCCAGTGTCGATGCCGTCCCATGTCTGGACGGTTTCCCACGTCCCATCGATCACAGCTTGGGTGCGCGCAATGTAGTAGGGTGCCCAGTTGTCAATGATGGAACTCACCCGCGGGAACGGCCCGTATTCCGCCATGTCGGAGGCCTGCCCAAAGGTCATCACATTGCCTGCCGCCTGTGCCGCTGCCTGTGGCGCGGTGGAGTCGGTGTGCTGCAACACCACATCGGCGCCTTGTTCGATCAGCGCGTTGGCGGCATCGGCCTCTTTCTGCGGATCAAACCACGTGTAGACCCAGATGATGCGGAACTCGACCTCGGGGTTCACGGCCTTGGCGTGCAGATAGGCGGAGTTGATGCCGCGGATCACCTCAGGAATGGGGTAGGAGGCGATGTATCCGATGATGTTGCTTTCGGTCATCTTGCCCGCAATGTGGCCCTGCACCGCGCGACCCTCGTAGAAGCGGGCGGAGTAGTTGGACACGTTCTCAGCAGATTTGTAGCCGGTCGCGTGCTCGAATTTCACATCCGGGAATTTGGCGGCGACGTTGATGGTGGGATCCATATAGCCAAAGGAGGTGGTGAAGATCAGGTCTGCCCCCTGCAGCGCCATCTGCGTGATCGCGCGCTCTGCATCGGCGCCTTCGGCCACGCTTTCTTGATACACGGTTTCAACGGCATCGCCGAAATGCTCTTCAATCGCCAACCGGCCTTTGTCATGCTCATAGGTCCAGCCGCCATCACCGATCGGGCCCACATAGATAAAGCCCACTTTGGTCGTGTCCGCAGCCGCGCAATTGGCAGCCAGGCCGAGCGCTATGGCCGCGGCGGTCATCAGGGTCTTGAGGTTCTTCATTGGCAACTCCCCAGTTGGTAAGCCTCAATCAGAGGCGTGGAATACACGGCCCAATGAGGCGGGCGCGCGGGTGCGGTCAGCCGACATGATGACCAGCACCAAAATCGTGATCAGATAGGGCGACATATTGAGGTATTCGACCGGAATGGCAACGCCTGCGGCCTGTAGGTTGAGCTGCAAAACCGTGACACCGCCAAATAACCAGGCACCGAGCAGCACGCGGCCGGCTTTCCAGCTCGCAAAAACAACGAGGGCGAGGGCGATCCAACCGGTGCCCGCTGTCATGCCATCGGTCCACTGCGGCACGCGCACCAGGCTGATATAGGCCCCGCCAAGGCCCGCGCAGGCCCCGCCAAACATGATCGCCATGATGCGCACCCGGACGACCTTGTAACCAAGCGCATGGGCCGCATCGTGGTTTTCGCCCACCGCGCGCAGGATGAGGCCCGCGCGGGTGAATTTCAGCGCGGCCCAGATCGCAAGCACCAGTGCAAGACCGATATAGACCACCAGATCATGGGCAAAGAGCACGCGCCCAATGAACGGCAGATCGCTCAAGGGGCCAAGATCAAGCTTGGGCGTGGGCGGCGGTTTGATCCCCACATAGCCTTGCCCCATCAGCGATGAGAGCCCCAGGCCGAAGAGAGTGAGCGCCAGCCCGCTCGCCACCTGATTGGCCAAGGCCAACTGCGTGAGCGCGGCAAACAGAAGCGAGAGTGCGGCCCCCCCGAATGTGGCCGCCAGAAACCCAAAGGCCGGATTGTCCGTCTTCACCGCAATCACGAACCCGCAGATCGCCCCGGTGATCATCATCCCCTCCACACCGAGGTTCAGCACACCTGCGCGCTCCACCACCAACTCCCCCAACGCCGCGAGCAGGATCGGGGTTGAGGCCACGAGCAAGGAGGCCAGGAGAAGCGCGGGGTTAATTGAGGAGAGGTCCATACCATCCCCTATCCATCAGTTCTGCGACTGTGCGCGCTCCTAACAGCAAACTTGCGCCCACCGCTAACGTAAACAGAAACTCTGACTTCGAACCTTCTTTTTCGCGCAATGCGGCAGCGCCTGTCCAAACCAACATAAATCCCCACCCAGGTAGAAAGATCAGGTAAGAAAATGGGGGCAAGAGGAAACCTATCGCAATTCCCACCCATTCCATTTGCGTAAATGGCAGCAAGATCAGCAATAGAAGCGGCAGGCCGAACCAGAGTGAAAAACGACTTGTATTTTTATTCCAAGTCATAAAGCCACCTCTGATTTCTTCCGCCGAACCCGGTAGTTGCTGAAGAGGTCCACTGCCAAAAGGAAAAAGAGCAGCATCCCCTGAAACATCTGGATCGCAGCGGCAGGCAAGCTGAGGTTGAGCTGCGCAATCTCGCCGCCAATATATGTGAGCGCCATCAACAGCCCGGCCAGCAAGATGCCCACCGGATGGAGCCGCCCCAGGAAGGCCACGATGATCGCGGTGAAGCCATAGCCCACGTTGAAATCAATGCTGACCTGACCAGAGGGGCCGGAGACCTCAAACATCCCCGCAAGACCCGCGAGCGCTCCTGAGACGCCTAAGCAAATCAGCACGATGCGCGATGGGTTCACGCCCGCAAAGCGCGCGGCGCGGGGGGCCTCACCGGTCAGGCGGATGTGATAGCCCAACACGTGACGCGTCATCAGCACATAGGCCAGGATCACCGCGACAAAGGCGGCGGCAACGCCCCAATGCATGCCGGTGCCTGCGATGATCTCGGCGTTATGGGCAGACGGGTATTGCTGCAGATTGCGCGAGCCGGGAAAGCCGGAGCCTTCGGGATTGCGCAAAAGACCAAGCGCCATTTTCGCCAGCACCTGTTCGGCGACGTAAACCAGCATGAGCGACACAAGGATTTCATTGGTGCCGAACCGCACTTTCAGCACCGCCGGGATCATCGCCCAGGCCCATCCCCCGGCCGCGCCCGCCAGCACCATCAGCGGAAAAATCAAACCGCTTTCCATCGGGTAAAACGCCAGCCCCACGCCCGCGCCGGTCAGCGCGCCGATGATGTATTGCCCTTCGGCCCCGATGTTCCAAATCCCTGCGCGAAACCCAATGGCCAACCCAATGGCAATCAGGATCAGCGGCCCCGCTTTGATCAAAAGCTGCGGGCGATAGTAGAACGCAAACTCCCCAAAAAGCGGATCCCAGAAGATTGTGCGGATCGCGGCCAGTGGGTTCTCTCCCAAGAGCGCAAACAGCCCGCCGCCTGCAACCATGGTCAGTATGACCGCCAGCACAGGCGATAGTGCTGTCCAAGCCCGCGACGGCTGCGCGCGTTTTTCAAGGCTCACCATTGCCAGCCCACCTGCGCCATGGGGGCGCTGACCCCAAACCCCCGGGAGACTTCTATCCAGAAGAAGGTTCGAGGCGGGTGTTTCTTCTGGCTGAAAATATCCCCGCCGGAGGCATGAAATCTGCGCAAATGCTCAGCCATGCGCGACCTCCGTGTCATGCTCTGTGTCATGTTCCGTGTCATGGGCGCCGCCCATCATCAGGCCAATCTCATCCACGCTCAGTTCAGAGGTCGGGCGAATGGCCGATAGCCGCCCTTCATTGAGCGCGCCAAACCGGTCAGAGATTTCCATCAATTCATCGAGGTCCTGTGAAATGCACAGCACCGCAGCCCCCCCCGCCGCCAGGTCCAGGATCGCCTGTCGGATTGAGGCAGCGGCGGCGGCATCGACACCCCAGGTGGGTTGGTTGACGACCAAAATCTCAGGCTTTTGCGACATCTCGCGCCCGATCACAAATTTCTGCAGATTGCCGCCCGAAAGCGACCGCGCCGCCACGTTTGGCCCTGGCGTGCGCACGTCAAACCGCAAGATCACATCGCTGGCAAAGGCCCGCGCCGCCGACCAATTGAGAAACCCGCCAGACAGTAGGCCCTGCCGGTCGGCCCCGGTGAGAACGGCGTTTTCAATGAGCGTCATATTGGGTGCTGCGGCATGGCCGAGCCGTTCTTCCGGGGCGCTGAGAAGGCCGAGGAGGCGGCGCGCATTGGGGCCCAAGTGAGAGATGTCCTGCCCGTTCATCAGGACAGAACCTGTCGCTGTGCGCACCTCGCCTGAAAGAGCGGCCAACAGCTCATCTTGACCATTGCCTGCCACACCACCGATGCCCAGCACCTCGCCTTTGCAGAGGATGAGATCGACGCCCTTGAGCGCGGTTCCAAACTGCGACGGCGCGGGCAAAGACAGATTGCTGATCACCAAGGCCGGATCGCCCACATCGCGGGGTGCGCGGTTGGCGGTGTTGAAACTGGACCCCACCATCATCTCTGCCATCTCGCGGGCCGACACCTCACGTGGGGTGCAGGTGGCCACTTTGCGGCCTTGCCTCAGGATCGTCGCGGTGTCGCACAGCGCGCGGATCTCTTCGAGCTTGTGCGAGATGTAGAGAATGGCCACGCCATCGGCGCTCAGTTGGCGTAAGGTGGCAAAGAGCACATCCACCTCTTGCGGGGTCAGGACCGAGGTAGGTTCATCCATGATCAAGAGCTTTGGATCCTGCAGAAGACAGCGGATGATCTCTACCCGCTGCCGCTCTCCCGCGGAGAGATCCCCGATCAGGCGCTCAGGCGACAAAGGCAGACAGTAGCCTTGCGAGACATCCCGAATACGTCCCGCCAGGGTGCGCATGGGCGGCGGGTTTTCCATGCCGAGCGCGATGTTTTCGGCCACAGTGAGCGCCTCAAAGAGCGAGAAATGCTGAAACACCATGGCCACACCCGCCGCCCGCGCGGCGCGCGGTTCTGGCGGCGCAAAGACCGATCCGTTGAGCACCATCCCGCCGGCATCGGGCCGCACCAGCCCATAGATCATTTTCACAAGCGTCGATTTGCCAGCGCCATTTTCACCCAACAGCGCGTGGACCTCACCGCGTCGGATGTCAAAGGACACATCCTCATTGGCGATAACGCCGGGATACGCCTTAGTCAGCCCCGTTATCGAAAGCAGCGTTTCTGTCATGTCCCCCATCCCTGACGAGATGTGATTATCCCAAGGGGTGGGCGAGGGGAACAGGGCAGTGTTTGAATGTCGCAGCCTCGGTGGCATGACAACGCCGAGTGCATTGAAATTCAGCACACGAATGCATGGGTCAGGTGTTCCGCCGCCGCCTGACCTGCACTAGACTTGCACCATGAGCAGTGCATCCCGATTCATCCATCTTCGCGTCCACACGGAATATTCCCTTTTGGAAGGGGCGATGCGGCTCAAAAAGCTGCCAAGCCTCTGTGCCAAGGCCGGCATGCCCGCCGTGGCCGTCACTGACACCAACAACATGTTTGCAGCGCTGGAGTTTGCCGTCGCCGCAAAGGGCGCGGGGGTGCAGCCGATCATGGGGTGCCAGGTCGACCTGGCCTATCTCACACCGGCCCAGGGTGAAAAGGCCCGTCCGCCTGCGCCCGTGGTTTTGTTGGCGCAAAATGAGACGGGCTATGAAAACCTCATGAAGCTCAATTCGTGCCTCTATTTGCGCGGGGATGGGCAATTGCCCCATGTCACCATGGATGAGCTTGACGCCCACGCCGCGTCTGTCTTGTGCCTGACCGGTGGGCCAGATGGACCTCTAGGGCGGCTCTTGCAAGCGGGCCAACGCCCTGCGGCTGAGGCGCTGATGGAGCGACTGCTTCAGGCGTTTGGCGATCGGCTCTATGTGGAATTGCAGCGCCATCCTGGGGAAAGCGGATTGCCAGAGGCAGAGCGCTCCACCGAGCGTGGCTTCGTTGAAATGGCCTATGCCATGGGCATTCCGCTGGTGGCCACCAACGACGCCTATTTCCCAGATGAAAAGATGTATGAGGCCCATGATGCCATGCTTTGCGTGGCAGAAGGGGCTTATGTGGACCAAAGCCAGCCGCGCCGTCGCCTGACGCCGCAGCATTACTTCAAAAGCCCACAAGAAATGGCCACGTTGTTCGCCGATCTGCCCGAGGCCATCGAGAACACCGTGGAGATTGCGCAGCGCTGCGCCTTTGCGGCCTATACGCGCGATCCCATCCTGCCGCGCTTTGCTGAGGATGAAGTGGAGGAGTTGCGCCGTCAATCCAAGGAAGGGTTGAAAGAGCGCCTCGCTGTGATCCCGCACGCGGCACCGGTCGAAGAGTACGAAAAACGCCTGGAGTTTGAGCTGGGCATCATCGAAGGGATGGGCTTTCCCGGCTATTTCCTGATCGTGGCGGATTTTATCAAATGGGCCAAGGAAAAGGACATTCCGGTGGGGCCGGGCCGAGGCTCTGGCGCAGGCAGCCTTGTGGCCTATGCGCTCACGATCACTGATCTTGATCCTCTGCGTTATTCGCTGCTTTTTGAGCGGTTTCTCAACCCCGAACGGGTGTCCATGCCCGATTTTGACATCGATTTCTGCATGGATCGTCGGGAGGAGGTGATCCAATACGTGCAAGAAAAATACGGCCGTGACCGGGTGGGGCAGATCATCACCTTTGGTGCGCTTCTGTCTAAGGCGGCCGTGCGCGATATCGGGCGGGTCTTGCAGATGCCCTACGGCCAGGTGGATCGCCTGTCCAAAATGATCCCGGTTGAAGGCGTCAAACCTGTCTCAATCGAGCAGGCCCTGGCGCAAGAGGATCGTCTGCGCGAAGAGGCCCGAAACGAAGAGGTGGTTGACCGACTGCTGAAATACGGGATGCAGGTGGAAGGGCTCTTGCGCAATGCCTCCACTCACGCCGCCGGGGTGGTGATCGGGGATCGGTCACTCGATGAGTTGGTGCCGCTCTACCAAGATCCGCGTTCCGACATGCCCGCGACACAGTTCAACATGAAATGGGTGGAACAGGCCGGGCTTGTGAAGTTCGACTTTCTGGGCCTGAAAACCCTCACCGTGATCCAGAACGCGATGGAACAAATCCACGCCTCGGGTCGGGACCTGCATATCGCGGCGGATGGCACGCAGATCTATCAGCCCTCGGAAGGCACCGAAAACGACATCGGGCAAATCCCGCTTGATGATGAAAAAACCTATGCGCTCTATGCCTCCGCCAAGACGGTGGCGGTGTTTCAGGTGGAAAGCTCGGGCATGATGGATGCGCTCAAGCGCATGAAGCCCACGACGATTGAAGACATCGTGGCGCTTGTCGCGCTTTACCGTCCGGGACCTATGGAGAACATCCCGAAATACTGTGAGGTGAAGAATGGCCTGTCGGAGCGCGAGCCGATCCATCCGCTGATCGATTACCTGCTGGATGAGACGCAAGGCATCATCGTCTACCAGGAACAGGTGATGGAAATCGCCCAGGTCATGGCGGGCTACTCTCTTGGCGGCGCCGATTTGCTGCGCCGCGCGATGGGCAAGAAAATCCAGGCGGCGATGGATGCGGAAAAACCCAAGTTCATCGAGGGCTCCAAGGCCAACGGCGTGGATGAGGCCAAGGCGATCGAGGTTTGGAACCTGCTCGATAAATTCGCCAATTACGGCTTCAACAAATCCCACGCGGCGGCCTATGCCGTGGTCAGTTATCAAACCGCATGGCTCAAGGCCAATCACCCGGTGGAGTTCATGGCCGGGGTGATGAATTGCGATATCCACCTCACCGACAAGCTTGCCACCTATTTCGAGGAGGTGAAGCATCAGTTGAGCCTGCCCTACGTGGCGCCTTGCGTTAATCGATCTGATGCCGCGTTCATGGTGCGTGACGGCGCGCTGCATTACGCGCTGGGGGCGCTGAAAAATGTTGGCGTGGAGGCGATGCGCCTGATTACAACAGGCCGCGGTGACAAACCCTTTGCAACGCTTTTTGATTTCGCGCGCCGTGTTGATCTTAAACGCATCGGCAAACGACCCTTGGAGATGCTCGCCCGCGCAGGCGCCTTTGATGAGCTCGATCGCAATCGCCGCCGGGTGTTTGACAGTGTGGACAAACTGATGGCCTATTCCGCCGCAATCCACGAACAGAAAAGCTCTGCCCAGGTCTCGCTTTTCGGTGAGGCGGGCGAAGATCTGCCCGAGCCGCGCCTCTCTCCTGTAGAGGACTGGCTGCCCGCTGAGCGCCTGCGCGAGGAGTTCCTGGCTGTGGGTTTTTACTTCTCCGGGCATCCGCTGGATGACTACGAAGGCGCGCTCAAACGCAAGGATGTCAAAAGCCTGCATCAGGTGGAAAGCCAAGCCCGCCGCGCGCCCTCTGTTGTGAAAATCGCGGGGGTCGTCGCTGGCCGGCAAGAGCGCCGCTCTGCCCGGGGCAACCGCTTTGCCTTTGTGCAGCTCTCCGACATGACGGGCAGCTATGAGGTGACCATGTTCTCCGACACGTTAGAGGCCGCGCGCGAACATCTTGAACCGGGCTCCATGGTCGTGATCGGGGTTGAGGCAACCATGGAGGAAGATCAGCTCAAACTTTTGGGCCGGTCAGTCTCTCCCATCGACACAGTGGTCTCGGATGCAGGTCAATCGGGTTTGAAAATCTTCGTTGAAGATGAGGAGGTCCTCACGTCTGTCGCTCGCGTGCTGGAGGATGCGGCCAACGCCAAGGGCGGGCGCGGACCGATCAGTTTCTGCCTGATGGATCCCGACCTGCCTGGCGAGGTTGAAATGACCGTGCCCGGTCTGTTCCCGGTCTCCCCGCAGATCCGGGGCGCGTTGCGGTCACTGGGCGGTGTGGTCACGGTCGAAGAAGTCTGACCTCCACAGGCCTGCCGCCCCTTAAATCAACCAAGGGCTACCGCTCTTTCAAGGAGTCCGTCGGGGCTCAAGAGGCAGAAAACCGGTGTTTCTTCTGGCCCAAAGAATCCCCGCTGGAGGCATGAAAACTTAACTGAAACCCAGCGTTTGGCGCGCCTTGCTGGCCCGTTTTGACACCGATTTGCGCCGGTCTTCTTCCAACCGCTTCAAATGCGGACCAAGCCATTCGGCCAAATCTGTATCTGAGTTTGCGCAAATCGCCCTCGTGTCCATCGTCCGGTTCAGAACGATACAGTCATCATCACCTGCCAGATTGCGTTTCAGAATCGCCACGGCCTGTGCCATCTGGTCTCCCGTCATATCCGGCGCAGGCACCCCAAAGTGATCGGCCAGGGTCCACTGCGCCGAGGCCTGATCAAGCGCTCCGATCTCCGTCAAAAACCGGTCGATATACGGTACAAGCAGATCATGGCGCGCTGTCTCTACCCGTTTCATGGCGTTGGACATGCGCAGCCGTACCACCTCATCCGCGCAGCAGGCAAAAAGTTCCTCAAACCGTGCGGGACTGGCCAGGATGGTATCCACCGCATCAACCGTACGACCAGTGAATTCCGATGACCACCGCTCAGCATCATCTCAAACGGCTCTTTCATCACCAATGAGGCGGGCGCTCATCTCCCATGACCACACCACCGCCGCCTTCTGATTGCCGCTCTGCCTCGCGCTCCAAAAGCATCTGCACCCGGCGGGTCAGCGTGTCGATCTCGCTTTGTTGGCGGGCAACGATGTCGGATAGCTCCTCCACCGTGCGGTTCAGATGCGCAAGTGTCTCTTCAATTTGACTCATGCGTGGTGTCTATCCCGCGCGGCGCACCGGAAGCAAGCTTGCCCCATGCCTGCCCATCCGTTAGACCGCGCTCGCAACCCAAAGGACCGGCACCATGGCCAAGATGAAAAAACAGCCTCGCCCCAAGGCGGAGACGCCCAAGGGCTTCCGCGACTATTTCGGATCTGATGTGTCTGAACGTGCGGACATGCTTACCACGATCGCGGGCGTCTATCATCGCTACGGGTTCGATGCGCTGGAATCGAGTGCTGTGGAAACGGTCGAGGCGTTGGGGAAGTTCCTGCCCGATGTGGACCGCCCCAATGAAGGTGTCTTTGCCTGGCAAGAGGCGGATGAAGAGGGCCAAGGCGATTGGCTGGCCCTGCGTTATGATCTGACGGCACCGCTGGCGCGGGTCTATGCGCAATACCGCAACGACCTGCCGACGCCCTATCGCCGCTACGCGATGGGACCGGTTTGGCGCAATGAAAAGCCGGGGCCAGGGCGGTATCGCCAATTTTATCAATGTGATGCCGACACCGTGGGCACGGCCAGCATGGCTGCCGATGCCGAGATCTGCGCGATGTTGTCGGACACGCTGGAAGAGGTGGGCATTCCGCGCGGGGATTATCTGGTGCGGGTGAACAATCGCAAAGTGCTTAATGGCGTGTTGGAAAGCATGGGGTTGGTCGATGATGTGGCCCGTCGCGATGCGGTTTTACGGACAGTCGATAAGTTCGACAAAGTCGGCAAAAGTGGCGTTGAGGAATTGCTGACCAAGGGGCGACTCGATGCCTCTGGCGCGTACATCGATGGCGTTGGCTTGAGCGAAGATCAAGCGGCCCCTGTGCTCGCATTTCTGACCTCAAAAGCCGATGACGCGGCGACCACGCTGAACAATTTGCGTGCTGCTGTGGGCGGATCTCAATCCGGTCTCGACGGTGTGGCGGAACTGGAACAGATTGCCGGGCTTCTCGGCGCGCAAGGTTACGGGCCGGATCGGGTCGAGGTTGACCCCTCGGTCGTGCGCGGGCTGGGCTATTACACCGGCCCGGTGTTTGAGGCTGAACTCACCTTCGACATTCTGGATGAGAAAGGCCGCAAGCGGCAGTTCGGCTCGGTTGCCGGGGGTGGCCGGTATGATGATCTGGTCAAGCGTTTCACCGGGCAGGCCGTGCCGGCCACGGGTGTCTCCATTGGTGTGGATCGTCTGCTGGCCGCGCTGCGCGAAAAGGGCCGGATCACGTCACTTGCCAAAGGCCCTGTTGTGGTCACCGTAATGGATCGTGACCGCATGGCGGATTATCAGGCCATGGTGGGGGAGTTGCGTCAGGCGGGTATTCGGGCTGAGGTCTATCTGGGCAATCCCAAAAACTTTGGCAATCAGCTCAAATACGCGGACCGGCGCGCCTCTCCTGTGGCGATCATCGAAGGTGGCGACGAAAAGGAGCGCGGCATCGTGCAGCTCAAAGACCTCGTTCTAGGGGCCAAGATTGCCGAGAACGCCACATTGGAGGAGTGGAAATCCCGCCCCAGCCAATTCGAAGTGGCGCGCGCCGATCTTGTAGCCAAAGTCCGCGAGATCCTGGATGGCCAAAGCGCATGACACCCGCCGAACAAACCGCGACCCGTGAAGAGGCTGCGCGGCTTTTGAAGCTTTTTGAAGCTGCAGGCGCCGCCCCTGTTGAGGCTGCGATCTTGCAACCGGCGGAGGTTTTGCTGGATCTTTATGGCGAAGACATTCGCGCGCGTGCCTATGTCACGTCGGATGCGTTGCGCGGAGAACAGATGCTGCGCCCCGATTTCACAGTGCCGGTTGTGCAAATGCATATGGCCCATGGGGCGGAGCCTGCGTGCTATACCTATGCCGGGCCCGTGTTTCGACGGCAGGAGGATGATGCCGCGCGCGCCAGTGAATACACGCAAGTTGGCTTTGAGGTGTTTGACCGTGACAACGTCGCGGCTGCGGATGCCCGCGTTTTTGCGCTTTTTCACAAGGTGCTGGCCCCTCTCAAGCTGCGCGCCGCCACTGGGGATATAGGTATCTTGAAGGCCGCGGTAGAAGGGTTGCAGACAACGGAACGCCGCAAGGCCGCACTGCGCCGACATATCTGGCGTCCGCGTCGGTTTCGCGCGCTTCTGGATCGGTTTTCCGGGCGCAGTGCGGCCCCGAAATTCCGAGAGGCTTTGCTGAGTGCAAAAGATCCTATGGCAGACGCCGGGCCAGAAATTGGTTTGCGCAGCGCCGCCGATGTGCGCGCTCGAATTGACGTCTTGCGCGAAGATGCGATGACGGTGCCAATTTCTTCGGAAGAAGTGAGCCTGATTGACGCGATATTGGCTGTGCGCGAGACCTCTGACAACGCCCTCGAACAGTTGCGTGATATCTCCGTCGATATGCCAGCGATTGCCCCGGCCGTGGCGCGCCTCTCAAAGCGGCTAAATGCGTTGGCGACACAAGGTATTGATGTAACAATGCTTGATTTTGAAGCCAGCTATGGCCGCACGCAGATGGAGTATTACGACGGTTTTGTCTTTGGCTTTTACGTGGAAGGCCGTGCCGATCTGCCCCCTGTTGCATCAGGCGGGCGGTATGACGCGCTCACCCGTCATCTGGGAGGCGGAGCGGAAATTCCTGCCGTGGGCGGCGTCATCCGACCCGAACTCGCCCTCAAGATCGGAGCGGCCGTATGACGATCAAACTGGGCGTGCCCTCAAAGGGTCGGTTGATGGAAAAGACGTTTGAGTGGTTTGGGGCACGTGGTCTGACCTTGGGGCGTGCAGGCTCAGATCGCGAATACGCAGGGCTTGTTGATGGTATGGAAGGTGTGGAGTTAATCCTGCTATCGGCCACAGAAATCCCCCGCGAACTGGCCGCAGGGCGCATACACCTTGGCGTCACCGGAACGGACCTTGTCAGAGAAAGACTGGCGCAGTGGGAGCAGCGGGTGGAGCCATTGGCCGAACTGGGCTTTGGCAAAGCTGATCTTGTGCTCGCGGTGCCCAGTTTTTGGGTCGATGTCAGCACGCTTGATGATCTTGATGCTGTCGCCGCGGCGTTTCGCGCCAAAAACGGGTTCCGGCTGCGCATTGCAACCAAGTACCATCGCCTTGTGCGAGATTTTTTGCGTGAACACGGTGTGGCGGATTACCAGTTGGTCGATAGCCAGGGCGCGACCGAGGGCACTGTGAAAAATGAAACCGCTGAGGCGATTGCCGATATCACATCCACAGGCGGAACATTGCGTGCCAACCACCTCAAGGTTCTGGAGAATGGTCTGATCTTGCGGTCACAGGCCACTCTGTTTCGTGCACGCGGCGTCGTATTGTCCGAGACAGACCGCGCCACGCGTCAGCGGTTGATAGACATGTTAGGTGTCGGATGATGCCGCTTTTGCGTTGCCGTTATTTTGAGGCAACAAGCGGCGGGTAAAAAAGGCGCCCCACATCCTGTGAGGCGCCTGTTTTCATTTAGAAGCGGAATGCGCCGCGGATCTGGAAGGTGGTTGCGTCCACGTCAATCGTGGTTGGGCCGTAATTGTCGAACTCATGGTAGAGTACTTCGCCGCCAACCGAGAACTGCTCGGTGATTAGGAAGTCATACCCAGCACCGATAAAGTAGCCGTCTTCTGTGCCCAAAAGGCTGGCATCGGCCTGAGCATAGCCACCAGTTGCGTAGAGCAGGCCATTGCCCAGTTCCACGCCGCCCCGGACCTTGGCGCGGAAGACGTTGTCGACGCTCACACCAGGTGCGATGGTGATATCTGCAAAGTCATAATCAAGACCGCCACCAAGGACAAAGGTGCCGAAGTCATAATCATACCCTGCGATCAGACCCCCGATTAGGCCGTCACCGTCGACGCCGGGCACATTGCTATCAATGTTTGCGTAGCCGATCTGAGCACCGCCGTAGAACCCTGTCCAATCTGGACCTGCCGGGGAAATCGCGGGGGAAGAAACGACAGGAGCGGGCGCAGGCGGCTGCGGGCTGCCAGCCAATGCAGGCGTGGCCAGCGCGGCAAGTGCGGCTGCGGTTGTAAGAACTGCTGTTTTCATGAGACTTGTCCTTTCTTGGACGTGTTCTGTTCGTGTTGTCATTCTGAGGCGACAAGCGTCTCTCGTGTGCCCATAAGATTGGGTGTTGAACAGAAATTTAAATTCACGATCGCGCACTGCGCGTAAACTGGCCGTGATCGGTATTTCAACTTCGGCAAAGACTGGCCGATGATGGGTGCAAAAAAGGCCGAACACCGCAATTTGGGCGGGATTTAGCCTACGATCCCGATGTCGATTCAAAGTGTGTGAGCATTCAGATCAGCTATTCGACGCGAAAAAGGCGCCCAGATAGGAGCGCCTTTTACACGTTTAGATTTTGGAATTGGATCAGAAGCGATAAGCGCCGCGGATCTGGAACGTGGTCGCATCCACATCCACTGGCGTATTCGCGTAGTTGTCAAACTCGTGATAGAGCACTTCGCCACCGATGGAGAAATTCGTACCAATCAAGTGCTCGTATCCCAGGCCAAGGTACCAGCCATCTTCGTCGCCAAGGAGGTTGGTGTCTGCAAGGGCATAACCGCCGGTCAGATATGCCAGGCCATTTCCGACTTCGAGACCGCTTCTCAGCTTAAGGCGGAACACGCTTTCCAATTTGAGAGGCGGTGTCGGCGGGATCGGAGCGACACCAATTGCGCCGCCCGGGGTGCCAGGCAGAAGTGTTACGTCGGTCCAGTCATAATCCAAACCGATGCCTAAAACGGCGCGCCCGATATCGTAATCATACCCTGCAGTGATACCGAAAATGCCCCCGTCTCCACCTATGGGAGGCGTGTTGGTGTCAACGTCAATGAACCCGCCCTGCACACCCAGATAAAAACCCGTCCAGTCCGGTCCGGTGGGTGCAATCGGTGCGATGACAGGGTCCGCTGGGGGCGGTGTGAAGTTACCGGCAGCAGCGGCTGTCGCCGTCAGGGCGATGGCTGCAACGGAAGAGAGCATTCTGAGTTTCATGGACGACGTCCTTTGTATGAATTTGCCTATTTTTATTTTCGTGGTGTTTACAACAACGTACAACCACGGGAAGTCTTACTGGTTCCTTAAAATCAGAATTAAACAAGTCTGACACAATCACAAGGTGAGGTCGGGTGTGTCTGGGTAAGTTTTGTGGGGATGTGAAGTTTGCGCAACACCATTGCAGGAAAGTCGCGTCACAAAACCCCAATATCAGCGAGCGCGGCGGACAATTGCGCAGGAAGCGGATCTTCGTGGAGGCGCGATTTTGGCAGGTCCGCCGGGGCGTCAGCGACTGTGAGATAGCGCCAGCCCTGAAATGGCCGCTTCTGCGCGGTGGTGGTGCGCACAATCTCTGGGTCCAGAACAAAGGCGCAGCGTCGAATGCCGTCTGTTCCGATCACTTCATCAAATCGCAGCAGTTTTTGGCGGCATTGCACCTGACCTTGAATGACCCAATAAATTGACCCTCCGGCCAGGATCTCATCCGCGCGTTTGGGCCACATCCGGGTGACATGGCGAGGCAGACCATCTTCGCTTTGTGCGCGCCGTGTCTCCTGCCAATCCATCAGGCTGTCCACGGATTTTGAGCCGACGCTGAGCTTGATTAGGTTGAGATGTGCCACGAAAAGAATCCCCTGTTCTCGCCATATATCGTAGGTCTTGGGAAAAAGACTGCAAGGAGTAGTGGAATTTCGCAGGCAATGGCGCTATTGTCTGCGCTCCATCCTTAGGAACTGCTGTCGATTTGAGGTCACGTGGTCATGAGCCGTTTCTCCGCGCCTATTGCTGAAAACATCTGGGACATGAAATACCGCTTCAAAGAGGCGGACGGCACGCCCATTGATGTCACCGTCGAAGACAGTTGGCGGCGCATTGCCCGCGCATTGGCATCCGTGGAAGAGACCCCGGCCGCGTGGGAGGATAAGTTTTATTCCGCGCTCGAAGATTTCCGTTTCCTGCCCGCTGGCCGGATCACAGCTGGCGCAGGGACGGGCCGTAGTGTGACGCTCTTCAATTGTTTTGTCATGGGCACGATTCCCGATGACATGGACGGAATTTTCAATGCGCTGCGTGAAGCCGCGCTGACCATGCAGCAGGGCGGTGGCATCGGGTATGATTTCTCCACCATCCGGCCCAAGGGCGCTGAGGTCAAAGGCGTGGCCGCAGATGCGAGTGGACCTTTGAGCTTTATGGATGTGTGGGATGCCATGTGCCGCACGATCATGAGCGCGGGCAGCCGGCGCGGCGCGATGATGGCCACGATGCGCTGTGACCACCCAGACATTGAGGCGTTTATCACGGCGAAATCCGATGCGGTGCGTCTGCGCATGTTCAACCTGTCCGTTCTGGTGACGGATGATTTCATGGACGCGGTGAAGGCCGATGGCCCGTGGGATTTGAAATTCAAAGGCAAGGTGTATCACACGGTTCAGGCGCGTGATCTGTGGAACAAGATCATGCAGGCCACCTATGATTATGCCGAACCGGGCGTGATTTTTATCGACCGCATCAATGACGCCAACAACCTCGCCTATGCTGAAACCATTGCGGCGACCAATCCCTGCGGTGAACAACCCCTGCCACCTTATGGGGCGTGTCTTCTGGGCTCTATCAACCTGGCGCGGCTGGTGCAGGATCCGTTTGAGGCGGGCGCAGATATCGACAGCGAAGAGCTCGATGATCTGGTCGCCACGGCGGTGCGGATGATGGACAATGTGGTCGATGCCTCGCGCTTTCCGCTGGATGCCCAGGCGCAGGAGGCCCAAGCCAAGCGCCGGATTGGTCTTGGGGTTACAGGCCTGGCGGATGCGCTGTTGATGATGGGGCTGCGCTATGGCTCAGAAGAAGCTGCGGCCCAAACTGACCGCTGGCTGCACCAGATCGCACGCGCGGCCTATCTCGCCTCCACCCGTCTTGCCGCCGAGAAAGGCCCGTTTCCATTGTTTGACGCGGAGGCGTTTCTGGCGAGCGGCACGATGGAGGGCATGGATGAGGATGTGCGCGCTGAGATCGCGACCCATGGCATCCGCAACGCACTGCTCACCTCCATCGCCCCCACCGGCACGATCAGCCTTTATGCGGGCAATGTGAGCTCCGGGATTGAACCTGTCTTTGCCTATTCCTACACCCGCAAAGTGTTGCAAAAGGATGGCAGCCGCACCGAGGAAGAAGTGGTGGATTACGCCGTCGCCCTGTGGCGGGAGAAGTTCGGCGATGTGGATCTGCCGGATCATTTTGTCAACGCCCAGACGCTGGCGCCCGAGGATCATGTGCGCATGCAGGCCGCCGCGCAGCGTTGGATCGACAGCTCAATCTCCAAGACGATCAACGTGCCGGAAGACATCAGTTTCGAGGCCTTCAAGGATGTGTATATGCAGGCCTGGGATCAGGGCTGTAAGGGTTGCACGACCTATCGGCCCAATGATGTCACGGGCTCGGTTCTGACGGTCAGCGAAAGCTCGGACGCCGCACCGGGGGAGGCCCCGGATCAGGTCCGAGGCGGGATGCCTGCGGAGGGCGGAGAGATCGTCTATATGTCAGAGCCGCTTGACCGGCCCAATGAGTTGGAAGGCGCGACCTATAAGCTCAAATGGCCTGACAGCAATCACGCGATCTACGTCACGGTCAATGACATCACGCTCAATGGTCACCGCCGCCCCTTCGAGGTCTTCATCAATTCCAAGAACATGGAGCATTATGCTTGGACCTTGGCGCTGACCCGGATGATTTCAGCGGTGTTCCGGCGCGGGGGGGATGTCTCCTTTGTGGTCGAAGAGCTCAAGGCCGTGTTCGACCCGCGCGGCGGGGCCTGGATGAACGGCAAATACATCCCCTCGACCATCGCGGCCATCGGCGGTGTTTTGGAACAGCACATGATTCAGATCGGCTTTCTTGCCGGTGAGGGGATGGGGCTGAAAGAAGATCCGCAGGCCCAGGTTGTCAATTTGGGGCAAAGCGCGGGCGCGGCGTGTCCGGCCTGTGGGGATTATGCGTTGCAGATGATCGAAGGCTGTATGACCTGCACCAGTTGCGGCTACTCCAAATGCGGTTAAGCGCGACTGCGGAGCACCAAGAGCCCGGCCAGCACGATCATCGCCATCCCAGTGAGGGAAAGAGGCGTGGGCGACAGGCCGAAAAACAAAATGTCCCATAGGGCCACAAACACCAGGTAGCTGTATTAAACATGGCCGCGGTCGCGGGTGGTGCAGTTCTGTAGGCACCCGCCAACATCATTCAATGGTCACAGAAAACGCGGCCAAAACGGCCAGAATGGCCCAATCTGACCCGGTGACCACGGACCATAGCCCGAAGAGATAGGGGTAGGCGGCGCTCAGCTCCGCGGGCAAAGCAGCGCCTGCAACGTCAAGCTGACCGCAAGCCCGGCCACCACCATCACAGCGTTGAGCGACAGGGCAAGGGCCGCCAAAGGCACATCCTGGCATTTCGTGCGGGTGATGATGTGGCCAAGCGCGTAAAAGGCAGCCCCCGCGTATCACCGGCCAAGGCTGCAAGGCGCCCGCGGCCACAGCCCGCAATTGTCGCCGCGCCCAGCCCAGGCCCAAAAGCGCAGGCAACGCAAAGAGGCCGCGCATGGCAAAGATTTGCCATAAGGACAGCGTGCTGGAGAACTGTTTGAACTCCACATCCTGCAAGGAGATCGTGAGCGCCGTGGCGATGATCAGGCTGATCCCGAGCGGGATGTTTTCGGGCCGTGAACTCTCTTGCATCTTGTGTCCAAACGTGGCCGGTGATTGCCTGGGCATGCGCTTTTTTTCGGCGTTGCGGATCTGAAAAAAGCTGCGAGGTTGCGCAAATGCGACGTTTGTGCACGCCAGTGCCAGCGAGACGCGCCCGACAGGAGGCGACGAGCGTGAATTACCGATCCAGCAAAATGCCAGAGGCCATGAACCCCCCGTCGATATTCAGGATATGCCCGTTGATATAGGCGGCATCCTCTGAGGCCAGAAAGGCCACCGCCCCGGCGACCTCTTGAGGTTGAGCGTAGCGCGCGGCCGGGATCTGATCGGTCCAGCGTTTGCGGTCTTGCGGGCCGTGCACCTTGAGGATCATCGGCGTGTCAACGGGCGTTGGCGCAACGGCATTTGCCGTCACACCATGCGCGCCCAGTTCTGCAGCCAGAAGGCGGGTCAGCATATCCACACCGCCCTTGGTACAGGAATAAGCCCCGCGATAGGAATTCGCGATCTGACCGTTCACGGAACTGATCGTTATAATCCGGCCAAACCCTGCTTTGACCATCCGCCGCCCCGCAGCCTGACAACAGTAAAAGGTGCCTGTCAGATTGATCTCGATGATGCGGGCCCAGTCTTCGGGGTCAAACTCTAGAATAGGTGCGGCCTTAACGATCGCTGCACTGCTGACCAACGTATCAATTCCACCCTGGGCATCTTGCGCAGCAAAGACAGCCTCGACCTCTGCGCGGTCGGTCACATCAAGGGCGGCACCTTCAGCGCTGCCGCCCGCTTGTGTAATCTCATCGGCCAGACGCTGGCAGGCCAGTGCGTCCAAATCCGTGATGACCACATGAAATCCCGACAGCCCCAAACCTCGCGCCACTGCTGCGCCAACGCCACCCGTTCCGCCAGTGATTAGGGCGCGCCTTTGTGAGAGCTTTGTCATGTTGACTGGTCCTCAACCTTTTGTGGCTGCCAAGGGTTTATCACCTGCGCATTTGGAAAAACATCACGCACGTCCCGCGCGGTTGCATTGCGGAAAATCAGTTTGACGTTTGCGCCTGCATCCATCGTAGCATAGGCGCAAAGGCCGTTTTTTCGCGCATGCCAAAGCGTTTCAAGAACCTGCCATGACTGGGGTTTGAGATAAACCAGCGATGGCCGCGCAGCCATCATGGTGGCGTGCATGGCCAAAGCGTTGGCCTCTGCCAGCGGGCCGAGCAGGTCAAACGCGCCCTCCTTAACGGCTTGCTCCATCGCAGCGCAATCGGCTTCTGCCTGGGCGGGCCAGCTCTCAAAGAGCGGGCTCGTCGCGACCGTATGATTCATGCCATCGCGTGAGGTCTGAGACTTCGGGCCTGTATCCACGGCGATGATGGCAATACGCAGATCATCCAGCGGGCTTTCTACCTCTTGCCCATGGCTGTCGCGCCCATCCGGGGCCTCACCCCTCTGCCAGCGGACAAATCCATGCCAGAATGACCGGGTTGCGCTGCCGCTTCCGAACCGGGCCAGCATGCTCAGCTCTTGGCGCGACAGTGCGGTTTGAAAAGCACCGTCAAGGGCCAGGGTCAAAGCGGCAAACCCGCTGGCCGAAGAGGCGAGCCCGGCTGCTGTTGGAATTGAGTTATCCGTGGTGATATGGAGTTTTGCACGATCTGGTCCGGCAAACAGATCCACAAAGCGCCAGACTTTCGTGGCCTCAGGGACTGCTGCGGTCAATTCCAAGCCATTGAACGTCAGACGGTCGTTTTCTGCGGGCTCAATGCGAGTGTGAGTGCCCCATGGACCGAGCGATATCGACAAAGAGGAGTTCAAAGGCAGGTTCAGCGCCGCATCCCGTTTGCCCCAGTACTTAGAAAGCGCGATATTTGATGGGGCGTAGGCCTCGCCTTCGGTCGGCGGGCCTATCGGGCGCCTTGTGTGCTTGGAAAAGACCTGCTCAGCCGTTGTCATGGAACACAACCCCTTGGGGCGCCACATCGACCGCGGCAAACCCTTCGGGCACCTCACCGAAAGCCAACACGCAGTCGCCAAGGCCAGAGCCCGAAATCTTGGCGCCGATCACCCCGGGGGTGGCCACTGCCCGGGCAACCGCCGCATCCAAAGCGCCATCCGACACGCCCAAGCGGTCCATCAGCATTTGATACTCTGCCAGGTGAGGGCCTAGTGCGGGCCAAGCGTCGGCGTGGATCAACGCGATGGTTTGCATCGCAACCTCCTCCATCTCTGCAAAGATCGCATCTATGCCAGCCGGGTCTGCATCGCGCTTTGCAGCGACCAAAGCCAATACCTCTGGCGTGGGTGTCTTGTAGCCCACGTTGAAAAGCGACATCTGCGGCGGCAAAGGCAAAGAAGCAATCCGCGCCGGTCCGTCGCCCGTCACCTGATAAGACAAAGCCCCACCGAAAAGAGACGCGGCCAGGTCGGCTCCGCTGCCCCGACCTTGAATGGCGCGGATGATTTTCAAAGCTTTGGTGTGCAGCGTCTTTGTGACGTCACCCTCCAATGCAGCAAGGGTCGCCACGGTGACCGCAGCCGAGGATCCGAGCCCGAGCGTGTGGTTGATCTCGGACCGAATATCGATGTCGAGCCCGCCTCTCAAACGCTCCCGGCAGGCCAACACGCAGGCGATCACAAACCGGTAAGGCCCTTCGGCCACCAAGTCTTGCAAGGTTGCGGATATCGGTGGCGCGATCTGTGACGAAATTGAAACGGTTGGTTCCGCGCTATGCGTCAGGCGAACTGTGGCGCGTTGTTCGACGGCGGCAACGACCGAGGGTGCCCCATAGATGACCGCGTGTTCGCCCGTAACCAAGGTAGACCCGGGTGCCGAGACTGTCACGCCGTCTTGCATTACTGCGCGGCAGCCATCGCCGGGCGGGCCGGCATCAGCCGTGCGCCGTCTTGCGCAATCTGCAAACGGTCCCACCGCCGATCCGGGTATTTTGCCATGAGCGCGACCATGGCCTCATGATCGGGTTGGTAGACCACCATTGCGCCGCCATTGTCACCCGCCACGGCGCCCGCGCCAGAAATCTTGGCCGCGCCGCCGGTCTCTTCCACGGCGGCGACAAACCGTGCGGAGGGCACTGGCACCACGCCGATGTAATCAAGCAGACGCTGGTTTTCGCGGATCGCATCGCGTGGATCGCCATCCTCTGCGATCACCCGTTCAAAGGCCGACGTGCACGCGGTGAATTCATCCCAAAGGCCCGTATTGGCGCCGTGTTTTGCGCGGACTTTGGCGACGCATTCCCCGGTTTTGGACACGGGCGTACCATGTAAAACCCAATACCAACCATCGGCACGGGCCAGAGAATGATCCGGCGCAAGCGTCAGTTGGCGCACATCATCGCCCTGCACCCGGTTCATGCCGCCAAAGACCACCGCCGAGGCATCGATCGCACTGCCTTTGCCGTGCTGGAGACGTTCACAAAAGCGCACCTTCTGAAACCGGTCTTCTATGCTTTGCGGACGGCCCAGCAGGTGTTCGTAAAGTACAATCGTCGCTGCCACCACTGCCGCGGATGATCCCATCCCTGCGCCCAACGGCATGTCCGAGCGCGATGTCAGCTGCCCCGGCACCGGCAGCGGCATCCCATCCTGCGAGCCAAAGGCAGGTATCTTGGGCAAGAGCGAGGTGAGCGTGTAAATCGCCAAATCGTCCGGTTTTGAGAGGATTTTCTGCACCGGCAACTCACCACGCATGAACTCGTCAAAGCGCTTGTCGAGCCCATCTTTGAAGCTTTTGAGCACGTCGAAGGGGTAAAATGAACGCGGCGCCAGCGTTTCAAACGCGGTCTGTAACCCGTTGGTTTTATGCAAAGGGGTGAACCATACGTCGATGTGTCGTGCTATGGCCACCACGACTGCGGGGCATCCGTAGACGACGGAATGCTCACCACTGAGGATCAACTTCCCCGGGGCCTGTGCCCCATCGGCGTCAGGCGGCTTCGTAATGGCGCTTGTGCTCATCAATATGGCTCAACCTAAACCGTCCCCGCGCGGCGTTTGGCATGATGTGGGTGGTCCCGTCTTGGGGGTCCGGCGCGTGCCAAATGTCACGGTATTGGGCATAGGTCAGCGCTGTACGGTCCTCAAGCAGTTTCTGATGATGGTCGCGGAAGAGCCGCTCTTTGTAACCGGGCAGAACCTTAGCGGAGAAATACTCGGCCACCGCACCGGACCCATAGCTAAAGAGACCCACTGCGCGCCCTGTAAGGTCCGCATCCGTGTTTTCCAGTGCAGATGTCAGTGAGACATAGAGTGCCGCGGCATAGCAATTGCCCACGTCGCGGTTATAAACCATGCCCGGTTCCGTTACGCCGGGATCGTTCTGTGCCTTGTTCATCGAGGCCAGTTGACGATGCGCCTTTGTGCCCATGCGCGTGAAGGGCAGGTGATAGCAAAACTGCGCCAACTCATTGAAGGCGCGGCCGTCATTGTCGCGGTAATCCTCCCACGCTCCGGTCAGGGCGCTGAGGTATTTCATGGTTGAAAACTTGCCATCGACCAGTGGCGTTTTGCGGTAATTGGGTCGCCAGAAATCCATCACATCTTCGCTGTAGCAGCCCGACGCCGGTTCGATTTCCAACAGCTTGGGATCGGCAGAAACCAGCATTGCCACCGCACCGCAGCCTTGCGTGGCCTCAGCCGGGGTGTCGAGATCGTAGCGCGACACATCCGAGGCCACGACCAACACTTTGCGATTGGGTTTGCGGGTCACGTGCCCGCACGCCAATTGCAGTGCAGCAGTGCCGGAGTAACAGGCGTGTTTGAGTTCCACAGCGCGGCATTTGCGCGGCAATTTCAGAAGTTCATGGACATAAACAGCGGCGGCTTTGGACTGGTCGATCCCAGTTTCGGTTGCAAACAGAACCGTATCGATCGCGTTTAGGTCCTCGCCTTCGATGACCTTGGCGGCGGCCTCAGCGGCGAGCGTCACCACATCCTCGTCATGGGTACACATGGCGATCTTGTTTTGCCCGATCCCGCGCGAAAACTTGTCGGGGTCAATGCCCTGTTCCTCGGCCAGCACAGAAAGCGCGACATAGTGTTCGGGGACGTAGAAGCTGATTTTGTCGATACCGACCTTGGTCTCGGCTGTGGTCATGGTTCCTCCTTTACCCCGGGCAGACATTCCGGGGGCCTTATCCGCGCTCCATCTTGAAATGGGTGCGCATCAATTCTCCCGGGTTGGTCTGTGCCGCGAGCAGAGAGATTTCCCCGCAAAGCACGGTCGCCGCGCAAAGCACAGCCAGACGGCGCGCATTGGCGCCCGGTTCGCGGGTCTCTTTGCAGCCAAGCCGCATCAGGTTTTGTTCCACAACCTCATTGCCTTTGCCGCTCCCGACGGAGCCTACGATCAGGTTGGGCATAGTGCAGGAAAAATACATACCCTCCGGGCGCGCCTCGACATGGACAATACCTTGGCTGCCTTCGATGATGTTTGCGGCGTCTTGACCTGTGGCCAGGTAGAAGGCGAGCAGCATGTTGGCGAAATGCGCGTTGGCGGAGCGCAGCGATCCCGCAACCACACCTCCGATGAGGTTCTTTTCCACGTTCAATTGCGCCATTTTTTCCGGCGTCGTGCGCAACTGCTTTTCGCAAAGTTCGCGGCTGATCTCCATCTCGGCGACGACATATTTGCCACGCCCCAGAATACCGTTCACCGCGCTGGCTTTCTTGTCCGTGCACATGTTGCCGGAGATCGTCGCATATTCCAGATGCGGATATTCCTGCAGGATCCACCCCAGCAACGCATCCGCCGCACCCGTCACCATATTGTGGCCTGACGCATCACCCGTGGCGCATTCAAAACGGATGAATAGCAAGTTGCCCACGATCTGGCGGTTCATGTCAATCAGCTTGGCAAAGCGGCTGGTCGTGGCGATGACCGCTTGAATATCCTCGCGCCGCGCATTGATGCTCTCCCAGGCTTGAAAGGCTTCCTCCCCGTTCCTGGCTCGCACCGCGACAGACCGCGTCATACGTTCGTCCACCAAAGTGCAGCGCACGCCGCCCGCTTGTCGTGACACCCGTGCGCCGCGACCTGTTGAGGGCCACAGCGGTGTCTCATACGTGGCCATAGGGACAGAGACCTGTTCATTCATCACATTGCCGGTGATGCTGATGGGGCCGATCCACTCAGTCGGGATAGGGGTAATTTCTTGTGCGCGGTTTTTCATGAAATTCTTTCCTGGTGGTCGCCAAGTATCCTCTGAAATCACAGCATAATTGTAAACTTAAATTTACACTGCCGTCTACTATTCTTGACACTTTTCCATGCGCAAAGGTGCCAAATCAGGGTTTCACGGGGCATCTATCTTGGGCTGGTTCCTTGGCTTTTGGCGCGGTTTTTAGCTGTCAACGCGCCAGACATAGGCCGCAAATACCCAATCGACAACGCGTGTAACCCCTTCAATGCGGCGCCATGATGTCGCAAAGGTCGGACTTTTCTACTCAGTCAAGTCTACCCGGTATCCAACGCGCGGAAAATGCACGCAGACCTGACCCAGATCAGGATCTTGGCGGATGAGCGATACCCTGTTTGCCAACGCGCTACGCATCGTTCCCGTGACAGGCTGTTCGCCGCCATCAAGATCGGGCGAAACCATGACCTGCATGCCAGGCAAAAAGCCTTGAGGGTCCGCAGGATCAGACTGCTCTTCAGATGCAACCTCAGCTTCTTTTGCGGCTTTGATGGCATCCATCGGCGACATTTCCGTAGCTTTGCCATGGCCAATGTCGCCAACATTGCTTTCCCATCGTTCCAAATCGGCGAATTCAGCAAGAAAGGCACCGCCTTGCTTCCAACGGCCCCGAAGAAACCAGATGATATGATACATCTGGGCGTCAATTGCCCCCGGCGCATCGCCCAGAAGAAACGCTCGGCCGTCTGAAAGCTGATCATTAATCCACGACAACGGTCCTCGGATTTGAGCGGCAAGGTGAGGGATTGCGTCACCCGCGGCCTTCAATCCCTCGGCCCAGTTGGGACCAAGGTAAAGCCGCCCTCGGTCCTGTGCGAAATCTGAAGGCAGTGCATCTCCGGCCGAGCCCAGCACGATTTTTACCGCTTGATCGAACATTTGCCCGTCTGTCCAGCGGCTCAAGAGCTTGACCAATCCCGCATCGCGTGTCGGGTAGAATGTCGGGGAGGGGAAACGCCGTTCCAGCTCTGCAATGATCAATCCTGAGTCGCAGTAGATATCCGCCCCAATTTGCATCACCGGGGTGCGCCTGTACCCGCCTGTAAGTTTGGTCAGATTGGGTTTTGGTGCAAGGCGAGGGATCTCCACGGAATGCCACGCCAATCCCTTGATTCCAAACGCTATGCGGGCCTTCTCCGCCACAGGAGATTGCGGGTAGTTGTGCAGGATAATCTGGGTCACGGGTGATGTCTCTTTGGGCCGTTCCGGGTGCGACGCTGTCTAAATTCGCGATTGTGGGTATACTCAACGATATTTGGCTGTGACAGCGGGGGATGCGGAGATGCGTATCAAAGCACGCAAAGTTGAAGCAGTATCAGTGGCATTTGTTTTAATCACTTTGGGTTCGGGCGCGCCCGTTTTGGCGGATAAAACCTTGGAACCTTGGGCACAAACCGGGTTTTTAGAGCTGGTAGGTGACGAGGTGGTCGGCCCGATCAGCTTTTCACCAGACAGTGGCGCACTCGCGGCCTCAGTGCGCAAAGGCGGATTTTACTTTGGCAGGATTTGGTCTTCTGAGACGGGCATGCAGACTGGATTTCTGGCAGCCCCGTTCGCCGCGCTCTTGACGCATGAGTTCACACCGCTTGGCGATCGTGTTTATGCGCATACCGATACTGAGTTTCGAGCATGGTCGACAGACACAGGTGCACAAACCACGAATTTCATGTTCGATGGCGATCACGCGACCAATGATGTGATGTTCTACGCTGATCATTTTCTCGCGGCCAAACAGTTTGGCGGAGCAGAGTTTTGGTCAGATACGGGGGCGAAGGTTACCTTTGCAGGCCTCGATGCCATGCGGCCCTATCAAGAGATTACCGTCACGGATAGTGATCTGGTTTTTCTCAAATCCGCGGGGTTTACACTGCATCTTGATTTGGCCGGGTTTGATCCGGCGACAATGGATTTGATTGATGTGGATGGCAGCTTTGGACCTTACGCGCCTCTGCTGGCCGTGACGGACGATGGCGGCATGATCGCCACCTACCCGGAGGTGAACGGCGATGGCCTGTCTTCGGCGCCTGAGCCCACTGTGCGGATTTGGCAGGATGTTCCGACATGGACGCCGGATGCGACGCCTTTGACAGAGATCACAGGCTTTGACGGCGATATCCTCACGGCTGAGTTTTCTGACACTGACGCGCAGCTTTTGACCCTGTCCGACACCGGGATTGTTTCGCTTTGGAGGATCGAGGATGGGGCGCTGCTTTCGACAATCAGCGCTCCGTCTGACCCAATCACCGGCGTCACGTTTGCCAAGGGTGGCACATTTGTCTTGAGTTACACATCCGGTGCAGCGGCGCTTTTTGATGTGGCCGTCGGAGGGATTGTCCAGGCTTTTCCGGCACCGGCATCAGATATCGCGATTTCGCCGGACGGAACCAAAATGGTTACTTATGGAGCGGACGCGGCTGCCGCGCGGATTTGGCAACTGACGACGGAGTAAAGCTCGGCGCGACCCAAGGTCGCTTTCAGTGGGAAACATTGTTAGGTGATCTATGTTGCGTTCGAGATATGTCCGAAGGCGCACCCAACAGGTCTGCCGGGCAGTTGGGTCAGTGAGCGAAAGAAATGTCAGTGCGAAAGGTAACCTTCACAGCGGCTGCGGCCTGTATTCTTGCATCCAGTGCGGCGGCGCATGTGAATTGGTTTGTCGAACCGGGTACGGAGACACTTCCAAACTACAGTCTGCGAGACCCCGTTTTCCTGCTCTGGGCATGGGTCGCGGTGGCGCTTGTTGGCGTGTCCGTTTGGCTTGATGGCAAGCTGCCAACGCTGCGCGTTGCACAGTCCAAAATGCGTCATGACTTCATGGAAATTCTGCGTGTCTTTACGGGAATGAGCTTCCTTCTGACCGCCTATGAGGGGGCCCTCGTGGCGCCGCACAAATTGGCGGAAGGCCCTATGGGACTGACACTTTTGTTTCTGCAGGCGTTGATTGGCATCATGCTGATCGCCAACCGATGGGTCAAATATGCAGCCGCGCTGATGTTGGTACTTTACGCAGGCGTGATCTTCAAATTCGGCCTGATGGACGCGCTGGAATATGCCATCGTGCCCGGCATTGCGATGTTCCTCTTGTTCAATGCCATCGATGACCCTGTGTGGCGCGATCGGTTGAAGCCATACTCTGTTGATGCTTTGAGGATCTGGACGGGTATCTCGCTGATGGCACTGGCGATTGGTGAAAAGCTTGCGCCATCGGCGTTGGGGCAAGTGTTCGTGGCGACCTATCAGTGGAATTTCATGCAAACCCTTGGCTTTGAGATCTTCGATGACCGGATGTTTGTTCTGGCCGCCGGTATGGTGGAGCTTGCGATTGGCGCGTGCCTTGTGCTGGGTACCACTGTGCGGCTGGCTGTGTTCACCTTGTCTGCCATGATGGCGTTGTCAAACATCGTGTTCATTTTGCAAGACAATAAAGAGGCCGCGCTGGTCGAATTTATCGGACATATGCCGATCATTGGTATCGCGCTGCTGCTGCTGTTGCTGGGATACGGGCAGCGCCTCAAAATCACGGATCATTTGCCGGACTTTTGGACAAGAGCGAAGCCTGACAAAGCAAACCTGCAGGAGCAGACATGACACAGCCAATCCTTATCATGGGCGCAACGTCGGGCATCGGTGCTTTGGCCGTAAAAGAGGCGCTTTCGCGAGGTCTGTCTGTGCGGGCCTTTGCGCGCGGGGCCGAAGATCTTGATCCCCGCGATGGATTGGAGCCTTTCGCGGGCGATGCGCTCAACACCGAAGATGTGGCACGTGCCTTGGTGGGCGTAAGCGCAGTGGTCTATTGCCTTGGTATCAAGGAACGCCTGGCGATGCTCTGGGAGGAAGAAAGGCTTTTCTCGGACAGCACCCGTGTTTTGATCAATGCTATGGCCGAGGCGGGTAAAAAGCGCCTCATTGTCGTGACAGGCTTTGGGGCAGGGCGCTCGCGTATGGCGATGAGCACATTGGAAAGCATCGGCCACAAAGCAATTCTGGGCCGTCCATACGCGGACAAAGACCGGCAGGAGGATTTAATCTTTTCCAGTGATCTGGACTGGACAATTGTGCGACCCGTCATCCTCACAAACAATGTCAAAAGCGGGAAAATCAGCGTACTGCGTGATCCGTCGACGTGGAAAAACGGGCTGATCTCACGTGCTGATGTGGCAAGCTATTTGATCGACGCGGCGGAGCAGGGCTTGGATATTGGCGCGGATGTGGTGTTGCGGCGATGAGCGATACAAAGCGGCTGCCGCTTGGCGACATGGATCACGAACGGGACGCAAATATTGCAAGGTATCTTCATCTCACGAAAGACGTGATGCCCAAAAAGGCGCGTTCTGGCGGGATGGGCTGGCCTGTTGTCAACGATCATTGCTTTCAACGCATCGTGCTCGATGCCATTTGTGGGGGCGTATGGTATGATCACATCCCGCGCCCGGCCTATCAAAATATGACGGCTAGACAGGCAGAAGCGGCCGCGACGTTATGCGAGGATGTTCTGGCAGGTATTGCGGATCTTTCGGAGCTGAACCGGCAGTCACTTCGATTTCGCGGCAAGCCTATCAAAACCTAACATTCCGCGTCAAAACTGCCCTCCCCACTGAGCGGAAATGATCTAGCTACTACATTGTAATCCGTCATAGAGCTACGCATACCGTGACGACAAAGGATCATATTGAGCGGCTTTTGACGCTGGTGAGGGGCGTGTTTGCGCCCGAACCTGGCCTGGGACGCATTGCCCTTGCGCTGTCGTTTGGGCTGATTGTGCACGTGATATTCGCAGCTGCCGTTTTGGCCATGATCGTGGCCATGTTTTTTGGCATGAGCGAGAGCCTGGGCGCTGTGCCTTACCCATACGCGATTGGGGTCAACGCCCTTTTGGTTCTGCAGTTTCCTATCGCGCATTCTGTCTTGCTGAGCGGGCCGGGTACCCGGTTTTTGTCTAGGATCGTCCCTGGGCCACACGGCGGAACGCTCAGCACAACGACCTTTGCCATCATTGCCTCTGCGCAGCTCTTCTTGCTCTTTGCCTTTTGGACGCCAAGCGGGGTGATCTGGTGGCGAGCTGATGGTTGGATGTTTTGGGGGATCTGCGCGGCCTACGCGGTCTCTTGGTTGCTTTTGCTCTGGGCCAGTTGGGATGCCGGTGCGGAGGTGCAATCCGGTGCGCTGGGGTGGATGACGTTGATGAAAAACGCCAAACTTCGGTTTCCTGACATGCCGACACGCGGTCTTTTTCGTGTGATCCGACAGCCGATTTATCTGTCTTTTGCGCTGACGCTTTGGACAGTTCCGGTATGGACGCCCGATCAGCTCGCTTTGGCCGTTGTTTTGACAGCCTATTGTCTGGCCGCGCCCAAGCTGAAGGAGCGTCGCTTTGAAAAACGCTTTGGAGCGCGCTTTGCTCGATACCAAAGTCGGGTGCCCTATATGGTGCCAACCCTGAACGGAGAGCGGCATGACAAAACGGCAGCGCAATGACCTGACCATCTATGATGATGTGGCGGCGCAGTGGTGGTCGGATGACATCAAATGGGTGCGGACGCTGAAATCCATGGTGCCAGGGCGTCTGAGGTGGTTTGACCGGCATATCGATTGGTCGGGTAAGCGCGTTTTGGACCTGGGCTGTGCGGGTGGCTTCATGGCCGAGGCTTTGGCGGAGAGAGGCGCGATTGTCACGGGCATCGACCCGGCAGCACAGGCGATTGAGGCCGCGCGGGTTCACGCCGCTCAGGAAGGACATCAAATCCGCTATGACGTCGGCGTTGGGGAGGATCTGCCCTACGAAGACAACAGCTTTGACGTTGTGGTGTGTGTTGATGTGTTAGAACATGTGGCCGATCTTGATCAGGTCTTGCGCGAGGTGAAGCGGGTTCTTGCGCCGGGCGGGCGGTTTTTATTCGACACGATCAACCGCAATCCGGTCTCTCGGTTGGCGGTGATCACCATGGCCGAGGATGTGCTCCGCCTCTTGCCCAAAGGCACCCATGATCCCGACATGTTCATCACGCCACGAGAGTTGAAGGCTGCATTGGAGCAGGCCGGTATGGATGTTGGTCCTTGCGTGGGTCTGGGCCCGCGCGGACTTAATAAGCGCGGTGATTTTACCTTTGGGCCTTTGCCACTGCGGCTGGTGATCTACATGGGCTATGCGGATAAATCGGAGGCTACGTGATGGTGGAATTTTCGCTTTTGGTGACGGCGCTGATGTTTGGCGGCACAGTGCTTTACGCGTTTGGGTTCGCCGCCTTTGTGTTCACCGCGCTGCCCGCAGACACCGCCAGCCCGCTCATTCGCAGGGCGTTTCCGCATTTCTATTTGTTCGTGCTTGGCACATCGGCCGTGGCAGCAGCTGTCGCGTTTTTCTTTGATCCGCTGAGTGCCGCGATCCTTGCTGCGATTGCTCTGACCACCGTTTATGCGCGGCAAATCCTGATGCCCGCCATCAACCGCGCGACCGATGATGGTGACAAATCACGCTTCAAAAAACTGCATGGCTTTTCTGTGGTGATCACGCTCATCCACATTGCAGCGGCGGGTTACGTCATCGTGAAAATCGCAGGCCAGGCGTAACCCGGCCTGCGATCTGACATTACAACAGGCTGTCAGGCATCTTTTGCTCTGCCGCGGTGTTGGCGCGGCGGAACACGAAAGTGACACAGGTCGAAATAATCACGATGAAGAGCGAGTAAAGCGCAGGCACCGCCATGATCGCCTGCTGTTGGTCAGGCGGGAAGGTGAAGACGATGATCGCAATCGCAAGCGGCCCATTCTGAATGCCTGTTTCCAGAGCAACGGTGCGGGCATTGCGCGGATGCAGGCGCAAGGATTTGGCAAAGAAATAGCCAATCGTGATGCCTACCAGCCCCAGACCAATCGCCGCCGTATAGGTGGCTGGTGTGGTGTTCATCAGGAACTGCCAATTTTGCGGCACCCATGTCACCGCGATGAAAACGATGAAAAGCACACCTAGGATCGAGCCAAAGAACTCGATCGTCGCGCCCACATTCGCGTTGAAACGCCGAATTGTCATCCCAATCGCCACCGGCACAAGCAACACGAAAAGCACTTTGATGATGTCTTCGCGCGGGATTTCAATGTCGAGTGCAGCGGCATAAATGGTGAGGATAAGCGGGATCAGGATCACGCCTGTGGTGGTTGAGGTGACCGTCATCAAGACGCTCAGCGCCAAATTGCCTTTGGAAAAGTAAGTGAAAATGTTGGACGTTGTCCCGCCCGGCATACACGCCATCAAGAGGATGCCCAGAGCAATGGATTCAGGCACAACAAGAAACATCGCCAGAAAGAAACCCAGCAACGGCATCACCCCATACTGACTGACCACTCCGATCAAAAGTCCGTAGGGCCGGCGAAGCGCCAGATAGAAATCCCGCGGTGTCAATGATGCGCCCATACCCAGCATGATCACAGCCACCATCAAGCCCAGCAGGGTCTGCGTAAACTCATCAACCATCGGTTCTTACTCCGCTGCGATCTGTTGCAGTTCTTCGGCGCGCAGGTCTTTCCGAAGGATCTTGCCCACGTTGGATTTCGGCAGCTCATCCCGGAACTCGACCTGCTTGGGAACCTTATAGCTGGTGAGGTGATCCTTGCAGAAATCGCGGATGTCATTTTGCTTCAACGTCTTGTCGGCGGCCACAATGAACGCTTTGACAGCCTCCCCGCTGGCACCATCTGGAACGCCGATCACCGCCACTTCAAGAACTCCGGGGTGGGTTGCGATGACATCTTCAACATCGTTGGGATAAACGTTGAAACCCGAGACAACGACCATGTCTTTCTTGCGGTCGACAATGCGGAAATACCCGTCTTCCTCCATCACGCCGATATCGCCGGTGAGGAACCAATCATCGATCATGACCTTGGCGGTCTCTTCGGGTTTCTGCCAGTAGCCTTTCATGATCTGCGGGCCACGGGCGGCAATCTCGCCCACTTCGCCCGCGCTAAGGCGTTTGCCGCTGTCGTCGAAACAGGCGACTTCGGTTGAGGGCACCGGAATGCCTATCGTGCCTTCGCGGGCTTTGCCCACGGGTTCAAAAGTAAGAACGGGTGAGGTTTCCGTAAGGCCGTAGCCCTGAAGCACGTCCGTTCCTGTGATCTCACGCCAGCGTTCAGCCACTGCGCCTTGCAAGGCCATGCCACCTGCGCCTGCGAATTTCATGTGCTTGGGCGGGGAATGGCGAAACCAGACTTCATTGTTGAGCCCGTTAAAGAGCGTGTTGACGCCGCTCATCCATGTAATCTTGTAGTTTTCAAACGCGCGTTTGAGGTTCGACAAAGGCCTCGGATTGGGGATCAGAATGTTGCGCGCGCCCAGCCAGTAGAAACTGAGCATGTTCACCGTGAAGGCGAAGATGTGATAGAGGGGCAGGGCGGTCAGGATCACCTCTTCACCCTTTGCCATATCCCCTGCCAAAAGCTCCATCGCCTGTTCCATGTTCATGATCAGATTGCCATGGGTCAGCATCGCGCCTTTGGCAACACCCGTGGTGCCACCGGTATATTGCAGCACTGCAAGATCATCGAGCGTGACCTCTTGGTGATATTGATCGGCCTCCACATGATCGTTTTTGATGTGCTCACGACCTGCGTGCAACGCGGCGGGCAAACGAATGTGCGGCACCTCGATTTTGGGAAGTGTTTTGTCCCAGTACTTTTGCACCAGCCCTACAATTCCACGCGGCATGGAGGGGAAGAACTCTGCCACACGGGTGACGATGATGTTGGGTATGGGATGCCCGCGCGTCGCCTCAAAGACCTTGTCTGCGAACATATCGATGGTGATCAAAGCGTGAGGTTCCGCATCTTCGAATTGTTTGGCCATCTCCTCGGACGTGTACATTGGGTTTACATTCACCAACACACACCCCGCTTTCAGGATGCCAAAAGCTGCAATAGGAAAACCCAAGCAATTAGGGAGTTGAACAGCAACGCGGTCACCTGCGGCAAGGCCTGCCACGTCACGCAGGTACACGGCCATGGCATCTGACATTTCATCCACTTGCTTAAAGGTCAGAGTGCCGTTCATGCCATTGGGAAGAACTGTCGTGAACGCTTTGGCTTTGCCGTAGGTCTCCGCAACACTGCGGATCATATCGGGGATGTTGCGATAGGTCGCGTGCTCAAGTACGGGTCGGATGTTTGCGCCGTAATAGGCTTGCCATGGTCGATCTGGATCTACCATCTTCATGTCCCTCCTCCACATGTCCGAGATGAGGTATCGCATTCTTTGACCTGAGGGAACGATCTAGATTCGTGACGCAGCGGCAAAAAAGATTTCCTATGGATGCTACGCATATGCTGCTCACACTAGATCGCCGAAAACCGGCCCATACGCGCGATGTTACGGCAGATTGTGACGGCACGTCATTTCAATTGGAATGACATGAGAGACTTAAAAATATGGAAATTTCAAGAAGTTAATCGTTTTGCTGCATCGCAGCAAAACAGGCACAAAAATGTTGCGATGCAGCATTACGTAACTTAAATGTACGTCAACCGAGAGGATGTTCCTCTTGGACGCAAGACAGCCAAGTAAGGAGAAACGATCATGGCGACTGCAAAGAAAGACGCGAAAAAAGCGGCCACTGAAGCCACTGAGGCCACGAAATCGGCCCTGAACAGCATTCAGGAAAACGTGTCCGAGCGCGCATCTGCCGCGCGAGAGCAAATCACAACCTCTGTGGAAACCGCGCGTGAGACCGGCACCAAAGCCGCCGGTGCCGCCGTTGATTTCGGCAAAGCCTACTATTCTGGTATGTCTGTTTTGGGCCAGACTCTGTGGGGTTTTGGTCAGGAATTTTACGGCGAGGTGACAAATCATGCACAGAAAACACTGCAAGCCAAATCGATCTCTGACGTTGCCTCCCTGCAGGCCGCGTTTGTACAGACCCGCATTGAAACCTCTGCCGCCCACGGCAAAGAGTTCATCGATGTGGCGCGCGAACAAACCGAGCAGACCATGAAGCCAATTATCGAGCTTCTCGACAGCAAACGCGCGGCCTAAGCGCTAAGCTGTCAAAACTGTGCTGCCGCGCATCTCCTGCGCGGCGGCAAATAATTACCAAGAATCGACACGATCAGGGAGGATCCGATGTCCAGACCATGGATTCGGAGCTATGATAAAGGCGTGCCTGCAACCATCGATACGGAAGCGTATCCATCCGTTGTTGCACTTCTAGAGAACGCGGCAAAGAGGTTTGCCGATTTGCCGGCATTCGAGTGCTTTGGCGCTCAGATGACATATGCGCAGCTCAATGAAAAATCACGGGCCGTCGCGGCATACTTGCAAACCAAGATGGGGGTGAAACGTGGTGATCGCGTGGCCCTGATGTGCCCCAACATCTTTGCCTTCCCCGTCGCCATGATGGGCATTTTGCGGGCTGGTGCCACGCAAGTGAACGTGAACCCGCTCTACACGCCACGCGAGTTGAGCCATCAGCTGAATGATGCGGGCGTTGAAACCATCATGCTGTTTTCTGGGTCCACGCCAACCTTGGCTGCGATCCTGGCTGAGACATCGGTGAAGACTGTCGTGACCATTGATCTCGGCGATGCGATTGGCTTGCCCATTCCGACGCCGCCTGTAGATGCAATCATACCTGATCCGATCAGATTTGCCGATGTGCTGGCGGAGGGCGAAAAGATGGATTTCAACCCGGTGGACCTGACCGGCGATGACACGCTTTTCTTCCAGTATACCGGCGGTACGACCGGCCTTTCCAAAGGGGCTGTCCTGACCCATCGCAACCTGATCGCCAACTCTGAGCAATTCCGCGCGTATCTGCCGGACGCCTCCGAGCCGGGCAAAGAGATCGTCGTGGGCGCGCTGCCGCTTTATCACATTTTTGGGCTGACGCTCTCGCTGGTCTATCTGGCCATTGGTGCGAAAATCATCCTCATCCCAAACCCGCGCGACATGGATAGCTTTGTGGCTGCGATCAAGGATGCGAAGTTTTCTATCATGGCGGGCGTCAACACGCTGTTCGCCGGGCTTTGCACGCACCCTGAGTTCAAATCCGCCGACTTCAGCAATTACAAAGTGGCGATCGGGGGCGGTGCCGCCGTGCTGGAGGCAACATCGGAGGCGTGGAAGGCGATCACCGGCCACCATATCAAGGAAGGCTACGGCCTGTCCGAGACCTCACCCATCCTGTGCATCAACCCGATGTCGGTCACGCATTTCACCGGGGCCTGCGGCCTGCCCGTGTCCTCGACCGATATCAAATTGCTCGATGAGAATGACCAAGAAGTCGACCAGGGGGAGCGCGGCGAGATTTGTGCTGCAGGCCCCCAGATCATGCGCGGCTATTGGAACCGTGACGACGCGAATGATGACGTCTTCACAGCTGATGGTTACTTCCGTACTGGCGATATCGGTGTTTTCGATGAAGAGGGATATCTGCGGATCGTGGATCGCAAGAAAGACATGATCCTGGTGTCTGGTTTCAACGTCTACCCAAACGAGGTTGAGGCGGTGGTGCAGGCCTGTCCTGGTGTGGCTGAAAACGCGTGCATCGGGATGGCGCACGAGAAAACCGGCGAAGCGCCACACGTCTTTATCGTGAAAGCCGCAAACGCACAGCTGAGCGAAGCGGATATCGTCGCGCACTGTCGGCAAGGGCTAGCGGCCTACAAGGTGCCGCAACGTATTACTTTCTTGGAGGCGTTGCCAAAGTCTAACGTTGGTAAAATTCTAAGACGCGAATTACGCCGTGATTAATTGGAGGAGACGATAAAATGGCTGCACCCAAAGGGTATTCCTGCGCCACGATGAAAGATTTCATTGGACATGATTTTGGCGCGTCTGAGCCGCAAGAGATCAACCAGATCCGCATCAATACGTTTGCGGATGTTACCGGCGATCATCAGTGGATCCACGTCCATCCGGACATGGCGAAAAAACACAGCCCGTTTGGCGCCACTGTCGCACATGGTTTTCTGGCGCTCTCCATGTTGGCGGGCGACATTGCCGATATCGGCATCGTTCCGAAAGATGCCAAAGGTGTGCTGAACTATGGTACGGACAAAGTACGCTTTCTTACGCCAGTGCTGGTCGATAGCACCGTGGTGAACTCTTACAAGTTGCTGAGCGTCGAGGAAAAGGGAGAGGGCCGGCTTTTGGCGAAGGTGGAAGCCACCACCATGATCGATGGCATGCCAAAGCCGGCAATTGTTGCTGAAGTTCTGGCAATGATTGTGGTCTGAGCGCGTCGGGAGGAGAAACGACATGTCGAAGAAAGATGATAAAGGCTCGCTGGAGACGGCCTCGGACCTCGCAAAGGCGATGATGGGCTTTTACGGCAAGGCGCTGATGGCGCCCCATGTGGCAATGAGCGAAACCATGAAGCTGGGCCAGGAGGTGGTGCGCTCGGCCACGGGTAAATCCACGGTGGGGCCCGAAAAAGGGGACAAACGCTGGCGCGATCCGGTCTGGATGACCAACCCTGTTTACCGCGTGATGATGCAAAGCTATCTGACGTGGTGCCGCGGTATTGAGGCCTGGGTCGATGGTCTTGCCTTGTCGGAGCGCGACAAACTGCGCGCCAAGCTGCTGACAGGTGTGGTCACCGACACGATGGCGCCCACCAACACACTTTTGGGCAACCCAACGGCAATGAAAGTGACGCTGGAATATGGCGGTCAGAACCTCGCCAAGGGCCTCAAGCAATTCATCGGGGACATGCAGAACAACAACGGTCTGCCGTCCATGGTGGACAAGTCAAAGTTCAAAGTGGGTGAAAATCTTGCGTTGAGTGAAGGTAAGGTCGTTTACCGTGAAGATCATCTGGAACTGCTGCAGTACCTGCCGAAGACCGATATGGCCTTTAAGACGCCCGTCTTCATTGTGCCGCCGCAAATCAACAAATTCTATGTTTGGGACCTTGCACCCGGTCGGTCCGTGATCGAATACCTCACCTCGCTGGGCCATCAGGTCTTCATCGTCAGCTGGCGCAACCCGACATCGAAGGAGGCTGATTGGGGCATCAACTCCTACGTAGAAGCGCTCGATCGGGCCTCAGAGGTCGCTTGCGAGATTTCCAAGTCTGACAGTTTGAACGTCATTGGTGCTTGTTCGGGTGGGATCACGGCGGCGATGCTGATCGCGCTGTGGACGGCGCGAGGCGATGAGAAACGGGCGAACACATTCACCTGTCTCGTGGCCATTTTGGATGTGGAAGGTGGCAAGAACACCACGATGGGTCTTTTCGCCAACCTTGAGACGCTGGAACTGGCGCGGGCCTTCTCTGGCCGGAAGGGTGTACTGGAAGGCAAGGATCTGGAACGCACTTTTGCCTGGTTGCGACCAAACGATCTGATCTGGGCCTATTGGGTGAACAACTACCTCATTGGGAATGATCCGCCCGCCTTCGACATTCTGTTCTGGAATGCCGACACCACCAACCTGCCAGCCGCGCTTCATGGTGACCTGATTGAGCTGCTGCAGCGCGGGGGCCTAAGCGGCGAGCAAGGCTGGGACATTGCGGGCCATCGGCTGTCCCTCAAGGACGTGAAGTGCGACACGTTCATCGTAGGCGGCGAGACCGATCACATCACGCCTTGGGATGGGTGCTATCAGTCGCACCTCCTGTTTGGAGGCAAATCAGAGTTCGTTCTGTCCCAGGCCGGACACATCCAATCTCTGATCAATCCGCCGGGCAATCCGCGTGCAAAGTTCATGACCAATGACGAGGACCATAAGAGCCCAGAGGAATTTTTGGACACTGCCAAGAAAAACAAAGGCAGCTGGTGGCCGCATTGGATGCATTGGCTTAATGAACGCTCAGGCAAGCAAGCGAAGGGACCAGCGACGTTTGGCTCCTCAAAGTACAAACCGTTGGACGATGCACCGGGAACATACGTTCACGCAAAAGCGAAAGTGTAGAGGAACGACTGTATGACCCATGATACGAAAGAGACCGCTGTGATCGGTGATATCAAGGTTATGGGTCAGCAGATCCGCTATGCGTTTTTCGGGCCGAAGACCGCCGATCGCACGCTTTTGGTGTTCAACGGCATCGGGGCGAGCCTGGATGCGGTTGCCCCCGTGGCGGGGCATTTTGAACGCACCCGTATCCTGACGTTTGATGTGCCCGGTGTGGGAGGATCTCCAACGCCCCTAATCCCCTATCGCTTCGCCTGGCTAAGCAGGATGACGGCGAGGTTGCTGGATGCTTTGGGCGTGGAGGAAGTGGACGTCGCTGGCGTGTCTTGGGGCGGAGCGGCCGCGCAGCAATTTGTCTATGATCACCAACCGCGCTGTCGGTCTATGACGCTGTGCGCCACCTCGGCGGGCATGGTCATGATCCCCGGCAATATTCAGGTCTTGCGTAAAATGGCGACGCCCAAACGCTATTTGGACCCAGATCACATGATGAATATCGGGCCTGACATTTATGGTGGGCAGCTGCGCTACAACCGCGAAATGCTTGATATGCATGCAAGCTCGCTCAAGGCAGGCGATGCGCGCGGGTATCTTTATCAGCTTCTCTGCGGGGTAGGGTGGACGAGCTGGCTTTGGCTTCCGCAGATCGACGTGCCGACGTTGCTGTTGATGGGGGGCGATGATCCTCTGATCCCGGTGGTGAATGGCAAAATCATCATGAAGCGTCTGCCGGATGCGCAGATGGTTGTGATGGATTGCGGGCACCTCTTTATCCTGTCGAAACCTGGTGAGACCGCACAACGGATTGAGGCGTTTATCCATGACGGCGTCGTGATGGGCGCTGAGGAGTTCGAGGATGACCCCGTCCCCGCCTGATGGGTTGAGCGACGCTGACGCGGCCAAGCAGGCCCGCCTGCGCAAAACGCGGCGCATGGCGGAGCTGGTGCTTGTGGCGCTCGTGGCGGTCTACCTTGTCACCTATCTGCCCTCTGACCCACCGCAATGGGTGCGCCTCATCCGTCATATGGCCGAGGCCGGTATCATCGGCGGATTGGCGGATTGGTTTGCTGTTGTGGCGCTGTTTCGCCATCCTCTGGGCATCCCGATCCCGCACACGGCACTTTTGCCCCGCAACCAGGCGCGCGCGGCGGAAAGCGTGGGGGAATTTTTCAAAAGTTATTTTCTGGATCCGGCGTCCATCTCCGCCCGCGTGGCCGAGATCGCCCCGGCGCGCCGGGCGGCGGAGTGGCTGACGGTACCGGCCAACGCCGACCTTGTTGCGAGGCCCTTGACCAAGGCTATTTCTATCGCTGTGGATGGCAAAGGCGCCAACAAGCGCAATGATGGCCTGCGCAAAGAACTGCGCGCGACCATTGCCAGCCAAACCGCCACCCAAGGTATCGCCGCTGCGCTGGGTCCGGTACTAGAGCAGGCGGTGCACGGCCCGCTTATGAATGACATGTTACGCCAGGTGCGCGCGTCATTGGATGTCAACCGCGACCGCGTGTTAGAACTGGTGCAGGAAAACAGCCGCTGGTGGGTGGCCTCTCGTGTGGATCGTGGTGTGTCAAATGTGCTGGTCGACGGGGTTCTGAACGTGATCGACGATCTGGAAAAACCTGACAGCGCTTTGCGCAAGGACTTTGAGGAGGGGCTTTCGGGATTTCTGACCGCCCTGACCGACAATGGCGCGCTGGAACGCGCGGTGCATGATGGCAAGGCGCGGTTCACCCAGTCTCAAGAGTTTGACGAGGCCGTTGATGCCACGCTCACCCTCGTGCGCAAACGCCTCGCCGATGATCAGGGCCAGGCGGAAAGTGCTGTGGCCAAAGCGCTGCATAGTTTTGCGGAAAAGCTGCTTTCGGATGAGGCGGCTTTGGCGCGTTTTGAAGCGCAGCTTGCCCAAACGGCCGAGGCCGCGATGGTTGAGCTGCGCGAACCGATCGCGGGCTACGTGACCGATGTGATCCGAGGGTGGGAGGCGCAGGAACTCTCTGATCGGTTCGAGCGTGAGATTGGCCCGGACCTGCAATTTATCCGCATCAATGGCGCGTTGCTGGGGGCGCTCATTGGTGGGGTGCTTTTCTTTGCGGGCAAGGGGCTTAGCCAGCTGGCCGTGTTCTAAAGATGCGCAGAATTAAAAAGACTGCGGCCGAAATCTTTTAAAGGTTTCGGGTCTCACAGACAAAAGCGGGCGCACCGAAATGCGCCCGCTCTTTGAGTTCTAGGGTGCTTCACTCCGCAGCGAGGCCGAAGCTGCGCACTGCCGTTTCATCGGACTGGAAATGCGGCACGACTGACTGCGGATCGAAGTGATCGACAGCGATGACCTGACCCACCAGCTCCTCCAGCTCCCGCAGCTGTGCCACTTCTTCCGCTGTCAGAACATTCGCCTTTTGCGCATCAGCTAGCCAGTCAATGCCGTGATAGCGGCGCACTTGGCCTTTGCGGATCGCGCGTTCCAGCTTCTTCTCCACCGGTTCGGCGGCAATGACCTTGGCGAGCGTGTACTCCAAAATACCCATCGGATCATCACGGTCATGGTTGATAAAGATATCCCGCGTCAGGCGGTCACGATAGGCACCGGGCTCCAGAACCTTCGCCACGATCTTCTTGCCCAGATCGTCCGAGGCCATCTTGCGGCGCATCCCCAGTGGGAAGGCCATACCCCGCATCAAAGGGCGCAGCGGCTTGATCGGGAAGTTGGCGATCACGCCATCAATTGCGCGATCAAAACGGCAGAGCGCGTTTTCAACGCAATATTGCAGGGTGTCGAGATCGTCCTTTGGCATCCCGTCATCTTCAAAGCGTTTGAGCATGGAAGAGATCAGATAAACCTCGCTCAGGGCATCGGCCAGACGGCCGGTGATGCGCTGCTTCATTTTCAGACCACCGCCCAGCAGGCTGACGGTCAGATCCGCGACCAAGGCAAAAGTCCGCGTGGCGCGCGCCAGTTGCTTGTAGTGGCGCTCTGTCAGGATGCTGCCATTCGGGGCCGTCATGAAAACGCCACCTGTCACATTGTGAAAGAGCGCGCCCGCCATATTGGCAAAAACAAAGCTGACATGCCCGCGGAAGGCTGCGTCAAAGGCCTTGAGACCCGCGCGGTGGCTCTCCATCTCTGCCGCAGAAATCTCGGCCAGCAAGTAAGGGTGACAGCGCAAAGACCCTTGAGCGAAAGTAATCAGCGTGCGGGTCAGAATGTTGGCCCCTTCCACGGTGATGCCCACCGGGATCATCTGGTACGCGCCTTGCAGGTAGTTCGACGGACCATCACAGATCGCGCGGCCCCCGTGGATATCCATCGCGTCATTGACCGACCGACGCATGTATTCCGTCGATTGATACTTCATCACGGCGGATGGCACTGCAGGCTTCTCACCGCCGCCCACCATCGAGGCCGTGATCGACCGTCCAGCTTCAGTGACATAAGCGCTTTCAACCAGCCGTGCGAGCACCTCCTCGATGCCTTCCATACGGCCAATGGGTATACCGAATTGTTTGCGGATGCGGGTGTAGGCTGTGGTGTGGCGCAGCATGGCCTTGGCGCCCGCGGTGGCGGAGGCCGGCAGCGAAATCGCACGTCCTACCGAAAGGCAGTTCATCAACATGCGCCAGCCTTGGCCGACGCGCTCTTGCCCGCCTATGATGAAGTCCATCGGGATGAACACATCCTTGCCCCAGTTCGGTCCATTCGGGAAAGCAGAGCCGCTCGGCAGGTGACGACGGCCGATATTGACGCCAGGATAATCGGTTGGGATCATCGCGAGCGTGATGCCGATGTCTTCATCCTCACCCATCAGACCTTCGGGGTCAAAAAGGCGGAAGGCGAGGCCCAGGAGCGTCGCCTTGGGCGCCAGCGTGATATAGCGTTTGTCCCAGCTCACCGAGACGCCAAGAACCTCTTTGCTTTGGTAGAGCCCCTTTGTCACATATCCGATGTCGCGCATCGTGGCAGCGTCGGAACCGGAGGTCGGACCAGTCAGCGCAAAGCAAGGAACCTCTTGGCCCTGCGCGAGGCGAGGCAGGTAGTATTTCTTTTGCGCGTCCGTGCCGTAATGTTCGATCAATTCGCCCGGCCCGAGCGAGTTGGGCACCGCGACAACCGTGGCAGCATCCGGCGACCGGGACGAGATTTTACCCACGATCAGTGACTGTGCCTGCGGCGAAAACCCCAATCCGCCATGTTCTTTGGAAATCAACATCCCGAAGAACCCCTTTTCGGCCATGAAGGCAATTGCCTCCGCCGGGATGTCTTTTTTCTCATGCCGTATTTCCCAATCATCCAGCATCTGACAGAGCTCTTCGGTGGGGCCATCCAGGAAGGCGCGCTCTTCGTCGGACAATTCCAGCGGCGCGAGGTTTTTCAACACGCTCCAATTTGGTTTGCCGCTGAAAAGCTCAGCATCCCAACCAACCGTACCCGCATCCAGGGCTTCTTGCTCTGTCTCAGACACGGGCGGCAGGATGCGTTTGACCACGGCAAAAACCGGTGCGGTTAGCATCGCCATGCGCACCGGCGTGATCGACAGAAGGGCCAGGAAAATGGCAGGCAGAAGAGCAAAAAGCGTGCCCCCTGTGAGCGATGGTGCAAACACTGCGCCCGAGAGCACGCCTGACGTGGCGACAATCGCAATCGTTGCAGCGGCCATGGCCCAAGCGATCAAGGGCGCACGCATCATGGCGAGTGCAAAAAGTGCTGCGATACTGGCAATCAGAAAGGCAAACACGGTCATTGAATTGTCCTCCCGGTAAGAAATCTAGTTTTACCCTAGCAAACAGCTCCGGATTCGCGGAGTGTTACGTTACGTAGAAATAATTCACGTCAACTTAGTCGTGAAGTCCCGCCTATGATTGAGGCAGTAGGTGCGTGATTGTCGGCGCATGGTCTTCGTGGCAGACTTCTCGCAAGCCAATGAAAGGATTGCTCATGCGCCCCGTCACTCTTGCCGCGACCCAAATGGCCTGTTCCTGGGATCTAGATGATAACATTGCGCGGGCGGAAGCGTTGGTAAGATCAGCAGCGGAGGCCGGCGCCCAGGTGATTTTGCTGCAGGAGTTATTTGAGACACCGTATTTCTGTATCACGCAGGATTATGAGCATCTGCAGCTTGCCCGCAAAATGGAAGACAGCCGCGTCGTATCCCATTTTCGTGCCTTGGCCAAAGAGTTGTCTGTGGTTTTGCCGGTGTCTTTTTTCGAACAGGCCGGGCTGGCGCGGTTCAACGCTCTGGCTGTGTTTGATGCGGACGGTGCGCATAAGTCTACCTATCGCAAAAGCCACATCCCGCAGTTTCCGGGCTACGAGGAAAAGTTCTATTTCTCGCCGGGTGACACCGGGTTTGGCGTGGTAGAGACGCGTTTCGGGCGTTTGGGATGCGGTATCTGCTGGGATCAGTGGTTTCCCGAGGCGGCGCGCGCGATGGCTTTGCAAGGGGCCGAGGTGTTGCTTTTTCCGACGGCCATCGGCACAGAACCCGCAGCGCCAGACCTTGACAGCGCGGGTCATTGGCGGCGCACGATGCAAGGTCACGCGGCGGCCAACATCATGCCGCTCGTCGCCTCCAACCGCGTGGGCCACGAGACCACCGGCGATGTCTCCATGGAGTTTTACGGCACATCCTTCATCGCAGGCTATACAGGCGAAATTCTGGCAGAGGCTGACCGGAAGGAAGAAATTGCACTAACCGCGACAGTTGACCTTGATGAGGCCGAAAAATACCGCGTTAATTGGGGTGTTTTCCGGGATCGACGTCCGGATATGTATGGCGCGATAACGTCTCTCGATGGTTCGGCTCGCTAACATTTCACGCAAAAATATGCGTCTCCCTCTAGGCGCGCGGGCCATTTCTGACTATTTCTGTCGTATAAAATGCTGATTCCTTCGGCCTATGTCGGTGAATAAGACGATGAGCGCTCTGCTAAAGCTGCCCGTTCAAAATGAGCGCCCTGTTCCTCAGGTGCCCGCTCATGTGCGCACGATGCTCAACAAAATTCGGTTTTACGCCACAACCTGCCGGGCGTCTGCGCGACTTGATATCTATGCGGCGTGTGCCGTGCTCGATCCCAGTGAACAGCGCGCAGAAGAAGCCCAGATCAACACGCTGTTGCGCGTCATGGGTCAGGCGTTGGGGCAAGATCCGATCTTCCTCCGGCCTGGTGAAACAGCGACAAGCTTTGATGAAAACTGGCTGGTCGCCGCGTTGTGCGCGAAGGCGGCTGGAGATGAGGACAGCTTCGCCTTTTTGATGCTGAGCCGTGTAGAACGTTCAAAACGCAGGATTTTTGGTTTGCTGCTGTCTGGGCTTGCGGAACTCCTGACAGAATAAGTTGCCAACTTTCCAAAGAAAAACAAGATTTTATGCCGGCTTCGGTTGAAAAGCATGGTCTATAAAGCTATCTCTACGTCCAACTTAGAATTAATCTAAACTGACCGAAGCGATCGTGAGACAGCCAATGACACAAACAGCCAAATCCCTTAGCGCAGACGCAAAAACAGAAATCGCGCTTGCTCTGAACCAATCCGTCGCGGAAACGGTCGTTACGACAATGCTCGCACAGAACTTCCACTGGAACGTGACGGGAATGGCCTTCGGTTCGCTTCACGCGCTTTTTCAAGAAATCTACGAGGATCACTTTACCGCGCAAGATGATCTTGCCGAGCGGATCAAGGCGATCGGAGGACATGCCAACGGCAAGCTTTCGGAGATGGTGTCTATTTCCAAAGTGGATGAGCATGATGGGCATGCAACGGACGAAGAAATGATTGCACTGCTTGCTGACGCTCAACTGACGGTCGCGGGCACGCTTGCAGCGACGGCGGCAGTGGCCAGCGGTCACGGTGATCTTTTGACAGAGGATCTGTGCATCGGGCGCGGTCAGACTCACGAAAAATTCGCTTGGCTGCTGAATTCTCATTTGGGCAGAACGCCAAACTGACCATGGCAAAGTGAATTGAAAGAAAACGCCTCGAAACCGCTCGGGGCGTTTTGCTTTAGTGCTTCCTCTCGGCGAAAGACAAAGCGCAGATCACGCGGCGCGCGAGCCAGTAAATACCAAGCGCAAGGAAAATGGAGACATATCCGTCAATGGCGTAGTGCCAGCCGAGTTGCACTGATCCGACCAGAATGATTGTTGCAAAGACGGTCATTATGCCGCCCCATATCCGGCTGACGGAAAAAGCGTAAAGCGTCATCATCACAGTGCTCGCCACATGCATGCTTGGCATGGCGGATATCCCTTTGACCGGGCCATCATTCATGTACCCGTCAATCAGCATCTCTTGCAGGGGTAGGGCCCAGACCGGGCTCACCTCATTGAAGGCATAAAGCTGATCCATGAGCGGTCGGAAATCTGATCCGTACCCCATCGTTTCGTAGTAAACCGGCCCCACGGAGGAAAAGATCGTGGCCAGAATATTGCCACCCACAATCCAGCACGTGACATCTGCCAAAAGATACGTGCGATGTTTGTCATGGCGTGAGACATTGAAGCAGGCCACGAAGATCAGGAAATAGGCCAGCATGAGCCACAAGTGATAGGCCGCATTGATGGCCGTTGTGATATGCGGCGTGCCTGTGACCGGCCAAATTAGCCGCCACGGATCCTGACCGAAATGCAGCGCGCGGTCCCATGCGGCAAAGGTTTCGTCCCAGGCAAAGGGGTGGATCACCGGAATGAGGTCTTTGGCAACCGTGAAGGTGCCCGCGAAAAGACACATGGTGACAAAAGCGAACGCGCCGCAGAACATCCGATCGCGGTCAAAGATGATGTCTTTGAGATCAGCGATGAACCATTGGATCGGCCGACGCGGTCGGACTTTCACCACCATCCAACCGAAGCGCCAGAAGAAAAGAATGATCAGAAAGAACGGCACTTGCAGTTGCAATAGGTTGATCAAGGTGGATGCCGTGCCGGACCCGAAATCACGCCCGAGCATGAGGCAAATCGCGTAAACCGCGCCGAAATGCAGCGAAACAAGCGCAATCAATGCCCTGTTGCGCCAAAGCGCTGGCCCCATGGCTGATCGCCGCGCTGAAATGTTGACCTGCATCGTCATGTTTTGCCCCTGACGGTTTTTGCTCTGCCTGTGACGACGGCTATCACCTGAAATGGACTTGGGCCGGGTCGGATGATGGCATTTTTGCGGCGAGAGCGACCAATCAGGTTTTCGATCTCAGGCCCATATGTCGCCTATCGTAAACCCTTCTGGAAAGGGATCGGAGGGATCAAGACAATACTGACTGGTGCCGTAGATCCATGCCTGTCCGGAAATGCTGGGCACAATTGCGGTGCGACCTGCGATTTCTGCTACCTCCTCAATGCGGCCTGTGAAACGCGTGCCAAGCGGTCCAGCATTGACATAGTATTCGCCCACGCCCAGCAGTCCGCGCGCGTGCAAAACAGCCATTTTTGCGCAGGTCCCTGTCCCGCAGGGGCAGCGGTCCAACGCGCCAGGGATCGCATCAGGACGGTTTGGGTCATACCCGCCCGACGATACGGTAATTGCCCCCCGCCCGTGGGTGCCAGGCGTTGTCGGAGCCGCCCAGAGATTGGTGATTGAGGGGCCAATGATCGACGGGTTTTCTGGGTGCGTGACTGGGATTTGAGCGCGTGCGGCGGCCAAAATGCGTTCTGACGCGCGCACGATCTGCGCGCCGTTCCCGGCATCAAGACGGATCCCAAGATCATCGGCGTTGGCCAGTACATAGAACATCCCGCCCCATGCGATATCGACCTTGATCCGGCCAAGCCCATCCACATCCAAAGGTGCGTCAAGCTCCATCACGAAGGAGGGCACATTGCGCAGGGTCACGCATGTGACCTTGCCGTCTTTGCACGTTGCGCACGCATTGATCAGGCCCGCCGGGCTTTCCACGACAAGCTCGGTCACTGGCTCCGCCATTGGCAGAATGCCCGTTTCAAGCAGCACAGTTACCACGCATATCGCGTTGGAGCCCGACATTGGCGGGTATTCTGTTTGCTCCATGATGATGAAACCAGCGTCCGCGCGCGGATCACAGGGCGGCACGAGGATATTGGCGCAAAGACCCGGATAGCCACGTGGCTCCCGCAAGATGAGTTTTCGCAAGTGATCGGCGTTTGCCTGCATCCATTGCATCTTTTCAAAAACTGACCCACCCGGCATGTCCGGCATGCCGCCAGTGATCACCCGCCCAGGCTCGCCTTCTGCATGTACCTCCACCGCGTCAATAAGAAGTTTTTCGCGCATAGGATCAATCCCTGTCGACAAGCTCCGCGCCAGCGCCGGTGCGCCTGCTCATTTCCGTTTCTGGCGCATAGGTCAGAGCGGCAAAACGCGAAAGCACCTCCTTGGCCTGCGGCATTGGATTGGCGCGGAAGGTTTGGCGGCACGCTTTGCCCTTGGTATTTGCGCCCGGTGACAGTGTCACCAGGTCGGCCTGAGGGGTCAGCGGCGGGCCCGAAAGATGCAGCGTTCCGTCCCAACACAACGTGGTGCTGGCCCAACGCAGAGTGCAAGCATGGTCCGGCCACGCGACCTGTGGCAGCAGTAAAAGCGGCCACTCGACATTTTGCAGCTGCAAACGCGCGTCTTGCGATGCACAGTCGCTGATCGCCGCGCCGGTCATTAGCGGGCAAAGAGGGGCAGGTGCTGCCGTCCATGTTGATGCACTTAGGTCAATGGGGCCTTCGGGCTGAACCGGCGCGCGGCCTCGATCTTGCAGATATCTCGCCAGCGCCTCTGCCCCGGGCAACCCCCAAGAACACAGCCACCGCACGGATTTGCCCGCGTCTTCGGCCATGCCCCAGCTATAACCCACACCTCGGGCGGCTTTGCGAGACAGCGCTTCTATCTCGCTCAAAGAAAAGCTCACTCCGCCGCATCCTGTAGCGGCGGCCAGGCCCAATCATCGGCGGCTGCAAGGTGTAAGTGATGCGGGAACGGGGCGTGTTGGAACATGGTGATCCGCACCCATCGATCAGACCGAGGATCAAATTCTGACGCGCCAAAAAAGCTGAGTTTCATGCGCAGCATATCAATGGGCATCATCGCGGCATCGATCGTGTTGTCGCGGATTTCCGAATAGGGCAGGCGCGCGGCAATCTGGGCACGGCGGGCGATATGGCGGTGTTCGGGGTGGCGTAAAAGAAATGACGCGAGCGGTTCATCCGTTGTCAGATCGGCAAACAGCCGCGCTGCATCTCGGCCAGGGCATAGGGGCTGCTCAAAAGCTTCGAGTGGTTCATCAAACCGTTCACCAAGACGTGGCTCAAGCTTGTTTTCTGACACGTACCAGACGCGCGCCTGTGATGCGTCCTCGGACCAATCTATGGCAAGCGCCCAGTCATAAATGTCTTCAAGGATGTCTCGCATGTCTTGCGTGCCCATGCGTCCATCGATACGCCAGGTGTCGGTTTCGTCTACGGCCATGCTGGTCGTCAACGCGTCGACAAGAGTGCCGTGAGGCTCAAGCAACAGTGAGACGACCATCTCCTGACCTTCCTCAGACAGCGCGCCCTCAGCCCACTGGTACAATGCATTCCATGGTCGCGGCGCAGTGAAATCGGCCTGCTCTAAATATGTTGCGAGCCGATCCATATCCTGACGCAACTCTTTCAGCTTGGCCGTTTGAACAGGGTGTTCAGATTGCCAGCCATAAGCGTGAAACCGAGCCCGTGCCGCAACCTGACGAAATTTTTCGATGTGTTTGTCATGTGGCCGTTCGACAGAGCGCACCCGTGACAGGCCTTCCTCCCGCGCCGAAATCCAGGCATGAAGCAAGGCCGGATGGGTCACCAGAAAGGGTGCCATACCCAAGCCTGTCGAATTGCCAATCCCGAAGCGTCGGCGGATTTGAGGCTCAAGCGGCACAGCTGTTTTTGGTGCCTTGGAGCGGGCCATATGTTCGACCAGGTCCATCACAAAGGCGCGGATCAGATAGACCGTCAGCATTTCCACTTGAAAGGGCGCGTGGCACTCCGGGCGGGCAGCAATCATATCGCGATCGGCAGCGCCAAACTTGCCGGAGCCATAAACAGCCGTGGTGCGCATCAGATAGCCGACTTTATCCACCAGGTCTCGATCTGGTTGGCGTCCGGATGCCAGGCGCGCAACCACATGATCCCAAAGGCGCACCGACCGATTGGCGCGGCTGAGGGTCAGTTCGGACCCGCTCACCCGGCCTTCCTCTTGCACCGGGACATTGGCGCGCAGGCGGTCGATATCGGCCGGTTCGGGCACCCCGTCAAACAGTGCGAAAGTGGCGTCCCACGCAGTGGCGATCACCCGATCAGAGCGCGCCTCAGGCGGTAGATCATGGGCGAATGCCACAAGCGAATAGCTCCGCTCAGGCCCATGCGCGGTATAAACGGCATGGCCAACGCCACTTTCATCAATGTCGAATTCACGCGTCTCGAAACGCCATTTTTCCGAGGCCATCCGGCGCAGAAGTTGCCGCATGAAGGATAGGCGGGACTGATGAAAAGACCCCATGCGCGACAGTGTCATCACCTGCTCGGGCGGCCGCCGCGGGATATGGGGGGCGCGGGTCACCGGGCAGGTCCGAAATTGGCATCATAAAAGGCCAGCCAGTTGTCGCCCATCAGCCCGGCCACCTCAGCCTCATCGAACCCGATGGCGCGCAGACCGGCCTCAACATTCCCGAAATCGCGGTTGTCGCGGAACCAGTCAGGTTGCCGCGGAAACCCCGGTGCAGTGGCTGAGCCCTCACCATAGTCTATGTCTTTGCTCCATCGTCCCACGCGCATCCACTCCACCACGCTGTCGGGTTGATCCTGACACAGGTCAGTGCCAATCCCAAAATGTTCGACGCCAAATTGCTCCGCCGCCATCGCAATCATCTCGCAAAAGCACTCGACCGTGCAATCGGTACCGTTCTTGAGATGGTGCGGGTATATGGAAAATCCCATCATGCCGCCGTTTTCAACCACCGCGCGCACCACATCTTCGCGCTTGTTGCGTCGCGCGGGGTGCCATGCATGGAGATTGGCGTGCGTGATCGTGATGGGCCGTTCGGAGATGTCTGCGGCCTCAATGGTGGACCGATCCGCCGAATGGCTCATGTCCACGACGAGACCGACGCGGTTCATCTCTTTGATCACTTGACGGCCCATGCGGGTGATGCCGGGGTCTTCGGCTTCGTAGCATCCAGTGGCAAGAAGAGATTGGTTGTTATAGCTCAATTGCATGAAGCGCGCGCCGAGGGTGTGGACGATCTCGACCAGACCAATGTCATCTTCGATGGGGGAGGGGTTCTGGAAACCAAAGAAAATGGCAGTGCGGCCGCTTTCCTTTGCGCGTCGGACGTCATCGCCTGTTGTCCCGTGAAAAATCAAATCTGGAAAACGCTCAAACCATCCGTTCCAGGCCTCGATATTCAGCACCGTTTCACGGAAATTCTCATGATAGGCGATCGTGGCGTGTACCGCATCGACCGCGCCCTTGCGCATCTGGCGAAAGATCTTTTCTGACCAATTTGCATATTGCAGGTTGTCGATGCGAAAGCTCATTTGGGATCGCCCGCCGCGATATAGGCTGTTTTCACGGTGGTGTAGAATTCACGGGCATGGGTGCCCTGTTCCCGCGGCCCGTAAGAGCTTTGCCCGCGGCCGCCGAAGGGGACGTGATAGTCGCTGCCGGCGGTGGGTAGGTTGACGGTCACCACGCCTGTTTGTGCATTGCGTCGGAAATGGGTGGCGCGGGCCAGATCACGGGTCACAATGCCGGAGGTGAGGCCAAACTCTGTATCGTTCACAACGGCAAGTGCTTCGTCATAGCTGCCCACTTTGATCACTGCTGTGAGGGGTGCAAACATCTCTTCGCGGTTGATGCGCATGGCGTTGGTGGTGTTCAGGAAGACGCCGGGCGACATGTAGTAGCCGTCGGTCTCCCGCTCCAACCGTGCGCCACCACAGGCCAGCTCGGCCCCCTCGGACAGGCCCAGATCGACATAGGCCAGGTTCTCGCGAAGCTGTTCTTCGCTCACCACCGGACCCATCTGTGTGCCCTCGCCGAGCGCATGGCCCACTTTCATCGCCTTGGCCCCAGAGATCAGTTTCTTAACGAAAGCATCATGCACCGCCTCATGCACGATCAGGCGCGAGGACGCCGTGCATTTCTGACCCGTCCCTCCAAAGGCTCCACCCAAAGCCACGTTGACGGCGATGTCGAGATCGCCATCCTCCATCACGGCAAGCGCGTTTTTGCTGCCCATTTCCATCTGCAGTTTGGTGAAATTAGCCACAGCCGACCGTGCGATGCCACGGCCCACAGGCACGGAGCCTGTAAAGGAAATCGCGTTGATCTTGGGGCTTTCAACGAGCGCCTGACCCACGCTACCGCCGGACCCCATCACCAGATTGAAAAGCCCTGCGGGGATATCCTGCTTGGCGATTATTTCCGTCAAGGCAACGGCAGATGCCGGAGTGTTATTTGCCGGTTTCCAAAGGACAGCATTTCCAAACGCTAGCGCGGGCGCGATTTTCCAGCTCGCCGTGGCGGTGGGAAAGTTCCACGGGCTGATAACCGCGACGGCGCCAACAGGCTCACGGCGCACGTCCACTTCTATGCCCGGGCGAACGGAGTCTGTGTTCTCACCCAGCTGGCGCAGACATTCATGGGCGTAATAGGTGAAAAACTGCCCTGCGCGGAATACCTCACCTTTGCCTTCGGCAAGCGGTTTGCCTTCTTCGCGGCTTAGAAGTGTGCCCAGTTCTTCGGCCCGCGCCATCATTTCCGTTCCGATGGCCATCAGGACGGATTGTTTGCGTTCAATCCCATAATCCACCCACTCGATGTGTGCGGCACGGGTGCTTGCGATGGCATCACTCAGTTGGTCAGTGCTAGCCTGCGCAAAATGTCCGATCAGATCAGACAGATCCGACGGGTTGCGATTCTCCACGTGATCGGATCCTTCAACCCAATCGCCTGCGATATAGTTTTTCTTCAATTCTGCCATGGTGCCTGCCGTGCAACGTGATGCTTGATTTGGCCATGGTCCAAATTTCAGGTCAAACGCAAAATTCTGAATTCAATTTCAGAAACCCTGAAATTCAGCGTCCATAATTGCCCGCACCATTGCTTTCGTCGCGGGCGTTTGCAGGTTGGGCTGCGGAGTGAAGAGATAAACATCGCGGCTGGCCGGTGTTGTATCAATCGGCAAGAAAGCGAGATCACTGTTTTGTGGCAGGACTGCAAGACGCGGCAGGATCGTCACACCAACGCCGGCGCGAACCAGGTCCAGCAAGGATCCGGTATTGTGAACGGTTAGGGTGGCCCCGGTTAGGATTGGCTGAAAACCGTCATCTTCAATGTGCGCGCAAAGACCGTTGGCGATGAACCGTTCTTTGGCCAAATCATCCCAGCTAAACGCTTTGCGCAACAACGTGTCATCGGCAAGGCAAACCACACCAAATCGATCTGACAGGAATTTGCGCCGTTGAAAACCCGCGACTGGGCCAAGGCTCGCCAGTGCGATGTCGGCCCGTTCATGGCGCAAATCTTCTTCGATTGTCGCGGAATCGGCATCGCGCAAATCAATGCGCACCTCGGGGTGATCGGCCATGAAAGCGCGCAGAATGGGCGGCATGATAACCTGTACAACCGAAGGCGTTGCGATCAGCCGGACCAGCCCACGTTCGGCCCGCGCCAAGCCTTCGATCGCCGCAACTGTGCGTTCGAAATGGGCCAATTCGCGATCGGCTTCGTGCCGGATCAGCTGGCCCAGTGGGGTTAGGTGAGATTTGCGTGCAGTTTCGAACAAGGGCGCGCCGATCTGCTCTTCGAACTGACGCAACATCATAGACACAGCGGAGGGTGTGCGACCTAAGATTGCCGCTGCATCCGCGAGGCTACCTGTGGCGGCAACGGTGCGAAAACATCGGAGCATCTCGATTTTGATGGCCATTTTCAGCAGCACTTAATGTTTTAGGCACTCTTTTAAGCATGGCTAAATCTATTTCGGAAACAAGAGCGTTGTGAATACATCCTTTTAATTGGAATGATGGCTCAAACGGACTGCACAGCCGCGACAGCTCGTTTCCAGGCTGCGTATCTTTCTGAGCGCGTCTGTGATGGCATCGCAGGTTCAAATCGTCGTTCGAGGGCCCACTCTGCCGCAAACCCAGCCATATCCGGGTAAACACCCGCCTGCATCCCAGCGAGCCAAGCCGCACCCATTGCTGTGGTTTCGAGCACTTGGGGTCGATCAACAGGAGCGCCTATAATGTCTGCCAGAAATTGCATGGTCCAATCAGACGCGCTCATTCCCCCATCAACGCGGAGGATCTGATCGCTACCAGAAACCCAATCGGCCTGCATCGCCTCCAGAAGATCGCGGGTTTGAAACCCGACACTTTCAAGGGCGGCTCGGGCCATCTCAGCTGGCCCTGTACTGCGCGTCAACCCAAACACCGCGCCGCGGCAATCGGCGTTCCAATACGGCGCGCCGAGCCCGGTGAAGGCTGGGACCATGATCACATTTTGCCCTTCATCCGCGCGATCGGCGAGCGGTTGCGTCTCGCTTGCAGCTTTGATGATCTGCAAGCCATCTCGCAACCATTGCACCACCGCGCCTGCAATAAAGATCGATCCTTCCAGCGCGTAGGTGGGTTTGCCGTTGAGCTGATAGGCGATAGTGGTGAGCAGCCGGTTGGTTGAGTTTACCGGTGCATCCCCGGTGTTGAGCAGCGCAAAGCAGCCTGTGCCGTAAGTTGATTTCATCATGCCGGGTGCAAAACATGCTTGGCCTACAGTCGCAGCCTGTTGGTCGCCTGCGACACCGAGGATGGGCAGAGCGCGCCCGAAAAGATCGATGCGGCTGAGACCAAATTCGGCAGCGGAGTCTTTCACCTCAGGCAGCATCGACATCGGAATATTGAGGATCTCGCAAATCTCCTCGCTCCATGCGCCACGTTTGATATCGTAAAGCAGCGTTCGCGCGGCATTGGTGGCATCCGTGGCATGGATTTTGCCGCCGGTCAGCTTCCAGATCAGAAAACAATCCACCGTGCCGAACAGCAGATCACCACGCTCGGCCGCGGCCCGTGCACCCTCTGTGTTGTCGAGGATCCAAGCCAGCTTGGTGCCGGAGAAATAAGGATCGAGAAGCAGCCCGGTTTGTTCTGTGACAAGAGCCTCATGACCTGCTTCGCGCAAGCTTTGACACATCTTCGAGGTGCGCCGGTCCTGCCAGACAATGGCATTGTGCACAGCTTTTCCAGTGGTGCGGTCCCAAACGATGGTTGTTTCACGTTGATTGGTGATGCCAATGGCCGCGATGTCATCGGGCGCGACACCCGCCCGTTCGATGGCGGCGCGGCAGGTCCCGGCGGTGCTGGCCCAGATGTCATCGGGGTCATGCTCTACCCAGCCGGACGCGGGAAAATGCTGGGTAAACTCCTTTTGAGCAACGGCGGCCACGCGCATGTCTGCGTCAAACAGTATCGCTCGGCTGGACGTGGTTCCTTGGTCTACGGCTAAAATGTAAGTCACTGCGCGGCCTCCCTGGCCGCGTTTTGCTGGATCATCCAGTCATCCAAGGCGGCGATCTCCTCGGCCGTCATCCTAAGCCCCAGTTTCGTGCGCCGCCAGACCACATCATCGGCGCGCAGGGCGAATTCATGGGTCATGAGCCACGTCACCTCGCGCTCGGTCAGGGTAGCGCCGAAATACTGCCCCAAATCCTCTCGGCTTTCAGCCCCGCTCAAGATGTGTGCGGCATCCGTACCGTAGGCTTTCACCAGCCGTCGCGCCCATGGTTCATCCAAAAACCCATGCGCGCTTTGCAACTGCGTGATCAGCATCGGCACCCCGTCCACGGGAAAGTTTCCCCCCGGCAAGGCCACACCCGCCGTCCACCGCCCGGGCAGGTTGTCAAATTGGCGGGCGATGTGATCCATCGCGCTTTCGGCCAGTCTGCGATAGGTTGTGATCTTGCCGCCAAATACGTTCAACATCGGTGCGCCTGCTGTGTCGAGCGAGAGGACATAGTCGCGTGTGGCTGCTGTGGCAGATGTCGCACCGTCATCGTAGAGGGGACGAACGCCGGAATAGGTCCAGACGATGTCGTCTTGCGTGATGTCTCGCGCGAAGTAACGCGACGCAAAGCCCAAAAGATAATCACGCTCCTCAGGCGTGCAGATCGGATCCTGCGACGCATCGGGGTGATCGGCATCTGTTGTTCCGATCAGGGTAAAGTCCGTTTCATAGGGGATCGCAAAGATGATCCGCCCATCCGGGCCTTGGAAAAAGTAGCTTTTATCATGATCAAAGAGCTTGCGTGTCACGATGTGACTGCCGCGCACAAGCCGGACGTTTTCACGGGAATTGATGCCAGCCACATTGCGGATCAGGTGCCCCACCCATGGCCCACCTGCGTTGATCAGCATGCGGGCGCGGTACACGCCGACCTCTCCGGTGGCGCGGTCCTTTACGTCGATGCGCCAGTGATCATCTTCACGACGGGCCGATATCACCTTGCAGCGGGTCAAAACAGTCGCGCCGCGGTCCGCCGCATCCCGTGCGTTAAGCGCCACAAGCCGCGAATCCTCAACCCAGCAGTCCGAATACTCAAACGCCCGCTTTAAGTGGGGTTTCAACGGAGCGCCCTCCGGCGTGTCCCGCAACTTCAGGCTTGTCGTGCCCGGCAGGATCTTACGCCCACCAAGCTTGTCATAGAGAAACAGCCCCAGTCGAATGAGCCAAGCCGGGCGGCGCCCTCTTGCCCAAGGCGTGATCACCGCCATGATCCGCGACGTGGGTGTTTCGCTGTCAAATCTCATGCCGGGATCAAGCGGTAGGACAAAGCGCATCGGCCAGCTGATATGAGGCATTGCGCGCAGCAGGGTTTCGCGCTCTTGCAGCGCTTCGCGCACCAAGCGGAATTCAAAAAATTCCAAATATCTTAGGCCGCCGTGAAAGAGTTTGGTCGACGCCGAGGATGTGGCCTGGGCCAGGTCATCTTTTTCAGCGAGGATAACAGTCAGACCTCGCCCGGCGGCATCGCGCGCGATGCCGCAGCCGTTGATGCCTCCGCCGATGATGAAAAGATCGACTGTCTGTTCGCTGTCCCGCATGACGCTACTATAGAAATAGTCGACAGGTTTGAAAGCCAATTCCGGTGTCTTTTTGGAAGTGTGTTGATCACCTCAGGGCGCTTGAAAAGCACCCGTTTGATTTGCCGAACCTCGTCTTTTCACAAAAGAAGCCAAGGCGCTTCACAAAAAAAGATCTCTGAAATAAAAAACGGCGGCACCTATGGGAGGAAGCGGTGCCGCCGTTATCACGTCCAGCCCAGGGAGGAGGAGAGGGCCTTCGGTTCTCGACGAGGCCTAGGCCCCGGTATTTAAGGGCGGCGACACTGGGAGGAGGAGTGTGTCGCCGCCGTAACAGGCGGATCCCAAGGGAGGAGGAGAGGGGCGCCTGAACTGTATTCTCTCAGCGTTTCACCGCTGTTGGGTTAAAGATAGGAAAATGCTGCATCTGCACAATGTAAATTTTCTCAATGCTGCTATGCAGCAAACGCATATGAAGGAAAAGCCTGTAATTTGTGCATCTCTTTGCGATTTCGGTGATTTTCCCGCCAAGCCTTGCACGATGAGAAATACCTGCCACCTATTGCAGCACATGTGACTGGAGAATCCGCATGAGTGAAACACGCGACCAGATCCTGACCGAATTGACCAAGCTTGAGCTGCCGGATGGGGGTAACATTGTGTCTCGTGACATGGTGCGTGCGCTGGCTGTTGTGAACGGTCAAGTGCGATTCGTTATCGAGGCGCCCAACCCGGACATAGCCCGCCAGATGGAGCCGTTGCGCGCCGCAGCGGAGCGTGCCGCTTTGTCGGTAGAGGGGGTGACACAGGCTTCCGTTGCCCTGACGGCGCATGCGCCTGCGGCCAAAGCCCCGCCATCGCAAGAGCCCCCGTCATTGAAAATCGGGGGGCATCCCAAGGGCGGGCAGACGTCCATCCGACCTGCCTCTGTTCGGTCCATTCTTGCTATCGCTTCGGGCAAGGGCGGTGTTGGGAAATCTACAGTGTCGTCCAACCTGGCAGTGGCCCTGGCGCGATTGGGGCGATCTGTGGGCCTTTTGGATGCGGATATCTATGGCCCGAGCCAGCCGCGCATGATGGGCAAATCTGACCGCCCGGCTAGCCCGGATGGAAAAATCATTGAACCACTCAAGGCGCATGGCGTGACTTTTATGTCCATTGGGCTGATGCTCGACCCGGATAAAGCGGTGGTCTGGCGAGGTCCGATGCTGATGGGCGCGTTGCAACAGATGATTTCGCAGGTCAATTGGGGGGATCTCGACGTGCTGATCGTCGATTTGCCACCAGGGACAGGCGATGTTCAGCTCACGCTTTGTCAGCGGGCGCAACCCACCGGCGCGCTGGTGGTCTCAACGCCGCAGGATGTGGCGCTGTTGGATGCGCGCAAGGCGATGGACATGTTCAATTCTCTCAAGACGCCGATTTTGGGGCTCATTGAAAATATGTCCTTTTATCACTGCCCCGAATGCGGGCATGAGGCGCATATTTTTGGTCATGGTGGCGTGAAGGATGAGGCCGATAAGCTTGGCATTCCGTTTCTGGGTGCGTTGCCGATTGACCTTGATACCCGACTGGCCGGCGACAATGGCACCCCGGTTGCTGCGGGCGATGGCTACATGTCTGATCTATACGCACAGATGGCGCAGCGCTTGGTGATCGGTGGTTTGGCCTGACCCGGGTTACGGCGCAACCAGCATACGGTGCGCCAGAGTTTGGACATGCGCCACATAGCGCGCTTGCGACCAACCGCATTTGAGCACCAAAAGTTCCCATTGCGTGATAGACAGCCAAGCCCACAGGACATCCGTCGCTTGCTGATGTGAATACTGAGGGGCGAGCCGGCCGTCACGCACAAGATCCGCAATGGCCGCGGCACAGCCTTCTTTCATGTCGGCCATGCGCTCGTCCCAGGCCTGCGCGGCATCAACATCTATTTCGGCCATGGTTGTCAGTGTTTTGGCAATGCCAAAGATCTTGGGCACATAGGCCAGCCACGCCCGAATATAGGCGTCCAAACGCGCCTCACCCGTCGTTGCGGTTCGGCTTTCCATCAGTTTTTCCTGAACGCCAAATACTGCATCCATATGCTTGGTGGTTTCGATGAAAAGCTCGGTCCGGTTGGGGAAATGCAAGTACAGCGCTTGCCGGCTCACCCCCGCTGCCTTTGCGATATCAGACATGCGCGCGGCACTTCCGCTTTGCGGCTCCAAAAGCTGCCAGGCCGCTTTCAAGATTTTTTCTCGGGTTGGGGAATTTGCGCTTGACACAGTGTAAATCTCCTTCTACTTGACACAATGTCAATTGACACTGTGTAAAGTCAAGACGGAAATCGAACACATCATTAAAGGATCAAAGCAATGACACGGAAAATTTTTATCTGGGTGGCACACCCGAAACAGGGGTCGCTGAGCGCGGCACTTGCGGATGCCTATGAAGAGGGCGCGAAGGACAACGCCGCGCAGGTGCGCCGGATGGACCTTGCCGACATGGAGTTTGACCCGAGCTTTTCAGGTTACGAGCCGGGGGCTGCTCCTCTGGAAACGGATCTATTGGCCTGGCAAGACAACATTGCCTGGGCCGATCATATCCTGATCTTGCACCCCTATTGGTGGGGCGCGATGCCCACGCTTGCCAAAGCGGTGCTCGATCGCGCGCTGACACCCGGCTTTGCGTTCAAATATCATGCCCGGGGCGTCAAATGGGATCGCCTGCTCAAAGGGCGGACTGCCGATGCAATTATCACCTCGGACACGCCGCCATGGTTGGACACGCTGCTCTATCTCAAACCCGCGCGCCGGGTTCTGAAAAAGCAGGTTTTGGGTTTTTGCGGGATCAAAGCGCGCCACATTCGCCAGTTCGGCTCAGTGAAGCTCGCCACGCCTGAGAAAATCACCTCTTGGATCTCCAAGGCCCGCCATATGGGGCAAACCGCAGCGGCCTAACACTCTGAAAGGGAATAGAAAATGTCTGATACTGTCACTCTCATTGTTTTCGGAGGCAGTGCCATGTTGATGGCGCTCGTGGCCGGTGTGTTTCTCGCTTTCTCCGATTTTATTATGCGATCCTTGGAACGGGCGAGCCCAGCTGCGGGGATTGAGGCGATGCAACAGATCAACCGGGAGGTTCTGTCATCCGTGTTTGTGGTCTGGCTGATGGGCCTTACGCCCGTGTGTCTGGGCCTCGCGGCCTACGCGTGGGTCTATGTCGACGGCCAGGCGCAGACGTGGTTTATCGCCGGTAGTCTGACCTATGTGGTGGGCACTGTCTTGGTGACGGTTCTGGGCAATGTGCCGATGAACAACCGCCTGGATGCGCTGCGCCCGATCTCAGAGGAGACCAAAGCCTATTGGGATATCTATGCGACGTTCTGGACCGCGTGGAACCATGTGCGCACGGTGGCCGCAGCCGCCGGTGCCATCGCAATCCTGATCGGCTGTGCGCTGTATATTTAATGACAAAAGGCGCGGACCCAATCCGCGCCCTTTGCGGGTTAAGTGGCTTGCGCGCAACCCGGTATCAGAGAACAGTCACCTTGGTCCCAACAGGAACTTTCTCATAAAGCTGGTTCACATGCTCATTGAGCATTCGGATGCACCCGTTGGACACAGACCGACCAATGGAGCGCGGCGCGGTGGTGCCGTGAATGCGGTAATAGGTGTCACGCCCGTTCTGGAACAGATACAGCGCGCGGGAGCCAAGCGGATTGCCCGGCCCGCCCGGCTGTCTATACGCTTCATCTTCTTTGAATTTCGCGTAGGTGTTGGGCTCTCTTGCGATCATTTCGTTGGTTGGGCGCCAGTCGGGCCACTTCCGCTTGTAGGCGATGGTCGCAGTACCTTGGAACTCCAGCCCGGCCCGCCCAACACCTACGCCGTAACGCAGCGCCTCACCCGGCGCAGTGACGTAGTAAAGGAAGTGCCCGCGCGGCACGACAATCAACTTGCCCACCGCATATTTTTGCGACACGGCAACGGTTGTCGGTTTGTAGCGCGGCTCCAACGTAAAGCCGATGGCAGGCGTCGCCAAAACGGACAGCCCGCCTGCAATAAAGTGACGACGATCAAGCATAAGCGTCCCCTGTGAGTCTAGCAGAGTGGACAGTTTACTATGTTCCAGCCAGGGGCAGAATGCGAAAAACATGTCCGGTCTCAAATTGTGACCAAATCGCCAACGTCCGTGGCGCATCACGACGGGTCTGGCCGTTTATCACCTGCACTTTGTTTGGATAGATTGAGTTTTCTCAGACAAAACCGCAGCAGAGCGTTTGGCAAGCGAAGTGCAGCGCGCCTTAACAACTGTGGATATTCAGTCTGCCCGGCCAATAACGCCATATAGTCCGCTTTTAGCGTTCTCGACGTTTGAAAGGCGCTGGCAAAGAAGGGTCGCAATGGTTTTGCAAACATGAGGGGCCGCAAAAGCCAAGCACATCTGAGCGATGTCCGAATTTGGCGTGTCGAGGGCCTGTAGCGGTTAAACGCGCTCATTGGCACGCCTTCTGCCACTGCGTCTGCTGCGGCTAACCCGGCTAGAGCGCCGGATTGAATAGCGTAGCCGATGCCTTCTCCTGTGATGGGGTCGACGAACCCTGCCGCATCGCCGGCCAAGAGGATGTTGCCCTCACCTGGCCTATTTCGAAAGTCGCCAAACGGCAGGAAATGCCCTTTCACCTTTGCCTCAGCCCCCGTGCCGAGAAGGGTCAGGTAATTCTGCAACCGCGCCCTCATATCAGGGTTTTCAAGATGTAAACCTCCGACGCCGATCGTGGTGCCGTGCCGCTTGGGAAATGACCAGCCATACCCCCAGTCTGCCGCTGCAAAATCCACACGAATAGGCGCATGAGGGCTTGGCGGGTGCTCGGTTTCTTCAATCTCAAGTGCAAAACCGATTTTTGCGGGCTCAAAACTCTCGCCGTAAAGCGCTGCGGCCACGCAAGATCGCACTCCGTCTGCCCCAATCAAACAGCGAAACGTCAAAGTATCTGCGGTATCCAGCGTCACTTCGGCCGCTTTCAAATCCAAAGTAGCAATCCGACGACCTGAGTAATCCATTGCCCCAGCCTTAATGGCGCGCTGAAAGAGGGCGTGGTCAAAATCCCACCGCATGGTGAGATGGGCTGGCGGCGCGTCTGTCAAATCGGCGAGATGCTCGGCCTCCATAAAGAATTGAAACGTGTCGCGCGTTTCAAAGAGCGGCTCATCAATACCTTGATCGAAGACATCGCGCAGATGATCCGTGCACCGCCCAGTGATGAGCCCGCCGCAAAGCTTGTGGCGAGGAAAACGTGCCTTGTCGATCAGGGCGACGCGCGCCCCGCGCGACACGGCCGTCATCGCAGCAGCTGATCCCGCTGGACCCGCGCCGATCACCACAATATCGACATCTGTGACGGATGTATCGCCCATAGCTCACAGTTTAGTGCCTTTGGACGACAATGAAGAGTCACAAGTTTAGTTGGTGATCATTGGCGAGAAACGGGTTTTTCCAAAAACTGGTAAGCTGGACGGATTAGGATTGCCCTTCGCGCCCATACAGCACCAAATCCAGCAAAAACGGGAAAAGCGCCACCGCGTAGCAGGTCAAGAAAAACACGGCTGTGCCACCGAACCAGCCAACGCCCGTCAACATCACCGTCAAGAAACCAGCGACCAAGCCACATAGAGCCGCGAAAATGAAAAGAAAAAGTGCCATCGGTGTTGTGTCCTTTAAGCTGTCGGTACGCGCGGTCCGATCAAAACGCCGCCCAATCTGTGATCGGGCTGGGTTTGGGCGATTGCGCACCTGGCGTTGGATCTGGGCCAGGTTGCTTGCTATCGTCTTGACCTTGCGCACGTTGCATCGTGTTTGCCTCCTTGTGCGACAACAGATGGCAAGCGGTTGGACACATGGCTACCCATGCTCGGCGGGTTGTGATCAGCCGTGACAGCGCTTTCACAGCTTGGTGATCTGGTCTTGTCCTAAACGTGTGCGCCAAGGCTCAGATCATGGCCCAATCGGTGAATTGGTACGGCTTAGGCGGCTTGAACCCTGGGTTGCGGCGTGGGCCAATCCATCTTTGCATGTTTCTTGGTGGCATGGCTGCTCTCCTTTGAGCCTCCAGCCTTCGTTGCAAATCTGCCGAAATTGTCGCGGTTGCGGGGTGACTTCATGCCGTTTTGGTGTGGGTCGCCGCGCGCGTCGCCAGGGTACTGCCACATTTTGTCAATATGTCAGCCTGTCTAGGATGGCGAAGACTGCTGTTGTGCCGGGTGCTGCCTTTATCGCTTGGTTACGGCACCCCACGCCTTATCGCGCAAATTTCTTGTGTTTGATGCGCTTTGGTTCGAGGGCATCAGGACCGAGCCTGCGTTTTTTGTCTTCCTCGTAATCCGCGAAATTGCCCTCAAACCATTCCACATGCGCCTCGCCCTCAAAAGCAAGGATATGAGTGCAAATGCGGTCAAGGAAGAAGCGGTCGTGGGAGATCACGACGGCGCAACCTGCGAAATCGACCAAAGCATCTTCAAGCGCGCGCAAAGTTTCTACGTCCAAATCATTGGTCGGCTCGTCAAGAAGGAGCACATTGCCCCCCTCTTTCAAAAGCCGGGCCATATGCACACGGTTGCGTTCTCCCCCTGACAAAAGAGACACTTTCTTTTGCTGGTCGCCGCCTTTGAAATTGAACGCCGAGCAATAAGCGCGGGAATTGACCTGCGCGTCGCCCAGTTCGATCACCTCCGCCCCACCTGATATGGCCTCCCAAACCGTTTCGCCGTCTTTGAGGTCATCGCGCGATTGATCTACATAAGCCAGCTGCACCGTGTCACCGTAGGACACATCACCGGCATCCGGCGTTTCCTGCCCGGTCAGCATTTTGAACAGCGTAGATTTGCCAGCGCCGTTGGGGCCAATCACGCCAACGATGCCACCCGGCGGCAAGGAAAACGTCAGGTCTTCGATCAAAAGCTTGTCGCCCATGGCTTTGCGCAGACCATCTACATCAATGACTTTGGACCCAAGCCGTGGGCCTGACGGGATCACGATCTGTGCGCGGGTGATTTTTTCGCGCTCGGATTGGTTTGCGAGCTCATTGTACGCGTTGATCCGCGCCTTTTGCTTGGCCTGCCGCGCCTTTTGCCCTTGGCGCATCCATTCCAATTCGCGTTCCAGGGTTTTCTGGCGGGATTTATCTTCTCGCGCTTCGTGTTCCAAACGCTTGGCCTTTTGTTCCAGCCACGCAGAATAGTTGCCCTCATAAGGAATGCCGCGTCCGCGATCGAGCTCAAGGATCCAGCCGGTGATGTCATCGAGGAAATACCGGTCGTGGGTCACGACAAGGATCGTGCCTTTGTAATCCATCAGGTGCTGTTGCAGCCATGCGATGGTTTCGGCGTCCAGATGGTTGGTAGGCTCGTCCAGAAGCAGCATGTCAGGCGCTTCCAAAAGCAATCGGCAAAGCGCGACCCGGCGCGCCTCACCCCCAGACAGCGTGGTGACATCGGCGTCATCGGGTGGACAGCGCAGCGCCTCCATGGAGACGTCAATCTGCGCGTCGAGATCCCACAGGTTCTCGGCGTCAATCTCATCTTGCAATTTGGCCATCTCATCGGCGGTTTCATCGGAGTAGTTCATCGCCAGCTCGTTGAACCGATCGAGCTTGGCCTTCTTCTCCGCCACGCCCAGCATGACGTTGCCGCGCACGTCGAGTGCTGCATCCAACCGTGGCTCTTGCGGCAGATACCCCACATGTGCGCCTTCTGCGGCCCAGGCCTCTCCACTGAATTCTGTGTCCAGCCCCGCCATGATTTTCATCAAGGTCGATTTGCCCGCGCCATTCACGCCCACAACGCCGATTTTTACACCTGGCAAGAAGCTCAGGTGAATGTTTTCAAAGCACTTTTTGCCACCCGGGTAGGTCTTGGACACGCCTTGCATGTGATAGACAAATTTTTGCGCCATGGATGTGCTCCGCTGCTGCGTCCTTGGGTTTGTGACGCTGTCTAGAGGATCGTATGCGCCGGGGCAATCGCTAGTGACAGTGGTATTTATGGTCATAGTCCTTTGCGTGCCATAGGCCTTGCCAAGGGCGCGCAGTGCAAGATTGACCGGGCGAAACTGTCTCAAAAAGCACAAACTGCATGGGCGTGATTGGTCTGCGACTGTGCGCGGGCTGAGCGGTTAGTTAATGAAAAATTAACTTGTCGTTAATGATTTGTTTATAGCTCGACGCTGGGTACGTGTGACGTGAGGGACGAAAGGCATGCCTGTTTTCGAGTTCGATGAGGGCTCACGCGTGGCGTTGGGCGGCGTCAGTCAAGCCAAGATTGATTTTGTGGATGATGGCGTTGGCTTTTCCTGGAGCGTAAGCAGTCAGGATGGTTCCACGTCATTGGTCCACGAGCCTGGCGCGAAGTTTGGTGTGGTGCGTGATTTTCTCGAAGGCAAGGAGGTGAGTGGCGGCACAGATGAATTCAAGCTGGTTTCGGACAACCATCATTTTCAAGGAACCACGGAGGATCCCGTGCGTCTTGAGTTCAACAAGGTCGACGGGCAGGTTGCCGTAACTTTCAAAGTCTTGGGCAGCGCCGATACCATCACGGAAACCTTGACAGCGGCGGGCTCTGTTACCGCAGTCGGAGAATTTGACGAAATCATCATCACAACAACAGGTGAGTTTCAGATCGACAGTCTTGCCGCGCAAGTCAACGTGAATTGCTTTCTGGAAGGTACACGGATTGCGACAGTGACCGGCGAGGTGCCGATTGAAACGCTGCAGCCCGGCGATTTTGTAAAGCGCGCAGACGGCGGTGAGAGCCGCATCACCTGGGTGGCCCGACAAACTGTTCATCCGGCGTTTCAAAGCGAGTTTGAGATCAATCCTGTTTGCATCACCGCCAACGCGTTGGACGATGATGTACCCTCGCGAGATCTTTATCTAACGCCCGATCACGCGGTCGCTTTGGATGGGCTTTTGATCAATGCGGGCGCCTTGATCAATGGGCAAACAATCTTCCAGGTGGCGCGCATGCCAAGCACCGCCTTCACCTATTTTCACATCGAAACCGAAGCCCATGACCTCATCCTTGCGGAAAATCTGCGTAGTGAAACCTATGTGGACTACGCGGGGCGCGGTGGATTTGACAATGCGTGCGAACATCCAGCACCCGATCGTATTATCGCGGAGATGCCATTGCCGCGGGTGACAAGTGCGCGCCTGTTGCCGGCCAAACTCAAGGCCAGACTTGACGCGCGTGCTCAGGATTTGCGCTGGAACAAGGCATCATAGGCCGCTTGCGTTCCCTAGAACAATCCATGGCGCGCGTAAGCTCGCGAGACAATTCGCTGGACAAGCCGCGCGCGTAGGTCAAAACAGGCGCCCATGCGCTACCAGTTGCCTTTTTCCAGACCGGGTCAGACCATTGGATTGCTTGGCGGGTCATTCGATCCACCGCATGCAGGCCACGTGCATATCAGCCACGAGGCGATGCGCCGGTTCGGCTTGGATCAGGTTTGGTGGCTGGTCACGCCCGGTAACCCGTTGAAATCTCGCGGACCAGCCCCTTTGAAGGAGCGTATGGCGGCCTGCCACGCCCTTTTGACCCATCCGCGCATGCATCCAAGCGATTTTGAGGCTCAAGCAGGCACGCGCTACACGGCGCAAAGCCTTGAAGCATTGTTGGCCGCTCGGCCTGGCGTACGTTTTGTCTGGCTCATGGGGGCTGACAATTTGGCTCAGTTCGATCAGTGGAAAGGCTGGCGTGACATTCTCCAATCCGTGCCTGTCGGCGTTCTGGCGCGACCAGGTCAGCGCATTTCGGCTCGGATGTCGAAGGCCGCGCGCGTGTACAGGCCATTTCGTATCAAAGCGCGTGAGAGCCTGGCACTTGGGCATAGGCCGGCGCCGGCCTGGTGTTTCCTGAACGTCCCCATGCGTCATATTTCTTCGACCGAGTTACGCCAGTCAGGGGATTGGTGACAAAACGTGAACAATCTGCTGTGATTTGAGCCTGAAAACGGATTGTCCTTACGTTCGCTTCGGGCATAATTACGCGCATGTTGGGATTCACACGCAGAGTGTTTTTGGGCGGGCTCTTTGCCGGGCTGGCCACGGGGGGCCATGCAAAGGCACCGGAAGTTTCTTTGCGTCCCAAAAAACGTCCGACCGCGTTTGCGCCGCGCACGGCACCAAATGTAGATAGCCTCGTCGCCTCGGCTGAACTGGGCGGGAATGTCACGTTTTCGGTCGTTGACATTAACAGTGGCAAGACATTGGAAAGCCGCGGCGGCAGCACAGCGTTGCCGCCCGCCAGCGTGACCAAAGCTGTTACTGCGCTTTACGCGTTGAATGCACTTGGCCCTGATTTCCGATTTGAAACACGCCTTGTTGCCACGCGCGGTGTCTCAAACGGTGTGGTGCAAGGCGATCTGATCCTCGCCGGTGGCGGGGATCCCACCCTGGATACGGACGCTCTGGCCAGTCTTGCAGCCAAGCTCAAACAAGCAGGGATCCGCGAGGTGCGCGGCACGTTGCGCGTGTGGGGCGGCGCGTTGCCGTTTGAGCGGATCCTCGATGATCGTCAGCCCGAAAGCGTGAGCTACAACCCGGCAATTTCAGGGCTCAATCTGAATTACAATCGCGTGCATTTCGAATGGAAGCGCGTGGGCGGGGATTACACCGTCGCGATGGATGCGCGATCAGCCAAGTATCGCCCCGACGTGCGGGTGGCGCGGATCTCCGTCGCGCCGCGATCGCTGCCTGTCTATACGTATACCGACAAGGGTGATCATGACAGTTGGACCGTGGCACGCGATGCGCTGGGCAATGGTGGCGCGCGCTGGTTGCCCGTGCGCAAGCCCGAAGCGTATGCAGCCGAAGTCTTTGCAACATTTGCCCGGTCCCAGGGCATCCGCCTCAAGGTTGGTCGGCCCCTAAGCGCTGCCCCGGGCGGGGAGGTGGTGGCCTGGCACCGCAGCCCGAAACTGACCGCGATCCTTCAAGGCATGTTGAAGTTTTCCAACAACCTGACGGCGGAATTGGTGGGCATGACGGCCACGGCGCGGCTGCAAGGCCGGCCGCAGCCCTTGAAGCAGTCGGCCAAGCAAATGAGTGCTTGGGCGCGCGACGAATTGGGCATGGTTGGAGCCAAATTGGTGGATCATTCTGGCCTGCACGAAACATCGCGCCTCACAGCTGAGGCCATGGCCAAAGCCTTGGCGCGTGTTTACGGGCAGGGGGCGTTGAAGCCCATTCTCAAGGACATTCCGATGCGGCATCAAAATGGAAAGGTAAATGCCGGGCACCCGGTGAAAGTCGCCGCCAAAACCGGGACACTCTATTTTGTCAGCTCGTTGGCGGGGTATATGTCAACGGCGCGAGGGAAAGACATGGCCTTTGCGATTTTCACCGCAAACAATGGGCTCCGCGCCAGCTATGATCCCACATCCGGGCAGCGGCCTCAGGGATCGCGCGGGTGGAACAGCCGATCCAAGGCGCTGCAACAAAAGCTGATTGAACGCTGGGATCGCTACTACGGCAGCTGAACACCCTGATCGCAGACGAATTTTTAAAAAATTCGCGCCAACGTTGGTAGCGCATTCTTTGCAAGAATGCGGGGGCACCCTGGCCGCGCGGTTGGGCCCACATCCCATACATCCCGCCACCCTGCGACGGCCTGAAACATAGGTTCACGCCAAATTTCATGGCATATGATCGATCTGCGACTGATCTTTTACCCATGACCTGCACACCCTTCATATCGTCACCCAGTGTTTTTCCGCCTTGGGCGCGTAATGGCACTTAGATCCCTTCTCAAACGCCTTTACCGCACAATCAATCCCGGTCAAGCGCGCGGGCGCAAAGGATTCGCCGCCACGCGCGGTCAACGCACCCATGTGATCATTCTTGACGGCACTATGTCCACTCTGAGCCCCGGGTGCGAAAGCAACGCTGGGCTGACTTATCGCTTGCTTGAAGAGGCAGCTGATCCGCGCGTGTCGATCTACTACGAGGCTGGGTTGCAATGGCAGGATTGGCGTTCGACCCGCGATGTTATCGCCGGGCGGGGCATCAACCGACAGATCCGGCGCGCCTATGGCTATCTGGCCAGCCGCTATCACCCCGGCGACCGGATCATTTTGATGGGCTATTCGCGTGGCGCGTTTGCCGTACGTTCGCTGGCCGGGGTGATCGATCGAATTGGGCTCTTGCGCGCAGCCGAGGCGACTGAGCGAAATGTCGAGCTTGCCTATCGCCACTACCGCGCGGACGGACCCACAGACGCTGGACGCGCCTTTGCCGACGCGTTTTGTCACGACGGCGTGGAGATTGAGATGGTCGGTGTCTGGGATACGGTCAAAGCGCTTGGTATTATTATGCCGGTGCTGTGGCGGCTCAGCGTGCCCACCCATGCATTTCACGATCACAAGCTTGGCCAGTCGGTGCGCCATGGCTATCATGCATTGGCCGGCATGGAGACCCGCGTCGTTTACAACTCCGTTCTGTGGGACGTCCCAGACAAATTCGACGGTCGTGTAGAGCAGGTATGGTTTCGCGGCAATCATGCCGATGTGGGTGGGCATTTGCGTGGGTTTCATGCCGCAAGGCCGTTGTCAAACATTCCGCTGGTTTGGATGCTGGATAAGCTTTGCGATCGCGGTGTCGTGTTACCCGAGGGCTGGCGCACCCGGTTCGAGCGGGATGTCATGGCGCCGTCGACGGGCAATTGGCAGGGATGGACCAAGCTGTTCCTATCGCGGCGCCGGCGGAAGATGATGAATGACCCGTCGGAACACATACATGAAAGCCTGCAAAGATATTATGAGATTACTTTGCCAAGGGATCCGGTCGCGGGCAAACTGACCTGAAATCGGACTGATTTGATCGCCTAGTGGATGTTGCACATATTGTCATGCATGCGTTCGGCAATCAGTTTGGTCAAATAAAGACCAAACGCAGGCTCCTTTAAAACCAGTTCTTTCATGCGGCTTTCCGATAGCGTGTACACAGTGCAATCCGTTTGACACACGGCGGTTGCAAGGCGTGTTTTATCTCTCAAAAACGGTCCAATTTCGCCAAAGATGGTAATGGGTCCGATCGTCACCTCAAGTTCTGTCAGCCGTATTTGGCCTTCGGTCAGAACGTAAATCGTTTCTGCTATGTCGCCGCGTACAAAGATCGTCGCGCCTGCGTTCCACGTCTTTTGCTCCATGAGTGGCAGCAGTTTTTCAATATTTGGCTCTTGTTCAAGGGCGTGTCGGATGGTTCTCCTCAGCTTGAGATGTTGAACAATCCTTAGCGTGTTCAGAGGCAGCAAGGCCGCGTGCAGGATCAAGATTGCGGTGTTAGAGACGAAAACAGCGTAGACGATGAAAGCAATGTTTGAAGCAATCGCAACGGCCCGCAAAGGCAGGATCGCTTTCATGAAGAATGCCCCGAACACAAGCGCAGATGCCATCCAAAGGGCGATCTCTGTCCACAGTGCAGCGGCAGTCACAGTTGTCTTTCACACATTGCACTCATGCAGCCAAGATGACGCAGGCGCAGGCAGTCTTGCAAAGTGTTGCTTGTGGTCGGCTGTGCGCAGCTTAGGCGGGCGGGGCGTCCATGATCAGGCAAGTGGTTGAGCCTTTTGCGTAAAGCTTGCCATCTTCAATCCCTCGGATTTCGCCATGGGCAACAGCGGTGCTGCGGCCGCCATGATCGACCTGGCTCGTCGCGCGCACCTTCTGCCCAGGCGTGATCGCGCGGGCGATATTTACTTTGTATTCCAAGGTCGTATAAACGCGCCCACGCGGCACAATTGTCATGACTGCACAGCCCAAGACGCTGTCCAGCAACGCCCCGTACCAGCCGCCATGCACGCCACTCATAGGATTGAGAGCGTCGAATGTTGGGGCGCCTTCGAACGCGACTTGCCCTTCGGAGACTTCCGTTAATGTGAAATTCAGCGTTCGCGCAATTGGCGCGCAGGCAAGCTTTCCTGCCAACATGTCTTGCACGAATTCAAGCCCAGAGCGGCTGCGCAAATCATCGAGTGTGGCCATCTCATCAGGTGTCTTTGCAAAGAAAACAGACATGCTGTGCCTCTTGTCGTGGATCCTTATTTAGGTGTTTCACGAAAAAGCCCCGGTGGGAAGAACCGCACCGGGGACCAGGGGGGACAACGTCTTGAGTGGTTTAGGCCACTTCGCGCAACCTCGCGCGCGAGCGAAGGCCGAGAGCCATGCAAACATCGCGCGTCATTTCGGGTTTGTTGAGCGTGTAAAAATGAAGGTGTTCAGCGCCGCCCTCTACCAGCTTTGAACATAGCTCCGTTGCGACCGCCGTTGCGAGGAGATCTTCACGGCCGTCCCGTTCTGCCTTGGAAAAGGCGGCTGTGAGCCACGCGGGCACGGACGTGCCGCACGTTGCCGCAAATCGTTGCGCCCCGCGCCAGTTTTCTATGGGCAAGATGCCGGGGATGATTGGTGCTGAAATGCCGGCGTCGGCACAGGCATCACGAAACCGAAAAAACGTGTCCGCTTCAAAGAAGAACTGCGTAATCGCCTCATCGGCGCCGGCATCAATCTTGCGCTTCAACCAGTCTATATTGGCCTGCATGGAGACTGCTTCCGGGTGCGCTTCGGGGTAGGCACCGACACGAATTTTGAATTTCCGTGTCCTTGCAAGCGCCTCGATCAGTTCACACGAGTTCGCAAACCCATGGGGATGCGGCGTGAAAGTGGCTTCGCCTTGGGGTGGGTCGCCGCGCAGTGCAACAATTTCGGTCACGCCGACTTCGGCGAATTCGTCAGCAATGGTCAGTGTTTCATCCCGGCTCGCGTTCACGCAGGTCAAATGCGCGGCCACATTCAGGCCCGCAGAGCCATGTAGAGCCTTGACCGCATCACGCGTCAGATCCCGGGTTGTTCCACCCGCACCGTAGGTGACCGATACAAACGTGGGATCGAGGCACGCAAGTGATTGTACAGTGTCCCAAAGTTTGAATGATGCCTCCAACGAACGAGGCGGGAAGAATTCAAACGAAACGGTTGGAGCCATGACATCACGTCCTGTTTTGGTGAGGATAAACCGATTTTGACAATTGCGAGAAAATGAAGCAACTTCATAAAACTCATGGTTTGAATGAGCCAAACTAATATATCCTTCTCTGAAACGACCGAGCCCATGCATATTGATTTTCGCCATCTTCGAACGATCCGCGCCATTCATCAGGCGGGTGGATTGGCAAAGGCGGCTGATGTGCTCAACATCACGCAATCCGCCCTCAGTCATCAGATCAAAGGGCTGGAGGATCAAGCCGGCGTCGAGCTTTTCGTGCGCCGCTCCAAGCCGCTCAAATTGTCGGCGGCAGGTATGCGATTGCTGCGGGTGGCCGAAAAAGTGTTGCCAGAAATCGAGGCGCTTGAGACGGAATTTGATGGGCTGCGCCAAGGCAGTGCTGGGCGCTTGCACATCGCGATTGAATGCCACGCTTGCTTTGAATGGCTCTTTCCTGTTTTGGAGCAGTTCCGCCAAAGCTGGGGTGATGTGGATGTGGATATTCGTCCGGGTCTTGCCTTTGATGCCCTACCTGCGCTGCAAAAAGAAGAGGTGGACCTGGTCGTATCCTCCGATCCAGAAGAGCTGCAGGGCGTTGAATTCAAACCTCTTTTTGACTACGAGCCGCTCTTTGTTGCGGCAGCGTCGCATCCGCTCGCGGCCAGGCCTTATATTGAGGCTGAGGATTTGCGCAGTGAGACGCTCATCACCTATCCTGTGGATCGCACGCGGCTTGACGTCTTCACCGAGCTTTTGATCCCCGCCCGAGTGGAGCCTCGCGCAGTACGTCAGGTTGAGTTGACGGCCGTGATCTTGCTGCTTGTGGCTTCCAATCGAGGTGTGGCCGTTATGCCGGATTGGGTTCTGCGCGAGCAGCGGACGCATTCGGGCTATATCACGCGGCCTGTCACGCAACATGGCGTGACGAAACGGTTATACGCGGCGATCCGGCGGGAGGATGAGGACAAGCCTTACATGTCTCATCTTCTGCGTCTGGCGCGCGAAATCCCGGTGAAGTTGCAGCGCCCGCTCACGCCGATGCCTTAACGCCCTCAAAGTGGCCAGTTTTCTGCGGCTTGGGACTTTTTCGAAAACATCATGAAAATCGGGCTCATGAGACCGACCATTCTACCAGTGAAAGCTGGTCGCCCCGTTTCACAAAGTGACTTGAGATTGCTGGCGATAAACCCTTGAGAGGACACCATTTCCTTGGCCAGCTTGCTGCCGGGCACCATGTTATCGATGCGCAGCTCAAACTCCGTCCCGCCGGACTTTTCGGTGAGCGTGTAGGTCACGGTGACAGGGGGTTCATCAATATTGGTCATGGAAAACGTGTGCGCGTAAACATGGGGTGGCTCAAATCTCAGCACCTCACCCACGACCATGGCGACCTTGCCAGTTTTGCTGACCATCCGGTATCGCGCGCCCGGGCGCAGGCCGTCTTTGGTTTGACAGATGCTACCGAAGAAAAAGGGCAGGGACTCATCAGTCTTTACAAGCGTGCTCCACACCACCTCCTGTGGGGCATTGATGAGTACGCGATTGATATGGGTGTTTTCACTGGTCATTCTTCACTGTCCTTCTTGATCTTGGCGGCTGCCGCTTCTGCCACGGATTTCACCAGGCTCATGCGGTCCAGCCAATGGGCTGAAAATGTTGTGGTCCACCGCTCGTAGATCGCTTGAATTGGGGCCGCGTTGAGGTAAAGCCGTCGCGCACGGCCATCTTTCTCACTGATCACCAATTGCGCTTCTTCGAGCACTTTGAGGTGGTTCATCACGGCAATGCGTGTCACGTCGAACCGACGCGCCACGTCTCCCACCGTTTGACCGGGTGTGTCGCGCAATATGTCCAAAACCTCCCGACGAGAGGTATGCGATAGCGCATAAAACACACGGTCCATCTGTTCATTAGTAAACATGTAATTACATATTTACATCTTGGGTATTGAGTCAAGACCCTTGCTGGCCATCACGAAACGGTTCCTTTTGTTTCACGCGCTCTCCCTTGTTCTGGACAATTTGGATCGTTACGTTCCCCCCAATCGAGTTGGGGAGCGTTTAAGCAAATGCAGGAACCCGTTTCCGTCATCATCCCCGCCCATAATGAGGCGGCCACTATTGAAGGTGTCGTGCGCAAGCTGCGTGGGCTGGCTTGGGTGGATGAAGTCGTCGTGGTTGACAATGGTTCGACCGATGAAACCGGCGCGTTGGCGAAACGTGCAGGCGCGCGCGCGGTGCGTGAAGAGATGCGCGGCATGGGGTATGCTGTGCGTGCCGGTCTGGGCGCTGCGCGCAACGATTGGGTCATGAAGCTCGACGCTGATTTGGAGCGCTTTGACACTGCACTTTTTGCCGCGATGCCCGCCGCCCGCGCTCAAGGCGTCGGACTGGTGAAAGGCGCATGGAACGATCCCGGTGACAACATGCCGATGACACGGCTTTTGGTGACGCCTGCAATCCGGCAGATGTTTCCTGGTCTCGATCATTTACGGGCGCCGAACTCAGGCATTTACCTGGTGGATCGCCGGTGGATCGCGCATCAAGAACTGGTGGGGACATACGCCGCCGATCTGGATGTGATGCTGCGCGTCCATGCATCAGGGGCGGAAGTGGTTGAGGTGGATATTGGGCGCATTGTCCATGACAGCCGCAACCTGGGTCACTACAACGCCATGGCCGACGTGATCATGGCGTTCTTTCTCGAACAGCAAACCCGGCGGATCAGTCAGGAACTCGTGGTTTTTGCCGAAGACGCAGGGCAAGTGATCGAAACCGCGCTGGGCGCTTTGGCACGCCGCGCGCGGGCGGGTGGCCCGGTGACCATTTTTTTGGGAGATTTATACGGCCCTGCGGCAGATGTTTTGCGCGATGTGCTGTCCCCTTTCCCAACGGTTTGCATCCGTGATCTGAGCGAGGCCGCAAGCTTTGCGCCGGTCAGCCCGGGTGGGGACGCACTGCTTTTTGCGCCCTACCCCGTGGCCCACAATGACCGTGCCATACGCGCCGGGCTTGCGGCGCAGACGTTGCTGAATGGGGTGCCGGAATTGCTGTTGATGCCATTGACCCTCGACAGCCCCGTGCGCCGCAGTTTCCGCCCGGATGTGTCCCTCGACATCGGAAATGGGGCGGATATCAAACGCCAAGCGCGCGCAGAAATGGCGCGCCACGGACGGCACGCGACCGGGCCAGATGGCCTGAGAGAATTGTTCCAAAGTTTCGAAACGCTGCCTGATCCGCTGCGGATACAGTTGCGGCCAGAGCCCAAAGCCGGCGTGGGGAGCATTTGACACATTGCGTGAAATCTAAAAACCAGTGTCCAAAATCTGTGAATTATTTTCTTTTTGAGGCCTGATTTTCGACAGAGCTCTCGCCCATTTTGGTCAAGACCTTCGAGAAGTCCCGTAGCGGTCTGACAGCTCATAATAGTCGTCAAACCCAATCCTGCGGCGCAGATCGGTGAAGTCCATCTGCCCAGGGCGCGCGTCCTGTCGCATGCTTTGGAGCGTCGTCACCATGGCCTGCATCGCCGCGGCCATGAGCGAGAGAGGATAGGCCGCAATCGAAAATCCGATCTCATGGAGCTGCGCATTCGTGAGGTCCGGTGTTTCCCCACCTTCGACGATATTGGCCATTTTGGGCCCGGGCAGGGCATCACACACACGGCGCATTTCGTCCGCAGTTTTCGGGGCTTCTACAAACAGGATGTCGGCGCCAATCTCGGCATATGTTGCGGCGCGCGCGATGGCTTCATCCAGCCCGTGTTCGTGGCGCGCATCGGTACGGCCCATGATCAGGATATCACCACCCTTTGCGCGCAGGGCGTCGCGGGCGTCCACCGCCGCCTGGATCCTGTCAAAAGCTTCATCCCGGCTGACCACCGCCTTGCCCGGCGTATGCCCACAGCGTTTTGGCGCCAGTTGATCTTCGATCATGATCGCGGCGCAACCGGCCTTGGCAAAGCCGGCGACGGTGCGCCGTACGTTCATCGCGTTGCCGTAGCCTGTGTCGCCGTCCCCAATGAGCGGGATATCGATCGCGTCGGTGATGTTGCCCGCGGAATCCAAAACCTCTGCGTAGCTCATAAGCCCCAAATCCGGCTGCCCAATGCGGCTGGCCGATGCCGCGAAGCCGGACATGAAGGTCAGGTCATAGCCTTCTTGTTGGATCAGCTTAGCCGACAGCGCATCAAAGCAGCAGGGCATGATGTGGCACCGGTCTTGGGCCAGCAATTCGCGGAGCTTGGCAGCTTGGGTCATCAGGTCACCATTTGAACGGAATATAGAGCGCCAGATCAGGCACGGCATAAAGCACGGCCACCGTCACAAGCATCAAAAGCAAGAACGGCCAGACGCCGCGCGCCACATTGGCCAAGCTGGTCCGGGCGACGGCTTGGATCACATACAGGTTGAGCCCGACCGGCGGGGTGATGAGCGCGCATTCGACCATGATCACCATGTAGATGCCAAACCAGATCGGGTCGAACCCAAGCCCCATGGCCGCGGGCAAAAGCACCGGCGTCATGATCAAGATCATCGACAGCGCCTCAAACACCAGCCCCATCAGCAAGAGGACGACAGAGACCAACAGGATAAACACCAGCGGCCCGTCGATATTGGCAGCAATGAAGGCGGAGATGTCTTGTGGAATGCGGTAAAGCGCGATGGCTTTGCCGAACACCTTGGCGCCTGCCACGATAAGCAGGATGGCGGCTGTGGTGATCGCGCTCTCTTTTATCGCCTCCCAAAAGCTGGCCCAGGTCAGTGTGCGCAGCCAGAAAACTGTGATCAGCAGCGCCGCGGCAAAGCCCACTGCGGCGGCTTCGGTCGGGGTGAACGCGCCGGTGTAGAGACCGATGATCACGATCATGGCCAGCACCAGAGAGGGCAGTGCGCGCCAGGAGGCGGCGAGGCGTTCCTCCATATGCGCTTTTTCAACCGGAACGAATTTGCCGGAGAGTTTGGCGTAGAGGATTGAGAAAATGACGAAGAAGGTCACGAGGACAAGCCCCGGCCCGATCCCGGCCAGAAACAGCGCGATGACCGATTGCTCTGTGACAAACCCGTAGACGATCATTGGAATCGAGGGCGGGATCAGAATGCCCAAGGTGCCGCCAGCGGCAAGCAGACCGTAAACAAAGCGCTTGTCATAGCCACGAGAGATCATCTCAGGGATCGCAACGGTGCCAATCGTGGCGGCGGTGGCCACGGAAGACCCTGAAATTGCAGCAAAAAGCCCGCAGCTCAGGATCGTGGCCACGGCCAGGCCACCCGGCCAATGCCCTACCCAGGCCTGCACCGCGGCAAAGAGATCACGCCCCACACCGCCTTTGAGCAACACATTCGACATCAGCAGAAAGAGCGGCACGGCGAGCAGGATAAACCCGTCCAGCGTCGACAAGATCGCTTGCGGCGCCATGAGCGGGGAAAACCCGCCAAGGATCAGCATGGCCAAACCCAGCCCGCCCAAGGCAAAGGCCACAGGCACGCCCATCAGCAACAAGAAGAAAAGCCCGGCAAGAATGAGGACAATCGTCATTCGTGGCTCGCCCCCAGGCTTTTGGTTGCGTCGCGCGGCAGGGCGATAAGGTCAGTGATGGCTTGCAGGGTCAAAAGGCCGAAACCCAGTGGCACCGAAAGCTCTGCCACCCAGGTGGGCAGGTTCAACAAAGACCCGGTGGTGCGCCCGCGCGAGAAGCTGTCATAGAAAATGTCCCAGCCCCAGATGGTCACGATCCCCGAGAACACGATGATGCAGGCAAGGGCGAAGGCCACGCACACTTTCTGCGCCCGGCGCGGCAAAAGAGCGGTGACAGCGTTCACGGTGATGTGGCGGCGGGCATTGAGCAGCCACGCCATGGACAAAAGACAGCCCCAAATCAGGCAAAGCTGGCTCAGCTCAGCCGCCCAAATCGTTGGTTTGATGAAGAAATAGCGCGCCACGACCTCAAATGTCAGCATCACACCGGTGAGCGCCATGAGAACGGCACCGGTCAGACCTGCAAGACGGGAAAGTGTGGTGATCAATTGCATGAGGTGTGAAAACGGGCGGTGCAGTGACCGCCCGCCTTAGTCACTCAGGTCAGGAACCGCCCCCAACTGCGTCCAGGATTGCCTGACCGGCCTCGCCCGCGGCCTCAATATAGGCGTCATAGACGGGTTGGGCGACGGCCTGCCAAGCAGCGAGATCTTCGTCGGAAATCTCAACCACGGTCATGCCATTTTCTTCGGCTGCGGCGTAGGCTGCCTCTTCGATCGCGGCCATCCGCTCGCGGACGTTGTCTTGGGCGATAGAGGCAGCATCACTGATATGGCCTTGGATTTCCGGCGACAGACCAGCCCACCAATCATTGTTGACCACGACGACGAACTCAATATTGGCATGGTTGGTGACTGTGATTGTGTCCATCACCTCCCACAGCTTGCGGGATTTGACGCCGGAGACACCGGTCATCCCCACATCCACAGTGCCGCGCTGGTAGGCCAGATACTGTTCCGAGCCGGAAATCAGCGTGGGTGCGCCCCCTGCGGCGGAAACGAAATCACCCAGAGTTTTGCCAAATACGCGAACTTTCTTGCCGTCCAGATCTTCGGGCGTGCGGATCGGGCCACCATTGGACAGAAGGATCGCGCCGCCATAGGCCTGCCAATAGAGCACGGACCCGCCGGTTTTACTGATCTCTTTTTCCAGGGCCGTGCGCACGGGTGAACCTATTGCCACCGCCGCGTTCACCTTGTTTTCGGTGTTGAACAGGAATGGCATGTAAAACACATCCACGATCGGCGCATCGCCCACATAACGGGTGAGCGAGGCCACGCCGGCCTCAATCGCGCCGGAGCCGACGGCGGCGGGCACTTCCTTGTCTTTGTAAAGCGTGGCGCTGTCGTAAATTTCGACGTCAATGGCGCCGCCTGTGCGCTTTTCTACTTCAGTTTCAAAGAGTTGCAGGTTTTCGCCCAAATGGCTGGTCAATGGCAGCTGAAGGGAAATACGCATTTTTTCGGCGGCCAGTGCTGAGCCACCCGACAATGTGAGTGCGGCCAGCGCGGCCAGAAATGATTTGTGCATTGGATCCTCCCTAAGTCACGAATGCGTGACAGAGAAGGTAGGGAGCAAGTTACCGCAAGGGAAGGGAAATCTGATCTCTTGCGGTATCTTCTTAGGCTTGCAGCGGTCCGGGCCAGTTCGCATCCGCTTTGGCAATGTAGCCCGGCTTGTCCTGTTCCCAGACAGAGCGGACATGCAAGTTGAAGTTTAGGTAAAGCTGATCGTCATGGATAGACCAGGCATTGGCCGATGTGGGCGCGACATAGTTCAGCGCCGCCGCGTAGGAGCAATAGCCGCCGTAGCGCGGGGCAAATTTTTCGGGATCTGCCTCAAACGTGGCTTTGTTTGCAGCCGAGGTAAAGAGGAACTTGGCGGCCTTCCATTCCACCACATGGGCATCATCGCCGCGCACTGGGCCAGATGTCATGAAATACGCGACAGGGTCGTAGCCGCCAATGGCTGCCCCATCATATGACAGGATTGCAGGTTTGGAATTGGGCGCAATGCCTGCGTGCAGTTGGGCCGCAAGTGGTATGGCGGCGGCGGACAGGATAAAATGGCGTCTGGTCAACATGTTCGTCACTCCGCTGAAAGTTTCATCATGGCGCTGAATATAAGTGAGGCGGCATCCAAAATACGGCGCTGCACAGAGTTGTGAGACGAACTGATCCGGCGTGAGGATGGCGTGATCAGGGTGTCAAAGGGGAGCTAGGCAGGTTTGGCAAGGAAGATCTGCGCGTGAAAGTGTCCGTTTGATTCCAGACCCTCGGTGTCGTAGCCCCTAGCCTGCGCATTGGCGATCGCGCGGCGCTGTTCATCAGCATTGGAGAAGGCGCGATGCGGGAAAGGGTCAGATACCGCATCATCCACGCGCAGCCCATGTGCTTTGAGAACCTCAAACGCCTCGGCTGTGTCATTGCCGCGAATGGGCGATAGGATCACCCATGGCTTCCGCGGGCAGGCCGACAACAAATGATCCAGCGCATCGGGCAGCATATGTGCGACACTGCCACATTCCACGATCAAATCGACCTCAGCCAATTCCGCAGTGAGCTTTGCAGATGGTGCGCCGTCCTGAAGATTTTCAGGAAAGATCGCGTCAAAGATCCCCACGTCCCGCCCGTAGGAGAGCGCATTGCCGGCAATATCGATCCCTATGTAGCGATCCGTCTCATCCCGGCGGTTATGAGCCAGCCACGCATGATCTGCGGCGATGACGTCTGCCTCAGTGGCGTCATCGAACCATGCCTCGCGATACCGCGATAGCACATCATCCAAACCGATCACGTGACGCATCAGTTGAGCGGCGATGCCGTACCCGCTGGCGAAATCCACAACATTGGCCCGCGTGAGGGCGCGCTCAGTTTTAAGTGCGGTGAGGGCCTTGCGGAAGGCCATTGTGGCAAAATGCGCGGTGCGAAACCCGGCGTGATCCATAGCGCGATAGTAAGAGCGGCAATCCGGCAGATCATAGATATCGTCATATATTGTGACGATCTTTTGCGCGCGGGTGCCTTGGTTTTCAATCATTTGGGTCTCCGACATGGGCCAACCTCGCCCATATGTTCCTTTCGCGTGTCCTTTGCTGCCGCACAAGCCACTTTTGCACGCGAACGTGAGTGCGCGTTCCTCCCGCGTGAGGAGAACGCCACGTAAGTCCATGTTTTTGAAATATTGTTTCGGGAGTTCGCCATGACTTGATCGCGTTTCAGAGCCATGGCGCTTGTTTTTGAACGCATTTTGCCCTGTCATAGTGACAAATTGCACGCAGCTGACCCGATACGGAACAGAGCTGTGCGCAAGGGCGCAACGGAGCGCCCAGAGGGAGAGAAGGGCCTTATCATGACCAACACAGCAACGCCCGTCGCGGCATCAACCAAGATTCTGATGGGTGCCGGGCTGATTTGGGTGGCCGTCATTATCTACGCAGCCTCCAACTCCATCGTGTCGCTCCTGGCCGATATTGGGCGGGAGCACCCGGTCATGGGCCGCAATGCTATCACGCTGTGCAATCTTCTGTTTTTGGGATCGCTGATTTCACTGGTCCCGATGGTGTTTATGTTCTGGCGCGATTGGACGATGGACAATTTGCGCAAACTCAGCCGCAAAGACTGGATGATCCTTACGGTTTCGGCGGGTCTTTCCTCGGCGCTGACACCGGCGCTTTTCTTCATCGCGCTGGACTACACCACCGTCACCAATGTGGTGCTGATCGGTCGGATTGAGCCGCCACTGTTTCTACTGGCGACGTATTTTTTCCTCAAGGAACAGCTGGATCCTTGGGCAATGGGTGCGGGCATTGTCGCGCTATTAGGTGCGGTGGTGATGGTGGTGATGAACGCGGGCGAAGGGTTTTCGTTTGGACAAGGGGAGTTGGCCGCGGCCGCGGCGACGATTTCTTTCATCGCGTCCACCTTGGTCAGCCGCGTGGGCCTGCAAGGGATCCCGCTGGGCATCTTTTCCATTTATCGCACCGTGCTGGGCACCATTATCTACTACTGGCTGGCGATCTGGCTTTACGGACCCAACCATTTCCAAGATCTCTTTTCCGGAGTTGTCCTGAAATGGGTGTGGGTCTACGCCATCATCGTCATCATTTGCGGCCAATTTGCCTGGAACCTGGGGCTGAAAAATGCCCGCTCTGCGGATGTGTCCCTGGCCACATCGTTTTCGCCACTGGCTGGGCTTGTCATCGCGATGATCCTTCTGGGTGAGGATCCCGGCCCAGGACTTATTCCTGGCGGCGCGATCATCCTTGCAGCGATTGGCATCGGTCAGTTTGGCCGCATTCGCAAGCAACGCGCGGACGCCGAAAAGGAGCGGCGCAAGGAGCTGGCGACGGATGAGGCGCTTGAAGCGGAAAGCCGGGTGAACTTCAAAGGGGCTTAGATTTTTTGCCTCCGATGAGGATATTTTCAGCCAGAAGAAACATTGGCATCGTGGCAAGATGAGTTTCCGAAATGAAACCCCTGTGACCTGATTTGGGCCGCTTCGACGCAAGCGAGGTCGGAAATGTCGGATTCGCAAGTTGTCCATACCGGTAGGCGATATAAGCACGATACCGTATAGAAGACAGCGTACGCGCCACCCGAAGGACCCAAAATGAGCTACAAATCCGACATCGAAATCGCCCGCGAAGCCACGAAAAAGCCAATCCAAGAGGTGGGCGATAAGCTGGGCATCCCAACCGAGCATTTGCTGCCTTACGGCCATGACAAGGCGAAGGTGAGCCAGGAGTACATCAACTCTGTGCAGACACACGAAAACGGCAAGCTGATCTTGGTCACAGCAATCAACCCAACGCCTGCAGGCGAAGGTAAAACGACGACCACGGTGGGTCTGGGGGACGGTCTCAACCGGATCGGTAAGAAAGCCATGATCTGTATTCGGGAGGCCTCACTCGGGCCGAACTTTGGGATGAAAGGCGGAGCAGCAGGCGGCGGGTATGCGCAAATCGTGCCTATGGAGGATATGAACCTCCACTTTACGGGCGATTTTCATGCGATCACCTCTGCGCATTCGCTGCTGTCGGCCATGATCGACAATCACATCTACTGGGGCAATGAGCAAGAGATCGATGTCCGCCGTGTGCAATGGCGCCGCGTGGTTGACATGAACGACCGGGCGCTGCGCCAGGTCACAGTGTCTTTGGGCGGGGTGGCCAATGGTTTCCCACGTGAGGCGGGCTTTGACATTACGGTTGCCTCAGAGGTGATGGCGATTTTGTGTCTGGCCAAGAATCTCAAGGATCTTGAGAAGCGTCTGGGCGACATGATCGTGGCCTATCGACGGGATCGCTCTCCCGTGTTTTGCCGCGACATCAAGGCGGAAGGTGCCATGACGGTTCTTTTGAAGGACGCCATGCAACCCAACCTTGTGCAAACGCTGGAAAACAACCCAGCCTTCGTGCATGGCGGGCCTTTTGCCAATATTGCCCACGGGTGTAACTCTGTGATCGCTACGACGACGGCCTTGAAGATTTCCGACTACGTGGTGACGGAGGCGGGCTTCGGCGCGGATTTGGGCGCTGAAAAGTTCATGAACATCAAGTGTCGCAAGGCCGGTATTGCGCCCTCTGCTGTGGTTCTGGTGGCCACGATCCGCGCGATGAAGATGAACGGCGGCGTTGCCAAGGCCGATCTGGGCGCGGAAAACGTGGACGCGGTGAAAAACGGATGTGCCAACCTCGGCCGTCACATTGAAAACGTGAAATCCTTTGGTGTGCCGGTGGTTGTTGCGATCAACCACTTTGTGACCGACACGGATGCTGAAGTGGAGGCGGTGCAAGCATACGTCTCAGAACATGGCGCAGAAGCGGTCGTCTCGAAGCATTGGGAGTTTGGATCCGAAGGATCGGAGGCTTTGGCGCGCAAGGTGGTCGAGATCGTCGATGCGGGCAACGCGAACTTTTCGCCGATCTACCCCGATGAGATGTCCCTGTTTGAGAAAGTTGAAAACATCGCCAAGCGCATCTATCGCGCCGATGAGGTTTTGGCCGACAAGAAGATCCGCGATCAGTTGAAGCTGTGGGAAGAGCAGGGCTATGGCAATCTGCCCGTCTGCATGGCAAAGACGCAGTACAGTTTCTCCACAGATCCCAACCTGCGTGGTGCACCGACGGGGCATTCCGTTCCGGTACGCGAGGTACGGCTTTCGGCCGGGGCTGGTTTTGTTGTGGTGGTGTGTGGGGAGATCATGACGATGCCGGGCCTGCCGAGCAAACCGGCGGCGGAGAACATTCACCTCAACGATGACGGCCAAATCGAAGGTCTGTTCTAAAAGCAATTGGCCGGATATGTACTTGCGAGGCGGGGATCTCCCCGCCTTGCGCCATGAAAGGGACATGAAGATGACAGCGCAACTGATTGACGGCAAAGCCTTTGCTGCCAGTGTTCGGGAAAAGGTCGCGGGCCACGTGGCCCGGCTCAAGGAAGAAAACGGGATCACGCCCGGCTTGGCCGTTGTGTTGGTCGGTGAGGATCCTGCAAGCCAAGTTTACGTGCGCTCCAAAGGCAAGCAAACGGTCGAAGTGGGCATGAATTCCATTGAGCACAGGCTGGATGCGGACACGCCTGAGGATAAGTTGCTGGCTTTGGTTGAAGAATTGAATAATGACCCAGCGGTGCACGGCATCCTCGTGCAATTGCCTTTGCCCAAGCACCTTGACGAAGATCTCATAATTAATTCGATTTCTCCACAGAAAGATGTCGATGGCTTTCACATTTCCAATGTCGGCCTTTTGGGAACCGGACAAAAATCCATGGTGCCTTGCACCCCGCTTGGATGTTTGATGATGTTGCGCGATTATCATGGCTCGCTCAGTGGGATGGATGCGGTTGTTATCGGGCGTTCAAATATCGTTGGGAAACCGATGGCGATGCTTCTTCTGGGGGATAGTTGCACTGTGACGGTGGCGCATTCGCGCACCAAAGATTTACCTGACGTTGTGCGCCGCGCTGATATCGTGGTTGCAGCAGTGGGGCGGTCGGAAATGGTGCCCGGTGACTGGATCAAAGAAGGCGCGACAGTGATCGATGTGGGCATTAATCGCGTTGAGCGCGATGGAAAAAACGTTCTGGTGGGCGACGTGGATTTTGCGTCTTGCGCAGAACGCGCAGGTGCGATCACACCCGTGCCTGGCGGTGTGGGGCCTATGACAATCGCATGTTTGCTGGCCAACACCGTAACCGCGTGCTGCCGCGCCAATGGCCTTGCCGAGCCGGAGGGCCTGACGGCCTAAGTCGGCACAGGCATCATCGAACCGGTCAGGAGAGCAATGTGCCTCTCTTGGCCGTTCTTCAGTGAATAAACATCTGATTGTACGACCATCAACCGGCGACCTGGTTTGATCACTCGACCGCGCGCAACCAATCGATCGCCTGCACCAGGAGCAAGCAGATTGATTTTCATTTCGGTGGTCAGCACTTCTTGATCATTCGGCAGAATGCTGAGCGCGGCATAGCCTGCGGCGCTATCACCAATCGCAAAAGTCAGTCCAGCATGGGCGAAACCTTGTTGTTGTAGGCTGCCATCTTGAATGGGTGCCTCTATATGCACCTCGCCGTCATCCACCCGCAAGAGCTGCGCACCAAGCGTGGCCATGAGGCTTTGTTTGTCGAAACTCTCGCGGATCTTTGCGTCAATTTCAGGGTCCAGGGGCATATGTCACTGCCGTCTCTGTCATCTTGGTTCGAGATGAATTGCAAGCTTCACCGCTTTGGTCAATGCCATTGCATGCTTGGTTCGCCCTAGAGGTGATTGGATCGCGTGGTATTTGCAACTCTACGTTTAGAAACATTCAATCAACTATTTCTTATTCGCCTGACAGTAAGGTAAGGTGCGGAAAAAAATACGTTCATTACTTTGGGTTAGAGTTGGTCTGAGTTTGGGGAAGTTGCGCGGCAAGATTGCCGAGACGTGGCGCTCGGTGTTTTCTTTTCGGATAATGGCAATTGTGGTTTGCGTCATGGTTTTTGCTGTGCTCGCAGGTCCGTTTGGCACTTTGACCACGATGGGCACGGGCGAACGCGTTTTGCTTTGGGTCCCGTTGATCGCGCTTTCCGTCGTGATGGGTTGGATTTCGAATTTGATCGCGCAGGTGGTTTTGGAAGATCGTCACACGTCGCTTGTAGAGGCGATGGCCGTCACGATCATGACCATTGTCTACGCACCCTTTGTTGTACTTTCCACATCGCTTATGAATCCTGATGTCCTTTTGGCGACGGGTGGCGTTGTGCAGCTCGTTTTTTATGTCTTTATCGTGGTCGTGGGGGTTGCTGTGATCCGTCACTGTGTTTTGGCATTGCAACCCGGTGCAGACCTGATGCCAGGGCCAAACGTGGCGGAGCCGCGCCTGCTGCAGCGCTTGCCCAAAGCCCTTCGTGCATCTGTTTTGCGGTTGTCTGCACGCGACCATATGGTTGAAGTTGTCACGAGAGCGGGTGTTGCGCAGGTGCGTCTGCGCCTGTGCGATGCGGTCGCGGAAATGGAGCCGATCGAAGGGTTTATGGCGCACAGATCCCATTGGGTCGCTAAAGATGCCGTTCTCGAGGGTCAGCGGCGCGCTCCCGGTAAGGTCTATCTCAAACTGACAAACGGCGATCTTGTGCCGGTCAGCCGTACGTTCCGATCCGATTGGATGGCAACAGGTCTTTTGGAGCCGTGCTCCAGCCCTTCTAACTCTGACGCGGCATCGGTGCAGCACGTGGAACGGGCCCAGTCAGCACCGCAATCGTCTCCTCGCGCATAAGAATTTGCAGCTCAGGAGCGTGGCTGCGTAGGCCGCCTGTGTAGGTCCCATAGGCTGGCATGATCACCCGATCTACATCCACGAGAAACGCTGGCCGGGTAAGGCTTCGCCCGCGCACATTCAGGGTAGTCTTGGGGTGGTAATGCCCTGAAACTTCCCCGCTTTGTCCATGACGTGCTATATGGCGGAAGGTCAGTGGCGGTAAGGGCAATTCTGCCAGATGGGTGCCACCCATCTCTACGGGTCCCGGGTCGTGATTGCCTTCTATCCAGATCCATCTGCGCCCCGCCTGCAGCGCGGTAATCCAGATTTTCGCGGCCTCGGGCAGAGCCTCTGCTGCCGCCCTGTCATCAAAACTGTCGCCCAGACAAACCACCTTGTTGGCGCCTGTGAATTTGAGATCCTTTTCAAGCCGCGAGAGCGTGTCTTGTGTCTCATAGGGGGGCAGAGGCGCCTCGCCCAAACGTGCACGCCGCTCTGCTTTGCCCAAGTGCAGGTCGGACACGCAAAGCAAATTACGCTCCGGCCAATAGAGCGCTCCAGATCCAAGAGCAATCAGCGGGGCACCCGCCAGGGTGAACTCATATCCGTTCATGGTCTGTTCTGTCTGAACTTAAGGCGCAGGGTTTGCAAGGGGTTTCAAACGCGGCGCGTCACCTCTCTATCGAAGCCTTTCCCCTAAGCCAGGCCTGCGGCCTCCATCAATCGCGCGGCTTCCTCTTCGAGAAGGCGTTCTTGCGCTTGACCGTCAACAGGTGTGCGCCCGGCCTCCAGGAACAAGGGCGCAGCCAAAGGTGTCACCCGCGGCAAGCGCATCAGATCAATGCGCCCCTCGACGCGAGACACCATTTCTTCAATCCGACCAAAATCAATGAGCCCGCGCATCGCCTCAGTCCGGGTGATCCGTAGCAACAGGTGATCAGGGTCATATTTCGCCAAAGTGTCATAGAGAATGTCAGATGAAAATGTGGCCTGCCGCCCTGATTTCTTGGCGCTCAGCGTGTTGCGTTGTATCAGCCCGGCAATCGTTGCAGAGGCGCGAAACGTGCGTTTTATCAGCTGATTGCCAGCGAGCCACTTATCAAGTCCAGCGCGCAGGGCGTCGATGTCAAAGAGGCCGGTTGCGTCCGTCAGAGGCTCTAATCCCCAGATAAGTGTCGCGTAATCTGTGGAGACAAACCCGAGCGGATCAAGGCGCATTTCCTCCAGACGTTTGGACACAATGAGGCCCAAAGTTTGCTGAGCATTGCGCCCTGCAAACCCATAAATCACCAGGTGTTCGCGACCGTCATGAGGGAAGCTTTCCAACAGCAGACGCCCCGCTTGTGGCAGCCGTGACATCTCTCTTTGCAAGTGCAGCCAGTCTGCGGTGTGATCGGGCAAGGCAGACCAATCGCCAGAGTTGATAAGCGTCAGGATACGCGCGCTGAGTTGCGTGGAATTGGCGAATTTCGTGCCGGCAAACGTGGCAATCTTGGGCTTTGCCCCGCGATCACGGCTGACTTCGACAACCATTTCGCGCAGACCTTCGTAACGCACAATCTGCCCGCCAATGAGAAATGTATCGCCCGGTGTAAGTGAGGCCGCAAAGGCTTCTTCGACTTCGCCCAAAGGTTTCCCACCGCGCGAACGATGCATGCGAACCTTGAGCAGATCACTGTCTTGAATGGTGCCGATATTCATCCGGATGAGGCGTGCGGCACGGGGATCGCGCAACTGCCAAAGCCCATCGGCGCGTTGGAGCAAGCGTTGCCACTGATCATAGGCCCGCAAGGCATAGCCACCAGTGGCGCAAAATTCGAGGCAGGCGTCGAACGCCTCACGGCTGAGATCCGCGTAGGCGCCCGTGCTGCGGACTTCGTTGTACAAATCCTTTGCGTCGAACGGCCCCGCGCAAGCACGGATCAAGATATGCTGGCATAGCACATCCTGAGGGCCAGGGCCCTTTGGCTCACCATCCAGATCATGTTCCATAACGGCTTGCAGCGCGGCCTGACATTCCACCACTTCAAAGCGGTTTGCCGGGACCAAAAGCGCCTTGGAAGGCGCGTTATAGTTGTGATTGGCCCGCCCAATCCGCTGGACGAGTCGCTTCACGTTCTTGGGCGCGCCGACCTGGATCACAAGATCCACGTCGCCCCAGTCAATCCCCAGGTCGAGCGATCCGGTGCAGACCACGGCGCGCAGCTCTCCGCGCTGCATAGCGCCTTCAACGCGTTCGCGTTGCACCCGGTCAAGAGAGCCATGATGAATGCCGATCGGCAGCGCGTCTTCATTGGCAAGCCACAGATTGTGAAAGAAAATTTCGGCCTGTGCTCTGGTGTTGTGGAAGATGAGCGTGGTCTTATGTGCCCTGATCTGGTCCAGCACTGCGGGGATGGAATGCACCGCCCCTCCGCCGGCCCAAGGCGGCGGGGCGGTTTGCAGCATCGCGATGTCGGGGGCTGGGCCGGGATCGGCCATCAAGATCTCACACGGGTCTGGGTGACGGGCGAGAAGATGGGCGATGGCGGCCGGATCCTCAACCGTGGCTGAAAGCCCAACGCGGCGCAGACCGGGGCAAAGTGTTTCAAGGCGGCTTAGCGCCAGCATCATCTGATCGCCGCGCTTTGACTCGCTTAGTGCGTGGATTTCATCAACGATCACCCGTTGAAGCCCGGCAAACATGCGATGGGCATCCTCATAAGATGTCAGCAGGGCGAGACTTTCAGGTGTTGTGAGCAGGATATGGGGCGGGTCCGCGCGTTGGCGTTTCTTGCGCGATTGCGGTGTGTCGCCGGTGCGGTCATCAATGCGGATCGGCAAGGCCATTTGCTCAACCGGCGTGCTCAAATTGCGTTTGATATCGGAGGCGAGCGCTTTCAGCGGGGAGATGTAAAGCGTGTGAAGGCCGGGGTGGCTGCCGTCTTCCAGTTCCACCAGGCTCGGCAAAAACCCGGCGAGGGTTTTGCCCCCGCCAGTGGGCGCGATCAGCAGTTTGCATGGGTCGTCCTTGCGCTCAAGCATGGCTTGCTGATGCGGGTGGATGTGCCAGCCACGGGCTGTAAACCAATCCTGAAATCGCAAGGGGAGGGCAGTCATGGACGCATAGGTAGTGCGTTTAAGACCGCTTTGCAAAACTGTTGCGCATGCAGATTTTTAGAAAATTCTGCGCTCACAAAATGGGGCGCTTAGTTGATGATTTCCTCGTCGGTGACGAACATGTTGGCCCAGGCCCGATCGATCAATTCGGGTGACATCTGATAGGGGATGCCTTCGAACTCACAAATCGAAATCATCTGATCAATCAAGAAAATCGGCTGATAGTTCGAATAGACATTGTTGATCGTTGGGTATTTCTTCTTGAGCAGATGCAAAAGCGCGCCCTCATCCAGAGGCATGCCGCGTTTTTTCGCCACCATCGCGAAAATTTTGAGGTAATCCGCCTGATCCGGCCCGTCGATCTTGATCTTGAAGAAAATCCGGCGCAGGGCCGCCTGGTCAAAGATCTTGTTGGGGTGGAAGTTGGTGGAAAAAATCACCAGCGTGTCAAACGGAACTTCGAATTTTTCGCCCGATTGCAGTGCGAGGATGTCCTTGCTTTCTTCCAGTGGCACAATCCAACGGTTCACAAGCGCCTGCGGTGGCTCCGCCTGACGGCCAAGGTCATCGACAATGAAGATGCCGCCGGTGGATTTGAGCTGAAGCGGCGCCTGATAGGTGCGTGCCGTGGGGTTGTAAACCAGATCGAGCATCGAGAGCGACAATTCACCCCCGGTGATCACTGTGGGCCGTTCGCAGCGCACATAGCGGGTGTCAAACGTCCGGCGGCGACGCAACGAGTTGGGATCATCGGTTTCAACCTCGGCCTTGGAGTGCACGATCGGGTCATAGACCGTGATCACCTGGCCCGAATATTCAATCGCACGCGGGACATAGATTTTATCGCCCATCGCGTCCCGAATGCCGTTTGAAATCGAGGATTTACCATTGCCGGGCGGGCCATACATCAGGATGGAACGTCCTGCAGAAACGGCTGGGCCGAGATAGTCCAGTAAGCTGTCAGGCAGCACCAAATGCCCCATCGCCCCGGTCAACTGGTCACGGGTGACTTGAATATCGCGGATCGATTGACGCTTGATTTGTTCCCGATACACCGCAAGGGGAACGGGCATCGCGCCGAAATACTCAGACTGCGCAAGGGCATCCATGGACCGTGCTTTGCCCGCATCGGTCAGCTGATACCCCATCTCTCCGCCGCTATTGGCATTGAGCGTACCGGTGGCTTCCACAAGCAGTTGCGACCGAGCGAGATCCATCAGTTCCTGCGTCACCGCGCGCGGCAAACAGATCGCTTCGGCAAGCTCAGATACCATATCGAGGTTCTTGCGGAACATCGTCTTGAGAAGAATGTCGCGCATCATCACAATCGGAAGGCGCATCTCTTCGAGGCGGCTCGGCGGCGGGGGCGGCTGAACCCCTTTTGCGACATGCATATTCATCGGACGTGCCCCTTTGTTCCACGGTTTGCGCCCGTTATCGCGGGCAAACCAGCCAAAAATGTGGAAGCGTTAGGGCAGGGGCGAGGCATCGCCCCCGATCCCAATTATGCCCGCCCTATGGAATCAAGGCCGGCACAATGGTGACGATTTCCGGGAAGAACCACAGGATTGCCAACCCAACAACCTGGATCAAAACAAACGGTGCAACGCCGCGATAGATATGGCCGGTGGTCACTTCTTTTGGCGCGACACCGCGTAGGTAGAAAAGCGCGAAACCAAAGGGCGGGGTCAGGAACGAGGTTTGCAGGTTCACCGCGATCATGATTGTGACCCATTTGGGATCAAACGTGCCACCGTAGATCACAGGGCCCACAATAGGGATCACGATGTAAATAATTTCCAGAAAGTCGAGCACAAAGCCAAGGATGAAAAGCACCAACATCACGATGAGAAACACCGTCATCTCATTGTCGAAACTGCGCAGGAACTGCTGAATGTAGTGTTCCCCACCAAAGGAGATCACGACAAGGTTCAGAAGTTGCGAGCCGATGAGAATGGTGAAAACCATCGATGTGACTTTCGCGGTTTCGCGCACCACAGGCGTTAGAACACCGCCCGCGAAAAGAACCCAACACGCGAAAAGAAGTCCAAACAACGCAAAGAGATAACCCGCCTTTGCCGTTGTGAAAGCAAGCCAAGTTTCAAAGGACACGTCATCGACATTTACGCGCAGATCAAAGTTCACGCCCATCAAGATCGCGACGATGATCGCGAATGTGGCGAAGATGATGACTTTGCCAGATCGCTCTTCATCTTTTAGCCTGCGATACGCGGCCAGCATGATCGCGCCCGCTGCGCCCAAGGCCGCGGCAGGTGTCGGGTTGGTGATCCCTCCGAGGATAGATCCCAGCACAGCCACAATCAGCACCAGCGGTGGAAAGACCACACGAACAAGCTCATTACGCGCCAGCATTCCGGTGGCATATGTGCAGCCATAGATGGAAAGTGCCACTGGAAGGGCCATGATGACAAAAGTCAGCCCGGAACTCATCGCGGCGCCAATCACGACAATATCCAACAGCAAGCCCAAAACGATCCCTACGGCACCGACCAAAAGCGGGGCTGGATTTGCAGAGGGCGCCACACCGCGCGCAAAGGTCAGGATCAAGGCAAACAGCAGCATGATGATCGCGATGCCTGTGCCGATAGGGGCGGCATCTTCGATTTTTTGTGCCAAAGCCTCCGCCCGCTCTTCTTCGGTCAATTCGACGCTTTGCTGAACGCCTCCTGCCGCATCGATGTCAGCCTGCTGGGCAAGTGCTGCATCCCATGCATCTTGGCCATGCAACTCGATCATGGAGGCCTGACACTCTTCGCCTACATTGGTGCGCAGATCGGCCGCTTGCCCTTGCGCAGAAAAACTGTCCACAGTTAGGTCTTGGCTGCCGATCACGTTGACCTGGCCCAGCAAGATCATCCCCGCGATAAGGGCCACCGGCAGACCAAGGAACCACGTGAAGGCCTCGTTTCGGGTGATGGGCTCTGCATTGGTGCTCCCCATTTCAACGGCCGGGGCGCGCGACGGATTTAAAAGCGCATAACCGAACGCGTAGAGCGCATAGAGCAACGCCAACAAAATGCCGGGCAAAAGGGCTGCCTGAAACAGCGTCCCTACGGAGACCACAGCAGGTTCGCCCAGATAAGTTAGGGCGTCGGTACAGCCCGCCTCTTGCGCGCGGGCTTCTTGCGCCGTGGAGTAAAGATCCCCGGCCAATGTACCAAGCAAAACGATCACGATGGACGGCGGAATGATCTGCCCCAACGTGCCGGACGCTGCGATCACGCCCGTGGCAATCTCGGGGCTGTAATTGTTGCGTAACATGGTCGGCAGGCTGAGCAGGCCCATGGTGACCACTGTGGCACCCACAATCCCGGTCGAGGCGGCCAGAAACGCCCCCACAACGACGACCGACACCGCCAGACCGCCGGGCAGCGGGCCAAAGACGCGCGCCATGGTCGTGAGCAGATCATTGGCAATCTTAGAGCGTTCCAGCGTGATGCCCATCATAACAAACATCAAAACGGCCAGGAGCGTCTCAATCGACTGGCCTGCCAGAACCCGTTCATTCATCCGGTTCACGATGAAAGAAATGTTGCGATCCAGCGCGGTTTCCCAGCCCGAGACAAAGACGGGTTCCTCTATCCGTGGCAATTCCGGGTATCGAAAGACCGATATGGTCTCGGCCTTTATCCCATCTCCGATCAGCGCCTGATAAGCTTGAGATCCGGTGTCTATCGCCTCGTGGATCAAAAGCCCTGCACTGTCGAGCGCCGCGATGATCGCAAAGGAAATCACGCCTGCGCCCGAGATGGCGAATGCCACCGGGAAACCCGACAGGATCCCGCCAAAAAGGCACAGGAAAACGATGATCAGGCCAACTTCTACGCCGTCTAGTCCAAACAACATGTCCTCGGCCCCTTAATGTGTGCCTTCGAAGGCTTCTTCACCTTCGCCGAGCGTGTCTTTGTCAACGAATTTGCCAGCGCTTTCTTCGCCCTCCACGAACTCTAGATAGGAGCGGTAGAAGAACGCCACGGCGTGGATGAAGACCATGCCAGCAAAGGCCACGAGCAGGATTTTGAACAGGAAATATGCGTCAAACCCATTGGGGCTGAAGCCGATGGTTTCCACGTTCCACCGCACGGCACGGGCTTTCAGTAGCAGCCTGTCGACCGTATCGGAGGCCGAGGGCTTTGGCGTGATCAGGTGCCGCCACATGAAGTACCAGCCATACATCCAAATGATGATCGCCGTGGGCAGCATGAAGAGGACGGAACCGGCCATATCGATCACCCGCTTGGTGCGGTGCGAAACGGCAGAATAGACAAGGTCAACGCGCACATGCCCGCCTTGGACAAAGGTGTAGGTGCAGCAAAGCGCCACCACCATCGCGTTGTCGAATTTCAGCGCCTCGGCCCACCAGCTGATGTCTTTTTGCAGTGGGATGCCAAACCCAAGCGAAATATCGGGACGTGCAAAAATGCGCTGAATGAACACGATCATGACCTGTTGCAGCACCATGATCAATCCAGCCCAAGCAAAGATCCGCCCGACGGTGTTGGCGAACCCCTCCATCACCCGCACGCAGGCCCACATGAAGGAATTGCGCCATATGCCGATCCCTGTGATGACCAGGATCACCGCGAAAATGGCAAAGAAAAACTCGGTAGATCCGCCGTAATAGACAAAACGCATCAAGCTTTCTTTGTCTTCTGTGGTGTTGGTCCAAAAGACCCAATCAAGCCAGGATGATGGGTTCGTCAGAGCATACAAGACATTGTAGAATGCCAAAGCTATGCTCTGGAAAAACCAGCCGAGTGCGTCGAGCATATGTCCCCCCTGCTCCTGTCACAAAGGCGGTTCGCGCGTGCCGCCTTATCGCGTGGTAACGGGCCCACACTAGGGGCCCGCACCAAATTTAGATTTGATCTAGATCAGCCCAGAACGCGATCGCGCTGGTTGCGGTACGCGCTGATGGAGTTGGTGAGCCAGCCTGAGGATGCTTTCATCGAACCCTGATAATCGGCCAGGATTTCTGCAAAAAGATCATCGCCTGAGAATTCGTCATAAACCTGCTGAGAGGCTGTTCCCATAGCATCCCAAACGCTGTCTGGGAACTCCAGAACGGTCACGCCGCCGGCTTTCAGACGCTCAAGGGCCGCACCGTTGTTCATGAGGAACTGGCTGAGGTTCCACACGTTTGCATCGCCGGAGGCAACTTCGATCATCTTCTGCTGCTGCGGCGTCAAGCTGTCAAACACTTCGCGGTTCGTGGCCAGAGACAGACCCGCGGCCGGTTCATGGAAGCCAGCTGTGTAGTAGAATTTGGTGATTTCCTGGAAACCGGCTTTTTCGTCAGCCCATGGACCGATCCACTCGGTGCCGTCAATCGCGCCGGATGCCAAAGCCTGATACACCTCAGAGCCCGGCAGGTTCTGCACGGACGCACCCATGTAACCAAGGGCTTTGCCGCCCAGGCCAGGCATACGGAATTTCAGACCGTTAAAGTCTTCCGGACCGGAAATTTCCTTGGCGAACCAACCACCGGCTTGCGTGCCTGTGTTGCCCGCGAGGAATGACTTCAGGCCGAAAATTTCGCCCAGTTTGTCGTGCATCGCGGCACCGTTGCCGTGATAGTACCAGTTGTTGAGCTCGGTCGCTGTCATGCCGAAAGGCACGCCTGTGAAGAACGCAAAACCGGGGTGCTGGCTCACAAAATAGTAGTCAGCGGCGTGATACATATCAGCCTGGCCGGCGGTCACAGCGTCAAACACCTCAAAGGCGCCCACGAGTTCGCCTGCAGCTTTGACGTCAATTGTCAGGCTGCCATCAGACATTTCATTGATGTTGTCAGCCACTTTCTGAGCGGCGTCAAACACGCCAGCGAGGCCGCGGCCCCAAGACGTGACCATGGTTAACGTCCGCTTGCCCTGTGCGTATGCTGGCGCCGCAAGCGTTGTTGCAGCAGCGGCCGAGCCACCAAGGGCGGTATTCTTTAGGAATGAACGGCGATCCATATGGATACTCCTCCCGTTTAAAATGACGCGCCTGACTGTTCCCGCAGTCGACGCCTATCGTTGCAAGTGGCGGGACACTACCCTCAACCGCGCCCCGTGAAAATACCGACAACTGCGTAGAAACCATGCGATGTACGAGAAAATGAGCTTAAATCTTGAGCTTGGCCTCTGATGCACGCCATTGTCTCTTGGCACCACAGGAAATTCTAAATCGATTCGTCATGCACAGCCTGCACGAAGTTATGAAATTGAACTATGGCCAAAAGCTGTTTCTCGTGGCCACGCTGCCTTTGATCTTGGCGGCGGTTGCGATTTCTGTGTTGGTCACGCTTCAAAGCCGCCAATTGGAAGAGCGTGAAATCAAAACACTTGAGACGCAGCTCATCGCGGCCAAACGAGACGAATTAAAGAATTATCTGTCCATTGCCCGCACAGCCTTTATCGCCACCTACGGCCGCGCAGCGCCCGACGATGCGTTGGCCAAATTGCACGTGTCTCAGATCCTTTCGGGCATGATCTACGGGCAAGACGGATATTTCTTTGTCTACGACTATGACGGCAATAATTTGGTCAGTCCGCGCCAAACGGATTTGATCGGCCGCAACTGGAGCGGACTAACCGATGCAGAAGGCACGCCAGTCACCGATCAACTGATTGCCCTGGCGCGCACTGGCGGCGGCTATCATACCTATGAATGGCGCAAACCATCGACCGGCGAGACGGCGCGTATGGTCACCTACGTGATCGGCCTGCAAGATTGGCGATGGGCTATTGGCACTGGCGTGTTCATCGATGATGTCTTGGCGGTTGTGGACACGGCGCGCGCGCAGGTCGAAGCGGAGGTGCGACGCACGTTTCTTTGGATTGGCGCAATCACGCTGGCGGCTCTCTTGTTGGTGTTCACATCCGGCATTTTCATAAACATTCGCGAACGCCGTCTTGCCGATGCCAAGCTCAAAAAACTGACCCAAAGGGTGTTTGACGCCCAAGAGGAAGAGCGCGGCCGCGTGGCGCGAGAACTCCATGATGGCATTTCGCAGATCCTTGTGGGTGTACGATATGCGCTCGATACGGCGCGAAGACGGCTGACGACGGGTGATGCGCGGGCCTCTGAAAACCTCGACACCGGGATTGAGTATCTGTCAGGTGCAATCCATGAAGTGCGCCGTATCAGCCGCGATTTGCGCCCGGGCATGCTTGATGATCTGGGGCTTGGCCCTGCTTTGAAAGCCCTCATCGATGATTTCAGTGAACGCACTGGGATTGCGACCGAGTTTGATACAGTCGTGTTTCGTAACAGACTGGATGAAGACGCGAAAACCGCGCTCTACCGCATTGCGCAAGAGGCGCTCACGAATGTGGAGCGCCATGCCAAGGCAACCCGCGTTTCTATGGATTTGCGCGGCCATAACCGCGGTGCGACCTTGAGGATTACTGACAATGGCCGCGGGCTCACATCGCAAAGTGACACACGCGAAAACCCCAGCACTGGGCTCGGGCTGCGAAACATGCAAGAAAGGGTCGAGCAGCTTGAAGGCACCCTTCGCATCCTGTCGAGCAAGACCGGCACCGTGATTGAGGCGTCCGTTCCATTGTCGCACCTGCTCCCACCGGACAATCGCACCGAACAGAAAGCACGCGCATGAGCAAAGACCCAACCCGTGTTGTCATCGTGGATGATCACCCGATGGTTGCCCAAGGCATCCAATCGATCCTTGAAAGCTTTGATGATGTTGAGGTGATTGCAACGCTGTCAGACGGCCAGCAGATCATTGATCAGGTGGAGCAATTGGAACCGGATGTGATCTTGCTGGATTTGAATATGCCCGGCATTGGCGGGTTGTCGACCACGGAGATCATTCTCGAACGCCGCCCTGATATGCGCATCCTGATCCTATCGATGCATGACAGCCCGGAATATATATCATCTGCGCTGAGCCATGGTGCGGTGGGCTATGTGCTCAAGGACGTGCCGACCGATGAGATCAAGCAGGCCATCGATGCCGTTATGTCTGGTGAAAGGTACTTGAGCACAGGCGCGCAGGATCGGCTGCAGCCCGGTCGTGGTGGCATTGGCGAGCAACTGACAAATCGCGAGCAGACCATTTTGTTGCAACTTGCACGTGGCCTGTCGAACAAGGAGGTGGCGCTTGGTCTCGACATCTCCGTGCGCACGGTTGAGACACATCGCAAAAACATCAAGAAAAAACTGGGCATTAGCTCAACTGCGGGGTTGACCCGGTATGCGATGGAGCATGGCGTTTTGCAAGGGACCGGCGTTTCGCTCTGAGCGCATTTTCTCGGGCAGAACTTTAAAATTCTGACCTGCCGCGGCTACAAATGCTGTCCGCCATTGATCGGTATTTCAGCGCCATTGATGTAAGACGACTTCTGGCTGCACAAAAATGTCACGACTTCCGCCACTTCTTTGGGACTACCAAGACGTTTCATTGGCACTGTCTGTTCGACCAAAGCATCCGTTCCGGGCGACAGGATTGAGGTTGCAATCTCTCCTGGCGACACCGCATTGACGCGCACACCACTTTCGGCCAGCTCAAATGCCAATTCACGTGTGAGGGCCGACAGCCCGGCCTTGGAAACAGCATAGGCTGCACCGGCAAACGGGTGGATTTGGGTGGCCGCGATCGACGTGACATTCACAATCGCACCTTTGGCTTGGGTCAGCGGCTGCAGCAACTGTTGGCAGAGCATCAGCGGCCCGGTCAGATTGACCATCTGCACGGCGTGCCACGTGTCAAAGCTGGTTTTCATCGCGGATAACCGACCTCCATCCGCATCTTTCGGCGAAATCCCGGCATTGTTGACCAAAGCACTGAGCCCGTTGTTGCCCAAACGCGCCTTCAAGGTGCTGCAAGCCTCCATGATCGAGCTTTCCGAGGCGAGATCGACTTCGATATGCTTCACGATCCCTTCGGCCCACGGACACACTTTGGAAAATGGTGTGCGTGCCAAGGTCAGGACTTCCCAGCCGGCGCTGTGAAACTCCTTCACAATGGCATGTCCGATACCGCGGCTCGCGCCGGTGACTGCAACCACCGGTTTTTCGTCACTCATGGGCGTGTTGAGCTGTGACATTATACTCTCCGGCCACCGAAACGGCGCGCGACTATGCTGACAGGACATCTCCTGCTGGCCTTGCATTGCAGCTTAGATCACCAACGCCATCCGGTCTAGCGTCGCGCCACGGGCGGCAGCCCAAGTTTTCGCTTTGGCTTAGAGTCCTGCTAAGGTTGAGCAAATACAAGGCTGAGAGGGATGGATTTAAATGATAATTTCAAATGCGAAGTACGAAGAGGAATTGGCACGGCTGCAGATTGAATTGGTCAAGCTTCAGGAATGGGTGAAACACTCTGGCTGCCGCGTCGCCGTTGTTTTTGAAGGTCGCGATGCTGCTGGCAAAGGCGGAACCATAAAGCGGATAACAGAAGCCATGAACCCTAGGGTTTGCCAAGTTGTTGCATTGCCTGCGCCGACGGAACGGGAAAAAACCCAATGGTATTTTCAGCGTTACGTGACGCATTTGCCTGCCGCCGGGGAAATCGTGATTTTTGATCGATCTTGGTACAACCGAGCCGGGGTCGAGCGCGTCATGGGGTTTTGCTCCGACGAGGAGTACAAGGAATTCATGCGATCTTGCCCGGAGTTCGAGCGGATGTTGGTGCGCTCTGGCATTCAGCTTTTGAAGTACTGGTTTTCCGTGAGCGATGAAGAACAGGAGCGCCGGTTTCAAAAGCGTCTTACCGACCCGACAAAACAGTGGAAGCTGAGCCCGATGGATTTGGAAAGTCGCAAAAGATGGGTGGATTACTCCATGGCCAAGGATGCCATGTTTGCACATACCGACATCAAGCAAGCACCCTGGTATGTGGTCAACTCAGACGTCAAGAAACACGCCCGGATCAACTGCATCAGTCATCTATTGTCGATGATACCTTATACGGATATCCCCCGCGATAAGGTCGTATTGGAAGATCGTCCTGCGCAAAAGGGATATGTCAGGCCGCCGATGAATGAGCAGACATTCGTTCCCGATTTGCATGAACAATTATTCGATTGAGCCGGCGCGTTTTTCACACGCCGGCCGCCAAGTGATGCTTGTTTGTTAGACAGTCAGTTCGTGCAGGGGATGGGCGTCTCAATGACCTCACCGCCTCTGCGAGAACGGATCGTGCAGATTTCTTCTTCTTCGGGCGCGGCTTCGACAACTTCGGCCTCTATGCCCAGCAACCCGCGCTGGTCCACAGAGATCGCAGCGGCGACAGAGTCATCATCTGCGCCCACCAAGGACAGAGACAAACGGCCACTGGATTGTGCCTGCGCCAAGGCCGCCACCTGTTCCGGACGCACCGATACGGTTACGGTACGGGCGATAATGGCATCTGTGACATCTTGATCAGCGACCTGATCCACCGCGATCAGGGACACGTTGGTCTCAATCAGCTTTGTGACGTCACCATTGCCGCGGCCCTCAAGTTGCGGGCTTAGACCTGCCGCAATGCGGCCTGACCAGTAGATGTCAACGCGGTCGCCAGGACGCAAGAAACCGGACACGCCGCTCGAGACATCCACATTGATCGCGAAAGCGCGCATACCGCGCTCCAGTTGGGATGTGATGCCTGCCTCTTCGCCGGGCCCAGTCACTTTCACTTCAAGGATCGCCTCATTTCTTTCAATGGAGCGCAGGACCGTGCGAACTTCGGACTTACCTTCAGGAAACAGATCTTCTTCAGATTTGAAAACGCCCTCTGGCAATGAGCCGCGTGGGAATGCCGTAAGACGAACATCCTCGTCGGTGAGTTCTTGCCCATATTTCAGCGGTTTGTTTGCGACATACACGTCAACCGTGTCGATACCAGGGTCGCGATTTGCCCGCTCATTGGCCAGCTGGGCTTGATATCCTTGGATGTAGGATTGCGCCAAATAGACCGCGAAACCAGCCAGGCCAACGCCCACCACCAATACCAATCCAAACACCAAACGCATGGTATTTCCCCTTTGAAAATCTGCTCGATTTGTCGGCTGTCCAACACAGGTGTGCAGAAGCCTTATCCATTTGCTGATAGGTGCCCGGCAAATGTGGCAAAATGAAGGAGGCGTTGTGATGCTTTTCGAACGTTTGGTCGTTTGGTGTCACGCAAAGACGCCACGCGAAAGCGCGATCACTTCGGAAAAAGCAATCGCGCTGTTCATACTGTAGTGATGCTTTTAGTCGCCGTTGCTCACGGTTTTGGTGGAGACCGCTTCGGCCACAGTATCACCCAGGGTTGTCACGGCAGACTGGATCGTCGAACCGGCACCTGCGGCAAGGCCAACGGCTGCGGCTGTCAAAACAACCCAGTCGACGGTCACAGCGCCATCTTCACGGTTGCGGAACCGACGCGCAAACTTCGTAGCGATTGCTGTAATTTTAAAAAACTGTCCCATTGGAATGTCCTTCACTGGTACGGGCTTAGCCCTGGAGTCTGCCATCCGCAAAAAACTTCTGTCCGCAGATCCCCAAATTCCAAGATGGGCTAGGGGGTTGGACGCGAGTACAAAGGCCCGCGGCCAACCAAATAAAGCGGTATCCGCTATTAGTCGCCGTTCGAAACGGTCTTCGTGGACACGCCTTCCTGAATGGAAGTCGCCAGCGAGCTGATGCCGCCCTGCACGGTGGAAACGCCAGCAACGCCCAGGCCAACAACGGCTGCGGTCAGAACGACCCAGTCAACTGTCACGGCGCCGTCTTCGTCTTTACGGAAGTTTTTGATGAACTTGATCATGGTTATCCCTCCAAAGGATTTATTGAGCTTCAGTTACCAACCGCTCCAGCAGTTTGGCGGGCCGTCTCTCTCTCGTGGCCCACTGCCGTTGCGGTATGAAAGCTGTTTTGGCGTTTGAATCGGGCAGGATTTGGGCAGCTTTTTAGGCATTTTATGAATCCCGATTTTTTTCGGGTGGTCCAATTTAAGTGTATGAAATTCAACGATTAAATAATTGTTTTTTTCTTTAAGCCTGGATTTTGCATTAACGATTGGGTCGCGAATGATCGCTGTTTCGTTTCGAAAATGAACACAAAGCGAGTGAAATTCCGAAATTTTTAGTGTAACCCTCAACAAAAAAGAAAAGAGGCAGAACAGTCATGACGCCCCGTATTGCGGCTCGCGCATGTTTTTGCGCGGTTTTGAGCTTTTTGTGGAATTCAGACCCTGCGTTTGCCGGAGATCCCCCTCCGTTCCCTGATTTTACCTTTAAACGGGAGAAAGCTCCCAGCGGGTCCGCCGTCGGGCGCATCACTGTTCAAATAGATCCGGTTGAGCAAGCCAAGACACTTTCTTACGGAATTGTGCGCGACAAAGAGGACGCGGACACCGAACCACAAGGCGCACCTGATGCCCCGATCGGGAGTTTCGCGTGGTTCTGGACAGATGTGCCGCACGACATCGCGGCCGACCCTGCGACCCGTCTTCGCCTGGCATTTGCCCGGTTGGAGAAAGAGGGTGTGACAGGGCCTCGCTTGCAAGTGCTGCAACAGATCGCATCTGAAAACGGTGCAGATATACTCAGAGCGACAATCGGGTCTGACGTGTCTCCGGCCTTGGTGCTTGCGGTGATTGCAGTGGAATCAGGCGGTCGGCTTGAAGCCGAAAGCCACAAAGGCGCCCAAGGACTGATGCAACTCATGCCCGACACGGCCGCGCGTTTTGGTGTGACAGACAGCCTTTCGAGACCGCAAAACATAAAAGGCGGCGTGGCTTACCTGGATTGGCTCCTGGGTGAGTTTAACGGCGATGCGATGCTGGCGCTTGCGGGCTACAACGCGGGCGAGGGCGCTGTGCGGCGGCATGGCGGCGTGCCGCCTTATACTGAAACCCGCGATTACGTGCCCAAGGTCTTGGCCGCTTTTGAGGTGGCGCGCGGTCTCTGCCAGACCCGCCCGCAACTTATTACTGACGCATGTGCCCTTAGGCTTGCCTCAAATTAGATGATCTTGGCGTGTGTGGCCGCGCGCAAATCGTCTTCGCTGACGTCAGGTGCGCACTCTACAATCTTAAGGCCATCTTCGGTCACATCCAGGACCCCTAGGTTGCTGATGATGCGGTCAACCACGCCTTTGCCAGTCAGAGGCAGGGTGCATTCCTTGAGCACCTTGCTGTCGCCATGTTTGTTGGTGTGATCCATCACAACCACCACACGACCCACGCCTGCCACCAGATCCATCGCCCCGCCCATCCCTTTGACCAGTTTGCCGGGGATCATCCAATTGGCCAGATCGCCGTTTTCTGCCACTTCCATCGCGCCCAAAATCGCCATAGCGATTTTGCCGCCACGGATCATGCCAAAACTGGTGGCACTGTCGAAATAGGCGGTCTCAGGCAGTTCCGTGATGGTTTGCTTGCCCGCGTTGATCAGGTCAGGGTCTTCGGTGCCCGCGATCGGGAAGGGCCCCATGCCCAGCATTCCGTTTTCTGATTGCAGCGTCACCGAGACACCCTCGGGGATGAAGTTGGGCACTAGGGTAGGGATCCCAATGCCAAGGTTCACATAAGTTCCGTCTTCAAGTTCTTGCGCGGCCCGCGCCGCCATTTGATTGCGATCCCAGGGCATAGTTCAGGCCTCCCGTACAGTGCGTTGTTCGATGCGTTTCTCGTGCTCGCCCTGAATGAGGCGATGCACATAGACGCCAGGAAGATGAATACTATCGGGGTCAAGGCTGCCGACGGGGACAATCTCTTCCACTTCCATCACGCAGATGCGCCCACACATTGCCGCCGGCGGATTGAAATTGCGCGCGGTCTTTCGGAAGATGCAATTGCCCGTTTCATCGGCCTTCCAGGCCTTCACGATGGAGAGATCCGCAAAGATGCCGCGCTCCAACACGTATGTCTCGCCGTCAAACTCCTTGAGCTCCTTGCCCTCGGCCACCTGCGTGCCGACGCCGGTTTTGGTGTAGAAACCCGGAATGCCTGCACCACCGGCCCGCATCCGTTCTGCGAGCGTGCCTTGGGGGTTGAATTCTATCTCCAACTCTCTGGCAAGGTACTGACGCATGAACTCGGCGTTCTCGCCCACATAGGAGCTCATCATCTTTTTGACCTGGCGGGTTTGAAGCAGGATGCCAATGCCAAAATCATCAACACCCGCATTGTTAGATGCAAACGTCAGATCTTTGGTGCCTGCATCCTGAATGGCCTTAAGCAGCAGTTCGGGTATTCCGCAGAGCCCAAAGCCGCCTGCCGCGATCAGCATTCCATCTTCCAGCAGCCCGTCGAGCGCCTCTGCCGCTGAGCCGTAGATCTTGCCCATGACATGTCTCCTGATGTGTGAGAGTTCGCGCTTTTGTGGCCTTGGTCCAAGAGAGTGTCAATGTCTCAACCGAGGCGCTGCCCCGGACCCCGGGATATTTTTCGGCCATAAGATGCACCAGGCCCATCCAGTTGCATCTTTTCGCCAAAAACCTCCCTGGCGGAGGCATGAAATTTATTTCCCGGCAGCGGCTTTCTTGGTCGGAGCTTTCTTTTTTGCAGGCGCCTTACGCTTGCCTTTGCCAGACTTGGCGGCTTTCTCCTCGATCAGAGCAACGGCCATCTCCATGGTCACGGCATCCGGCTCCACATCCTTGGGCAATGTGGCGTTGATCTTTTCCCACTTCACATAAGGCCCGTAGCGCCCATCCATGATATTCACCGGGCCACCATCCTGGGGATGCTCGCCCAGTTCCTTGAGCGGTTTGGCCGCGGCCCCGCGCCCCTGACCACGAGAGGCCGCCTTTTTGGCCAATTCCTCGACAGCGCGGTTCATGCCAATGGTAAAGACTTCATCGACTTCCTTGAGATTGGCATAAAGCCGACCATGCTTCACAAAAGGCCCGTAGCGTCCGATGCCGGCCTCGATCATCTCACCATCATCCGGGTGCGGGCCCACCTCGCGCGGCAGGCTCAGAAGCGTGAGCGCCTTTTCGAGATCCATGTCATCAGGGCTCCAACCTTTTGGCAGGCTGGCGCGGGGTGGTTTCTTGACCTCTTCGGTGACCTCTCCGCGCTGCACATAGGGGCCAAAACGGCCCGAGCGCAGGTAGATCTCATCGCCATTGTCTTCGCCCAGCGTCCGGTCGCCACCTTGGTCTTCCCCGCCGATGGGGCGGGTGTAGCGGCAGTCGGGGTAATTTGAGCACCCAACAAACCCGCCCGTGCGCGAGGTTTTCAGGTGCAAACTGCCCGTGCCGCATTTGGGACAGCTGCGCGGATCCGATCCATCTTCACGTGGCGGATACAGCTGCGGTGCGAGAACTTCATCAAGCTTGTCGAGCACCTCAGATATGCGCAGCTCGGATGTCTCTGCGATGGCGGCTGAGAAGTCGCGCCAGAAATTTGCGAGCACCGCCTTGTAATCGGCATCGCCCGCACTGATCACGTCGAGCTCTTCTTCAAGGTTGGCGGTGAACTCATAGCCCACATATTTGCGAAAGAAATTCAGCAGGAAAATCGTTACAATCCTGCCCTTGTCCTCCGGGATCAGGCGGTTTTTGTCTTTGCGCACATATTCACGGTCTTGGATCGTCGTGACAATCGAGGCGTAGGTGGAGGGCCGCCCTATGCCCAACTCCTCCATACGCTTGACCAGCGTGGCCTCCGTGTAGCGCGGCGGGGGCTGCGTGAAATGCTGTTCTGGCGAGACGGCTTTTTTCTCCGCCACTTCGCCTTGCATGATTTGGGGCAGCCTTTTGTCATCGTCGCCTTCGACATCATCGCGGCCTTCTTCGTAAACGCGCATGAAGCCGTCAAAAAGCACGACCTGGCCCGTGGCGCGCAGACCCACCTGGCCATCGTCGCTGGCGATGTCTACGGTTGTGCGTTCCATGCGCGCCGCGGCCATTTGGCACGCGATGGTGCGTTTCCAGATAAGATCGTAGAGTTTGCGCTGATCAGGCTCTGAGAGTTTCACGGCGGCTGCATCGCGCGTCATATCTGTGGGGCGAATGCACTCATGTGCCTCTTGCGCATTCTTAGCCTTGTTTTTGTACATGCGCGGGCTGTCGGGCACATACTCTGTGCCGTAACGGTCTTTGATCGCGTCCCGCGTGGCCATCACGGCCTCCGGTGCCATGTCGATCCCATCTGTTCGCATGTAGGTTATCAGCCCTGCCTCATAGAGGCGCTGCGCTGTGCTCATGGTTTGGCGCGCGCCGAAGCCGAACTTGCGGCTTGCCTCTTGTTGCAAGGTGGATGTCATGAAAGGCGCAGACGGGTTGCGGTTGGCAGGTTTGGCTTCAACGCTTGCGACTTTCAGATCACGGCTTTGGATCGCTTGCACGGCCAACTCGGCCTGGGTTTCGTTCTCGATGTCGTATTTGTCGAGCTTTTTGCCTGCCAGCACCGTGAGGCGCGCCTCGTATTCTTTGCCGCGCGGTGTGCGCATCTGAGCTTTGACAGACCAGTATTCGCGCGGCTTAAAGGCTTCGATTTCCATCTCGCGCTCTACGATGATGCGCAAGCACACTGACTGCACACGCCCCGCTGAGCGCGCGCCAGGAAGTTTCCGCCAAAGCACAGGCGAGAGGTTGAACCCCACAAGATAATCCAGCGCGCGGCGGGCCAAATAGGCCTCCACCAGATCCTCATCCACATCGCGCGGGTTCTGCATGGCCTCCGTTACGGCGGATTTCGTGATCGCGTTGAACACAACCCGGCTGACGGGGGTGTCTTTCTTGATGGCCTTGCGTTTGCGCAGGGCTTCTTCGAGATGCCAGGAGATCGCTTCGCCTTCGCGGTCCGGGTCAGTTGCGAGGATCAGCGCGTTGTCATCTTTGAGCGCGTCAGCGATGGCTTTGACGTGTTTTTTGCTGTCATTTCCGATTTCCCAGAGCATTTCAAATGCGTTGTCGGGATCCACGGAGCCGTTCTTGGCAGGCAGGTCGCGAACATGGCCGTAAGACGCCAGAACGGTGTAGTTGTTCCCCAAATATTTGTTGATTGTCTTAGCCTTGGCCGGGGATTCGACAACAACAACTGGCATTCGGAGACCTCTCGACTCAAAGCGTGCTACTAGGCGCGGCAACATGTGGGGTGCGGGGCTTGATTGTCAATGCACCGCTGAGAGAGTGGCATTGAAAGGACGCCCGGCTGAGGGCAATATGCTGCAAAAGGGAGGGCCGGTGATGCGTCGATTGTATGTGGGAGTTGGAACAGTGCTTTTGCTCTGGGCGGAAGCGGCCCTCGCGTGGGAGACGCCTGCGCGCGGAACGCCTACGCGTGCCGCTTTGATGGATGCGATCCGGCCAACGGCTCAGTACATTCTGGGTGCTCCGGTTGAGTTTGTTGTTTATGAGCTGCGCCGTTCTGGTGATGTGGCCTTCGCTATGCTTCACGCGCAGCGACCCGGTGGGGTACAAATTGATCATGCCTCCACGCCCGCCGTGCAGCGCGGTGAGATGGAAGCCTGGGAAGACGTGACAGATGCACAGGTTTTCTATCGCTGGACGGGCGGCGTTTGGATTGTCGAAGATTACGCGTTCGGGGCAACCGATGTCTGGTTCGCGGGTGAACCGTTTTGCAGCCGTTACCGTGCGGTGATTTCTGATTTTTGCTGACACTCGTCCGAAACGCGTTTTACGCCCGGCGGGATAAAAGACCACCTGGATGGCGCTCGATTTTTCCATCGACCTCCAAGTCAGTGAGCGTCGGCGCGACGTGCGCGGCTGATGTGCCCAGATCACGGATCAGCTGATCTTCGGCTACGGGGGATGGGCCAAGACGATCGAGAATGACTTGGTGTAATTGCAAAGTTTCCTCGCGCGTGCGGGTGTCCGGCTGATGCTGCGGCCTTGGCATTTCCAGCTCATCTTGTGGCGCTGTAGCAGGTTGGGACGCTGCCGTGCTGGGCTGCGGTGCGTCTACCAGCATGTCCACGATATCGCTTGCTCCGCGCACAAGTGTCGCCCCGTCGCGGATCAACATGTTGCAACCTGAGGCGCGCGCGTCAAAGGGATGACCCGGAACTGCCATAACCTCTCGGCCTTGATCAAGGGCAGCGCGGGCGGTGATAAGAGAGCCGGATTTCGCCGCGGCCTCAACCACGACAAGCGCATTTGATAGGCCACTCACAATGCGATTGCGCGATGGGAAATGCCGGGCACGTGGCTGAACCCCCATGGCTTGCTCGGACATCAAAAGCCCGCCCTGCGCGATCTGCCTGGCAAGATCGGTGTTTTCTGCCGGGTAGACGACATCCACGCCGCCTGCCATCACCGCGATTGTGCCTTGGTCGAGTGCGGCCTTGTGCGCCGCGGTATCGATCCCCCGGGCAAGGCCCGAGGCAATCACAAAGCCGTGGTTGCCCAATTCCTTGGAAAGTGCCCGGGTCATACGCAGACCCAGAGAAGAGGCGTTGCGCGCGCCAACGAGGGAAATCGACTGGCGCTTGAGCAGGTCCGTGTCGCCGATGACCCACAGTGCAGGTGGCGCATCGGGAATTTGAGAAAGAAGATCAGGGTAAGCCGCTTCGCCCCGGCATATCAGCCGCGCGCCGAATTTGCGCGCCTGTGCGAATTCGGCTTCTATTACCGAAGGCGGGCAGGGGGCGTAGTCCGCCGCTCCGGCCTTGCGCGCGAGATCTGGAAGGGCATCGAGCGCATCGCGAATAGTCCCGTGCTCTGAAAGCAACCTGTAAAACGTCGAAGGACCAACGCGGCGTGAGCGCAACAGACGAAGCCATGAAAACCGGTCATCTTCCGTGGTGGGTGGGAGTGGGGGGTGGGTGGAAGGATGTCTATCCACGGGTCTCACAGCTCCGCCTGATTGCAGAATCGGTGTACCGCGCGGAGGGTTAATGGGGAGTAAACTCGCGGGATTTTTTGCGGTGCCAAATCATGGCCGTTTTGCGCTGACCCACCAGATGCGATGAGGAAGGCGCGCAGGATCATCAGGAAAATACATCTCCATCAAGGCCTCAAGTTCGGAATCAAATTCTAACACCATCTGCGTGCATAATGAGGCCGCAACACCCGCGCTCGCCCGGATGCGCCCGCGCCAGGCTTCGTGGCTGTATGTTTGGATCACATCGAAAGAGGCGGTTTCAATCTCATCGAACCCTGCCTGGGCGAGATCAGAAAGCCAATCGGGATAGAGCCCCGTGCCGCCCGCCCCCGCCCAATCCGGGCTGAACCGTAAAATGAGCGCTTCTGTCGCTGCTGCAAGTGAGCCACGCAGCGGCAACCAGTCAAAATGCGCAATCACAATGCGTCCACCAGGTTTTAGCAGGCGGGCCGCTTCCGTTGCCGCGCGCGGCCGATCAAACCAGTGCCAGCATTGACCTGCGGTTATCAGGTCGGCTGAGGCGTTGGGCAGGCCGGTCTCTTCTGCGTTGGCGGCGATGTAACGGATTGAGACGCCATTAGCATGGTCAAGCTTTGCCGCCTCTTTCAACAAACCTGACGCTGGATCAACGCCAATGACGGACAGGCCATGTTGCGCCATGCCGCGTGCCACACTGCCGGTGCCTGTGCCAAGATCAATCGCGTGCAGCCCTGTGCCCAGATACCCGCGCTGGGCAAGGCGTTCGAAAAAAACTGGCGGAAATCCGGCGCGATGAGTGGAGTAATCCATCGCGGTTTGGCCAAAGTTCACCTTTGCTCCGAAACTGCGCAGTTTTTTGGGATCGACTTTGCTCACGCGGCAGACCCGCCGACGGTAAGCCCTCCGATCAGAACGGTTGGCTGGCCGACACCGACGGGCACCCATTGCCCCGCTTTGCCGCAATTGCCCATGCCCGGATCCAGCGCCATGTCATTTGCCAATCCGCGAATATGTTTGAGCGCAGTCGCGCCGTCACCAATCAGTGTGGCCCCTTTCACAGGGTCACCGATCTTGCCGTTTTTGACGCGGTAAGCCTCAGTGCAAGAAAAAACGAATTTGCCGTTGGTGATATCAACTTGCCCACCGGCAAAGCCCACGGCGTAAAGCCCGTCTTGGAGATCGGCGATGAGATCATCGCGCGTGGCATCCCCACTCAGCATGTATGTATTGGTCATGCGCGGCATCGGAGCATGCGCGTAAGATTCGCGCCGCCCATTGCCCGTGGGCGCGACGCCCATCAGGCGCGCATTCTGTCGGTCCTGCGTATAGCCCACCAAGATACCGTCATCGATCAGGATGTTTTTCGCGCTTGGTGTCCCTTCATCATCTATAGAAATGGACCCGCGACGATCCGGGATTGTGCCGTCATCCAACACGGTGACGCCGGGTGCTGCGATGCGTGTTCCCATCAGACCTGCAAATGCCGAGGCCCCTTTGCGATTAAAATCCCCCTCAAGGCCGTGCCCAATCGCCTCATGCAGAAGAATACCGGGCCAACCGGGCCCCAATACCACATCCATGACACCGGCAGGGGCAGCTTCGGCGCGTAGGTTTACGCACGCAATGCGCAGGGCCTCTCGGGCTTTGTCTTGCCAATCATTGGGCGCAATCAACCCATCCAATCCGACCCGGCCGCCGCCCCCGGCACTGCCCGTTTCGCGCCGTCCGTTCTCTTCAACGATCACAGAAACATTCAGGCGCGTCATGGGGCGTGTGTCAGACATCTCTGCCCCATCCGGACGCAGGATCGTGACTTCTTGGTGAGAGGCAGAAAGCGTCGCGCTTACCTGTACAACGCGTGGGTCAAGATCGCGGGTGAAGGCATCAATGGCGCGCAGGGTGTCGAGCTTTACAGGAAAGCTTTGCCCGGCGATGGGATCATCATCAGTATACAGCCTGGTGTTGGTGCGCGCAGGGGGTGGCGCCATGGTTCCTCCGCCCTCACCAACGGCAAGGCGCGCTGTCTCAACGGCCCGTTTGAGGGCGTTTTCCGTCATTTCGGTGGAATGCGCATAGCCCGCCACCTCGCCGCGCACGGCGCGCAGGCCAAAACCCTCAGAGGCATCATAGCTGGCTGTTTTCACACGACCATCGTCAAAAACAACCGACTCTGACCGCCGTCTTTCGAGGAACAGTTCGCCGTCATCAGCCCCATGCGTTGCTGCCTGAACATATCGAAGGGCGTCTTCGCGCGAAAAGGCAGTCTCAAAAGGGCGAAACGGTGCATCCTTCATGCCGATCTCCTAAACAAAAATCTTACTCTTGGTCCCGATTGGGCGTTTTCGGGTATCGCAAACAAGCGTCCGTTTGCCGCAACCCAAAATCTTGTGCGTGCTCGCGGAATAGGATTTAGTCTGGCCCACCGGGACTGCCATGTACAGGCAGCATTAAAACGCTTCGGCGGGACGCGCCAATGACACAGCTTATGAAAGCCACACCATTCATGAAAAAAATGCTCAGCTTGCTGGCCGCGACGGCCATTTTCAGCATGCCTGCCTCCGCGCAAGACGGTCTGGAAGGTTTGGAAACGATCGGGAAGCCCGAGCCGGGCGGCTTGAACTTCCAACCCGCAGTGACCGAATTGATGGAAGACATCGTGTGGCTAGACACCATGCTGTTGGTGATCATAACGGCGATCTCTTTGTTCGTTTGTGCGCTTTTGGTGTACTGCATCGTGCGGTTCAACCGCCGTGCCAACCCTGAGCCGGCAAGCTTCACACATAATTCACCGCTTGAAGTCGCGTGGACGTTGGTCCCGATCCTGATCTTGGTGTTCATTGGGTCGTTTTCGCTGCCGGTGCTGTTCAAGCAACAAGAGATCCCTGAAGCGGATATCACTGTCAAAGCAACGGGATACCAGTGGTTTTGGGGGTACGAATATGTCGATCACGAATTCGGCTTCGAAAGCTTCATGCTGGAACGCGAGCGGCTTGCTGAATTTGGTTACGCAGATGATGAGTACTTGTTGGCGACAGATACCGCCATTGTTTTGCCTGTCGACAAAACGGTTGTGATCCAAGTTACGGGCGGTGACGTGATCCACTCCTGGACGATCCCCGCCTTTGGTGTGAAACAAGACGGTGTTCCGGGCCGGATTGCTGAGCTGTGGTTTAAGGCCGAAAAAGAAGGCATATATTTTGGCCAGTGTTCAGAGCTGTGCGGAAAAGATCACGCTTACATGCCGATCACTGTGAAAATCGTCAGCCAGGAAGCCTATGAGGCATGGCTTGACGGCGCCATAGAGGAATATGCGGGCAAGCCGCGCGATGTAACTGTGGCGGCTAAAACCGAATAGGCGCGTTGGATTGACGCCCTCCTTTGACAGGTGGGGCGTCTTACGGCCGATTTTGAGGCTGAGGCAAACATGGAAGGTGGTCCGATGTATCTGTCGGTTCGCCCACCTAAGGAAAAAACGGGATGACTGACGCAAGTCTCAACACCGCCAATCAATCTGCGCCGCTGACGAGTGACGGCGGTTTTTCTGATTTCTTTGCTCTTTTGAAGCCGCGTGTGATGACGCTCGTGGTGTTCACGGCCTTTGTAGGGCTTTATGCGGCACCTGGCGGTATTCACCCGCTGATTGGCGCTGTGGCCATCCTTTTTATTGCTTTGGGCGGCGGAGCATCGGGCGCGCTGAATATGTGGTGGGATGCCGATATTGACCGCGTGATGCGGCGCACCAAAGGCCGGCCCATTCCCGCCGGCCGCGTGACCGAAAGCGAAGCCTTTGGGTTTGGGATAACGCTTGCGGCGATTGCGGTTGTGATGCTGTGGCTGGCCACAAATTGGGTGGCGGCGGCGATATTGGCCTTCACGATTTTTTTCTACATCGTCATTTACTCGATGTGGCTCAAACGCTGGACACCGCAAAATATCGTAATCGGTGGCGCCGCCGGGGCGTTTCCGCCGATGATTGGATGGGCGGCTGTGACAGGCGGGATCAGCCTGGAATCGGTATTGATGTTTGCCATCATTTTTATGTGGACACCGCCACATTTCTGGGCGCTCGCGCTGTTTATGCGCTCAGATTATGACGACGCTGGTGTTCCAATGCTGACGGTGACACACGGTCGCAAAGCGACGCGCGTGCACATCATTGTTTACACCCTGCTTTTGGCCGCGCTGGCGGTTGGAATTGGCTTCACAACCGTGGGCGGACCGATTTACGTGGCTGTTTCCGTGACGCTGAATGCCATGTTCATTAAAGGTGCCTGGCAGATCTGGCAGCGAACGGAAGACGACGCAGAAGCGGATAATTACGCAACAGAAAAGGCGTTTTTCAAACTCTCGCTTTACTATCTTTTTGCGCTCTTTGGCGTGATCGCGCTTGAGGCGGGGCTAGCGCCGTTTGGATTGGGAGGTTGGTGATGTCATTGTCGCGAGAACATGAGCTGCACAAACGTCGTTTCTCTCGAAATATGGGCTTGGGATTTGCCCTGATCGGGCTGGTGGCCGTGGTGTTTGGCCTCACGGTCGTCAAGGTATCAACTGAGGAATTCACAGAACCACTCTTCGGGGAGGCAGCGGAATGACCACAGAGGTAAATCACGGCAAAACCGTTCTGAAACTTGTGAGCGTTGTCGTTTTTATGGGCGGGCTCGCGTGGGCGTCAGTTCCGCTTTATGATTGGTTCTGCCGCGTGACCGGGTTTGGCGGCACACCGTCGACGTCAACAGTCGCTTCTGATGAAATCCTCGACCAAACTGTGACAGTGCGGTTTGACGCTTCTATTGAGCGCGGGATGCCATGGGAATTCAGGCCCATGCAGCGCCAAATGGAAATCCGCCTTGGTGAGACAGGACTGGCCTTTTACGAGGCCTACAACCCGACAGATCGCCCCGTCGCGGGGTCTGCCTCATTCAACGTATTTCCATATGAGGCCGGGGGGTTCTTCACCAAGATTGCCTGTTTCTGCTTTGAAGAGCAGGTGCTGGCACCAGGTGAGCGGGTGCAAATGCCCGTGACCTTCTATGTCGATCCGGAAATGATCGAGGACCGGGATGCGAAATACACGCATTCCATCACTCTGTCTTACACCTTCTACGAAATTGACCTGCCTGAGGATGACATCGAGCAGGCCGCGCTGGATGGCGCATATCCGAATAACTGACGCCACGTGCGCGAGGGACTAAGAACATGGCACATGAGAAAAACCACGATTATCACATTCTGAACCCCTCAATATGGCCCTTCTTTGGTGCGCTGGCGGGGTTCGTTATGCTGTTTGGCGCAGTCGTCTGGATGTCGGGCGGTATGTCGGTGATGTTCGGCGCGCTAGAACTGAGCGGGCCATGGATGTTCCTGCTTGGCTTCGCGATGACCTGCGTGACGATGTATGGTTGGTGGGGCGAGACGATCAATGAAAACATCGCAGGCGATCATACGCCAGTGGTGCGGATCGGCCTGCGTTACGGCTTTATCATGTTTATCATGTCGGAAGTGATGTTCTTCGCGGCATGGTTTTGGACATTCTTCAAACACGCGATCTATCCGATGAGCCCGGAAAGCCCGGCGGTTGATGGTGTTTGGCCACCCGCGGGCATTGAAACCTTTGATCCCTGGCACTTGCCACTTATCAACACTCTCATTCTTCTGTGTTCGGGCGCGGCCTGCACTTGGGCGCACCACGCGCTGGTACACGGGGATCCGCGTAAGGATATCAAAACGGGTTTGATCCTTTCTGTGGCTTTGGGCGTGATCTTCACCTTCTTCCAAGCTTATGAGTACAGCCACGCGGCCTTTGGATTTGCGGGCAACATCTATGGCGCGAGCTTCTTTATGGCCACGGGCTTTCACGGCGCGCATGTGATCATCGGTACGATCTTTCTGTTCATTTGTTACTTGCGTGTGCGGCGCGGGCACTTCACGGCAGAAAACCATGTCGGCTTTGAGGCAGCGGCCTGGTACTGGCACTTCGTGGATGTGGTATGGCTTTTCCTCTTTGCCTCGATCTACGTCTGGGGCGCTTGAGGCTCAGCTCAACACGAAAAAAAACAAAAAAGCGCTCGGTCAACGCCGGGCGTTTTGGTTTTTTGGCTTCACACAGATGTTCTGCGTGGCTGAGAAACAAGGGTTTGCTCGACCTTGATCAGGCCCTTATGTAGCGCCCGTCAATGGCGCAATTCGCGTCGTTGCCGGTGATCGCGGTACGTCCTATCACCCCCTACGTTTTGGACAACGCTGAGTTGGTAACGTGTCGTTTGCCGATGCCTTCGTCCTCACATTGCGCTGGTTTAATGCTTGATAGTTTCGCAACCGTGGACTGATAGCACAGCAGTATCCTTGCGAATGGTGCCGAGGCGGCGCAAAGGTTTTTGCAAGAAAGGCGTGGTCCCTTCGAAACGCGCCATATGTAGTGACACAACAGGGTACAAAAGACCTGCCTAACGGAAGAGGACATCATGGCGGCCCCATCACTTGAGAATTGGGAAATGACGGCAGCGCTGTCGGACCTGACTTCATGGCTCATTCAAAAAGGGCTCGAAAACACACCTGTGGAAACGTGGTTGGAGACATTGTGTGTTCGCCTGGTTGAGGTGGGCGTGCCCTTGCACCGCGTCAGTGTCTCTATGCGGGCACACCATCCCGAGATTGGCACAGTAGCCTTTCGTTGGAAACGCGATGTGGGCAACGAAAGGGAAGACTTTCAACGCAGCATCGAACCCCCAGAGGAGTACCTGCGCAGCCCGATTTATCACCTTTTGGGCAACAATGCAGAAGAGATCCGGCAGAGGCTCAACGTGCCCAACCCAAAGCTGAACTTTCCGATCTTTGATGTGTTTCGTGAAAGTGGCGCCACGGATTACTTTGCCGCAAAACGGATGTTTCTTACCGAAGACCATGCTGCTGCCATTGACCCTCTGAAACAGGAGGAGGGCGCGGTTGTCACGGTGACATCAGATGCGCCTGAAGGGTTTAGTGATGCCCATCTCGATGCTATTCGCCACTTGTTGCCCTCCATCTGTCTGACGCTCAAATGCGCGGCCAATCGGCTGATGGCCGAAGATATCACGGCGGCCTATATGGGCCGGGATGCGAGCAAGCGGGTCTTGTCAGGTGATATTACCCGCGGATCAACTGAGACGATCCATGCTGTGATCCTCTATTTTGATCTTCAGGGCTTTACCAAAATGTCGGAGACTTTGCCGGGGCCAGCGATCATTGAAATGTTGAACGCCTATTTTGCCGAAGCCGTCGCAATTGTTGAACGGCACGGTGGAAACGTCTTGAAATTCATGGGCGATGGCATGCTGGCCATTTTCGACATGGATCAGGTTCCTGATGCCAGAAAAGTGGCGATTGAGGCAGCCTTGGATATGCGCAAAGCCTTTGGTCCGCTGAACGACAGGCGTGCCAAGAGCGGCTTGGCGACGACAGGCTTTACCATGGGGTTGCATGCAGGAGACGTTCTTTACGGCAATATTGGCGGCAAGACGCGCCTTGATTTCACGGTGATCGGGCCGGCGGTCAACACAGCCTCTCGCATGCAGGGCATGTGCAGCGCCGTGGACCAAACGATTGTGATTTCTGCCAAGGTCGCCGTGCCATTGTTGGACAGTGTTCCCGAGCTTGTGTCCTTGGGTCAGTATCGCCTGCGAGGGGTCCGCGATCGGCAGGAGCTGTTCACGCTGGATTAGGTCCTGCGCTCAGGAGGCGGCAATGCGCATTCAGAAGGTGATGTGCAAAGCCCTCTTGCTGTTGACAACGATTCCCGCCCATCCTATACGCCGCCCATCTTCGGCTGCGCGATCAACCCAGTCGACATCAAATTGCAAGTGGTCATGATCCGGGCGCCTATTGCTCCGATCCTCTGAATACCTCCCCGCGACGTACCAGCAGGTAGCACGGTACGCTTGCGGCTTTCGTGTTTGGCGGACGCGCCTTTCACGCGACACAACAAACCCTGCGCGGGAACGCCTGCGCTGATGAGAAACAGACAGGAAGACGGCCCAATGCCAACGATCCAACAGCTGATCCGCAAACCGCGTCAGCCCAAAGTCCGCAAAACAAAATCTCTGCACCTGCAGGGCTGCCCGCAGAAACGCGGCGTGTGCACGCGCGTTTACACGACCACACCGAAAAAGCCGAACTCTGCCATGCGGAAAGTGGCCAAGGTGCGCCTCACCAACGGGTTCGAGGTGATCAGCTACATCCCCGGTGAAAGCCACAACTTGCAGGAACACTCTGTTGTTCTGATCCGTGGCGGCCGTGTGAAAGACCTTCCCGGTGTGCGCTATCACATTCTGCGCGGCGTTCTGGACACTCAGGGTGTCAAAGACCGCAAACAGCGTCGCTCCAAATACGGCGCTAAGCGTCCCAAATGATCCGCGCTGCTGTCATACTGGCCTTCATGTCGGTGCCCGCCCATGCTGAGAGCTTCCTGTCGCTCGCCATGGATGCAGGCGCGGGCGTGCACGCGTTTTCAAAGGGCAATACAGTGACTGAGGCGCAGAGCGGTGCCATGGAAAGCTGTGGTGCCCTTGCCGGTGACTGCAAGATTATTTCGACCCGACAAAACATCTGTATGAGCCTGGCCTTCGATTACTCGAATGGCGGCTTTGGTGTTTGGACGGCAGAGACCGCCGATGTCGCACAGCGCGAGGCCGTGCCGCATTGTGCAAGTTATGGAAACCCCAATTGCCAAACCGTCGAAACGGTTTGTGCCCAGTAACATAGAGAGAGACGAGATATGTCCCGCCGTCACGCCGCAGAGAAACGCGAAGTTCTGCCCGACGCCAAGTTTGGCGATATCGTACTGACCAAATTCATGAACAACCTGATGATCGACGGTAAGAAATCCGTCGCTGAGCGCATCGTCTATTCCGCGCTCGACCGCGTAGAAGATAAAGTGAAGCGCGCGCCGGTTGAAGTGTTCCATGAGGCGCTCGACAACATCAAACCCTCAGTTGAGGTGCGCTCCCGCCGGGTGGGTGGTGCGACGTACCAGGTGCCTGTTGAGGTCCGCCCTGAGCGCCGCGAAGCGCTGGCGATCCGCTGGCTCATCACAGCATCACGCGGCCGCAATGAAAACACCATGGAAGAGCGCCTGGCAGGCGAGCTTCTCGACGCCGTCAATTCCCGTGGGTCCGCTGTGAAGAAACGCGAAGACACCCACAAAATGGCCGAGGCAAACAAAGCCTTCTCCCATTACCGCTGGTAACTCCCTTAGAGCATTAGAGGCACAGATCATGGCACGCGACTACAAGCTGGAACGCTACCGCAACTTTGGCATCATGGCGCATATTGACGCCGGTAAGACCACTTGCTCGGAGCGGATCCTGTACTACACGGGCAAGTCCCACAACATCGGCGAAGTGCATGACGGCGCGGCGACCATGGACTGGATGGAGCAGGAGCAGGAGCGCGGCATCACGATCACGTCTGCTGCGACAACCACGTTCTGGCAGCGTCAGGAAGAGCCGACATCCGAGGGAACATCCGACACCAAATACCGGATGAATATCATCGACACGCCCGGCCACGTGGATTTCACCATCGAAGTGGAGCGCTCTCTTGCCGTGCTTGACGGGGCTGTTTGTGTTCTTGACGCGAATGCCGGTGTGGAGCCCCAGACCGAAACGGTGTGGCGGCAGGCCGACCGGTACAAGGTGCCGCGCATCGTGTTTGTGAACAAGATGGACAAGATCGGCGCAGATTTTTTTAACTGCGTGCGCATGATCGAAGATCGTACCGGTGCCCGTGCAGTGCCCGTCGCGCTGCCCATTGGTGCGGAAAATGAACTGGAAGGTCTGATCGATCTCGTGACCATGGAAGAGTGGGTCTACAAGGGCGAGGATCTTGGCGCGTCATGGGAGAAAAACCCGATCCGGTCTGATCTGCAGGACGTCGCAAATGAGTGGCGCGAGAAGATGATCGAAGCCGCCGTCGAGATGGACGACGACGCAATGGAGGCGTATCTGGAAGGCAACGAGCCTGACGCGGATACATTGCGCAAATTGCTCCGCAAAGGCACGCTTGGCCTGCATTTCGTGCCGGTTCTGGGCGGTTCTGCGTTCAAGAACAAAGGCGTACAGCCACTGCTTAACGCCGTGATTGATTACCTGCCGAGCCCGCTCGACGTGGTGGACTACATGGGCTTTGCGCCGGGCGACGAAGAAGAAACCCGCGATATCGCCCGCCGTGCGGATGACGACATGCCGTTCTCGGGTCTTGCGTTTAAGATCATGAATGACCCATTTGTGGGCTCGCTCACCTTTACCCGCATTTACTCCGGGACAATGAACAAGGGTGACACGGTTCTGAACTCCACCAAAGGTAAGAAAGAGCGCATCGGTCGGATGATGATGATGCACTCCAACAACCGTGAAGAGATTGAAGAGGCGTTTGCCGGTGACATCATCGCCTTGGCGGGTCTTAAGGATACGACCACGGGTGACACTCTGTGTGATGTCAAAGAGCCTGTGGTTCTTGAAACGATGACCTTCCCGGACCCGGTGATCGAGATCGCCGTTGAGCCCAAGACGAAGAATGACCAGGAGAAGATGTCTCAGGGTCTCGCGCGTCTGGCCGCAGAAGACCCGTCTTTCCGCGTGGAGACGGACCTTGAAAGCGGTCAGACCATCATGAAGGGCATGGGCGAATTGCACCTTGATATCCTCGTGGATCGTCTGAAGCGCGAATTTAAGGTTGAGGCGAATATCGGCGCGCCACAGGTGGCCTATCGCGAGACCATCGGTCACGAGGTCGAACACACCTACACTCACAAGAAACAGTCGGGTGGATCGGGTCAGTTCGCTGAGGTGAAGTTGATCATCTCGCCCACTGAGGCGGGCGAAGGTTACTCGTTTGAAAGCCGCATCGTCGGTGGTGCCGTTCCGAAGGAATACATCCCCGGTGTTGAAAAGGGCATCGAATCTGTCATGGATAGCGGCCCGCTGGCTGGCTTCCCCGTGATCGATTTCAAAGTTGCACTGATCGACGGCAAATTCCACGATGTGGACTCGTCCGTCATGGCGTTCGAAATTGCGGCGCGTATGGGCATGCGCGAAGGTCTCAAGAAGGCCGGTGCGAAGCTGCTGGAACCGATCATGAAGGTCGAAGTGATCACGCCGGAAGAATATACCGGTGGCATCATCGGCGATCTGACATCCCGTCGGGGTCAGGTGTCGGGACAGGAGCCGCGCGGCAACGCGATTGCGATCAATGCAAACGTGCCGCTGGCCAACATGTTCGGCTACATCAACACGTTGCGCTCCATGTCGTCTGGCCGCGCGCAGTTCACGATGCAGTTCTCGCATTACGATCCGGTGCCTGCCAACATCTCTGAAGAGATCCAGGCGAAATACGCGTAATCGGTTGGGTGATTTGTGATGAGTTTTTCTAGACGCACAGTCGTTTTCGGTTCCCTGGCGTTGGGTCTTGCAGCCTGCGCCGGGGCCGATCCGACCGCATCTGTGCTCGATGATGTGTCGCGCAATGCGATCAAGGTGACCGGGGCCAATGTGATCGTGACCCGCATGGGCGACACGACCACCGGGCGCGTTGTGGCCTCGGACCGGGTCCAAGAGCTGCTGGAGAGTTATGCAAGGCAAAACCTTGTGGGCCAGGGCACTGGCACACGGAACGTCAACGCTTTGATCGATATTGAAAGCGTCAATGTGATCAACGGCGCGCAGTCGATTCTGATCGGCGGTGAAAGTGTGATGGCGGGATCGTTGTCCTTGGTGGATGCGCGCAGTGGTCAGGTTGTGATGCCGCCGCGAAATCTCAAGTCCGGCGGCGGCGGTTGGGTTCTTGGCGGACCTTTGGCTGTGGCTGTGCGCGACGAGGCGGACACCGAGGTTGCGCAGATGTCGCAAAGATTTGTGGAACGTTCGAAGATCTTGATCTTCGGCAAAGAAGAGTAACGAACAACACCTGCCAATGT
>JBCBVL010000006.1:0-252530 GCA_039817595.1 Pseudomonadota bacterium
GGTCTCGTGCGCAATCCGAGCATGCAGCAGATTGAGGATGACGATCTTTTTTGGGTGCGACTTCTCAGCTGGGAACAGCTGCCCGAGATGGAGGCGGACTTGGTATTTGTTCCCTACACGGACAGGGGGAGGTCAAATCTGGATGATCAGCTGAAGCTTTTAAATGCAAATGTTCCCAATTGGTGAAGCTTCCCGCCCGCTTGCAAAGAAGGGCGCATGATTTTCTTCAACCGAGAAACCACCGCGTCGCGCACGTTTCTCCATCTGCATAATACGCTGTCACTGATTGCCAATGAGGCCGTCAACCGGCGCTTTACAGGTCTCGGCGGCCCTCCTAGCCGGGATGGGCCACATGCTCAACAGGATCCCATCGAACCTGTGACGCTTTGTCGAAGCGCAGCAGTTCGTTTTCGTGGCCACCGCCGCACCGGACGGGCGGGTTAATCTCTCGCCCAAAGCGGCGGATGCCTTGCGGGTGAAAGGGCCGAATACTGTGCGTTGGCTCAATCTGTCGGGCGCGGGAATGAAACGGCAGGCCATATCCGGGCCTGCGACCGGATCACGATGATGTTTTGCGCCTTTGAGGGGAACCCCTGATCTTGCGCCTTTCCGGCACCGCACGGATGATCCAGCCGAGGGATGACGATTGGCAGGCCGTGAGCGCGGATTTTCCTGATTACGCAGGGAGCAGACAGGTTTCGGATGTGACGGTTGAAAGTGTTCAGACATCTTGTGGCATGGGCGTTCCCTTCATGCCGTATCAAGCCGACCGTACCGAAAAGGAACTGATCCCTTACTTTGAAGCGCTTGGCGAAAAGTAGGTTCAGAAATACTGGGCCAAAACGAATGCCAAAACCATTGATGTGTTCGACACGGGTATTGTGGGCGACTGATGGAAGGGGCTGACCTGCGGGTTGAGCGGATAACATCCGGATACCGCGAACATCGCGTGATCGAAGATGTCTCCCTGTCCTTTCCCAAATCCGCCATCACGGTCATCATCGGGCCCAATGGCTGTGGGAAATCAACGCTGCTTAAGACCATGGCGCGTGTTCTGCCTGTGCAGACGGGGCGCGTGATGGTGCGAGGTCATCCCGTTCACGGCTCACCCAGCAAAAAGGTGGCCAAGCGCATGGCGCTCTTACCGCAAGAGCCTGTTGCGTTTCAGGGTTTGCGCGTTCGGGAGTTGGTGGCCCAAGGGCGCTTTCCCAATCAATGCCTCGTACGCCAAGGGTCGCCCGAGGATGAAACGGCGGTGGCACAGGCGATGGATCAGACGTCGGTCACGGAATTTGCCGACCGACCGGTTGAGCGCCTGTCAGGTGGGCAGCGTCAGCGGGTCTGGATTGCGATGGTGCTGGCGCAGGACACGCCCATCCTGCTGCTCGATGAACCCACAACCTTTCTGGATCTCAAGGTGCAGGTTGATCTTATGACCCTGCTGCGCCGGATTGCGCATGAAGAAGGCCGAACGCTTATCATAGTTATGCATGAACTTAACGTGGCGGCGGCTTTTGCCGACCTACGGGTGATGATGCGTGCAGGGGGCATTGCCGCAGAAAGGCAGGTGCAAAAGGTCTTTACCAAAGCCAACCTCGCAACGGTGTTTGATCTGGCCGCAAAAGTGCTAACTGATCCCGAAAGCGGCCGCCCTGTCTGCGTGCCTCAGGTGGTGCCGGATGAGTGCTCTGCGCGCCGGGTCGGGGCTCTTTGCCCTTGCGGCACTTGTGCAGGCGTTCCTTTGGCACGTGTCCTTGGGCGCAAAAACCATTCCGTTCCTCGCTGTCGCAGACGCATTCCTAAGCTATGACGACAGGGTGCTTGACCACGTTGTCATCCACGATCTGCGCCTGCCGCGTGCTCTGACGGCTGTGGCGGTGGGTGCGGGGCGTTGATGTGCCCAAGCTGCGCCTTGTGATCCTGACCTTTGTGGTCGCGCTCACGGCGGCGGCTGTGGCGCTTGCCGGGCCGATGGCCGCTTTGCGGACAGGGCCGGAGATTGCCACAGCGCTTGGTGCAACCGTGCAGCGCGACAGAGCCTTCTTGATCACATTGTCTGTTGCACTGGCCGCAAGTGCGGTGTCCATGGTCGGCCCCATGGGTTTCGTCGGCCTCATCGCCCCCCATCTCGCCCGCAGGCTCGCCCGCGCGGGCGCCGGTGTTCTGCTGGCCTTTGCCACGACGGAAAAACGCCTCGTAAAACCCAACGGACAAGACCTGTCGCTATGCGAAAAAAGCCCACAAAAGCGACATGTGATTGAGGAGACTGTCCTGCGCGATCCAATCAGATGCGCGCGGCGCAGAGAAGGTGGGCCATACGAGATAGCCGCGCAAATTTCCGACCCGCGACTGTCCGAGCATATGCCGCCTTTGACGTTACCTTGGGACACATCAACGGCGGTGGGTTTCATAGCTGAGAAGGAGGCAGGCTGAGCGAGACTTGCGGTTCGGAGCCGACCATCTGGCATCGCCTGCGCCAATTGGCGCGGACCTCGTCCGCCAAACCCCGGACAGGCGTTTGGACCATAGATCTGAACCAATGGGATCCGCGCAAAGCTATGCGCTGGCGTATATCAAATGTAGAAAATATCGCAATTCACTATTTACGAATGCACATCTAAATGCGGGGCAAATGAGCTTACACACTTTGGAGAGTGCTTCACATGACACTGGTCGTCTCATACCCGGATTTGGCCGGTTTCTATGATCAGCTTGCGCCCGACTATGACCGTTTACATCGGCGTTGGCTGAGGCATGCCGGCGGCGAAGCACAAGCCGCACTTGAGGCCACAGTTCGAGCCGTAGCAACGCCCGAGACGAAACTTCTGGACGCAGGCTGCGGCACCGGAGCGTTTGCGCGGCGCCTTCTCGCTGAAAACCACGCAAGCCCTCAGATCACCCTTCTTGATCCTTCCGATGCGATGCTGACGCGTTGCGAAGATATCCCCGCCGAACGCGTGCAGGGCCGGCTTGAACGGCTGCCCTTTCAAAGTCGTCAGTTCGACATTGTCACCTGTGCCTGGGCATTGGAGACCGCGACGAACCTTGAGCAATCGCTGAGTGAGCTTTGTCGCATGGTGCGCCCTGGGGGCCTGCTTTGCCTCGCGTTTTGCGCACGAAAATCATCACTCAGCATCAAGAGCCGAGCGATGACATTGGCGCTGTCCTTGCGCGGGTCTGGGCGCTTCCTGCCTTTGGATGCGATCGACTTGTTTCTAGACGGCCAAGACGGATTTGAGACGCGCGCCTTGCCATGCAACGGGCCTGTCGCTGCGCTCATCGTGCGCAGACGGCATCACTTGTGATAGCATGAATCGCTGTTGCTTGCTCGAAGCGCGTAAACGGACCAAAGGTGGTGGCCAAGTCGCGGCCTCTTCCTCACACGCGCGACGCAGGGCAGTCACAGATGCTTGGCAGATTGAAGTTACAGAACCGCCGAAGCGCGGGTAAACCCGCCCAATTTCGGCGCGTTTTTGACCGGCGGTTGCCCTTTGAAATCCTTAATTTCATGTCAGAGTATGTTTTTGTTACCAGTCTGAGTGCCAAGCAAAATGCGATGTACCGCGATAATCCAGGAAGTGACATGACGCGTGTGAGCGCCGAGAAACGGCGGGTTCTGCGGCGGAAAGTCTTGTTCATTCATGGCTTTGATCCACGCGATGCACAGACCTATCGGGAACGCTATGTCGCCGAAAACGAAAAACAATCGCCTTTTGTCGACTACAAGCTGACAGTTTCACATCGTCATCAGGGTGGTCCCGTTGACACCACCTGGTCAACCACATGGCAGAAGGACGGGTGGCCTGTCACCGTCACGGACTTTGAGGCGCTTGAGTGGGGCGATTTGGTCAGGGACGTGATGAAGGGTGGTTTGATCGCCACTTTGGCATCTGCCTGGCGCAGCTTTTGGATCTTGCTCAGCACAGGGACATTGAGCGCGCTCATCCGCTTGGACAGCTTCAAGGCCATCGCATTTCTGATCCCCTATCTTGTGGTGATGGCTCAGGTGCTTTTGGCGAGCCTCTTGGCATGGTGGGGGTACGGTCTGAGCCATGAACTCGTCGCACCGTGGGGCAAATGGGCGTTCGCGGTGTCGGTCTTTTTCACGGCATTCTGGATGATGGCCCGCACCCGTGGGTTTTTCATGACGTCTTACTCATTACACCTTTACGGCTTTTGCGTGGGGCACTACGGGGCCTATAGCGCGGAGACGGAGGCACGTATCAAGACCTTCAAAGACAAGATCATTGGCGCGGTAAACCATGACTATGACGAAGTTGTCGTGATTGGCCATTCTTTTGGGGCAAATTTGGCGCTGTCTGCGGTCTCGGATGTACTGGCGTCAGAGGAGTGGCCTCAGGCCGCCCCGCAGCTTAGCCTGGTGACGGTTGGGGCGTTTTTAATCAATATGACACTGCTGCCAGACGCCTGGCGACAGCGGCGGGATATGCAAAGGCTGGCAGGGCAAGATCGGGTTGCGTGGTTTGACCTCTCGGCGCAGGCGGATCGCTATATCTTTGCGCTTTTCGATCCGGTGAAGGCCAGCGGGGTCGCCCCTGATCGGCAAATCTGGCCCAAGATCGTGCCGGTCCGGTATCGCCATAATCTCAGGCCCAAAACCTATAGGGCGCTCAGGCGCAGCTTTTTCGACACGCATCTGCAGTATATCCAAGCGTTCGATCGGCCGCGCGACTACGATTACTTTGCGCTTACAGCAGGGCAAAGCTTTGTTCGGGATTACTTTGCCAGTCACAAGTCAGCGCCGCGCGGTCAGGGCCGTGCGATTGGTCGGTATCATAGCACCGCGCCGTGAGGGGTCAGCGCTCTTTGCAGCGCTTCACGTCTTGCACCATCTCTTGAAACGTGTGCAGAGCGGTAACTTGTGCAGCGCTCAGCTTGGACTGATCGAGCTTGGCTTGATCGATCAACACGTCGAGCGCCTCGGATATGCGCCCAATCTGGCGGCCGTAGCTGCCGACTTCGCGCAGGATCTGCCGCTCAAGCTCCGGTTTTTCCGTGCGGCCAAGATCGATGTTGATAAAGCCCAATTGCCCCACATTCTCGAACCAGTTTGACCAGATATCAAACGCCTGTGTCACTGCGCCGCCGAATGGCGCGGTTATTCGCATCGTCATTGTAATGTCTCCTAGGGTAGAATTGCTGCAGTGCAGCATGATCGCGCCATCGGGTCAAGGCAGCTGTGATCGAGGGTCGAAGACACACGCCAAGTCAGCCGTGCAACATGCAAGGCCTTTTAGGGTGCGGCGTTCCGCGGATTTGATGGCATGCCGGTGCGTATCATCTGCGCCATCAAAGCGCCTTCGGTTGGATGCCGGTCAGACTGAATCTCGCCATGGCCGAACACGTTACCAAAGGGGATTTCAAAGGCTCTGCAAAGCCCCGTCACAAGCGCGATTGTGATGGTTTGCTGTGCAGCGGTCGGCGCAGAACCTTGCGCCGTTTCGGCCCCAACGCATGTGATGCCGATGGAATTGCTATTTTGGGCCATTCGCCCGACATCCGTTCGGACGCGGTATCCCAGGCCTTTGACGTGGTTGGTGCGCACGGTCAAAGGCGCGCCCTGAAATACGCCGCCATCGCCCTCCACATAGAAATGATATCCGAAATGCCCGCCGCGCGCCGCGTCGCCTTTGATCTGGTAATCGATCAACCATGCGCATGAGCGATATGGCGGGTTGTGGTGCAGAATGATGGCAGCAAAAGGTTCCTTGGATTTGGTGGCGAGGCGGCCATAGTCGCAGCCACTGTCCCCCCGGTAATGAATGTCTGCTCCGTCCAAGGCCACGGCCCTGTCGCCATCAGCAGACAAGCGAAATTGAGATGAGCCGGAGAGGGAGTTGGACATTACAGAGCAGGTTGCCTTGGCACATGGGGCATATCTTTCACGGAACCCTATACGACGTGATGACACGTGATAACCCGTTTCTGCCGCGTTGGCGGGCAAGCACGGCGCGTTCAGATTGAGGCAATGGGCCTAACATGTTAACCATCAGGTTCTGCTACTGTTTTGGGGATCAGTGCGCCAACATGAAGATTTTGCTGACGCAAAGAAAACTGGAGGGGTTTGGCGGCACCGAACTGATCACTTTGGAGTTGGCCTGCGCCCTAAAGGGCCGCGGTCATGACGTGTGCGTTTACTGCCCGAGGCCGGGGAAAGTCTGCGATCTTCTGGCGTCAAACAGGATTGCGACCTACAGCAGGATTGACGCGGTTCCCTGGCGACCAGATGTGATCCATGGGCATCATCAATTGCCAGCCACGGTGGCTTTGATCGCCTTTGCGGATGTTCCTTTGGTTTACGCTTGCCACGGCACACGGCCATGGGTGGAACAAGCCCCTTTGCACCCCCGGATACATGCCTATGTGGCCACGTCTGATAAGATGGCGGCCTATCTTGCGACCAAGCAAAATATCCCGTCAGAGCAAATCTCGATTGTGCCCAACTACGCCGACACCCAGCGCTTTAGCCGCGTGGGTACCCGAGACACGGACGGCGCGCGCACAGCGCTTCTTTTTGGGCAAAAGTTTCAATCCGAGGAAGTTAAGGCGCTTGAAGAGGCCTGTGAGGCCAATGGGCTCTCTCTGGACAAGATTGGCGCAGCCTATGGAAACCTCAAGACAAACCCTGAATTGATCCTCCCGGATTATGACGTGGTTTTTGCCATTGGGCGCAGTGCGGTTGAGGCGATGGCCTGCGGCTGCGCTGTCATTCCGATCACGCCGCGCCTGGCCGGGCATCTTGTCACGCATAAGACGTTTGATGATTGGGCGGGGCAGAACTTCAGCCCGAGGTTCTTTAGCGGTGCGGAGCGTGTAACAGCCGCTTGGCTTTCCAAACAGCTGGAGGCTTGGAACCCTAAAGACATTGAAAGGCTCACAGCAAAAGTCAGGTCGCGCTATACGCTAGAGGCGGCTGTGACGCAGTTGGAAGACTTGTACAAAAGCGCAATGGACCAGCCGGTTGAGGCAGAGGACACAGAGGCTTTGGTCGCACATCTAGAAAAGCTCGCTGTCGAGGTTGATACGAATTGGGAAGCACAGCAAGGTTTGGAATACGCGCAGGTGCGCCAAAGGGACATGCTACAGGATCAATCAGCCGCGCTGCGACTGGCCGAACGCCAGGTTGAGATGCTCAGCCGCTGCATTTTGTCTGCTCCGGGGCTCGTGTCCAGCGATGCCGGCGCGGAGAATTGGCGACACTCAATAGAGCAGAGCGGCCTTTTTGATCGAGAGTGGTATCTGGCGACCAACCCCGATGTGGCGGACCAAGGCATGGATCCGTTTCTGCATTACGTCACGCATGGCGCGCAGGAAGGTCGAAAACCGCGACCCAACTGTAATGAAAAGGATCAGGCACGTGTCAATGAGGCGGGGTTGGCGCTGATGCAGCACACGGCCCTACAGCTACTGACAACAGCCCATACCCAAGCCGCCGATAGAAAACCGACGTCGGGCGCAAATGGGAATGATCTTGTCAAACTATGGAAAGCGTTCTTCCGGCCACGGCACGCAGGAAAGGGGTAACGCATGGGTCACGTTGGGCCAGTCGACAAACGGGTGCATCATTTGCCGCAAAGCCAGGCAGAGCGTCAGCTTGCCGCGCGGTTGCGCGCGAACAAAGGGCGGATGGCCAATCTGCAATGCGTGGCCTTGGCGAAATTGGCAGTTGAGGATTTCCGAAGCGTGCAGTGTTGGCGGCGCGGTGAGCCAGTTTTGTCAAAACGGTTCCCGCTGGGAACACCCATTGCCACCTTTCTGGATCGCGATGGCGGGGACAGCCTGCTTTATGACGGTGGTGTCGGGGTCGGCGCGCCGGGCAACATGACAACCCATGCCGCCGTTCTGATCGATTACATCGAAGGGGCGGATGGCGCGGTGGATGGTATTCTTGTCCTCGATCAGCACGCACTCTTGGACGGGTTTCGGCGCATGATTTACCCTGTGGACGCGTCTGCCTACGGCACCGCGACGGCGACGAATTACTTTACCATCCACGATGAAACAGGCACGCCGTTGGGGGCAACACAGGATGTGAATTCGGCATCGGCGTCCTTTCCAAAGGGTCAGACATCGACCGATGCTATCAAGAAGGTCACATGGGATGCCTCCGCTTCCGGCCGATAGGACAACGTAGACAATGGCCCATGACTTCAGAAAGATCGATGCGGAGACGATCGACCATCTTTCCGACATGTTCGAAAGCTATTCCGGGCGACCGCTTCACAAGGAGGGTATCCTACGAAGTGCAGCGACCTGCCCGGCCTGGTCCGTGTGGGACAGTCAGGGCGCTTTGGGGTTTTACTACACGCTTCGCTTTGCCCAGGATATCTTGAAACTGACGCATATCTACGTCTCCCGTAGGGCCCGTTTGCAAGGCGTTGGAAGCGCGATGTTGCAGCATGTGTTTGACGTGATGGACCCGCCGTATGCCAGCGTGATCGCCGTCAACAGTGCTCTTTTCAAAACGCAGGAACCTTGGGCAGACCCAGAGCCCTTTTACACGCGCAACGGGTTCACCACGATTGCCCAAACAGGGCACTCAAAAGTGTTTTGGAAATCAAAGTGAGCCAAAGCGCGCGGCTGCCCCGGAGGGATGACGCCCCCGGGGCGGTGGTTTGATCAGTTCAAAGCCGCATCTGTGATAACGTGGGTCCACGCGCCTTCGGGCTGCTTGGTGATCACGGGATCAGACCCACCGGCCAGCAGGCTGTCGACCGTGCGCTGGAAATCCGCCTCAACGAGGGCGCCGTTGGAGCCCGCGGTCAGCTTGGCCACCTCACCCATCATGCGAACCTGATGCGCCTCCGTCTGGGCGCCGGTTTCATCGTAGTCGAGCACGATCATCGCGGCGTCCTCAGGGTTCTCCTCGGCCCATTTCCAGCCTTTCATAGAGGCCCGCACGAAGCGCACCATCTTGTCTTGAAAGGCCGGATCTTCGAGGTTCTCTTCCAACACGTAAAGGCCGTCCTCCAAGGTCGCAACGCCCTGATCTTCATATTTGAAGAGCACCAGATCATCCGGGGTCAAACCTGCGTCGATGATCTGCCAGTATTCATTGTAGGTCATCGTGGACACGCACGCCGCCTGCCCGTTCAAGATCGGATCGACGTTGAAGCCCTGCTTGAGCACTTCGACACCGTCCTCACCGCCATCGGTGCTGACGCCCAGCTGTGACATCCAGCTCAGGAACGGGAATTCGTTGCCAAAGAACCAGACGCCCAGCGTTTTGCCAGCGAAATCATCCGTTGTGGCAACGCCAGCGTCCTTGCGGCAGGTCAACATCATACCAGACGACTTGAACGGCTGTGCGATATTGACCATGGGCAGGCCCTTTTCACGCGCGGCCAAGGCGGATGGCATCCAATCCACGGTCACATCCGCCCCGCCGCCCGCTAGGACCTGGGTCGGAGCGATATCGGGTCCACCGGGCTTGATCGTCACGTTGAGGTCTTCATCGGAATAGTAGCCGTTTTCGAGCGCCACGTAGTAGCCCGCAAACTGGGCCTGCGTGACCCATTTCAGCTGCAGCGTGACATCATCGGCAGCTATCGCGCCACCAGCCATTAGCGAGAGCGCCCCCGCGCCCAGTGTCGTTTTGATCAGATTCATTGCACTTCCTCTTCGGTTACAAACTGTGTTTTGAGTTTACTGAGCTCAGCCTCTTTGTGATGGATGCCAAAAGGTCATCCGTTTTTCTATCCAGGCGACCAGACCATAAAGCGCGCTCCCCACAAGCGCGGAGACAAAAATCTCGGCCCACACCAGATCAATCGCCAGACTACCCACACCAGTGGAGATACGAAACCCCATGCCACGTGTAGGTGAGCCAAAGTACTCGGCCACGATCGCCCCAATCAAGGCTAGGGTCGTGGCGATCTTAAGACCATTGAAAATGAACGGCAGGGCCGCCGGCAGCCGCAGTTTGATTAAAGTTTGGCCATAGCTGGCGGCATAGGTCTCCATCAGATCGCGCTGCATCTTGTCGGTTTCGCGCAGGCCTTGCACCGTGTTCACAAGGATCGGGAAGAACACCATCACCACCACGACCGCCGCCTTGGATTGCCAATCAAACCCGAACCAATTCACCAGGATCGGCGCGATGCCCACGATCGGCAGCGCCGCCACGAAATTGCCGATGGGCAAAAGCCCTTGGGTCAGGAACGGGCTGCGGTCAATCACGATGGCCACGGCGAAGGCCGCCAGCGCGCCAATGACAAACCCGCGCAACGCACCTTTGACCACGGTTTGAACGAAATCGATCCAGAGGATGTCTGTTGAAGCCGCAAAGACGCTCATGATCTGGCTTGGCGCGGGCAGGATGACCTGACTGATATCGAGGCCACGGACAAACCCCTCCCACAGCACGAGGATGGTCAGACCGAAGAGGAGCGGCACCGCGATCCTCACGGCCCGGTGGCCCGCGATGCGGGAGTTGGCCAAGCGGATATTGAGCAGCCACGCCGCCCCCCAGAACACCAATGCACCGATGATCCAGGTCATGCTTTGAACCCCATCCGCTTGAGCGTGATGCGCTGTGCGATGTCCAATAGCGTCACAAGCGCGCCTGCGAGTACTGCGGCGCAGAAGAGTGCTGACCAAATGGCAAGCGGTGTGCCAAACTGATCCCCAATCAGGATCCGCGCGCCCAGTCCGCTGATCGCGCCGGTGGGAAGCTCCCCCACGATGGTGCCCACAAGCGCGGCCGCAATGCCCACTTTCAACGCGGTGAACAGGTACGGCACGCTGGCCGGCAAGCGCAGTTTGAGAAAACTTTGGAAGCCGCCCGCGCTATAGGTTTTGAGCAGGTCCAGCTCAGATGGCATGGGTGAGCGTAGCCCTTTGACCATGGAGACCAGCACAGGAAAATAGCACAGATAGGCCGAGATGATCGCCTTGGGGAAGGTGCGCCCGTCAATGCCCACCTGGTTGGACAGAACGATGATCATCGGCGCAAGCGCCACGATGGGAATGGTCTGACTGATGATGGCCCAGGGCAGCAGGCTCATATCCACCACGCGGCTATAGACGATGGCGACCGCGCCCAAGATGCCAAGCGAGGTGCCGAGCAGAAACCCCCAGAAGGTCGACTGCAAGGTGATCCATCCGTGGTAAATCAAGGATCTTTTGGACCACGCCCGCCCGCGCAGCACCATCGCGCCCGTGGTTTTCCAGATCTCCTGCCCGACCTGTGTGGGTGTCGGCAGACGCGGACGGTCTAGAGCGTATCCAAGTGCCACATGTTCCGAATTGTTGGCCATGAGCCGCCAGACAGATATATCGCGCCGCTCCACCGTGCTCGGCGGGACAATCTCCGCCCCGGCGCGTTCCGCGACATCCAGCGCAGGGCGCACGTTCATGGGCGCCACAGCGAGCCACCATATGGCCAGAAGCGCCAGCAGAACCGTCAGAATGGGGAGCAAACTACGCATCACGCGACACCCGCCCCGGACGTGATGCAAGAGCCTGTCCCGGCCTTGAGCCGGGAGGGCCTCCGGTTTTTAAATCAACGAGGCCCCGGATCAACTCCGGGGCGGGTCTTTCAAAGAGGTATAGCCGCGCGTTAGTCATAGCTATGCCCGGCGCGCAGCCCTTCGCGGACGCGCTGTGCGACCTCTAGAAACTCCGGCGTATCCCGGATTTCCAAAGGGCGCTCAGCCGGCAGAGGGCTTTCGATCACGTCCGTCACCCGCCCGGGGCGCGGCGACATCACCACGATCTTGGTGGACAGAAACACCGCCTCGGGGATGGAATGCGTCACGAACCCGATGGTCTTTTCCGTCTTCGCCCACAGCGCCAGCAACTGCTCATTGAGGTGATCGCGCACGATCTCATCCAACGCGCCAAAGGGTTCGTCCATCAGCAGGATATCAGCATCAAAGGCCAAGGCCCGCGCGATGCTGGCCCGTTGCTGCATCCCACCCGAGAGCTGCCAAGGGAATTTCTTTTCAAACCCGGCCAGATCCACCATCTCCAACACGCGCGACACGCGCTCGGCCTGGCTGGCCTTGTCATAGCCCATGATCTCAAGCGGCAAGCGGATATTGCCGCCGATCGTGCGCCAGGGGTAAAGCCCGGCGGCCTGAAAGACATACCCGTAGGCACGGTTGAGGCGGGCCTCTCTGGGCGACGTGCCGTTCACGGTGATCTTTCCACCCGTGGGCTGTTCCAGATCCGCCATGACCCGCAGAAACGTGGTTTTGCCGCAGCCCGAGGGCCCGATGAAGGAGACGAAATCGCCCTTGTTGATATCCAGCGACACATCGCTCAGCGCGTGGACCGGGCCATCGTTGGTTTCAAACGTCAGCGAAAGCCCTTTGGCGGATATCACGGGAACAGAGGTCACTCTTACGCGTGTCTTTTGGATCGTACCTTACACCCCTGTGGCCGGAATGCCTGTGCGGGTGACGGGCTGCGGGGCGGTGAGGTCTTTCCATTGGCTCAATGCCTGGTTCACCGTGCCATTGGCGGGGCGTTTGACGAATTTGCCGTGCCCTTCCTGCGTGCGCACCTCACCATCATGGATCGCGACATGGCCACGGGTCAGGGTGAAGCGCGGCAGTCCTTTGACGTGGTGGCCCTCAAAGACATTGTAGTCGATGGCCGACTGCTGCGTGTCGGCTTTGATTGTCTTTTCTTTCTCTGGGTCCCAGACGACGAGGTCAGCATCCGCGCCCACCAAAATGGCCCCTTTCTTGGGGTAACAATTCAGGATCTTGGCAATGTTGGTGGAGGTCATGGCCACGAATTCATTCGGGGTGAGCCGACCTGTCGCGACACCATGGGTCCAGAGCATGGGCAGACGATCCTCCAGCCCGCCGGTGCCATTGGGGATCTTGGAGAAGTCGCCCACGCCGTAGCGTTTCTGTTCGGTGGTGAAGGCGCAATGATCGGTGGCCACGCAAGACAGGCTCCCCGCCATCAGACCTGCCCAAAGGCTCTCTTGATGCTTCTTGTTGCGGAACGGGGGCGACATCACGCGCCGCGCGGCATGGTCCCAATCGTCATGGAAATACTCGCTTTCATCCAAAGTGAGGTGCTGGATGAGCGGCTCGCCCCACACGCGTTTGCCGTTCTGCCGCGCCCGCCGGATCGCCTCATGGGCCTCCTCACAGGAGACATGCACCACGTAAAGCGGCACGCCCGCCATATCGGCAATCATGATCGCGCGGTTGGTGGCCTCGCCTTCAACCTGTGAAGGCCGCGAATAGGCATGCGCCTCGGGGCCGGTATTGCCTTCGGCGAGCAGCTTGGCCGTCATCTCCGCCACGATATCGCCGTTCTCGGCATGCACCATCGCCGTCGCGCCCAGCTCTGAGAGGCGTTTGAAGCTGGAAAAAAGCTCATCATCATTCACCATCAACGCGCCTTTGTAGGCGAGGAAGTGTTTGAACGTGTTGATCCCGCGCTCCTGCACCACGGTTTTCATGTCGTTGAAGACCTGCTCGCCCCACCAGGTGACGGCCATGTGGAAGGAGTAATCACAATTCGCCTGCGTCGATTTGTTATCCCACCGCTTGATCGCGTCGAGCAGGCTTTCACCTTGGTTGGGCAGGCAGAAATCCACGACCATCGTGGTGCCGCCGGCGAGTGCCGCCCGCGTGCCGGATTCGAAATTGTCGGAGGAGTATGTGCCCATGAAAGGCATTTCGAGATGGACGTGAGGGTCAATGCCGCCGGGCATGACGTAGCAACCGGTGGCGTCGAGCTCTTCATCGCCTTTGAGGTTTTGGCCGATCTCGATGATCTGGCCGCCGTCAATCAAGACGTCCGCCTTGTAGGTCAGGTCATGGGTTACGACGGTTCCGTTTTTGATGACTTTTGTCATTAGTTTGCTCCCTGGTCGCAGAACTCCGGTTTTATAGCAGCAGAGGTACTGACCGCTCTCGGCACTTTGATTTGTCGCGCAAAATTACCCTTCACAGCAACCACTTCGCTGGGAAGGTTGGCAGCATTTCAAAAATGGCCCGCGCAAAAAGTTGTGACTGTAAAAACTACTCGCCTGGAACAACAGCTGAGATAACGTCAATGCGTCTTTCAATCCGGTCCAAACGCTCTTCGACCTTATCGACACGCCGAGATATGCTCGCGTACTGCTGTTCCAGAAATCCGAGCCGTTCCTTGGTCTCAAGATGATACTGTGTATGCAGCGCCAGTGTGCCCTGGATCTGTTTAAGGTGCTCCAGAATAAGTTCGTTGGACACTTCGCCCGCCATGATGGTCTCCTAAGGCGTTTCAAACAATATAGTCGATACCCATTCACTCCACAATCTCCGCCGTGTTCAGCACCGCGTGGAGGAGCACATCCGTCCCCGCTTGCGCCCATTCCTTGCTGATCTCTTCGGCCTCGTTATGGCTCAGACCGTCCACGCAGGGGCACATGATCATCGCTGTAGGGGCGACATCGTTGATCCAGCAGGCATCATGCCCCGCGCCGGAGACGATATCCATGTGGGAATAGCCCAGCTCCACCGCCGCGTCGCGCACGGCACCCACGCAAGCCTCGTCAAAGGCAGGCGGGTCGAACTGGCCGACGATATGACAGTCGAACTCGACGCCGATCTCGGCGCAAAGCTGAGGCGCGCGGTCCATGAATTCGGCGACCATGGCGTTGAGTTTGTCCAGCAGATGCGTGCGCATATCGACCGTGCAGACCACCTTGCCCGGAATGATGTTGCGGCTGTTAGGGTAGACGTCGACATGACCGATGGCCCCCACCGCGTTGGGTTGGTTCTTCATGGCAATCTCGTGCGTCAGCTCGGTGATCAGCGCCAGCCCACGGCCCGCGTTCTTGCGCATTGCCATGGGGGTCGAACCGGTGTGGCTTTCCTTGCCCGTGATCGTGCATTCGATCCAGCGCAGGCCCTGGCCGTGGGTGACGACGCCGATATCCTTTTTCTCCGCCTCCAGGATCGGGCCCTGTTCGATATGCAGCTCAAACATCGCGTGCATTTTGCGCGCGCCGACCTCTTCGTCGCCGACCCAGCCGATGCGCTTCAGCTCATCGCCGAACTTTTTGCCGTCGGCATCCACGCGCTCATACGCAAAATCCTGCGTGTGCTTGCCTGCGAAGACGCCAGAGGACAGCATGGCGGGGGCATAGCGCGTGCCCTCTTCATTGGTCCAGTTGGTGATCACGATGGGATGCTTGGTTTTGACGTCCAGATCATTCAATGTCCGCACCGCCTCCAACGCGCCGAGCACACCCAGAACGCCATCATATTTCCCGCCTGTGGGCTGTGTATCCAGATGTGAGCCCATGTAAACCGGCAGCGCATCGGGGTCTGCGCCCGCGCGGGTGGCAAACATGTTTCCCATTGTATCTACGCCCATCGACAGCCCCGCCTCATCGCACCAGCGCTTGAACAGCGCGCGGCCCTCGGCATCCTCATCCGTTAGTGTTTGGCGGTTGTTGCCGCCTGCAACGCCAGGCCCGATCTTGGCCATTTCCATGAGGCTGTCCCAAAGGCGGTCGGGATCTATGCGAAGGTTTTGTCCGCGTTCCATATGTTCATCTTCCTTGGTCTGCCTGAGGAGAGGCACGCGATTCCAGTCTTGGAGTAACGGTGGTCTGATCTTGCGCAAATGGTCAACATTTTTGTCCCATTTTACCAGGCGGGCCGCGCTGAGCTTGCGTCTGAAGATGCGCAGAATGGCATCAGGGCCAGCGCGGGCGCGACAGCACAGGGGAAGGTGAAACGCCTAAAAGATTGACGCTTGAGTTGAGACCCTTTGGCATGGTTCAGGAAAATATTGACTTTTTTGGCCTTCAAGCAGACGCTCTCAGGGTTCAAAGCTAACGGGATCGCTATGTCACACACGCTTGCTACACGTTTTACCGGATTGGATTTCGTAAATCCGTTCATCCTTGCCTCTGCACCGCCGACAGAAAGCAAACGCAAAATTCTCAAAGCTTTTGAGGCTGGGTGGGGCGGTGTCGTTACCAAAACGATTGGACTGCACCATGTTGAAAACGTGGCCGGGCCCAAAACGATCTATCAACGCGTGAGTGAGCAAAAACCCTATGTATCGCGCATGAAGCGGGCCGATACCGTGTCACATTCATCCTGGAATTGGGAGCTTATCTCCGATCAACCTTTGGATATGTGGCTTCCTGATCTGGAAGAGATCAAGACGACTTATCCCGACCGCATGGTTATTGCCTCGATCATGGCTGGGGCAGGCAACGAAGAAGAGATGGAGAATTGGCGAAAACTGGCGCGCGAAGTTGTCAATGTCGGGTGCGATGCGATTGAGCTCAACATGTCCTGCCCGCATATGGACCGCAAAGATATGGGCGCCCATATCGCCAATGACGAAGAGATTATCACGTCGATCGTGCGCGCAGTGAAAAGCGCGGTTGATGTGCCCATCTGGGTGAAACTCACACCGGCTACGTCCAAGCTCACGGATGCCGCAGGGGCCGCGTATGATGCGGGGGCTGCTTCGATTTCACTTTGCAACACCTTCCCATCGCTGCCGTTGATGGATCCCGAAACAATGAAGTTCGAGGTTGAGGTCGACGGTCTTGTCACCTCGGGCGGTCTCGGCGGGCTGGCCATTCTGCATCAGGCTTTGCAACGCGTGTCAGATATTTCGAAGGCCTATCCGGACCAAGCCGTTTCCGGGATCGGCGGTATCAGGGGATTTCGTGAAGCGTTCAATTTTATCGTGCACGGTGCGGGTAACCTGCAGGTTTGCACCGCCGCGATGGAAGAGAAGGGAAGCGGCGGGGTTGGCATCAAACTCATTCAAGAGTTGAAGACTGATCTTCTGGACTACCTGGAGAGGAAAGGCTACTCTTCTATTGAGGAGTTTCGCGGCCTCGCACGGGAACGGATTGTCGAACACTCCCAAGTGCGAAGAAAGAGCGACGAGTATAACGGCGGTTACAAGATTTCGGCCTAACGTGTCTGGCCCTGATCCATGTCAGGCCAACCCATCGGCTTCTTCGTTTGACGGAAAGTAAAACCGATGCGAAGGTCGCATATGGCAACGGCGCGCGTGCGATAAATGTACCGCAGGGAGAAATAGTATGTATCCAGCGGTAATCGTATTTTTACGGATGTCTGGCACCCACGCTCTGATGTGAGCGGCCAGATGTGATCAAATCTATGCGTGCAGTTTTTGTGGTGATTTGGATATGCGCGGCGTCACTTGCGTGTTTGACGCACCCCAATGCTGCGCAAAGCGAGGAGGAACGCCCTGTTGCGCGGGTCGGTTTTTCGCAGTTTCCCGGATATTCCTACATAGATCAAACCGGGGTGGCAGCGGGTTACTCTATCGACGTTATTCGCATGTTGCTGGAGCCGCTGGGATACACGATTTCCTTCACCCCGTATCAGAACCCTGATGAAACATTCAAAGCGCTGGAGCGCGGTGAGATCGACATGACCAGCCTGCTTGTCGACACACCGGAACGCCGCGCATTCGGCACGTTCACGGATCCGATCAGTGCGATCAAAGTCAGCGTGATTGTGGCACAAGGATCTCCCACGCCAGCCTCAACCGCAGATTTGCAAGGTCAGCGTGTGGGCGCGGTTTCTGGATCGATTGGTTGGCGGCTTTTGTCAGAGATTGAAGGGGCCACGCCCGTTTCTTTCCCGAACGGCCAGTCCCTTTTGCTGCCGTTGTTGTCGGGAGAGGTGGATGCCATCGTCGCATCAGTTGACAGCGTGTTGTATCAGGCAAATAGCGCAAACCTGTCACATCGGGTTGCGGTTTCCGAGATTGATCTTCAAGTCTCTCCATTGGCTTTGCTGACGCAGGATGACGCCGTAACCTTGCGCTCGGACTTGAATGCGAGCATTGCAACCGCGCTGTCGACCGATAGAGAATCCAGAATAAGCGCCCAATGGTTCGGAGCCCGCCCAGCCCCCGTGAGCCGTCGCGAAATCCTTGCAGTGATGCTCGCGTCGGGTTTCGTGGTCGCGGTGTTGGCCTATTGGGCGTGGCTACACTACGGCGTCTATCGTCGCGCAAAGCGCCTTCATGCCCGAACCGAGATGTTCTCCAACACGCTCGACACCACTGGTTCGTCCCTCATTATCTTCGACAAAGATCTGAAGCCAATTTATTGGAATGATACTTTCAAAAGGTATTTTCCCCGCATGGTTCCGATGGTCACAGCGGGAATGGACTTTCAGAACCTCATTGAGATCGCACTGCAGAACGGTTCCTTTGACGACCCCCTCACGCCCGAGGAGGCCAAAAAGCACGCCCAAGACCAAATCAACAAAATTCGCATGGGCGAAGAGATGGTCTTGTTTTCGACAACGGACAACGGCCGCATTTTAAGGCGGCGCGCATATATGCTGCCGGATATGCAGGTTGTCGTGATTTCAACCGATGTGACTGAACTTGCCTCGGCCAAACGCAATATGGAGTTGATTGCTGCGGACTTGTCCGACGCGAACAAGCGCCTTCAGAGTTTTACGAGCATCGCGGCACATGATCTTGTCGCGCCGCTGCGCAATGTTGGCCAGCTCCTAGAGATTGTGCGTGAAGATCTCAATGCTCAGGGTGTGACACTGGAAACGGAAACTTTAGACAATCTCGAACGAACCGATTTCCTTTTGAATCGTCAGAAAAAAATGATTTCTGATCTCCTTGCGTACTCGTCTTTGGAACAAAGCGCCAAACCAGAGGATTTCAATCCGGTTGATCGCTTTCAATCGGTCCTCGCGTTGGCCAACGTGCCTGCCGGTTTCAAGATCAATCTGCCGGCCGCTCCTCCAACCATCCGGTGTAATCCCATCGCTTTTGAAACGGTGCTGCGCAATCTGATCTCAAATGCAGTCAAACATCATGACCGCGAAACAGGCGAAGTGTCTGTGAGCGCCTCTGCAGAAGATGGGGTGTGCGTTATTGATGTCAGAGACGACGGCCCAGGCATACCGCCGCGCTTTCACAACCGAGTATTTGAGCCGTTCGAACGCCTGCGAAGTCAAGATCAAGGCGCCGGGAGCGGGCTTGGCCTGGCCTTTGTGGCTAAGTACATCGCAGCCTGGGGCGGAGAGATCCAAGCGATCAGCAGCCAAGATGCGCGCGGGACCACGTTTCGCTTTACCGTGCCTTTGGCCGATCACAAGGAAACCATATCACCCCAGCGGGACCGCGAACACGCTTGATCATGAGGATCACGCGGGCGCGGGCGCACCAGACAGGTCTCATTGGCCCTGAATGTTGATAGAAAAATTTCGCCGCGCGCCGGGCGGCGGTGCCGGAAACGGCGCGGCGCGGCGGACCATTGAGAGGGCCGCCTGATCAAGGCGCGCAGATCCAGAGCTCTTGGAAACTGACAGCCCAGCCAACCCACCGCTTGAACTTACGGAAAAGGATATCCTTGCCGTTCCCTTGGTCCCAACCCGGGGCCGCGACACGCGCGAAAGCCGCTGCATGACCTGGCCGGGGTAATTGCTCGCCGCGGCGTTGCCGGTTTGCGCAGTATTGCCAGTGCCACTGGCGCGCGTATTGGTTTGCTGTTGGGTTCCTGTGGCGCTTCCTGCTGTGGTGTTCTGCGCTGCGTTGCCTCTGGGTTGCGGTGTAGGTTGCGGCTGTGCCACCCGCTGGCGCGGTTCTGGCGGCGGAGGTTCATGCTGTTTTTCAAATTCCGGCGTGCGCCTTTGCGGCCGCAAGGAGCGCGTGACAGCAGAGGTGTTTTCTTCGACTGCCTCAAGCGTTTCAATGGGTTCGGGTTGCGCCACCTCGACGGGTTGCACGTCGGTTGGTTGCACTTCGATCGGCTCCATCGGTGCAATGGGCACGACCGTTTCCACCTGCTCGACGACCTCCTCCTCGACAACCTCGTCGACCAACTCCTCGATCTGCGACAAATCAGTTTCCGTGACTGTCTCTTGCGGGGTTTCCTCCGGCGGTTCGAGATCTTCGACGATGTCCTGAGGCTCAACCGGATCCGTGACCTCTTCGGCGTCAGGGGTTTCCGTAGGGGTTTGGGCTGTGACGGCCTGCGTCACTTCGGTGGTGTCCTCTGCGCTCACTGTGCCCGCCGCCATATCGGCAAAGCTGTTTCCGAGGCTGGCCTGAACGCCACCGGATGCGCCCTCAATCTCAATCTCTTCTCCAAAAAGCTCATGCAAGCCCAACCCATGCGCCGCGAGAGCGATGACAAGAGCGCCAACCAAAACAGTTCTAGAGCCGGAAATCATCGACAACTCCAAACGCGGCAGACCTCACGCACGGCCCAGCTCCGCTTTGACTTCCGTGGCCCGAGAGCGAAGGTTTGAGCGGTGGCCTTGCGGATACAGCACTGTGGTGATCGCCCGTTCCGCCAACACGCGTTCTGCATCCAGGCGGCTTTCGAACCAGCTATGGACAAGAGAGGTGGGCATCGCCACAGCAAGGCCCACGGCCGTCGTCAACAGAGCCACCCAGATGCCACCGGCCAGAAGCGATGGATCGACTTGCGCGCCCGCCTCTTGCAGCGCTTGAAACGCCTCAATCATGCCCAGGACTGTCCCAAAGAGACCGAGCAACGGAGAGATTTGTGCAATGCTGTCCAACAGGCGAAATCCACGTTCAAGCAAAGCAAACCGTGCCTCAGCCTCCGCCTCAAGCCGGGTGGTGTCTTTGTGAATTGCGGCCATGGCCTCGGCCACCAAGGGGGCAAGGTAACTGGTCGATTGGGAGAGAGCTTCGGATGCGACGGCCCGATCGCCCATATCCCACGCGTCAATCGCCTGTTGCAGGGCACGATGGCGACCGACACCAGAACTGGCGAACTGCCACACCTTGTAAAGCATCGTTGTCAAAGCGATGACCGACAAGGCCAGCAGGACCAGAACGACAGGTCCGCCGAGGTCTAACGCCCTTTGCAGAAGATCCAGTGTCTCGATCATGGGGTGATCCTAGATCGCACGCCAGGCACCTCACCCATGCGCCCGAAAAGACAGCATTGCATCAGGTCTTCGATCCCCATACCCAGCCCCATATCTATCACTTAAGTCGCGATTGCATGTGCGCTTCGAACGCTTTGCCCGCATTGTCCAGCCACGCCACGGCGCGCGCTGCCCCGGCTGGTGTTACGGCTACAATCATCCAGCCGAAAGCACAGACCGCGCCCATCCAGTTTACCAGATCGGCATTGGTTCCGACCAACAGCAAGACAAGCCCGGGCAGGCCGCACAACACCCAGCCCGGCCATGCGGCTGGCGGGCCTGGAAGTGGCTCAAATCCGAAAACGCGCCGCCGCTTCGGGTTGATCTGGGCCAACCAGAGAATAGCAATCACGGACCATATGATAGCGCCCCAAACCAGCATTTTCAGTGTCCCTCAGGCAGCGAAACATGAGCGGATTTCGACCCGCAACCGCGAGTGCAGCACGGACGCCCTACGCGCGGATCAATCATCAATCTCAGGAGTAACAGCATAAACCTGTGCTTTCCGTATGAGTGTTGAGCGCAATGACCTGGCGCGAGAACAAGCTCAGCTGGGAACGCAGCGCCTTTGAATCTCCATAATTCATCGGAAAATTCAATAGCGAAAGCGCCTGGGATGACGCACATGATGCCTCAGCACCGGGAGCCGCTTCAAATCAGCGCCACCCCAACAAATTTGGTTGCCATGCCCGGAACAAGGTGGCAACCAAAGCTCAGTAGCCAAAGCAGACCATGCTCAGCCAACTCGGACTCGATGCACATGAGGTCTTTGCTTTGCCAGGATTAAAACGTCCTAATTCCATCGACGTGGAGCGCATGTGGCGGTGGGTGTTGGCCCTGCCGGGCGCACTCATCATTTCCATTCTGGTGATGGCCAGCTTTCCGATGATCTTGCCCGAAGGTGCTGGCGGTGTGAATCATCTGGTGTTTCCGGTCCTCGCATTTCCGTTGATTTGGGCAACCTTGATTATCCTGCCAGTCAGCAGCTTGCACATTCGCAAACTGGCAATGATCTATGGTGGATTGCTGGCCTTGTGTTTGACCATTATCGCCCTGTCATTTGTGGTGTAGGTGACCATGGCTTTGATCGCGGAACAAACCAAACGATTGGTCAAGCTGCATGGCTGGATTGCCATTTTGCTGTCGATGCTGCTCTACACCGTCATGCTGACCGGGACGGTTGTTGTTTTGGACAATGAAATCAATCATTGGGCCGAAAGCGAAGTGCACACCGATGAATTGTTCACCAAGCCGATTGACAGGATGTACCAGCGTCTTGATGCGCAAGTTCCCAATGAGCTGAAAGAGGTGGTGAGTATCAGCGCGGGACCCGATGACACGCTGCGCTTTTTCTTCGGATCCACGCAGGCGGGGCCTGAAGCGCGCGCGGGCGTTTTTGGGCGGCAGTACTTGATGGATCCTGACAGCGGTTCTTTGCTGCGCGCTGAGGCAGGTTATCAGGAAGATCTGTTCGGAGAGAACCCAGGCGCGGCCCTGGCGCGGTTCCTTGTCGATTTGCACGTGCGGCTGCATGTTCCCGGTCGGTGGGGGCTTTACCTGACTGGGACATTGGGCGTGGTGATGCTGATCTCAGCCATTACGGGCATCCTGATCCATCGCAATATCATCCGAGATCTCTTTGTAACCGAACGGCCTGGCGGGCGGGTTGTATCAGTCCGGGACCGGCACAATCTGGCTGGGGTCTGGTCCCTGCCCTTTGCGTTGCTCTTGTCCTTTACCGGGGCGTTTTTGAGTTTTGCCGTGGCACTTGGCCTGCCGGTCGTGGCGATGGTGGCCTTTGGCGGAGATCAAGACGCCGCGCTTGAGGCGGTGACCGCAAAACACATCGAGGTGGACACCACGCCGGCCAAAATCACCAGCATCGATGAAATCCTGAAACAGGCCAATGCAATTGGTGGAAACCCTGCTGCAGCGATAGAGATTCACAATGCTGCCCGCGCCGATGCGCTTGTTGAGACGTTTCACAGCGCATCCGGTGGTAACCTGAGGGGCATGACGCTTGCGTTTTCTGGGCCGAGTGGCGCCTTTCTGGGTCGGACCCATGTGGTTGGAACGGGAGGTTCCGCAGGCGCCACTTTGGCAGAACTGACGGCACCGCTGCATTTCGGGAATTTTGCCGGTCTGACGTCCAAGATCATCTGGGTGGCTTTGGGTGCCGCAATGACGTTTACGATCGTCTCTGGCGTGCAGCTTTGGGCGCGCCGGCGCGAGGATGATCCCGTGTGGGTCGTGGGCTATCGGGCATTTGTCTATGTGGCCTGGGCCGTGCCGATTGCGATGGTGGCGTGCTGCTATGGGTATTTTCTGACCAAGCTGAGCGGCGACATGGTGGCCTGGACCGCGCGGGCTTTTGTGCTGGCGATGCTGGTCTGTGCGTTGCTGTCGATCCTATGGGCCTCCAAGACCATTGCCTGGCAGAACCGGCGCTTTGCCACCATCCTGGGCGTGTCCTTGCTGTTGTTGCCGCTGGTGCGGTTGCAGATGGGTGGGCTATCGCTGGGTGAGGCGATTTACTATGGCGGGCATGACATCTGGCTAATGGACTTGATCGTGCTGCTATGCGGTGGGGTGAGCCTGTTTTACGCGCGCCGCAGGTTCCGCGAAGAGCCGCAACCGGCCTAAAACACAAACTACAGTGACACGAGGTGATTGTCCCAGGCCAGGGCATGCCGCGTGTGCGTGCCGCGCGCAGATGTGACGTGACCGGTGCCTGTGGTGCTGACAAACCCATGCCCCATGGCCGCGACACCGCAGACATCCCGTTTCGAAACCTCGTCCGTCATGCGGCCCCGTTCAAAGACTTGCAAAAGCCCGCTGCGAGGGGACGTGGTTGCGACCCTTGCGCCATCATCCGTCATCGCGACGCTGCCCAGATAGCCCTCCATCCGGCGCACGGAGGCGTCCTCGATCAGCTCAAGCGCGCCGGTGCTTGCAGTGTGGATCCCGAGCAAAGGCAAGTCCTCATAAAGGTCGCCTTGCCATTGCATTGCAAAGGCCACCGCGCCCGTTTTCGCGACAGCCAGATGGCGGATCGAGTTTTTGCGATGCGCCGCATCCAGCTCCAGAACCGACAAGAGCGACCCGTCAAGGCGCAGATAGCTGAGATTGGGACGCATGGTTGGGATATTGAGCTTTGCCCGGCCGGTTTCTGGATGGGTCTCAATCCCGCCATTGGCGACCACGAGCGTCGCCCCATCCGGCATCAGTTTCATGTCATGAGGTCCGACACCGCCGGAAGGGAACTCTGCCACCCGGCGATAGCCGCGGGTTACATCCCAGACGCCGACCATGCCGCGGGCGGCGTCAAAATCATTCTCGGTGGTGAAAAGCAGCGTTCCATCGGCAGAAAACGTGCCGTGGCCGTAAAAATGGCGCCCTTCCGGCGGGGTCAACCGGGCCTCTTCGGTGCCGGTCAGGCAATCAATCACGATGGCGAAGGTGCCCGGTCTGCGGGCGAAGGCCACCGCCTGGGCCCGTTCGGGATGCGCGGCGGCGGCGTGACCGCGCGCGGGAAGGGGCAGTTTGAACGTGATCTCGCCCTCTGCCGTCAGACCGCAGAGAAGGAATGTACCGTCCGGGCGTTTGCCCGCCGACAGAAAGGCAGGCCCTCCGACATCCGCCCAGGTGGTCTTGGGCGTCAGACTCGCCGCCAGCATGCCCGCCAAAAAGGAGCGCCGGTTTGCCATCAATCGCCATCCAGAGAGTTGAAACCGGCGGCGACCCCAAGGCTGGGGCCAACTTCTTCGGCCAACAGCTTTCGCAGCGCGTCAATATCGGTTTTGAGAGCCTCAACGGCGAAGCGCCCTTGTGGTTCGACCACGCCGGCAAAAACCGGATCATCAAGAGAGTTGGCGCGCGACAGGGCGGCTTCAAATGCCTCCATCACAGCAGGATCGGCATCGGTCAAAAGCTCTGTCAGGTGGCGCGTGGCCTCCAACGACAAAATGACGTGGCGCAAGGATCGACCAGAACGGCGCGCCTCAGCCCGGTTGGGGCGGGGGCGTTCAAACGTGCCCATAGGGCGGGCCACGCGCACATCGGAGGTAAACTCCAACCCCGTGGAGACCGCCGTAAAGACCTGCTGCGCCGCTTCAGCATCGGTTCTGTAGGTGTCATTGCCCGGCTGCGACATCAATTCGCCATAACCGTTTTCCCAATCACTGAGGATAGCCGCGGCGTTGGACGCAATATCATTGGCGACGGTCCTTACGAGGGCGCAGCGATAGGTGGTGTTGTCCGCCCCGGTGAACTGCGCGTCAAAGAGCAGAAACTCCATCGCGTAGAACCCACGGGCGGCGACGGACACGGTGGCAAACTCAGCCGGATCATTCACGACCGGGTCTTCATCGCGCATAAGCGTGGCAAGCGTTTTGGGTGTTGAGCCGCGGGGATCCGGCCAAAACGCCAAGGCAAAGGCGCGATCATTTTGTTCAGAGGGGCCAAAGCGCAAGTGACTGACACGCACCCACGCGTCAAAGGCCTCATGGTAGGCGGCGACGAGAGAGGCGCTTTCGGGGTCACAATCCGAGGCTGCAGCTGTGGCCATATCCAAGGAGGCGCTTGCCAGCCGTGTATACCCTGGCAGGATATGATCGGTCACAATCGCTTTGATATCCAGGGACTGTGCCCAGAGTGGGGTTGCGCATAAGGCAAAGGCGGCGGCAAGGATGAGGCGCATCAGAGACTTTCCAGAAATGCAATCAGCGCGGCCCGATCTTCGGGTGGCATCTCGACCACGGCATCGCGCTGCGATTGCGCCTCGCCTCCGTGCCAGAGGATCGCTTCCAGCAAGGAGCGCGCACGCCCGTCATGCAGGAAATAGGTATGGCCTGACACCTCTTCGGTCAGGCCAATCCCCCAAAGCGGCGGCGTGCGCCATTCACGGCCCGTGGCGCGCGCCTCCGGCCGATTATCCGCCAGCCCCGGCCCCATGTCATGCAGCAGCATGTCAGTATAGGGCCAGATCAGCTGAAAGCTTTGCTCGGGCTGATCCTCTAGCCGGTGGGTGACGAAGGCGGGCTGATGGCAGGCCACGCAGCCGGTGGTGTAAAACACTTCCTTGCCATGGAGAACCTGCGGATCATCAACGTTGCGTCGCGCAGGCACGCCGAGGTTTTGGCTGTAGAAGGTCACCAGATCGAGGCCTTCATCATCAACCTCAAACTCGCGGTCATCACGATCACCATGGGGGGCAGTTCGGCACTGCGTTTGATTTTCGGTGCATTCACCCCAAGGATCCGGGATCAGCGGGCTTGAGATACCGATGTCACCAGCAAAGGCAGAGGCGGATTGGTGACGCACGGTGGGCAGGCCCGCCTTGAGCCCAAACCGGCCCAGCATGGGTTGGTCATATTCCACCGACCAGACGATGTTGGGGCGCCCCGAGATGCCATCACCATCGGCATCCTCAGGATCGGCCAGTGCCAAAATATCCGCCGCCGGGATCGCCTCTAGAAGACCAAGACCGATCATCTGAGGCGCGACACGCGGGCTGAGCATCGCATCGGGATGCAGCGGGCCGTAGCCCAGATTGGCGGCGCGATAGGTGGGTTTGCGCAAGCTCGCCGTTTCACCACCCGAAAGCGGGACTTCAATCTCTTCATAGGTGATCTCAAGGCTGTATTCCGCCGGGTGCCCCGCCAGCCCGAAATCTTGCAACTGCTTGCCATAGTTGGGCTCTGGCAACGTAGCGAGATACCCCTCAATTTCAGCGATGCCATCCTCCGGCCCGCCGGGAATGGACACCCGCAAAAACATCGAGACCGCGTTGTCATCTGGCCCTTCCGGCGGGTGACCGCGCCCATCCTTGATATGGCAGCGCTGACAAGAGCGCGCATTGTAAAGCGGGCCCAACCCGTCAGAGGCCAAGGTGGAGGACGGCGAAGACACCCAAAGCTTTTTGAACAGCCCGTTGCCGACCTTGAAGGTCAGTTCATCCTCAAAGCTGATATTGCCAGACGGCTGAGAGAAGGCGTTGGCGTTGGACATTGCGCGGACCGTGGCAGCGCCCGCGGAATTGGCCTCAAAGGGTTGCGCCTTGTCGAACTGCGTGGCGTGCGCTGTCACCTCGGCAATGCGCGCCGCCTCAGCCGCAGTGCGCGGCACGATGTTCAAATGAGGTTCGTCCAGCGGACCAGACATGGCAAACAAAGGCCCCGTCATGAAGACAGCCGTAAAAGTCAGGCGTGGCATGATCATGATCTTTGCTACCACCTTCGGGATCGGATGGCGCGGTCTTACATTGCCGCGCCACCCTGTGACAGTTGGTTTACTGGAAAACAGCCTCAGGATTGTCGAGGCTGTCAGACCCTTCGATTTCGATCTCGGGCGCGCCCAAGGCGGCCACCACACGTTCAATCGACCGTGTCTGGGTGATCAGGCCATTTACACCGCCCATGATCAGCGCCTCACCGGCCGCATTGCCGCGTTCGAGCATCATGTCATAGGTGAAGCCTGCCTCGGCCGCCGTCTTGATGCGGCCCAAGGCCTGCACAGCATTTGAGAGGTTTATCTGCATTTCCATGTCGAGCGCGGGATCAACGGCAGACACCAGATCAGAAAGCGACGCGCCTTCGACCACTTCGCCGTTGGTGCGGGTGTAGCTGCCCAGATAGATCGATTGAATGCCCACGCCGTTATAGTAGTGATCATTGTGGGTGTTGTCGGCAAAGCAGGAATGCTCTTCTTCGGGGTCATTGAGCATCACGCCAAGGCGCATCCGTTCCCCGGCGGTTTCCCCGTAAGAGAGCGACCCCATGCCGGTTAGCATTGCCGCGATCCCGGCATCTTCGTCTGCCATGACTGCGGCGCGCGCGTCACCGCCATCCGCCCATTGGGCGACGATCCATTCCAGATCAGTGATCAAAAGATCGGTGGCCGCATCCAGGTATTCGCCCCGCCGGTCGCAATTGCCGCCGGTGCAGACAGCGCCACTCGCATAATCCGTCCAGGGCCGGTTGCCCGCGCCGGGCCCGTGACCATTCAGGTCCTGCCCCCACAGGAGAAATTCAATCGCGTGATAGCCGGTGGCGACATTGGCCTCGACCCCGTCTGCCTCCTGCAGCGTTTCCTCAAGCAAGGCAGGCGTGATCTGAGCGGCGTTCACGGTCTGGCCGCCCAAAGCAAAGCTGGGGTTCGCGATCACGTTCAGGACGGCGGCCGCGTTTTCATCGGTCGCGCCGCCATAGCTTGCGTCAACGTAGTCAATCAGGCCCTCATCCAGAGGCCACGCATTCACCTTGCCTTCCCAATCGTCCACAATCGCGTTGCCAAAGCGGTAAACTTCGGTCTGCTGATAGGGCACGCGCGCGGCGAGCCAGGCATCCTTGGCCGCTTGCAGATTGGCCGCCGATGGTTCGCTCAGCAGGGCGTCGACCGCCGCTTGCAGGCGTTTGGCCGAAATCAGGCTATCGGTGTATTTGGCCTCTGCGATGTCTGCATAGGTTTCCAGAACCGCGCCTTTGGACGCGTGATCGTCTGCCAATGCTGTCGTGCCCAGGGCGAGTGCCGACACGCCCGCTGCTAATGTGGTGAGTTTCATCTCTTCTATATCCTCTTCAGCGAAAGGGTTTGAATTCCGTGCTTCACGTCAGTTGTCGCGGTCAATACAGCCGGAAGTGTCACGTTACGTGTCACCATCAATGGCCACTCCACTCACCCGTTTCCGCGCGATCCAATAGCCAGTCCACGTTCAACGGGTCAGACAGGCCAAGATCGAAGGCAGATAGAAGGATTTCCAACCAGTGATTTTCCGTTCGTTCCAAATGCATGTCGGCAACCCTCTTCAGCATCGCAAATCTGTCATTGCTTCGGGCTTGCCGTTTTTCGGACGACTGGCGCCAGAAATCTGACAAGACTTGTCAGATTTGTCAATTCAGCATGCTGGTGCCTGCTGCGCGCCAAGTGGCCGCAGGTCGCCTGTTAAGACAATGCGCGACGGGTTTGCACCTGCGCCATTCGCACAAAAAAAGCCGGGCTATGGTGGCCCGGCTTTTGGTTGGTTTATGGTGTTGGGTCAGAAGTTGACGCGGATGCCGCCGGTGAGGCCGTAGGCGTTGTCGTCGCCGAAATCTGACAGCGCGCCCTGGGCCGTGAACCCGCCATAGAGCACCGAGTTCTCGCCGATGCCCATCTGGCCGCCCGCGCGGATCTCGAACCGGCTTTCATCGAGCGACGTGGTGAACGGGAAGCCGGCAAAGCTCACGGTCGTGTCCGCGTCAAAGGCGTGGATGTAGCTCACCGAGCCAAAGATCGCGCCGCGGCCGGTCACGCGTTCGGCGTGCAGACCCACCCGTGCGCTTGTCGTCTCACCATCGGTGATCGTGCCCGCAAAGCCCGACCCGAACGGATCGGCGATGCCGTCGCCCGACACGTCTGAGTGCGTCAGCTGGAATTGCGGCACCAGGGTGAGCACCTCGGAGACCGCGTAGGCGCGGCCGATCTCGACACTGGCCGCAACGCCTTCGCCTTGCGTGCCCGCCGCCACCGGACCGAAGCCACCGAGGAACATATCCGTCGAGAAGCTCGAGTAGCGCAGCTGCCCGCTGGCATAAAACCGGCTGTCCGCCAGCCAGATCGCCGAGAGCGTCACAGAGCTTGCCTCGGTGTTGATCCCGGCCGTGGCAAAGGGCGTTGCGATGTCGGTATCGGCGGTCTGGATCTGGAAGCTGGCACCGGCCACAAGCCGGCCCGTGGCGCCTTCAAAGACCGGGAAATCGACCCCCATCTCAAAGCGCGACACATCCGTGTCCACATTGGCGTTGAGCGTGCTTTGGCCCTGATACTCGGCCCGCGTGCCCGCAAGCGAGAACCAGATCGCGTTCTCAGGGCTTGGCTCAAAATCAAACAGCGCCTGCGCCACGCCGCCTTGGGCGGCACCCGGCCGGTTGCCCCAGTTCTGGAAGGTTGAGCCGGGCGTGTTGAGCAGGGTCAGCTGCGCCGGATAGGCCTCCAGCGGGGCGGTGAACGGGTTGAAGATGAGCCCGCCGCCCGCGTCAAAGGGCGTGATGAAGAACTCAGAGGCCGGCGCATCGAAATCCAGGCGGTAGGCAAAGGCGCCGATCACCTGAACATCATCGCCGCCGGGCAGCGTGAAGTTCGAACTGCCCAGCGAGAAGGCCGCAGCCGAGGTCGCCCCGCCCACATCCACCAGCGTGATCTCCGCCGGCACAACCGTGGTGCCCAGCGGGTTGACGGTGATCTCACCCGGCCCGTTGGCATTGCCCGCAATTGAGATCCGATCCGCCGTGGCCGCCGCGATATCGGCATCCACGTCTAGCGTGGCCGCGCCCACCAGATTGCCATTGACCGTGAGCATGTCATCGGCGGCATCATCGACCGTCGAGAGCGTGCCCGCGCCGGTGACATTGCCATTGATCATGACATTGCCCGCACCGGGCACACCGGCGTTGAACTCCGACGTGCCATCAAAGCCGAGCTCGGCGTTCAGCATGAAGTTGGGATTGGTCGGGCTGAAGGTGGTGCCATTGATCAGATCCACCGTCGGCGCAGTGATCGCCGCCCCGGTGAAGGTCGCATCCGAGTTGTCAAAGATGACCTCTTCCCAGTTCAGAAGATCCGCACTGAAGCTGCCATTGAACCCGTCAAAGGTCAGCACATCAACAAACCCATCCGCCACTGAGCTGTCATCGCCGCCATCGAGCACCGTTACCGCCAGAATATCCGCGTCGCCGATGGTGAGATTGTCAGACCCGTCGTTGAGAATAACGCCCTGGCTTACCGTAGAGCCATCGTTGAAATAGCTGTCACTGTCGCCCGCGTCGTTGAAGATCGCATTTATGCCGCCGGTGACGTCAGCGCCATTCTCAAGCGTGATCAATGTCGCGCCAGCTGGACCGGCAGACGTGTAGATGCCGTAGCCTGCGGTGCCGTTCACACCCCCCGAGGAGGTGACGCTCAGCAGGCCAATGCCATCATTGAACGCCGAGATGCCGTTCGTCGCCCCTAGGATATCGCCATAGGTCGTGACAGAAACTGTCGTTCCTGCACCATCATTTGTGGCGTAAATGGCGCTTGAGGCCGTGCCGGTTACGGTGTCGGCGATCACTGTCAACGCACCGCCATTGTTGTTGTCAGCGATGATGCCAGCGTCCGCACCTGTGACGCTCGCGGTGCCATCCGGGTTGCTTGCCCGGACCAGCATGTCACCGCTGCCTTCGTTGACAGCGTCTATCCCGTCATCCCCGGCGATCACATCGCCCAGCGTGGTAATCGAAAGGCTTGTGCCAAGCAAATCATTGTAGATGCCAAGCCCGTCGCCCATGGTGCCCGTGACGTTATCCGCCGTGATCGAAAGCGCGCCACCATTGTAGTTGCTGGCCAGGATCCCGAAGTTATCGCCGGTTGTCTGGGCGGTGCCATCTGGATTGGTGGCCAGGATGGTGATGCCGCCCACGCCAATGTTACGGGCATACGTTCCGTTGTCTCCGCCCTCAACAGTGCCGGTCGAACTGATCGCCAGGCCCAAGCCATTCACGTCATTATAGGCGTAGATACCGTTCTGCATCGTACCGGTGGCGTTATTGGCAGAGATGACCAACACACCGCCATTGTAGTTGCGGGCGTTGATCCCGTCCCGCCCGCCATTGGCCTGGGCGGTGCCATCAGCGTTGGTTGACGAAATGATCAGATCGCCAGTGCCGAAATTGCGGGTCGCGATGCCGTAATATCCGCCAGAGGTGGTGCCCGCACTGATCACGCTGAGGCTGGTGCCGGTCGTATCGTTATAGGCAAAAATACCGTAGTAGTTTGTGCCTGTGGCGTTGTCCGCAGTTACGTCTACGGCACCACCATTATAGTTAACGGCATAAAGACCGACATAGGTGCCTTCGACTAAGGCGGTGCCGTCGCCGTTCGATATATCTACGAGCAGATCGCCCGTACCTTCGTTGCGCAGGTATGCACCGTACTCCGCCCCCGTGATCGTTCCATAACCTGTCAACGAGAGGTATGTGCCTGACCCATCATTGTAAGCAAAAATGCCGTTCTCGTCATCGCTGTTTGCATTGTCGATCGTTATGGCAATCGCGCCACCATTCTCATTGCGCACATCTATGGCGTCGTCATAGCCGTCTACGAGCACGGTGTTATCTGCGTTTGAGGCAAAAATGGTCACACCGCCTGACCCGTAGTTGTCGATTTCGATGCCTTCATCAGTTGCAGAGGTCACCGTACCGTTCACAGTCACAGAAACGGAGGTACCAGCGGCGTCATTGTCAATCTCAATGCCTATATCGTCGCTTGTGACGTTGTCGACCGTCACATCAACCGCGCCGCCATTCTCATTGTAGATGTCGATCCCGATTGAGTTGTCAGATGTCACCTGAACCGTGCCATCGGCATTGGCGGCGTAGACCGTGACATCGCCTGTGCCTTCGTTTTCAACATCGATGGCCTCAGCGCCTGCTGAAGTCACGCTCTGGTTCACTGTCACCGACACAAAGGTTGTGGCGATATCTTCGTTCTCGACTTCAATACCAGTGTCCGTGTTGTTCGTGACACTGTCGACCACAACGGTCACGCCCCCGCCATTGTAGTTTTCGAGCTCAATCCCGTCTTCATCAGAGATCACAGCCGCCGTTCCATCGGCGTTTGTCACGTTTACGGTGATACCCTCAGAACCGTAGTTGTCGACAGTGATCCCTTCTTCACCAGTGGAGGTCAGCGTGCCATTCACGGTCACTGAGACAGACGTGCCAGCCGCGTAGTTATCGACATCCACGCCTTCTTCTTCCACGGTCACGTTATCGACGGTCACGTCCACCGCGCCGCCATTGTAATTGTCAACCAAGACGCCGTGATCATTCACAGACGTAATCAGCGACGTACCATCCGGACTACTGGCATTGACTGTCACGCCGCCGGAACCAAAGTTGTCTATGTCAATGCCGGTGTCATCGGTCACCGTGATGTTGCCATTCACAGTGACAGATACCGAGGTGCTCGCACTATCGTTGTAGACGGAAATTCCGTAATCATCGGCTGTAATGTTGTCCACGGCAATGTCGACAGCACCACCGTTATAGTTTCTGGCATCAATACCGGTATTGTCAATCGCAGTGACCTGTGCGGTGCCATCGGCGTTGGTCACATTGATGGAAATACCCCCTGTGCCGTAGTTATCGACTTCGATGCCATTGTCGTAGCCGTAAACCTGGCCATACGCGGTGACGGCGACACTTCCGGTGTTGGTCGCGTTGTAAACGCGTATCCCGTCCCGGCTTTGACCGGTCGCATTGTCGACCGTCACGCCGACATTTCCGCCTGTGTAGTTCCCGACATAGACGCCGTCACCGTAGCCTTGTGCGGTGCCTGTGCCGGCGGCGTTGGTGACATTTACCGTTACATCGCCGGACCCCTGATTGCGGACGTAGACACCATCATCAAAGAGAAGACTTGTGGCGTTGTTCGCGGTTACGGACACAGCCCCTGTTAGAGCTGAATTGTAGGCCCGGATACCATCACTTTCCCCGGTGGCTGAAGCATCTCCTGCGGCGTTGGTCACCGTGATCGTGATGTCATCGCCGCTATTGCTGTAGGCGTCAATCCCGCTATCGGCACCGGTAATCGTGCCGGTGGCCGTAATGTCAATCGAGCCGGCATTGAAATCATTGCGCGCATATATGCCATCCCGGTTCGTGCCGGTCACATTGTTCGCGGTTATCGCGATATCACCGTACCGGCTGTAGGTATAAATGCCGTAGTCGTAACCGTTTACGTTGGCTGTACCTGCTGCGTTGGTCGCGGTGAGCGTTGCGTCACCATCACCATAATGCCGAATTGTGATCCCGTTCGAGTTTGTCCCCGTCACATTGTTGGCCGTGACAGTAACATCGTCTGATCCGAAACCCTGGTAGACATAGATGCCTGCGCTGCCCCCTGTTACAGATGCATCGCCGGTGGCGTTTGTGGCATTGATGGTTGTGTCTCCGGTCCCCAAATTACGCGCGTAAATGCCGTAGTTGCCACCATAGACCACGCCTGTTGTGGCGATGGAGATGTCTGTTCCTGTGCTATAGGAGTAGACCCCAGCGAACCCTGTCCCCGTGACATTGTTGGCGGTGATCGCCGTCGCATCATTATATGCGCGAGATGAGATACCGCGACTGTTGCCTGTCACCTGCGCGTTGCCCGCGGCGTTTGTTGACGTGATCGTCAGGGCCCCCGTGCCCCCGTGACGTGCGTAAATGCCAGTGTAGTTGGTGGATTCTACCGTGCCATCCGCCGTGATCGACAGAGTTGTCGAAGAATTGCTGCCATAGGCATAGATGCCCGTGTTATTTGTCGCGTTCACATTGTTGACCGCGATGCTCAACGCACCATCACCGCCATTGCGCGCCCTTATGCCATAGCTGTCCGCCGTGACCTGCGCGTTGCCCGCAGCGTTGGTGGCCGTGATCGTCATATCACCCGTGCCGTAATGGCGCGCGTAAATGCCGGTGTAATTGGTGGACTCCACCGTGCCATCCACGGTGATGGACATGGTTGTTGTGGACGATTCACCTCGGGCGTAGATGCCTCGGTTGTTCGTGGCGCTCACGTTATTGGCCGTGATGCTCACCGCCCCATCGCCGTAGTGGCGCGCTTCTATGCCGGAGGCACCCCCGGTGACCTGCGCGGTCCCGGCTGCGTTTGTAGAGGTGATCGTCAGATCGCCAGTGCCGGCGCTAAAAGCAAGAATTCCATTGTTATTCGAGCCTGTCACATCGTTCGCAGTAATCGACAGATTTGCGGTTGACCCATCGGCGTAGACATAGATGCCGGTAGTATACCCTGTCACAGATGCCGTGCCGGCGGCGTTTTGGTTCACAATTGTCACGTCACCCGAACCGATGTGGTACGCTCTTATCCCGTTCCCATTGACCCCGGTGATCGTGCCAGTTGTGTTCAGGGTGACGAATGTCGTTACCCCCGATCCATACGCGTAAAGCCCAGTAACGTCGCCCGTAATGTCCGCGCCATAAAGCTCATCAAAATTGATCGAGGTTGTGGCCGCGGAGCCGAAATTGAAGGCATTGCCGCCGGACACGCTGGTGTCGAGGCCAAAGCCATCTGCCGTCGCCACATTCACGGGGCCTGCGTAGTTGAACGTCTGGGTGACATCCACCGCCGGGTTTGCCGGGCCGATACAGACATAGGCCCCGCCGCCCAGCGCCCCGCAATTGCCCGCAAACGCACCAGAGACCGACAGCGCCGTGCCCAGAGCGATGGAAGAGGCACCGAGCGAAAGCGTGGCGCCGACCGTGCCAAGCGTGGGCGCGAAACTGGCCGCGACCCCGGCCACTTTGGTCATCCGACCGCCGCGCAACATGATGTTGAGGTATTCAGGCCGTGCCTGCTGCCCCACAACTGCATCTCGACGCTTGATTTTGCGGATTAGTCCACGCATAGTATTTTCCCAACATTTCAATAGCTTGAGCTGAAGAACCGACGCCCAAATTTCAAACTCATGCAAAAATCACAGAATATTGATCAGCGCAAAGTCAGCAAGTCAAGCAAAGCAGAGTTGGCTTGGACCGTTATTTTCCAGACTATGTGGCCAGGGTCACAGCACGCAAATAGAGAAACATACGTCGAGTATACAAGTTAAGGTTGAGAACCGGTCTTAACCGTGCATTCGGTCCACAGCCCACGAGTGTCAACGATGACAAAAGCCATCCATTCGACGCAAGCGTGATGGTCGGCGATGATCAACTCAACGCTCCGTACGCCAAGATATCCTTTTTGCGGGTCGCAGTCGCGTTCCTGCCGATGACCTACTACAGGGGTCCCGAGCCAAATGAAGGTTCCCATTCAGATCGTGCAAAGTGGTCATTTTTAGACTGCTTGCTTCGACATGAGCGATCGGCTCGTCTTTTTTGACAAACAGATTGCGACCTTTTCTGGAAAGTCTAAACCCCCGCGCCATGACCAACCCGGTGGGCCAAATAACCTCGTCTTGGTCGCTTTGGGCCGCGTGACAAATGATGCGCAAAAAGTGCGTGTCGGTGTCGCCGAGCAGAGAGGCCGCCTAGTGTTGTGGGGCGGTATAATATGGCAGCTTTTCAACGCGCAGATTTTGCACTTGATCGAGATGATCGGCAATGTCTTCGAGCCGTGCAAACCAGACGTCGCGCTCGGCCAATATGGCCTCCAGCCATTGCTCCACCAGCCTCCAACGCGCCAGCCGTCCGGTTAGGAAAGGGTGCAGGATGAGCATGAAAAAGCCGCCTGCCTCATATTGCGCCTCGAACTCCTCCCAAAAGCCCTCAAGGCCCGCCGACGGGCCGCGCACAGGCATCATGTAGCCTATTTCATCGTAATGCGCGAAGGGCGGCCAATCATCTGTGCCCCAATGGACAGGCATCTCATAAAGCGCGCCTGCGTCCGTCTGCAATTTGTAGGGGATGTCATCGCCCATGAGAGAGCTATCGTAGCGAAGCCCGTGTTTCACCAGCAGATCAATCACCTGTTGCGTGATGTTGTAGACCGGCGCGCGATAGCCGCGAGGCGCGCGACCGGTCAGACGTTTATGCGTATCAAGCGCCTTTTCAAAGGCGTAGATTTGCTGTTCGCCTTTGGTGGCAATCGGGTCTTCGTGGATCCAACCGTGATGGCCGATTTCGTGACCGTCTTGCAAGATCGCCTCCACCGCATCGGGGTAGGTTTCCATGCACCAACCAGGGATGAAAAAGCTCTGTTTGATCCCGAGTTTTTTGTAGGTTTCGAGAATGCGCGGGACAGCGACCATTGGGCCGTAGCGGCCCATGGAGATAGGATAAAGCCGGTCGTGTGACGCGCCCGGGCGCGCGATGTGGATCAGGCTATCGGCATCCATGTCGAAGGTGATGGCACAAGCGCAACGTGCTCCATTCGGCCAGGTGATCGGGTTCTGGATCATGGGGTCTCCAACAATAAGTGCCCGTCCTGCGTGGCCCAGCCCAGCGTGACAGTGTTTCCAGTCTCTAAATTGAGGTTTGACAAGGCACGTTCCTGAACCTGGACCTTCAGCTCTGTGCCATCTTCGGCCTCAAGGAAGGCCGTGACCATGGAGCCAACGAACTCTTCCGATATGACCGTTGCCGACAGCGCATTCTCGCCCGCGCCCACCTGCATCATGTCGCCTGCCACCACGATGGAAGCCGCTGCGCCCACTGCGGCCTGACCCGGCACATTGAATGCACCAAGCGGGGTTTCGACGGTCACAGTTTTGTCTGACACCGACGCAACCTTGCCCGGCAAGATGTTGTTACGGCCCACGAATTCGGCAACGAAGCGAGTTTTTGGGGTGCGGTAAACCTCGCGCGGTGTGCCGACCTGAGCGATGTCGCCTTTGGACATGATCACCACGCGGTCGGCCATGGCAAAGGCCTCCGATTGGGAATGGGTGACGTAGACGAAGGTGATGCCAAGCTCGCGCTGAAGCTTGGTGAGGACGGATTGCATACGAATGACCAGATGCGCATCCAGCGCCGAGAGGGGTTCATCGAGGAGCAGGAGCTTGGGTTCGGTCACCAAAGCGCGGGCGAGTGCCACGCGTTGACGCTGGCCCCCTGAAAGCGTTTCGACATTGCGCTCGGCGAACTCTGCGATCTCCATCCGATCCAGCCAGTTCATCGCGCGGGTGCGACGCTCGCCCGCTGCGACACCACGCATTTTGAGGCCAAATTCGACATTTTCACGGGCATTGAGAAACGGGAAAAGTGCGAGGCTTTGCCAGACCATAGGCGTGTCGCGTTTGTCGGCGGGGACGTCATTCATCACCTCGCCCGCGATGCGGATTTCCCCGCTCGTCGGCGCATCAAGACCTGCAAGCATGCGCAAGGTTGTGGTCTTGCCGCAGCCCGACGGACCCATAATCGCGATGAATTCGCCCTCGTTGATGACTAGGTTGGCATCTCGAACGGCCACAAAATCATCGAAGCGTTTTTCGACCTGATCGAGCACGACAAGAGGTTGGGTCATGAGGCAGCCCTTTGCAGGCGGAAGAAGATAAGAAGCTGACTGATCACCACCAGCGTGATGGAGATGCCGAAGACAAGCGTGCCGATGGCATTCACCTGAGGGTCGATAGTGCCTTGGACGATTTCGAGGACATGGACAGGCAGCGTTTTGTTCAGGCCCGAGACGAACCAGGCCACGGTGAATTCATCGAAAGAAACGGCGGCGGTGAGGAAGAGCGAGGACAGGATCGCGGGTTTGCAGAAAGGCAGGATCACCTCCCGCATCGCGCGCCATTCGCTGGCGCCCAGGTTCCAGGCAGCGGCCTCAAGGCTTTCGTCAATCTGGCTGAGGCGCAGGCGGATGATGGCCATGGCGAAGGGCGCCGTTAGAACAGTGTGTGCCGCGATGATTGAAACGATCTGCCCGGACATGCCCACGCGGCTGAACCACGCCAGCATCGCGAGCGCGATGATGATCAGCGGGATGGTGGGGGGCAGGAGGATGATGGCGAGGAAGAGCGATTTGCCCCGGAAGCTGTAGCGGTAATCGGTGTAGGCGGTGCAGAAGCCCAAGAAGGTGGCGATGATGCAGGTGATGCCCGCAACGATCAGGCTGTTCTTGGCGGAGCGCCAGAAATCGGGATCGGCGAAGATGGTTTGATACCATTCTAAGGTAAAGCCGCTCATCGGCAGGGTCGGGAAGCGGTCAGAATTGAACGAAAAGAGCATGCTCACAATGATCGGCAGGAAGACAAAGCCGAAGATCACCACGAGATAGGCGCGCAGAAAGAGCGTCACAAAGGGCATTAGTGGCTGGCCCTCTTGCGATAGGCGAACATGATCGCGGCGAAGGCGATGGTGAAGAGGGTAAGCATCATCATCACGGCCACGACGGCGGCGCGCGGCCATTGCTGGCCGGCCTTGGTGGTGTCGATGATCAGGATCGGCATTGTGGGCGGGTTGGAGCCACCGAGGTAGAAGGGCGCAACGAAATCACCAAAGGACAGAATGAAGGCGAAGAGTGCTGCGATGATGAACCCGGTTTTTCCGGCGGGCAGGATGACGGAGCGGATGGTGCGCGCAGACGAACAGCCCAGGTTGCGCGCGGCCTGGATTAGGCGATCATCGATGTTGGCCATGGTGACGGTTTGCAGGATCAGCACGAGAGGCAGGACGAAGGTGAGGTAGCCCACGAGCGTGCCAAAGGGCGTGTTGAGCATGGTGAATGGGCCGAGACCGAAAAGAGCGAAACCACCGTTCAACACACCGGATTCGGCCAGGATCGTGTACCAGCTGAACGTGCGGACGAGGTAGCTGGTGAAGAACGGGATGATCAGCAGCAGGATGGCCAATTGCCGCGCCTGCGCGGAGCAGCGGAAGGCGAGGAACCACGCGGCAGGGAAGGCCAGGAGCGAGGCCAGTACGGCAGCAGAGCCCGCCATGACCAGCGTGTAGCGATAGGCCGACCAGACGAAATCGCGGCTGATCATTTTTGACCAGCTGTCGAACTCAAAGGTTTCGACCATGCGAAAGTTCTTCACCACGAAGAACGACATGGCGATCACGAAAAGCAGCGGGCCGATGAAAAACAGGGCCTGCCAGATGATGATCGGCAGGCGAAACGTCAGGGCATAAAGGTTGAGGCGGCGCATCAGCTGCGCCGCCGGGTATTCGTCGTCACGGATCAGGCGTTCTTGTATTCCGACCAGAAGTCGTTCCAATCCTCGAGGCTCTGCTGCACCGGGATATCACGATAACTGATGCGGCCTTCGTTGATAAGCGTGATCGGATCCTGCGGATCGCCGTTCACCTGCTTGGAGCGCGCGGCCTCCGCCGGGTCGACCTCATTGAGCAGCGCACGGCCTGCCTTGGTCACGGCATGACCCGGGTAGCCCAGCATCTGCGCGGTCTTGACCTGACCTTCGGGCGACATGGTGTAGTCGAGATACTTGAGCGCCATCTCCGTCTTCTCAGAGGTTTTGGCGATGGAGTAGCTTTCCGTCCACTGAATGCCGCCCTCTTTCGGCACAACAGACGACACCGGCGCGCCATCACGCTCCAGGATACCGGTCACCCAATCGCCGATGCCGACCATGGCCAACATTTCACCGTTCTTCAGACCCGAGAAGGTGCCGCCGAAATCGAAATAGCCACCAACCTGCGGCTTGAGCGACAGGGTTTTCTCCTGCACGGCCTTCCACGCATCTTCGCCAATGTCGAAGGGGGAGGCATTGCCCATGAGCAGGCTCATCTGACCAAGCGATGGGAGGTGCCAATCGAAATGGCCGACTTTGCCGGTCAGCCGCTCATCCCAGAAAATGTCATAAGTGGAGGCCTCTTCGGCACTCATCACCTCCTTGTTGTAGGACACGCCGAGATGGCCGAAACGGGTGATCAAAGAGTAGAGCTTGCCACTGTCATCCCAATGGCCTGCAAAGGATTTGAAATCATCGTGTAGCAGGTCATCGATGGGATAGGCGCTGGCATCCAGCTCCATCACCAGGTCATTGGCAACGAGCAACTTGGCGTATTCCGCATCGGTGTGGATGATGTCGAACGTGCCGGGCGGGTTTTGTGCCAAGGCGGCCAGCATGTTGTCCCCGCCCGCGTAGTACTTTGGCACGAATTTTACATTATTGGCTTCTTCGAACGCGCCAACCATGTCGGGTTCTGCTGTGCCATACCAGCCCAGCATTGTCAGTTCGACCGTCTCAGCCCAGGCGCGACCAACAAAAGGCGCGCTCAGCGCAACTGACGCAAGGCTTGTCTTCAAAAACGTTCTTTTACTTTGATTGAATTCGTTGTGCGACATCCCACACTCCCCGTTGGTTTCAGTTTCTTGATCGCACGTTTATGAATTCAGACGCGCGAACCGGCACCCGATTCCCGGATATTAGCCCAGTTTTGCGCCAAAAACGTGCTGTCTGCACAAAAATTGTTCAAATAGGTGAGGTAATGAACAGGAATGAATTTCGCGCGTTTTTTGGAACTCGCGGTCCGGTTGTTCTGCCTGTCATTCATGTTCTTGAAACGGGTCGAACACTGGCGAATATCGATGTTTTGACTGAGGTCGGCGCGCCCGGGTGTTTTCTTATCAACCATGATTTTGGCGTGGATGAGTTTTTGCCCATCGTTCGAGAGGTGCGCGCGGCGCGGCCAGACATCTGGATGGGTCTGAACTTTCTGGCGGTGACGGGCCTGCACGCCTTTCCGCGGTTGGCAGCGCTTGAGCAGGAGGGCTACCGCGTGGATGCCTATTGGGCCGATGACGCGCGGATTGATGAGCGTTCGGAGGCGCAGCCCGAGGCGGCGGCGATTGCGGCGGCGCGTGAGGGATGGTCCGGGATCTATCTGGGCGGCACGGCATTCAAGAAGCAGCGCCCCGTGGCAGAGGCAAAGTACGCACGGGCAGCGCGCATGGCGTGCGATTGGATGGATGTGGTGTGTACCTCGGGCCAAGCAACCGGCGTCGAGGCGGAGGATGCAAAAGTGGCCACATTCCGCGAGGCCATTGGGGAGACGCCGCTCGCGCTCGCCTCGGGCGTCACGCCGGAGAACGCGCATCGCTATGCGACTGTGGATGCATTCTTGGTGGCCACGGGCATCAATTTTGACAATAATTTCTATGATATAGACCCGTCGCGTCTGCGGCGGTTGATGCAGGTGGCGCAAGACTTGGGAGAGGATACATGACCAAAGGCCCGCGCGATGATCGATGGTACTTCAAACTCATGGCGCCCAATACCAAGGGCGACAAGTTTGCCTGGCTCGACCCCACGTCGATCTACATCAACCAAGCGGCGTTTCAGGATTTGTTGGCCGATCTACTGGCCGATCTGGAGGCGATTGAGTTCGACGTTGTGGGTGGTCTCGACGCGATGGGCTTTGTCCTCGGGGCGGCGATTGCGGCGCGGCGGGATGTGGGGTTCTTGCCCATTCGGAAAGCCGACAAACTTTGCGTTGATACCGACCGGGTGAGCTTTACCAACTATTCGGGTCGCACGCAGGACATGGAAATGCGCCTGCCCGCTTTTGCGGCGGGGACGCGGGTGTTGCTGGTGGATCAGTGGATTGAGACGGGCGGCACAATGGAAGGGGCGATTGAGCTGGTGGAGCGGCAGAAAGGCGTTGTGACCGGGTTGGTGGCGATTGCGATGGAGGCCACGCCCCGCGCCAAGGAGTTGCGCGCGCGGTTCCCCACGATCACGGCCATACAGCCGGGCACGCCGTGGCAAGAAGAATGCGACGCGCAGACGCTGTCGAGTTTTGATGGCTACCGACCAGAGCAGGCCTTTCCGGTGCAGTGATCAGATGGCGTGCAGGGCGGCGATGCGCAGGCCTTTTTCACTGTCCGATGTGATATCTGCCGCGATGCCGTAAACGCGGGCGAGACGGTCTTTGGTCAGAACGTCTTCGGGTGGGCCGGCGGCATCCATACGGCCGTTGCAAAGGCAGACGACTTGGTCGCAGAACTGCGCGGTGAGCGACAGGTCATGCAAGGCCACCACCACCGCGATGTTTTTGTCCCGTGCCAGTTTGCGCAGCGTCTCAAACACCAAAAGCTGGTTGCGCAGATCGAGCGCGGCGGTGGGTTCATCCAAAAGCAAGATGCGCGGTTCGCGAAAGAGGGCTTGCGCAAGGTAAGTGAGCTGCCGCTGGCCGCCGCTGACGGCATCGAGCGTGCGGTGCGACAGATGGGCGAGGCCGAAATCATCAAGGAGCGCCTCGACAGCGTCGATCAAGTCTTGCCCCACGCGAAATCCCAGCGAGTTGATACGACCCAGCAGAACGACCTCTAGCAAAGTAAGCGATGATCCGGCGCTGCTGTCTTGCGGCATGTAGGCCACGATGTCGCGGCGCTGCGCGTCAGTCATCTGGGTCTCATTGGCGGCAATTGTGCCTTTGGACGGTGCAAGACCTGCGAGCGCTTTGAGCAGAGAGGATTTGCCCACGCCGTTGGGGCCGATGAGGCCTGTGACCTGACCCTCCTGCAGGTCGAGCGAGACATCTGAGAGCACGGTCAGAGGGCCGTGATTGATGGTCAGGTTTTGGGTCGAAAGGCTCACCAATACCTCCTTTTGCCCATCACGATCAGGCCAAAGAGGAAGGGCACACCAAGGACGGCGGTGACAATGCCGATGGGGATGACAGAGCCGGGCGAGATCAGTTTTGACAGGATCGACGCGCCGGTCATGATGATGGCGCCGGTCAGCGCGGCCATGGGCAGAAGCGCGCGTTGATCTTCGCCTACGAAACCGCGGGCGATATGGGGGGCGACAAGGCCGACAAAGCCAATGGTGCCGACAAAAGCCACGGCCCCGGCGGTGAGTAGTGCGACAATCACAAACATACGCACGCGCAGGCGGGTCACGTTGACGCCCACAGCGGCCGCGCGTTCGTCGCCCATGCGCAGCGCAGTGAGGCGCCAGAGATCGGGCAGGATGGCGGCGACACAGAAGACGAGGATGGCAAAAGTGACGGGGAGGTTGTCCCAAGACGCCTTGAGCAGTGAGCCGAAGAGCCAGAAAACGATGGCCTGCAGCACCTCGGGCGAGGCCAAGTATTGCACCATGGATTGCAGGGATTGAAAGAGAAACAGCGTGGCGATGCCAGCAAGGATCATCACCTCAGGCGTCATGCCGCGTGCCCGCGAGAGGCCATAGACCAGTGCGGCAGAAACGAGCGTGGCGGCAAAAGCCGAGACCGGCACAGTGAGCCAAGCGAGGATCGGTAGGGTGAAGCCCGTGAGAATAACAATGGCCGCGCCAAAGCCCGCGGCGGCGGAGAAACCAAGGGTGTAGGGGCTGGCCAGCGGGTTCCCTAGGATCGTCTGCATGATCACGCCAGCGATGGCCAAGGCCGCACCCACGGTGATCGCCATCAGAGACATGGGCAGGCGGATATCCCAGACGATGACATTGGTCATGGCAGAGGCCGATTGCGCGCCCAGCAAGGATTTCACCACATCCCCCATGCCCAGCATGGCGGGGCCGGTGAGGATATCGACCAGTGTGCAAAGGACCAATAACACCCCTGCCCCGACAAGTGACGTGACCCGTCGGGCAGAGAGGGTGCGATAGGAGGTAGGGGCGGCCTCAGCCGCCCCGCTCTCTGCCGTCATGGCAGCTGTGTCATGTATGTGCCGTCAAAGCTGATCGGCATGTAATCCTCAAAAAAGGCCGTAAGGTTGGCCTGCGGATCGACATCCTCGAAAAGCTCCGGGTGCAGCGTCTTCGCGATGTACTGAAAAAACGCGAAATCATAGAGCGTGCGCGCGCCGCCGTGATAGAGGGCGTGTACCTCTCCAGTCGATACAGCAGACAGGTTGTCCCAGCCGGGGCGACCAAGATAGGGCTCCATCCTTGCGTGAACCTTTTCGGCGCCAATGCCCGGCCCCATGATCACAGCCTTGTCGCGGCTGAGCCAGCCAGAGCCTGCGAAAAACACGAATTCCGGATTCTGTGCCAGCACATATTCCGGGCTGAGCGGGCCCCATTTGGCAACCTGCTCCATGGCAATGTTTTCACCACCGGCAGAATCGATCAGCGCACCCCACATTGTGTTGCCGTAAGAATTGTCGACCTCATCGGCGCCTTTGCGGCCAAGCTCGACATAGACGCGCGGCTTGCTGTCCGCTTTGGCCACGCGTGCCGCGACATCTGCATGGGCACCGGCGTAGAGATCAGCGAGCTCTTTGGCGCGTTCCTCTTCACCCAGGATGGCGCCGAGGGCGAGTGTGGAGGCCACATGCTTTTCGACCTGCTGCGCGTTGTAATCGAGCACGACCACGGGCACGCCTGCGTCTTCCATACGGCCCACGGCATCACCCAGCACGTCATATTGCCAGGCCGCGATGATGGCGACGTCTGGTTGCGTAGCAAGCGCGGCCTCCAGCGAGAAGGTACCGGCGTCGACCTCGCCCACATCGGCGATCTCATCAATACGCGGCACGGCTTCGACATAGGCCTTCCACTGCAACCCGCGCCAGCCTTCCCACGCATCGCGGGAAATGCCGACGACGCGTTCGTAGACGTCAGGCCCACCGACGGCGAACGTGTCTTCAAAGTAGAAGCCCAGCAGAATGCGCTGCGGGTTTTCGGGAATCTCGACCTGACGATCCAGCACATCCGTGACGGTGATCGTTTGGGCCAAAGCAGGCAGCGGCAGCAGCAGTGCTGCGCCAACAAGACCGCCAAAGAGGCGGCGAGAGAGGGCGTGTATCATATCAATATCCTTAGAGTTCAGATTGCGAGGCAGGCGCGCCTCAACGGGCGGCGCCAATTTGCGATGTGGGCTGGATGTCACTGCATCTGGCCAAAGCGGCCTTCCCCTATGGTCACGCGTCTTGCGCGCGGTCCCTTGGAGTGGGTGGCGAGTTTGGGAGGTTAGAGAACGGGCGGCGCGCGCGACGTTCTTGAGAAATCGAACGCGATGTGGCGGGTGAGCTGCGCGATATGGCTCAGCTCCGCCTGATCCGCATCGGTGGTTACCCTTGAGACCAACACCATTTGGCTCGGCAGATCCACGTCTTGACCCAGCACACAGGCCGGACAATGCACGCCTGATCCTGTCTCTGACGTGCCAGTCAGATCGCAGAGGTCAGATATCTGCCCCCCTGATGCGACAAACGCGGCGACGGCTGGATCCAGCGGCTCAGCGACAGCATCATGCCTGTGGCCCAAGCTCAGCAACATCACGGACACCAAGACCACAAAGGTCAGGGCGCGGTGGGCGGCTGTGATCAAACGGGTTGCGTTCATGGGATCACTAAACCGGGTTTTGAGCGTCTTTCCAAGACCATTCTCACCACCCTTCACGGAGGCGCACAAAATGTCTCATGGCACGCGTCGGTTGCCCTGCTCGCAGTCTCGTGGCAGGGCTGTCGCGATGCTAAAGATGGGGCTCACGTGTCATATACGCTGTACAATAGATCCGGGTCAGGCGGGTTTGTCATCGAGGCTGTTTTGGAGCTTGCTGGCGCGCCCTATCGGTTGGAAAACATCGCCTCACTGCCCAATGAGCCTTTGAGCGACAAGATCGGGCATCTCAACCCCTGGGGTCAGGTGCCTGTGCTGGTGTTGGACGATGGCACCGTGATGACAGAGCTGGCCGCGATCCTGGCCTATCTGGCGCAGGTGGAACCCGGCCTGCGCGACGGGCCGCACCTTTGGATCGACAGTGATCCGCTGTTTTTGCGGTGGTCTGTGTTTCTCTGCGTCAATGCCTATGAAGGGATTTTGCGGCGGACTTATCCGAAACGGTTTTGCGTCACACAGGGCAATGCGGTGGCCGATCAAGCCATGATCGCAAGTGTAACTGAGGCTGCTGAGGCGCGGACCCATGAGGCCTTTCAATGTCTTGAGCATGGGTTGGGCAAAGGCGGGTTCATTCTGGGCGCGCGCATGTCGGCCTGCGATGTTTTGCTGGCGATGCTTTATGCGTGGCACAAAAAGCGCCCGGATCTGCCGAGATGCACGGCGATCACGGCCCATGTGGCCCAGCACCCGGTGGTGCAGCCGATCTGGCACAAAAACTTTGAAACGCGGCTGAGCCACAAATGGCACCGCGACGGTTGATCACCGCATTTCGCGCCGTTTTGTACTGAAAAGCAGGACAAACACGAAAATTGCGCCAACCGAGGTTGTCACGATACCCACCGGGATTTCCTGTGGCGCGAGGACCAGGCGGGAGACGATGTCAGAAGCGGTCAGCAGCATGGCCCCGATGATCGCTGCCGTCGGGATAAGGGGCGTGTGCAGCGCGCCGACAATGCCGCGCGCCAGATGGGGCACCATGAGGCCGATAAACCCGATCACACCCGCGACCGACACAAACGTCGCCGTGGCAAGGGCCGCGACAAGGAACATGGAAATGCGCAGACGCGTGACAGGGACACCGAGACTGACCGCGGCGGCGTCACCTGCGAGCAGTGCATCCAGCCAGCGGCGGCGAAAACTGGCATAGCCGAGGATCAAGGCCAGCCCGAAAAGGACGAGCGGCAGCGTTTCCCAGCGCGACAGGCCCAGGCCGCCGAGCATCCAGAAGACGATGGAATGGGCCGCGCGCGTGTCGCCTGCGAAAATCAGATAGTTGGTCAGAGCCGCGAAGAGGAATGACACGGCGAGTCCGGCGAGGATCAGCTTCTCCGGCGCGCTGCTGCGGAGATTGTGGACCAAAGCCAGCACACTGAGCGAGGCGACGATCCCGCCGCAGAATGCCGCGAGTGGGAGAGTCCAGATGCCCAGGACATCGCCGGTGACAGTGATGACGAACACGGCCCCGGCGGCGGCGCCGGAAGACAGACCAAAGAGAAACGGGTCGGCCAGATCATTGCGCGTGGTGGTTTGCAGGACGACGCCCACAATGCCCAGACCCGCGCCGATAATGGCGGAGAAAAGCGCGCGGGGCAGGCGCAGCTCAAAGACAATGCGGTGCATCGGTGTGGGCTCCGCGTCACTCAGGCCAAGGCCGGTGGACATCGCGCCGATGATATCGCGAAAGGGGATTTTTGTGGTGCCATAGAAGACGGACAAAAAGATGAGGGCGGCCAGAATGGCCACCCCCACAATCATGGCAATGCCAAATCTACTCAAGTCAGAAAAGGCCCGGGTGCATCGCATCGGCCATCTTCTCAATGGCGTCGATGTTGGCCGGGCCGGGGGTCAGCTCTTCGTAGCGCAGGCCGATCCAGCGTTCATTTTTCACCGCGTCAATACCAGACATGACCGGGTGCTCTTGTAGGAACTTGAACGTATCCGCCGCGCCATTGCCGGTTTGATAATCCAACAGCACGAGGAACTCCGGGTTGGCCGCCGCGACAGCCTCCCAAGATGTGCGGCCCCAACTGGTGTCGAGGTCATGGGTGACGTTGGTGCCACCGGCGGCCGCGATCATAGCATCGGGAATGGCGAACTTACCGGCGGTGAAGGGCGCATCGGCGGGACCATCGAGAAGGAAGACGCGCGGTTTCGCCTGATCGGCGGTTTTGGCCTCAATGGCAGAAAGCTGATCTTTCCAGCCTGTGACCAGCTCCTCGGCTTTGGCGGAGACATCCATCACCTGACCAAGGCGCATCACGTCATCAAAAAGCAGGTCCATCGTGGCGACAGGGCGATTGTCATGCAGGTGCACGCAGCTTTCAGTCAAAACCATGGTTTGAATGCCGAATGGTTCCAACGTGTCAGGCGTCACCTCACCGCCCGGTTTCATGCCGTAATACCATCCGGCAAAGAACATGTCGGGTGAGGCCGCGACGAGGTTTTCGACGGTCGGATATTTTGGCGCAAGCTCCGGGATGTCACCGCGTGCTTCATCAAAGGTGGGGCTGGTTTTATACCACCCGGTGATGCCAGTGAGACCGACAATCTTGTCCTGCAGACCCAGCGCGAAGGCCATTTCCGTCATGTTCATGTCATGCACGACGAGACGTTCTGGTGTCTCTTCCACTGTCAGCGTCTCGCCGCAATTATCGACGGTGACACCCGCGATAGCTGTGCTGGTCGTCGCCAGCAAGATTGCCGTTGTCCATAGAGATTTCATTTGTGTCCCTCCTTCAGAGTTGGATTTCAGTTTTTCGAATGTCGAGCGCAGGGATCTGCCGGCCTTCAAAGGGCAAAAGCAGGTATTCTACGCCAAATGTCTCACGCACCATTTGGGGTGTCAGCACAGTCTCGGCCGGGCCGAAAGCCGTCAGGCGCGCGTCTTTCATCAAGGCCACATGGCTGGCAAATTCCGGTATCATGACCAGGTCATGCACAACCATGACGACCGTGATGCCCATACCGGCGACAAGAGAGAGAACGCGGCCTTTGGCATCTGGATCAAGGTGGTTCGTGGGCTCATCCAGAAAGAGCAACTTTGGCCGTTGAGCGAGGGCGCGGGCAATATGGGCGCGCTGACGTTCGCCACCTGAAAGCTGCCCCATGGTCTGATTTTGCAAGTCGCTCAGGCGGGTGAGCGACAGGACCTCATCAAGCGCGTCTGCATGTTCTTGTGCGCAATGCGCAGCCCAGATTGGCATCTGGCCAAGCGCCACATAGTCGCGCAGTTGCAAGCGACCATCCGGGTTGGCGTGCTGCGCGACCACGGCAATCTGCTGTGCCCGCTCGTGCGGTTTGATTGCAGACAGCGGTGCGCCGTTGATGGTGATTTCGCCTGCCGTGGGCGCCATCAATCCGGAGAGCAGGTGCAGCAGGGTTGTTTTGCCTGCGCCGTTGGGTCCGGCAATGGCAAGTGTCGTGCCCTGACCCAAATCAAAGGACACACCTTGCACCAGCACGTGACCGCCTGCCGTCGCATAGCTTAGATTGCGTGCTTGCAGGCTTAGTGGCGTGTCGCTAGCGCGTTGCATGGCATCGATCTCCGCCCACACTTGGGCGCAAATCGAAGGTGCTAAATGTCTCTTTACACGGGGTCCGCGCCATCAAGCCTCCTTCCGAGGCGCCCCGCCCCGGTGCATGGAACATATGATGGCAGGTCTCCTGACTTGCGGGTCTGGGCTTGGCTGACCTTCCCAAGCCAAAAGGCTCAGTGGTACCTCAGCGTCGCTCACCGCCTACAGTTGCGGGGGCAGTCACGGATTTGGCGCCTGATGGCTACACCTGACCGTGTTCCCTATTATTCCCGTTGTCGCTTTGCGCGGGAACCATCGGAGTAAATCGATGGAGGAATGCGGAAACTCTGTCAACTCTGGATGTGCAATGCAGGGTGGCGCTCTTTTCGCTTTCGTCGCGCAAAACTCTGATGCACCCTGCCCTTTCATGACACGAGCACGCCTAAGATGACCGAGGCGCACCCGGCGCTTTTCTCCACCGTGTCCAGCCGCTTTGTCGCGGACTGGCTGGAGGCGCTGCGCCCACTTTGTTCGGAGGCGCATTTTCGCTCCCTGTTGGAACGGTCTGACCTGCTGGCGGATCAAGAACAGGGGCGCGTGACACTGGATCAGATCGTGTGCCTCTATCAATTGGCGGCGGTGGAGACTGGGGACGAGATGATGGGGCTGTGGTCGCGCCCGATCCGGCCACGCGCGCTGCAACATCTTTTGACATCGGTGCGGGAGGCGCGCTCCCTATCCTCCGCGCTCTATCGGTTCTCGACATTTTGGAACCTGCTTTTGGATGACTATCAGTTTGAGTTGGTGGAAACGGGTGGCGCGATGAGTTTGCAGCTGACGCCTAGAGGCGATCCGGTGCCGCACCGGTTTGGGCATATGCTGATCCTAAAGCTTGCACATGGATTGCTATCTTGGATGGCGCGTTACGAAGTGCCGGTAAAATCAGTGGTCTTTGCGTTCCCGTGCCCCGATTTCGAGGAAGACTACGCCGTGATCTTTCCGGCCCCTGTTGCGTTTGGCGAGGTGGTGACTGGTATCGCGTTTGAGATATCTGACCTCGGTCCTGTGCAATTGAGAAGCGCGGCTGATTTGGGTGTGTTTCTGGAGAACGCACCGCGGGATTGGATTTTCACCCAGTCGAGTGAGCACACACAATCGCTGCGCGTGCGGAGATACCTCAGTCAGTCCGGGTGGAAGGATGCCAATCTCGCTCAGGCGGCGGAGGCAATGCATATGACGCCACGCACCTTGATGCGGCGATTGGAGGCGGACGGCACATCCTATCAGGCAATCAAGGATGCGCTGCGGCGGGACATTGCAATCCGGCATTTGCAAGCTGGGCGGGACAGCGTGGAAGCGATTGCACACGAACTTGGCTTTTCATCCGCAGCAAGTTTCCACAAAGCATTTCAGCGGTGGACCGGAAACACGCCGAGTTCCTACAAGCGGAAGATACCGATCATCCGGTAATTTTGTCACTTTTGGACAATACCCTGTCATGTCGTGAGATGGTTTTGCCGCGCTTCCCGCGTTAGGAATTCGAAAAATAGGAATAAACACACTCACAACCCTCATCACTTTGGCCGTCACTCGAAATTGGATTGGCGCGATGGGATAGGGTTGCCTTCGAAAGGAACGTCATGATGTCGGACAAACTGGACACAATCCTGGCCACCGCGCGGGATCATGCGCTGAACGTCATCTTACCCAATGTAGACGCGTGGAATGCTGCAAAAACCTGGCCACGTGAGGCGTCGGACAAGGCGGGCGCGGCGGGCTTGACCGGCCTTTATGCGCCAGAAGAGCTGGGCGGTCAGGGCCTGTCCCTGGCCGAGGGCATTCAGGTCTATGAACAGCTGGGCCTCGGTGATGGCGCCTACGCCTTTGCGCTGTCCATGCATAACATCTGCACCTTTGCGGGCTGCGGTTACGGCACGGAGGCGTTCAAAGAGAAATGGGCGCGCGATCTGACCAGCGGTCGCAAGCTGGCGAACTTTGCATTGACCGAGCCACAATCCGGTTCCGACCCAATGCAGATGTACACCCGCGCCAAAATCAATAACGATGGCACCTGGACAATCAGCGGCGCGAAAGCGTGGGTCAGCCTGGCCACAGAGGCGGATGTCTACTTCACCGTGGTCAAGACGAGCGATGCGCCGGGCCACAAGGATATGGCAATGATTGCGATCCCCGCAGACGCGCCGGGGATCAGCTTTGGCCCGCTTTATGAGACGCCGTCTTACAACTTCCTGCCGATGTCGGAGATGTATCTCGACAAGGTTGTGGTGAGCGAAGACAACATCATCCTGCCGATTGGTCAGGGTTTACAAGGCTCATTGATGGCGATTGATATTGCACGGGTGTCCATCGCGTCAGGGTGCTGCGGGCTCATGCAATCGGCGCTTGATACGGCGCTGTCTTACTCCAAGAACCGAAAGATGTTTGGCGGCAAGAACCTTCAGCTGGATGGTATTCAGTGGATGTTGGGCGAAGTCGCCACGGATCTGGAAGCGTCCAAGCTGCTCTACCGCAAGGCGGCTGAGGCGCTTGGCACCCCTGACGGCCCTCTGATGGCTGCCCACGCCAAACGGTTTGTGCCCGATGCGGCGGTAAAGGCGGCCAACACCTGCACGCAAGTTTTGGGTGGTATGGGCCTTTTGCAGCCTTACGGCCTTGACCGTCTGTCTCGGCTCGCACAGATGCTGCGGATTGTGGATGGCACAACAGAGATCAGCCGTGTTGTTATCGGCCGGGCGCTGCAAAAGCGCGCGGCGGGCCTACCGGACATCGCAGTGCCCAAAGGGTTTGGTGAAACAGAAGAGGCCGCACCTGCAATGGTTGCGGAATAACAACTCCCAAGTTTTTCCATTGTACCAAGTGACTGCCAGGCCAGCCTTTTATCAAGGCTGGCCTGTTTTTTTTGCGACAGACCCAGGTCATACTAACCGAAGATGCCGCGGCAAGTTTCCTTCTTTAAATGCCTTTTCGTGCAAAAAGGTACCGTTTTGCTAAGGTCACGCCCTGAGCATTTCGAAAGGATCATCACGATGGCAGAGATTTCACTCAACCGGGCGCGCAAGATTGTCCGTGCAGCCTTGGCCAAAGGCAAAGAGCAAGGGTTCAAACCTCTCTCCGTCGTGGTGTTGGACAGTGGCGGGCATGTCAAAGCGTTTGAGCGGGAGGACGGTGCCTCTCCGGGCCGGTTCGGGATTGCGCACGGAAAAGCCTATGGATCAATCATGCTTGGCATTGCCGGGCGGGCGCAGATGGCGCGGGCCGAAAACCAGGCCTATTTCATGACCGCGATGAACGGGCTCTACAGTGGTCAGCTGGTCCCGGTTCCTGGCGGTGTTCTGGTGCGCGACAGCAGCGATCGGATCGTCGGTGCGGTTGGCGTGACGGGCGACACCTCCGACAATGATGTGATAGCTGCTGTGGCAGGGATTGAGGCTGCGAACTTGAAGGCGGAAGAGTAGGACCGACCGGTTGCCGAAACCGCATCAGCGCAAATCAAAGCCCTTGTTTCGCATGAACGCGCCAAAATCGGCGCGCTCCGGCTGACTGTATTGGCGGGTTTTGTCGTCTGACCAGCTATAGTTTGGTGTTTGTCCAAACTGCTGGGTCAAACGCTGAGATGCGTAGGGCTGGCGTTCTTGCCTGGCCCTGTCATAGGTTTCCACCTCGCCGCGCAGGTCATTTTCAGCGTAGTGATCAATATGGTATGTCACACGCAAAGGAAGGCGCATTGCAAGCTGCCCGCGCGCTTTCGGGTGGCCTACGGCAAGCCCGGCAAACGGGAAAACGTGATCGGGCAGGTGCAGCAAATCAGAGACCGCCTGCGCCTCATTACGCACCGCGCTGATGGGGCAGCAGCCAAGGCCCACCGCCTCCGCCGCCGTTACAAATGCGCCGAGCGCGATGGCCGCATCCGCGATGGCGTTGAACGCGGCGTCGAAATGATCATTGGCAAAGGCCACACTCTTCCACTCATGCAAAAGCCGCTGCCGCCGATTGTTGCCGCAAAAGACAAGAATTGTAGGCGCGTTTGCAATCCAGGTTTGGTTCGGGATCAGCTCTGCAAGGCGGCGACGCATATCATCGGATCGCAATTCAATGATGTCGCGCTGTTGCAAGTCGCTCTTGCTGGGCGATGCCAAAGCGGTGGCACAAAGCACTCGGAGTAAATCAGGTGATACAGCCTGACCAGTGAATGCGCGGCAGGAACCACGGGCCGCCATGCTGATCAAGTCAGGTTGGTCGACGGGGGTGCGTTCCAAATCGCCGAAACGGTCATTGAGGATGTCAAACAACGCATCAGGCATGGCGGGCACTTTCTTATTGATAGAAAATCTTACAAGAACGGAAAGAAATTATAGCATAGGACAAGCTAAACTATCCGTTATACGTACCAATTGAACAGGCAGCAGTGGAAACGCGCAACCGTGAACAGCACCTCAACCATCAGCGTGACGATCGAACGTGACACCGATGCTCAAGCACAGTTTGACGTGCCAGCTTATGAAAATCAGACCGTTCTCGATGTTGTGTCATGGGTGCAGCAAAACGCGGATCCAACACTCAGCTACAGGTTTGCCTGTCGGGTTGGGATGTGTGGCTCTTGCGCGATGATGGTGAATGGCGTGCCCAGATGGACATGCCGCACGCATATCTCGAAAGTCCTGCAAGACGATCATGTGACCATTGGCCCGCTGCGCAATCTGCCCGTCATCAAGGATCTTGCCGTAGACATGGACCCGTTTTTTGACAAATGGGTCGGCGCCGAAGCGGTCCATCACGGCGGCCTCACCCGCGATGATCCGATTGCCCCGGTCGATGAAACGAGCCCCGAGCGGGTGGAAGCGAATGCCGGTATTGAATGCATCAATTGCTCAGTCTGTTATGCGGCTTGCGATACCGTGGCGGGAAACCCGGACTATCTGGGGCCTGCGGCGTTGCAACGGGCTTGGACGCTCTTGAACGATGCCAAGGATGAAGGGCGGCTGGCAATCCTCGATGCGGTGTCCGGTTCGGGCGGGTGCCATAACTGTCATTCCATGGGGTCGTGCACTGCCTATTGCCCTAATGAGTTGGATCCGATGTCGGCCATCGCCGGGCTCAAACGCGAAACAGCGAAACACTTTTGGAGGCGCGGCAAATGATGAACCTGCGCCTTTACATGCTGCAACGGATCAGCGCGCTTTTGATGGCACCTTTCGTGATTGGGCATCTGGCGGTCATGCTCTACGCCATTCAAGATGGATTGAGCGCAGGCGAGATTTTGGGCCGGACACAGGGCTCCCTGTTGTGGTTTCTTTTCTATGGCGGATTTGTTGTGGCGGTGTCTGTTCACGGGGCAATTGGCTTGCGTACGGTGGCGTATGAATGGGGTGGATTGCGCGGACGACTGCTTGAGGCATTTATGTGGGCAGTCGGCGCAGGGCTTTTGATCATGGGCATGAATGCAGTCTGGGGCGTGACATATGCCGTGAGCCCGACGGTAGGGACAGGCGGATGAGAGCGGCCAAAGGCATAACCTCGCGTGCGCATCCCCTGTGGTTGGCGTATATTCTGCATCGGTTGTCCGGTCTTGGGCTGGCCGTGTTTTTGCCATTTCACTTCTGGGTTTTATCATTCGCAATTCGCGATCAGGCACGCCTTGATGGATTTCTAAGCTGGACGGAACTGACCATCGTGAAAGTTGCAGAGTTCGGGCTTGTCTTCCTGCTTGCGGTGCACATGTTTGGCGGTTTGCGTCTGATGGCGATGGAGTTCCTGCCTTGGTCGGCCCCGCAAAAGACGCTGGCTGCCGGAGCAACTGCCGTGTCTTTCCTGATTGCCACCCTATTTTTCATGCAAGCGGTGTGACCTTGGCCCATGTAATTGACAGACATGACACAGATATTCTGATCCTCGGTACCGGGGGGGCGGGTTTGTTCGCGGCTTTGCATGCGCAACAAACAGCGCCTGCCGGGACGAAAATCACCATTGCTGTTAAAGGGCTTATCGGCAAATGCGGCTGCACGCGGATGGTGCAGGGCGGCTACAATGTAGCGCTTGGCGGTGGTGACACAGTTGAGCGGCATTTCATGGATACGATCAATGGCGGCAAATGGTTGCCCAATCAGGATATGGCCTGGCGGCTGTGTGAACAGGCGGTGGTGCGCATTCGGGAGTTAGAAAACGAGGTCGGCTGCTTCTTTGATCGCAACCCGGATGGCACGCTGCATCAAAAGGCCTTTGCCGGGCAGACGGCGGACCGGACGGTACACAAAGGCGATCTTACCGGCATCGAGATCATCAATCGGTTGATGGAGAAAGTGCTCGCCAGCGGCGTAGAGAAGCTGCAGGAACACCGTGCGATTGGCCTAATCCCCACCAAAGATGGCAAGGCTCTCTCGGGTGTTTTGATGATCGACATGCGCACCGGCGGCTTCAGGTTTGTGCGCGCCAAAACGGTGTTGATGGCCACTGGCGGCGGGCCGACGATGTATCGCTATCACACGCCCTCGGGTGACAAGACGATGGATGGGCTTGCTATGGCGTTGCGCGCGGGCCTGCCGCTGCGTGATATGGAGATGGTGCAATTTCATCCCACGGGCCTTTTGGCGGGCGACCATACGCGCATGACTGGAACCGTGCTGGAAGAGGGTTTGCGTGGTGCAGGCGGGCAGCTCATTAACCACGCCGGTCAGCGCTTCATGTTCGACTATGACGGCAAAGGGGAGCGCGCGACACGGGATGTGGTGAGCCGTGGGATCTACGCCGAGATGCGAAAGAACAACAATCCGGAGCAGAAGGGCGTGTTCATTTCCATGTCCCATCTGGGGCCAGAATGGGTCGCTAAGAAGTTCAAAGGCATGGTCAAGCGCTGTGCCGACAGCGGGTTTGATCTGGCCGCCGGCAAGGTCGAGGTGGTGCCGACCGCGCATTATTTCATGGGCGGTGTTGTGGTCGATGTGGACACGCGCACCGAGATGGAAGGGCTATACGTCGCTGGCGAGGATGCCGGTGGCGCGCATGGATCGAACCGGCTTGGCGGCAATGGCGTTGCCAATTCGACGGTCTATGGCGGCGTGGCAGGCGATACAATGGGTGCTGACATTCGCGGCATGTCAGCGCTGCGCGACCCAGACGAAGATATTTTGACAGCAGAGGTGGACCGCGCGATCTACCCGCTGACCTGCAAGCCCGATCTGGTTCTGCCTTTGCGCAAAGAGCTGCAGGAACTGATGTGGGAAGACGTAGGCGTGATGCGGACAGAGGGCGGTATGACGCGTGGGCTAAAGCGGATCGAAGAGGTATCGGACAAATTGATGGAGATCGGAGTTGAGGGCAGCAACCTTGCCTTCAACCTGACCTGGCATGATTGGCTCAACTTGCGCTCGCTGTGCGATATCTCCGAGGTGATCACTAAGGCGGGGTTGGCACGGGAAAACTCTCGCGGCGCGCACTATCGTGAAGATTTCCCCGATCCTGGCACGATGGAAGACAGTGAATTCACCGTGGCCCGGATGAAGAGTGGTGAGGTTGAGGTAACGAATGCGCCCGTGGAGTTTTCGATCGTCCGCCCGGGTGAGACAATCCTGCCCGATGATGAACCTGAGACCTTGGTGGCGGCACAATGATCCAGATCGACCTTATCCAGAAAACCGCAGAAGAGTTGATGGCCAAAGCGGCCATCGAGATCCCTCAGGATTACCTCGACGGGCTGAAGGCGGCGTCGAAAACAGAAGATGGGGATCTGTCATCTTTCGTGCTGAAGGCCATGTTGGAGAACTATGAGGCCGCCAAGGAAGACGGGCGCGCTATGTGTGGGGACACGGGCGTACCCCGTTGGTTTGTTAAGCTGGGCAATGAGGCACAGGTCGAAGGCGGGATGTTTGCGCTTGAAACCGCGCTACGCCGAGCGACAGCGAAAGCCACCTTTGATGTGCCGCTGCGCCCCAACCGGGTGCATCCGCTGTGGCGAACAGATCATGACAACAATGTCGGCATTGGCGCGCCGGAGATCGAGTATGGGTTTGAACCTGAGGGCGACTGGATTGACCTGATCACGGTGCATAAGGGCGGGCTTTTTGGCACCGATTACCGGATGCTGTTTCCGTCGGATGGGATGCAAGGGATCAAGCGATTTTACCTCGACACGTTGATGGCCTTTGGCAAGCGGGGCCTCGCGTGTCAGCCGGCGATCATAGGCATCGGGCTTGGCGGGTCAAAGGACATCTGTATGACGTTGGGCAAACGTGCCTCGATCCTGCGCACTGTGGGCAGCCGCAATTCGGACCCGAGGATTGCGGAGATGGAGGAGGAGTTCAAGGAACTGGGCAATTCCATCGGCATGGGGGCGATGGGGTTTGTCGGAAAGAACATGGTGATCGATTGCAATATTGAGGTGGGGTATTGCCACACAGGCGGCATGCCCATGTCGGTCCACGCCTTTTGTCTGTCGTCGCGCAGGGCTGTGGCGCGGCTATTCCCGGATGGGCGGGTAGTGCACCGTACGGATCCGGATTGGTTCACCGATTATCAACGTCGCGAAACGGTGGAGTGGGAACCGTTGAAGGAGGCGGCGGAATGAAAATTCTGATTGTGGGCGCAAACGGCGATATCGGCCGGGTCGCGTTTGACACGCTTTCCGAACGCCACGACGTTATCAAAGCCGGGCGATCCTCGGGCGACGTGCGTGTTGACCTGTCAGACCCTGCGTCGGTCATGGCCATGTATGAAAACATTGGACCACTGGACGCCGTTGTTTCAACCGCAGGGGACGCACATTTCGCGCCTCTCGCGGAGCATACGATGGACACGTTCATGATCGGGCTCAGTCAAAAAGTTATGGGTCAGGTGAACCTCGTCCTGCAGGGGATGGAGCATGTGGCAGATGGCGGATCCTTTACCCTGACCAGCGGCGTTCTGGATCGGGACCCGATCGTGATGAGCTCTAACGCAGCGGCAGCCAATGGTGCGCTTGGCGGGTTTGTTAAGGCCGCGGCGTTAGAGATGCCTCGGGGCCAGCGGATCAATGTGGTCAGCCCGGACGTGCTCGAAGTGTCCATGCCGCGCTACGGCGAATGGTTTCGCGGGCATCCCCCGGTGTCATCTGAGGAAGTTGGACGAGCCTACATCAAGTGCGTCGAAGGTGCGATCAATGGCCAAGTGGTGGTTGTCGCATGAGCCCGCGTGAGATCATCTTGTCCACCACCCCTACGGATGAGGATATCGCACAGCTGCGCCTTGGTGATGTCGTCTACCTGGATGGTCTCATGTATACCGCGCGCGAAGGGGTCTACATGCGCGCGTTGGAAGACAAGGCGAACATCCCGATGGAATTGCCGTCTCAATCCGCGGCCAACTTCCATTGCTCACCTGCCGCGCGGATCAATGCGGATGGATCGTTTGATATGGGTGCCGTGACCGCCACCGCATCATTCCGCTTTGCCAAATGGTTGCCCGAATGGATGGAAAAGACAGGTGCGAAACTGATCGTCGGCAAAGGGGGCATGTCATCGAAAGACTATAAGGAGTACTTCGTTCCCAATGGTGCTGTCTACCTTTCAACCGTGGGCTACGGCACTGGCGCGTTGCTCGGGCGCGGGGTGGAGAACGTCGAGGCCGTCCATTGGAACGAAGAACTGGGCCTCGCACAGGCGATGTGGGTGATCAAATGTAAGCGGATGGGGCCGTTTATCGTGGCCTCCGACCTCAACGGTGACTGCCTCTTTGAACGGGAGAACGCCCGGATCGCAGAGAACGTGGCGCGGGTCTATGAGGGTACGAAGCCGGCAGTGCTCAAACGCTACGGTGAAAGCGATGATCGCACGGATGAGGTGATTTGATCACCAAATCTCACTGATCAGAATGCCCAAACCCATGGCAAGGTTCAAAAGGATCAGCAACCGCCGGAAGGCCGCATCTGTGAGCCGTTTGAACACATAGATCCCAATCTGGGCCGCTATGAGCCCTGCTGGTATTGTGATCAACAGAGCTTTGGTGGCGGTCGCGTCATACGCGCCTTTGAAAAACAGCAGGGCAACCGTCGTGCAGAGCAATGCCATGTTGAAGGGCTGCAATACAGCACGTGTCTCAAGCTTGGACCAGGGCCTCAGTGAAAGCCAGACCATGGGGAGCGCACCCGAAAGCCCCGCTGAGCCGCCAAGAACTCCACCGGTCAAACCGATACCGCTGTCAAGCCATGGCGTGGGGCGAGAAAACTTCGGAAGCGCAGAGCGAAAGCCGAAATAGGCCCCAAAAATGATCAATAATGCCGCAATGGCGTAGCGCAGAAAACTAGCTTCGATAATGCTGAGCAGCAGAATGCCCAGGGGAACTCCCAATAGGCCCGGCAGAATAAATCGTATAAGACGCTTTGGTTTCTGCAAAATTTCTCCGCGCACCACCCACATGCCCTGTAAGCCAGCCAGTACAGACATCAACGCCACAATCGCAACTGCGGTAACCGGATCGACCACAACGAGGTAAAAGCCGAGCGCAAAGAGCGCCGTACCCGACCCTGACAATCCGTTGACAAAACCACCAGCAAACGCGCCAAGCAAAAGGAAGATGATGGTTTCCAATCCCATTACGTTTGACCCAGTTTGATCACCGTTTGAAGCGCGGCAAAGACCTCTTCAATGGCTTGGATTTTGATCTGATCCTCTCGGTAGGCCAAACCCAGGACCCGCTCTGGCGCACCATCGCCTAGGCCTAACTCACGTACTTTTGGAGCGCTTGGAGGCCGGACTGCGAGGCGCGGAACAATAGAGACGCCCAAGTTTTCGTGCACCATGCTGGTGATCGCTTCGAGACTGTCGAGTTCCATTGTCTCAGACACGCGAATGCCGCGCGACTGGATCCAGTTGTCGATCACGCTGCCCACCACCGCGTTGCGGTTGAAGCGGATGAATGGGCGGATCTTGAGCAGTCGGAGGGGATCACTTTCTGTATCGTCCAGACCGGTGATGAGGTGCATCGGTTCATCAGCCAGCTTCCGGAAGATCACGCCTTCCGGCATCAAATGCGGTTTGGAGACAATGGCCGCATCCAGCATGCCGCGCTCTACGTCAAGCAAGAGCGGCCGGGTGAGCGCAGGGCGAATTTGCAGCCCGACCTCCGGGAACTTGTCCTTCAATACTGACATCGCCAGTGGCGCCAACCCTGTCAGAGTGGTGGGCATCGCGCCCAGTGAAATCACCCCGTTCATGCCACCGTCAGAGAGGACCGACGGCACCAAACTGTCGTAGTCGTAAAGGATCTTCCGCGCGCGCGCGACAATCTGATGCGCGACAGGCGTCAGCTCTGGCGTTCGGGTACTGCGATCAAAAAGCGCGACGCCCAGATCGGCCTCCAACGTGCGCATTTGTTGACTGACCGCGGCGTGGGTTACATGCACAATCTCAGCGGCCGCACTGAAAGTTTTGGCATCGGCAATCGCCACAAGGGTTCTGAGATGTTTGATTGTCATGCCACATGTGTTTTGACTGAAAACTCTTCTTACGCAATGCCAAAGGTTTTTGATTATCTATCAACCTAAACTTTCAAACCAAGTCGCCGGCGACTACAGCTACACTGGATGGATCGTCTTGATGGCTTCTTTCATTGGTGCCACTCGGCGGTCATCGGGCTCCAACTCAGCGATCAATTCCATCAGGCGCACTGCCCCTCCACGCGCAGGCATGAATGTCTTGAGATCTTCCATCATGTCGACGTAGGCCGCCAAGTCAGCCTCAAAGGCGGGGAAAGGGGTAGAGGCACGAAAAAATCGCATCTTTTGCAAGTAGAGTTCTGCGTTGTCTGCCTCTGTCGCCTCCACATGCGAAAGCATTCTATCGATGCTCATAACGTATTTGTCTGACACCCCAAGCTCTTGGAGCATTCGAATTATGAACAAGTGTCGCTTGACCGAATAGAAGGGCGAAATCATGTCCTTCGGCGCGTTAATGTGTTCCTCCGCCCACGCCTGCAACGCTTGAGGTGTTTGATCATGGCGCGGGCGTCCATAATAGCGGGCGGCAAAACCACTGTAGGCTGATTTTTGTGGTGCTATGATTTGTTGCGCGCACGCCATGTGAAAGATGTCGAACACATCTTGGTCCACGCCGTCAAAAGCCCGGCTTGCCACGAAACGATAATCCGTGACGCCCGTGCGATCTGCCAATTCGGACATGTGGTTGGCAGCTTTCGGGTCATCGGAATGCACACGAAACTCACCCGGTGCGCAGGTGTTTTGAATGAAATGCAATGTTGCATCAAACGGCACAAAGCGCTCCATATAGCCATAGTGACGCCACTGCCCATCAACGAGATCTCCATGACGGATATGCACACCGCTATAGTGCTGACGGGTCAGCGCCTGCATCGCCTCTTGAATGGGTTCTGAAAAGTAAGCGACGGGCAGAACATCTGAAAACGGGCCGATCCGACCGGGATCAAGATCCGGCGGTATTTCTGCTTTGTCTAGCGCTTCAATTATACGGTAATAAGGCGGCGTATCGGGTTCATTTTCTTGCTGACGAAGAATTTTGCGAACATCCTTGGGATCCATCATCCGTCCGTGCAGGAATTCGGCCGAAAACACATCCTCAGGGGTGATGTGCATCGGATGGATGCGGCCATATGGCCACGACATACGCACCTCAAACCCATAGGCGCGCCGAATGAAAAGGGCGAAACTCAGAGAACTCAAGCGACCACCCAGGCGATCATAGCGCTGCGCGATCAGACAGCTCATTTTACTTTCGTCTATCTTGTTCTGCCGCCTCTAAAGCTGCGATGCGGCGGTCCATTTTGGTCATCAGACCACCGATGATCGAAACCACCTCATGGGGTTCAAACACCAATTTGCCAAGGTCAACATAGTCCACCTCCGTGTCGATGTCGTACTGGTTTTCAGTGCCGAAAAACTCTTTGAAGAATGCCTCATTTTCCGCGTCATAGGTCTCCTTGATCTTCTGAAGCGTCTCCGGTGACAAAATGGAGTGTTCAGAATGAAACCGACTGCGGCCCGCCTCTGCACTGGCCTCGACCAACATGTCCGAAAACTGCATCCGCGGGTTGAAACGATTGATCTCAAGCATCAAGCGCAATTCAAGAGGCGAAGGGCTGGTATTGACCGGGATATCCTCGACGCCCAAGTCAAGGCCAGGGTCGAACCCGACCGTTTCCAGAAAGAGCCCCAAGACGCCTTGGAGGTGATCTCGGCTGCTTTCATACATTCTTATGTGGGTTGGCACATTGGGTAATGCGTCACGTAATTTGATGAAGCGTTTGTAGTAAAAACTCTGATGGCGCTGCTTGATCCAGTGGTCAATAGACGCCGCAGGAAGACCTGTTTCCCCGTGTCGCTTGACCTTTTGCATGTAGACGGACGCAAAAAGGCTTGCCTGATTTCTGACAAAATACACCAGTTCAACGGCCCCTTCGCGGCGGAGCACATCGACCAGCTTTGCCAAATCAGGGACAGGTAAAGCGCTAAAGAACTCACTGGATAACAGAACGTCATGGGGGGTGTTTTGGATCGCATAGAGGATTTCAGTCGTGATCTCATCTTGTCTGTGCAGCAGCGATGATGGATTGCGCACTGGCAGATAGCTTTTGGCAAACTGCACGCCGTTGCCGGAAGAAATCTTGCCTTTCACTTGATCGTCAAATGCTCCGGCTTTGATATAGTCCAACCCCAATTTTTCGATCATCACCTCACGGCCCTGGGCAAATTTGACCTGAAGCGCGCTTGTCCCCGTTTTGCCGAGGCCGCAGTGAAGGATGATGCGTTTCGTCATCGCGCTGCGCTCAAAGCGGCGCGACGCGCAATCGTGGTGTCATAGATCTCGCGATACTGGTTCATCATTTTCTCAATCGTGAAATGCGCATCATACCTGCGTTTTGCGGCGTTACCCATATCGATGCGCTTGTCTGGCTTAGCGATGAGATCCCTTAAAGCCTTCTCAAAGGCGGGCACGTCAAGCCCTTGTCCGTTGATCAACGGCACTATCATACCGCAAGGTGTGTCATCCGCGCCGAGGATGTAAGGGATTTCTCCGGCATCCGTGGCCACAATCGGTTTGCTGAGACCCATCAGTTCCAGCAGGACCAGTGGCATGGATTCCCCGACAAAGAAGCTTGGCAAAACCCCAATGTCGCAGACCGCCATGTAGTCATGAATATCAGCCTGGTGCCCGTAGAGATGGACATGAGGCAAGGCGCGGTCTTGCAAAACATCATGCGCATCCCCCTCGCCAATAAGCATCAGGTCAACGGCCGCGCCCGATGCGTTGAGCGATTGCACGATTTCAGCTGCCGCCAACCAACCCTTGCTCTCTATCGCACGTGACGCCAGGCACAAAACCACCGCATTTTCGCGCAACCCCAATTCGGCCCGAGTAATGCTCCGGTTTCGCGTGACAGGTGCGCCATTGGGAACACGTTTGACATGAGCGGGCATGCCGTAAGCGTCGAAAACGCGCATGTTTTTATCGGCGATCGGAACCCACGTGTCCATACGCTCCCGCATGTAATCCATGAGCTCAGGAAACCGTTCATCGATCTGCCGCTCTTCGAGGACAGATTCGTGACACCCGTGCATCGTGGTCACCCACGGCATATCGGCCATCTCTTCGATCCCGTGTGTGGCGACAAAAGCATCCGCCCACCAAAGTGATGAGTGGATCAAGTCGATGTCATAGGCCGCGCACACCGCTTGCAGGCTGTTTTGCGCTGCATCAAACTTGCCGATAAACGCCACGCGAGGGGAGATTTGCGCGACGACTTTGTCATGGCTCGGCAAATAGGCCACGTTGCCCAAAACGGCGCGCCCGCCCATCGCAGCCCAGGCATTTGCCATGCGCACCGCAAATATTTGCCCCCCGCCCGGGGCCAGATCAGATACGACAAACAAAATGGATGGCAGGCGTTTACCTGGTGTCACGCGGGTGGCAGCCGACAAAATCTCGGCGCGGGTTTTAGGGTCGGTGATGCCAAAGCGATCTACATCTTCGGTGACAAACTGTTCGATCCGCGCGATGGTTGTGGGCGCCAGATTGTAGGTGTCTTGTACGTAATCGCGCACGGTTTGCAGCTCTTCAAAATAGCGCGGTGACCCTTCGGTTTGTGCGGTCACAGTGGTGTCGTGGCGGCGATGATAGTTGGTCGCCGCGTTACGATAGGACACCTTTCCGCCCCGCATCGCACGCAGGTAGAAATACCAATCCCCACACATCCGCATCGACGTAACACGCGCCACGAACTCCGGCTCTGGGTCGAATTTCCGCATCATCACGGCACTGCCGTTGGGGATGCAATTGGCGATACCAAGGCCAAGATCGGCCTCCTGATTATCGGTCACGTCGTAAGGTTCTGACCAGCGGCCATTTGCGATCCGGTTGAGGTAAGGCCCTTCGTAGTCTCCTTGCACTTGGCCTTCGGCGTTCACCGGCACAGATTTCGCATAGGCCAGGAAGGTATTGCGATCTTCAAAAGCAGGGACCAGCGTGGCCAGCAAATTGGGGTCGCAAAAGTCATCTGCCTCCGCAATCCAGATCAGATCGGCTCGGGCAAGTTCCATCCCCTTGATCCACTGTTTGAAAGGCGAGCCACTGTTGGTGTCGTTGACGATGACCCGCGTGGCCAGGCGGGTTTTGGCCCAGTCCTCAAGCACAGCGACCGAACCATCATTCGATTGGTCGTCGATGAGGATAACTTCAAAATCCTGAAACGTCTGTGCCGCAATCGAGGCGAGCCGTTGCGGAAGATAGGCCTCATAATTGTAGTTTGGTACAACCACGCTGACCGAAGGTTTCAACGCCGCCGCTTGTTGGATCAGCGAGAAAAGCTGCGGCCCGGTTTGATCAATCGTATGGCGTGACTGCACGAGTTTCCGGGCAAGCGCGCCGTGTTCCGCACGTAGGTCAGGATTGTCGATGTAGCGCAGTGTCGCCTCGGCCATCGCAGCCGCGTCAAGAAAGGGCACAACCGTGCCACACCCCTCTTCTACCAGCTCTGGCATACCGCCCGCGTCGGCAAAACAGATGATCGGATTCTGCGCCATACCCGCCATCAGGCAAACCAGTGGGAAGGGATCTTCTTGCGAAGGCAGCAAAAAGATATCACTGGCGTTGAGATACTTTTGAACGTCCGGAGCGAACCCGGTAAGGGTCACATGATCTGCGAGGCCCTTCTTAGCGATTAGGTTTTGGCAGGTCTCTTCATCCGGGCCGCCACCAACCCAGATAAAGCGCAGTTTCTTGTCGGTGTGCGCCAGAACGCGCTGGGCGACATCGATGAAGATCTCTGGCGATTTGCGCCAGTGCAGAACGCCGCACGCCGTAATGATCAGAGTGTCACCATCCTCGTCGATCTCAGTCTTTGCGGCGCTGCGGTTACTTGGATTGCTCAGCCCGATGGGTCGGTCAAGAAACCCTTGCACCATCTCAAGGCGGTCGGTGGGAAACCCGAACGTGTCGCGCAACGCTGAGCGCACCGCCTCACTGCCGCCTATGACCGTTGTCGCGCGATCCTTGATCAGCGCCATGTCGTCTTCATGTTTGCGCAGCACATGGGGCAGTTCGTGAATGTAGGACAGAACCGGCACGTCCTGTGGGAAATGCTTTAGAAAGCCCGCGCTTGCTATGGAATTCAGGAACACGCCCCTGACATTCGGCCCACAGAATTTCTCTAGCGCATCGACGGGCATCTCCTCTTCGTCCTCATCATCCAGCACGAAAGTCGGCGCGATTTCATTGAACTTGTGCTGCATACCGCCGGGTTTCACGGTGACAAAGCGGACGTCATACGCCGTGTGATAGCGCACCCATTTGCCGATGGAACGCACAACTTCCTGCGCGCCGCCGACATTGGCGTCATGACTGACGAAGATCAGGGTGCCGTAGTTGAGCGTGCCAGAGGCAGCTCCTTTGCGCGCGAGCGCGTCCAATTCATTGAAAAGTGCAGATTTGCCGTTGGGTGTGCGATCAGAAAATCGGCCATGCAGCATGAAATGCTGAAACGGCACTGATCCTGCAGCCTTCACATCAGGGTTACCATCGAGATAGCCATGGGCATCGAAGATTGTGCCGCTCGGGCGATGCTCTTTCCAACCGTAGAACATGTAGTGCAGGCACGCATCGAGGCAGATCGATGAAATGTCAGCATTGTAGCGAATGTATTGATATGCGTCGAAATAGGGATTTGGAGAATAGCCTTTGTAACGACCCTCTTTGAGGTAATGCTCAAATGGATCCACGCTCACCTGATCTTCGGGCAAATCGTAAAGGTAGCTTTCGCGATAGTAGTCTGCATCAAACAGTTTGTAATGCGTGTAGGCCGCTCGAATGCATGCCTTCAGATTGGCCAGCGCGTCATCGGTAAATTCGGGGCGCACATCTGGCGGTAACAGGCCTGTTATCCAACCCAGAAGCCGATCCGCATTCGCGCGCTCCACATCGCGCAGGCTTCTGATCTTGGAGGATGTGCCCTGTGGTGAGGGCGAAATGAGGTCGGTCATTTGGCGAGTTTCAGCGTGGTGTCACACAGATCAATCAACGCGATGCGCAGGATCGGGATGCGCGCGTTTTGCATGGCGTCGGTCTTATAGAGGACAAGGGGCAGGCACAACCCAGACGGGCCACCATGCCACCTTTAAAACGATAGAAGATTGACAACCTTAAGAACGTCTGAGCGCCCCGGCCGAACACCAGGTAGGCGTTTGGAAAGCAGACGGGCGCGTCACCAGCGCATTCGAACGGGTACGTCGAAAATAACAGCTGTTCCGCGCCCGTTGGAGGCCATTGTGACCGAAATCGAGCCACCCATCCTGGTCACGATCTTGCGCGCCAGGGTCAGGCCAAGCCCAGCGAGCCCGGTTTCCTCACGCCGGCGCAGCCGGGTTAACGCTTCAAAGACAACGTCGCGGGAGTCTTTTGGAATGCCGGGCCCATCATCTTCTATTGTGATGCAAACGTGTTCACCTTTTGTTTCACTCGTCACGCGCGCCACGCCACTCTTTTGATCATGATGGTCCAACGTATTTTTCAGAACAGCGTTGAACACCTCCGAAATTGCCGCCTTCGGAAGATAAAGCGTGTCCGGCGCCTCATGTGTTTCAAGTTTGAAACTGGCGCCAGGTTCCAATGCGCCCCACGCTGCAAGTGCCACCTCTTGCACCGTGGAGCGATGTGGTCCGTCGGGCACGCGTCCGGCCTGGGACAAACTTATGAACCCTTCCACCAGGTTCGACAGTTGTCGGGCATTACAATACATCATCGAAAGGTGCCCTCTGACATCCTCGGGCACGTCAATATTGTGGTATTGAAGATCTTCTTCGATCCAAGTTGGCAACTCGGCCAAGGCCCGCAAATTCCCCTTTAAATCGTGGGTAATTGAATAAAGGATCTCTTCCGTATCAAAAAACTGGGTCGAAGCGCCATTGCGGCCTGTTCGGTGGAAGACAGCTCGGGACGGCTCAAACTTCTTTGCTTGCTGCATGTGTTCATTCAACCTTCTGGTTCATCGCCGGATCCTTTTGAACCGGCACACATGCCCAGTGTTTTCACCGGGCTTTTGTTTCGGTTTTTGCTACGGATCAGTTGGGCTTGCGTCGAAAATTCAGGGCATGATGCTCCGCTTCATCGAGAAACCGCCACACGGCAAAACACGATGATTCAATCGCATCAATCGCCTCTGGCGAAGGCAGTTGGCGTTGAGCAATGCACTGTCGCAAAAAATTCGCGTTTTGGTAGATTTTTGAAAGGTGCTTTTTGGTGTTGCTTGAATACAAAAGCGCAACATCATCCATGACCTGATTGACCATGTCCATGCGATCCGCTTTCGACGTGGCAGTAAGGGCGACTTCATCGAGCGCTTCAGTGATCACAGTTTTCAATGCGCCGACAGTCATAGAGGTTTTTTTGAGGTAGCTTACAAATCCAAGTTGCACCGCCTCAATTATCACGGCGTCATCAGACATGCCCGTGACCAAAACAGCCGGCGTGTCCGCTCCAAATGAGCTCGATTTGATGACCTGGATCGCATCAGTGCTTGTTTTACCGTTGCCCAGTGAATGGTCGATCAAGCAAAGATCATACGAGGCGGATTTAAAGGCTGTGGCAAATTCATCCAGGGTCTTTGTGCCGGTGATTTCAACGTCTGAACGGATTTCTGAGATCATCCGGGACACACGCCGCAAGTCAAAATCGCTGTCATCCAAAATGAGAATGCGAAGACCCTCTGCAAGAAGGTCCGCAGTTGGGTCTTTGATAGGAAGTGCTGTCTGTAGCATGGTACGCTCGGGTCCTGTTAAAAGTAACAAGACCGTGAGACCAAAAATCTAATTCATGGTTAAAATCTTGACGGCTTTCCGCCGAAATCTGGGAACTTCCGCCGTTTTTTAAGAAAATGACACAGTCTATATGAGCAGGGTGTCTGCCGTGAGCGCTTTTAGACCAGCGTTACGGACTGAAAGTAAAACCAAACAGGTGACTGACGTTTGGTTCTCGTCAGCTTCGAGGCGCTCCAACAACCTTGGTCGTCCTCTCGGCAATGGTGTGAACATCATCGATTGTAAGTGGCTTTGACAAAAACTCCTGCACGGCTGCATAACTTTCGGCGCGTGCCCGGTCTTCGGGGTTGAGCGAAGACGTCAGCATGATGACCACACGAGAGGAAAAGTCTTCGCCAAACTCCTCGGTGGCTTCCGCCAAAAAATCAAACCCATTTTTGATGGGCATCATCACATCCAAAAAAATGACATGTGGGAAAACACGGATCTCTCGCAATTCGTCAAGCGCATCCTGCGCCGATGGAAAATCAACAATATGAGCAAACGCTCCGCTGCGTGTCAGCACGCGGCGATTCAATTTGCGATCAAACTCCGAGTCGTCGATTGTCCAAGCCACGAGCTCTGAGGTCTGTTCCTTCGCGCTAATCATGATAATTCCCTCCCGTTTGGAATGTTTAGAGTAAATTGACTGCCTAACCCAACTTGCGATGTTACTGAAAGTGTACCTTCGTGATTGAGTGCCACCCGCTTGCAAATCGCCAGCCCCACACCGGAGCCGCGCACCTCATCCTGTCTGTGCAGGCGGGTAAAGACGCCAAATATTTTTTCGTACTGCTCTTCTGGAATTCCACACGCGTTGTCGACAAACGCGATGCTCAATGCGTCGCTGCGTTGGTGCACGCGCTCTACCCTTATGTGCAGAGGGACATCTTTACGGCGATACTTGATTGCATTGGAAAGGATGTTTCGCACCAGCATGTGCAACTGACTGCGGTAGCCCGAAATGACCGGAAGATCCCCAAAGTCAACTTCGCCACCCGATTCCGAAAGCATGTCTTGCACGTCTTCAACAACACATTGAACAAGCTCGCGGAAATCAATCGTTTCCTCAGGCGGCTTTTGACCGACAAGTATCCCGTAATCCAACAGATCAGAGATCAGAACTTGCATCCGCTCAAGGGTACTGACCGCGCCTTCAAACATCTCACGCTGATCTTGGGTGAGATTGCCATTGTCCCCCATCAAGCCCTCTTGGACCATTTGCAATGCGGTGCGCGAGGGGGACTTTAGATCGTGGCTGACCCCGTAGGTGAAGGCGAGCAACTCCTCATTGGCCAGTTTAACCTTGGCATGTTCGCGCCGCGCGTTTTCTTCGGCGCGTTTGACGGCCGTGATATCGTTGTGCGCCCCCAACATGCGCACGGGCCGCCCGGTTTCATCACGGATTGCGACCCCACGGCACCGAACCCAGATCGTTGAACCATCCGCGTGGCGATAGCGCACAATCTGATCATATGAATGGTTCGGATCGGCGCAGTGCTTTTGAAAGTTTTCCAGCGCCAGGGCGAGATCTTCCTGAAATATAATATCTTGCCAAGCCGATGGGCTGTGCTGTTTGGTTGTCGGATCAACACCAAAGAGTTTCCAAAACTCCGGGCTCATCCATTCAGCATCTGGATGCTCCAAATCCCAGTACCAAATGCCATCGAGTGAACCCTGCTGCAGAAAATCCCAAGTACTTCGTTCACGGGCAATGAGATCGCGCAATTCTGTTTCCAGATAATGCGGCTTCAAACTGTTTTGTTCGCCCATGATTGTCATTTTAGAATCCCGTCTAAGCGTAAACCCTAGCTGCTAGTCCTTAACGCTTTGTTAACCTACTTCTAAGGATCACATCCTGAGCCACAGTCATCCGGTTGACAGGGCTCTCATTTGACCAAGGATTACGTCAGGGCTTTGCTGAACTGGTTTTCAGATCAAACCTGCTTTCTTAAACAGCTCCACAACGCTCGCTTCGGGGCGCGCGCCGTAGTGGCCAATCACTTCTGCAGCGGCAACACAGCCCATGCGGCCTGATGTCTCTAAGGACTGGCCCGTAGCCATGCCGTATAAAAATCCAGCGGCAAACTGATCACCAGCGCCAGTTGTATCGACCGGAATGATTTCATCGACATCAACCCGCACAGCCTCATCGCCCTGTTTGATCACGACCTCATCACCAGAGCGGGTGCAAACGATCAGCTTGCACTCATCTGACGCGCGATCAAGCGCTGTCGTTAGATCATGGGTTTCATAAAGCGATTTCCATTCTTGCTCATTGCCGATGACGAAGTCCAGCTCTTGGGCAAGCGCGTGAAAATCTGCGCGGTGACGCTCCACGCAAAAAGGATCAGAAAGGGAAATTCCCGCTTTACCGCCACCCTGCTGACAGGCCCGCGCTGCCGTTTGGAAGGCCGCCTTGCCCTGAGGTTTGTCGTATAGATATCCCTCCAGAAACAAGAGGCCTGCCCCGCCAGCCACATCATCATCTACGTCCTCGGGCCCGAGTTCCGTTGAAATGCCCAAGAACGTGTTCATCGACCGCTCCCCATCCGGGGTCACAAAAATCATGGATCGGGAGGTGGGCAGCGATCCACCCGCGCGGTCCTCATTGGTGAAGTCGGTGCCGACTTCGCTCATCTCACGTATGTAATCTGCACCTAGATCGTCGTCACTCACCTTACCGATAAATGCAGTCGACAGGCCCAGCGCCCCGAGGCCCGCGATGGTGTTGGCGACAGATCCGCCCGCCATTTGCGTGCGGTTTTCCATTCCCGCGTAAAGCGCTTCACCACGGTCCTGATCGACAAGCTGCATGATGCCCTTTTCGATCCCCATTCGCTCAAGAAATGCGTCATCACACTGAGTGATCACATCGACAACCGCATTGCCGATGCCGACAACATGAAACTTCGTCATAGGGTCTTTTCCTCGTAGAGACACAGATCATTGATCACGCAGGTCGGGCACATCGGTTTGCGTGCCTTGCAGTGATAGCGCCCGTGTAAGATCAGCCAGTGGTGGGCGTAAAGCTGAAAATCGGCCGGGACGTGATCTTCGATCGCGCGTTCGACGGCGACCACATCCTTGCCCGGTGCGATGCCGGTGCGGTTGCCGACGCGAAAAATATGCGTGTCCACCGCCTGCGCCGGAAAACGCCACCACATGTTGAGCACGACATTGGCCGTTTTGCGGCCCACACCGGGCAGGCTTTCAAGGGCGGCGCGGGAACAGGGCACTTCACCGCCGTAGTCCTCCACCAAAATGCGGCTGAGCTTCATCACATTCTTGGCCTTGTTGCGGTAAAGGCCGATGGTTTTGATGTATTCGATCAGCTTTTCTTCGCCCAGCGCCAGCATTTTCTCAGGCGTGTCCACGATCTTAAAAAGCGCCTCAGTGGCTTTGTTCACCCCCACATCCGTCGCTTGTGCAGACAGCGCAACCGCCACGACAAGCGTGTAGGCATTGGTGTGGTTCAGTTCACCCTTGGGTTCGGCCTCATGAGCCTGAAACCTGGTGAAGGCTTCACGAATAGAATGGTAATCCAATTGCCGCGCCATGGGTCCTCATGCCCTGAGGCGCAAGAAAGCGCAACATTCGGGTCGTTCTGATCTGCGCCAAGAGATAGATTGGCAGCATATCCTGTAAAGGAGTGAGATATGACCGCCGCAACCAAACGCGAAACAGACAGCCGCTACCACTTCGCCGTGATGCGTCGTGCGATTGATTTGATTGACGAAGCGGCAGCGCACAACCGGGGCGTAATCCCCTTGGCCGATCTCGCCAAAGAGATGTCAATGAGCCCCGCGCATTTTCAGAAACTCTTCACCGCATGGGCAGGCGTGTCGCCTAAGCGCTATCAGCAATACCTGGCGCTTGGTCAGGCCAAAGCACTGTTGTCAGAACGGTTCACAATGCTGGAGACTGCCAATGAGTTGGGTCTTTCCGGCACCGGCCGGTTGCATGATCTGTTTCTCAGATGGGACGCCATGAGCCCCGGCGAATTTGCCCGCAAGGGTGAGGGGCTCACGATCTATTGGGGGTGGTTTGACAGTCCCTTCGGTCTGGCCCTTGTGATGGGCACGGAAAAGGGCATCTGCGGCATCGGATTTGCCCATGACATGGGCGAGGATTGGGCCATGCAGGATATGATCCGCCGCTGGCCCAAGGCGGATTTTGTTGAAGATCCGATGATGCTCCGCCCGTGGGTTTTGACGGCCTTTGGTGCACCGGGGCAGACAGGCGAGGCGGCGCCGCTTTACTTGATCGGAGCACCCTTCCAGATCAAGGTATGGGAGGCGTTGTTGAGGGTGCCATCGGGCCATGTGACGACCTATTCCGAGATTGCAAATTGCATTGGCAAACCCAAAGCCGTGCGCGCCGTTGGCACGGCCGTGGGGCGCAATCCGATCAGCTTGCTCATCCCGTGCCACCGCGCTTTGCGCAAGTCCGGAGAGCTGGGCGGCTATCACTGGGGCCTTCCTGTCAAACGCGCGATCCTGGCATGGGAATCAGCGCGCGCTGATGCCGAAGAAGGACTGCGACAGGCCGGGTGATAATAAGAGATGCTCCAAAATGAGAAAAACGACAAATCTTGTCGCAATTAAATCTCAGTTGCGTCGTTGACGCGTTGCGCGACGGCCGTCAGAACGCAAAAGTTGGCTCACGGACATGGCAGGAGGCCAGAATGCGAGCAAAAGATCGGTTCGACGCGGATTTAGACGTGCGGCTCGATGGGTTACGCACTGACGGGCTTTACAAATCAGAGCGTGTGATCACCTCCAAGCAGGCTGGCGAGGTCCATCTCGACACGGGCGCGGAAGTGATCAACCTCTGCGCCAACAACTATCTTGGGCTCGCCGATGATGCGCGTGTGATCGCGGCAGGGCACGCAGCCCTAGATCGTTACGGCTTTGGTATGGCCAGCGTGCGCTTTATCTGCGGCACACAAGAAGAGCACAAGGCGCTCGAAGCGCGCATCGCCGGGTTTCTCGGGATGGAAGACGCGATCCTCTACGCGGCGGCCTTTGATGCCAATGCCGGACTATTCGAGACGCTTCTGAACGAAGACGATGCCATCATCTCAGACGCGCTCAACCATGCCTCGATCATTGACGGGGTGCGGCTCTGCAAGGCGAAACGGTATCGCTATGCCAATTCCGATATGGCGGATCTGGAACGGTGCTTGCAGGCGGCACAGGGCGCGCGGCATCGGCTGATTGCCACTGATGGTGTGTTTTCCATGGATGGGTTTTTCGCACGCCTGGATGAAATTTGCGATCTGGCAGAACGTTATGACGCGATGGTCATGGTTGATGATTGCCACTCAACCGGCTTTGTCGGCCCGACCGGGCGCGGCACGCATGAACACTGCGGCGTCATGGGGCGCGTGGATATTCTGACCGGCACACTGGGCAAAGCGCTTGGGGGCGCCTCGGGCGGGTACACGGCGGCGAGCGCGAAAGTGGTGGATTGGCTAAGGCAGAGGTCACGGCCCTACTTGTTTTCCAACACGCTGGCCCCGGTGATCGCGGGGGCCTCATTGCAGGTATTTGATCTGCTTGACGAAGAAGGCGACACCCTGCGCGCGCAGCTTTGGGAAAACGCGCGGTATTTTCGCGACGGTATGGGCGCGCTCGGGTTTGACCTTTTGCCCGGAGAGCATGCGATCATTCCAGTGATGCTGCGCGATCCGAACCTAGCGCAAGAAATGGCTGCGCGCTTGCATGAGCGCGGTGTGTTTGTCACGGCGTTCAGCTTCCCCGTGGTGCCCAAAGGGCAAGACAGGATCAGGACGCAAATGAGTGCTGCGCTGACACGCGACATGCTCGACCGTGCAATTGATGCGTTTGAAGCTGTGGGGCGCGACATGGGCGTGATCCCATGATCTTGCCGTCTGTGATAGATACGATCGGCAACACCCCACTGGTGGAGCTTTCTCGCCTGCGCGATGAGCTGATGCTGGATGGGCGCATTCTGGCCAAGCTGGATTACATGTTGCCCGGCTATTCGAAGAAGGACCGCGCGGCGCGCGCGATTATCGAAGGTGCACGCGACGCAGGCGATCTGGCACCGGGCCAAACCGTGGTGGAGCTGACATCAGGCAATATGGGAACGGGGCTGGCGATTGTCTGCGGTGTGTTGGGCCATCCCTTTGTGGCAGTGATGAGCGAGGGCAATTCGCCTGAGCGGGCGCGGATGATGCGCGCGCTTGGTGCCGAGGTGGTGCTGGTGCCGCAAGCGCACGGCAGTGTGCCCGGTCAAGTCTCAGGCGAAGATTTGGCGCTTGTAGAAGCAGAAACGACGCGGATCACCGAGGAGCGTCACGCCTACCGCGCAGATCAGTTTGAGCGCGCGGGCAATCCCCTGTCCCATGAGACAGGGACCGGATTGGAAATTTGGGACCAATCTGCCGGTGCCGTCACCGCGTTTTGTGACTTTTTCGGTTCCGGCGGAACACTGGCCGGGACAGCACGCTTTTTGGGGCCAAAGGGCGTGCGCTGTTACGCAGTAGAGCCGGACCGACCCAATCATCCCATCCAGGGCGGCGGGTATTCCATGCCAGATCTTACCCATCTGCGCGGTGTTGACCTGGCCGGCAGTGTGACCGTCTCCGGGCGCGATGCCACAGACGCAGCCCGGCTTTTGGCGCGGAGTGAGGGGGTTTTTGCGGGCTTTTCCGCCGGGGCCAATCTGGCTGCAGCGATCCAATTGCTCACCGGCCTGGAACAGGGCGGCACTGTGGCCATCGTGATGTGCGATAGCGGGCTCAAATATCTCAGCACGGATTTGTGGGAGTAAGGCAATGCAAAATCAAATGCGTGCCCTTGTCAAAGCACGGCCCGAGCCGGGGCTCTGGATGGAGCATGTGCCAGTGCCGGAACCTGGGCCGTCGGATGTGCTGATCAAAGTCAAGAAATCCGCCATATGCGGGACGGACGTACATATCTGGAATTGGGATGAATTCAGCGCCAAGACCGTGCCCGTGCCAATGGTCGTGGGCCACGAGTTTATGGGCGAGATTGTGGACACAGGCGCAGCTGCGACGAAATACTGTGTGGGTCAGCGCGTAAGTGGTGAGGGTCATATCGTCTGTGGCGTCTGTCGGAATTGCCGCGCAGGCCGGGCGCATCTTTGCAACAATACCAAGGGGGTAGGCGTGCATCGCCCGGGCAGTTTTGCCGAATATATCGCCATCCCAGAGTACAATGTCGTGCCTATACCCGAGGATGTCCCAGATGAGATCGCGGCCATTTTTGATCCCTTTGGCAATGCGGTGCACACCGCGCTGAGCTTTGATCTGGTGGGGGAGGATGTGCTGGTCACGGGCGCGGGGCCCATTGGGATCATGGGCGCTTTGGTGGCCCAAAAGGTGGGCGCGCGCAAGGTGGTGATCACGGATATCAACCCCTACCGGCTTGATCTGGCGCGGGCCATGGGGGTTCAGCATGTGGTCGATGTATCCGAACAGAACCTGCGCGATGTGATGGAGGGGATCGGCATGACCGAAGGCTTCGATGTGGGGCTAGAGATGTCGGGTGCCTCTGCCGCCATGCAGCAGATGATCGCGCGCATGAACAATGGCGGAAAGGTCGCGCTTTTGGGCATCGCACCCACCGCCTTTCCTGTCGATTGGAACACGGTGATTTTCAAGATGCTTGAGATCAAAGGCATCTATGGGCGTGAGATGTTTGAGACCTGGTACAAGATGATCGCGCTTGTGCAGGGCGGGCTTGACCTGTCTGACCTCATCACGCACCGCATTCCTATTGACAGTTTCGAACAGGGGTTTGCGGCTATGATCTCTGGCAATTCGGGCAAAGTTGTCATGGACTGGGAGGTATGAGCATGGATATCGGCGCAGAATTTCGGGGCCTACATCAACGCGGGAACCCGTTTGTGTTGATGAATGTCTGGGACGCAGGCAGTGCCAAGGTCGCGGCTGGTCTGGGCGCTCAGGCCCTTGGCACCACCTCAGACGGCCAGGCCTTCACCCTGGGCAAGCTTGATATGGGAGAGGTCACGCGGGATGAGGCGTTGACCCATGCCGAAACACTCGTGGCGGCGACAGCGCTGCCTGTGTCCGGGGATTTTGAAAACGGATATGGCGATGCGCCGGATTTCGTGGCCGAGACGATCACACTGGCGGCCGAGGCCGGATTGGCCGGGTGTTCGATTGAGGATACCAACATGACCGATCATAGCGCCTACGCATTCGATCTGGCTGTAGAGCGCGTGCGTGCTGCGGCCTCCGCTGCGCGGTCTCTGAAAAGGGATTTTGTCTTTGTCGCCCGCGCGGATGGGGTGATGAACGGCGTCTATGACATGGATGAGGCGCTCCGACGGACTACCGCCTTTGACGCGGCTGGCGCAGACTGCCTTTACGTGCCACTCCCGCCGTCCTTAGAGGATCTCAAGCGCGTTTGCGCGGTCACCGAGAAACCCGTAAACGCGCTGGCTGCGGGGCCTTTCGCCAAGATCAATCGCGACACGTTCGCCGCTATGGGTGTCGCGCGCATCTCTCTGGGCAGCGCCTTGGCCAAGGTCACCCACGCATCGCTTCTCAAGGCCGCAAGAGGTATTCTGAATGACGGTGATTTTTCAGAGCTACTGAACGGCGCGTCAGGGGATGAAATAGAGGCCCTGCTAACGCATGGCAGAGATTGAAACCCGCCTGACGTTTCGGTTACACGCCGTTAAAAGCCGTGTCTCGCAGCAAACCAGGGTGTCATTTCGGCTCTAATCAATCCAGACCGTGACCCGGTCAGCGCGGCCTTCCGCGTCAATCACAGTGAGCGTGGAATACCCCCGCGCGACACCGGTCAATGTCGTGTCACGTCTGCGTGCATTTGTGATGATCGGAACCCCGTTGGCGAGCCAGGTAAAGGGCGGCTTTCCATCCCGCAGCTTGACCGGAAGCGCGCCACGAACGAGCGGCAAGCGCGTGTCGTTCCGAGGAAAAACCAGTTTTGGCGCATCGTCAGGGGGTTCAAATACAGCATTTCTGCCGGTGAAACGGCGCAGCGGTTGGGGCAGTTCTGCTGTTGAAAGGATCAAGGTTTCAGGCGGCGGTGGTGGCAGAGGGTCCGGGACAGACTTCAACCGTCCAAACGCCTCAAAAAGGATCGGCGCGGCGAGTTCGCCACCAAATATGCCGGGTGCGGGCGTTCCATCCGGTCTGCCAATCCAAACCGCTGCTACGTGGCTCCCGTCAAAGCCAACGGCCCACGCATCACGGTGACCATAAGACGTGCCTGTTTTATACGCGAGCCGCCCACGCGGCGAGCCTGGCGGCGGGGCGAGGTCGGCCAAAATATTCCCGACCTGCCATGCCGCAACCTGCGAGATGACGTGGTGCGCTTCTGCTGCGTCCTGATCCATACGCCAACGCATGTCGCGCGCTTGTCCACCTTGAGCCAGCATCGCGTAAAGCTGCACAAGGTCCATCATAGTGACACCCACACCGCCCAAAGCCACGGCAAGGCCGGCCTGATCACCTGGCAAAACTGGCCGTGCACCGGACTTTCGCAAAGCCGCCATGAGATGAGCCGGGCCAATCTCGTCCATCATGAGCACGACCGGAATGTTCAGAGATTTGCGCAATGCCTCTGCAACCGTGAGCTCACCGCGAAACGCACCGTCAAAGTTCTGCGGCGCGTAACCTGCGAAACTGACAGGGCGATCGTGGATCAGGGTTTGCGGGTGCGCAAGACCCCGATCAAAGCCAAGCGCATAAACCAGCGGTTTCAACGTCGAGCCAGGCGACCGAACGGCGCGGGTCATGTCAACAAAACCCTGCCGACTGTCACCCGTGCCGTAACTGGCAGACCCAACCGAAGCCAGGATATCGCCCGTGCGGTGATTGGCCATCAAAATTGCCACGGAAAGATCCTCCGGCAAGCCGCCTAAGGCCGATTGCGCAAGCGACTCCAATTTGCGCTGCAGTTCAATATCCAGCGTAAGCACATGCCTTAAACGCGCGGGATCGTTCGCGCGCGCCTGATCGGCCAAGTGCGGGGCAAGCGCAGGAAATGAGCGGCGGTTTTCTGGGACCGGTTCGGTTAGGGCCGCGTTGACCGCGTCTGCCGTGAGTGTTTTGTTCTCCGCCATACGCTCTAAAACGCGATCACGCGCAAGGCGTGCGGCTCGTCGCTCCCTGTCGGGACGTCTCGCTTCTGGCGATTGAGGCAAAGCGACAAGCAAGGCTGCTTGGGCCGGTGTCAGCCGGGCAGGCTCTTTTCCAAACCACGCCAGAGTTGCTGCGCGCACGCCTTCAAGGTTGCCGCCAAACGGTGCGCGCGCCAGGTAAAGCGAGAGGATCTCGTCCTTGCTCAGCCGCCGCTCAAGGGCGAGGGCCAAGCGCATTTGCCGTATCTTCCCGCTGACCCGACCGGTTCCACTATCTTCCAGAAGGCGTGCCACTTGCATGGTGAGCGTGGATCCACCCGAAACAACCTCACCATGCCAGACCGCTTGCCCGACCGCTCGCAGCATGGCGAGGACATCCACACCCTTGTGGCGATAAAACCGTTTGTCTTCATAGGCGATGAGCATGTCGATATATCCCGGATCCACTTCATCAAGGGACGTGGACAACCGCCAGCGGCCGTCATCCACCGTGTAAAGACGCAACAAGGCGCCATCGCGGTCCAAGACTTCGACAGATGTATCTATTAGCAGCGCGGGCAGTTTGGTTTCTGCAATCCATTCATCCGTGACATCGCGCGCGATCGCGATGGTCAGCAACACGCACACCAAGAAAGCCAGCCATCGATCAGCCCGCATGGGTCACCTCCCCTTCCCAAAACCCGGGGTAAAGCGTGACAAAGCCCGTGCGATCAACAGTCAGGTCAGTGGTCGTGTCGGTTTCCTTGGCGCTGTACCGCATGACATCGGCAATGCCTGTGCGGCTGTAGGTTTGTTCAAGAGGGACAAGTTTGGCGCATGGATATTGCAACCAAGCCGCTGCGACGGGCAAATCCTCCGTTCCCAGACGACGCAGAGGCATCAAGTTGGTGGCCGGCGTGAAAGACAGATCAATATCTTGGGCACCACTCACTGCAGGCTGCTTGCGATCATCGATCCACCACGTGCCCCCTGCATTCACCATTTTGGCGCGCACTTCACTACCTTCGTGCTGACCGGCCAGATCTACGCTTTGCGTGACCCAATCACGATCGCAGCGCACGACGTAGTTCAACGAGGCCTGCCCCAACTGATCGCGAAATTCAGCATGGCCAAGGAGGATCCAGCCATCACTTGTCTGGCTAAGGCGGCACGTGTCCTGCCCCTCTCGATCCAACGCACGCCATCGCGCTGTGGCAATGTGTTTGGCACTCATGACGCGATCACCATGTTCTGATCACTCGATCACGCGCAATTGCCCGGTCCCCGTCACCGCGCGGTATTGCGGACGGTACATGTCTTCGACGGAGGCTGCGGGATGGTGATACGCTCCCGGGGAAACCGCCCGCACGATGTAGGCCAGATCAAAAGGCTCATCGCTGCGCCAATCGACAGCCGCCATGAACCGATCCGTGCGGAACTCCGTGTTTTCCGGGAAAGCCACATCAAGCCAATCCAGCGCGCGAATGTCGCCGGAGCGCAGGATGTTAGGATTGTCGATCTCAAGGCCAGCCGGCAATGGATCGTTGACCATGAGCCGCGCTTCACCACCTTCGAACGGATTGACTGATAGCACCGTGACAAGGCGCGTGCCCGTCTCAACCGTGTCAAGCGACACCTCTTGTCCGTCCATGTCGAAGTAACGCCGTGAGATTGCGTAGCCATAGCCGTTTGCCTCCGGCGCCACCTGCGGCACGCCAAGCGTTGTGAGCGTGATATCAACGGGACGGTTGCCCGTATTGACAATCTGTTGCGGGGTCAGAGCCTGCGCTTCGACCATTCGCACCAAAGGGCCGTCCAACGGCGTGCCATTGAGCGTAAGGCCTGACAGCGACGGATCTTGCACCAACGCATTGGCCGCCAGCAGGGTCCAGACCTTTTCTTGCGTCGACAAATGCGGGCCAGGGCGGCTGAGCGTGGTGGTCAGCGCATCGGCATCCACCGCGTTGCTGCCTGCTTCCACCGCAAGTGTGAGCACAGCGGCGCGATCCCGCAACCGCGTCCCATAATCCGCGCGCCACAGATGACGCTCTTGGCCCGATGTGCCATTGATCCGTGCCATGGCCAGTGCAAACATCCGGTCAGCGCGGGTTTGATCGCCGTAACTGGCCAAAGCCGCGCCGAGTTGCGCAAGAGACATTGGCGTGGCGAAATTGCCCGCTTTCACATCCGCGAAATACCGCAAATCGCCCATGCGCGCCGCCCCTTCGCGCGCGAGCACCATAAGCGCATAGGCGACGTCCTGACCCCCATTGTCGAAATCAGGGGCGTAGTTCACGCGGTTGCGCAGGTTATCCATGGCCAGCGTGAACGCCTCACGCGGCACAGTGTATCCCTTGGCCTTCGCGCGAGAGAGGAAATCGGTCACATACGCATCCAGCCAAAAATCACCGCTGCTGGCGCGCCAAAGGCCAAAGGCGCCATTGCTCGCTTGTCGCGTCAAGATTTGGACGATCGCCTGATCGACACGTTCTTGGATCCGTTCATCAGCGGTCAGGCCCAGGGCGTTTGCCACATCACCAAAATACAGCAATGGCAGTGCGCGGGATGTGACTTGTTCGGTGCAGCCATAAGGGTAACGATCCAACGCGCTTAGCAGACCAGGCGCATTCAGCTTGGCCAGCGGTCCGGCCGAGAGGATCGCACTGCCTGTGCCTGGACGCAGATCGGCGAAGACGTTTTCATCCAGCGTGAAAGTATCGCCCGCGCCAAGTGAGAAGCGGCGCGTTACAGCCACTTCGGGGTCATTTGACCGCACGCCCAAAGTCATCTCTTTGACCAATTGCTTGCCATCAGGCGTGGTCAGGGCCACGCGGATCTCATGATCGCCCACATCGCCCGCGCGGAAGGGCAGCGTCAGAACGGCCTTGTCTTGCGCCCCGAGATCAAGACCAGAGGGCACTTGACCGCTAAAGGCGAGGCCCTCCGCAGTGACATCCAAGCCAATGCGGCCTGCAGGCCCTTCGGCATGGACAATCTCGAGCAACAGGCGGCTTTCATCCCCGGGTGCGAGGAACCGCGGCATGGAGGCGGTGACAACAACCGGATCGCGGATCAACACCTCATCCTCAGCCTGCCCGACGCCTTTGTCAGACCACGCCACCGCCATCAACCGCACTGTGCCGTTGAAATCGGGGATGTCGAAGCGGGCCGTCGCACGGCCATTTGCATCCACGGCAATTGGACCTGTGAAATAGGCGACAAGCTCATCTTGCGGGGGTGGGCTGTCAAACCCGCCGCCTGAATTGGCATCACCACCTGATCGTACCTGCCCTTGCGCCCCGTTCATCCCATCGATCAGCCGACCGTAGAGATCGCGGATTTCCACTCCGAGCCGTCGCTGACCAAAGTAATGCTCCGATGGGTCCGGGCTGTCGAACCGAGTCAGATTCAGGATACCCACATCCACCGCGGCGAGGGTCACATATCCCTGCGTATCGCCAAGACCTTCGACTTCCACCGTGACCTCAACAGGTCCACGCGGATCGGATATTTCGGGCGCATCGATGTCAACCGAAAGCTGCCGCGCGCCTTGGTCAATCTTGGCATAGGCCAGGCCGAGGGAGCGGGCGGGGTTTCGGCCGTCTGAGACGTCCATCGGCCGGATCACCTGCGCGGTGACATAGGCACCAGCGCCCCAGTCTTCGGTCACGGAAATGGGGATCAGGTTGTCACCTTCGCTCACCTCCACCGCCTGCATGTCGATCACGCGGTTCGACATCACGGTGATCAACGCAGTGCCCGCATAGCGCGGCACGATGCGCAGCTGCGCGGTGTCGCCAGGGGTGTAAGCGGGCTGATCCAGCGACAGCTCCAGCGTATCTGGTGTGCTGGTGGCATCCGCGGGCGCGTACCACCCTGCATAGAAATCCGACGATGACGCGACATGAGGGCCATCCATACGTTCAACCACAAGTTCGTAGCGACCCCAATCGACGGGCGCGGACAGCGTGACAGGATCGGAGCCCAACTGCGCCTCACCGGCTTCAATACGGGTGCGTGTGGTTATCGGCTCCCAATTCCATTCTCCAAATTCCTGATACCACTGATACCGCGTTTGGATGCGGTTCACCGTCCATGTCACGGCCATCGGCATGAGATCCATATCCGCGTTGATCGCCATCACGTCGAACTCCGCGCGCGTGCCTTGGGGCACCACATCCTCAAAGATCGGCTTGATCCCGATCATTGGCCCGGCAGGGGCGAGCATGCGCGTTATCTGGCGCTCTACCGGGCGGCCCGACCCTTCGCGTAAACTGACGGTGACTTGGGCCTCATATGGGCGGTCCGTGATCGTGACATCCGGCACCGGCACGTTGAGCACGATCTCACCGTCAGTTCCGGTTTTGCCTCCCTCCACGAAATTACTTGAAGATCGCACAGGTTCGTCAAACACACCGAATTGATAGCCCGGAAAACCTTCCAACGCGCGCTTTGGCGTTATGCGGATCAATCCATCCGTGGCCAGTCCTGCACCAGGTGCACCAAATAGGTAGCGCGCCTCGACGGTGAGCGGTGTCGTATCTCCGGGTCGAATGGGCGCATTCGGCAATGCAAGATCGAAATCAATCCGTTCCGGCAAGAAGTCTTCGACCAGCACTTTTTGAGTGGCCAGAACGGGCGCGTCGGGATCTGCCTTGATATCAATTGTCCAGGCCCCTCGGGGCGCCGAGGTTGCAACAGGCATCTCAAATACATGCCCACCTGCGCGCCCCTCAGATGACAGAAGGCGCGAATACTCCGCCCCGTCGGGTCGCCGCAGAATGGCAGTCAACGGCAGACCGGGTATGGCGTCAGAGAGTGTATCCCGCGCCAGGGCCGTGGCGTAAATCACCTCTCCCGCGCGGTAGGCTCCGCGATCTGTGGTGAGGAACACGTCAACAGGCGGTGCAGCGGGGCGCCCTTCGACTCCACGATCGGAGAGGTCAAAGGCGGGATCCGTCAGCGATAGAAACGCCAGATCATCTTCACCGTCTTGCGCAATCACCATGGCGGGCGCAGCACCACCCAATCCGCGCGTGAGGCCAACATCAAAACGGGCATGTCCCATGGCATCCGTTATTGCTGTACCCAGCTCAGTGTTTGAGCGCGACAGCAAGGTGAGCGTCACCCCCTGTTTCGCTGTCGCATCGCCCAGCGCTTTGACAAAGACGTGCAACCCATCATTACCCTTAAGCGTCGTGAGGCCCAGATCGGATAGAACGAACCACTGAGTGGCGCCTTGGCTGTCATAGAGATCTTCGCCTGGCACTCGGGCTGTGAGCGCGTAAATGCCGGGCGGTTGGTTGGCCAAAGCATCGCCCAGAGGCAGACGCGTTGTCATGGTTTGATTGAGGGTGTTTTGCACCTCACCCACGCCGGTCCAAATCTCCTCGGCCAGGTTGGTGCCAAACTCTTGCCCAGCCCAGTAATCCAGCGGGCGCCCAAAGATGTCGTCTTGCATTGTCCGCAAAAGGTTGCGGTCACTCATCCGGCGCAGTTCCAGATCAACCTCATTAAGGTTCACAGACTCAACCGGAAGCGCGGCATCCGCAGATTTGGGCAGCACATAGGCGCGCCCGGGAAATGCAACGGAGGGAGAGCGATCGCGGATGTAAAGCGCGATCTCTACATCCTTGATCAAGGTTTCCCCACTGGCAGCAGGCAGGCCCTTGCGGAAAGTCACTTGATACCGTTCGCCATGCTGCACCCCGTCGATGCAAAGTTGGCGGCCATCCGGCTCCACGACCATGCTAGCACTGGGGAGCGCAACGAAGGGCGTGTAATCGGTACCGCCTTTGATCAGCGGCTCAGAAAATTCTGCGCAGATCCGCGGTGCGGCGCTTTCGTTGTCGGCACGATGCTCTGTGATGCGGAAGCCGTATTTGGCCACCGCCCCTTCCAGCGCAGTTACCACATCGGCGCGCGGTTGGATGCTTTCGGCCAAGCGCAGGGCGCTCACCATATCACGGCCCCGCCCAATGCGTTCAAGCGCAGGTGCCATCTCCATCAGTGCCGTCACCCGCATCGGATCATTCAACGCACGCAAATAGGCATTGGCAGCCGCCTCAAACGCCTGACGGCCGTAGCGGTTTTTCTCCGAAGAATTCTGCGTCTCAATCAGCATGGTCAGGCGCGCATATTCGGCCCATTGATCGGCGGCATCCGAGCGCGCGACAATCGCGCCAGTCCAGCGCATGGCGTTCAGGTAATCGCCTTGACTGATCTCATTGCGGGCCGCATCCAACATTTGCTCTACGCCCCATTGCCCTCCTGGATGGCGCGCACCAATGTTCCAGGCAAGTTTGCGGATGTTCTTGAAATCCACTTCACTGAGGAAACCAAGATCACCCGCACGCGCGCCTGCCTGGGCAAGAACGCGTTGGTCTGTGGCGAAGATCTCAGCCGAAGTCGCCCCCTCAAAAGGCTGAATTTCGAGCACGTCTGATTTCAGAAAACAGGCGTTTTTTTCCGTGTTGAACGTGTAGGCCCGACAGGCTTCATTTGCCAAGCAAGCCGACTGACAGTTGTTAACCGTTGTGTCGAACAGCGGGCTGATATCTGCACCAAAGAAATCTGTTTTCGGGGTCACAACCTGGCGTCTCTCCGGCACCGGAGATTGCGCAAATGATTGAGCGGTAAATGTCATGAAAATAAGCGCGGATAAAATCTGACGGAGCATGCTGACCTCCTTGTCATGCGCCCTCATCGTGCCACGCGTTCCGGGTTCAGACAACGATTCCCCTCGATCTTCATCTTTAACACGATGTTTAGCTTGTTTGCGTTATCACAAAGACAAGGACTAGGTTGCGGCGGAGAGCAGGCATGACCCTCGCCAACAAGCTCGCAGATGAGCGCCGCGCCAGATTGGCGGCTGAGCGCCTTTTGGAGCAAAAACAGGCGGAGCTTTATGCCGCCAATCGAAAGTTGGGCAAACACGCGCTTGCCCTAAGCGAGGAAATTCATGAGACCCGCGCGGTGGTTAAAACCGTGCAAGATGAAAATGCGCGGGTCAAATCCGATCTCAGCGTTGCGCATGAGAAAGTAGAGATACTTGAACGTCGGCTGTGGCATTCGATCAACACGATCGAAGATGGATTTGCTGTTTTTGACGTAGATAACAAAATGGTCACCGCCAACAGCGCTTGGCTATCCGCGTTCAGTGGCCTCGAGGATGTCAAACCCGGCATCACCTATGTTGAAATCCTACAAATCGCGACAGAGGAAGGGTTGATCGATACCGGCGATCGAAGCCCAGGCGAGTGGCGCGAGGCCATGTTAGATCGTTGGCAAAGCCCAGCACCAGACCCTATCATCATCCGACTGTGGAATGATGAATACATCAAGCTGATCGATCAACGGGGCACAGCGGGCGATGTGGTATGTCTTGCCCTGCGGATCACAGAAACCGTGCGCTACGAAAAGCAGCTCGAACGCGCACGGCAAGAGGCGGAAACGGCCAACAACGCAAAGTCATCCTTTCTCGCCAATATGAGTCATGAAATCCGCACACCGATGAACGGCATTATCGGCATGGCGGAGTTGCTGTTTGACACTGAGATGAATGACGAGCAACAGCTTTATGCCGAGACAATCAAAAGCTCGGGCGAGGCGCTTTTGGTGATTATCAATGACGTTCTCGATTTCTCAAAGATCGAAGCCGGCAAGCTTGTTTTGCAAGAGGATGAATTCGATCTCGAGCAGTGCATGCATGAATTGGTCACGCTGATGCAGGTGAACTGCCGTGACAAGGGGATCGATCTAGTTGTCGATTACGATCTGTTCCTGCCCCATCTCTATCGCGGCGATGCAGGCCGGATAAGACAGGTTCTCACCAATCTGTTGGGCAATGCAGTGAAGTTTACCGAAACCGGTCACGTGATTTTAAGGGCCACCGGCTTCCCCGCAGAAAACGCCAACAAAACCGATCTACATATCGTTATCGAGGATACAGGCATTGGAATTAAGCCGGACAAACTTCGTCATATCTTCGGAGAGTTCAACCAGGTCGATGACACCCGAAACCGAAAATTTGAAGGCACCGGGCTTGGACTTGCCATTTCGCAGCGTCTAGTCGGGATGATGGGCGGCCGCATGTGGGTGGATTCAGAGGAAGGCGTAGGTTCCAGCTTTGGGTTTTCTATCACGCTGCCGCAAGTCGAGGAGGCAGGAGACGATCCGCTCTCTTTGCCGGACGGGCTCAATTCAGTGATGATTGTGAACCAACATGAGGCGAGCCGCAGCATACTTAAGCGTCAGCTCGAGGCGATAAACCTGACTGTCGAGTGCGTCAGCAGTGGGTCAGAGGCCCTGGCGAAACTCAATGACGGGATTGACCTTATCCTATCCAATCATGTGATGGATGAAATGGACGGGTTCGAACTAGCGGAGGCATTGGTCGAACGAGGGCAAGAGACGCCGATCATGGTTCTGAGCGTGAATGCGGCAAAAACCAGTTTAGAACCCGCAATCAAACATGTAACGTCCGTCCTGCAATGGCCGCTACAACGCCGAAAATTTTTGGCTGCTTTGCAAGATTGCAAGCACCTATTTGGGCAAAAAGCCCGTAAATCCGATACGATCCCCACCCAAGCGTATGACGCCGAAACTAAGGTCGCAGATCCTGCAAAAACGACCGTGCCAAGGCGCTTAAACCTAAGCTGGTCACAGGCGTCTGAAACGGGGAAAGATGCATCAGATGCCGTATCGCATGACGGCGCACGGCCGTATGTTACGGAGCACAGTTCTGACCCTGCCCCAAAATCAACCGTCTCAAGCCACGCACCAACCGAAGGCGGAGCAGACAAGGAGGCAATCACACTGCGCCAAATGCGGGTTCTGGCCGCGGATGACAACAAAACCAATCGTTTGGTCTTTTCCAAGATGGTCAAGATGCTCGACATCGATCTGCAATTTGCGGTGAATGGGGTTGAGGCTGTCGACCTCTTCAACAGCTTCGCACCCGACGTGATTTTTATGGACATTTCCATGCCGGAAATGGACGGCACTGAGGCGGCGAGCATCATAAAGAAGTCTCTGAAAGACGCCGGTCAGAGCGTTCCGATTATTGCGGTAACCGCCCATGCCACAGAAAGCGAAAAAGAAAACATCTTGGCCGCCGGCCTGGATGGGTTTCTTACCAAGCCGCTGAAAAAAAATCTGATCTGCGAGGAAATCTCAAAAGCCTGCCCGGCCGACGCGCGCCCGCCGGACCCGGCGGACGGTTGAGCAACGTGCTAACTCAGCGCTCTTGCTTAGGCGCGCACCAGTTGTTCGTAAGACATTGCGATATCCCGGGTCATTGAACCCACTTCGAATGAATAGCCCCCAATCTGCCCAACCGGTGTAACTTCGGCTGCCGTCCCGGTGAGCCAACACTGTTGAAAACCTTCGAGTTCCGCGGGTTCGATGTGCCGCTCATGCACCTTGACCTGGCGTTCTTCCAACATGTTGATCACGGTTTGACGTGTGAGACCATTCAGAAAGCAATCAGGCTTGGGCGTGTGCACTTCGCCGTCTTTCACAAAGAAAATGTTGGCGCCCGTCGCCTCTGCCACGTAGCCGCGGTAATCAAACATCATGGCGTCGGAACAACCTTTCGCTTCCGCCTCATGCTTGGAGAGGGTGCAAATCATGTAAAGCCCGGCCGCCTTGGCTTTGCAGGGGATGGTCTCCGGGCTTGGCCGCTTCCACTTCGCGATATCGAGCTTGGCACCCTTCATCTTGGCATCGCCGTAATATGCGCCCCATTCCCACGCCGCGATGGCCATGCGCACCGGGTTCCTGGCGCTCGCTACGCCCATATCCTCGCCTGCGCCGCGCCAGGCCACCGCCCGCACATAGCCGTCTTTCAGACCATTGGCCTGCAAAACCTGCGCTTTGGCCGCTTCGATCTCATCGACAGAATAGGGGATCTCAAAATCCAGCTCGCCTGCAGAAAAGTGCAGACGCTTCGAATGCTCTCGGCTTTTGAAGATCTTACCGTTATAGGCCCGCTCACCTTCAAAGACAGAGCTGGCGTAATGCATCGCATGGGTCAGGATATGCACCTTGGCGTCACGCCAATCTGTCATCTGACCGTCCATCCAGATGGTGCCGTCGCGATTATCATAACCCGCCATTTTCAGTCTCCTCTCACAATCGAGATTTACGATTATTGCGCAAAATACGTCCGCTTCGGACATAAAATTTCGTCAAATCTGAGATTCGCTATCAGTTCGATCTTGGAATGTCAACAAAGCTGACGTATTATTAAAGCCATCAGGGGACACAGTGATAGGAAGAGCTGGATGGAAGACATCCACACGGGCGATGCGTCACACTACTTGAGTGACGAGCAGGTCAGACAGGGCATCGAGGCCATGTTTTTTGCCTATCGCGGCTTTACCCATGATCCGGACCGCATTCTGGCGACGATGGCGTATGGCCGGGCGCATCACCGCGCCATTCACTTCATTGCCCGCAGCCCGAGCACGACCGTGAACAATCTGCTGGGTATTCTGGGCGTCACGAAACAATCGCTCAATCGCGTGCTGCGCACTTTGGTAGAAGACGGTCTGGTCGAGAGCCGGGTGGGCAAAAGCGACAAACGCGAACGTCATCTGCGCTTGACAGAAGCGGGCGCGCGGCTTGAACGACAGCTTAGCGACGCACAGCGCGCCCGTATGCGCGAGGCCTATCGTGCGGCAGGGCCTGAGGCAGTAGCAGGATTTCGCACAGTGCTTGAAGCGATGATGGAGCATGAGTTACGACGGAAATATCATGCCATCGGAGAGCAAGACCCATGATCGACCCTGACCCGCATCTTTTGATCGTCGATGATGATGAACGCATTCGAGAGCTTTTGAAGAAGTTTCTGATGCGGCACGGGTTCCTGGTGTCGGTTGCAAGAGATGCACCACACGCTCGTAAAATCTTATCCGGGCTGGAATTTGACCTTATCGTACTGGACGTGATGATGCCGGGCGAGGATGGGATCGAGCTCACCGCTGCGTTGCGCGAGGATATCACGACCCCAATCCTCTTGCTGACAGCCAAGAATGAGACTGAAGATAGGATCAAGGGGTTGGAGGCCGGGGCCGATGATTACCTTGCCAAACCGTTTGAGCCCAAAGAGCTTTTGCTGCGGATCAACGCCATACTGCGCCGTATGCCGGCCACGGAAATGGAAGCGGTTGCACCCAAGGTGCTGCAAATGGGGCAGGTGCGGTTTGACATAGAACGTTCTGAATTGATGAACGCGGATGATCCAGTGCGCTTGACCGCGACAGAAGTGCAACTGATGCGCATATTTGCCGAACATCTGCGAGAGCCGGTGAGCCGCGCCAAACTGGTGGAAGAACTGGGTCGCGACAAAGGTCAGGCGCAGGAGCGGGCGGTAGATGTGCAAATAACGCGCTTACGCCGCAAGCTGGAGGCTGATCCAAAACAGCCGCGCTATCTGCAAACGGTGCGCGGCGAGGGGTATATGCTGGCACCTGACTGATCCGGCGAGACTTGAATGCTTTTAAGACAATGAAGCCGGGAATGGCACACTTCGCCTGAAAGATCTCAGATGACGACCCACGTTATGCTCGATGTAGATGGTGTTGTGATCTCGGGTCACAGGGCTGACGAAGAACTGTGGACGCATCACATGCAAAGCGATCTTGGGCTGGACCCGGCCGCGCTGGTCGAAGGGTTTTTCCAAAGAGACTGGATAGAGGTCGTAACCGGCGAAAAAGATTTAATCCCCGTGTTGCAGACCGCGCTGGATCGAATGAAGGCGGAAGTCACGGCTGAGGCATTGACTGAGTATTGGTTTGCCAAGGACGCGCGGATCGTGGAGCCCGTGATCGAAGATTGCCAACGCTTGAGAGAATTGGGTTTGACTGTGATCCTCACGACCAATCAAGAGCATCGTCGCGCAGCTTATTTGATGCAGGATTTGGGCCTGGGCAAGTTCGTTGATGGCATTGTCTATTCCGCTCAGGCCGGTGCACAAAAACCAGCACGGGCTTTCTTTGATTTTGCCATGGCGCGGACCGGCGCGCGGGCGAAAGCGCATCTATTGGTGGACGATCATTTGGCCAATGTCGACGCGGCAAGGACTGCAGGGTGGCAGGCTCATCACTGGACCTCAGGCCACCGGCTGTGGGACGTGGTAAAGAGCGAAAGGAGGGATCATTAGGGTGGTAGAGTGCTGGGAAGAATTCAGCGCTTGCGTCATCACCTCTTCTCTAGACAATTGCTCGCCGAAGTGCTTTGCCTCCAACAGCTTTTAGCATGCCGTTTTATTCTGGGAGAATGCGATGCTCGATTCCACGACTGATCTGAAATCTTTGCTCAAGGACCCGTCGCTTTTGGTGGAGGGCGCTTATGTCAACGGCGCGTTGATTGATGGCGATGATGGTACGTTTGAGGTTGTGAACCCCGCCCGTGGTGATGTCATCGCAAATGTCGCTGATCTGAGCCGTGCGCAGGTGGCCGATGCGATTGCGGCGGCCCACGCCGCACAAAAGGATTGGGCGGCCATGACAGGCAAAGAGCGCTCAACCGTGCTGCGCAAATGGTTCGACCTGATGATGGAAAACGCGGATGATCTGGCGACCATTTTGACCGCGGAACAAGGTAAGCCGTTGGCAGAGGCCAAAGGCGAAATCACCTACGGCGCGTCCTTTATTGAGTTCTTCGCAGAAGAGGCCAAGCGCATCTACGGGGAGACAATACCCGGCCATCAGCGCGACAAACGCATAACCGTCATTAAGCAGCCCATCGGCGTTGTAGCCTCAATCACACCGTGGAACTTTCCCAATGCGATGATCACGCGCAAGGCCGCGCCAGCGCTTGCGGCAGGATGTACATTCGTGGGACGGCCGGCGACGGAAACACCGCTGTCTGCCACGGTCATGGGTGTGCTGGCCGAGCGCGCGGGCATTCCCAAGGGCGTCTTCAACATTGTACCGTCATCGTCCTCCTCCGCCGTGGGGAAAGAATTCTGTGAAAATCCTGCTGTGCGAAAGATCACCTTTACCGGGTCGACCGAAGTTGGGCGCATTCTGCTGCGTCAAGCCGCCGATCAGGTGATGAAATGCTCCATGGAGTTGGGCGGCAATGCGCCCTTTATCGTGTTTGACGACGCCGATATCGACGCCGCCGTCGAAGGTGCGATCATGTGCAAGTTCCGCAACAACGGGCAGACCTGTGTATGCGCCAACAGAATTTATGTGCAGGCGGGCGTCTATGATGAGTTTGCCCAAAAGCTTCAGAAAGCCGTGTCGAACCTCAAGATCGGCGACGGGTTGGAAGACGGCACAGCACTGGGCCCGTTGATCAATGCGGATGCAATCGACAAGGTGAAAGAGCACGTGGCCGATGCCACAGCAAAAGGTGCCAGCGTCATGATGGGTGGGGGCGAGCCGATGGAAGGGGCGGGGTATTTTCTACCGCCGACCATCCTCACGAACGTGACGCAAGACATGATGGTCAGTCAGGATGAAACCTTTGGCCCGCTGGCGCCCTTGTTCAAGTTTGAGGACGAAGCTGCCGTGATCGAGATGGCGAATGACACGATCTTCGGTCTGGCAAGTTACTTCTACGCACGCGATCTGAGCCGTGTCTACAAAGTGGCCGAAGCCCTGGAATACGGCATTGTCGGCGTGAACACGGGCATCATTTCGACCGAGGTGGCACCCTTTGGTGGGGTAAAGCAATCGGGCCTTGGCCGTGAGGGCAGCCATCACGGGATCGAGGATTTCCTCGAGATGAAGTACATCTGCATGTCGGTCTGACCGAATTGGTGGGGTGAAACCCCACCCTACACAATCGTTGAAAAAAATGCGCGTCGCCGCCAAGGATTGACCTCTGGCGCGCGTCCTATAACCGTCATGCGCATGGAACCTTCCAATGAAAGCCTCGCCCAGGCGGCGGCAGGCGGCGACGCAGCGGCCTTTGCCCTGCTCCTTGAGCGGCAGTATGAGGGCATTTTTCGCCTGTCCTTTCGCCTGACCGGCAGCCGCGTCGATGCCGAGGATCTAACCCAGGATGTCTGTGCCACGCTGCCTGCAAAGCTGCGAGGGTTTCGCGGGGAGGCACGGTTGACCACATGGTTATGGCGCGTTGTGGTCAATGCCGCCCATGATCGCCGCCGCCGCGCTGCATCGCGGGCAAAGCACACCGATGGCTGGGGGGACTGGGAGGTGAACCGCAGGGCGAGCGAGGCGGAAACCGCCGAGCGGGCCGATTGGTTGACCGAAGCGATGCACGCCTTGCCGGACGACCTGCGCGATACGCTGGCGCTTGTCCTCGATGACGTGACCCATGACGAGGCAGGCGAGATCCTGGGCGTCTCCCCGGGCACGATCAGCTGGCGGGTCAGTGAGGCCAAGAAACATCTGCGCGCCCTGCGCGAAAGAGAGGATCAGGTATGAGCGACGAGTTTGACGACCTGAAAAAGGCCATGGACGCGGCCATGCCCGCCCACGATGCCGCGCGTAAAGCGGCCAATTTGGCCTTGGCGCAAAAAAATTTCGAAACGCTCCAAGAAACGGCGAATGAGCCGCGTCTTACCTCTGATCGCCCAAAAAGGGGCTTTATCAGAGGAGTTCGAGAAATGTTGAATGTAATGAGCACGCGTGGCGCCCTGACCGCCAGCACCGCCCTTGTGGCGCTTGGTTTGGTCGTGGTGGTGCCCGATTGGCAGCAAGGGCCGGTTCTGTTTGATGCCGGGTATCAGGTTGAGGAAAGCCAGCCTTTGCCGGAGAAGCGGGAACGCGCTGAGGTCGGTGATGGGCTACAATCCATCGGGCAAAGCAATGACGCGGAGATCTTGGCAGAAGACGCTCCCATGATCGCCACTGAGCCCATGGTGCAAGGCGCACCGGCCCTGTCCAGCGCGGAATTCGATGCCTATTCCCGAATTGCGCCAGCGCCCGCAGAGGGCATGATCTGGCAACCCGAAAGCACGACAGAGACGTTCCCAGATGCCGATCAAAACCCGCTGAAAGTCACAGCGGAGGAACCAGTGTCCACATTTTCAATCGATGTCGACACGGCCTCCTATTCTGTGGTCCGGTCCTCGCTGACGAACGGCCAGTTGCCCCCGGCCGGTGCCGTGCGGATTGAGGAGATGATCAACTATTTCCCGTATGCTTACCCTGCCCCTGATGGAGAGGCCCCCTTCCGCCCCACGATCACCGTTGCGGACACACCCTGGAACCCGGACACGCAGCTGTTGCACATTGCAATCCAAGGCGAGGAGCCTGCGACTGAAGACCGCCCGCCACTAAACCTCGTGTTCCTCATCGACACCTCCGGGTCAATGGATGCGCCGAACAAACTGCCGCTTCTGAGGCAGAGCTTCGCACTGATGCTGCCGGAACTGACGGAGCAAGATCAGGTCGCCATCGTCACCTATGCAGGCAGCGCCGGTCAGGTGCTTAAGGCCACCCCGGCCACGGATCGGGCGGCTATCATGGCAGCCCTTGATAACCTTTCTGCGGGTGGATCGACTGCGGGAGAGGCCGGGTTGCAGCAGGCATATTCGGTGGCCGAAAGCATGGCGGAAGAGGGTGAGGTCACCCGCGTGATCCTGGCCACCGATGGGGATTTCAACGTCGGCCTCAGCGATCCGCAAGCACTTGAGGATTTCATCGCAGACAAGCGTGAGAGCGGCACCTACCTGTCGGTCATGGGCTTTGGCCGGGGCAATTTGGATGATGCCACGATGCAGGCATTGGCCCAAAACGGCAACGGGCAGGCAGCCTATATCGACACGCTGAGTGAGGCACAAAAAGTGCTGGTCGATCAGTTCACCGGCGCGCTTTTCCCGATTGCCAATGACGTGAAAATCCAGGTGGAATTCAACCCCGCCCAGATCGCTGAATACCGTCTGATCGGTTATGAAACTCGCGCGCTCAATCGTGAGGATTTCAACAACGACAAGGTGGATGCGGGCGATATCGGTGCGGGCCATTCGGTCACGGCCCTCTATGAGATCACGCCGGTGGGATCCCCTGCTGTTCTCAATGATCCGCTGCGGTACGGAGAGGCCTCGGCCACCGAAAGCAGTGAAGAACTGGGCTTTTTCAAGCTGCGCTACAAGGCGCCGGGTGAGGATGTGAGCCAGCTCATTGAAACCCCGATCGCTCTTGGCGGTGAGGTTTCCACCGACATGCGCTTTGCCATGGCCATCGCAGGCTTTGGGCAGCTTTTGACCGACAGTCCCCACCTCGGTGACTGGGGGTACGCGCAAGCCATCGAGTTGGCCAACGCGGCCAAAGGCGACGATGCGTTTGGCTACCGCGCGGAAGCGGTGCGCCTTATGCGTTTGGCAGAGAGCCTCGAGCAGTAGAGGCCATCCGCCCCGCAGGGCTTTGGGCTTTGCGGGGCGTGCCGATCCAAGGCGCGGCGATCATCATCCAACCCATCACCCCCTGACCATGGGCCGACAGAGAATGCGGCCCCGAAAATGTGAGCAGGGCCAGCGCATCAACCGGGTCAGGTGGCGGAAAGATGACCCACTGATCGGGCAGAAACTCAAAGAGCAAATGGAAGTACTGGAAATAGATCTGTGGTGAGACCCAAACGAACCCGTAAAACAGGATCAACGCACCCAGAGGTTTGAGAAGACCCGTGCGTGCCCGCAGGAGCCGCCATGTTGCATAGACCATTGCGACAAAAAGCAGAACGCTCAGACATGCCAGCCCAAGCTGCCCGAGCAGTGTGAGATCGAAAAAGGAGTCCTGATCATACATCTGGTCACTCCGCGAAAAGGCCGCCGGGAATGGCGGCCCTACCGGTTCAATCCGATGGCGGTTTAACCCAGGGGCGCGACAGCCAGAAAGACGGAGAACCGCTCACAATAGATGTAGAGCTCATCGTATTTGTCGGTTTCAATGCCCGTCGGAACCGTAAATGAGGCCGCGCCGGACTTCACCGTCAGCTTGTCGTGGATCTTGGTGCCCTTGGCGTATTTCTCACCGCTACCAAAACCGATTTTGATGTCCGGCGGATTCTTGGAAGGGTCAAAGACGTAGTTGCCGCCCAACGTGACAGTGGTTTTCCCACCTTCGGTTTTGACCTGCACGGTACCTTTGACGTTATAGCCCTGGCGACCCGAAAGCTCCCCCTGGCGGGCAGCCCCGGCAAAGGACGGTTTGGCCAGAACAAGCGTTGCGGCGGAGGCCAGAGTGAGACCTGCGAATTGACGGCGGGAGAGGGTCATTTGCGTATTCCTTCGTATGCAATTGGTGTGAGCCGAATATAAGCGCGCCACACAGCGTTGAAGGGCAAATCAGGTTACAACGGGTCACTTCACCTTGACGCAGTTCGTGATCACGTCAGGCAAAACCGTCACCGATGAGGACAGAAATCATTCAATTTCAATGGAATACCGAATTGTTACAAACATCAAAAAACCCCGGGATGTTATACACCCCGGGGCTTCCTCGAACGGATAGTACTTGCCGTTAGTTGACGGCTTTTGCGTCAACCACGTCTTTTTCAACGGCTTCGCCGCTCATGATTTCGATCCGGCGCGGCTTCAATGCCTCGGGGACTTCGCGGACCAGATCGATATGGAGCATTCCGTCAGCGTGGCTCGCCCCTGTCACGCGCACGTGGTCTGCAAGCTGAAACTTGCGTTCAAATGCACGGGTGGCGATCCCGCGGTGCAGGTAAGTGCGATTCTGGTCTTCGTCAGCTTTGCGGGCCGAAACAACCAGCGCGTTTTCCTTAACGTCTACAGACAGATCGGCGTCTGCAAAGCCTGCAACGGCGACAGAGATGCGGTAGGCATCATCAGCCGTTTTTTCAATGTTGTAAGGTGGATATGTCGGCTGATTAAGGTCTGTTGCAAGAACACGGTCCATCATGTCTGCAATCTGATCAAAGCCGATGGTGGCACGGTAAAGCGGTGCCAAATCAAAGTTTCGCATGGGTCATCCTCCGTTGAGCGATAACTATGTTTTGCCTTCCCAAACAGGACAGGCGCTCTTTCTAATCAGCCCGCCACGCGGCGCTGACAATCAGGATGTGGGGAAGGTTTTCGTGCGTTTCAAGACCCGCCGGAAGAGGAAAACTTCGCTCCACCAGCATTTCCACCCCGCAGCGCGCCGCCCTGTGAGCTAAGGTTCGTGCGGCTGGGAAGAGCCCGCAAGCTGCGTTTCATCTCACTTACCAATTCTCGCAGTTTCATCCCGTATGCATTGACAAATTTGCCGTTCTCAACGGCGCCTCCGCTGACCAAGGCAAGGATGCGTGCCCGGCGGCCATTGCGATAAAACACGGGCGCACCTGATGTGCCAAAAGTGATGGAGCAGTCAAACCCATAAATGCCTTGTTGTTCCCACAAAACACCGCAATCGCGCTGCCAGGAGAGAGCAGCGTCGCGGCCACGCCCGTAGGACACGACGCTGACGCGGTCACCTGCACGCGCATCTTCATGCACCACGAACGGTGCGGCGGTTGTTGCCAAAATCGGGGTATCCAACTCAATGAGTGCGGCATCGTTGCGGATGTTTATGGCCGTCATCCCATCCGCGGGCACATACCCTTTGGCCGCCACCAATCGGGAGGCGCGGCGTTCCGCCATGGACTCGCCGTCACGCAGGCCGGCGCGAAATTTGATGGCCTGCGCCGGGATCAGTTTGCCATCGCGGTCATAGACACAATGGGCTGCGGTGAGCACCAGATCAGTGGCAATCAAAACGCCGGTGCAAAAGCCCTGTCCGCCCAGATCAACTCGGCCCACAGCTTCCCAGCCGAAAAGATCATCACGATCCGTCAGCCGGACGAAATCGCTCGCTGTTGCAATGGTCGGAAACGCGACCAGACACATGGTTAGGAGCACGCGGCGCAAAAGGGATGTCAGCGTGATCATTCGGTTTTCAAAAATTTGGCTCCGGTATCGCGGCGTTCGCCCACTGTGGTCATGGACGGTGCGGAGCTTTGAAAGACGCCTTCGCCGGCATCAAGCGCCTGTAGAAGATCATTCAAAGGCTCTTGCAATTGCGTGCCGAGCGAAACTTTGCGGCCTTCGACTTCGGCCATGGCAGACACCACCGAGACCACACGGGGCGCACCAGATTCAAAGGAAAATATTGGCGCGCCAGAGGAGCCGAAATTCACATCGCAAGACATGATCAAGACGCCCTGCTGGCGTGCGACAACGTCGCAAACCTCTTGCAAAGAAGGGGCATCCGCCCGATCACGCCCATAACTGACCACGCCAATCTCCTGGCCTTTGCGAGGGCGTTGATCGGTTTCAAAGGGCGTGACTTGCGTGTTTTGGATCGGGTGATGCAGCTCCAAAAGAGCGAGATCGTTGCGCACACGATCAGAGGTGACGTTGCCGTGGTAATCGTAATCAGCATGGATCACGGCCCGACGCACATCACGATAGGCCAGCGCGCGGCCATTGCGAAACCCGGCGAGGAACTCGATTTTGGCATGGTCGATCCGTTGACCGGTGACTTTATCATAGAGACAATGGGCCGCCGTCAGGACCAGATCAGGCGCGATCAGAGCGCCGGTGCAGAACCCCCGCCCATCAATATTGAGCTTGCCCACAGCCTCCCATCCGCGGCTGTCATCGCCTGTGTCAAGACGTTTGAGTGCCGTGTCTGACGTGGCGGGTGAGGCCATGAGAACGGCACAGGTCATTGCTGCGAGAGTGCGGAACATGACGCCTCCAAAATCGGTTTTTATGGAAGTATCCCCATTTTGGGGCTAAATTTGGGCGGTGGTAACCCAATTTGTGGTAACTCCGGGATTAAGTACTGGTTACCACTTTTTACAAAGAAGTGAGTGTCTGCCGCGCGATTTCCGACTATGTTTAATCCATGAAACGCGCCTTACCTTTTGTGCTTGCCGGTCTGATGACCACCTCTGTAGCCGCCCATGAAGCCGCGGTTTTGGACGTGCGGCTGCAACAGGTTGGGATGCTGTGGAACATCCATGTGACCGTGGAACACCCGGATACCGGTTGGGATCACTATGCCGATGGGTGGGAAGTACAGGATGCTGATGGCAATGTTCTGGCGTATCGCAAATTGATGCATCCCCATGTCGAAGAGCAGCCGTTTACCCGCTCTATCAGCGGGGTTGTGATCCCGGATGGCACGCGTGAGATTTTCGTGCGGGGGCATTGTTCAGTGCACGGGTGGTCCAAAGATCTAATCCGGGTTGAGATATCTCGTTAGAGGCCAGACGCTTTTCAAAAGAGCACTGCTTTTAACGGCGGCCCTCACGCAGCCAACCGGCCAGAACCAGAGCAGAGCTAAAGAGCAGCACAAGCCAGGCTGGCAGCAGCGGCAATTGCATCACGGCACGGGTTTCATAGGCCCCGCGCGGTGTGATCCCGACCCAACCCCGACCAATCGCAGGCCGACCGGGCCGGACAGAGCGCAGGCGCGGCACGCCGTCTTCAAGCGCCAAAGCCCCACCGCCTGTTGCCGTCATCACGTCTTGCAAAGGCTCCGCACTGGCGATCGTGTCTTCGAACTCAACCGGTGAGGACGGGCCAAGGCCAATCACCGCGCTCAGATCACCGTTTTCAATGCGATACAGGCCCAGCTCTGCCCCGGTATAGGTGGTCTCGAACCGGCCGGGTGTGACCTCTTCAAGCTCCATTTCCAGCACCTCACCGGAGGGCGTTGTCACGGTAACAGGTCCGATGGTTTCGGTCAGGGACCGGCGGATGATGCGCATCTCCTGGCCTGCGGCCTCGGCCCAAAGCGCCTCTTCTTCAAGCTCGGGCTCTTTCATCATCCAATGGGCCAGACGGCGCAGCAATTCAAGCTGTGGCCCTCCGCCTTCATAGCCGCGGTTCCAAAGCCAGGCATGATCGGAAGCAAGCAGCGCCACGCGCCCCTCCCCCACGCGGTCAAGGATCAAAAGCGGGTTGTCTTCCGCCCCGGTCATCACCACGTCGCCTGTCACATCCGCCACTTCGATATGGCGATGCCAACGGCCCCAGGTCTCCGTTTCATCGTGCGACAGGCCGGACGTGACCGGGTGACGTTCCCCAAGATCGGTCACGGTTGGCAGATAGCGATTTTCGATCACGCGCGCAGTAGGGCGGGCGGGAATGATGGATTCGAGCGGCGTGCGATAAAGGCTTTCGGCACTGGCGAAATCGGGGCCTGCGGCGATCAGGACCGCGCCGCCATTTTCGACATAGTTGCGCACATTGTCGAGGTAGACCGATGGTAGGATGCCACGGCGTTTGTAGCGATCAAAGATGATGAGATCGAAATCCTCGATCTTCTCCAGGAAGAGCTCACGGGTGGGGAAGGCGATCAGTGAAAGCTCTCGCACCGGCACGCCGTCTTGTTTTTCCGGCGGGCGGAGGATGGTGAAGTGCACCAGATCCACCGAGCTGTCGGATTTGAGCAAGTTACGCCAGGTGCGCCCGCCGGGATGCGGCTCCCCCGAGACCAGGAGCACCGACAGACGGTCGCGCACGCCGTTGATTTGCACGATAGCGGTGTTATTACGGTCGGTCAGTTCGCCCTCGGCTACAGGGGTGGAAAATTGCAGCACGTTGCGCCCGCCATGGGGTAGGACGACAGGCAATTCGATGCCTTGATCAAGCGGCACCTGAAAGCGCTGCGGCGTGTCGCCATCAATGGAGATGTCCACGGGCACGGTTGTCACGCCTTCGGGGGCATTGCCCACATCGGTGATGCGCAGGGTCATGGATATTTCTTCGTCAAGAATGCCAAAGGCGGGAGCATTTTCCACAACAAGTCGGCGATCCCAATCGGTGTCTCGACCTGTGTGCAAAAGGTGCAATGGCGCGGGGATATCCGGGGCGCGCTCAATGTCATGAAGACGCCCATCAGACAGGACAATGGCGCCTGCGATCCGCGCGCTTGGCTCTTCGGCCAAGGCCTCAGAGAGCGCTGTCATCAATTGGGTGCCGGTGTTGTCGATACCGTCGGGGACCTTGACGCGCCGCAGTTCGGTGTTGTCGCGCGCCTCAATGCGGGCGGCGAGATCTTCGGCGGCATTTTGGGTCATCTCGGCGCGGTCGCCCAGGCGTTGGCTTGCGCTTTCATCCTCAATCATGACCACGATATCGGTGAGCGGCTCGCGCTCTTCCTGTTGGTAGACGGGGCTTGTCAGTGCGCCGAGGATGACCAGACCGGCAAGCCCGCGAAAGGCCCAGCCAGACAGGCCACGCATCACCGCAAGGGCGATGCCGACGATCAACACCCCGCCCAGAAGGCCGATCACCCACCAGGGCAGAAGCGGATCAAAGAGGATTGTCGTGCTCATTGGCCCAACCGATCAAGCAGGGCAGGTACATGGACCTGATCGGATTTGTAATTACCGGTCAGCACATGCATCACGAGGTTGACGCCAAAGCGATACGCGATCTCACGCTGGCGCTCTCCGGCAAAGCCGCGACCCACGGGGAAAAGCGGGCTGCCGCCTTGATCCGTGGCCCAGGCGGCGGCCCAATCATTGCCGCCGATCACCACGGGCGTGACGTTGTCATTGAGATTGCGGAAGGGCATCCCTTCGACTTGTTCGGCATCCGCCGGCGCGGCCTCAACCCAAACCTGGCGACCGGAGAAACGACCGGGGAAGTCTTGGAGCAAATAGAAAGTGCGGGTGAGCACGTGATCCTCAGGGATGGGTTCCAGCGGCGGGATGTCAAGCGCGCGGGCCAGACGCTGCAGTTTTTGCCCATTGGGGGAGGACGCGCCGAAGCCTGCAACATTGGCGTCTCGGGTGTCAAAGAGGATCATCCCGCCGGTGCGCAGATAGGCGTTGAGCTTGGTGTAAGCCTCTGCCGACGGGGTAGGCTGTTCGGGCGTTACCGGCCAATAGAGGAACGGGTAGACCGATAGATCATCGGTTTCGAGATTGACGCCGATGGGCTCTGACGGCTCCACCGAGGTGCGGAAGAACAGCGTTTGACCCAGGCCACGCATGCCCGCCTCAGCGGTGTTGTCGATGGCGTCCACGCCGGTCAGGACATGGGCGAGGACCACCTCTGCGGTGGCAAGGGCGGGTTTATCCTGAGCGTCGGCGGGGTGCGAGATCATCAGGCCCGCCAGCAGCACTGCCGCGGCGCGTACAGGGATCAGGCGGCCAGAAAGCGCAAGAGAGGCGATGATATCAGCCATGAGCAACAGCATTGCGCCCGCCAAGAGCCAACCGCCCAGCGGGGCCTCATTGGGGCGGGCGAGGCCGAGGACAGGCACGCCGGCTGGCCATGCGGTGGGTTCGATCACGGTGTCGGCGTTGACCACATTGAGAGCGAGCCGGCGGTCGGGCCCTTCATACAAACCGGGGCGCAAGTCCGGGCCAATGGGATCGGTGATGAGCCGTTCTCCGGGCACACCGGCGAGCGTGCCCGCCTCATCCAACCGGCCAAACCCATCGAGCACCTGCACAGGTTGCCAGGTGGTGCCTTGCATTTCGGACAGATCGGGAAGGGCAACAGCCGAGGAGACGGCCAGCCGCTCCAGCATTTGCACGAATAGGCCCGACAGCGGCAGGGTGGACCATTCGGCATTGGCGGTCACGTGAAACAGCACGACCTGACCGGAGCCGATGCGCTTGCGCGTGACGAGTGGTGTTCCATCGGCCAGCTGTGCGATCACGCGGGAGGCGAGCGTGGGGTCAGGTTGGGCCATGACTTGCGCGGAGATGGTCACCTCGTCAGGCGTGGGCAGGCCGAAAAAGGGGCTGTCCTCAGAAAAGGGTGCGAGGGTTTTGGGCTCTCCCCAGCTCATGGCGCCGCCGACGGTGCGGCCTCCCGCGCGCAGGCGCACGGGCATCAGCGGGTCTTCTTCGCTGCGCGACAGATCACTGGCGGCGATGCGCGGCCCGGCAAAGCGCAACAGCAGACCCCCGCCGTCGATCCAGTCTTGCATCAGCGCCTGTTCAGCATCGGCGAGCGTGGCCACATCGGCCAGGATGATCACATCGGGGTTGGCGGGCAGAACGTCGACCAGCGCGCCGTCCAGCAGATCGGCAGAGGGAATAAGCGCCTGTTCAAGATAGTGCAGCGGCGAGAGAAGTTGCAGACCTTCGCGATCCTGACGACCGCCGATCAGGGCGACCTCACGCCGGCGCAGGCTGTCATCGGTGAGGGTCACGGCACCGGCGTGGCGTTGACCACCGATTTCAAACCGGGTGAGACGCGCGCGGAGTTCGGCAGGCAAAGCCAGCTCGCCGCTTGTCACGGTTGCGCCTTCGTCAAATTGCAAGGGCAGCGTGGCCAGCAAGCGTTCGGCACCCGAGGGATCGCGGCCATGGGCCTCAACGGTGATCTCGCGCGCAGCACCTGGTGTGGCGCGGGAGGCGGTCAGGGTGAGAATGCCGTCGCTGACCCTGGCGGGGGAAAGGGCAATGATGGGCACCGGGCTTTCATAAACCGTGACTTGCCCGCGATCTTGCAGCGCGCTGAGCAGCGCCTCACGGCCCGGGCGAGCCAGACCATCGGAGAACCAGCGGGTTTCAAACGCCTCATCGCCCAAGGTCTCGGCCACGCTCGATAAATCTGCTGCGGCGGGCGACCATGGCTCGGGCCGCAGCCCTGTCAGGCGGGTGCGCCAGGCCTCAGCCGATTGGAAAACAGGAGTTTCCGGGTTGCTGAGCCGCAGGAGCGCGACAGGACGCGCCTCTCGTCCGGCCTCGGCCAGCATGGTATCGATCAGGTCAATTTTGGACGGCCAATCGCGGGCACTGGCCCAGGTTGCATCCATGACAAGTAGAAGCGGCCCGGTGCGGCGTTCACTCGGGTCGGCTTGGGGGTTCAAGACAGGACCAGCAAGACCAATGATCAGCGCGGCCACGGCCAACATGCGCAAGAGCAAAAGCCACCAGGGCGTGCGATCTGTGACAGCGTCATCGTCACTCAGCCCCAAGAGCAGCGCCACACCCGGAAAGCGCCGCCGAATGGGCGCAGGCGGCACGGCGCGCAAGATGATCCACAGGATTGGCAGCGCGGCGAGCGCGATCAAGAGCCAGGGTGCGGCGAACCCGATGGGGCCGATCATCATTGCAAAGGCCCCCCGTCAAAGGCGCGATAGAGCCACAAAAGCGTGGCTTGCGCGCTGTCAGAAGTATGGCTGAGCCCATATTGCCAACCGGTGGCGGCACAAAGGCGGCGCAACTCATCCTTGCGGGCGGCGAGACGATCCAAATAGCGATCGCGCAGGTCGGAGGCCTTGAGCGTTTCATGGGCGATGGTGCCGCCCACGCTTTCGAAAATGGTGCGCCCGCGATAGGGAAATGTCTCCTCCGCAGGGTCAAGCAAATGCAAAAGCACGCCTTGAATACCGCGATCTGCGGCCTTGGTCAGCGCGGTTTTGGCCGTGTCGATATCGCCCATGAAATCGGACACAAAGAGTGCGCGCCCATGGGCCATGAGGCCGGAGGTCTCGGGCTGGCCGTAATCACGATCATCTTCTTCGCTGAGGGCTTCGGCCAGGCGCATCAACTGACCTTCACCGCGTTTGGGCGGCAGAGAGGTGCCCGCCAGCCCCACCCGTTCGCCCGCGCGGTTGAGCAAGATGGCCACGGCAAGGGATAAAAGTCGCGCGCGGTCAGATTTCTCGGGCAGATCATCTTGTGACGTAAAGCGCATGGAGGCGGCGTTATCCACCCAGATTGCCACGGTTTGGGCAATCTGCCATTCCCGTTGGCGCACGAATTGCGCATCAGACCGGGCGGAACGGCGCCAATCAATAAAGCGACGCTCATCGCCGGGCTGCACCGGGCGGTATTGCCAGAAATCATCGCCGAGGCCGGGGCGTCGCCGCCCGTGTTCGCCAAGGAGGACCGTACCGGCCAAATGCTCTGCCCGCGCCAAAAGAGGCGGCAGGCGGGCGGCCTGTGCCTCTGACCGGGCGCGCAGAGATGCGGCTTGGCTCACGCGGCGGCCTCAATCTTGGTGATGCTGGTGACGGTGTGAGAGATCAACGTGTCAAGATCCTGCCCACTGGCACGGGCCGCAAAGCTGAGCGCCATGCGGTGGCGCAAAACAGGGCCGGCCATCGCGGCGATATCATCCGCGTCTGGCGCCAAACGGCCCTGTAGCATGGCGCGCGCGCGCACTGTGAGCATCAAGGCCTGTGCGGCACGCGGCCCCGGGCCCCACGCGACGCTGTCGCGCACTTCTTGGCTGGCGGAGCCATCATGCGGGCGGAAGGCGCGCACGAGATCAAGGATTTGATCCATGATCGCCTCACCCACTGGCATCCGGCGCAAGAGCGTTTGCGCCTCAATGAGGTCTTCGGGGCTGAACACCTGATGCGCCTCTTCTTCTGAGACGCCGGTGGTCGCAAGCAGGATGTCACGCTCTGTATCGCGGTCTGGGTAAGGAACCTCAATTTGCACGAGGAAGCGGTCAAGCTGCGCCTCAGGCAGTGGATAAGTGCCCTCTTGTTCAATCGGGTTTTGCGTGGCGAGCACGTGGAAGGGCGGATCGAGGTGGCGATCCTGGCCCGCGACGGTCACGCGGCGTTCCTGCATGGCCTGAAGCAAGGCGGATTGGGTGCGGGGGCTGGCGCGGTTGATCTCATCGGCCATCAGAAGCTGACAGAAGATCGGGCCGTCGATGAATTTGAACTCACGCGCGCCATCTTCGCCGGTTTCGAGGATTTCTGAGCCGAGGATATCAGCGGGCATCAGATCGGGCGTGAACTGAATGCGGTTGGAATTTAGGCCCATCACCGTGGCCAGCGTTTCTACAAGGCGGGTCTTGCCCAGGCCCGGCAGACCAATGAGCAGGGCATGACCGCCGCACAGCATGGCCGACAGCGACAGATCCACAACCTGCTCTTGCCCGATGAAGCGTTTGGTGATCGACGCCCGCGCCAAAGCCAGCTTTTCCTCCAGCGCTTCGATCCCTTTCAAAAGATCAGCATCATCGGCCATGGCAAACCCTCCATACGGTCTATATTCATATTGAACTATCCTTAGACATAAGTGGCAATGGCAATGGGCAAAGCACAAATCACGACACCGTCAGCAGAAAGTCTCGCAACAGCGGCAAAATCTGCTCAAGGAAGGGGCCTTCCGCCGGTGCATTTGTGGAATCCGGATTTTTGCGGTGACATCGATATGCGCATCGCACGGGATGGCACGTGGTTCTATGAGGGCACGCCGATTGGGCGGCCGGGGCTGGTGCGGCTGTTTTCAACGATCCTGAAGATGGAAGACGGGAAATACTTTCTGGTCACGCCGGTCGAGAAGGTGGGCATTACGGTCGATGACGCGCCGTTTGTGGCGATTGACGTCAATTGGATCGGAGAAGGCGAAACGCAGAACCTGACCTTTGAGACCAATGTGGACGACACCGTGGTCGCCGGGCCGGAGAACCCAATCCGCGTGGTGCGCGACCCGGAGACGGGGGAGCCGTCGCCGTATGTGATGGTGCGTGCAGGGCTGGAGGCGCTGATTGATCGCAAAAGCTTTTACCGGTTGGTGGAGATTGGCACGCATAAAGACGGCTGGTTTGGGCTGTGGTCCGGCGGGCAGTTTTTTGAGGTGATCCCCTCGGATGAGATGATGGTGGACTGACATGACCCCCATGGCCGTGATTGTGGGCGTGGGTTCGGGGCTGTCGGCCTCTCTGGCGCGGCTTTTGGCGGGTGAAGGCTATGACCTTTTACTGTCCGCGCGGGATACCGCGAAATTCACAGCGTTGACCGAAGAGACCGGGGCGCGCGCGATGGCGTTGGATGGGTCTGATCCAGCGGCAGTTGCCGCGCTTTTTGACGGGTTGGAGCGCGCCCCGGACGTGGTGGTCTATAACCCTTCTGCCCGCGTGCGCGGCCCGATTGCGGAGCTTGACCCGGAGGCGGTGCGCCGCGCGGTGGAGATCACGGGTTTTGGCGCGTTCCTCACGGGTCAGGCGGCGGCGAAGCGGATGTTGGCGGCGGAGCCCAAGAACGGTGTGCGCGGGACGATCTTGTTCACGGGTGCGTCGGCAGGCGTGAAGGGATTTGCGCAATCCGCACCCTTTGCCATGGGCAAGTTTGCGCAGCGGGGCCTGGCCGAAAGCATGGCACGGGAGCTGCACCCCAAGGGGATCCACGTGGCCTGGATCAACATTGATGGCGGCATTCGCAACCCGGATCGGCCGGAGCGTGTGGATGCCGCCGACAACCCAGACAGTATGCTGGACCCGGACGCCATCGCGCGGGCCTATCTGGGTCTGATCCGGCAAGAGCGCACGGCCTGGTCCAATGAGTTGACGCTAAGGCCCTGGGTCGAGCGGTTTTAACCCTCAGGGTGCTGGGCTGAGGACGCCAGTGTACCCATCGTCTTTCATGGCACGCAGTAGGGTGTCTTCTGTCTCTGCACCGCTCAGTTGGACATGCGCGAGGCGCGGGCCGAACCTCTTCCAAGTGGCGATAGCGCCTGCATCTGAGCCCTGCGCAACGCCTGTGTGGAACGACAGCATCAGGTTTGGTGCGCCGATCCATTCGATCAAATCAAGCGCATGTTGCAAGCTTTCAACCGCGTAGCCCGGCCAAGCCGCAGGATCGTGGGGCCCCAGCGCGAGAATATGGCCCGGTGCGGTGTAAGCCGCCCAGGCCAGGTTGCGTTTGAGCATCTTGTCACTGCGCGACCGGTCGGCGATGCCGGCCATGAGATGAATAACCTCCACATCCAGCGCCTCGGCATAGTCAACCGCCTTGAGAAACCCCTGACGAAAATCGGCAATGCGGCGCGGGACGCCCATGAAACCACATTCTCCTAGATCGGCCTCACCCATCGGCGTGGCGATGCTGGCCAACTGCAGATCATGGCGTCGCAGGGCATGGTCAATCTCTTGAATGGACATGGCATAGGGGCAAGGCATCTCCACCCAATCAAAGCCTGCAGCCCGCGCCGCAGCAAACCGGGCGGGCAGAGGAACTTCGGAAAAAAGCAGATCAAGATTTGCAGATGACCGGATCATGCAAGAATTAAGCCTCAACTTTGGGGCTCTGTATAGCAGGGACAAACGCTGTGCTTCCACGGGGGGCAACACGCCGCAGCCGGGCAAACCTATGACGACAGCTCCTTGGCCAAAGCGTCAACCGTGGGAAAGTAGATGACCAAAGAGGGATGCACCTCCTGCCCCAGCTTCTTTTCCAGCAACGCGCAGAGGGCCACAACAGACAGCGAGTCACCGCCCAAATCAAAAAAATCGCTGTCGGTGTTGACGGCCTCATCGGGAAAAACCTGACGGTAGGCATCGATCACATGGGATTGGATCATATTGGGAGAGGCGGTGTTCATGATCCTTTGTTTTGCAGCAGTTTAGCCGCCGCTCAAGCGGTTTCTGGAAGCGGTTTGCATGATCCTCGACCCCGGATGCCGCTTACGCTAGCCTGACCAAAATCAAAATCGGGAGGGATTAGGGTGAATTCGGAACTACGGATGCAATTGCAGATCGCGCGTACGGGCCAGTATGGCGATGTCATGCGGACGACATTTTTGGGGTTGGCGGCCACGGCTGCGATCATCGGGTTCGGGGCAGAAGGGATTGCGCTTCCGATGACGCTTTTGATTGTCACGATCACACTCTTTGGTGCGCTTGGCGGGGCGACGGCTCTGGAGGATGTATCCGTTCTTCGCGATGACATGGATGACGCCACAGCGACGTCACATTATGGCAAGGTGGTTAAAGCGCGCAATCTGGGCCTTTTGCGGATGCTGACGATGGTGTTGGTCGGCGCTACAGGCGTCGCACAGATTGTGATGCTCTGGTCGTGATACTCTGGTCTTGAATTTCCAGGCTGCCTGACGCCTGAGGTTACTGACAATCAGGATCGCTGTAGAGGATCCAACCGTCATTTTCGAAGGTCACCGTTTGAGAGGCAAGATCATCGGCGTAGACGTCGGTCACAAACGCGGTTGCCGAAGTCCAAAGCGGCACCTTGGGCACCATGATAACTGCCGCCTGACCGGTCATATCGTCAAACGCGGCCGGCCTTTCCCGCGACACGGTCAACCCGTCATGAATCCAGAGATTTTGGGTACTGGCGCCAGAGCGCGCCAACAGCGCACTGAACGGATTGACGAGATCGGCCACCATGTACCCGCGCTCAAGACACGCCTCAGAATAGGTTTCATCGAGATGGGCAAAAGCGGCCTCAGCCGAGCGCGTGTAACGCACCAATTCAGGCTGCATATCAATCCGAAACCGATTGTATGTAACGGTGTCAGACGCATCTGCCAGGGCATGGTTCTGCGCAAGCGCTGTGGCCTTGATATAGGCGTCTTGGGCAAAGGCCGTGGGCAGAATGATCAAGGGCAGCAACGCCATCGGCCAGTTGGGGCGCGCCAAAACCACATAGGTCAACCCAATCACCAGACCCAAAACAGGCGCTGATTTGCTGGGCCCTGCATCGAAGTAATCCACAAAGACCGTGATCAGCCCGCAGGCGATGAAAAACAGACCAAACACACGTGCGCGGCCTGGGTCCGCCCTCAGCGCCATGAAGCCCAAAGCAAAGAGCGCTGCGAATGGCAGGGCGTATTTCTGAGCGAGGGCTTGGAGATCGGCCAAAATCTGAGACGGATTTCTTTGGGAGATAGACGCAGAGAAGGCGAGATCGGAGATGTAGGAAATGGTCACAGCCGGGAAGAGAACGGTTGTGAAAAGAAGCGGCGTGACAAAAACAGCAACTGTGCGCGTGATGTCGCGCCCCAAGGGCCGTAATGCGCAGGCCAAGAGCGCGAGTGCGGCGAGGAAATACGTGACCTTCAGCATGAAGAGCAAAAACAGCGCAAGACCCAGCGCAGTGGCGCCGGACCACGACAAAGGGGCGCGATCGCTCATCAGTCGCAGGATCACCCACGCCGTGAGCAGCATCAAGACGGTGTTGGCGATGTTGGAATAGATGCGATGCCACAGCAGGATGTCGGGCGCGTCTCCGAAGCGGGAAGGTGCGTTGATAGCCATGGCGCAGAACGCCAAGATCACCAGAAGCGCCAGGAACTGCGCACTGTTTTCGGGCCGCAAGAGCGCCGTGGCCAGCCATGTCACAAGTGCGGTCGCCGTGATCAAAAGCACCGGCACGGTGAGCCAGAGCTGCGCCTCAGAGAGGAACAGGTTGGGGATGACCCACATGGCCGGGCCAAGCTGGCTTGAGAAGTCATGATTGGGCAAATCGCCCTGCATGACCCGCGACGTGCCCTCCAGAAAGATCAGCGTGTCGCGGCCCAGAATGACAAACTGCCCGGGGTCGGTGTGATAGAGATAGGCCAGGATGGTAAGGCCCGCCGCGAGCGCAATGAGCCCCAGCGACAAGAGCCGGTTGGGGGCGGAGATGGGCTCTGCTTGAGACATAGGGGCGGCCTTCCGGGTGGTGGTCCCGGGGGTTTTAGGCCGAGAGATGCCCGTCTGTATAGCGTCGGCGATGCATGGGCCTCACGACTGTGCCGGTGCGAGGCGGATGGGTGACGGTTTGGTTGGGGGTGGGGGTAGGTTGGGGGGTGTGTTTTGGGGAGGATGAGCAGCTTTTCATTTGACTCAACCATTTAGACTGAATGAACACAAAAGGGCTTATGCGCGTTTTGACTAAACTTTGCCGGTGTTACAACAAAATGAGCTTCGTGCTGACTAGCTTGTCACCAACCCACCGTAAACTCTGGTAACCTCGTTTCCCCAAGCGCGGTCAAACCATGTCCTATTTCGTTTGACCTGTTGCTTGATCTCAGGACTGACCATGATGTCCGCTGCTTTGTGAGCGTAACTGATGAAATTGCGCCTCTTACCTGCATGAGTGTACCGGCTCCGGAGCTCGCGTTGATAAACTTCAAATGAAGGGATGTTCTTCGCCTTCGCTGCCACGAGTTTTGCGTGGATGCCGCGTCGCATTTTCCCCAAGTATGCGTCTAACGAAGAAGGGCGTATGAGAGTGCTTTTGCCATCGAACGTGAAACCAAGGTACTGAATTGGGTTTTTGGAGGCGAGAAGCCCAGATTTGAAGTCTGCAGTCTCCGTCTTCTTGTCGGACATTTTTAGTTTGAACTTGGCGAGCATCGTCTCGACCGACGCAACAACGTCAGCGGCAGCACAGCCGTAGGGCAAGGCGACTGCAATGTCGTCGGAGTAACGACGATATGAACCGCCGTGCCGCTCGCACCATTCCACCATTTCGCGGTCAAATGTCCGTAGGTAGATGTTTGCGTAAAGGCCTGAAACCGGTGTCCCTTGCGCAATACCGAATGGCTTATCATGCTTGCGGATCAGGCCGTTCTTTCGGCCTTGAACATGAGCGGCAAAATCACGTTGTGTGCAGACTCGACCTCGCCCTTTTCTGTTTCGCCCAAGTCGTTCATCAAGATCGACTGTCTCAACCCACGAATAACGCGTAACGTTTTTCCAGACCGTACCATGATGTCCTTCAAGTCGACTTGCGCCGAGCAAGTTTGCAACTTCGTCGCGAAGTAGCAGATGGTCGAGGTTGTCAAAGAAACCAGAAATGTCCATCGCAATGACGGTGCAGTCTCCACGCTCAACTATCTCATCGAAAAGCGACTTTGCATGGTGGATATTTGTGCCACCACCTTTGCGATAGGCCAGTACGTTCCCGGCAGTACCGTCTATGGTGAGCGCGCGTTCGTAGAACACATTGAGGTGCGTTGCGTAGGCCTGAAGGTACGCCGCATCCTGATGCCCCGCAAATCGGATCGGACGTGGTTTTTCGATAACTTCCTTTATGATGTCGCCGTTTGCGTCCCGCTTCCAGTTGCCGTCATCGTCTCTTACGCGGACGTATTTACGAGCAAGGTCTGTAAACCCCAGCAAAGGCCAGAAGCGATGCGTAATCTTCTCCTGAGAGAAATCAATTTCTTGTTCGCGGTCACTCTCACGTAGCGGCAAATCAAAATGTTTGTAGCGACGTTCTTTTGAGATGGAGCGAAGGACAAAGTCGTCAGTCGATGGATCAAACTCGTTTTCAGATGGTAGGTAAAACCCGGGCATAAGTGAATTCCGTTCTTCAAATGCCCGGGCTATTTGACCTAGCTCCCATCAACGAATGCAAAGCACTCTCCGGTACGAGTTAACCTAGCGTGGTATAGCATAACCACATTGTGCATGGAAGGATGCGACATGAATTGGATCACGCCGATCCGGGTGCCGCGCGCGCAGAAGATAGCGCTTGCGGTCCTTAACGCTGGTCATCCGGGTCCTATGCCCCCGGGGCCCATCAAAGGTGGGAATTCACGAAAATTTTACAAGGCCTTAATCACAAAATCTTCTTGTTTTGTTCTCAACCCATAAATTTGCGTGAGTGCATTGGTCCGTGTCCAGGATTGGTGCGCTTATCATGATTTGTGCAACATATACATCTGCTAGCAAATCAAGACTTTTCTGTAGTGCACAAGTTCGGTGCGATTTGCAGGAGATTATGAACTCGGGGAATCAAGGGCTTTAGCCCGCCGCGCGTTCGTCAGGTCGTCCCGGGGCCTGGCGATAGCGCCGGGTATTATACGTGCTCGCCGTTGAATTGGCGGTGGCGGGGTGAACCCCGCCCTACGGATGTTGGGAGGATGGCGTGAGGCCCCGGATCAGGTCCGGGGCGGGTTGGATTGGTGGGTGCGGTTGGGTGTTAGTGCGCTTCGGCCCAGTTGGCGCCTTGGCCGGCGTCTACCACCAGAGGCACGTCGATGTGGACGGCGGGTTTGGCGGCGTGTTCCATGACTTGGCGGGCGGCTTCGGTGACCTCTCCGGCGGCGCTTTCCTCAACCTCAAAGAGCAACTCGTCATGGACTTGGAGGAGCATTTTGGCCGGCAGGCCTGAGATCGCGTCGGGCATGCGGATCATGGCGCGGCGGATGATGTCGGCGGCGGTGCCCTGGATGGGCGCGTTGATGGCGGCGCGCCAGGCGAACCCGGCGCGGGGGCCTTTGGCGTTGATCTCTGGCGTGTGGATTTTGCGGCCGAAGAGGGTTTGGACGAACCCGTGCTCTTTGGCGAACGCGACCGTGTCATCCATGTAGGTGCGGATGCCGGGGAAGCGCTCAAAGTAACGGTCGATGAAGGCCTGCGCCTCCGCCCTCGGGATGCGCAGGTTGCGTGCCAGACCAAAGCCCGAGATGCCGTAGATGACGCCGAAATTGATGGCCTTGGCGCGGCGGCGGATATCGGGCGTCATCTCCTCCATTGGCACGTCGAACATCTCGGAGGCGGTCATGGCGTGGATGTCCTGGCCTTCGCGGAAGGCGTCTTTGAGGGCGTCGATGCCCGCGATATGCGCCAGGATGCGCAGTTCAATCTGGGAGTAGTCAAGGGAGAGGAGCGTGTTGCCGGGGCCGGCGACGAAGGCTTCGCGGATGCGGCGGCCCTCTTCCGTACGGATGGGAATGTTTTGCAGGTTGGGATCGGTGGAGGCCAGCCGCCCGGTGGAGGCGCCGGTTTGGACGTAGGAGGTGTGGACGCGGCCGGTATCGGGGTCGATATGGTCCTGCAGCGCGTCGGTATAGGTGGATTTGAGTTTGGAAAGTTGCCGCCAATCGAGGACGCGGGCGGGCAGTTCGTGCTCAGTCGCGAGGTCTTCGAGCACATCCGCACCGGTGGCATAGGCGCCCGTTTTGCCGCGCTTGCCACCTTCGATCCCCATTTTGTCAAAGAGGATTTCGCCAAGCTGTTTGGGGGAGCCGACGTTGAAGGTTTCGCCCGCAAGTTCGTGGATCTCAGCCTCAAGCCCGGCCATTTTCTGGGCGAAGGCGTTGGATTTGGTGCTGAGCGTGTCGCGGTCGACGAGGATGCCGTGACGCTCCATCTGGGCCAATACGGGGACGAGGGGGCGTTCGAGGGTTTCGTAGACGGTGGTGACGCGCTCAGCATGAAGGCGGCTCTTGAATAGGTGCCAGAGGCGGAGCGTGATGTCGGCGTCCTCAGAGGCGTATTTGACGGCCTCATCGACGGGGACTTTGTCAAAGGTGATCATGGATTTGCCAGACCCCAGCAGTGACTTGATCGGGATCGGGGTGTGGGAGAGGTAGCGCTCGGCCAGCGTATCCATGCCATGGTTATGGGTGCCCGCGTTGAGGGCGTAGGACATGAGCATGGTGTCATCGATAGGGTTCATCGCGAGACCGTAGTTGGCGAAGATTTTCGCGTCGTATTTCATGTTTTGGCCGATTTTGAGGATGGTGTCGTCCTCCAGGATCGGTCCCAAGGCGTCGAGCACCTCTTGGCGGTCAAGCTGGCCGGGGGCGCGTTTGCCCGAGCTGAAGAGATCATCGCCGCCTTCGGTATGGGCCAGAGGCACGTAACAGGCCTCACCGGGTTCGACGGCGAGGCAGATGCCGACGAGATCAGCCTGCATTTCGTTGAGCGACGTGGTCTCGGTGTCGATGGCGACGTAGCCGCGATGTTTGATTTTCGCGATCCAGGTGCCCAGCGTCTCCATGTCCGAGACTTTGGTGTAGGCATCTGGGTTGATGGCCGGCCATTCTGGCGCGTCAGCGTCAGTCACTTGCACCTCGGGTTCGGGGATGGTGGGTGCCTCCACCTCCAGCGTGTCGGCGATGCGTTTGGTGAGGGTGCGGAACTCCATTTCGGCGAGGAAGGCGAGGAGCTTTTCCGGCTCCGGGTCGCGGATTTCGAGATCGTCGATGGTGAATTCCAGAGGCGTCGCCGTATCGAGGATGACGAGCTTTTTGGAGAGTTCAATCTGGGCGCGGTGTTCGATCAGGGTTTCGCGGCGTTTGGGCTGTTTGATTTCGCCTGCGCGATCCAGGAGGGTTTCAAGATCGCCGTATTCATTGATCAGAAGCGCGGCGGTTTTGATGCCGATGCCGGGCGCGCCGGGGACATTGTCGACGCTGTCGCCGGCGAGCGCCTGCACATCGACCACGCGGTCGGGGCGGACGCCGAATTTCTCTTCGACGCCTTCGACGTCGATGCGGCGGTTTTTCATGGCATCCAGCATTTCGACGCCGCCGCCGACGAGCTGCATGAGATCTTTGTCGGACGAGATGATCGTGACCCGGCCGCCGGCCTCACGGGCCTGAACGGCGAGGGTGGCGATGATATCGTCGGCCTCATATCCTTCCATTTCCTTGCAGGCGATGTTGAAGGCCTCGGTCGCTTGGCGGGTCAGCGGGATTTGCGGGCGGAGGTCTTCGGGCATCGCCTCCCGGTTGGCCTTGTATTCGGAGTAAAGATCGTTGCGGAAGGTATGGCTGCCTTTGTCGAAGATCACCGCCACATGGGTGGGCGCGTCATGGCCGTGATCATCGGTGACATAGCGATGGAGCATGTTGCAAAAGCCCGAGACCGCGCCGATGGGAAGGCCATCGGATTTGCGGGTGAGCGGCGGCAGGGCGTGATAGGCGCGGAAGATGAAGGCCGAGCCGTCGATGAGGTGCAAGTGGCAGCCTTTGCCGAATGTCATGGGGGACCCTCCATCGTGTCTTTGACTGATATGGCACGAGGAGGGGGGAGCGGCCAGTGGGCAATCTAGGATCAGTGACAGGATTTGGGGGGTGTGTGCAACAGAGCGCCTTTATCAGGCCGTGGCTTGGCGACCTGCCTTCTGTTCGACAGCACTTTATCCATCAAACCCGCAATCCATCTGAGCGACAGCCTGCGATTGCCATTTCGCCATGCCGTGGGGACGGCCTGACGAAGGCGCGGCGGGCTAAAGCCCTTGATTCCGCGCCGGGGGCTACGTGGTCAGGGCTTGCCAAATGGCCGTGAGCCAGAGGAGACCCGCCAGCAAGGACGCCATCAGGACAGCGAGTGAGCCCATATCCTTGGCCTTGCGCGAATTCTCATGGCGTTCCGGGCCGATGCGATCAACCACGTTTTCAATGGAACTGTTGAGCACTTCGATGATCAGGATGAAAAACACAGCGCCGATGAGGACAGCCGCCATCAGAAAGGTCGGTGCGATCCAGAACGCCGCCGGGATCGACAGCAACAAGAGAATGCATTCCAAACGAAACGCTTCTTCATCGCTCCATAGATCGCGAAACCCGGCGCGGGAGTTGCGCCAGGCGGCCGCGAACCGTGCCCAGCCTTTGAGAGGTTGATTGCCCATGATCTGCCTGCAGTGTCGTTTCTTGCCTGACCGTAACCTACAGCCTTTTGGCGGGCAAAAGAATCCCGGAAATCAAAAGGTGATTGAGGGTGGTGCACACGGCCCAGTTTGTTACATCTCAGCCCATGCAAGAGACCGCGATTGACATCAAAGGGCTGACCAAGACCTATCAGGGACGGGGGGGCGAGAAACGCGCGCTAAAGGGGATTGATCTGGATATCCCGGCGGGCTGTGTGTTTGGGCTGCTGGGGCCGAATGGGGCGGGGAAATCGACGCTGATCAACATTCTGGCGGGCCTGGTGCGCAAGACATCTGGGCAGGTTACGATCTGGGGTTTTGATCAGGATGTGAACCCGCGCCAATCACGCGCCGCGATTGGGGTGATGCCGCAAGAGCTGAACCTCGATCCGTTTTTCAATCCGCGCGATGCGTTGGAGATGCAGGCGGGGCTTTATGGTGTGCCAAAGGCTCAGCGCCGCAGTGATGAGATCCTCGCGCTCGTGGGGTTGGAGGATAAGGCGAAGGCCTATGCGCGGACGCTCTCAGGCGGCATGCGGCGGCGGCTCCTCTTGGCCAAGGCATTGGTGCATCATCCGCATATTCTGGTGCTGGATGAGCCGACGGCGGGGGTGGATATCGAGCTGCGCCAGATGTTGTGGGAGAATGTGAAGCGGCTGAATGCACAAGGGATGACGATTGTTCTGACCACCCATTACCTCGAAGAGGCCGAAGAGATGTGTGATGAAATTGCGATCATCAACCATGGCGATCTGGTGGTGCGGGACAAGACAAGCGCGCTTTTGGGGCAGCTGGATACACGGCGGATTGTGATCCGACCGGAGAGCGCGCCGGATGCCTTGCCAGAGGCGCAGGGCCTGACGGCTGTGCGGCGAGAGGACGGGATGATTGAACTGACCTATCACGCCCGCGACATGACGGCGGAGGCGGTGCTGGAGCGGGTGCGCGGCGCCGGGATTGTGATTGCGGACATGCGGACGGAGCAGGCGGATCTGGAGGATGTGTTCCTCAAGCTGACCCGGTCGCGTTAGCGCCCGAGCTGTTTTGACGGCTAACCCGTCCCGGACGTGATCCGGGACCTCTGGCGTCTGAAGGATGAGGCCCCGGATCAAGCCCGGGGCGCATGGTGTGATTCAGCGCTTTTTATCCAGATCGTGCAGCTTGGCCTCGATGTCTTTGAGACGGCCCAGCACTTCGTCACGGTAGTCATCGGTGCGGGCGTTTTCCTCAACCGCGTGGGCGTCTTGCATGGAGTTTACAACCAGACCCACAACGAGGTTCACCACGGCGAAGGTGGTGACGAGGATGAAGGGCACGAAAAACATCCAGGCATAGGGGTATTCGATCATCACAGGGCGCACGATGCCCATGGACCAGCTTTCCAGCGTCATGATCTGGAAAAGCGAATAGGCGGAGCGGCCCAATGTGCCGAACCATTCGTCAAAGCTGGCCCCGAAAAGCTTCGTCGCCATGACCGCGCCGATGTAGAAAATGAGCCCCATCAGCATGAATACGGAGGCCATGCCGGGCATTGCGTTCATCAACCCTTCCACCACGCGGCGGAGCGACGGCACGACGGAGACCACGCGCAAGAGGCGCAGAATGCGGAGCGCACGGAGGACGGAGAGGCCTTGGGCGTTGGGGACCAGTGAAATGGCAACAATGGTGAAATCGAAGATGTTCCAGCCGGAGCGGAAGAACCCGGAGCCACGGGCGAAAAGCTTTAGGACAATCTCAACAATGAAAATGCTGAGGCAGATTTTATCGAGCAAGAGGATCAAAGGCCCTGCTGTGGCCATGGCAGATTTGGACGTCTCAAGCCCGAGGATGGCGGCATTAAACAGGATCACGGCAAGAATGAAGTTTTGCACCAGCCGACTATCCATTATGGCGCCGACGCGGGCGCGCAAACCGGACGTTGTGGAGGGGGCTGACTGATCCATGTCGCTGCATATCGGCGTTTTTGCGGCGGCGCTCAAGGGTTTGGTCATGATCTTTTGAAAGCTGCGGGATTTGCGCCGCCCTTCTTGTGGTTTGGTGGGGTAAAACCCCACCCTACGGCTTGTGGCAAGGTTTCGTGAAGGCGCGGGGCATTGACCCTGTTAGGGGGCGGGGGTTAGGTGCGGGCGACAACCCCGACGAAAGGCCCCGTCATGCGATCCTTCAAATCCAATTTCGACTATCCGTTCCTGCGCAAGTATCAGGACGGGGTGATGGCCTATCAGTACAAGGGCATCGAATGCCTGCGCAGCCCAATAGATGCCGCCATTCAGGCGCGCGCGATCTGGGATTTGGAGCCGGCGACGATCATCGAGATTGGCAGCCACCATGGGGCGAGTGCGATCTGGATGGCGGACACGGTGAACAATTACGGCCGCCAAACGCCCATCTTTTCGATTGATGTGAAAAAACCGCAAGTGACCGACCCGCGCGTGACCTACATTGAGGGTGATGTGATGGATCTGGGCACGAGCTTTGATGCGTTTGATATCTGGTCTGCGCCGCGCCCGTGGTTCGTGCTGGAGGACAGCGCGCACACCTATGGGTGCTGCATGGCGGCGCTGGAGTTTCTGGGCCAGCATATGCAGTCCGGTGAGATGCTGTGTATGGAAGATGGCATCATGACGGAGCTTAAAGGCGTGGCGGAGAACTATGGCGGCGGGCCCAGCAAGGCGATTGAGGATTATGATGCCGCCAATCCCGGTGTGTTCGAGGTGGATGAATTTTACTGCGACATGTTCGGGCCAAATGCCACCTATGCGCCGAACGGATATTTGCGAAAGACCTGATGCTGTACCGGCCTGGGGATGATGTGGGGCCTTTGGAGGACTGGCCGTTTACGCCGGGGCCAAGTGCATATTCCGTGATCTCGGGCGATCCCCGCGCATCTGGGCGTTTGGATGCGGGCGGGCCGGGTCATGTGACGCGGGCGGGTATCTGGCGCTGTTCTTTGGGTGTGTTTGAGTGCACCGAACAGGGCGATGAGTTGATGACGCTTCTGTCCGGACGATGCGTGATCACCGATCATCGAACCGGGGAGGCGACGCACCTGACAGCCGGGGACACCTACCTGATCAAGGATGGCACCCGGGTGACGTGGGACATTCAGGAGGAGGTGACCAAGGTTTTTTTCGCCTTCAACCCCCGAGGGTACTGACACGGGCGGATGTGTCAGGCTCAGTTTCATGCATTTTCTGCCCGGTAGGACGGTAATTCTGTTAGGAGGGTGACAGGGTTCAAGAGGACCGTTTCGATCATGGTTGCGACCACGAAAGCGGGCTATCAGGGACCCGTCGCTTGGCGTTTTGGGGACTAAGCTGGGTCAGTCGAGGCGACTTAGAGACGCGTGTCCATTTCAGGCATTGAAACGCTGATCGATGATGCGGCGGGATGTGTTTTCCCAGATCGATACACCTAGCTCATACACTTGGCAGTTCTGGTTCGGGGTATGACCAGTTAATCCGCCGTTTTCAGCATTGGACCCATCACCCGGCCCCCTAAGACATGCAGGTGGTAATGCGGCACGTCTTGCACACCGTGGGTGCCGCAATTGGAGATGACGCGATAGCCCTCCCCGCCTGCGGCGAGGCTCACCTCGGTCATGCGGCAGACCTCAGCGGTGGCGCGCATGAAATCTATGATCTCGGCCTCAGAGGCGTCAGCGGCGAAGTGATCATGGCTGACATACGCGCCTTTGGGGATCACCAGCACATGAACCGGGGCCTGAGGCGCAATGTCCTTGAAGGCGAGGGTGTGATCGGTCTCCAACACGGTGCTGTTGGGGATCTCACCGCGCAGGATCTTGGCGAAGATGTTTTGATCGTCGTAGCTATAGGACATGTGAGACCCTTAATCGGCGAAGAGATGCGGCGTGCTGGCGATGTTTATCGCCTTGTCGGTGTTGATATCAAGAAATCGCGCAATCTGGGCGGCGTTATCTTCGATTGAGGCGGACTGCTCCACCACGCTGAGATGTTCGAAATCGGCATCGCGGATACGGTCACTTTCAAAGACCATATCGCCACGGATGGTGGGCATGAGGCGTTCTAGCGTGTCTTGGGAGGTCTGCTCCCCTGCCAAGCCGACGCGTTTGGCATGACCGATCAAGTAGTCATCTGAAAACTCGCACTTCACCTCTAGGAATTTGGTGGTGGACCGGTCCGAGGCGAAATCATGCATGAGATCAAGGTTGGAGGGATCAAGGCAAATGATCATCCGATCGGTTTTGAAATAGTCAAAGAGAACCCGCATCAGCGCCCGGCGGTGGCGCGTGCGTTTGCCCAACGTGGCCTGCATGCCGCCAAGATCGGGGAGTGCGGTGTGTTCTTCGTTGAAGAGGTATTCGATCGCCGGCACGTTCGTGGCCTGGCGGATTTGTTCAAGCATGCGTTTGGCAACGTGCCATTTTTTGCAAACAACAATCATCAGTTCGCGGTGACGGCCGAGTGTGCTTTCGGTTTCCCAGAAACGGCTGGCAAAACGCCGCCCGATGCGGCCCCGACCGGAGAGGAATTTGTAGAGGTTCTGCCCTTCGTTCGAGATCTGAAACTCAGCCTCATCATCAGCATAGAGCGCGCCGAGATTGCGCTTAAGCTCCATCGCTTCGGGGCTGATTTTACGGGCAAACAGACTGTCTTGGGATTTCAGCAGGTCGAAGTGATCGTTGTAGAACGTGACCGGGATGCCGTAATCGGTGAACATCAGGAAAGTCAGCGTGCGCGTGCGGATCTCTGACTCGGGCACGACATGGCGCACGAGCGTTTGAAAAAACGTCTCATCTGGGATCCATGTGGTGCGGAAGAAGCGCATCACATCGCGGCGTTTGCGGGTGAAATCGAGGATCCATTCAATGGTGCGGCGGCGCAGGCACCACCATTGGCTGCCGATCATGATCTGAATGTCAGAGGGAATATCGCGGCTGAGCCCCAGGCGACGCTGCATCCGAAACGACGCGTAAAACAGCGCTTTGTTTTTGCGTTCGTTGAAGAAATGGCGATAGACCAGACGCTCTTCCTTGATGCCGGTTTTGATCCAATCGCTTTCGAAGAAATCGAAGCTTTCGATGTAATCTACATCATCATTGTCCAGAAAGTCATGGGCATAGCGCGCGGATTTGATGGGCTGGCAATCGCCCGAGAGCATGTAGAAATGCGTGGCGCGGGGGAACGCGTCCACCGCGGCCTCAACCGCGTAGAGCGTGGCCTGCACCAAAGACCATTCCCCCCAGCCGCATTTGCAGCGTTTGCGCGCGAAGGCCACATTGGGATCATCGCCCAGCGCATCGCGGATCTTGCGATAGTGTTCAGGCTTGGCACGGGCATCGAAATGGATCGCCATGTAATCGCCCACAGCCGTCAGGCGCCTGGCCTGCTGAATGATGGCATCAGGATCCTTATGGCACAGCAAAATATACGCAATTTTTGCCATTATCGAAACAAACTACCCGTGACTGCTCGCTTTGTTTATACTGATAGCGGTGAAGGGACCCTGAATAAACTCCCTTTCAAGTGTTTTTTAAGGCCGCTAAGGTCACGCAAAGAATTCGGGCAAGGTACGGTTTGGAGGCAAGGTGATGGGTTTTCCAGGAACATGGATGACCGAAAGCGAAAGCGTGGTCTACCGCGTGGTGCCCAAATGCGCGTGTTCGACCATTGGCCAGATCATGTATTACTCCGACCATGGCAAATTCTTTGACGGCGATATTCATGACGCCGAAAAGGGCCTGCACAAATGGGCGCGGGAAGACAGCCAGGACATGATCGCGGCCAATGTGGTGGCGCATAAATCCTATGCGTTTACCTGTGTGCGGAACCCCTACACGCGGATCTTGTCGAGCTTTTTCGACAAGATTTGTGGTATTCAACGCAATGGGGTGCGCTATCGGGGCAAGCTGGTGCCGCTTCTCATTCAGAAATACGGGATCGAAGTGGGCGGCGATGACGGCAAGAACGAGTTTGACCAAATCGCGAGCTTCCGGCGGTTTCTTCTGTTTGCGCGGGACACGATCCGCTGGCGCCGCCCGATGGAGCCGGACATTCATTGGTCGGCGATGTCGGGTCATGTCTCGACCTTTATTGTGAATGGCGGGCGATATGATCGGATTGTCTGGACTGAGACGTTCAATGACGGGATGGCGGATGTTCTGAAGGGCATCAAAACGCCCAAAAAGGTCGATCTGAAGAAGATCCCGCGTTTCAACGAAAGTGAAGGGCACGGGCCCAAGCGCGCCCATCCGGTGGAGGACTATTTCGACGATCTGTCGATGCATTTGATCTATGAGATCTATAAGCGGGATTTCGAACTCTTTAAGTATGACTTTGAAAATCCAGCAAATAAAATGCCCATTGGTGAGATTGATCTGGATGAAGTGCACGCGAAATTGGGCGAATGAGCCATCGCAGCGGTGCAACGCGGGTATTCCCAAAGAGCGCTTGAGATAACGCAAAGAGAGGCAAAGGTTGTGTGTTGTGTCCTTTAGGAGGTCACAAGATGCTTCACTTTACGCAAACGGGCTCTGATACAAGCCGCCCTCTCATCCTTTATCTTCATGGTCTTGGGATTGCTGGATGGTGCTGGCAACCGGTGGTGGAGCAAATGCGCTCCCACGATGCGCTGATCCCGGATTTGCCGGGCCATGGTGGCAGCGCAGACACCCCGTGGCATTCCCTGAAAGACACCGCCGAACAAGTGGCGCGGGTTGTCGATAGGGTCCCGCGAGAGCGTGTCATCTATGTCACCGGCCATTCCTTAGGGGCCTATGTGGGATCCATCCTGCTGACGCTGCGGCCGGATCGGTTTGACGGCGCGGTGTTGTCCGGGTTTCACGTGGGCCGATTGAAAGCGCCCGCGTTGTGGCGGGCCGCCTATGCCATCAACGGGGCTTTGGTGCGATTGCCCTTTGTGGCGAGGCGGATGGCGGGGATGTTTGGCACGCCTGAGATGGCAGACCAGTACGTGCAGGGCATCCGCAGCATATCTGCGCGCACGATCCGCCAAGGTGGCGCGGATGTGATCGCGTTTCGGCCGCCAGCTTTGGACGATATTGAGTGTCATGTTCTTGCCGTGGCCGCGGACGGAGAGCCCGACGTCATTCGACGCATGCCGGAGGCTTTGGCAGGGCGATACGGTGCGGTCCAAGGGCGTGTGCTTGAAGGGCGTGATCACCTTTGGCCGTTGCGCGAGCCAGAACTTTACGCCGAAATTTTGCATGAGCAGTGGGCCGCGCCGCGTGTCTCGCTTGTCCGGCCCAGCCGCGCGTCCTAGCTATGTCAATGAGAACACAGGAAAAGGGAACGCGCGCCATGCTGCAGGACAAACGCAAAGATCTCGACGGTGAACGCCAAAAGCGGCTGCTGCAAAAGCTTGTGTCAGACTTAAGCCACGAAGACCCCAATGTCTACTACATGCCCACAGCGGGCATTGCCGCGCTGTTGCATGAGAGCATTAAGACTGGCGGGCGACTGTCAGCTGAGGATCGGGAGCTTTTGCAGCGGCTAAGCTCACGCGATATCGAGGTGCTTTTGAGCCTCCATTGAGGCCAACCTTTCCCCACTGAAAGACTGCGTTGGTGGCAGGTGATCATGTGTTGCGCATGGGCGGCGTGTTTCACGTAAACTTGTTCACGGACGCCTGACACACGTGTGATTGGCACAGCTGTGAGCCGGTGTGATCCGAGTTTATTGGCGTTCTGGAAGGTAAGGCGGCACAGCTTAGGGGCGGCCAATGCTGTGGGTGGATAACCTCCGTTCAGGGTGGTGGCGCGCATCATGAAACTGAAAACGCGCTCAGACCAATGACACAGACCCTAACAGGAGTATCCCATGATTTTGAAAACCCTTCGCACCGGTGCCGCCATTGCCACCATCGCCACCCTTGCATCCATCAGCACTGCGCACGCAGCCGATGAATTCTTCCTCGCCAACCCCGAAAAAGACATCGCGATCAGCGGGTATGACGCGGTGGCCTATCACACTGTGGGCGCGCCGACGAAAGGCTCCGCCGAGTTCAAATATGAGCATGACGGCGTGACTTGGAAGTTTTCCAGCGCCGAGAACCTTGAGGCCTTCAAAGCAGAGCCAGCCAAGTACAAGCCCGCGTTTGGCGGTTGGTGCGCGGTTGGCACCAGCAAAGGCAAGAAGGTTCCCACTCAGGCGCATCTTTTCAAGATCGTCGACGGGCAGCTTTACCTGAACTCCTCTGACGGCGCGCAAAACCTGTTCCTGAAGGAAACGACCGCGCGGATCAGCGATGCCAACACCAATTGGCCGGAGATCAAGAGCACGCCGAAATCCGATCTCTGATCGGGTTGATCTCTCCTAGTGATGCGAAAGGGTGCGGATCGTCCGCGCCCTTTTTTTCTTGTGAGAGAGGTGCAGTGTTTCCATAGTTTAAGGAGGACCCAGGGACTATGGAGAGGGATTATGAGTTTCACGGCGCATGTGGAGTACCTCTACCACATCACCTGCAAGAGCTGCGGGTTCTATTGGACCTACGCATCCATGGAGAAAAATTTCAACATCGGGAAGCGAGAGTACATCTGCCCGGCGTGCGGCGAAAAAGGTAAGATTGAGTTGCAGCCCGAGGTGGGAACGTAGCCTGCGCGCAAGCCGTGTCTTGGGTCGCGGTTTTCGGATGTGCAGAGCGCGCGGCCGCCTCGGTCAACGAAGATCAAACGCGATGGGCAGGTAAGTGGGCCCGGTATTGGCGCTGTCGGGGAGGTGTTTGGCCTCACCGTTGCGGCGAATGTTGGTGATACGCTCGGACAGGAGGCGATAGGCGACAGCCATGTCATTTTTGGCCACGATCTGACCCAGACAGACATGCATCCCCGCACCGAAACCGTAATTGCGATTGCGCTTGGCGGTGATGTCAAAGGGGGCCTCTTCGTAAGCGTCGGGATCGGTGCCTGCGGACTCAGAGAAGAGGTGTAGGGTCGTGCCGTTGGGGATCTTGAGCCCCTGGAATTCAAAATCCTCCACCGCTTCGCGCGTGACCCATGTGATCGTGGGGCGCAGGCGCATGCATTCGGTGGCGGCGGCCATGTCGAGCTTGGGATTTTCGGCGAGGATTTCCCACTGATCGGGGTGATCGAGGAAAAGCGACATGCCCAGGCCCAGCTGATTGCGCGTGGTGTCAACGCCCGCGAAAACCAGCATGACGCCGGTGTTCATCAGCTCATCATGGGTCATCTTGTCATCGCCTTCGCCCGCGTTGATGAGCATCGACAGGATGTCATCACCCGGGGCCTTCTTGCGCTCTTCCAGGATGCCTTCGACCAAGCGGTACATCTTCTCAGTGGCGGCCTCGATCACGGGCAGGCTTTGTTTGTAGGTCACGCCCAGCGCAAGGCCCATGTCCGAGGACAGCTCAAGGATTTCCCAGGCGGTATCCTCAGAGATGCCCAACAGGTAACACAGCACTTTGCCCGCATACGGATCGGCGAAATCCTTCATGAAATCGCATTCGCCCTTGTCGAGGAATTCGGCCATCAGATCATTGGTGAGCCGCTCAAAGAAGGGCAGCATGGCGCGCACGGCCTTGGGCGAGAAGGCCGGATTGAGGAAGCGGCGCAGGCGGGTGTGATCCTGACCTTCGGTGACCAAAATCGTGTTGCACCACCATTCGGCAAAGAGGCCTTCGTTGACGCCATTGTGTTTGGGCCAGGAATGGCTGCCTTGGCGAAGGCGTTGATCCACAAGCAGCTGGCCCATTTCGGCGTGGCGCAGGATCGCCAGACCGTAAGGGGTGCGCGCGTACCAAGAGGCCTCGCGCGCAGCCCGCACTTCGGGGGACCGGACAGAATATTCCGGGTTGGCTATGTCGAGATACGGAGCGTCCTCAAGGGGGAGCGTCGTTTGCATCAGCATGGCTTTCCTCGTCCGGTCAGGAGGAGCGCTTAGGGCAAGCACTCCATGTAGGTTTCATTGTCCCACTCGGTCACGGTGGACATGAAGCGGGCGAACTCATCGCGCTTGTACTCTTCAAAGAGGCGGTACATCTCACCGGGCATGCCGCGTTTGACGACATCATTGCCGGCGAGGTGATCGAGCGCTTCACCGAGCGACATTGGCAGTTTCTTGACCTGCTTGCCGGCCTCGATGGCCTCGTAAATGTTGCGCTCTTCGGGCTCACCCGGATCAAGGCTGTTTTCCAGACCGTCATCCATGGCCGCCAGAAGGGTGGAGCCCATGAGATAGGGGTTCACCATGGAATCGACCGAGCGGTATTCAAACCGGCCCGGAGCCGAGACCCGCAGACCCGTGGTACGGTTCTGGAAGCCCCAATCGGCGAAGACCGGTGCCCAGAAGCCCGTGTCCCAGAGACGGCGGTAGGAGTTCACGGTGGAGGCACCGATGGCGGTGAGCGCCTGCAGGTGATGGACCACGCCACCGATGGCCTTGAGGCCTTCGGCACCGGGCATCTGCGGGTCGTCATCGTCGGGCATGAACGTGTTCTCGCCACCCTTCACATACATGTAGTTTTCTTTCATGCCGGGCAGGTTGTCGGGGTCATTGCCGACCTTAACAAATTCATCCTCACCGCCGCGCCAGAGCGACATGTTGTGGTGACATCCGGAGGCAGAGACGCCCATGAAAGGCTTGGTCATGAAGCAGGCGAAGATGCCGTGTTCACGGGCGACCTGTGCACAGATTTGGCGGTAGGTGGTCAGACGGTCCGCATTGCGCAGCACGTCGTCGAACATCCAGTTGAGTTCGAGCTGACCAGGTGCGTCTTCATGATCCCCCTGGATCATATCGAGGCCCATCTTGCGGGCATAGCGGATCACCTGCATCGAGACAGGGCGCAGGCTTTCGAACTGGTCGATGTGGTAGCAATAGGGCTTGGAGAAGCCATCCTTCGGCTTGCCGTTTTCATCGAACTTGAGCCACATCATCTCTGGCTCTGTGCCGATGCGCAGCTTCGTGCCGTGCTTGGCGGTGAATTCTTCGTGCAAACGGCGCAGGTTGCCGCGGCAATCAGACGTCAGGTACGCGCCGGGATCGACTTTTTCTTCGCGGTTGCGGAACAGCGTGCAGAAGAAACGGCCGATGGTGGGGGCCCAGGGCAACTGCATGAAGGTCTCAGGCTCGGGGATGCCGACAAGCTCAGCCGCCTCTGGCCCGTAACCCAGATAGTTGCCCGCGCGGTCAGTGAAGAGGTTTACAGTGGCGCCATAGACCAGCTGAAAGCCCTTCTTCGCCACCGTTTCCCAGTGATCGGACGGGATGCCCTTGCCCATGACCTTACCGGTGACCGAGACAAACTGCAGATAGAGATATTCGATCCCCATCTCGTCGATCATCGCGCGCACTTGGCGGATCTTCTCGTCGCGGCCTGGGGCCTCTACAAACTTTTCAATGTCCATGGACATGTCCTTTTCCCTGCTGTCCCTACTTGGGCTCTTTGATTTCAATTCTTGAAGTAAACCTTACTTCCCGGGCATGGGTCAATTGAACCACGCACGAGCACCCGCGCAGCTTTGCTGTCTTTTCGGGCTGAGGCGCTTGATCGACTGCGCTTTGAGCAATCGGGTGGCCGGTGAAAGCCGGTGTGACATCTGTGTGCTGCTTCCAGATCATGGGTCGCCTAAGAGGTCGTTGGCCAGGGGTGGTACGCCTGTTAAAACAGGCAAACTGGCATGTCTTTTTTTCCTAAAGTGAATTTTTCTTTCGTTCAAGTGAATTTTTGGTTGATGCGATGAGGGAAGGATGGGACAGATATTTGTGCTTAGAAGAGGGGCATTTTGATGGATTACGAGATCTTTGAGGCCGGGCGCGTGACGCTGCAATGTGGGATCACCCTGCCGGAGTGTCGTGTCGCGTATAAGACCCATGGGACGCTCAATGCCGCGAAAGACAATGTGGTGGTGTTTCCGTCGCGCTATGCAGGCACCCACGCCGATCAGACCTATTTGATCGGGCCGGGGCTGTCGCTGGACCCGGAGAAATACTTCGTCATTTGCGTCAACATGCTGAATTCGGGGCTGTCTTCGTCGCCGTCGAACACGGCCAAGCCCCTGTCAGGCCCTGATTTTCCCTTGGTGACGCAGTATGACAACGTGCTGTTGCAAGAGCGGTTGATCCGCGAAGTCTTTGGCATTGAGAAAGTGAAGCTGGTCTGCGGCTGGTCCATGGGCGGGCAGCAGGCGTTTCAGTGGGCCTCGCTTTTCCCCGACAAGGTGGAGGCGATGTCGTGTTTCTGCGGGCAAGGGACGACTGCGCCGCACACATATGTGTTTCTTGAAGGTGTGAAGCAGGGGATCATCGGCGATCCGGCATGGGAGAATGGGTATTACAAAGAGCAGCCTTGGAGAGGTCTGACCGCGAAAGGGCGGATCTGGGCCGGTTGGGCGCTGAGCCAGGAATGGTACCGCGCGAAAATGTGGGAGAGCCAGGGATTCGCATCGCTTGAAGATTACCTGAAGGGCAACTGGGACGGGATTTATTACGGCCGCGATGCCAATGACATGTTGGCGTTGATTGCCACCTGGCAAGCCTGCGATCTGGCGAATAACCCGGTGTACAATGGCGACGCGCAAGCGGCCTATGGGGCGATCACGGCGAAATCAATCATCCTGCCGGGGCGCACGGATTTCTACTTCCCACCTGCGGATAACGAGGCGGAAGTGGCGATGATGCCCAATGCCGAATGCCGCGTGATCGATTCCATGTGGGGGCATTACGCGGGCGGCGGGCGCGTGGCGGAGGACACCAAGGTCATTGATGACGCGCTCAAGGAACTCCTCGCGTGAGTGCAGACGTGATTGTTGTGGGCGCGGGCAGTGCGGGCTGTGCCATGGCTGAACGGTTGTCGCGGGACGGGACGCGCAATGTGACCGTGATTGAGGCGGGGCCCACGGACAATCATCTTTTCATCCGGATGCCTGCGGGCGTGGCAAAGGCGATCGGATCGACGCGCTTCAACTGGCATTTTGAGACGACGCCGCAGGTGCATATGAACGGGCGGCGGCTCACCACGCCGAGGGGCAAGACGCTGGGCGGGTCATCGTCGATCAACGCGCTGGTCTATATTCGGGGCAATGCCTGGGATTATGACAATTGGGCAGCACAGGGGTGCCCCGGCTGGGCCTATGAGGATGTGCTGCCTTACTTCAAAGAGGTAGAGGATAATGAGCTGGGCGAAGGCCCCTATCACGGCGCGGGCGGGCCGCTTTACGTGTCGAACCCGGAATCGGGCAATGCCGCCTATGAGGCGTTCATTCAGGCAGGCGTTGAGATGGGGTATCCACGCAATGGCGATCTGAATGGCGCGGAGCAGACAGGGTTTGGGCCGTTTCAGCTCAACATCAAGAACGGACGGCGGTGGAGCGCGGCAGATGCGTTTTTGAAACCCGCGTACGCGCGCAAGAACCTGACCGTGCGCACGGATGTGCAGGTGTTGGGGGTGGAGTTTGACGGCACGCGGGCGACTGGGGTGAAGGTGTCCGGGACATCGGGCGTTGAGACGTTGAGCGCAGGCGCGGTGGTGCTCTGTGCGGGCGCGATTGGGACACCGCATCTGTTGATGCTGTCGGGCGTGGGGCCTGCGGGGCATTTGGCCGAGCATGGGGTTGGCGTGGTCGCGGATCGCGCGGAGGTGGGGCAGAACCTGCATGACCATCTGGAGGTGAAGGTGAAGCATCGAATGACCAAGCCGCTGTCACTTTGGTCCCATGCGAAGTTTCCCAATTACCTGCTGACGGGGGCGAAATACGTGTTGGCCGGGCAAGGGGCCGGGCGGCAACAGGGGCTGGAGGCGGGCGCGTTTTTGACGCTGGACCCGAGCGAGCCTGCGCCCGACACGCAGCTGCATTTCATCAACGCGTTGGCCTTTGACGGGGCCACGGCGGAGGATCGCGGGCATGGGTTTGCCATTGATACGACGCAGACGCGGCCGACAAGCCGGGGGGCGCTGACGCTGGCGAGTGGGGATCCGAAGGACTATCCGCTGATTGATCCCAATTATCTGGCCGAAGAGAAAGACCGCGTGGCGATGCGCGAGGGGCTTAAGATGCTGCGCGAGCTGTGCAGGCAGCCATCATTGGCGGCGATCACGGGGGAGGAGCTGATCCCCGGGCCGGGCAAAGACACCGATGCCGATCTGGATGCCCATGTGCGGGCGACAGCAGAGTCGATTTATCACCCGGTGGGTACGGCGCGGATGGGGACGGATGCAGACGCGGTGGTGAACTCGGACACGATGGCGGTGAACGGGGTGGAACGGCTTTTCGTGGCCGATGCGTCAGTCATGCCGCAGCTGGTGAGTGGGAATACCAATGCGCCATCGGTGATGATCGGGTGTAAGGGGGCGGATTTGATCGCCAGGGTTTTGAACTGAGGGTTTTCGTGGGGTGAAACCCCACCCTACGGTGCCTATGTGAGCCTCACGATGCGGGATCGGTGAGGGCGATTTGGACAAGCGGTTATTGGTGGAGTTTACGCCCGGTATTGCCTTTTTGGTGGGCAATTGGCTGGGTGGGATATTCCTCGGCGCGGGGCTCGCGGCGGTTGCGACGGGGATGGCGATTGCGCTCAGGTGGCGGTGGGATCGGAACTTGCCTTGGCTCGCCATTTCGATCTTTGCGCTCACCGTGGTGATGCTGATCGCCGGGTTGATTTTCGATGACACGACATTTGTGAAAGTGAGCAACACGGTGGGGTCGCTGGCCTTTGCCGGGATCATCGCAGCGGGGCTTTTGATGCGGCCCAATCTGCTCAAGCGGACTCTGGGGTATAAGATCTATATGAGCGATCCGGGCTGGGTGACGCTGCATTGGGTGTGGATCGGGATTTCGGTGATGCGGGCCGTGGCCAATGAGGTGATGTGGCGGGGTTTTTCAGATGGTGTTTGGGCGATTTACAACGGCGTGTCGGATTTTGCGTGGATCGGGGTGATGGTCGTGGCGACCTCGGTGATTGCGCATAGGTTCTGGAATGGGCCGGAGGAGGCGGGCCAAGCATAACCCGTCCCGGCCCCCGAGCCGGGACCTCGTGGCACAGGGAGAGGAGGCCCCGGATCACGTCCGGGGCGGGTGGTGTTTGATTTTTAAGGGGGATGGTGGGGTGAAACCCCACCCTACGGGATGCAGGGTGGGGTTCGTCTGTTAGGCGAAAACGCGGGTGAGGGCGCTGTCGACGGCGGTGAGGATTTCGTCGATGTCGTCTTTGGTTGCGATGAGCGCAGGCGAGAAGCACAGCGTGTTGTTGAAACCGGGGATGGAGCGGTTGGTGACACCGATCACCACGCCTTGCGCCATGCAGTCAGCGACGACGGCCTGGGCCTTTTTCTCTTCCACCGGGTCTTTCGTCGCGCGGTCGGCCACCAGCTCAGCGCCGAGGAAGAGACCCTTGCCACGCACGTGGCCGATGACCTCATGCTTTTCCTGCAGCGCGTGCAGCTGGTCGAGCATGTAGGCGCCCATATCGATGGTGTTCTGAAGCAGGCCTTCCTCTTCGATGATGGCCATGTTTTCGAGTGCCGCCGCCGGGCCCGCGGTGCAGCCACCAAAGGTGGAGATATCGCGGAAGTAGTTGAGCGGATCTTCGACATCGTCTTTGAACATCTCGAAGACTTTCTCATTCGTCACGCAGCAGGCGATGGCGGCGTAGCCCGACGCCACACCTTTGGCCATGGTCACGAAATCGGGCTCAACGCCGTAATGCTGATAGCCAAACCATGTGCCGGTGCGACCGATGCCGCAGACGACCTCATCAATGTGCAGCAGGATATCGTATTTGCGGCAAATCTCTTGCACGCGGGGCCAGTAGCCTTCGGGCGGGGTGATGACGCCGCCACCGGCGGTCACGGGCTCAAGGCAGAGCGCACCGACGGTGTCGGGACCTTCTGCCAGAATGACCTCTTCAATCGCATTCGCTGCCGCGATGCCATATTCCTCGCCGGTCAGATCCCACTGAGCGCGGTATTCCAGGCAGTGCGGCACCCGGACGAAACCGGGGGTGAAGGGACCATATTGCGCGTTGCGCTGATCCTGACCGCCGGCAGACATCGTGCCGATGGTGGAGCCGTGATAATCACGATCCCGGTAGAGGATCTTGTGCTTCTTGCCACCGTAGCGCTTATGCGCGATCTGCCGGACCATTTTGAACGCTTTCTCATTCGCCTCGGAGCCGGAATTGGTGTAGTAAACGCGGCTCATGCCCGGCATCTTGGAGATCAGTTTTTCAGAGAAGAGCGCGCCGGGGATGGAGCCCGCGGACCCCGCAAAATACGGCAGTTTGATCAGCTGGTCACGGATGGCATTGGCAATGCGTTCGCGGCCGTAGCCCACATTGACCGTCCAGACCCCGCCGGACACACCATCGATATGCTCTTTGCCTTTTTGATCCCAGACGCGCATGCCGCGGCCCTCAACGATGATGCGGGGATCATTGTCCTCAAAGGGTTTGTGCTGCATGAGGTGATGCCAGACGTGGGCGCGATCGGCCTCAATGACGCCGGAAAGATCATTTTCAAAAGGTCTGCCGTCCATGGAGTGCTCCTTTGGTTGATGCAGGTTGGGCCTGTCATGAGCATCACCCGACACCGCGCAAGCTTTTGTCACAATATCGAATTAATCAGCCCGAATCTGACGCAAACAATAGGGCCAGTTGGCGGCTTTGTTTGAGGCCAAAGCAATAGGCCGTATCCTGAAAACGCCGTGATTTGAAACCAATGCGGTGATTTTGCCTGCGAAATACCCGAAACTTGGTTTCATGGGATCAAAACTGAGACCATACGTTTCACAATTCTGTTGCTTAAGCGCGCATTTTCGGCTCCGATGGCCCCGCATCCGGAGTGGTCCAGATCTACGCGACACCCACGCCGGGACGACAAAAACAAGAATCTTTAGGGAGAAATGAAAGCATGACACTCAAGTCAAAAATGATGGGTGCAGTGGCCGGTTTGGCGATGGCAGCAGGCGCACAGAGCGCATCCGCTGAGATCACCGTGGGTTACTTCCTCGAATGGCCGATGCCGTTCCAATTTGCCAAGGTTGAAGGCATGTATGAAGAGGCGCTTGGCACCACTGTGAACTGGGTCAGCTTTGACACCGGCACGGCGATGAGCGCGGCGATGGCCTCTGGTGATGTGCAGATGTCCGTGAGCCAGGGTGTTCCGCCTTTCGTGGTTGCCACTTCGGCGGGTCAGGACCTGCAGATTGTAGATGTCGCGGTGAGCTATTCCGACAATGACAACTGCGTGGTGTCTTCGGGCCTTGAGATCGACAAGGACAGCGCAGCAGAGCTCGCCGGTAAGAAAGTGGCGGTTCCGCTGGGCACCGCGGCGCATTACGGCTTCCTCAAGCAGATGTCGCATTTCGGTGTGGCGCTCGACAGCCTGACCGTGGTCGACATGGCCCCGGCAGAAGGTCAAGCAGCGCTGGCACAGGGCGCGGTTGACATGGCTTGCGGCTGGGGTGGCGCGCTGCGCCGTATGAAAGAGAGCGGCAATGTTCTTTTGACCGGTGCAGAGAAAGAAGAGCTGGGCATTCTCGTCTTTGACGTGACCTCTGCTCCGACAGACTTTGTCGCTGAGAACGAAGACATGGTTGCCAAGTTCCTGTCAGTGACGGCAGAAGCCAACGCAATGTGGGCGGATGAAGCCAACCACGCCAAAATGCTGCCGGTGATCGCCAAGGACGCGGGTATGTCCGAGGATGACACGATGGCGACCATCTCAACCTTCGTCTTCCCGGCGGTTGACGATCAGCTGAGCGAGAAGTGGCTCGGCGGTGGGGCACAGGAATTCATGAAGGGCGTCGCAGACGTCTTTGTGGAAGCCGGTTCTATTGACGCGTCCAAAGCCTCTTATGCTGAGAACGTGAACACCGGACCGCTTGGCGCGGCCAACTGAGATTGACCTCTCCCGTGGGCCTGCACATGCGGGCCCACGGGTTTCTTTTTGCACGTCCATTCTCTGGGACATTCAGCGGGGCGCGGTATGTCAGAACTTCTCATAGACAATATTTCCATGCGGTTTGACCTGCCCGGTGGCGGGCATGTGCAGGCTTTGAAGGATGTCTCTCTCACGCTGAAAACCGGTGAGTTGATGAGCGTGCTGGGCCCTTCGGGCTGTGGTAAGACCACGCTTCTCAATATCGTGGCGGGGTTCTTGGCGCCCACGGAAGGCAAGATTGTGCTGAACGGTCACAAGGTGGTCGGGCCGGATGCCGAGCGGGGCATGGTGTTTCAGCAGGGCGCGCTTTTTGAATGGATGTCGGTGCGCGACAATGTGAGCTTTGGCCCCCGTATGAAGGGCGAGAGCCGCGCGCAATACATGCCCAATGTCGATCACCTGCTGGAGATCGTGGGCCTGCAGGATTTCAAGGAAAAGGCCATCTATGAGCTCTCGGGCGGGATGCAGCAGCGTGTGGCCCTGGCCCGCTGCTTGGCCAATGACCCCGATGTCATTTTGATGGATGAACCGCTGGGCGCGCTGGACGCCCTGACGCGGGAGAAGATGCAAGGGCTTGTTCTGAAGCTTTGGAAAGAGACGGGCAAGACGATCATCCTGATTACCCACTCGGTGGAAGAGGCGCTTTTGCTGGGGGAACGGCTCTTGGTTATGGCCCCGCGACCCGGGCGCATTCACAAGGAATACCGCCTGCCCTTTGCCGATCTGGGCGTGGGTAAGGACCTGCGAGAGGTGAAGAAACACCCCGAGTTCAATGAGCGCCGTGAAGAGATCCTTGAGATGATCTGGAACATGGAAGAGGAAATTATGGGCCGCGTGGAGGAAAGCGCATGACCGGGTTTTTGGTTCTCGCGCTTTATGTGGGCGCATTCCTTGGGGCGTTTTTCGCCTTTTCCATTGTCTACAAAGCGGCGTTTGCGCGGGTGGATTTCACATCGCTCAAAACCGTGACCTTTGGCGATGAAAGCGCGGTGAAGGCCAATCGCGTGGCCTCTGTCCTGTCGGTTTTGACCATCTTTTTGCTGTGGGTCGGGTTCACCAATTCGACCCTACCCTTGCCCAAAGCGCCCTCGCCTTTCTTGGGGGATGTCACGTTCACCTATACGGCGACCACGCCCGATGGGGCGCAAGATGACGCCGAAGTGACGGTGCGCGTCTACCGTGAGGATATCAGCCAGACATTGGACGAAGAGGGCAACCCCGGTCAGATCCCTGACGCGCCGGAGGTGGAGCCGGGCGATGGTTTTGCCAAGAATGACAGCATCGTGGTGCCGCGCTACGGCTTCAAGGTGATCCAGGTGCGCAGGAATGATGAGATTTCCAAGGCGGACGGATCGGTGATCACCGCGTTCAACGGTGTTCCGGTGCAGCCCGGTCAATCCATTCTTGTGCCCGAGGGCGAGATTGGCCTGACCGACAAGGGCACGCCGTCATTTTCGCCCGCCACGGGCCAGCGGATGCAGCGGCTGTACCTGCCCGCGCCCGAGGTTGCGGTGGACCGTTTCGGCGATCTCTGGTCGGAAGGCTATCGGAACTTCACCCTTTTGGAACACACTTGGATTTCGCTTTGGCGCGTGTTGCAGGGGTTTTTCTTCGGCGCACTTTTGGGCATCCCGCTGGGCTATGCGATGGGCCTCACCAACTGGTCCCGCGGCTGGTTTGACCCGATCGTGGAGTTCATGCGCCCGGTGCCGCCTTTGGCACTGATCCCGCTGATGATCATCTGGTTCGGGATTGGGGAAGCCTCTAAAGTGATCCTGCTGTTCCTGGCCGCGCTGTGGATCATGGCGATTGCGGCGCGGTCTGGCGTGTCAGGCGTGGCCATTTCCAAGGTACATGCGGCCTATTCGCTGGGCGCGAGCAAGTGGCAGATTTTGACGCGGGTGATCATTCCAAATTCCCTGCCCGAGATTTTCACCGGCGCGCGGGTTGCGATGGGGGTCTGCTGGGGCACGGTTGTGGCGGCAGAGCTGGTCGCGGCGGAGCGGGGCCTGGGCATGATGATCATGGTCGCATCAAAGTTTCAGCTGACCGACATCGTGATCGTGGGGATCATCCTGATCGGGATCATCGGCTTTTTGATCGATGTGGGCATCCGCGCGCTGGAGACATGGCTGGTGCCATGGAAAGGGCGGGTTTGACTTTATCCGTCCCATGGGGCGCTGCTTGTGACCGGGTAAAGACAGCGCCCATTTTGAGGCGGTGTTTGTCAGATTTGGAGATTTGAGCGAAAACTCTTAGGCTTTCCGGACGAGTCACCGTCTGGAAACGTCCCATGCAACAGCTGTCTTTTCACATCACGGAATCCTACCCCTACCCCACGCCGCCCGCGGGCGGGGACACGGCGATGACACTCTGCAAGACCCAAGGTGACACGTTCCTGGCACTGCTGGCACAAAGAGCGGGGCAAGACACGATCACGCTGCTCGGCGCGTGTGAGGGTGACATTCAGATTGAATATCCAAGCCCGCCGGATCGGCCCAGGATCTCAGGCATGGGGTATTCGCCGGTGAACGGCTTGATTTACTGCGGCAGCAGTTCCGCCACACGCCAATTCATCACCGCCATCAATCCGTTTGACGGAACGGTCGTGCATGATTTTGAAATGGAAAACCCGGGCTTCAACGATTCAACCGCCTTCGGCACCAATGGCTTCTTTCTGGTCCGCGGATTTCAGGAGACGTTGGAACTGCGCACGATGGCCGGGGATTTCATTGCCAGCCGAACCTACCCCGACCGTTTGATCCGCGGCGTGAGCGCATCGCCCTTTTCCTGGACCCTGCTGGATGGCATTAACAATGAGATCGTGGTGCTCAGCCCGTTCGGAGAAGAGATCGCGTTTGCGCCCGCGCCGGGGATACCTGCGACAGGCGTGACCGCCGCCGGCACGGCGACAGGGCCGCACGCGATTGCGTTTGACTATGTGACCATGCCCTATAACGCGTCAAAGAAGTGCATCCCCTCATCTGGCGTGCCGGTGAGTGTATTTGAGGGGTCTGAGTATGATCCTGATACCCCGTGGGACCCGGCGCCGTGGCAGTTCAGGCATCGGATTTACATCGCCAACCAATCGACTGAAACAATCTATGTTGGGTACCTGACAGCGGCGTGATCGATCTGGAAACTGCTGTGAGATTGATCAGTGATTGTGATCACCAAAGATCTGACGAGGGTTTTTGCATGGGCGCCATTGCGTTCGAGCGAAAACTGATCCAAGGGTCTGGTGCACCTGCAACGTTGATCCGCAGCTCGGGGCTCAGTTCAACGATCAGGCGATTCCCATGCAAAACATGCTTTCTGGCCTTGCGGCCCTTCATCAACTTGCTGCAAGCCGAGGAGACGGGCTCATCCCCGAGCTTCTGGAGCTTGCCCAGCGTGACCAAAGGCTCTTGCAACAAGGGGCCGTGCCTTTGAATGCGCCACAGACATCCTCCGGCCCGGCACCGCAGAGCGCGTCTTTGGCTGAGGCGGACGACACTGTGACGGTTCTGCGCAGCCCGGCTCAGGACCGCCCATCCAAAAACACCGGGTAAACAGACCGACCCACATGATGTCTGGTGCAAGGCCGATCCTGGGTGTATCTTTTGGATAAGATACTCAATCCCAGCCTGTCACCGCGCCGTTCGGCCTCAGATCAGGCCTGCGCAAACGCCCAGTGTAAAATGAAGTGGCGTGGTATTTTGAGGGTTTTGCCATAGGAATGGCCGATCTCTTTTATCCTTTGAAGCCAGGCCATATTGGCGCGGATGTCTGCCGGCTGCAGAGATTTCTTTTGGCGCAGGGATTTGCCATTCCGGGTGGCACGGATGGTGAACTTGGCTCTGAGACCAGCGCTGCCATCGCCGCCTTTCAACGCGAACACGGGCTGCCCGAAAGTGGCGCATTTGGGCAAGATGATGCGCGATGCGCGGTTGCGCTGGGGTATGAAAACACCTGCTTTCAAGGCGCCTCTCACGCGGCTTACCCGCCGGCTCCAAAACATCTGAAGCGGCCTGATCACCAAGCATCAGATGTTATGTTTGGGACGTTTGAGTTTCGCTTGGCCAAAAGTGACACAGCGCGCTATCAGCTGGAAATTGAGGAAGACTGGCTTGCAGACAACATCTGTCAGACATCCATCCCTCAATTGATCGGTATGGTCGACCGTCAATTCGCCAAGCCAAGGGTGCTCAAAGACGGGAAAATTACCTGCCATCGCCTTGCCGCGCCAAGACTTCAGGCCTTGTTCGCAGCGTGGGAGACGGCCGGGCTGATGGATCGTGTCATTTACTTTACAGGGTGCTTCAATGCCAGGTTGAAGCGGCGGGAAACAGAGCTTGTGCGTTCAAACCTGTCCAATCACTCTTGGGGCGGTGCGTTTGACATCAACTCTCAGGAAAACTGGATCGGCCAAGCCCCAGCCGCGATGGGCCAACGGGGGTGCCTTTTTGAATTGGTTCATATCGCCAATGAAGAAGGCTTTTTCTGGGGCGGCCATTTTGACCGCGTCGACGGGATGCATTTTGAGATCGCGGAGCTTTAGGGCAGATCAATTCACGTCAACGGTTCACACGAGGGCTCTTGGACGATCACGCGCGCGCATCCTTGGGGGAGCCCATCACCACATAGGACGTGATGGAATTGACCTGTGGCAGGGTGCCGATGACGTCGGTGTGGAAGGCTTTGTACGCGGGCAGATCAGCCACTTCGATGCGCAAAAGATACTCCACCGCGCCGGTGATGTTGTGGCACTCGACCACTTCCGGGGCCATGTCCATCGCCCGCTCAAAAGCCTGTTGGCTGGCCTTGGTATGGGTGTTCAGGCCGACCATGGCATAGGCTGAAAACCCCACGCCGAGCGCCGTCTTGTCCAAAACAGCGCGGTAGCCGCGAATGACGCCGCGGCGCTCAAGCTCTTGCACCCGGCGCAGGCAGGCAGAGGGCGACAGGCCCACGCGATCGGCGAGATCGAGGTTGCTGATCCGGCCATCGCGGCTCAACTCTTGCACTATATGATCGTTGATTGCATCCATAGCCGCATTTTATTGCAAAACTACCTGAAAGGCGCAAAAGAAAACAATTCCATGCGGCTCTTGGCGGCATAAGATTGCGCTCATGACTTTGGAATTCTTCACCGTGATCTTCACCTTCGCCCTCGTGACCGCTGGCACGCCGGGGCCCAACAACCTGATGCTTATGGCCTCGGGCGCCAATTTCGGGTTTCGCCGGACTGTGCCGCATATGCTGGGCATTGGGCTGGGGTTCCCGGCGATGGTGTTGCTGGTCGGTGCGGGTGTGATGCAAGTGTTTGATCTCTGGCCCACAAGCTACACGATCCTGAAGGTGTTTAGCGTGGCCTACCTGCTTTATCTGGCGTGGAAGATCGCCAATGCCGCTCCGCCGGAAGGGGCCACGGCAGAGGGCAAGCCGTTCACGTTTTTGCAGGCGGCGGTGTTTCAATGGGTGAACCCGAAGGCGTGGAGCATGGCGCTCTCGGCGATCACGCTTTACGCCACGAGCCGGGATTTGCCAGCGGTGCTTTGGGTCGCGGCGGCCTATGTTCTGGCCTCAGTTGTTTCGACCACGAGTTGGACCACAATCGGTCAGCAAATGCGGCGGTTGCTCACGCAGCCCAAACGGTTGCGGGCGTTCAATCTGGTGATGGCGGCGCTGCTGGTTGCGACGCTGATCCCGGTTCTGTGGCCTGCGGCGTGACCCTGACCCTGCTGCACACGGCAGAGGCGCATTGCGCCCGGTTTGAGGCGATACGTGATGATATTGCGCCAGGCGTTGCACTTGAGCAGGCGGTGCGCGCGGATTGGCTGGAGGCCGCGCAGGGCGGTATTTCCGAGGCTTTGGAGACGGAGATTGTCGGGTGGGTCACGGAGCAAACCGAGCCTGTGCTGTGCACCTGTACGACATTGGGTGAGGTCGCAGAGCAGGCAGGCGCGGTGCGGATTGATCGGCCCATGATGGAGGCGGCAGCGCGGATCGGAGGGCCTGTGATCCTGGCCTATTGCCTGGAGAGCACGCGTGCGCCGAGTGAGGCGCTGTTGCGGCGGGCCGTCGGGGCGGATGGCGACATTCGGCCCCTGCCCTTGTCCGAGCATTGGGCGCTTTTTGTGGCCGGTCTGCACTCTGAGTTTGAGGCCGCGTTGGCCACCGCCATACGCGCCGAAAATCCGCATACTGGATGCGTGGTGTTGGCGCAGGCCTCCATGGCTGGGGCATTGGCTCTGCTGACAGATTTGGGCGTGCCTGTGCTGGCCTCGCCTGAATTGGCGTTTCGGGCCGTGCTGAAACGGGCCGGATTGCAAAACGGGTGATGGGGCGGCATATATCGCTCTGACGCAAGAGCCGGAGCGCCCATGACCAATTATCTCGATTTCGAAAAACCGCTGGCAGAGATCGAAGGCAAAGCCGAAGAGCTGCGCGCGATGGCGCGGGCCAATGAGGAAATGGATGTGGAGGCCGAGGCCGGCGCGCTGGACAAGAAAGCCGCCGAGATGCTGGCGGACCTCTACAAATCGCTGACACCTTGGCGGAAATGTCAGGTCGCGCGGCACCCGGACCGGCCTCATTGCAAGGACTACCTTGAGGCGCTGTTCACCGAGTACACGCCGCTGGCGGGCGACCGGAACTTTGCCGATGATCAGGCCGTGATGGGCGGGTTGGCGCGGTTTGAGGATCGGCCCGTGGTGGTGATCGGCCATGAAAAGGGCAATGACACCAAAAGCCGGATTGAGCGCAACTTTGGCATGGCTCGGCCGGAGGGGTATCGCAAGGCCATTCGCCTGATGCAGATGGCCGATAAGTTCAACCTGCCTGTGATCACGCTCATTGACACGCCCGGCGCCTATCCCGGCAAAGGCGCGGAAGAGCGTGGGCAATCGGAGGCGATTGCACGGTCCACCGAGATGTGTCTGCAGATCGGGGTGCCGCTCGTGAGCGTGGTTATTGGCGAGGGGGGCTCTGGCGGGGCCGTGGCGTTTGCCAGTGCGAACCGCGTGGCGATGCTGGAGCATTCTGTGTATTCCGTGATCTCGCCTGAGGGTTGCGCATCCATTCTGTGGAAAGATGCCGAGATGATGCGTGAAGCCGCCGAGGCGCTGCGGCTGACGGCACAGGATCTGGTGAAGCTCGGCGTGGCGGATCGGATCATTCAGGAGCCCATGGGCGGGGCACACCGGGACAAGGCAAAGACCATCTCTTCGGTGGGCATAGCGATTGAGGGGCTGTTGAAAGAGCTGGACCTTCAGAGCCGAGAGCAACTGATCCAGGCGCGTCGCAAGAAGTTTTTGGAGATGGGCAGCCAGGGGTTGGCGGCCTAAAAGACAGGTGTCGTGCAGGACAGAAAGCTTCTGCGCCGTCCTGTAGAGTTACCGTTCGGGCCCTGACCAGCAGGAAGGCGGCGACGCAGCGACTGTCTGGTTAGCCGTTAATTGCGAATACTCGGTTCAAAAACGCAATCTGCGCGTTGATGGCGGTTTCGAACTCTTCACTGGGGTGCCAAAGCAATCCGAAATGCCCGCCCGGGATTTCCACGAAAGCCTTCTCACCTGGAATGAGATCGAACACCGCCTTCTGGACGTCCAGATTGCAGTGCACCATCTCATCGGCTGTTCCGATCATCATTTGCACAGGCATGTTGAGGTAAGACGCCGTCACAAACGGACTGCATGGAACTGGCGTGCGAGGAATGACACGCGTCGCTCGGTTTTCCCAACCGCTCCCATGGCGCCCCCCATGTTCAATGAACCAACGGTACGCTTGAATGGGGGTCAGCAGAGAGGGGTTGTTCATCTGGTCGAAGGATACGACGGGAAGCGGCCCGGTTGTGTCCTCCGGGCCACCGGAAACGTCACCGCCATTAAATACCTCCCTCATGGCCTGGAAGGCATTGTGGTCAAAGGTGGTTTGAGGGAGCGAAGGCCCACAGACAGGGATTTGTGCGATAACGGCAGAGATGTTCTCGATCAAAGCACCCGCAACCAAGGCTAATCCGGCCGAAAAGCTGTCTCCCCATAGTACAATGTCTCGTTTGTCTTCTGACCCACGCAGAAAGGAGACAGCATCTCGGTATCCACGGGCCTGCACCCAAGGGTTTATTTCTTGTCGTGGTTCGCCGCCGCTGCGCCCAAAATTTCGATGGTCATAGAGCAGAACGTCATATCCAGCATCGAAAATCCTCCCTGCATAGATATCAATTCCCATCGTAATGGTTGCCGTTGTTCCATGCGTCATCACAACAATCGGGCAGGAACGATCCTCATGAGAAAAGCGCACCCCCCGCAGTTCCGCGCCTTCAGAATGAAAGCTGATCTCGTGACGCATGTGCTTCTCCCCCGTCTTTGGTGAGAGGCTAACTTAGCGAAGACAGTCATGTAAATGATCGAAGAAAACCGAACCTTCCGTCAAAGGGATCGCAAGGCGGGAATGTCCCGCCCAGCCGTCATCGAAAGCCTGTTGTGAAACGCTGCGGCCCCGCAAGTCTGGTGAAAGACCTTGTCTTTGCGTCCTTTGACCTTGACGTATGGCAGCTTGGGTTTGTGGCAAAAAACACAGCTAGAAAGGCGATCAAACACAATTTCCTAATTTGACACGTCCTCGTTACATGGCGCGGAAATGGTTGCGCAAAAAACCGACCCAAAGAGCACGCGCCATTACGGGCAGCTACGACATGATACAGGCACAAGACTTCCAGTCTCACCGGTTTTCCACAAACGGTGACACGAACCGGCCCCTGCCTACGCGCATTTTGGTCGTGAGCGACGCTTGGTTGCCCCAGGTGAACGGTGTTGTTCGGACCTACCAAAACCTTCGCAAGCAATTGGCCTTGCACGGCAGCGAAATGCGCGTCATCGGGCCTGCGGATTTTCCAAATATGGCGATGCCATCCTATCCTGAAATCCGCCTCGCGATGCCGCTCTTTCGCAGGCTCCGGCGGATGATCGAGGCGTTCGATCCGCAAGCCATTCACATCCCTGTCGAAGGGCCCCTGGGCTGGATGACGCGCCATTGGTGCCAAAGAAATGATCGGGCCTTTTCAACGGCGTTTCACACGAACTTCCCGGCCTATGTCGCCGTCCGCACGCCGAAACTCCTGAGGTCGAGAAGCAAAGCTCTCTCTGTGTCCACGCTGAAACGGTTCCATGGCCCTGCGAAATTCATTTATACGGCGACACCAGCACTGGACTCGCTTCTGAGGAACTGGGGCGTTGAGAACAGATTTGAGCGGCTGTCTCGCGGGATAGATGCCGAACAGTTCTACCCTGCCACAGCCCCCAAAAGCACCTCAGATATTCCGGTGTTGCTTTACGTCGGTCGTGTTGCACCCGAAAAAAACATCGAGGCATTCCTGGCCCTGAAAACGCATGGGCGCAAGGTTGTCGTTGGAGACGGGCCGCACCTGCAGCAGCTGCGCAGACGATATCCGGATGTTACATTTCGTGGCATGTTGGTGGGAGATCCTTTGGCTGCGGTCTATCGTGAGGCTGATGTGTTCGTATTCCCATCAAAGACGGACACGTTTGGAAACGTCCTCCTTGAGGCAATTGCGTCTGGCCTGCCATGTGCTGCGTACGATGTCACAGGCCCACGGGATATCCTGTCTGCAGATCCCGCACTGGGAGCCGTTGACGACGACCTGTCACAGGCTATCAAACGCGCTCTGAAAGCGTCTGGCACCCGCGCGAGCAGACATGCTTACGCAGTTAAGACTTACAGTTGGGAAAAAGTCGCTGCGGATTTCCAGCGCCATTCAGCGGAGCTGATGCCATGAGCCGCGAAACCACCCTCCGCAGCGTGTTCATATCAGATCTCCATATTGGGTATAAAGGCGCAGACATCCGATCGCTGAACGCGTTCCTGCGGGCGTACCGTTTCAACTACCTGTATCTTGTCGGAGACATACTGGACGGATGGAAACTGGAAAAACGCTGGTACTGGAACCAGGACTACAGCGATTTTCTGGATATTCTGGTCGAGTTGAAATCCCGCGGCGTGCAGATCGTGATGATTTCAGGCAATCATGATGAGAAGCTGCGCCAGACCAAGGCGCGCTTGTCCCGCGCGGTCCTGTTTCGGCGGTTTGGCATCTGGCTGAATGAGCAGGTCATACATAACACGCAAGATGGTCGACGGCTTCTTATCATTCACGGGGACCAGTTGGATGGCCCGCTGTTTCGGAGCACGTCCAAATACGCGGATGGAATCTGGCTTCGCGTGGACAACTTGACGTGGTCGCGGGCCAAAGCAGAGCGACCCATGGCAGATGAAAAACGCGTACGTTGGTCGCTGGGCAAAGCGATTGCGACCCATGCCAAATCCTTGATCGCAAGCTATGCTGATGCCGCGCTGCGCATGGCGTCACGAAACGGGGCTGACGGAATAATATGCGGTCATAGTCATATCCCATCGCTGATCAACCGGGGTTCACTTGTGTTTGGAAACTGCGGCTCATGGACGGGTGCGCGGGTCGCTGGTGAATATCATACGGCTCTCGTAGAACAATGCGATGGAAGGCTTGAGCTGGTGAAATGGCCGTCTATGCGGGGGTCGATCGAGGATCAGAGATATCGCAACCTCGACCTGGAAGACCTGACCACTCAGACCAAAGACGCGGCAAAGCTTGCGCGTCTGATCCATAGGTTCTGGGCCCCGGCCAGTGTAGATCCCTCAGTTGCTGCGCGCTCCTACTGGCCATCGCGATCCTCAAACTCCGCGGCACCGCGTTAATCCTCAAGAGTTGATGCGTATGGACAAAACACCCTTGAGGGGCCTTCCACGCCTCAAGGCAGCTTGGTTTACCTCCATGAACGGCTTGAAAGACGTTTGAGCGTACGCAGAAGCCTTCAGGATCGAAGCGGTAGCGTTTGCCGTGAGCATTCCCTTGGCGTTCTGGTTGGGTGAACCGCCATTCCAGATCAGCGTGCTTCGTGCGGTCGTTCTGTTGGTCGTGATTGTGGAAGTGCTGGAGGCCGCTGTGGTAGGCTTGGTCGATCGTATCGACCCAGAGCGCCATGGGTTTTCGCGGATCGCAAAGGATCTTGGATCTCTTTCGGTGCTTCTGGCCTCGATACTCGACGGCATGGTGTCGCTTGCCGTCTCGCCGGGGCGATTTGCCAAATGACCCTTGGAGTTGCATCAAAGGCGGAGCCAAGTTTGCGTTCCGGATTTAACATATCAAGGTGATCGAACGAACAACAAGACCGATCAATGGTCTAAACGGATTGCCGTCGAGGAGTTGTCTTGGGGCAAGTCACCTGTGCGAAAACCTGCGGTTCGCATTGATCTTTTTTCGAAAGTTGCCCTTGGTGCAGTTCCAGTCAACGTCTGCTTAGCCGTCGTCTGACGTATCTTTGACCGATGTAAACGCAGCGAACGACCGGTTTGAGCCCAAACCTACCTGTGGGCCGAAGGGTTGCGCCGCCGGTATTCGCGTGGGAAATTGAACACATGGACCCAAAACCGCTTCATCCCGACGTGCTCGAATTTGTCTTCAGCCTCCAAAAACTGGAGACCATTCTTCTGGAATACGACCAGGGATTTTGGGCAGAGAAGTTGTTCAGAGTTCGGCAAGTCGCTGAAAAGTCAGATGGTTACTGTGTTCAACTATTCGAAGGCTTGTTTGGAGGAGTGGGAAGCTTCAACGATTTGATGCTTGAAGCTCCGGCTTCCACTAGGAAAGAATTCGCGATAGAGCTAACGCGTGCGTACGAACGCGCACAAGCATTGAAGTAGTATTCTTGGAGCGGCAGCTTTGTCCGCGCAGGCGACTTTCGAGTAACAAGCACGATCGATGAAGGCTTGGCCCACGCCAACTCTATGCCAAGAGCATCTTTAGCCCTTGTGTCACATCTGAGCGCACGGCCAGACGCAAACCCGGTTCATCGCCGGCCTTCAATGCGGAGATGATCAGGCGGTGATAGTGCGGGGCCTCGGTGCGTTGAAGGCGACCGTACAGGGCGCGCATGCTGGGGCCCATTTGCAGCCACACGGTTTCGGCCATGGCGAGCATCGCGGGCGCCTGGGCGCGAAGGTAAAGCGTGCGGTGGAATTCGAGATTGCGGCGCATGTAATCGACACTGTCGTGGTGATCGATGGTCTGGGCGATGCGCGCGTTGATAGCCTGCAGCCGGTCAATCAGGGCGATGTGGGCGCGGGGTAGCGCGCGGCTGGCAAGCTCCACTTCGACCAAGGCGCGCAGGGCGGCAAGCTCTTCGATGCGGTCATTGGCAAGCTCTGGCGTGGTGACACGGCCGGAGCTGGAGACCGTCAGCGCACCTTCGGCAGACAGGCGGCGGATCGCTTCGCGCGCGGGCGTCATGGACATATCGTAATTGGCCGCCAAGCCGCGCACGGTGAGCGCTTGGCCCGGAGGCAATTCGCCATGCATGATGGAGGCACGCAGCCCGCGATAGACCCGCTCATGGGCCGAGGTCGGTGTGGGTTCGGATTTGGCAGTGATCAGCATGGGGTATTTGTGATCACAAACGCCGCCCGCGTCAATTGCTGAAACGGAAGCGGTGCAGCGCGTTGCCCTCTGTGCGGAGCCAGCGGCGGTGCGTGTCATAATCTGGGCAAAGCCGCGCGACGATAGACCAGAAGGCCGGCGAATGGTTCATTTCTTGTAAATGAGCCACTTCGTGAGCGGCGACGTAATCAAGCGCGGCAGGCGGAGCGAGGATCAGGCGCCAGGAGTACATCAGACGCCCTTCCACCGAACACGACCCCCAGCGCGAACGCGTGTCGCGCAGGGAAATGCGGCTATAGGGGCGGCCGATTTGGGCCGCATAGCCATCGGAGGCCGCCACAAGCCGATCCCGGGCCAGATGCTTGAGCCAGGCGGCGAGACGTTTGCCCACGCGTTCCGGTGGCCCGGGCAACTCAATACGATCCTCATAGAGCCGGATCGCACGCCCCTGCCCTTGCACAACCTCTCGCGGCTGGCCTTCTACCGGCAGAATGGCGCCGAAGGTGATATCCACGTCTTCTTCGCGCCGGGCGAGATGTTTGCGCAGCCAGCTTTCCTTCTCACGGGCAAAAGCAAGCGCCTCAGCCTCAGCGATATGGCGCGGCAGGGTCAATGTGACACGCCCATCAAGCGAGGACACGCGCACCGAAATCCGCCGCGCCCGCGCAGAGCGACGCAGGATCAATTCCACAGGGGGGTTGCCTGGAAGAACATGTTGTCCCATATGCGCTATCACCTAATGCCCATTTGCCTTTGACACCTGAGTTTGGTTATGGCAGGTGGCGCGGATCGTCTGCAAGACTTGAGAGATTTCAAAAGGGATATCCCATGCCCAAGGAAGAATGGGGCGTCAAGCGCCTCTGCCCGACCACTGGAAAACGGTTTTACGACCTCAACAAGAGCCCGATTGTAAGCCCCTACACGGGTGAGGTGGTCAATCTGGATACTGGCAAGAGCCGCTCCATCACCGCCGATGCAGAGGATGCGGAAACCAAGAAGATGAAGGGCGCAGATGTCGAAGCTGATGTGCTTGAGGATGATGAAGAAGATATCGATGTCGATCTGGGCGATGACGTGCTCGATGATGATGACGACGAGGACAACGTCTCCCTCGATGAGATTGCAGATGTGTCTGACGAGGACACCGAAAGCTAGTTTCTAACAGGCGTGCGCAGCGGGACTTTTCTCTTGATCCCGTGCAAAGCTTTGCCTACACACCCGCGTGGTCACGCGACCAATTGGGGCCTTAGCTCAGCTGGGAGAGCGCTTGCATGGCATGCAAGAGGTCAGGGGTTCGATCCCCCTAGGCTCCACCAAAATCCCGCAGCGCATCGCGGTAACGGGTCATAGTAGCCGGAACCGATCAATTTTAAACGTGCGGGCGTGCGTCTGAGGCTTGCCGCGGTTAGACGGCCAAGATGCGGCATGTTTAGCTTTGGCAATGCGTGCGACTTAAGACATCGTTTAACGCGTGGTTGAGAAATCCCGGCGGTCGACCTACTTTCTTTTCAGCAAGCAAACTTTGCCCGGATGCGTCTGGCCGTCTGTCCTTACCATGCGTTTTCACCTCACGTGATGGCGGCTTGTCGGGCCCTCGGCAATGCAAGCACTAAACGAAAATGATATCGGAGATGTATCATGCGTCATTGGACGGCTTGCGCCTTTTCGTTTTTTGGCAAGCGCGGCCTTCGCGCGGCGGCGTGTTTGCTGTTTATTTTTGCGGGTCCCGTGGTGGCGCAGTCAGATGGACAAGCGCAGCGCGTTCTGGCCCTGGGCGGATCTGTGACTGAGATTGTCTATGCGTTGGGGCAAGAGGCCCGCCTGATCGGACGTGACAGCACATCCACCCATCCTGCCGAGGCGCTTGATCTGCCGGATGTCGGATACGTGCGATCGTTGTCGCCCGAAGGGGTGTTGTCAATCGAGCCTGATCTGATCCTGGCGATCGAAGGCAGCGGCCCGCCGGAGGCTGTTGAGGTCATGCAAGGCGCGGATATCCCATGGGTGACGGTGCCTGAAGGCTATGATGCTGAGGCGATCCGGGCGAAAATCATGATCGTGGCGCAAGCGCTTGGCGTGGAAGAGGCAGGTGAGGCGCTGGCAAAACGCGTTGAAGACGCGTTGACAACGGCCGTTCAGGATGCAGCCGAAGGGGAGGCGCCCCGGGTTTTGTTCGTGCTGACGATGCAAGGTGGCCGCATCATGGCCGCAGGCGAAAACACTGGTGCCAACGGTATTGTCGAGCTTTCTGGCGGACAGAATGCTATGCAAGGGTTTGAGGGCTACAAGCAGGTGAGTGATGAAGCCGTTTTACTGGCCAAGCCGGATGTTATTTTGATGATGGATCGCGGCGGCAACCATTCGGTGACAGATGAGATCATTCTCGCGCATCCGGTGCTTGGGCAGACACCCGCCGCCGACAAGGGCGCGATTGTCCGGTTGCCCGGTCTTTTGATGCTGGGCTTCGGGCCGCGCACGCCCGAGGCGGTTCAACGCCTGAGTGAGGCCTATGCCAAGGTGATGGACTAAGTGAGTGTCAGACAGGCCTCACGGCTGAGTTCCGCGCATGTCACCCAAGGGGATCGGCGATTTGCGGGCCGGATGTCTGTATTCGGTTTGTCAGTTCTGCTTTTGCTGACATCTATTGCGAGCCTGAACGCAGGGGCGTCGGGCACAAGTGTTTGGAGTGTTCTCTCCCAGGCGTTGCAGGGTGAAGCCATCAGCGCGCAAGATCGCATTATCTTGTTCGACATTCGCATTCCACGGTTGCTCATGGGCATTCTGGTGGGCGCGGCCTTGGCTGTGTCTGGTGCGGTGATGCAAGGGCTTTTTCGCAACCCACTTGCCGATCCGGGCTTGGTCGGTGTGGGCGCTGGCGCGGGGCTTGGCGCGATCACTGCCATTGTCCTGGGCGGCGCGCTGCCCTTGGCCTTGCAGCAATCCCTGGGGTATTTTGCCGTGCCGGTCGCGGCCTTCCTGGGCGGTTGGGCCAGTACGATGATCCTCTACAGGATTTCCACCCATCGCGGGCGGACATCGGTTGCAGTGATGCTTTTGGGGGGTATTGCGCTCGCCGCGCTGACCGGGGCGCTATCGGGTATTTTGATCTACATGGCCGATGATGCGCAACTGAGGGATCTGACGTTCTGGGGGCTGGGATCGCTGGCCGGGGCCACGTGGGACAAGATTTGGCTGGCTGGCCCTCTGATCCTCTTGGCGCTGGCGGCAACGCCGTTTCTTGCGCGATCTCTGAATGCCTTGGCCTTGGGTGAAGCCCCGGCCGCGCATTTGGGCATACCGGTGCAGCGCATGAAAAACATCTCAATCCTGTCGGTTGCTGCGGCTGTGGGCGCGGCTGTTGCGATCTCAGGCGGGATTGGGTTTGTCGGCATCGTGGTGCCGCATCTTTTGCGGCTGATGATTGGGCCCGATCACAGGTATCTTTTGCCCAATGCGGCCTTGCTCGGGGCCACGCTGCTTTTGGCGGCGGATATAATTTCACGCACGGTGATTGCCCCGGCCGAATTGCCCATCGGGATCGTGACGGCCTGCTTGGGTGGCCCGTTCTTTTTGTGGATCCTGCTGCGCAACCGAAGCCTGCTGGATTTGTGACGAGATGTTTGAAGCGCTGAACATTCATGTCTCACTGGCGGGCAAAGAGGTGTTGCGCGGCGTGGATTTTCGCGCCTATCCAGGGCAGATCACGGCGATTGTGGGGCCCAATGGCTCAGGCAAAACCACGCTGCTGCGCGCCCTGACGCAAGAGACAGCCTATACCGGGTCCATCACCTTGGGCGGGGACGATATTGCGGTGCTGCCGGGTTGGAAGTTGGCCGCGCGGCGGGCGGTCCTGCCACAGGCCAGCCGCATCGCCTTTCCTTTCACGGTCTACGAGGTTGTGCGCCTGGGTCTTTTGGCGGGTGCAGAGGCCGCGCAAGACACGCGGGTGTCAGACGCGCTCGCCCGGGTGGGGCTCGGCGGGTTTGAAGGGCGCTATTACCAAGAACTCTCGGGCGGGGAACAGCAACGCGTGCAATTCGCCCGCGTCCTTTCGCAAGTGTGGGAGCCGCAGGGCGACGATGGCCCCAAATGGCTTATTCTGGATGAGCCGGTCTCGAGCCTTGATATCAGCCACCAATTGGAAGTGATGAATGTGCTGTCGCGCTATGCCCATGCCGGGGGCGGTGTGATCGCGGTGATGCATGATCTGAACCTGACGGCGATGTATGCCGACCAGATTGCGGTCTTGTCAGGTGGGCGGATCATGAAGCAAGGCGCACCGCGGGACGTTTTGACCGAAGCGCTGCTGAGCGAAACCTATGGCTGCACGCTTCCTGTTGGCGTTGCACCAAGCGGGGACGCGCCGTTTATCCTGCCGCAAGCGGCGTCTTTGAGGTGATGGTGGGCATGCCCGGCAGGACGTGCAGACCGCCATTTGCGCAACAAAACGTCACGCCTTTGCCACCGGGCTTTACTGAACCGCCGTCTGCGTTACTTTAGGGTTTAGATCCACCTCCTCTTCGGCAGATCCACAGAGTTTGGAGTTTGCAGGAGGGGCGTGCATGACGCGGCAGCATTTTCTTTTGATCACCACAACGGCGGTGTCGGCCACGCTGGCACAAACTATATGGGCGCAGGATGCGCCGGTGCAGTTGCCGACGATCGTCCTTGACAGCGCTTTGCGTGATGAGCGCGATCTATTGGACACGCCTGTGACGGCCTCCGTGATCCAGGGAGACGCCTTGGACGCGCAGCAGGCCAACACGTTTGAAGAGCTGTTGGGCGATATTCCCGGCCTGACGATCGAAGGTGGCCCGCGACCATTCTCGCAAGAACCCAACATTCGCGGATTTCAGGATGAACAGGTTGTCCTGCGCTTTGACGGGGGGCGCTTCAACTTCAATCAGGCCCATCGCGGCCGGTTTTTCCTCGATCCTGACATTTTGCAACGGGTTGAGATTGTGCGCGGCGGTGGCTCTACGCTGTATGGTTCCGGCGCGATCGGCGGTGTGATTTCATTTGAAACCAAAGATGCCGAAGATCTGCTTTTGCCAGGCAGAACCGTGGGCGCACGCGTTGCGGCCGGATTTGCCGATAATGGTGAGATTTACAACGGCAACGTGACGGTGTTTGGCGATTGGGGCGCGCTGGATGCTGTGGCGTATTTCAGCGGGCGCAGCATTTCTTCAGACATTGACGACGGCAACGGTGTGCCGATCCGAAACAGCAAGGTGGACGTGTTCAACGGGATTGTAAAACTGGGCTTTGAGCCGACCGATGAGCATCGGTTTGAATTCTCCTACTCGCAATTCGAAGACGAAGGCACGACGCCGTCCAACTCCAACGCGCCCTCTACCTTCATGACGGATGTTGAACGGGACGCGCGTATTCAAATGGCGCGGCTTTCTTGGGATTATGATCCGGCGGGCAATGATTTGGTCAATCTGTCTGTTCTGGCCTATGCCAACTTTCTTCAGATTGATGAGCCCCGGCCCTTTGACAACCGTATTGACCAATCCAATTATGACACGTTCGGCTTTGAGGTGGTGAACCGATCCGAGTTTGGAAGCATGACGCCGGTGACGTTGGTCTACGGGCTCGAATACCTTCTTGATGAGCAGGACGGATCGCGCAACGGCGCGCCAAAGCCGCAATTCCCCAACGCAGAAGCGGAGACATTCTCAGCCTTCGCCGAAGCCACGATTTCTCTTACTGACACGTTCGATCTGATCGCTGGGGCGCGGTATGATGTGTATGACCGAAATGTCGATGACCCGACCCTGCCGGATGCCTCGGATGAGTTTTTCTCACCTCGTTTGGGGTTCAGCTTTCGCCCCACGGACAATTGGCAGGTCTATGGCAATGTCGCGAGGGCCTTTCGTGCCCCCACTTTGACAGAGCTTTACAATTCAGATGTGCATTTTGTCGCGGGCCCGCCCTTTCCGATTGGGCCGGGGACAACCTTTACCGGTGTGAATGTGTTCCTACCCACGCCGAACCTGCGCGAAGAGAAATCCACGCAGGTGGAGCTTGGGCTCAGATTTGAAAACACTGATGTTTTCGCAGCCGGCGATACGCTGAGCGTGAGCGGCAATGTCTACTATGCCGATGTCGAGGATTTCATCGACACCGTGGTGACGTTTATCGACTTCCGCACCGCACGGCCCGGGCCGGGCGGACTTTTGGTTGATGGGACAACCGAACAGCGCAATGTGGATGCTGTGCTCTACGGTTTTGAGGCTGAGCTGGATTATGACGCCGGAAGCTGGTTTGCCTCTGCCGGCTTTACAGCGCCGCAAGCCGAAGCCGTGGGCGGCCAACCCCTTGGATCCATTCCGCAAACCCGGGTGACCTCCACTTTCGGGTTGAGGCCCAATGCGGATTGGACGCTTGGCCTGCGAACGACATTTGCATTTGATCGCTCTGACGTGCCTGTTGGCTCTGCGGTGGGTGAGGCTTATCAGCTCTTTGATCTCTTCGCAGTGTGGCAGCCGCAAAGCGGGCCGTTAGACAATGCGGTGGTCCGATTTGGCGTCGAAAACATCGGCGATGAACGCTACGTGATTTTCCCAAATGGATTGCCGCAGCCGGGCCGGACGTTCAAAATTTCAGCCGCTTACACGTTTTGAACCCCAAATCCGCTTTGGCGACACGGGAGGGGGTGGTCTGACCCGGCCGAAGTGACATCGCTAAAGGAAAGTCAGAATGTCCTCGTTGAACCGAGAGCGGGTCTTTTCCGCAAGGTTCACGCGTTTGACATAGGCGGTCAGCCGTGGGTTTTCTTCGGCCAAGGCAGAGTTGATCGTGTTCAAAAAGGCATCCCGGTTGCCCTCCTCCATCGGGATGCGATTCAACGTCTGTAACAGATCCAGCTGAAAGTCTGTGAGCCGCGAATTGATGCGCTCAACAGGCTTGAGCCGGTCTATGTCCACGCTCATGATGGCCAGCACGTCTTGGGCGGTGTTGGCGCTGTAGGGCACACAAGTCACCTCAAACACGGCGTTCCAACGATCAATCTTGGGCTGCGCCAAATCCTGTGCGGGTCGCTTTGCGCCGTGAACAACAACCCCTTGGCGGGTCTGATGCGCGATCCAGGAGCGGCGCCAGTCCTCGGGGTCTCTTTTGACACAGATGGGCACAACCTCATGGCCGTCCAAATAGCGATTGAGCTGGCTCAGCCCCGCGTCTTTGAGGTTCAAGAACGCCTCGCTGGAGATCACAACGGCCTTGGTGTCAGACGGCAGCTGATCAAGGTGGTCGCGAAACTCCTGCCAAATGACACCCGCTGGCGCTTTGCCTTTGATCGCAAACTGAGGCCATTCGGGCAGAAGGGAAAAGGCGAGCCTGTGATGCCCGAACCCGCTGCTGTTTTGCATTGTGCCCAGCTTCGGATAGGCAATCCCCATGGAGCTGAGAACATCACGATTTTGAGCCAGCAAGCTTTGGAGCGTCGTCGTGCCGGTGCGTGCGTCACCGATGTGGATGTAGATTTTCATGGTACGGTCGGGCGGGACTCAACGGGTGGAACTCACACGGATTTACGCGAAGGGGCACAAACTATGAAGGGCTGTCTTGCGATTGGCGACCGCGCTCTCATTCGGGTTTTCGACGGCGTTTGAATTGCTGCCCCAAGACCGAGGCAATCACGCCAAGCTGCTCGCGCGAAAATGAGACGTCGCTCGTGACATGCGTCTTCGGTTGCAGATCGAACTCAACGTGTTGGTCGGGTGGCAGGTGGGTGTTGATCGCGTGCACACAAGCGCCGATCCTGTCCCAAAGTGACTGTTGTGCCTCACGAGAGGGAAACGCCAATTCGCCCTCAAGATGGGGCAGTTCCTGACACAGCGCCTTCCCGAGACCGGAGAACCCCTCTTGAGCGGCGCGATTGACCGCAAGTTGCAGGTCCTGTTCCGCCAAGGTCAGGGTTCTGTTGACGCGCTCATCGCTGCGGTCTTCAAACCCCTCTGTGCTGTCAAGTTCGAGCCAATCCAGAAGGTCGTTCGCCAGGTGATGTTTGCGAACCGAATAGTTGATCACCGAAACCTCTGCCAGGGGCCGTGCGGTGAGCTCCTGCAAACACGCGGCCAGCCTCGGGATGTCCGGCGCGGAGGGCAGCCACTCTTCCAGATCCGTGGTCATGCCTTCGCGGACCAGGGCCTCTGCCCAGCGGGAGGCGGCCTGACGGATTGGGTTGCGCACGAAGAACAGGAATTTGATCCTCTCGAATCCATTGCGCTGTGACAAATCAAAGAAGCGGTCGAAAAGGTTGTGGATCGCAAGACCTTCAAAGATCTGCTCACTTGACAAGAGCACGGACCCGTCATGGCCAAGGAGTGGCTCGCAGAGGCGTTCAAACTGGTCCGGCGCTATAAAGGGCCACATCACGTTTCCCGCAGATATGGCATGGAACCCGGTCACGTTCCGATCATCGCCTTCCGCGTATATCACGCCCTGACGCGCCAGAAATGCCTTATTGTGCCGGATCGCGGATTGCAGGTAACTGGATCCTGTTTTGAATATTCCGGCATGCACGAACAGGGTTTTGGTCTTGGTGCGTGTCATGTGCCTGTCCAACTGAAGGGAAAGTGATCGTGCGTGCTTTGCGTTTCATAAGCAGGACAGCCCGGTTCGCAAGAGGAATGCCCCAACGCGACCAAACCGCGGAAACCCCAGTTATCGCGTTTCAAGCGGTTTGAATATTCAGTTTGAAGTGGTGAGCCGTGCAGGGTTCGAACCTGCGACCCACTGATTAAAAGTCAGTTGCTCTACCAACTGAGCTAACGGCCCACTAGGGCGCCTAACTAGAAAGACCGTGCGGGTGGGTCAAGGGGGAATCGCGCTTGGCGCGGCGTCGTGTCTGGATTTGACGCAGCGCACCCGCTATATCGCGCCAGATGAACGCACGCGCACATACCGGGCTGCCCTTTCGCAAGATGCATGGGCTGGGCAACGATTTCGTTGTCGTGGATGCGCGTGATCAGCAGATTGAGGTTGACGCAAGCCTTGTGCGCGCCGTGGGCGATCGCCGCAGGGGCATTGGTTTTGATCAATTTGCCCGCATGGATGCAGGACAGAATGGAGCGGATGTGCATCTGACCTTCTGGAACCCGGATGGCTCAGAATCAGCGGCCTGTGGAAATGCAACACGCTGCATCGCGCGGGCTTTGATGGAAGAAACTGGCCGCTCTGCGATCAAGGTGACCACCGCGCGCGGTGACCTATTCGCCGAAGATGCCGGGCGTGGCCTGACATCGGTCAACATGGGCGCACCACACATGGAGTGGCATGAGATCCCTCTGGCCGAGGAGATGGACACTCTGGAACTGCCGATTGCGGGCAAGCCCACGGCGACCGGGATGGGCAACCCCCATTGCACCTTTTTTGTGGACGATGCGGATGCGCTCGCCCTGGAAGAATTTGGCGCGCGCTATGAGCATCATCCGCTCTTTCCTGAGCGCACCAATGTGCAGCTTGTGCATATGGTGGGCCCCGATCACCTGCGCATGCGGGTGTGGGAGCGGGGCACAGGCGTGACGCTCGCCTCTGGCTCATCGTCCTGCGCGGTGGCGGTGGCGGCCGCGCGGCGCGGGTTGACCGGGCGGCGGGTTGAGATTGATCTTGATGGCGGGCGGCTCAGCGTGGATTGGCGTGAGGATGGGGTCTGGATGACGGGGCCCACCGCGCATGTCTGTGACGGGGTGATCACGCCCGATTTTCTGGAGCGCGCAGGATGAGTGCGCCCGTGTTCACCACGATGGGCTGTCGTCTCAATGCCTATGAGACTGAGGCCATGAAGGAGCTGGCCGCTGAGGCAGGGCTTGACGGCGCCGTGGTGGTCAATACCTGCGCGGTGACCGCTGAGGCGGTGCGCAAGGCACGGCAAGAGATCCGCAAGCTTCGGCGCAACCACCCGGAGGCGCGGCTTATCGTGACGGGCTGTGCGGCGCAGACGGAGCCTGAGACCTTCAAGGCGATGGCCGAGGTCGATGCGGTGATCGGTAATACAGAAAAGATGCAGCCCGAGACCTGGCGCAGCATGGCGGCCGATTTCATTGGCGAAACTGAGGCCTGTCAGGTCGACGACATTATGTCTGTCACGGAAACGGCCGGGCATCTGATAGACGGGTTTGGCACGCGCAGCCGGGCCTATGTTCAGGTGCAGAACGGCTGCGATCATCGCTGCACCTTTTGCATCATCCCCTACGGGCGCGGCAATTCGCGGTCGGTGCCGGCGGGCGTTGTGGTCGAACAGATCAAGCGGCTGGTGGGGCGCGGCTATAATGAGGTTGTGCTGACCGGCGTGGATCTGACCAGTTGGGGCGCAGATTTGCCGATGACGCCGAAACTGGGCGATCTGGTGATGCGAATCCTGAGGCTTGTCCCGGATCTGCCACGGCTGCGCATCTCTTCGATTGATTCCATTGAGGTGGATGAAAGCCTGATGCAGGCCATCGCGACCGAACCGCGATTGATGCCGCATTTGCATTTGAGCCTGCAGCATGGCGATGACCTGATCCTCAAGCGGATGAAGCGGCGGCATCTGCGCGATGATGCGATCCGGTTTTGCGAAGAGGCCAAGCGGCTGAGGCCCGAAATGACCTTTGGCGCGGATATCATTGCAGGCTTTCCCACCGAGACCGAGGCGATGTTTGAAAATTCGCGGCGTTTGGTGGCGGAGTGCGATCTGACCTGGTTGCACGTCTTCCCTTATAGCCCGCGCCCTGGCACACCCGCCGGGCGGATGCCACAGGTGCATGGGGCCGAGATCAAAGCGCGTGCCGCAGACCTGCGCGCCTTAGGCCGCGCACGTGTCGCAGCGCATCTGGCCGAGCAACAAGGACAGGTGCACAAGGTCCTGATGGAAAGCCCGCGCATGGGTCGGACAGAACAATTCGCTGAGACACTCTTTGACGCGGATCGCCGGGAAGGCGAGATTGTAACGGCCAAGGTGACCGGTGCCCGCGGCGGGCAGCTCCTCGTGGCCTAGGCAAGCCTCCCGCCCTGCTTCTTTCTTGTTCAAAATACCTCGGGGGTTTGGGGGCTGGCCCCCAAGACAGCGACCGCCTGGACTTAACTGCGATAGAAAGCTGGCCCTAACCCAAATCGTGCCAGCAAACCATCCTGCAACGGCAAAGCGAGGAGACCTGCCATGCACCCCAATCGCGCTTTTCGAAGGTCGTCTGACGCGCGCAACATCGCGTTTGCCAGAGAGCAGGGATTTGGCATCCTCTGCGTGAATGGTGAGGACGGGCCATTGATGGCGCATGTTCCGTTCCTTTTGTCAGAAGATGGCAAGAACGCGGATTTTCACCTGGTCAAAAGCAACCCGATTGTGCGTATGCTTGGTGCGCCCACGCGGGCGCGGTTTGCTGTTCAGGGGCCGCATTCCTATGTCTCGCCGGACTGGTATGGCGTTATCGACCAGGTGCCCACGTGGAATTATGTAGCGGTGCATTTGCAAGGCACATTGGAACTGCGCCCGCAGGAAGAAATGAAGGATTTGCTGGACCGCCAGTCAGAGCTTTTTGAGACGAAACTGAAGCCGAAAAGACCCTGGACCACAGGCAAAATGAGCGAGGGTGTGATGGCGGCGATGATGCGTCAGATCGTGCCATGCCGGATGGCGGTGGACAAAATTGACGGAACGTGGAAGCTCAATCAGAACAAGCCTGATGATGCACGGCTCAGAGCGGCGGATGCCGTTGAAGTGGTGGGCCTCGGCCGCGACGTCGAACTGGTCGCGGCGCTGATGCGCGACCCGGAGGAGTGAAACCATGATGAAATTGATTGCCGCCAAACCGTCGCCTTTTGTGCGCAAGGTCAGGGTGCTGATCCTTGAGACCGGTCAATCGGATGATGTGGAGATTGTCTATATCATGCCCACGCCGGTGACCCCGGATGAGCAGGCCATGGCGGCCAATCCCACCGGCAAGATCCCCAGCCTTATTCGCGAGGATGGCCCTGCGATTTACGACAGTCGGGTGATCACGCGATATTTGGATGCGCGTGCGGGCGCGGGGCTTTATCCCGAGGCGCGGCTTTGGGAGACACTGACACTGGAGGCCACGGCAGATGCGATCATGGATGCGGGCGTGCTGATGGTCTATGAACACCGGGTGCGCCCAGAAGAGATGGTTTTTGACGATTGGGTCGAGGCGCAATGGGGCAAGATCGCGCGCGCGGTGCAGGCGATCAATGAACGCTGGATGAGCCACCTGCAAGGGCCGATGGATATGAGCCATATCGCGGTGGGCTGTGCGCTGGCTTATCTGGATTTCCGTCAGCCCGATCGCGATTGGCGCGCAGATGCGCCGGAGCTTGCAACATGGTTTGCGGCCTTTGACGCGCGCGAGGCAATGCAGGCCACACGGCCCGAGTGATGGAAATCAAGCGCGTCAAAGCGGGCGTACTGGAGATCGGGTATTTTGAGGCGGGGCCGCAGGATGGGCCCGTCGTGATGCTGATGCACGGGTTTCCTTATGACGCGCATTGTTTTGTCGACGTGATGGAACAGTTGGCCGCGCGTGGTATCAGATCGATCGCGCCGTTTTTGCGCGGCTTCGGCCCAACGCGGTTTTTGTCCGAGAGCACGCCGAGATCAGGCCAACAAGCCGCGTTGGGGGCGGACCTATTGGCATTGATGGATGCGCTGTCGATTGAGCGGGCGACATTGGCTGGATTTGATTGGGGAGGGCGGGCCGCCTGCATTGTGGCGGCGCTCTGGCCGGAGCGGGTCACCGGGTTGGTGAGTTGCGGGGTCGGCTACAACATTCAGAACATCGCGCGCGCCAATGATCCGATGCCCGCCGAAGAGCATGGGCGCTATTGGTACATCTACCTTTTTCACACGGAGGCCGGCCGGGCATCTCTTGCCCATGACCTACATGGGTTTTGCAAATACATATGGTCGCGGTGGTCACCCAGATGGGCGTTTGATGCGGCGACGTATGATCAAACGGCGGCGTCCTTTGAGAACCCGGATTTCGTGGAGATTGTGATTCATTCCTATCGCCACCGGTTTGGTGGTGTCGCCGGGGATCCGGCGGTGGCGTGTATCGAAGGCCAACTTGCACATCAGCCCGAAATCAAAGTGCCGACGGTGATCGTGCAAGGTGAGGATGACGAGGTGGACCCGCCATCGGACAATCCGGTTTGGCAGGCAAAGTTTACAGCCGGGTATGATCTGAAGGTTTTGGGCCGCGTCGGGCATAACCCGCCGCAAGAAAATCCGGACGCGTTCGCAGCGGCAGTTTTGCAGATGTGCGCATGAGGTCTTACACGAGGCATGAGGCCCCGGATCACGTCCGGGGCGGGTGTTGCCTAAAGCACTTTGCGGTTGATTTGAATAGCGAAACGCTGCCTCTCCCTTCGGTCGAACGCGCTTCGCGATACATCTGACTCACATAAAACGCAAAGCGCTCTAGAAGCTGTAGCTGATGCCGAAATTGATCGCGTGGGTCAGGATTTCCGTGTTGAACTGGCCGGGAACCTGACCAAGGACAACCGGATCAACCGTGATGTCATTGTCGGACCACGTGAACTGATACTCGCCAAATAAGGCCCAGTTGTCTGTCAGATTGTATTTGAGACCGGCAAGGCCGCGCAGGGCGAGCCCTGTCTGCTCAAACCCATAGGTGCGGGGCACAACGCCCGCGATCTGAATGTCCACATGGGGAACCGCAATCCCGATACCGCCGCCGAGGTAAGGTGTGAAGCGGGGCGATCCAAACGCACCGGGGAAGCGCTTCATCGCGTTGACGGTGAAAATGTTATGACCATCAGAAAGCTCAAAGCGGGTAAGACCCAGCGCTATGATGTCAGCCGCGCTGGCGTAGGCTTTGGTATGCGTGCCTTCAACACCAAACCCCCATTGCGACTGCGTCCACCAAATGGCGCGGCCGCCGTAGTAGATCGGGCTGTCAAAGCTGTCTCCGCTCCAATTTATGTTGCGGTTGACAGGCACGCCACCGGGTAAAGCCCCACTGACCCTACTATCATTTACCTCTTGCCACCCTAAATAAAAGCTGAGTTCTAGTTCGGCAGCGGCCGGGGCTGCAGTGACAAACAGAGCGGCGATTGCGGCTTTGAGGGTGCGGAGCATAAGGTGTTTCCACTTTTTGGGTCTGATTTGTGCTTACACCCGCGCCCCGCCCGTCACAAGCGCGACAGAAGCGCGCTCTAATAAAATAGTGCCTTTGTTGCATTTGACGTGCTTGGTATGTCTGCTAGATACCTGCCTGATGTGCGAGCCGGGAGCGGTTTGTGCGCTCTGAACCGGAGAAGTCAGCCCTTGAGGAGAGGGCCAGCAAAACGGAGTATAGACCTCGTGTCCCACGCTGAAGATAATGAAGGCACCCGACGGGATTTTCTCTATTACGCAACCGCAGGTGCGGGCGCGGTGACGGCTGGTGCTGCCATTTGGCCGCTGGTTGATCAAATGAACCCGTCTGCTGATGTGCAGGCGCTAAGTTCCATCCGTGTTGATGTGGCTGATGTTGCCGAAGGTACGCAGCTTACTGTGAAGTGGCTTGGCAAACCCGTATTTATCCGCCGTCGCACCGCGGAAGAGATTGAAGCAGCGCGCAGCGTTGATTTAGCTGATCTGCCAGACAATGATGCACGTAATGCCAACAATCCCGGCGCAGATGGTGCGGATGAAAACCGATCCATGGACGAGGCTGGCGAATGGCTGGTGCAGATGGGTGTGTGCACGCATCTGGGCTGTGTGCCGTTGGGTGATGCTGGCGATTTTGGCGGGTGGTTCTGCCCCTGCCACGGATCGCACTATGATACATCAGGCCGTATCCGCAGAGGGCCTGCGCCATCGAACCTTCCGGTTCCGGTGGCGGAATTTGTCGACGAAACAACGATTAAACTGGGATAAGGAAACGCGCTATGGGTGGTATCCCTCACGATCATTACGAACCAAAATCGAAACTTGAAAAGTGGCTTCACGTGCGTCTGCCCGTTGTCGGGCTGATGTATGACACGTTGATGATCCCCACGCCTAAGAACCTCAACTGGATGTGGATCTGGGGTATTGTCCTGACATTCTGTCTGGCGCTGCAGATCATCACGGGGATCGTTCTCGTCATGCACTACACGCCGCATGTGGATTATGCATTTGCCTCTGTTGAGCATATCATGCGCAACGTGAATGGCGGTCATATGATCCGCTATCTGCACCAAAACGGCGCATCGCTCTTCTTCTTTGCGGTGTATATCCACATCTTCCGCGGTCTCTATTACGGGTCCTACAAGGCCCCGCGTGAGGTAACGTGGATCATCGGCATGCTGATTTACTTGCTCATGATGGGCACGGCCTTCATGGGGTACGTTCTGCCATGGGGTCAGATGTCCTTCTGGGGTGCGACCGTGATCACCGGCCTCTTTGGCGCGATCCCGTTCATTGGCGAGCCGATCCAGACATGGCTATTGGGCGGACCGGCGGTGGATAATGCCACGCTGAACCGTTTCTTCTCGCTCCATTACCTGCTGCCATTCGTGATTGCGGGTCTTGTGGCGCTGCATATCTGGGCCTTCCACACCACGGGCAACAACAACCCCACGGGTGTTGAAGTGCGCCGCACGTCAAAGTCAGAAGCCGAGAAAGACACTGTGCCGTTCTGGCCTTACTTCGTAATCAAGGATTTGTTCGCGCTGGCTGTCATCATGGCCGTGTTCTTTGCCATCGTGGGCTTCATGCCGAACTATCTGGGTCACCCGGATAACTACATTGAGGCGAACGCCCTGGCGACGCCTGCGCATATTGTGCCGGAATGGTACTTCCTGCCGTTCTACGCCATCTTGCGCGGATTTGATGACACCGTCTGGATCGTGATCGCCGCGAACTTCCTGACTGGTGGGATCATCGATGGTAAGTTCTTCGGTGTGCTTGCAATGTTTGGTGCCATTGCTGTGATGGCGCTGACACCGTGGCTTGACACGTCGTCTGTGCGCTCCGGCCGGTATCGCCCGATGTTCAAGGTGGCCTATTGGGGTCTCGTTGTGAACTTCATCGTGCTGACATGGGTGGGTGCCATGCCTGCAGAAGGCATTTACCCGATCATCTGTCTGGTGGGTGCGGCCTACTGGTTTGCGTACTTCCTGGTGATCCTGCCCTTGCTGGGTGTCATCGAGAAGCCGCTGCCGCAGCCGGAAACCATCGAAGAGGATTTCAAAGCCCATTATGGAAAATCCTCGGACGCGGGTGCCGGTCCGGTTGAGACACCTGCGGAATAAGGAAGGTACAACACATGTTGAAACGTATTGCACTTTCCGCTGCTGCCGCGCTGTGCCTATCCGGCACAGCTGCGCTGGCCGCCGGTGGCGCGGGAGAGGTCAAGGATATCGACTTCTCCTTCGAGGGGCCGTTTGGCACCTATGATGAAAACCAGCTGCAACGCGGTTTGCAGGTCTACACTGAGATTTGCTCCTCTTGCCATGGTTTGAAGTTTGTGCCTTTGCGCACGCTGTCTGATCCCGGTGGGCCAAACCTTCCGGAAGACCAGATGCGCGCCTATGCCGAGTTCTACGAAGTCTATGATGCGGAGTTGGATGATTGGCGCCCCGCGCGGCCTACCGACCATTTCCCGGAATCGCTTCTGGAGAACGCCCCGGACCTCAGCTTGATGGCCAAGGCGCGTGCAGGGTTCAGCGGGCCTTACGGCACCGGGATCAATCAGCTGGTCAAAGGGATCGGCGGGCCGGAATATATCTACTCACTCTTGACCGGATACACCGGTGAAGAGAAAGAAGAGGCTGGCGTGATCCTGTATGAGAACAAGGCCTTTCCGGGAGGATGGATTTCCATGGCACCACCGCTTTGGGGTGATGATGTGGAGTTCAATGACGGCCACGCCACAGATATCAGCAGCATCTCCAAGGATGTATCGGCCTTCCTCATGTGGTCCGCGGAACCCAAAATGATGGATCGGAAATTCTCCGGCCTGGTCGGTTTCATTATGCTGAGCGTCCTCTCTGTGCTTTTGTACCTGACCAACAAAAAAATCTGGGCCCCGATCAAGGGCAAAGACAAGACAAGCGCGGCAGCGACGCCTGCGGAGTAACGCTTAGAGATAGAAAGTTGAAACCCCTGCCAAACGGCGGGGGTTTTTCTTTGGAGTAAGGTCGACCAAGGGTCGTTTGTATGGATGAAAACATGCTAGACGCGGTCAGTGTTGGAACGGATGACCTGGACGCGTCTGTGTTCTTTTATGACGGGGTTCTGTGTCCTCTGAGCATGGTCCGGATCACGCGCAGCGACACAGAGGCCGGATATGGGCCCCGGGGCGGTAAGGCCATTTTCTTTGTGAACGTCCCCTATAACGATGAACCGGCTTCGTTTGGAAACGGGGTTCAAATCAGCTTTTTAGCCAAGGATCGAGACAGCGTTGATCGGTTCCATGAGACGGCCATTGAACTTGGCGGTCGTGATGAAGGTGGCCCCGGCGAACGGTCCTACTCCCCCGGGTACTATGGCGCCTATTGCCGCGATCCTTATGGCAACAAGCTGCATGCCTGCCATCTTCCGACTTAAAACGTCTGCCGTGTTTGCAGGGCTCACCGTGGAAGCGGATTGGTCGCTTTGTTGTAAGGCAACCAATCTGTGACGTCCGGATAGTACATCTCACGCCAGCGGCGCACGCGGGGGTTCATGATCCGGCGCCACAAGGGCGGTGCCATCGCGGCCATGGTCATGATCGGATACCCGTAGGGCAGCTGCGGTGCTTCATCCTCTTCATAGTTCTGAAGCAGTGGGAAACGGCGATCAGGTTTAAAGTGATGATCCGAATGACGTTGCAGATTGATCAACAGCCAGTTGGAGGCTTTCTGCGCCGCGTTCCAGCTGTGACGGGGTTGAACATATTCGTATTTGCCGTTGCCCAGATGTTTGCGCGTGAGGCCGTAATGTTCGATATAATTGGTCAGCTCCAGCTGCCAGATAGCGACAAAGGCCTGCCAAAAAAACAGCGCAAGACCGGCCCAGCCACCGATGACCACCGCAAGTGTCAGCATAAGCGCCTGAAGCGCCCAATACCGGAAAAACGGATTGGAGAGGTCCGTCCAGGGCTTATCCTTACGGCGCAGCATGGCCTTTTCGGCTTCAAACGCGGAGGTGAAACATTCCTTCAGAACGCGTGGAAAGAAGCGGTAAAACCCTTCGTTATAGCGGGCTGACACCGGATCTTTGGGCGTGCCCACATAGCGGTGATGGATCAGAAGGTGTTCGGACCGGAAATGAGAATAGAGCACCATCGATAAGAGGACATCGCCCAGAAAACGCTCTGTCTTGTTTTTTTGGTGCATCAATTCGTGGGAGTAGTTGATGCCGACCGTGCCGGTGATCACACCGACGCCGAAAAACAGCAGGATTTTTTCCAAGGACGACAGATGGGCGTCACCCGGCCCGGTGACGTACCAGATCATGCCGAACAGCACGCAAAACTGGATCGGAGCCCAGACGAGGGTGATGAGCTTGTACCAGTTGAGCTGATCCTCAGACGTGTCGAGATCGGCATTGTCCTTTTGCAGGCCCAAAAGCGCATCAAGCAATGAAAAGAGATACCAGGTGCAGAGCGGCAGGAGGATCACGGCCCAACCACCAGTCACGGCGCTGAACCACGCGACAGGCACGAGCAAGAGCGACATCCAAAACGGGATCGCGCTTTGAAAGCGGGCGACTTGGTTGGCTGTGATCACGGACATGCGGTTCTCATACTGGTTCAGGATCGGTTACTCAGAATTTGTGGCATTTTCGAAGCGATGACGCGCCAAGTCAAAGACCTTTCGCATAACGGTGGGTAGTTGTGCTGGGCGAAACTCGTGTTCTGCGACGAAATGGCCACCGGTTGGTGCGGCATCTAAAGACAGGGTTGTCACCTCTATGCGCAGGCGCAAGTGGAAATGGGTGAAGGTGTGACGGGCCTCCTCGGAAAGGGTCTGCCAGTTGGCCTTTATCGGGGGGCGCGGCGCAGGTGCGTCATTCCAATCGCTGCCGGGCCAGCCGAGCATGCCGCCCAAAAGGCCCTTGTCAGGGCGTTGCTCCAAAAGCCAGGCCCCATCGGCGCGGCGCGCGACATAGGCGATGCCAAGGCGGGTTGGCTTGGGTTTTTTGGGCGTTTTGCGGGGGAGGTCGGCTTGAATACCCTCAGAGCGCGCGACACAGGGCTGCTGCCAAGGGCAAATACCGCAGGCGGGGTTTTTGGGCGTGCAGATTGTCGCGCCGAGATCCATCACAGCCTGGGCATAATCGCCAGGGCGATGATCCGGCGTCAGCGTTCCTGCGACCTCGGTGAGTTCGGGTTTGGCAGCCGGCAAAGGCGTGCGAATATCAAAGAGCCGCGACATGACGCGTTCAACATTGCCGTCGACCACAACCTCAGGCGCGTCAAAGGCAATGGCGGATATTGCCGCCGCCGTATAAGGGCCGATGCCCGGCAGCGCTTGCAAACCTTCGCGGGTACTGGGAAACACACCGCCCATATCAAACGCAACGACACGTGCACATTTTAGGAGATTACGAGCGCGAGCATAGTAGCCAAGCCCGGCCCATTCGCCCATCACATCAGCATCTTGCGCCTTGGCCAGATCGGTCACCGTGGGCCATATCGTGGTGAAGCGTTCGTAGTAGGATTTGACGGCGGCGACCGTTGTCTGCTGCAGCATAATTTCAGACAGCCATACGCGATATGGATCGGGCCGCTCACCCTGAGCCAACCGATCCGGCGCGACCCGCCACGGCAGGACACGTGCGTGGCGATCATACCATTCCAACAATTGTTGCGCCTGCATGTCACGCATCTGTTATCGCTGCACCGTTTCGTGAAGGGCTGTTATTCATGTGTCCAAGTATTAAGTTAGTGCAAACAACCCGGGAGGTCAGCCATGCCGGTGCATCAAGGCACAACAAATGGCTTCAAACGCAGCGGAACACTGCTCTCGCAACGAATCCGCAAGGCCACCGAAACGCGCGGTTTCGCCGTGAGCCGCGTGTTGACCCATTGGGCGGAGATTGTAGGCGAAGACATTGCCACGATAGCGCGCCCGGTTGAGATCAGCTATGGCCGGCAGGGGTTTGGCGCGATACTGACCGTGCTGACCACGGGGGCGCAGGCACCGATGCTTGAGATGCAAAAGGAGGCGCTGCGCGAGAAGGTGAACGCAGCCTACGGCTATAGCGCGGTATCGCGGATCAGGATCACACAAACAGCGGCCACCGGCTTTGCCGAAGGTCAGGCGGTTTTTGCACCGAAACCCGCGCTGTCAGACGCGCCAGTGGATGATGTGACACGAAAACAGGCCAGTCAAATGGCCCAGGATGTGGATGATGAGGGGCTGCGCGATGCGCTTGAGGCGTTAGCGCAGAATTTCTTGAAGAAACGGGATTAGGACACGCAAGGATGAGACATATGAACAGACGTGACAGCCTGAAATTGCTGGGTGGGACGATGCTGATGAGCACTGGCTTTGTGAGCACGGCTGCCATGGCGCAAGAGAGCGAGATCGACACTTCGCAGGTGGTGGAAATGACACTTGGCGATGAGAACGCGCCTATCACGTTCATTGAATACGCCTCGTTCACCTGCCCTCACTGTGCGCGGTTCCATCAAAACCAGTTCAAGGAACTGAAGGCAGATTTCATCGATACCGGGAAGGTGCGGTTCATCCACCGCGATGTGTATTTCGACAAATACGGGCTTTGGGCCTCTATGGTGGCGCGTTGCGGCGGGCCTGAGCGATTTTTCGGTATCACAGATATGATCTATGCAGAACAGCGCGAATGGATCGGTGATGGCCAAGATGCAGGTGTGGCAGAGCGGCTTCGCAAGATTGGCAAGGTTGCCGGGCTGACGCAGGATGAATTGGATGCCTGCCTGTCAGATCGCAACCATGCCCAAGCGCTGGTGGCTGCCTATCAAGAGAACAGCGCGGCGGATGATGTCACATCGACGCCCACACTGATCATCAATGGGAAGAAATACGACAATATGGCGTACCCGGAGCTTAAAGAGATCATTGAAGGCAAGCTCAACTAAGCCCTTTCGCCTTCAGCAAATCATTGATCGCGCTCCAGTCTGACGTTTCCAGCCGCACTGGCAACGTCAGAACCTTCTGCTGAAAATCGCGCGGCAGGCGCACGGCATCTTTTTCTGTTGTCACAAGCTGTGCGCCAAGCAATTTCGCCTCCGCCTCTAGCCGCGTCATGAGGGACGGGGTTAGAGGCTGATGATCTTCCAAAGCCTCCGCACGGACGAGATCAGCACCAAGACTGCGCAGGGTTGCAAAGAACTTTTCCGGACGGCCAATGCCCGCGAACGCTAAGGCCCGCGTCTCGGACCAATCCATCCCGGTTTGCAGGGGCGCAAACCGCGCCGTGAAGTGGGGCAGATGGGCGAGTGTGTCTCCCCAGATGTTCTGAAACGTGTTTTGTGCAGGTGGGTCTCCGATGGACAACACCATATCGGCGCGTTTGAGACCGGCCTCAACCGGCTCTCGTAGAGGGCCTGCCGGGAGGCAGCGACCATTGCCAAACCCTGCGACAGCATCGACCACAATAATCGAGAGATCTTTGGCCACAGAGGGATTTTGAAATCCATCATCCATCAAGATGACATCCGCCCCGGCCCCAACAGCGGCGCGGGCCGCGGCGGCCCTGTCTTGTCCGATGATCACACGCCCAAAGGCGGCCAGAAGAAGCGGTTCATCGCCGACTTCGGCGGCAGAATGGCCTTTCGGGTTCACCTCAATCGGGCCGCTCAGCGTTCCACCGTAGCCCCTTGAAATTGCCACCGGTGCATGCCCCATATCCGTCAGACGTTGCATGAGGGCGATGGCAACCGGCGTTTTGCCGGTGCCGCCTGCGTTGAGGTTGCCGATACAGATCACTGGCACTGGCGCGTGGTAAATGGGCCCAGATGCCATGCGCCGTGCGGTCACCGCGCCGTAGAGTGCACCCAAAGGAGACAAAACCCGCGCCTGCCAAGCGGGTCGGCTAGGGGGCGTGGACCAAAAGAGCGGTGCGCGCATCAGGTCGCCTTGCGCCTATCGAGCACGGTTTCGATCAAATCTATGATACGGTCCATGACAGCGGCGCTTTGCGTGGCAACATCCCAAGCCGCATGGGCCATGGCTGCGGATTGATCAGCCGGGATGATGCGCTGAACCGCGGAGGCCAAAGTGCTCGCATCGCGCACGATCCGGGCCGCACCGACCTCAGCAAACCGGGAATAGGTTTCAAGATAGTGGCGCACGTTGGGACCGTAAAGAATGGCCGATCCATGGGCCGCCGGTTCGTTGGGATCGCTGCCAAACGTGCCCTGCACCAGAGAAGACCCCATGAAGGAAATGGGCGCCACCCGATACCAAAGCCCGAGTTCGCCGGGATCATCTGTCAGGATCACTTGGGTTGTTTCGTTGGGAAGATCGCCATCGCTCCAATTGATGAACCTCAAGCCGTTACGGTCCAACACATCAGTGGCGAGGCTCATATCTTCTGGGTTTTCAGGCGCGAGGACCAAAACGGTTCGGTGGGATAAACGAATGATCTCTTGATGCGCGGCAATGATCTCGGCAAGCTCTGCACGTGCAAGATGCGCCGCAAGCCAGACAGGCCGGCCCAACAAAAGTTTAGACAGTTCCGCGCGATCACTTTCATTGCAGGGCATCGGACGGGAGCCTTGCCAAAGCGGCCCACCAACAGACAGCCGCATCTCCGGTACGCCAATCTTGGTGCGCAGCATGTCTTCTGTCGCGCCATCGCGGGTGATAATGGCGTCAAAAAGCTTGAAGGCGGAACGATGCCCATTGGGCAACCAGCGCCAGCCAAGGCCAGAAAGGCGCGTGTCGACAGCATCCACCAGATAGAGCGGCATCCTGAGCCGATGCGCATGAGACAGGAGTACAGGGCGAATATCTCCCGCTGTCCAGATGCAAATATCAGGTGACCAAGCTTCCAGGAAGGCGCGCGCGCTGGCGTTCGTTTCGGGCGGCAACTCGGCGTAACACGCACTTGCACTGCCACGAGAGGGCTGTTGAACGGGTTTTGCAGTGGTCACCAGAAGGTGAACATCCGATCGCTCTTGCAAGAAGCGATCAGCAATCCGGTGCGCAACATCAATATGCGCGGCATCGGAGGCATGACACCAAATCAGTTTTCCTTCGGGTCGCATTTGTGGTCGCGCTTCGTGCTGCAGATTCGCCCGCGATCCTGTCACATGGCGTGTGTCACCCGTTTCCGAGCCGGTCTTTTCGGTATTGCTCGTGTCGCCCAAGGCGCTGCTTCCTCCCCCGGGATCAGCCCAATTCTTCGGTCGGTGACGCCTCAGCCTCTTCATCCCGAAGGCGGTGAATATGAGCGATAAAATAGCGCATATTTGCGGTGTCGACCGTGCGCTGCGCCTCACCTTTCCAGGCGTTGTAGGCGCTGTCATAATCGGGAAAGATACCCACGACATGCAGTTCGTTCACATTCTTGAAGACGTTGCGATTGACATCCAAAAGCTCGCCCCCAAAGACGAGGTGCAGGCGTTGACCCATGGTTTTTTTCCTTGAAACTGGTGAGGTACGTGGTTGGCCTGCAGCCTATTGGAATGCCCAGCAGGGTCAAGCTTTGGCAGACTTGACGCACAGGTGGAAAGCGGTCAGGCAGATGCGAGCGTGAGGAAGAAACACCTACATGAAACCCTTTTTGATCTTACAACTCAGGCCCGAGACAGAAGCCTCAGACAGCGAATTTGACGCGATCTTGCGAAAAGGCGGCCTACACTCAGAGAGCGTGCGACGGGTGCGGTTGGATCAGGAGACCCTGGAGGCGGATCTCGATCTTGATGACTACGCTGGCGTCATCGTTGGGGGCGGTCCGGGCTGTGTAAGTGACGCGCCAGAGGAGAAAACAGAGGTTGAGGCGCGTATTGAGGCTCAGGTTTTGGGGCTTATGCCTGCGGTGACAAAGGCAGATACACCATTTTTGGGGTGCTGCTATGGAATTGGCATTTTAGGTAAACATCTGGGCGGGGATGTCAGCAAACGCGCTTTTGGTGAGCCCGTGGGTATAGCGGACTGCGAGCTGACAGCTGAGGGCAAGAATGATCCGCTGTTGGAGGGTGTACCAACCGCGTTCTCCGCGTTTGTAGGGCACAAAGAAGCGCTGCAGGCTTTGCCCGAAGGATGCCGCCATTTGGTCAGGTCTGACACGTGCCCGTTCCAGATGTTCAAATATGGGGAAAACGTCTATGCCACGCAGTTTCACCCGGAGGCGGATGCAGATGGGTTTGAAACGCGGATCAGGATTTACCGGGACAAAGGGTACTTTCCGCCAAAGGACGCCGACGGATTGATCGCAATGTGTCGGGCAGCGGATGTGTTTGCGCCGGAAATGGTGCTGCGGAATTTTGTTGCGCGTTATGGACGGTGAGACGCGAAAGCTTTGAAAGGCTATCAGCTTTGGCGCAAGAATTTTTCAAAAATTCTTGGTCAGAAAATTCGTATTTTCTGCGCATTTTCTTCGAAGAAAATGCGGTCTTTACCGGACGCTCAGGTGTTGAACAGAAAGTGCAGCACGTCGCCGTCCTTGACCAGATAGGTTTTGCCCTCGGCGCGCATTTTACCCGCTTCTTTGGCCGCTTGTTCCCCGCCCAGCATGACGTAATCGTCGTAACCGATGGTTTCGGCGCGGATGAAGCCTTTTTCGAAATCGCCGTGAATAACGCCAGCCGCCTGAGGAGCGAGCGTGCCTTGACGAATGGTCCAAGCGCGGGCCTCTTTGGGGCCGGCTGTGAAGTAGGTCTGCAATTGCAGAAGGTCATACCCTGCGCGGATCAAACGATCGAGCCCGGCCTCATCAAGGCCCATTTCTTCGAGAAACATCACAGCCTCATCCGCATCCAGCTGGCTGATCTCTTCTTCGATCTGAGCTGAGATCACGACACTGGCCGCGCCTTGTTCGGCGGCCATGGCCTGCACGGCAGCAGAGTGATCATTGCCAGCAGCTGCGCTCGCTTCATCAACATTGCAGACGAACAGGATAGGTTTGGTTGTCAGAAGCTGCAGGTTTTTCCATGCGCGGGCGTCTTCATCAGAAATCTCAACCATACGGGCGGGTTTGCCCTCTTCGAGCATGGCTTGCGCGTCTGACAGCAAGCGATCTTGCTGCACGGCGTCTTTGTCGTTGCCTTTGAGCTTGCGCACGAGACCTGCGCGGCGTTTTTCGATGCTTTCGAGATCTGCCAGCATCAGTTCGGTTTCAATCACCTCGGCATCTTCAACGGGGTTTACGCGGCCTTCGACATGGGTGACATCGCCATCTTCAAAGCAGCGCAACACGTGGGCGATCGCATCCACCTCTCGGATATTGGCGAGGAATTGATTGCCAAGGCCCTCGCCCTTGCTCGCACCCTTCACCAGACCGGCGATATCGACAAAGGTCATGCGGGTGGGAATCACCTGTTTGGATTTTGCTAGTTGGGCCAGCTTATCAAGCCGCTCATCAGGTACGGCGACTTCGCCCACATTGGGCTCAATCGTGCAAAACGGGAAGTTCGCGGCTTGGGCGGCGGCCGTTTTGGTGAGCGCATTAAAAAGCGTGGACTTGCCCACATTCGGCAGCCCGACGATGCCCATTTTGAAACCCATGAGTGTTCTCCGCAGTGGTTTTCGCGCCTTCTATGCGCAACGCCGCGCGGGTTCAACGGGGTCGGTCAACCGCTGTGTTGGCAGACCCGCTTATTCACGTCAGATGCGGAAAAAGGGCTGCAGAATGCGCGGCAACCAGGCGTTGAATTTGAGAGGTGCATCCGTCACTGTTAGACAGATGCAATCCTCACCAATATCTGCCACGGGCGTGTGATCATCGTCCTCACCGGCAACTTCGATATCACCTGGGCCAAACCGTTCATGACCGTCACTGTAGGCACCTTGAAACACCACCGTCAGCTCCATCCCACGATGTCCGTGATCAGGCATCGCGCCACCTGCGGGAATATAGAGAAGACGTGCATTTGCCTCGCCTTTTACCGGCAGTATGGCCTGCTTCACACCCATGCCGACCGGACGCCATTTGACCGCATCAAGATCGCCGCCAATGTAATCCTGAACAGGCGCGGGCAATACGCCGCGATTACGTGGTGGCGCAGACACTTCGGGCGTCTTGGCGTCGATCATGCTGAACGTCGCCTCTAAGCTTCCCTCCGCCATCTCAACTGTGTCACCGTTTTCCACCATGGATCCGCCCACAGCGTCAAATGCGTGCATGCGCGCACGGGATTCGTCACACATTGAGATATGTGCGGCCACCGCCAAACTGTAGGCTTCAGGCAAAGTGCCTGCAGAATATGCCATCAACAGGTCATCCGTTGGATGGTGCTGGATTTGATCTTGCTTCATCATCATCACTTCAGTTTGTGGCGCAATCGGTCTAACGCCAATCTAATCCTTGATTTGATTGTGCCTAGCGGCAATCCCGTCTCTGCGGCAATTTCGCTATGGGATAGATCCCCAAAGTAGGCCTTTTCAATCAACTCTCTCTGTTTTTCCGGAAGGGACGCAAGCGCCTCCCCCAAAGCTTCTGTTTCCTGTTGCAGCGCCAAGGTTTCTGCTTGGTCTGGTTCTTCTTCCGGGCCCCAGGTCAACTCCTCGGGCTCTGGTCGTCTCATCTTGCGGATCGCGTCGATCTTGCGGTTCCGCGCGATCGTAAAGATCCAAGTTGCCGCGCTGGCGCGCGACGGATCGTAGAGATGAGCCTTTTGCCAAACGGTGGCCATCACCTCTTGTGTACATTCTTCTGCCATGGTGACGTCTGCACCCGACCGCATGAGGAACGCCTTCACGCGTGGGGCAAAGTGTTGGAAAAGTTCTGCAAACGCCACACGATCTTGGTCGCTGCGTATACGGACAATGCAATTTGCCCATCGCAACGCCTCATCCTGAGGGTTCGGCTTTCCCGTTCCAACCGTCACCGCAGCCAATTCCGCCTTCTTATCCTTCGACATAACACGCGTAACATGACCCACCGGCAGTGGCGACTGTGTCATTTCGACAAGCGATGCGGTTTCGCTGTTCATAAAAAACCTACGGCGTGCGGGACAATTTGGATCACTCTCTAACCAAATTTTTTCTTTATCATCCGATTGCTGGCCCCGCTCGTATTAAAAATATCAAACATAAAGACGGACCAGTAAGCCATGCCATTTGAAAATGCCTCATCCGGGCGCAAAAAGATCGCGATCATTGGATCAGGCATCACGGGGCTCGGAGCGGCTTACGCGCTTGCACCGTCTCACGATGTCACCCTCTTTGAAGCCGAGCCGCGATTGGGCGGACATGCGCGGACGATTATTGCCGGCAAAAACAGCGATCAGCCGGTTGATACAGGGTTTATCGTGTTCAACTATGCGAATTACCCCAATTTGGCCCGGATCTTTGACGAGCTGGATGTGCCTGTCACGACCAGTTCGATGACGTTCGGCGCGTCCTTGCGGGGTGGCGGATTGGAATACGGGCTGAACGGCTTCCAAGCGTTTTTTGCACAGAAGAAAAACCTGGCAGATCCCCGACATCTTAAGATGCTGCGAGATATTTTCCGGTTCAACGCGAACGCCGTGAAGATGGTGCAGGCCTATCCGACACTGACCATCGGGGAATTTCTGGACAAGATGGGCATGGGGCGGCGGTTCCGGGACTATTACCTACTGCCGCTCACCGGCGCGATCTGGTCCACGCCGACACGCCAAGTTGCAGAGTTTCCGGCCCACGCGATGGTGCGGTTTTTGAAAAACCACGGGCTGCTGTCTTATGACGGACAGCATCAGTGGTATACGGTGGTGGGTGGATCCGTCACCTATGTGGACAAAATGGCGACGGCGTTGCGGCGCAAGGGCGTGACGATGCGCCTCGGCTGCCCGATTGAGGCGGTCCATCGCGGGGAGTTTGGCGCCCAGGTGAAAGCGCAAGGTGTAGAGCCGCAGAGTTTTGATGAGGTGATCTTTGCCACGCATTCTGACGTGACGCTGGGCCTGCTGGCCGATCCGTCAGAGGATGAGACCCGCCTTCTAGGCGCCGTGAAATATCAGCCCAATGAGGTTGTCTTGCATTGCGACCGGTCGGTGATGCCGGGGCGAGAAGCGGTGTGGTCTTCGTGGAACTACTGCGAAAGCCCGGCGGTGCGGGATGGGCAGATTGATTTGACCTACTGGATGAACAGCCTGCAACCGATCCCCAAAGACGATCCGCATTTTGTGACGTTGAACTCCAATAGGGAGATTCGCGAAGAGATGATCTACGATCAGGTGACGTTGCATCACCCGGTCTATGATCTGGCCGCGTTGGACGCGCAGGGCGGGATCCGCGCAATGAATGGCACGCGTAACACGTGGTTCAGCGGGGCTTGGATGAAGGACGGCTTCCACGAAGATGGTTTGAGCAGCGGGCTAGAGGTGGCGGAGGCCATTCTGGCGCGTGAGACCGTGGCGATGGCGGCTGAGTAACATAGCATGAAGACGATCGACCATATCGCAGGCCATACCTGGCACGGGCGCAAGGGCGCGGTGGAGAACGCATTTCGTTACTCTGTTGATTACCTGATGCTCGACGCCGAAGAGGCGGTGGAGACACCGTGGCTTTTCGGGCGCAACCGGGCGGGGCTCGCCTCCTTGTGGGACAGCGATCATGGCGGGCCGCCCAAGCAAGGCCGTGGGGCGGCTTGGGTGCGGGAGGTTTTGAAGGCTCACGGATTTGAGCCGCCTTCGCGGATCGAGCTGCTCGCACAGCCCCGCGTCATGGGGCATGTATTCAACCCGGTCGCGTTTTGGATTTGCCGAGACGAAACAGGCCAAGTGCCGGTGGTGATCTCGGAGGTGACAAACACCTATGGGGATCGCCATTCGTACCTCTGTTTCCGCGAAGATCGTGCGCCGATTGGGCCGAAGGATCGGCTGACGGCGAAGAAAATTTTCCACGTCTCACCGTTCCAAAAGATCGAAGGTGGGTATGAGTTCCGCTTTGATCTGCGGCCTGATCGGATTGGCATCTGGATTGATTTCACCGGCGGCAATGGCGGGCTGATTGCAACACTTGTGGGGCATCGCACATCTCTGACCAATGCGGGGCTGTTGCGCGCGTGCTTGCGACGGCCGTTCGGATCACGCCGGGTTTTAGCGCTTATACATTGGCAGGCGTTGAAGCTTTGGTTCAAAGGCGCGCGCTTCCAAAATAGACCGGAACCACCTGTGCAAGAGGTGAGCCGATGAACCGCGCGCCAGCCTTGCCAGCCTTTGCCCTCTTCGCCGCCATGATCGCGGCGGCGGGGCTGCCGCTTTATATCCACGCGCCTAAATTCTACGTGGATGAGTACGGCGTGTCCCTGGCCGCGCTTGGCACGGTGCTTTTCGGGCTGCGCCTTTTGGATTTTGTGCAAGACCCGGTTTTGGGCAAGCTCGCCACCGTTTGGCGGGCGAAGCGTGGTTTGTCTGTGTGCATTGCGGCACTGACGATGGCGGCGGCGATGCTGGGGCTGTTTTCCATGACGCCGGCAACAGCGCCCTTGCTGTGGTTTGCGGTGATGCTGACGCTGGTGTTTTCGTCCTTTTCATACCTGACAATCTGTTTTTATGCCGAAGGCGTCTCTTCTGCCGGGCGGATCGAAGGGCAAGGGCATATCAAGCTGGCCCGCTGGCGAGAGACAGGTGCGCTTTTGGGGATTTGCGCGGCGTCTGTTGCACCAATTGCAATAGGTGGATATGGCGGGTTTGCCTTTGCTTTCGCTGTGTTGACCCTCGTGGCACTGTGGGCCATGCGCCGTGAATGGGTTGGTGTCGAAATTGACAGCGGCACCGGTTTCGTCGGCGTGCTGTCAGATCCTATCGCGCGGAAACTGCTCATGGTGGCGCTGTTCAATGCAGCGCCAGTGGCTGTGAGCTCAACGCTGTTCTTGTTCTTTGTCGAAAGCAAACTGAACGCGCCCGGGTGGGAAGGGCCGTTTTTGCTTTTGTTCTTTTTGTCGGCAGCGCTCGCCGCGCCCTTGTGGTCGCGTCTCGCCGAAGAGGTCGGGGAGCGAAAGGTTCTGCTCACCGCCATGGTTTTGGCCATTGCGGCCTTTGGCTTTGCCGTCACCTTGGGCCCGGGCGACACATGGGCGTTCGGCCTGATTTGTTTGGCCTCTGGCGCAGCACTTGGAGCGGATATGACGCTTCTGCCGGCGCTCTTTGCGCGGCGGATGGAAAAGGTTTCGCCCGGTGCGTCCGAGGGATTTGGACTTTGGTCCTTTGTTTCAAAATTCACGCTGGCGCTTGCCGCGGTGACATTGTTGCCGTTGCTGGATTCCGGCGGATTTCAGGCTGGTCAGGAGAATTCGGAAGACGCGCTCCGCCTGCTCAGCCTGCTCTATGGCGCGCTGCCATGCGTGCTGAAATTGCTGGCAATCGGATTGCTGGTATCGATCAACTTTGAGGACAAGGAGTAATACGGGATGGCTTCTTTACTATGGTTCATGGTCGGGATTGCCGTTGCATTGACGGGTATCCTGGCAGGGCAACGCTATGTGGGGTTTGCCTCACAAAGGCCGGAACATTATGAAACGGGCAAGCCAGTGATGGATTTGCGTCAGCACCTGAACGGCTCGATCAAATGTGAAGGTGTGATCTATGGGCCGCTTGGCCGGGTCACATCACGCTTTGATGCAGATTTTGTGGCGTCCTGGGACGGCAACAAAGGCGTCATGAAAGAGCATTTCCGCTATGACAGCGGCAATACGCAAGATCGTGAGTGGCGGTTGGAGCTGGGCAATGATGGCTCGGTGAAGGCGGATGCCGATGATCTTGTGGGCACCGGCACTGGTCAGCAATTGGGATCCGCTCTGCGGCTCAATTACAATATCCGTCTGCCGGAAGAGGCGGGCGGTCACGTTCTGGCGGTGACCGACTGGATGTATCTGACACCTTGCGGCACGACGATTGTGAACCGCAGCCAGTTCCGCAAGTTCGGGATCAAGGTGGCGGAGCTGGTGGCGACAATGCGGAGAGCTGAGGCCGCATGAGTGATTTCGCAGGCAAGACCTATTGGCTGGTGGGCGCGAGCGAAGGGCTTGGTGAGGCATTGGCCCATCAGTTGAGCGCGCTTGGCGCCAACCTGGTGTTGTCGGCGCGAAACCAAGATCGGCTCGATGTGGTGGCGCAGGCCGTCCCGGGTGAAGCGCGGGTGGTGACCATCGACATCGCAGATGACGACAGCGTGGCTGAGGCCGCTAAGGCGGCGGGTGATGTAGACGGTATGGTGTTTCTGGCCGGCATTTACTGGCCCATGCCCGCGACGGAATGGGATCTGAGCCAGGGTGTGGCGATGGCGGATGTGAACTTCACAGGCGCCTTTCGTGTGCTGGGCCATGTGGTGCCGAAAATGGTCGCGAGAGATACGGGCCATATCGTCATCACCGGGTCGCTTTCGGGGTTTCGCGGCCTGCCTGGCGCAATTGGCTATGGCGCGTCGAAAGCTGGGGTAATGTCACTGGCAGAATCGCTGCGCGCGGATTTGTGGCGCACAGGTGTCACGGTGCAATTGGCCAATCCGGGTTTTATCAAGACGCGGCTGACCGACAAGAACCAGTTTAAGATGCCGTTTCTGATGACGTCAGAAGAGGCGGCCAAGCAGATGGTCGGGCTGATGAAGACCACCAAATTTCAGCTGCATTTTCCGATGGTGTTTTCGTGGGTCTTTCGCCTGTCGCGGCTTTTGCCGGATTGGCTTTATTACCGCGTCTTTGCTTAGCCCGGGCGCTGCATTTTCTTGGAAGAAAATGCGCAGAAAATTCGAATTTTCTGGTGCCCTGACACTCAGTTAATCGTGGAATTCAAATTTTCAGGCTGGCCCACCACCACGAAGGTCAGGCTATCAGGATCCATGTATTCTTTCGCGACCCGGTTGAGGTCTTCGAGAGTCACAGCGTTCACCTTGTCATTGCGCGTCGCGATGTAATCAATCGGGATATCGCTCAGCTGCATTGCGACGGTGATGTTGGCGATGCGGCTGTTGCTGTCAAACCGCAGCGGGTAAGCCCCTGTCAGATAAGTCTTTGCATCATCAAGCTGTTCCTGCGTCAGAGCGCCTTCGCTGATCTCCTGCCAGATGTCGCGGATGACGGTGATGGCCTCGGACACACGATCATTGGCCGAAGCCACAGAGCCCATCCAGAGGTCTGACCCGTCCTTATCGGCCAGGTAGGAATAGACGCCATAGGTCAGCCCACGTTTGGCGCGGACTTCGCTCATCAGATAGCTTTCAAACCCGCCACCGCCGACGATGTGGTTCAGCACAAAGACCGGAAAGTAATCCGGGTGGTCGCGCGCGATGCCGGGTTGGGCGAAAATCGAGGTGGATTGCGGCGTTTCAAAATCCACCACCTGCACACCGCCGGGAAGGTTGATATCGGCGTCACCGGGCAAGGGCGCTCCGGTCGCTGGCAAATCGCTCAGCAGGTCATCCAAAAGGGTGGCAAGCTGCTCCTCGGTGATGTCACCCACGGCGCTGACAAAGACGCGATCATGGGCAATTACGGCCTGGTGAGCGACCAGGAGATCCTCACGGGTGAGAGCGCTTACGCTCTCAAGCGTGCCTTGCTCAGACGAGCCATATGGATGATCGCCGAAGACCAAGCGAGAAAACTCCAGCGACGCAATGGAGTCTGGGTCGGTTGCGTCCGCATTGATGTTGGCCAGGATCTGCGCCCGCACACGCTCAATCGCAGATACATCAAATCGCGGCGCGGTGATGCTGTTTTTCAAAAGCGGCAGAACGTCTGCTTTGGTCTCCGTCAGGAAACGCGCGGACACGGAAACAGCATCATCTGACACATCGTAGGAAATGCTGGCGGCCTGATCTTCCAGAGCGCGCTGAAAACTGCGCGCATCGAGATCGCCACTGCCTTCTTCCAACAGGGCCGTCATCAGGTTTGTCGCGCCCCGCGCGTCCGCCGGATCGAGGGACGCACCGCCTTTGAACCGCAGCTCAAGAGCGACAAAGGGAATAGTGTGATTTTCCACCAGCCACGCTTTGAAGCCGCCGGGTGAGGTGACCTCCTTGATCTTCACATCAGCCATGGCCAGGGAGGCCACAAAGATCAGAACAAGCCCGAGGATGGGGGCCAGGAATACAGTGCGGATCATTGGGTGACCTCCGGGGATTTCAAATAGCCTGTGACGGAGTTTCTCGGCTCAAAAATTTCACGGGCCGCGGCCATGACATCCTCTTCCGTGACAGCTTGCAAAATGTCGGGCCAAGCCTGCACATCTTCCACTGTGAGGCTGGTCGTTAGAGCGCGGCCATATTTGTTCGCCAAACTGCTAATCGAATCGCGGGCATAAATTTCACTTGCGCGAACCTGACGTTTGATCCGATCCAGAGCGCCCTCGGGCACACCGTTGACCATGAAATCGGCGATCACCTGATCCATGGCGGCTTCGGCCTGTTCCAAGGTCACGCCAGCGGCCGGTGCTACGTAAATATCAAAAGTTGTGTCGTCGAGCGCGCCACCGCGATAATAGGACCGGCTGAACACAGCCGTTTGGCTTTCGAATTGCAGTTTTTCGTCGAGAAGCGCGGTTGGCCCGCCGCCGAGCACTTCCGACAACATTGTCAGGGCCGCGGCCTTTTCCTGCGCGCCGCTATCACGTTCCGGCGCGATGTAGGAGCGTGCAACGTAAGGCTGTCCAACGCGAGGGTCCTCCAGCACCAGACGACGCTCTGCCAGTTGCGGCGGCTCTGAGGGTCGAGCGCGGGGTTCGACCTCCGGGTTGGCCGGGATCACGCCGTAGTGTTTTTCGGCCAGCACGCGAACCTCCTCGGGGGTCACGTCGCCCGCGACGACGAGCACAGCGTTGTTGGGCGCGTAATGTTCATCATAGAAGGCTTGCGCGTCTTCGAGGTCGAGATCCACGATTTCATGCATCCACCCGATGATCGGCACGCCGTAACGGTGGTTGAGGAATTGCGCTGCGCTCATCTGCTCGCCAAAGAGGCTGCCGGGGTCATTTTCCGTGCGCTGATTGCGCTCTTCGATCACCACGTCACGCTCGGTGCGCACTTCATCGGGGTTGAGCACGAGGTTGACCATGCGGTCGGCTTCCATCTGCATCATCAGATCAAGACGGTCTGCCGCGACACGTTGAAAATAGGCGGTATAGTCATAGCTGGTGAAGGCATTATCGCGCCCGCCGTTTTTGGCCACGATGGACGAAAACTCCCCAGAAGAGAGGTTTTCAGTTTCTTTGAACATCAAGTGTTCTAGGAAATGCGCGATGCCGGAGACACCCGCCTCCTCATCCGCGGAACCGGCGCGGTACCACACCATATGCACAACTGCGGGCGCACGGGTATCTTCAATCACGACGACGTCCATACCGTTATCGAGGGTGAAAGATGTGACCTGATCATCGGCCAGAGCGGGTGTGAGTGACGCCGTGGTGATGGCCAAGGCGGCCAGGACATTACGCATAAATCGGCTCCGAATACCCTTGTGAGAAAACATGACGAAGAGATACGGCGCACGAGACGCAATTCAAGAAGTCTAACCGGCTTGTGATGATTTTATGCGGTCATGCCGCGCTATTGCGCATCTGGTGGTGCGGTCGGTGTCACAATGCCGGACCGCCGCAGGCGATCCTGTTCTTGCTGCGCATCCAGCCATTGCCGCTTATAGGCCTCAGTGTAGTCATCTCTCGGCCCGATGCGCAGGATGTTGCGGCGACCATAGGCCTTGCGCACGGCCTCATCCTCGGTGCGCAGGGTCGCGCGAATATTGCTTTGCGTGCCAAACCGACCGGCGTGGTTGATCAATCCGCCATCGGCAGGCGCCACACCGGCATTGCGGCGGTTGGGGTTGCCTCCAAGCGCTGCGATGCTGTCTGCACGAGGATCCTGATCGGTGAGATTGGCCTGACCGGGTGTGGGCGGCGGCAAATCCGTATAGCTGCCTGGCTCTTGCAAAGGCAGGCCCGGCGCAATCGCAAACTCATCAGGCCCATCATTTGGGTTTTTCAGTCGGGTCAGCGTGATATCCCGCTCACCGCGAGAGCACGCGGCGACAGCAAAGATCAGACCGAGCAAAATGATCAAACGCGACAGGCGCATCACAATTCTCCCACCAAGGATGCCGCATTTTTAAAGCATCCTGTGACAAAGGTCACGCCGCCTTTTTATCCTCGGTAAAAATGATCAGGCCAATGGCGCCAAGGAACACGGCAATGTCGGCCACGTTGAAGGAAAACGGGTTGTTGATGCCGCAGCAGGACATATTCAGAAAGTCCGCAACGCCGCCATAGATCAGGCGATCAATCACATTTCCCAGCGCGCCGCCGATCAGCAGCCCGGCGGCGATATTTTGCCACCGCCCGCCCGGTTCGCGCGTCACCCAGTAAAGGACGACCACACAGATGATCAGGGCGAGCGCGATGAGGATCCAGCGAGTCGACGAATTGTCACCCGAGAAGAGCCCGAAATTGATGCCGTAATTCCACGCCATGCGGAGATTGAGGAATGGTGGGAAGACGTCGATCGCGCGCACCTTATCGAGGTTGAGGATGTGCACGACGTAATACTTGGACAGCTGATCCAGCACGAACACCGTGAAGCCTGTCCAAAAGATGGTGCGCATGGTCTGCCTCTTGCCTCTTTGGGCGTGTTAGTGCCGGAAATGGCGCATGCCGGTCAAGACCATGGCGAGGCCCGCGTCATCGGCGGCTTTGATCACCTCATCATCGCGCATGGAGCCGCCGGGTTGAATAACCGCGCTGGCCCCTGCCTCGGCCGCCGTCAGCAGGCCATCGGCGAAGGGGAAAAACGCGTCAGAGGCGACAACACTGCCTTGGGTAAGCGGGGTATTAAGACCCAGCGTTTCGGCCATATCTTCGGCCTTGCGGGCGGCAATTCGGCAGGAATCGACCCTGCTCATCTGACCGGCACCTACGCCCACGGTGGCGCCATCTTTGACGTAAACGATGGCGTTGGATTTGACGTGTTTCGCGACACTCCAGGCGAACAGCATATCTGACAATTCCTGTTCCGAGGGCGCGCGTTTGGTGACGACCTTGAGGCCAGACGGATCCAGGCGGCCGTTGTCCTTGTCCTGCACGAGGTATCCCCCCGCGACCTGTTTCAGCATGCGGCCGGCCTCCGCCGGGTCGGCCAAACCATCGGTGGTCAGAAGGCGCAGGTTCTTTTTGGCGGCAAAGACCGCGCGCGCGGCGTCATCCGCACCCGGCGCAATCACCACTTCGGTGAAGATCTTCGCAATCTCTTCTGCCGTTGGCCCATCAAGCGGATGGTTTAGCGCGATGATGCCACCGAAAGCAGAGGTGCGATCACAATCAAACGCGCGCATATAGGCCTGTTGCAGGGTCTCGCCTCGCGCTACGCCGCAGGGGTTGGCGTGTTTGATAATGGCGCAGGCGGGGCCATCCTCGGGGGCGAACTCACTGACCAGTTCAAAGGCGGCATCGGTATCGTTGATGTTGTTGTAGCTCAGGTCTTTGCCCTGATGCTGCGTCGCGGTGGCCACGCCGGGCCGCGCGCTACCATCGTTGTAAAATGCCGCCGCTTGGTGGGGGTTTTCGCCGTAGCGCAAGCTTTGCGCCAAATGCCCAGCCACAGCACGACGGCGCGGTGTCGCCTCCCCCAGCGCATCGGCCATCCAGGTGGAGACAGCGGCGTCATAGGCGGCGGTGCGCGCATAGGCCGTTTGCGCCAGACGTTGGCGGAAAGCATAGGTGGTTTGGCCGTCATGAGAGTCTAATTCGGCCAAAAGCGCGTCATAATCCTCCACATCCACCACGACATTCACGAAGGCATGGTTCTTGGCCGCCGCCCGGATCATCGCCGGGCCGCCAATGTCGATGTTTTCAATGCAGATGTTATAATCCGCCCCTTTCGCGACGGTTTCCTCAAAGGGGTAGAGGTTCACCACAAGCAGGTCGATTGGTCCAATCCCGTGGGCCTTCATCGCCGCCGTGTGATCTGCATTGTCGCGCAAGGCCAACAGCCCGCCATGGACCATCGGGTGCAGGGTTTTCACCCGGCCATCCATCATTTCGGGAAAGCCTGTCACGTCGGCCACATCACGCACGGTGAGCCCGGCCTCGCGCAAGGTCTTGGCACTGCCACCGGTGGAGAGCAGCTCCACCCCACGATCCGATAGGGCGCGCCCCAGTTCCACCAGCCCGGTCTTGTCCGACACAGACAAAAGCGCACGAGAGAGAGGGGCAAGATCGGGATGCGACATGGGGCTTTGGTCCTTCGGCTGATCGCCTGCCTTGAACCACACCTGATCCCGAAACGCACGCGGGTTTTTGCCTTAGAACTCCACCTTATCAAGCCCGGTTTGCGCGAGATCGCGAATGCCCACCGGTATGTCCTGCGGCTTGGACATCGACCAGCGCAGCTGGGTTGCGTATTCCTGCGCCCGTGAGTTTAGCACCACTTGCTTGGACGCGCGCGGCTTGAGCCGGGTTTTTTCCAGATAGACGCTCGGCTCCACGATGATCTCCGCGCCTTCAGTGCGCAAAAGCCAGATCTCACCACTCATCAGCGCGAGCGAGACGGCATTGCCGCCCATATCTATAGAAACATCTACGTCGGGGTGCAGGTGAAAGCGGATCTCGAAGGGCAGCCCCTCAAGCGCGGTTTTGTCCAGCGAGGCATCAAATCTCTCTTTATCAGTGTCTGATATGGCCAAAAGCATGTCTTCGCCGACAAGGCTGCGACCGTCAAAACTAAGCTCCAGCTTGCGCACATGTGTCAGGCCATAGTCAGTGACATACCCGTCATGACCAGCCTCAAACAGGTGGCCATCGGGGGTTTGGCTGACCTTGATCGGTACATTGGCCGGGCCGTTGATCAGGTATTCGTGGTTGTCGCTGTCCTGATCGAGCTGCGCGCTGGATTGGTCATTGAGGGTGAGCGTGGAATGCGACGGCGTCGACCGACCTGCGCGCCGCCAATCAATGCCGAAATTGGCCCCCGATCCGCAATTGACGATAAGCGGGCGGCGGCCCGAGGTCATTTCAAAGGCCAGGGTAGAGGCATGCGCATCGCCAGACGCGCGGCGCGCCGGCGGCGGGGCAGCATCAACAATCACAGAGGTGCGCCCAGCGCTCAGGCGGGAAAAGCCCATGGACAGGCCATCGGGCTTGCGGGTTTTGACGCCACTGTTGGCCAAAGCATGGTCGAGCCGCCCCTCAAGCCCCCGGCCACCGCCATGAAACCGCGCAAGAGACCCGTCAGAGTGGCGCAAGGTGCGCAATGTCGGGGCAATGCGTTTGATCGCGTGCCAATGGGCATCGCTTACCTGTTGTCCGGCCAGGCCCATCACCACCGAGGCCCAGGTCAGAAGGCTGAACACTTCTAGCAGTTCCTCGGGGTTGCGCGTGGGCAAACCGCCTTGTTCGTCAATCTGTTCTTTGCACTCCCGATCCAGCCCTGCAATCGCCGGGGCAAAATGGCCCTCCATCCCTTCGAGCGACACACTTGCATAAATCAACCCGGTCAGCGCCTCAAAGCGCGGCAACCCGGGGGCCGACGCCTTCCACCTCCGCCCCAAAAAGATGGTCTGCATCGCCAAGGAGCGATGAAAAGCGTGAGAGGCGTCCGCTTCCTGCCCGCTCAGAAGAAACAGCGCGTGGGAAATCCAGCGGATCAGCCTGCGCCCTGTCAAATCCGGCGTCCAGCCCGGACCTTGTCCATTGCCAAACCGATCAATCCAAGCCCATAGCCATTGCTGCGCCACGACCCGGTCCGGGGCATCCCCTGCGGCGACAATATCATCCAGCCAGCCAAACCCGTGCAGGGCCTCAGCGAAGGCGTGTTCTGGCGTGGGCAAATCCCACATCGACGTATCAGGCCGTTGGAGCAGATGTCCGGCGAATAGAAAGTTCCCGGCGCTCAGCTGTTTACCGCGCGCGAAACTGCCAATGGTGCGCGGCTCTGGTTGCGCCATAAAGGCGGTAGACGGACGGCCCATCGCCGCACGCCGCGCCGCAAGCGCGTTCATCGTCCGCGTCCATCTCGCAGAGAGATCCTTGGGAAGTGCCATACTGTGCCTCGTCACGCTCTTTTCGGCGTTCATTTCCGAAGTATACCGCGAGAGCGTGACCAAGTCACCAAACAACCCAAAGCCCGCGCATTTTATACACGCGAGCGGCGAAAATCAGCTAACGATATAAGGTTCTGAGTGTCAGACGTTGATGAGCGCGATCAAGATCAAAGCCAAAATTGCGCCAATCGCACCGTAAGCGGACCATTTGATGAAGCCCTCAAATGTCTTTTCCTGAACGCTGATGTCCATTTTGCCATGCTCGTGTTCGGCCATGATAAACCTCCGCAGTACACCTCTATTCTTGGCTACGGTATCCGATCTAAACTGTCACGCGCAGAATGCGCGCTGCCCCGTTATGTCGCGGCTTGTTCCAAATCCCGCGCAAGACGGAACCCAATGCGATTAGGCTCTGCTGCATCAGACAGCTTTGGCAAGGCGCGCAGCATCACTGAAAGCTGGCTTACATGTTGGATCAGCTGCGTTTTGGCGCCCGCGCCATCGGTGCCGTAGAAGGTCACGATATCGGGATCAAAAAAGCCCATGCCTTCGATCCGAATGACGCCAGAGGTGTCGCCGGTGAAGCCCATCGCGATTTCGTGCTCATTATCCAGCATTTTCTCAAAGTTCTGGATATAGAGGATCAGCCGTTCATACGCCCATTGCGCTTCGCTCTTTTCAGCCACCGGCGAAAGGGCGACGCCTTCGGTTACATTGCGTCCGCCCTGACACGCCGCTTCATCGGCATGTACCTCATGGCATCGCGGTATGGCTGCATTTTCGGCCGCTTCTGCCGAGGTTTTGATTTCATCTTCCACGGATTACTCTCCCATACGCCAAAGCCATGCGCCATCTTCCCGTTTGGTGCGCGTCACCTCACCAGCTTGGTGCAGATGGTTGAGATGCGCAACCGCCTCAACGAGGGCCAAACCATAGACACCTCCATCAATTTTTCGTTTGAAGAGGGGCGGGAAGCACTCGGCGGCGGTGCGCGGCTCGGACAGATGTGTGCGCAGACGATCAAGCGCGCCGTGATGATTGTCGATCAATTGCCGCATACGAATGGGCAGGCCGGAAAAGACCCGCTTGTGACCGCTGAGGACAAGATGATCCGGGCGCGCAAGCTCTGCCAGACGTGCGCAGGCCTCAAGCCAATCACCAACCGGGTCGGCCTCGGGCTCCGTCGGGTAGACGCCCAAATTGGGGCTAATGGATGAAATAATCTGATCCCCGGCAATCACCAGATTGTCTGACTTGCTCCAAAGGGTGAGATGCTCTGGCGCGTGACCATTGCCGATATGTACGTCCCACTCACGGCCTCCGGCGGTGATCACATCGCCCTGTTTAACGCGGGTGTAGCCCACAGGGATCGGATAGCATGTGTCGACGAAGTTATAGGGGCGCATCTTCATACGGGCGTCGAAAACGTCTTTGTCCATGCCCGCTGCGCGCATGAATGCTTCGGCTTGTTTGGTGGGTTTTTCTTCAACATCCAGGATCAGCATCCGCGCCATGAGCCATGAGGTGCGCGTGGCCACCAACTCCGCATCAAACCGCTCCATCAACCAACCGGCCATGCCGATATGATCAGGGTGATGGTGGGTCAGGATCACCCGAGAAACCGGGCGCCCTTGCAGCGGGCCCTTCAGCACCTCTTCCCACAGCGCGACGCTGCGCTTGGAATGGATGCCCGTGTCCACGATGGTCCAACTGTCGCCTTCATCGAGCGCGTAGATGTTCACGTGATCGAGCGCCATGGGCAGGGGCAGGCGGATCCAGAGCACGCCATCGGCCACCTCTATGGCCTGACCATCGGCCGGCGGCTCCTCCCACGGGTAGTGCAGATAGGTGTTGGGAAGGTCGGTCATGAGTTTTTGGTCCGTCATACGGCCTCCTTGGCCGACACAGGGGCGCTTGGCAAGCGGCGCGACGGCGAGTAGGTCTTGCCCGAACGTAATGGGCGCACAGCCCCACGCAACCGTCACGCGACGTCATAAGATGACACTGAATACGCAACTTCTAAAGGATGACACGGCTGGGATTGCCGCCGCCGCCGATGTTTTGCGCGCAGGCGGGATGGTCGCGTTGCCGACGGAGACGGTTTATGGCCTCGGCGCAGATGCCCGCGATGACCGTGCCGTGGCGCGGATTTTTGAGGCCAAAGGCCGGCCGCGCTTCAATCCGCTGATCGTGCATGTGGCCCATGCCCGAGCCGCGCAACACTATGTGGAATGGTCCGACACAGCCGACCGTCTGGCGAGCGCCTTCTGGCCGGGGCCTTTGACAATGGTTCTGCCGCTTAAACCTCAGTCCGGCCTGTCGCCTCTGGTGACTGCAGAGCTGCCAACGCTGGCCGTTCGCATGCCTGCCCACCCTCTGGCACAAGCCCTGCTCTCCGCGTTTGACGGCCCCATCGCCGCCCCCTCTGCCAATCCCTCTGGCCGAATTAGCCCCACCACCGCCGCGCATGTACTGGCCGGGCTCGACGGACGGATCGAGGCTGTGCTGGATGGCGGTGCTTGTGAGGTCGGGCTGGAATCCACGATCATCGGCTTGGACGGGTCCCCCCGCCTTTTGCGCCCTGGCGGCTTGCCGCACACAGCGCTGGAGGCCGCGCTTGGCGCGCCGCTACAACATCACGCAGAGGGTGACACTCTCAACGCGCCAGGCCAGATGGCCTCTCACTATGCCCCTGCCGCCCGCGTCCGCCTCAACGCCACACACGCAGAACCGGGCGAAGTGCTTTTGGGCTTTGGGGATATTGCGGGCGATGTGTCCCTGTCCCGCGCGGGCGATTTGGTTGAGGCCGCGGCCAACCTCTTCGGCCATTTGCATGCGTTAGACGAAAAAGGCGCGCCCATCGCGGTCGCGCCCATCCCTGAAAACGGTCTTGGTCTCGCGATCAATGACCGCCTGCGCCGCGCCGCCGCCCCACGCTAGGGCGGCCCTTGCTTCATCTTGCCAAAAATACTCCCGCCGGAGGCCTAAAATCTCTGGCGCGTCACTGACAGCGCTTCTCCGCCTCATCAATCGCAGCGGTGAACCCAAGCAAGGAGAACGTGTCTTTCGTGGTTGTCCCGCGCGAGGATTGCGCCGTCAGCACGGCATCAGACCCACGTTTCATCGCTGTGATGATCTTAGCGTCATCGGCGGTGCTCGCCGGCCAGGCCCATTCGCCCTCAGTGAAAAGCTCAAAATTGGTACCGCCAATGGACAGCGTCACGGTGGAGCCGCCCGCAAAAGGGTAGCCGCCTGTGAAGGTCACCTGACCTGTCACATTTTGATCCGGGCGGTAGAATGTCATCAGCAGGATATCACCGCGCCGCACAGCCACTACGCGACCGTCTTTGGTATTCACAGTTTCCGTCGGCGCAGAAACGGCCCAGCATTCCCGTGGGTCTTGGTCTTCAAACACGCTCCAAGCGGTTTTGGCCGCCACTTGATTGGTGCTTTCTGCTTGTTCCTGCGCGCTCGCCATTCCGGCCAAGGCCAATGCCCCGCCCGCCAGCGCCATCATCAATGTATGCGTCATCGGTGAACCCATGTTACAGCCTCCACGCTGTTCTTACCTCAATATACGCTGCCGCCTTTTTAAACTTCTCGTGGCAGGTCGGCAAATTCCCTCGACTATGTAACAGTAGCCTGAAACAAACCTAAGGCGAAAGTCAGTATGCGCGAAAAAATCGATGCAGAACAAGGGGGGATAATGGTCGCAGGGGTGCCTTTGGTCGATGTTTGGCGGGGGGATATGGTCGAAAGCCAGCACCTGGGCCACGCGGTGATATGCGATGGGACTGGTCAGATTGTTGAGGCTTGGGGCGACCCGGAGCTTGTGATCTACCCGCGCAGTTCGGCGAAGATGATCCAGGCGCTGCCTCTCATTGAAAGCGGTGCTGCGGATGCGGCGGGGCTGAGGACCGAGCAATTGGCGCTGGCGTGTGCCTCACACATCGGGGCCGCGCTGCACACAGATGCTGTGACCGCGTGGCTGAAGGATCTCGGGCTTGAGGATGATGATTTCCGCTGTGGGAGCCATATGCCCCAGGATGAGATCGCCCATCATGGCCTTGTGCGCGTGGGCCAGTGCCCGTGTCAGGTGCATAACAATTGTTCGGGCAAACATGCGGGCTTTCTGACACTGACGCAGCATATGCGTGCGGGCGCTGACTACGTGGATCCCGATCACCCGGTGCAGATCGCTTGTCGCGCCGCCTTTGAAGAGGTGACCGGAGAGGACAGCCCCGGATTTGGCATTGATGGCTGCTCCGCCCCGAATTTCGCCACACGTTTGCAGGCGATGGCGTTTGCGATGGCGCGCTTTGCCTGCGCCACCGAGAATGACACGCGTGGGCGCGCGATCCAGCGGCTTTGGCAGGCGATGGTGACCCATCCCGCCCATGTGGCGGGGGAGGGCAAGGCCTGTACCGAGCTCATGCGCGCCTGTTCTGAGCCGGTGGCGATCAAAACCGGGGCCGAAGGGGTCTACATCGGTATCCTGCCGCAGCGTGGGCTGGGCATCGCGCTCAAGATAAGTGACGGGGCGACCCGCGCCTCGGAATGCGTGATCGCTGCCCTCTTGGTGCGGTTGGGTGTTTTGGACCCGGCACATCCCTCAGCACAGCGTTTCCTGAACCCGAAGATTCACAATTGTCGGAGCCTGGTGACAGGTCATATCAGGCCGAATCCCAGCTTCCTCTGAGCCCTGCGCGGTCTTTCGCTTGCGGGCCTTTGGGCGCGATTCTTCCCCATTTCCCGCCGATCCGAGGCTTCGCCCTCCGCAGCATTCTGCCGGTTGGGCTTGACCCATGTTTGACCGGCTGTTTCCCGCATAGCGAGAGCGGCGATTTCGGCCTCTTCCTGCGGGAAAATCCCGGATCTGCGCGAGGGTCACGACAAACCAGGCACGACGGCCCATGTTGACTGCCGAGGAACGCGCTTCCTCACCACTCTCAGGAAACAGGAGATCAAAATGATGACCTTTCTGAAAATCACAGGCCTCACGACCATCCTTTTGGTACCTACCGCCCTTATGGCGGGGGAAACGGCACTTGATGCCGATGGCGATGGGGCGGTCACCATGACCGAGTTCAATGAGGCGATGCCCGATTCCGGCGCATCCGTCTTTGCCGAGATTGACGCAGACGCCAATGGCGTGCTTGACGCCGCAGAAGTGGCCGAAGCGATCAATGTCGGACTGTTGCCCGCCTCGTCGTCAGAAGGTTGACGGCGTAACGGCAATACCCGGGGCGCGCGTGCGTACCCGTTGGTTTGAGATGCGGGCCGGGCCGGTGTTTTCAGGACACCCCCAACAGCCCAGGCAGTACCTGCCCGGTTCGCTCAAACCAACACCACTTTGTCGTTTGCCCGCGATCCAGCACGCGCGCCCCGGCGTTACCCGTCTTTCTTAAAAAGGGTTTTGCCAATCTCGGGGCGCATCAATTCACTGAGCAGTTTGTCCCCATGCCCGGCCTCTGCGGCGGCATAAAAGAAGGCATGGATCGCCTTATTTAGAGCCGTATTTCGACCCAGAGACGTGTTCATCTCTGAGATGTAGCCCATATCCTTGAGCGCGTTTTCAACGGAGAAGACATAGCCTTCGTAATCGCCATCCTTGGCGTTGCCGATGATGCGGCGAAAGACGCCGGAGTCGGCAGATCCCCGGATCACCACATCATAGAGCTTGCCCCAATCGCTATCTGTCAGGCGAGCGATGTGAAACGCCTCACACACCACAGCGGCGACCCCCATGACCATGTAGTTGTTCACAAACTTTGCCGCAGCCCCGCTGCCCACCGGGCCGAAATGCTGCACAGAGGCGCAAAAGAGCTGCAAGATGGGTTCAATGCGCTGAAACACGTCATCCTCTGCGCCGACCAAAGCGCCTAACTCGCCGTTCTCCGCTTGGGTTTTCCCGCCCGTCAGGGGCGCTTCGGCGAAAAGAACACCTCGATTTTGAAGCGTTTTGGCCAATGTTAGGGTCGATTCGCGCGATGATGTGCCTGTGTCGATCAGGATCTTGCCGAGTCTGAGCGCCTGACCCATTTTTGTGATCACATCCTCCACCACGTCCGAATTTGGCAGACAGAGGATGATCACATCGCAGGTCTCGGCCACGTGCTCCGGGCTTTGCGCCTCTTCCGCGCCTTGGGCCACCAGCGCATCCACCGGGGCGCGATTGCGGTTGCCAAGCACCGTCACCTGCCCGTGCTTTGCCAGGATGTTCGACGCCATCCCCTGCCCCATGGCACCGAGGCCAATGAACCCGATACGATCCATCAGATGGTCCAACCGCCATCGACCACGAAGAATTGCCCTGTGGCGACTTTGGACTCATCAGAGGCGAGGTAGACGACGATAGGCGCGATATCCTCCGCCGTGGCCATTTCGCGGGTGGGCTGACGGTTCAGCAATGTCTCATAAGCGGCGTCATAATCCCCGCTCGCCGCCATGCGTTCTTTCAATGATGGCGTCAGCACGGTGCCAGGACAGATCGCGTTGCACCGGATCCTATCCGTCACGTAATCCGCCGCGATGGATTTGGTCAGACCCATGACCGCGCCTTTAGACGCACCGTAAACGCATCGGTTGGCAGCTCCGGTGATGGAGGACACGACGGAGGCCACATTGATGATCGACCCGCCGCCATTGTCGACCATGCCCGGCAGAAATGCCTCAATCATCCGAGCGGTGCCGCGCACGTTGAGGTCGAAAGTCTTGTCCCACGCCGCATCATCGGCGGCGAGAAGCGTGCCATCATGAACAAAACCGGCGCAGTTGAAAAGGACATCCGGCTTGGGGACGGTGGAGGCAAAGGCCGTGATGCCTTGTGGGTCCGTCACGTCGAGCTTGGAACAGATCAGGTTGTCGGACACCGCGCTCAAACTCTCCAACGCGGCATCGTCAAGGTCGGTGGCGTAAACCATCGCCCCCTCTCGCGCCATGGCGATGGCCGATGCCCGCCCGATGCCGGCCCCGGCGGCGGTGGTAACCACGGTTTTTCCCTCAAGCCTCATGCACATTCTCCTTCTTGGGAGACGTTCGCGCCGCATCCACACGAAATCAAGCCTTGTGATTGCAGCGCAAGAGGACCAAGTTAACCCCTGTTCTCAGGGCGGGGTGAAATTCCCCACCGGCGGTGACAGGCGACGGAACTCTCTGGTGCCTGAAGCCCGCGAGCGCCTCGGGGTCATTACGACCCCTTGGGACAGCAGACCCGGTGCAATTCCGGGGCCGACGGTGACAGTCCGGATGGAAGAGAACGTCAGGTGGTTGGGGCGCGTGCGCCCCTGCCTGTCCTGTCGTGCTGCGCCTTGGGTGAGAGTGTCGATTTAGGAAAGGAAAGACCATGACACACACCCGATACGCCTTTGTCAAAGCCAACTGGCACGCTGAAATCGTGACCCGCGCTTTGGAAGGATTTTGCGATATCATACCCGCGGACCAAGTTGAGGTGTTCGACGTGCCCGGTGCGTTTGAAATGCCGCTGATGGCGCGCGATCTGGCAATGACCGGTCGGTACGATGCCGTGATCACAGCGGCTTTTGTCGTCGATGGAGGCATCTATCGCCATGATTTCGTCGCTCAAGCCGTGATTGACGGGCTGATGCGCGCAGGCCTCGATAGTGGGGTGCCGGTGCTGTCGGTGTCACTGACCCCGCATCAGTATCAGGAGACCGCACATCACGATGCGATTTTTCGCGCGCATTTCGTTGAGAAAGGGCGCGAGGCGGCGAAAGCGGCGTTGATGCTGGGCGAGGCGCGGAGGAAAGCCGCGTAGCCCGTGAAAAGGACAAGGGCGCAGCTGGTGATCTGCGCCCTTGCATCAACGAGACTGCCCGTCAGGGCGGACAAGCGGCGCGTCACATTTCCATAATCGGTGCAACCTCAACCGTCCCACTGCCACTTTCGACAATGGGGCAGCCTTTGGCCATCTCGCAGGCCTCTTCCACACTGGCCGCCTCCACGATGGAGTAACCCGACAACGGGTTTGCCCCGCCATTGTCGGCCACTGATCCGGCGGACACGGTTTTCGACATCCCCACAGGCGCGCCAAAGTCGTGACAGTTTTGACCCATACCGCCGAGCCAGGCCTCCCACTTGGCCATCTCGGCGGCGGCCTCTGCGGGATCTGTCGGCGCCCCACCGCCTCCGTGATAAGCAAACATAAATTTGGTCATGATCTTCTCCTCTTTGGTTAAGCTGCGGTTTCCAAGTATGTGGCCAGCGAGGCAAGCGAGCTGTTCCAGCCCTGCGTATGGCTTGCGCCGATCTCATCATCGCCGAGGCCACGATGTTCGATGATAAGCTTTGCACCCTTGTCGGCGGTCTCGACCGTGAGCGTCACAAAGCTCTCCGGCCCGCGTGCATCCGCGTCATCATGCCAGCCCCACGTGTAGCCAATGGAGCGAGGCGGCGTGACATGGGTGATCTGGCCAGAGACCTTGTACCGGGTGCCGTCCGCGGTGAAGAGCACCATGTACCACGGCCCGGTTTTGGTGAAATCGGTTTGCCCTTCGGTGACGCGGCTACCCTCTGGGCCGAACCAAGCAAGTGTGTCTTCGGCCTGTGTTAGAGCCTGAAACAGCCGGTCGGGGGAGACGGCAAACTCCCGTTCTATGCGGATGTCTGTCATGTGTCGTCTCCTTCGCTTAGGGCGAGATGCACCTCGAGCCTATCGAGGGAGGCATCCCAGAATTTCTTATGATCCATCGTCCAGTCCGCGATGGCGCGCATCGCCTCGGGCCGCACGGAATAGAGCCGTTTGGTGCCTTCGACGCGCTGATGAACAAGGCCCGCTTCGCGCAGAACCTTCAGGTGCCGCGACATGGCGGGCGCGCTCATATCCGATTGGGCCACGATGGCGCCTGCGGGCAATTCGCCTTCTGCCATCAACCGCTCCACCACGCTGAGGCGCGTGGCATCTGACAGGGCGGTGAATTTTTGGATCAGAGTTGTCATACCGCGTTATTTAGCTGATTCGTTAATTAACGTAAATAGAAAATAATGTGCGCTCAGAAAACCCGCGCCAGACTTGATCTGGGACCACCTCTTGCGCGCACAAAAAAAGAGGCCCCGGATCAAACCCGGGGCGTGTTTTGCTTTGAGGATGTGGAGTGCGCTTTAGCTGGGAGCTTTGAGCATGTCTTCGCTCTTCAGCTGATCATAAGTTTTATCAAGCGCGACCGTGGCCCGTTCAATCAACGTTTCCACCTCATCTTTGGTGATGATCAGCGGAGGCGAGATGACCATCCGGTCGCCCACATGGCGCATCACCAACCCGTTGCCAAAGCAATGTTCGCGGCACATCAGGCCGACAGTGCCCTTCTCAGAAGCAAAGGCCGCGCGGCTTTCCTTGTGCGGAGTAAGCGCAATAGACCCAATCAGGCCTTGGATCACGGCCTCGCCCACCAGCGGATGATCGGCGAGCGTTTCCCATTTTTCCTTCAGGTAGGGTGCGGTGTTGGAGCAGGCATTCTCAACAATCCCACCTTCATCCATCAGGCGCAGATTTTCCAAGGCCACGGCGCAGGACACGGGGTGGCCGGAATAGGTGTAGCCATGGGAAAACTCGCACTCATTCAGAACCGCCGCGACTTCATCATTGACCAGAGATCCACCAATTGGGGCGTAGCCAGAGCTGAGCCCTTTGGCGATGGTCATGATGTCAGGCTTGATGTCATAGGTCTGAGAGCCGAACCAGTTCCCGGTGCGACCAAATCCACAGATGACCTCATCGGCGATCAGCAGCACGTTGTATTTCTTGCAGATGCGCTGGATCTCGGGCCAGTACGTCTTGGGCGGCAGGATCACACCGCCCGCGCCCTGAATAGGCTCTCCAATGAAGGCGCCGACCTTGTCCTCACCATAGTGCAGGATCGCCTCTTCCAACTCGCGCGCCCGCATCAGGCCGAATTCATCGGGGTCCATGTCGCCGCCCTCAGAATACCAATGGGGCTGACCAATGTGATGGATATCGGCGATGGGCAGACCGCCCTGCACATGCATGTAGTTCATGCCCCCAAGGCTCGCACTGCCCATGGACGACCCATGATAGGCGTTCACCCGGCTGATGATCTTTTTCTTTTCCGGGTGGCCCTTTTCATCCCAATAGGTGCGGACGATGCGAATGTTGGTGTCATTCGCCTCAGAGCCGGAGCTTGCGTAGAACACATGGTTCAGGTCATGGGGCGTCAGCGAGGCAAGCTTTTCCGACAGCGCAATGGCCGGCACGTGGGTCGTCTGAAAGAAGGTGTTGTAGTAGGGCAGTTCCTTCATCTGGCGCGCGGCAGCCTCGGCCAGCTCATGATGACCGTAGCCCAGATTGACACACCAAAGCCCCGCCATCGCATCGAGCATTTCATTGCCGTCACTGTCGGTCAGGGTCACACCTTGCGCCCTGGTGATCACGCGTACGCCCTTTTTCTCAAGGTTGTTGCCGTGCGTGAACGGATGCAGGTGGTGCGCAGCATCCAGCGCTTGAAGCTCTGCCGTGGGCATGTGATTGCTGATCATGGTCATGGGCGTCACCTTTCAAAAACTGTTGGAGAGCGGGTGCGCTTTACCCGTTGTGCCAACAATATGATCAAATTGTCAGCTGTCAATCGCGTAGACAGGCTTAAGGGTCTTCGCCCAAGGCCTCACGCGCCTGATCCATGCCTTGGGTGACATCCTCCCAAAAGGCTTGTGCGGCACTGTCTTCGTCTTTTTCGGCCATGGCCTGCAGCAGCTCTTTGTGACGGTCCGGCAAATCCTGAGCGCCAATCCGCGCACAGACCACGCGTAAGAGCGGCCCAAAGCGCAGCCACAGACCTTCGGCGAGGCCCGCCAGGATAGGGGTGTCGGCCAAAACGTAGACCTGATGATGGAATTGATAATTCAGCTCCAGATAGGCGCGGATGTCATTTCGGGCGATGGCGTGGTCAAGATCCTTGTCGATCCGTTCGAGATCCTTGAGATCATAATGGCTGGCGCGGCGTGTCGCGAGGCGGGCCATATGCGGGTCCAGCCATTGGCGCGCTGTGACAAACTCTTCAATATGAGCCACGGTCGTGTCGGGCACACAAACCCGGCGGTTGCCCTGAAACTCCAAAGCGCCTTCGGCAATCAGCCTGCGGATCGCCTCCCGCACAGGTGTAATCCCGGCATCTAAATCCTGAGACAAGCCTTGGATCGTTACGGCATCGCCCGGAGCGAGATCACCAAACAACACCATTTCCCGCAGGCGGCGATAGATCACTTCGTGAACAGGCGGCGGCGCAGGCGTGCGCGCAGGTTTGGGTGAATTTTGGGCCAAGAGCGTATTGTTCCGATAACAGGGCCGCGAAACAACGGCGGAGGGCACTATACTGTCACCTCTGGATTTATTGATCAAATCCGTTTTGATTGACGCGACGCAACGTGATGAGGGCTGCGATGACAGAGTTGGCGCGAATATGGGAAGACAAAGCCTATTCCAGTTCCCCGATTGAAGATTGCTGGTATGCCGACACTGTCGACCTGGGCGGGTGGCCGCAACTATCCGGTGATGAGGAGGCAGATGTCGCCATTATTGGCGGTGGGTTCACCGGGCTGTCCGCGGCACTGCATTTGGCAGAGGCGGGGGTGAAGGCCACGGTTTTGGAGGCGCAACAGCCGTTTTGGGGCGCATCAGGTCGCAATGGCGGGTTTTGCTGCCTCGGCGGGGCAAAGGCCGGGTATTTTGACATGAAGCGCATGTTTGGCGAGGCCGAGGCGCGCAAATGGTTTCAGACAGAGCGCGCGGCGGTCGAGTTTGTGGGCGATCTGATTGACCGGCTGGGGCTGGACGTTGATCGGCACTCAGATGGGGAGACGATGCTGGCCCACCGGCCCAAAGACTTTGCCGAGATGAAAGCGGATCTCGATCAAACGCGGGAGCTTTACGGTGTTGAGCCAGAGCTGATCCCGCCGGATCAATTGGCGCAGGCCGGGCTCAAGGGGCCGTTTCATGGCGCGATGCGCGTGCCGCTGGGATTTGCGCTGAACCCGCGCAAGTACGCCTCCGGTCTGGCGCAATCGGCCAAGGCGGCAGGGGCGAAGATTTACGGAGAAAGCGCGGTGACAGGGATCGAGCCGCAGGCGGGGGATGGGTACATTTTGCGCACCAAAACAGGCTCTGTTAAGGCGCAAAAGTTTATTGTAGCCACCAACGGGTATAGTTCTGACAACATTCCGAAATGGATGAAAGGGCGGTACATTCCGACGCAATCGAGCATCATAGTGACCCGCGAAATGACGCAAGAGGAGCTGTCCGCCCAAGGCTGGACCAGCACGCAGATGTGCTACGACACTCGCAAGCTCTTGCATTACTTTCGTCTGATGCCAAACGGGCGGATGCTCTTTGGCATGCGTGGGGCGTTGAAACATACGGCGCAAACCGAAGAGCAGAACCGCGCCACGGTGCGCGCGGATTTTGACGCGATGTTTCCGGCCTGGCGGCATGTGGAAACGCCCTATTACTGGTCAGGTTTTGTGTGTCTAACGCGTGATTTTCTGCCCTATGCCGGGCCGATCCCGGACATGCCGGGTGGGTTTGCCGCTTTCGCCTATCACGGCAATGGCGTGTCGATGGGGAGCTATTCCGGCGCCCTTCTCGCCGATCTGGTGCAAGGCAAAACGCCGGGTCGTCCCTATCCTGCGCAAATGCGCTATGAGCCGCGGCGATTTCCGTTGGGGCGGTTCCGGCGATGGCTGATGAAACCGGCCTATCTCGCCTATGCGTGGAAAGATCGCTAGCCCTGCGGGGTTTTAACAGCGCGAGCCTGACCGCGTTGCAAGCCGAGATAGCGTTCGCGCAGAATGATGATGATCCCGGCGAGGATCACGAGTGATGCGCCAAGAAGCATCTGTTTTGTTGGGATTTCATCGAAAAACACAAAGCCAATGATGATCGCAAAGAGCATCGAGGCGTAATCGAATGGCGCAATGACAGAGGCATCGGCGAAGCGATAGGAGGATGTCAGAAAAATTTGCGCGACACCCCCCAACAGGCCGGCAAGGACAAGGAGCGTCGCCTGCCAAAGCGTGGGCATGACCCACCCGAAGGGAATTGTCAGCAGCGACAAGAGCGTCGCCGTGAGCGAGAAGTAGAAGACGATCGCGCTCGTCTGCTCCGTTTTGACAAGCTTTCGAATGTAGATCTGCGCGAGCGCCGCACATGTCGCGCTGAGCAAGACCAGGATCGCACCCACGGCTTGAGCGGTTTCAACGGTGGGGCCAGAGAGCGTGGTCAGGCGCGGCAAAAGCACGATGATCACGCCCACAAGGCCCAGCATGACGGCGCCCAGGCGGAAAACACCGACCTTTTCATCCAGAAACATGGCGGCGAAGATCACCACCAGCAGCGGCGCAGTGTACCCCAGCGCTGTCACCTCTGGCAGTGGCAACAAGCCCAACGCAGCAAAGCCAAGGCCCATCGCCGTGGTGCCAACAAAGCCGCGCCAGAAATGGCCCATGGGGGAGTTCACCTTGAGCCCGGTCGAGAGATCATGCCGCCAGGACAGCCAGATCAGGATCACCGGAATGGCGAAAATGGAGCGGAAGAAAACCGCCTGTCCGGGTGGAACAGTGTCTGAAACCGCCTTAATCATCGCCGACATAACGATGAACAGTAAAACGGCGCATAATTTGAGAGCGATGCCTTTGAGGGGGTTCATGGAATGGCTCCTTGCCTCGCTGTGATGGCGTGGCCAGGTGCGTTACGTCAAGAATAGGCTCTGCATAGCTGCTTTGCGTCAGATCCGCTCAATCGCGACCGCGATACCCTGACCACCGCCGATGCACATGGTGATCAGCGCCTTGGAACCTTGGATGCGCTCCAATTCATAAAGTGCTTTGACGGTGAGGATCGCACCTGTGGCACCGACAGGATGCCCCAGAGCAATCGCGCCACCGTTTGGGTTCACCTTGTCCGTATCAAGACCAAGGCCACGATTGACGGCGATGGCTTGGGCGGCGAACGCCTCATTTGACTCGATGACGTCGAAATCATCGGCTGTCAGGCCTGTTTTCTTCATCAGGTATTCCACCGCCGGGATCGGGCCGATGCCCATCACTTCGGGCCGGACACCCGCATGGGCATACCCCAACACGCGGGCTTTTGGTTTCAACCCCGCCGCCTCAGCCGCGTCAGCCCGGGCAAAGACAAGCGCGGCAGCCCCATCATTGATGCCGCTTGCATTACCTGCCGTCACGGTGCCGTCTTTTTGGAACACAGGCCGGAGACCGCCGAGCGCCTCTGCCGTGGTGGGCTTGGGATGCTCATCGGTGTCAAAGGGGACCATGTCGCGCTTTACCTTCACCTCAATAGGCGCAATTTGAGAGGTGAAATGGCCGCCCTCAATCGCGTTGGCGGCGCGGGTTTGGCTGTTGAGTGCGAAACCATCCTGATCTTCGCGGGTGATATCATGCTCTGCGGCCACGTTTTCAGCCGTGACCCCCATATGACCCGTGCCAAAGGGGCAATTGAGCGCGCCCAGCATCATATCCAGCGCGCGCACATCCCCCATTTTTGCGCCCCAGCGTTGATCTGTGATCACGAAAGGCGCGCGGCTCATGTTTTCGGCCCCGCCTGCTAAGGCGAAGTCTGCATCGCCCAGCATGAGAGACTGAACAGCCGAGACAACGGCCTGCGCCCCGGATCCGCACAGGCGGTTCACGTTCATGGCAGGCGTGGTATCCGGGATGCCCGCATCCATGGCCGCAACGCGAGACAGGTAAGCATCCCGCGGCTCAGTTGGGATCACGCTGCCAAAGACCACATGGCCCACTTGGCCAGGCTCTACGCCAGAACGCTCCATCGCGGCTTTGGCCACATGGGCGCCAAGCACGGACGGGGGCGTGCCCGCCAATTTGCCGCCGAAAGTGCCTATGGCTGTGCGCGCGCCGTCAAGCAGTACGATATCGGTCATATCTCTCTCCCTATTTTTCTCTATTGGACCGCCTGCGCAGGGCCTTGTCCAGCATGACGCTAGGTTGCGGCTTGCGGGATCAGGGGCGTTTCACCTTCGGCTGAGAGCAATGACACATCGCGCCCGCGCAGCACGGCAATTACCAGGTCACGGCCATACCCCGCCCCTGCATCAAGGTTGACGCGGTTGCCGTAATGGGTTGGCGCATCCACCGGGGTATGACCATGAATGATCAAGGGCCCGTGGTCACGGGGATCGTTGAGAAATTCGCCCCTTATCCAAGTGAGATCTTGAGGCAATTGCGCCTTTAACGGCACGCCCGGTCGGATCCCTGCATGGACAAACAGCGCTTCATCGACCTGATGTACCAGCGGCAGTGCGCGCAGGAAATCAGAGTGATGCACCGGAATATGTGACACTATTTTGGCGCGATCGCGACCGGTGATCTCTTCTGCGCCGTACGAGGCCAGCGTTTCGCGACCGCCCATACGCTCATGAAGCCAGCTTAGCCCACCGGGTGTCGCTGGGTCACCGCCGTCAATATACTCAAGAAACAGCTGATCGTGATTGCCGCAAATTACCGTCCAGTTTCGACCCGCGTCTATCCCTCTGATCAGGGCCTCAATCACCCCGCAACTGTCAGGCCCACGATCAACAAGATCGCCCAGAAACACGATCGGTGCGTCCTTGCCAAACTGCGCATCAGCCAAGGCAAGGACGCGATCAAGCTGCTGTTTGTGACCGTGTATATCCGGGACAACGAGGATCACGCGATCACACGTCGAAAGACAGCGGCCGAACCAGTTGGAAAAGGCCGGTTGCCTGGAGCTTGTCAATCACCGGGGCAGGCACCGGGGCATCAACATAAAGGAGCGCGATGGCCTCACCGCCAGCTGAGGCCCGGCCCAGCGTGAAGTTTGCGATGTTGACACCGTTTTCGCCCATCGTCTGGCCCAGCGTGCCGATGATGCCCGGCTCATCGCGGTTGGTGGTGTAGAGCATATGGCGGCCGATCTCAGCGTCGATGTTGATGCCTTTGATCTGAATGAACCGTGGTTTGCCGTCAGAAAAGACCGTGCCCCCGATAGAGCGTTCACGCTTGTCGGTCACGACAGTGAGCTTGATATAGCCTTCAAATGCGCCTGACTTGTCTTGCTGCGTGGTCGAGATTTTAACCCCACGCTCTTTGGCCATGAGCGGTGCAGAGACCATGTTGACCTCGGGATTTGCGGCTTTCATGATGCCTGCTACTGAGGCGCATGTTAGCGCCTCAAGGTTCATCGAAGATACGACACCATCGTAAAGAATGTTGATGGCTTTGACAGGCTCCTCCGTCATCTGGCCGATAAACGCACCCAGATTTCCGGCAAGGCTGATCCAGGGGCCCATGACCTTGGCCTCTTCTGCCGTGACCGAGGGCATGTTGAGCGCGTTGCTCACAGCGCCGGTGAGGAGGTAGTCGGACATCTGCTCAGCGACCTGCAAGGCGACGTTTTCTTGCGCCTCGGTCGTGGCCGCGCCCAGGTGCGGGGTGCAGACGACATTGGGCAAGTTGAAAAGCGGGTTATCCTTTGCAGGCTCTTCGGCGAAAACGTCAAAGGCAGCCCCGGCAACATGGCCAGATTGCAACATGTCTGCCAATGCGGCCTCATCGACCAGACCACCCCGCGCGCAATTGACGATGCGCACGCCGGGTTTGGTTTTTCCCAGATTCTCACGGCTGAGAATATTGCGGGTTTGATCGGTGAGCGGCACGTGCAGGGTTATAAAATCGGCGCGGGGCAGGAGATCGTCCAACTCCACTTTTTCGACGCCCATTTTGTCCGCCTTGTCCTGGCTCAGAAACGGATCGTAGGCGAGCACTTTCATCTTGAGGGCACGGGCGCGGTCACAGACGATGCCGCCGATATTGCCCGCCCCGATAACACCCAGCGTTTTACCCGTCAGTTCCACACCCATGAAGCGGGATTTTTCCCATTTTCCGGCGTGGGTGGAGGCGGAGGCCTCAGGAATTTGACGGGCGACGGCGAACATCATGGCAATCGCGTGTTCGGCGGTGGTGATCATGTTGCCAAAGGGCGTGTTCATCACGATCACGCCTTTTTTGGAGGCGGCATCTTTGTCAATATTATCCGTGCCGATGCCCGCCCGACCAATGACCTTGAGGTTGTCAGCGGCGGCTAGGATGGTCGGCGTGACCTTGGTGGCGGACCGAATGGCGAGGCCGTCATACTGACCGATTACGTCTGCCAGTTTGTCCTTGTCCTTGCCCAGGTCGGGCATGAAATCCACATCAATGCCGCGATCACGGAAGATTTGCACGGCGGTTTCCGAAAGCTTGTCGGATACGAGTACTTTGGGTGTTGTCATTTTCATCACGCCCCGGACTTGATCCGGGGCCTCCTGTTTGAAGATGGCGCGAGGTCCCGGGTCAAGCCCGGAACGCGTGTAACCAGGAGCCGAACTTCGGCGTCTGTATTTTGTCAGTCCGTTATGCGGCCTGGGCGAGGGCGGCGATCTCAGTTTCAAAGGCCCATGCGATCCACGGGATCAGCGCCTCAACATCGGCGGTTTCCACCGTGGCGCCGCACCAAATGCGCAGGCCCGCAGGGGCATCGCGGTAAGCGCCCATGTCATAGGCCACGCCCTCGGCATCGAGCCGCTTGACCAGTGCCTTGGCGAAAGCCGCGCCATCCGTGATCCGGGGGTCAGTGAACTTCAGACAGACGGAGGTATTGGAGCGCGTGGTCGGATCGACGGCAAGATGGTCGAGCCAGTCGTAGCGGTCTACCGCATCGGCCACCACTTTGGCGTTGGCATCGGCGCGGGCCATGAGACCATTTAGACCACCCACAGAGCGGGCCCAATCAAGGGCAAGGAGATAATCCTCCACCGCGAGCATGGAGGGCGTGTTGATCGTCGCGCCTTCAAAGATGCCTTCGATCAGCTTGCCGCCTTTGGTCAGGCGGAAGATCTTAGGCAGAGGCCAGGGGGGCGTGTAGCTTTCCAGCCGTTCCACCGCGCGGGGGGAGAGGATCAGCATGCCGTGAGCCGCCTCACCACCCAACACCTTCTGCCAGCTGAACGTCACCACATCGAGCTTTTCCCACGGGAGACCCTGCGCAAAAGCAGCAGAGGTCGCATCGCAAATGGTCAGCCCGGCGCGATCAACCTTGATCCAGTCGCCATTCGGGACACGGACGCCGGAAGTGGTGCCGTTCCATGTAAAGACAACATCATTATCAGTGTCTACGTTGGTCAAATCAACGATGTCACCGTAATCGGCCGTCTTCACTTCGGCGTCGAGAGCAAGCTGTTTCACGGCATCCGTGACCCATCCTGCGCCAAAGCTTTCCCAGGCGAGCATTTCCACTTTGCGTTCGCCCAGAAGCGACCACATGGCCATCTCAACCGCGCCCGTATCGGACGCAGGCACGATGCCGATGCGGTAATCATCAGGCACGCCAAGGATTTCGCGCGTGCCATCTATGGCAGCCTTCAACTTGGCTTTGCCAATAGCGGCACGGTGTGACCGGCCCAAAGCGGCATCGCGCAACGCGTCACACGTAAATGTGGGGGGTTTGGCGCATGGGCCAGAGGAAAAACGCGGGTTTGCCGGCCGCGTCGCCGGTTTATCGAGTGCCATCAGTGCTACCCTTCCAGATATGCGCCCCTCGTTGGGGAGGGGTGTCCCGCAGGTAGCGTTACGCCTGTCTGTGCAGGTCGGCAAGGGTTTCGTGATGGTGACTGGTGTCAAAAAGAGTGTTCAAGCTGTTTCGGGGCCGCATAAGTTTCCGATAGGCGACATCATCTGCGACAGGAAATTCATGCTGGCTGAGCCTGGGCGAGATTGTCTTGCAAGCGGCGGGTGATGGTGCGCATAATGGCCATCCCAAAGCTGGGATCTTCAAACTGCAGGCGCATGAAGCGAAGTTTGTCGAGCTCGTAGACGACCGTGTTTTCCAGGCAACGGACCGAAGCCGTGCGCGTGGCGCTATCCGTGAAGAAGGCCATTTCGCCGAAAATTTCGCCGCCGCCAAGTTCGACCCCTACGCCTTCAATTTCCACGCGCCCGGTTTCGAGGAAATAAAGACTATCCACTGGATCACCTTTTTCAAAGACGATGCTGTGCGTGTCAAAACTGCGGCGTTTGCCGTAGGCTTTGACCACAGAGAAATCAGGCTCATGGCTTTCGGGCACGTATGCCAGCGCGCGGCGCAGGCGGATGATTTGCCAAAGTCGGTAAAGGTTGATGGGAAGCAAAACCAGATCCATGACCAGAAGTGGCCAAAGGCCAAGCAATGCTGCGTAAATCCCGATGCAAATGTTAGAGGCCACCGCGAAGAGGCGCAAAGGGACCATTGTGTTCATGGCGTAGGTGGCGACAGTCAAAAAAGACCCGGCCCACCCAATCGCCTCAATCATATGAAGGGTGCTAATCTGATCCATTCAGAACGTCCTTTTGGGCACAGTCTTGGGCGGAAAAAACATGGACCGGCGCGACAGCTGCGCGGTAGGAAACATCGCCCAAATGACAAATTCAAACCTGTCTTGGATAGGCGGAAGGGATTGACCAATCAAGGTTTTTTGGGCCGCATCAATGTCGGGCTTTTCGATCTGTGCGCTTCGGCGTAGTAAGCCCATGATCTGAGTTGGAGGCAGGACTGATGCCGATTGTCACGTTGATTGCGCAAGCGGGCCGGCTGAGTGCGACACAAGTGGATGCGCTGCGGGAGAGATGGCGGGGCACAGAGCTGCGCTGGCTGTCGGACTCTGAGGCGGCGGAGTTTGCCGTGAGCACGGCCGATGATCAATGGGATGTTTGGCAAGATCTACAGGGCGCGGGCATTGATATGGTTGTCCAGCCGGAGGTGGGTCGGCGCAAAACTATGCTCCTGGCGGACATGGACAGCACCATGATCGGGCAGGAATGCATTGATGAACTGGCCGATGAGGCCGGCGTTGGCGAACATGTGAAAGGCATCACTGCGCGGGCGATGAACGGGGAGCTTGATTTTGACGCGGCCCTGATTGAGCGTGTGGCCCTGCTCAAAGGTCTGGATGCCGGGATTATACAGCGCGTGTTTGAAGAGCGGATTACATTCACGCCCGGAGGCAAAACCCTGATTGCCACGATGAAGGCGCATGGGGGATATGCGGCGCTCGTGTCTGGGGGCTTTACCAGCTTTACGTCACGGGTGGCCGAGGCCTTGGGCTTCGATGAGCATCACGCCAACACACTTTTGGAAGAAGACGGCCATCTCAGCGGGGAGGTGGGCCTGCCGATCCTCGGGCGTCAGGCGAAGGTCGAGGCGCTTCACAGGATCACAACAGCGCAGGGTTTAACGGCTGACGACGTGATCGCAGTTGGCGACGGGGCCAACGATCTGGGCATGCTCGGTCTCGCAGGCAGCGGTGTTGCGCTTCATGCCAAGCCCGTTGTCGCGGCGGAATGTGATCTGCGGATCAATCACGGAGATCTGACCGCGCTCTTGTATCTCCAAGGGTACAGCCGGGACCAGTTTGCCAAGTGAACGCGCTGGTTTTCCCTCAATTTCCCCTGTGGTGCTTTGCGATTGGGCTGCTACATTACGCCACGTCGAATCTGAAAAACCAGATTACGCAGGGAGAAAATCATGAAAAAAATCTTTGGCGCCAGTGTGGCCGCGACCATCAGCTTTGCTTTTGCGGGCGAGGCGTTGGCGACCGAATGGAACGTGTCCCTTTGGGGCAAGCGCCGGGCCTTCACCGAACATGTTGAGAAGCTTGCAGAGCTGGTGAGCGAAAAAACAGGCGGTGAGTTTACCCTGAACATCAGCTATGGCGGCTTGTCCAAGAACCGCGAAAACTTGGATGGAATTGAGATTGGCGCGTTCGAAATGGCGCAGTTCTGCGCGGGCTATCACCGCGATAAGAACCGCGTGATCACAGTTTTGGAGCTGCCGTTCCTTGGCGTTTCGAACCTGGATGAAGAGATGGCTGTGTCCGCTGCCGTGTACTCTCACCCGGCGGCCGCTGAGGAAATGGCGCAATGGAATGCCAAGCTTTTGATGACGTCACCCATGCCGCAATACAACATCGTAGGCACCGGTGAGCCGCGTGATGCTTTGGCGGAATTTGAGGGCATGCGGGTTCGTGCGACGGGCGGTCTGGGCAAAGCCTTCGAAGCCGTGGGCGCTGTCCCGACATCCGTGACCGCGACAGAGGCCTATCAGGCGATGGAATCCGGTGTGGTCGACACGGTGGCCTTTGCTCAGCATGCTCATCTGAGCTTTGGCACCATCAATCAGGCCGATTGGTGGACGGCGAACCTCAACCCCGGGACTGTGAACTGCCCGGTTGTGGTGAATATCGATGCCTATGAAAGCCTCTCTGATGAACACCGTGCCGCGCTCGACAGTTCTGTGCCCGAGGCGCTTGATCACTACCTCGCCAACTACGCAGAGCTTCTGCAGAAGTGGGACAGCGTTTTGGAAGAAAAAGGCGTGACCAAGGTGGAACTGCCTGAGGCAGAGATTGACGCGTTCCGTGCAAAGGCTGCTGATCCCATCCGCGAGGCGTGGATTGCTGATATGGAAGCCCAAGGACTGCCGGGTCAGGAGCTTTACGACACGGTGATCAAAGCGTTGGAAGATCACCGCAGCGGAAGCTGATGATTTGAAGATGTAGGCCGGGGTTCACCCCGGCCTATTATTTTGGGAGGCACCATGGCCAGCTCAGCCACTGTTCTGGAAGATAGCAGTCTGCTCAGCCGGCTTGACCGGGCGTTGCTAAAGATTGAAACCTTCTTTGCGTTTCTCAGTGGTTTGGCCGCGTTTTCCCTTATGTTTCTGGCCGTATACTCCGTCTCCGGACGGGAATTCTTTGCCTCGCCGATGCTGGGTTATGTGGACTGGATTGAATTGCTGATGCCGCTGATTGCGATCATGGGCGTGTCCTACGTGCAGCGCAACGGCGTGCATATCCGGATGGATCTGATCATCGGACAGCTGAATGGCCGTGTTCTTTGGGCGGTTGAGCTTATCCTTATCTTGCTCATCCTTGTCGTGATGCTGGCTCTCGTTTGGGGAAGCTGGTCGCATTTTGATCGCAGCTTTGACATGACCAAACCGCTCTGGAGCCGGGACAGCACGATTGATGTGGGCCTGCCGATTTGGCCGGCGAAGCTGATCGTGCCGGTAGCCTTTGGTGTGCTATGCTTGCGGCTCGTTTTGCAGGCGGTGGGCTATGGGCGTGCGCTGTGGCTTGGGCTGGAGCGGCCTGTGGCGGTGCCGCTGCATCAATCCGTGGCGGAACAGGCGGCGGCAGAGGCCGAACAATTGCAAGGGCGCGGGTGATGGACCCTATCACGATTGGTCTATGGGTCACCGGCGGGATGCTGGCCCTGGTGTTTATGGGGATGCGCGTGGCATTTGCCGCCGCTCTGGCGGGGTTTTTGGGGCTTTTCTGGCTGCGTTGGAACGGGTTTGATTACGATCCCGAACGGTTTGGGAAGGCGCTTGAGGTCAGCGTGAAAATCGCCGGTCAAGTGCCGCATTCCAAGGTTTCGGCCAATGCGTTGTCATTGATCCCGACCTTTATCCTGATCGGGTATCTGGCCTATTACGCCGGGCTGACGACCGCGCTTTTTGAGGCCGCCAAACGCTGGATCGCGTGGGTGCCAGGGGGCTTGGCTGTCTCAACAGTGTTTGCCACAGCCGGCTTTGCAGCCGTTTCAGGCGCATCCGTGGCCACGGCGGCAGTTTTTGCGCGGATCGCGATCCCGGAGATGCTGAAGATCGGGTATAACAAGCAATTCGCGGCGGGTGTCGTGGCCGCGGGCGGCACTCTCGCGAGCCTGATCCCACCTTCGGCCATCCTGGTGATTTATGCGATCATTGTGGAACAGGACGTGGGCAAACTGCTGCTCGCGGGGTTCATCCCCGGAGCGTTCTCGGCTTTTGTCTATGCTGTGCTAATCATCTCCATCGCGGTGATTTTCAAGAATGTGGGGCCGCCTGTACGGGGCTTCACCTGGAAAGACCGGCTCGTGTCCTTGCCGCCCGCTTTGCCAATTGTGGCGGTTGTCGTCATCATCATCTTTTTTGTCTACAACCCTTTTGGCGATGCCTGGGGCACGCCAACGGAAGGCGGCGCAGTGGGGGCGTTTATCGTCTTTTGCATGGCGCTTTATCGCGGGATGCGCCTGCCAGAGCTCAAGTCAGCCTTGATCGAGACGGCCAAGCTGACGGTGATGATCTTCACCATCATCTGGGGCGTGTTGATCTATGTGCGCTTCTTGGGCTTTGCCGACCTGCCTGGCGCGTTCTCTGATTGGATCACGTCGCTGACCATGTCGCCTTGGCTGATCCTCGTGTGCATCCTGTTGGCCTATGCCGTTTTGGGCATGTTCATGGACGCGATCGGGATGCTGCTTTTGACCCTGCCGGTGGTCTACCCGGCGGTGATGGCGCTCAATGGCGGGGAAAATGTCGCCGCCGCCGACAGCACCTTTGGCATGTCGGGCACGATGTGCGCGATCTGGTTCGGGATCTTGGTGGTGAAAATGGCGGAGTTCTGTTTGATCACCCCGCCGATTGGCCTCAATTGTTTCGTGGTGGCCGGCGTGCGCGAGGATCTGAGCGTTCAGGACGTGTTTAAAGGTGTGACGCCGTTCTTTATCGCCGACGCCATCACCATCGCACTCTTGGTCGCGTTTCCGTCGATTGTCTTGTGGTTGCCAAGCTTGGCCTCTTAGCGAGGTCAGCCTGTCGGCAGGATCACAATCTCAACGCGGCGGTTCTGCGCGCGGCCAGCATCGGTCAGGTTTGACGCGATGGGCTGATCTTCTCCGCGCCCAATGGTTTGAATCCGGCTTTGAGCCACGCCGCCATCTGTCATGACGAACGCCACAGAATTGGCGCGCCGCTCTGACAAGCTTTGATTGAGGTCGGCGCCGCCGGTGTTGTCGGTGTGGCCGAGGACCTGCACGCGGCTGTTGGGATAGCGCTGTAGGCTGTTGGCCACGACAAGGATGTCACCGCGCACACCTTCGTTGACCACCGCACTGCCGACAGGGAACAAAATCCCGTTGGGCATGGTCACGATCAGACGGTCGCCCGTGTTGTTGATCACGATGCTGCGGTTGGCCAGCTGCTGTCGCAACTCTGCTTCTTGTTTATCAAGCGAATTGCCGACGAGCGCGCCTGTGCCTGCACCCACGGCACCGCCGATCACCGCCCCTTTGGCCCGATCATCGGACACAAGCGCACCGACGCCAGCCCCCAAAAGACCGCCCAGAATGGCGCCCTGGCGGGTGTTTTTGTTGGGGTCTGAGCCTTGGCTCAAATTCGCGGGGGATGTGCACGCGCTGATCAATAGCAACGACGCAGCAGATAACCACAGGAGGGGGTGACGTACTCTTACCATGACTGGCCTCTTTTCATGACTGCCTGATTGTTCAGGTCTTAACGCCTATTTAAGCAAGATGTTGCCCTTTCCCAAGTCAATTCGCGGTGTGCGTCGGCGTGGTTCCGCCTAAGGCATTGATTTGTCAGGAGGCAATTCTGGGGCGGCCGCTCGCCTCAACACTAATTTCCGCCTCGATGAATACCTCGCGCGCCTCGGCCTTGGCCATGCGGATATCGCGCGTGGCAGAGACGGTGATGTCTTCTGCCCCTGCCGTTTGGGCGGCGGCGCGCGCATCCTGCGTCAGGTGGGTTTCGAGGAGGGTCATGGCCTGATCGGCATCGGTAAAGTCCTCTGGCCCTGTGTCAAGATGCACGCGAAACCGGCCCTCAGACGGGGCGGTGATCGTGCCCGAGCGGCGGAAACTGACCCGGCCTACGACGGCACCCACCGCATTGGCGACACTGGCATGGGTGGGCAGGATCATCTCTGCTCCAACGCGCGCACCCACGGCAGGGTAGTAGCTGGGCGCAGACGCCCCAAGGCCCAAGACAGGCAAATTGAGACCCGTATCAATACGGATCAGGCCGCGATGGTTGGAAAGGCCTTTTTGCGTCAAGACATGTTCGGCAAGCGCGGTAGGGGAGAGGCCAAAATCCACGTCCTCTTCCGCAAAAGCAGTTTCTAACAACGCCAAAGAGGTCTGATGCGTGAGTTGGTCAATGATCATCTGCGCCATTTTATCCGTGCTTGTGGCCAGCATATCGCCGCTGCCGGTACGCTTGCGCGCGATGAGGTCAATGGCCTTGCGCGCGGCGTCATTGTCCCAGGCGTCAACGCGGCCGAGGGCATGACTGGCATCCGATGGGGTGACGCCGGAAACCTGTACCAGCCCGCGCGCCACAAGGCGGCGCAGCGCGGCGGTTTCGAGACGGTTCTTGAGGATTTTCGAGAGTGGGGAGACCTGATCACCGATGCGATCCAAAAGGGCCGCATCCTTGGGCGCAAGATCACCGGCATCAACGCCAGGTACGGCGCGCACAAAACGGGTGTCATGCTCGCCCGGTGTGTCACTGCGCAATTGGTCATCCAGCATGGCGTGGACAATGTCAGGGGCCTCAGACGCGATGAGGCTGACAGGCAAAACACGACGAGGGCCGAGAGTAACGCCGCCAATAAGGCCTTCATCGATCACGTGCACCTCACTATCGCCGCCAAGGCCCGTGGTGCGCATGGCAACCGCTTCCACCATCGTGCGCCAAGGGCCAACGCGGGCGCCAGCAGGGTCTATTTTGGGTTTTCCGTCCCGCAATAGAGCCACATCTGTGGTGGTTCCGCCGATGTCGGAGACGAGGGCGTGATCGGCACCTGTCATCCAACGCGCACCCACAATGCTCGCCGCCGGGCCGCTGAGGATCGTTTCAATCGGGCGCTCCCGGGCCTGATCGGCAGAGATGAGCGCCCCGTCCCCGCGCACCACCATCAAAGGCGCGTCGATCCCAAGATCGCGCAGCTTGCCTTCGGCACGGTTGATCAGGCGGGCGATCATGCCGATGAGGCGTGCATTGAGCACGGCCGTGAGCGCGCGTTTGGGCCCGTTGAGTTTGGCCGACAGGTGATGAGAAAGGGAGACAGGCCGCCCTGTTTTTTCGCGGATGAGATTGGCGGCGGTGAGTTCATGGGCAGGGTTCCGGGTGGCGAATTGAGAGGCAACGGCAAAACCGGAAACGCCGAGATCAGTGTCTAACCAGGCCAAAAGCGCCTCAACGTCAAGTGGCTTGGCCTCAGAACCCGCGTGGTTATGACCGCCAGAGATAACGATGGCGGGGTCGGTGCCCAGCGCCTCATTGAGCCCATGGGTGCCGAGATCCTGTTCACGAAAGCCGATATAGACGAGGCCCACCCGTTCGCCCTGACCTTCGACCAAAGCGTTGGTGGCAAGCGTGGTGGAGAGCGAGGCCATGCCGATGGCGGAGGGTGTCACTCCGCTTTCCGCCAAAACCGCATCCACTGCCTTGCCAATGCCGATGGCGAGGTCTTCGCGCGTGGTTAGCGACTTTGCGCTGGCAATGACGGTTTTCTCGTCCTCGATGATCACGGCGTCGGTGTAGGTTCCGCCGGTATCAACCCCTAGCAACAGCGCCATGGCCGCCCCTTTCACGCTTCATTTCAAGCGGTTTAGCGGGAAATGCGCGCGGGTCCAGACAATTCAGCCGCGCAAACGCGACGCGGCCCAGCGCGCGGCATCGGCGACGGTCGGGTCGGGGTCATTTGTGAGCATCTGCGCCACCGGCAACAGACGCTGAGACCCAGAATTCCCGATTGCGTAGAGCACGTTGCGCACGAAGCGGTCGCGGCCGATGCGCTTGATCGGGCTGCCAGAGAACTTCGCGCGAAACCCGGCATCATCAAGTGCTGCCAGCTCTGCCAGTGCGGGGAATTTCAGATCGTCGCGGGCGTGATAGCGCACCTCTCGCGCGGCGACGGCGAATTTGTTCCATGGGCAGGCGGCAAGGCAATCATCACAACCATAAATGCGGTTGCCGAGTTTGGGGCGCAACTCTTCATCCACAGGACCCTTGTGTTCGATGGTCAGGTAGGAAATGCAGCGACGGGCATCAAGCTTGTAGGGCGCGGGGAACGCATCAGTGGGACAAGCATCCAAACAGGCTCTACAATTGCCGCAATGGTCTTTTTCCGGTGTATCAGTGTCTAATTCTAGCGTGGTGAATACCGATCCGATGAAGAACCAGTTGCCCAGATCGCGGCTGACAAGATTGGTATGTTTGCCTTGCCAGCCGAGGCCCGCCGCCTGACCCAAGGGCTTCTCAGGCACAGGTGCGGTATCGACGAATACTTTCACCTCACCGCCCGATTGTTCGATCAGCCAACGCGCGAGGCGTTTGAGACGCTTTTTTGTAATGTCGTGATAGTCTTTGTGGCGGGCATAAACCGAAACATTACCGTGCTCAGGATGCTCAAGCGCGGCCAATGGATGATCTTTAGGCGTGTAGCTTTCGCCCAGCATTATCACCGATCGCGCCTCGGGCCACAGAGCGGCGGGGTTGGAGCGCCAATGGCTGCGCTCGGCCAGCCAATTCATTTGGCCCTGATACCCGTTTTCGAGGAAGTCTTTCAGTCGAGCCGGCACATCAGGCACATCCCAAGGCCGACAGATCCGGGCAAGATCGAAGCCTTCTTCCTTCGCGCGCGAGACCAGCCTGGCCTTGAGACCATCTGTTTTCGCAGGAGTGAGCGCGGGGGTATCAGAAATCGAGGTCTGCATAATGGGCTGGCGGCGGGAACCCTGGCACCTGATCGGCGAGGATGGCCCGGAAGGCTGGGCGTGACTTTATTTTGGCATACCAATCTTTCACAACGTCGGACCGGTTCCAATCAACATCGCTAATATAGTCCAAACTGCTCAGATGTGCAGCGGCGGCGAAGTCGGCCATGCTCATCGCATCCCCGGCAAGCCAACGGCGGCGGTCGAGCAGCCAGGCCATGTAATCAAGGTGAAACTTAATCGCCTTGGCTCCGGATTTGACATTTCCGCTGTCAGGAAAGCCCTGTTTCATGACCTTTTTATTGACGCGCTCGTAAAGGAGTTTTGACGTCACTTCGGCATGGAATTTGTCATCAAACCAGGCCACGAGGCGGCGGACTTCAAACCGGGCATCGGCACTTTTGGGCATGAGCGGCGGCTCGGGAAAGCGTTCTTCGATGTATTCGCAAATCGGCGTGCTTTCAGACATCACGCGATCTTCAAACCGCAGAACGGGGACTTTGCCCGCTGGATTGCGGCGGAGGAACTCAGGCTGCGCCTCCCAATAGCGTTCTTCGATCAGTTCGACCTCAATGCGCTTTTCGGCAAGCACGAGGCGCACCTTGCGGCAAAAGGGGGAAAGGGGAACATGATACAATTTGGCCATTGCAGGGCAACTTTCACGGGTAATATCCCAACTTTGATGCCCCGATTGGCGCGCGGGTTCAATCCTCGAAACACTCTGCGCGACCATCACGGCGGATCGTGGCCGCCCCGTCACGGATAGACGCGGCCCGTTTTCGAAGTGTTGATGTGGGGCGCGAGGCGGATCGGTTTTTGGGGTTGGGCAGGACAGCGGCGAGTTGCGCAGCCTGCTGAGCGGTCAGGTCATCTGGTCCGACGCCGAAATAGTGATGCGCCGCGGCCTCAACGCCAAACACGCCTTCGTCGAATTCAGCGATGTTCATATAAACCTCAACAATGCGCTGTTTCGACCAGACCACCTCAACCACCGGGGTGATAAGCGCCTCAAGCGCTTTGCGGGCCCAACTGCGACCGTGCCATAGATAGACGTTCTTAACGGTTTGCTGACTGATGGTGGAGGCCCCGCGATTGCCGCCCGCCTCAATCGCGTCGCGGATCGCGGCCATATCAAAACCCCAGTGATTACAGAAATTGGCATCCTCGGCCGCCACGACAGCGCGCGCCATAACCGGGGCGATCTCTTCGTAACTGACCCAGACATAATCGATCTCACCCAGGCGCTTGGCCTCTTGGCGCATGTAGTAGGTTTTGGGCGGTGTCATAACGGAATGCGCGGTGATCACCAAAACGGCCGTGATAGTGACCAGAACCCCAAGCCGAAAAGACCAAGCAAAGGCCCAACGCACAACGCGGCGCACCGGGCCACCACGCGCTTTGCGTTTGGTTTTGGCGCGCGTGGTTTTCTTTTTGGCTGGAGGTTTCTGGGCCATGCAATTTGGCTAGCCCTCAGCGCCGCGTCTGGCAAGAGGTGCCGATGTGATCAGGCCCAGATGTGTGTTGTGTTACGGCGAACAGGACCAAACGAGAACCTGACACCCGTAATCGTAGTTGTTGCAGTAAGACATGGCGATGTTTTCCGCCGCGCCACGGCTCGGGCCCAAACCCCAGCCAAAACCGCCATTTGATCCAATCGCCGCCGCACCGCATTGGTTGGCGAACGTCTTGACCTCGGAGCAATTGTAGCCACAGCCATCCTGCGCGGCGTTATAGGCATCGCTTTCGGAGAAATAGCTGTAGGCATATCCGTAAGCGCCTGTGTTTGGATTGAACGCAACAGCGCCCCAGCAGTAATTGGCGCCACATTGGCCTGCGCTAACGGGTGCTGCAAAAAGTGTGGCAATGGCCAGAGTGGCCGACAAACAAATTTTTTTCATTGTGATTCTCCCCAAATTTCCGAGGAGTATGTCCGGTTTGTGCCAAAGCGCAAAATGAAGACTTGTGTCGGCGGTTAAGGCCCGTTCGCGCTTTTGGGTTTCAGTTGCGCTTGCAAATTGATCTTGGTGTGTCTTCTGATGCTTATTCAAGCCGATGCAAGAAAAGCAAACTTTCCGTACCTCTTCAAACAGGTATAGCATACGCCAACACCGCATTGATCGGATCCGGCCTTCTTATGCCCCTTCTGCACATTTTCCTTATCGCTGTGATCCAGGGGTTGACGGAGTTTCTTCCGATTTCATCGTCCGGTCATCTGGTCTTGCTGCCCAAACTGACGAATTTAGAAGATAAGGGCTATGCGCTCGATGTGGCCGTGCATGTGGGCTCGCTTGCGGCCGTGGTGCTGTATTTCCGAACGGATATGAGGCTCGCTTTTGGCGGGTTGCCTCGGCTGCTTATGGGCCGGGCGGACACGGAGGGCGCAAAGCTCGCGCTTTTGCTGCTGATTACATGCATCCCGGTGATTGCCCTCGGTATCTTGCTCAAAGTGACTGGGCTTTACGAAAACCTGCGCTCCGTGGCCGTTATTGGCTGGGCGATGCTGGTGTTCGGGATCGTGCTTTACTGGGCGGATCAATTCGGCGAAACACGCAAGACACAAGGCGATTTCGGGCTGACCGATGCAATGGTTGTTGGCGTTTGGCAGGCGATTGCGCTTATTCCTGGCACGTCGCGGTCTGGCATCACCATCACCGGGGCGCGGTTTCTCGGCTACAACCGGCATGATGCGGCCAAGCTTTCGATGCTGATGTCTGTGCCCACGATCATCGCAAGTGGTGCTTTGGTGGCCGGAGAGGCCTTCTACAACGCGGATCGACAAGTTCTGATTGAAGGCGCGGTTGCTGCTGTCATTTCCTTTGTCGCGGCGCTCTTTGCGCTTGTCCTCATGATGCGGCTTTTGCAATCGGTCAGCTTTACACCCTACGTCATATACCGCGTGATCTTGGGCCTCATTTTGCTTTTTATCGCATATACTTAGCGCAAGTAGCCTGGCAAAATATCCAACATAGGTGTCGGCGTTATACCCAGGGTTTCGAGCGTCTGTGCCTCAGGGCTGACGACATTGTCAGACCGCAGACTTTTGACCTGATCCTGAGTGATTTGCGCGGGCAAAAAGCCGGCTGTGAGGGTCTGGCCCAGTTCCATACCAACGCCCATGAGGTGCGCAATCGGGAACGGGATGTTGACGATCAATCGCTTGCGATCCAACACCTCAAGCATGAGTTTCATTAGATCGCCAAAGCTCTTGGCCTCAGGCCCGCCCAGCTCGTAAATGCCTGTGGCCGCGTCTCCGACAACTGCCTTTTCTGCGGCTTGCGCAACATCACCCACATAGACCGGTTGAAATTTTGTCTCTACCCCCACGACAGGAAGAACAGGGTTGAACCGTGACATCGCGGCGAAGCGGTTAAAGAATTGATCCTCAGGCCCGAAGATCACGGATGGGCGCAGGATTGTGGCCTTTGGGAAGGCGGCAAGGATCGCCGCCTCGCCCTGTCCTTTGCTCTGACCATAAAGCGTTGGGGAATGTGGATCCGCCCCGATGGCAGACAAATGCACAAACCGGGGCACTGCAAGATCCGCCGCCACGCGGCCGATACGCGCCGCACCTTCGTTTTGAATGGCTTGAAACCCATTTGCGCCTGATTTGTCGAACGTGCCCACGCAGTTGACCACAGCCTCGGCCCCATCCATCGCGCGGCGCACAGCGGCATCATCATTGATATCGCACGTGACCGGCGTCACGCCGTCCTCGGAAACCAGCGCGGATGCGTCCGGGTTACGCGATGCCAAACGCACATGCCATCCGCGGGCGATGAGACCGCGGGCAATATAGCTGCCAACAAAACCTGAGCCACCAAAGAGGGTTGCAATCTGCGCCATGTGAGCTTGTTCCAATTCGCCAATTTCCGTCACTGCAAAGTAGGCGTCACGGCCTGTCCGGCAAGCAAAGGCACCTCACAGCAAGCGCCACGGTATTCCAAGTTGACAGCCCCGAGGGCCAGGGATAAACGCCTTGTCCACGTGACCTGCCCAGGTGGCGGAATTGGTAGACGCGCTAGCTTCAGGTGCTAGTGTCCGTATGGACGTGGAGGTTCGAGTCCTCTCCTGGGCACCACTGACTTCACTTTTTTCATTTTAAATCAGATAATTGGCATTTCAGCTGCCCTGTTTATCCACCCTTTTGCACACCTTTTTCGTTTCGCTGCTCCCCGTTAGTATAATTGACGGGCGCTTCTAGTTTGTGACCACCCAGTTCTGTCCGTTGCCGTTTTCAATGATCTTTAAAGCATCGGTGTGCGCAAAAGTTGCTACGAATGCATGATGGACACTTAAGATGTCCTCTTGAAGATCCTGGTCCGCCTCTAAAGGCACAACTTCCAAGCCCAGTTCCGCACACTTGTCGATCATGAAGTGGTGAGCGTGTTCAGTTGTGCCCTCGTAGTCCATCAGCCCTTGGCGCGCTTTTTTTGCAGCACTGATCGGATCCGGCCTGTCAGCAAGCATATTTTCCCTAAGCCATCTTTCTACCATCTCAGCAGACCCCATAACTTGACGTTCGCAATCAAGAACAAAAGCTGGCGGATACTTCGAAAAGATATGTTGATACAAAGCTTGCTTTACAGGATCCTTTCTTATCTCTTCGAGCGCGCGCTCAACTTCAGCCAAAACACCCATTGCGGGATGACCCCTTACTTGCGGGTCGGTTGGCCCTAAGGATGAGTGTTTTCCTAGAACAATTTTTTTTCGCCGCACATGCAATCATTGTTCCGGCCGACATTGCCATGTGAGGAACAATGACCCTGATATCATGCCCAAACATTTTATATATATACTCAACCAGCGCACGAGTGGCTTCTGTACCTCCGCCAGGAGTGTGAAGCATTAAGTCAAGTCCGCGGTTTCGGTCGACGTTATGTACGACTGCCATGAAACCGTTCATGTCGAGATCAGTTATTGCAGCTTCTGGGTGAGGCCTTCCATCAGGGCTCTTCTTTTGAAGCCAGCCGGAGTAGTAGGCGATTACCGTGCGCTGTACCCGATCCTGCAGTTTTCTGAGATACTTTTGCCGCACGAAGTCACAAGGACTCTCGTTCTCAGTTCTCTCGATTTCGAGGTTTACCTCGTTCCATGTCGGCATCTTGGAGCTTTGTCTTAGTTGTAATGCTTATTGGTGTGAATTCGCCGTAGCCGCCGAAAGTGTCTGCACCACCAAAAGCGGCTGAAGCTCCTTCCACGGGGTAATCGTCTGATTGATTGAAGCCTAGGCTCTTAAGTTCAGAGAGTCTGTCAGCCATTTCGAAGGTCCCTAGCCGAATGATTCGCTGACACTAGCACGATGAACCTCAAAAAGAATCTAAAATCTTCACCCCCTGCTGACCACCAAAGGCGGCTCACTGGGAAAGCTGCGCGTATAAAACCAGGTGAACGTCGTGCCATCCGCATTGCGCTTGTTGCCCCACGTGAGGCCCTGCGCACCCTTTCTGATAAGCCCAGCGCGGAATGCCCGTAGGTCGATCAACTGCCAGCTCTCAATCGCGGTCTGAGACGCGTTTGCATGGCCGTAGAACAGCCAGTCACCTTTGCCGTTCACAATCTTGGAAAGCTCAGTCTCTGCGCCAGAGGGCAGCTTGGAGCGGATGGTAAACTGGTGGGGATAGGTAGCGGCATATCCCTGCCTGCGCACTCGTGCAGCAATGCGCATGTCGCGGGCGTCTAGCATCATGAGGTCGGTGGCCTGGTGCCAGTCGAGTGGATCTGGCGAGACCTCCAAAAGATGCCGCCCGACAATCCGTTTGATGTCGGGCAGGAACTGGTCGGACCAGCTTCTATTGCGTTGGTAGACATTCATGCGGGGAGCGCTTTGGTCATTGATTGTCGGTTAAAGCGCCCCCCAGCGCCTCAGGCTGCCGCTTGCTCCTGAGACTGTTCGGTGGTGCTTTCTTTGCGGTCTGCATAGTGCGGGCCTTCGCGCACAACCCGGTCCAGAGAAGAGCTGAGAGCAATCACTGCGCTTCTGAGGCTGTTCAGCTTTCGGTCCTGAATGGTTTCCTGGCAGAACTCCCATGAGACGATTTCCAGAGCAGCAACAAGACCTTCCACATCGGTGAGCTGGCTTTCAAGCGCATTGACCCGGTCAAGTTGCGAAGTGTTGTTATCAATGCTCATGCCGCGTCCTCCCGAACGTAGACACTGTCCAAAGCTGTGTTGAGGCGCTTGGCCCTCTTTTGCGCCATCTCCACAAGCTCGATCATCTCGGTTTGGTCAAAGCTGCCGTAGACCGCCATCACTGCATCCAGCAAAGTCTCAATGGTCAGTGCCTCGGTTTGCATCTGGTCGCGCGTTAGCGGGCCGCTTGCGAGTTCTTCCGTGTTGTCCTTCATGTGCTCTTCTCCGATTTCTTGATTGTTTTTCAAACGCGGTACTCTTGAACGGCCCCGTCAACGGCGATACGGCTGACTGTGGCGAGGTTCACAGAACGGGGCGCTGAGGCCTCCACGTCCCACACAGGCAGCAAGTGCGGGTGGCGTGCTTTGCGGGTCTCAACGGCGAGCTGAGCGGCTTCTGAGGCAGCGCTGCCCTTCACATGGAATTTGAGCTTGGCGGGCTGCACGCGCATCTCACGCTGGCTGCCGTCCTTCTTGATGAACACGACGGATGCAAACCGTCCTTTAGCGCTTTCGATCAAGGCGCGTTTCTGAGCGATGCCCAGCGCGGCGCGAAGGCTGCGCAGTTCCTCATAGTCGCGCTCAGTCAGTCGGCTTTTGCACTCAATGCAGAGAATGGCTTCCTTGAGGGTTCTGACTTCATCGCTTTCCGTGGCACGCTTGATCGCTGCTTTCGCCTCAAACCAAGCGTCTTGAAGCGCAAGGCGCAATGTGTGCCGGGTAACGTTGCCGCCGAAGTTGTTGCGAACGATTTCCCAGGCGCGGGTCATGATGGAGGATTTATTGAACATGTCGTTGAACTCATCTGCGTGTTTCGATACACTTGTATTTATTCACTACACACGTAGCTGTCAATACACTTGTATCGAAAAGAGCAAAGATGGCAAAACTAACTCCTGAAGCAAATCGAGCAGCGCGCGCAATCTTGAAGTGGTCAGTCCGCGAATTGGCCGAACAAGCTGGCGTCGCATTTTCTACCGTTCACCTCTTTGAGAAGTCGGGAAATGCAAGCGAACAAACCGTTGCTAAAATAGTCGCTGCTTTTGAAAGGCATCACGTTGAGATAACCAACGGTGTTGGTACTGGCGCGCGGTTGAAATTTAACGAATAAGCATGAAAATAGGCCCAGTAAAAACTGGATTGCCGATGCGCTTTTTTCTTCTGCTAGCTTCCCTTTTCGCGGCCAACCCGTTGGGTGCACTAACCATAGAAGCTGAGTACAGCGACCTTAGGCCATTTTTGCCAGCCAACCTTACCATCACTCTAGCCGGACCGATTGTTGAAGGCGACGCGGACAGGCTACGCTCAGTTCTCTCTGGATATGAAGATGTTCAGATGAGTGATATCCTCATTTTGCTGGACAGCCCCGGTGGCAGTCTTTTGGAGGCATTAGATGTCGCAAAGCTTTTAGAAGCGAGAAGTGAAATTGTAAGTGCACAAGTGGGAACAGCGGACAACCCAGATGCAGTATGCGCTTCTGCTTGCGTGATTGCATTTCTGGGCGCTGACTTGCGATACCTAGCAGAGAACGGCAGGATCGGCGTACATCAGTTTTCTGATCCTAGCGGCACGGTTGAGGCACATGTTGGGATAGACATTGCTCAACGATTGGCTTCAGACGTGATTGGATTGCTTGATCGACAGAATGTAGAAGTTGAGCTGTTCGAGCAAATGTCCACCACTCCTGCCGACCGAATTACTTGGGTCAGCAAGGAACTTTTGCAGCGCTGGAGGGTAACAACGGGCTCGGTTTTTAACGAAAGAATGGAATACCGAAACCTAAACGGCAAAGTCGCGCTTCACATGGTTCACGACTCCCTTTTTGGGAAAAATGAAATGACGCTGTTCTGTAGCGATGGCCTTATGGCTTACGCCGTTCTCCATGAACCGGAGTTAGCCTTGTTTGGCTGGTTAGCCCTGGTCGTAGACGGAGTAGACCACCGCATAGACGACTATGAAATCCTCAACCGCAACGACGCTCGGACACGGATATTCCTAAAAGTCTCCAATAGCGCCGCAAATCGTCTACTTGGTGCGCGAACCATAGGTGCAAAAGTGTATACGCCCAGCGGGAACGCGTTCTGGGGTTTCGAGCAAACCATCAGAGATTTGCGTGTGCGAGAGATGGTCGAAAGCTGCGAAGCAGCTTCTCCGGCACCCAAGATGCAAGTTTTGACTGGAGTGGATATCGCGGGCCGTGACCTGACTCAAAATGGACATCGAGGGGTCAGTTTGAAAAAATGCCAAGAAATTTGCATGGCCGACTCTCGTTGCAAAGCGGTCTCGTATGTGACTTCAAAGAGTTGGTGCTGGCCAAAGTATTGGAGTGGACCGCAAAGCCCTGCACCAGGGATCATCAGCGCAGTGAGATAAGATTATTGATGCGAAGCAGTTAGATTTGTAAGGCCCTGACCATCCTCTCCAGGCATCGACAAATCCGGCACACCGATCATCCGGCAATACTCGTTGAGCCGCATCAGCAACGCGAACTCCATGCCAAACGTGCCGGGATGATAGTCTCCCCCTCTGGACCGCATTTCCACCAACTGCTGCTTGAGGTGCGCGTATTCATCCAGTGTGTTGATTTCGGGAAGCGCGCAGTACTCTCTTTCGATGGTTGCCAGGAACAGCTTGCCACTTGCGTCATAGCCTTGGGCTTCATACCTGTTGGTCATGTTTGAAACGCTCTTTCTTGTTGTCTCTGCGCCCTACGTGGCAGTCACGATTGTCGGCGGATTGGTTCTCTTTGCCCTCTTCGCATGGAACAGCCTCTTGTGCTGGGGTGACGCCGTGGACTGGGGTGTACGCAAGGCAGCACCCTTAGTTTACCCTAGGGCCAGCCCAGAGCGGCTTGAGGGCGTGGCAGACAGCCTTGCGCTTGCGCCGGTCATGATTGTGGCAGGCGCGTTTGGCTACGGGCTGTTGGCGCTGCTGCATTTCGCTCTCTTTTAGTACGACCCAGCACCCCGCCCGATGAGACCAAGCAACCCGCCCGCAATCGAATCATGATGCCTGCTTTGAACTTGCGGCAGCCGCTGGCCCGTTGAGATAGCCGCCCTTGCGGCGTCCAAGTTGCCCCGCTGAGCGCTTTTGGCTGCTAAGCGTCCTAGCAGGCCCGTTCCCATCATGCCGCCTGCCACGGCCATCCCTAGCGCCGGATTGCCCGCCATAGCTGCGGCTACAATCGGCGGTGCGCCGTTGAACATGGCTCCGCTGAGGCTGCTGGGGGCAAGAGAACCGACCTTTCTTGCAGAGCGCTCAAAAGGTGTTCCTCGTGCCACTCGCTGCATCGCCTCGATATCACCTTCGCTCATCCCGCGTGACTGGCCCCGGATTTGCTTGCGGTCTGCCTTTTGGAATTCACGACGAAGGGCGTTGGCGCTGTCTGACGTGTCGGCCAGGTCCACCATTTGATCCAGTTCCCTTAGCCTTTTCGCACGCCCATAGATTTTGTCGCCCTCTGCAAACTCGGGCGCGTTCCTTGCAACGGCATCGTCGAACTTGCGCAGCATGATTTTGCCAATCCGTGCACGGGCCGGGTTTGTATCCGACGCAGCAGCCGTGAAGAACTCTCGGATTGGTTTCACCTGTGACCCATCAAGGCCAAACTCAGCAAGGTCATCCAGTTCATCAAGGATGCGCTTGGCGTCTGGGTCGCGTGTGATGAGTGAGCCGGTTGACCGCATCACGCCTTCATCTTTCAGCGCGGTACGGACATCATTGGCAAGATTACGACCATCCTCCGGTGACAGGATCGTGCCACGTGCACGGCCCGCTGCGTAGAGCCCAGACGCTTCGTTCTGAAGGTCATCAACAGACCGTGTCGCGGCAAGGATCGGCTTCATGGCCGCTTTGGTTGCTCGGGAGTCTGCGAGCCGCTGTGCGCCCCGTATAACGGGTGTCAGGGCTGCACCGCCTAGGAGGCCCAGCAAACCGCTCTCAGCGCCCTCTGACAGGCGCTCATCAAAGCTGTTCTCGCCCTCCATGAAGCCCAACAACCCTGCCTGCGTGCCTGCGACAGCCGCGCCCTGAGGGATGGCTCTCGCCATGTTGCCAGTGCGTACTGCAGTGTTAGCGATGCCAGCACCGGGAATGACGATTGGCAGGAGGTCCGCCGCGACAGACGCAACCGGGTTTTCTTGCTGCAGTTGGTCCTGCTGTTCTCGATAATGGTCTCGCCGCTCTTCGTAGCTGCCGCCCCCAAACCTCAATGGCAGAGGTTTGAGCCCATTGGGCACATTGGCATCATACCAAGCGGACGCCTCATCACCCACCAAGCCCAGTGTCAGGCTTTCACCGGCACGATTGAGAAAGGTTCCGACTTTCTCGCCCGTGGACATAACACCGTCATTCGGGTCGCCGATGATGTTGTCATAGATGCGGTGGCCAAGAGTGCGCTCGGTTTGTGGCTGTTGCCGCTTTTCTGCCAATTTGCGCTTGGCAAGCTCTACGTGCGCGGCCTGCATGTGCTTGCGCCGTTCACGTTCCGCAAGCGCGGCTTGCATAGCATCGCCGCCTGAACTGTGTCCTTCTAGCTCTCGGATCAGAGCATCAACTTCGGGATCACCCCCCTCCCGTTGAGCTTTAGCCGGTGTTTGGGCATTGCCGTAGTACTGCTCACGGATCACGCGCTCGATATCGCTGTCTGCCATATTGCGTGGGAATTCCCGGATCGTGCCGTCCGGCATTTGGACTTCTTGAATGCCTGTATTTTGATTTGTCATAAACCTAACCTTTTCTTCATTTCTGCTGCTTTGATTTTTTCTTCCTGCGCGCGCTCGCGGAACTCGCCTTCTGTTTCATTTTCCCTGCGATGCACATGGACACCCGGCATTGAAATCGCGGAAAGAACGCCGTTTAGATCGCCACCTGGCGTGACGTAAAACTGTTCGATCACAATTTCTTCTGGGGCCTCAGGCTGGTTCTTTTCCAGCCTATCAACGCGAGTTTTCTGACTACTCATTTGCTGTCTCCAATGCTGAGATGCGTTGCTCGATTTCGGTCAACTCGAGGGTGCGCCGGTAACTGTCGATCAGCCCCATCAAGGTTGCACCCTCAAGAAGGGTTACGTTTCCCTCCGCGACAGCCTGCAAGACGCTCTGCGCGGCCATTGCGGCGTCGTCAGGGCTGGACATAGGCGGCAAGTCGAATTGGACTGGTGTGTCTTTCCGCGCGGGGGCAATGCGTTCCAAGCAAAGACGCAAAGCAACTGTGTCACCGCTCAATGCAGCGTCGATGGCCGATTGCGTCAGCTCCTCAGCTTGGCCCTCCAGCAAGGCCTCAACGGCACGAGTGACCTTGTGGCGAGCACCTTTGGGACGACCAGAATTGCCCGCTGCAAATGTTCCATCTGAATTGCGCTCATCCGTATTGGTGCCGTTATTGCGGTGGTCGCTCATGGCTTCTCCTCCCAAGTCATTTTTTCACCGCTGAAGTGTTTTCCATCCGGTCCGTGCCTTTCCCATTCAGTTATTTCCCGCCAAGCGGCGAGGCTCTTGACCTTGCCCGTCCAAGTGAGTGGGCGACCACCGGTGGAAGTGCCGTAAGGGCTGACTGATCTTTTCTGGACTGAACCGCCGGGTGGATCTGGCTGGACCTCGTTTATGGCCCGCCTCGCACCTTCTTTTGAAAACCCACCCAGCAAGCCATTAGAAACCAGCAAAAAGTCCTCTCGATGCGGCTCAACACCCCTTTTTGATGGTTCTTGCTGGCTTGCTGGGAGTGTTTCTGAAATCACTTCGGCTTTTTGAGCAAAGGCTAACCATCGGCTCATTTCGTCACCTCCAGCTTGGGGTTCACGGCGTAATCAATGGATCGACGCCCGCCCGTGTCTGTCCGGACTTCACGGAGAACGTCCGCATCCATTAAGACACCAAGCGCGGCCTTGATCGCGCCCGCTGTCATCAGCCCGCTGCGCTGACGGTTCTGAATGTCTCGAACCTTGAAGAGGGACAGCCCGTCGTCGCGAATGATGGTGGCAATGATGCGCGCGCCATGGACTTCAGGTGACGGTTTAGCGGTGCCATAGGCCCTATACGCGTGAAGACGTAGATGCTCGCCAACCAAGTGGCAGGCGCGACCAATATGTGCTTCGGAAATGCCGTCCACATGGATCGCGTTCTCGCTTGCCGCCCAATCCAGGTGAGCCAAGATACAGGACATGCGCAGGGCCATGCCGGGCAGCTTCCCAATGTGACCTTTGAACGGACCTGTCGCATCCGCCTCCCATTTTTGGCACTGCGTTCGAAACTGGTCGAACACATCCGCAGCGCCATCGGTAAGGTTCACAAAGAAAGGGCGGCGCTCGCCTGCATCGTCTACTGCAGGGTTCAGGGATCTCAAACGACGCAACGCGCTTTCGACCTTCTCGCCGTCAACGTCAGTAGATGGACGCGATACAGGACGCGGATCAGGGTAAACCACGGCGAAACGCGCAAGCATCCCATCATCATCCGATTTAACTAGAAGGCTCTCCAACTTGTCTGGCTGCGTTCCGCCCAGGATGGCCACCGAAAGGCGGTCAATGATAATCGGCTCAGGGTTGGCTTTCCGATCAATCGTAAACGCCCGCCCTCCGTAGCTCTCCAGCCAAAACGGGCGATCACCACCGTTGCTGTAACGGTCCATACCGCCGAGCCAACCAGCAAGCTCGTCTCGTGATAAAAGAAGACCGCGCCAGTTCTGAGAAATCAATTCCGCCACCTTTTCCGTCGTGGCATCTGAAATGCGGACCCGAGCCCGAATTGGCACGGGGCCCGCATCTGCGCTGTCAGGCTTAGCCGGGGCGTCCTTGCCTTCTGCAATCGCTGCCTTTGCCTCAGCCCGCCAAGCGGTGGCCGAAAGGCGCGCCAATTCGTCTTTGGCGTCCCATTCTGACCTGGCGCATTTATACTCTTCGGTCAGGTCTCTTTCGAGTTCACGAACCGGGTCAAGAACGGCATCGAGGGCCGGGGATTTCCCACTGGATGGGTCTCCGACACACATTGCCCAGATGATGGGCGGCTCAGACCACCCCGCCCAAGGGCTGACCCAGCGCGTGTTGCCGATAGCTGCACCTGCTGCGGAGAGCAGCGCCAGCATGACGTAATCCACTGGCGCACCCTTGGCATCTGCCGCATTCCGCAACCAGCTCGCCCATGGACCGAACACCATATCGAAATCTCCGTCGCTCATGATCGGAGCGGGTGGCCTCTGGGGCTGTAAAAGCGTCAAGTCTGGACTTGGCCACTGCCCGGTTGGGTCAAACGGCACAACTGAGGGCGAGGGATTAAACACATCTGTCATGTCGCGCCTCCTTGAATTGGGAATTCGAGGATCTCTGCTCCATGGATCTCAGCGCCGTGGATTTGCGCATACTTTTTCGCGAACTTTATCGCTTCGCTCATCGTCGGCAGAACCGCTGCCTCCCAGCCCGCATCCCGAAAGTCATTTGCCCAGACAGTCACGCTGACGCCACCATCCTCGTATGTATAGAGGTCAATCACCTGCGTCATGCCGCTACCCCGATCATCAGAACATCATTGAAGTCCTGACCTTCCGGTGCGTGCATCAGTGACACCTTCCACCCCAGCGCCGCTGCACGGGTTGCAAGAGCACTTGCAGCGGCGCGGCCCGGATCATCGCCATCAGGTGCAACGATCAAATCGTGCGTCTCGGCAGGTAAGTTCAGAGCCCGCATGCCACTGGTGGACAAGGCTGCCCAAACTGTTGAAGGACCTCTAACGAGGTTGCACAATAGGGTCAGGCCCGTCTCAATGCCTTCACACACCACAAGCGGTCCTGGGCCTTCTGAGAGATGCACAGCGCCGCCACTGCAGGGACCAAACATCATCTTCGCTGACTTGGTGAGCCGCGCACCTTTCTTGTCAAAGAAAGTCCGATGGACGCCCCCGGAGGATACATTGGCGACCATGGCACCACAGTAAGAACCGCTCGGACCGTGATACGTGTCAGGAAGCCAACGCAGACTGCCCGGAAGGGCGCAAGTGATACCGCGCGCCCTGAGGTAGTGTTCGCCATGGGTGCCGTGAATGGGCTGAGCATGCTCCCAGATGGATCGAGCACGGGCCAACTTCTGTTGAGCCTGCGCCTCGCGCTCTGCCTCCATCTGGCGCAGGGCCTCAGGGTCAGGTTCAAAGTGGTCCGCACTGATCGCGGCGGCAGCGAGAATATCGCGAAAGTCGCAGCCAGACTTTTTGCAGTGCAGGAGGAGCCTGTCTCCCCCAGCACCGATTGTCAGGCCGGTCTGATCTCTGCGGCGCTCCGGCTGGCAGACGGGACACGGCGCGGCACCGTAGGACCGGTACCATTTGCCACCCAGGTCGATTGTGAGTTGCTTGGGGTCAGTCATGGCAAACCTCCCCGCTTAAACCCAGTGGACTGGCCGCTGCGATCACGAGCTCTGCATCATGATCGGGCAGGCGCGACAGGCTGGCGTAAGCAATTGCTGCTCTTTGATGTTCGGACAGCCCTTGTCGCCAGGCCTCGGCAACAGAAATCCAGGTTGTTGCATCGGTGCCGCTTTGTAAGGCTTGCTCTAAGATGGACAGGCAAGCGTTGTTGAGGTTTTGATTACCCATGTTCAGCACCTCCAAAGCAGATGCTGGCAAGTGCTCGGGCAGTCGGGCCTGACAAGCCGTGGCGTCTGCGCAAATAGGAAAGCTGAAGGCAGCTATGCGTGGGCAACACGCTGATTGATTGGATATGTTTTGTTCGTTTCACTTTCGAGCCTTTCGTATTGAAAGGACGGAACGAAGAGGGTATGTTTCTTTTGCTACAAAGAATTGAGCCCCTTCCGGACCCGTCCGGTTTGGGTTTTCTTATGCAGCTTCCGCAAGACCATTCATGATCTCATCAATTTCGCGTTCAGCCCAATATAGGCGAGCGCCAAACTTCATCGGTTTAGGCAGACGGCCTTCATCGATATCGCGATAGATTGAGGTGCGGCCTCGGTTGCCAAGCTTGGTGCGCAGCTCGTTGAAGTTCAGGTATTTTGTCGGCTTCTGTGTCATCTGGGGCTCCGTTTCTGAAGGATGCCCCGCTGTCGCTTGCGCTAACCTTGGGGCACCGCGGGAAAGGTTGGTGCCACCTTGCTAAACGAGCGCTAATCACCTGTCGTTTGCGGTAAATCTGCGTCGATTTTTTCGCAAACCACGGACTGCCAATCGTCGGAGATATTAAGGATGCCCTTCCCCCGCGAAACAGAAGACTCAAGATTTCCCGCCGGGAACAAACGCTCCTCCGTTGGCAAATCCATCGACTCTTCGACGATGCGGTAAAGCCGGATCATTTCTCTGTTGCTGATCTTTCCGTTGAGCCTAGCGGGGAACCCATTTCGCATGCGCCAAAGCGCGAACGCTCTTATGGCGTCCTTTGACAACAGCGGATCCTTTTCTGGGCGGCCAAGTGGGCGCGCTTGAATTTTCTTGGCCTCCATTACTGCGACGTAAAACAATCCTAGGAAGGCAAGGCGGTGGGCGTCTGGAGAAACACCTAGGCCCAAGCCATGCACATCTGGCAGGTCCTCATCGTTTGTGTTGCAGAGCTTTTTCCAGTAGTTCTCGAGATACTTCATTTTGTGACCCTGCTGAAACCAATCAATTAACCAGAATTCCCTGAAACTTGCTGCGCCCAGCGCTCCATCAGCGCGCGCCTCTGCTCAAGGTGATCCGTACGCCGATAAGACCTCTCAACGCTGCCGCCCACCGTGTGGCCCAGCGCGGTCTCAGCAACTTCGAAGGGCGTGTTTGTCGTCTCTGAAACCCAGTCACGGAAACCGGACCGGAACCCATGTGGGCGGGCCTCTATGCCTCTTCGCTCCATGAAACGGCTCATGGTGGCGTCTGAAATCACTCCCTTGCGAACGGAGGGAAACAGGAACCCATCACGTGACAATGGGCGCGCCTGGTCTATGACTGCCATGGCCTGGCTGGACAAGGGCACTCGGAAGTCTACGGTGGCGTCTTTCCGGCCTTTCATCATCTCGCCTGAGATTGTCCAAACGTCGCCATCAATTTGATCCTCGTGGATGAAACGAAGAGGGCGCGAGCGGACTGCCGTCAGGATAAGCAGGCGCAACGCGAGATGCGTGACTGAACCGTCGTCGAGGGACGCGTAGAAGCTCGGCACCTCCTGCCAGTGTAGCGCCGGGACATTCTTTGCCTTGTGTCGTTGTTTGCCTAGTAGGGCCTTGGCCTTTTCTACCGCCTGCAAGTCTACATCCAAGCCTAGCGCGGCGGCGTGCTTGAGACAGATGCCCAAACGGTTCATCGCCTTGCGGGCAGTGTCCGCCTTCACATGCCAAATCGGCGCAAGCGTGTTCCTGATATCAATTTGGTCGATATCAGCCACAGGCACTTTGCCGAGCTTTGGCAGAACGTGATTTTCCAGAGGAGAAAACCAACGGCCAGCCGTGCCATCGTCCTTAAGCTCAGCCTTTCGGCTTTCAAAGGCATCCACTGCGATGTCGCCCAATATGTGCAGGTTGCGCTCAGCTTCCCGGCGCTCCCTCTCTCTCTGCTTGATTGGGTCTTGGCCCGCCTTTGCCATGGATCGCCATTTTTGGGCCGCTGTCCGCGCGTCCTTCAGTGATACGTCAGGATAGCCGCCGAGGCCCATCTCACGACGCCGACCATGGACAGTGACGCGCAGTACCCATTGGGCGGAGGCGTCCGAGTGTTTTACGAACCAAAGCCCAGCGCCATCGTTGAATTTGCCGGGGCCAAATGATTTCAGTTGCGCGTTAGCGAACTTTGCGGAAGCCGCCATGGCTGTCTCCACCGATTTATCCACCCCTACATATAATATAGGACGGGACAGTATGGAATAGCTTGGGACGGTCTGTCCATTACAAACATCTGTTTTTATTGTTTTTTGGTACAGCGTGAAACAGGCTGAAACAACGCTTCAATGCCTCTCTTGGGCACCATCTTTAGCTGGCCTACCGCCTTCGGCTACTTGAGGCCGGTTTGGTTCGATATTTGTCCTCTCACCTGCACTATCATTTATCTCACGGCGCGCGGCGCGTCCGATAGGGCGGCCTGACCGGCCGGCGCGCTACTTAAGGGCGTATGCAAGTTAGCCCTCTCAAACGCATCAAATTCTAAGGAAACTTCTAGCCTCTCGAGACAGCGGTTCACACTTGGCTGGCGGTTGCCTGACCTGCATGCGTTCAATCTTCGGGTACGCGAGGATTGACCCGGAGATCAAAGGCTCCAAACACGGCCGCCTTTGTAGCGCTCCAGAAGAAAATCCATAAAAACGCGCACCTTTACCGACACGACATTTGATTTGGGATAGACAAGCCAAAGAGCCGTGGCGGCCATGGCGCGCCAGTCGGGCAAAACCTGAACCAGAGCGCCCGATTGCAGCTCATGATGCACGCTCCAGAGTGAGTTGATGGATACACCCGCGCCGCCCATCGTCGCCACTTTCTGACTAAGACCATCATCGACGATGAGGCGACTTTTGGTCTTTCGCGGATCGAAGCTTGAAGAACGGCCATCACTCGTCACCAATTGGCGCGGAGACAAATCCTTGAACGCAATCAGATCATGCCGTCTGAGATCATCGGGATGTTTCGGTGCAGGACGCCGCGCCAAATACTCGGGCGATGCGCAAAGCACCCTTTTATCATCGCTCAATTTCCGCCCTTTGAGGCTGCTATCCTCCAGCACCATGCTTCTGAGAGCCAGATCGAAACTGCCCTCGATCAGGTCAAATTCTGAGTCCGACAGGCGCAAATCCAGCGTTAATCCGGGATACGCGGCAAGGAACTCTGGGATGATTGGAGCAATGTAGAGTTGTGCAAATGTGCTCGGCGCTGCAAATCTGAGCGTTCCAGAGACGTCTGCCTCACCTTTGCCAAGAGCGGCCAAACCGGCATCTTCCTGAGCCAGGATTTCACGAGCATAGGGCAGAAACTCCGCGCCCTCCAACGACAGCGATACTTTGCGCGTCGAACGATGCAAAAGGTCTGCGCCCACAGATTGCTCCAGCTTGGCCAGTCGTGCACTTGATACGGCTGGTGCGAGGCCGAGGTCTCGACCAGCGGCGCTGATGTTAAGCTTCTCAGCTGCCAGTACAAACAGGCGCAGCGCGTCCGTATCCATGGAATTATATCCAAAACCCGAATTATAAATGCTGTTATTCCGTGTTTATTCAGCGCCAGCAATGTCTAACTTCGAGCAAAGCAACGCCATGCGGCGGAGACCAGCATGCCATAGCTTGGCACCGTACAGGATCATATTCGCAAACCAGAGTGGCGCGCGCCATAGCACGGGCAAAACACCATAGGCTGCACAGTACTGAGGACACATATGTTGGACGAGAGCACACAGCGTTTTCCACAAATCAACGCAGCCTTTCACCGGGCGTTTGAACCTGGCAAGCTAACGCTGGGACTGGTGACACCGCTTGAAGCCCATGGTGACAGCCCAACTCCTACGCTTGAGCGGCATATTCAACGAGCGCAGTTGGCCGACGACCTTGGCTATTATTCGCTTTGGTTGCGGGATGTCCCGTTCAACGTGCCGAGCTTCGGCGATGCTGGGCAGACATTCGATCCTTTCGTTTATCTCGGGCTTCTATCTGGCGCGACCGAACGGATCGGGCTTGGAGTGGCATCGATTATCCTTCCATTGCGCCATCCGGCGCATGTCGCCAAATCTGCCGCCTCTGTGGATGTGCTGTCTGGGGGTCGGCTTCTTTTGGGGGTGGCCTCGGGCGATCGGCCCGAGGAATACCCCGCCATGAATATGGAGTTTGAAAGCCGTGGCGCGCGGTTTCGCGATAGCGTCACTTACATCCGCGCCATGGCGGAGGATTACCCGCAAGTGCAAACACACCAAGGCACTTTGACAGGTGAGATCGATATGCTGCCAAAACCTGTGGCGGGTCGAATACCCCTTCTGATCACGGGCGGGTCACGCCAGGATCCGAACTGGGTGGCACAGAATGGCGACGGCTGGATCACCTATCCCCGCAATCCGGCAAAGCAAGGACATGTAGTATCGGAATACCGCGCAAGGATTGATGCGCTCGGCTTGCCGCCGAAACCTGTGATCCAATCGCTGTATGTTGATGTGCAGCCTGACGCAAATACCGATCCAAGCCCCATCCATCTGGGCTTTGCGTCTGGAACGGTATTCTTGCGTCAATACCTAAGAGAGGTGCGTGCATCAGGCATCAACCATGTCGCCCTGAACCTGCGTTTCAATCATGCAGACGTCGAAGATACGATGAAACGGATTGCCGATGATCTGCTTCCAGAATTTAGCCTTTAGAGGATCAAACCATGACCAAGACCATTCTTGTAACAGGTGCCACGGACGGCATCGGGCTTTTGACCGCGCGAAAATTGGCCAAAGCCGGGCACACCGTTTTGTTGCACGGCCGAAGTGACGCAAAGCTTGCCGACGCGGCAGCAGACATTGGTGGCCATCCAAAGACCTATCGCGCTGATCTGAGCAATATGGCTGAAGTCGACGCGATGGCCGCCGCGGTATTGGCAGATCATGAACATTTGGATGCGCTGATTAACAATGCGGGCATCCTAAAGACGCCTGAGGCGAAAACAGAAGCTGGCCGAGACATACGGTTCGATGTCAATACGATCGCGCCCTACATCCTGACGCATAAGCTTTTGCCCATCATTCCGAAAGATGGGCGCGTTGTGAACCTGTCCTCTGCCGCGCAAGCACCCGTTGATGTGGCTGCCATGCAAAGCTTTAAAGCGATGGGCGACATGGACGCCTATGCGCAAAGCAAGCTCGCCATTACGATTTGGACGGCTGCGATGGCAAAGGCAAAGCCCGAGGGCCCTGTTTTTGTCGCGGTCAATCCCGGCTCACTTTTGGCATCAAAGATGGTCAAGGAGGGCTTTGGCGTTTCGGGGAATGATCTCAGCATCGGTGCCGATATCCTGATCCGCGCCGCCCTAAGCCCCGAGTTTTCGGACGCCTCGGGCCAATATTTTGACAATGACAGCGGGCGTTTCTCCTCGCCGCACAGCGCAGCATCAAACTCCGACCAAGTCAGCGCAGTGATGCAAGCTTTGGCCGCGATCACGGGTTTTCATACGCCGTAGTGAACCCTGTGGTTCAAGACCTTCGGATCGTGATGGCACTTTCGGGAAAAGGCGCTTGTCATAAACGGCCTTTCACACGGTGACGTTCTGCGCTGCATCTTCGTTTGATTATAAGTAAATCCCGAATTCTCAATTCTTGAACGCTCTCTTTCATCTGAAAATCGGAATTGTATCTGCATGGCTAAGCAACACAAAGGAGTGCTTCGATGAAAGCTATGATCCTCAAGACCTACGGACCCGATGCAGAGTTTACAGCGTCAGAGATAGAAGATCCAACAGCAACGCCAGGCCATGTTTTGGTCAAGGTGGCCGCCACCAGTGTGAACACTGTCGACACTATGATCCGTAACATGGGCACCGATCTGCCCCTGTCGCCCGCATTGCCCGCCGTGCTTGGCATGGATTTTGCTGGAACAGTGCATTCTGTTGGCGAAGGCGTGACAGATTTCGCTGAAGGTGATGAGGTTTAGGGCTGCGCAGGCGGTCTTATGGAACTGCAAGGCAGTTTGGCGGAGTACATCAATGCTGATGCGCGCTTAATCTCCAAAAAGCCCAAAACGCTTTCCATGAGACAGGCGGCCGCGGTTCCTCTTGTCGGGATTACGGCGCATGAAGGGTTGACCCGGGCAGGTGTTGCCAAAGGACAGAACGTACTGATCCAAGGCGGCGCGGGCGGCGTAGGGCATCTGGCCGTGCAGATTGCCAAGCACATGGGGGCAAACGTGTCTGCGACAGGCACGCGCGATGCGCAAATGGCTTTGATCGAAAGCCTCGGCGCACGCCCGATCAATGTCAAAGAAGAGACTGTTGAAGACTACGTTAACAATCACACCGGAGGCACAGGATTTGACGTGGTCTTCGATACCGTAGGCGGTGACAACATGACAAACTCGTTTGAGGCGGCCAAGCTCAACGGACATGTGTCGTCGACGGTCTCAATGCTTGAAATGGATCTGACTCCTGTGCATTTCAAAGGCCTATCGCTGCATGTTGTTTTCATGCTGATCCCCATGATGCATGATGTCGGGCGAGAGGCGCATGGAGGGATCTTGTCAGGACTGGCTGATATGATTGATGCCGGTCACGTCAGACCTGTTATCGATGACCAACGGTTTGGGTTCGATCAGGTTGGAGGGGCCTATGCCCGCCTGGCCAGCAGCCAGGCCATGGGCAAGGTTGTCATTGAACTTTGAGCACGTCTCACAACTCTGCCAGAAACTCCTGCGCCACACTCCAAAAGATGGTCGGACATCGACGCCAACGGGATAGGGCAGTTCGATCCTAGTTGCGCAGGGTTTCTGGCAGATTGTGCCGGAAGCCACGTGAAAATGAGAGGGTAATACGGAACCTAAGGAAGCCATGATAAGAAGAGTGGTAAGGCCCCGTGACGCACGCATTCCTGATCAATCAAACAAACTTGCCAAGACGGGCGCTAAAACGGGCAGTCGTGTAAACTCGTTTTACCGCACTTGGGCAACAAGACCGCCCTGGCCGCCGAGTGTAACACTGCTGCGTGATGCGCTGCACAGCAAAGATCGCATAATCACGGCAAAACACACCAACTTGGCTGACATGATTGATCTGTCGTATCTGTGAAATCGCTCCGCTCGACAGCCTGAAATCCACCGTCTGTCATGCTGTACTGCCGCGATTGTGACGCTCCGTCACTTCTAGGGTCAGTGTCTTGCGGCGGCAAACACATTCAAATTACAGGTCAAATGAACAAATTACTTGATATGTCGCTTTTACGAAGACAACACGGATCATTGCGATACTGTCATGCGAAGCCTGTTCGGTATCCAATTGGGGGGAATCATGTTCAATCCGACAGCCGTTACGGCGGATGCATTTGGCGATCATCTCTCCGAGACATACATGACCTATTTCGCCGGGCGTGCACCGCAACACGCGGCGTATCTCAAAGGTGCTGCGCGTCTTGTGTTGGAGCGGTTGGCAAACTCCGATGCGCTTTACCACAATGCTGAGCACACCATGATGGTCACACTGGTCGGCCAACAGATCCTGCGCGGGCGGCTTTTGACAGAAGCGCTGCATCCGGACGATTGGCTGCATTTCATATTGGCGCTGTTGGTGCATGATATCGGTTACTCCCGCGGCGCGTGCCCGGGGGACACGGACACAGCTTTTGTCATTGACCAGGACGGCAATACCGTCACGCCGCCGCGTGGCGCCTCCGATGCATTTTTGACAAATTACCACGTGGATCGCGGGATCATGTATATCCGCAACCGTTTCGGCCCGTCGCACACGATTGACGAAGAGCGTATCGTGCGCGCGGTGGACTACACGCGATTTCCTGTCCCGGATGATCCCGCATACCAAGATACCGCGAGTGAGCCCGCGCTGGTGCGTGCTGCTGATCTGATCGGGCAAATGGCCGACCCATTTTATCACCGCAAGATCAACGCGCTGTTTCACGAATTCCAGGAAACGGGCGCAGCAGAGAAGCTGGGTTATGACAACCCGATGGACCTGATGGAAAAGTACCCTGATTTCTTTTGGTCGCAGGTGTCGCCGCTGATTCAACCCGCGCTGGGCATGCTAGAGCTCACCATGGAGGGGAAGGAATGGGTGGCGCAGCTTTACAATCAGGTGTTTCAGGTGGAGCGGCAGACGGCTTTTCTTGGCCCATTCCCCGGCGGCAATTGACCTAACCACGGCTTTCGCATTTCAAAACTTGCCAGAACGTAATCTGCATGTCAGCGTATTGCGTCAGCACGGTATCTTGTCGTGCAAGCCATAAGCCGGGAACTTGGATGCTGTCATCAATCACACCAGAGATGATTTATCTGTGGGCAGGTTATCTTGGCGTGGCGTTCTACATCGGATCCTATATCGGCCTTCAGACCGGGTTCATCCCCGGCGTTGGATATCTTTATGCAACTTGCAATCTGACCGGTGCGTCGCTTGTTCTGATCAGCCTTATCCATGAATGGAACAGAGCGTCAGCGATGATCAGCGTGGCGTGGATAATCATCAGCATTGTGGGGATCACGCGCACCTTCTTGATCAAACGAAGGCTGTATTTTTCCAACGAAGAGGAGTTGTTTCTCAAAAGCGGCATGCCGGGTGTGCCGAGAGAAGTGGCGCGCAAGATCCTCGACGCAGGAAATTGGATCACGCTGGAGCCCGAGACGTATCTCACCCATGAAGGGCAGCCTGTCGATCATCTTTACTTTATCTCAAGTGGTACTGCTGGTGTGTTCGTGATGGGCAATGAGGTGGCCGAACTGCATGAGGGGTTTGTGGGCGAGCTGAATGTGATGGAGGCCGGGCCAGCCTCCGCTGCTGTTAAGACACTTGAAAAAACGCGGGTGTTCTGTGTCTCGGGCGAGGCACTGCGCCGGATGACAAAGGTAGATTCGCAAACAAGCCTCTACCTTGAGACCCATCTATCAACCGCAACCAAACAAAAGCTTATGCAGGCAAATTTGCAGTTATCAGCCTCAAAAAGCGTGTAGCGGCTCTTTTCTAGGTAACTGAAATTATTGGATTTCAGAGAACAATCCACAGAAAATTGTGATTTCTGTCGCACAGTGAGACGGGAAATACTCATTTTGTTGTACTCAGGACAGCAAAACGTTGACTCATAAACCGCATCTCATCAGGGTCATGACCACGCTTTGTTGGGGTATTTTTTATGCGAATTTTCCGCAAATTTGGGTCTTTGATGGCCACAGTAAGCAGTGTTGGGCTGTTATGTCTTTCGGGCGCGGCCCATGCCATTACTTTGGAAGAGGCCGTGCGCGCGGCCGTGACGACGAACCCCACCTCCCGTGCGGCCGATGCAAATGTGCAGGCCTCCGCGATGGAGCTGTTGCAGCTCGAACGCGAATACATGCCGAGTGTGAGCCTCTATGGTGAGATTGGCGGCACGTATTTTGACGATGCTGACCGCCTAAACGTGATCGATCAGCGGGATACGAAGATTTATCGCGAAGTTGGCATTGTAGGTGAGCTTACCCTGTTTGATGGATACCGCCGGGCCAATCTTGTGTATCAAAATGCGGCCGCTTTGGATGGCGCGATTTTCCGGCTTTTGGACGCGTCTGAGACAATGGCGCTCAACGCGGTTGAAGCCTATATCGACGTGTTGCGCCATCGCAGCCTCTTGGGCGTGACAGAACAAAATATCGCACGTCACCGACAGATCATCCGCCAGGTCAAAGAGCTGATTGATGCTGGACGATTACCTGCCTCCACAGGTTTTGAGGCCGATGAACGGCTTTTGGCGGCGCAGATGAGCAAGGTCGAGGTGCGTCAGGCCCTGTTTGACGCGAACTCAAGGTTTTTGGCTGTGGTGGGCAAGGACCCCAAAGGGCATATGAACGTGCCCTTCGTGCATAACATTCCGCTCAACAAGCGGGAATTTGTGATCCGGTCCGTGCGCAATAATTTCCGGCTGAAGCAATTCGATACAAACGTGCAAGCCGCAGAGTTTGATGTGGGTGTACAGACCGCCGATGAAAAGCCGCAAGTGCGTCTGCAAGCCGGCGCACGGCACGGGCGCGAAGTCAGCGGAACGTCAGGCAGTGAATCAGACGTATTTGTGGGCCTGCGCGTAGATTGGGAGTTTTACGCAGGTGGTCGGGATGCGCGGGAGCGGGCGTTGAAGCATCGGACATCTGAGGCGCGAGCCGAGCGGGATGCCGTGCGCCGCGAGGTGTTTGAATTGGCCGAGCGCACCTGGCATGCCTATGACGCCAATATTGAGCGCACGGTCTTGCTGAGCCGACGGCTCTCTGCCGCGCGAGAGACTTCGCGCCAGTATCAGGAACAGTTTCAGACCGGATCGCGCAGCCTGATTGACGTGCTGGATGCCGAGGCCACGATCTTTAACGTGCAGTTTGAAAAGGTGAGCGCCGAGGCATCTTTTACCTTTAGCCAATACCGGATTTTGGCCTCACAGGGCTTGCTCGCCAAGCGGTTTAACGTGACGGCGGCCAATGTGCCACTGAACCCCGATTTCGTGACGCGAGCGACCTCAACTGGCCGTCCGCAGGCAATTTTCAACACTGAGATCAAGGCTCTGGAATGACCCCTCCGCAGACGACCAGTTTGAAAGCTGCGTCGTCTGGGGCGTTCCGATCCCGCAGGGCAGACCCCGACCTAGGCCTCGGCGCAGTGGCCTGGATGGCCAAGTTCCACGGACAGCCCTGGAGCGATGAAGCTGTCAGATCCCGCATGGTCGCAGGCTTTGATCCGCGCGATCCGGTAAGCCTGTCACGGGCGATGGCAGCGGTCGGGTTGAAATCCCGGATTGTGTTGCGGCGCTTGGGATCAATTGATCCCGCAGTCCTGCCTTGCGTCATTTTTCGCGACACGGGCGCGCCGCTGATCCTTGTGGGGTTTTCGCCGGATAAGCGGAATGCGCGGGTGATTGACCCCGATCGTGATGAGCCGGAGCAAGAGACCTCAATTCGTGATCTGAAAAAGCGTATGCGTCGGGACGTGATGCTCGTCACACCCGAAGGTGCGCTGGCCGATCGGCGGCTGAGCGAGACACCGGACAAAGGGCAAAAGCACTGGTTCTGGGGCCCGATCCGGGAGAACCGGAGCGGATGGCTGCAGGTGCTGTTTTCCGCGCTTTGCATCAATCTGCTGGGCCTCGCGCTGCCGATATTCGTGATGAATGTCTATGATCGGGTCATTCCGAACCTGGCCTTTGTTACGCTTTGGACGCTGGCCTTGGGCGTGATCATCGCCCTGGTGCTCGATCTGGCGCTGCGCAGTTTGCGCGCTCGCGCGCTAGAGACGGTGGGGCGGCGGCTGGACACAGGAATTGCGTCTTCGCTCTTTGGTCACGCGATGGCGCTGAGGCCCTCGGCGCGGAAGAATGGCACATCCGTGCTGGCCAGTCATATCCGCGATTTTGAAACGGTCCGGGAGTTCTTTAGCTCCGCCAGTTTCGTGTCACTGATTGATCTGCTGTTCATTGGCGTTTTCATTTTCGTGCTTTACGTGCTGGTCGGACCTCTGGCGCTGGTCCCGCTTCTGGCGCTGCCGGCGGTGTTTATGCTGGCGATCATTGCACAACTTCCCATGGGCCGCATCGCGGTCGAGGCGCAGGAGCTGGCCGGGCGGCGGCAAGCGGTACTGATCGAAAGCCTGACCGGGTTGGAAACGATCAAAACCCTGAATGCAGAGCCGGTTATGCAGCGCGAATGGGAACGGGCAAGTGCTGCCTCCTCGCGGGTAAATGGCCGCACGCGGTTCTGGTCAAATTTTGCCACCTCGGGCACCCAGATGATCCAGCAGTTTGTCAGTGTGGCGATCATTGTGTGGGGGGTGTTCCTGGTCTCAGACGGGGTGATCACGGTGGGCGCGCTGATTGCGGCAAATATTCTGGCCGGGCGTGCCTTGGCGCCGCTGGGCGCGATTGCGCAAACGATTTTCCGGGCGCAATACGCGATGCGATCCCTGCGCGCGCTGACCGAGTTCATGAACATCGCGCCTGAACGCACCACTGAGGTGGAAAGTGCCGCGCGGATCAGTGCGGGTGGGCTGGAGTTGGAGGATGTGCGATTCAAATATGAAGGCGCGGAGCGGTATGCGCTGTCGGGCTTGACCATGACGCTGGAGGCCGGAGGCTGTATCGCGCTTTTGGGTCGTGTCGGATCCGGCAAAAGCACAATGGGAAAGCTGCTTTGCGGTTTGTTAGAGCCTGAAACCGGGTCTGTTTTGATCGATGGGCGCAGTGCGTCTCAATACGATCCCGCAGAGCTGCGCGCGGGCGTGGGATACATGCCGCAAGAGCCTGAGTTTTTCACCGGCACGCTGCGTGAGAACCTGGTGATCGGCAAACCCCATGCCACCGATGAAGAGTTGGAAGAGGCGCTGCGCAACGCGGCCATGGCGGGGTTTGTGGCCGCTGATCCGGCGGGGCTCTCACGGTTTATCGGCGAGAAAGGCGGGCAGTTGTCAGGCGGTCAACGACAGGGGCTGGCGCTGGCCCGGTTGATGCTGCGCAAGCCGAAACTGATGTTCCTTGATGAGCCGACAAACGCGATGGATCATGACATGGAAACCGAGATCGTAAACCGGCTGCGCAGCTTGAATGCGGCCGGGACCGGGATGATCCTTTGCACCCATCGCCCGGCGCTGGCGCAGCTGGCAGATCGGTGGGTGGTGATGGATGCGGGCCGGTTGATTGTGGACGACACCAAGACCGCCGTGATGCAGAAACTGCGCCAGAAGGCGGCCAAAAGGGAGGCGATCTGAGGCATGTTTGGCTCTCGTATTGAAGATCGCTTTGTCAATGATGCCGCCGCGGAGGCGCAGGGCGGGCGCGGAGTTTGGGCGCTCTTGCTGGTCATAGGGCTTGGTATGGCCGGGTTTTTCGCCTGGGCCTGGTTTTATGAGATCGAAGAGGTCACGCGCGGGACCGGAAAGGTGATCCCATCGCGGCAATTACAAGTCGTGCAGAGCCTGGAAGGCGGGATCGTGGCCGCACTTGAGGTGCGTGAGGGCGATCTGGTGAATGAAGGGGATGAGCTGGCGCGGATAGATGACACCAGTGCTGGTTCTGATCTGGGCGAACTGCGGGAGCGTGAGGCCGCGCTGATGGCCGCCGAAACGCGGGTTCTGGCCGAAGCGCAAGGGGCGGAAAGGGTTGTTTTCGCCGATGATTTGACGAAGCGTGCCCCAGCAGCGGTGGCGGCCGAGCGTCAGGTGTTTCTGTCCCGTCAAACGCAGCTTTTGGCGGAGATTTCCGTGCTGAAAGATCAGTTGGCGCAGCGCAGGTCGGCCTTGCGCGAGGCCACAGCGACCGTGTCTAAGCTTGAGGCGCAATTGGCCCCGCTGCGCGAAGAAACGGACCTGACCGCAAACCTCGTTGAGACCGGATCGGTGCCAAGGATCGAATTTTTGCGCCTGCAAGGGGATGTTGCGAGCATTGGGGGTGAGCTTGAGGTTTCCCGCGCGCGCATTCCGGGGATAGAAGCGGCCATTCGCGAGGCGGAGAACCAGATTTCTTCGGCGCGATCGTCTTACGTGTTGACCGCGCGAGAGCGGGGCGCCGAGATTTCGGGTGAATTGGCCATACTACGGGAAGCGATGCGCGCGGCAACCGACAAACTGACCCGGACGAGTTTGCGCGCGCCCGTGCATGGGACGGTGAACCGGCTCCATGTGACGACGATTGGCGCAGTGGTGCAGCCCGGCGCGCCGATCGTGGAGATCGTGCCGCGCGATGATCAGTTGCTGGTAGAGGCGCAGATCAGCCCGAGGGATGTGGCCTTTATTCGGCCCGGGCATCCGGCGTCGGTGAAGATCACGGCCTATGATTATCTGGTCTATGGCGCGCTCGATGGCACGGTGGAGCGGATTGGTGCAGATGCGCTGACCGACCCGGACGGGAACCAGTATTTTCAGGTGATGGTGCGCACCGAGGAAAGCGCGCTGCCCTCAGCCACTGAAGGCACATTGCCGATCAGCCCAGGAATGGTCGCGCAGATTGATATTCAGACCGGGCGCAAAACAGTGTTGGATTACTTGTTGAAGCCGCTCAGACGCGCGCAGGCAGAGGCGCTGAGAGAACGGTAGGGTGACAGAATTTTCGGAAATTCTGCGCAGAAAATGGGCGCTACTTGGACGTCGCGACGAAAACACCGTCCCAATCCGGGCCAGGTGGATTTTCCGCAAAATCAGCAAGACGCGCGCGGTAAAGATCGACATATCCCGACATGTCGAACCCGATGGGCTTTGCAGCCGCTTCGATCTCTTCCAGAGCCTGACCCGCAATATCCCAATTCTGCGCCGCATAGGCCTCTCGCATTTTGATGTTTGCCGCCTCAAGAGCCACAAAATCTTCGCGCGATTTGACCGTTTCATCGCCCATAAGGGCAAAGATGCGTTCAGGCTCTAACTTGCCCTTAACGCGCAAAAGATCGAGCTCTAGGATGGCAAAATCATCCCTGACAGCCTCAGCCGTTGCGTTGCCAAGGATGATACCCAAACCATAGCTTTTCGATTGCCCTTCCAGCCGGGAGGCGAGGTTTACGGTGTCGCCCAGAGCCGTGTAGTCAAACCGATTGTCACTGCCCATATTGCCGACGATGCAACTGCCGGTGTTGAGGCCGATCCCCACATTGATGGGCAGGGATGTCTCACCCTCTGCCTCGGCCTCTTCCGCGCGGGTGCGGTTCAGGTCTGCCACATCGGAGAGCATGGCGAGTGCGGCACGACAGGCGGCCTTGGGGTGATCGGGCAAGTCGAGGGGTGCATTCCAGAAAGCCATCACGGCATCGCCCATAAATTTGTCGATTGTGCCCCCCTGGCGCAGGATCGCGTTCGACAGCACTGTCAGGAAACTGTTCATCAGCGTGGTAAGGCCAGCCGGATCATCGCGGAAGCCTTCCGCCAGCGTGGTGAAGCCGCGCACATCGCTGAACAGAAGCGTGAGATCGCGGCGCTCCCCACCCAAGGTCAGCGCGTCAGGCTCTTGCTGGAGCTTTTCCACGAGATCAGGGGAAACATACTGACCAAAGGCCCCACGAATTTGGCGGCGTTCGCGCTCTTCGCGGATGTAATTTGCGCTGGCCATCATAATGAGGGTCAAAAGCGTGCCCAGCGCGGGCCATGTGGGATCAAGCAGGATGCGTTGGTTTTGGAAGAGATAAAAGGCACAAGCGACATAGCTGGAGATCAGCAAAACCGCGAGAAGGATGATCAAGCGCGCACCCATGATTGGCACAAGCAGGATCACCAGAAGAGAGAGACCCGCCAGAGTAAAAAGCTCTGCCGCGAGGGTGTAGTTGGGGCGGATAAGGAGGCTATCGGCGAGGATGTTTTCCAGAAGCTGCGCGTGAATTTCGACCCCGGCCATGGATATGCCCAACGCGGTAGGGCGGAAATCTTCCAGCCCGATGGCCGAGGTACCCACAAGGATCAGCTGACCCGCCAGACGCCCTGGGGGCACATCACCAGACAAAAGCGCGCCCGCGGAGACGTAGCGTGCGGGGTCGCTAGGCGTGAGGTAAGGCCAGACCGTGCCATCAGCGGCGGTGCGGATCAGTTTGCCGCCCAAGACGACGCCATCCACACCCGCCGCGTTGCCGCGCAACGCAAACGCGTTCCCACCCGTGGCCACGCGCAGAAGTTCAGGTGCGAGGCCGAGGCGCAGCTCTTCTTCAACCAGCATGGCGATGGGCACACGGCGATAAATACCATCCGTGTCCGGGCGCACGCTGAAGACACCGCGCCCGGCGGCGGCATCCTCAAACGCGGGCAGGTTTTGCACCAAATCAGGAAACCGGGGCAGGAAGGGGCGCGCATCTTCGCCGAGAATGGCAAAGGGCACAGGGCGGATATTGGCCTCCCGCTTCAGCCCGGTTTGGGCGGAACGGACACTGGTCTGACCAAGGATCACCCGCGTTTGGCGGATGGCGTCGGCCAAGCGGGCATCATTGTCAGGCAGCTCGGCGAGCTGTGCACGTATATCTTCGGGCAGGTTTGTGTTGTCAGCCGCGATCGCAGCAGGGGACAAGCGATCAGCCTCAGCGAAGACGATGTCGAACGCCATAGCAACCGCACCGGCTTCAAAGGATTTTATAACCAGATCCGCCACACGTGAGCGCGGCCAAGGCCATTGGCCATAGGCCTCAAGGCTGGGATCATCGATATCAAGAATGGTGACGGGAGCGGAGGCGAACTCCCTCGGTTGGATCTGTTGGAAAAGGTCAAAGGCAGCAAAGCGCAGTTGTTGCACTGGAATGGGGTCGGCCACGCGCATGGCCAGCAGAACCCCCACCAGACATAACGCCAGCATACGGCCCCCCAAGGCCCACCTGATCACACGCCAAAACATGACATCCCCCTTCCAGGACGGAGCAAAGCCTGCAGGTGACTAAGGGTCAACACTCCAGAGACCAAATGCTTCAAATTACTGAAAAATTGGTACGAATCGCAAAAGAGGGTAAAGTGCGCACGCTGGGGAATTTTGCCTGGCCACTGGGGGTTTTATGAAGCGTTTTTTTGAAGTCGAAAACAGTAATATTGGTGAAGAATTTCAAGGTGTTAGCCAAAGTATCGTGAAGCCTAGCCCGGGCGGCGAGATCACCATCGAAACCCCTGCTCACCTGTTCAAGGCCGAGTTTGTTCGGGATGGGTCTGACCTTGTTCTAAAAAACAATGGCGTCGATGACATCCGAATTGTCGACTATTTCGCGCAAAGCAATCCTGCTGATCTGGTCGCCTCTAACGGGGCGCGGCTGACGGGTGAAACGGTTGAAAAACTAGCTGGCCCGATGGCGCCTGGGCAATACGCACAGGCAGGTCAAGGCGTCGGCGGCGAACCCATCGGTCAGGTTGAAACCGTCCAGGGCGGCGCGCAGGTGCAGCGTGCCGATGGCACAGTGCAAGACCTCGTTGAGGGCATGAAAGTGTTCCAGAATGATGTGGTCAGCACTGCCGATGGTGGCAAACTGTCTGTCACGTTTCTGGATGGCACGATCTTCACACTGGCGGCCAATTCCCGGATGGTTTTGGATGAGTTGGTCTACTCCCCAGAGGGCGATGACAATTCGGCGACGTTTAGCCTGATCGAAGGTGGCTTTGTCTTTGTGGCCGGACAGGTGGCCAAGACGGGCGAAATGGAGGTGAGCACACCTTCGGCCACGATGGGCATTCGCGGCACAACCGTATCGGCCTTCATTGGCACGGTTGACGGTGTTTTGGCGCTGACCGTGACCTTGTTGGAAGATTTCGATGGCAGCGGGACAGGTGTCGTCCAACTATTCGATTTATCAGGCAATCTGATCACCACGATCACCGCCACAGACTCAAAATGGGTGGTGCCTTTGGAAGGGCAAGAACCCTACGAGGTCGCGCGTACCGACGCTGATGACGCCTCCGATCAAGAGATCATCAGCGATGCCGCCGATGCGTTTGCCCAAGCGTATACGCGGGTTGGCAACGGGCAGAATTTTGTTGAGCAAAACAGCACGTCGAGCACGCCAAGCCCAACAGTGAATGACGAACCTTCCACGCTTGATGGCAATGACACCAACGATGGCGGCAGCACGACCGAGGGCGAAGGCGGCTCTGATGGCGGAGGCGGCGACACCAGCGGCAGCGGACAGAACATCGCGCCAGTTGTGACACCCGATGACCCGACCGAACTTGATACCAACACAGCGCCGGAGACCAACAACGCGCCGGAAGCGCCCAACACGCAAGTGGAGACGGACGAGGACAATTCCGTCAGTGGATCATTGCCCGCCACAGATGCAGATGGCGATACGCTGACCTACACACTGGAAACGCCGCCTGAGAATGGGGTCGTTGTTCTGTTTGAAAATGGCGAGTTCGTTTACAGCCCGAATGAGAATTTCAACGGTCCTGACGGCTTTACGTATCAGGTGAATGACGGCAACGGCGGGGTCACAACGGCTGAGGTGACGCTGAACGTAGATGCGGTCAATGATGCGCCGATCACCACTGCTGTCGAGGTTACGGCGACCGAGGACAACGTGTTCCAAGGCTCTGTGGCCAGCTCGGCCAGCGACACCGAGGGCGAAAGCCTGACCTTCAGCTTGTTCCAGGTAGGCGGGCCCACTCCGCAGGCCGCACCGGCCCTGGGCGGCAGCGTTAGCCCACGGGCTGCAGAGCCAGGCCCCAATGATGGGATAGGCCCGCTTAATGGCGTGGTGGTGATGCAACCTGATGGTTCCTTCACCTACACACCCAATCCGAATTTCAGCGGCGAAGATTTCTTCACCTATCAGGTGACAGATGCCGGCGGCGCGACTTCGTTTGAGACTGTGAACATCACCGTCGAAGGCGTGAATGATGCACCCGTGGCGACGGATTTGAATGCCGCCACATCGGAGGACACGGATCTTGAAAGCAGCGTCGCCGAGCAGGCCTCTGACGCGGATGGCGATAACCTGACCTTTAGCATTGTCGCGGGGGAGGGAAGCGGGCCACAGAACGGATCGGTCAACATGGCCGCCGATGGCAGCTTCACCTACACGCCCGACACGGATTTCAACGGCACCGACAGCTTCACTTACCAGGTGGATGACGGCAATGGCGGGGTCACGACTGCCACGGTCAACATCACAATCGATGCCGAAAATGACGCGCCGATTGCGGATGATGTGAGCGTATCAACCGATGAAGACGAGGCGCTTGATGGAAGCGTGGCAGAGGCCGCTTCAGATGTGGAAGGCGACGCGCTGACGTTTGCCTTGGTCGAAGGTGAAGAGTTTGGCCCGCAAAATGGCGCGGTCGATATGGCCAGCGATGGCAGCTTTACCTATACGCCCGACGCGGATTTCAACGGAACCGACAGCTTCACCTACCAGGTGGATGACGGCAATGGCGGCACGACGACGGCGACCGTGACAGTCACCGTCGATCCGGTGAACGACGATCCAATTGCCAGTGATGTCGACGTGTCCGTTGCCGAAGATGACGCGATCGAGGGATCACTGATCGAAGACGCATTCGACGTTGATGGTGATAATCTCACCTTTAGTCTTGTTTCGGGGGAGGAAGACGGGCCTTTCAATGGCGATGTCGTGGTCAACGAAGATGGCACCTATACCTATACGCCCGACCCTGATTTCAATGGTGAAGACAGCTTCACCTATCAGGTCAGTGACGGGAATGGCGGTATTACGACCGCAACAGTCACTGTTACCGTCGATCCGGCAAATGATGATCCCGAAGCGGGTGATGTGGATGTGTCCGTTGATGAGGACAACACGCTGGATGGCACTCTCGCCGAAGAGGCGTTTGACCTCGATGGGGATGACCTGACCTTTAGCCTTGTCGTGGGCGATGGGGAGGAGTTTATCAGCGGGCCGTTCAACGGGGAGGTGACGATCAACGATGACGGCACTTACTCTTACACACCCGACGCTGATTTTAACGGTGAAGACAGTTTCACCTATCAGGTCGATGACGGAAACGGCGGGTTTGCGACGGGCACCGTGACTGTAACAGTGAACGCCGTGAATGATGATCCGGTGGTTGACGAGGAAAATTCCGATCTGGACGTGTCAGGCGATGAGGATACCGAGATCACCGGCATGATCGTAGCGTCAGACGTAGATGGGGATGACCTGACCTTTGATCTGGCTGAAAGCGAAGGCGGGGGGACCGGCGACGATTTGGTGCGCGGCGGTTCCTTCATGACAAGCGAACCAACAAATGGTGAGCTGACGCTCAATGCCGATGGCAGCTTCACCTTTGTCCCGGATGCCGATTTCAACGGCTCTGACAGCTTTGATTTCGAAGTGTCCGACGGCAATGGTGGCACAGCGACCGGCACCGTGAATATCACAGTCGAACCTGTCAATGACGATCCAATTGCCGGAGATATCTCAGGGACCACAGATGAGGATACCGATCTGGAAGGGTCCGTGGCCTCTGCGGCGTTTGACGTTGATGGCGATGACCTGACCTTTGCCGTGGTCCAAAGCGGTGAGGAAGAAGGCGATAGCGGGCCATCCAATGGCAGCGTGGTGATGGACGAAGACGGCAGCTTCACCTACACGCCCAATGCGGATTTCAATGGCACCGATAGCTTTGCCTACGTTGTGTCCGACGGAAATGGCGGCAGCGCGACAGCAACGGTTAACATCACGGTAGAGGCCGTCAATGACGTGCCTCAGGCCAACGACCTGACCTTTAATGGCGTTGAAGATGACAAGCTTGATGGTCAGGTGACGGCCACGGATCCGGACGGCGATGATCTGACCTTTGCCGTTTTGACCCAGCCCGAGAGCGGTTCTGTCGAGATGAACGAAGATGGCACGTTCACCTTCTTCCCAGAGGCTGATTTCAACGGGGAAGTCACATTCACCTATCAGGTGAGCGACAATGGCATGTTCCTGGATCAGGAGTTTGACGACGCAGTGCCGCAATTCGGCACCGTGACGATCAATCTTGAGCCAGAGAATGATGCGCCTGAGGCCGATGATCAGTTTTTTGAGGTTCAGGCCGATGGTGAGTTCACAGGCCAATTGATAGCGACAGATATCGACGGCGATACTCTTGAGTTTGACCCACTGACCCAACCTGAACAGGGGGAGCTGACGCTTAATACCGATGGGTCGTTTACTTTTGTGCCGGATGAAGGCGCTTCTGGTTTCGATACGTTCCAGGTTCAGGTGCTGGACGAAGACCTGGAGGTCGACGTGTTCGAGGTGACTTTTGCCTACGGAGACGATGGCGGCTCTGATGCAGAAGAACTTGGGTTGGATGTAGAGTTCAACCTCACCGCGACAGAGGACGCCCCGGCTGGCAGCGCAACGATCACGCGGTCTGAGGTAACAGCCACGCCGATCAACATTGTCTTCGCGCTTGATTTCTCGGGCAGCTTTTTTCAGGAGTTCGATCAGCAAGTCGATGCCGTACGAGCGACGGTAAATGCTCTGCAAGAGCAGTTTGAAGGCTCCAACACGCCAGTGACGATACAGTTCACGCTGTTTTCAGGCGGTGCCAAAACATTTGGGCCATTCGATCTGTTTGATGAGGGCGGTAACGGTAATGGTCTTGGCATCGACGGAACCCTCGAACAGATCGAAGGGATGGTGCCCTCTGGCAGTACAAGTTGGGTTGCGGCTCTGAACGCGGCAAACGGGTTTTACACCGATCAACAAGCGGAGCTGGGCGATGGGGTCAACATCCTCTACCTGATCACAGATGGTCAGCCCACGGATTCCGATGATCAGATTGCAGGCGCATTGTTTAACCTAAGATCGGTCCATGATGTGGACATTCTGACTTTTGGAATTGGCGAGACCTTTGATGAAGGGCCTCTCATTCAAGATTATGAGATTATCCCGGAAGGCGCCGATGACCCGGTGACACTCGTACTCGACAGCGATGGCACGGCGCCGGTTATCACCGTAGACGATCTGAGCGGCGCGTTGCAGGAAACCCCGATTTTCGCGGCGGAACTGACCTCATTTGAGCTGTCCTTGCAGTCCGATGGCGAGGATCAGGGCGTGATCGCGGATGAGACCAGCGACGCCTTTGAAGAGCAGGATCTGAACTTCCTGCTTTCGCTTGCCGAGGTGGACGGGATTGAGGATGTCCTGGGGGAAACCAATGACTTCCAGGCTGTCGCGGTGTTTGACACCGATGGCGATCTGACCACCACCGAAGATCAGGTCAACGTCGTCAGCTCCGCCCGGATCGAACGGCCTGATGAGGCGGTGACGGAAAGCGGCCTTGATGGCGCTGACCTGTTGGTTGGCGGCGAGTTTGACGATGTTCTGACCGGCAATGATGGCAATGACATGCTGATCGCCGGGGGCGGCCTTGATGAATTGCGCGGCGGTTTGGGTGACGACATATTGGTGATTGATGAGGTGCCTGCCAGTGGCACGATCGTCGATGGCGGCTCGGGCGAAGACGATGAGCTGAACTTTACCATCGGCGGCGATCTGACGGGTATTCTACCAACGCTGACGATCACCGAGATTGAAGCGATTGAGATGGAGAACGGGCTGGCCAACACGCTGACCCTGACCTCGGGTGACATTGCAGGCTTGTCAGACACGGCCAGTAGCGAAGTCGAAGACATCTTTTCGGACTTCACATTCGACACGACTGACACGGTCATCGTGTTTGGGGATGATCAGGACACGCTGAACCTGACGGCCGATCCCGGTGGCATAATCATCGAGTCCGGAACCGAGACGCGTGGTGATGACACATTCACGCTCTACACCTTCCAGAATGGGGTGGGTGATGTCACGGCTGTTCTTGCAGTGGATGACGATGTGACAGTTACGGGCGTGACACCAACCTTCTAAACCTGCCAAGAACCGACCTTTTGTTTAAAGGCGCCCGAGTAAAGCCGCACAGTAGATGGCCAAAGTGCCAGCTCGGGTTTGCCGGTAGAGGCCAAGACGCAACAGCGTGCGCAAACGGCCCACAATGCCTTTGCCGCGCATCGCGCTGAATTGGAACAAAACCGCGCGGTTCTCAGGGGTCAAAAGATGCTCGCATTTCTGTAAGGCAGCCATGTTACCGTCAATCCAGGCTTTAAAGTCTCCATTCAGGATCTGGCGCATGCGCTTTCGCCCAGCAGAGGCCGAACGATTTTCGCCAAACTGGTTCTGACTGTGCTGTCGATAAATCAGCGCTGGTTCCGGGTCAAAAATGACCGTACCGCCCGCACCTGATATCATCTGATACATCCACCAATCGGGTGCCACGACACTGGCCGCGCCCGGGCTGGCTTGGCGGATCAAATCGGCCCCAGCGGCATTGAGCAGGATCGTGTTGCCAGAGGCGATATTCTGAATCAGCGCATTTTGAAAGCTGGGCATGCGCGGGTGCAGCTTGGCACGGCGCGGATTTGACAGGTCATGATCCGCCACCAGAGTACTTGCACAATAAAGCGCTGGGCCATTCAGACCCGATAGGTGATCGATGCCCCGCGACAGCCGATGCGGCAGCCAGATATCATCCTGATCGGCAAAGGCCAGCCAACTCCCAGCATCAAGCTCCGCCGCGGCATGAGCAATCAGCGCTATGGCATTGGCGGTTTGACCCCGTTTTGGGCCATGATAGACACTAAAATTGGGCCATTTCTGCGCAAATTCCTGCAAAATGTTCCAGCTGTCATCATCGCTTCCATCATCACTCGCATACACGGTCCAAGCCGTATGTGTCTGATGCTGGATGCTTTGAACTTGGTCTCTCAGGAACAGCGCACCGTTAAAGACCGGCAGCAATATGGATATTTGCGGGGCATCCGCCATGGTCTGTTACGTCTCACGCGGGAGGCCAAGCCGGATCCGGCCGGTGACATCGTGATCAGGCTGGGCGCGACCGCCGCGATAAATCGCAATTTGGCCTGCCTGCGCCATGCGCTGCGCAACCCGGCGCACATCCGGCATGACAGCGCGCCACGTGTCGTCATCATTGTGCAAAGCACGCGCGGCCTCCGACGGACAAATGGTCTTGTCTGTACCGCGCTCCAAGCACAGGGCAAGGATGGTTTTTTCAATCTCTTGCAAGGATCACCCCGTCCTCCCACGAAAAAGGCCTGCCAAAGTCGGCAGGCCCCTTAAAACACATGTCGACGATCAGCCGTAGACCGACTCTTTGCCAAAATGCTTGGTCAGCATGTAGTAGACAACAGCGCGGTATTTGTTGCGCTCTGACCGGCCGTAGGTTTCGATCACCGAATTGATCGCATCCATCAGCTGCGGACCATCAGCAAGACCGAGTTTCTTTACAAGGAAGTTGTCTTTCACGGTTTCCAATTCCTGCGGTTGACCGGCGGCCACGGTGGAGGCATCCGCATTGTAAATCGCCGGGCCGCAGCCAATCGTGACTTTGGTCAGCAGATCCATATCAGGCTCCATGCCGCATTTCTTTCTCAAATCATCCGCATAGGTTGCGATCAAATCGTCGCGTTTTCCCATCTTTTACTCCCTTGTGTCCCAGTTACTTTGCTTTCCTGTTCAGCCCTGACGGGCATAACAGACGATAGCGGCAGTTTGTGAGCGGAAAAAGTGAAAACTGGAAGACGGCAATCGTTGGGCAGAATTGATGCAACGCTCAGGGAAAAACAACACCTTCCGTGCGGCCATGCCCAGTGCGGCGATCATAGAGACGATCCTGCTCTGACCATTTGGCCACAATCGCATCCCCATTTCTGCAGCCCTTTTGCACCAGTTCGCGCGCCGCATTGATGCCATGGGCGCCATGCTGCTCCTCATGCGCCTTGAGCGCGGCGATCATGTTGTCCCATTCAGCCCGGATGTTGGCGGGCATCGCGTTGCGATTGGTATGTTGGGGCATGGTGTAGCTGATCTCCAGCGACACTTTGCACGATCCTGTCCAGCGAACATACCACCGGGTATACGCCCAGAATCCGTTGGGGCCCTTCTGTTTCATCTGGCGCAGGATCTGATCAACACCTGTCGCAGTCACGGCGTAGGTGTTCCAGTTCGTCTTGATGGTCGGGTTGGCCAAGGCCGCAAGCGTGCTCGCCCCCAGGAGCAACAGGACAACAACCACAAACCGCAAACGCTTGCGCCGGGTAAAATCAGGATCCGGTTCGATAGGTTTAGACATAGCGACAAAGTACACGCGGCTGTTCACTTTGAGCCTAAGCCACACGTGCGCACATCATCAATGAAAAACGCCGGGCACTGTGGCCCGGCGTTTGATCATGAATTTGGACAGTCTCAGTATCGATAATGCTCAGGCTTGTAGGGACCTTCCTGCGCGACACCGATGTAATCCGCCTGATCCTTCTGCAATTCGGTTAGTTTCACACCGATGCGATCCAGATGCAGGCGCGCGACCTTTTCATCGAGATGCTTGGGCAGGATGTAGACTTCATTTTTGTAGTTCTCGCCCTTCTGCCATAGCTCAATCTGCGCCAGCACCTGGTTGGTAAAGCTGGCTGACATCACAAACGAGGGGTGCCCCGTCGCGTTGCCAAGGTTCAACAGACGCCCCTCAGAGAGCAGGATCAAGCGATTGCCGGATGGCATCTCGATCATGTCGACCTGCTCTTTGATATTGGTCCATTTGTGATTTTTCAGATTGGCAACCTGAATTTCGTTGTCGAAATGGCCGATATTGCCAACGATCGCCATGTCCTTCATTTCGCGCATATGCTCAATGCGGATGACGTCCTTGT
>JBCBVL010000007.1:0-166089 GCA_039817595.1 Pseudomonadota bacterium
ATCAGGGTTTCCCCCATTGTCTAAGATTCCCCACTGCTGCCTCCCGTAGGAGTCTGGGCCGTGTCTCAGTCCCAGTGTTGCTGATCATCCTCTAAAACCAGCTATAGATCGTAGGCTTGGTAGGCCGTTACCCCACCAACTACCTAATCTAACGCGGGCCGATCCAAATCCGATAAATCTTTCCCCCGAAGGGCGTATAAGGTATTACTCACCGTTTCCAGTGGCTATTCCTTAGATCTGGGCACGTTCCCACGCGTTACTAACCCGTCCGCCGCTCACCCGAAGGTGCGCTCGACTTGCATGTGTTAGGCCTGCCGCCAGCGTTCGTTCTGAGCCAGAATCAAACTCTCAAGTTGAAATCCTGAATTACTTCAGGATCCTTGACGTTCGACCTCTGCACATCTTTGATACCTACCGCTTTGCTACTTGAGGCAAATGCCCCGGGGAGTAGCGCCGCGCCTCAACCCGGCTAAGGAAATGAGCGGCATCAAAGGTCATCTGTTTGCAGATCTAAAAGATCCGACAAACAGTGAAGCTGACTATCCATCATCGGAAGATCATTTAGCTCCAAAGAGCAGGTCGACATTCCTAGGTAGTTGATATGCAAAGGTGTCTCGTCGCATGGACCAAACCGCCCGCATATCTCTTCAGTATCTCGCAATTTCAAAGAGCGTGAGCGACAAAATCAACTGGATGCGTCTGTATCTTTAGACGCGCCCGGCCTCATGTGTCTCTCGTTATTTTGTCCGCCGCGTCACTGTTTGCGTTCGCATCCAACTCGTTTGGCGTCCCGACCGCGCGTCTGCGCTGTCGGTGAAGGGGTATTTACGGATTGCTGCTCACCCCCGCAACCCCTTTTTTCGACAAACCGGAATTTTTTTGCGTTTTGCCTGAATGCCCTTGTTTTAAAGGGTCTGATGCCAAGACGTTGCGATAGAGTTTTCCACAGCGCAAGAAAATTTCAGGGCTAATTGGGCCAAATCGCCTGTTTGTTGGGACTCAGCGCGTTTTTTGGGCGTCAGAAACGAGACTCACCTGGGCCAGACCCGCATGAGTCGCGCGACTCGGCTCTAAGATCGCGCCATGGACGCCGTCCTTATCCGACGGACAAACGCCATGTTTGGAATGCGCAGCGCAATCAGAAGAACCACGATGGCCAACAGCACCAAAGGTTTGAGCTGCCAACCTTTCGCGAGCATGACATAGTGAAACGCCCCAAGCACTGCCGCGGGATAAACCAGCACGTGCAGCTTGCGCCAGGCAGGCCCCAATTTACGCACCGACCAGTTGTTTGACGTGATGGCCAGCGGCACCAGCAAAGCAAAGCCCGCCATGCCGACCGTAATATAAGGGCGCTTCAGGATGTCGGCCCAGATGCGATCAAGCGCCTGCACATCAAGCACGGCCCAAATTGTGAGATGGGCGAGCACGAAAAAGAAACACGTCACCCCGATGGCGCGGCGGAATTTCATGAAATTGAGCTTCAGGTGGTCACGCAAAGGAGACACGGCAAGGCCCGCGATCAAAAGGTAAAGCGCGGCATCGCCATAGGCGTGTTCAAGCGCCTCCACCGGGTTGGGGCCGAGGGCACCGGTGAAACCTTGCCAAAAGAGCCATGCCGCATAGACAGATCCCACTGCGTAAAGCAGCCATGCGGGCACACGGGCGAGGGATTTGTTGATGCGTTTGATCATGGGGCGTTTGGCGGGGCCGTTCTCTGACTTGGGGTTACACCATAAAGATAGAGCGCGAATGGGGCAGGTCGCAACGCCTCTCACGGACATGTGGGATGTGTTACAGCTATGCGTCCGAAGTCTGTGAACGACGTCGGGTACCAGCGTTGGCGCGCATTTTTTAAAAATGCGGATGCGATCAGGTCGCCGTGGCCATCATCGCCGCGTCGAAATGCTGGGTCGCTTTTTCGAACTTGTCGCGGCAGCCGGTGTTGCAAAACCCGACGACCTGTCCGCGGTAAAGTGTGAGCGCATCGGGCGAGACGGCATTGCCGGACCAAGGGCAGGTGGTGTTGATACAGTTTTCAAGGGTGAGATCGGTCATGAGAAGGGCTCCTAAGATGGGGCATCGAGGGATGCGACTGTCTCAAGTGTATCCTTTAGAGGTTTTGGCAGAAATGACAGACAGGCCTTAATTTCGGCCAAATGTCATCGTGCAGCGTAAGAGCCGGGCTGAAGCCCGGCCTACGGGGGATGGGTAGGGTGGGGTTTTACCCCACCGCTCAGTGGAACTTGATCAGGTCCATGCCTTCGTAGAGGCTCGCCACCTCGTCCTCATAGCCGTTGAACATGCGCGTGGGGATCTTGCGGGCGAAAAGGCCTGAGCCGATCAGCTGTTCGACCTCCTGGCTCCACCTGGGATGGCTGCGGTTTGGGTTCACGTTGCTGTAGAACCCGTATTCGCGGGGCGCGTATTTATTCCAGGCGGTGGGCGGCTCTGTGTCCGTCAACGTGATGCGCACGATGGATTTGATCGACTTGTAGCCGTATTTCCACGGCACCACGAGGCGCAAGGGCGCGCCGTTCTGGTTGGGGATGTCGCGGCCATAGATGCCGGTGGCCATTATGGTGAGCGGGTGCATGGCCTCATCCATGCGCAGGCCTTCAACATAAGGCCAGTCAATCACAGGGCTGCGCAGGCCGGGCATTTCATCGGGGCGCATCGCGGTTTCAAAGGCCACGTATTTGGCAGACGACTGCACGCCTGCGAGATCAAGCAGATCTTTGAGCTCAAACCCGTTCCACGGCACGATCATCGCCCAGCGTTCGACACAGCGGAAACGGTAGATGCGTTCCTCAATGGTCATCTTCGACATGATATCTTCGAACGCATAGTCGCCCGGGCGGTCGACCATCCCGTCGATTTTAACCGACCAGGGCGAGGTGGTCAGCATATGGGCGTATTTCTTGGGGTCGTCTTTGCTTGTGCCGAACTCGTAGAAGTTATTGTAGCTGGTGATGTCGTCCCAATCGGTGGGAACCAGTTCCTCTTCCTCGGCGCGGGCAGGCGCACCCAGACCCGACAGCGCCAGACCGGCCATGGCGGCCCCGATCACATGGCGGCGGTTGAGGTAGAGATGCTCTGGCGTAACATCGTTTTGCGTGAGCGTGTTCTTCCAGCGGTAAGCCATGGGTTTGGGTCCATTCGTCGTTTGCGTGCCTCGATCAGGCTTAGATTTGAGATTTTAGCCACGCAAAACAACAGACCTCACGAAGTCGTGGGGGCGTTGTAACTTGGCAGGATCTGATTAAACGGGGTGGATTGGCCATCGGCCTGTACGATGCGCACGTGGCGGCGGCGCATCTGGCGGGGTTCATTGACGCCCACGGAATGTGCGATGACCTCAACCTCTTTGATCACGGTTTTGGCGTAATGGGCGACTTTGTCGACCTTATCGGAGACCACGAGGCCCTTTTGAAAGCGGGGGTCGTGGGTGGTGATCCCGGTGGGGCAGGTGTTCTTGTTGCATTTGAGCGCCTGTATGCAGCCCAGAGAGAACATGAAGCCGCGCGCAGAGGTCACGAAATCGGCGCCCGCACACAGCGCCCAGGCCACATCGCCGGGGTTCACAAGCTTACCGCTGGCGATGATGCGGATGCGATCCTTCAGCCCGTATCGATCCCGGATGTCGACGACACGCGGCAGCGCCTCTCGCACGGGCATACCCACCAGATCAATCAGCGGCATGGGTGCCGCCCCGGTGCCGCCTTCGCCGCCGTCAATTGTGATGAAGTCCGGGGCCACCTCCGGCCCACGCGCGATGATGGCATCAAAAAGCTCTTCCATCGCGCTTTCGGTGCCGACCGCGGTTTTGATGCCGGTGGGTTTGCCGGTCACCTCCCGCACGTGACATATAAGAGTGAGCAATTCGTCGAAATTCGCCGCCTCGCGGTGGCGGTTGGGGGAGATGCCATCCTGACCTTGGGGGATGCCGCGGATGCCGGCGATCTCGGGCGTGATTTTTTCGGCCGGGAGAATGCCGCCTTTGCCGGGTTTGGCGCCTTGGCTGAGCTTGATCTCAAACATGCGCACGGTGTCATGGGCGGCAACCTCGACCAGGCGCTCGTCGCTGAGCGCGCCTTGCGCATCGCGGACGCCGAACTTGGCGGTGCCGATCTGAAAAACAATGTCACAGCCACCTTCGAGGTGAAACGGGCTGAGGCCGCCCTCGCCCGTGTTGAGCCAGATGCCCGCCTTGGCCGCCCCTTTGGAAAGCGCGCGCACCGCGGGTTTGGAAATCGCCCCATAGCTCATGCCGGATATGTTGAAGACAGAGGGCGCGGCGAACGGATGCCGCGCGCCAGGGCCAATTTCAAGCGGTTCGGTTTGCGCATACATATCATCGAGCGGCGGAAACGGCGCATTGACGAAAATTGGTGTGCCAGGCACGGCGATGTTGCGGGTGGAGCCGAAGGCCACGGTATTGCCTTTGCCGGAGGAAGCCCGCGCCACCCAATTGCGCTGTGCCCGGTTGAAGGGCAGTTCTTCGCGATCCATGGCAAAGAAATACTGGCGGAAGAACTCCCCCAATTCGGAGAACAGGTGACGGAAACGCCCGATCACCGGGTAATTGCGGCGGATCGCATCGCCGGTTTGCGTACGATCCACAATGAAAAAGACAAAAGCGACCAAGACGATCACGCCAAAGGCGGCGGCAAAGGCCAGGGCCATCAGTTCAATTACTTGAAAGGCAACTTGCATGCCGAGATCCATGGTGTTCCCCTTGGGCCATTGGTGTGCGGTTCTATGGATCAGTTTGAACAGGCCTTGCCAATCAAACAAGCGGACAAATGCGCACCAAAGGCAGACGCTATTTCTGTGCTCATCCTGTGCTGTTTCCGCGTTTGATCTCTTGAAGGCTCACATTTCTGTGAATTGAAACGCTATGAACGGCCCGCTTAGGGCAAAAACCCTTGTAATCCAGCCCAATTATTTTTTTGCAAGATTGAACCAAAGCCCACCTTTCGGCGTACGGGAAGGGAATGCGCAAAGCATTCGATAATGATGCGCACAAGCAAGGAGAATTCACATGCTTCGCAGAACTTACCTGGCGCTGTCAGCCGCCGCTCTTATGTCCACCGCCGTGCCGGCCGTGGCGCAGGATGCTGACATCGTTGACACCGCTGTGGCGGCTGGCTCATTCGGAACGCTGGTGGCGGCGGTTCAGGCCGCGGGCCTCGTGGATACGCTGAAGGGTGAAGGCCCGTTCACCGTTTTCGCGCCCACCGATGAGGCATTTGCCGCGCTGCCTAAGGGCACTGTTGAAAGCCTGCTGCAGCCGGAAAACAAAGACCAGCTGGTGTCGATTTTGACCTACCACGTGGTGCCAGGCAAAGTGATGTCGACCGACCTGTCTGACGGGATGACAGCGACCACCGTGCAGGGCAGCGATGTGACCATCGGCACGACCGGCGGTGTGACCGTGAATGGCGCCAATGTGGTGGCCGCAGATGTGGCAGCCTCCAACGGTGTGATCCACGTGATTGACGCGGTCATCTTGCCGTAATCCGAAAGACCACGCAGTGGGGAAAGGGCGGCTTTCGAGCCGTCCTTTTTTTTTGTCGCCTGGCCTTAGCGCCGAAGACCAGGGGCTTCGACGCACCGGTTTGAGACATTAGCGGATATGGTTTCAAAAAATAGGAATGTCCTGTATTTGTCATCGTCAACGATGCGCAAAACGGAGCAGGACATAGTTTTGCCACATTGAGAACACATGAAAGCCCGGAGCGAGCGTGGGGGCGCAACGCAAAGGGTTGATTACATGGCGCAGAATGCCGAAACCGGTTCTTCCACAGGCACTGCCAGGTCTGTTGCAACCAAACTCTGGTCACGCAGCCGCGCCAAACCAAACCGCGAGGCAAACGGCATGCCAAACCCATATGAGACCCAACCGCCCCGTGCCTTTTGGCGCTCCGCCGTGTCAGAGCGATCCGCGATTGAAATGGACGGTGTGTATGAGCCGCGTTTCGAGATCAGCCAGGACATGCGCATTTCGGCGGCGGGCAGTTGCTTTGCGCAACACATTGCGCGGCAATTCCGGCTGCGGGGTTACACATTCATGGATTTCGAACCGGCCCCGCCAATGATTGACGCCCAAATCGCGGATGAGTTCGGCTATGGCCACTATTCGGCGCGGTACGGAAATATTTATTCTGTGCGCCAATTGGTGCAGCTGTTTGAGCGCGCGACCGGGCGATTTGAGCCGGAAGATCACGTTTGGGAAACAGAAGGCCGGTTTTACGATCCGTTCCGCCCGAGCATTCAGCCGGGCGGTTTTGCCAGCGAAGGGGAATGTCTGCTGGAGCGCGGGCATCATTTGGGCCAGGTGGCCGGGATGCTGGAGCAGACGGATATCTTTGTGTTCACGTTCGGTTTGACGGAGGCCTGGGAGAACACCCGAGATGGTGCGGTGCTGCCCACCTGCCCCGGCACGATTGCAGGCCGGTTTGACCCGGATGTCTATGCCTTCAAGAATTTCCGCTTTGCCGAGATCCTGGAAGATGCGCAGGCCTTCATCGCCTATGCGCGCAGGCATAACCCGGAGATGCGATTTTTGTTCACGGTGTCGCCTGTGCCGCTGACGGCCACGGCGACGGATCAGCATGTGCTGCCGGCCACGGTCTATTCCAAATCCGTGCTGCGCGCGGTGGTGGGTGAGCTGATGATGGACCATGATTTCGTGGACTATTACCCCTCCTATGAACTTGTTGCCTCCCACCCGATGCGGGGCATATTCTATCGCCCCAACATGCGGCAGGTGGCCTCTGAGGGGGTGGCGCGCGTGATGGATATCTTCTTTCGCGCCCATGGCGGCGAGGCCGCAGAGGTTGAGGCGGCAGGCGCGCCCCAAGCCGCAGAGACATCCGACGTGCATTGCGATGAGGAAGTTTTGGAGATGTTTGGCTCATGACGCTTTACATCTGCGGCAATTCCCATGCGCGCGCCCTGCGCGCGGGCGCCAGCGCGCTGGAAAAAGAGGAAGGCGCGGAGCCTATGGTGGTCTTCCCGCTGGGCACCGCGGATAACGAGGCCGAAGCGTTCAGCGCGATTGAGAATGGTCAGGTGGTTCTGACCAATCAGAGATTTCGCAAAAAGCTGAAGCAGCATTTCGGGATCTCATCCTTTGCGCCTGAGCATCGCTGGGGGATCTGTCTGGGCAACCACAATTTCCGCATTTTTCGCAATGAAGGCTGGGTGACGGCGGCCCCGTCCTGGATGGGTTTGAAAGACAAGACGCCTGTGTCCGAGGCGCTGTTTGAACGCATTGTGGCCGAAGATCAAAAGCATATCCGCACCTTTTTCGACCAGTTGATTGAAACCGGTGTGCGGCCGTTCGTGATCTCTGCGCCGTGGCCGCTCAGACCTGTGCCGGAGACGTCAGAGCTTAGGCTGATGCCAGACGTGCTCAAAGCCATCGACACACGGGCGCGGATTTTGTTTTCGGAATGGCTGGCCGAGCGGGACATCGCCATTGTGACGCCCCCTGTGGAAACCGCCGATGAGGACGGATTTCTCAAACCTGAGTTTGCCAAAGGCGGTGGTGATCCCTACCACAGCAACGGCGCCTATGGCCGATTGATGATGCGCAAAGTGTTGCAACATGACGCCAAGGCGCGAGGCACCCTCAAAGGGGTGAAACGCCGGGCGTGAGCGCCACGAAATTTACAATTTCGTACGCATTTTTTTCAAAAAAAAATGCCCACCAGCGTTGGCGTCAGAATTTTTTTAAAAATTCTGCATCACGCGAGGGCTGAGAACATTTCCTTGATCTTGCGCCCGATGGATGGATCATTTTTCAGATCATGGGTGAACGCAATATCAGGCGCGCCCGCAGCGCCGTGCAGCGCCGCGTTCAGCTGTCGTGACGATCGCAGTTTTGGACTGATGGACATGCAGGCCTTGATCAGCTGCCGGTCATTGAACGGATTTATGTAGGTGCCATGGGCATGGGCGATCAGGCGCGCGCCCAGGGTTTGCGGCAACAGCAGCTCCAAAAATGCAAAATCATAAAGACGCTCCTTGGCGTTTTGCGGCACGGTCTCCAGCCAGTTGCAGTATTCCGCGCCCCAATAAAACGTGTTTTGCTCCATAGGCCGCCCGCCGATGCGCAGCTTGGACACAGCATGCGGCAACGAAAACTCCAGGCCCGGCGGCCATTGGTTGGCGCGCGCCATATCCAGGATGTTGCCGCGCAACACCAGGTCTACTGACGGCGTGACATGCTTGGCGGCCAATTCCTGATCCAAGGGCGAGCGCATGTATCCGGTCTTTTGAAAAAACGCCCAGCGCAGACGATCGACATCCGCCGTGCTGACCGTGCCCGCGCGCAGGGTGTGACGGGCATCTACGAGATGCAGCTCAAACCCCAGATCGCGGGTCAGTTGATCGGCAATATAGCAATCCACACCCGTGATCTTGTTGGTGCGATGGGCGTAGAAAAGTGCGGCATGTTTGAGATGCGTCTTGGCAGAGTACGCCAGAGTGCGGCTATCGGCGCCGCCGCTGAGCGGCAGACCGCATTTATAGGCTTTCAACAGCGCGCCTGTAATCTTGCCCAGGCGCTTCACCAAAAACTGAGCCGTGTCATCCAGAGCGCTGTCGGGCAAAACGAACGTGTCTTCAGGATGAGGCCAATGGCGATGCAGGGTGAAGCTTTGCAGATCCAAATAGTGGTTTGACATCCCGCGCATCACCTCAGGATCGCATGTCAGGCCCATCCCGTAATTGCCACCTTCGGTGATGATCCGATCATGATTGATGCGATAGTTGCGCCGCATTGGCCGCGACAGCGTCATCAGCGGCGAAGACCCCACCACGCGCGTTTTGGCGTGATAAACGACCGGCAGGTTCATCACCGGGTCAAAATACATTCTCGGGGCTTGAGGCGTCACAAGGATGGCCGCGTAGCTTCCGGAAAGATCACTGATCTGTTGCTCTGCCCGGTCCCAAAAATCCGCGTCTGAGAGCCCTGTTTTCAGCTTATAGGCATTGGGCCCGATGGCGCGTGTGGCCGCGTCGACCGCGACCCCCAAAAGCCAGCCCAGCGCCTTGCCTTTTTTATCCTTCAACGGGCGGCAGACCAGTTTGGGGCAATGCGTGAGCCACCATCCGCCACAGCTGTCCCGCGCCCAGCCGTCCACGTGGGGTGGTTCGTCCTGCGAAAGCCGGTACTGACGCGTAAAAACCTCCGTGAAGGGTTGATTGGCGGCGATGCAGTTTTGGATCGCAGTGAGCATGGGTGGCGTCCTACCGGTGCGGCTTAAGAGCTAGATAAGGATTGTGGCGTCAATTTGAATTCCGAATGGCACGGAAAATCAGGCCGTTGTCCAGGGCTATGGCACGTCGCATTGTCATCGCGACCATAAGGGAGCGCGATGCGCAGACCTTAGCGGGTCGCGCCGCCCGATCTCTCTTCTTTCTAGTTTCAGTTCTTCTCGACGCGCCTGAGATTTTTGAACACCGCACTGAGCGCGCGGCGGAATGCGACCGGGCGGGCAAGAATGGCGCATTGGGTGATCGCGCTTATCTGCCCGGCGGCCTTCATTTTTTTGCCCAGCGCATGGCCCACCTGATCGGCCAGATAGTGGTTGAAATTGTCGGCGCGTGGAAAGCGGCTCCAATGGGGTTTTTCCCGGTCACCGCCGCCATGGACCACGAAATAAATGCACTCGTCGCTCAGCGTGGTCTCCATCGGCGGCCGGGTGAAATGCGCGATCTTGCCGCGATACTCCATCCAGCGCTCTTCCTCGGGCACAACCTTGGGATCGGCCGAATACTGCGCGGAAAACGACAAGCAGCTTTTGGCCCCCAAAGCGCCAGCAAAAATGATCGCGCCGTAACCGCCCATGGAATTGCCAAAGGTCACGACCTCCTGGATTTTATGGGTGCGTTTGTAACTTTCGACGAGATCGAGGATCTCTTCATAGACGCCGGGCCCATTGTACCAGCTGCGCAGCGTATCTGCGACAAAGAGCACGTGATTGCGCCCGCCCATATGGCTGGTGTTCACAAACTCCTCAGACTGCTCACGCGTGTCAGGCTTGCCCACCCCGGTAAAGGACACCACGAGGCGTGGCTCCGTGCCGGGCATGGATGTGGCCCGCACACGATCGGAGGAATAAAACAGCGTGGGCTGTGCAAGCGCCATCTGGGTCATGCGACGACCGAGCGGTCTTTTTGATCCGCGATGGGGGTGAGGCTGGCATCAATCCCGTGCTTGATCATCAGCTCATCAAGGAAGCTGCCCTTGGGCGGGACGCCGCCGTGCTTGCGCGCGCAAAAGCGTTTGATCGGAGCCCAGATGTGGATGCAGCGGGTGTCCTCGGTCGTTTGTTTCCACGTGTGGACGGGCCTGCGGGTAAAAACGCGCCTGTCGGCGAAATGGATGGGATAGTAGTAGGAGGTGGGGCGCGCGTGCGCCATCTCTCCGGTCATGTTGAGATAGGCGGTGACGCCCAGCGGCCCCCAGATGCCCCAGGGCAGTTCGGTCACGTCCATCGGATCCCCGGCAGCGGCGCGCGCTTTGACCTCTTTGAGAACGCGCGGGGGAAGCCATTCGGGGATCGGATGCGTCTCTCGGGTAAAGGCCAAAAGGCCTTGCAAGGTGGGGCAGTCGGGCGGCATCCGCAGGATTGCACCGTTGATCTGGCCCCTGCCCTTTTCGGCGTTCCATGTCTCGTAGCCGAAGACATATTTCTCATCCGCCGGGATCGGGCGCACGGAATAGACATCAGTGTCGACATAGATGATGTCGGGGTCTTTCGCGATCATGTGAAAGCGGAAGAGATCCGAAAAAAGCGCCACCGATCCTGTGCGGGCATGGGTTTGGAAATTCTCGGTGTCGAGCACATCGCGGCCATCGCGCACCTCAACGCCTTCGGGCACGCCTTTGACCTCACTATAGGTGTAGAGGATCGTCGGATGACCCTGATCGACGAAGGATTTCAGGCAAACCTGTTCCAGCCAAGTGAGTGAGCCACCAATCCATAGCGCGCCAATGGGGGGAAGATCCGCCATCTCTCGTCTGCCTCGTTCTTATCTTTTTGCAGGAAACTAACGGAAAGGCGGTTTTCTCGCAACCGGTCGTGGTGGCTCATTCGCTTCATTTTGAACGGTGTTGGCCTGTCTGCATCGTTTGGGGGCTCTGCCCCGTCGCCTTCGGTGACCCCCCGGAGTGTTTCCGGAAAGATGAAACAGGGGACATGTCTGATGCTTCATCTTTCCAAAAATACTCATGGTGCGGGCGGGCGGCGGGGAGCGATGTCAGCCATGGCCGCATTCACGCGCCGTCAAACCCTGCTGTGCTAGGGGCTAGGCGTGTGATGGGCACTCTGCTACACATTTGCAAAAAAGAGCATGAGGCAATGATGGACAGTCTCCCCACCTGCACGCTTGTGGGCACCGTCAAGGATGAGGGGCCGTATCTGTTGGAGTGGATCAGCTACTATAAGCTGATCGGCTTTGAGCGGATCTTTGTCGCCTCCAATGACAGCCTCGATATGACGCGGGAGATATTGGACACGCTGGATGCGGCGGGTGAGATCACGCATCTGGAGAATTCTGACCACATCAAAGGTGAGCCCGAGGACCCGCAGAACCGGGCCTATCAGCGGTTCTGGAAAATGGATGAGGTCAAAGGATCGGATTGGATTCTGGTGGCGGATGCCGATGAGTTTTTGAACATTCATGCAGGCGACGGGCGCCTGGGTGCGCTTTTTGCCGGGCTGAAGGCGCGCGGCGCGGAGGATGCTGATGTGCTCTCGGCCACGTGGCGGGTGTTTGGCAATGGCGGCGTCACGCAGTTCGAGGACGCGCCCATCATTGCGCAGTTCAGCCGATCCGCGCCGCCCGGCGTGAACCGGGTGCAGCGCTATACCGGGTTCAAGACGATGTTTCGCCCCCGTGGCGTGCGACGGTTGGGGGTGCATCGGCCCAAATATGCGCCGCGGTTTCGCAATGGTTTGGTGCCGCTTAAATGGGTGAACGGCTCGGGCGAGGAGATGCCTGCGCAGTACATCACCCAAGGCTGGCGGTCTTTTGAGGGCAGCTATGGCGACGCGTTGGTGAGCATGAACCATTACATGATCAAAAGCTCTGAGGCGTTCCTGATGAAGCGCTATCGGGGCACCGCCAACAGTGCGGATGCCGAGCGGATTGATTTTTCCTATTTTGAGACGTTCAACGCCAATCACGTGGAGAATGTGAGCATTCAGCGGCATGTCCCTGCGCTGCGGGCTGCGATTGAGGATCTGAAGACACGGGTGCCCAGGCTGCGGGAGCTGCATGAGGAAAGCCTCGCCTGGCACCGAAAGCGGCTGGATGTGGCGCGGGCCGAGGTGGTGGCGGACCTGCCGGAGATTGCTCAGAAGCTTGGGTTGGTGGCGTAAGATGGCGGCGAAGAAAGAGACCTTCCTGGCCGTGACCACGATGAAGAATGAGGCGCCCTTCATGCTGGAATGGGTCGCGCATAATCAGGCCATCGGGTATGACAGTTTCCTGATTTACACCAATGATTGCGATGATGGCACGGATGACATTGCGCAGCGGTTGGAGGAGATGGGCATCGCCTCTCATGTGGACAACAATGACCGGCCTATGGGGCGCAAGGCCAAGCCGGTGTCGCCGCAGCGTCATGCGTTGCGCGGGGCGACACAGCATGAGCGTTACAAGCAAGCGGATTGGGTGATTTGCTGCGATTGCGATGAGTTTTTGAACCTGCGCGAGGGGGCCACCCTGCCCGATCTGGTCAAGGCGAGCGGGCCCGCGGATGCGATCTCGGTGTGTTGGAAGCTCTTTGGCAATGGGTTTCGGCGGCATTATGAGGATGTGCCGGTGATGGAGCAGTTTTTCCATGCCGCCCCTGAGGATGCGTTTACCAATTATCGCGGGGCCGGGCTGAAGACGCTATTCCGCAACAATGGCGCGTTTCACATGATGGGGGTGCATCGGCCCAATGTGGACCCCATGCAGGCCCCCGATCCCGATCGCCCTTACGCCCATGTCACGTGGCGGGATGCGGGCGGGCAGGCCTATGATGGGGAGAAGGTCAAATGGCGCTGTTGGCCCGGATTTTCCCATGCGTTTGCGCGGATGCATCACTATGCCATTCGCAGCTGTGACAGTTTTCTGGTGAAGCGCGATCGAGGGCGGACAAACCATGTGCGGCTTGATCAGGGGCGCGATTATTTTGATGCGATGAACACCAACCAGACCCGCGATGACAGTATGATGCGGCTGGTGCCCGGGATGCTGGAGGCGCGGGCGAAATTGCTGTCTGATCCGGTGTTGAAGGAATTGCACGATCAAGGCGTGGCGTGGCATCGCGCGAAGATCGAAGACATCAAGACGCGGGCCGATTGGGGTGAGTTTATCGATATGGTCTACAGCCATCCCGGCGTGAAGACGCGGACCAAAGCCGAACGGCTGGCTGAGGCTGAGGCGGCGGAGGCAGAAGAGGGCTGAGATGGGAACGGTTGCCGATATCCTGCCGAACTATCAAAGCCGACGGCATCTGTTGCAGAATGTGCATGTGCCTGCACAGGATTTTGGGGGCCCGTATTTTCTTTATATGAAGAACCACAAGGCGGCTTGCACCAATGTGCTGACGCTTTTGATCACGCAGATCCATCATGCGCTGAGCGCGGATGAGAGCCTTGAGATCAGCATGGATGGCGTGCATAATCTGCCGCCGGATTACTTGCGCGCGGGGGCACGGGGGCTGGATTGGGCGACGGTGGAGGATGCGCTTTTTGGACCGTGCTACCGCTTTACCATCATTCGTGAGCCGCTGAGCCGGACGGTGTCGGCGTGGTCAGACAAGCTTTTGGGTGACACGCGGCACCGGCGGGATCTCAACAAAGTGTTGGGGCGCGCGCCGGAGACGGAGATCAGCCTGCCTGCCTTTCTGGATGTGATCGCGCAGGATGAGGGCGCGCGGCTGATTGACCGGCATTGGCGGCCGCAGCATCTGGAGATCAGCTTTGGCCAGGTGAAGTATGATTTCATCGGGCGCGTGGAAGAGATGGATGCGGCGCGCGCGCATATCATTGATACGCTTTTTGGTGCGAAGGGCCGGAGCGTGAAGATCGTCGATACGCGCGAGCATCTGGGCCATAAATCCAGCAGTGGCACGTATCGCGATGCGCTGACGGCCAAGGACCGGCGCAATGTAGAGCGGGCACTCGCGGCGGATTTTGAGATGTATGACAGCGTGTCCAGCGCGGCGGCGGCCTGATGCGGCAGCTTTGGATACATATTGGCACGCCCAAGACCGGATCAACGGCTGTGCAGCGCTATTCACGGAAGCGCAACAAGTACCTGACCTCCAAGGGTGTGGATTTCCTCGTACGCCGCGCGCGGGCCTCTTACAACGATCTGGGCATTGCGTTGCGCGGACGGGCGGCGGCGGATGCGGCCGAGATCGGAGAGGCGATCAAAGCGCGGATTGCGGCGAGCGAGGCGAAGACATTTGTGATCAGTTCGGAGATGTTCACCGGAGGTGATCCCGCGATGTTGCGCGATGTGATCGCGATGGACGAGAGGTTTGACACCAAGATTGTCGCCTATTTCCGACGGCAGGATCGGTATTTTGAGAGCAACTATAAACAGAAGATGAAAACCGGGAAGGTTGCGCCGGGCTTTGACAACTATCTGGCCAAGTTTGGAACAGCCGCCGGGGAATATGGGCGCATCGTTGATCTTTGGCAAAGCGCGTTTTCCGAGGCCGAATTTCATTTTCGCCGCTTTGAGCCGGCGCGCTTTCCCAAGGGCGATGTGATCCGGGATTTCATGGGGCTTTTGGGCCTTGATATTGAAGCCGATGATAAATTGCCGTCTGGTGAGACTGCCAACCCCACGCCCGATATCGACATGCTGGATCTGATGCAGATTGTGGCGCGTCTGCCGGGGTTGGATGCACGTACGGTGTTTCGGTCCATGCCCGTGGCAGAGCTGCCGCGCTTCAAAGGGCGGGCGATGAGCAATGCCCAGGCGCGTGAGATCTTGGCGCGGTTTGAGGACGAAAACGAAGCCTTGCGCGCGCGGTTCTTCCCCGACGAGGACGTCCTTTTTGACAGCGCGGATTTGCACGGACCAGAGCCCGAGATTGCCGTTGCCTCCTTCACTGATGATCAAAAGCACATGATCGAGGAACTGCTGAAATCCGTCGTTGCGAATGTCGGGAGCTTGAGACGATGAGCGAGACTGCCCGATAGGGCGGACGAGCGGACCGCAAAAGAAAAACCCCCGGGCAAACCGGGGGTTTTTCAATTCAAAACGCGGGTTTCAGCCCTGGCGGGCTTTGAACCGGCGTTGGGTTTTGTTGATCACGTAGACGCGGCCTTTGCGGCGCACCACGCGGCAGTCGCGATGCCGGTTCTTCAGCGAACGCAGCGAGTTCTTGACCTTCATGGTCCTCTCCTCTTTGTCGCGGCGCGGGTTGCTTGCGCCTTGGGGTTTCGGGTGCCGCATACAAGATGCGACAAATCATAATGGTGGGCGATACTAGGATCGAACTAGTGACCCCTTCGATGTCAACGAAGTGCTCTACCGCTGAGCTAATCGCCCGTGTCACCGGCTGTGTTTCAAAGACCCGCAGAATAATCCGATGCCCCAAAAAATATGGGGCGCGGGAAAACCGCGCCAGCGCCCACGCCGTATAAAAGCTATGATGTCGCGGATCAAGGGCTTTTAGATCAGCAGTTTCGCGATATGTTATTCCCTGATAAGGAGAGCGGATGCTGCAGAAAGCGTATTATGTCCATCCCCCTGTGGACCGCAACACCTGTGTGGTGTTCGCCTCGCCCCATTCCGGGCGCGTCTATCCGGGCAGCTTTATGCGACAGTCCGTTCTGGACAAGCACGCGATTCGCAGCTCGGAAGACGCGTTTGTAGACGATCTTTTCAGCTCAGCCCCCGAACATGGCGCGCCTTTGGTCATGGCTGGCATGCCGCGCGCCTATGTGGATGTAAACCGCTCCGACGATGAATTGGACCCCGCGCTGATCCAAGGTGTGCGACGGTCAGGGCATAATCCCCGCGTGGCATCTGGCCTTGGTGTGGTGCCGCGTGTCGTCTCCAATGGCAAGGCGATCTACTCAGGTAAGATCACCCGCGCGGAAGCACAAAGGCGGATCGACAGCTATTGGCGCCCCTATCACACCGCATTGCGCGCAGAACTGGACCAAGCCAAGAAGATGTTCGGCCAGGCGATTTTGCTGGATTGCCATTCCATGCCCCATGAGGCGATGGACAGTGTGGCCCAAAGCGGTGCACCGCGACCGGATGTTGTTTTGGGCGACAGGTTCGGCGCTGCGGCCAGCGATCTGATTGTCAGCCTGGTTGAAGAGGCATTCCATGCCGCCGGATTGACCGTGACGCGCAACACACCTTTTGCCGGGGCTTATGTCACGCAGCATTACGGCCGGCCGTCGAGCGGTGTCCATGCGATCCAGATCGAGATTGATCGCTCGCTTTACATGGACGAGCGTCAGATACGACCGCATGACGGGTTTGAGCCGTTTCGCAAGCTGATCGATAGGGTGATTGAGGATATTGCCCGAATTGGGCGGCCGATACAGAAATCCCTTGCGGCGGAATAAGCACGCGTAAGAGGTTTTTTGACCTTTTTTCCATAAGCATTTGCCGCAGGTCGCCTTCCGACTAGTTCAGCAGGACTGACCTAAATCTGAATAAGCTTTTCCACTGATTTCCTCATGGTGCGTGCGATGCAAACGTCTATTCTTCTTCCTCTTATTTTGATCTCAGGTACAGGATCTGACACGCGTTCGGCGGACCGGTCGGTCACGACCGAAAACGCTGCGTTGCAAGAGATGTTGGCGGGGTGCCGCTCCCCGGTGCTCGACACCACTGAGGCGAGCCGGATCCTCTATGACGCGCAGTTGGGTAACACGCAGTTGGGCGGCGCGTCGCCCGATGCGCCCAAACCGCCCTTGTTCATTGCGCGCTGCGGGGACGAATTTGTTTTGTTCACGCGGCGGGCTGTGGGATCGGAGGATCAGGTGCTCTATGCCCGGTTTCAGGATCGCACGTATGATCTTATTGAGGCGCGCCGGGGTTAACCGCTAGCGTAACGCGCGGCCCTTGATGATCGCATCCTCCCCGAATTTACGGCGTATTTCATCGGTGGCCCGCTCTGCCTGACCGCGCACGCGCGCCCCGGGATCAAGCAAATCACCTGACAAATCAGCCTCCTGAGACGACACAAGATGCGATAATCCAACCCCAATCAGGCGATAGGGCGCATCATGATTGACGTGATCCATCAAGGCGCGGGCTTCGCTATAGATCGTATCCGCCATTTGCGTCGCATCGCGCAGGGCATGACGGCGGGTAATGATCGAATGATCCGAACGCTTGAGTTTGAGCGTCACGACCCGGCCTGCCAGATCCTTCGCCTTGGCCCGATCAGACACTTTCTCGGCCATGCGCCAGATATGCCCATCCAGAATGTCGAGGCTGGCGGTGTCCTCAGAAAACGTGGTCTCGTTGGAAATGGATTTCACTGGCTCATGGGCGGTGACGCGGCGATGATCCTGCCCGCGCGCCAAATGCCAGAGCCGCTCCCCCATGGAGCCGAACCGCGCTGTCAGATCGGCGCGCTCCCACCGCAGAAGATCAGCGAAGGTGCGGATGCCTGCGGCCTCAAGCGCCTGCCGGGTGGCCTGCCCCACGCCCCAGATCAGGCTCACGGGTTGCGGGCGCAGGAAATCCTGCGTTTCAGCGGCGCCGATTACGGAAAAACCGCGGGGTTTATCAAGGTCAGAGGCGACTTTGGCGAGAAATTTGTTGTGGCTGAGCCCGATGGAGCCTGTGACGCCAAGCTCTTCGTGCATGCGTTTGGTAAGCCGCGCCAGCATCACGGCAGGCGGCGCGCCATGCAGACGCGCGGTGCCGGTGAGATCGAGAAAGGCCTCATCGAGCGACAGCGGTTCAATCGCGGGTGTCAGCTCTTCCATCATCGCGCGGATCTGGCGGGAGACTTGGGCGTAGACCTCCATCCTTGGTTTGAGCACCACCGCATCGGGGCACAGATCCAGTGCTTTGAACATGGGCATGGCCGACCGCACGCCGCGAATGCGCGCGATGTAACAGGCCGTTGAGACCACCCCGCGTCTCCCGCCGCCGATGATCACCGGTTTGTCGTTTAATTCGGGATTGTCGCGTTTTTCCACGCTGGCATAGAACGCATCACAATCCATATGCGCGATGGTGAGGTCAAAGAGCTCAGGGTGTTGCGTGACCCGAGGGCTGCCGCAACTTGGGCAGCGAGAGCCGGTGTCAAAGGTGGCAAGGCAGGCGCGGCAAAGGGCGGGCATGGGTCACGTGGTTTGAGGGTGGCGCGGGCACAGTATAGGACAGGGTCGCGACAAGGGCGAGAGGCGGGTGCGGATCACAGGGCAGAATTTGTCAGTAGAAAACGATTTTGACGGGGCCAAGCTGATCCTCTTTATCGGCGATCATTTGGCGGTGATCCGGCGCGATGACAAACCCGGCCTGCCCTTTGCGGGATGCGTGGATTTGCCGGGCGGGATGCGGGAGCCGGGCGAGACGCCTCAGGCCTGCGTTTTGCGCGAGGTGGAAGAGGAGTTGGGGCTGGTGCTGTCCGCGTCCGATTTGCAGCATTCTCGATTCTATACCGCGCCGAAACGGGCTTGGTTCTTTGCGGCCTATCTGAGTGCGGCGCGGGCGGATGACATTGTCTTTGGCAACGAAGGTCAGGGCTGGTGGCTGATGCCGCCTTGGGAATTTGTCACCGCCCCCGATGCTGTGCCGCATTTTCGCGACCGCGTGCGCGTGGTTCTGGAGACACCGCGTTGAGGCGCCCGCCCTACCCTAGGCCTTGCGCGTCCCGGCTTCATCTTGCCAAAAATACTCAGATCCTCATGCCCGGTGAGGCGCGGGTTTATTTGTCTTCGAACCGCGCCACACGCTTTTCCACGAAGGCCGCCATGCCTTCCTTTTGATCCTCGGTCGCAAAGAGCGCGTGGAACATGCGCCGTTCATAAAGCAAGCCTTCGCGCAGCGGCACCTCATAGGATCGGTTCACCGCCTCTTTGACAGCCATCACCGCGATCATGGATTTCTCCGCGATCTTTTCGGCTGCGCCCAGCGCCTCTTCGCGCAGTTTGTCATTGGGCACCACGCGGGAGACAAGGCCACAGCTTTCGGCCTCGACCGCGTCCATGAAGCGCCCGGTGAGGTTCATTTCCATGGCCTTTGACTTGCCCACAAAGCGCGTCAGCCGTTGCGAGCCGCCCAGCCCCGCCATGACGCCCAGGTTGATCTCAGGCTGGCCAAATTTTGCACTGTCAGAGGCGATGATAAAATCGCACATCATCGCCAGCTCACACCCGCCGCCCAGCGCGTAGCCACTGACCGCCGCGATGATGGGTTTGCGCGTGCGGGCGAAAACATCGGCCACTTCACCAAACAGATCTTCGCTGAACACTTCGTTGAAGTTTTTGGAGCTCATCATCTTGATGTCGGCCCCGGCGGCGAACGCCTTGTCCGAGCCGGTGATGACAAAGCAGCGCACGTTTTTGTCCGCCTCACCTTTGCGCAGCGCGGTCATCAGATCATCGAGCAGTTGCGCGTTCAACGCATTGAGCGCGTCCGGGCGGTTGAGTTTGATCAGGGCGACGTGGTCTTCGACATCCACGACAATGGTTTCATAACCCATGGTGGGGATCCCTAGTTTGATTGTGCGTCGCGCGCAGCCTATCACCCGGTGGGCAGGGTTCAACCTGATCTTTGGCGCCGGTTACCTTTGGCAGCGCGGGCAGTAAAAGCTGGACCGTCCTGATTGCACCAACCGCCGGATCGTTCCGCCACATCCGGGCGCGCGACAGGGCTCACCCTCGCGGCCATAGACATCGAAGCGATGTTGAAAATACCCCAGTTCTCCATCCGCCTGTTTGAAATCCCGCAATGATGAACCGCCTGCCTCAATGGCCTCTAGCAGCACCTGACGGATGATCGGCACCAGGGCCGCAATGCGGGGTTTTGAGATCGCGCCTGCGCGGCGTTTGGGGGAAATACCCGCGCGAAAAAGCGCCTCGCACACGTAGATATTGCCAAGCCCCGCCACGATCCGCTGATCCAGAAGAGCGGCCTTGATGGGCGTGTTTTTATCCTTCAGCTTTGCGATCAGGTAGCCTTCATTGAAGGCATTTCCCAGCGGTTCTGGCCCGATCACGCTGAGCAGTTTGTGAGCCTCAGCGGTTGCTGTGTTCATCAAGTCCATGGCCCCGAACCTGCGGGGATCATTGAACGTCACCCGCGCGCCGTTTTTCATATGGAACACCACGTGGTCATGCTTTTCTGGCGCGGGGTGGTCATGGACAAACTGCCCCAGCGGATCACCTGAGATCAGCATTCTGCCTGACATGCCCAGATGTATGAGCAAGGTTTCGCCCGAATTGAGATCGGCAAGGATGTATTTGGACCGCCGTCTGAGCTGCTGCACTGTGGCGCCTGTGAGCCGCTCCGCCATGCGATCAGGAAAGGGCCAGCGCAGATCAGGGCGGTTGACGTCCGCCTGGGCGATCACCTCCCCCTCCATCACCGGGGCCAATCCGCGTCGCACGGTTTCCACTTCGGGCAGTTCAGGCATACGCGTCTCTTTTCCGTGGCAATCGGGCGGATTGTAACCCGCTGGAACAGCCCTATAAAAGAGGACTGACAGATAACGGCAAGGGCCGCGCGATCCCATGACAGAGAAAACCACCCATTTCGGGTTTGAAGATATCCCCGAGGATCAGAAAGCGGGCCGTGTGCAGGGTGTATTTACCTCTGTGGCGTCCAAATATGACCTCATGAACGATGTGATGAGCCTCGGGATCCATCGGCTTTGGAAAGAGGCTATGATGGATTGGCTGGCGCCGCGTTCTGGGCAGACCCTGCTGGATATGGCGGGCGGCACGGGAGATATCGCGTTTCGGTTTCTTGAGCGCGCGGGCGATGCCCATGCGACGGTGGTGGACCTGACCGAGGATATGCTGATTGAGGGGTGCAAACGGGCCGAAGCCGAAAGTATGGGCGAGCGCCTGTCGTGGCTGGTGGGCGATGCGATGGCGCTGCCGTTTGAGGACAATAGCTTTGATGTCTACACGATCAGCCTGGGCATTCGGAATGTGACGCGGCCGCAAGATGCGCTGAATGAGGCCTATCGCGTGCTGAAACCCGGCGGGCGATTGATGGTGCTGGAGTTTAGCCAACTGCCCAATGAGTTGATGCAAAAGGCCTATGATCTTTATTCGTTCAACTTTATCCCGCAAGCGGGGAAGATCATCACCGGGGATCGGGACAGTTATCAGTATCTTGTTGAATCTATTCGGAAGTTTCCAGATCAGGAAACGTTTCTGAGCATGGTGCGCGCCGCCGGTTTCGAGAATGCGAAATATCGCAATCTGAGCATGGGGATCGTGGCGCTGCATTCGGGTTGGAAGCTCTGAGCGATGCGCGGCCCGCATAATCTTTTGCGGCTGGTGCGCACCGGGGCCACGCTGGAGCGCACGGGCGCGATGGCCGAGATCCTCAATGCGATGGATGCGCCGCCCTTGGTGCGGGGGGCTGTGCGCGTTGTCGGCTGGCCATTTCAATGGCTGGGCTATCGCGGCAACCCCAAGGAGCCGCCCACGGTGCGCGCGCTGACGGCGCTGGGCCCGGCCTATATCAAGTTTGGGCAAATTTTTTCGACGCGTCCGGACATTGTGGGCAGTGATCTGGCGCAGCAAATGCGCGTTTTGCAAGACAAGCTGCCGCCTTTTGACGTGCGGGCGGCCAAAGCCTCAATCGCGCAGGAGCTGGGCCGCCCTGTCGAAGAGATGTTTGATAGTTTCAGCGACCCGATCGCGGCGGCGTCCATTGCGCAGGTGCATCAGGCACGGCTGAGTACGGGTGAGAAGGTGGCGGTGAAGGTGCTGCGCCCTGGCATCGAGAAGGCATTTCGCAAGGATATCGACGCGTTTTACTTTGCCGCCTCTACGATTGAGCTGCTGTCGCCCTCCTCACGCCGGTTGCGGCCGACGGATGTGATTGCGCATTTCGAAGGGGTGGTTCTTGGGGAATTGGACCTACGCCTTGAAAGCGCCTCAGCCTCGGAATTTGGGGCGAACACAGCCAAGGATGCGGGGTTTTCGGTGCCATCAATTGCGTGGGATTACTCCTCGCGCCGGGTGATGACGCAAACCTGGGTCGAAGGGCAGCCCTTGGGCGACAATGACGCGTTGGATGCAGCAGGCCATGACCGCGCGGAGCTGAGCCAGCGTGTGTTGCAGCTTTTTTTGCGCCATGCGCTGCGCGACGGGTATTTTCACGGGGACATGCATCAGGGGAACCTGAAGGTGGCCCCAAACGGCGATATCGTGGCCTTTGATTTTGGGATCATGGGCTACATTGATGAGTATACGCGCACCGTTTACGCCGAGATCCTCTTTGGGTTTATCCGCCGCGATTATCAGCGGGTGGCGGAGGTGCATTTTGAAGCCGGATACGTGCCCGCAAATCAAGATGTGAATGAGTTTGCCCGCGCCTTGCGCGCTGTGGGGGAGCCGATTTTCGGCATGGATGCCTCCAAGATCTCGATGGGGTCTTTGCTGAGCTATCTCTTTGAAGTGACTGAGCGTTTCGGGATGGAGACGCGCACCGAGCTGATCCTTTTGCAGCGCACGATGGTGGTGGTTGAAGGGGTGGCGCGGTCGCTTAATCCGCAGATCAATATCTGGCAGGTCGCCAAGCCGGTGGTGGAGGAATACATCCGCCTCAATGTTGGGCCGCGCGCGGCCTTGCGCGATTTCAGGCGCACGGTTGAGGTTTTGGCGCGGTATGGCCCGCGGCTTCCCGCTATTGTGGAGGCGGCCCTTTTGCGGCAGTCCCAAGCCGAGGAGGAGCCACCCAAATCCTCACGATTGAGTTATCTGCTTTGGGCCGCGCTCGCCGCTGCTGCTGGGTCTGGTATCACCTTGGCTGTCGTCTCGCTCATGTAGTGGTTTTCAATCGTGGCCCCCAAGCCGCAACGATCCGCCATCTCACCAAAAACTTGGATTGTTTCGTTGTTGCCGCCGCACTGTTTCGTTATGGTTGTGGGAAAGAAAATGCCGAGGCTGGTGGAGTTTTTTCGTGATCCGTAGGATTGGTCTTACCTTGACCTTGCTGGCAGGGCTTGCGCTGCCCGCGCTTGCGCAGGACCCGCCGCGTTTGACCACCACGGTGACCAACACCTATGGCGTGCCCAGCGGGCTGATCGATATGCCCACTGCGGAGATGGCACCCGATGGGCAAATTTCCATCAATGTCTCACATTTTCAGGGCTATACTAGAAACACCGCGACCTTTCAGCTGACCCCGTGGTTGACCGGGAGTTTCCGCTATATCGGGATTGATGATCTTACCCCGGTTTTCGATATCTATTATGACCGCAGCTTTGACGTCCGCCTGCGCCTTCTGGAGGAGACGGATTACCTCCCCGGGGTGGCCATTGGCTTGCAGGATTTTCTGGGCACTGGTGTTCTGTCCAGCGAATACATTGTGGCGACCAAGCAATTGGGCAATCGCCTGCGGGTGACGGGGGGTGTCGGCTGGGGCCGTCTTGGCAGCTACAACAGCTTTGCCACTGTCCGTTCACGGCCAGCGTTTTCCTTTGCGGGCGTGGGCACGGGCGGTAATTTCCGGTTTAGCGATTACTTTGCTGGCGACATGGCGCTTTTTGGCGGGTTTAGCTACGAGATCACGGACAAGATCAGCTTTAGCGCTGAATATTCCTCGGACAATTACGATTTTGAAAACCAACAGGGGGTGTTCGTACGCGACACGCCCTGGAATATGGCGCTGACCTATAAGGCGGCGGATAATCTTCTATTGCGGTTGTTTTCCGTGCACGGGCGCGAGGTGGGTTTGACGGTGAATGTCTCGCTCAACCCGCGCAAGCCGCCGACCGAGACGCAAGGGCCCGCGCCTTTGCCCGTGGCGGTGCGCGATCCGGCGCGGATCAACGATCTGGGCTGGTCCACCAACCCGGTGGAACAAACCGTGCTGTCGGCGGGGTTGAAGAATTTTATCGAAGAAGAAGGCCTGGAGCTGATCGGGACCAAGATCACCGGGCGCAGCGCCCATGTGCGGATCAAGAACGGGATTTTCCTGTCAGAGGCGCAGGCGCTTGGCCGGACCATGCGGATCATGAGCCGGATTCTGCCCCCGTCGGTGGAGATGTTCCACGTCACGGTGGAAAACAACGGTATTCCGCTGATGACCACGTCCATGCGGCGCAGTGATCTGGAACGGCTGGAATACGAAAAGGAAGATCAAGCGCTGCTGGCCGCCAGCTTTAGCGACAGCATCCGCTTTGGCGATATTCCGGAACCTGCGGCGGATATCTATCCAAGCTTTACCTGGAGCATCGCGCCGACACTGCGGTTTTCGACCTTTGACCCGGAAAATCCGTTTCGCGCGGACCTGCGTATTCGGGCGCGGGCAGGCTATGATCTGGGCAATGGGTGGCGGATTGACGGATCCACCTCGGTGCGGCTGTTTGGTAATCTGCGCGATATCAACCGGCCCTCAAACTCACAGCTGCCCCGCGTGCGCACAACCATTGCGGCCTATAATTTCCGCTTTGGCCCGACGATTGATCAACTGACCCTGACCAAATTTGCCCGTATTGCGCCCGATTGGTACGGCCGCGCCACGATTGGGTATTTTGAGCTGCAATATGCGGGCGTATCGGGGGAAGTTTTGTGGAAACCTGTCGATAGCCGGTTGGCGATCGGGGCGGAGCTGAATGTGGTGCAGCTGCGCGATTCCAATCAGGAGTTTGGCTTTGACAGCCACAACACGCCGGGCGGAACGATCCCGCATGTGAACGGGCATCTGTCGGCGTATTACGAGTTTAACAACGGGTTTCAGGCCAATGTTCATGCAGGGCGGTACCTGGCAGGCGATTGGGGTGCCACGCTTGAAGTGTCACGCGAGTTCAACAATGGCTGGCTTGTCGGGGCTTTTGCAACGAAGACGAATGTCTCCTCGACGCAGTTTGGGGAGGGCTCTTTTGACAAGGGCTTTTTCTTCCGCATTCCCTTTGCCTGGATCCTGGGCAATGAGACAAAGCGGGGCTACTCCAACCTGATCCGCCCGATTCAGCGCGATGGTGGTCAGCGGGTGGTTGTGCCTGGACGGCTTTATGAAACTGTGACAGAGCCGCATCGCGCCAATGTCGCGGCGAGCTGGGGGAAATTCTGGAAATGACCCTCCGACGCGCATTTACTGTTCTTTTGCTAGGCGCGGCGATGCTGCTGGCGGCGTGTGGCAATGATGATAAACGCCTTGATCCCAAGCAGGTGGCGGGGATTATCCGCCAAGGGGTGCAGGATCGGTACAACCCGCCGCCTGATCGTGACAAAGATGCCCTGATCGAAGCGGCGAGCCGGGAGGCGCTCACGCTGGCGCCGCCGGAAGATCCTTTGGCGAGCATTCGGTTTGATTCTGTGGGCATTGCGGCGGTGCTGCGCCGGATTGAAACCAATGGGCAGCATATCGTTTGGGCGGCCTGGGGCTCGAGCGATCGCAAATCGATTATCACCAAGAACGGAATGATTACGGCCACGCGGGGGCTGCGCAAGGATCTTATGTCAGCCGAGGCCGATGCCGTTCTGGACCTTGTGCGCAATCTTGAAGAAGGCGATGTGCCCTATACGTTGCGGTATCTGGACGGGGATTTTGAGATCATAGAGGCCAAATACACTTGCACCGTATCGCGCGGCTATGACAAGACGGTTGCTCTTGCCACGGGGCCGGTGCCTGCCTTGCAGATGTTTTCAAGCTGCGTGTCGGCGAACCGGATTTTCGTAGATTTGTTTTTGGTGGATTACTCAGGCCGCATTATTGAGATGCGCCAATGGGTTGGCCCTATCCTGGGCTTTGCCTATATGGCGCAGCTGCGCTGATCTTTTGCGCCATGGCGGCGGCGTGACAGTTTGAGAACGTGTTTTTTCAAGATGTGTTGTTTCACCATGACAATAAAAAACGGGCCCCGAAGAGCCCGCTTTTCTTAAACGCTGTGAAGCGATTAGTTTGTTGTCGTGGTCGTCGTTGTGGTTGTTGTACCCACAACGTTGCCGTCATCGTCAAGCACCAGCGCCAGACCGAGGATCGCACCAGCGGCGATCAGAGCAACGGTTTCGTCGCTCAGGTTGGTCAGGTTCTGACCTTGAGTCGAAACAAACGGGTCTGCCGTTTGCTGCGCGATGGCAGGAGCAGCACCGACCGTCGTCAGGGCGGCGATTGCCACAAGGTTCATAAGTTTAGTCATCGTATTCTCCAAACCGGTTTAGAGATCGCGTGGACCTCTTGTCCAAACGATAATGTGCAGTGTTTGATAGTTCAATATCCGATTGTGGGGAAGCTTGAACTCAGCAAACACATGCGCATGTGCAAATTTACAACGCCTTTTGCGTTAAACTCACGGAATTTGGCCTGATTATCAAGCATTTCTGGCTTTTAACCCGGCTCTCGCAGACCGACAATATCTGCGGAACTGACCTCTTGTCCTGTGTTCATCACCAGGAGCGGCACACCATTTTCGTTGCGCGCTTCAATGATTCGACCTTCTACCAGAACAGCGGAGGTGCCAACCACCTCACCTTGAAGCGAAGATTCAACCTCTAACTGGTATGTGCCAAGAGGCAAAGGCTGCCCCCCTGGTCCGACAGGTTGCCACTGGGTTTGTTGACGGCTGGTGGGGACCTCATACCGTGCCACCTCCGCGCCCGCGTCATTGCGCACAACCAAATGTGCTTTGTCAGCAAGATCAGAGCCTTCTGTCACGATGCGCACCGGATCACCATTGAAGTTGACAGGCATGATCGCGTTGGCATTCATCCCCACCCATGTTGACAGTTGTGACATCCCAAGCGCGCCCAGCTCTGCGCCCAGATTTGTCAGCAAATCATTGGTTAGAACCTGCTGTTCGACGCTGGAAAACGTGGCCAGCTGTGTGGCGAAATCTGTTGAATCCACTGGGTTCAGCGGATCCTGGTTTTCGATCTGCGCAGTCAACATGCGCAGGAATGTTTCAAAATCAGAGCTTATCGCTGCGGTGCCGTCCTCCGCGGTGCTGTTTTGCGTGCTTGAGGGTGGCGCGTTAAAAGCGGTGGGGCGGGATGTATCTGTGATGTCCATGCTCTCTCCTGTGTCAAAGCCGGATGTCGACGCTGCCATCGCCCAAAATGAGCGTTTGCGTTGTTGTTGAGGGTTGTGCTGCGTCATCGGCGGCACTCAGAATGGGCAAGGGATCATCTGGTGTATCCGATCCGTCCTCAAACGGAGCGCGTGTCGGGTCGCGCTGATCTGAACCTTCGAAGGAGAAGGTCGCGCCGTCATATCCAATATCGCTGAAATCAAGGGACAGCAGTTCGGCGTTTCGGCGCATCAAATCCAGTGTTTCAGGGCGGTCGGCTTGAATGGACACAACCATCCCGGCCTCGGCACTCGATAAGCTGATCCGCACGCGGCCAAGCTCAACCGGGTTAAGCGTCAGCTCCACGGTGCGGTTGGCGGAATTTTGAATGGCAATGGCGATTTGGCGCGTGATCTGCTGGGCTTGAGCGGGGCTCATTGGGGTGGGCAGAGCCTGCTGCGTGGTGGCCCCCAATGTGGTCAGGCCGCGCGCATCTCGGGCGGGAATGTCTGCATCATGCACCAGAGGATCACCATCAGGTACCGAAGGATTGAGCGGCAGCGCGTCTGATGCCGTGGGTAGCTGAGCAGGCAAGATAGCAGCCGCCGGTGGCGCGATACCAGGTCGCGGCAAAGGCGCGTCGCGGGCCACTGTCTCAGAAATAATGGCCCGCTCTTCTGCAAGACTGCGGGCCTCAGCCTTACGACCCTGCTCAAGATCACGAGCCAACGCGGATAGGGCCGGTTGCTGGGTATCTGCGCCCGTTGCAACGGGTTGAGCGGGCGTCATACCCTCGGGCAACGCAGCACGGCTACGGTCGCCCGCCATGGTCAACTGCGCGGTGGGTTGCGCATCAAGCGCAGGTTCCGCCAAAGGCTGCTCACCCGACGCGGCATTGACGATGTTGGCTGGAGTTAGCCCGGAGAGAGGCGTGCCAGCAAGAGGCGTGAGGGCGGGGGTACGAGGCGGCAGACCGCCAAACTGCGCCGTCGAGGTAGTGACAGCGGACTGCAGGTCGTCCGCGTGTGATTGGAGCCTCAATGCAGCAGCCTGAACCGCGCTGCCCGGCTGCGCCGACGCGGCCAGTGTTTGCAGTGCCGCCGATACATTTTCTGCGCTCAAGGGGTCAGGTATCACACCTGGATCAGTGGCCCCTGTGGGATTCGACACACGCTGTGCCAAAGCTGCTTTCACCCGGTCACTAAGAGGGGTGCCGGGGGGGATCACCTCATCAATATCAATGTCACCAGATAAAATCGCGTCAAAGAGGGCATCCCCGTTGGGCACTTGATCGGCAGGATCGCTGCCAGAGGGGCCCGTTGGCGCCAAACGATCCTCTGGACTAAGTGTGTTGAGCGCTGTCGATGGCGCTGGCAACGTTTCAAATACCGCGGCAAATTCCGGGGCGTCAGCCGGCCCTGTGACATCAATACCTTTGGCGATCAGTGGCTGCCCGTTGGCTTGAGAAACGGCTTGATCGACGATCCCGCGCAAAACCTGCGCTGGTGGCTGGCCCATACCTTGCCCGGTATTTTGTCCTGTCGCTTGACCGGTACCAGGCAGCAAATCCGCCAGCGCAAACCCTATCTGAAACATGTTCTGCATCGCCGCCTCCAGCAAGCTTATCGCGAGTTCTCCGCGTGAGGGCAGATTGCCTCAGAGGGGTTACTGTATCTTTACCAGTTTGGCGTCTCATCGCGGAGAAATACTTACAATTGGAGCAATCCGAACAACATGATTCCTTCCGACCTTCCTATTGATTCCACGGCGAAATTTATGCGTTCAGACAGGTCTGATCAGATTGTGCGCGCGCGAGAAACTGCCCAGAAGCTGGAGGCGACATTTCTGTCTGAGATGCTCAAATCCGCTGGCTTCGGGACGCAAAGCACCACGTTTTCCGGTGGCGGCGATGAAGATCATTTTGCATCGTTTCAACGCGATGCCATCGCTCAACACATGGTCCGTGCAGGCGGGATCGGCCTGACAGAGCATTTTTTCAAAGCAATGATGGAGACGCAGAATGACCGATAATTCGACTGACAGAACCGTGGGTGAGGTATTTTCTGCGCTCGATGACTGTCTGGAACGGGAGAAGACGGCGCTTCTCACCGGCGATCTGGACGCGATTTCAGCGCTGATGGACGAAAAATCAGAGTTGATTTCCCAGCTCAACGCGCTTGGTGCCACCGAAGATCACGCGCTTGACACCCTCAAAGACAAAGCCGAGCGCAACCAGGCTCTTTTGGGCAGCGCATTGGACGGGATCCGCCGCGTGGCAGACCGTCTTGCGGACATGGAAAGCTTGCGACATTCCTTTGACACGTATGACAGCCAAGGCAAACGCAACACCATAGAGGGTGAGATTGTGCGCCATGTGGAAAAACGCGCCTGAAATCTGGCGCTTCTCGCGGGCGGCCTTCGTAGGAAAAAACCTGCGTGGGAAGAGACCTGCAAAACTATCGGCAATTTAGACTGAATTGTAGAGATCTGCGGCAAGGCGTGATTGCAAACATCCTGGTACGAGGATGTTGCAGACGGGCTAGAGAGCGCCCGATAGAACCTCACATATATAGAGAGTGAAGCTGAGCGCGCTTCGAGCGATTGAATGCGCAACCGGGCCGTCGGACAAGGAGAGGTCAGTTGGGGCGAGGCACCGCGATTTAACTCAAATCCACAGTATCTCCGCCCATAAATTTAGCATTGCATTAGCATCTTGCGCGCCATGTAGGGCGGAGCACTCGGACCTCGGGTGGCACGGAAGGTTCTATCCCCCGCCGTATTTGTCAGAACGACAGCCTCGGTATCGCCTCGTCAGGGGGCGTTAATTTTGTCGGCGCAAAAGCGCCAGAGCTAAAGGGAAATGCAATGTCTAGCATTCTGACAAACAACAGCGCCATGGTTGCGCTGCAGACACTGAAATCCATCAATATGAACCTGGCCGAAACCCAGGAGATGATCTCAACCGGTAAGAAGGTTGCGAATGCCAAGGACAACTCGGCCATTTTCGCAATCTCCAAAACCATGGAGTCCGATGTTCAGGGCTTCAAGGCGATCTCTGAGAGCCTCGGCCTCGGTCAGTCCACGGTGGCGGTTGCGCGTCAGGCATCTGAAACGGTCACCGACCTTTTGGTTGAAATGAAAGGCCGTGTCGTGGCCGCGCAGGAAGAGAACGTTGACCGTGAAGCGATCCAGGCTGACATTGATGCGCTTGAAGCGCAGATCAATTCGGTTGTGGGTGCAGCACAGTTCAACGGCCTCAACCTGATCGATGGTTCGACCACTGAGGCCATGACTGTTTTGTCTTCGCTTGATCGTGACAACAACGGCAACGTGACCAGCTCTTCGATCTCTGTGGATCGTCAAAACCTGTCCGTGACCACGCCGGTCTCAGCACAGAGCTTTGGCGGTACTGATCTTGCCAACGTGGCGGCTGCCAGTGCGATTTTCCAGGGCGCAGGCGCGGACACAATCGCAGATGACACCGCCTATGATGGCACAAACGGCACCGAGGACGTGGCCAACAACGCCAGCGTCACCTTCACCGTTGGTCAGGTTGCAGAGGGCAACAGCTATCAGTTGATCCTCGACGATGTGACGGTGAACGTCGCCGGTGGTGGTTCGGCTCAGGCGCAGCGGACCTTTGAATATGTGGCCACCGCCACAGACGGTACCGCAGATGTGGCCCGCAACCTTGCAGATCAGATCAACGCGTTCTTCGGCGCCGCTACGGATAGTGCCAATGCCTACACCGTGAGCCAGACGGACAACACGTTCACGATCACCAACGGGACAGCAACGACCACGAACAACAACATCGACATGTTCGCACGGGTGCAGACCGGTGGTACGCCAGGGTCTGACACGTCTTCTGGCGGTCTGGGCGCGGTTCAGAGCATTGACGTCACCACCGATTCCGGTGCCACCAGCGCTTTGACAGCCATCGACGGTCTGATCGATCAGGCCATCAACGCGGCATCGTCGTTTGGCTCCGATCAGGGCCGGATTGAGACACAATCTCAGTTCATCTCAAACCTGACGGACAGCCTGACCTCCGGTATCGGCACGCTGGTGGATGCCAATATGGAAGAGGCCTCGGCCCGTTTGCAGGCCCTGCAGGTGCAGCAGCAGCTGGCGGTACAGTCGCTGTCGATCGCCAACCAGGCACCTCAGACGATCCTGTCTCTCTTCCGGTAATTCGAGCAGTCTAAACAAGACCTTGGGGCGCGCGCTATCGCGCCCCAGGCACTCCGCATCATTCCGTTCCAAACCTGAAAGGACACGCCGTGACAGCCACGCATCTCGCGCAAACCGCGTATGGCTCCGGTACCCGTTCCGTCCAAACGCCTCGCGGCATCGAGTACGAGGCATTCGCCCGTGCCACCAGCCGGCTGAAGGCCGTTGCGACCAAACTTGCACACACCAAACGTCAAGACCTGACGACCCGCAGCAAATCCCATGTCGAGGTGTCCGCCCATTTTGGCGAGCTGACGACCGCCTTGCACGAAAATCGCAGGCTTTGGACGCTTCTGGCCTCGGACGTGGCCGACAGCGACAATGGACTGCCCAAAGACCTGCGTGTTCGCATCCTTTTCTTGGCGGAATTCACACGTCAGCACACTGCCAAAGTGTTGAAATCACAGGCCTCTGTCGTCCCGCTTTTGGAAATCAACATCGCCGTGATGCGCGGGCTCAGCGGACAAAGCACACAAGGGAAGGGTATCGCATCATGAGCGGTCTGATCCTCAAACTGGGCCCGAAAGAGCGGGTTCTGATCAATCAGGCGGTGGTCGAAAACGGCGATCGTCGCTCTCGGCTGACGATCCTGTCGCCCAACGCCAATATCCTGCGGTTGCGCGATGCGATCCACCCGGAAACCGCCAACACCCCGGTGCGTCGCGCGTGTTATGCCACACAGCTGGTTCTGACAGGGGATCACGCCCCAGAGGACGCGAAATTTCAGCTGTTGCGCCGGATCGAAGAGCTGAGCCAGGTGTTCACCGATGCCGACAGCCGCGCCAATCTGGCCCGCGCGACGGAGGCCGTGCTGAGCGACAATTTCTACCAATCCTTGAAGGCCTTGCGGACGCTCCTGCCCCGTGAGGACCGCCTTTTTGCTCATAGTGGCGGCTGATGTTTCAACCGGTTCTCCCTCTCTCCGGGCTGCCGGGCTGGACGCTGCTGAACCGCACGTTCGAAAGCCAGACCGACGCGTTCAACGCGTCGCCTCAGATTGTGCGCGACACTGATTACTTTGTGGAAAACATCGCATCGGTGCGCACGGCAGAAGAATTGGTGGCAGACCGGCGGCTTTTGTCCGTGGCTCTGGGCGCGTTTGGACTCGAAGATGATATCAACAGCCGTGCCCTGATCCAGAAGGTGTTGGAGGACGGCACGTCCGATCCGGCATCGCTGGCCAACCGTCTGGCGGATGATCGCTATGCGCGTTTGTCGGAGGCGTTTGGCTTTGGCAATGCGCTTTTTGGGACAAACACGGGCGACTTGGGTTTCGGCGAACGGATCGCGGAACAGTTTCGCGTCCGCAGCTTTGAATCCGCGGTGGGAGATCAGGACCAATCCTTGCGACTTGCGCTCAACGCCACGCGCGAATTGGCGGATATGGCGGCCGATGACGCCACGAATGACACGTTGTGGTTCCGGGTTTTGGGCACACCGCCTTTGCGCGAGGTGTTTGAACGGGCGTTTAACTTGCCGACCAGTTTTGGCCAGCTGGACATTGAGCGTCAGCTGGATGAGTTCAAGGACCGGGCGGAGCGGGTGCTTGGCGTGGAGAGTTTTTCGGATTTTGCGGATGAGGCCATTCGCGAGGATCTGGTGCGCGGCTATCTTTTGCGCGAACAAGTGGCCGGGATCACAAGCCTATCTGCGCAATCGATCGCGCTGACTTTGCTTCAGAGCTAACCGAGCATGGGCACGCGGTGGGTGCGGGACAGGTTTGAATGCGCAACTTCGAGCGTTTGGTCAAGGCGTTGCGCCGTTTACCGGGCTGAGATCAGGGTTTTCTGATCGGACCCGACGGGTTCGCGGGGACAGCCGCCGGTTTGGCGGATTGGCCTGCACGACGCAAGATCAGGGCCAGTTTGTTGAAGCTGTTTTCGGCATGGGCCTGTTCGCTTTCGCCGATGAAAGCGTCAAGCTCAGGCCACACTTTGAGCGCCTGATCGAGCTCTGGATCGGTGCCGTCGGTGTAGAGGCCGGCGCGCACCATTGTTTCCGAGCGCGCATAGGTGCCCAAAAGCCGGCGCGTGCGCAGGATCATCTCATTTTCCGGCAAGCTGGCCGCGCGCGGCAGGCTGCGTGACACAGATCGCAAGACATCAATCGCGGGATAGCGCCCCCGCTCTGCAATGGCGCGGTCCATGACCACGTGACCATCAAGCACGCCGCGCAGCACATCGGCCACCGGTTCATCCATGTCAGAACCCGCGACCAGCACACTGAAAAGCGCGGTGATATCGCCCGCCCCCTCGACGCCCGGGCCCGCGCGCTCACACAAGGACATGATCAAATGCGCCATGGAGGACGGATAGCCGCGCAGCGCCGGAAGCTCACCCGCCGCGGTGGCAATCTCTCGGTGTGCTTCGGCAAATCGGGTGACAGAATCGGCGAGGAAGAGAACATGCTGACCTTGATCGCGAAAATGCTCTGCGATGCTCATCGCCGTCCATGCACAGCGGCGGCGGATCAAAGGAGAGCGATCCGAGGTTGCCGCCACGATGATCGAACGCTTCATCCCCTCGGGCCCGAGCGTGTTTTCAATGAAATCGCGCAGCTCGCGCCCGCGCTCTCCGATCAATGCGAAGACGACGAGATCGGCCTGCATCCGGCGCCCCAAATAGCCCAGAAGATTGGATTTGCCCACGCCCGACCCCGCGAAAAGCCCGATACGCTGACCGCGCACAATGGGCAGGAGCGTGTTGAAGATGCACATGCCGGTTTCCAACCGATCCCCCAAAGCCCCCCTCTCTGCCGCGGGGGGCGGGGTGGGCGCTGGCGCAGTTGCCTGCGGGCCGCGCAAGAGGGGGCGGCCATCCATCGGCTGACCAAAGGGATCGATGACGCGCCCCAGCCAGGACCAATCCGGCGCAATCTCAACCGGCGGGCTGAGCTGAGCCCGTTGACCCAGCGCGATGCCGACCGGCGCCTCTTCGGGGAGCATGGTAATGTGCCCCTCAGAGAGTTGCAAAACCTCACCCATGAGGGGCGTGTGTCCTTCGCGCAGGATGCGCAACCGATCCCCCAAGCGCGCGCTGTTCGACAGGCCCGAAATGCGCACAACGCCGCCTTCAACAGCGGCGACGCGCCCGACACGGTGGCGCCCACGCAGCGCGGCAATCTCAGAGGTGAGGGCGGCAAAGGCGGGTTGGGACATCGTGCGTTCCTCTCATGTTCTGAAAACAATTTCTAAAGGAATCACGGTTAAGCCTTGGTTGAAGCCAATCGAGGGAGAAGCCCCGGTGTTCGAAAAGTTAGAAATCTTTCAGATGGCCCATGCCATGGCCCGTCATGCTGGATCGCGTCATGCGGTCGTGGCACAAAACATGGCCAATGCCGATACCCCCGGCTACAAGGCCCAGGATATCGCCGATTTTCAAAGCCTTATGGGAAACGCAGCGCGTGATTTTCAAATGCGCGCGACCCGGCCTTCACATCTTAACATGTCACACTCCCCCGGCGCGCCCGCGGTGTTTGATCGCCCGGATGCGATTGCCGATCCCAATGGCAACACGGTGTCCTTGGGATCAGAAATGATGCACGGCGTGAATGCCAAGCGGCAGCATGATCGCGCCCTGGCGATTTACCAGTCCTCCATGACCATTCTGCGCAGCAGCTTTAGCCGGCGTTAAGGGGGCGATATGTCAGAATTTTCCAATGCACTTTCGGTATCCTCCAGCGGGCTTCAGGCGCAATCGCAAAGGCTGCGGCACCTGTCGGAGAATATCGCGAATGTCGACACGCCCGGTTACCGGCGCAAGACCATCGCGTTTCACACCACGATGATGGGGTCAGACACGCCCGGCCTTGTTGAGACCGGACGGGTCCGTATGGATCAATCTGATTTGGCCCGCATCTATGACCCGACCCATCCCATGGCCGATGAAAGCGGCAATTACGAAGGCTCAAACGTCAATTTGATGATTGAGCTGGCAGACGCGCGCGAAGCGCAGCGCAGTTATGAGGCGAACCTCAGAATGTTCGAGCAGACCCGGCAAATGGGCAGAAGCCTGTTTGACCTACTCAGACGCTAAAGGAGATCCAAGAAATGGATATTTCAGCACTTGGCGTGGCGAAGAAATACGCCTCGGCCAAAACCGCCACAGAGCCCTCCTCCAGCCAAAGTGCGGGGGAGTATCTGGCCGGGATCACGCGTGATTTCGCGGCAACCCTGCAAGAAACCGAAGAAACGGCCAAGGCAGCGATGACCACAGGCGCGGACCCGCACGCATTGGTGCAGGCGCTGGCGCAGACCGAAATGGCGGTCGAGGCGGCGGTAACAGTGCGCGACAGGGTCGTTGAGGCCTATCAGGAAATCCTGCGTATGCCGGTGTGATGTCATGAGTGACGAGATCATTTTCTTCGACAGTTTGCGGCAGGGGCTATGGGTGGCACTGGTCATTTCCTTGCCAATTCTGGGCGTGGCGCTGGCGGCGGGGCTTTTCGTGGGCCTGTTTCAAGCGCTCACATCCATCCAGGAACTGACGCTCACCTTCGTCCCGAAACTGGGCGCGATTGTTCTCGTTTTCTGGATGTCGATGGGCTTCATGACGCAAACGCTTGTCTCATACTTTCACGACATGATTGTCCCTTTGATCATAGGAGGTTGAGATGGATCCCAGCGGCTACACAACGCTCACCCGACAAACCGGGTTGATGCATGAAATGCAGACCATCGCGAACAACATCGCCAATGCCTCAACGACCGGGTTTCGTCAGGAAGGCATGATCTTTTCGGAGTTTGTGGTCGGCACGGAAGGGGGGCCATCGCTGTCTATGGCGCGGGGGAATGTGCGCAACACATCCTATATGCAAGGCAACCTGACGCAAACCGGTGGACAGCTGGATTTCGCGATCGAAGGCGATGGGTTTTTCCTGGTCGAGACCCCGGACGGGGAGCGGGTCACCCGCGCGGGCAGTTTTAGCCTTTCGGCGGCGGGCGATCTTGTGACGCTTGATGGCTACAATGTGCTGGATGCGGGCGGCGCGCCAATTTTCATCCCGCCCGATGCCAGCGCCGTCAATGTTGGCAGCGACGGCACGATCAGCGCCGATGGCCAGCTTTTGGGACAGCTGGGAGTGGTGCAACCGTTGAACCCGAGCGATCTGATCCGGGAAGGCGGGGTTATGTTTCGCCCTGAAACCCCGCTGGAACCGGCAGAGGATGCGCGGGTAATTCAAGGCCATCTTGAAAGCTCAAATGTCGACACAATGCTGCAATTTTCGCGCCTGATCGAAGTGCAGCGCGCTTATGAGCTGGGTCAGAGCTTTCTGGATGCGGAAAGTGAGCGTGTCCGCGACGCAATCCGCTCCTTCACTCGGGATCAGTGATGCGACCACGGACCATCGCTTTGCAACGCTTTAGAACAGCTGAAAGGACATCACCATGCGCGCTTTGAAAATCGCCGCCACCGGCATGGCCGCCCAACAAATGCGGGTTGAGACCATATCGAACAACCTCGCCAATATGACCACGACCGGCTACAATACGCGACGCGCGGAATTTGCCGATCTGCATTACCAGCAATTGGCGCGGCCCGGCGCGATCAACGCCACCGATGGAACGGTTCTGCCCACTGGTGTGCAGCTCGGGCTTGGCGTGCGGCCTTCTGCGGTCACGCTTAATCTTGAACAAGGCGCGTTGTCGGAGACAGGCGGCGATCTCGATGTGGCGATTGAAGGCAATGGGTACCTTGAGATTACGCTGCCGTCGGGCCAGGCGGCTTATACGCGCGATGGCGCGCTGAAACGTGATGGTGAGGGGCTGATTGTCACCGCAGCGGGCTTCCCCGTGGCGCCAGAGATTACCATTCCGGATGACACACGCAGTATTTCTATCAACCCGGATGGGGAAATTTATGCCTATTTCGCCGAGCAGGCGGAAGCGCAACTTTTGGGGCAATTGAACCTGATCGGGTTCAGCAACCCCAAAGGGTTGGAGGCGATCGGCGGCAACAACTTCCTTGAAACCGAAGCCTCGGGCGCGCCCATTGCATCCACGCCCGGCCAGGATGGTCTTGGCACGGTGCGGCAGGGGTATCTTGAGGACAGCTCGGTTGATCCGGTGCGGGAAATCACCGAACTGATCGAGGCGCAGCGCGGCTATGAACTGAACGCCAAAGTCATCACGGCGGTCGATCAGATGATGAGCGCGACCACGCAAATCCGATGATCAAGCTGGGCATCATAGCGCTGTCGATTGTGGCCTGCCTGATCCCCGAGATCCTGCGCGCCGATATCGTGATTGCAACGCGCACCATCCGGGCGCAAAGCGTGATCTTGCCGGGGGATCTGACGGTGGCAGAGGGCGACTTGGTCGGCGCCGCCGAAGACCCCGGACAAGTCATCGGGCAGGAGGCGCGGATCGCCATTTACGCCGGACGGCCTGTGCGGCTCAATGATATCGGCCCTCCTGCTGTGATTGAGCGCAACCAGTTGGTGCCGTTGGTGTTTCAGAAAAGCGGCCTGCAAATCACAGCCGAAGGGCGTTCGCTCAGCCGTGCCTCTCCGGGGGAGCGTGTCCGAGTGATGAACTTGTCCTCGCGCGCCACAGTCAGCGGCTGGGTTGCCCCGGATGGGACGGTTTTTGTCGCAAACTAAGAAGGGAATGCCATGAACAGAGCATGTTTTGCTGTGGTGGCGATGGGTTTGGCCGTGGCAGGCTGTTCGCGCATCGAAGATATCGGGCGCGCGCCATCTTTTACCGACGCGGTCGCCGGCAATGAGCATGCCGCGATGATTTATGGCGGCCTGCCGCCCGTGGCAGATCCATCGCGGCGGGTCGATCGCGCCTCTCTGTGGAGTTCCGGACGCAGCTCTCTTTTGGGAGATCGGCGCGCCATGCAAAAGGGCGACATTCTGACCGTGGTGATTGAAATAGATGAAGAGGCTCAGATCTCTAACCAGACGCAAAGATCGCGCAGTGGATCGGAAGGTTTGCAAGTGCCACAGCTCTTTGGGATACCCCAGCGCATTAATGAGGCGTTGCCCGATGGGGCGAGTTTGGACACGGCTGTTGATCTGTCTTCAAATGCGTCCTCTTCGGGGGATGGCAGCGTGCGACGGCAAGAAGAACTCACTTTGCGCGTTGCGGCCACGATCACCCAAGTCTTGCCCAATGGCGTGCTCGAAATCCAGGGCGTCCAGGAAGTTCGGGTGAATTTCGAATTGCGCGAGCTTCTGGTCAGCGGGTTTGTGCGGCCCGAGGACATCTCACGGCAAAATGAGATCACCTATGACAAAATCGCCTCCGCGCGGATTTCCTATGGCGGTCGAGGACAGATCACGGACGTGCAGCAACCGCGCTATGGACAACAAGTCCTTGATATTCTGCTTCCATTCTGAGGTGACATGATGCGCGCGATTTTGCTGCCCTTGATCCTTGCTCTTGTCGGCTTGGCCGGCGGGGCAGGTGCGGGTTGGTTCTTGAAACCAAAACCTGACATGGAGGATGCAAAGACCGAGCAACCCTTGGACGCCCAGGAAGAGGAAGGCCAGGCTGCCGCAGCATCCCGCTCTGCCCCTGCGGAAAAGATAGATGAGATGGAGCAAGATGGCAGCAGCACGTCCGAATTTGTAAAACTCAACAATCAGTTCGTCGTTCCGGTTGTCTCAGACGGTTCTGTAAGCTCCTTGGTGGTCATGTCGCTGAGCCTTGAGGTTGAACCTGGCATCCGCGAAATCGTTTTTCAGCGTGAACCCAAGCTTCGGGATGCCTTGCTTCAAGTGATGTTTGATCATGCCAATGTCGGGGGGTTTGACGGCGCTTTTACCGATGCGGGCAATCTTGATATCTTGCGGACGGGATTGACGGATACCGCGCGCAAGGTTGTGCCGGGATCTGTTTACGGCGTTTTGATCGTGGACCTCGCCAGACAAGATCTGTGACGGCTGCACTTGGCAGAGCCGGATATTACAGCGCTAAATAAGGTCCTTCGGAACAAGAGATTGTGTGTCTGTCTTCTGAGCTCCGGGATGGCAAGTCTGCAAAAGACGCGTCGGGCGGCACTTGCTTATTACCGTACACTGTGGCTCATACCCGCCGCTGCCGTTGGTAGACGCCTAATTGGGTTACGGCGTCAAAGGCTTTGAGCTTTCGATCCCGGAGCGCCCTGTTCTCAAGCTCCACCTGCACGGTCTGAAGAGCAGAACGTTTTCCGAAGCTTTTTTGCAATGCGCGCCGCGCGGCGCCTTTTTGGGCCAGGCACCGCGCCAATTGGATCTGCAACTCTCTGCGGCGGCGGCCCACCCAGACTTGCCACAACATATCTGCGCCCAACCTTTGCTGAGACAGCTTTTCGTCAACCGGCAAAGCCATGCCCGCGCGATGATGGGCGTCCAGTGCGGCCAATTGCGCGCGTATCTTGGCTTCCTCCGCGCGAATGGTTTGAAGCTTTGCCGCATCGGCATCCTGGCGGGCGCGGCTAAGTTGGGCGAGGTCCTCCAACGCAGACAGTTTCATGAAAAGACCCGCGCGCGCCGCCGCATGGTCTCGGCAAAGCGGATGGCTGCGGCCACAGCGCGATAATGATCCGAAGTGATCTCTTGGCCAATCTCTACGGTGGCGAAAAGCGCACGCGCTGTCGGCGCATCCTGTCGCACGGGCACACCGGCTTCAAACGCACGATCGCGTATGGCCAGAGCCACGTGATCTTGGCCTTTTGCCACACATTCCGGAGCCGATCCCGGCAAGCGGCTCCATTTCAACGCAACGGCAAAATGGGTCGGGTTCACGATGACAACATCGGCATTTGGCACCTCTGACATCATCTGCTCCATCGCGATGCGCGTACCCCGCTGACGGCGCTCTTGCTTGAGATGCGGATCACCCTCATGCTGTTTGTGCTCATCACGGATTTCCTGGTAGGACATGCGCAGCTTGCGGCGATGATCAAAGCGATGCCACAAGAAATCGATGGCCCCAATCAGCAGCGCCACGGCCAGCACAACCACCATGAACTCAACAATCAGTTCGACCATCAGCGCACCCACCATGCGCGCTTCGGCATGCACTGCACCGGCCATCTGCGACAGATGCGTCGACAAAAACACGCCGAGAACCGCGGAATAGGCCAGCAGTTTCACCAGGTTTTTCGAGAATTCGAAGAGACCGGTGACCCCGTATTTATTCTTAGCGTTTTGGATGGGATCGATGCGCGAGAGCTTTGGGCGCAGTTTTTCCGGCGCAAAAACAAGGCTCTGTTGAGCGAGATTGGACAAAATCACCAAGGCGGCCGGGATCAAAAACCAGGCGATCAGCGCCAAGGAAACCGAGATCATGATCCCTGACAAGGCGACCATGCCGGCGCCCCCAAAGACCACATCCGCAAGCGTATGCGGTTGATCAAGCAAGTGGCGCATCGCCGCCCCGGCGCGATCGGTCGTCGACGCTCCTGCTGCAAGGGCCACGAGCAATATGCCACCATAGGTCGCGGCCGTGTCGATGTCGGCGGAGCGCGCAACATCGCCCTTTTTACGCGCCTCATCCAGCTTGTGCTGGGTCGGTTCGAACGATTTGTCGGCGTCATCTTCGGGGCGCGCCATCATGGACCTCCAAACGGGTTGGCCATAAAATGCCCCAATGCGTCTGCCCAGAGCGACAGCATCGTGGGCGCCATGACCAGAAGAATGACAATGCCCGCACCGGTGATCACGGGCGCGCCCACGAAAACGACCATCATCTGCGGCATCGCGCGATTGATGATGCCAAGCGTCAAATTGTAAAGGACCGAGATGATGACAAAGGGCGCGGCAAGGCTGAAGGCCAGGGCAAACGCGTTGGCCACTTGCCGCATCCCCCAAAGCGAGACGGAGGACGCATCGGGAAATTGCGCCGCGGGGAAGAGAGTGTAGGTGAGGATGACCAGCTCTGCGAGGCGGACATGGAGGCCGAGGATCATGGCCAAGGTGATCCCGCCCAAAACCAGAATGTGACCCATGGCCGGGATCGGCTCAATCCCTTGGGTGCCGAGGATTTGCGACAGCGATGTGGATTGGGCCGCAATTGTCCCGGCCGTTTGCAATGCCATCACAAAGAGCCGGATCCCAAGCCCGATCAACAGGCCGACAATCGCCTCTGTCAGAACAATGAGACCAAGCGGTGGCGGCGCGTCGCGGAATGAAAGCAGCGCCGGAGACACCGCGGGCGCAATGATCATCGTCATCATGATGGCAAGGCCAAGCTTGATCCGAACGGGAACGGACTGCTCCCCAAATCCGGGGAAGAGAGAGATTGCGGCGGCCACACGGAGAAACACGATGAAGTGCACCCAAAGCACATTTTCCGTCAGATCCAGCAAGGCGGCCAGATCACTCATGCAGGGACAACGCCCATCAACGCAGGACGCGCCTCAAGGCCTATTTCTTCGAACGACAGGACCGGGTTGGTGATGCTTTTGGCCGCCAGCACAGTGCGCAAAAAGCGCCGCCGCAGGGTTGAGGTGACGATGGCTGGGAATGTTCCGTTTTCGCTGGCGCGCGCGACCTCTTCGCCAACGGCTGTGGCCAGCGCATTGAACACATCCGGCGGCAGCGCCACATCCAGCCCGCCGCGATCGGCCTCCATTTGGTAGGTTGAAAACGTGTCCTCCCATTCGGGGGCCAATTGGATCAGAGGCAATGTGCCGTCTTGGCGCTGCAACCCTGCGACGATCTGAAACCCGAGCCGTTGGCGGACAAATTCGCAAAGCGCATCCGGCTGCGTATGGTTTGGCCGGCCTTCGGCTATGGCCTCCAAGATCAACGGCAAATTGCGCACGGAGACCTGTTCGGACAGAAGCAGCCGAAGGACGGAGTGCAAAAGATCAGGCGGCACCTTATCGGGGATCAGTTCTTCGATCAGCTTGCGGTTGGCCTCAGACCGGATGGGATCAGAGATATTGACCATTTCGTCCAGCAATCGGCGCATGGCCTTCATGCTCAGCAACCGGCTGAGATTGCGCTTTATGATCTCAAGCAAATGGGTCGCAAGCACTTCGGCTGGGCCGACCAGGGTGGTGCCGGTCAATGCGGCGGCATCTTTGGTGCTTGCAGGGATCCATCGCGCGGGGGCGCCGTACACGGGCTCGGCCACGGCCTCCCCTTGAGGCAAGCCGGGGTTGCGATCCGGATCGAGCGCAAGAATATGATCAGGCCGGAGGATGGCGCGGGCCTGATCGACGCCCTGAATGCGGATAACATAGGTTCCCGTGGGCAAAGAGGGGTCATCGGTGAGCCGGATTTCAGGCAAGATGAGGCCAAAATGCGTGGCCACGTGCCGCCGCATATTGGCGATCCTGGCATCGAGCCCGGTGCCGGAATCGAGCACCATATCCACCAGATCGGGCGAAAATTCGACGTGAATGTCATCGAGTTCCAGGATGTCGCCCATGGACGGCTCCGACGGCGCACTTGGCGCCGCCTCAGCGGGATCAGCCTGCTCCGCGGCGAGCTGTTGTCGATAGAGCCAAAAAGCCGTGCCGCCCAGGGCAAGGCCGCCGGCGATAAATGGGGCGAAGGGCAGGCCCGGTACCAGCGCAAAGAGGACCATCAAGAGCGCAACCGTCCCCATCGCGGCAGGATGCCTGCCGAGCTGTTTGACGAGGGCGGAATCAGTGGACCCTTGCGTGCCCCCACGCGCCAAAAGAAGCGCCGAGGCGATGGAGATGACGACCGCGGGGATTTGCGTAACCAAGCCATCCCCGACCGTGAGAATGGAATATGTTTCAAAGGCTTGTCCCAACGGCATGTCATGGACAACCGTGCCCATGATCAGGCCCATCACGAAGTTCAGCAGGGTGATCAAGAGCCCTGCAATCGCATCGCCCTTTACGAATTTCGACGCACCATCGAGGGAGCCGAAAAAGGTGGTTTCCTGCTGCTCGCGCTCACGGCGTTCTTTCGCCTCTGCGTGGTCAATGGCGCCGGCGGACATATCGCTGTCGATGGCCAATTGCTTCCCCGGCATCCCATCCAAGGCAAAGCGCGCGCCAACCTCGGCCATGCGGGCCGCACCCTTTGTGATGACCATGAAATTCACGATCAGAAGCACGCCAAACACGACAAGGCCTAGAAAAACACTGCCACCCATGACGAAATTGGCGAAGCCTTCAATGACATCCCCGGCGGCATCTGTCCCGGTGTGACCTTGCCCGATGATCAGTTTGGTGGAGGACACGTTGAGCGACAGGCGCAGCATTAATGAGGCCAGCAAGATCGTCGGAAAGGCCGAGAAATCCAAAGGGCGCTCAATGAAAAGCGTCACCGTGAAAATGAGAATGGCGAGAGCGAAAGAGGCGGCGAGGCCCACATCCAAAACCCATGCCGGCATCGGCAGGATCATCATCACAATCACCGCCATAAGCGCCAAGGCCAACAGGACCGTCGGCTGAAAAACATCCTTTATGTTGAACCCGGTCATGGCTGTGCACGCCCGTCTAATGTGATCAGCGCCGGGCGGGATGACGCCGTGTTGGGGACAAGCGAGCCAAATCCAAGCGACTGTGCGCCCGGCTGCAAAAGCGGGTACAGGTTCGGGCGTGGGGCTCTTTCAACAGCGTAGGGTGTGGCCCGCGCGACCAGGGGAATGCCCTCTTGGTCGCTGTGGGTGCCGGTATGGGTACTGGTGTGGGTGTTTGTGTCGATACTGCTGTCTATGCCGCTGCGAATTCTGTCAAAACGCGTGCGATAGCGGTTGGCGAATTTTGGCGTGCGCGAATGATATGCGCCGGCCGCTTTAGACCAATCTGCGGTTTCGGAGTACAGTTCGGATAAAAAGCGCGCAGCGTAGCGGGCATTGGTCAAGGGGTCAAACATCGCTTTGACGGACGAAAAATGCTGACCATGCCAGCGGTAGTTGATCTGAAAACACCCCACATCATAGCTGCGTGCACCGCGGGCGTGATGTTTGGAGACATAGGCCTCAGCCTCAGCCCGGCTGTCAAACCAATGACCGGCCCCTTCCATGTTAACGGTCCATGGCCATGGGGTGAGACGACCGCCTTGCACTCTGCCGGTTTCTGTTCGCGTGATGGCCTTCATGACCGACAATGGCACGCCGCTTTCGCGCGCAGCCTGTCGCGCGACCTGATCACAGATCCCATGCGTGGCCGCCTGAACAGGCGTTGGCGGCAGGCATATCAGAAACACCCAAACCAAGCTCAACCACGGGTCAAGACCGCCGAATATGCGCCCAACGCGCGCTGCTTTCTGCACCAAAACTGGCTTTTGCACAGTTCGAACTCCGCGCGTTTCAGGCATTCTGCCCCTGACGCCTTGTTATACGAAACAAGCCCTTACGATTCGGTAATCATGATGCGGATTTAAGGGTCGTTTCCAGCGTCGACCTCTGGAACAGTCAGGCCACCGAGCAGCGCTTCTATGTCAGACCGCATGGATTGGCTGTCTTCGATCATCGCGGAGTTGCGGGCCAGCACCTCATCCGCGTCTGCGTTCACATCAATTGCGGGAGCGGTCTGGCGCGCGGCCACGGCGGCAATGGCCGGATCGGAATGCGTTTGCAGGGTTTCCCAATCACCGTCGAGTAAAGCTTCGCGCAGCGCAGCATCTTCGTTGTCGAGCCGGCGATACATCTCTTGTGCCGCGCCATACTCGCCCGACATGCTGCGCGCGCGGGCGAGCAACGCCGTCACATCCGCGCCCGATTCACCGATCAGTTCGAGCTCTGCCTGACGCGGGCGCTGACGTGCCAGCGCTATTTCCGCGCGCAAAAGCTTGCGCGTGCGTTCGGCCCCGCCCATGGCCAAGGGTGCCACAAAATCGCCAGCTGCATCCATAAAACCGAGCGACATCAAACGCCTCGCCACAGCGTTACCTGTTTCATCGTCGAGGTCAAATCGCAGCGATCGCTCGGCCCCGATTGTGTAGGTCAGAAAGGTGGGATCGCTTGAATTTTCGGTCAAAAGCGCGATCAAATCCGTCATTGTCCCGGGCCTTGGTGCGGGCGCGGCTGCTGTTAGACGTGTAAATTCCGCAAACGCATCGTCAAAAGCACCGGTTGAAGCCACAGATAAAACGTAGGCGCGCGATAGATCAGCGCCAAGAGGCACGTCTCTGTACTCCGTCGCGTAGGCTCCGGCGAGCAGAGCCATATCCTCCGACAAAAACTCGCCCTGGGTCAGGCGCGCCTCAATGAGTTTCAACAATGCCTCTGCTGATGGCTCCGCGTTTTCCGCAACCACAGCCTCTAATTCCGCCTCAAAACCAGCGCCCGATTGGGACGTGTCTGGCCCTACGGCTTTGTTCTGCGCATGAAGAAACCCTGCGGCTGTGCTGGTGGTATCATCATTGCGCAGCAAAGCCCGCGCGACATGATCCGCCGCGCGTGGATATCCGGCGCGGCGAAGCTTGTCGCCCACCAGCGGGCCAAGAAAGGAGCGCAAATGCAAAGGCAATTTTTGCATACCGCGCACGATGCTGTCGGGATCAATCGGTTGGTTGCCGGGCACCTCATCATAAGACAGGAGCGACCAAACCGCGACGACAGGATCGCAATCCATATGACCGGCCAGCACGGATGCCGACCCGTCATCACCAAATTCCAGAATGTCGATCATCGCCAGCAACACCGGATCTGGTACGACGCCCGTTGGCAGCATCTCCAGCACCTGCCGCGCTTCCGCGCCGAACCCGAAGTGAATGTAGAACCGTGCAATCTCCATGATGGCGGCCTCGGACGGCTCATCAAATTCGCCCAGAATTCTGGAACGCAACAGCCCGATCTGATCTGCAAAGGGCGCGTCATCGGCCCAGCTTGCGGCATCGACCCGCGCACGAGACAGACATCCTGAGCTGTCTTGGCCGCGCAAGGCCAGGTTGATCCGATCCGACAGCGCTTGATCCACACTGGTTGTGGCGCTGATCGATATGTTGTCTTCAAGCGTGATTGGGTCTGTGGTTGCGGTTTGGGCGGTGTCTGTCTGCGTGCTCAAAGCTTGCGCTTGGGCGTCTGGAGCGGTGAGCAATGGCGCGGGTTCTTCAGCCAGTTCCGGGATCGGGACGGGATTTCGTGGCATAAGATCATCACGGGGAGACAACAGGCCTTGCGTTGCAGCCCGCCCGATCTGCTCGATAACCGCCGCCTGACTTTCGCGAACGCGAGTGGCATAGTCCGTCAAATCGGGTGTCGGGGGTGATGCCAAACTGGGCTGTCGGTCAAGGGCTTCTGCAATCAGAAAAGCCACCGATCCGACATTGGGCGTGCCCCCATTGGATAGCAACTTGAGCGCTGTCGCATCAGGCAGGTCAGGCGCCTGATCCGCCATGCGAGATGCATCAGAGGCCGGTGCGGGCGGGTTGACGGATGCAGGCTCAGGCAAGGCAGGCACTGACGCGGCGGCCTCAACCGGTGCCGGCGGGTCAGGAAAAAGCGCGGCGGAAATCTCTGTTTCATCGGCGATGTCGACAACGAAGGCGCGATCGCTGGCCCAGAAGGTTTCTACATCGCAGCGACATTGCAGAGTAAGTTTGAGCGTTTCTTCATCCACTGAGAGGCTGCTCAGACGTGTGGGCGGAACCATCTCAAACACGGTGTTGGTGTTGAAGGTGAGCCCCTCCCTTTCGAAGGCGAGCTCAATGCCATCAAAACGATAGGTGAGCCCGACATCCATCCGGCCGGGCAGATTGAAAACAAGCCGGGTAAAATCCGCGTGTTCTCCGCTGCGCACCGTCACCGTCTGGGCCGATACCGGGCCAAGCAGCGTGATCCAAGCCAAAGAGGCAGCCACAATGCGCACGATCATGCTGCGTCCTGCTTTACGGCTTTGATCGCATCCTCGAGATCGTTGAAGCTGGGCCGGTTGTGATGCGGCGTATTCTGACGCCCCACCTCAATGCAAATGCTGGTTGAATGATTGTGCATGTTGGCGACGAGAACTTCGCGGATGAGATTGTAGAAATGGGCATCGTCCTCCACCACTTCCTTGACCTTGCCAGCGAAGGGCCCGACGAAGGCATAAGCCAAGAAGACACCCAGAAAGGTCCCCACGAGCGCGCCGCCGATCATCTTGCCGAGAATCTCGGGCGGTTGGTCAATCGAACTCATGGTTTTGATCACACCAAGGACGGCGGCCACGATGCCAAGTGCCGGCAAACCATCGGCCACCGTTTGCAAGGCGTGGCTGGAATGCATCGCGTGGTGCATGTTGGCCTCCATCCGCTTATCAAGCAGATCCTCAACCTGATGCGGATCATCGTAGTTCATGGATGCGGATCGCAACGTATCGCTGATCAATTCAATCGCCTCATGGTCAGCGAGAATTTTGGGGTATCGCGAAAATATACTTGAGTTTTCAGGGTCTTCGATGTGTTCCTCAATCGCCACCGGATTTTGGCGGGCCAGCCGGATCAGCTCAAAAAGAAGGCACAACAGATCGCGGTAATCATCGTGCTTCCACTTGGGGCCTTTGAACACTTTGCCCACGTCTTTGAGCACCTGTTTGACAGCGCTACCGGAATTGGAAATCAGGAACGCGCCAACGGCGGCGCCCATGATCATCATCATTTCAAACGGTAGCGCCTTGAGGATGATGCCAAATTTGCCTCCGGCCAGCATGTAGCCGCCGAACACCATCACAAACACAACAGCAATTCCCACAAATCCCAGCATCTGCGCCTCAGCCTTATTTCCTGCCAAGAGCTTCGCAGATGCCAGTTAAGAAACCCTGATCGTGAGCTCTGATTTACGTGATTTTTGCGTCATTCGAAGAGACAAGCGCCGTGTGGGGCGCGATTACTGCTGCGGGACGTTGGCGTTGCGCCCGGCCAAAACCACGCTGAAAAGATGCGCTGATTCCGGGCTGAGACCCGCCATAATCTCAGCAGCTGATTCGGCGCGCATCCGGGCGAGGAACCCGGCGGCAAAATTGGGATCCATTTCCTCAAAGAGCGCGGCAGCCTGCTTCGGCTTCATGTTCTCATAGACTTGGGTCAACCGGTCCAAATCGTCCTTGGACGCGGTCTCAGCCAGCGCGATTGTCTCTCGCAGCTGCGCTTCCGCGGCTTCCAATTGAGCAAGTTTCTCAGTGATCTGTTGATTGGCCACGTTCAAGGCGGCCAATCGTTCTTCGAGAGCTGCCTCACGGGCGACAAGCCGCGCTTCGCGCGCCTGAAAGGCCGCCAGCATATCGGAAACCTCTGCGTTGCTCATCTCGGCAGGAAAGTTTTCGGCCATGGCCGCCATGACCGGCGTACGCGTGACCGGATCCTGGCCCGCTTCGGCAAGGCGGGGCTCTGCGGCGTCAAGCGCGCGCGCAACGGCCTGCTCTGCGCCAATTCCGAGGCGCACCAGCGCTGAGGCAATCAACAGCCCTGCGATGACGCCTAAAACACTGCGCCCTGCCCGCTTTGTTTTGCGCAAACGAAACCACGCCATGCCTACACCCCTTCCGCGCGACGCCGAAAGATTGGTCCAAGGGGCGTATCCTCTTGAACAGGCTCGGGTTTCTTGGTCTCCGCCTCAGGCAGGTCATGCATGGAGGCCACCAACAGCTCAAGGCGTTTGGCCACCGCCTCTGCCCGTTCGGTCAGACCGTCAAGCGACATGGTCGACATGTTTGCCGTGCTCTGCGCCTGCGTGAGTGTCTTGGTGAGATCATCGACCTGCGCAGACAGTACGGCGACAGCCCCGCCAACCCCCTTTTCGAGATCATTGAACCGGTTCAAACGGCGCGACAGGATGAAACAGTAAAACCCCGCACCAAAAGCGCCCGCGGCCAGTAGGATATCAGCGATAAGATCCATGTTACGTCCTCAATTCAGCACAAATTCTATGATCAACAGGTCTTTCACCTGCCCACCGCCCGCCACGACCTGCACCCGGCGCAACATTTGCGCGCGAATCCGTGTCAAGGCGGAGCGATCTTGTAGATCGGCGACCTCCACCGCGCGCAGGTAGCTGTTGAGCACATCCACCACGCGCGGCAAGAGCCGCGTCACCTCTTCTTCTGCGGTGCTGTCCACCTCAAGGCTGGCCCGAAAGCGCAAATGTGTGCCGGCGGCCTGATCCAGAGTGACAACCAGCGGGTCAATCGAAACAAAGGCCACATCACCGCCCGTGTCCGCCATGGGAAGATCAGGATCGACATCTTTCTCAGCCATCACAGGCATCTCTTCAGAGCCGCCAAGCATCCCTGAATACATAACAAAAAATCCGCCTCCCCCGCCTGCGACAGCAAGCACGAAACCGATCAGAAGCGGCAGTTTCGAGCGCTTCTTTTCACCTGATTCATCAATGTCAGCAGTGTCAGCCATCAAAAAGCCCGTAAATCCGATTTTGGTGAACAATACCCGGCAGGAACTAACCGATTGTTAAGCCTGATGAGCGAAACACAAATCAAACGCGCGGTGAAACGCCCGCAATTGCGGAGGCAAAGAATTGCAGCAGCTTTTGAACCTTTGGAATACGCTGGATGCACGGCGGCGGATGATCGTCATTCTGGCCAGTGTTGCGATGTTTGCTGCGGTGCTGGGGCTTGCGCGGATGGCGTCGGCGCCATCGATGTCTCTATTATACTCCGGGCTTGAAAGCGGCGCGGCGGGGGAGGTTGTGGCCGCCCTGGAACAGCGTGGCGTGGCCTATGATGTGCGTGGCGGTGCGATCATGGTGGATGCCGCGCGCCGCGATGAGCTTCGTATGACACTTGCCGGTGAGGGCCTGCCTGCCAACTCCTCCCGGGGTTACGAACTTCTCGATAGTCTTTCCGGCTTTGGGACCACTTCGCAAATGTTCAACGCCGCCTATTGGCGCGCAAAGGAAGGCGAACTGGCCCGCACGATTGTGTCTCACCCGGCGATTTCCACGGCGCGGGTGCATATCGCCAATTCAGGCTCCAACCCGTTTCAGCGCGATATCACAGGCTCTGCCTCGATCGCGGTGACGACGGCCGCCGGGGGGATTTCACCGAAACAGGCACGTGCGTTGCAGTTCCTGGTGGCCTCCGCCGTGACCGGGCTTTCGCCGGAAGACGTCTCTGTTATTGATGGCAATGGCGAGTTGATTTCTGCCGCAGAGGAAGCGCCCGCCAATGCCACGGATGAGCGCGCAGATACGCTACGCCAGAAGGTCACCCGCCTGTTGGAGGCGCGCGTCGGCCCGGGCAATGCCGTTGTGGAGGTTAGCGTGGAAACGGTGACCCGATCAGAGCTGTTGCGCGAACGGGTGATTGATCCTGAAAGCCGCACGGTGATCAGCACGGACACAGAAGAACGCTCCGGCACGTCGTCAGACAGCGGCGGCGATGTGACGGTGGCCTCAAACCTGCCCGATGGCGACGCGGGCGGCGACAGCTCATCGAGCCAAAACAGCGAAACACGCGAGCGGGTGAACTACGAGATTTCCGAGACGGAACGCGAGGTTACCCTCGCCCCCGGCGCGATCAAACGGCTGAGCGTGGCTGTCCTGGTGAACGGAACCTCTGGCACAGATGCAAATGGAGCGCCCGTTTTTGAACCCCGCTCTGACGAGGAGTTGGAAGATCTGAGGGATCTTGTGGCCTCTGCTGTGGGGTTAGATGAGGCGCGGGGCGATAACCTGACGATCAAAACCCTAGAGTTTGAAGCTCCCGGACCGGCTGGGACCGAGGCGGAAAGCTCATTTCTGTCTAGTTTGGGGCTTGATGTGATGTCGCTCCTTCAGGCGGCCATACTTGGAATTGTTGCCCTCATTTTGGGGCTCTTTGTGTTGCGACCGATTCTGTCTCGTGGGCCAGCAAATGTGCCGCAACTGGCCGCCCCGGCGGAAACGGCTGCCCGCGCAGCACCTGTCGCGGCAGCAGCAACATCAGCCCAATCTGATGCCAGTGGTGCGCTGACCGGCGAAATTGATCCCGTGGATACAGCCGGAGATAGCCGAGATATGACGCTGGTTTCGGGATCAGACGATGCGGGCGGCTTACCGGAGATATCCCTCGAGGATGCGTTGGGCGGCGGTTTGCCGAGCCTTGATATGGCTGGTGGGAGCGCAGACCCGGTGGATCGTCTGCGCGGATTGATCGACGAAAGACGTGATGAAACGGTTGAGATTTTGCGCACGTGGCTCGAAGGTGAAGAGGAGAAGGCATAGTGGCGCTGTCTCGCATTTTACCGGACTTTGGCTCGTCTCAAGCCGCGCATCTCGCACCTCTGAGTGAGGTTGCGATAGAGGATCAGAAGCTCGATTCCTACGAGGCTGGTTACCAGGCAGGCTGGGATGACAGCGCCAAGGCCAACAAGGACGCAGGGCAACAGGTCGCCGCGGATTTCGCGCAAAACATGCGCGATCTATCCATGACCTATCAAGAGGCCTACGCGGCCCTGCTTGCAGACATCAAACCTTTGCTGGCGCAGATCGTGGATGCCGTTTTGCCAGCGATGGCGCAAGCGACGCTGGGCCCGCGCGTGTTGGAATTGATCGAAGAGCAAATTGCGACCGGCCCGCGCAACGCGCTTGTACTCTCTACATCGCCAGACGGCATCGCAATGCTGCAGCCTATCGTCAACGGGCTTGATGACGCTCTCGAAGTTGCGCTGCGTGCCGATGAAACCCTGGCGCCAGGGCAGGTGCATCTGAATTTTGGCGCGGACCACGAAGAAGAAATTGACACCGCCGCGCTGATTGACGGGATCCAGATGGCCGTACACGGATTTTTTCAAGATCCGACAAACAGCGCGCGCCCAACTGATTTGACCAAGGAGACCGCGTGATGACAAGCCAGGACGGTGCTGACACCCAGATGCCGGATATGAAAAGCCCATTTTCGGCCGTGCCCATTGAGATCACAATTTCCGTGGGTCGCGCCCGGCCGCTGATCCGGGATCTGCTCGCGCTCAAGAAGCACTCGGTTCTGCCGCTCGACAAGCGCGTGGATGATGCCGTTGAGCTTTATGTGGGAGAGCGCCTTATCGCGCGCGGTCAGCTTGAAGAGTTGGATGGCGATGCTCAGGGCCAACTCGCAGTGCGCCTGACTGAGGTGGCTCAGATGCAAGATGGTTTGGAATGACGCGTCGCCGGGTTGAGCCGCAATGAATGAAATTGCATTTGTCGTGACCCTGGCCTTTTACACGATGATGTTGGTGGGCATCGCAGGCGCGTTGGGATATCGCAGGGCTGCGCCTTGGCCATTGAGGGGAGATAACCACGCCAGAAGCCCCTCAAACGAACGCGCGCAAACGCGTGGGAAGGCTCGATCAAAGCGCAAGGACTATGTTTGTAACAGCCATCTGGCCACGGCACCGGTCGAACCGCACTCCAACACCGCGATGCGGCTTACGCGCAATGGAAGTCTCGGTCTCCGATGGCGGGTGACGGTCCGAAACGCGCTCCTTTATCTGACGGTTGGCTTGGCTCTTACCGTGTCAACCGGGGCGATGGCGCAAGATATCTCGATAAATCTTGGTGAGGACGGCTCTCTTACCGCGCGCAGCATTCAGCTTTTGCTGCTAATCACCGTTCTGTCGATCGCGCCGGGCATTGCCATTGTTGCCACAAGCTTTCCGTTCCTGATCACGGTGCTGGCGATCTTGCGCCAGGGCATCGGGCTGCAACAATCGCCGCCCAATATGCTGCTGGTAAGCCTGGCGCTGTTTTTGACGTATTTTGTGATGGAGCCGACATTCACTGTTGCGTGGCAAACGGGGATCTCGCCGCTTTTGAATGAGACCATTGATCTTGAAACCGCCGTGCCGCGCACGTTGCAACCTTTTCGCGAGTTCATGGCAGCCCGGCTTGATGCGGATACGTTTTTTGCTTTGTCTGCTCTGCGGCCTGACGGCGCTTCTTTTGAACTGGAACCGGATGCGCCGCTCTCGGTGCTGGTTCCCAGCTTTCTTTTGTCCGAGATCGCACGTGCTTTCGAAATTGGCTTTTTGATTTTCCTGCCTTTTCTGATCATTGACCTGGTTGTTGCCGCTGTGCTGATGTCAATGGGCATGATGATGGTGCCGCCGGTCATCGTATCGCTGCCTTTCAAGCTGGCCTTTTTTGTTGTGGCCGATGGCTGGACACTGATCGCAACGAGCCTGGTGCGCGGGTATTTTTAGTGTCTTTCGACGGCGTTGGTTTCGCACTGGTCTCGCACTGGCCTCACCAAATCGAACGAAAGCAATGCGACACCCTGTCCTCAATCGCGCCAAAGACACCCTGGTGAGCCACTTTGGTGGGCATGATTGCCCCAGGTTGCGCTTGGCACAGAGTGGCATGGCCGCATTGCCGCTCACAAAGCGTTATCTCACTACGAATTCTGCATGGAGCGCGCCGGCTGCTTTGATGCTTTTGAGAATGTCGATCATGTCTCTGGGCGCCACGCCGAGCGCATTCAGCCCGGCGATCACCTCGGAGAGCGATGTCCCAGGCGGTACTTCAGCCAGACCGGTGCCTTCATCCTCTTGAAGTTGGGCCTGGGTGCGCGGCACCACAACGGTTTGACCATTGGCAAAAGGATTGGGCTGAGCCACCAGCGGAAATTCATCCACGCGCAAGGTCAAATTGCCCTGGCTTACCGCGACGCGGGAAATGCGGACATCTTCGCCCATGACGATCGTGCCTGATCGCTGATCCACAACCACGCGCGCCTTGCGTTCGGGTTGAACCAACAGGTTTTCAATGTTGCGGATGGCATGGGCCGTGGAACGGGCCTTGGTGGCATGGACATTGACCTGCACCGTGCCGCTGTCGAGCATCAAAGCGGTGCGCCCGCCGAAAGCTGCATTGATGGCGGTTTCGATGCGGCCCGCTGTGGTGAAATCCGGCTCCCGGAGGGCGAGACGCATGGTGCTGAGCGAGGCCAGTTCAAACTCGATCTCGCGTTCAATGCGGGCACCGGCCGGGATCGTGCCAGAGGTGGGCACCCCTTCTACGACACGCGCGGCATCCCCTTCGGCCGAGGCACCGCCCGCGATGATCGTCCCTTGGGCCACCGCATAGATATTGCCATCTGCGGCGTTGAGCGGGGTCATGATCAAGGTGCCGCCAAGCAGGGAATTGGCATCCCCGATGGCCGATACTGTCACGTCAATCTGTGATCCGGCGCGCGCAAAGGGCGGCATGGAGGCGGTGACAAAGACCGCGGCCACGTTTTTGGGCCGGAATTGTTCGCCGGTGACGTTGACACCAAGACGTTCGAGAATATTGGTGAGGATCTCTTCGGTGAAGGGCGCGTTGCGCAACCCGTCGCCCGTGCCGTTGAGGCCGACAACGAGGCCGTACCCCACAAGATCATTGCCGCGCACACCGTCAAACTCCACGAGATCTTTGATACGAATGGTGCCCCCGGGCGCAGACACATCCGCCACGGCGGGCTGGGCCAGGATGGAAAAGCACAGGGTCACTGCGGCGAAAAACGACGTCACTCTTGCGATCATAGGAAGTTCACCAAGCTGAGGTTTTGTGTCCGCGCGGTGACGGAGAACAGGGTTTCGAGTTGTTGGCGCACGGCCTCTAATGCCGTGGCCGTTTCAAATGGATCGACATCAATGAGATCACTGCGTGCCAGTTCAAAGCTGGATCGCTCCGCCTCTAGGCGGGTGGTGGAGCGGTCAATGCGCTCCTCAGAAAAGCCCAGCTTGGCGCGCAGTTCGATCACACCGCTGCGCGCGTTCAGCACTTCATCAATTTGGCCCAACACGATCTCGCGCTTGTCGGTTTCCGAGAAAGGGATCGCGGGATCATCGGCGACGGCGGCGAGGGCCACGGCTTTGAGCATCTCACGCAAGGCCGGATCATCGGCGCGCAGATTGAGCGTGACGGTTTCACCATTGCCCAGATCGATCGGGCTGAGGCTCTGGGCCGCGCCTTGATAGACGCCGGTTTCAAAGGCGCCGCCGGGGAGGTTGAAAAAATCATCGGCCAGCGCGCGCAGATCATCCTCATTCGTGGCGCCAGAGAGGGCCGTGGCGAGATCGGCCAGCAGGGTGTCTGTGGTGACCAGCGGGGGTGTGGTCACTTCTGTGCCGGAAAAGGCGTAGCGCCCGCCCTGATTGACATTCAGCGCGGCGATGATTGTATCGAGAAACCCGGTGGCCTGTTGGGCAAGCGAGGACACGCTGAGCGCGCCTGCGTTGTTTTGTGATACCGCCAAAGTGTTGAACAAATCATCAGCATTGGACACGACACGATCAAGCGCGGTTTGCTGTGCCTCAGCGGTGATGGCTGTTTCGGTCAAAGCGCTGATGCGCGCTTGGGTTTGCACGAGGTCGGTTTCAATTTGCGTGAGAAAGGAGAATTGCGCGTTGAGCCGCAAGGTGGTGTCGGAGGATCGGCCGGAGACCACCTCTTCGGTGAGGCGCATAAGAGATCTATTGAGATCAACATTGAGTGCGCGCAGCCCATAGCCGCGTGACAGATCAGAAACGCCAAAACCATCCATGGGTTAAATCCTCAGCAGTTCGTCGAGCATTTCGCCCGCGGTTTGAATGAGCCGCGCGTTGGCGGCATAGGCCTGTTCCACCAGCAGCAGGCGCTGCAACTCTTCGTCGGAATTGACACCAAAGCTCAGCTCATTTTCGATCAGGCTGGCCTGATTGGTGCGCGCGAACGTGACGGATTGGTCAAGGCTGAGCCGTTGCTGTCCGAAATAGCCAAGCATCGCGGCCACATGGCCGGTCATATCCCGCGCGGATCCGCCCAGACTGCCGGAGGTCAGCGTTCCGGGATCGCCCAGCGCATCGGTCAGCGCGTTGAGCAGCGTGGCATCGCCCGCGGCGCCGGGAGCCGCGGCCCCAAGACCGTCGCGCAAGCGCCAGTAGTCACCGCCGGTTTCGGGTCTGACGGCATCGGACAGCGCAATGCGACTGGCAATGCCAACTTCATTGAGAGGGTCAAAGGCGGCGCCGGCATCTGTGAAGAGGCCCGGATCGCCGGGCGCGCGCGTGGCGTCAATCGCAGGGTCCTGGAACCGTTCGATCAGGTCGCGTGCGATGGCGTCAATCTGGGCTTGTGTGTCTTCGGCAAGGGTATCACGGACAGCAAAATTGGCGGCCAGCCGACCCCCGGAAATGGGGCTGAAATCCCCCGAGGTGGTGACGGGGATGCCGTTGATCTCCAGACCCGAAAGGAGACCATTGCCTTGGGTCATCTGCGGGACGATCACATTGTTGGGGGTGAAGCTGAGCTCAGCCGCGCTGCCATCCAGAAGCCCGGCCCCGGTGGGAGAGTAGATCGCGATGGCGCCGTTATCGCGTTTGAACACGCGTAGGGGCACGATTTCCGCCAGTTGATCAAGAACCTGGCTGCGCTGATCTTCGAAACCGGCCGCGGGCGTGCCACGGTTGCGGGAATCTACAATCTGGGTGTTCAGGCGTTCCAGTTGGCGGAGGTACTCATTGGCGTTTGTCACATCCTGCTGAATGCGGATCTCGGCCTCTGTGCGCAGCTCTTGCACACGATCGGAGGCTTGGTTGAGCGCGGAGACAACCTCGCCCGCGCGCAGAACGGCCGATTGCAGACGAGTTTCTTCTTCTGGGCGCACAGAGGCAGTGATCAGGCTTGCTTCGAGCTCTGCCAGGCGCGCGGTTAGGGATTGCGGATCCTCGGGCGTGCCCAAAGTCACTTCGAGATCGGCAAAGAAAGCGGCACGCGTCGTGCTATCAGCAAGCGCGCTGTCGGCGCGGCGCCGGTCGTTGAGCAATGCCTCATCGACATTGCGGGTGATGCCCGTGATCCGCACACCGCCAATGTCACTATTGCCCGAAGACAGCTCCACCTGACGGGTGCCATAGCCAGGGGTCAGCGCGTTGGCGAGGTTGTTGGAGATTGTTTGCACCTGTCGCGAGCTGGCATTGAGCCCGCTGATCGCGCTGGCAAGGGCCGTTGAGATGCTCATGTGGATCCCCTCATGTGGCAAGGTTGGCCCGGGGTAAGACACGGGCGGCAAAGACCGGGTTCAGACATACGCCATCACCCGGGAAATGTGGGTGTTTCGCCAGCCGCCTTATCGGGTCGGCCACTGGCGAAACACAAGGTCATAGACCAAGAAGCGCCTAGATCAGGTTGGTGGTTTCCTGCAGGATTTCATCAACGGTCTGGATCACCCGCGCGTTGGAGGAATAGGCCCGCTGCGTTTGGATCATGTCGGTCAGCTCCCCGGCCACATCGGTGGCGGATTCCTCACGAGCGAAAGATACAACCTCCCCCGTGGGGCCATCACCGGCGTTCCAGAGGAAGAAGGTGCCACTTTCAGTGGAGGGGGCGTAGGTTTGTTGCGCCAGAGAGGTCAGACCGTTGGGATTGGGTACGTCCACCAATGGCACCTGATAGATCACACGTGTGATCCCGCTTTCGAACGTGGCGAAGACAAAACCGTTTTCATCCACCTCGGCAGAGACAAGATTACCCACGGGCGATCCATCCTTGTTGATCTGAAGCGGGGCGAAACTGTCAGAGAGCTGCGTCAGGCCGGTGGTGCCGGCGATACGGCCGATATTGATCTCCATCGGGCCGCCTTCGACATTGACGATGAATGAGCCTGTGGCAGGGTCATAGGGCCCGCCCGACACATCCGTCACGCTGAGCAACCGCCCGCCCGATGTGCGCGTGTCATCAAAAAGCAGGGTGTATTCACCAATTGTGACACCGGGTTGTGCGGTGTCTTCGATCGTCAGGGTCCATTCGTTGGATGAGCCTGTGCCGGGAACGGTTGGCGTGAAGGAAAAGAGCAGGCTTTCAGATTTGCCAAGATTGTCAAAATATTCGACCGACAGGGTCTGTGGATCACCACTGGATCCGGCATCGGTTTCTACCGCGGGCAGGTTCAAGCCCAGATCGACCTGCGTGGTCGGCTCACCTGAAAGCTGGTTCGCGCTGATCTGAATGGGGGTCAGGCCGTCAGAGGTATCGCGCGAAAACTGCGGGATGGAGCCATCGGCATTGGCGGGCCAGCCCATCAGCACCAGACCCGATTCAGTGACAAGCCGCCCATCGCTATCGGTGCGGAAGGATCCCGTAGTGGTGAGCAGCATTTGCGGCGAGCCGTTGTTGGCTTCAACCTCACTCACCAAAGCGACGGGCAAGAGGCCCCGGCCGCTCACCGCGAGATCGGTGGGGTTGGACGTGCTGACCAGAGAGCCGGATTGGTCGATCAAGCGCGTCGTGTTGGCCGTGACGCCGCCCGCGGTGTAGCGCCCGCCATTTTGCGCCAACACGAGGGATTCAAAATTCGCCTCAACGCGTTTGTACCCAAATGTGCCGGAGTTCGAGATATTGTCAGAGATCGCCGCCAAACGGGTCGCGTTGGAGGTCAGACCTGCAACGCCTGCGTTCAAAGAGGAAGAAATTGTCATGGACACGCCTTTCTGCTGCATCGATTAGAGTTGCGATGCAGCAGTAAGGCGCTTCGTTTAACAGCGCGCTAACAGATAAAATGCGTTCTATTTGGTCTAAAAATCCGATCGCAGGAAAATTACCTCAAGCCGGTTGTTGCGAATGGCCACCGGGTTGCGCACCGCCGGTCGCCTATCGGCATGGCCGGTGACACGATCCACACGGCTGTGAGCCAGCCCACGATCCTTCATCAAAGCGCGCATGCCATTGGCCCGATCCGCCGTGATATCCCACACAGGCGCATTGGCCACGACAACGGGCCGGGCATGGGTGTGCCCTTCGATCGCCAGATCGTTCACAACAAGATCCGCCGCGCCTACGATCACTGTTGCCAGATCGCGCAACAACTGCGTGGGTTGCGCCGTTTCACCGCGAAAAAGACGCGCATCCGGCAGATCGAACAGCTCTACAATCAGGCCTTCATCGGTCACGCGCGTTTGGATATGGCGCAGCAATTCATCGGCCACCTCGCTTTCGCCGGATTTGCCCAGCAGAATATCCTCGACCTTCTTTAGCGCCTCTGACAGGGCCTCAGGCTCTTGCGCATCTGAACTGTTGGCATTCGAATCCATGCCACCGGTCTGCCCGGCGGAAGCGCGCGCCGAGGTTGGATGGAGATTACTCGCTCCGGATCCGTTGCGCGCCAAAGTCTCTTCAGAGAACACGCTATCACCACCAAAATCGCCATCACCCCCGCCCGAGACACGGTTCACCGCGATGCTCGGCGTAAAGTAATCCGCAATCCCTTTGCGCTGTTTTTCCGTCGTCGCATTCAAAAGCCACATCAAAAGAAAAAACGCCATCATGGCGGTTACAAAATCCGCATAGGCAACCTTCCAGGCACCCCCATGATGCCCATCGCCCTTGACGATCTTTTTCTTTTTGATGATTGGCGCGACGGCATTGTCACCCGCCTCAGCCATTTCCACCACCTAATCTCCACACCCAAGACAGGAGATACAGCGGAGGGCCTTACTGCAGACTTAACATTTACAATTGCTTATTCTTTTCAAATGCCTGCAATTTGAAACACTTGGTGCTTGGATTGCGCGCAAAGAAAGCGTATCTCCAGTGAGTGGCCAGGACGGCCGACCTTTTTCTAGAACACGCGTGGTGGTACGGAGCACGCGGGGGAAACGGAGGGGGCCGGCGCGCATTCGGTCTCCTCCGTTTTATTTTCAGAACACATAACACGGCGCCCTTTTTGCCGCTGCCGCAGACCCGCAATGATTTCTGCGCGGTGATCTGACGCTTTCGCTGGAAGCGGGCGCTGGCGAAAGGTAGGGTCGCGGCATGGCCCTCCCATCTATCACGTATTCCGAAGATCAGGCCGACGCGCATGATCGCATCTCCCAGATGCTGGCGACGATGGGTGTTGATCTGGAAAACGCGCTGCTGACGCCTCCGCGCGAGGGCAAAACCGGTGTGATGGCTGTGGTCGGCAAGGCAGGATCCGGCAAAACATTGCTGCTGGCGGCGCTCTATAACGCGCTGGAAGACGCCGGTGTGGACATTGTGTCGGGCGATTGGGAAAGCCGCAAAACCCGCGACAAGCGTACACTCGCTATCCTCGCGCCGACCAACAAAGCCGCAAGCGTTTTGCGGATGCGTGGGGTGCCCGCCACAACGATCCATCGCATCCTTTACACGCCGGTTTATGACCCCGAATACGAAAAGATCGCTGAATGGCTGGCCGGACAGGGGGAACGGCCTGAGATCGAAGGGCTGACCGATCAGGCGCTGGACCGGGCCCATGCGTTTTATCAAGACAACAAATCCGTCCCCGGTGCGTTTGCCGCTGCGGGCCTGCGCGGATCGGATTTCATCAGCGGCTGGACCCGCCGGTCAGAGCCGCTGGATATCGGGTTTGTCGATGAAGCCTCCATGCTGGACGAAAAGCAGTTCGAGGATCTGCGCGAGATTTTTCCCACCCTCGTTCTGTTTGGGGATCCGGCCCAACTGCCACCGGTGAAAGCTGCGGGCAGTGGCAAGGCTGATATGGTTTTTGAAACCTTGCCCGAGCCTGCGCGCCTGACGCTACACCGGGTTCACCGCCAGGATGCAGACAACCCCATTCTTGATCTGGCCCATGCGCTGGCGGATCCGGATCTGGGCTTTGAGGACTTTGAGCGCATGATAGAGGAGACCTCCGCCCGGGACGCGCGGGTGCAATATGCCCAGCGTGTTGAGGTCGATCTGATGGCGCGCAGCCCGGTCCTTGTTTGGCGCAATGCCACGCGCATCCGCCTGATCAACGCCTTTCGGGCGGTTTATGGCGCTCCGGAGACCGAGCTTCTTGAAGGGGAGCCGCTGATTTGTGATGGGATCGAATTGCCGATGAAACACCGCAAGAAGCGGCTGGATCTGGAGGCGCGCGGCCTGATCAAAGGGGCGCAGGTGATCTATCTGGGGCCAGGGCGCAAACCGGGGTTTTCGCGATTGCATGTGGTGGGCGCGCCAGAGCCGCAGGTGAGTGCGGCTTCTATCGTGAAGATCGAAAAACCAGATGAAGAGGAGCCGTTCATCCCCTTTGCCGCGCGCATGGGGGCTGCGTTTTTGCACGGTGCCGCGGTGACGATCCACAAAGCGCAGGGCAGCCAGTGGAGCGACGTGCAGGTTTTTGCCCCGGATATCTATGCCGCCGCCCGTATGGGGCGGAGCGAGGCCGGGCAACCGCTGTGGAAACGGCTGGCCTATGTGGCGATCACCCGGGCTGAAGAGCGGCTGCATTGGGTGGTGCGCAACCGGCTCTCGAAACCTTCGGGCGGGCTGTCGGTGGAGGATCTGCGCGAGAGCAAGCCCGCCGCCCTGACGCTGGAGAAGGAAGCGGAAACATGAGGACCATCCTGATCACCGGCGCGAGCTCCGGCATTGGCCGCGCGGCGGCAGAGCAATTTTTGGCGGCAGGTTGGCGCGTGGGTTTGGTGGCGCGGCGGGCCGAGATCCTCGCGAAGATGGCCGCTCAGCATGAGAACGCCATTGCCTTGCCCGGAGATGTGACCGATGCCGCCGGGATGGAGGCGCTTTTTGAGAGATTTGCCGCGCAGACCGGACGTCTGGACGTGCTGTTCAACAATGCGGGCATGTTTGGCCCGGCGGCCCCGATTGATGAGGTGCCGGTTGAGGCCTTTGATGAGGTGGTCGCCGTCAACCTGCGTGGCATGTTTATCGCCGCACGCCTGGCCTTTGCCCAGATGCGCGCGCAGTCGCCTCAGGGCGGGCGGATCATCAACAACGGGTCGATCTCGGCCTATACGCCGCGGGAGAACTCCGTCTGCTACACCACGACGAAACACGCCATCACAGGTCTGACCAAAACGCTGTCATTGGACGGGCGCGCCTTTGACATCGCCTGCGGGCAGATCGACATTGGCAATGCCGAGACCGAGCTGGTCGCGGGGATCAAGGCCAATTACCCCGGGCTGCCCACAATGGATGTGCAGGATGCGGCGCGATCGGTGCTGCACATGGCGGAGCTGCCGCCTGAGGCCAATGTGCAATTCATGACGGTGATGGCCACCAAGATGCCCTATATCGGCCGTGGCTGATGGTGCTGTACCTGATCCTTGAGGGCCGCAGCGGCACCGGCCGTGCCAAGGCATGACGTCGTGTGCGTGTCGTGTACTCAGTCTTAGGCGGGAAATGGATCAAAAGCCGATACTAGAACGAAGACCGATATGAAGGATGTGCCGGACACGGGTCCCGATGTGCGCCGTGACGGGCTTCGCTACTGAGGTGGGGTTTGGAAAGAAGGGCCTTTTGTCGGGGCGTATGACGTCCTCAAAACCCTGGCGACTGTGCCCTCAGTCATTGATCTGCGACAAACTGAACCCAGAGCGCGCTGAACCCGCGTCACCAAAGGCCAGAACAGTCGCATGGCAGCGCCCGCATTTTTTTTAAAAAAATGCCCGCCAACGTTGGCGTCAGAATTTTTTAAAATTCTGCATTTTCTTTGCAAGAAAATGGGGGCTTTTGGCTCACTTCGCCTTTCGCTTGAACACCATTTTCTGGTTTGCAAGCTTCTCTTGGCTGCCCTCCCAGGCGTAGAACAAAAGCGCGGGGTTTGTGTCGGCCACGGTGATCCTGTGCAGCTGCTCAGGCGGGTTGAAAATAAGCGATCCCGGCGCGTACACGCCTTGATCATTTTCAGACACGGCCCCTGACAGGCAAAAATAGCTCTCAGAAATGCCCTCATGAGAATGCGCCGGATACGTACAAGCCGGTGCAAACAGCACAAGCCCCAAAATTACCTCATCTGTCAGCACCGGACCATTGGGGCCAGCAAGCTCTGCATAGGCGTATTTCTTTTCCAAACCACGGGGGACTTTTTCATACCCGTATTGCCAAACAAGGCGATCACACACCGCCTCAATGGAATGAATAAAGGCCGCGTGGCGCTCCCGCTGCCCGTTGTTGAGCGCGCGCCTGAGATGCGCCACGACAGGCTTGGTTTGGGGTGGAGGCATCACCACCTGCGGATTTGATTTCAAAACCCGGCTGATGCGTTCCCGCACGGTGCGTTGATGGCTGCGAATCTTCGGGCTGCCACCGGCGGGCATCCGGCGATAGATGTCATAGCTGTCGCGCAGGATGTATGTCCAATCGGGCTGTTCGGACAAAAGCGTGGGCACGGAATGCATGGTCATGAGAAGCGCCTCTAAAATCTGTTGACGCACAGATGTGTCGATCTCAAAAAGATGCAATGCCGCGCCACCACGGCGTTACGATTTTTCTGCATTGCAGCGCGAGCATGGTCAATTTTCCAGCAATTCAGCGCGGCAATGATGGCGATTGAAGCGCCATGACATTCTCTGACCAAAAGAGGAAAATCGGGACAAACTCTGTTTGGACGCCGCTCAACCCGTCAAGAATTTTCGCCGATGAGGTGGCCAAATGACATTTGTCTTTGTGCATAAATGCCCGGTCCACATAAGAGTGCCACCCGGTGAAAAGATTTGGGCCAGAATTGACAGTGTTGAGCGGTGCACTGGCGTCGCAATGCTGAGCCTAGCTGTAGTTGCCCTTCACCCGCTCCTTCGTGGGATCGAAATGCGGGTACGGAACAACCTTGGCCTTGAGCCGCTTTTGCTGCCCATCCAGTTGCCCGATCTCGATCTCGGTCCCTGGCTCAGCATGGGTGACGGAGACACGGGCCAGCGCGATGGTTTTGCCCAGGATCGGCGATTTCATGGCACTCGTGACTTCGCCCACCTGCGCTTTGCCGATGCGCAGACAATCTCCGGGGGAGGGCACCAACCCGCTTTCAATATCAAGGCCCACCATTTTACGCTGCGGATGCGCCTTGCGCTCTTCCAGCGCTGCGCGCCCGACAAAATCATCGTTTTTGGATTTCAGCGGTACCGTAAAGCCGATGCCCGCCTCGAAGGGGTCGGTCTGGTCGTCAAATTCCGAGCCTGCAAAGATCAACCCGGCCTCAATGCGGATCAAATCCAGCGCGGCGAGGCCCAAGGGCGCCATGCCGTGCGGCTCCCCCGCGGCCCAGATCGTGTCAAACACTTCAACGGCATCCTTTGGGTGGCAGAACACCTCATAGCCCAGCTCACCCGAATAGCCCGCGCGCCCGATCACGATCGCGGTGCCGTCAAAATCCCCCAGCCGCGCGGGGGTGAAGCGGAACATGCCCAGCTCTTCGACCGTGGGCTGATTGGGCGCGGTCCAGATGATATCCTTGAGGATGTCGCGGCTTTTGGGCCCTTGGACGGCCACATTGTGCAGCTGATCGGTGGAGCCTTTGACCCAAGCGTTGAGCCCCAGCTTTTCGGCCTGCTCGCGGATCCAAAGGCCGGACGTGTCATTGCCGCCGATCCAGCGGAAATTCGTCTCCCCCAGTTTGAACAGCGTGCCGTCATCGATCATGCCGCCATGGTCATAACAGATCGCGGTATAGGTCAGTTGCCCCACCGCCAGTTTCTTTACATTGCGCGTCACACAATGCTGCATCAGCGCTTCGGCATCCGGGCCTGTCACCTCGTATTTGCGCAGAGGCGACAGATCCATAATCGCGGCCTTTTCGCGGCAGGCCCAGTATTCCGCCGTGGGCCCGTAATTGTGGAAGCTGTTGGGCAGCCAATAGCCATTATATTCGACGAAATCGCGGGTGTGCTTGGCAAAGCACGCATGAAAGGCGGTTTCTTTCGTGGGTTCCAATTCGGCCTCCGCGGACTTCCTGTAGCCGACGGAGCGGCTGAATTTCTCGGTTTCCCCATAGGTGCGCACCTGAATATCGGTGGGGTTCCACCCGTTCGCTTGATCAATGTCACACGGGCACGCGCTGGAGACGCAGATCAGATCGGTGAGCGCGCGCATAAGCACATAGTCACCGGGCCGTGACCATGGGTCATCCATACCCAGCGCGTGGGTGTCATCGAGCGTGGTGTTGAAGAAAAAGTTGATCGCGGGCCAGCCGCCGCGCGGGCGAATGCCGTATTGCGCCAGATCGGCGTTGATATTGTCAGAGCAGTTCACGTGACCGGGATATCCCATATCCTCATAATACCGCGCTGTGCAGGCCAGGCCGAACGTGTCGTGCCGTCCGCAGGTGTCTTGTACGATCTCGACCAGAGGCTGTTGATCCACCGTCCAGTATTTTGAGAAGATGCCGGGCTTGGGATAGAGACTGCCCATCAGCGTGCGGGTGGTGGTGGGGTCAATCTCCCGCTCAAGACCCTTGTCGAGATCGCGCAGGGCGAAGGCCTGAAAATCCGAACATTCGCGGCCCTGCACGTCGAGGACTTGGATGAACTGGCCTTTCTTCACCTCATAGCTTTTCGCCTCACCCGGTAGAATGTTGATATCGACCAGCGGGTCGGCCAGCGGATCGGTGGGCTGATGCCCGCCTTTGGCCTGACCGGGATTGGCGCGACGGATGTAAAGAATGAGCTCTGAGGGCGGGTTCTGCGCCTCAGGGGCCATCGGACCGCCGGGGGCTGCGAGGATGATCATCCCGTCGCATTCCACATGGAAGGTCGCCATATCCCCAGGGCGAGAGCCTTGCGGAAAGATGCGCACGGCCTGCGCCTTGTCCAGATCAAACCCGGCTTTGTCCAGCGCGGCGGCCACGCGTTTGCCTGACGCTGTGCCCTCTAACAGCACCTGCATCAGGCCTTCGGGTTTGCCATCGCTTTCGGCCCCGATTTTACCGGCGTCAGAGGTGCCATCGGGGGCAAAAAACACCAATTCGCCGGGTTGCAGGCCTTCTCGGTCGAGCACGGAGATCTCATCACCTGCGAAGATCGGCACAGCGCGCGAGCCGCCGCCCGGCACCGGGTGCCGCTCTGTCCCGTGGGGCAGAATGGGCAGGCCGGGGGTGATGATGCCGGCACGCTCATAGGGGGTTTCAAAGACGGGGTGCACGTTCATATTACACTGTCCACCTTATCAAGGTCGTCGATCGGCCCGCGATGGGTTACCACGATGCGGCAGCCCGAATGGCTGACCGAGAAATGCTCAGACCCGCCCGAGAGCGAGACGAAATCGCCCGCCCGGTACATGTGCCCATCGCAATCCTCAAGATCGCCTTCGATGATATAAAATTCCTCCGGCCCGTTGTGGCGATGCGGGTTGCAGCGCGTGCCGGGCGCCATGATCATCAGATAGCTTCCCTGGCCCGTAGCCTCATCATAAGAGACGTTTTTCCACCACACTTGCTCCCCTGGCAGGCCGGGCATTTCCAGAAGCTCGAAACCGTCTTTGTCAAACGTCGCCACCGTGCGATGATCTGCGAGCGCACCCATTAGCTTAGTCCTAGTGCTTTCTTACGCCGGTTGGCCCAGCTCATGATGGCCAGATCGAAAGTAAGTGCCATGAGGGCGACATTCATCCCCAGCACAAAGTTTTTACCCAGATCGGTGCCCGCCAGCGTGCGCTGCAATTCCTGGCCAAGATCCTGCGTGCCGATGAAAGCCGCGATAATCACCATGAAGAAGGCAAACATGATGGCCTGGTTGAACCCCACGGCCATGGTGGGCAGCGCCAAGGGCAATTGCACGGTGAGCAGCTTTTGCCGCTTGGTCGCGCCCGACATATCGGCGGCCTCAGTCATCTCTGGGGGCACGTTGCGCAGCCCCTCAATGGTGTAGCGGGTGAGCGGCACGGTGGTGAAGATCACGATGGCCAGCACAACCGTCACGGGCGAGACACCGAAGAGCATGATCGCGGGCAGCAGGTAGATAAAGCTTGGGAAGGTTTGCGCGGTGTCACAGACCAGCAGCATCCGCTCAGCCAGTTTATCAGAGCGCGCGGCGAAAATGCCCAGAGGGATGCCGATGAACATCGACAGGATCACCGCCGAGAGCACGGAAAAGAGCGTAATCACTGACCGGTCCCACCAGCCGCTGAAGGCCACGATTGTGAAGAAGACGCCCGCATAAATCGCGGGCCGCTTGCCACCGATGCTCCAGGCGAAGGCCACCATGAAGAGGATGAAGGCCGGTGTTGGGATCCACAGTAGGAAGTCGCGGAAGGGGATCAGAATCCACACATTCATGACGTAGCGAATTTGCTCTGTCACGGCTTTGACGCCGTCGATGGCCAGGAAGCCCTTGATCAGCTTGTCAAGCTCGCGCCCTTGCGACCAGGATTGCCGACGCCCGATTTCATCGAACCATTCCACGAATTGCGCGAGGCCGAGGAAGAACAGGAAGGCGATGGCGGAGAGCACAAGGAATTTGTGCTGAATATACCAAGGCGTGCCTTTTTCGTGATGTTCGGGCAGTTTGACGACCCAGGCCTTCGACAGGCGATCGAGCATCACGGCGACCAACACGATGGTCACCCCGATCTCAAAAGACCGGCCAAGCTTGAAGCTGTTCATCATGGCGAGCAGTTTGCCGCCCAAGCCGGGCATGCCGATGAACGCGGTCAGAACCACCATGGCGAGGCAGAGCATGATGACCTGGTTTACGCCGACGAGGATCTCCGTGCGTGCGGACGGGATGTAGACGCGCGTGAGCATCTGCCAGCGGGTGCAGCCGGACATGGCGCCTGCCTCCACAATTTCTGGTGCCACTTTTTTCAGGCCCAGCGTGGTCATCAAGACCATGGGCGGGATGGCGTAGATCGTGGTGGCAATCGCGCCCGCCGTCGGACCCACTTTGAAAAAGATCACGGCGGGCAGCAGGTAGGTGAAGAACGGAATGGTTTGCAGGATGGCGAGCACGGGTTTCACAGCCGCGTCAAACCACGCGTATTTCCAAGCCGCGATGCCCAAACCCAGCCCCAGCACAAAGGCCATGGGCGCGGCGACGGCCAGCACCGAAAGGGTCTGCATCGCCAATTCCCACTGCCCGATGAGCGCGGTCCAGATGAAGGTGCCCCCGGCGAGTGCGGCCAATTTCCAGCCGCCCAGATAGTAGCCCAGTATCGCCGCCACCGCCGCGACGCAGGACCAGGGCAGCGGGCCGAGGAAGGGCCAGCGATGCTTGCCTTCAAGCAAGTTCGCGGTGACACCCAGCATGAATTCCAAAGGCCCTTCCGCGAACCAGCGGGTGATGTAGATGAGGCCAAAGCGGCCTTCCTCCCGGTCGCCTTTGACCACATCGAAGAACGCATCGAGCCATTGGGCGGCAGGGGGGATCCAGGCCTCTGGCAGGCGGATCAGAAAATCTGGCAGAAAGGGTTTCGCAGCACAGAGCAACAGCGCCGTGGCGAGAAGCGACCACAGCACCGCATCGCGCGGCGTGCGGTCCCGGCCAAGGGGCGTGCTGGCGGCGAGATCGGCCATCAATCCTCCCCCAACAACACGTCGAGCGCTTGTTTGCGCTCCAACATCCCGATCAGCGCGCCGTCTTTGCCCGCAACGGGCAGGTGATCGCGGCTGTCATTGACCAATTGGCGGGCCAGTTGGTGGATGGTCAGATCGCCAGCCACGGCATCCCCTTCGAGCGCCACGCCATTAAGCGGCTTGGCCATCACGCTGGCATGGACCACGCGGGCCTTTTCGATCTCTTCGGTGAATTTCTTTACGTAAGGCGTCATCGGGTTGAGCACGATTTGGTCGGGTGTGTCGCATTGCTCAATCTCACCATCCTTCATGATCGCAATCCGATCGGCGAGGCGCAGCGCCTCATCAAAGTCATGGGTGATGAAGACGATAGTTTTGCCGAGCATGCCCTGGAGCCGCAGAAATTCATCCTGCATTTCGCGGCGAATGAGCGGGTCAAGCGCTGAAAACGGCTCATCGAGAAACCAGATGTCCGGCTCAATGGCAAGCGAGCGGGCAATGCCGACGCGCTGTTGCTGACCGCCGGAGAGTTCGCGGGGGAAGTAATCCTCGCGGCCCGCAAGACCCACAAGCTCAATCACCTCAAGCGCGCGGGCGCGGCGGGCGTGTTTGTCCTGGCCCCGCATCTCAAGGGGGAAGGCCACGTTCTCAAGCACAGTGCGATGCGGCAGCAGGCCAAAGGACTGAAACACCATGCCCATTTTGGAGCGACGCAGCTCAATGAGGTCTTTCTCAGCCAAGGCCATGATATCCTGACCTTCGACCTCAATCGTCCCGCCGGTGATGTCATGCAGACGCGAAAAACAGCGCACGAGGGTGGATTTACCAGAGCCCGACAAACCCATGATCACCAGCATCTCACCCCGGCTGACATCCACGGAGACATCTTTGACCCCGGCAATATAGCCATCGGCGCGAATGTCCTCAAAAGAATGGCCTTGAGGCATCTTTTGCAAATAGGCGCTTGGGTTGGGGCCAAAGATTTTCCATGCATTGCGGCAGGAAATGACGGGCGCGTCGCTGGTCATATCAATCTCTCGGATTTTGTCCCCAGGAAACCACTACATGGCGCAAGCGCAGCGGGTGTCGAAAGAACCTGCCCGACACGTCGAGACGCCGGGCAGGTTTTGATCAAAGCGTCAGATCAGGTGCTGCCTTCGGGCATCCACTGCTTCCAGACGTCTTCGTTTTCTTCCAGCCACACTTCGGCTGCCTCATCAGGCTCCATCTCTTCGATGTCCACGAGACGCGCCATTTCGGCGATCTGCGCGTTGGTGAAGGAGATTTTGGTCAGAACCTCATAGGCGTTCGGCCATTTCTCCTGCATCCCGTCCCAAGCCGCCTTTTTGAGGTAGCCATCGGCGGGGTTGCCACAGTCAAAGAGCGCTTCTTTGTTGGGGCCCTTTGCCGGATCAGTGTCGCAGCCATCTTCCCATGCTGGGAATTCGACAAACTCACCTGGCCACACGGCCTCGGCAAAGTTGGGCGTCCAGTTGAAGACCACGACCGGGCGCTTGTCGGCTTCAGCCGCGCCAATCTCAGCCCAGAGAGCCGCCGCAGACCCCGCGTTGATCACAACAAAGTCCATGCCGAGGGCTTCGACACGCTCCTTGCCGTGCTTGAGCCAGTCGACGGGGCCGTCAAGATAACGACCTTTGCCGCCTGTTTCTGCCGTGGCGAAAAGCTCTGCGCAGTCATTGAGCGCTTCCCAGCTTGGCAGGCCCGGGCAGGCGTCTTTGGTCCACATCGGGTACCACCAGTCTTCGCGCGTCACCGCGTCATGATCGCCCGCGTCATGCAGACCACCCTTTGAAAGCGCCTCACGGAAAGACGCGCCAAAGGCACCCTCCCACACTTCAAGCTCGAGCGTCACGTCGCCCAGACGGACCGACTCGTAGACGGCCTGACTGTCGGTGGTGACATATTCGACGTTGTTGCCCATGGTTTCGAACATCTGCCCCACCACGTTCGACATCACAATCTGGCTAGACCAGTTGTGGATCGGAATGATGATCGGATCAGAGCTGTCCTCCGCCGCGAACACTGCGCCGGCGGACGTCATGGCCACGCTCAATGCGGCCAGAGACACCATATTACTCAGTTTCATGATTTCTCCCTATCGGTTGCGTCGGATGCCCGGTTTTGCCCGCGGCTCCTTCGTTAGTGATTTAAAGGTTGCACAGGTCGGGCCGGTGTCAGACAATAATTTGATTGCGCTTTGCCCATAAAAAAGTTTGGCAAATTATAGTTACGGGCCTAGGTTTTAACCTAACCGCCGCCTTTCTACGCGCCCTGAGAATTCAACAGGCTGATCATGCTTAAAAACCGTGCTGCCTTGCCGCGACTCGAATACCTGCTGGCTTTTGAAGCTGCAGCAGAAATGGAAAGCTTTGCCGCCGCCGCCAAAGAGCTCAACGTCAGTGAAACTGCGGTCAGCCGGAAAATTCGCCTTCTGGAAAGCCATTTTGGGTGCGCGCTTTTTGTGCGCGGTCACAGATCCGTGCAATTGACGGATCATGGGCGCAAGCTGCTCAGCGGTATCACACCAGCCTTGAAATCCCTTGAGCGTACGTCAGAGACAATGCTGGAAGGTCAGGGCCGGTCCACCGTGCGCATGGCGGCGACCAATTCTGTCGCGTCGCTTTGGCTGATGCCGAGGCTGCGTAAATTCCAGATGTCGAATCATAATGTGACGATCAATCTGTTTTCGTCGGACCTTGATAGCGAATGCCTGACAGAGGCGTTTGATCTCGCCATTCTGCGCGGCGATGGGGATTGGCCGGGCTATGATGCGCAGCGGCTTTTTGGTGAAACTGTCTTTCCGGTTTGTTCGCCTGGTTACATCATCAACCATCCGCATCTGGACCGGCCTGAGGATCTGCTCAACCAATCGCTCATTGAGGTGACAAGCAACCATACAGAGTGGTTGAATTGGAAGACATGGCTGGCCGAGTTTAGCCCCCAGCCAAAAGTGCGCCATTCCACATTTGTGAACACCTATCCTCTGGCCATTCAAGCCGCGATTGATGGGCTTGGTGTTGCTTTGGGTTGGGGGCATTTGGTTGATCGCCATTTACAAGAAGGCACTTTGATCAAGCCCTTAAGCGACATCCATGTGCGCACAAATTCAGGCTATTACCTGCTGCGCCGACAGGGCGCACCAAAGCATCCTGAAAGCGATGTGGTGCGCCGCTGGTTGATGCAGGAAAGCGATGCGCGAAAACGATATGTGCCCGGTTTGTCACAACGCCGGCAAGCTTAACGCAGGTTTCTTTGTCGGAACTCTGTCAGCGACGCCCGAATGACCCCATGCTTACGTTTGAGGAGCAACTTGGCTCACTCATGCGCGCTTGGTTCGTTTTTGGCCCTCGGGCACCAACGTTACAAACCGCTCATCTGCACACAGCGCTTGCCAATCACGATCATAGAGCGCCGTCAAATGCGCGCGTTCTTGGGCTGTCCAGGGGTCATAGCGTTCGTAATCGTCACCTTGGGGGTACATGTCTTGCACGGATTTGGCGCGTTCGGCCATCGCACCGGCGCCCTCCAGCTCAGACGTCAGGACCAACTCACCCACCGCGCGGGCCGAGGCCGAGGGACGCGCATTGCGTTCCTTAGGGGGTTTGAATTTGGACACATCCACGCCCTCACCGCAGAAGGCCTGCAGAATCTGCGGCGTTAGCGCGCGAAAATCTTCAAACCGCCAGACGTGAATGCGCACGCCCGGAAACGCCGCTTCGAAATCATCAAAGACGCGGCTCCAATTGGGCAAAGACCCAAAGACATTGCGGCGCATCATCTCGGGCGTGTCCATGAAACCGCTGGTCGTGGGTGTCGCGGCGCGGAGATACTCCACATAGGAGGAGGCAAAGAAATCCGCGTAGTTGCGCACCGCAAAGAACGCGTCCGTGATCGGCAGCGGCATGCGGCGGGCGAAGGCCTCAAAAAACGCGCGGCGATGCTGATAGAGCTTGCCCGTGGTCACGCAATGGGCCGGAAGGCCGGGCAGATTTTCATCCGACAGGATCATGCGTGCCGGCCGGGCCTTGAGCGGATCCTTGAAGAACGCATCCTGAAATTCCTGCAATTCGTCTTCGGAAAATCGCGTTCTGCGCCAGATTTTCAGTTTGCGATACGCATCGAGCTGTGACGGGAAGGTGATGTGTTTGCGCAGCTTGAGATGCGGCACGACATAGACGCTTTGCGATCCAAGCCAGGCGTCGTTGTCTTCCAGCAGACGTTGCAGAAAGGTTGTCGCTGTTTTGTGGAAGCCGCCGTGCAGAACGGCGCGGGTTTTCCCTGATTTTGCAGGTTTGACCTTGAAACGGATCGGACGCACAGGCGGCGGCAGATATTTGCCCCCGCCCCCTCTGGGTGAGCTTCGCAGGGTGCCTTGGCTTTGCGCATCTTTCGTGCCCGAGAGTTGATCGCAGAGCGTTTTCACTTTGTCATCGGCCAGCAGATCAGCCGCCTGACCCGCGTACCACGCGCGCCCTGCCTCTTGCAGGTTGCGCAGCGTTTCATCGGTGTTGAACTCTGCCACAAACGGATCAGACAGGCCAACGGCCCGGCCCATGCTGTTATCGGCGGTCTCATTTATGTCGAGCTTGCGCCAATTGGCCTCGAAGGCCTTTTGCTTGGCCGCGTTGCGCGGCACGCCGCTGCGTATCATCGCAACCTCGGGCGTTGGAACCGCGTAATAGTGCAGCCGTGCGTGGGTGTTGGCGAAATCCTTATGTGCTGTCCATTTGCCCTCAAGGTATTTTGCCGGCATCGGCTGACCGCCCGCATCGACCCAATGGGGATCTTTGCCTTCGGGGAAATACGGGCGATGGGGGGCCACGCGCGTGATCCTGTCCACGCGAAACAGGGTTTTGATGCCTTTGGCGACCATATGCCCTTGCGCCTTTGTCGGGGCGGCGAGACGGTGCGTTTCACGCAGCTGGCCCTGTGGGATACCCCGATGACCGGACGACCCGAACGCCCGCCGCGACACTGAAATGGCATCCGGGCTGCCGCAGGCCTCAATCAGATCGATGACCATTCCGTCGCCTGCGGTGATCTGCAGATACTCATCAATATGTGCGACAAGGCACCAATCCGCCCCGATTTCCTGGGCGATGTCAGGCAGATCGCGCATCGCCTGGCGCATGGGGTCCTTGCTCTTTTTCACTTTCATGGGCACAGCATGGGCGTGGCCCATCTCTGCCAGCCGGGCGACCATGGCATCGGTTCCGTCCGTGCTGTCATAGGTGAAGAGGATTGCCCCGGCAAAGCCCATCGCCCGATGATGCGCCACCCATTCGAGCAGGAACGGCGCCTCATTCGACACGGCCGTGACCACATAGACCCGCACGCTCATTCAGAGGCTCCGGTCAATGGTGGTTTTGGTCATTTTGCGCTGTGCACGGCGAAACGCGGTTTTGGCCCGCGCGACCATCTCTGGCCTGTCGCGTTCTTCGAAGTAATGCGAAAGCGAGCCGCGATACCATGGCAGCCGCCGCCGTTGCCGATACATCTGGTAAAAGTCATGCGCCGTCAGATCGCCCAAGGCAGCTTGCATCATGAGCGGCTTCAGCGCGCCGATCTTGCGCAAAAACACCGCGGATTTATGGCTGGAATACCAACATTTCATCAGCGTTGTTGTTTTGGCTGCACCTTTGCCGGCAAGCAACCGATCGACATGTTTTTGATCGGGTTCAAAATACGGATCATAAAAGACAAATGCCTTCTCAACCTGACCGATTGCATCGGCGGCGTCACCCAAAGGCAAGGTCCAATCCTGTCTGCGCCCGGTGAGATACCGCTCTTCCCAGGGCACGAGCGCCTCATCCAGGGTCGATTGCGGGTTGAAGGCCATCACATGGGCATTGGGCGCCAATTGCCCAAACACGAGGGACGCAAACGCGCCCATGGAGGAGCCGGAAAACACGCACCGATCATAGCCGTCAAAAAAGCCATCATCGGCCATCGCCTGCATCTTTTCGATCAGGGTGGCATCGCGATACCAATTGGCGAGATTGGCGAAAATGCCGAGATGGCACAGCTGATTATCGCGGGCGAATTTGTAGGCCCATGGCAAGCGCGCGGGATCGCGATCATTCACGTTGGATAGGTTATCAAACGTCACCATAAGCACAGGGCGACGCCGCTCTACAAACATCATCGGATGATGCGGATCGGAGTGTAGAAACCCCGATGCGGTTCCCCCCGGGCCGATCTCATCAAGCCACATGGGTTTGTCGATCTGCTCCTTGGCGGGGCTAGGGTCTGGCGTATCCTTGGCGCTCATATTCGGACCATTGCCGTTGCTATTCGGGGGCTGTTGCCCGGGCATTCCTGCGCCCGGTGCAATCGCTTTGCCATAGATGCGTGTTGCGCAGCCGGAAGATGTTTGCGCGGCCTGCGTTCAGACGTGCGCAAAAACGCTCATAGAGCCTTGCGCCGCAAAGCAGACCGCGAGGGGCCATACCGGACATCTTTGCCGTCCCAAGCCCGCGCGCGGGGATCAATGGAAGGGTCAGCTTTGCATCAATGCCCATAGGGTCTCACTCATAGATCACCTGTTTCGTGATCGGTCTGCCTGTCTGTTGGTGGTATGTATACATGCCTGTTGCTGATCTGGAAACAATCACAATTGCGTCTGCTGAAATCACCACAGACCCGTTGAGATTTCGTCAAACGCAAAGAGGCGCGTCCGAAAACGCGCCTCTGTTGAATCATATGATTGGGGTCGTGTGGGCCGTCAATGCACCACGGCGTCCTTGGGTGGCTCCTGTTTGGTGCTGCCGACCCGATCCCCGATCAGCAGACCCTCTGCCCCGGCGGACACCTTAACAGTGGAGCCATCCAGAATGTCCCCTGCCAAGAGCGCCTCTGCGAGCGGATCCTGCAACGCTTTCTGGATCACACGTTTGAGCGGCCGCGCGCCATAGACCGGATCATAGCCTTCATCGGCGAGCCATTTGCGCGCGCTTTCATCCAGATCAAGTGTGATCTTGCGGCTGCTGAGCCGCTTGAGAAGGCGCGCCATCTGAATGTCGACGATCCCGTCCATCTGGGCCCGCGCCAAGCGGTCAAAGATGACGATCTCATCAAGCCGGTTGAGGAATTCAGGCCGGAAATGCGCGCGCACGGCATCCATGACGTCACGTTTGGCATCTGAGGCATCCGCGTCTTCGGCCAATTGGCTGAGCGCTTGGCTGCCAAGGTTAGAGGTCAGAATGATCAGCGTCTGCTTGAAATCGACCGTGCGGCCCTGACCATCGGTCAGCACACCGTCATCAAGCACCTGCAGCAGCACGTTGAACACCTCTGGGTGCGCCTTTTCGACCTCATCAAACAAGACCACTTGATAGGGTCTGCGCCGCACCGCTTCTGTCAGCACGCCGCCCTCATCATAGCCGACATAGCCGGGCGGGGCGCCAATGAGGCGCGACACGGCGTGTTTCTCCATGAACTCGGACATATCAATGCGCACCATCGCGCTGTCATCGTCAAAGAGGAACTCGGCCACGGCTTTGGTCAGCTCGGTCTTACCCACACCGGTTGGCCCAAGAAAGAGAAACGACCCTAGCGGGCGATTTTCATCATTGAGCCCGGCCCGCGCGCGGCGCACCGCGTTGGCCACGGCCTTCACGGCGGCGTTCTGCCCGATGACGCGCTTGTGCAGACCGTCTTCCATGGAGAGCAGCTTCTCCCGCTCCCCTTCGAGCATCTTGGCGGTCGGGATGCCTGTCCAGCGTTCGACCACCTGGGCGATCTGTTCGGGGCGCACGGCCTCTTCGACCATCACGCCGCTTTCCTCGGTCGCCTCGGCCTCAGCGAGGTTTTTCTCCAGCTCCGGGATCACTCCGTAGGACAGCTCCCCGGCCTTGGCCAGATCGCCCGCGCGTTTGGCGTTCTCAAGCTCAATGCGGGCGCGGTCAAGTTGTTCCTTGAGATCACGCGCGCCAGCGAGCTTATCACGCTCAGATTGCCATTTGGCGGTGAGTTGGGCGGAGTTTTCCTGAAGATCGGCGAGATCCTTTTCCAGCTTCTCAAGCCGGTCCTTGCTGGCGGCGTCGTCTTCTTTCTTGAGCGCTTCCGCCTCAATCTGCTTTTGCAGGATGTCACGGTCGAGCGCGTCAAGCTCTTCGGGTTTGCTATCCACTTCCATGCGCAAACGGCTTGCGGCCTCATCCACGAGGTCAATCGCCTTGTCGGGCAAAAAGCGGTCTGTGATGTAGCGGTTGGACAGGGTTGCGGCACTCACCAAAGCGCTGTCGGAGATGCGCACGCCGTGATGGAGCTCATATTTCTCCTTGATGCCGCGCAGGATGGAGATCGTATCCTCGACCGTGGGTTCATTCACGACGATGGGCTGGAAGCGCCGCGCGAGGGCCGCGTCCTTTTCCACGTGTTTGCGATATTCATCCAGCGTGGTCGCGCCCACACAGTGCAGCTCCCCACGTGCAAGGGCAGGCTTGATCAGGTTGGCGGCATCCATCGCGCCATCGGTTTTGCCCGCGCCCACCAAAGTGTGCATTTCATCAATGAAAAGAATGATTTCACCGGCGGCAGAGGTCACTTCGTTGAGCACGGCCTTGAGCCGCTCTTCGAACTCACCGCGATATTTTGCGCCTGCAATAAGCGCACCCATGTCGAGCGCGAGCAGGCGTTTGTTGAGCAGACTTTCCGGCACGTCGCGGTTGATGATGCGCAAAGCGAGACCTTCGGCAATCGCCGTTTTACCCACGCCCGGCTCCCCGATCAGGACGGGGTTGTTTTTGGTGCGGCGGCTGAGCACCTGCATGGCGCGGCGGATTTCGTCATCGCGGCCAATGATGGGGTCAATCTTGCCCTCTTCGGCGGCCTTGGTGAGATCCTGGGCGTATTTCTCGAGCGCCTCATAGGTGTCCTCTGCGGTGGCGCTGTCGGCTTTGCGGCCCTTGCGCACATCCTCAATCGCGGCGTTGAGCGTTTGTGCGGACACACCGCCTTGGTCGAGCGCGTCCTTGGCCGGGCTTTTCACAATGGCGAGCGCGGTCAGAAGCCGCTCGGCGGGCACAAAAATGTCGCCTGCCTTCTTGGCCAGTTTTTCGGCCTCGGCGAGGATCTTGCCGGTTTGACTGTCCATATAGACCTGACCGGTGTCACCGGTCACAACCGGGATCTTGCCCATGGCCAGGTCCAGTGCCTGCACCACGCGCTGAGGCGTGCCACCGGCGCGTTTGATCAAGGTGCTGGCTTGCCCCTGATCATCATCCATCAAAGCTTTCAATACGTGTTCGGGGGCCAGTTTCTGGTGGTTTTCCCGCATGGCGATCGTCTGGGCGGCTTGCAAAAACCCGCGCGAGCGCTCCGTGAACTTGCTCAAGTCCATGGTTTTTCTCCTTTTAAGCGTTCTCCCGTCGCCGCACCCAGTGTTAGGCATACGTCTTTCGGGAACCTTACCCAATAAATGGGGACGCAAAGCGCCACGTTCAAGACTGCCCAAAAATTCAGCATATAAGCGCATAATGGCCTAGATGTAGGGGTGCCTTCACGACGGATCACAAGATTTCGCATTTTTTCGTGAACGCATCTTCAACTCGCGCGTTGCTTTTCCATCTAGGCAAGATGACAGGCCGAAAGGCGGTGGATGAAAGGAACTTATCCATGCGTATCAATGAGATGACCCTCACGCAGCCCATCTACAATCCAGAAGTAGGCGCGTTCGAAGCTGAGGCGCGAGTGTTTGAAGCGGGCGCCGTGTTTTCCTACCGCGTCAGCCATATATCAGCGCCGCACGCTGAGTTTGACGCCGTGACGCGCGGTCTGAAAGGGCAAGCGCTGATGCGGCACCGGCACTCCAAAGAGCGGACGCAGCGCCTGATCCGGGACACGGTGCGCGCGGCCACATCCCGCGCCAATTCACCCGTGTTGGGCACGTTTCTGGCCGCCTGAGCGATTGCATGCCTTGACGGGGCGGGGTCCTGCCGCAACAAGAGCGCAATTTTGAATGCTAAGGACCGCGCCCCATGTCAGATGACCGCCTGATTGTTGCTATTGATCTGCCCAACGCGCTGGAGGGGCTGAATTTTGCAACCCGGCTGGGCGATGCGGTGTCATTCTACAAGATTGGTCTGGGGATGCTGACGGGCGGTGGGCTCGCGCTGGCGATGGAGCTGAAGCAGGACCATGGCAAGCGCATCTTTCTGGATATGAAGCTGTTTGACATCGGCGCGACGGTGGAGGCCGCGGTGCGTGGTCTGGCACAGTTCGATTTGGATTTTCTGACGGTGCATGGTGACCCGCATGTCATTCGCGCGGCCAAGGAAGGCGCCTCTGGCAGCGCGTTGAAAATCCTCGGCGTGACGATCCTGACCTCTTTGGACCGGGATGATTTGAACGCGGGGCTGATCAAGGATGGCGCGATCCCGGATCTTGTTGAGGAACGCGCGGGGCTGGCGTTTGAGGCCGGCGCGGATGGTGTGATCGCCTCGCCGCAAGAGGCCGCGATGATCCGGGCCTTGCCCGAGGCGACGGGCCGGTTGATCGTGACACCCGGTGTGCGGCCGGCAGGCGCGGCGCTGGGCGATCAAAAGCGGGTGGCGACGCCTGCGCAGGCCTTAGCGGACGGGGCCGATCATATTGTGGTGGGTCGCCCGATCCACGCCGCCCCCGATCCAGCCGCAGCCGCCCGCGCGATTTTGAGTGAGATCGCCTGACCGCGCACTCTTTAGTGCATATAATGAAGCCGGGTGAAGCGTTCGCGCTGCGCGCGCGTGCGGGGGGCCACCTCCTGCGGCTTCGGGCCCAAACCATCTGAGATCAATCGCGCGAGGTCATGGGCATGGTCCGGCGTGACGCCCCAGCGGACCAGTTCGGGCGTGCCGATGCGCAACCCGTTCATGTCGCCCGGCACCTCCGGCACAGGCAGGCCGATCCCGCAGGCGAGGAACCCGGCCTGGCGCAAGGCTTTGGAGGCCGTTTGACCACCGCCAAAGGGCGCGGCCTCCAGGGCGAATTGATGCGATGTGGTGAAGCCGCGCGCTTTTGCAAAGACGGGCACACCCTGCGCGTCCAGCGCGGTGGCGAGCGCTTGCGCCAAATCAATCATCGCGCGGGCGTACTCCGCGCCAAAGCTGCGCCAATCGAGCAAGCTGACGGCCAGAGCGGCGGATTTGGCGGCGTCAAAATTGGCGGTCATGCCGGGAAAGGCAATGTGATCGAGCGCCTCGGCCATCTCGGCCTCATTTGTCAGGATCATACCCCCCGCCGGGCCGCCGAGGCTCTTATATGTGCTCATGGTCATCATATGCGCGCCGTGATCCAGCGGATTGGCCCAGGCCCCGCCTGCGATGATCCCGCATTGATGGGCGGCGTCGAACAGCACCTTGGCGCCCACCTCATCGGCGATGTCGCGCACCGCGCGGACAGGATGTTCAAAGAGGTTGAGCGATCCGCCCACGGTGATCAGCTTGGGGCGGTGCGTTTGCGCCATGTCGCGCAGTCCATCGAGATCAAGCGTGTAGCCATCTGCATCAATGGGGGCATTGAGGCAGTTGAGGCCGTAGAGACCCGCACAGCCGGGACCATGATGGGTGACGTGGCCGCCAATGCTGGCCGGAGGGGCGATGATGGTGTCGCCGGGCTGACAGGTGGCCATGAACGCATAGAGATTGGCCATTGCACCCGACGCCACACGGATTTCGGCAAAGCGCGCGTTGAATATCTCAGCGGCGAGTGTGGCGGCGATGACCTCAATCTCTTCTATCGCCTCCAGACCCATCTCATATTTATCCCCGGGATAGCCCAGCGACGGGCGGGACCCGATGCCGCTCGCCAGCATCGCCTCGGCGCGCGGGTTCATCACATTGGTGGCGGGGTTGAGGTTGAAGCACTCTTGCTCATGGATCTCGCGGTTGTCTTTGACCAGCTCCGTGAGCCGCTCAAAGATCTGCGCGTCGCTTCGGGCCTCGGTTGCCGCTGTGATGGTGCGCACGCGGGTCTCACAGGGGTCAGGGACCCAGCTTCGGTGGGCAAGCGTCATGGATCAGGCTCCTTCCTTCGTCTGCGACGACATTGTCCTGAGCCGACGCAGGACGCCAAGCGGTTTATTGACAACTGACCTTGGACATTTTCAAACCCGGCCTGCCCGACCGTGCTTCTCCTCAGCAGGAGGCAGAACTTTGCGCAGTTTAAAGCGCCGTACGGCACCCTGCATGTCACGGCGAGATGTCACGCCATGACCGACTCATTTGTGACGTTTGAGTAACACACAGGGGAAACTGAATTAACCATTGTGCGAATCCTTGATCAAATTGCCCTTGCGTGAGCCGGCGTGAAAGAAAGGTTTGCAAGGGTGCGAATCTCAGCTATACGCCGCGCCTAGACATGCGTGTGCGGCCCGCCTTGGCCTGATCTTTCCAGAGGATATTTCTTTGGCTTGGGCGTTCTGCATCGCAAACTTGAAACAAAACGCTCGATTAAAGGTCTGAAAAACATGGCAAATACACCACAGTCCAAAAAACGCGCGCGCCAGAACGAGCGTCGCTTCGCCGTAAATAAGGCGCGCCGTTCCCGGATCCGTACTTATCTGCGCAAAGTCGAAGAGGCGATTGCATCCGGCGATAAGGATGCCGCACAAGCCGCACTGCAAGCAGCACAGCCGGAATTGATGCGCGGCGTCACAAAAGGTGTCTTCCACAAAAATACGGCAGCGCGGAAAATGTCTCGTTTGTCGTCTCGTGTGAAGGCGCTCGGCTAAGCTATCCTAGCTGAATCCTTACTCAAAAAACGGCGGGCCATTTGGCCCGTTTTTTTTTGCTCTGTGACAAACGCGGCAACGCGAGGGATTCTTTGCCGCCGATTTTACTGTCAAGGCATAAGATCGGTTGCCGCCTCTTCGAAGCTGCGGGTAATTTTGTCAGGCGAATCTGCAAGGGGGATTGGCTGCCACCTTCACTCCTCGGAGGTCGGCCCGTGGGACGACTGACCGTGAGTGTGACGCGCTTGCCGTATAGTGGCAGGTGGGCCAAATCCAATCCTGAGGGACAACGCGCGACCGTGGTGACGTGATGGGGAATACCTTCATCCGGTCGGGGCAAGGTGTTGGTCTTCAGCTGTCCGATCCAGGGCGGAGCCGCCAGTTGATTTTCGACTGGCAAGTGCGTCGTGCGGACAGGCCAAATTGCGGCGTCGCCGAGGGAGGGTGTGTATGGCCCGCCTTTGCAAGTTAGGCTAGTCGCGGAATGGGATAAAATGACTTTGGAAGAATGGGGCACTGTTAAAAACGACCTCCGAGAAACAGTCGGGGCGCATAATTACACCAGCTGGATTGAGCCGCTGGATTTACGGGAAGTGAAAGACGGGGTTGCGGTTTTTGATGTTCCCACGAATTTCCAAGGCAACTATGTGTCGCAAAATTTTGGCGATAAAATATTGTACCGCGTGAACCTCGTGAATGATGAGATCAAGCGGCTTGAATTCAGCGTTCCCACTATGCGCCGCGTGCACAAAGGCGCCGTGAAGCCGGTGGGCAAACCCAGCGCGGGCAACTCTGGCGCCGCGCGGGCGAAAGCGGCCAAAGCCAACCAGCTTGACGGTCACTTCTTGACTGCGCCTTTGGATGAGCGATTTACCTTTGATCGATTTGTTGTGGGCAAGCCCAATGAGCTGGCGCATGCGGCGGCGCGCCGCGTGGCAGAAGGCGGACCAGTGACGTTCAATCCGCTCTTTCTTTATGGCGGCGTCGGGCTTGGTAAGACGCATTTGATGCACGCCATTTCCTGGGAGCTGAAAGCGGCGCGTCCCGATCTCAATGTGCTGTACCTTTCGGCGGAACAGTTCATGTACCGGTTTGTGCAGGCCTTGCGCGACAAGAAGATGATGGACTTCAAGGAAATGTTTCGCTCGGTCGATGTGCTGATGGTTGATGACGTGCAATTCATCGCGGGCAAAGACAGCACGCAAGAGGAGTTCTTTCACACCTTCAACGCGCTTGTGGATCAGAACAAACAGATTGTGATCTCTGCCGACCGCGCGCCGGGTGAGATCGAAGACATGGAAGACCGGATCAAATCGCGCCTGCAATGCGGTTTGGTCGTGGACCTGCACCCGACGGATTATGAGCTGCGTCTGGGGATCTTGCAGTCAAAAGTGGATCGCTACCGCGCGGACTATCCTGACCTGCAGATGGATGACAGCGTTCTGGATTTCCTCGCCCAGCGGATCAGCACCAATGTGCGCGTTCTCGAAGGGGCTCTGACCCGGCTCTTCGCCTTTGCGTCGCTTGTGGGGACTGAGATCACGCCGGATATGGCGCAAGATTGTCTGTCGGACATTCTGCGCACCTTTGAGCGGAAGATTTCTATCGAAGAGATTCAGCGCCAGGTGTCGGATCATTACAACATCCGGCTCGCTGACATGATCGGGCCGAAGCGCGTGCGCAGTTTTGCCCGCCCGCGCCAGGTTGCCATGTATCTGTGCAAGCAGATGACCCGCCGCTCCCTGCCGGAGATCGGGCGGCGGTTTGGGGGGCGCGACCACACCACGGTGATGCACGGCGTGAAGCGGATCGAAGAGCTGCGCCATTCCGATGCGCAAATCGCCGAAGACCTGGAAATGCTGCGCCGCAGCCTCGAAAGCTAAATCTTCTGGAGTGAGATGGTCCGCGCTGGTTTTCAACAGGGCGGACCATTGACGTGTCATCCAGCACAAAAGGCTTGAGCAGTTACCAAGAATTGCTAGGGTGCGCATCCCTAACCCGCGCATGCAAGGAGCGGCGCCATGAAATTCAGCATTGAACGTGCAACCCTTTTGAAGGCCGTTGCGCAGGCGCAATCCGTGGTGGAGCGGCGCAATACGATCCCGATCCTGGCCAACGTGCTGATAGAGGCCGAGGGCGACGGCGTGCAGTTCCGCGCCACGGACCTCGACATTGAAGTGGTGGATAAAGCCGCCGCTCAGGTGGAGCGCGCGGGCGCGACCACCGTGTCGGCGGTGACGCTGCATGAGATTGTGCGAAAGCTGCCGGATGGGGCCTTGGTCAGCCTGACCGATGATGGCGCGACAGGGCGGCTGACGGTGGAGGCGGGGCGCTCCAACTTTGCGCTCGCCACATTGCCCAAGGAAGATTTTCCGGTGATGGCCAGCTCAGAATATGAGTGTAATTTCTCGGCCAAGGCGCCGGACCTGCGCCGGCTTTTTGACAAATCCAAATTCGCCATTTCGACGGAGGAGACGCGCTATTACCTCAATGGGGTTTACATGCATGTCTCGGACGCAGATGGCGGTCAGGTTCTGCGTTGTGTGGCCACTGATGGGCACCGCTTGGCGCGCATTGACAGTGACCTGCCCGACGGGGCGGGCGCGATGCCCGGTGTGATTGTCCCACGCAAAACGGTAGGCGAATTGCGCAAGCTGCTGGAAGATGATGAGGCGGTGATCGCGGTGTCGGTGTCGGAGACGAAGGTGCGCTTTGCCACGCCGGATATCACGCTGACGTCCAAGGTGATCGATGGCACCTTTCCCGATTACACGCGCGTTATTCCGACCGGAAACACCCGCCGGTTGGAGGTCGACGCGAGCGAGTTTGCCCAGGCCGTGGACCGGGTTGCGACGGTGAGTTCTGAGCGCTCCCGCGCGGTGAAACTCTCGCTGGATGAAGACCGGTTGGTGCTGTCGGTGAATGCACCGGACAGTGGTGCCGCAGAAGAAGAACTGGCCGTGGCCTATGGTGATGACAAGCTCGATATTGGGTTTAATGCCAAGTACTTGCTGGAAATTGCGAGCCAGGTGGATCGGGAGAATGCGGTCTTCATGTTCAACTCTTCCGGGGATCCGACGCTGATGCGCGAAGGCAATGACACAACGGCCGTTTACGTTGTGATGCCGATGCGCGTGTGACCGCGGCCGGATGCCTCCTGCGGGAGTATTTTTAGCAAGATGAAGAGGCGTGGATGCCTGATCTTTATCTATCGCATCTGAGCCTTTCGTATTTTCGATCGCACAAGAGCGCGCGCATAGATGGCGATGGGCGGCCCGTGGCGATCTATGGGCCCAACGGGGCGGGCAAGACCAATATTCTGGAGGCGGTGTCGCTGTTTTCGCCGGGGCGCGGTTTGCGGCGGGCGGCGGCGGCGGATATGGCGCGCCGGCCTGAGGCAATCGGGTGGAAACTGACCGGGCATTTGCGGTCTCTCGCGCAGGTGCATGAGGTGGAGATCGAGGCGCAGGGGGAAGGCAGCCGGCAGGTCCGGATTGATGGCAAACCGGCCTCTCAGGTGGCTTTGGGGCGGATTGCGCGGGTGCTGTGGCTTATTCCGGCGATGGACCGGCTTTGGATTGAGGGCGCAGAAGGGCGGCGGCGGTTTTTGGACCGGATGACGCTGAGTTTCGTGCCCGACCATGCCGAGGCGTCTTTGGCCTATGAAAAGGCGATGCGGGAGCGCAACCGGCTTTTGAAGGACCAAGTGCGCGACGGGCATTGGTACGTGGCGCTGGAGCGGCAGATGGCGGAGGCTGGCACCGCGATCCACCAAAACCGCGTGACCGCGCTTTATCGGCTGCAGGAGGCGCAGAGAGAGGCGGACACAGCCTTTCCGGCCGCGGAATTGGAACTGACCCTGTCGGAAGGGGAAATGCCGGAGAGCGAGGCGGATTTTCGCGAGGCGCTGCATGAAAGCCGGTTTCGCGACATCGCGGCGGGGCGGACCTTGGTGGGGCCGCATCGGGCGGATCTTTATGGAGTCTATGCCGCCAAGGGGGTGCCTGCGAAGGACTGTTCGACCGGGGAGCAGAAGGCGCTTTTGATCTCGCTCATCCTGGCCAATGCGCGGGCCCTAGCTGAGGATTTCGGCGCGCCGCCATTGCTCCTGCTCGATGAGGTTGCCGCGCATTTGGATGCCACGCGGCGGGCCGCACTTTATGATGAGGTCTGCGCGCTCAAGGCGCAGGCGTGGATGACAGGGACCGGGCCGGAGCTTTTCGCGGAGCTGGGCGAGAGGGCTCAAACGCTTGAGATCAACGACAATGGCGAGATCGTAAGTCAATAAAACGCCCGCCCCGGACGTGATCCGGGGCCTCCGCTTTTGAGGAACGAGGCCCCGGGTCAAGCGCGGGGCGGGTCTCGCGCGAGGCAGGCGCGCAAACCACAAAATATTGTGCCAATCGCGTGACATTCCCCCCATAAATCGGTATAAAGAGTGGAAAATAATTGGGGTTCACCCGCATGGCAGAAGCAGCAGCAGCGCCCGAAGAATATGGCGCTGATTCGATCAAAGTTCTCAAAGGGTTAGAGGCGGTCAGAAAGCGTCCCGGGATGTATATCGGGGACACGGATGACGGCTCTGGTCTGCATCATATGGTCTATGAGGTCGTCGATAACGGCATTGATGAGGCCTTGGCGGGCCATGCGGACCGTGTGAACGTGACCATTCACGCCGACTCCAGCGTCTCCGTCAGTGACAATGGCCGCGGTATTCCGGTGGAAACCCATGAGGAAGAGGGCGTCTCTGCCGCCGAAGTGATCATGACGCAGCTGCATGCGGGCGGGAAGTTTGACAGCAATTCCTACAAAGTGTCGGGCGGTCTGCACGGTGTTGGCGTGTCCGTGGTGAATGCCCTGTCGGATTGGTTGGAGCTGCGCATCTGGCGCAACGGATCGGAACATGTGGCGCGGTTTGAGGGGGGCGACACGGTCGATCACCTCAAGGTCGTGGGCGATGCGGGCGACCGGAAAGGCACCGAGGTGCGGTTTCTGGCGTCTCTCGCGACGTTTTCGAACCTGGAATACAGTTTTGACACGCTGGAAAAGCGGCTGCGCGAACTGGCCTTCCTCAATTCCGGGGTGCGCATCATCCTGCGCGATGAACGCCCCACTCCGGCGCTTGAAACAGAGCTGCATTACGATGGGGGGGTGAAGGAGTTTGTGCGCTATCTTGACCGCTCCAAATCGCCGATGATCCCTGAGCCGATTTTCGTGACCGGTGAAAAAGATGATATCGGTGTGGAAGTCGCCATGTGGTGGAATGACAGCTATCACGAGACGGTCCTGCCCTTTACGAACAACATCCCGCAGCGCGATGGCGGCACGCATTTGGCGGGCTTCCGTGGGGCGCTGACACGGGTGGTGCAGAAGTATGCGACTGAGTCGGGGATCGCGAAGAAAGAAAAGGTGAGCTTTACCGGGGATGATGCGCGCGAAGGGCTGACCTGCGTGCTGTCCGTTAAGGTGCCGGACCCGAAGTTTTCCAGCCAGACGAAAGACAAGCTCGTCTCCTCCGAGGTGCGCCCGGCGGTGGAAGGGTTGATGAACGAAAAGCTGACGGAATGGTTTGAGGAAAACCCCAATGAGGCCCGGATGATCGTGGGCAAAATCATTGAGGCGGCACTTGCACGGGAGGCGGCGCGCAAAGCCCGCGAACTGACGCGGCGCAAGACGGCGATGGATGTGAATTACCTCGCGGGCAAGCTGAAGGATTGCTCTGAGAAAGACCCGTCCAAGACGGAGCTGTTCCTGGTGGAGGGGGACAGCGCCGGCGGCTCCGCCCAGACAGGACGGGATCGTGGCACGCAGGCCGTGCTGCCCCTGCGCGGTAAGATCCTCAACGTGGAGCGCGCGCGGTTTGATCGGATGCTGTCGAGCCAGGAGATTGGCAACCTTGTCATGGCGCTTGGCACGGGCATTGGGCGCGATGAGTTTGATATCTCCAAACTGCGGTACCACAAGATCGTCATCATGACGGATGCGGACGTGGATGGGGCGCATATTCGGACGCTCCTGCTCACGTTTTTCTATCGTCAGATGCCGGAACTGATCGAAGGGGGATATCTCTATATCGCACAGCCGCCGCTCTTTAAGGTGATGCGGGGTAAATCTGAGGTCTACCTCAAGGATCAACCTTCGCTGGAAGACTATCTGATCCAACAGGGCACGGATGACGCGATCCTGCGGTTGGAATCCGGGGAAGAAATCGCCGGTCAGGATCTTGTGCGCGTTGTCGAAGAAGCGCGCTTGATCAAGCGCATTCTTGAAAGCTTCCCGACCCATTATCCGCGTCATATCCTCGAACAGGCCGCGATTGCCGAAGCGTTTGAGCCAGGGCGCGTTGACACCAACCTGCAAGGCGTGGCCGACAAGGTGGCCAAGCGCCTTGATCTGATCGCCGCGGAATATGAACGCGGTTGGTCAGGTCGCCCCACCCAAGACAAAGGTATCCGGCTTACTCGCATCCTGCGTGGCGTTGAAGAAGCCCGCACGCTTGATGGCCCCATCCTGCGCTCCGGTGAGGCCCGTCGGTTGGGCACGCTGACAACGGGCTTGCGACAGACCTACGACTCGCCCGCTCAGCTGCATCGCAAGGACCGCGCGCAGGATATTTTTGGCCCGCTCGACCTGCTTGAGGCGGTTTTGGAAGAGGGCGAGCGCGGGCTGACGCTGCAGCGTTACAAGGGTTTGGGCGAGATGAACCCCGATCAGTTGTGGGAAACCACGCTGGACCCGGAGGCGCGCACTTTGTTGCAAGTGAAGATTGACGATGTGGCCGAGGCGGATGATCTCTTTACCAAGCTAATGGGTGATGTGGTGGAGCCGCGCCGCGAGTTCATTCAGCAAAATGCGCTGAGCGTTGAGAACCTGGATTTCTAGCGGTCCCTTAAGGTCTTAACGCACCCGTCCCGGGCTTGATCCGGGGTGGGGAACCATTGTTGCAATGTCCCGCTGAAGCCGCGCGACATCCTCTGCCGCCACGGACGCCGCCCAATCGCGGAAGGCGCGCACCTTGGGCTCTTCCCACATGTCCTCTCGTCCCAAGAGGCACACACCCCCGGTGGGAGACAGGCAGGTCATGTGCGGCAAAGGCGCGATCAAACTGCCCGCGCCCAATTCTTCGCGGCAAAGCACCAGGTCTGCCATCACCACACCTGCACCCATCACTGCGGCCTTGGTGGCCATGTCGAGATTGGGAAACTCATCGCCTGATTTCGGATCGAGGTCCTCCACGCCAAAGGCGTCAATCCACGCGGTCCAATCCCACCGACCGGGGCGTTCATGGAGCATAAGGTAGGGTTTCAAGTCTTTCGCGGATGTCAGGGTTTTTCGCCCGTTCAAGAGGGACGGTGCGCAGGCTGGGGTCAGGTAGACCGGAAACAGGGTTTGCACCTTAAAGCCTGTCCGGCGCGACGGCCAATCCGCCACGGAAAACCCGATATCCTGCACCCCGGTTTCGCGATGTTCTCCGGCAAAGAAATCCGTGGTCAGACGCACATTAATATCCGGGTGTTTGCGCCGGAAATCATCAAGCTTAGGCACCAGCCAGCGGATGGAGGTGGCCGGTGGACAGATCACCCGCAGGGTCGATGCATCTGACGCGATCCTCTGGCATTCTGTTTGGACCTTTTCGAACATCTCTGTCAGCACCGGCTGCAAGTCCCGTCCTGCGGCTGTCAGACGAACGCCCTTGGCGTGTCGCGTGAACAAGGCGACGCCCAGATGCTCTTCGAGCAATTTGACATGTCGGCTGATGGCTCCGCGCGTGACACGCAACTCATCAGATGCAGCGATAAACCCTTCGTGCCGGGCCGCGGCCTCGAAAGCCTTAAGAGCATTTAGTGGGGGGAGGCGCATAACGAGCATTGGATTAGATTTTCTGATCCTAATTGTCAAATAACTTGGTTTGCGTGCATCCCTTGAGCGCTGCAAATGTTCCATGAGTAACGGGAAATCGCTGAAAGGCGCCCGCGATCCATGAAAAACGACGAAATCGCTATGCGACAGATGCTCAGCAGACTGATAGAATGGATCACATTATATCATCAACAACATCGGACATACCGCGCCGAGACACGTGCATATGCCGACATCAAACGCATCGCCGCCCTGTCCCCGCACCTCTTGGAAGACCTGGGTTTTGAGGACATCTCTCCACAGCCAAGCACAGCGGTTCAAGTTTGGACACGGGCCGGGATAACAGTCATGATTTTTGAGCAAGCGGACGGGGCAGACCCTCTGATTGACGTCGCTGCGCAGGAAATGATTGACAAACTCTGACGATAACCGCAGCGTTTCACGATCAGTATCGGAGCAGATATGCCCCACCAAGTGAATGACAGGCGCACCGGGCGCCGGGCGGAGAAGACGAACCTCGTCGCTTAGGGCGCGACGGTAGCTCACGTCTTTCTCTTTTCACTTGGACAATTCGAAATGCCTCAATCTCTTGGTCTGCGTCTCGCTGTGGATATCGGCGGAACATTTACCGACACGGTTCTGATGAACTCGGTCGCGTCTGTCATTGCAACCGCGAAAACCCCGACCACGCCGCAAAACCCGACGCTTGGTGCGTTGGAAGGGGTCCATGATGTGATGGCACAGGCTGGCCAGGACTGGGGTTCTGTCTCGGGCTTTGTGCATGGCACGACTTTGGCCACCAATGCACTGATCGAACGGCGTGGCGCAAAAGTGGCCAGCATTACCAATGACGGGTTCCGCGACATTCTCGAAATAGCCTATGAGCGGCGCTACAGCCAGTACGACATCAACCTGGAAAAACCTGATCTGATCGTGCCGCGGGATCGAGCGTGGACCATCGGGGGCCGTATGGATGTGAACGGGCAAGAGATCACGCCGCTCAATGAAGCGGCTGTTCCAAAGCTTGCCTCGTCTTTGCGTGATCAGGGGATTGAGGCTGTCGCGATTTGCCTGCTCCATGCCTACGCAAACCCTGCCCATGAGCTGCGGTTGCGCGACCTGCTGCAGGGTCGATTGCCCTCGGTTAGCATCTCACTTTCCCATGAGGTGTCGCCCGAGGCGCGTGAATTTGACAGGCTGTGCACGACCATCGCCAATGCCTATATTCAGCCGCTTATGTCGGACTATCTGTCTGATTTTGAGAGACAGTTTGCCGAGAGCGGTATCACCTGCCCGATCCTGATGATGACGGCTGGTGGCGGCATGACCACGATGGAAACGGCGGCTGCATTGCCCATTCGCCTCGTCGAGTCCGGCCCCGCAGGTGGGGCGATCCTGGCTGCGCGCGTGGCTCGCATGGCGGGTGAAACCGATGTCTTGTCCTTTGACATGGGCGGGACCACGGCAAAGCTCTGTTTGATCGATGACTACCGTCCACAGACGGCCCGGCGGTTTGAGATTGCGCGCGCGGAGCGTTTTATCAAAGGCTCTGGCATGCCGGTGCGCATTCCGGTGCTGGAAATGATCGAAATTGGCGCGGGGGGTGGATCGATCGCCTCTGTCGATCGGTTGGGCCGCGTGCAAGTTGGCCCGCATAGCGCTGGAAGTGAGCCTGGGCCTGCAGCCTTTGGCAGAGGCGGCACGGCGCCAACCGTGACCGATGCCGATGTTGTGCAAGGTCTGCTCGATCCGGCAGGTTTTGCCGAAGGACGGTTGCAGATTGATGCGAGGGCTGCGGACGCCGCGATGGTTGCGCATTTGGGCCACGCTCTGGACATTAGCGCCGAGGACGCCGCGGCCGGGATCAGTGAGATCGTGGATGAAAACATGGCCGGAGCCGGACGGATGCACGCGGTGGAATCCGGCAAGGATCTGAGCACCCGCACCATGATCGCTTTTGGCGGGAACGGGCCGCTCCATGCAACGCGTGTTGCCCGCCGCGCCGGGGTTCGCCGAATTCTGATACCGAAGGATCCTGGCGTCGGGTCTGCTGTCGGTTTTCTATACGCACCTGTATCTTTTGAGATTGTCAGAAGCCGCTACGCCGTTTTGAACGCGTTGGACGTGAGAGGTTTGAACGCGATGTTTGATGCTATGATTGAGGAGGCTGACAGCGTGGTGCGTGGCGGGGCACCGGATGCTCTCTTGACCTGCCGTCGCACAGCGTTCATGCGGTATCACGGGCAAGGCCACGAAATTGAGATCCCTTTGCCCGACCGTGCGCTGACGTTGCGGGACGTTGGCCCGTTGCGCGAAGCGTTTGAGGACGAATACCGCAAGCAGTTTGCACGTGCCGTGCCTGGTATGACAATTGAGGTGCTCAATTGGTCTGTTCGCATCGCGAGCGCGACAAACCACCCGCGAAATGAGACCGCGAACAAGGACGCCACAGGCTCCGTTGAACCATTGCGGCAAACGTCCATTCTTTGCGATGTCAGCGGCCAGACCCGGCAAGCTAACACTTATGATCGCGCGCGTCTTCGGCCCGGACAGGACGTTCGTGGGCCTGCGCTCATTATTGAGCCGCAAACCACAACCTATGTCAGCGCCGACTTTGCAGCGGAGGTTGCAGGCGATGGCACTTTGATCCTGACCCGGACGGAGGAGGCAAAATGACACCCTCAAAGACCCGCCTGCAAGTGATGTGGAACCGCCTTCTCGCCGTGGTGGAAGAACAAGGTCAGGCCCTGATCCGCGCGGCCTTTAGCCCCATCGTGAGAGAAAGCGGGGACATCTCTGCAGGTATCTTTGACATACGTGGGCGTATGTTGGCCCAGGCGGTGACTGGCACGCCGGGGCATATCAACACGATGGCAGAAGCGGTGAAAAACCTGATGGCGCGGTTTCCGACAGAGGCGATGAAACCTGGCGACATCTACATGACCAATGATCCGTGGTTGGCGTCCGGGCATCTCAATGACTTCTTGCTTCTGCAGCCCGCTTTCTACAAAGGCCGGGTTGTTGGGTTCACCTCTTGCACATCTCATCTGGCGGATCTGGGTGGAAAGGGGATGGGGCCGGAGGGCTCGGATGTTTTTGACGAAGGCCTGCTGATCCCGCCATGCAAATTGGTGGAACATGGGCAACTCAACGAATTTCTTATGGAGGTGGTGAAGGCCAATTCACGCGAGCCCATCGCCAATGAAGGCGACATTTACGCCTTGATTGCGTGTTGCGAAACAGGTGTGGCGCGGCTGACCGGCATGATGGAGGAGTTCGGGATTGATGATCTCGATGCGGTGGCGGATTACATCATCACCACGTCGCGCCAAGGCACTTTGGACGCCATTGCCGACGTACCGAAGGGCACCTATCACGCCTCGCTTCAGGTGGATGGATATGACACACCGATCACTTTGAAAGCCGCGCTCACGGTGGAAAGAGATTTTGTTTCATTGGATTTTGACGGAACGTCTGGCTGTTCTGAAAAAGGCATCAACGTGCCTTTGAACTACGCCACGGCCTATTCCGTTTTCGCCCTGCGCTGCATCATCGGGGCGGATATTCCCAACAATGCGGGCTCCTTGGAGCCGTTTCGCGTCACTGCGCCAGCAGGCTGCATTCTCAACGCGCAGCCACCCTCGCCCGTGGCCATGCGCCATGCCATTGGGCAGATGACACCGGATTTGGTGTATGGCTGTCTGGCAAAAGCGTTACCGGATCGCGTACCGGCGGAAGGGGCATCATGCCTTTATGATGTTCCACTGCGCCACACGCCTGAGGCCGCGCGAGACGGTGGGCGAACCTTCGCGTTGGAGCTTGTTTTCAACGGTGGCACCGGTGCACGACCGACGAAAGACGGGCTGTCGACCACGGCGTTTCCAAGCGGGGTCTGGGGCTCTCAGGTGGAAGCGACCGAGGCCACCGCGCCCGTGCTCGTCACCCGACGTGAGCTGCGCACAGATAGTGGCGGGGCTGGTCAGTATCGCGGCGGGCTGGGGCAACATATCGAAATCATCTCAAGTACAGGAGAGGCGTTTTTGGTGTTTTTGTCGGTGGAACGCGTCCGGTTTGCAGCCCATGGGCGACATGGCGGACGGCCCGGCGCAAAGGGTCGCATTCGGATCGGCCAGGATGGGGATGATCTGCCCAGCAAAGGAGAGTTTCGCGTGCCCGGTGGTACACCGCTAATCCTTGAGACACCGGGCGGCGGTGGGTTTGGTGCACCTCAGATGCGGGACAAAACCGCGCTCCAGCGCGATCTCGATCATGGATTGGTGTCTGAGGATGCGGCGCGCGCAGACTACGATGCGGAGATCAAGGGATGATCCGGCCCATTGCCCAAGTGGCCCAGATGGCACCATATGCTTTGGCCGATCTGACCGCGCCAGAGGGCACGCGTCTTGTCTCTTTGGCGCAAAACGAAAGCCTGCGCGGGCCCAGCCAACAAGCGATTGCCGCGGCCGCAGAGGCGCTTCATGCGGCGCATCTTTACCCTGACCCGGACTGGACGGCCTTGAGGGGCACGCTCGCCGCTTTGCACGGTGTGGCGCAAGAGGCAATCTTGTGTGGCAGCGGCTCGCTCGACCTGATCGGTTGCATCGCGCGAACCTACCTAAGCCCAGGGGACGCCGCATTGGCGCCCGCCCATGCTTACCCGTTCTTTGCCACCGCGACGCAGCTAACCGGGGCACGGTTTGATCATGCACCAGAACGGGATCTGCACGGGGATGTGGATGCGCTACTCGCGGCGGTGCGGCCAGAGACACGGATTGTTTTTTTCGCAAACCCAGCGAACCCCACCGGGACACGCTTGCCACGCTCAGAGATTTTGCGCCTGCGCGACAGGTTGCGCGGTGACATCCTTTTGGTGCTGGATGAGGCCTATGGTGAATTTGCCGATCACCTGGGTGAGCCGATGTTTGATCTTGTGGATCGTGGGGATACGATTGTTTTGCGTACATTTTCAAAGGCCTATGGGCTTGCCGCGGCGCGCGTGGGCTGGGGCGTGTTTCCAAAGGCGGTTGCCGGTGAGGTCCGCAAAACACTGAACCCGAACAACGTTTCAAGCGCCAGCCAAGCCGCCGCGCTGGCCGCCGCACGCGATCAGGCCTGGATGCGGGAGACCTGCGCGCAAACTGTGTCGATCCGGGATGGGTTTGCCGAGAGGATGCGCGATGCAGGCTTTCGCTGCCCTCCGAGCTTTACCAATTTCGTGCTCATTCCCTTCGCATCAGACGCGGCCGCGCGCGAGGGAGATGCGCATCTGAAATCTCACGGTGTTTTTCTACGCGCGCAATCGGGGGCGGGCCTGTCCCATTGCCTGCGCGCCACAACAGGCAGGGCGGAGGATATGGACTTGGCAGCAGACCTGTTGGAGAGTTGGGCGAAACGGAGAGCCGAGACATGACCGCAACAGAGAGCCGCGGCACCGCCCGATTTGGTGTATTCGTGCCCTTTACCAACAGCAATCTGGAACCGGATATGATGATGATGCGCCCGCCAGGTGTATCGCTGCATTTTGCGCGATTGGGGGGCTATGACGCCGATGAAATCCCGGATGAAGACCAAATGGCAGGCCTGGGGGCGGCGGACCTGGAGGAGCCTTTGCGCCTGATCCAAGGGGTCAGGCCGGATGTGATTTTTTACGGCTGCACGTCGGCCACGCTGACCCATGGGCCGAGCTTTGACCGTAATCTGGCGGCGCGGATCAGCAAGGAAAGTGGCGCACGGACTGTGACGGCGGCGGGCGCGCTTGTGAATGCGATCCGGAGCATAGACGCGCGGCGCATCGCCTTTGGGTCACCCTACGTGCCGGCGATCAACAATCGGGCGATTGCGTTTCTTCAATCTGAAGGCATTGAGACGGTCAGCCGGGGAGACTTTGACGGGACGTTGGACAATGAAGGCCAGGGCGCGCTGACACCGGAGGATGTGATGCATCTGGCACGACGGGCCGACGATCCAAAGGCGGAGGCGGTGGTGTTGTCGTGCACGGATATGCGCAGTGTGGAGGTGATCGGGACGTTGGAGGCGGAGCTGGGCAAACCAATTGTGACGTCTAACCAAGCCATGATGTTTCAGGCGGTGGGGATGCTGGGGCTGTCCTTGCCACGGCCGGGGTTCGGGCAACTGTTCGAACGGGTGATCGCGTGACCCAGCAGCTTGATCGTGTGGTACGGCCAAGCGCCGCGCAGTTTGAGAGGATTGCCGCATTTGCCCTCGATCCGGATTTGGAGGTGCCGGAGGATGCTCTGCGCCACACGGCGACGCTTCTGATAGACACGATTGGAGTGGCGGCGGGGGCGACGCGGCTTGAGGTTGGGCGCATCGCGCGTGATTTTGCCGCCGAGTTTCACCTGGGCCGGCCCGCGTCATCGGCGCCGATGCTGTTTGATGGGCGGGTCGTCAGTCAGCCTGGGGCGGCCTGGGCGCTGGCCACGCAGATTGACAACCTTGATGGCCATGACGGGCTGATGGAAACCAAAGGGCACATCGGTTGTGCTGTGGTCCCTGCCCTGTTTGCACTTGCCGCACAAATTCCTCAGCTGACCGCGCGTGAGGCGTTACGCGCCATGGCGATGGCCTATGAGGTGGCCGCCAGGGCTGGAGTTTCGCTGCATGCAACGGTCAGCGATTATCACACATCGGGCGCGTGGAATGCTTTGGGAGTAGCCGCGATGGCCTGTCGGCTGGACGGGGCGACGGCGGAGGTGATGCGCCACGCACTCGGCATCGCCGAATATCACGGGCCGCGCAGCCAGATGATGCGCGAGATTGACAACCCCACGATGCTGCATGATGGCTCTGGTATGGGGGCGCTGGTCGGGATCAAGGCGGCATTTTTGGCCCAACGGGGTTTTACCGGGGCGCCCGCAATCACTGTGGAAGGGCCAGACGTGGCCGGGTTCTGGGATGATCTTGGGGCGCGTTGGACGGTGTTGGAAAATTACGTCAAACCTTACCCAACGTGCCGCTGGGGCCATCCTGCGATTGATGCGATGCGGATGGTGATGAAGACATATGGCGTCAGACACGGGGATGTCGCTGCCGTGAAAATTCGGACATTTGATGAGGGTGCGCGGCTTTTCGCGGGAATGCCGAACAGCACGACCGAGGCGCAATATTCCATGCATTTCGCCGTTGCGACCATGCTGCGCTACGGGGAGCTTGCGCCAAAACATATAGAAGGGGCTGCCTTGTCTGACCCGGAGGTCGAGGCCATCATTCCGCGGATCTCGGTGGAGGCTTCGGACAGCCACAATGCCCGCTTTCCAGAGGGCCGTTGGTCTGACATCGAAGTGACCTTGACCGATGGTCGGGTGGTTTCGTCCGGCGATGTACCGGCCAGCGGAGGGCCCGGCGCATGGCGACCGGATGAGAATGTTAAGGCGAAGTTCTTGTCTTTTTGCGACGGTGTCTTGAGCCGTCAACGCGCAGACGCGATCTGGACCATGCGGGACCGTATTCTAGAGGCAGACATCGCGCTGTCTGATCTAGCCAAGCTTTTAATCAATCCAGGTGACGCATGAGCAAAGACGCCCCCAAAATTCTTATCCATAACGTAAAACCCGAGCGTTTCGTTGCACCGTTGCAAGAGGCCATTCCCGCAGCCGAGGTTGTGACACATGATAGTTATGACAACATGGACGCTCTGCTGAAAGACGCGCGGCCCGATGTCATGTACTCCGTGCGCTTTGGCGGCACCTTTGGATTTCCGACAGAGGACGTTTTGGGCCCATACGGACCTGAATGGATTTCTGTAGGAGGATCAGGCTGCGATCATTTGGGGGTATGGGATACGTCCAAGACCACCGTGACAAACGCCGCGGGTGTGGCCGCGGATATGATGGCTGAGTTTGCCTTTGGATGTACTTTGCACTTTACGCTCAACATGCCGCAGTTTGAGGCGGACAAAGCGAGCCGCACGTGGAAGCCACGCTACATGGTGCCGCTCAAAGGCAAGACGCTTTTGGTGGTAGGGCTGGGCCATACCGGCCAGGCGGTGGCGGCGAAGGGCAAGGCGTTTGGGATGCACGTCTTGGGGACCCGTGCGCGCCCCATGGAAATGAAGAATGTGGATGAAGTCCACTCGGCGAGCGTCCTGCCCGATCTGTGGGGCCGCGCCGATGTGATCGTGGTGAGCGTGCCCTTGCTCGACAGCACAAAAGGCCTCATTACTGCGACGGATTTTGCCGCGATGAAGGACAGTGCGATCCTGGTGGATGTGTCGCGCGGCGGGGTCATTGTGGGCGATGACCTGCTGGCCGCGCTGCAGGGCGGGCAGATTGCCGGGGCGGCATTGGACGTGTTCGAGTTGGAGCCTTTGCCCGAGGACAGCCCGTTTTGGGACGCGCCCAATGCGATTATCTCACCCCATACATCGGCGATCTATGACGGATGGGGGATGGTATCGTTTGAGATGTTCATCGAGAATGTGAAACGGTGGCAGGCGGGGGAGCCGTTGCAGAACGTGGTGAGCCCGGACCGGGGATACTGAATAGGCCGCGAAACCTTTAAAAGATTTCGGTCGCATACTTTTTAAGACTGCGGGTGCTACATCAGAGATGATCGACGACCTGCAAATGCTGCGCGAGGCGGTCCACTTCGCCCAAATAACGCAGCACGAGGCGGGGATCGCTCGTTGCGGCGGTCACCCCGGCGGGCATTTCGCCAGCCAGCACGGATTCCACTGCCAAGGACACTGGGATCGAAACGAGACGCGCCATGGCGGTGCCGTTCGCGTCCCCCCAGGCATCCATCACGAAGCTTTTGTGCCAGACGATATCCTCACCACGCGTGGCCTTGAGAGACACACACAGAACAACGCGATCCGGTTCGCCCTCATCATACGCGTTTTCATCCCAGAATTGATCCGACATCTCCTTGAGCCGCGCATCCCCGGCCGCGCCTTCAAGGGTTTCGACCTCCGCAAAGACATCCTTCCACGCCTCCGCCCACCCATTGAGGCGCAGCGTGCCGCGCACGAACTCTTTGACGCGCCAGGTGGGGTCAAACTTGTAATCTTCCATAAATGGCAGGCTGTCACGGTTTGGGTAAACCTCAAAGCTTTCCGGCGTGGGCAAAGGCGCGGTGTAGGTGGAAATCGCATTCCAAGGCCGTTCCACATTCAGCTCATTAAAGTCGCGGATGGAGCGGGAGGGTGAGCGCAGCGCCTTGAGCACGCCCAAGGGCGACCAGCTGAATTTGTAGCGGAACGGGTTGGGGTGTTTGGGGATGCCGCCGCAATAGGAAATGAAAGAGAGATCATTGATGTCCGAGAACGCGTGCGCGCCGCGGTAATCGGCGATCAGGTGATGAGCCATCAGATGGTCAATGCCCGGATCGAGCCCGATCTCATTCACGCAGGCCACACCGCGCAAAAGCGCACGGCCATGCAGCTCTCGCATCTCGGGCGCGATGTAGGACGACGAGACGAAATGCGCGCCTTTGTTGATGCACATTTCTGCCAGCGGAACATGCCAATCACCGGGCAGCATAGAGACGACGATGTCGCCGGTGTCTGTCTCGGCTGAAATTTGATCAAAATCGAAAGCAGCGATGTTTTGGGTTAGATCGCCCACAGCCGCTTCGGCCTTGGTGACGGTGCGGTTCCAGACTTTCACATCCCGCCCAGCTTCCAAAAGCCGCCTGAGGCCGGGAATGGCCGAAAGCCCGGTGCCGCACCAATGGATCGTCATGTTACACCTCTTTCACATGCGCCTCGAATTCGGCGCGGGCGCGTCCCCATACGCCCTCGTCCAGATTGTCCAACGCTTTGAGCGTTGGCAAGAGTTGTCCGGCAAAATCCAGTGAGGACTCGCGCGGCAAAAGGGACGGAAGGTTGTCGATTGCCATAATATCAAGCATTGGCGCGTCTTGCACACGGGTGACCGGGTCGGCCCAGGTGGTGGCAGCATCGTAGACGGGGATTGGATTGTAATCGCTGTCCGGGTCGCAAGCGATATCCCCGACAACGCTCAGCCTGCGCGTGGCACTCAAAGCAGAGCTTGGCACGAATTGTGGCGTGCCAGGACGGGCAAGGATGCAATTGAAGAAGAGATCATGCGCGAGGATTTCTGGGAACGGACCGCCGGATTGCGTCTCTTCCATGTCCCAGCGGGTGGGGGTGATGCTCATCGCCTCGCACAGGTCGGCGGCCCCGGTGCCCACACGGCCCAGCGCACCGATCACAATGGCAGACGGGGTGCGACCGTCCATGTCACCCACCAGTTCAGCAAGCAAAGCATCCTTGTTAGGCCACGTGCCCACAGGAGGGCACAGCGCGCCGGTTTGCTGCGCGGCCCATGCCTTGAGCGAGACAGCGGCGCCTGCGTATCCGGCCCAATACCCGAAGGCAGCCACCCGGCGGCCCGCCTCATCGACCAGGTATTCAAGATCGTAAAGCAAACCGCCCCCTGCCTTGAACCTCTGGAGCAGAGTTTTGCCGGCGTGTTGCCCTTTGAACGCGTGGCCAAACATGATGTGTCGATGCGGCAAGGGCGTACCATCCTCGGGGAGTTCCTTGAGGCCAAAGATAATTGCGTCTTCCGGTGCCTCCGGCCAACTGCTCTCGTGCGCGATGGCGCATCCGGCTGCCGCGTACCCTTCGGTTGGCAAGATGCGCGTGGCGCTTTCTTCAACCGTGACGGACATTCCTGCACTTATCAGAGCCGCCGCGCCGTCAGGTGTCAGGCCGACCCTCTCTTCATTTTCGCGTTGTTCTGCGCGGACCCAAAGATGCGTCATGGTGGGCTCCTTCCTCAAACATACGTACGCGCATGGGCGCGATCGGGTGCGTCGAGATGCGGCGTCGCGTTGAAGCTGCCGACCATCAGCGCATCGTGGACATGTTGCAAACGATGGAGCGAGCTGTTCATGATCTGCAGCATAATCTTGGATTGGGACATGTGTGCGAGGCCAAGGGCATAGGTCACCGCCATGCCGATCACCCCGCCTGATGTGACCAACAACACGCGTCCCTTCGCGTCGCAGATTTCATCAATCAGCGCGCTCACGCGTGCCGCAAAATCACTGTAGCTTTCTTCGGCCTGGCTCAGGCGATTGGTCGTCCAGTATTCCATCAACAGCGGCAGATGCTTGGCGAATTCAGTTGCATGTTCGGGCACTGGCACACCGTGTTCTGCCTCCATCGCGTGAGCCAAATCGAAATAGCTCATCTCATTGAGACGCGAGTCTTGAGCAGTGACGTCAAAGCCCATTGCCTCTGCTGTGCCGATCTGGCGATTGAGCGTGCCAGTGAGCACGCGATCAAAATGCGGGTTTGACGCCATCAGATGCGCGCCCAGCCAAGCGGCCTGTTGCCGGCCCAGATCAGACAGCCTGTCATAACTTTCTTCATCTGTGGCGGCGCTGTTGGCCTGCCCGTGTCTTACCAGGACGATCTCTGTCAAATCTTTGGCTCTCTTTGGTTTTCCGACTGGCTTAACAAGGTCGGGCGGCAGATGCATCACCGCCAGTACGATTTTCTGAGTTGCGCAAACGGCAAGGGCAATCGGAGGCACAAATTTAAAGGTTTGACATAAACCTGGGCTTGTCGCTTAATGAACAAGCGTTCAATAAGTTTGGAGGAGCTGTTGTTCGAATTGCTAACCAGCCCAGGCCAAAGCATCTTCGAGGCGGTCATCGCCCCAAAAGAGCTCATTGCCCGCGCGGAAGGACGGCGCCCCAAAGATACCGTGGCGGCCAGCCTCTTCGGTGGTGAGCCTGAGCGCGTTTTTGATCTCATCGGTTTGGGCCATGTCGAGAATGCCGTCGGGCAGATTGGCCGCCGCGGCGCAGGCGGAGATGACATCAGGGTCGGAAATATCCTGACGCGCCGAGAATTGCGCCAGATACACGTTCTGACAAAATGCAACTTTCGCGGCCCCCTCCGGCGCGGCGGTGGCCACTCGCGCCGCCAAAACGCTATGCTGCGGAAACGGATCAGACGGGTGAAACTCCAGTCCCTGGCGGGCCGCGCGCCGCTCCATATCGCGCCACATGTAAATGCCTTTCGCCGGGTAGATTTTAAACGGGGTGGTGTCCCAGCCTTGTGCTTTGAAAATCGGGCCCAGAAGGAACGGACGCCAGATCACCGCAACACCCGCCAACTGCGCCAGGTTGGGCAGGCGCATTGTGCTGAGGTAAGAGTAGGTCGAGGCAAACTCAAACCAGTATTCAACAGTCTTTTCGGGAATGCTTTCGGGGGTCTTTGCGGGCATGGCGTGCGTCCTTTTGGCGTAGATCAAACCGCGCGGCCCACAGTGTCAACCCGAGCTAGATCAGGAAGGGAGTTGACGTGAGTGCGAAATAAAGCACCCTGTATACATAATGAATCGTCGCATCCGAAAGGGATGCATCAAGACGGCAGTTCGCAAAATGCGAACAAACGGGAGGAATAAACGTGGGTAACTCATCACCCGCTGGGGAGGGCTTCGGCTCCATCCCGGCGCTGTTGCAACGGAATGCGAAGACGTTTGCAGAGCGCCCAGCGTACAGAGAGAAAGAGTTCGGCATTTGGCAGAGCTGGACCTGGGCAGAGACAGCCGCCGAGATTGAGGCGCTTGCGCTCGGGTTTTTGAAACTGGGCGTGAATGAAGGTGATTTCATCGCCATTGCCGGGCGCAACCGACCCTATTTTTATTGGTCCATGGTGGCAGCGCAATCCGTAGGCGCAGTCCCGGTGCCAGTCTATCAAGACAGCGCCGCTGATGAGATGACCTACGTGCTGGAACATTGCGGTGCGCGGTTTGCCATTGTTGAGGATCAGGAACAGGTCGATAAAATCATCGACATTCAGGATAAGCTCGATGGGTTCGAGCATATGATCTATGTCGATCCGCGCGGCCTGAGGAAATATGACCACACCAAGCTGCATCAGTTTTCAAAGGTGCAGGATGACGGGCGCGCTGCAAAATCAGAGCTGATGGCGGAGCTGGACGCGCGCCGTGGAAAGCTCAATTATGCGAGCACCTGTGTCATGCTTTATACCTCAGGCACGACCGGAAAGCCCAAAGGCGTGGTGCTGTCCAATCGCAATATCATCGAGGCGTCGAAATCATCTTCTGAGTTCGACAAGCTGACGAAGGATGATGAGGTTCTGGCCTATCTGCCGATGGCCTGGGTGGGCGATTTTATCTTCTCCATCGGGCAGGCCTATTGGTGCGGGTTTTGCGTGAATTGCCCTGAAAGCCCGGACACGATGCACACCGATCTGCGCGAGATCGGGCCGACCTATTATTTCGCCCCGCCGCGGGTGTTTGAAATGCAGCTGACCAACGTGATGATCCGGATGGAGGATGCGGGCAAATTCAAGCAGTGGCTGTTTCATCATTTTATGGATCATGCGCGCAAGGTGGGTTCGAAAATCCTGGATGGTCAGAGTGTGAGCGCTTGGGATCGGTTGAAGTACAGCATTGGAAATCTCTGCGTTTATGGGCCCTTGAAGGACACCATGGGCTTTGGCCGCGTGCGGGTGGGCTACACCGCGGGAGAGGCGATTGGGCCGGAGATTTTTGAGTTCTATCGCTCGCTGGGCATCAACCTCAAACAGCTTTACGGCCAGACCGAAGCCAGCGTCTTTATCACGCTCCAACCCGATGGCGAGGTGCGCAATGACACGGTGGGCGTGGCGGCACCCGGCGTAGAGATCAAAATCGCCGACAGTGGTGAGGTGTTTTATCGCTCAGAAGGCGTGTTCGAGGAATATTACAAAAACCCCGACAGCACGGCCTCGACCAAGGACCCAGAGGGCTGGGTTGCCACGGGGGATGCCGGATTTTTCGACGAGACCAACGGGCATCTGCGCATCATCGACCGCGCAAAGGATGTGGGCAAAATGGCCGATGGGCAGATGTTCGCGCCCAAATATGTTGAAAACAAACTGAAATTCTATCCCAATATCCTGGAGGCGGTTGTCTTTGGCAATCAACGGGACAGGTGCACGGCGTTTATCAATATTGATCTGACAGCCGTGGGCAATTGGGCGGAGCGTAACAATATCGGCTATGCGTCTTACCAAGAATTGGCCGGCAATCCGAAGGTTCTGGAAACGATTAAAAGCCATGTGGAAGAGGTGAACCGGTCCCTCGCCGACGACCCGATGCTGGCCCATTGTCAGGTGCATCGGTTTATCGTGCTGCACAAAGAACTGGACGCCGATGATGGGGAGATGACCCGGACACGCAAGGTACGGCGCGGGGTCATTGGTGAGAAGTTCGAGGATTTGCTTGGCGCGCTCTACGATGGCTCAAGCGAAATATCGACCAAAACCGAAGTGACCTATGAGGATGGGCGCAAAGGCTACATCAGCGCGACTTTGAAGATCGTAGAGGCAGAGGTAGTGAACCAGATGCCGCAAAAGGTGGCGGCGGAATGAGCCAAGCGCTTGCAATCCTTGGGCTGTCTGCCCTCTTCTCTGCGCCGGCCCTGGCGGTGACCGCGGAGTGGCAGGATTTGCAGGATCGCTGTGCGGCGGCTGTGCTCAACGGCGAGCGGCTGAATGTTGCGGGCCTGGAGGATCGGCTGCCGGACTTTCTCTTTGACCTTGTAGAGGATGACCTGCTCGGGCCGCGTGTGGAGCCGAAATTTTCAGGACCGGGTGGGCGGACGGTGCCCACGGGTGTGTGGGGTAAAGCCGGGGGTGCGTTTGAGTTGTGGCTGATTGAGTACCCAACGCAAGCCGGCTTCCGCGCGATTTGTGAGGTGCGGCAGGCGCGCGGGGTATCCTTGGATCAGGCGGATCTTGCGCAGGTCACGGATCGTTTTGCCCAGACGGATGCCCAAGAGATTACGGTCTCAACGGAAGGTCTCAGGGCGTTTCGGCTCATAGATGAAAATGCGCGGGGCTGCCCGGTGGTGACGAGCCTTGCGACGCATTCGAAACTTCGCTCATCAGTGAGTGAGGCGGCGGCCGTGCCGCATTGTGGTGGGCCGTCCCTCGGCAGCGCCGTGATCACGCCGCACGGGATTTTGCCGGAGGTGGGAGGATGAGGATGGTGACTGACGCTCGCCTGACGGCATCGCCCCACCCACCATCCCGTTGCGTCACGCGCGAATTTGAAAAGTTGAGGATATCAGATGCTTGATGCGTCCGAAGGATATGTCACAGAAGATGGTCGCAAAATCGGCGGCGTGGTGATGGAGATGAAGAACATCACGCTCAGGTTTGGCGGTGTGGTGGCAATCAAAGACATCTCTTTTGACATTCGCGAAGGGGAGATCCGGGCGATTATCGGGCCGAATGGGGCGGGAAAATCGTCGATGCTCAATGTCATCTCGGGGTTTTACAATCCGCAGGAAGGCGAGGTTTGGTATCAAGGTTCTCTGCGGCCACCGATGAAGCCCTATCAGGTGGCCCGCCAAGGGATTGCGAGGACGTTTCAGAACATTGCGCTCTTTGAAGGGATGACGGTTCTAGACAATGTCATGACAGGACGCATACGCCAGATGAAAGCGGGGCTTTTTGCGCAGGCAATCTGGAAAGGGAAAGCCGAAGCCGAAGAGGTTGAAAACCGCGAATTCGTTGAGAAAATCATCGACTTTCTGGAAATTCAGAGCATTCGGAAGACGCCCGTGGGCCGCCTGCCCTATGGCCTGAAAAAACGCGTGGAACTGGCCCGTGCGCTGGCGGCGGAACCGTCGATCCTGCTTCTGGATGAACCCATGGCCGGGATGAATGTGGAAGAGAAGGAAGACATGTCGCGGTTTGTGCTTGATGTGAATGATGAATTCGGCACGACCATTGTTCTTATTGAGCATGACATGGGCGTGGTGATGGACCTGTCGGACCGGGTGGTCGTGATGGACTACGGCCAGAAGATTGGCGATGGCTCACCCGATGAGGTGCGCAACAACCAAAACGTGATTGATGCCTATCTGGGGGTATCGCATGACTGATAGATGCGTGGCTCTCATGCGCGGATGGTGCGCGGGCATTGCGTCTGTGGTGCTGGCGAGCGTCGCGAGCGCCGGGCCGGCCCATGCGGGCGGCTGGGAAGAGTTCATAAAGCGCTGCGTTGTGCCAATGGAGGTTGGGTTAGAGCCCAAAGTGATCGGGCTTGACCTTAAGGAGGGTGATCCGGTGGGTCAGGCGTTTGATCTGCCGGGCCCTTCGCACATCATCATCCGTCCACCCTTTCAGATGCTTGGCACGCAGTGTCAGGTTGTGACCCAGCCTGTTGAGACAGCCAAAGCGTCGTTTGACAAATGGCTGGCCAGCGTGCTCGAGGCAGGCCGCTACACGCCCGACCCAGACATTGAGAGCAGGTGGCTGACAAGCGAAGACGTTCTGGAGGATCTGGCCTTGGATGTTTGGCAGGAGGGCGACCAGATGGTGTTTCAAATTTCGAACCTGGAGACGCAATCATGACAATGACATGGGAGAAGGAGAGAGCCGATGCCTGAGCAGTTCTTCTGGGGAATGGAAGTTGTCGTGAACGGGCTGATGGCCGGAGTGCTCTATGCGCTGGTGGCTTTGGGTTTTGTTCTGATCTTCAAGGCGTCGGGGATTTTCAACTATGCCCAAGGGGTGATGGCGCTTTTCGCGGCGATGACACTAGTGGGTGTGATGGAAGGCCGTGTTCCGTTTTCACATTTGATCAATGCGGTCTTCGGCACCCATGTGCATCACTTTGGCTGGACCGTGCCCGCCCTGGCAGCGATCATATTCACCGTGTTGGTCATGGTGTTACTGGCGTGGTGCGTGAACCAGTTCATTTTCCGACATTTGGTCAATCAAGAGCCGATCCTGCTTTTCATGGCGACGATTGGTTTGGCTTATTTCATGGAAGGGTTCGGCGATCTGATGTGGGGCGCCGACATCAAGAAGCTGGATGTTGGGCTGCCGCAGGGGATCAACCTGGCCATTGATGAGGCGACCTATAACCTCTTTGACTACGGGTTCTTCATCGACAATCTGGACATTGTGGCGACCTTTGTGGCGATTGCGCTGGTGGCATCGCTGGTGATCTTTTCGCAATACACCAAGCAGGGGCGCGCGATGCGGGCGGTGGCGGATGACCATCAGGCGGCGCTTTCCGTGGGGATTTCGCTCAACTTCATCTGGGTGATGGTGTGGTCGCTGGCGGGGTTCGTGGCTTTGGTGGCCGGGATCATGTGGGGGACCAAATCGGGCGTGCAGTTTTCGCTGTCGCTAATTGCGCTGAAGGCTTTGCCGGTGCTGATGCTGGGCGGGTTCACATCGATCCCCGGGGCGATCATTGGCGGGTTGATCATTGGCGTGGGTGAGAAGCTCTTTGAGTTTGCCATTGGGCCGATGGTCGGCGGCGCGACGGAGAACTGGTTTGCCTATGTGCTGGCGCTGATTGTGTTGGTTTTCCGGCCTCAGGGGCTCTTTGGGGAGAAGATCATTGAGAGGGTCTGAGGGGCATCTTGTTAATGCTCCGGGGAAGCGTTTGAGCCGCTCAAAGGGCGGAGCCCCGGTTGAACGCGCGGATGCCGGGGTGAACCCCGGCCTACGGAGTGTGGCAGAGCAGCTTTGTCAGGCTGTGGCGTGGCGACCTGAGCGACGGGCGGCTGGGCTTAATCGTTCAGTACCGCTGAACCGGCAAGAGGCAGTCGGCAATTGCGATTTCGCCAGGCCTCGGGACGGCCTGACGAAGGCGCGGCGGGTTGACGCCCTTGATTCCGCGCCGGGCGCAATTTGGGAGGGTGATCATGCTCTATCGTGAGTCCGGGGATTTCTCGACGACCTATCAGCAGGATGGGCAGACCTTTCCGATCAAGTTTGACCGGTATCGGTATTACGCGCTGATGGCGGTGGCCTTTGCGATTGTTCCGTTTCTGGTGAATGACTACTGGGTCAATGCGATCTTTCTGCCGTTTCTGATCTATTCGATCGCGGCGATCGGGCTGAACATTCTGACCGGGTATTGCGGGCAGGTGTCCTTGGGCACCGGGGGCTTCATGGCTGTGGGGGCCTATGCCTGTTACAAGCTGATGACGGGTTTTCCGGAGATCAATATCTTCTTTCACATCATCCTGTCGGGGGGGATCACGGCGGCGGTGTGCGTGCTGTTTGGCCTGCCGTCCCTGCGGATCAAGGGGTTCTACTTGGCGGTGGCGACGCTGGCGGCGCAGTTCTTCCTTGTGTGGCTCTTCAACAAGGTGAGTTGGTTTTACAATTATTCCGCCTCGGGTCAGATCAACGCGCCGGAGCGGACCATTTTTGGTTATGCGATCACCGGGCCGGAAGTGATGCCTTGGGTGGCGTATCTCTTCTGTCTGGCCTTCACGGCGGCGAGCGCGATCATTGCGCGAAACCTGACGCGAGGGTCTGCTGGGCGGAAGTGGATGGCTATCCGGGACATGGATATCGCCGCCGAAATCATTGGCGTGAATCCGCTGCGCGCGAAACTCAGTGCCTTTGCGGTATCGGGTTTCTTTGTGGGCATCTCGGGCGCGCTGTTCTTTGCGGTTTACTTGGGCGCGGTTGAGGTGGGTGAGGTGTTCGGGATTGTGAAATCCTTCCTTGTCCTCTTCATGATCATTATCGGCGGGCTTGGGTCAATCTTTGGCTCGTTCGCGGGTGCGGCTTTCCTTGTGTTGTTGCCGGTGATGTTGAAGCTAGCGCTGGCCGACAATGTGGAGGTCAGCACGGCCTCTGACGTGGCCTCATGGATCTTCTTTTACATCACGGCGGCGGCGGCGGTTCTGTTTCTGGTATCGCTCGTTCAGAAGATGATCGGCAAAGGCGGCGGGTTGATGCTGCTTTGGGGCGGTGTGGCGGTTGTCTGCTTTTTCGCCTCTGCTCTTTTGGGCGGCGGCTTGGGGTGGCCTACGGATATCGTTGCACATTTCCAGTTGATGATCATTGGGCTTTTGATTGTGGTATTCCTGATTATGGAGCCACATGGCCTGGCACAGCTTTGGCGCGTGGCAAAGGAGAAACTGAGGCTTTGGCCTTTCCCGCATTGAGGAGGCTTTGGAGAAGTGTGGTGGGGTAAAACCCCACCCTACGGAGGAGGCGGACAAGACCCGCCGATAAAGAAACATCGGATAATCACCAAGGGAGGATATGAACCGATGAAGACCAAACTACTGACCGCAGTTGCGGCGACCATGATGGCGGCAAGCCCGGCTTTGGCCGATCTTGTCATCGTTGACACATCTTACCGAACCGGGCCTTACGCGGCGAACGGGATTCCGTTCTCGGATGGGTATCAGGACTACTTCACGCTTTTGAATGAGCGTGATGGTGGTATCGGCGGCGAGCCTGTGCGCGTTGTGGAATGCGAGACGGGTTACAACACCGAGAAAGGTGTGGAATGCTATGAGGCCACCAAGGGCGAAGGCGCGTTGGTGTACCAGCCGCTTTCCACCGGCATCACCTATCAGCTGATCCCCAAAGCGACAGCGGATGGCATTCCGCTTCACACCATGGGCTACGGGCGCACGTCCGCCAAGAACGGCGAAGTGTTCAAATACGTGTTCAACTACCCGGCCAACTATTGGGACGGGGCGAGCCTTGCCGTGAGCCATATTGCTGAGCAGGGGGACATCGCGGGAAAGAAAATCGCGTTGGTGTACCACAACTCCGCATATGGCAAAGAGCCCATCCGCACGCTGGAGAAACTGGCGGAAAAGCACGGGTTTGAACTGAGCCTGCTGGCGGTGGATCACCCAGGCCAGGAGCAGAAATCCCAGTGGCTGCAAATTCGCCGCGAAAAGCCTGACTATGTGCTGATGTGGGGCTGGGGTGTGATGAACCAGGTCGCCATTCAGGAAGCGGTCAACATCCGGTTCCCGATGGAGAACTTCATCGGCATCTGGTGGTCCGGCTCGGAAAACGACGTGAAAGCGGCGGGTGAGGCGGCCAATGGCTACAAGGCGCTGACCTTCCACAACCTGGGCTCCGACTATCCGGTTTATGATGACATTCAGCAATATGTTGTCGACAGCGGGAAAGCCGCGGGCGCAGGCGATCAGATCGGCACCGTGCTTTATAACCGTGGGATGTATGCGGCGATGCTCGCAGCAGAAGCGATCAAGACCGCCCAGGGCATCCATGGCGTGAGCGACATCACATCCCAGCAGATGCGCGACGGGATGGAAGCGCTGGAGATCACGGAAGCGAAGATGGCGGGTCTCGGTTTGCCAAACTTTGGCCCGGAGTTCACCGTGTCATGCGAAAACCACGGCGGGAACGGCTTTGGTGCTGTGTCACAGTGGGATGCAGCCGCCGGTGAGTTCAAGCTGATCACCGAGTACTACCAGTCCGACCAAGAGATCATCGCACCGCTGGTTGCAGAAGATTCTGCAGCCTTTGCCGCGGAAAGCGGGATCACACCTGGTTGTTCATGATGTGACCCATTCCCGGCCGCGGTGCATGATGCTGCGGCCGGGATCTAGGTATTTTTGACAAGAAAGAAGCCGGGATCGGCGAGAGGACATGCGCATGGTTGATGCCGCCAAGACAGATGAGACGCTGCTTGAGGTCAACAATATCGAGGTGATCTACAATCACGTGATCCTCGTGCTGAAGGGCGTGTCGCTCAAGGTGCCCAAAGGCGGGATCACCGCGCTGTTGGGGGGCAATGGCGCAGGCAAGACGACCACGCTCAAATCCATTTCCAACCTGTTGAAGTCGGAACGCGGTGAGGTGACCAAAGGCACGATCCGCTATCGCGGCGAGCGGGTGCAGGATCTCTTGCCCTCTGACCTTGTGAAGATGGGGGTCATTCAGGTGATGGAAGGGCGGCATTGTTTTGAACATCTGACCGTCGAAGAGAATTTGTTGACCGGCGCCTATACGCGCGGGTCGGGCAAGGGGGATATCGAGGCCGATCTTGATCTGGTCTATTCCTATTTCCCCCGCTTGAAGGAGCGGCGGAAAAGCCAGGCCGGGTACACCTCAGGCGGGGAACAGCAGATGTGCGCGATTGGGCGGGCGTTGATGAGCCGGCCTGAGACGATTTTGCTGGATGAGCCGAGCATGGGGCTCGCCCCGCAGCTGGTGGAAGAGATTTTCAACATTGTGAAGTCGCTCAATGAAAATGAAGGCGCGACGTTCCTCTTGGCTGAGCAGAACACCAATGTCGCGCTGCGATTTGCCCATTACGGATACATACTGGAGAATGGGCGGGTTGTCATGGATGGCCCGGCCAAGGATCTGCGCGAGAACCCGGATGTGAAAGAGTTCTATCTGGGCATGTCCGAGGAGGGGCGGAAATCCTTTCGCGATGTGCGCAGCTATCGCCGCCGGAAGCGGTGGTTGAGCTGAGACACTTGGGATGACCGAGGCGCGCATCGCTTGCCGGACACCTGCGAAAGGGCGCGAAGGTGCTTCCAATATTCCTGAATGGAAATTTGACGCGATGCGTGCGGCGATCCTGAGCAGTCTAGAGGACGGCCCTATGACGATCCACGCAGTGAAGGATGCGGTGCGCCGCCGATTGTCTGATGAGGACCTGGCAAAGCTGGGATCTGTGATGTGGCACGTGATGACCGTAAAGCTGGAACTGGAGGTGCGCGGAGAGATCGCGCGAATTGAAGGCAGCACACCGCAGCAGCTTTGCCTGAGCGAGGGATAGAGGACATGACCGGTTATTTTGATGATCTGGAAACGCGCTCTGCTGATGCGCGGGCGGCGGGCCTGGCAGAGGCTTTGCCGGCGCAGGTGGCGCGGGCGGCGGGCCTTCCGGGCTATGGCGGGCGGCTTGACGGGGTTGATCAGGGCGCTGTGACCGATATGGCGGGGTTGGCGAGGCTGCCGGTGCTGCGCAAATCCGATTTGGGCGCGGCGCAGGCGGAGGACGGGCCGTTTGGTGGGCTGACCACCCGGCCTGCGCATGGGTTTGCCCATGTGTTTCAAAGCCCAGGGCCGATTTATGAACCCGGCGGGGACGCGCATGATTGGTGGCGGATGGGGCGGTTTCTGCATGCCTGTGGGATAGGTGCGGGGGATATTGTGCAGAATTGCTTTGGCTATCATCTGACGCCTGCGGGCATGATCTTTGAAAGCGGTGCGAGGGCCGTCGGGGCAGCGGTCTTGCCTGCGGGCACCGGGCAGACGGAGCTGCAGGCAAGGGCGGCGGCGGATATCGGGGTAACGGCCTATGCGGGGACGCCGGATTACTTGAAGGTGATCCTGGATAAGGCCGATGAGATGGGGCTGACGCTTGGGATCACCAAGGCGGCCGTGTCGGGTGGGGCGCTGTTTCCGTCTTTGCGTCAGGAATATGCGGATCGGGGGATTGCGTGTTTGCAATGCTATGCGACGGCGGATTTGGGCAACATTGCCTATGAAAGTGCGGCGATGGACGGGATGATCGTGGATGAAGGCGTGATCGTGGAGATTGTGACGCCTGGTACGGGGGACCCAGTGACGCCGGGGCAGGTCGGTGAGGTCGTGGTGACGACACTCAATCCAGACTATCCGCTAATCCGTTTTGCCACTGGGGATTTGAGCGCTGTTTTGGAGGGCGAGAGCCCGTGCGGGCGGACAAATACGCGCATCAAAGGCTGGATGGGGCGCGCGGATCAGACGACGAAGATCAAGGGGATGTTTGTGCGGCCTGAGCAGGTGGCGGAACTTGTTGCGCGGCACCCGGATGTGACGCGCGCAAGAGTGATTGCGTCTCGAGAGGGCGAAATGGATGTGATGCGGGTGCAAATCGAGGGCACCGGCGCGACGGAAGACTATGCCGGATCTGTGGTCGATGTGCTGAAACTGAAAGGTACGGTTGAGGTGGTTCCGCCGGGGAGCTTGCCCAATGATGGGCTCGTGATTGAGGATCAGCGCACCTACTGAGTTCAGCGCGGACAAATTTTTTCTCAAAAAATTTGCGCCAACGTTGGCGGCAAAATTTTTGAAAAATTTTGGTCTGCTTGGGATCTGTGTCGCGATAGGTTACGGGGCGGAGAAGCGATTTGCGTTGTAGGGTGTCAGATCCATGTTGGGAGGTTGCCCGCTGATCAGCGCGCTGACAATACGGCCCGTTTTGGGACCGGCGGTCAGACCAATATGTTGATGCCCAAAGGCGGCGTACGCACCAGTATCACCTATTTCGCCAATCAACGGCAGGCTGTCGGGCGTTGACGGGCGGAAGCCCAGCCATTGTTCGACGCTATCATAGGTCATGGACGGAAAAACCTGTGCAGCATGTTGGCCGATCAAGCTCAAAGCTGCGCGGTTTGGGCCTTTGTGCGTGTCACCCAGCTCCACCGTCCCCGCGCAGCGCAGCCCCGTGGACATTGGTGTCGCGCCGAACTTGCCCTTGACGATCATCATTGGATCGCGAGGCATAACGCTGGGGGTCTTGAAATGCAGATGATGCCCACGCTCGGCGATCATTGGCACGCTGAGGCCAAGCTTTTGCATCAGGGGTTTGGACCAGATGCCCGCCGCCAGAACGGCACGATCGCAGGGAAACACACCCCGGTTGGTCACAACAGATGCAACGCGGCCTGAGTCCAGAGTGATGTCCAACGCCTCCGCTTGCAGGATACGCCCGCCTTCAGTCTCCAACACGCGCGCGAGATCGGCCATGTACCCGCCGGGATCAAGGATATGGCCATGATCCTTGAGCCGGGCGATGAACCGGCACGACGGGGACAGGATCGGCTCCTGTTCTTGCACGGCAGGGCCTTCGATCAGGTCTGGGATTTGGCCATGCATTTCACGTATCCCCCAATCGCGGGCATCCGCCTCAAAGACGGCGCGGTTGGGGTAGACGAAGGACAGGGCACTGGGCGAGACACGCGCAGCCGCCTCAGTGCCACGGGTCAGGGCACGGTGTTGATCCAGGCTATCGGTGACAATGCGCGCGATGCCGTCTGACATATGGCTCAGCCGCGTCTCGGTTGCGTTGCGCAGGAATTGCCAGAGCCAGGGTGTCAGACTTGGCAAGGCGGACCATTGCAGGAAGAGCGGCGATTTGGGGCTGAGGAGGTACTTGAGCGCGGTTTTGGGCAGGTCGGGTGTGTTGACTGGGATCATGGCCCAGCCGGCGAGCAACCCCGCATTGCCATAGGATGCGCCCGCGCCGGGATGGTCGCGATCCAAGAGCGTGACATGATGCCCTGCGCGGCGCAGCCAGATGGCCGACGACAGCCCGCAGATGCCTGCGCCGATGACGATGATGGTGAGAGGCCTGGTCATAGTGTTGCGGTCAGGATCTGAGTATTTTTGGCAAGATGAAACGCGGGGATCAGGGGGTAAAAGCGGCGGTGAGGGCGATGTGGACCATGTCGGCGAAGCTGGTTTCGCGATCTTTTGAGGGCAGCGCCTCTTCGGTCAGAAGGTGGTCAGAGACGGTGAGAACCGACAGCGCGCGGGCCTGATGACGGGCAGCGAGGGTATAGAGTTCAGCGGTTTCCATTTCGACGGCGAGGCAGCCGTGGCGAGTGAGTTGATCGTTGAGATCCGGGCGCTCATCGTAGAACGTGTCGGTCGAGTAGATGCCGCCGATATGAGGCGTGACGCCACGGGCGCGGGCGGCGTCATCGGCGGCGCGCAATAGGGCAAAATCGGCCACGGGGGCGAAATTGACCTCTTTGAACATAGCCGAGGATGGTGTGGAGATGCTGCTTGCCGTTTGAGCGAGGATGATATCGCGCAAACCCACATGGGGCTGCATCGCACCGGTGGAGCCGATACGGATCAGGGTTTTGACGCCAAAATCGCGGATCAACTCGTTGACGTAGATCGACAGGGTGGGCATGCCCATGCCCGAGCCGTGTATGGTCACGCGATGGCCCTGCCACGCGCCCGTAAAGCCCAGCATGCCCCGGGTCGAATTGACTTGAACTGCGCTTTCAAGAAACGTCTCAGCCGCCCATTTCGCACGCATCGGGTCGCCGGGCATCAGGACGGTCTCAGCAATGTCGCCGGGGGCCGCGTTGATATGGATGCTCATGGAAGGTCAGCGCGGCTATACTTGACGAAGCCAGTGACCTTGCCCACCCGGTCATAAAGCTGCCGCGCGGTGGTGTTGAGTTCCTGGGTGAGCCAATAAACGCTTGGGCGCCCGGCGGCTTCGGCCACCTCATAGACGGCCTCAACCAGTTTGCGCCCGATGCCCAGGCCACGGGCCTCTGGATAAGCGTAAAGATCCTGCAGATAGCAGACCTGTTCAATCTTCCAATTGTGAGCGTGGAAAAGGTAATGCACGATCGCCACCGGTTTGCCGTCGAGCACCGCAATGAGCCCACATTGATCTTTTCGGTCAGGATCGCAGAGGCGGGCAAAGGTCACGTCATAGATCTCTTCGGGGAGCGTGGTTTCGTAAAATTCCAGATATTTGCGCCACAGTTCGGCCCATTCCGGTTTGTCAGAAGCAGTGATCGGGCGAATGCAAAGGGTGTCGGACATGAGGAACCTCGCAGGCAGTCTTTTGGGGGCTGTGCCACAGTGTCACAAAATACACCCCTTTGTCAGCGGTTTACGCATTTTTTTGCTCAGGTTCTTTGCGTGGGGATTTGCGTCTTGGCGCGCGATACACCATGTAGGCGCAAAGACATCATGGAGATGCAGCAGATGCGCTTGAATGAAATGGCTTTGATTGCGGTTGTGTCCGTGGCCCTTGCGGGACCCGGCTTTTCTCAAAGCACGCCCACGGACTTGCCGGAGATCAAGGCAGAGGATGTGACTGTTGGGCAGGTGGTGAGTTTTGTGAACGCGATGATCGCGGCCGAACGCGTGCGACAGACCTATCTTGTCAAGATAGAGGCGGCCGAAACCGAAGAAGAGATCGAAGCGCTGGTGGCAGAGGCCGATCAAAAGGGCATCGCCGAAGTGGAACGCGTGCGCGGTATTACGCCGGCGGAATACATGGCGATTTCCATGGCAGCGCGGGAAAGCGAAGAATTGACGGCGCGGATCGAACGGCGGGTCGAACTGATGCGTCAGGCGCAAGGCGTCGAGGTGACCAATGAGCCCGCTGTGCGGCCGGAAGATTCGGTCGAAGAGTAAAAGCCTGCCCGTCCGCGCAAACCGGCTCAAAATGTTGAATGGGTGCGTGCGCTATTCGGCGGCCATCGCCTCTGGATCGGCAAGGGTGACGATGTCCATCATGATGGTGTTGAGCTCAAAATCCTTGGGGGTGTAAACCCGAGCAACGCCCATGTGCAGCAAACGCTGCGCATCGTCATCAGGGATGATGCCACCGACGATGAGGGGGACATCGCTCAAGCCTTCCTTGCGCATGCGGGCCAGAAGATCTTCGACCAAGGGCAGGTGCGAGCCGGACAGGATCGAAAGGCCGATCACATGGGGCTTTTCCTCAAGAGCGGCATTCACGATCTCTTCGGGCGTAAGGCGGATGCCTTCGTAGGAGATTGCCATGCCGCAATCGCGGGCACGGAAGGCGATTTGTTCGGCGCCGTTTGAGTGGCCATCAAGACCTGGTTTGCCAACGAGGAAACTCAGGCGGCGGCCCAGGCGGTCGGACACGGCATCAACTGCATCTCGGATGTCATCCAGCCCTTCGGTTTTGTTTGAAGGGCTGCCGGAGACGCCGGTAGGGCCACGATACTCACCGTGCACACGGCGCATTTCTGACGCCCATTCCCCTGTCGTCACACCCACTTTGGCAGCTTCAATGGAGGCAGGCATAACATTTTTGCCTTGTTGAGCGGCGTCGCGCAGAGCCGCCAGCGCGGCTTTGACAGCCGCGCCATCGCGTTCTTCGCGCCATTGGTTCAAGCGGTCGATTTGCTCTCCTTCCACGGCCGGATCGACAACCATGATGCCACCATCCTCGGTTTGCAGTGGGGAGGGTTCACCTTGGGTGTATTTGTTGACGCCCACGACGACGGTTTCGTTCTTTTCAATGCGGTTCAGGCGGTCGGCGTTGCTGTCGACCAGGCGGGATTTCATATACTCAATCGAGCCGATCGCACCGCCCATACCTTCGAGATTTTTGAGCTCAGAACGCGCGCCCTCCTTGAGCTCTTCGACTTTGCGATCCACGGCGGGGTTGCCGTCAAAGAGATCATCGAATTCCAGGAGGTCCGTCTCAAAGGCGAGGATTTGCTGCATGCGCATCGACCATTGCTGATCCCAGGGGCGCGGCAGGCCGAGCGCTTCATTCCAGGCGGGCAGCTGTACGGCGCGGGCGCGGGCCTTTTTCGACAGCGTCACGGCGAGCATTTCGATCAGGATGCGGTAGACGTTGTTTTCGGGCTGCTGCTCGGTGAGACCAAGGCTGTTCACCTGCACGCCATAGCGAAACCGGCGGAATTTGGGGTTTTCGACGCCGTAGCGCTCCTCAAGGATTTCATCCCAGAGGTCGACGAAAGCGCGCATTTTGCACATCTCGGTGACAAACCGGATGCCCGCGTTGACGAAAAACGAAATGCGGCCTGCAAGCGCGGGAAAATCCTCAGCTGGCACGCGGGGTTTCAACTCATCCAGCACGGCAACGGCTGTGGCCAGCGCAAAGGCCAGCTCCTGTTCGGGTGTCGCGCCGGCCTCTTGCAGGTGGTAGGAACAGACGTTCATCGGGTTCCATTTCGGCACGTTGGTGTAACAATATTCGGCCACATCCCCGATCATCTTGAGAGACGGCTTGGGCGGGCAGATATAGGTACCACGAGACAGGTACTCCTTGATCAGATCGTTCTGCACGGTGCCGGTGAGCTTGGTCACATCGGCGCCCTGCTCTTCTGCGACGGCGATGTAGAGCGCGAGCAGCCACGGCGCAGTGGCATTGATCGTCATGGAGGTGTTCATTTGTTCAAGGGGGATTTCGTCGAACAAGGTGCGCATATCGCCCAGATGACAGACCGGCACGCCCACCTTGCCCACTTCGCCGCGCGCCAGCACATGGTCGCTGTCGTAACCCGTCTGTGTGGGCAGATCAAAGGCGACGGAAAGACCGGTCTGCCCTTTGGCCAGATTGGTGCGATAAAGCGCGTTTGAGGCTTTGGCCGTAGAGTGCCCGGCGTAGGTGCGAATGAGCCAAGGTCTGTCTTTTTGTGTCTCAGTCATGAGGTGCCTCGTGAATCACTTTGCGCAATTTTCTTACGTTATCGGTTTGATAGCTGGAATAATATGAGGCGTCAATTCGCTGCGTTGCGGCATTCGCCCGGTTTGCGATGGGTCAAACAGCACGCCGTTCCCGGCACACGGGTTACGCTGTTTCCTTGGTGATAAGGGCTTCCTCACCCGCGCTTTAGTCTTCGCCATTGATCTCTGCATGTCGTCGGGTGAATTCCTGCCGCAGGGTTCGACGCAGGATCGCCGCCTCTTCTCGTTTTCTGGCCTCATCGCCATCAGGGATCAGCTTTGGAACCTCGACAGGCTTTCTATCGTCATCGATGGCCACGCAAGTGAAGTAACAAGAATTGGTGTGCCGGACCTTACCGGACTGGATCGCTTCGGCTTCCACGCGGATACCAACTTCCATTGAGGTGCGGCCTGTTGCGTTGATCGAGGCCAGGAACGTGACCAGTTCGCCGACAAAGATGGGCTTTTTAAAAATCACCTGATCCACGGAGAGCGTGACGCAATAGCGGCCCGAATAGCGCGAGGCGCAGGTGAAGGCGACACGATCCAAGAGATTGAGCAGCGCGCCACCATGAACATTGCCGCTGAAATTGGCCATCTCAGGCGTCATCAAAACCGTCATCTCCAGGGTGCGATTGCCGCTCATTCTGCCGTCCTTCGTTCATTCGATCCGCGATCATACACTGGTTGGCTCCATGGAAAGAAGCGTTTCTAAGAGCCCTTTTTCAGCGTGACCTCATTTAAGGCGGCTTGGGCGCCGTCCAGATCATGCGCGTTGCGGATTTGAAACCAAAGATATGGCGAAAGGGGCCAATGTGATCTTCACCCATGGGTTCAAAGGCGTGGCGAAGGTAAAGCGCCTTGGCGCGCGGGTTGCTATCGATCACATCAAGCCGGACCGCCGACAGGTTGAGCGCGATGGCATGGTTTTTGATTGCGTTCAGCAGTGCCGTGCCAACGCCTTGGCCCCGCGCCGCCTCAGAGACGAAAATCCCATCCATGAGGAGGACACCCGGCTCTATCTGACGTTCCAACAGGGACAGCAACGGCGCACGCCATAGCGTGCCGGGCCAACCGTAGACACGCGCCAAATCACGCATTCCGCCACCGACAAGACCGCCCTGCCCTGTTTTAAAGCCTGCCAGTCCCAGGATCGCGCCGTGGGTGTCGCGGGCCACAAGGGCAAAGTCAGGATTTAGGACGGAGGCAAGAAACGCGATAGCCTTGTCATCAGGGGCGAGGATGCGGGTGAGCTTGAGCCGGAACGCCTGCCAGAAAAGCTGCGCGACCTGATTGGCCTCATCGGCGGCAAAGCTGGGCGAGACGTGGATATCTGGCGCGTGGTCCATCCCCCTGATACACAGGATTTGGGAAGGGTCCACAAGGGTAACGCATGACTGCCACTGTTGAACTGCCGATCTGGCTGTTTGTCCTAATTTTGGTGTTTGCGGCTGTGACCTTTGCCTCTCATTTTCTATTCCCATCGGTGCGGTGGTTTTTCCGCCGGCGGATGGAACGGGTGGTCTCTCAGCTCAATGAACGGCTGGAACGGCCGATTGAGCCGTTCAAGCTGGCCCGGCGCTATGACATGATCCAGCGCCTGATTTACGACCCGGAGGTGAGCCGCGCGATTGCTGATCATGCGCGCGAAGAAGGCGTGCCCGAAAACGTGGCGTTTCAACTGGCACAGCGCTACGCCCGTGAGATCGTGCCCGGGTTTTCGGCCAGCATCTATTTTGGGTTTGCGATCATCGCCGCGCGGTGGCTGTCCAAGACGCTCTACCGCGTGCGGATCGGCAATTTTGATGAGGTGAGCCTGCGCAATGTCGATGAAAACGCCACAATTGTGTTTGTGATGAACCACCGCTCCAACATGGATTATGTGCTGGTGACATGGCTCGCGGCGGAGCGCTCTGCCCTGTCCTATGCCGTGGGAGAGTGGGCGCGGGTTTGGCCGCTGTCACGGATGATCCGAGCGATGGGGGGGTATTTCATCCGGCGCAAATCTCGCAATGAGCTCTATCGCAGGGTGTTGGCGCGCTATGTGGGCATGGCCACCGATGGCGGCGTGACGCAGGCCGTGTTTCCTGAAGGTGGATTGTCCCTCGATGGAGGATTGGCGCCACCAAAGCTTGGGCTTTTGAAATACATCGTTGACGGACGCACAGATTTTGACCGTGACGTCGTGTTTGTGCCGGTGGCGCTGAACTACGACCGGGTGTTTGAGGATGGTATCCTCGTCACTGCCGGGCAGAAAGGCGAACGCCGGTTTCGCGCCCGGATCAGCGTTGTGGCGGGCTTCATTGCCAAACAGTTTTGGCTGTGGATCACGCGGCGCTATCACCGTCACGGCTATGCTGCTGTGAGCTTTGGCACGCCGGTGTCGCTGAATGCGTATCAAGCAGAACACCCAGCGGGGTCGGTGGAGGAATTGGGGCAACGCCTGATGGAGCGCATCGGTGATGAAGTCCCGGTTTTGCCGGTACCGGCTGTGGCGCATGTCCTTTGGGCGGCAGACGGCCCAATCTCAAAGGAGGCTGTGATCAAAGCTGTGGGGCAGTTGGTTGAGGCTGTACCAGAGGCCCATGTTCACTTACCGCGCAACGATGATGCGTATCTTGTGGATGTAGGGCTGCGCAATCTACGCAAGCGAGGGATGATAAAAGAGGGCCCCGAGGGAATTGAGATCGTGGAAAAGGATCGCCCGCTTGTGGCCTTTTACGCCAGGTCGATCGCCCATCTCATGCCACAGGGAAACGCCTCAAACGCGGGCCGATAGGGCATTTCATCAACTTAGGGTAGAAATCACATGGGTCCGCGCGCTAAGGGTTGGGCGTTGGTTTGCGCTTTGCGAACCGCAGCCTTGTCGGCGCGCTTCGCTTATCGCGGCCGCCAACCGCAAAGCAAAGAGCACGTATGAAACTTATCCTGCACATCGGCAGCGCAAAAACCGGCACATCGACCCTGCAGAAGGCGCTACGGGAACAAGAGGACGCGCTGCGCGAGCAAGGCGTTCTTTATCCCCGCACCGGATTTGCGCCGACCGACAACCAAAGCGCAATTGCGCTTGAGGCCATCACGCGCGGCGTGCCCCGGATTTTTGAACAGAACGGGCGATTGAAGGCTCATGATGTGACAGAGATATACGAGGCCAGTTGGCGCAACATCTCGGATCAAATTGCACAGACATCCCCCCATACGGTGATCCTTTCGAGTGAGTTTTTGTTTCTCACGCAAAGCACAGCGCAGCTTGATCCACTGCTCACGCGCATTGGCGGGCTTTTTGAGGAGGTCGACGTGGCCTGCTACCTCCGGTCTCCTGAGGCTTTCTTTGCTTCGAAATGCCTTCAGGTCTTGCGCGGCGCCACACGTTTGCCCCGACCCGGAAAGTTTTCCTATCTGGGTGTTTTGGAGAGTTATCGGGCCTATTTTCCGACGCACGCGCGGGTGTTTGCCCGTAACGCATTGAAAGGGGGCGACATTGTTCAGGATTTCCAAGCCTGCTTTTTGCCCGATGTCCCGCTGCAACCTGTGCCAGATGATGCCAATATCTCAATCTCGGCGGAAGGAATGTATATCGCTGCGGAAGTTCGCAAACGATTTATGGATCTGCCTGAAAACAAGTTTAGCCCCGAATATACGCGGCTCATTCGAAAGATCGGACGGATGGAGCACGCGCTGGGGATAAAATGCAGACCGGCCCTTCAACCTTGGGTTCTGAATGAGCTTTACGGGTTTTTTGAACCGGAGCGGAAGGCGCTTGCCGACACCTACGGTATTCAGTTCCCGACCGTCGAGATATCAGGCGATGTCAAGCGACGTACCGGTATCGACCTGCCCATTCGTGAGGTTTTCAAGCTGGACGAGGACGTGATAGAGACCCTCAGGTGGCGCTTGGCCCTTGGAGAGACACTCTAAGACGCAATAGCCCGTCAGAGTGGCTCAGCGCAGAGGGTGAGACCACGACCCGTTCACGACCTGTTGCAACCGCAGCATGACGATGCCGCAAGCGCAAAGACATAAAATTACAAAAATGGGCGTTTAAGCATTGCAATATTGCGTGGCGAAATATATCCCACGTCGATAAACAGCGATTCTGCACTGCGGCAATTTTCTCAAGGAGACGCACATGGCCCTCGATACGGAAACGAGCATAGCCCCATACGACGCGCCCAAAAAAGACCTCTATGAAATCGGTGAAATGCCGCCTCTCGGCCATGTGCCCAAGCAAATGTATGCCTGGGCCATTCGCCGCGAACGCCACGGTGTGCCCTCTGAAAGCTTTCAGGTGGAAGTGGTGGATACCTGGACGTTGGACAGCAACGAGGTGCTGGTGCTCGTGATGGCCGCAGGCGTCAACTACAATGGGGTTTGGGCCGGCCTTGGTGAGCCGATCAGCCCCTTTGACGTGCATGGGCAGGATTTCCACATTGCGGGCTCGGATGCCTCTGGCATTGTTTGGCAGGTCGGTGCGAATGTGAAGAACTGGAAAGTGGGGGATGAGGTTGTCATCCACTGCAACCAGGATGACGGCAATGATGAAGATTGCAACGGTGGCGACCCGATGCTGTCGCCGACGCAGCGCATTTGGGGCTATGAAACGGGCGATGGATCGTTCGCGCAATTCACGAAGGTGCAGGCGCAACAGCTGATGCCGCGCCCAAAACATCTGACATGGGAGGAGGCCGCCTGTTACACGCTGACATTGGCAACTGCGTATCGGATGCTCTTTGGTCATCACCCACATGAACTGAAACCCGGTCAGAATGTACTGGTCTGGGGTGCCTCAGGCGGTTTGGGATCCTATGCGATCCAATTGGCCAATACGGTGGGCGCGAACGCAATCGGCGTGATCTCAGACGAAGACAAGCGCGATTTCGTTATGTCCATGGGTGCCAAGGGCGTGATCAACCGCAAGGATTTCAACTGCTGGGGGCAGCTGCCAACGGTGAACAGCCCGGAATACAAGGAGTGGTTCAAAGAAGCCCGCAAATTTGGCAAGGCCATCTGGGACATTACCGGCAAAGGCGTGAATGTAGATATGGTGTTTGAGCATCCGGGTGAGAGCACCTTCCCGGTCTCATCACTGGTATGCAAAAAAGGCGGTATGGTTGTGATTTGCGCCGGCACCACTGGTTTTAACTGCACGTTTGACGTGCGTTACATGTGGATGCATCAAAAGCGTTTGCAGGGTAGCCATTTTGCCCATCTCAAACAGGCGGCATCGGCCAATCGCTTGATGATTGAGCGCCGTCTTGATCCATGCATGTCAGAGGTGTTTCCATGGGATGAGATCCCGGAAGCGCACATGAAAATGTACCGAAATGAGCATAAGCCCGGCAACATGGCTGTTTTGGTTCAATCCCCCAAGACCGGGCTGCGGACTGTCGAAGAGGTTCTTGACGCCAGAGGCTAGCATCGGACAGCTCTAAAACTTACATGGCCAAGTGTAACTATTTATTTACACTTGGCCTTCACTGTTTTAGGGGAGGTTTAATTCGCGAATACACGCATAAGGGGAATTTTCGTACCCTTTATTAAGCTTTCGTTAAGGATCATTAAGGAGTCTGGCGATGGAATATAAGTGGATTCTCGATGTGATCGCCGATGTGAGGACATTCGCCCGTCAGAATGATCTGCCGGATTTGGCATCGCACATGGACACGGCTTGGCTTTTGGCTTCAGCCGAGATCGCGTCGCTGCCAAAGGATAAAGCACACGATGAACGTGGCGCTCCCGCAACGATTGGAAACCGTACTCCGGTCAGTTGAGGCCGCAACACAGCGCAATGATCTGCAGGATGCGGTGCTCCGCTTGCGAGATGTGTTGGGCATTGATCACCTGATTTATCATTGGGTGTCCAACACAGGCGATCAGTTTGCGGTGGGCACCTATTCGCCCGAGTGGGCCGCGCGCTACATGGAAAACGACTATCAGCGCATTGATCCTGTGATCCTTGGTGCCTACCAGGGATTTCAACCGCTGGATTGGCGCAGGCTCGACTGGTCCAGCAAAGCGGCCAAGGCGCTGTTGCAAGATGCCACACGGCACGGTGTCGGCAGTCAGGGATTTTCAGTGCCCTTGCGCGGACCCAATGGGCAATTTGCAATTTTTTCAGCCAATCACACCTGCGATGAACTTACGTGGGACATGTTTATCGCGACCTATCGGAGAGACCTCTTGTTGATGGCGCATTATTTCAACCAAAAAGCGTTGGAATTTGAACCTGATCGACTGCCCGGTGCGCGGCCCAATCTCAGCCCCCGGGAGGTAGATGCGATCACGCTTTTGGCACTCGGCTATGGCCGGGCACAGGTGGCGCAATCCCTGGCGATTTCAGAGCATACTTTACGCGTATACATCGAAAGCGCGCGGCACAAGTTGGGCGCGATCAACACGGTCCATGCTGTGGCGCGGGCCATGACGCTTGGTCTGATCATCGTGTAATGCCGCGCAGTTTCTACTCTTAGGCGCGTCTCACTGCGGTTTCATCTCGCCAAAAATACTCCAGGCTTCGTGTGCGGCTCATGGCTTAAGCCCAGCCATGTCACACACAATGGCCCATTCTTCAGGCGTCACCGGCTGTACGGAAAGGCGGGAATTTTTCACCAAGATCATATTCGCGAGGCGCGGCTCTGCCTTGATCTCCTCCAACGTCACCGGACGTTTGACCGCCTCCACGGCCTTGATATCCACACAATCCCAACGGGGATCATTGGTTGTGCTATCGGGATGGGATGTGGCGATGACCTCCACGATCCCAACCACAGATTTCTCTTTCATGGAGTGATAAAAGAAACCTCGATCCCCAAGCGCCATTTGCCGCATAAAGTTGCGCGCCTGATAATTGCGCACACCATCCCATTCCTCGCCCGCCTCACCCTTGGCGGTTTGATCCTCCCAACTCCAGGTGTTGGGTTCTGATTTGAAAAGCCAATATGGCATCAGATAACCTTGTTCCAGGCAATGAGCTCAACGCTTTCGAAAAGACCGGCCTTGCCATAGGGATCCTCGGCCACGAAAGCGCGGGCGGCGGCCATATCCTCAACATCCAGCACGATAAGCGAGCCGCACATTTCGCCCGCATCATCAAGCAAAGGTCCGGCTTGGCTGACGATTGTGTTAGCCTTCAGGTAAGCCACATGGGCGTCTCGATTTTCAAGGCGTGTTTGCAAGGCGCCGGGTTTGTCCCGCGCGATAAGGGCGATCAACATGTTTCTTCCTTCAATGGTCTGGAAAGGAGCATATCCATGGCGTCTGACACCTGCAATTCACCGGAAGCTAGCGCGCTGACGGCACGTGTGATTGGCAGGTCAAGCCCTTGCGCTGCTGCCATGCCGCACATCGCATCGGCCGTGGCAACACCTTCGATGGTCAGATTTTCAGGCAGGGCCGCACCGCGACCGAGGGCCAGCCCCGCTTGGTAATTTCGGGATTGCTCTGACGAACAGGTCAGCACCAGATCACCAAAACCCGACAGGCCCGACAAAGTGACAGGGTCAGCGCCCAAAGCCTGTGCCACGCGGACCATTTCGGCAAATCCGCGCGTCATCAAAGCGGCGCGCGCGCTGTCGCCCAGACCCGCACCGATCGCGGCACCGCAGGCAATGGCGATGACGTTCTTGAGCGCGCCGCCCAGTTCCGCGCCAATCAGATCAGTCGTCCGGTAGACGCGCACGTTAGGGGTTGTGAGCTGCGCTTGCAACGCGGCGGCAAGCGGGCCATCCGCGCAGGCCAGGGTCAGGGCCGTGGGCAGGCCGCGGGCGATGTCGGCGGCAAAGGACGGTCCGGTCAATGTCGCGACCGGGGCGTTGGGAAAATGCTCTTCCAGAACTTCACTGGGGCGCTTTCCAGTGCCAAGCTCAATCCCCTTGCAGCAGGCCACAAGCGGCACCCCAGAAGGCATTGGTGCCTCCAACCCGGCACAAAACTGGCGCAACCTCTGCGTCGGAATAGCGAGCAGAACCGCCGTTAACTCCGCCGTCAACGCCTCTGTCGCAAGCCGGTCAGCACAGGTGATCCTCTGCGGCAGCGAGACGCCGGCCAGGCGACGCGTGTTTTGACCTGTCTTGCGCATCTCATCGGCATGGGCCGCATCTCGCGCGACCAAAAGAACGTCTTGCACAGCACTTAAAGAGATGGCCAAGCTGGTGCCAAAGGCCCCGGCCCCCATCACCGCAATCATGCTTTGGCCCCTTTTTTGCCGCTGCCCAACATGGCCGGACTGGTGTGATCCAATGGCCAACGCGGACGCGCAGAAAGAGAAAAATCATCCCGACGCCCGGCGCGGTAAAGCTCTGCACCGGCATAGGCGATCATTGCGGCATTGTCGGTGCACAAAGCCAAAGGTGGGGCGAGACACAGCGCTTGGTGGCTCTGCGCCACGGCATTCAGAGCTGCACGTATTTGCGTATTTGCTGCCACACCACCGGCCACGGCCATGACCGGTGCCGACGCGCTTTCTTCCTCGGCGAAACGGCTCAGCGCCCGGTCGGCCTTCGCGCGCAGCACATCAGCCACAGCAGTTTGAAATGACGCGCAGAGATCAGCGCGATCTTGTCTGCGCAGGCCGCCGTGATCCTGCATCACCCTATCCCGCGCGCGCAGAAGGGCGGTTTTCAGGCCCGAGAATGACATATCACAATCAGGCCGATCCAAAAGCGGGCGGGGCAGTGCAAAACGCTCAGGATCCCCAGTTGTCGCGCACGCCTCCACCGCAGGACCGCCGGGTTGCGACAGACCCAGCAACCGCGCGACCTTGTCAAAGGCCTCACCCGGCGCGTCATCAATCGTGCCACCGAGGCGTTTGAACTCATCTGGTCCGCGCACGACCAGAAACTGACAATGCCCACCCGAAACCAGCAGCATCAGGTAAGGATAGGCAAGATCATCCGTCAAACGCGGCGTGAGCGCATGACCGGCCAGGTGATTGACCCCAATGAGCGGCAGCCTCGCCCCCGCGGCCAAACCTTTGGCACACATCACGCCGGACAAGACCCCACCGATCAAGCCCGGGCCTGCCGTCACGGCAATCAGATCCACGTCGTGTAGGTCGACCTGCGCCTGCGACAGGGTCTCCTCAACGCAGAGATCCAGCTTTTCTGCGTGCGCGCGGGCGGCAATCTCGGGGACAACACCGCCAAACCTGGCATGAAGGGCATCTTGGCCATGCACGACAGCGGCCAGGATGTCGGCCCTCTCTCGTACGCGCACCACTGCGGCTGCGGTGTCATCACAGCTGCTTTCTAATCCCAATACGGTCAGGCTATCGGTCATGGCGGGCCCGTTGCGATCGCGGTGATGGGCAGGTAACACCTCGGACATGGACAAACAACTGACGGTTTTGATCACGCGGCCTGAGCCTGGTGCCACGGATTTTGCGACGATGCTTCCGGGGGTGTTGGTCATGATATCGCCAATGATGGTGATCCGGCCAGTTATGGCAGATCTCGGATTGGTCGATGCTGTGGTGATCACCTCGTCACATGCGATCCCGGCCGTGTCCAAGTTGCCCGGCGCACCCACCTGCTTTTGCGTCGGCACAGCCACGACGCAAAAAGCCATGGCGCAGGGCCTAACGGCCGTCATGGCCGGCGAAACAGCACAGGACGTGGCCGCATATGTGATCGCGGAAAACCCGCGCGGGCAAATCTTATATGCCCGGGGCAGCCATATTGCGTTTGACATGGTTGGGCGCTTGCGCGCGGCAGGGCTCAAGATCGATGAGCGCGTGGTCTATGATCAGGTGGCCGCACCGCTTTCCCGTGATGCCACGCAGCTTTTGAAAAGCCAAGCCACAGTGGTTTTGCCTTTATTTTCTGCCCGGTCCTCGCACCTTTTTTTCGCCGCATGCCCAGACGAGGCTCGCCTCAAAGTCATCGCGATCAGCGATACTGTCGCCGAAACGATACCCAAGCATCATCGGGCAGATATGATGGTATTGCCCAAACCCGATGCAGCGCGCATGGCGCAGGCTGTCCTATTCAGCGCATCTGGCGGGAACCGACTTGAGCAGGATAAGACAGCGCAGTAGTGTCGCCAAGTGGGCAGCACACCCCGCATGAGTAAGGTGATTCACGTGGCCAAAAACACTACATCGGGCAAAACGGCGGCAAAAAAAGCGGCAGAGAGCAACCCGTCGCAAGAAAAGCCGCCGCAAAGCAAACTGTCAGAAGAAACATCGTCTGAGGAAAAACCGTCGCGGGCAAAACCCTCAGAGGGAAAGGCGTCTGCAGCCAAACCTTCGGCCCGGCGCAAAAAGCCAACTGGCAAGGTGGACGACGCGCAAATTGCCGAAAGCAGCGCTGACACCACCAAAAAGGACGCAAATAGCCCCGATGCAGACCTCAAAACCAGCGAGACGGCCGCCAGCGAAAGCGCGGAGGACGCGGGGGTCACTGCGAACCAAAACACCGCCAAGCAAACAACCGTCGAAACCAACGACAGCCCATCTGCCAAGGAAGACGTATCCAGCGCAGCCGCATCAGAAGACACGCCACGACAAAGCAGCAATCCAATCGCGCTTGTCTTTGGAGGTGTGATTGCAGGCGCGATCGGCTTTTTTGCGGCATATGTTGGCTTTGGCCTGAACCAAACCCCTCCGCCCGAACCCGTTGATTTGTCCGGCATCGAACAGTCAATCGAGGTCCAAAGTGGGCGTCTGGACGAGCTCGCCGCGTCCATCCCCGAGGCCAGCGAACCTCCTGACCTCAGCGGGCTCACCTCCCAATTGGACACCGTATCTGACACGTTATCAGCTTTGGAAACCCGGGTCACCGCGCTCGAAAACCGCGCGCCTGGCGCCGCAGCTGAGACGGATCCGGCACTTCTGGACGATCTGGATCAACTGAAATCGACGATTGCCGCGCTGGAAGCGGAAAATGAAGCCGCCAAGGCCAGTGCGCGCTCAGCCGCAGAAGCGACACTCAGACGCGCGGCCATGACACGGGTGCAAACAGCGCTGGACACCGGCGCCTCTTTCGCAGCGGCGGCAGCGGAGCTAAGCGATTTGGGCGTGAGCGTGCCTGATATCCTATCCCAAAACGCCGCCAATGGGGTCACAAGCTTGGCCAGCCTGCAAGAAAGCTTTCCTGATGCCGCGCGTGCGGCACTCACAGCCGATCGCGAAGCCGCCTCAGAAGCGGGTGAGACCGGGGGACTTTCTGGATTTTTGCGGTCTCAGCTTGGTGCGCGATCTTTGACGCCGCAAGAAGGCGACAGCACCGATGCGGTCCTATCCCGCGCCGAAGCGGCCCTGCGCGAAGGGCGGCTCGCGGATACGCTGGCTGAATTGGAAACATTGCCTGAGGTGGCGCAACCGGCCATGTCTGCTTGGGCAGAGCTGGCCTCAGCCCGCGCCAGCGCTGTGAACGCGGCACAAACGCTTAGCGACAGTTTGAACTAGTATCGGAATTCGAATGCTCTGGTCCGTCACAAAAATCATCGTCTTTATCGGCCTCGTCATCGCGGCGAGCTTTGGGGCGGTTTACCTGCTTGAGCTGGATGGCGGCGTCACAATTCAGATGGCTGGCCAGGAATTTGTTCTCACGCCTTTCAAAACCGCGATTGTCCTTATTCTGTTGATCGTCTCAATCTGGGTGTTCCTAAAGCTGGCCTCTTTCCTGATCGCTGTCTTGCGCTTCATCAATGGGGATGAAACCGCAATTTCGCGCTATTTTGACCGGTCGCGCCAGGAAAAAGGCTATCGCGCGCTGTCCGAAGGAATGATGGCGCTGGCCAGCGGCGAAGGGGATCTGGCGCTGACCAAAGCCTCCAAGGCGGAGCGGTATCTGCGCAAGCCTGCATTGACCAATCTTCTGACCGCACAAGCCGCGGAAATGAGTGGCAACCGCAAAAAGGCCGAAGAGGTCTATAAGCGGCTGCTGACGAATGAGAAAACCCGCTTTGTTGGTGTGCGCGGGATCATGAAACAGAAGCTTGCCGATGGGGATACTGAAACGGCGCTGAAACTGGCGGAGACCGCTTTTGCGCTCAAACCCCGCCACGTGGAAACGCAGGATACGCTGCTGCAGCTGCAGGCCAAACACGCTGATTGGAAAGGCGCGCGGGAGACGCTGCGCAACAAGCTCAAATACGGGTCGATGCCGCGCGATCTGCACAAGCGCCGCGATGCTGTTTTGGCTTTGACAGAGGCGATGGCAGAGCGCGAAGACGGCAAACAGGACGAAGCTGATGCCTTTGCCATTGAGGCCAATCGCCTCTCACCCGATCTGATCCCAGCCGCCGCTATGGCCGCGCGCGCGTTCGTCGCCAAGGGCAACACGCGCAAAGCCGCCGGTATCATTCGCAAAACTTGGGGCGTTAGCCCGCATCCAGATCTTGCCGCAGCCTTTGCCGAGATTGAACCAGACGAGACGCCAGAGGCGCGCTTGAAGCGGTTTACTAAGCTTTTCAAGCTCAAACCCGACCACCGCGAGACGAAACTTGTGCAAGCTGAGCTGCATATTTCAGCAGAAGATTTCCCAGCCGCGCGACGTGCTGTCGCCCCGCTTGTGGAGCACGAACCCGACGCCAGGGCGCTGACCATCATGGCCGCCATTGAACGTGGCGAGGGTGCGTCTGATGCTGTTGTTAAAGGCTGGCTGGCACGCGCACTCACCGCACCACGCGGGCCGGCCTGGGTCTGTGATGTGTGCCAACATATTCACGCCGAATGGCGTGCGATCTGCAAAAACTGCGGGTCCTTCGACAGCCTGAGCTGGCGCGCGCCCCCGGTTTCTGAGGTTACGACATCAACCGGGATAGAAATGCTGCCTTTGATTGTTGGAGCCATAGAAGATCACAGTGCTGAGACCGAAAGCGACGATGAGATCGTGGACGCGGAAACGGTTGAAATGCCGGATGACGCTGAGGCGCAGGTTTCGGAGGCTGTGCCAAGCGCTGGCACCGAGGACGCGCAAAAAGAACCTGCCAAGAATTAATTCTTTGCGCAGGTTTGCCCGGGTGCTATATCGCCGCCTCACACTGCGGCGGTCGCTTAGGTGGAAAACCATGTTATGTCATCAGCTGGTCCCAGCAGGAATGACTTGCGAAACCAAAGAGTTCGCGTCAAAGGATTGGAACAAGTAAGGGCCATAGCAGGGCCCGGAATGCCTCAATAGCTCAGCTGGTAGAGCAGGTCCTTCGTAAGGACAAGGTCGGGGGTTCGAGTCCCTCTTGAGGCACCACTTTTATTTGACCTACCGCCTTCGGCTACTTGAGGCCGGTTTGGTTCGAGGTTTGTGCTCTCACATGCACCATTTCCAGTAAATAAGCGTCGGATTTGTTACGACCAAGACCTGTCGCTCGTTTCACCGCTAAATGTCAGCGGTCGCTGCCTGCATAGAGGCAACTCAATTGTTTAGGTACCACCCCTTTTTAGGGACTGTATCAGCATTTCAGCATGACCGGTTTTGAGGTCCTCAATTGGAAAATGACTGTCCAAGTCCTCCAGCGCTCCGAACATCTGCCGAGACAGTGAAAGGGTCACAATTGGGCCCATTAGAATGTGCATCAAGAGGCGCGGATCTTGGGTTTTGAACACACCCTGCTCAACGCCTTCGTCGACGATGCTCTGTATCAGTTTTTCTTGAGGAGAAATGTAATCTTGATGAAAAGATTGCGCGACGCCCGGAAAAGCATGAGAGACCTCTGCGATGAGCGGGGACATTTTGCCAACAGACGACGTAACAGTCACATCATAAAGCACATCAATGACGTGCCGAAGCTTTGTCTCAGGGTCCGTATCTGAACGCGCGATCTTTTGAACCTCCTCCAAGGCGGTTCCATACCCATGCGTCACACAGGCTGCAAAAAGTTGATCCTTGCCGGTGAAGTGATGGTAGAGGCTTGCTTTTGTTATGCCGCACGCGGACGCAACGGCGCTGATGGGCGTGCCAGCAAACCCCGTCTGCAAGAAGAGCCCGGTGGCGATCTCAATGATTTCGGACCGACGATCAACGGTTGGCTTTTCTTGTGACATGCGTCTTGACCTTCTTTGCGCAACGGCTACCTACCGAACGGTCGGTTGATACACTCTCTCTTACCTAGGATCGAAAATATGCCGAAACAACTCTTGCGGACAGCCTTCGTTGCAATGTCGCTGTGTTTTGCACCTTGGCAGGTTTGGGCAGAAGACGCATCAGAGAGGCCACTGCCGGTTCGCACTATGCTGGTGCCTGAACCAACCGTTATGATTGAGCGGCAGTTTTTTGGGCGCATCACGGCCAAAGATACGGTGTCTTTGGCCTTTGAGGTCGGCGGCCAGATTGAAACGCTACAGGCGCCGGAAGGTGCTTTCGTGCCTCAGGGCACTCTGATCGGTGTCCTAGATTTGGACCCGTTTGAGCGCCGCGTTGAACGCGCTGAATTGACCTATGAGCAAACACGTCGTGCCCTGAGCCGAGCGCAATCTCTGGCACTCAAAAGCGTGGCGTCTCAAGTACGCGTAGAGGATGCGCAAACGGCGTTTGACCTAGCCGAAGTTGAGCTGCGAGACGCACGCGCCGCACGTGAAGACGCCCATATCTTCGCCCCTTTTGACGCGCAGGTGTCAGATCGGATCGCAAGCGCACATGCGTTTACAGAACCGGGGCAACCCATTGTCCGGCTCCATGATCTTTCGGAGTTACGCGTCCAATTTGACCTGCCAGAACGTCTGCTGGCAGAGATCGGGGATGTAAGAGACGTGACATTCGTGGGGGCGGTTCCAGGGCAACAGGCGACGATACCGCTAGAATTCCGGGAGTTTCGTGCAGAGACAGGCGAAATTGGACAAAGCTACACGGTATCCTTGGCCATTGATCCTGACGCCGCAAAAACTTTGCGTCCGGGCCAAACCATGCAGGTGAGGGGAACGACCACCGCCGAAACAAGCGGCCACATCATACCGTCAACTGCGATCGCGACCGCGCCAGACGGAACGCAGTATGTCGTCATGATTGAAACGTCCGATGGCGGCCTGAAGGCTGTGCATGCCCCGGTAACCGTTGCAGCGCCGACAGGATCAACAATGTCCATTCAAGGCCTGGAGCCTGGTGTTGAGATTGTTGAAGTGGGGGCGCACGCCGTGGCGCATGGCGCGCATGTGAAACGCTATCTGGGCCTATCCGGGACAGGAGCGTGAGACGGTGCAGATCGCGCGTTTTTCAATTGAAAAGCCTCTATATACTTGGCTCTTGATCTTGTTCTGCCTGTTTGGCGGTGCCGCCGGATACCTGAGCGTCGGCAAACTGGAAGACCCGGTTTTTACGCTCAAATCCGCGCTGGTTATCACGCCCTATCCCGGTGCCACGGCACAGGAAGTCTCTGAAGAAGTGTCAGAGGTGCTCTCCGCTGAATTGCAGCAGATGGGCGAGGTGGACCACATCACATCAGCCAACCGACCGGGTGTGTCGGTCATCGAAGTGATGATCAAGGATACCTATGATGGCTCGGAACTGCCGCAAGTGTGGGATGATCTTCGCGATCGTGTGCAAGACGCTGCAGGTGCTTTGCCACCGGGCGCGTTACCACCGCAAGTGAATGATGATTTCGGCGATGTCTTCGGCTTGCTCTATGCCGTTACCGCAGAAGGTTACACGGATGCAGACCTGTGGGAAATGGCCAGGTTCTTACGCCGCGAGCTTTTGACCGTTGATGGCGTGGCAAATGCAGAGGTTTTGGGTCTGCCAGAAGAAGCCATTTATGTCGAACCTTCCAGCGTCACACTGAACGAGCTTGGCATTCCGCCCGACGTGTTGCTTGGTGCGGTGGCATCCGCCGACAACATCGAGCCAACCGGTGCATTGGGACAAGGACGTACCGATTTACGCACAGAGGCGCCGGCGACACAGGACAGCAGTCGCGCCATATCGCAGCTCAATTTCGGATTTCAGGGTCAGGTGATAAATCTGCTTGATGTGGCGTCCGTGTCGCGCGACAGGGTCGATACACCGCGCCAGATCATCCGCCATAACGGGGTTGAAGCGTTCACGCTGGGGGTGGCGGGCCTTACCTCGGCCAACATCGTAACTGTAGGTGATGCGGTGGAAGCCCGGCTTGCTGAAATCCTGCCGCTCTTGCCCGCCGGTGTCACGCTTGAACCGATCTATGAACAACACCGTGTGGTGGCTGAGGCCAATGATGCGTTTTTGCTGAACCTGGCGATGTCCGTGGGCGTGGTCATTGGGGTTTTGGCACTCTTCATGGGCTGGCGCGCGGCTGTGGTTGTCGGCGGATCTCTCTTGCTGACGGTGTCGTTCACGTTCTTTTTCATGAACCTATTTGACATCAAGGTCGAACGCATCTCGCTTGGGGCGCTTATCATCGCGATGGGCATGTTGGTGGACAATGCCATCGTCGTTGCCGAAGGCATGCAGGTGCAGATGCGTCGGGGGCGTAGGGCTGTCGATGCGGCCGTTGACGTGGCCAGCCGCACGCAAATCCCGCTGCTTGGTGCCACAATCATAGGCATTCTTGCGTTCGCTGGGATCGGCCTCAGCCCGGACAGTTCGGGCGAGTTTCTGTTCACGCTCTTTGCGGTGATTGGCATCTCTCTTTTGCTGTCTTGGCTTTTGGCGGTATCCGTGACGCCGCTCCTGGCAAGCTACCTCTTCAAGTCGGGCGGGGGTGATCACGATAAAGATCCTTATGCTACGTTCTTTTTCAGAGCTTATGGCTCTGTCGTGCGCGGGGTGCTTCGGGTGCGTTGGTTGGTGATCATCGCGCTCATTGGCGCAACCGTAGCCGGTGTCGGCGCAATGGGTTTTGTGAAACAACAGTTCTTTCCGCCGGCAACCACGCCACTTGTGTATTTGAACTACCAAGCCGCGCAGGGCACCACGATTCATGCGGCTGCGGATGACCTGGCCAAGATCGAAAGCTGGCTTTTGGAGCGTCCAGAAGTTGTGTCCGCGACCACCACGGTGGGGGCCAGTATGACGCGCTTCATGCTGACCTATACGCCAGAAGACCCTGATCCGACATATGGACAGATTGTCACCCGCGTGGAAGATCACACCCAGATTGTAGCCCTGCGCGACGACCTGATCGTGGCAGCGCGTGAGACGCTTCCCTGGGCAGAAACACGCGTGCAGCAAATCATTTACGGGCCACCCGTGGGCGCAGATGTTGAAATACGCCTTAGCGGGCCCGACCCTGCAACGTTGCGCATACTGGCCGCCGACGCCAAGCAGATCTTTGAGACGCAGACCGATCTTTTGATGGTCGAACGCACGGACTGGCGGGAACGAGAATTGGTCACGCAACCCAATTTCGCGGAGGAACGCGCGCAAGCCTTGGGCATCTCGCGCGGTGACGTGGCCCAAGCTTTGGCACTTGCGACCGATGGGGTTCAAGCCGGCGTTGTCCGAGAGGGTGACCGGTTGATCCCGATCATGATCCGCACACCGCGTGAGGAACAGCTCTCGGGCAGTGAGCTTATTGACCAACCGATTTATGCGCCTGCGACAGGCAGCTTTACGGCTTTTTCTCAGGTGGTCGATGGCTTTGACGTGATCGCCCGCGATGTGGTGATCCAAAAGCGTGATCGAGTGCCCACGATCAGCGTGCAGGCCTTCGCGCTGCCTGACGTCCTCCCACCGCAAGCCTTTGGCGAGGTGCGCGCCGCGATTGAAGCGATGGAGCTACCCCCGGGCTACCGCATGGAATGGGGTGGCGAATATGAAAGCGCCTCCACCGCGCAAGCAAGCCTCGGAAAGCAGATGCCGTTGGCCTTCGGCTCCATGTTTCTGATAACGCTGCTTCTGTTTGGGAAGTTGCGCCAAACGCTGGTGATCTGGACGGTTGTGCCGATGGCGGTCACGGGGGTTGGGCTAGGGCTTTTGTTTGCGCAGCTGCCGTTTAGCTTTACCGCACTTCTGGGCCTTCTTAGCCTCTCTGGAATGCTCATCAAAAATGCGATCGTTTTGGTCGAAGAGATCGACGCGCAAAAAGAGGAGCGCCCACAAAGTGAGGCAATCGTTGCTGCATCCATCAGCCGATTGCGCCCTGTCACGTTGGCCGCCGTTACAACGATCCTCGGGATGGCGCCCCTCTTATCCGATGCGTTCTTTGCCTCTATGGCCGTGACGATCATGGCGGGCTTGGGCTTTGCCTCGATCCTCACTTTGATCGGCATACCTGCAATTTATCACACCTACCTCCGGCGCGAACGCAAAGCAGAGCATGCCTCCAAGGGCTCCGCATCATCGGTTGGATCTCCACGTGATGAGCTTCGCCTCGCCGCCGAATAGAAAGGACAAACCGATGTCCCTATCTCATGGGTTCTCTGAGGCCTCGTTTGGCTTCTTGAGTGAGCTTCAGCAGAACAACAATCGAGACTGGTTTAACGCCCACAAGAAACGGTTCAAATCGGACGTGGAGGCACCCTTTATCGATCTTCTCGCGGCACTGTCAAATCGGCTGGCTGATGCGAAGCGGCCCTTGCAGGGTGGCAAATCAACGATGTTTCGGATGAACCGGGATGTCAGATTTTCCGAAGACAAATCGCCCTACAAAACGAATGTCGCCGGGCTTCTGAGCCCTTCCGGCACCAAATCAGAGCTTTCGGGCATCTTATATGTTCATCTGGATGCCACCGGTGGTTTTGCCGTGGCGGGTTTTTACAATCTGTCGCCCAAGCAGCTGGGGCCGATGCGTGATGCCATGCTGGAACGCGCAGATATGTTCGACAAAGTGCTCTCTTCGCTCCACGCAACGGGCCGCGAGCTGGACCGCTCCATGTCACTGAGCTCGATGCCAAAAGGGTTCACAGACCACGCTGAGCACCGCCATGCCGACGCGATCAAACTCAAGTCTCTCATGGTGCGTCAGGACATTCCAAAAGACGATTGGCTGTCTGGCGATGTGATTGATCATATTGACGCCCTGGCCCGAGATTGTATGCCGCTTTTGACTTTTGCCGAGCCTGCAAAATGAGCCATGATCCGGATCGATTTGAGCATGTCGAAGTGCAATCTGCCGAAGACTTGTGGGCATGGATGGCCGCGCATTATGCGCAAGAAGACGCCATTTGGCTGGTGACGTGGAAGGCCGCACATGGTGACAAATACATGTCGCGTGAGACCGTGTTGGATGTGTTGATCGCCTATGGCTGGGTCGATGGGCGTCGCATGAAGCTTGATGATGATCGTACAATGCAGCTCTTGGCACCCCGCAAAGAACAGGCTTGGGCGCAGACCTACAAAGACCGGGCAGCGCGTCTCGAAGTCGAAGGTTTGATGCAAGACCCAGGACGCGCGGCCATTCTGCGGGCAAAGAAATCGGGCAAATGGAATGCGATGGCAAAAGTCGACGCGTTGCAAGAACCCGAGGATCTTGTGAAAGCCCTCAGGCAGCATCATGCAAAATGCTGGTGGGATGGCGCTGCACCATCCTATCGCCGCAACATCCTGCGTTGGATTGCAAGCGCCAAGACTGACGCCACACGCTCAAAGCGCATTGAGATCGCATGTGATCACGCCGCCCGCGGCGAAAAAGTGCCTCAGTACTAAAGTGCGGGCGGCGGGCAGATCGAATTCCCCGGAGTTTGGGTCAAATGATGAGGTAAAGATCCGTGACTTACGGGATTGGCATGAGGTGCGCCTCACCTGTTCGGCCTGTGACCGGGACGCGTCGCTTTTTAAACCGCAGCTTAGCAAACGGTTTGATCCCTCGACGCCTCTTCGGGTTGCCTTGTCCAAAGCCAAATGCTCCAACTGCGGCGCGAAGGGCCTCGCGAAGTGGGCCGTATTTCGGATCATAAGATCTTAGCGACCCGAAGCCGACATCCACCTGTTTTCGCGCCGGGCTAAGTGAATCGCCTTTCTCTAGACATGCGGCGCTTTTGTTCAACTTGACCTACCAGTTTTCAGCTTCCGGAAAATATATTGTGGCCTTTCCTCAATTTCTGTTTCCGCTTCTAAGAGCAAATCCAAAACGGCTCTCCCGCACGACTTTTGGCATACCGGGTCCACGGCATTGGGATCGTTGAGAATGGCCATTGCTTGGCACCGGCACCCGCCGTGATCTATGTCTCGACGTTCGCAGCTTTTGCACTGATCTGGCATCCAATCTGTGCCTCGGTAAGCGTTGAAGGCCGTGCTGTTATACCAGATATCTCTGAGAGAGCGGTCGGGCGTTCTTTCGAACGTCAGATGAGGGATGGTCGCGGCTGCGTGACACGGCAACACAGAGCCATCTGGCGTCACATTGAGCCCTGTTGACCCCCAACCGTTCATGCAGGATTTGGGGAAATCTGAGTAGTAGTCTGGTGGCACAAAATCAATCACGAGCTGACCTTTGAGGCGCTGTTGCGCACTTTTCACGATGCGTTTGGCATCATCCACTTGCGCGCGCGTGGGTTGCAAAGCGGATCGGTTCATGAGCGCCCAGCCTTGAAACTGGACACAGGCAATTTCGATGCGGCGCGCGCCAAGGCGGCGGGCCATCTCGATCGTGGCATCCAAATCCTGCAGGTTTTCGCGATGCATCACAGCGTTCAGTGTCAGGGGAAAGCCAATCTCGCAGATGCGTTCGGCCACGTGCATTTTGCGGTCAAACCCGCCTTTGTAGCCGCCGATCCTATCAGCAATTTCCGCAGTCACGCCTTGCAGTGAAAGCTGGATGTGATCAAGGCCAGCATCATCGAGCTCTTCTAGGCGGCGATCTGTCAGGCCGATCCCGGATGTGATCAGGTTGGTATAAAGCCCAGCATCACGCGCCGCTTTCACAAGCGTGACCAGATCACGCCGGGCGGCGGGCTCTCCTCCCGAGAGATGCACTTGCAACACACCGATCTCGGCGGCCTGTTGGAAAACCTCTATCCAGTTTTCCGTCGAAAGCTCGGTGTCCCGGGACAACAGCTCAGTGGGGTTTGAGCAGTAAGGGCAGGCAAGCGGGCAGCGATGCGTGAGTTCAGCCAACATTGCCATAGGCGGGTTGATTGCGGGGCGGGCCTGCCGTTCGACGAAAGAGCCGCTATGCGCTTCATCACGGGGCGACATGCACGAACCCTTTCTCGATTAAATCTTGCATGAAAGCTTGCACGTCAGGCTCAATCACCTCTTTGGGCGCGCTGTATTTGGCGGACAGCGCCTCTGCCACGCGGGCTACATCGCGGGCTCCGTCCACATAGTCGAGGATGCTCTTGCCAATTTCATCCAGCGTGACGACGCGTTCGGGCCCCAACAAAACATCAAAGCCGCGCACCCTATCGTGTTTTAGGCGCACACCACGCGGCAAAAATGGCACGTCCTTGCGGCTGATCACAGCAGGCCCTCCCCGGGTTGCCACGCGCCGGGCGGTGCGACGCCTGGGGTAACATAAGCTCCGTACAGCGCGTCCAGCTGCGCCCAAAGCACATCCGTCTTGAAGGTCAGCGCGCGGCAGGCCATATCTTGATCAGCCGCGGTTTTGGCCTCTGTCAGCACCCATTCGAGCCCGAAGGCCACATCTTTGGGTGCTTCTGACAACCGGTTTTGGAAGTAAGACATGGTCTCCGGATTGGCGAAGTCGTAGTTGGCAAGAAGTCCCGCGATCCGTTGTTTGTGGATTCGGGTGGCAAAGAGCTCCGTCAAAGAGGCTGCAACAGCGGCGAGCAACGGCTCATCACGCACAAACCGCACGTAGGCATCCACGGCAAATTTGGTCGCAGGCAAGATACCGACCTCAGAAGTGACGTAGTCGGGATCAAGCCCCACCCCTTCGGCGAGTTTGAGCCAGCGCGCGATCCCGCCAGTACCGGGTTCTGTGCCATCGTGATCCTCAATCCGGCAGCGCCAGGCGCGCCGCAAATTTGGGTCCGACACGCGCGACATGAACGCAGCGTCCTTCATCGGGATGCGTGACTGATAGTAGTATCTGTTGATCACCCAAGCACGCACCTGATCCTGGGTGCAGCCGCCCGAATGCAGCAAATGATGGAAGGGGTGCTTATCATGGTAGCGATCCGCTCCGATCTGGCGCAGGCGCGCCTCGAACGTATCACGGCTAGGGATGTGCCTGGTCATACTGTGATCTCCATTCCATCAAAGGCCATTTTCCAACCTTGCGCTCTGATCTCCTGTCGCTCTGGGCCGTTGGGTTGTAAAACAGGGTTCGTGTTGTTGACATGGATGTAGATTTTGCGCGCTGTGAGATCAGCGAGGCGATTAAGGCTGCCACTGTGTCCTGTCATTGGGATATGTCCCATGCGCGCGCCAGTTTTCTCGCCCGTGCCAGTTTTCTGCATGTCATCATTTTCCCAAACGGTACCGTCAAACAGCACGACATCGGCCGCGTTCAGACGCTCGACCAGCCAATCCGGCAGCGCAGCGCATCCCGGCACATAAGCGACCGTCGCCTCGCCCGTTTGCAGCATCAGTCCGACAGTCATTTCGCCAATCTCTGCCAACTCCACTGTGTCTCCTTCAAGAAACAAGGCGACCTTTCCAGGCACAGAAAACGGCGTGATCGTAAGACCCGGAACCGGGTCAAACGCCGCCTCAACAGCAAAGGGCCTTTGCGTGACATATTCCGGGTCAAGCACGCGAAAGACGCTGTTTGCCTCAATGATGCTCAAAACATCTCGGGTGCCATAGACGGTGAAAGCGCTTTTCTCGCGCAGGGTCAAAAGCCCCGCGATGTGATCAATGTCCCCATTCGTGAGAACGACCGCATCCAAGGGTGACGCCCTAAGTGATTTGGGTGTGAAGGTCAGATCACGCGCCAACTGTTCCCGCAGGTCGGGCGAGGCATTGAGCAGCACCCAATGCTGATCGTCGGCAGAAACCGCGACAGAGGATTGGCTCATGGTTGGGATAAGACCGTTGCGGGCATCGTTACAGTTACGACACCCGCAATTCCATTGAGGCAATCCGCCCCCGGCTCCGGCCCCGAGCACACGCAATTTCATCGGTGTTCAGGTCAGGCGTGCCGGTTACTTTTTGTAGCGACGATCAGGATCGAAATCCCGCTCATCATCCTCGCCGGGCCCGTACATGTTGATTTCCATTCCACACTGTACTTCGCGGACAATTGGTTTTTTCCAGCTCATAGCTATCTCCTCCAGTTGTGATGCCAGCTTAGGAAGGAATCGGCCGTCTGCGTATTCGACTTTGGGTGTAGAGCGCGCAAAAAGGCCACGTCATGCATGGCGTGCTTTGTTTTGTTGGCGCGCTCGCCTACCGCATCACAGGCCAAGGCGTTGATGCAACCAGCGTACCTCCTGCATCTTCCCAGGCTTCAACCCCGCCATCGAACCACCGCACCTCGTAACCAAGTGCCGCGATTCGCTGAACCGCGTTCCAGCTATGCCAGCAATCAATTCGGCAAAAGACGATGACCGTTTCGCCGGCTCTGACGATCTGCTGAAGGCTGGTTTCCATATAGGAGCCTGCCCAGTCTTCGATCTCACCAAAACCAATTCCGGGCAACCAAACCGCCCCTGGAATGGTCTTTACGGGTTCCGGCACAATCCATGTTCCGTCCTCGTTGATCTCAAAAATCTTGACGGGCCGCACGTCGATTAAAACGGCGTTGGCGGAGCGTTCTTGCATGACACGAGCCACGTCAATGGCGGCGACTCCCGGCGGCGATTCTGGCACGGGCGCGCGGTATTTTGCGATCCGAAAACCTGTGTCCTCGGCAAAGAGCGTTGTGTCCGCCAAACCCGAGCCTGCACCAAGCCCAAAGCAGGTGACAACCGCTAAAATACTGTATTTATTTATTAATTTTCGCATCTCTTCTTGCCTCCCGTGCATAAGACCTTTGGATAATAGCGCTCGTTTCGAAACTTGGACAAGCTAGACGAAATGATGTGTCGCGCGTCAAAGCTCGTGAGGAGGACAGCCAGAATGTTGCGAACAGCTATTCCCATTGCCGTAATTTCAACTATGATCGCTCAGGCCGTTTTGGGGCACGGAGATGCCGCCCCACAGGCTGTGGACACCACTGGTTTGCCCACATTGCCATCTGAGATGGCAACGCAGAATCCTTGGCGCGAAGCGGATGCGGAATTGATGATGGCGGCCGTATCCATCGGCGGCGCTGGCTACAACAGCAACTGCGCGCGCTGCCACGGGCTAGAGGCCATTTCAGGCGGGTTGGCCCCAGATTTGAGATATCTCGAGGCGGATGAATGGGGCGACGAATGGTACCTCACACGGGTGTTGCACGGCGTTGAGCAAAATGGCGCAGTGAAGATGCCGCCCTTTGACAACATTCTGAACCAGGAAGCGATCTGGGCAATCAGGACTTACGTTGAAACACGGCCTGATGATCAGGAGTTTGTCGCCCGCAAATCTGAGATCCAGGAGATAAATGCCCGGATTGAAGCCCTCAAGAGCAACCCGTCACAAGCAGCCGAAGTTGCGGACGCTTTGTTTGAAATGAGCGCAAGCTTTGAGGCGGCATCTGGTGCGCCAAAGTCCGTCACAGCGCTTGATGAGGCGGGTCATCTTCTCAAGTCTGATCCGCCGCGGGTGGAAGCCGCTCTGGATGCCATGCTTGGTATTTTGAGGAACTGAACGCTATGGCGCAGCTGCTCACCCATCTTCTGCCTGGTCGCTCCACTGACATTCAGCCTGCAGTGCTGGGGGCGCATGACGATCCCTATGACAGCGGTATGTGGCCCTGGCATCGCGAAGAAATCCTCGGCGATCCTGCTTATTGGCAAAATGATCCCAGGGTTCTCGTGCTTGGTCCCAAAAATGCCGAAGATCAAACGCATGTCCCGTTCTTGGTCGATGGGACAGCGCTCGATGCGGCCGAAAAGATCGTGATCACCATCGATTACAGCCCATTTCCCTGGACCATGACCTTTTATTGCGGAAGGGCGCTGCCACTCGTTGGGTTTGGCGTGAAATATGAAGTGGGCGGGCCGCTCAGGGCGTCCGTGGCACTGGCGGATGGTACTTGGGCTATGGGCGCGCATTTCGTGTCCGCAATAGGCGGCGGGTGTTCCGCGCCTGCCTTGGCCCATGATCAACCGGATTGGCAAGACGGCTTCGGCGAATTGCGCGCCAAGCTTTGGTCTGAGACAGGGCGCTTGCGCATTTGGCTGCGCCATCCGCAAGACACAGGGCTGGCCCCCGGTTTGCCAGCTCATCACCTCACGGATCTGCTTGTTGAAGATTTGAGCGGGAAAGAGATCTGCCGCCTTGAGCTGGGCGAGCCGGTTGAAGAAAACCCGGTTTTAACGCTGCTCTTGCCCAAAGAGCTTGCTTCAGACGACGTGATCATCCGCGCCAGAGACAACAATGGCTACATCTTTGAAGGCCGCGTGGAGACAAGCGCATGACGCATCGCCCGTTCCTTGATCGTCGAACCGTTCTGAAATCTGGCATTGCCTGTGCAACCGTGACCATGTCGATGCCAGCGGCTGCCAAGACCTATGGTCTGAGCCCGACACAGGTTGATGCGGGCGTTTGGCTGATTGAAGGGGCGCAAGACGGTTTTGCACCCAGCAATGGCGGTGCCATTTGCAATATCGTCCTTTTGGAAACCCCGGAAGGCGCGGTCGTCATTGATACCGGGTCCACCGCCAAAATGGGTGCGTCGATCCGGGCCTTTGCGGATCAGGCTTTAGGGGGCGTGGCGATGACGCTGATCACGCATAATCACCCCGATCATTGGTTTGGCAACTTGGCCTTTCAGGATGGCCCCATTCTGTGTCTCCCCGCCTGTGCTGCGCAATGTGATCGCAACGCGGAAGGTTATTCTGAAGCGCTCTATCACATCTTGGGCTCTTGGATGTCGGGCACCACGCCTGTCATCCCGAACGGTACGCTTGAGGGTGGTGACATCAATATTGGCGGGCGCCGCCTCACCTTGATCCCAATGTCGGGCCATTCAGACGCCGATTTGGTGATCATTGATCAAGCGACGGGCATACTGATTGCTGGCGATCTTCTGTTTCTCAATCGGGCGGCCACCTTCCCGGACGCCGACATTCCGACATGGCTTGCCGCACTCGATCAGCTTCAAGGGTTTGATTTCGCAGGTGTTATACCCGGTCACGGGGCGTTTCACCGCTCTAGTGCCGCCCTTGTGCAGACGCGCAATTACCTCGTTGCTACGGATGCCCGCTTGCGGCTGGCTGCAGAGCTGGGCCTGAGCCCGATGGAAGCCATGATCGCAGGGCCTGTTCCCGGCACAGAAACGCTTGGCGCCAACCCCGAAGAATATCGCCGGTCCGTTGTTCAGAGTTGGACCGGCTATGAGCAGGAGGCGCTGCCCCTGGCGCATCCGCTGTAACCAAGAGAGCTGTTGTTGTGATGGCTGACATTTGATCCTGAGGAGGAGGAAGACATGAAAAGACTTTTAGGGACAACTGCTGCGAGTGCATTCGCACTCTTTGCGGCTACCGGCCTTGCAATGGCTGAGGATGTCACATGGGAGGACATTCTCAATGACCACGAGACAACCGATGACGTGCTGATGTACGGTTTTGGCAACAACGCTCAGAGGTATTCCTCGCTCGATCAGATCAATGCCGACAATGTCGAACATATGACACCGTCCTGGGCGTTTTCCTTCGGCGATGAAAAACAGCGCGGCCAGGAAAGCCAGGCGGTGATCCATGACGGGACGATCTATATCACCGGCTCCTACAGCCGTGTATGGGCGCTTGATGCGCGTACAGGCAAGCGCAAATGGAAGTTTGAGGCGCGTCTGCCCGATGACATTCGCCCTTGCTGTGACGTGATCAACCGTGGTGTCGCGATTTATGGCGACAAGGTCTTCTTTGGGACGCTCGATGCCTCCATGTACGCACTCGACAAGGAGACGGGCAAAGTCGTGTGGCGCAAGAAGTTTGCCGATCACAAAATCGGCTACACAATGACCGGCGCGCCGACCGTCATCAAAGACGGCAACACCGGCCGTATGATGCTGATCCACGGCTCCTCGGGTGATGAGTTCGGTGTGGTGGGCAAACTATTTGCCCGTGATCTCGAAACCGGTGAAGAGATCTGGATGCGCCCCTTCGTGGAAGGCCATATGGGCACGTTGGCCGGTGCAGACAGCACCACGACAGGTGATGCAGAGGCCCCATCCTGGCCCATGAACGAAGAGCGCACCGACAAAAAAGAAGCCTGGTATCACGGCGGTGGTGCCCCTTGGCAATCCGCAAGCTTTGATCCGGTAACCAACACCATCATCGTGGGCACGGGCAACCCGGCGCCTTGGAACACTTGGGAACGCTCAGATGGCGACAACTATGAGGATTATGACAGCCTCTACACCTCTGGTCAGGCTTATGTGGATCCAACCACCGGGGACATCGTCGGCTTCTATCAGCACACGCCCAATGACGCCTGGGATTTCTCCGGCAACAATGAGCTTGTGCTCTTTGACTACACCGACGCCGAAGGTGAAAGCCACCGTGCGGCGGCCCATGCGGATCGCAACGGGTTCTTCTACGTGACCGATATCGACGCGCTATCGGATCGCGACAGCGAGAAGATCAACAAACCTACGGCGCTCTTGAATGCCTTCCCCTTCGTGGATGACATCACATGGGCCTCGCATATCGATCTCGAAACCGGTCGCCCGGTGGAAGTCGAAGGGCAGCGCCCGCCGAAACCTCTCGAGGGTGAAACCAAAGGCGCCACAATCCAGGTCACTCCGCCCTTCCTAGGCGGGAAGAACTGGAACCCGATGGCTTACAGCCAAGACACAGGGCTTTTCTACGTACCGGCCAATAACTGGACCGAAGACTATTGGACCGAAAACGTCACCTATTCGGCAGGCGCGGCCTATCTCGGCCAGGGCTTCCGGATCAAGCGGCTTTACGACGATCACATCGGTACGCTGCGCGCTTATGATCCTGCCACGGGTGAGAAGAAGTGGGAGCATAAAGAAGAATTCCCGCTTTGGGCTGGTGTCATGGCCACCGGAGGCGACCTTGTCTTCACCGGTACCTCTGATGGATATTTCAAAGCGTTCCACTCTGAGACGGGCGAAGAGCTTTGGAAGTTCCAGACAGGCTCGGGCATCGTGTCCATGCCGGTCACGTGGGAAATGGACGGCAAGCAGTACATCGGGATCGCAACCGGTTACGGCGGTGCTGTGCCTCTGTGGGGTGGTGATATGGCCACGCTCACCACCCAGGTCAGCCAGGGCGGATCCTTCTGGGTCTTCGAAGTGCCCGATGAGCTGTCTAGCCTCGAGTAAACGATCCTTACATCAGGGCCGCGCAGCTTGGTGCGGCCCTGACCTTTGACCACATACGCCAATAGGCAAACCGACATGTTGCGAACTATTCTGACACTTTGTTTTTCAGCCCTCGCCACAACCGCCTGGGCTGATGCCGCGTCGCCGCTCAAAGACGCACACGCGTCTTTTCCGATCATTGTGGACACCGATGATCCGCAAGATGGGCCTCTGATCATTGATGGCTGCACGTTGGAGCCGGGCGCCGATTGCCCCGGTGTTGATCTCAGCCACACAGATTTGCGTGGGATTGCGCTCAACGGCGCCAATTTGCGCGGGGCTAAACTGACACGTGCGAACCTCTATCTTTCGGTCCTGAAAGGTGCAGACCTCTCAGGTGCGGATTTGCGCGGGGCCATTCTGACCAAAGCGCAAATGCAAGGCATGAAGGCGCGGGGTGCCGATTTTACGGGTGCAAATCTCGATTATTCTCGCCTGGCCAGTGCTGAACTGCATGGGGCCAACCTCACCGCCGTGTCGTGGGAGGGCTCCTGGGCGCCCAAGATACGGCTGGTCGGTGCCACGATACGCGCGGCCAACCTGCAAGAGACCAAATTCTATAACGCCGACTTGGCTGACGCGACGATGGAAGACAACAACATCCGCTTCGCCATCTGGGAAGGCGCACACATGGAAAACTGCACAGGATGTCCTTTCGACTGGTAACGGGTTTCTCCCTGGCCGTCTGCGCCTTGAACGGGACGGCAACGGCCGACTCTCTCGCGGCGGAGCTACAGCTCTGTCGCGAGCTTCTTGTCAGTGAGAGGCGGTTGGCTTGCTATGATGCGCTGACCACACCGATCGAACTTGCCATCGAGGGCAAAGGCAGCGCCGTCACAGAGCTTTTTGAGATCTCTCAGCCTCGCCTTTTGCGGTTCCATAGCCGTGATGCGATCATGATTGCCTACCTGCTCGATGAGAACGGTGATGTGGTTCAAAACCTGCACCGCGGTGGGGCCGGGGCAGGTGAGCATGTCATTGATGAACCTGGGCAATACCGCGTGCAGGTGAACGCAACCGGGGCGTGGCTCTTGGAGCTTGAAATCCCCTGAGCGGGCCTCTTCAAACGGAACGCTTGCCGCCTAAGTCTCTGAAAACACAGAAATTGCGACTTAAGGCGTATCGACCAAAGCCGTATCGACAGCTGCACGTTCAAATCCTAGAAAATTCCACAATCGGTCCTAATAGACCGTTTTTTGGAGGAGCCTACCCAGGCGTATCGACGCCCTTGGGGTATTCAAAGCCGCATGGTGTTTGACCTCTTGAATCGAAAGGAAGTCTTATGCTGCTGTCACGTCGCACTCTTATAGTCTCTGCCACGGCGCTGATCTGCGCGCCCTATATTGCGCGCGCCAACACGCCCTTTGTAGTGGAGATGCTCAACCGCCATCCCGAGGACCCTCGCCAGCGCCAGATCTTTCTGCCACGGCTCGCCGTTATAGACCCTGGTGATACAGTTCTCTTCATGGCCACAGATCGCGGGCACAACACGGCTTCTGTGAAAGGCATGATCCCAGAAGGCGCAGCCGCTTGGGATGGCGCGCTTGGCGAGGATGTTGAGATCACCTTTGAGGTGCCAGGCATTTACGGGCATGTATGCACGCCCCATGTGGGCACCGGCATGGTCGGCGCGGTTGTCGTCACCGGCGAAGGTGTTCTTGCCAATTACGAGGCGGCGAAATCCGTCAAACAGCGTGGCAAAGCCAGTAAGGTTTTTGCCGAGATTTGGGACGAGATCGATCAGCTCGGACTGCCCGCTTGAGGCACTGCCCCATTCAAACACGCGCCTTAACATTGTGGATCTGATGATGGTGCTCCGGCCGGAGCGCCCGATCCTGTATTGAACTTCGAAGGGCCTGACTATGGCACTCAATCCCGTCTTGCCTCCAGCCGATGCGGTCGAACGCACGCATGCAGATGCCGCCACCTATCGCGCGATGTACCAACGATCCGTCTCTGATCCCGAAGGTTTTTGGGCTGATCAGGCAGAGCGGCTTGATTGGATCAAAACGCCTGAGCGGATCAAGAATGTGCGCTTCACGCCGCCGGACGTCTCGATCAATTGGTATAGAGATGGGGTTCTCAACGTCTGCACAAATTGCGTTGATCGTCACCTTCCCGCGCGTGCCGCCCAAACCGCAATAATCTGGGAGGGTGATGAGCCTGGCACGGACCTCAAGATCACTTATGCAAAGCTGCATGAGAGCGTCTGCAAGCTGGCAAATGTTCTGCGGTCTCTGGGCGTTTCAAAGGGCGACCGTGTGATCATCTACCTGCCCATGATCCCCGAGGCCGTCTATGCCATGTTGGCCTGCGCGCGCATCGGGGCGGTGCATTCCGTCGTCTTCGCCGGGTTCTCTTCCCAAGCCTTGGCGGGCAGAATTGAGAATTGCGGCGCGAAACTGGTCATCACCGCGAATACATCCATGCGCGGTGGCCGTAAGACCGCGCTGAAGTCCAACTGCGAGAACGCGATGCTCATTTGTGGCGACGTGACCACCCTCGTGGTGGCATCGCCCGATGATGATCCTTTCATGAAACCGGGTCGCGATGTGAGCTACCGCGACCTGATGCACACCGCCGAACGCCACTGCCCGGCAGAACCGATGAACGCCGAAGACCCACTCTTCATCCTCTACACTTCTGGCTCAACCGGCACGCCGAAAGGCGTCGTGCATACATCAGGTGGTTATCTGGTCTACGCCGCCATGACCCATCAATACACGTTCGATTACCGCGACGGCGATGTCTTTTGGTGCACTGCGGATGTGGGGTGGGTGACGGGTCACAGCTATCTTGTTTACGGCCCACTTGCCAACGGGGCGACGACGCTGATGTTCGAAGGTGTGCCAACCTATCCTGATGCGGGCCGGTTTTGGGCCGTGTGTGAGAAGCATCGTGTCAATCAATTCTACACAGCCCCTACCGCGATCCGCGCGTTGATGGCGCAAGATGATGCTTGGGTGGAGCAATACGATCTGAGCCAGATCAAGGTCTTGGGCAGTGTCGGAGAGCCGATCAATCCAGAGGCCTGGCACTGGTACCACACCGTCGTCGGCCAAGGCCGCGTTCCTATCGTGGACACATGGTGGCAAACCGAGACAGGCGGTCATCTGATCACGCCACTGCCTGGGTCCATAGCCACCAAGCCAGGCTCCTGCGCACTGCCCTTCTTTGGAGTGGAGCCTGCCGTGCTCGACGCGAAAACAGGCTGTGAAATCCTCGATGTTGAGGCCTCAGGCGTGCTCTGCATCAAAGACAGCTGGCCCGGCCAGATGCGCACGCTTTTCGGCGATCACGCGCGGTTCGTGCAGACCTATTTCTCGGACTACGAGGGTTATTACTTCACCGGTGATGGCTGCCGCCGGGACAGCGATGGCTACTACTGGATCACCGGGCGGGTGGATGACGTGATCAATGTCTCAGGGCACCGGCTTGGCACCGCAGAGGTTGAAAGCGCGCTTGTGGCCCATGAAAAAGTGTCCGAGGCCGCCGTTGTCGCTGTGCCCCATGAGATCAAGGGACACGGAATTTATGCCTATGTCACGTTGATGGCCGAGGAAAGCTACACCGACGATCTGCGTGATGAACTGGCCACGTGGGTGCGCCGAGAGATCGGCCCCATCGCAAAGCCCGACTTCATTCAATGGGCGCCCGGACTGCCCAAGACCCGATCAGGGAAGATCATGCGCCGCATCCTGCGCAAAGTGGCCGAGAACGATTTTGCCAATATCGGCGACATTTCAACCTTGGCCGAGCCGGGCGTGATTGATGATCTGATTGCCAACCGGCAAAGCAAGTGAGCCCGCAACCGGCTACTGACGCATGGGATCAATGGGGCGCAAGACGCAATCCAAGGCTTGCAGAAGATACTCAATATCTATGGGCTTGTGCACCAGTGGCAGATTATGCGTGTCGCAAAGCTCTTTCAATTTCGCACTGCGATCCGCCGACAGGATGAACGTGGGCACCTTCTCATACTGGGATTTCACAATGCAGTGCAGCTCCACGCCGTCCATGCCCGCGCCGAGCTGATAGTCAAAAAGCGCGGCATCTGGCAAAAGCTCAATCTCTTCCAAAATCTCCAACGCTTCTTCCGCAGAACTGGCATGAACAACATGCGCCCCGCCTCGCTCCAACCTGAGCGTCAAGGCGTTTGCCAGATCTTCGTCATTTTCAACCAGCAGAAGCAGCTTACCATAAATGGCATGCCCAAAAGCGTTCGCTTCGACTGAGGGAGAGGCGAGCGAACTGTCCCCAATGTGATGATCCACATCGAAGGCAAAACAAGACCCATGGCCCAGTCTGCTGCGCAATCGCAAACCGTGCCCCAAAGCGTCACAGGCGCGCTCCACAATCGCGAGCCCAAGCCCGATCCCTTTCGCGCCGCTCTGATCGTTTTCCAGCCGCGCGAACTCCTGAAAAATGCGTTCCTGATCATCTTCGGCGATGCCTGGGCCGGTATCGTGTACTTCCAAGGTCAGCGATCCGTCCGACCTGCGACGCGCACCCACAAGAATTTTGCCATGATCGGTATACTTGATCGCGTTGCTGATCAGGTTCTGCAAGATGCGCCTGAAAAACATCGGGTCCGACAGAATAGTGGCTGAGCAGCTGACAACTTCCAGCGTGAGGCCCTTCTTTTCCGCAAGCGGCCGCATCTCATCATGCAGCGACGTCAAAACGGGGCCCACTGAAATGGGCCGCATGTCGAATGTTGCATGCCCCGCATCAAGCTTGGAGATGTCTAGAAGCGCTTCAATGATATCTTCCGCACCCTGTAAGGCACCATGGGCCTTGTGTGAGATATGGCAGACGCTTTCTGTCGGGGCGTTGTCCCTAAGGGTCGCGATATAGAGCTTCGCGGCGGATAGGGGTTGTAGCAAATCGTGGCTCGCCGCGGCAACAAACCGGTTCTTCGTGACATTGGCCCGTTCTGCATCGCGAAGGGCTGCACCAAGCTCTTCGGTGCGGGCGGTGACGCGCTGTTCCAGCGTCTTGTTGAGATCGCGTAGTTTGTTGGCATAGAGCCGTTCGCTGGTGATATCGGTGAAGGACATCACAAACCCACGGTCCGGCATTTCCTGGGCAAACACGCTGAAGATGCAGCCTTTTATGTCATTGAGTTCAAACTCAATGGGTGGCCGTTCTGTCTCTTTATGGGACCAATCAAGCAACCATTGCCGCGACCGTGCGCCGACAAAGGTCATGTTGCCCTTCATGAGTTCCAAGATCGCGGAAAACGAGGTGCCCAACCGAACGTAGCGCGCGGGCATCTGGATCATGCGTTCCAGCTCTCGGTTCCATCCCACGAGTTTGCCCTTGCGATTGAAGATGCACACCCCTTGCGCCAGATGGTCCAAGGTGGCCCTCAGCATCTTGTCGCGGCTGTGCACCAACTGATCGCGCTCTAGGCGCTGTTGTCGCATCACGTCGGATATATCGGTTTGAAGAATGGCCGTGCCGCCCTCAGATGTGCGGTGTTCACTCACCTGCATCCAACGGTCACGGCTAAGCGCGATGTTAAACACAACGCGTTCCTCGCGGTGACGCGCCATGCGGCTTGAAACCCAATTCTTGGCCGAGACACCGGGCGGCAAGTAAAGCTCTTCGGAGTAGCTGACGATATCCACGTAGTCCTCAAACGAAATACCGAGCCGGAGTTGCTCTCGAACATCACCGAGGTCTCTGCAAAAGCGGCTGTTGAAAAGCAGCAGACGGTCATGATCGTCGAAAAGCGCGAGACCTTCATCCACGCTCTCAATGGCCTCATTTAAAATGGTGCGCGAGTTCTCTGCGTCGCGTTTGGCCTCAGCGAGTTTGGCGTTGCTTTCATTTAGTAAATCAAGGGCGCGCTCTAGATCTGCCGTGCGCTGGCGCACCTTTGCGTCAAGCAGGGCTGCGCGCTCAAACTGAACAAACGCGCTGCTTTGCTCGGACGGTTTCTGCTCCACCTTGCGCATCAAGGACGCGCAGATGTTCATCAGCTTGTCGCGTTGTCGCTCAATAGTATCTGTCGGGTTAACAAGGCCGTCCATGCTACGATCCAGCATGAGGCGGGAAAAGTGCGACACCGGTCAGCGTGTGATTGACGTGCAAAGGCCCGATCTGCTCGCCGTAAGTGGAAAAGCCGTGGACGCCGTGCTTGGTAAACACGCTGTTCACCTTGTGGCGCGTCTGAGATTTTTGCGCCTCGATCCGGCGCAAAATGCAGTCGCAGGCCAGAATATCCACCCCGGAGCTCCCGTTGACCACCGCGGTCAATTCCGCATCCAGATGCTGCGCCATGTCTTCCGCTTGGGCAACGCAAAGGACCATGCCCTCATCAATGGCGGAAAAGAAAACCAGATGGCCATCTTCATTAACGCGTTGAATGGCACGCACATGAAATTCGTCACCCACACGCACCGTGACGGGGTTTTCGGCAAAGGTAAATTCATCCAACTGATTGGGGTCCTTCCCGATCAGTCTGGCGTATTCGATCGCAGCTGGTTCATCATTGATTTCACAAACAATCCGCTCTGCTGGCGAGGCTTTGGTGACGACCATCCGGGTGTCGCCGGGCACCATGTGATTGACTGAAAACACACGCACATCGCAATTGGTCACGACGAAGGTGAGCGTGGCCGCGTCATCATAGATTTGCCCGTCAAAGGCGACAGCCGCTTGTTGGAACCGCAGCCCATCTCCAGCCGACCCACCGAACAAAGGAAACCCGAAAAGACCTGGGGAAATCGCCGCAACCAATTGGTCCTCACGCCGTGATAGGCCATCGACCATCAGGAAGCTAAACCCGTTTGTTTTGCGCGGGTTGGTTGTGGTCAGCGCCAGCCGATTTTGAATGAGCATGTCATTGAGATCATCGAAGTTACTGGTCGATAGGTTTTCAATCAGAACGGACCGGGCTGCGAAAAAGCGGTTAGGCAAGCCGATCACGACCACGCTGTCTTCGACAAAGCCTTCTTTGGTGATTTCGCCCGCACTTGTGCAGCCCACGACCGAGCATCTGAAGCTTTGGTGAAGCGATGCGATCAAGTCTTCAAAATCAGCAGACGGGCTGGCAAACACGATCGCGTGCGCCAGCGACGTACCTGAGAACGCATCCACGATTGTCTGTGCGAGATGAGGCGTGTGCGCATTCAATCCCAGCGACAAAAGCTGAGTGCCCGCCACGTCATTGAATTTGCTTTCGGCGCTAGGCCGAAGCTCGTCCTTCATTTTCAAAATGTCCTCCCGTTACCCGAGAGGCTAATGCGTTTGCGTGCGATTTGGCAATATGGTTTCGAATTTTGCCTCGTTTGCGACAAGAACCGCCTGCGTGCGGTTGTTCACTCCCAATTTTCGCATGATCGCCGTGACGTGCGCTTTCACTGTTGCCTCCGCAATCGAAAGCTCATGCGCGATCTGCTTGTTCAAAAGCCCCTCACTGATCAGATCCAAAATTCGCGCCTGCTGAGCGGTGAGCGATGACACAGCGTGAAATGCGTCGCTCTTTGCCTCATTCACATCGGAAGCCACAAAGCTTTCTGGGACATATGTGTTCCCATTGCGGATCGTCTCAATGGCTGTTCGAAAGGTCGACCTGGGTGAATGCTTGGCCACAAAACCGGATGCGCCCAGTTTCAGCACCGATGCAACGATCTGATTTTCCGATACCGAACTCACGACCACCAGAGGCGCAGGCGCAATCAGTGCCAAGATGCGCGTTAGGCCGTCAAACCCTTTTACATCGGGCAAGTTGAGATCCAGCACCACCAAAGACGGTTTGGCGTTTTGATCAATAAGCTCGGCCGCCTGGGCGATGCTGTTGGCGGAGCGGATTTTTGAGAATTCGCAGATCGATCCCAGGGTGAGTTCCAGTGCATCGCAGAACATCGGATGATCGTCGATCACAAGCGCCCAGGCTTCCTTTCCAAAAGAGATCGCGTGTTCAGCTTGCATTGTCGTCGACATGTCCATCTTAGAACGCTAGCACAGGACGAAGGCGCGTGTATCTAAGCCAAAGGTATTAGCGACCAATCCGCTAATGCTTGCCGATACCTGGAAGTTTTAAGCGCCCTATCGTTATCTACATCCAATGTAGCCGTGTGAGTTCCTCTCGGCCAAGGATCACACCGTCGCACCTTGGTGGGTCCGCGCCCAAGAAGGGGTATTCGACTATCGTCGTAATATCTTAGTCCAATAGTCACGCCGCGACGGCCCTCATATTCTCGCCTCACGTTAGGAGGAGGAGACGTGGTTCCATCTGCTCATCACGCCGTCACATTTGTGCGGAGATTCCTGTCGCGGAACCGTTTGGAGGACCATATGAATCAGATGACCAACCTTGAGGCGACTGCAAAGTCTTCGCCTTTTGCTGCTCGCTACAACAACTTCATCGGCGGCGAATTTCGCGCTCCGGCTTCGGGGCAGTATTTCGAAAACATCAGCCCGATCACAGGTGGTGTAATCGGTGAGATTGCCCGCTCCAACGCGTCTGACATTGAAGCAGCCCTTGATGCTGCACACAAAGCCGCTGATGCATGGGGCGCCACAAGCGTCACCGACCGCGCCAACGCTCTGATGGCCATTGCGCAAAAGCTTGAAGACAATCTTGAGCTTTTGGCGATTTGCGAAACTTGGGATAACGGCAAAGCGATCCGGGAAACACGCGCTGCTGACCTGCCGCTTGCCATTGATCACTTCCGTTACTTCGCAAGCTGCATTCGGGCCCAGGAAGGTACAATGGGCGAACTGGATGCTGACACGGTCGCTTATCACTTCCATGAGCCGCTGGGGGTCGTAGGTCAGATCATTCCTTGGAACTTCCCGCTTTTGATGGCGGCGTGGAAATTGGCACCGGCTCTCGCGGCTGGCAACTGCGTGGTGCTCAAACCCGCTGAACAAACGCCCGCCACGATCATGGTGTTCTGCGAGCTCATTGCTGATATCTTGCCTGCGGGTGTTCTGAATGTGGTAAACGGCTTTGGCCTTGAGGCTGGAAAGCCGCTTGCGCAATCCAATCGCATTGCAAAAGTGGCCTTCACAGGTGAAACGACCACTGGTCGCCTGATTATGCAATACGCCACGGAAAACATCATTCCCGTGACGCTGGAACTGGGCGGCAAGTCTCCGAACATCTTCCATAAGGACGTCATGGACGAAGACGATGAGTTCTTCGACAAATGCCTGGAAGGGTTCACGATGTTTGCTCTGAACCAAGGTGAAGTGTGCACTTGCCCGAGCCGCGCGCTGGTCCATGAAAGCATTTACGACCGCTTCATGGAGCGTGTGATTGCCCGCACTGAGGCCGTCAATTGTGGCGACCCGCGTGAAGGCGATACGATGATGGGCGCGCAGGCGAGCTCTGAGCAGCAGGAGAAAATCCTGTCCTATCTCGACATCGGCCGTCAGGAAGGCGCCAATATCGCCACAGGCGGCGGGGCGCGCAATATGCCAGGCGACATGGCCGGAGGCTACTACATCGAGCCGACTATCCTTGAGGGCAACAACAAGATGCGTGTCTTCCAGGAAGAGATCTTTGGCCCGGTCGTATCCGTGACTAAGTTCTCCGATGATGACGAAGCGCTCTCCATTGCCAATGACACGCTCTACGGGCTTGGCGCTGGTGTCTGGACACGCGATGGCAACAAGGCCTATCGCTTCGGTCGTAAGATCAAGGCAGGCCGGGTCTGGACCAACTGCTACCACCTCTACCCGGCGCATGCTGCGTTCGGTGGATACAAGCAGTCCGGCATCGGGCGTGAGACGCACAAGATGATGCTCAATCATTACCAGCAAACCAAGAATATGCTGGTGAGCTACAGCCCGAACAAACTGGGCTTCTTTTAAACTCACCCGACCGAGCTAACTGAAGGTGGCGAGGCATTGGTTCTCGCCACTATTCATTTGAGGGCTCGGCATGAACCAGATTTTCAAAGGCTTTGATTTAAGTGACCCTCTGGCGGGTGCAGGATCCGACGGGAGCGTGGTGGCCACCGAGGCGGCGATTGAGCTTCTGAAGAAGATACAAACCACTCACGGGGCCGTCAGTTTTCACCACGAAGGTGGTTACAGCAACGGAGCAGATGCGTTGTGCCTCCCGTTAGGTGAGTTGCGCGTGGGCGACAAAGACACTCTTCTTGGCACCATCCTCGGCGCTCCGGTTTTTGTTTATGGCCGCAACGCGCAGGACTGGGATGAAAAGCAATTCGTGCTCGATGCAATAGACGGGATCGGCAGCAGTTTCAGCTTAGACAGTGGCACTGGGAAACGCTTCTTTGTCCGCAGTCAAGCGTTTGAGGCGGCCTGAAGTCGTCGCAGTGATCCGCGCTCTATAAGACTTTAGCCGCGTTGACGCATCGCAAACGCCTGTCATGCTGTCATGGCATTGACGGAGAGATCACATGACGGAAACTGCGCCCCCTATCACCTGCGTCACGGACGATGACCCAATCGCCAACATTGACCCTGACGCGCCGGTCGGCGCGACCCAAGATGCGCTTGCGCTGTTGCGCGAGATCAAGGAGCAGCATGGCGAGGTTATGTTTCATCAATCCGGCGGTTGCTGTGATGGCTCCTCGCCCATGTGCTACCCAAAGGGAGAGTTCCCGCTTGGAAGCTCGGACGTGAAACTGGGCGAAGTTGACGGCACAGATGTTTATATTTCCGGCCCTCAATACGAGGCGTGGAAGCACACGCAGCTGATCTTGGACGTCGTTCCTGGACGCGGCGGCATGTTCAGCCTGGATAATGGCACAGAGCGACGTTTTCTCGTCCGCTCACGCATCCTTTCAAAGAGCTAAACCAAGGCAGGCGGCCCTTACAGATCGGGTAGGTTTCAAAAAGCGCCCAAGCTCGGCCAATGACTATAATCGTAGCGCAAATCCCCTGTGCTTCGCGGCTCTTCATGTCAACGGAGCTGAACCAACCCGTCCGCAACATTTTGGCGATCGCGCGTGCAATGTTGCGATACAACTTGTTGCGCAACGCGGAAAGCGCGGCGCTCGCCTGGCGCGCTTCCGGACAAACGATGTGGAACCCTACCGTTTTTAATCCGCAGACCACATGCTTGGCGCAAAGCGCCGACCTAGAACCCGATGCGCGCAATCTAAACGGGGGGCGGCCAGGTACTCGTGCTCTCCTCAATCTCGCACGGTCGCTATCGCTCATGCAAAACCATGCCTTTGGCATCAACGATACAAACCGCGCACGACCGTAGCGATACGTCCAAAGCCGCAAGTTACTCTATTCGAAATCTCCCTTGCGCACAGGTTTCCGGTGATCCTTTAGGGAACTCGACCTCTGTTCAGGGTCAGCCCAATTACCCACGCTTTGAGCCATCCGAAAGTAGGCGCATGTCAGCTTTTGGCGTTTTACTGTTTTTTGACGAAGCGCAGCATTTGGGAGGTTTGAGCTCTATCCAGATCTTCGCCGCATGCTTGATGAATGGCCGGTGTTTCCGGCGCCGTGTTTCAATGGTTTACCGCACACGCTATGCGAGGATATTCGCCTCTGACATGGGCATAAAGGGCCGTTAGTGCAAAGCCCTCGACTTAGTCGGCCGTCTTGGTTTCTGCCACTTGCATGGGAACCTCCATTAAATCTTGACCAACCACGATGGGGCCCGCAAAGATTGTCGCCATTTCAGTAACCATAGACTCGAGTGTTCCAAACCCATCCAGGTTAGGCTGCAGATGTGTGAGTACCAGCATGCCAACTCCTGCCTGCTTTGCGGTCTCTGCGTTATCGAGATGTGAGCCGGACATCATGCGATATTCAGGATTTAATTCAGTGCCTGAGAGAAAGTGGTTCATGTGGATCAGAACATCCGCACCGCGCGCAAACTCAATAAAGGGCTCAAAAACACCACCATTGTCACCGGAGTATACAATGGTTCCTTCCTCCGTTTCGATCCGATACGAAACGCAGCTTAACGTTGGTTGAACATGCCGGGTTGGGCCAACTTTGATCCTCCAGTTCTTACATTCAATAGTGTCACCCGGCGAAACCTCCTTGGGGTCGAACCGGGGGCCGTGCCTGTCTCCTACGCCGCCACGCACCTTGAAAACAGCTTGGCTCGCGGGGCTCTGGGTGCGGGCATTTATGTCATGGGCAAATGCGCCTGTTTCGCCAAAGAACCGGTCCAGGATCGTTTCCAAGGGGTCAGGCCCAAAGACTTTAAGCGGTGCGAGGTCTGGGCTGCCATGATCCCAGCGTGTAAGCGCAAGGCGTGGAAAATCCATAATGTGATCGTAGTGGTAGTGGGTCAGAAAACAGTGCGTGACATCCTGTGCGCGATACCCGGCCTCAATCAAACGGTGGTGCGCGCCGCCGCCGTGATCAAAGACAATCAGGTCATCCCCTATTTCCAAGACGTAGCCCGAAGACATCCGAGAGAGTGACGGGGCTGGCGTACCAGAGCCAAGTATTGTGAATTTCAAGGTTCAAGCTTTCTGTCTATGCATTGGAAAATTGGGCTCGGCGGCCGCGGTCAAGCCAAAGAAGAATGGAAAAGAGTGTAACACCGATTACGCTGGCAAGTGCCGAAGGCCACAAAAGAAAACATGCCGCGATCAAAGCGCCCATTCTACTTTGAGGCGCTAAGTTGGCGGTGAGCATCGTGCCAGATATGGCAACATTCAATGCCACAAATCCAATGAAGATCGATCCAAAAGCAATGGCACGAGTGAGCAAAGTGCCGTCCAACATCAAAATCTCGGGATACACAATGAAGAGAAACGGGATCATAAAACCCGGCAAACCCAAAACCGATGCGTTGAAGGCTGTCCGCGCATAGCTGTCTTTGGCTAGCTTGGATGCCACGAGTGCTGCCAAAGCGACCGGCGGTGTAACGGCCGACATATTCGCAAAAAAGAAGACGAACATATGCGCCGTCAGCAACTCAACACCGAAATCCACCAAAGCGGGGGCGCCAACCACTGCAACCAGTGAATACGCAGCAGGCGTCGGCATTCCGAGACCGAACACGAGGCAAGACAAAGCGGCCAGGCAAAGGAGAACGACAATGCTTTCGTCAGCCACGCCGAGCATTAGATTTGACAGCTTTTGCGCGAAACCTGTGATGGTCATCATATCAACCAAAACACCTATGACAGCGATCACAACCGCGAGCTGCGCACCGTTCACGACGCCTTCGTGCAGCCCAGCAATAATGCGTTGTAGAGCGAGCTTGAGACCTGAAAGCGGGGCTGATCTGCTGAGTAAAACTTGCTTTATGATCTCAGATGCGATGATGAAGATGGCCGCAATGACGGCCGCATGCCCCGGAGGCATGCGGCCAACCAGTAAATAGACCAACAAAACGACGGCCAGCACAAGATGACCATATTCCTTGAAGTCACGAATGAGCGATGATCGCGCCATGCCGTCCTGTGCTTGAGGTCTCATGCCAGAGGACACCGCTTGGAAATGCACGGCGCAAAAGAGGTTTCCGTAGAAAATCAAGGCTGGCATCAACGCTGCCATCATTACTGTTCCGTAGGGAATGCCGGTTATTCCGACGATCAAAAATGCGGTAAGCCCCATAACGGGGGGCATGAACTGACCACCTGTAGAGGCGACCGCTTCTACCGCACCCGCATAGCTTCCTTTGAAGCCGTTTTTCTTCATCAGCGGAATCGTTATGGACCCTGTTGAGGCGACGTTGGCGACCGTCGAACCAGAGATCATGCCCATGATCCCGCTGCCAACAACAGCTACTTTGGCCGGGCCGCCAACAGTGCGTCCTCCCAACCGCTCAGCAAGGGTCAAAATGAAATCAATACCACCCGTGGTACGCAAAAGCCCTGCAAACAGCATGAATACAAAGATCAGGCCGCCGGACAGGCCCGTCATTGAGCCTAGCAACCCCTCAAAAAATGGGATTGACGTGTAGGAGATAAGCCGCTCAAACCGAACACCGCTATGGTACAGCAGATCGCTGTCGAAAATGTATCCAAAATAGCCGTACAACAGCGCCCCAACTGCGATGAGGGGGATCGTGATACCCCAGACGCCATAAGACGTCGCAACGGCCGCCACCAACAGCAGAATGCTAATAATCACGTCGGTTTGGGAGGGGCCAAACAATCGCTCATGGATCAGCGCTTCAAACGAAAAAAAGACATATGCCAAGCAAACAGCCGCAACACAGCCCAATACCAGATCAACCGTGCTCCTCAGGAAATGGCTTCGCCTTTGCGCATTCCAGACGCAGAGCACAACGATCCCAAGACACAGATGCAATGCCTTAAACAGACTTGAAGGTATCCAAAGGAACCAAAGCTGGACTACGTGGCTTATGGCCATGAACAGCACCAAGCCCAGCATCAACCACGACAACAGACGCAATTTGCCGTCGGCGCGCCTCAGGAAGTCGTCAGGAATTACGGATGTTATGGCCATCGCATTGCCTCGGTTCGGTCAGCGTTTGGCAGGCCATCGGCACGATACTCATGACCTTCTTCAACACCCAACGTTCGGCGGTTTATGCTGCGATTGTCAGCTCGTCGCGCCACACACCCTGTTCTTTGAAATACTGAGCGGCACCTGCATTGACCGGATAAGCCGCCAGTAGGTTGTTAACAGCAGACTCAATCCCCAGACCCGCGAGCGGTTTGCCAAATGATTTGGTTTCCTCAAGATTATCGAGAACCGAGCTGACAATATTATACCCGTCTTCCGCGGACACCGATGTGGCTGCACCAAGAACTCCGGTAAACACAGGACTGCGTTGTGGGGTTTCGATCATGTCCCAATTATCGGGGGACAACTCACCGATCAAAATACCCGGGTTAATTTCCGCTGCCGCTTCCAAAGTCGCCTGATCAAATTCCAGCGGACGTAGCGGCACCGCTGTTCCGACTTGAGTGACAAGACCAATCGGTGAGCCGTTTGTGAAGATACCCATCACACAATCGACCTGTCCGAGCTGGAAGTTGTTGTAAACTTCCTTCCAGCCCCCATAAACCCATTCAACATCCCGACCCTGTTCGCCAAGGCCCGCAGCTTCGAACAAAATGCGCGAAAGCGAGGCAGCACCGCTGCCAGACTTGGAGGCGGAATACCTGCGCCCCTTTAAGTCAGAGATCGTTTTGATGTCGCTATCCGCATGTACCAGAGGCGGCATCAGCCATTTCACATAGGAAAGCAACTGATTTGCTTCGATCTTACCTGGATAGGGTGCTTCCCCACGAAATGCCGCGACCCAGTCAATCGATGTGGTGTGCGCGATATCCAGATCACCCGATCCCATCAGAGCGAAGTTCTCTGTTGTACCGGCAGTTGCCTGTACCGAGTTTCTCATGCCGCTATGCTTGTTTGCGACATTCGACATAGCCTCTAAGATGATGTAGCCCGATGATCCCAAGCTACTGGACCCCCATCGAAGTGCCCCCTTACTTGCAAATGCTGGCGCTGCCAGTGTTGTCGCTAGTCCCGTTGCTGCCATGCCTTTGAGCACGCTGCGTCTGCTATGAGCAACCTTCTTCATTGATTATTTCTCCCTACCAATCGCGTTTTGTCTGAGCCAAATATCCACGCAAGCTTGGGTCTTTGGGGCCGTATGCGGTAGCCTGTTTCACCCTATACAACCCATCACGAAAACTTATACTGGGGTTTGTGCTAAAGCCTTGGCTTGGGGTCATTTTGAAGCTGATACAACTCGAATACCTTTTGTCGGTCGCCCGCGAAGGAAGTTTCTCCGCAGCTGCAGCCGCACTCTCTGTCGCACAGCCCGCGATCAGCCAGCAGATTAAGTCGTTGGAGGAAGAATTAGGAACCCGCTTGTTTCTTCGCACCCCAAAAGGCACAACTCCGACCGACGCAGGCATCATCTTGCGCGACCACGCAATCCGAGTTTTGGAACGCGTGGAGCTTGCACGCAATGATGTCATATCCAGTGTCAATGAAGTTGCTGGCGAAGTGACCCTGCACATCAACAACGCCATGGCTGGAAAGCTGTTGCCGCCCCTCGTGAAAGCACTCAACGAAAGATATCCCGGGGTTATGCTGCACGTCACGCCGTTGCCAAGCCATCAGGTGCGATTGAATCTTGAAAAAGGTCGCGTGGATCTTGGTGTGCTTCCTGATTATGAGAAGCTTACCAAGGTAAATGCGAAACATCTCAAACAAGAGCCTCTTTATTTCTTATGCGATCCAGATCACGAAGCTGCCTGTGACGCTGGAAGACCGATCAGGTTACAAGACGCAATGCGCTATCCTATGGTTACCACCCACTCCGATCAGCCATTTCGACAATGCATCGAGGACGCAGTAAAAGCCCAAGACTTGTCTCACATCGTGCGTTTCGAGACGAATGAACTGATCATGATATTCAGTCATGTAGCGAGCGGACACGCGTGTTCCATTCTACCACAGTGCGCGATCGAAGAGCGAGAACGGCTAGGTTCGATTATCACGAGGCGTATCGTTGACCCTGAAATCACCCAATCTTACCTGATTTTATGGCCGAAATCTGTTCCTTTGAGCACAGCCAGCCTCGCAGTGCGAGACACGGTGCTTCTGCTACTTCAAAACGAAGACCCGTAGTTCATCTTTCGGATGACGACTTTAGAATCTGCCAGGGCAAATCTTGAGCAGCCCTTTGTTGATTGAGATAGCCTATCACGAAGCTTGTTTGTCAAATCAGCTGTCACTCTCGCTTCTCTGATGAATTCATGCGCTTCCTAAACACCTAAGTCTCCGGTATCTCGGTTTCTTACGCAGTTTCGAAACGAGGTTTTTCACGCTGTATGCGTGCGCCGAGGTAAAGTGAATTCACAAGTTGGGTTCAGATCCGACTTACGGCGCTGCCGTAGTGACGCGCGTGGCTTAGATGACTGCTGAGCCGGAGAAAGCGAAAACTCGCTCCAACTGCGCCAACGTCTCGATTGACCCTGCGGATTCAACAGGTGGTCGCAACACGTTACCCCAAGACGAATAGATGACAGTTCGCGGACAAAATCGACGGTCGAAGGTTGGTTCTCAACGACCGCTTAGGATCAAGTTCACGTTTGCCGTATTCATCTATTTTCGTCGAGGTGTTTCCGCATCTCCTTCAAGTCGCCGCCGATGCGGCGCATGATGCCCAGTTGGTCTGGGCCAATGATATGTTCAAAGCCCTCACTGACGTTTGCGATAGCTTGGTTTCGGAACGTGCGGCCTGAAGCGGTAAGGTAGACGAGCTTACCGCGACCGTCGTCTGGGTCGGGCGCAACTGTGATGTATCCCCGGTCCTGAAGCACCTTAAGCGAGTGTGTCATGGTGTTTTTCGTGACCTGCATCGCTGAGGCAATGCGCACGGGCGGTTTACCGTCGCCCAAGCGCACCAGATGGTTCAGGATGGAAAAATGTGACGGGTGTATGCCATCTGGCAGGTGTTTTGCCAGTATGGCCGTCGAGAGCTGATTTATGATCCCTATCTCTGTAAAGAAGCCGAACACTTCGGCTGCAATGGTGTTTTCTTCGCTCACGTAGATCCAATCTTTGCATCAATAGGCCAGCGCGGGCTGACCGGCACCTCGGGACCGCATCCGATCCTTGCAAGCATTTGAACTGTCCCACCGTCAGGAGCCAAGCGTTGATGCGTAGTTGCGTAAAGTTCGGCCATCTCCGGGTATTCCTGCAAGGCTTGGCTAAGTGGTTGGAACCCCAAGCCCTCTGCCGTACACACTAGGTTGACCCGCAACCAGTCAGCCCCCGCCATGATCTGATCGCTGCGGGTGTTGCCTTCCGTCACGATCCAAAGGTGGCCCATGGCTGTTTCCGTGTTCTGTGTAACTGCCTTTACGCCCTCCAAATACACGGTTGAGTTTGTGTCCAGCAAAGTCTCTCGTGTCATGATACCGACCATTGAGAGAGTATCAAAAAGAGCTCCGCTGAAGTCGATTCCATCGGGATTGGCGTTCACTTCGGCCTTGCCAATGCGCATCAAGTCCACGCTTTCCTTGTAGGTGTGGGGTGTCTCGATCTCGATCATCAAAGCGTTGGTCGAGAGTTTTCGCCAGTAAGCAATGTCGTCTTTATCCACGGAACCGCCAAGGGAAGCATGTCGCGAAACGCCGACAATCCTTTTCAATGCATCGGCTGCCACAGGGCGAGATGTGTCATACGGTTCTTTATTGGAGCGGCGCGACATCACATGGGCAAACAGCGGATCAATGACCGGAGCCGCCTTGGTGAATTTGGCAAATGCGATGGGTCGCTGATCAAGCCCGATTTTATCTTCGCCTTCGGGGAACAGCGTCATGTTAACTTCATAGCCATCGGCCGCAGCGGCCATCCGCAGAAGCTCAAGAAAGCAACCCAAGCCGATTGTAAGCTGCCTGTCGAACGGATCGGTGTGCGGCAATTGCTTGTCAGTATCGAAAAAAAGCGTGAATTCATCCTCGCCGCTCAAAGCAACAATCCACGGCTGTCGGTTATGGGGGTTTGGCGCAAGAATTGCGAAAGACAGTGCGTTCAAGCGTGGATCGTCATAGGCCCCAGCCAATCCCCACGGTGCCAGAGCGGTTTTCGGTGTGCGGCTCGATGCAAACAAGCCGGCGCCACTTGCAGCCAAAATGACACCACCGCCAATTGTCTTCAGAAAGTTTCTACGGATCATATCAAGCCTCATCAGTTCTACATCGAACTATTTAGTACGACATAGAACTAGTCAAGATTTTTTTGGGGTTTTGCCCGATTGGCTTTTGTGTCGAAGATGTCTTTGATGCTGTTGTCCGTCGCAGATCGCCTAGCTGCCACCAAAGCACACCTTGATGCAGGTCGCAGAAACGGTGCCTTTGGGCTCAAACTCGGCCTTCTGTGATAGGTGCCAGAGTGTCTGCTTTAGAATTCGCTCAACCACGAGAGAGGCTGAACCGAGAGCGCGACCGGAACGGCGTACGCTTTGGCTTTGCACACGGAGGGGTGCGGCAGTTTGGATAGAATGTTTGTTAAACGATGTCTGAGTTGGCCTGGCACCGCGCAAGAGCGCTGCTTGCAATAGTGGCTCAATTGTGATGCGTGATGCGGGTTCATGCAGCTCTGTCTGCTTAGATGCAGGAGTTGGACTGTAAACTTTGTATGTCTAGATCGGGGGTAAGGGAACCTCTTGCAGCACCAATTTAGCGGTCTATCGCGTAGGGCGCTTTGTGCGGTGGGATTGGTGTGGGCCCGAACCTCGCTGAAGCATCTGCAGCTTTTTCGCGGCACAGCTGGCATACCCATTTGAAACCGAGTGTCACCCAACGGCACGTCTCTGTGTGATCGCTTCAAAAAAGGTTCGGTCGATGCGCTGCTGCAATTTGTCAGGCTTCACCTGCCAGTTCCGTTACGAACCGACTTGCCGAGCGCCTATGCTCAGTTAATGGTTGATCGCGCTAGGATGTTCCCCTGCCGCTTGAGTTCAATATGAGCGGGGCGCATTCCATGGAACGTTTTCGTTACAAAAAATTTGCGCGTCGTAGTTTCTGGTGGCGCATCATGCCTGACAGTAGCGGCCGGTACGTGTATGGCATACGCACAAACTGCTGCGACGGCAGGACTAGCACCCGAAAACGAGGCCGTGTCCCAAAACGCAGCAAGCGATCCTTTGGACCTTGGCACGCTGAGGCTGGACGCCACACCGGAAGTCTTTGCCGGGGAGCAAGTGGCAAAAGGCCAGCAACTGGGCGTGTTTGGCAACCGAGAACGGCTTGAGACGCCGCTGAGCACAACCAGCGTGACCGCCGAGTTCATCACGAACAAACAGGCCACCAGCTACTACGATGTGATCCAGATCATTCCGTCCTTGCAAGCGACAACCACGCCGAACCGAGGCGTTACGAATTTCATCTCACGCGGCGTTCAGAACTCTGCGCGCGAAATTACGTTCAACGGCACGAGCAGTCTGTTCTTTGATACGCAACCGACCCATTTGGGCATTGAACGCGTGGAATTTATCCGAGCGCCCGCGGCTTTGCTCAGTTTGAAACTGAACAGCGTTACGGCGATCTGAAAGAGTTCGGGTTCTATTTTGGTGCTGAGCTTCTGGATGGGGACACGCAAATCGATTATGGTGAGCGGTTCCAAGGCTCATTGGCCTTTGCAATCGACTATGTGGTCGAAAATTTCCGTGCTGTGCTGGACATGCGCGACATGGACGTGCGTCAGACGGTCATTCTCGGGAATTCTTCGGTGCGACAGGGCCGTTCATTCCAACCGGTTTCTCGGCGGACATAAACCCCAACCAACCTTGGGCCTTCATCAACAATGACACCCTGATGGCTGAGTTGCGCCTTAAATACGATATCGGGCCGGAGACCAAGATTTTTGGCGCGCTAGGCGGTGCACGGCACAATCGCGCAAGCCTGGCCGGATTTCCAAGAGCATTACAGCCTGACGGCGATTTCATTACGAATGTCGGCAGCTTTGTTGATGACGGCAACACAAACGCCAACATCGAGGCGGGCATCCGTTCCAAATTCACGCTGGGATCAGTGAGCAACTTTTTGTAGCGGCAGCCAGTCAAGATCACCGCTCGGTTTTTCGTCGATAACGTCTTTGACGAGACGTATTTCAACGGATCGAATTTTGGGCAATTGGCCATCGGCTTGCCGCGCACCTATCGCGCATTCGTCGCAATCAAGTTCTGAGGTTGCCGCCCACGCGATGTCTCTTGACGCTTGCTTTGCTCTGCCTCGGCTCTGCGGGCCTGGCGGCTGAGATGCGCGTGCCGTTTATCGCCTCTGTGGCAAGCCTCGACACGAAAACAGGCGAGTACGACCTGCCGGCGATGTCGGCGTCTCACGGGATGACCCTGACAGGGGATAACATCACCCCCATCCCAATCGCGGACCCATTTGACATTGAACTGATCGCGTCCCTTGAACCGGATCCGATCCTCGCCACGGCGCGCACGTTTTAGCAGGCAAATCTGCTT
>JBCBVL010000008.1:0-138640 GCA_039817595.1 Pseudomonadota bacterium
TGCGGCTGCGGGCGGGTACGCCCTTTGCCGATGGCAACAATGGATGGGCAGCGTTCGTTGTGATCATCCTGATCGCCGAACTCACCCGCCGCCTGGCCGGTATGGCGCTCGTGGTGATTGCTGTGGTCTTCATCGCCTATGCGTTCCTTGGCCCATGGATGCCCGGGTTCCTTGAGCATAAAGGCTACGGGCCCAAACGCTTTTTCACTTACATCTTCACCGACAACGGCGTGCTGGGCCCAACCACGGCCGTGTCATCAACCTACATCATCCTCTTCATCGTCTTCGCCGCCTTCCTGCAAAGCTCAAAGGTGGGGGACTACTTCGTCAATTTCGCCTTTGCTGCGGCCGGGCGCGCGCGCGGGGGGCCTGCAAAGGTGTCGGTTCTGGCATCTGGCCTCATGGGCATGATCAATGGCACCTCGGCGGGCAATGTGGTGTCCACAGGGTCGCTCACCATTCCGCTGATGAAAAAGGTGGGCTACCGCCCGCAATCTGCCGGTGCGATTGAGGCCGCCGCCTCCACCGGAGGGCAGATCATGCCGCCCATCATGGGCGCAGGCGCGTTCATCATGGCCGAGATCACGGGCATTCCCTACACCGAACTGGTTGTTGCGGCGCTTATCCCCGCAATCCTCTATTTCGCCTCGATCTACTTCATGGTGGATTTTGAGGCGAGCCGGACGGGTATGCGGGGCCTACGCTCCGATGAGCTGCCCAAGCTGCGGGAGTTGATCAAGCAAGCCTATCTCTTCTTGCCTATCGTCATCCTGATTGGCGCGCTTTTCAGCGGGTATTCCGTGATCCGCGCGGGCACTTTGGCCATCGCATCAGCGGCCATTGTCAGCTGGCTCACGCCCTATCGCATGGGGCCAAAACAGGTCTATGAGGCGCTCGGCAATGGGGGCCGCATGTCTTTGCAGATCATTATCGTCTGCGCTTGCGCGGGTCTTATCGTGGGGGTGATTTCCCTCACGGGCGTGGGCGCACGCTTCTCCAGCCTGCTGTTTGATTTGGCCCAACAAAGCACGCTTCTCGCACTGGTGTTTGCGATGATGATTGCCGTGATCCTCGGCATGGGCATGCCCACCACAGCGGCCTATGCGGTTGCCGCCTCTGTCGTGGCCCCCGGCCTCATTGAGATTGGCATCCAGCCTTTGATCGCGCATTTCTTCGTGTTCTATTTCGCCGTGGTCTCAGCCATCACTCCGCCGGTGGCGCTGGCCGCTTATGCCGGTGCGGCCATCGCCGGATCAGAGCCGATGCGCACCTCTGTGACCAGCTTCAAAGTCGGTCTTGCTGCCTTCATCGTGCCCTTCATGTTTTTCTACAGCCCAGGTCTCTTGATGGAAGCGCCTTGGTATATCAGCGTGAAAAACCTGATCACGGCGCTCGCAGGTGTCTACATGCTGGCCGGCGCTGTCCAGGGGTGGTTCATCGGGCCCGCCAACAGGATCATGCGCTTGGTGCTGCTTGTCGGCGCGGTCTGCCTGATTTCCGGGGATTGGAAGACGGACCTTGCAGGCATCGCAATTGGGGGTGCATTGATGCTTCTTGGCTGGCAAAAAGGGCGTCAGGTGGCGTGACCAAAACCTGATTGGGGAACACAGATATGGCCAAGCGCGTGGCCCGTCCGAGGCGCAGTTTCATTTTTACGCCCGGCCTGCGCCCGGACATGTTCCCCAAAGCGCTGGCCAGCGGGGCAGACATCGTCTGTGTGGAGCTAGAAGACGGCATCGCCCCCAAGGATAAGGCCGAGGCGCGCACCAAGGCGTTGGCGCTCTTTGAGACACAGCAAGCCGATGACGGTGTGGAACGCATCGTGCGCATCAATTCCATGCGCGAACGGTTTGGGATTGAAGATGTGCAGGCGATCCTGACCACGCCGACCCCGCCCCCTGCCCTGATGATGCCCAAGGTGCGCACCCCCGATGAGGTGGTGATCCTTGATCAGTTGCTCACTGAGGGCGGTCACGCCACGCGCTTGCATGTGATCATTGAGACCAATGCAGGCCTTGAATCCGCCTTTGACATCGCGCGCTGCTCTGATCGCGTGGACGCGCTGTTTTTTGGCGGCGTCGACATGGCCGCCGAACTGCGCTGTAAGAACAGCTTTGACGGGCTGTTTTATGCCCGCTCCCGCGTGGTCCATGCCGCGGCGAGCGCAGGCCTTGATGTCATCGACGTGCCGTTCCTTGACCTTGAGGATCCGAAGGGCATGCAGATTGAGGCCGAAAAAGTGCGCGACATGGGCTTTGCGGGCAAAGGAGCGATCCACCCCAAACAGATTGCCGCGCTCAACGCCGTCTTCACGCCGTCCGAGGCGCAAATCACCCGCGCCCGGCGTATTATTGCTGAGTTTGAGGCCGCGGATACAGGCCTTGTCGTGATCGACGGCAAGCTGATCGAAAAACCTGTGCTAAGAGAGATGCACCGGATCGTCGCCATCGCAGATCGCATGGAAACCGTCCGGAGTGGAGGGTAACGCATGGAGTGCTGCGGACCGGGATATGCCTCACCGGCGGACGCGATCAAAGCGCCGCGCGAAAAACTGCTCTACACGATCGCGATCTACACCGGCACGGGCATTCAGAAACCGGATTATCTGGCCACCGTGGATGTGGACCCCGAAAGCCCGACCTATTCCCAGGTCATCCACCGGCTTGAGATGCCCGGCATTGGCGATGAGCTGCACCACATGGGGTGGAATGCCTGTTCGTCGTGTTTCGATGACAGCTCCATGTCGCGGCGCTACCTGCTGCTGCCCGGGGTACGGTCTAACACCATCCATGTCGTCGATACCGCCACCGACCCTCGCGCACCGCGCCTGCACAAGGTGATCGACGGGGCAGAGATCAAATCAAAAACCAACCTAAGCGGGCCGCATACTGTGCACTGTCTGGGGTCTGAGATCATCATTTCCATGCTGGGCGACGCCATGGGCGAGGCACCGGGTGGGTATCTGCATCTCAATAAGGATTTTGAGATCATGGGCCGGTGGGAGGCCTCCATGGGCGACATCCCCTTTGGCTATGATTTCTGGTATCAGCCGCGCCACAATGTGATGGTCAGCTCGGAATGGGCCGCGCCCAATACGTTCATGCCGGGCTTTGATCTGGAAGAAGTGGGGCATCTCAAATACGGCCGCCGCCTGCATATTTGGGACTTTGAGGCGCGCAAACCGGTGGAGACGATGTATCTGGGCGAAGACGGCCTGATCCCTTTGGAAGTGAAATTTCACCACAACCCCGATAGCACCCATGGGTTCTGCGGGGCCGCGCTCAGCGCCAATGTGATCCATTTCTGGAAAGGCGAAGACGGGTGGCAGTGGGAAAAGATCATCGATGTGGAAAACGAACCGCACCCCGAATGGCCGATCCCGGTGCCTGGCGTGATGTCAGCTATTTTGGTCTCGATGGATGATAAGTACCTCTACCTCAACAATTGGCTGCACGGTGATATGCGCCAGTATGACATTACCGATCCGCACAATCCGGTCCTCACCGGTCAGGTCTATATGGGTGGGCTCTTGGGCAAGGCACCGGTGGTCAATGGCGTCGAGATGGCAGGCGGGCCGCAGATGTTTCAGCTCTCGCTAGACGGGCGCAGGCTTTATGTAACCACGAGCCTCTTCAGCACTTGGGATAATCAATTTTATCCCCAGATCCGCGAAAAGGGCGGCGTGATGGTGCAGATTGATTGCGACCCGGTGCATGGCGGGATGGCGATCAACCCTGATTTCATCGTCGATTTCGGGCAGGAACCCAACGGCCCCTCACGCTGTCATGAGGCGCGCTACCCGGGTGGCGATTGCACAAGCGATATTTGGTTGTGATGTGTTGGCTGAGAAAACCCGCCCCGGACGTGATCAGGGGCCTCGTTTCACCGCACCGAAGAGGTCCCGGGTCAAGCCCGGCGCGGGTGATCTGATGGGCACATTCAAGGTCACATTGGCAAATCGCGACAACGCGCAGATAGAGGTCGACGCCCGTCGCCCATTGCTTGACAGTCTACGCGATCACGGCATCGACCTGCCCTATGGGTGTCAGTATGGCGGCTGCATCACCTGCGCGGCCAAACTGACCGCTGGAGAGGTCACGCAAAACCGTCAGGTCGCGCTCAACAACCGTCAGATCAATTATGGTTACATCATCCTCTGCGTCGCGCGCCCAGTCACCGACATCACCCTTGAGATCGGGGTGGAAAGCCATGACAAGCTCTACCGCAACCCGTTTCTAGATCCGCTCAAGGCCCACGAGCTAAAAGCGGATATTGCGACGCCTCAGGAGGACTGACAGATGCCCAAAACGGAGGTCGAGCCAACCTACGATTATGATCCCGCCTATCTGGCAGACATCCTGAAATCGGTGAAGACCATTGCCATGGTCGGCGCCAGTGCTGACAAAACGAAGTTCAGCTATGGCGTTCTCAGGGTCCTACATGAGACGGGTTATGAAATGCTGCCTGTTAACCCCAATCCCAAGGTGACAGAAATCCGCGGGATCAAGGTCTATCACAGCCTGCAGGAGATTGATCGCCCTGTCGATATGGTTGATGTGTTCCGCCCCAAAGAGGAACTTTACGGGTTTGCACAACAAGCCATTGAGATTGGGGCGAAGGTGCTTTGGGGGCAAATTGGTGTCTTTGATGATGCCGCGGCGAAACTGGCCGAGGAGGCGGGCCTTAAGGTGGTGATGAACCGTTGCCCAAAAATTGAACTGTTCCGGCCGTTTTGGAAACCTCGCCTTGATCTTCCAATCTGACCACGCGTTGCAACAACGCGGTGCGCCCGCAATGTCCCATCCTTTGAAGTGACCCGTGTAACCCTGGCCAAAGCAAATCATGACCTATGGCCGCATATCCCAAAAGATGAAGTCTAGGCGCCGCCGAGGCGACATTTTCAGATGCCAATCCATTCCGCGGGCTGTTGGATCCTAGTATGTCTTCATAAGGGTCTAGGCCGGGCGACGCGCGCGGATAAACGGGCTCATTTGATCCTTGCCGAAATGCCGAACCTCTTCGATCTCAAAACCGGCATTGCGCAGCGCCTGCTGTAGCTCACTGTGGGTGAGAGACAGCACATGGGGCGCATACCCCACCAGGCGCATCAGTTTGACCATGACGCGAATGGCAAAGCCGGCCTCAGCCAAACAGAAGGTTTTGGAAAGAAACAAACCACCGGGGCGCACCTGGCTGTGCAGAGCCTCCAAAGTGGCGGGCAAATCCTCTACCAAGTGCAGCAGGCTAAAGGCCATCACGGCGTCAAACGGGGCCTCCGGCATTTGATCGGTGGAGGTCGCTACATGAAATGTCAGGTTGTCTGCGCCCGCCGCCTCGCGTTTGTCATGCGCGATCTTCATCATTTCGGGTGAGATGTCCGTGGCGGTATACTGCGCCACCTGAGAGGCCAGGAAAAGCGCGGTTGTTCCGGTGCCGCAGCCCACTTCCAGCACCGCGTCGTCCCGATGCAAAAGCGATTTCAATTCTGCGAGCTTGGCCTCATAGGCGGACTGATCCTTCACGGGTTGGCGCGCGTATTTTTGCGCGATCTTGTCCCAAAATCGTGCGCTAGGTTTGGGGGTGGTCGTGGTCTGCATGACATGCCTCATATGCTGTTGCGGCCTTTTAGGCCATACGCATCTCGATAGGTAATTGCCAAAATTTGAACAGTAGCTATACACCCACGCATGAACTGGGCAGCGATCTCCTTTGACTGGAACCAGATCCGGGCGTTTCTGGCCACGGCAGAGGAAGGCTCCTTTAGCGGTGCCGCGCGGGTTTTAAAATCCACGCAACCCACGATCGGCCGACAGATCACAGAGCTTGAAGCGCAGCTTGGCGTCACCTTGGTCGAACGCAGCGTGCGCGGACCAAAGCTGACCCTGGCCGGGCATGACCTTTTGGAGCATGTGCGCGTCATGGGCGAAGCTGCGACGCTGATTTCCATGTCGGCCACGGCGCATTCCGAAGAAATATCGGGCCTTGTCACGGTCACCGCATCAGACTTGCTGTCGGCCCAGACCCTGCCAGAGCTTCTGATCCCATTGCGCGACAGCAACCCCGGCATTCACATCAACATCGTGGCCTCCAACGAGCTGCAAAACTTGTTGGAACGTGACGCCGATATCGCCGTGCGTCATATACGACCGGAACAGCCTGAATTGATCGCCCGCCACGTGGGGGATTTCCATGCGGGGCTTTACGCAGCGACATCCTATCTTGATCACGCAGGCCGACCTACGACCCCTCGGGACGTCGCGGATCACGCATTTGTCGGCCATCCCGATCCTGACCGGTTGCTGGCCCCGATGCACAACATAGGTATCCCCCTGAGGCCCGAGAATTTCGTGATGCAAAGCACCAATGGCGTTGTGATCTGGGAACTTTTGCGCGCGGGCTACGGCATCTCTGTTTTGCCGGACGTGTTATGTGATCCCGATCCGACACTGGAACGCGTTTTACCGGATTTGCCGCCGTTTCAATTTCCGATCTGGCTGGTCACCCATAGGGAATTGCAAACCAGCCGGCGTATTCGCATGGTTTTTGACACATTGGTGCGCGGATTTCGCGGTATGAGCAATCTGACGCGTGAGCCTTAGGTCAAGACTGTTCTGTCAAACCATCCAAACCGACCTTTGGAGGATCAGCTTTTTCAACCTTGTCCCGCGCCTCATTCAGAAACTCCAACGTGTCTGACAAACGCTTGGGGTCAATCTGCAGGGCCTCAAACCCCTTTGCGATGATCGTGCGGGCGCGGTTCAAAATCTCTTGCCCCATCGGCGTAATGGCCACGTCAACGCGCCGCTCGTCGGTTTCGGCGCGGGCGCGCGTGATCGCACCAAACTCTGCCATCTTTTTCAGCAAGGGTGACAGCGTGTTGGCCTCAACTCCTGCCCGGTTGGACAGATCACTCACCGACATGGGCCCCGCCATTTCCAGCGCCATGAGGATTACAAATTTTGGATATGTGAGCCCGGTTTCGGAAAACGCTGCTTGATAGTAACGACCGAAACTGCGGTTCAACGTGTAAATGTTGAAGCATAGCAACTGGTGAAGCGAGGTGTGGCTGGCGATCTTATCCATGACTGCGCAAGATAGGCGAGTTTACGCGTATGCGAAAGGGTTGACTTTCATTTATTCGTACTCGATTACTTCGTACACGAATTAAATCGAAAGGACATTGTCATGACCGCCCTATCCCGTCGTACTTTTGGGCTTGCGGCCCTATCGGCCCCTGCAATCCTGAGCACCGTCGCTTTGCCTGCACGCGCCGATGATCATGCCAAAGCGGTGCCTGCGCTTTTTGACACGCCCATTGGCATGTATCGAATGACCTCTCTCTTTGACGGTATGGGCCCGTTGCAAAAGGGTATGTTTCAACCCGCTGACGCCGCAGCAATGGATGCAGTGCTGACCGCGGCCGGCATCACCGGAGAGGCCATGCCCGCCCCAATCACTGCATTTCTATTGCAAAGCGAAGACCGCACCATTCTGATTGACGCGGGCATGGGTGGTGTTGAAATGCTCGGACCGGGCCTTGGGCGTATGTCGGATGGGTTGGCGGCCATGGGGGTCACACCCGAAGATGTTGACCTGGTGATCGTCACGCATGCCCATCCTGATCATATCGGCGGTTTGATCACTCCAACAGGGGCCGCCTTCCCCAATGCCGAGATGGCCATTACCCAGGCTGAACTCGATTTTTGGGGGGATGACGGTATCATGGCGCAAGCCCCTGAAGAAGCGCAGGGCCTCTTTCAATTGGCGCAAGCCGCCTATGGCGCATACGGTGATCGCGTGATCCCTGTCACCTCCGACACCGAGGTTGCTCCGGGCATCACTATGGAGCTTTCTCCCGGTCATACGCCGGGCCACGCCCTCGTACATATCGATGGCGGCACGCGGCAAATTCTGATGGTGGCGGACACGCTACACAGTTCTGTGGTGCACACGGCGCTTCCTGATACGGGGTTTGGCTTTGACACGGACTCGCCTCTGGCGGCCCAATCCCGCCGACGCGTGTTTGACCGCGCTGCTGCTGATAACTTGCTGATTGCCGCAACCCACGTGCCCTTCCCCGGCATCGGGCGTTTCGTGCGCTCGGGGGAGGCTTATTCCTACGTGCCAGCCAGTGTGATGTAATGGCTTTGCCGTCGCTGTGGATCAGTTTCGCAGCGGCGGCACATCGGCCGGGTCGAGCACCAGTTCAATTAAGGCCACGCCTTTGCGTGTTTCTAGCATGTTTAACGCATCTGAGAGCGCCGATGCACCATCCACCCGCACCGCCTGGGCCCCCATAGCGCGGGCCACATCGGCAAAGCTCGGCCAATCTAGATGCGATGCGCTCGGGTCCATTTGCCGGTATTCAAACTGAATGTGTTCGGCCCCATAGGCGCTGTCATTGGCCACCACGATCACCATGTTGAGCCCTAGCCGAATGGCTGTGTGCAGCTCATTGATCGCGCCCAGCATGAAGCCACCATCTCCACAGGCCGCAACCACCAAACGGTCCGGCTGGGCCACCGCGGCCCCAATGGCCTCCTGCAACCCCAGACCGATGCACGTGAAATTTGTGGCCGGGATAAAGCTGCGCGGGTCAGGCACGCTCATCCGCGCCCAAATCTCTGTCATGAAGCGGCCCACATCCGTGACGAGAATCCGGTCCCTGGGCAGCGCCTCTTCCAGCGTATTGATCGCGTCTACGTAATTGACATGGCCCGCTGGTGTCTTGTCGGGCGGGTTCGGATGATATCGCAGCATGTCGGAGTCAAGTTCCGCTGTAAAACCTGAAGGCGCGATTTCGGCTTCATTGATCCAGTGAAGGATCAACTCGGCCGCCGGTGCGGCACCCGCGATGAGCGCAGCATCGGGATGTATGCCTTTGCCGATCGCGGCCGGGTCTACATCCACCTGCACAAGGCGCTTGTTTTTCAAAAGCTTGCCGTGGTCTGTGGTGTAGTAATGCAGCCCTGCCCCAAACGCCACAACGCAATCCGCCTGCGCCATGACCTCATAAGCAGCCGGGCTGCTGAGTGTTCCGAAAATACCAATCGCATAAGGGTGATCTGCAAATAGGCCATTGCCTTTAAGCGTGGTGGCCAGCGGTGCTTGCAAACGATCGGCCAGCGCAACCAAAGCGTCCTTGGCGGCCATCGCGCCCCCGCCCGCCAAAATGAGCGGGCGCCGCGCCGAGGCAATCATGCCCACGGCCTCATCCACCATATCGCTTTGTGCGATCCCCTGGGGTTGGTCAAAAGGTGCCAGTGGAGCAGCCTGTTCTGCGGAAGCCTCCCACATGTAATCTACAGGCATGTTAAGCACGACCGGACGCCGCTCCGCGCCGGCGCGGTAGTACGCGCGCGCCAGATCCTGGGTCGCGGTAGCCGGGCTGCGCATTTGTTCGAACCCGGCACCTGTGGCTTTGAAAATCTCGCGCTGATCGACATTCTGATGGTGCAGCAGGTTTTCAGCTGGCGTGTCGCCTGCCAAAAGCACAATTGGCACCCGGCCTTTCACCCCTTCGACCAAGGCCGTCACGCAATTTGTCACCGCAGGCCCATGCGTGACCGTCGCCATCCCGATCCCGCCGGTCACATGGGCGTACCCCATCGCCATCAATACCGCGCTGCCCTCATGGGCGACAGATATGAAATTCCCCCCATGGGCACGAACCCAGTGATCCACCATGAAAAGATTGGCATCCCCCATCAAACCAAAGAGCGCCTTCACGTGGTGATCGGCAAGGCTTTGGGCCAGGGCTTGATGGACGGGGACAGGTTTGGTCATCGTCTTACTTTCGCACAGCGCTTAGGAATTGCAATTGCTCTCACGCGCGTCAAACCCACCAGAGGCAAAGCTATTTTTGCGACCATAGCGCCTCAATTCTCGCGGTGATTTCTTCCCCATCCGGCCGCGCCCTTTGCGCAATCGACAAAAGCGTGAGCGCCTCTTCAACGCTGATGGCGCCTGCGTCGTGCAGTCTTTGGGCCATGTCCACCACTGCACTCACTTCTTCTTCGCGCAAGACAACGAGATTTTTGAACCGCATCAACCGGTCGGCCAATTCAGCAAGATCATTGGACGTGTATTTGGGTGTGTCAGATCCCTCCCCTTCACGGGCCTCAGGGCGCTGAAATAAATTGCGCGCCTCACCGAAGTAACGTTCAAAAAAAGCAATGTTGCTTTCATTGAACAGGTCGTAAAGGTCTTGCTGTCGCGGGTCATTGACCGCGCCGGATCGATCCAGAAACGGCATTTGTGACAAAAGATGCTTGACCGTGCCCGGCGTCGGATCAAGCACCTTTCCTATAAATTGCGGGCGCGCAGCGTTGACCCTTTGGTAAAGCTGCGCCTCATCCGCCGAAAGCGAGACATTGGCGGAGCTTTTGTCGAAATTGAGCGCCTCAGGATCAACGCCCGGCAATGCATGCGCCACAAAGTCGCGCCTGACATCACAGTTATAGAGCGTTGATTTGTCAAACAAACGTGGCACCAAAGCAGCTTTCCCAAACGCGTCTTCCCATTTGCGGAAAAACACCAGGTAGTTATAGGCGTGGTGCTTCAGCCCTACGCCTTTTTGAAAGTCTTCTATGGTCTGACCAGTGGTGTTGCGCAGCCCTGTGGAGTAAAGCGATGTGCGTTTTTTTGATTGTTCGCGGAAATAGCAAACAATTCGGAACTCATCGAAATAAGGCGCAAGGATCTCGCGCACTCTGGCCACTTGCTGGGGCCCCTGTAGGCGACTGTGGAAATGCTCCGACGTGATCAGGAACGTGTGATGACCCGATTGTGCCTTGGCGCGGATCTCTGCATCCATGGCTTCCGGAAAACCGCGAAAAAACACTTGGCGCGCCGCCTCATCATGAATGCCCCGCATTTTGAGGTAATCGTCAATGCCGCCTTGCGCATAGGTGACCAGCTTACGGTTGTTCGGTGCGTTCATAACCTGAGACAGCGCCACCCCCTGCGCGGACAGCGCGGCCTCATTGTGATAAAGCCAGTTCTGCAAAAGCGTTGTGGCCGTTTTTTCCGTGCCGATATGCAGGACGCATTTCATTATTCGTTCCCATGTCGTCTGGCCGCGTCGCGGCCGCGCGGGGATGTAGCCTCAAAGCTTAGCCCGTGTCACCCCTCGACTTGAGCACGCGTGATGGTCACGTTTCATCTCGTCTCTTTTCTGATTTTGTTTTACGCTCTGGCATGGCTCCATCGGCCGAGCCAAGAACAGTTTTCGCAGGGAGCGGACATGAGCAATCTTGAGAAGTTTTACATCAACGGCGCGTGGGTGGAGCCCGAAGCAGGAAGTTCGACCTTCGACGTCATTCACCCCGGCAACGAAGAGGTCATCGCCACGATCGCAATGGGCAGCAAAGCCGATGTGGACAAGGCCGTGTCAGCGGCGAAAGAGGCGTTCAAAAGCTTCGGATTTTCCACCGTAGAGGAACGTGTGGACCTGCTAGAGCGTATCCTCAAGGCCTATGAGGCCCGCGAAGAGGAATTTGTGCGCATGATGCCCCATGAAATGGGCACAACCATGTCATTTTCCCGCGAAGTGCATCAGCCGGTCGGCGTGGGCCATCTGGAAGCCGCTATTGAAGCCTTGAAAGCCCATGAGTTTGAACGCCCCTCGCTGCGCGGCGGCTCCACTCTGGTTGATGAGCCGGTTGGCGTTGTGGGCATGATCACACCGTGGAATTGGCCGGTAAACCAGATCATGATCAAGGTGGCGCCGGCGCTGGCGGCAGGATGCACCATGGTGCTGAAACCGTCTGAGTATTCGCCGCTGACCTCGATCATGCTGGCCGAAGTCATTGACGAAGCAGGCTGCCCGCCCGGCGTCTTTAACTTGATCAATGGGGACGGCCTTGGTGTAGGTGAGCCGATCGCGAAACATGAAGATATCGATATGGTCTCCTTCACTGGCTCCACCCGCGCGGGCAAAGCCGTGACAAAGGCGGCTGCCGATACGATCAAGCGGGTCTCATTGGAGCTTGGCGGCAAATCCCCTAATCTGCTTTTCGCCGATGCGGATCTGTCCTTGGCGGCCAAGGTCTCCGTTGATGCCTGCTTTATCAACAACGGACAGTCCTGCGATGCCGCCTCCCGCCTTTTGGTGGAAAAATCGGTCTATGATGAGGTCGTCTCGCTGGTGACAAAAGAGGTTGAAGCCTGCGTCGTTGGCGACCCGATGGAGGATGGCGATCACATCGGCCCTCTGGTCAACAAAAAACAGTTTGATCACGTGCAACGCCTGATCCAGGCAGGCATTGATGATGGCGCAACTCTGGCCGCCGGTGGCCCGGGCCTGCCTCAAGGGTTTAACAAAGGGTATTACATCCGCCCGACGGTGTTCACGGATGTGAAAAACGACATGGTGATCGCCCGCGAAGAGGTGTTTGGCCCGGTCCTGGCGGTGTTGCCATTTGAAACTGAGGACGAGGCCATCGAGATTGCCAATGACACGCCCTATGGTCTGGCCGCCTATATCCAATCCGGCGACACCGACCGGATCAACCGCGTCAGCCGGAAATTGCGGGCTGGTGTGGTGAATGTAAATGGCGAAGCCGGGGATTATGACGTGCCGTTTGGCGGCTACAAACAATCCGGCAATGGCCGCGAAGCCGGACCGCTGGGTTTCCACGAATATCTCGAAACCAAAGCGATCACGCAGTAACGAAAAAAGGGCGCTCCATCAGAGCGCCCTTTCCATGATGAGGCACGACCAAGGGGTCACAGCCTGCCTCATCCCTCCCATAGTGCTGTGCCGGGGTGAAACTGTGACCAGGCAAACCAAAACGCCTGATGGCTTCCCAGATCATTGCCAGCAGCATCCACCGCTTTGATCCCGCCGCCATCCATCTTCAAATGCACGTTTTCCACAATGATCTCTTGGCCTTGGCTCAGCGCTGTAAATGCCCTTGAACGCTGAAACGCGACCGGTTTGCCAGAGGCCGTGACCACGCCGATCACATCTTCATGCACGCTCAACCGCGGATCTACGTCGCCCACCGGAAAGATTGGCCCGTTGGCATCGCGCCCATTGCGAAAGTCAAAATCACGCCCCAAGGCCAGTGCCTCCACCAGAACGGTCGTCTCTGGATGCGCCGCTTTCCAGGTGCCCCAATCCGTCGTGACCACGCTGGCCTGCTCCAACATGATGCCTTCCTTCAGCAACGGGCCCGTCACCGCCTTGCCCAGAAACGTGTCAAACACCGAAAATGTCTCAAGATCGAACATCACCTTGTTGGATCGGATCAACAAACCAGATGTGCGCAGCACCGGCCGCTCCACCCAAGCCGGGACGCTGTCTGTGAAATAAGCCTGCGCCGCGCCGCAAAGCGTGCAATAGGGAATGCCCAGATCGCGACCACCCAGAGTGTCATTGACCATTTCGCGCACTTCCATGATCCGGCGGGGATAGGCACGCGCCTCCCCGTTGACCACGACGCCGAACACCACATCGCTGTCTTTCAGCCAGGTGGCCTCAGATGCTGTGCTCACCTCCGGATTGTCCGCAGCCGGAATGCAATTGCAGCGCTGATCGGTCTTGTCAAAAGGCCGGTCATCAATCGGCACGCCCCCCCAGGACACATGCCGCCAATCGATATCGCCCTCTACAAACAAAGGCTTCCATTCCGGCAGCACAGACGTAAAGATCGATCGCTTGACCTTGAGGTAGCCCGGCGGCGCAGGGATGTCCCATGCAATCAGCAGATCCGTTAACTCCCCCCAAGCATTGTCAATCGGGATCTCACGACCCATCAGTTCAGAGGCTGCATCGGCCAACTGCACATTGATCCCCCGGCTTGAGATGAAGCGCATCAGATCACTGATCATCCAGGCCAGGCGGGGATCGCCCGATGTGCCCACTTCCATCAGCGCGATTTCCTGATCCCGGCCCCAGGTCGACTGAGATATCGCATCGACAAAGGCCAGTTTGACGGCTCGCTCCAGATCCGCCGTGAGCGCGCCGTTGGGAACGGCCGGCGGTACGCCGTATTCAGCAATCACATGCGCAGGCAGCGCGCGCGCTTCCTGAGCCGTGATGGTCGAGCCAAGTGCGACCAGTCCTATAGCCAGACCGACCCCCATCGCTCGGCATTTCCAAAACATCGCCTTGAGCATCAAACACGTCTCCCCAAAGTACCAATTCACTTTTGACCCGGAGGGTTGTCCGGATGCAAGCTGCGACGTTCTGTACCCTGCCCGCCCGATCCGAGCCAATCACGAATGCATCAGAAATGCGTCAGCTCTACCTCACACGCGCTTGATTGCAGGGCATGAGCGCGCTCTTTTGCATGGCATTTGATGGCTTTGTTTCGCTGGCGGCCAGGTGAAATACGCGTATATTGGCGCTCAAACGCAGGCTTTGCCCGACGGCTCGATATCAAGGGCTTACCAGCAAAAGCCACATGCCCAAAACAAAGACCCAATTGACTCATGCAGATCATTCTTCACGCAGGCGCCCATGTCACCGACGAAAACCGCCTGGTCACCTGTCTTTTGAAGAACGCAGTCCACCTCGATGCCATTGGCACCTCTGTCCCGGAACCTGAAAGCTATCGCATCCTTCTGCGCGATACGATCGCCGCGGCCACGGATGGCGGCGCAAGCCCAGAAGCGGGCGACGCGTTGCGAAACGCCTTGGTTTTGAAAGAAGAGGTCGATCGGCTGGTGATCTCAAATGACAGTTTCTTCGGCACGCATAAAATGGCCGTGAAGCGCATGTTTTATCCAGCCTCATGTTCCCGGCTTGAGGCGATGCGACAGCTTTTCCCAGAAGATCAGCTTGAACTTTTCTTTGCCGTGCGCAACCCCGCCACGTTCATGCCGGCGCTGTTGGAGATCACCAATTTCAACTCTATCGAAGATCTTTTCCGCGGCTACGATCCGCTCAGCTTTCGATGGTCAGAACTTTTTGAACGTATCCGTGCGCAAATCCCCGACATTCCGATCACTGTGTGGTGCAATGAAGACACCCCCCTGATCTGGGCCGAGCTGATCCGCGAAATGGGTGGCCTCGATCCGACCCAGCACATTGAAGGCGAGTATGACCTTCTCGAAGAGATCATGACAGAGACCGGCATGAAACGCTTTCTGGCCTATGTCGAAAGCCATCCCGGCATGACCGAAGTGCAAAAACGCCGGGTGATCGCGGCGTTTCTCGACAAATTTGTCGATGATGACGCGGTTGAAGAGGAATATGAGCTGGACGGCTGGACCAGCGAGATCATCGACCAAATGACAGAGCTTTACGAAGAAGACGTGTTCAACATACCGCGCGTGCCGGGGGTGAACCTGATCACCCCTTAATCGCCGCATGCGTCACATAAAATCAACGCGCCGGGCTTGACCCGGAGCTTCTTGCATTACGTGCCCGCGCCCGGAACGCAGGTCACATCCCAAGCGCTTCTTTATACATCTCAAGCACGGCTTCTTCTTCGGCGATGTCATCTTTGTCCCGTTTGCGCAGCGCGATCACCTTGCGCATGACTTTGGTGTCGTAGCCCCGTGCCTTGGCTTCGGCCATGACCTCTTTTTGCTGATCGGCGAGGTCTCGTTTCTCCGCCTCTAACCGCTCAAACCGTTCAACGAACTGACGCAGTTCATCGGCGGTTACACGGTAGCTGGCCTCTAGGTTTGTGGTCGTGTCAGTCATGGCTTGATTATCCTTCCGAGCATCGCTTTGCTCTCGTTTAGGCCCCCGGCCATGGCGCCGCAAGACCTGCCCGGTTGCGCGCCCGGATCGAACGGGCTACCTGCACATAAATTCAAAGGAGGGTTGCATGGAGTGGTTGATCTGGGTCGGCGCCGCCGTGTCACTGTTCGGGCTGGGCGGTTTGCTTTACTGCATCAAACGCGTGTGGTCCGTGCGCAAGGCCGGGCTGAGCGATGATGCGGTCAAGGATGTTTTGCGCCAGGTTGTGCCAATCAACACAGGCGCGCTGTTCATCTCAATTCTCGGCTTGATCTTGGTTGTCATCGGGATTGCTCTTTCCTGAAGCGCTCAGAAGAACAACCGCCCGTTTTTGACCATGTCAACAATCAACGCCTCCCGCCTCCAAACGGCGGGATCCACGTTTTGAAGCTGCGTGAGCGTGCCACTGATCGAGAGCAGCCCCTTCAAGTCGGCTTGTATCAGCGGCCCACCGTGCCGGGGATCCATCCAAAGGCCCTTTTGCGCGGCCAGATCAATATCGGATGCGCTTTGGACCACAGAGGCCTGCATGAGCCGGGCAGCCTCTGACACCAAGGCCGCCAGCATCGCCTGTTCAAGGTCAACATCCGGCCAAGCCAAGCACCGATCAGGGTGATCTTCGCGCCACTCGGCCAACCAGGGGATCAAATCCGGATCGCGTGCGAAACTTTGCCCGGCCGGGGCGTGAAACACCAATGCTCGGCGCGCACGCGCTTCATCCCCTTCGCTGACATCGCTCATCCGATCAGACAAAAGGCGCAAGGCAGCAAGGGACGCATCACGGCGCTCATAAAGCCGTCGCATTTGCGAAAGAGTGCGCCCTGCCCCAAGTACATCAATCATCTGCAACGGTCCTTGGCGCAGCCCGATCTGCCGCGCGGCCTGTTCAATCTCACTTGGTTGCTTGCCCGCCGCCAGCATGACAATCGCGGCTCGTGAAAGCGCGCAAAACAGAGCGCCCAAAAGCCCGCCCGGGGCGTCTCGGGTCAGGATCACACTTTGCCCTTCCAGGCTTAGCGCGGCATGGGCGGTGATCAGAGCACTCTCTTCGGTTTCGGGCGGCGCGCTCAACTCCACCACGCGACTGGCACGCAGCAAACGACGCATCCGCAAGATCCGACCCGTGACATGCACCTCGCGGGCACGATCTGCTGCCGTGATGTCCGGCGATGTCACGATCCAGACACCGCCCTTCTTGAGCGTGACAGGCGGGTCAGGTGTCAATTCGGCCGTGTCAAAGATCAAATCCGCGTCTTCCATCTCTGCCCCGGTGAGATCGACGTCCAACCGGGCCTTGACCTCTGTGGATGAACGATGCGGAGGGCGCAGACGTTTAAGCGCAAGCTCAGCCAGAGCCCGGCCCATATGCGTGGATCCTGCCTCAATCCAAACGCGATATCCTTGCTCAAGGCCCATGGCTGCAAGATCTGCTGTTTCGGAAGACCGGCCCATGACCACCACATTGGTCACAGGGCCCGGTGTCTGGGATAAAGACGGGGCGCGGTGACGCGCGCTATCTTCGATGAATGCAGCATGGCGCAAAAGGCGGCTTTGCGGGTCGCGCGCCCTCTCGGCAAATCTCGCGGCCTCAAAGGACAGGCCTTGACCAAGCGGTAAAAGTTGCGCGGCTTCAAGACAGGCAAGGATATCGGCCTGAGCAGGCGTGGGTTTTGGGTACCGCGCGCGCGCATCCGCCAACGCGGTTTGAACCATAGCTGGCTCTGCCGGTATGCTTTCCGGAATGGGCCTTGCAGTGTCAATCACCGTCTGGATGACAGATCTATCCTCAACTTCGGCCACAATTGAGGCCAGACCTTTGAGGCGGGTATCCGTGATGGGCCAAGTTTCCCCTGTGAGCAAGAAATGCGCGCTGGCCTTAGGATCGATCAAACGAGGAAGCCGTTGCGTGGCCCCAGCACTGGGAATAAGGCCGTGCTCCACTGCGGATATCGACACACGAACAGAACGGTCCGCCACGCGGCATTGCGCCGCCAGCGCAAGCTCCAAGGCCGCATTTGATACATCTCCCTGCAAAATCGCGACCACAGGTTTTTCAGAGCTGACAATGCGCTCAATGACTAAGTTGAAACGCTCTGACACGTCCTGCAAATCAGGCAATCCGAGCGCAAACCCGCCGGCGCCGGGGCCAAGGATCAGCGTGTGAAAGTCAATCTCGGCGTTGGTCTGACCCTCGGCCAGGAAGGCAAGTATCTGGTCACAAAGCTCAGGCGTCACAGGCCCTGTCAGTTTCAGGGCCATGGCTCTGCCTTCTTGCTTTTCAGACATGCAATTCGCCACTCACGCGCCCCAGGCATCCAACACTCAAAGGATTAGACCGCGTCGCCGCCCTACACGCAAGCCTGCGCGCAGGCCGAGGCTCGTCTATCGGCGCTTCAAGCGGGTTTGGAGCCAGAAACGGGCAAGTGACGGTTTTCCGCGTCTATAGACTGGGCAAATCCGGAAGATCAGGCACACTACCGTCCTCCGAAGGCAGTGTTGCCTCGTCCAAACCGCTGAAATCGGCCAGATTTCCCAAGTCCGGAGCATCTGAGGGAGGCGCATTTAAAGACCTGTTCAAATCAAGCGACAAGTCACCGGACACGTCTCCTGACAAAGCCAGAGACGCATCATCAGACGCGTTCGCCAGCGTTTCCACTCCTAGATCGTCTACCGGATTGGACACAAGGTCCGACCCCGCACCAAGCTCTGACAGAGCTGACACCTCGAAGCTGCCATCGCCCAAAGCCGGGAGATCACCCGATAACCCTGACACATCAGGGCTCAATTCAACGGGCTGTAGGGTTGCCGCAGTGCGCGGTTCCCGATTGGCCTTTGGCAAAGCTGCGGATGAGGATGCATCAGCCTCATCAGGCCCCAGTCGGACCGCGCGAAACCCGTTCAACTGCCCCAAAACGACCTTCGCCAAGACAAACCCCTTTGATCCCACCAATTCTGTCCGGCTGAGAACATTGCGTGTCACGGGCAGAAGGTCACCAGGTTTGAGCGCACACACACGCGACAGCGGCATATTCAACCGCGCGACAATGGCATTGAGGGAGATCGGCGCAGACAAGGCCATCCCGCTGAGATCAAATTGGCCCGTATCCGCCTCATCTGGATCAGGGGCAGGTTTGGGTGGGCGCAACATGTCATCTGGAATGGCAAGAACCAGTGTTCCGCTGCGTCGTCCATCTTCGATATCCAAAGTGATCCGAAAGAGAATGTAGTCCGGTGCCTCCAACACCAAAAGCAATGCGCGGGCATCCTCAACCTTGTCGCCATAGCGCAGCCGCAGCGGATCAGGGCTTTGCGGTGTTTCAATCATCATCTCATCTACCGAAGACAAGACAGGATCAATCAACTGAGCTGTGACAGCGGCATCGGTATAGGTAAATGCACGCTCCTCCAACGCGGCGTCAGTGACGCGACCACGGGTTTGCACTTCCACAAGGCTTTGAACCAGATCCCGATCCAGAATGGCAGCGCCGCATGCCGAGAGACCATGCTGCGCCTTGTCCACGCTCAAGTCGCCATAGGCATCCAGCAACATCAACAACCGATCCCCTGTAGCGACCTCTTTGAGGTCTGCAAGAGAACATCCCACTTGTTCAACAGTGCGCACCGCCACTTGCAAATCAAACAAACGGTCGCTCACCCGCTCCAAGGACAAGCGTACGGCCTTTGACCAAGACATCGCGCGCGCGTCGAAATCCTCTCGCCCGCTGAGCGCCTTTTTACGTATGACAGAGCTATCACTGTCGGTTGACATGACTTTCGCCGCCTGACCGTAACGCGTTTCGCCAAAATCTCAGGTCACAGGGGCTTGCGAAACGCAATGCAACGCGCGTATTCAGCATGCAATCCGCCTTTCCCTCGTACTCCGGTTTCAAGGTTTACCTCGGTTTCAAGGTGCGCCTCACTTTCAAGGCAAAATGCGCTCCGCCGCCTGACCCGGTCCCCGCGACCGATGCGCAGATTACGCCAGCAAGGTTACCAAGCGATTACCAAAGTGGTGCATGATGCCTATTGCGCGGCTTGTAGGGGTTGTTCGATCTCAAGCGGCAATCGCACGCGGAAGGCGGCCCCGCGCTGACCCGGCACATAGGAAATTGAGCCCCCCAGCCGGCCCATGACTTCTCGACATATGGCGAGGCCAAGCCCGGCGCCACCGGCCTTGGTATCCCCGACCCGGGCAAATTTTTCAAAGATCACGGCTTGCTGGCTGCGGGGAATGCCTTCGCCGTTATCGATGAAGTCAATGACCAAATCCCCGTCGCGCAATTCCGGCCGGATGGATAGCTCCGGCGTTTGGCTCTCACAGTATTTACCAGCATTGGCGATCAGATTGATAAACACCTGGGTCAGACGATCGAGATCGGTATGCAGCACATGCTGTTCGGCGTCCCTTTTGCGCCGAATACGCAGTTTTCCGTCCACATCGGCGGCTGCAATCGCCCGATCCAGCAAATCCGAAAGAGGGCCGGTTTCGCGGTTCAGAACAACCTGACCGTTTTCCAGCACGCTCAGATCCAGCAAGTCATCCAACAGCCGCGTGAGCCGCGTCGCCTCTTCCTGTATGATCGAGGCGTATTTGTTGCGATCCTTTCCGCTGAGGCTATCGGTATCGCGCAAAATCTCCGAAAACGAACGGATTGACGTCATCGGCGTGCGCAATTCATGGCTGATCTGGCTGAGAAAGGCGTCTTTTTGCACCGATAGCTGGGTCAATTTTTCATTGGCTTCGCGGAGTTGCCGCGCCGTGCGGGCTTGCTCATTGGTCTTGGCTTCCAGTCGGCTGGAATACTCCATGATTTGCGCTGTTTCATCGGCCACGGCCATCAAGTCCTCAACCGATACGGTTGCACGCCCAACAATTTGCGAGATCATCGCGTGGGCCGCGGCCGCGCCTATGGATCCTGACAATTCCCGCTCCAACCGGTTGAGGAAATCGGGCGATGGTTCCGGCAGGTAGCCACCGATGCCCTGTTGCTTCGCTTCTTGGGCAAAAAGCGCCTGTGCCTCTCCTGCGCCCATGATCCGCTGCGCCATAATCATCAAGTCTTCGGATTGGGCAAAACCGCCGGACCAACCCCCAGGTGTCCCGGAATGGTCAAAGACATTCACAAACTGCGCGCCTTGCAGCCGTTCGATGGGTTGCGGCAGGGTTATAACCGAAACGAAAATGAACGCGCCTGCGTTCAACAGCAGGCTCCATAGCACCGCGTGCATCACCGGATCCATCCCTTCGGTCCCAAAAAGCGCGTAGGGCCTCAGCCATGAAAGCCCAAACAGCCCGGTATCAAAGACACCTTGGGATAGAACGCCCGACGGCCCGAAACTTGGTAGGAACAAACAATAAAGCCAGGTGACAAACCCGATGCTGAGACCCGCCATTGCCCCTTTCCGAGTGGCGCCACGCCAGAAAAGCCCACCCATCAATGCTGGCAAAAACTGTGCCGCGCCAACAAAGGAAATGAGCCCGATCGCCGCCAAAGCACTGCCGCCCCCTGAAAGCCGCAGGTAAAGATAGCCAAGAAACAAAATCACCGCGATCGACAATCGCCGCGCGAAAAGCGCCACCGACCGTACATCACCCGAAATGCTTGCCGTGCCGCCGGTAGAACGGAGCCAGATGGGCATCACAATGTGATTTGACACCATGGTCGAGAGCGCAATCGCGGCCACGATCACCATCGAAGTGGCAGAGCTAAATCCACCCAAGAATGACAGGATTGCCAAGCCTTCACGCCCTTCCATAAGTGGGAGGGTCAGCACAAATAGGTCCGGATTGGCCTCAGCCGGCAACATATCAAGCCCAACGACGGCGATCGGCACGACGAAAAGGCTCATCGCCATGAGGTAGGCAGGAAAGGCCCATGACGCCATGCGCAGGTGGTCTTCATTCTCGCTTTCAACCACCATCACCTGAAACATCCGCGGCAGGCAGATAAATGCCGCCGCCGACAAAAGCGTCAGCCCGACCCACCGGCTGCCCGGAACATCCCAGGCCGAAATCGGTGAGGCATCAATGCGATCAAGCGTTGCCTCAAGCCCGCCAGACAGCCCCCAAACCACGAAAATGCCCACGGCCAAAAGCGCGATAAGCTTCACAACCGCCTCAATGGCAATCGCCATGACCACGCCGTGATGACGCTCATTGGCGTCCACATTGCGCGTGCCAAAGAGGATGGTGAAAAGCGCAAGCCCCGCGGCAACCCAAAATGCGGTGGCCTGTTCGCCCGATGTATCTTCTGGAGTGATGAAATTGGTTGCGGCCACGGTGCTGAAGCTCAGCGTGACAGATTGCAATTGCAGCGCGATGTAAGGCGCCAGCACGATGACCGCGATAACAGTGACGATCACGGCCAAAGTATTGGATTTGCCGAAACGCGACGAAATCAGATCAGCAATCGAGGTGATACGCTGACTGCGGCCCAAGCGGACCATTTTGCGCAACGTCCACCACCACCCGATCATCACCAATGTGGGGCCAAGATAGATCGTGATGAATTCAAGCCCGGATCGAGCGGCAAAACCAACTGCGCCGTAAAACGTCCAGGCCGTACAGTAGATCGAGAGGGACAACGTGTAGATCACCGGAGAGCGTAACCACCTCGCCCGGCCCTGTTTGGCGGCGCGGTCGGCCAAGAAGGCCACAACGAAAAGCAGCGCAACATAGGACAAACAAACCAGGACCAGGATGTTCAGCGTGGCCATCAGCCGTGTTCCTCACCGCGATCGCGATCTTCTGGCTGATCCTCTTCAGGCCCCAAATGGCGGGAAATCACCCCGGCAATGCCCGTGAGCGCGGCCCAGGCAATGAAAAGATACACGATCACCGAAGCCGTGGTCGCCTGGCCAGACCCCATCCACAAAAGCGGCAACATGAAGAGGATAAACCCTAAAATCGGCAGCATCCGCGCCGCATCGGCCAAGCGGCGGCGGCGATACGTCCGCTGCTGAACAAATAAGGCCGCTTTGCCGGGTTTCAGTCCTGGCCTCATGCGCTGACCAGTTGGCGCACGGCATCGAGCACCTCTGCGTTGGAAAACGGCTTGGTCATATAGGCGCTGGCGCCCGCGCGCGCGGCCATTTCGCGATCTTTATCCTGCCCGCGCGCAGTTAGCATCAGGACAGGCGTGCGCGCCAGTTCTGCGTCATTTCGGATTTCACTGAGGATATCAAACCCACTCTTGCCCGGGAGCATCACATCAAGGATGACGATATCAGGTTTGCGCGCCCGCACCGCATCCACAGCGTCATGACCGTTGGAATGGGTCGTGACGTCCCACCCGTCCCGGGACAGGATGAAACTGATGGCCTCAATGATATTGCGTTCATCTTCAATAACGATGACTTTCATGCCCATGCAATCGGCCTCCCCTCCGATTGTGCGCGTTCCCGTTATCCACAGTATCTTATGCTTTCGTGAAGCTGTCAAAACCCGATCTTGCGCCAAGGCTCCCACCGCATTTTCAAGCCTCCAGCGGGGATGGTTTCAGGCAGACGAAAGACCCTTTGGATCACTCAGTGGGCGTGATCCGCACAGGGAATTGAGTGAGCACCGCACTGGCCGCGTCAAGGATCACCGCATCAGATGCACCGGCAAGTTCGGCATCCGAAAGCCGTCTGCTTACCTCAGAGTGCCAGACCGGGCGGCGCGTGCGCGTGTCAAAGGCATCCACCGCAAGGGTTCCGATGGTCACTTCCACCTCACGGGTCTGGGGAAAATTTGACCCAAATGGTGAGCGATAGCCGAACCCATAGTAGCGCCCACCCCAGGGCCAGCTGCCAAAACTGCCCACATAGGTGGAAGGATAATGGCGCAATTCAATCTTGTCCCGCGCACCCAGCGTATAGGCAACTGCAAGATCTGCGTTGCGGGATGATGGCACGAACCGGTAGCCCTTGCGCTCAAACTCAGCCTTCAATGCGGTGGTCATCTTGGCGGCCGCCAGTGGAGACACTGGGTAATCACCCGAGGTGACGATGGGCGGGTTTTTGGCCCAGGTGAATGTATGCACCTGGGCAAAGTTGAAACTGGGGTCCGTGTCTGTAAAGACCGCGGGCCCACAGGCTGACAGACATCCGAGAAGGACCACAATGACGAGTTTGAAGCGTTGCATACGACCCTCTGAGAAAGCGAGTGGCTGCGCCGCATTTCGGCATGGCTGATGATCCAAAACGTAAGGACGCTTATCTGATTTTGAAATGCCTGACGTCGCTACATTCTCACGATCCAGGCGCGATCAGCGGTCCTCCGCCTCGCACGCGCCCAACGTACAAAGTGCGCAAGACGCAGCAACGCGGCGCGCCTCGCCTTCGCCGTTGTCGGGCAAAATCAGCATCTGCGCGTGATGCAACGCCGGATGATGCACCGAGGCAGGGCGCACCTCATGACCCATCGCGAGGGCCAGAACGCGCACATCTCCAAGGATCACTCGGCGCTGTACCACCTGACCGGGATGGGCGACGACCTCATAAAGCGGCCAATGCGTGCAGGCTGAGCCAGAGTGCATCACGTCGAGCCCCAACACCGGTTTTTGCAGGATCATCCGGCCTGTGGGATCACTGATAAACAGACCGATCGGACCAGCCATATCTTCCGGCAAGCTGGCCAAACGCCTGGCGATGGTGGCCAATGGCTGTGCCGTGATCGAGGCAAGGCGCGTTGCATCAAGACCAACCTGATCCAATGCAGCACGCATCTCGCTCATTGGGAGCGCGCGGGCATCCTGGACATATTGTTGGAGCAAGGCCTGCGCGATCTTTCGGGCAGGCTCGCTTACAAGATGGTCACTGCGCGCGATCAATGACGCCACTCGCGCAGACCCACCCGCGCCTTCCAGTTCGGAGAAGTGGTGGGTGTGGGCGGCAAAGAAGGCATGCACCTGTTCCAGCGGCGTCAGCACAGCCATCTCTGCACCTGGGGCAGCTTCCAGATACCGCACCAGGGCTTCGGCCTCAGACGCAAGCCGCACACTGTCTTCGTTTATGTTGCGGTGAAAGCGGCTTTGCCATTGTGGCTCAAGCGACCCATCAGCAAGGATCGAGGCTGTAGACCGTATCGCCGTCACTGTGGTGATAACCTCATGCAGTGATGTTGCCAGCTCTGGATCATGCGCAATCCGGTCCGCAAGCGCGTTGACGGTCTTGGCCAGGTCATCGCGCTGCCGGGCGAGATCCGCCACCAGCTCCGCCCATCCGGGAAATCGGCCTGCGAATTCCTCTGCCCGGTCAAGTTCCGCTTCTGCGCCTTCACCCGCCGCAGCTCGCAAAGAGGCCACCAATGCGGCCTCGGCCCCTTCAGCCAATAATCCCGCAGGCACCTCAAGCGCATCCGCGATTTGGTTGAGCGTCTTGCCTCCGATTCTGCGACGATTGTGTTCAATGAGATTGAGGTAAGATGCAGAAATTCCTGCAGAGCGTGCCAGATCGGCCTGTTTCATTCCGGCCATCACGCGGCGTTCGCGGATCCGGCTGCCAATCATGGAGACACGATCCATGGCAAGAATATCCTTTTGCAGTGGGGTATTTGTATGGACTTCATAGGGCAACATACAAAGAAATTTACAGCTTTACAAAGCATCCTGTGTATAAATTTACAAAAATTCCGTTTGTGTGGCCGCAGTTATTGATCGCTTTTCCAACTGTCGCTCATAGTACCGCAGCACTTTGTGCGACCGAGGGAAGAGGACCTTCGGCATATTTACTTACGGGAGGATTTCAATGTCCAAAACAGACCTGACGCGTCGTGGCCTTATCAAGACAGGCACCATTGCTGGTGCTGGCCTTGCGCTGCCGACGATCTTTACGGCCCAATCTGCAGCGGCCCACACCAATGAGCCCACCGGCTCCACGGTGACACTTGGCTTTAACGTGCCGCAGTCCGGACCCTACGCCGACGAAGGTGCCGACGAACTGCGCGCCTATGAGCTCGCGGTTGAACATCTCAATGGCGGCGGCGACGGCGGCATGATGAACACATTCAGCTCCAAAGCGCTGCAGGGCAATGGTATCCTGGGCAAAAAGGTTGAGTACGTCACGGGCGACACGCAGACCAAGTCTGACGCGGCGCGCGCATCGGCCAAGTCGATGATCGAAAAAGACGGCGCTGTGATGATCACGGGCGGCTCGTCCTCCGGTGTGGCCGTGGCTGTGCAGGCGCTCTGCCAAGAGGCCGGCATCATCTTTATGGCGGGTCTCACACACTCCAACGACACAACCGGTAAGGACCGCAAGGCCAATGGGTTCCGTCACTTCTTCAACTCCTACATGTCTGGTGCAGCTTTGGCTCCGGTGCTGGCTGCCAACTACGGCACAGACCGCAAAGCCTATCACCTGACTGCTGACTACAACTGGGGCTACACCACGGAAGAAGCCGTGAAGTCGTCCACCGAAGCGATGGGTTGGGAAACGGTTGCAGCTGTGAAAACACCGCTGACACAAACCGACTTCAGCTCCTACATCGCGCCTGTTTTGCAATCTGGTGCCGACACGCTGGTTCTGAACCACTACGGCGGCAACATGGTGAACTCGCTCACCAACGCGGTTCAGTTCGGTCTGCGCGACAAGCAGGTGAACGGCAAAGACTTCCAGATCATCGTGCCACTTTACTCGCGCCTCATGGCGAAGGGTGCGGGTGCAAACGTGGCTGGCATCTTTGGCTCCACCAACTGGCACTGGTCGCTGCAGGACGAAGGCTCCAAAGCGTTCGTCAAATCCTTCGGCACCAAGTACGGCTTCCCGCCGTCTCAGGCCGCGCACACCTGCTACGTTCAGGCCCTGCTTTACGCAGACGCCGTGGAGCGTGCCGGTTCGTTCAACCCATGCGCCGTTGGCGAAGCGTTGAAGGACTTCGAATTCGACGGCATGGGCAATGGTGCAACGCTCTATCGCGGCGAAGATCACCAGTGCTTCAAAGACGTGCTGGTCGTGAAGGGTAAAGAAAACCCGGACAGCGAATTCGACCTGCTCGAAATCGTTGAGGTGACCCCGGTTGAGCAAGTGACCTACGCGCCTGACCACCCGCAGATGGGTGGCCCCGAGGCGACACTGGGTACCTGCAACCCCGGCGCCTAAGCCAAGCTTAAATCAATCGGGTGGGCAACACATGCCCACCCAACGCGCACACCCTGTCCCCCGCAACGCGGGACAAGAGACGCTGTGCTGACATACGAGGGGCACTCCGATGGAAGCCATTGTACTGCAAATTTTAAACGGTCTCGACAAAGGCTCAGCCTATGCGCTTATTGCTCTTGGTCTGACGCTCATCTTCGGCACGCTCGGTGTGGTCAATTTCGCCCACGGCGCGCTCTTTATGATCGGAGCGTTTTGCGCGGTGACACTGAACCGCATTCTGACCCTGTCACGTGAGGTCATCGACGAAACGAAGACTGACTTCCTTGGCAATCCGCTCAAGGTCGAGATCCCTTACGTCTATGATTATTTTGGAGAGGCCACAGGCGCCTCGATCATAAACTGGTCAGTGCCTCTGGCGATCCTGTTTGCCATCCCGATCATGATGCTCATTGGCGTGGTGATGGAGCGTGGGCTGATCAAGCATTTTTACAAGCGTCCCCATGCCGACCAGATCCTCGTGACCTTCGGCCTGGCGATCGTTCTTCAGGAAATCATCAAGTATTTCTACGGCGCCAACCCAATCCCGACGCCCGCCCCCGATGCATTCCAGGGCTCATTCGATTTCGGCGCCATGCTGGGCTTTGACCCCAACCTGATCATCTACCCTTACTGGCGGATCATCTACTTTACCTTTGCCATGGTCCTTGTGGGTGCCGTCTTTGCTTTCCTGCAATTCACCACCTTCGGGATGGTCGTGCGGGCCGGTATGGCCGACCGCGAAACGGTTGGATTGCTGGGCATCAATATCGATAAGCGTTTCACCATCATGTTCGGCCTTGCCGCCGCCGTGGCTGGCCTCGCCGGGGTCATGTACACGCCCATCAACTCGCCCAACTACCACATGGGCATGGATTTCCTCGTGATCTCCTTCGTTGTCGTGGTTGTCGGAGGCATGGGCAGCTTGCCGGGTGCGGTGCTTGCCGGCTTCGTGCTGGGCATCCTCGAAAGCTTTGCCTCGATGCGTGAAGTGCTCGAAATCCTGCCCGGTCTCAACCAGATTATCATCTACCTGGTGGCGATCATCATTCTGCTCACGCTGCCACGCGGCCTGATGGGCAAAAAAGGCGTGATGGAGGACTAAACGATGCTCGGACTAGACAGAAAAGACTTCCGCCTGATGATGTTCGTGGTCGTGCTGACTTTGCTCGCCCCCTTCATCCTGAACCCCTTCCCCGAAAGCTCTGGCCTGGCGCAGTTCAATGCGGGCTACCCTGACCTGATGCAGCGGTTTGTGATCTTCGGGATCTTTGCCATCGGGTTTAACATTCTCTTTGGTCTCACCGGCTACCTCTCTTTCGGGCACGCGGCCTTCCTGGGGGTCGGCTCTTACGGCGCAATCTGGATGATGAAGCTGGTCACGCTCAACGTGATCCCGGCGATTATCATGGGTGTGATTGTCGCGGGCATCTTTGCAGTGGCGGTGGGGTATGTCTCGCTCCGGCGCTCAGGCATCTACTTTTCGATCCTGACACTGGCCTTCGCGCAAATGTCTTATGCGCTTGCCTACTCCGTATTGACGCCCTTGACAGGCGGCGAAACGGGCCTGCAAATCAAGCCGACTGACCGGCCTATTTTGTCAAACCTCGGGGAAGGCGAAATTGGTCGCGCCAACCTTTTTGGCATGGATATGCGCGCAAGCTTTGAGGTGAACGTGGCTGACTGGCTCTTTACCTTCAACGCAGGGTACTACATCGCCGCCGTCGTGATGCTGATCAGTTTCTATGTCTCGATCCGCATCTTCCGCTCTCCTTTTGGCGTGATGCTTCGTGCGGTCAAATCCAATCAGACGCGGATGTACTACACTGGTCTCAACGCGCGGCCCTACACGCTGGCGGCCTTCGTGATTTCTGGCATGTATGCCGGGCTTGCGGGCGGGCTATTGGTGGCGATGGACACCCAAGTGGGCCCGGAGCGCATGTTCTGGACCGCCTCTGGTGAGGTGGTACTGATGACAATCCTGGGCGGCGCGGGCACGCTGATTGGTCCGGTGCTCGGCGCGGGGTCAATCAAGTACATGGAGAACATCCTGTCCAAGATCAACAAGGACATCCTTTATGAATGGTTCGCCTTCCTGCCAGACGGGGTCACCGACTTTCTTGTCGCCATCGTCTATCCCTTCGTGGGCAAAGGCTGGCACCTGACACTCGGCATCATCTTCATGGCTGTGGTGATCTTCCTGCCCGGTGGCCTGGTCGAAGGTGGTCAGCGTTTGGCTCGCCTCTTCGGACGCGGCAAGACCAAAGAAGCCGACGCCACCCAATCCACCCCTGCGGAATAAGGAGCGCTCACGATGGGAATTCTTGAAGTCAAGAACGTCAACAAACGCTTCGGCGGGTTGCAAGCCCTGGGGGACGTGAACCTCTCGGTAGCGGAACAGACGGTCCATGCGATCATTGGCCCGAACGGTGCGGGCAAATCGACCTTGCTCAACTGCCTGATCGGGAAACTCATTCCCGACACCGGATCGGTGATGTTTGATGGTCAGTCTGTGCTGGGCCGCAAACCCTTTGAAATCAACCAAATGGGCATCTCCCGCGTGTTCCAGACCCCTGAGATCTTCGGCGATCTCACGGTGATGGAAAACATGATGATCCCGATCTTTGCGGCCCGAGACGGGGCGTTTCGAATGCACGCCTTTGAAAAAGCGGAAAGCGAAAAAGATGTGATTGGCGAGGCCGAAGAGCTTCTTGAAAGCCTTGGGATGCTCGACAAGCGCAACATGCACGCCGCTGCCATGTCTCGGGGCGACAAACGCCGCCTGGAGATCGGTATGTGCCTGAGCCAAAAGCCGCGTCTTTTGCTGCTGGATGAACCCACGGCCGGCATGGCGCGCGCCGACACCAACAACACGATCGACCTGCTCAAGCAAATCAAGGAAGAGCGCGACATCACAATCGCGATTATCGAACATGATATGCATGTCGTCTTCTCTTTGTCCGAACGCATCACCGTTCTGGCTCAGGGCAGCCCGCTTGTGGAGGACACGCCTGACAATATCAAAGGCCACCCCAAGGTGCGTGAAGCGTATCTCGGCGAAAGCGTATGAGCTGGGCAAAACAGGCCTCGGGTTTGATCCGAAGCCTGGCCTTTACGGTCAAAACAGAGGTCCCGGATCAAGCCTGGGACGGGAGTGAGAAAAAATGAACGTCAAACCCGACTTCAACCGAGGCAAAAACTACGCCGAGAACGCACCGGCCTATCTCTCTGTCTGGGACATGCAAAGCTACTATGGCGAAAGCTACATTGTGCAAGGCATTTCCTTCAACGTCCATGAAGGCGAAATCCTTGCCTTGCTTGGCCGCAATGGCGCTGGAAAAACCACGACGCTGCGGTCCATAGCGCGGATGGACGATCCGCAGGTCACACATGGCGAAATCTGGCTTGATCACCAACCATTGCACCAGATGGCCAGCTATCAGGCCTCTCAAGCCGGGATCGGGCTCGTCCAAGAGGACCGCGCGATTATTCCCGGCCTGACAGTTGAGGAGAACCTGCAACTGGCGCAGATCGCCCCGCCGATTGGCTGGTCGCTCGAACGTCTCTATGAGCTGTTCCCGCGTCTGGCCGAACGGCGCAAGCAAGAAGGCGTCACGCTCTCCGGGGGTGAACAGCAGATGCTGGCCGTCGCCCGCGCTCTGGCCCGTGACATCAAAGTGCTTCTTCTGGACGAACCTTACGAAGGCCTTGCGCCTGTGATTGTGGACGAGATCGAAAAAACGCTCGCCGTGATCAAAGAACAAGGCATCACGACCGTCATTGTGGAACAAAACGCCGTGCGCGCGCTCGAATTGGCCGACCGCGCCGTGATCCTCGACACTGGCAACATCGTCTTTGACGGCTCTGCCGCAGAGGTGCTCGCCAACGAAGAGCTGCGCGCCGAATACCTGGCCATTTAGACCAACCTCCCTGCCCTGCCGGTTCGCGATCGGTGGGGCCGATATCAATACCTGGGACGGAATATCCATGTCTGACACCATCACCTATGCCCCCAACACAGCCCTCGTCGAAAGCGCTCATGTGAATGAAGCGAAATACGATGAGATGTACGCCGCCTCCATTGCCGATCCTGATGCTTTTTGGTCTGACCACGCCCGCCGCATAGATTGGATCAAGCCTTTCACCAAGGTCAGCGATGTCAGCTACGAGTTTGGCAATGTTTCGATCAAATGGTTCGAAGACGGGCAGCTCAACGTCGCCGCCAATTGCGTGGATCGCCACGTCGCCAACCGCGGCACACAAACGGCCATCATATGGGAGCCCGACGACCCAAATGATGACGCCCAACACATCACCTATGCAGAGTTGGCCCAGCAGGTGAACAAGCTTGCCAATGTCTACAAATCGCTCGGTATCGGCAAAGGCGACCGGATCGTTCTCTACATGCCGATGATCCCTGAGGCGGCCTACGCGATGCTGGCCTGCGCGCGCATTGGTGCCATCCACTCTATCGTCTTCGCCGGCTTCTCGCCTGAAGCATTGGCCGCGCGTGTTCAGGGCTGCCAAGCCTCGCTCGTGGTCACGGCAGATGAAGCGCCCCGCGGCGGCCGCGCGACACCGCTCAAAGCCAATGTAGACAAGGCCCTGGCGATCTGCGGCGATGTCAACACGCTGGTGGTGGCCCGCACAGGCGCAGATGTGCCGATGACCAAGGAACGCGATTTTGACTATGGCAGCCTGATGGCCCGCGCCGCGCCCGATTGCCCGCCAGAGCCCATGGGCGCCGAAGACCCGCTTTTCATTCTCTATACGTCAGGGTCCACCGGCGCGCCCAAAGGCGTGGTGCACACAACCGGCGGCTATCTCGTCTACGCTGCCATGACCCATGAGATCACCTTTGACTACCACGATGGCGATATCTACTGGTGCACGGCCGATGTGGGTTGGGTCACGGGCCACAGCTACATTGTCTATGGGCCTCTGGCCAACGGCGCCACCACGCTCATGTTTGAAGGCGTGCCCACCTATCCGGATGCCTCCCGTTTCTGGCAGGTGTGCGAAAAACACAAGGTGAACCAGTTCTATACCGCACCCACAGCAATCCGCGCGCTTATGGGTCAAGGCAATGAGCACGTGGAAAAATGCGATCTGAGTTCGCTGAAGCTTTTGGGCACAGTGGGTGAGCCGATCAACCCAGAGGCCTGGACATGGTACAACGACATCGTGGGCGGTGGGCGCTGCCCCATCGTTGACACCTGGTGGCAAACCGAGACAGGAGGCCATCTGATGACCCCTTTGCCCGGCGCTCACGCAACCAAACCGGGCTCGGCCATGAAGCCTTTCTTTGGTGTTGAACCTCTGGTGCTCGATCCAACATCAGGCGAAGAGATTAAAGGCAATGGCGTTGAAGGCGTGCTTTGTATCCAATCCAGCTGGCCCGGCCAGATGCGCACCGTCTGGGGCGATCATGAACGGTTCGAGAAAACCTACTTCTCCGACTACAAAGGGTACTATTTCACCGGGGACGGGTGCCGCCGGGATGAGGATGGCGATTACTGGATCACAGGTCGCGTCGATGATGTGATCAATGTCTCCGGCCACCGGATGGGCACAGCTGAGGTCGAAAGCGCGCTTGTCGCGCATCCGAAAGTGTCGGAAGCCGCCGTTGTGGGTTACCCCCATGAGATCAAAGGCCAAGGCATCTATTGCTATGTCACGTTGATGGCCGGCGAAACCCCCAACGAAGAGCTGCGCAAGGAGCTGCGCAACTGGGTGCGTCAGGAAATTGGCCCCATCGCCTCGCCTGATCTTATCCAATGGGCCCCTGGACTGCCCAAAACGCGGTCAGGTAAAATTATGCGCCGGATCCTGCGCAAGATTGCTGAGGATGATTTCGGCGCGTTGGGCGACACCTCTACGTTGGCTGAACCTGCGGTGGTCGATGACCTCATCGAAAATCGTATGAACCGCAGCTGAGGCAATGGGGGCCGAGCAACGCGAGGCCCCCCTTCCTCCGCGGCGCGAAGCGCCGCCCCCCCATGCACACACAGCGCGAAGCGCTGCCCCCCTCGCCGACACGGCGCGAAGCGCCGCCACCCGTGCCTCGGCGAGACGCGACCGAAGGGAGCGCCGAGACGCACTTAAACGCTCTGAGCGCCCATTTGCGACACCCATAAGCGGTCGCAAACAAACAAGACCGGATGCCGCCCCGAGGTCTACCTTGCCCTCATGTCACTGACGGCCACACCGACACATGCGCCCTCGCGGACGCTCACAGGGATCGCCTGCGTGGTGATCGGCATGACATTCTTTGCCATCCAGGACGCTTTGATGAAGGACTATCTGCCGTCCTACCCGATCTGGTTTCTTCTTTTTCTGCGCTCTTGCATGGCCGTGGTGATATTGGTCCCTCTCATCCTTGTCCTGGGCGGGCCGCAGATGCTGAAAACCCGTTTCATGCAGGTCCATTGCCTGCGCGGTGCGCTTTTTGCTGTGGGATTTGCTGTGTTTTACATGGCCTTTCCTTTCATGGGACTGGCCGAGGCCACCACAATCTTCTTCTCCGCTCCGCTGATCATTGCCCTCATGGCCGTTCTGGTCCTGGGCGAACGCATCGGGCCGCACCGTGTGGGCGCGCTGGCACTTGGGTTTGTGGGTGTGCTCATCGCCATAAATCCACTCGCCAGCTTTTCGGGCGGGGTTTTCACCTGGATTTCGCTGTTGCCGCTGCTCTCTGCGGTGCTCTATGCCTCGTCCCAAATCCTTGCGCGCCATATCGGCGATCGGGAATCAAGCCTGACGGTGGGGCTTTACACCCTAGTCTGGTCCGGCCCGGTGGTGCTTGCCATGGGATTCCTACTCAACCAGATCTTCACTTTCGGGCCTGAATTCTCTCACATGACCTGGCGCTTCCCCGAAATTCCTGCATCTCACGTGATCGCGCTCCTTTGCCTTGGCGCATCGGGCCTTGTGGGCTATGTCCTGCTCTCCCGCGCCTATCAAGTGGCCGAGCCCAGCAAGATCTCGCTCTTTGATTACAGCTATCTGCCCATCGCCACCGCCATGGCTTGGGTCATATGGGCAGAGGTGCCGCCTCTCAACACCGTCATCGGCATGGTTCTGGTCATCTCAAGCGGGATCTACATTGGCATCCGCGAAATGCGGATCAGCTCGGATGACAGCGATCCCGCGCCTCTCTCCGAGACACTGACCGCCCCCGGCAGCCCTCTGCCCGGCCAAAGCACAAGCGAAGATTTGCCCAACTAAGCGCCTCGGACTGGCAAGGCTCCGCTAAGCGGATTTGCGCGTATTCCAGCGCCGCTTTTGCCTGCATACCTTGCGCCTACGTCAAATGCAGAAAGGCAAAGCCATGTACAGGCACGCATTCAAGCCCGCACTCCTCACTCTCCCGTTGATCCTCGCAGGCTGTCTCAGCCCGCAACAGGACCGTCAGATCGGCGGGGCCGCCATTGGTGCAGGTTCCGGGTTCATCGCAGGCACAATCCTCGGGCTCGATGACGGCTGGCTTGCCGCCAGCACACTGGCCGGGGCTGCCGCAGGCACGCTCATTGCCACGAACACCGCGCGCAATGAATGTGCCTATGCCGACGGCCAGGGCGGATACACGACAGGTCCCTGCTGATCCGCTGCGAAATCTCTCAAAAGATGCGTGTTCCCCAGCCGGATGGGTCTCAACTCAACCGGCTGATAATCACTGTGACTTCGGGCTTCTTTCCAATCTCCAGCTGCGCCGTCTGACGCACCACGCGGCGCATCCCCTCTTCGATCTTGTCATCATCGGTGAGCGTCTTGTCGCCGGCTCGACCAACGAATTGGCTGAGATCTTCTTCCAGAATATCCACGAGTGGTGCACGGCTGCTGCCTTCTTCTGCCAGCCCCATCACCTCGCACCATGGATCACCCAGCGGTTCGTCATCTTCATCCAGGATCAGGTTCACTGTGACATGCCCATTCAGCGCCATGCGAATGCGGTCTCGGACAATCCCGTCCAACGCGCCAACCTGTACGTGACCGTCGAGGTAAACCCGTCCCGTTTCCACGTATTCTGCGACAGAGGGGCTTGGACCCGTCAGATCAATCATTGTGCCATTGGGCGCCAGCACGGCCTCAAACTGCCCTTGCTTGGCCAGCTTCACATGTTCGCGCAAATGCCGGTGTTCGCCATGCATTGGCACGACAATCTTGGGCTTTACCATCTGATGCAGCCGCTGCAGATCGGGCCGGTTGGCATGGCCTGAGACGTGATAGCGCCCCGAGCTGTCATCGACCACATCTACGCCTATCTCACTAAATTGGTTGATGATCCGGTTCACGCCCCGTTCATTGCCTGGGATGGTCTTCGATGAAAACAGGAACGTATCCCCGTTCTTCATGTCCACGCCGTTATACTTGCCTTGCGCCAGTTGGGCCGAGGCCGCGCGCCGCTCGCCTTGGCTGCCGGTCACGATCAATGCCAGGTTCTCACGCGGGATGTTGCGCGTATCTTCTATGCTCACCGTCTTTGGAAACCCGGACAGCACGCCCGTTTCCACAGAGGCCTCAATCATCCGCCGCATCGCGCGCCCCATCAGGCACACCGATCGCCCTGCCCGCTCTGCCGCCACCGCCAAGGTTTTCACTCGCGCCACGTTGGAGGCAAAGGTCGTGGCCACAAACATGCCCTTGGACGACGCGATCAGCTCTTCTATTTCAGGCCCAAGCGTGCCTTCTGACCGCCCTTCATGGGCGTTGAATACATTGGTGCTGTCACACATCAGCGCCAATACCCCCGGCTCCGACAGCGACGTCCAAAGCGCCTCATCAAACGCCTCGCCCACGACAGGATCGCCGTCGATCTTGAAGTCTCCCGAGTGTACGACACGCCCACCGGGCGTATCGATCACCAGGCCAGAGCTTTCGGGGATCGAATGCGAAATCGGCACGAACCCCACCTTGAACGGGCCCACCTCAACCACCTCGGGCCACGGGCTCGCCGTGATCACCGCGCGCTCCGGGTGCCCGCGATCATCCATCTTCCGGCGTGCGATATTGGCGGTAAAGGCCCGCGCATAAATGGGCGCGCCAAGGCGGTCATAGTAATGCGCCACCGCGCCCACGTGGTCTTCGTGGGCATGGGTGATGAACACCGCCTCTAACCTGTCTTTGCGCTCTTCCAGCCATGAAATGTCCGGGAAGATTAAATCAACACCGGGCGTGCTATCCATATCGGGAAATGCCACCCCCAGATCGACCAAAATAAATCGCTCCTTGCCCGGCGCGCCCACACCATACACATAGGCATTCATACCAATTTCACCTGCTCCGCCGAGGGGCAGGTACACCACACGTTCACTGCTCATGTTGCCTGTTCAGCCTTTCACATTATGCGCATGGATCACGGTCAACCCATGCATTGTCAGATCCTCTTCGATCACATCAAAGAGCATGTCACCTTGCGCAAAAAGCGGCGCAAGCCCGCCAGTTCCGATCACGCGCATCGGGGCGTCATATTCACCCTTGATACGCGCGCATATTCCATTCACGAGGCCCACATAGCCCCAGAACACACCTGATTGCATGCAATCGACAGTGTTGGTTCCGATCACCTGCTGCGGCTTGGTCACATCAATATGCGGGAGTGCCGCCGCCGCCGATCCAAGCGCCTCCAGCGACAGGTTCACGCCCGGCGCGATCACCCCGCCCACATAGGCGCCATCATCTGCTACCACGTCAAAGGTCGTGGCCGTGCCAAAATCCACCACGATGAGGTTGCCACCATGCCGATCATAGGCGCCTGCCGAGTTGACCAACCGGTCCGGCCCCACGATCGTGCCTTCGTCGACACGCGGGGCCACAGGCAGCGCGCAATCAGGTTTGCCCACGACCCAAGGCCTGCAGCCAAAAAATCGATCCGTAAAGACCCGCAAATTGAACACCACGCGCGGCACCGTGGACGAGATAATCACATCCGTGATGTCTACATTCAGCCCATAATGTTTGACCAAGGTGGAGTACCAGGTGAAATACGTATCCGCGGTGCGTGCATGATGGGTCGCGGTGCGCAATGTCACCAGGAATTCCGACCCGTCCCAGATCGAAAAAACCGTGTTGGTGTTGCCGCAATCAATCGCCAGAAGCATGCACGTCTCGTCTCAGAAAAACACGTCTGCGGCAGAAATGGCCTGCCGCCCGCCGGGCGTCTTTAGAACAAGTCGCCCGGTCTCGTCCACCGTCTCGAACGTGCCGGTGGTCTCAGTTGTGCCGGTGCGCGCCGTAATCACCTCCCCCAATCGCGCCGCCCGCACCAGCCAGGCCTCACGCACAGGGGCGAAACCAAACGTCACAAACTGGTGTTCCCACGCCGCGTAGGCCGCCGCGAGATGATCCAGAAACGCGTCCGGCTTCAATGCAATGCCCGTCTCCGACAAAACCGCAACAGGGCGCACCGCACCGGTATCAACCTCTGATATCTCAGGGGCAGAGGTCAAATTCACCCCGATGCCAATCAACAAATGTCGCGCCGCATCGCCACTGCCTGCGCTTTCAAGCAGGATGCCCGCCAATTTGCCGCCGTTGAGCAGCACATCATTGGGCCATTTGAGCGCAAAACTCTCTGCCCGCCCTGTCACCGCGACCAGCGCATCAAAGAGCGCAAGGGCTGCCACAAATGACCGCAGCGCCACCTGATCAGCTGGCTCATCGGGCTGCAACACCAGTGTCGCGGCAAAATTGCCCTCCGGCATCGCCCATCCGCGCCCGCGCCGCCCGCGCGCCGCCGTTTGCTTTTCAGCCATGATCCAGGTTGGGCCCGGAAGCTCCTCCAACATCCGCTGACCTTCGGCATTGGTGCTGTCAACCTCCGCAAGCACGCGGCGCAGATACCCCGATGGCCAAGTCTGCGTCTTCATCTTGCCCAAAATACTCCCGCCGGAGGCATCCACCTGATCACTCAAGCGCCTCGGTTTGTGCATCTTCATACCCAACCACAAGCGCCTCCACCGTGGCCCCGGTGCGATCCGTGATCAGGCCTGGGAAAAGGCCCAGATACAGGATCATCCCCAAAAGTATCGCAAACACGGCCGTTTCGCGTCGGTCTAAATCCTGAAGTGTCTTCAGGCTTTGCTTTATCAGAGGGCCAAAAACCACCTTTTTGTAAAGCGTCAGCAGTGCACCTGCAGAAATCACGAGGCCCAGGAGCGCGAAAACGGCAACAATCGGTTTCGCCTGAAACACCCCGACCATGGTCAAAAACACGCCCACAAACCCTGAGGTGCCTGGCACACCCAAAGCCGCCAAAACAAACATCATCGCTCCAAAGCCCAGCACCGGCATGCGCATGGCCACACCGCCATAGGCCGCAATCTCGGTGCTACCCGCGCGATCGTAAAGCGCACTCAGCACCAGCATGAGCGATGCCATCACAACGCCATGGCTCACCATCTGGAAAATCGCTCCGTCAAGCCCCTGCTGATTGGCCGCGAACACGCCCAAGGTCACAAACCCGATATGAGCAACCCCAGCATAGGTGATGAGGCGCACCATATCCGTCTGCACCAAGGCCACAATGGCGGCGTAAAGGATGGTGATCACCGATAGCCAAACGACAACAGGCGTCAGTACCATAACGCCCTCAGGAAACATGGGTAACATGAAGCGCAGGAACCCGTAGGCGCCGATCTTCATCAAAAGCGCAGCCAGTACAATGGAGGCGCCCGGCGGCAGGCGCATATGCGTGCTGGCCACCCAAGAGTGGAGCGGCCAAAGCGGCAGCTTGACCGCGAAACTGAGCAGAAACGCCAGCGCAAGCAGCGTTTGCACACCACCAAGGGCATTGATGCCCAGAATGCTCACCACGTCAGCGCTGAACTGATGCGTCATGAGGGCTTCTATATCCGTGGTCTGCGCGTCAAAGGCCATGGTGACCATCGCCACCAGCATCAAGACAGCACCGGGCAGTGCGTAAAGCACGAGTTTAATGGCTGACACGCGTCCATCCTCGCCACCCCAGATGCCGAGGATCACCAAAAGCGGGATCAAAGCGCCTTCGGCAAAGACAAAGAAAAACACGAGGTCCTGCGCCATAAACGCGCCAAGCAGAAGCGTTTCCAGCACCAAAAGCGCGATCATGAAACCCTTGGTCCGATCGGCATGGCGCCAGATGCCCGCGATGATCAGCGGCATCAAAAACGTGGTCAGCATCACCAGAGCCAGGCTAATCCCATCCACACCGACTTTGTACGTCAGACCAAATGGCCATTCATGCTCTTCCAAGAACTGAAAGCCAGCATCGCCTGCATCAAATTCAAAAACAATGAAGAGCGACACCACAAAGGTCATCGTAGATGCAATGAAAGCAACCCATTTGGCGTTACCTTGCGCTTCAGGATCATCTCCTCGCAGAAAAATGCCAAGAATTGCGGCGGCAATCGCAGGGATAAAAATCGTGATCGACAGCAGGTTGTCCACTACCCCTGTCCTCCGGTCAGAACGGTCCAGGTGATCACGGCGACCAGCCCAAAGAGCACCAACGCCGCGCCGCACAAAAGGACCCCGCCAAAACGCCTATCCACAATATCAGAGTAGCTCGGCGCGAGCCGCGCGCTCAGCGCCGCAACTGCCCCGTCGAGCACGCGCCCATCACCAACGTCGCTCAGAAACCCGCCCAAACGTTTCAACGGCGCGGTGAGCGCCAGCTCATACACTCTATCGACGTAAAATCCCTGTCTGAGAAGTTCGTGCAACCCCTTCATTGAAGACGCCAATGTCTTGGGCAACGCCGGTTGCAGGATGTAAAACCACAGCGCGAGAACAAACCCCAAAACTGTGGCCACGAAAGGTGACATGGAAATCCAGGCAGGCGCGGCCAAGCCTGTCAGAGCGCTCAACGTATTGATCTCCCACACCACAGAGCCCAGCATCAAAACGCTCAAAGCCGCAAGCGTGACGACCATCACAGTCGGGCTGCGCTCCACTGCATTAAACACATCCTGCGGTGCGCGCGACGGGCCATTGAAGCTTAAGAAAACAACGCGCCAGATCGCAAAGACGCCCAGCCCAGCGGCCGCCGTCAACACCCAGAATGTGACAGGATGGGCGGCGAAAGCGAATTCAAAGAGCAAATTGCCGGTCTCGGGCGCAAAAACCGCAAGGGACGATTGCGCCACGCCAAACCCCGTTGCCACAAGCGCAGCCAGCGTCATCGTCAGAGCAATCGTTGGCAATTTCTGGCGCAACCCGCCAAAGCCGCGCATGTCACGGTTGTCATCAAATGCACGCGTAATCGCGCCGACACACAACACCAGCATCGCCTGGACCACCACAAAGAGAGGGATTTGCACACTTGCAATATTATAAAGTCCGAGCCCCAGATCGAGGCCAAGGGCCGCAAAGATCATCCCCATCTGCGCGGAGGCCACGAAGCCCATGGCGCGTTTGATATCGGTCTGCGCACTGGCCACCAACCCCGCGATCAGGGCCGTTGCCGCGCCCATCCCCAACATCAGGTTTGAAACGGTACGCACCTCGGCGTAAATCGGCGCAAGCCGCCAGATGATGAACGCGCCGCCCGCCACGAACACAGCACTCAGCAAGGCCGCTGCGGGCGCGGGGGCTTCCATCGCATCGGGCAACCAGACATGAAACAAAATCTGTGCCGAGATCGCCAAAGCCCCGAGCAGGATCAAGCCAGAAGACAGCTCCAGCCCCGAAAGACCAAACAACAGCGGCGTGCGGTCAAGATCAGGCAGAGCCGCGAAGATGTCATCAAGCGCCACACTGTCAGTCAACGCATAGAGGCCAGCCACACCAAGGATCATCCCTGCATGGCCAATCCCGCTCACCACGAATGTTTTGATCGCGGCGGCATTGGCATTTTTATAGTGCAGACGAAATGCAATCAGCAAATAGGCCATCACCCCGCTTACCTGCAGCCCAAGCACCAGTTGCAAAAGGTTGTCCGCCGTTACCAGTATGAGCATGGCAAAGGTGAAGAGCGACAGATACGCAAAAAAGCGCGGGCGAAAACTGCGCCCTTCGTCAAAGGCTTTGTCGCGCTCCATAAATCCCATCGCGTAAAGATGGGCGAGCGCCGACGTCGTGGTCACGATCACCATCATTTCAGCTGAAATCGCATCAAGGCGAATGGCCAATGCGGCATCGAGCGTGCCTGAGCGAACCCAATCCAGAACGTAGATCTGCTGCATATCACCGCTGAAACTGATCCACACAACCCAAGACAGGATCGCTGCAAAAAACGCAAAGCCTGTTGCCGCCCATTGGGCGCCTGCATCTGAGATCACGCGCCATGTCAGCCCGGCCATCAGCGCGCCGGCGAGCGGCGCAAAAAGGATGATGGTTTCCAAAACCCTTACCTTTTCTTCCCTGTTCCGCGCGCAAGAATTGGCCCGGGTCTGGCGGTGATATTGACGGATCGGGGGAGGAGTGCAACGGGCATCAGTGGATGGTCTTCAATTGTGTTCTCTAGAGATAGACCGATTGGCCACAGAACAACATGAGCTGTCGCATTTGTGAGAGATGGCGTGTGGATGGCTTGCGCAACATCATTGGCCACGCGGCTAGTTGCGCCCGAACTCAAAAACAGCCTTCTCACCGCGCAAGCCCTCATAGAGCGCGGCACAGGCGCAGGATTCCATCTCCCAAGTGCTCAGCGATACGTTGCGCGCGATCCTGTCCAGATCATCGGCCATTCGCAGCAACGTCGCAAACACGCGCGCGCCACCTTGGTGGCGCTCAATCACCGCTAACGCATCGTCTGTGCGATCAAACGGCGTGGCATGGCCCATATTCACTTCCGCGGTGCGAAATGTCAGCGCCTCACCCGGGGCGCAATCCATAATGGTGTAATCGGTGAACGTGCCTTCCTGAGACCACCAATCCCGCCACATCACGCGGCCTTCGCCGAGATCGCGATGCATATCCTGGCCGCCATGGCTGACATGCGTCACCCGATCACATTGGTCCAATTCCAAGGCCTGTCCAGGCAGCACCATGAGGCACAGCCACATGACAACCGCCAACGGCCTCACTCGTCCGCCTCGTTTTGGCTCTCAAACACCTCGCGCGCCAACTCCATCGCGCGGGTCATGGATGGAATGCCCGCAAAAACCGACATCATCGAAATGGTCTCTGCGATCTCATCTTGCGTCGCCTCAGCCTCAAGGAGATGCCGTACTGTCAGCCGAATTTGCGTGTCCGATTGCGCCCCGAGCATCGTGAGCCCGGCGAGTGTGATCAAAAGCCGTGTTTTGGCATCCAACCCATCCCGACTGATGCCTTTGCCAAAAAACATCTCCATGACATCCTTCGGCATCGTTGGCCAAAGATTTTCCATGTCTTTTGGTGTAAACGTCGTGAGTGCAGGGTTCATCGCTTTGGCCATCTCTTGTGCCTGGGCCATCATCGCTTCAAACGGGTTCTTGATGTCTGTCATGAATTACACGACTCCTGTGTTTTCCGCAGGTTAGCGGCAAAGCTACACCGAAGGTATCCCATTTTCCGCGCAATCCTGCGCCACAACCTCAGCATCCAGTTTTTTCACCCCATCCGGCAGCGAGGAAGAGATTGTATAAACTGCATCGCCTTGCCAAAGCCCGCCTTGCTCCACCACGTTAGTCCGCACGTGTCGCGCAAAACCGAAACCGCGAATGAGCGCATACTGCGCCGCGGCGCATTGTGCGTATCGGTCTACATCCTGCCGATCCCGCGCGCCCCGCATGGCCACCTGAAAATTCACAAGATCGCCGTCCAAGAGATGCGTCTCAATACCAAGGTAGTCCGGTGCAAAATCCGAGCGCTCTACCTCAGGCGCATCCCGCGTGTCCGGCGCCTCTGCGCACGCCGCCAACACGCCAACACATGCCAAGCTGGCCCACAACCCTGCCTTGCCTCTCATGCGCCCCTCACTTGGCTTTCAAAAGATGCCCAATGCGGCTTTTACGGGCAATTTCGGCATGGCCCAAAACACAAAGCGAGGCAGGATCAAGATTGCTGGCGCCGTGGCTTTCAAAATACACATTGCGCAGTTGGCGCACCTTGGCGCGCTCAGTCTTGCTATCCAGATAGGCGTCAATCTCGGCGTCAGAGTAGCCCCTCGCCCGCGCCACATCCTTAAGATCATTGGCAAAGCGTTGCGCCTTGAACATGCGGCCACCGATTGTATCGCATTCTCGCCGGATCTTATCGGCGGCGGCAATTTCAACCAGGGCCGCGTTGATGTCGGCCTCTTCGGCCAGCCCAGCCCAACCGGGCGTGCCGAACAATAGAAAACCCAGTGCTGCCAAAGTTACGCGTGTCATTGGACCTCTCCGTGCAAAACTTGAGCGCCCAACATGGGGTCGCGCAGCTTTGCTATGCAATAACATGGGCGCGTCATTGCCTACCAGAGAACGCAACTGCCGTTCAGAACCAGCCGACCACCTTCGGCATAAAGCGCTGCGTTTTGGTCAAATGGTCCGCGCGTCCAGGCAATCTCAGATGTGCCAAAGCTTTTGAGGCAATAGCCCTTGGCGTCATGTTCCCCAGCAGCCAACGCCCCGTTGATCCCCTGTTCGGGGCGCCGCACAACGGTTTCAAACTGTTTGCGGTCATCTTTGCTCACGGCTGTTGTCTTGGCCTTGTAGAAATTGCCGTCAAACAGCACGCGGGTCTCTTCCCGTTTGCCGCAGCCCGCCACGATCGCCGCCACCAAAAGCACCGACGCTGCACTGCGCACCTTTCCGCCAGAAAGCCTCGTCACGTCACACCCACCTCTTTTTGCCTCTACAACACTATAAGCTGGCCGCCTGTGGATAAAAAGGCCCGGCACAGATATTGCCCCGGCTCAGCATGAAGCGTCGTTCTGGTCACAAACACCTCCAAGGGCAAGGGGCAATAGCCCCTCAAAACACCTTCGAATGCGCCGGCCGCAGGATCGGCCCTTTATCGAGCGCCACAAGGCTATCATGCACATGGATGCCCGACACGGACGCTTCCATCTGAGGCACCTGCAAATCCTTGCGATGATAGGCATAATGCATGTCGTCAATCATCTTGCGGATCGTGTTGTAGAAATTATCAGGGGAGCGAAAGCCACCCCCCATACCCGACCAATAGGCCGCATGAAGATCCTCGATCATGTACGTGCCGTAGACTTCCAACATTGGGAACAGGGTGTAGAGCGAACTGGCGATGTGGGCCATCCGATGGCTGCCGTCATCAAGTACCACATCAATGCCGCCCATTTCCTCAACCACATCGCGCAGGAAATCCGCATCTGTCTGTGACCCGATCCGCACTTGCCCGGCAATACCATTGAGCGCGGCGCAACCAGGATTGAGATCAACACCAAACAAGACAGCATCCGGCCCCAGAAAGCGCCGCCACATCTGCAAGCTGCCGCCCTTGTTCACGCCAATTTCCAGCATTCGCACCGGCGTGCCGCGGTACCGACCCAAATAGCGATCATAGAGCGGGATATAGTGATGCCACTTATGCACCTCATAGTCGCGGGTTGTGGCATAGATCTCGGCCAGATCCCCATCGTAATTGTAGCGCTCTCGGATGTCGGCTGCGACATCCTCTCCCGTGAATTCATAGCGCTTGATCATAGCGGGTTACTGCCCATCGTTGCGGCCGTCGCGCCACATCTGAAAGATCAGCCAGAAGGCAAACAGAAACCCCGCCAAAGCCACCAGATCGCCCGCAATCCGCGTGCTGACACTAAAGCCCTCTTTGTCGGCAATCATGCCAAACAGAACCCAAGCCAGCCCGGTGCCCGCGATGACCAAAGCCGCCCGGCGCCCTTTTTGTGCTGAACGGTCGGGCTTGGTCATGGCAAATCAGTATACGTCGCCTTTGCCAACTTTCTTGGAAAACTCAGTGGTGCCACCTTTGGCCAAAACTTTGGCCTGTTTGACCCACTCGTCGCGCGACACGCGACCTTTGAACCCTTCCAGGTTTTCATCCACCCACGCGATTTCCTTTTTCTTCCACGCGGCAATCTGATCGAAGTGGTAGTACCCCATTGAGTGTAAAAGCTTCTCAAGTTTCGGACCCACACCCTTGATTTCCTTGAGATTGTCCGGCTTGCCATCGCGCGCTGCTGAAAGACCGGCGGGCTTGTTTTCTTCACCCGGGGCGGCTGCAACAGGTGCCGGTTCCTTTTTCGGCTTCGGTTCTGCTTTCGCCTTTGGTTTCGCTTTCGGCTTGGGTTTGGCCGCCGGTTTTGGCGCTTCAGCCGCGGCTGCAGGGGCAGCTGCTGCCGGTTTGGGGGCGGCGGCGGGCGCAGGCGTGGCGGCAGGTGCTGACGTCTTTTGCTGAATGGGCTTCGGCAGATCGCGGCAGAACAGCACAATCATGAAAATGCTGACAACCGCCGCGGTGACCGATCCAAGAAAGATCGACGCAGCACTGCCATAATCCATCACGAAATACAGCGCCGCCGCCAAGACCAAACCGGCCAGAGCGCCCATGATCGCGCATCCCAACATGCAGCTTTGTTTCGCATTTTCATCCCGTGCAGCCATCGAAGGATCCCTTTTCTTTGCTTGTCGTCTCGGTAAACGGCATCAAAGCCAGTTCACATGGGTTTTAGCGCCGTTTTTCAGTGGTGTCTCGTTTAATTGACAGGTTTTCTCAGACCGTGACCATGCGGGCGCATATCTCTCACGCCCCTGTTGGCGCACATGCCCCTGCGGTGACACGCACCCCGCCTTCGGGCAAAGCTTCGGCGTCACCGCGCGCGAGAAGAAAGCCCGAGATGTCGAGCGCCTGATCACGGGTGAGCCCGGCTTGAAACTCTACCGGGGCGTAATCGGAATCATGTTTCAGCTCACACCCGATGGTCGCAGCTGCCACAATAAAATCCGTTACGTTGTCCTGCGATGACCCCTCGGGCGCCGCAGCGCAGCCTGCCAAAACAACAGAAATTCCCAGCGAATTCAAATATTTGACAGCCATTCTTTATCCCCCATACGCCCTACATACGCCCACCACAGCCACGGCCGGGTAGTTTTGCCCTTTTCTTACCGAACGCACGAGCACGCGCCCGTGACAGGTTTAACCTTTTTTCGGAGAGGAGAGAAAGGCCATCACATAGAGTAAGGCAAGAGCAAACAGCGGAAAAACCGCTGCGATCGCCCAATAGGGCGACAGACCGTATTGGGGCAGAAGCTTCCAAAACGGAATTACAAAGGCCACCGACACCAGAATGAACCAAAGCATGTCACTCTCCTTTCAGCTTTAAACTTCAGGTAGGCGGTGCGCTTGCGCTTGGCAACCGAGGTTGACCAGGCCACACGCTGTTATTGGTCATAGATTGACAAAGATGTTGTCGAGATCGTCTTCCACTTTCGGAAACGGTTTGGGACGCTCTCTGGACGCCACAACGTCTTTGGCGTCACGATCGCTCAACCCCATCATTTGTTCTGTGGGGGCAATCAAAGGCCGCAAAGACCTGACGACCACATCTCCACGTCTTGTTTTGGGGGTCCGGGCCGATACGCGGCGCGGGACCACGTCCTTTTGCAGAACGCGCGCGGCGCCTCCTCGCATAAAGACTGTCGAAAACAGCGCGGCCTTGTGCACTTCATGGGGTTTGAGCGGCGCGTAGCACAACAAGATGGCCGCCCCCAAAGCACAAGACTGCCAAAGCGCTTCGGTGGCGGCGGGTGACTGCCCCCAAAGCCCCTGCCCCAGAGACGTAACAAGGAAAAAACCCGCGAGGGCCAGAGAAGAGGATCGCAGCATGATCCCGCATACAAACGCGGCTGCAAGAACCAGCACCAAAAGGGATCCGATGAGGCCAGCTATCCCCGACGGCAAGACCAAGCCCAAGATGAACCCGGGCTCAAATCCTACTGGAAGACCCAACCCAGCAGCACAGAAGTATGAGCCGATCACAACCCGGATCAGGTTGAGGCCGTTTTGATCCATCCATCCACCACGCCGTCCTTGCACCGTTCTGATCCCATTTATTGCCAATTGATTAAACACCGCAGAGGTGCGCTTCAATTGTGGCAACAACGTGCATTCGCTGGCGCACAAAAATGCGCTATGGCCTGAGTTTTCCTAAAATGCGAGACGGCGAAGGATCGATCAGCTGTCAGTACTTTCTGCTGAGACGTCCTCTTCTTCGCCCTGATCCGCGATCCAGGCGACGCTCACCACTTTTTCGCCTTTGCCCGTGTCAAAAACTTTGACGCCACCGGCGGAGCGTGACCGAAACGAAATCCCCTCAACGGGCACCCGGATCGATTGACCGCCCGATGTGGCCAGCATGATCTGGTCTTCGCGTTCGACCGGAAAGGACGCCACAAGAGGCCCGCCGCGCATCGCCTTGTCCATCGCCTGCACGCCCATGCCGCCGCGCCCGCGCACCGGGTAGTCATGAGATGAGCTGAGCTTGCCAGACCCGCCATCAGAAATGGTCAGGATGAGGTTCTCGGCCGCGCGCATCTCCTCAAAACGCTCTTGGCTGATCTCCGCAGCCATCTCAGGCTCAGCGTTGGCGTCCTCATCCAACTCACCATCCTCGGCGCCCTCTGCCTGACGGCGCATTTTGAGATAGGCCGCACGCTCACCCGGCGTGGCCTCGAAATGCCGGATGATGGACATCGACACCACGTCATCGTCGCCCTGCAGCTTGATCCCCCGCACGCCGGTTGAGTCGCGGCCTTTGAAAACGCGCACCTCAGTCGTGGGGAAGCGGATCGCCCGGCCGGAGCTTGTGACCAGCATCACGTCATCGTCTTCGCTGCAAATCCGGACGTTGACCAAGCGTGTGGCCGCGTCCGGAAGTTTCATCGCAATTTTACCGTTCGATTTGACATTCGTGAAGTCTGACAATGCGTTGCGGCGCACATCTCCCGCAGAGGTGGCAAAGAAAACCTGCAGATTGGCCCAATCCTCTTCGGGCACGTCAACGGGCATGATGGCCGCGATCGACACGCCTTGCGGGATTGGCAGAATGTTGACAATGGCCTTGCCTTTTGCGGTCCGTCCCCCCTGCGGCAACCGCCAGGTTTTGAGTTTGTAGACCATGCCGTCGGTTGTGAAAAACAACAGCTGCGTGTGCGTGTTGGCCACAAACAGCGTCGTCACCACATCCTCTTCTTTGGTCTGCATACCGCTGAGGCCTTTTCCGCCTCGCTTTTGACTGCGAAAAACGGCCAGCGCCGTGCGTTTGATGTAGCCCCCTGACGTAACCGTCACGACCATATCTTCACGCTCTATCAGGTCTTCGTCTTCCAGATCGCCAGACCAATCCACGATCTCGGTCCGACGCGGGACGGCGAACTGCTCCTTCACCTCGCGAAGTTCATCGGAAATAATCCCCATGATCCGCTCACGCGACGCAAGAATTGCCAAGTATTCCTTGATCTTACCCGCCAAGTCTTGAAGTTCATCCGTGACCTCGCGAACGCCAATCTGCGTCAGTCGCTGAAGCCGCAAATCCAGGATTGCACGCGCCTGAATTTCAGAGAGATTATAGGTGCCGTCGTCATTTGCGGTGTGGGTCGGATCATCGATGAGCGCGATATATTCAAGAATATCTTGCGCCGGCCAGCGCCGCGTCATGAGCTTTTCACGGGCTTCTGCAGCGTCCGCCGATGACCGAATGGTCGCAACAACTTCATCCACGTTCGACACCGCAACGGCCAAACCGCACAGTACATGGCTTCTTTCCCGCGCTTTGCGCAGATCATAGGCCGTGCGACGTGCGACAACATCCTCCCGGAAGCTGATGAAAGCACTCAGAAAACCGCGCAACGTCAGCTGCTCCGGCCGCCCACCGTTCAAAGCCAGCATGTTGCAGCCGAAATGCGTCTGCATCGGTGTGAAACGAAACAGCTGGTTCAGCACAACCTCCGCAGTCGCGTCCCGCTTCAGCTCCACCACCACGCGGACGCCGTTGCGATCGGATTCGTCCTGGACATGCGCGATGCCCTCGATCTTTTTCTCGCGCGCCGTCTCTGCGATTTTTTCAATCATCGCAGCCTTGTTCACTTGATAAGGAATTTCATCAATAACAATGGCGTAGCGGTCTTTCCTAATCTCTTCGACCCGCGTCTTGGAGCGCACGATCACACTGCCGCGCCCCTCTAGGTAGGCCTTTCGCGCGCCCGAACGTCCAAGCATGATCCCACCGGTCGGGAAATCCGGCCCCGGCACATATTCAATCAATTGCGAACTGTCCAAATCCGGATCTTCGATCAAGGCCAGCGTGGCATCCACCACCTCGCCGAGGTTATGCGGCGGTATGTTTGTCGCCATACCAACGGCGATCCCGCCCGCACCGTTGACCAACATGTTGGGAAATCGCGCCGGCAAAACCGTTGGCTCGCGATCCTTGCCGTCATAATTGTCCTGAAAATCAACGGTGTCTTTCTCGATATCCGCTAAAAGAGACGCAGCAGGCTTGTCCATCCGCACTTCGGTGTAGCGCATCGCAGCCGGGTTATCCCCGTCCATTGATCCGAAATTGCCCTGCCCATCCAGCAACGGCAATGACATGGAAAAATCCTGCGCCATCCGCACAAGCGCGTCATAAATCGCACTGTCGCCATGCGGGTGGTACTTACCCATGACATCCCCAACCGGACGTGCGGACTTTCGATAGGGTTTGTCGTGGCTGTTCGACGTTTCATGCATTGCGTAAAGAATGCGCCTGTGCACAGGTTTTAAGCCATCGCGCAAATCAGGAATGGCGCGGCTCACGATGACCGACATCGCATAATCAAGGTAAGACGATTTCATCTCGTCAGTGATGGACACGGACGGCCCGCCATAAACCGGACGCTCAGACGGCGTTTCTGGCGGAATTTCGTCTTCGTTTTCAGGGGGTTCCGGCGTGTCGTTCAAGTGATGTCCTATCTGCGCGCGAGACGTCTATATATTGTTGCCTGTGTTATATCAGAGGCAGGATGTAGCGTGCAACACCCGTAACGCGGCCGCCTTAGCAGCCGCCACTCATGACTGATAACATATTGTTTTTATTGAAAAGCTTTTTGAATCAGGCATCATGATTCTCAGCGAGTGGCAAAAAGAGGACCATCGAAACGATGACAGAGACGGAAATGATGCTCAAAGGCTACGGGCTGACGACAGCGGAATTCTTCTACCGCATGCCCGATTACACACATGTCCTAAACTCCTTCATCTGGCAGGAATACGATCTTGCCCCTGACCACCCAAAACTTTTCGACTTCGTGGAGTTTTGGCAGCGCGAGATCGATGGTCCGCTGCATTCCGTGCAGTTCACCCACCGCAAACTGATCGCACCAGGGGAGTGGCGCCAGGTGACCGGAGAGTTCACACTGCACTAACCTCACGCAATCTTCAAAAGATCGCGGTCGAATTCTTTAAAATAATTCGGAAGGTTATCGCACAAAAGTCATGGAATAATCCGGGTATACTTCATGCCTTCCAGCGATGCGCCGACAAGCGCCCCCGCTTGACCAAACACAACTGCCACAACCGGCGCCGTGGTGGTCACTGTATCAGCCCGCAGGTTTGCGCCCTGATCGTTGAACACATATTCCACATCTGCGCCGGCGACCCAACCTGTCGCACGGCGGAACCCGCTGAGCGCGTCTTCGGTCATGAACCAAAGCACATGGGCAAACTGCTGCGCCCCGATCTGGAGCCCGACAGAGCCTTTGGTGGCAGAGTAGTAATCTACCGTCGCACCACCGACGCGCAGCGCACCCCGGCCAAACCCGCCGCCCACGATCAAACCGCCTTCGGTAATTAGCGGCATGATCAGTTTGCCAGTGCTCTTGCTGTCAATCTCCTGCGTGGCCGGGAAATTTTGGAAAAGATAGTTCATTGTCGCGTCTGCGCGTGCGTCAATCTCTTGGCTGCGGGTTGATCCCACGCCATTGCCGCATGCCGCGACAAGGGGCACGGACGCCAAAGATAATCCGAAAGTGCGTCGGGTAAGTCTGCTCATGATTTTACCTGTGGTCTGCCTGAATACCGCGCCGGGTTTTCCCGGTCTGTGGATATCTATACCTCAACCCGCCCGGCCTGTCATTCACAAAGAGCAAACCGGCGGGAAACCGCGCTAATTCAGGGCCTTCGCCACCTCAGGTGCGAAATAGGTCAAAATCCCGCGACACCCGGCGCGTTTGAAGGCCATCAGGCTTTCCATCATCGTTCGATCCTGATCAAGCCAGCCATTTTGCGCCGCGGCCATGATCATCGCGTATTCGCCCGACACCTGATAGGCGAAGGTCGGCGCGCCAAATTCATCATTCACCCGGCGGCAGATATCCAGATACGCCATGCCGGGCTTGACCATGACCATATCCGCGCCTTCCTCAAGATCCCGCGCCACACAGCGCAGCGCTTCATCGGAATTGGCATCATCCATCTGGTAGGTTTTCTTATCGCCCTTAAGCGCGTTTGACGCCCCCACTGCATCGCGAAATGGCCCATAAAACGCAGACGCATATTTCGCCGCATAGGACATGATCATCACGTTGTGATGCCCTGCCCCTTCCAGCGCCTCTCGGATCGCACCAATGCGCCCATCCATCATGTCCGAGGGTCCGATGATATCAACGCCGGCGTCCGCCTGGCTCAGCGCTTGCTTCACCAGCGCCTCAACGGAGGCATCATTGACGATCTCACCATCCACAACAAACCCGTCATGGCCTGTGTCTGAATAAGGATCGAGCGCCACATCGGTCATGATCGCAATGTCTGGCACCGCCTCTTTGATTGCGCGTGTCGCGCGGTTGGACAGATTGTCGGGGTTCCACGCCTCGGCGCAATCCGATGATCGGTTGTGCGTCTCCGTGTAAGGGAAAAGACAAATCGCCGGAATGCCCAGATCAGCTGCCTCTCGCGCGGCATCGACAATCCGATCAACTGAGCGCCGCACCACACCGGGCATTGAGGGCACAGGCTCTTCCACATCCTCCCCCTCTCGTACAAACACCGGCCAAATCAGATCACTGACGCTCAGAGTGGTCTCCGCCACCAGCGCGCGGATCTCAGGCGACATGCGGGTGCGGCGCAGCCTCGTGCGTGGAAAAGAACCTTGTGTGGGGCGCATCTGGCACTCCTTCTGGGTGGTGCAAAAACTGTCAATGTTGATTGACACGGAAAGACACGCATCTCAAGCCTAGGAATCGCCTGCAACCACGGGTAATAGAGGCGGATACGCGCAGGAAGCGTGATGGCAATCGGGCAATTCGAGACATTCTTTGGACATCTACAGCGAGATATTCGAACTGATCGACATGCGCAGCTTTTCCAACCTGTGGTTTTGGATCATGCTCGCGATCATCTGGTCTTCTACGAGCCATTGGGTGCTGGGCGTTCCGTGGGATATGGTGACGCGCGCCCGACGGGCCAATGACGCCGAAAAGCTCCAGGATGTGGAACAGTTGGTCCGCATCAACACCCGGCGCATCACGCATATCGCCGATGAGACTGGCCTTCTTATGGCTGGTTTTGGCTGCTTTGTGCTGACGATGCTGGTGCTTTTGGGCTTTGTCTATGATCATGAATTTTCTCAAGCCCTTTTCCTTTTGGGCTTTCCCATGAGCATCGTGGGGCTCATCTGCGTGGCGTCGTCTCGGCGCATTCTTGGCGAGGAACTTCGCGGTGAGGCGCTTTACAAGATGATGTCGCGTCACCGGATGACCACTCAGATCGTTGGCGTTGTCTCGATCTTTGTGACCGGCCTTTGGGGCATGTTGCAGAACCTCAATTTCAGCGCGCTACATTAACGCGATGGCAGATCCAGCCCACATTTCCGTCGGCGGCGCGCCGGAGGGGTTTGACGCCTCTTTGGTCCTCAAGGAAGTAGAGCGCAGTAACACCCCGGTGATCCATGTCGCCCGGGATGACAAACGCCTGGCCCAAATGGCGGAAGCGTTGCGCTTTTTCGCCCCTGACATGCCAGTGCTGCATTTTCCGGGTTGGGATTGCCTGCCCTATGATCGCATCTCTCCCAATGCTGATATTTCTGCCGCGCGCATGGCCACGCTCGCCGGGCTCGTCCATGGTGGCCCGTCTCAATGCGTTGTTCTGACCACCTTGAACGCCGCCACGCAACGGGTCCCTGCCCGCGTGGTGCTGCAAGACGCCGCCTTCATCGCCGAGGTTGATCACCAGATCAACGAGGACGCTCTGCGCGGTTTCCTCGTGCGCATGGGGTTTGTCCAAAGCCCGACCGTGACGGAACCAGGCGATTACGCCATTCGCGGTGGCATTATCGATATCTTCCCGCCTGGCGAAGGTGGGCCCGTTCGGCTCGATCTTTTTGGGGACGTGCTCGACGGCATCCGCCGGTTTGACCCTGCCACTCAACGCACCACGGAGAAACTGGATCGGATTGAGCTTGCGCCGGTCTCTGAGGTCATCCTAGACGAGCCCGCAATCCGCCGGTTCCGCCAGAATTACCGCATCGAATTTGGTGCAGCCGGCAGTGATGATCCGCTGTATGAGGCCATCAGCGCCGGTCGCAAGCAGGCAGGCGTCGAGCATTGGCTGCCGTTTTTCCACGAAACGCTTGAGACGCTTTTTGATTACCTCCCTGGCGCATCTGTCACGTTGGATCACCAAACCACCGCCGCCCGCGATGCCCGCTGGGACGCCATTCAAGACCAATATGAGGCCCGTCGCCACGCGCTCGAACAACGCGGTCGTCAGGATTCCGTTTACAAACCCGTGGCCCCGGATCAACTCTATCTCGATGATGCCGCGTGGGAGGCGGCGATGGCGGGTCGCCGCGTGCTGTCCTTCTCTCCGCTAGCGCAAAGCCCCGGTCCTGGTGTGATTGACGCAGGCGGGCGCGTGGGACGCAACTTTGCGCCGGAACGCCAGCAGGAAAGCATCAGCCTTTTTGGTGCGTTGAAGACACATATCGAGGCAAAGATCGGCGCAGAACCCGTTGTTCTGGCAAGCTATTCGGAAGGTGCACGCGAACGGCTCGAAGGATTGGTAGAGGATGAAGGCCTCGCAGGCGCAGTCACAGTGCGCGATATCACGGCCGTCGGCAAAACCGGCCTGCATCTGACCGTTTGGGGCCTTGAGGCGGGCTTTGAGGCCCCCGGTCTCACGGTGATTTCAGAACAAGATATTCTTGGGGATCGTCTCATTCGCGCGCCTAAAAAACGCAGGCGCGCCGAGAACTTCCTCACCGAGACGCAAAGCCTCTCCCCCGGCGATCTGGTTGTGCATGTGGATCACGGCATCGGGCGCTATCACGGGTTGGAAGTGATCACCGCCGCCGGGGCCGCGCATGAATGTCTGCACCTTGAATATGCAGAAAGTTCAAAGCTTTTCCTACCTGTTGAAAACATCGAACTGCTCTCCCGCTACGGCCATGAAGAGGGCCTTTTGGATCGTTTGGGTGGCGGCGCGTGGCAGTCGAAGAAAGCCAAGCTCAAAGAACGCATCCGCGAGATGGCTGACCGGCTCATTCGCATAGCCGCCGAACGCGCGCTGCGCAAAGGCCCGGTGCTTGAGGCCGAACATCACGCGTGGGAAGCGTTTTCGGCCCGCTTCCCCTATCAGGAAACCGACGATCAGCTGCGCGCGATTGAGGACGTGATCACCGATCTGCAAGCGGGTATGCCGATGGACCGCCTGATTTGCGGCGATGTGGGCTTTGGCAAAACCGAAGTGGCTATGCGTGCAGCCTTTGTTGCCGCCATGCAAGGCTATCAAGTCGCTGTCATCGCGCCGACCACCCTTCTCGCCCGCCAACATTACCAAAGCTTTGCCGAGCGCTTCCGAGGGTTCCCCATTTCTGTGCGCCCGCTGTCGCGCTTCGTTTCTACCTCTGATGCGAATGACACGCGCGAGGCGATGTCACGCGGTGAGGTGGATATCGTCGTCGGCACGCACGCGCTTTTGGCCAAAGGCGTCCGTTTTGCCAATCTCGGCCTGCTGGTGATCGACGAAGAGCAACGCTTCGGCGTCACCCACAAAGAGCGTCTCAAGCAAATGCGCTCTGACGTGCACGTGCTCACGCTCACCGCAACGCCCATCCCCCGCACGCTGCAGCTCAGCCTCTCTGGCGTGCGTGATCTGTCGATCATTGGCACGCCGCCGGTCGATCGTCTTTCCATCCGGACCTATGTCAGCGAATTTGACACGGTCACGATCCGCGAGGCGCTCCTGCGCGAGCACTATCGCGGCGGTCAAAGCTTCTTTGTCGTCCCCCGCATCAAAGACCTGCCGGAGATTGAGGAATTCCTCACCACCCAAGTGCCAGAGGTGAACTATGTCGTGGCCCACGGGCAAATGGCGGCCGGCGAGCTTGATCAACGCATGAACGCCTTTTATGACGGCAAATACAACGTGTTGCTGGCCACAACGATTGTTGAATCGGGCCTCGACATCCCCTCGGCCAATACCATGATCATCCACCGCGCCGACATGTTCGGCCTGGCCCAACTCTACCAGATCCGGGGCCGCGTCGGCCGGTCGAAGTTGCGCGCCTATGCCTATCTCACCACCAAACCCCGCGTGCCGCTCACCACCGCGGCCGAAAAACGCCTCCGCGTATTGGGCAGCCTTGACACCCTTGGTGCGGGCTTCACCCTGGCCAGCCAAGACCTTGATATCCGAGGCGCGGGTAACCTTCTGGGCGAAGAGCAATCCGGCCAGATGCGTGATGTGGGCTACGAGCTTTACCAATCCATGCTGGAAGAGGCGATTGCCAAGATCAAAGCGGGTGAAATGGAAGGGCTTTCGGAGGACAACGATCAATGGGCGCCCCAAATTAACCTGGGCGTGCCCGTCTTGATCCCCGAGGCCTATGTCCCAGATCTTGATGTCCGGCTCGGATTGTATCGCCGTCTCAGTGGCTTGCAGAGCAAAGTTGAACTCGAAGGCTTTGCCGCCGAACTCATCGACCGCTTTGGCAAGCTGCCCAAAGAGGTGAATACGCTGATGCTGATCGTGCGCATCAAGGCCATGTGCAAACGCGCAGGTATTGCCAAGCTTGATGGTGGGCCCAAAGGCGCAACGATTCAGTTCCACAATGACAAATTCGCCTCACCCCAAGGGCTGGTTGATTTCATTCAGGATCAACGCGGCATGGCTAAGGTGAAGGACAATAAGATCGTTGTTCGCCGCGATTGGCACAAGGACAGCGACAAGATCAAAGGCGCGTTCGCCATCGCCCGCGACTTGGCCGAAAAGGTGATTGCGGAAAAAAAGAAGGCGAAGGCGTAAACCCATGCGCACGGATGGTTAATTCAGGTTTTACCTCACCACAACAGGTTCCTCACACACATGAGGAGGCTTGCGTCATGCTGTCGGTTCAACAAATCGCAAAAGAGATTGTCGCCCGCGAAGGCGGCTATGTGAATGACCCCGATGATCCGGGCGGTGCCACAAATTTCGGTGTCACAATCGGCACCATGCGGCGGTTGGGCCTTGACCTCGATCGCGACGGGGATGTGGACCTGGATGACGTGAAAACCCTATCGCAGGATGACGCAGAAGCGATCTTTGTCCGCCACTACTACGATCAGCCGGGCATCAGCCAACTTCCCGAACCGCTGCAGGCCAGCGTGTTCGATATGTATGTGAATGCCGGTCGGAATGCGGTCAAAATCCTGCAACGGCTGCTGCGCCAGATGGGGCAGAACATAACGGTTGACGGTGCCATAGGTCCGCAAACGGCACAGGCCGCGCATACCGCTTTTCACGCGGCACCCAGCCACCTTGTCGATGCTTATGGGATTGCTCGGCGAAACTACTATTTCCGATTGGCAGATCAACGCCCCACCAGCCGAAAATTTGCCCGCACGCGTCGCGGCGGCAAGGGCGGCTGGATCAAGCGGGCCGAAGAGTTCATCTCACCGCGCTTTCACATGACCGAAGCCGAGTTTCAGGAGCGGGTGGCGGCATGGGATTGATTGGCAGTCTGTTTAACTTCCTCTTCGGCAATGGCCGCAATGTGGTTGTTGATACCGCCGAAGTGTTTCGCATCAATGCAGAGGCCGGTGACAAACGCGCCTCGATGTTACAAACAGCGGCCTTGTCGCAATTGGCGGCAGAATTTCAGCCTGAGCGCAAAGGCGGTTTTGACCGTTTTGTCGACGCGCTCAATCGGATCCCGCGGCCTGCGATGGCCCTTGGCACGATTGCACTTTTTGTCTCTGCCATGTCAAATCCGGTTTGGTTTTCAGAGCGGATGCAGGGCATATCCCTTGTGCCGGAGCCGATGTGGTGGCTTTTGGGCGTGGTCGTAAGCTTCTACTTCGGCGCGCGGCACCAAGCGAAAGGTCAGGAATTTCAGCGTTCTCTTGCCGAAACCATGGCCCGCACCCCGCAGGTCATCCGCAACATTGAAAGCCTCAGAGCAATGTCAGCCCGCACCCCTCAGGTTGCCGTGAGCGGCACCGACAGCGCGCTCGAGATAGAAACCACAGCAGCCACAGACAACGCTGCACTTTCAGCTTGGCGAGCAGAAAACACTACATAAAACAATCCGGTGGCCGCGCCGTTTTATGACGTGATCAATTGTCGCTGATACGCGTAGCGGTCAGACCGATGCCGGCGACGCTGCCAACAAGCTGCGCGATGGTCTGCACGGTTGTAAACGGCGATTCGGACATCAGCAGCGTATCATCGGGCTGCATTTCAAAGCTTCGGGCCGCAAAGAGACCGTCCGCTTTGGTCAAATCAAACGTAAACACAACCTGTTGCATGTCCGGGCCCCGTGGCCCTGGCGTCAGGTCACGAGGATGGTAGTCGCGCAGCACCAAAACACCGCGTGGGTTGCCACGCCGTCCATCGACACCGCCCGCGGCGGATACCGCATCCATCGCCGACATTTCTTCTTTCTCGAAGAATATCAATTCTTGGCGCCCACTCGCACCAACTGAATTGAAGCTACGGTCGTCTTCGACTACGGCAATCACATCGCCACCCCGCACACGCACGTTCATGCTTGGGTTTTCCAAAATGTCTTCGATCCGCGTCTCATAAAGCTGCCCACCGCGCTGCAGGCGAATTCGGGGATGACGCAACTGCACGTTGACCCCACCGGCCAAAGACAAAACGCTCAAAATCTGCATGTTGCGCGAATCCATCGGGTAACGACCCGGGACTTGAACACCCTGAGACACATCAACCGAGTTATTCCGTCCCGGCACGTGGCGCAGCTGCACTTGGGCTGCGGGCACAATCATTTCCATCTCAGCCTGGATCCGGTTGCGCGCAGCTCCCGAGGTCAGACCGCGCACCCGCACGTCCCCGACATAGGGCAAAAACACCGTCCCTGCCGATGACACAGACAGTGGCGGGATCGGCGTTTGCTTTTCACCGTTTGAGATCAAAGAGTTTTCCTGGTTATCCCAGATCACAACCTCAATCGTGTCCCCGGTTTGGATGATTGAGTTGTCAGGACCGCGATCGGCGTGAAACCAAGCCCGGTGTTCTTGATGCGACGGCTTCGGCCATGAGTTCACCTGAGCGCTTGAGGCGCGGGTGACTTCCACCACCTGAAAGGTTGGGTTCTCCGATGAGCCCTGGCTGACCACTTCCTGTTGCAAGGCCGCTGTTCGGGGCAGCGTGCACGCCCCAAGAGCCGCGACCGCAATTGAAAGCGAAATCACCTGAACACCTGTCTTAAAGCCTTGCGTCAAGCTGCGCGCATTCCACGTCACTTGCACCACCTCGGATCTTTTTTGTCTGCTGTTCAGTACCCCATGAAGTCTATATGAGACAATGCAAATCTGTCTAGCTTCCGGGCATGAGCGGCTTCATGGCACAGTTTCCGAAAAAAGGTTGCGCGTTGATCACAGGCGCGGGCGGCAGGCTCGGCAAACTTTTGCGCGCTGCACGCGATTTGAAACCTTATTTGCACCATGAGATGGTGTTTCAGTCGCGCGTTGGGGGTGCGGATATTCAATGGTCACCGGGTGACAGTTTCGACACCTTGCCGCGCGCCGATGCCGTGATTGCACTATGGGGGCGCACCTCGGGTTCAGAGGAAGACTTGGCTGACAATGCCAGGCTTGCCCGCCTGAGTTCTGAGATGGCGGTTGGAACAGGGGCCACAAGGATCATGCATATTTCAACGGCTGCGGTTTACGGACCTGGTCGAATGATGAATGAAGATCACCCGACAAATACCTGTAATTTATATGGAAAATCAAAAAAAGATATGGAGACCCAAATCGCGGCCCTGCGGGACGATATGGGTCTCACGCATATATGCCTTCGCTTGGCCAATGTCGTTGGCGCCGACAGCCTTGCCCCGGCGCTGCGCAGCCCCGGCGCGGCCACGATCGACATGTTCAATGCCGACACCGACGCCCCTGAAGGCCCGCGTCGCAGCTATATCGGTGCGGGCGATCTGCTGGGCGTCTTTGATGGGCTGCTGTCTTTACCGGCGGAAACTTGGCCCGATGTGCTGAACGTGGCTTGCCCGAAACCGATTTCCATGGACGCTCTGATCCGCGCGGCGAACAAAGATGTGATCTGGCGGCCAGCGCCTGCGTCCGCCGCCGCCGAAGTGACCCTTGACGCTTCCCGGCTTCTGACGCTACTGCCCAGCCTCACCTTCCGCACAACCGCATCTGCGCTGATCGAAGAATGGCAGTGCCTTGAGAGCCATAGAGAAAGCCTTGCATGACCTTTGGCAAACGCCTGTTGGACCTCACGCTCGCGCTTTTCTTGGCGCTTGTTTTTGCTGTGCCGTTGATTGTTGTGGCCATGGTCGTCCTGATCAAGGATGGTCGCCCCATTTTCTACACGTCCGAGCGGATGAAGACGCCTGACGAAAGCTTTACGCTCTGGAAATTCCGCACCATGACGGTGGACCGCAACGATACCGGCGTCTCGGGAGGCGACAAAGCCGCGCGCATCACGCCGACCGGTGCTGTTTTGCGCCGCCGACGGCTTGACGAGTTGCCACAGCTTTTCAACATCCTGCGCGGTGATATGAGCTTTGTCGGCCCGCGCCCACCCTTGCGCCGTTACGTCGAGCTGCGGCCAGACATTTACGCCAAAGTTCTGCAAAATCGGCCCGGAGTGACTGGGTTGGCCACACTCAACTATCACGGTCAAGAAGAGCGACTGTTGGCCGCTTGCACCACTCCAGAGGAAACCGATCGCGTCTACCTCAGCCGCTGCGTTCCAGCCAAGGCCAGGCTGGATTTGCTCTGGGCACGCAACCGTTCCGTGTGTTTTGATCTCGTGCTGATCTGGCGGACGAGCGCACGCGTTTTGTTACGAATGCGCAAAATATAGGCAAAACTACGCTCATTTCAGCACTGTGGCGAGAATACCTTTACTTGTATGGCCTTGGGCTTTTGCTCTATCACCGGCGGGTTGAGTACGGTATCAAAAGTGGTCCGGTCCGAAAAAGCGGGTTGGATTAAGGAGCGACACGTGTCGAATTTGGGGTTTCTTTACAAGCTGGCGGTGACGCTCACGCGTCAGCAAAAACGCTATATTATCCTCACCATAGACGTCGCATTGATCCTCATTGCTTACCTCTTGGCGCGGGGGTTGATCCTTGCAAACGGGTTGACGGATGGCGCGCCATGGTCGCTGACACTGCCTTTGCTGACGGATCTTGTTGCACTTTTGTCGGCTGGCACAATCGCGATCGTGCTTCTGGGCCTGCATAAAATTAAGCTCAACGCATATCAGATGCAGGGCGTGGTGGAATCTGCTTTTGTCGCAGGTGTTTTGCTTCTTGTCGGGCTGACCAGTGCATGGATGACCGGACCATATGGCACGACGGCAAAAGTGTTTGTGGTCACGGCCATGATGTTTTTGATCTTGTCAGTGTCCTCTCGGCTGATCATGCGGCGCGTGTTGCTGTTCATCTATGACAAAGGCAATCCGCGGTTGCCGATCCTGATTTACGGTGCGGGCCAAACCGGCCAACAGCTGGCCACGGCTTTGGCCACCGACGACTCAGTGGAACCTCTGGCCTTCATTGATGATGATCGCCGTCTACAAGGCCTGTTTGTGGCCGGTCTGAAGGTACACCGCCCGGCAGAGCTCAACGGCCTCATTGAAAAGCATGACATCAAGCGCGTTGTCTTGGCCATGCCCAGCGTTCAGCGCAGCAAGCGCGCCTACATCACTCGCAGGATCGCGCGCACCGGATGTGAGGTGCACGCCCTGCCCTCATTTGCCGATCTGGTGTCGAACTCTGCCAAGGATCTGGCCGATACGCGCCCTGTAAACATTGATGAGCTTTTGGGCCGCGAACGGCTAGAGGAAGAATTGCCCGGCGTCTCCGACACGTATGAAGGCAAAAACATTTTGATCACGGGCGCCGGAGGCTCCATCGGGTCAGAACTGTGTCGCCAGCTTCTGGGGTGCAATCCAGCGTCTGTCACACTGATGGATCATAGCGAATGGGCGCTGTTTGAAATCGACCGCGAGTTGCGCGGGATGACCCAAGATGCGACGATCCATGCGGTGCTCGGCTCGGTGATTGACCGGCCCTTGGTTGAGGCCACAATGCTTGAGCGTAACATCGACATTGTTCTCCATGCCGCCGCGTACAAACACGTGCCTCTGGTTCAGCACAATGCGCTGGAAGGGATCAAAAACAACGTATTTGGCACAAAATGCGTCGCCGATGCGGCCCGCGCCGTCGGTGTTGAACGCTTCATTTTGGTCTCAACGGACAAGGCTGTGCGGCCTTCATCCGTCATGGGGGCATCCAAACGCTTTGCCGAATTGCTGATCCAGGATCTGGCGACACGCGCCACGGGCACGCGGTTTTCGATGGTGCGCTTTGGCAATGTGCTGGGGTCTTCGGGATCGGTCATTCCGCTGTTTCACGAACAGATTTCGCGTGGCGGCCCGGTGACGCTCACGCACTCTGATGTCACGCGCTATTTTATGACCATCCCCGAGGCCGTGCGCCTTGTGCTGCTGGCAGGCTCTTTTGCACGCGGCGGGGATGTCTTTGTGCTCGATATGGGCCATCCGGTTCCGGTCAAGCAACTGGCCCGCAAGATGATCGAAAGCACCGGCCACACGGTACGCGATCAAGAAAACCCCCATGGGGACATTGAGATCAAGATCACCGGCCTCCGACCCGGAGAGAAGCTGCACGAAGAGCTGTTGATCGGGTCTGACATGCTGACAACGCCTCATCCCAAAATCATGCGCGCACAGGAAAAGCACCTTTCCGAGATTGAAATGGCCAATGCGATGCAGGCCCTGCGCCAAGCGATTGAAGCCCGCAACACGGATCAGCTTTTCCAGATCCTGGAGGAGTGGATAGAAACCAATGGTAAGGACAAGATCCGCATTGCGGGCGAGTAAACGCCAAGCCTCCCAAAGCGCCGACGTGCGCTCACATCTCAGATTTTTCCGCCAGGTCCAGCCACTCTTCTTCCGCAGCAGACAGCTTTTCCTGCCGCTCCACCAGCGCATCAGATGCTTTGCGAAACTTCACCGGCTCTCGCGTGAATAGCTCTGCGTCTGAAAGCAGTTCTTCCAGCTTGGCAATTTCAGCGCTCAAGCGATCAATCTCATCGGGCAGGGTTTCCAAACGATGCTTTTCGGCAAAGCTCAGACCTTTTCGAGCCTCTTTTTCCTTCGATTTATCAGACTTTTGCGCAGGCTTCTTTACGTCAGCGGGAGCCGCGCCTCGCGCAGCACCCTGCGCCTGCATATCGCTCCACCCGCCGGCATAGAGCGTCACCTGCCCGCGCCCTTCAAAGCCCAGTGATTGTGTGGCCACCCGATCCAGAAAATCCCGGTCGTGGCTGACCAAAAGAACCGTTCCGTCATAGTCATCGAGCAACTCCTGCATCAGGTCCAGCGTCTCGATATCCAGATCATTTGTCGGTTCATCAAGCACCAGCAAATTGCTCTCACGCGCCATGAGTTTGGCCAGAAGCAACCGTGCTTTCTCGCCCCCTGAAAGCGACCGCACAGGTGCACGCACTTGGCGTTCATCAAACAAAAAATCCTTCAGATAACCCACCACATGGCGAGGAACGCCGCGCACCATCACCTGATCAGACCGGCCTGAGACAGCCATATCCCGCTCCAGCGTCATGGCATCCCACAAGCTCATATCCGGGTCGAGCCCTTCGCGCGCCTGATCGAAGACCGCCGGGATCAGGTTGGTGCCGTGTTTGACCGATCCGGTGTCTGGCGCCTCCGTTTTCATCAGCAACCGCAAGAGCGTCGTTTTGCCAACACCGTTGGTGCCAACCAACGCCAATCGATCTTTGCGCGTCAGGGTCAACGATAGATCTTTTAGGATCAAGTTTTCCCCATAAGCCTTTGAAACTCCACGGGCTTCAATCACTTTTCGTCCCGACTTCTCGCCGCTTTCCAGCTGCATCGCGGCCGTACCTTGCCGTCGGATCTGCGCCGCGCGCTCTGCCCGCAAGCTCTGCAAGGCACGCACGCGCCCTTGATTGCGCTTCCGACGCGCGCTGATCCCTTCGACGGCCCAGCGCGCCTCGGCTTTGATTTTGCGGTCAAGCTTGTGGCGCGCTGTATCTTCCTCGTCCCACACCTTATCGCGCCAGGCCTCGAACGCCTCAAACCCCTTCTCGTGGCGCCGCATCACGCCTCGGTCAATCCACAGCGTTGCCCGGGTCAACGCGCGCAAAAACGCCCGATCATGAGAGATGATCACATAGGCCCCACGGGTTGCGCGCAGCTGCTCTTCCAGCCACCCAATCGCTTGAATGTCCAAATGGTTTGTCGGTTCATCCAAAAGCATCAGATCGGGGCTTTCGGCCATCAGTTTGGCCAGGGCCGCCCGTCTACGCTCCCCACCCGAGGCTGTGTCTGGCGACAGCGCCGGGTCAAACCCAAGCCCTTGCCCCGCCTTTTCCACCAGATGCGCCTCTGCCGCGCCTAGCGCGCTGATGGCAAAGTCACCCAGCGTGGCAAAGTCGGTGAAATCAGGATCTTGTTCCATATATCCCACAGAGGCCCCGGGTGGTAGGGCTCGGGTCCCCTGATCAGCCTCAACCAGACCGGCCATGACCTTCATCAGGGTAGACTTTCCGGACCCGTTGCGCCCCACCAGCGCGGCCCGATCCCCGTCCTGCACGGTCAGTGACACGCCATCAAAGAGCGGGTTGCCCCCGAATGTGAGCGACATGTTGGTAAGTTGTAACAAAGGTGCTCGGGCCATGCAGGGCGTTTACGAGGTCACGGACGGAAATCCCAGCGCCTTTTCAGCGCGCCTCACCCCGCATCCGCACGCAAGAGCCGTTTCCGCGTCGCTGGGATCGCCTCAATCTGCAACCCTGTAAACACATGCAGCGTGTTCATTTGCCGGTCGATCACGGCGTGATCGCTGACCCACCCGCCCATCATCAGATACGTGCGCAACAGCGGCGGCATCCGCAGCATGGCCTGCTTGGCATCAGGCTTGCGATGCCGCAGCCGCTCTGCAAACCGAAAAACCGATGGCGCTTTCACCTCAGGACACCATTGCTCTGGGGCCAGATGGCGCTCTTTGAGCATAGCAAAAGCATCCAAATAAGGCGTGGCATCGATGCCCTGAAAAGATGAACAGCCAAACAGCATCTTCACGCCATGGGCATCCACATATCGCGTCATCGCGGCCCACGCCACGCGCAATACATCGACATCCCGCACATCCGGATCAATGCAAAACCGCCCTATTTCAAGCAAAGGACCATCAAACCGGTGCAGCGCTGACAGATGATAGAATTGAGCGGAGTAAGTGCGTCCAATTTCGTGACCATCGGACAGGTGAAGGCAGCGAAAGCAGCCCACCAAGCGCCCAGTTTCCGCCTCTTCCACCAAGAAATGATCGCATTGTACGTCAAACCTGTCTCGATCCAAGGCCGGACCAATTTCGCGCCCGTGAAAAGCGCGATGTCGCAGCACCTGGGCTGCGCGCAAATCTTCAGCTGTTTTAGCCTGTCTTGAGTGATACTTGGCCGCCACGACCACCATGTCACGCATCACTGGCTCCCCCAATGATCTGCCCTGCATCCGTCATATAGGGCAACGCGGATCGGCGTCATACCGTCCTAACACCTTAAATTACGCATCAACCGCCAAAGAGGTTGGAGGGATCAATACTGCCGATGTTGCCAAAGACCTGGCGCAAGAAACCGTTGCCCACAACGGAGCTGTCGGTGACGCGTCGCGTCAGCGGCACGACCTGTCCATCTTCGAGGCCAAACCGTTCAATATTGGCGATCGTGTCATTGGCGTTAAAGCTGATGGCCAGCACCTGGCGATCAACAACTTGCGGGCGAAACGCGCCGTACTCTCGTACCCGGCTGCGCACATAGTAGTAATCCCCATCCGTCAGAACGCCTGAGGTAGAGGGCGCGCCGATCACCTCGTCCACGGTTGCGCGGGTATCTTGCCCCACCGTCAATTGTTGCAGCACCTCTTCTGAGGGCACATAGCCATGATTGCGAAACTGCGCTGTGCAGGCCATCACGCCCATTAACGCCAATACCGCCACGCCTTTGACAATCCTACCACCCATAATGACCGCCCTTATTTCATCTGCGCCGTTCGCATTTTATGTAGGGTTACAACAAGCTAGGGAGAAGGTTCAAGAATGCATGAGGATTTCGCACTATGAGCACGGCCCACACCAAGATGATCCCGGTCAGTGTCAGCAAGCTTTCGCCCAAAGCACCCTTTGCGTTTGATCTACAGCCTCAGGATCAGGATTTGCAGCGAATACAAGACGGTCTGGGCTTACTGGGTCTTCGCAAATTGCGGTTTTCCGGGGAAATCCGGGCGTCCGGCGCCACAGATTGGGAGTTGCAAGCGGTCCTGGGTGCCACGGTTGTTCAGCCTTGTGTCGTCACGCTCGACCCTGTCACGACGCGGATCGATGAGGCTGTCACCCGGCGTTTTCTCACATCATGGCCTGATGAGGCGGACCTGGGCGAAGAAACAGAAATGGACGCCGATGACAGCCTGGAGGCTTTGGGCGAGGCAATAGATCTGCCCTCTATAATGCAGGAGGCGCTTTCCCTGGCGTTGCCTGTCTATCCTCGTGTGGAAGGCGCGCAAACAAATCGCTCTGAGGCGCGCCCGGAAGGCGCCGCACCCATCAGGTCGATTGACGAAAATGCGTTCTCTGCTCTGTCAGATCTTAAAAGGAAACTGGAGGACAACGGAGATTGACGCGCGAACGCGTGCATATGTTGCGCGGCAAAACCGTGATCCGACACCCGCATCCCCAAAATGTGCCTTTGCAACCGTTATCTTGCGAGACCTGACACCCTCATTGCCCGCCTTGCGCGTTGTGATTCCACGCATGCACACTCAATCCGTCTCACACACACCCAAACGAGGTCCCTTTTGCCGCTTTTCCCCCTTGCCCCAAGCGCGATTATCTGTATTTTCGCGCTCTCACCGGATTTAGGGGTTGATTGAGCGACACACGCCGCCGTATGAGCGGCATCAACCCAATTGAAATGATGGCCCAGACGCGGGCCGATAGCCAACCAAACCAGAGGCAGCACCATGGCCGTCCAGCAAAACAAAGTTTCCAAATCCCGCCGCAACAATCGCCGGGCCCATGATGCGCTCGTAGCGGCGAACCCGAATGAGTGCCCTGAATGCGGCGAACTGACCCGGCCGCACCACGTGTGTGGGGCCTGTGGCCATTACAACGGGCGGGAAGTCATCGCGATGACCGATGAGGTCGAACTGGAAGACGACGCAGCCTAAAAGGTACAGGAACGGGCGGGGTCATGTCCGACACAGCGGATCAACCAAGCGCACGTTCCAAACGCACCATAATATCCGTCGATGCGATGGGGGGCGATTTGGGTCCCTCGGCTGTCGTGGCTGGGCTTTACTACTCAGCCAAGAAAAACCCCGACATTGGCTTTATCCTGCACGGCCCCAAAGCCAAGCTTGAGCCCCTTGTGGCCAAGCGCAAGATCCTCAAAGACATCTGCGAAATCCGCGATGCCACCGATGTGGTTTCCATGGATGACAAACCAAGCCACGTCATCCGCAATGGCAAAGCCACGTCTATGTGGTCCGCGCTCGAATCGGTCCGCCAAGGCGATGCGACGGTCTGTGTGTCCTGCGGCAACACCGGCGCCTTGATGCTGATGTCGGTGGTGCGGTTGCGCAAATTGCCTGGGATCTACCGCCCGGCGATCGCGGTTCTGTGGCCCTCACCCAACCCCCAAGGGTTCAACATTATGCTCGACGGCGGCGCAGACATCCGTGCCGATGCCAAAGATCTGATGCAATATGCGTTGATGGGCGTGTCATACGCGCGCAACGGCTTTGATTTGCCACGCCCGCGCGTGGGCCTCCTCAATGTCGGCACCGAAGAGCACAAAGGCCGCTCTGAGCTGAAAGAGGCTTATGATCTGATCGCTGCCAACGCGCGCAACGCCGATTTTGAATTTGTTGGCTTTGTTGAGGGGCGCGACCTTCCCGGCACACGCTGTGATGTGGTGGTGACGGATGGGTTCACCGGCAATGTCGCTCTCAAAACGGGCGAAGGCGTGGCCAAAATGATCTCTGACAAGCTCAAAGAGGCGTTTCGCTACACGCCCCTCTCGCGCTTTGCCGCCGTTTTGGCGTATGCGTCGCTGCGGCGTTTGAGAAAGCGCATTGATCCGCGCCGATCAAACGGCGGCGTGTTTCTGGGCTTGAATGGTACGGTTGTGAAATCGCACGGTGCTGCGGATGCCACAGGGGTATCGGCGGCGGTCAAGCTGGCCTTTCAGCTGGGCCAGTCCGGATTTTCGCAAAAACTTGCAGCGCGGGTTGCATCTGCGGCCATGCTTGAACAGGATGCCACAGATCACAGCGATGACGACACCCACGGTGAGAATGAATGACGATACGCGCGGTTGTAGACGCTGTGGGGCATTACCTGCCCGATCATGTGGTGCCAAATTCGTATTTTGAGGATTTTCTCGACACAACTGACGAATGGATCCGAACCCGCAGCGGCATAGAAAGCCGCCGTTTCGCCGCCGAAGACCAAACAACGTCTGATCTCGCAGTTCTCGCCGCTCAAGACGCGCTTGAGCGGTCGGGCCTCTCTGCGGGCGACATTGACGGCGTTCTGGTTGCGACCTCTACCCCCGATCTCACCTTTCCTTCGGTGGCCACGATGGTGCAAGCGCGCATCGGGATGACCGGCGGATTTGCCTTTGATGTGCAAGCCGTCTGCGCGGGGTTCATTTACGCGCTGGCGAATGCCAATGCCCTCATTGTCTCGGGCCAGGCCACGCGTTTGCTGGTCATCGGCGCGGAAACCTTTAGCCGGATTATGGATTGGGAAGACCGCGCCACATGCGTTCTGTTTGGTGACGGCGCGGGTGCGTTGATCCTTTCAGCCGAAGAGGCCTCAGGCACCAATGCAGACCGCGGCATTCTGGCCACGGATCTCAATTCCGACGGGCGGCACAAAGATATGCTCTACGTCGATGGCGGCGTGTCGTCGACCGGCACCTCAGGCAAGCTGCGGATGCAGGGCAATCTGCTGTTCCGTCAGGCGGTTGAAAAGCTGTCGTTTACGGCCGACACCGCTCTGGGCAAAATAAACATGTCCCATGATGAGGTGGATTGGATCGTCCCCCATCAGGCCAACATCCGTATCATCGCCGGCACTGCCAAAAAGCTGGGCATCCCGATAGAGCGCGTGATTGTCACGGTCCAAGAGCATGGCAATACCTCCGCTGCGTCAATCCCGCTTGCTATGGCTGTGGGCGTGGAAGATGGAAAGATCAAACGCGGGGATGTCATGGTCTCAGAGGCAATTGGTGGCGGTCTGGCCTGGGGATCGGTCGTTTTGCGCTGGTAAATCCTCAGCGCAGCGACGTTTCGCACGGATTGTCTGCCGAGATTGCTCGAAATTCGCGTAGGAGCCCGCTTAAACTCCTTCTTGCAAGTCATTGACATTGACTCGGAAATTCCTTCCACCATACAGTCTTGGAAAAGGACAGGGGGATATTATGACCGAAAAGACGTTGACCCGCATGGATCTCAGCGAAGCCGTGTTCCGCGAAGTGGGCTTGTCGCGCAACGACTCTGCCCAATTGGTGGAAAGTGTGCTCAACCACATGTCTGACGCCTTGGTTGAGGGAGAGCAGGTTAAAATCTCATCTTTCGGTACGTTTTCCGTACGCTCCAAGACCGCCCGGGTGGGCCGCAATCCCAAAACAGGCGAAGAGGTGCCGATCAATCCTCGCCGGGTGCTGACCTTCCGCCCATCGCACTTGATGAAAGACCGCGTCGCGGCGGGCAACAAAAGGTCCTAATTCAACCAACAGGTCACAAGCATGAGCAAATCCGCAGACGCGTTCCGCACGATCAGCGAAGTGGCGGAGTGGTTGGACACTCCCGCCCACGTACTGCGTTTTTGGGAAAGCAAGTTCACGCAGGTCAAACCCGTGAAACGCGCGGGCGGGCGGCGCTATTATCGCCCGCAAGACATGATGCTTCTCGGCGGGATCAAGAAATTGCTGCACGACGATGGGATGACCATCAAACACGTGCAAAAGCTATTGCGCCAAGAAGGCGTGAAACACGTGGCGGCGATGTCCTCGCACCCCTCAGATGGCCTCTCCTACACCGCGGTCATGGAGGAGCCCACACCCCAACCTCAGGCCGAAACACCGAGCGTTGTCAGCTTCCGGCCTGACATGAGCGCGGGTAAAGCCGAGCCCGAAGCGCCGACCACGTCTCAAGCGGCCCAAGAACCGGCGCTTGAGCCTCCAACCGAGTCCTTATCTGAACCCAACGCGCCAGAGGCTTCAGAAACCATTGAGCCGGACAAAAGCGGCACTGAAAGCGCCCTGCCGTTTCCCAGCTTTCTGTCCGGTGGCAGAGACATGCCAGCCGCTGAGCCGGCGCCTCTACCTGAGCCGGATCCTGACCTAGATCCTGAGCCAGTACCGGACATCGCCATTCCGGTCGATACGACCCAAGATAGGTCAGACGCCGCAGAAGATGGGCCGGATATTGCCGCCGACATGCCGGTTGACGTTGAGGAAGATCCTGTTCCGCAAATTGATATCTTGTCCCGATTGGCAGGCCGGTCTGTTGCCGACCTTCGGGCGCGCGAGGCGGAGCTGCGCCCAATCATGGACAAACTCCGCGCGCAACTGGCGCGCAGCTCCTGACGGGCTCCGCCAAAAGGCGCGAAAACCGCAAATTACGCTTGCCCACCCAATGATTTCAAGTATGAAGACGCAATTGTCGGGCTATAGCGCAGTCTGGTAGCGCGTCCGTCTGGGGGACGGGAGGTCGCAGGTTCGAACCCTGCTAGCCCGACCAATTCACTTTCCCCAACCACCGACGCGCGACAGGACAAAACTGTGTCCACGCATGCGGTTTGCCGTAGGCATGATTGGCCGCAACCGATGTCGATGAGAGGGGAGCGACGATGACAGGCGTCTTGGCCAGCCAACAGCTTCAAGTGATGATCGACAATGGCCAAATCACGGGCGCGACCCCTTTGGTCGACGGCCAGGTTCAACCGGCAAGCCTGGATCTGCGCCTCGGTGACATTGCCTACCGCGTGCGCGCCTCCTTTTTGGCAGGTGCATCCCGTCGCGTGGCGGACCGGCTTTCAGATTTTGAAATGCATCGGATTGATCTGACAGAGGGGGCTGTTCTGGAAAAGGGCTGCGTTTACGTGGTGCCGCTTTTGGAAAGCCTCGATCTGCCAGCCGGTGTGTCCGGGGCCGCCAGCGCCAAATCCTCCATTGGCAGACTTGATCTTCTGACCCGGATCATCACCGATCATGGCACAGAATTTGACCGTATTCCCGACGGCTACACTGGCCCTCTTTACGTTGAGATTTGCCCGCAGAGCTTTTCTGTGATCGCGCAGACAGGACAAATGCTCAATCAGGTTATTTTTCGCGACGGTTTCACCCTGATCGACGATCGCGAGCTCAAGGCCCTGCATGCGCGCACGCCCATCGTCTCAGGCGATGCAATGATATCTGATGGGCTGGGCTTTTCGGTTGATCTCAAACCAGCTTCGGGCAGTTTGGTGGGTTACAGGGCCAAGCCGCACACCGGCGTGATCGATCTCAGCAAGCTGGCGCACTATGATGCACGGGATTTCTGGGAAGAGCTACATACCGAAGACGGTTGGATCATTCTTGATCCGGGCGCGTTTTACATTCTGGTCAGCCGTGAGGCGATCGTGATCCCGCCCACGCATGCGGCAGAAATGGTGCCCTATGTGGCCATGGCTGGCGAATTCCGCGTGCACTATGCGGGGTTTTTCGACCCTGGTTTTGGGTGGGCAGAGGCCGGCGGCTCCGGATCGCGCGGTGTCCTCGAAGTCCGCTGCCATGAGGCGCCTTTCGTGCTGGAACACGGCCAAATCGTAGGTCGGCTTGTCTACGAGCGCATGTTTGAGGTGCCCAAGCAGCTTTACGGCGCGGGCATTTCCTCAAATTACCAGGGCCAAGGGCTCAAACTTTCGAAACATTTCAAGGCCTAGCCTGACGCAAGGACACATTTTCTTGCAAAGAAAATGACGCCAACGCTGGTGGCGAAATCTTAAAGGATTTCGGGTTGCTCAAAACCGCCCAAGTCGGCGCCCCAGCCGGATGCTTTTGCGGGCCTTGTTTTGCAAGTCACGGGTATTGGGCCCGCCTTGCCGCTTTTGCTGCGGTTGACCTGACGCATCCTGCCCTTTGGCCTGATTTGTCTTGCGGTTCGCCAAAGCGTTCATGCCTGCATTGATCCCGCCGCGCATCACCCGGCGCAAGATCATGTTGATCGCCATGCTGATCAATCTGTTCGCGTTCATCCTACTCTCCTACGCCCCTCTCATAGAATATAGGCGCGAATCATGTGATTTTGAGGGCAAAATCAAAGATCACTCTTCATTGAAAAGCTCATCTTGTTCACCATCGCCCTCTTCGCTCTCATCCAACGCCTCGGCTGGGGTACCCGGCGGCGGGCGATTGTCCAACAATCCGGCTGCGCGCAATTCCTTCAACCCCGGCAGATCCCGCGCACTTTCCAGCCCGAAATGATCCAGGAAACTCTGCGTCACTACAAAGGTCACGGGCCGCCCTGGTGTCATCCGGCGGCGCCCAAAGCGGATCCATTCCAGCTCCAGAAGTTGATCGACTGTCCCCCGGCTCACAGACACGCCCCGGATTTCCTCGATCTCCGCGCGCGTGACCGGCTGATGATAGGCCACAATCGCCAATGTCTCGATCGCAGCGCGGCTTAACTTTCGGGTCTCAACTGTCTCTTTTTGCAGGAGAAACCCAAGATCAGGTGCCGTGCGCATGGCCCAGGCATCGCCCACCTTCACAACCCTGACACCCCGCCCTTCATAGCGCTTGCGCAAATGGCTCAGCGCTTCGGCTACATCGCAGCCATGGGGCATTCTCGCTTGCATGTCTGCCACCGTCACGGGCTCCGCCGTGGCAAAAAGGATGGCCTCACACATGCGCTCCTGTTCGGCCATAGGCGGGGCTTCAAACAGGCTGTCATTTTCGGGCGCGTCGGCCATCTCAGCTGTCCCTCCGCCGCAGTTCGACCGGGGCGAAGGCCTCGGATTGGCGGATCTCTACCTTGCCTTCTTTTACAAGTTCAAGCGAGGCGGCAAATGTAGATGCCGTGGCAGAGCGCCGCCGCGCCGGATCACCTCGAAAATCATCGGGCAGAAAGCTCGCAATATCCGTCCAAGTCCCTGAAAACCCGATCAAAGAGCGCAACCGATCGAGCGCTTGCTCCATCGTCAAAAGCGCCTCTCGGTCCATCACATAAGGGCGGAATTCATCCTTGGTGCGGATCCGCGCATAGCCTTGCATCAAATCCAGGAGCGTTGCCGTATAATTCACGCGCCGCACGCGGGTGACATCCTCTGGAATGCCGCGCACAAAGAAATCGCGCCCCAATTGATCGCGCGCCATAAGCTTCGCCGCCATTTGCCGCATCGCCTGCAACCGCTCAAGTTGAAACGCCAGGTGCGCGGCCAATTCCTCGCCCGATGGGCCTTCATCCGTTGGGTCCGGGGGCAGAAGCAGCCGGGATTTGAGAAACGCAAGCCACGCCGCCATGACCAGGTAATCTGCGGCAAGTTCGATGCGTAACTCTTTGGCTTTCTCAACAAATTCCAGATATTGCCGCGCAAGTTGCAGCACTGAAATATGCCGCAAATCCACTTTTTGCGTGCGCCCCAATGTCAAAAGCAGGTCGAGCGGCCCTTCAAAGCCGTCAATGTTCAATATCAGCGCTTCCGCCGCCATCCGGTCGGCCACGCGCTCCATATCGCCGCTTTCAAAATTGTCGTCTTCCATGGTGCCTTTGATCAAAGCTCATCGGTCAGCGCAACCAGCTTTGCCTCAAGCGCGGGAATGTCAACCTCATCAGGGCTTTGACGCGCGTCCAATGCCCTGTCCGCCCGCTTTTGCGCCGCGTCTGTCATCCGCCCCGACGCCGCGACCACCTTGCGGCGATCCTCAAGCGAGGCGTTGCACAGCAACACCACATCACACCCGGCCTCCAGTGATGCGCGCGAGATATCCCCCAAATCGGCCTGCAATGCCTTCATGGTGATGTCATCGGTCATAATCAGACCGTCGAACCCGATCTCATCGCGAATATGGTCCATGACCAAAGATGACAGCGTGGCAGGCCTCTCATCAAGCGCGGAAAAAACCACATGACCGGTCATACCCATCGGCAAATCATTCAACGCTTTGAATGGCGCGAAATCTGTGGCGGTCAGCACGTCCAAGGGCTCATCTGTTTGCGGGAGTGAAAAATGACTGTCCACGGATGCCCGCCCATGCCCTGGCATGTGTTTGACCACAGGCAACACGCCACCTGCCAGCAAACCATCAGCGACGGCGCGCCCGATCTTTGCCACCTCAAACGGATCATCACCGTAGCATCGATCGCGCAGGAAATCATGGGTCTCTTCGGCCAGCACATCGACCAAAGGCGCGCAATTGCAATCCACACCGACTGAGCGCAACTCATGCGCCATGAGGCGATAGCGCAGATACATGGCCTCTGCCGCATGGGTACCCGCCCACGCAACTTCATCCCGGGGCGTCACCCAAGCTGTCCATTGCGGCGCGCGCATCCGTTGCACCCGGCCCCCTTCCTGATCTATCAGGATCGGCGCCTCACGCCCCACCGCATCGCGTAGCTCCGACGTCAAGGCGCGGACCTGATCAGGGGTTTCGATATGGCGCGCAAACAGGATGAAACCGAAGGGATCAGCCTCTTTGAAAAAAGCCTTTTCCTCTGGGCTCAGCCGCGGTCCAGTGCAATCGAGGATCGTTGCCCCGAAATTCACCGAGTGACGACCGGGATGCATTCGGCCCGTTCGGCGACCAAGGCAGAACAGAACCGCCGCGCGTCGGAGAGATCCTCAAACCCGGCCGCGCGCAAGCGATAGAATGTCCGGCCGCCGCTTGTGGCTTTCTGGATCACGCGGCTCTTGCCTGCTAGGTAATCGCCAAACTTGGCCGACAGCTTTTCCCATTCCTCTCGTGCAATATCGGCTGAGGCAAAGGCGCCAAGCTGTGCCAAGCGCGTGCCCACAGGCAGCGTCTCGGGATCAATATCTTCGGTTGGACCCGCAGAGGTGAGCGTCACCGCCTGCGGCACACCGCCAAGCCCCGCCGGCCGCAGCTTGGGCCGCAAAGACCGCCCCAAGCCACCCTCGACCGGGGCCGTTGATGGGGCCGCTGCCAGCTCTGCCTCCGGCACCTCTTCCGGCACCGGGTTTGCGGCCACGTCAGGCGTGTTGTCTTCTGCGGCAATGGGATCGATCCCGTTTGCCAGAGAATTAGCCAGCGCTTCCACCGCCGCCAGTTGCACCGGATCCAGCGTCTCGGCTGGTACATCCGCCGCCTCAGTTTGGGATGTCTCCCTTGGTTCCTCTGCCGCATCGGTCTCTGCAACAGGCGTACGCACGACGTCATCCTGGCTCAAATCCAGCGGCGCAGGTGCCAGGATCAACCGATCCGCCGGGCGCGAGGCCGTGCCGACAGCGGCAACATCATTTACGGCAAGACCTTGATGGTCGGCAATCGCGCCACCGGGCGTCTCGGGCTGCACGCGAACAGGCCCTTCTGCTGCGCGGACCACCGGCACGCCGCTCACATCTCGCGTGATCAACTGGTAGGCCCAAACGGTCACCCCAATGAGCAGCGCTAGGGAAATAGCTGCACCGGCCACATGGGCCAACCCACTGGCACTGATCGACTTGGGGCCGTTAGTGGAAGGGGAACTTGCTGCGTCTACTGCCATGCTCTGCCTCGCCTATATGTCGAGCTGGCAATTCTATCGCGCCAATCTCAACTCTGCCTCAGTGGTCCGGCTTATTTTTGCTGCGTTTATCGCATCTCTTCTGCCGGTCTTACGCCCAAGATACCAAGACCGGCGGAAATAACAACGGCCACGGCACGCGCCTGTGCAATTTTTGCCTGGCTTGTGGCGGCATCACCCTCATGCAAGAACCGCAGCTCAGGCGCGTCATTGCCGCGGTTCCAGAGTGCGTGCAATTCACTCGCCAAATCATAGAGGTAAAACGCCACCCGATGCGGCTCATGCGAGCGCGCGGCGATCTCCACCAGCCTAGGCCATTCGGCGAGCTTCTTTGCCAGCGTGAGCTCTGCCTCATGCGTGTTTGCCGACAGATCGGCTGCCTGCAGCGCGGCATCTGACACATCAATCCCGGCCGCTTTGGCCTTGCGCAGCACCGATGCCACCCGCGCATGGGCATATTGCACGTAAAAGACAGGGTTTTCTTTCGACTGTTCCAGCACCTTGTCAAAATCAAAATCGAGCGGGGCATCGTTTTTGCGCGTGAGCATCACGAAGCGCGTCACGTCCGATCCAACCCGATCGACCACGTCGCGCAAAGTCACAAACGTCCCTGCCCGTTTGGACATTTTGAACGGCTCACCATCTTTGTAAAGCTTCACCAATTGCGTCAGCTTTATGTCCAACGGCACCTTTGCCTCTGACAGCGCACTTACCGCCGCTTTCATCCGCTTGACATACCCGCCATGGTCGGCACCAAATACATCAATAAGTGCGTCGAACCCTCTGGAAATCTTGTCATAATGATAAGCGATGTCAGGGGCAAAATAGGTCCAGGCGCCATCGGATTTCTTCACGGGCCGGTCCACATCGTCGCCATGTTCCGTGGACCTAAACAAGGTCTGCTCACGCGGCTCCCAATCCTCGGGCAGCTTGCCCTTGGGCGGCTCAAGCACGCCCTCATAGATGAGCCCCTTGCCCTCCAACGTCGCCAGCGCTTCTTCGATCCGGCCTGTTCCGTAAAGCGATTTTTCAGAGTAAAACACGTCCATTTTTACGCCAAGGGCGGCCAGATCGGACCGGATCAGATCCATCATGGCGTCCGTGGCGAAATCCCGCACCTCTTCGAGCCAAAACTGCTCGCCCTTGCCGATGAAGGCATCCCCAAGTTTGGCTTTCAGGGCCTCGCCCACCGGGATCAGGTAATCGCCAGGATAGGTTCCATCCTCAAACGCCACAGCCTGACCATGCGCTTCGAGATACCGCAAATACACCGACCGGGCGAGGACATCGACCTGCGCGCCCCCATCGTTGATGTAATACTCCCGTGTCACCTCAAAGCCCGCGAAATCCAGAAGACTGGCCAGAGCATCGCCAAAAACTGCGCCCCGCGTATGGCCCACATGCAGCGGCCCGGTGGGGTTGGCCGAGACATATTCCACATTCACCTTCTGCCCTAACCCCATGTCAGAGCTGCCAAAATGCTCGCCTTGGGTCAGCACAGCGCGGACCATATCCTGCCACACGCCATTCGCCAGCCGCAGGTTCAAAAACCCCGGGCCTGCCACCTCAGCACTGGTGATCCGTGCGTCTTGCCCAAGGGCTGCGGCCAGTTTCTCGGCAATATCGCGCGGCTTCATCTGGGCGGGTTTGGCCAGGACCATCGCCGCGTTCGTTGCCATGTCCCCATGTGCGACATCGCGCGGCGGCTCGACTGTGATCGCATCGGTCTTCAGATCGCCCGGCAAATCGCCCGACACCTGCAAATCGGCAATCGCAGACAGTACAAGCTGTCGAATTTCAGAGAAAAGCTGCATCGCATGTGTCCTTGATGGATTTGCGCCGGTTTATCACTGCCACATTGGGCGTCAACGCGCAGCGCAGGCATTCTTTAAAAGAATGCGACTGACGTCTTTTGAAGACTTCGCTAGCCTTGAGCCCAACCCGGCGGGCGTTTGTCAAAAAACGCGCCAATTCCCTCTGCCGCTTCCGGATCTTCCCAGGCCGCCACCAGTGCCTTAATCGTGGCCGCAATCACAGTCTCATCAATCACCGGCCCCAAAGACCGCAAAAGTGCCTTTGACCGCGCCACAGCCCCCGGCGCGCATGCGAGGTACGGTGCGACTTCCGCCTCCACGGCCGCATCCAGGTCCGCCGGCGGCACAATCTTCGCCAAAAGGCCCAACGCCACCGCGCGCTGCGCATCAAACCGCTGTCCTGACATGAAAACTTGCCGCGCTCGCGCCTCGCCCATCCGCGCGCAGACATATGGCCCAATGGTCGCCGGGATCAGACCAAGCCGTGTTTCGGTCAGCGCCATATGCAAATCTTCCGTCCCTATGGCCAGATCACACACACTTACCAGGCCCACCCCACCACCAAAGGCATTGCCTTGCACCCGCCCAAGCAGCGGCTTCGGAAGCGTGTTCAGGGCCTGTAGCATCCGCGCCAGTTTGGTGGCTTCTTCCGCGCGGGTTGCGGGACTTGCGTCAAACTGCGCCCGCATCCAGCCCAAATCTCCCCCGGCGCAAAAACTCTTGCCCCGCGCCGCCAAGATCACCACGCGAACGCTCTCATCCTTGCCAAGATGCCCCGCGGCCTGGGTCAATTCTTCGATCATCTTTGCGGAAAGTGCGTTATGCTTCTCTTCGCGGTTCAACCACAGCGTCACTACCCCGCGTCCGTCACGCTCTTGCGTCAGCGTGTCATACATCGCCCAATTCCTTACCATGATCGCTTAGCCAGTCCTGATAGGCCCAGACCATGCGATCAACGAACCAAACTTTTGGCAACACGGCCAATAGCATCCCGAATACCGTCCAATCCATGCGCAGTTGCCACAGGCCCAGACCCAAAAATACCACGCCAGGGACCGACGCCACGGTCAGGATGACTGCCCAGGTCTTATGGTGGGCGCGGACCTCATTTCGGCGGTTGAGCCAGATCCTCTCTCCCAATACTCCGCGTGACGCCCAATTGTCCAAGCTCGAAGGTGGCGAAAAAAGTCGCGGATTCAACCAGTTCCAAATCAAAGCTAACAAGATCAGCAGCCACGCCCAGGGCCCAACCCAAACCCGCGACCAAATCGCCAGGGCCAAAAGCGGCAAAACTGTAAACCGTGTGAAGGCCGACCACGGGTTGGCATGACGTGCCCAGACTTCCTCTGACATGCCCATAAACCGTTCCGCCGCGCGATAGATGTCAGCCATGGTCCCCTCGCATCGCCTGCGCAAGCTCAGAGGCCTCGCGCAGCACAGCTTCATCAAGCCCCGTGTCATATCCCAGCGAAATCAGTCGCTTATGAACCGCCTCTGTCGCCACGTGCCCGGCAGCCCCCGGCGCGTATGGGCACCCACCCAGCCCCGCAACCGCCGCATCAAAGACGCGCAGCCCATGGCTCAAAGAGACCTCAATATTCTCCAACGCGCGCCCGCCCGTGTCATGATAATGCCCCGCCAACCGGTCCACTGGCACAACCTGCGTCACCGCGCTTAGCATGGCATCAATCCGCTCCGGCGTGGCCTGCCCGATCGTGTCGCCCAGGCTAATTTCATAGCATCCCATCTCGTAAAGCGCGGCACTGACCCGCGCCACAGCACTCGGCTCTACCGGCCCGTCATAGGGGCAATCGCTCACGCAAGAGACGTAGCCCCGCACCGGGATCCCGACCGCGCGCCCGGCCTCGACCACCGGCGCAAACCGCTCCAGGCTTTCTGCAATCGTGGCATTGATGTTGGCCTTGCAAAACCCCTCTGACGCCGAGCCAAACACGGCCACCTCACTGGCGCGCGCCGCCCGCGCCCCGTCAAACCCGCGCATATTGGGTGTCAGCGCGGCATAACTGACCCGGTCTTGTCGCGTAATGCCGCTTAATACATCCGCGCCATCCGCCATTTGCGGCACCCATTTGGGGCTTACGAAACTCGCCACTTCAATTCGGCGAAATCCAGCCTGGCTCAGGCAATCAATCAGCGCGATTTTGTCATGGGTGGCAATGAATTGCGCCTCATTCTGCAACCCGTCGCGCGGGCCGACCTCAAAGATCTCAACCTGTTCACGCATCGGCCTGCAATGTCTCCATATCCGGTGCAGTCTCGCGCGCGACGGGCGTCTTCGCAAGGGCCGCAGCCCAGCCTGCCAGATGCACCCGTCGCGCAACCATCTTGGCAATCTCCTCAACCATCAAAGCATAGTCCATCATTGGCCAAAGGTGACAATCCGCGAGGGTGATCTCGTCTGGCCGCAAGACCAACGCTTCTGTCGCGATCGCTTCTAGCGCGTCCAAAACCCGCGGTGCTGCGGCCAGACCTGCCGCCAATTCCGCCTGATCCACCGGCGCGCCATAGATCGGGTTAAACACCTGCTGCGACGCGGCTTGCCTTACCAAGGGCCAGTAAAAGTAGTGGTCGGCGATCCCCATCACCTGACGCATCCGCGCCATCGCTTCTGCACCATTTGGACGCAGAACAGGATCGGGGAAAACCGCCTCTACGTAATCCAGCATCGCTTGCGTTTCATATATGCAAAACCCGTCTGACCTAAGCGCAGGCACGCGGTCAAAAGGGTGCACTTCGCGCAGGCTCTCTGCTGCGTCCTCCTCAAAAGGATCAATATTTTCAAGACTGTAGGGCACTTTCTTCAAGCTCAAAACCATCCGCATCGTGCGCGCGTAAACGCTGTAAAGGTTGCCGTAGAGGATCATGCCTCATGCCTCCTCAAGCCGCACCAAAGGCGCACCTGCGGTCACCTGCGCCCCTTCTGCGACAAGCACCTCAGCCACCGTGCCATCCGTCGCAGCCAATAGGGAATGCTCCATCTTCATGGCCTCCAGCACAGCCAACCGATCGCCCTTCTGCACTGCCTGCCCTGGCGCGGCATCGAGGTGCTTTACCAATCCCGGCATCGGCGCCTCAATCACATTCGCGCCTGCCTCCGTCGCACCATCCCGGGCCAAGGGATCCACCCGGTCAAACGCGATCCCATAGGCGCGAAACACTGTCACCTGGGTTGACGTCACGGCCACCTCCGGCGCCATCTGCCCGTTGAGCCGCCACCGCCCCCCATCGCGCCGCGCCTCGATGATAGCGTCACCCACGACAACATCATGCGCATCCACAGACAGGCTCGCTACACGTGCCGCGATGTCATCCTCGCCGCAGCGCAGCACCACAGGTCGCCACAAGGGCGACCAAAGCGCAAAGCCCGTCTCTGGCGCGTCCAGATGCAAAAGCCCATCCGCCGCCAAAACCGCCAGCGCTGTGTCCTCGGCAGTGATCGTGGCGACCTCAACCAAAGCAATTAGGTTCCGCGCAATCAGCCCGGTATCCACGTCGCCTGCGGCAAACGACGCGTTCTCTGACAGCGCGCCCAAAAATCCCAAGTTGGTGACCGTTCCGGCAACCTGACAGCGCAACAACCCATCTGACAGTTGCCGCAAGGCCGCCGCCCGCGTCGGCCCATGCACCACAAGCTTGGCAATCATCGGATCGTAGAAAGGAGAGATCTCATCGCCGGCGCGCACCCCAGTATCGACCCGCAGGCCCTCTGGGAACCTTAGGTGCGTCAGCTGGCCGGTGGCGGGCAAAAACCCTTTCGGCACGTCTTCTGCGTAAAGCCGCGCTTCAAAGGCATGCCCGGTGATCGACAGCGCCTGCTGCGCAACAGGGAGCGCTTCCCCACTTGCCACACGCAGTTGCCATTCCACCAAGTCCACACCTGTGATCGCTTCTGTCACCGGATGCTCAACCTGCAGCCGCGTGTTCATCTCCATGAAGAAAAACCCGTCCTCGCGCAGGCCGTGCTCACTGTCGACGATGAATTCCACGGTCCCCGCACCCGCATAGCCGATGGTCTCCGCCGCGCGTACCGCAGCCGCGCCCATTTTGGCGCGCATGGCTTCTGTCATGCCCGGTGCCGGTGCTTCCTCAATCACTTTCTGATGACGGCGCTGAAGTGAACAATCGCGTTCGAAAAGATGCACCGCCCGCGCGCCATCCCCAAACACTTGCACCTCAATGTGGCGCGGTTTGCTGACAAATTTTTCGATCAAGACAGCGTCATTGCCGAAGGCCGTCTGCGCCTCGCCCCGGGCAGAGGCCAGCGCGGCCTCAAATTCCTGCGCCTCTTCGACCAGCCGCATCCCCTTGCCGCCGCCGCCTGCCACCGCCTTGATCAAAACCGGATAGCCAATTTTACCCGCTTCAGCGGCCAAAACCGCCGTCGTTTGATCAGCGCCGTGATATCCCGGCACCACTGGCACACCGGCCTCCTCCATCATGGCTTTAGCCGCATCCTTGAGACCCATCGCCCGGATTGCCGCTGCGGACGGCCCGATAAATGTGAGCCCGGCCGCCTCAACTGCCTCTACAAAGCTTGGGTTCTCACTCAAAAAGCCATAGCCAGGATGGATGGCTTGCGCGCCCGTGCTGAGCGCGGCCTGCACAATCTGGTCGCCGCGCAAATAACTTTCCCCCGGGGCCGCACCGCCAATATGAACGGCCTCATCCGCCATCGCCACGTGGCGCGCCGCAAGGTCGGCATCCGAGTAAACCGCCACCGTTCGCACGCCCATCCGCCGCGCGGTTTCTATAACGCGACAGGCAATCTCACCGCGATTGGCAATGAGGATGGTGTCAAACATGACCAACCTCCGGCTTCATCTTTCCAAAAATACTCAAATCCGACACCGCACATCGCACCGAAGCAGCCCCGACGCGATGCGGGCGCATTGGCAACAACCAAGCTCTACATTCTGAAGAGGCCAAAACGCGTCTCCTCAATCGGGGCGTTGAGCGCTGCTTTCAACGACAGAGCCAGCACAGCGCGGGTCTTGCGCGGATCAATCACCCCATCGTCCCAAAGCCGGGCCGAGGCATAAAGCGGATGGCTTTGCCGCTCGAACATCTCGATCGTGGGCTGCTTAAATTCCGCCTCATCCGCCGCAGACCAGCTTTCCCCTTTGCGCTCAATGGCTTGGCGCTTCACGGTGGCCAGAACGCCTGCTGCCTGTTCACCACCCATCACAGAGATCCTTGAATTTGGCCATGACCACATGAAGTTCGGGCTGTAAGCTCTTCCACACATTCCATAGTTTCCAGCACCAAAAGAGCCGCCCACAATCATTGTGACTTTCGGCACAGCGCTTGTCGCGACGGCCGTCACCATCTTGGCCCCATGCCGCGCGATGCCCTCGTTTTCGTAGCGCTGACCGACCATGAACCCTGTGATATTTTGCAGGAAAACCAGAGGGGTCCGCCGCTGCGAGCAGAGCTCGATGAAATGCGCGCCTTTCTGCGCACTTTCAGAAAACAAAACGCCATTATTGGCGATCACACCCACCGGACAGCCTTCCACATGGGCAAACCCGCAGACCAGCGTTTCTCCGAAGCGGGCTTTGAACTCATCAAACCGCGACCCGTCCACAACCCGTGCGAGCACTTCTCGGATGTCGTAGGGTGTTCGTAAGCCAGCGGGAACGACGCCGAGGATCTCATCGGGATCATAGGCTGGCGGCTCTGGCGTGGCCCAGGCAACGGTCTCAGGCACAGGCCGATTGAGCCCAGCCACCGCCCGCCGCGCCAAAGCCAAAGCATGGGCGTCATCCTCGGCCAAATAGTCCGCCACGCCCGACAGCCGCGTGTGCACATCGCCGCCGCCCAAATTCTCTGCCGTCACCTCTTCGCCGGTCGCCGCCCGTACCAGAGGAGGCCCTGCCAAAAAAATAGTCCCCTGATCCCGAACGATAATTGTCACATCCGACATGGCCGGCACATAAGCCCCTCCTGCCGTGCAGGAGCCCATAACAACGGCAATTTGCGCGATACCCATCGCACTCATTTGCGCTTGGTTGTAAAAAATCCGCCCAAAATGATCACGATCCGGAAAGACCTCATCTTGGTTGGGCAAATTCGCACCGCCGCTGTCCACAAGGTAGATACATGGCAGGCGACACTGTTGGGCGATCTCTTGTGCGCGCAAGTGCTTCTTCACGGTCATGGGGTAATACGTCCCCCCCTTTACCGTGGCATCATTGCACAAGATCATGCAGTCTGAGCCCTCAACGCGGCCAATGCCGGCCACAACACCGGCGGCCGGCGCAGCCCCATCGTAGAGCCCATGAGCGGCCATCGCGCCCACTTCCAGGAATGGACTTCCCGGATCCAAAAGCGCCGCAACCCGCTCTCGGGGCAGCATCTTGCCGCGCGCCACATGACGCTCCCGCGCTGCTTGGCCGCCCCCTTGCTGCGCAGCGTCGGCCGCTTCTTCTACAACGCGCAGAGCCTCAAGGTGAGCCGCTCGATTTGATTTGAACTCTTCTGATGCGGTCAGGACATCTGACGTCAGTCTCATATCTGGCTCTCCGCGACCGCGCGGGCTTTGAGGTCCTTGCGGATGATCTTGCCGGTGACTGTCATTGGCAGCTTTTTGGAAAAGGAAATTTCTCTTGGGTATGAATGACTTGCCAGCCTTTCTTTCACGAAATTCTGCAAGCTTTTTGCGTGATCGTTTGAGCCTTTGAACCCGGGCTTGAGCACCACATACGCCTTAACAATTTCCGTACGCAGGGCGCATGGCTTGCCCACGACGCCAACGGTGGCGACGCTCGGGTGCTTGAGCAAGCAATCCTCAATCTCAGCGGGCCCAATCCGGTAGCCGGAGGAAGTGATCACATCATCCTCACGGCCCAAAAACTGCAGGTAGCCGTCGCGCCAAACACCCCGATCCCCGGTCAGCATCCAGTTATCGCGGACTTTAGCGTCCGTTTCCGCGGGCCGGTTCCAATACCCCAGCATCATGGACGCTGATCCAACGTGAACGGCGATGTCGCCCTCTTTGTCCGTTAACTGCCCTGCCGCATCCAGGACCGCAAGAACATGCCCCGGAACAGCGCGCCCGATGCAACCCGGCGTAGGGTCAAAGAGTGTCGCGGCACTGGACGCCACCATGTTGCATTCAGTCTGCCCATAAAATTCGTTGATCGTCAGCCCAAAGGCGTCACGCCCCCAGGCCAGCATTTCCGCGCCGAGCGGCTCACCACCGCTGGCGATCGAGCGCAATCCGTCCAGCCGACACTCCGCCGCCTTCAACATACGCAATGCCGTTGGCGGGAAAAATACATTGCGAACAGATGCTTCCCGGATGATATTTATGCAGCCTGCAACATCGAATTTCGTCATACGCCCCGCCACCACAGGTACGCCCAAAGCAAGCCCCGGCATGAGCACATCGAAAAGACCGCCGATCCAGGCCCAATCGGCGGGCGTCCAGAGGCAATCCTCCGGCTGGCCCAGAAAATCATGGCTCATCTCGACACCGGGCAGATGCCCGGTCAGCACGCGATGCCCGTGCAAAGCCCCTTTTGGGCTGCCGGTTGTGCCAGAGGTGTAGATCAAAACGGCAGGGTCATCTGGTGTGGTCACGGCCGTCACAAAGCGTTGATCAGGCAGATCCAGGTGTTCGGGCAGCAATGCCGCAACCTGATCCATATCCGCCAAAAGAGCGCGCCCCTCGGTATCCGTAACGACAATCCCGGCACCGGCATCAGATAGGCGAGAAGACAGCGCATCCCGCTTGAAAAGTTTAAACAAAGGAACTGAAATTGCACCGATTTTCCAAATCGCGATATGCGCCGCGGCGCACCAGATGTCCTGACCCCGCAACACACCCACGCGATCCCCGCGCGCAACGCCGCGCGCCACCAGCTTATGCGCCAAGGCATCCGCCATTTTGCGCAGCTTGGCATAGGTGATCTCTTGGCGCGGGCCGTTTAGATCAATGATGGCCACACGATCAGGCGCCTCATCCGCCCAGCTGTCACATGCCTGAACCGCCATATTGAGCCGCTCAGGCAGCGCCCAGTCAAACCCTTCGCAAAGCGCCTCATATGACGTGGCAGGCGTCAGCATTATCCGCCTTGCGCTGCGGAAAAGAAGTAGAGTGCCTGCTCACCGGTCATCCGCATCATGCAGCCCGCAATGGCCGGACCACCGCCGGTGCCGCCACCCCACTGGCTATATTCATAATCGCATGTTGCGTCCCGAAACGCGATCCAGGCCCGCTGCATCGCGCGCAAATTGGCCTCTTGCGTGGCCAGATGCGCAGCAACACTGGCCATATCCGCATCAAAGCTTTGTGCCGATGCAACCGCCGCACCGTAGAGCGCGTTAAGCTGACTGTCCCAGTACTCAAATTCCGCAGAGAGGCACCCGCCCATGGCGTAGGTTGAGTATCCGCCGGCGCTGTCTTCCATGCAACGCTGCGCAGAAACCCCGACACACGCATGACGGCCATCATAGCTTTGCGTCGACGCCAAACAGGCCTCCGTGTGGGCAGGTGTGAAGATCAGATCCTGCGCAGCAGCCGGGCCTGCCAGAAGCGCAACAAAAGCCAGCGTTCTCATGCCATTGCCTCCATCAACTCACGCCCTACCAGCATACGCCGGATCTCAGACGTGCCAGCGCCGATCTCCATCAGTTTGGCATCCCGAAAGAGCCGCGCCACAGGAGCGTCCTGCAAAAATCCGGCCCCGCCCATGGCTTGCACCGCCTGATGCGCCTGCACCATCGCCTGCTCGCTGGAATAAAGACAGCAGGCAGCGGCATCCTGGCGCGTCACCTCACCCCGGTCGCAGGCTTTGGCGACCTCATAGGTGTAGGCGCGCGCGGTGTTCATCGCCGTATACATATCGGCGATTTTGCCTTGCATCAGTTGGAAGGAGCCGATGGGTTTGCCAAACTGCTTGCGCTCAGACAAGTATGGCATGATTTCATCCAGGCAGGCCGCCATGATCCCCAACCCGATTCCAGCAAGCACCACACGTTCAAAATCCAGGCCCGACATCAAAACCTGCACACCGCGCCCCTCCTCGCCCAGAACATTTTCAAACGGCACTTCGACATCATCAAAAATCAGCTCAGCGGTGTTCGATCCGCGCATCCCCAACTTGTCAAAATGCGGAGAGGTGGAGAAACCTTTCATCGCCTTTTCAATCAAAAACGCTGTGATCCCCTTTGATCCACCGTCAGGATCCGTCTTGGCATACACCACCAGCGTGTCGGCATCGGGCCCATTGGTGATCCAGTATTTCGTGCCGTTGAGGCGGTAGTGATCATTGCGCTTTTCCGCCGAGAGCTTCATCGATACCACATCACTGCCCGCGCCCGCCTCTGACATTGCCAGCGCGCCCACATGCTCACCCGAGACAAGCTTGGGCAGATACGCATCCTTTTGCGCGTCCGTGCCGTTCAATTTGATCTGATTGACGCAGAGGTTGGAATGCGCGCCATAGCTGAGCGATACAGACGCAGAGGCGCGCGCCACCTCTTCAATCGCCACTGTATGCGCAAGATACCCAAGATCCGCGCCGCCATAGGCCTCGGGCACGGTTACCCCCAAAAGGCCCAGATCGCCCATCTCCCGCCAAAGCTCATGGGGGAAGACATTCTTGGCATCGATCTCAGTGGCCATCGGTCTGACGCGCTCCTGCGCCCAGCGATGCGTCACATCCCGCAGCGCATCTACATCCTCACCAAGGTCAAACCGCATAGACGCGTTGAACATGGGGCCTCCTCCAAACTCCATCTCGGATTTATTGAACACTTGTTCATTTTATAGATCACACTCACCCGCCCGTCAATCGCAGGTCTGCGGGGTCAGCGCAGCTCACCGGCTTCTTTCTTGTCAAAAATACCTGATCCTGCCCGACGCAACACGCGGCACCCGCCGTTAGGCGGCCTGCTCTTGCCATACCGCGCCCACCTCAGACCGGATGATCCGGGCGATCAGCGCACAATCCTCAAGGCTAAAGGTCAGCGGCAGGCGCATATCAACCACGCCGCGCAGCACCCGATCACTGGCGGGCATCGGTTCGCTGGGGGCATACCGCCAACTGTCATAGCGTGAGGTAAACCCGGTGGGTTCTGCACCGCCAAACCATTTGAGCTCCACCCCGCGCGCAAGGCAACGGCTCAGAACGTCAGCAATCGCGGCATCCGGCCAATCAAGCAAAAGAAACTGAATGGATGACCCCACATAGCGCTCATCGGCCGGGCGCGCCACCAACTGCAGGCCCGGCGTGTTCATCAGGCCCTCCTCCACCACGCGGTAGCGCGCATTCCACGCCTCACACTGTTGATCAAGTTTGGCCAATTGCGGCCGCAGGATCGCCGCACGCAGATGATCCATCCGGCCCGACACATTTGGCGTGTCATACTTCACAGCTTCAAAAACATCGGCGTCCGGCACGGCGCCGTGGCGTCCATAAAGCATGTAAGACCCCGATAGCATCGTTGCTCGCGCCATAATCTCGGGCTCATCGGTCACCAAAAACCCACCCTCGCCAGAATTCATGTGTTTGTAGGTCTGCGTTGAGTAGCATCCGATCATACCATGCCGACCAGACAGCACGCCGCGCCAGGCCGCACCCATCGTATGTGCGCAATCCTCCACAATCATGACACCGGCGTTGCAGCAAATTTCAACCAGCCGGTCCATGTCACAAATATGGCCGCGCATGTGGCTGAGCATCAGCACGCGCGCCCGGCCCGCCTTTGCCGCCAGATCATCCAGGTCAATGACCAGATCCTCGGTCACGCCAACAAACACCGGAACAGCGCCAACCGCAGCAATGGCGCCCGGTACCGGCGCAAGCGTGAACGCATTGGTGAGGACATTTTCGCCTGGTTGCACCTTGAGCGCGCGCAAGGCCGTGGCCAGAGCATATCCCCCCGAACAAACGGCCAACGCGTATTGTGCGCCGGTGTAGGATGCGAATTCCTGCTCCAGCAGCCCGACTTCGCCCAACTCTCCCGGCCCCAGATTGTAGCGGTGCAACCGCCCGCTGCGCATCACGTCCAAAGCGGCTGAAATCCCCTCTTCAGGGATCGGCTCTTGCTGGGTGAAATTGCCTTTGAAAACCTCTTGCATGGGTATGTTTTGGGGCCTCTCAGCGCGTCCGTCAACTCTCAGGATGCGGTGAAATACTGATTGGCCAGGTCTAGCAACTCATCAAAGTGGTGCAAGAGGGCATCCGGCTCCATCTCAGCGACCTTCTCCCGGCCCGGCGCGAAGGTCACAAGGATGGACGGCACGCCAGCCGCCCGCGCTGTCGAATGGTCGGTGATGGTGTCACCGATCATGATCGTTTGCCCCAAATCCCCGCCTGCGCGGCGCACAGCTTCTCGCAAAGGTTCCGGGTCCGGTTTGCGCACGGGTAAGGTGTCTGCGCCAATGAGGCTGTGAAATTCATCCAATGCACCAAGGCTCTGAAACAGCAGGCGCGCCAGTTTCTCAGGCTTGTTGGTGCAGATTGCAACGCGGTGGTTTTGCGCCTTCAATGCGCGCACAGCGTCCATGGCACCAGGAAAAAACACCGTGTGATGATCAATCTTGGCCTCATAGGCCTCAAGCAGCATGGGATACCAGCGATCCACCTCATCTTCATCTGGCTCTTGGCCCAAACGCGACAGCCCGAGCCGCAGCATCGCCTTTCCTCCGGTCAGGGCCGTATCGGCATCAAGGCCGGGTCGGATCACATCGCCCGCGCCCATTTCGCGAAAACACACATTGGCCGCCTCGATCAAATCGCCACTGGTGTCCGCCAGCGTTCCGTCGAGATCAAAAACAACTGTTCCCATGCCTATTGTGCCTCCTGATGGCGCATTTCCGCTGCTGTTTATGACACGCCGCAACAACCTTTGATGGGTGGATGGCTTGCGCGGGCTGTAACAGCGGATAAAACCTGACCGCGATGTAAAGGAATGCGCCCGAATGACAACAGCACTCATCATCCTGGCTGCCGGAAAAGGCACGCGGATGAAATCCGACATACCCAAAGTGCTGCACCCGATTGGGAGCGCGCCCATGCTGGCTCATGCGATGCGCGCAGGGGCAGCGTTAGAGCCTGAGCGCGTGATCGTTGTGGCCGGGCATGGGGCTGACGCCGTCCTGGCCGCCGCGGAGGCCCAGGATCCAGATGCGCAAGTGGTATTGCAAGAGGAACAGCACGGCACCGCCCATGCCGTCGCACAAGCCCGCGCGGCACTGGATGGGTTTTCGGGGGATGCGGTCGTTCTTTATGGCGATACCCCGTTTGTGCGGACTGACACACTTACTCGCATGGCTGAGGCACGCGGCGATCATGACATTGTCGTGCTGGGCTTTGAAACAGCAGACCCGGGGCGTTACGGGCGGCTTATCATGGCCGGAGATGCACTGGAACGGATCGTCGAATTCAAGGATGCCAGTGATGAAGAGCGCGCTGTAACCTTCTGTAATTCGGGCATCATTATGGCGGATGCTGCCAGGTTGATGGATCTGGTTTCGCGGGTGAAAAATGACAATGCATCTGGGGAATATTACCTTACTGATATTGTTGGACTGGCGCGTGCTGACGGTTTGTCGGCCACGGCGATTGCCTGTGATGAGGCAGAGACCATGGGCATCAATTCCCGTGCGGAATTGGCGCTGGCAGAAGCCGCGTTTCAGGAGCATATGCGCACAGACGCGATGGACAATGGCGTCACCCTGCCCGCGCCCGACAGCGTGCATTTCGCCTTTGACACGGTGCTGGGACGCGACTGTTTGGTGGAGCCCAATGTGGTCTTTGGCCCCGGCGTTACCGTGGAAACGGGCGCGCGCATTCGGTCCTTTTGTCATATCGAAGACACCCATATCGCGCGGGACGCGGTAGTAGGGCCATTTGCGCGCATTCGCGGCGGGGCGGAGATTTCCGAGCACGTGAAAATCGGCAACTTCGTGGAGCTGAAGAACGCCCAACTGGAGGAAGGCGTGAAAATCAACCACCTCAGCTATGTGGGCGACGCGCATATCGGCAAGGACACCAATATTGGAGCAGGCACGATCACGTGCAACTACGACGGGGTAATGAAGCACCGGACCCACGTGGGCGAACGCGCCTTCATAGGGTCCAACACTATGCTGGTAGCGCCCGTGACCGTCGGTGATGAGGCTATGACCGCGTCAGGCTCTGTTATCACAAAGGACGTGGAACCGGGCGCGCTGGCCATCGCGCGGGGCGAGCAGGTCAACAAACCTGGGCTCGCGCGGAAATTGATGGACCTATTGAAAAGAAAAAAGAAAAAACGAGAGCAGGAGACAGGCTAATGTGTGGGATCGTGGGGGTTTTGGGCAGCCATGAGGTTGCGCCCATTCTCGTGGAAGCGCTAAAGCGGCTGGAGTATCGCGGCTATGACAGCGCCGGGATTGCAACTGTGAATGACGGCCGGTTAGACCGGCGGCGCGCAGTGGGCAAGCTGATCAACCTGTCCGATCTTTTGGTGCATGAGCCGCTTGCCGGCAAATCAGGCATTGGTCATACCCGTTGGGCCACCCACGGTGCGCCCAATGTCTCAAATGCCCATCCACACAAGGCAGGGCCGGTGGCTGTGGTGCATAACGGGATTATTGAGAATTATCGCGAGCTGCGCGAAAAGCTGGCGACCGAAGGGGCCACGTTCGTCACCGATACGGATACAGAAACTGTCGCTCTACTCGCGTATCACTACATGCAAAGCGGCCTTGAACCCGTTGACGCAGCCAAGAAAACCTTGGAAGAGCTTGAGGGCGCATACGCCCTGTGCTTTCTCTTTGAAGGTCAGCAAGACCTGCTCGTTGCCGCGCGCAAAGGCAGCCCTTTGGCCATCGGGCACGGTGACGGCGAAGCATTCGTCGGCTCTGACGCCATTGCGTTGGCCCCGCTGACGGACAGGATCACGTATCTCGAAGAGGGTGATTGCGCCGTTGTAACACGCGAAAGCGTTTTGATCACGGATGCCCAAGGGAAACGCGCCAACCGCGAGATGCGCGTGGTTCAGATTGACAGTACGCGCGTGGACAAGGCCGGGCATAAGCATTTCATGGCCAAGGAAATCGCAGAACAGCCAGGGGTGATCGGAGATACGCTACAACACTATCTCAGCGCGGATGGTGCTGATGTTATGATTGATGAAAAATGTCCTGATTTCAATACGATTGATCGCGTTTCTCTTGTTGCGTGTGGCACCGCCTACTACGCCTGTCTCACGGCAAAATATTGGTTTGAGCAGGTGGCCGGGCTGCCTGCTGATGTGGATATCGCGTCGGAGTTTCGCTATCGTGAGCCTCCGATCCCGGATCGCACGCTCACCGTTTTTGTCAGCCAATCAGGCGAAACCGCCGATACACTGGCAGCCCTGCGATACAGCTTGGAAAAATCGACCACTCTGGCCGTGATCAACGTGGCAGAAAGTTCCATCGCACGCGAGGCAAAGGTGGCGCTGCCGATCTATGCGGGCACTGAGATTGGCGTTGCGTCAACGAAGGCGTTCACGTGCCAATTGGTGGTGCTGTTGGTCCTCGCGCTCAAAGCCGCGCGTGACCGAGGCACGCTTCCTGACGCAGATTTTGCCGATGCGGTCTCGGCGCTGCGCGGACTGCCCTCTCTCATGAGCCGGGTTCTGGATCAAAGTGACACGATAAATCATGTGGCGCATGGCCTGTCTGAGGCGACAAGTGCTTTGTTTCTGGGGCGCGGAATGCTTTTCCCTCTGGCCCTCGAAGGCGCGCTGAAACTGAAGGAAATCAGCTATATACACGCCGAAGGTTATGCGTCCGGTGAGCTTAAGCACGGGCCCATTGCCCTTATTGATCACAATATGCCGGTTGTCGTCATGGCCCCTTGCGATGCGCTGTTCGATAAAACCGTGTCAAACATGCAAGAGGTGATGGCGCGCGATGGCAAAGTCTGCCTGATCACCGACAAAGCCGGCACACAAGAAGCGAGCCAAGGCGTTTGGAAAACAATCGTAATGCCAAGCTGCCACCCGGTCATTTCTCCTATTCTTTATGCCGTGCCAGCGCAGCTTTTGGCCTATCACACCGCGGTTGCGAAAGGCACCGACGTGGATCAACCGCGGAACCTAGCCAAGTCTGTAACTGTTGAATAAAATCAGATACCTAACGACCGAAATTCAATTGGATCGATAGACGCGCAACTCTGCCAATGACGTCAGATCAACCTCCAAAAGGCGCATCGCAGCGAGCGATATACGGCTTCCGGCACCGGCCTGTCCCTCAAGCGGGATGAGGTCAACCGCGACGGCCTTTCCGTTTTCTGTCGCCTCAACGCGGCCTTTGGACGGCTCTGAAACCAGCGGGGTTTTGAGCCAAATACCGGTTTGTGTCACATCCCCCAGCGTCGCAATCGTCACCCCAAGATCCGCCTCGGTGCCAGACGCGGCTGCGGCCTCCAACGCGGTGGCGCGATCTGCGGCACTGGTGGTATCAAACTCTTCGGCGGTGCGCGCATCTTCCGGGACTGCGCCCTCCTCTGTCTCGGTGTCTGAACCCGGAACAGCCTCGACCGCGGGCGTGGGTCTATTCCGCTGACCGAAGAGCCCCTCCGGTACAACAGCGCAGCCTGCCAAAACGCCCATCAAACCCAATAACAAAACCCATCTGCGCATTTTGCTCTTCCTTACTCGGATCGCCTCTTGGCTTGCGTGTGATCGCTCTTGTCAGGCCATTCGCACACGCTTAACTTATCTCCATGACAGCCCCGCTGATAGACCCTTTCCAGCGCGCGATCACGTACCTGCGCGTCTCAGTCACCGATCGGTGCGATTTTCGCTGTGTCTACTGCATGGCAGAGAACATGACATTTCTGCCCAAGAAAGAATTGCTGACCCTCGAAGAACTTGATCGCATGTGCTCCGCTTTTGTCCGGCTCGGCGTCAAAAAGCTGCGCATCACCGGGGGTGAACCTTTGGTGAGGCGTGATATTATGACGTTTTTCAATGGGATGACGCGCCACCTTGAAGCAGGAGATCTTGAAGAGCTGACCATCACCACCAACGGGTCACAGCTCGAACGCTTTGCAGATCAGCTTTACGCGGCCGGGGTGCGGCGCATCAATATTTCACTCGATACGCTGGATGATCAGAAATTTGCCGACATCACCCGGTGGGGACGGCTGACGCAGGTGCTCCGGGGCATCGATGCCGCACAGAGTGCAGGCATGCGCGTGAAAATCAACACGGTCGCGCTCAAGGGTTTCAATGAGGACGAGCTTTTTCAACTGGTTGGCTGGTGTGACACTCGCGATATGGATCTCACCTTCATTGAGGTGATGCCCATGGGCGACATCGGCAATGAACGCCGCTTGGGCCAGTATTGGAAGCTGTCTGATCTTCGCGCTCAATTGGCCGAACAGTTTACCGTGGTCGACATCCCCGAACGGACCGGCGGGCCTGCGCGCTACGTTCGGCTGCAGGAAACCGGCCAGAAAATCGGGTTCATCACGCCGCTCACTCATAATTTCTGTGAAAGTTGCAATCGTGTTCGGCTCACATGCACAGGCGATCTTTACATGTGCCTGGGTCAAGAGGACATGGCCGATTTACGCGGGCCTTTGCGCAACAACCCCGGCAATGACGCGCCTTTGGAAGATGCCATTCGCAGGGCCATAGACGCCAAGCCCAAAGGCCATGACTTTGATTATTCCCGCCAGAACATCACAGGCCAAATGTCACGCCATATGAGCCATACCGGCGGGTGATGATGTCAGCGCCGTTGCCATTGCGGCTCTACGGCGCGGTGTCGTCTGTGGTGGGTCCGTTGATTTATCCCCGCGTGGCGCGAAAGCTTCGAATGCTGGGAACGGCCTCTGATCGCATGGAGGAACGTAAAGGATTTGCCACTCTGGCACGGCCCAAGGGGCAACTTTTATGGTGTCATGCAGCTTCTGTGGGAGAAAGCCTGTCTGTCTTGCGATTGATCTCCCATCTGGGTGAGCAGTTTCCTGATCTTTCATTTTTACTGACCTCCGGCACCGCCACGTCTGCTCAGGTTCTCACAGGCCGCCTGCCCCCGCGCACGCAGCATCAATTTGCGCCGGTGGACACGCCTGCCGCCGTCGATCGGTTTTTGGCCCATTGGGCACCGACCGCCGCCGTGTTTGTCGAAAGTGAGCTTTGGCCCAACATGCTCGGCCGAAGCAGCGCCGCGGGCATACCCCTGGCGCTTGTGAATGCGCGCATCTCGGATCGCTCAGCGCGCAATTGGTCCCGCGCACGGGCTACCGCACGCCACCTGATGGAGAATTTTCGCGTCATCCATTGTCAGGACAAGCGTACTGCCGAGCATTTGCGCAGTCTAGGGCTCGATCATGCCGCGCAAGGGCCCAACCTGAAAGCCATGTCCGCGCCCTTGCCAGTTGATGAGGGGGAACTCATGCGGCTAAAGGCAATGCTTCAAAACCGCCCCCTATGGGTGGCCAGCTCGACCCATCCGGGCGAAGATGACATCATGCTTGATGCCCATCAACGCGTGCTGAGCCAAGAGCCGGGTGCCCTGCTCATCCTCGTGCCGCGCCATCCAGAACGCGCCAAAGCGATACTGGATCACGTTGCGTCCCGCGGCTTGCGCGCAACGCAGCGCAGCCTGGGCGCAGATCCTAGTCCAGAAAGCCCGGTCTATCTTGCGGACACTCTGGGCGAAACCGGGCTGTGGTACGCGCTGTCAAAGGTCACGTGTCTGTGCGGGTCATTCACGCATGTGGGGGGGCATAACCCGTTTGAACCGGCGCAAGGCGGATCGGCCATTGTACACGGGCCTTTCTACAAAAATTTTGCCGAAGTCTATGCGGCGTTTGACGCCACGGGTGCCGCGCTGGAAGTAAACGATCATAAGGGTTTGGCCGAGGCTGTGTTGACCTTACTTGCAGATAGAGCGGCCCGCGACGCCATGATCGCGGCCGCACAGGCGCAACTGACGCGTCAGATGTCAGGTCTGGAACACGTCGCACGAGATTTGTCCAAAGCGCTGGAACTGACGCAGGACGTGAGATAGGCAAACCCTGTGCCAGAATTGATCGTGACCAATTTCAACCGCAACTATACAGGCGTTTCGGCCACGGCGGCGGCTGTTTTACGTCAGCAAGTGGAGCAGTTTGATGTGGCACTTGCGGGTCATCCCTTGCCAGGCGCACCCGATCCGATCACGCAGAAAGAGGCGTTGCGCCTGTCACGCACCGCGCCTGAGGGCAAACCGTTTACGATCTGGCACGTGCGGCGCAATCCCGAAATGCGCGTTGCGATTTGGGCGCGTGATGTGCTGCGCCTTCCCATTCGAATTGTGTTCACCTCCGCCGCAATCCGCCGCCACTCCGCGTATCCCCGCTGGCTTATTTCACGCATGGATGCTGTGATCGCCACCACACAGGAAGCGGCCGCATTTGTCCCACATGTTAAGGCCGTCATACCTCACGGTGTCGAAACAGAGCGATTTGCCCCAGCCCCGGACCGCATCGCTGCTTGGGCCGCCACAGGGTATCCCGGCGCAAAAGGTATTGCGACAATCGGGCGGATCAGGCCGGAAAAAGGCACCGACCGATTTATCAAAGCCATGCTCGACGTGTTGCCAAAACACCCTGACACAACCGCACTGGTGATCGGTCGGGCCGCGAAGGAGCATCAAGGATTTCTCAACGATCTCAAAAAGAAGGTCACCAATGCTCACTTGGAAAACCGCATCCTGTTTCCGGGTGAGATTGCGCCAGGGGATCTGCCAGACCTGCTGCGCGCGCTGTCGCTTGTTGTGCAACTGCCCCGTTACGAAGGCTATGGCATGACCCCACTGGAAGGCATGGCCTCTGGCGTGCCGTTTGTCGCCACCGATCAAGGCTACTACCGCGCCTTTTCGAGCCAAGGTCAGGCAGGGGTCATTACAAGCGATGCCGCCCAAGATATCGACGCACTTCTATCCGACCCTGAGCGCCTGAGCAAAATGGCGCGTCACGCGCGGGAAAGCGCTTTGCACCACTTTAGCATCGAACGGGAAGCTGCTGAAATCGCGTCTGTTTATCAGAAATTATGGAGCACCGCGAGCTCACCGTCTTCTGCTGACTAAAAGGATCCTAGGCGGTTGGGGGCTGGCCCGAACCTGATTTACAATGGCATCCTCTGCTCCGCCACTTCCGCCCACCAACTGCATCCCACGGGGATCGCATCATCGTTGAAGTTGTACTCAGGATGGTGCACAGGCGCGCTATCGCCATTGCCCATTAGGATATAGGCTCCCGGTCGCTCTTCGAGCATGAACGCGAAATCTTCACCGCCCATTACCAACGGAGCATCCGCGCAAGTGCCACTCACGCGGCGCGCCATATCGGCGGCGAAAACTGTTTGTTCGTCATGGTTGGCCATCACCGGGTAGTTGCGCTCATAGTCGAGCTCGATACGCGCCCCGAAGGCCGCACCAATATGCTGGCAAATCGTTCCCATCCGCGCTTCGGCCATATCGCGCATGTCATTGGAAAGCGTCCGTACGGTACCAGCAAGCCGCACGGAAGATGGGATCACGTTGAACGCATGGGATGACGTTTCCATCGAAGTCACCGACACAACGATCTGAGCCACGGGATCCGCGTTGCGGCTGACGATGGTTTGCAACGCGGTCACAAGATGGGCCGCAACAACAGAGGGATCGACCGTTTGTTGCGGTTTGGCGGCATGTCCGCCCTTGCCCTCTACCGTGATCTCGATCTTGTCGGTTGCGGCAAAGAATGGCCCCGGCCTGATCGAGAATTCGCCCACCGGGACACCGGGCCAATTGTGCATGCCGTAAACTTCCTGCACGCCAAAGCGCTCCATCAGTCCGTCATCGCACATTTCCTTGCCGCCTCCGCCACCTTCTTCGGCAGGTTGAAAAATCACCACAACGGTTCCGTCGAAATTACGTGTCTCCGACAGGTATTGCGCCGCCCCCAGCAACATTGCCGTGTGCCCATCATGGCCACAGGCATGCATTTTTCCTGGAACTTCAGAGGTATACTCCAAACCCGTCTGCTCTTCGATTGGCAAGGCGTCCATATCCGCACGCAACCCCACAACCTTGCCTGATGCCGTTTTCTGCCCTTTGATCACACCCACAACACCGGTGCGGCCAAGGCCCGTCACCACGTCGTCGCAGCCAAATGCCTGAAGTTTTTCCGCGACAAGCGCACTGGTGCGATGGGTGTCAAACAGAAGTTCGGGATGGGCATGAATGTCACGGCGCCACGCTGTGATGTCATCATGGAGTTCGGCAAAGCGATTTTTGACGGGCATAAGGCATCCTCTTTGGGGCTGTGTTTTAGGGGTCAGTATCCGCAGTCAGATACCAGAACCAAGTGGTCTGGCGCTACCTCTTGATAGTGATTGAGCACTGGTTGATATTTTAGATCGTGCAGGGGTGACGGGACCGCCTTGTATTCAGGCACCCGTTTGCGGCGCTGCTTTGGATCTGGCAACGGAATGGCAGACAAAAGCGCCTGAGTATAGGCGTGCTGTGGGCGCTTAAACACTGCGTCTCTCGGCCCAATCTCAACAATCCGGCCAAGATACATCACGGCCACACGATGGCTGATGCGTTCGACCACGGCCATGTCATGGCTGATGAACAGGTAGGAAAGCCGCAGGTCCCGCTGCAGCTCTTGCAACAAATCCAAAACGCGCGCCTGAACGCTGACATCGAGCGCGCTCAAGGCTTCATCGGCGACAATCAGTTTCGGCTCCAGCGCCAAGGCGCGCGCGATAGCGGCCCTTTGTCTCTGACCACCGGAGAGCTCATGAGGATACCGGTCCATGCAATCGCGCGACAAATGCACACGATCCAGCAGTGAGGCGGCCATGTTAGTGCGATCTGCCTGCGATCCAATGCCGTAATTTGCCATTGGTTCTGCGACTTGCGTGGATATTTTCATCCTTGGATCAAGGCTGGAGAACGGATCTTGAAAAATCATCTGCATGTCGCGCCTGGCCTGGCGCAAGGCCTCACCCTCAAGCGCCAACAGATTTTTTTCACCCAAGTGAACCTGACCGCCCACCGGCCGTTCGAGGCGCAAAATGGATCGCCCCACCGTCGACTTGCCGCATCCGGACTCGCCCACCAGCGCCAAGGTTTCCCCGGGCTGGATCGAGAAGGATACATCCTCCACGGCGTGCACGTGCCCTGTGACACGGCGGGTCAACCCGGATCTCACAGGGTAGCGCATGGTCAGCCCTTGCACCTCAAGCAAAGGCGCGCCGGACGTGACTGGCGCCAACGGCTTTCCCCCCATCGCACCCAATCTCGGCACCGCACTCAAAAGCGATTTTGTGTAGTCATTGCGCGGATTTGAAAAGATATCTTCAACCTCTCCCTCTTCCACTTTTCGCCCGTCGCGCATGACCACCACCCGGTCGGCCATTTGCGCCACGACAGCCATGTCATGGGTGATGAACACAACCGCCATGCCGTGATCCCGCTTCAATCGGTCAATCAGCGCAAGGATTTCCGCCTGTGTCGTAACGTCAAGCGCCGTCGTCGGCTCATCCGCAATCAACAGTTTGGGCGCACAAGCGAGCGCCATGGCAATCACCACCCGTTGCCGCATCCCGCCTGACAGCTCATGGGGATACTGCGTCAGACGCCGCTCCGGCTCTGGCAGGCGCACTTCCCTGAGCAGGTTCAAGGCCTCCGCCTTTGCCGCAGGCTTGCTAAGGCCGCGATGCAAACGCAGCCCCTCAGTAAGCTGCCGTTCGACCGTGAAAACAGGGTTCAACGCGGTCATGGGTTCTTGAAAAATCATGGCAATCTTGTTGCCGCGCAGGTGGCGCATGGAATGTTCTGGCGCGTGGGCCAGATTTTCATCCTCCAGAAGGATCCGCCCTTCTTCGATCGCACCACCGCTGAAATCGACCAGCCGCATGAGAGAGAGAGCCGAGACCGATTTACCGGAGCCCGACTCGCCCACAATGCAAAGCGTCTCGCCCGGGAAAACCTCAAAAGACAAGTCTTCTACGGCGCAGACTTTGCCGCGGCGCACGCGAAAGCCCACGCAAAGCTTTTCGATACGGGCGATAGGACGGCTTTGGGTTTGCACCTTTGTCATCCTCTCAATAGCTAGATGTGCAGGCCGCACCGGTCAAAGCCTATTGCGGTGATAAAATGGTTATGCCCGTCGCCGCTGCGCGCGCCAAATCCGGGTCCAGTGACATCGGGATGTACTCGCCGCGCCGCCAAAGCTGGGCCATATCGTCGTAGTGGCGGCTCAGGAAATGTCCGGATTGTCCGGTCGACGTGACAAACACGGAACTGTCCGGATCGGCAAAATCATAGACACCGCGATACCCCGCGCCGTGGACGTTTTCATAGGGGTTTTCCCCTTCACCACTGGTTCGCCCGCGCATCAATGTGTTGTCGCCACCCGATGTTGATTGCCGAATATTGACGAAAAACCTCAGCAGCGGCACCTCGCCCAAAACCGGGTGATCATGGGTCGCCTGATGCAAATCCCCCCAGCGGAGGCTTTCCAACGCAGTGCCGTAATTGTCTGCGATCCAGACAAGCGCGTCATCGAGCGCCAATCGCGCTATATCCACGCAGGTTTCCTGATCCGTGGATTGGCGGATATCACACCAGGCCGCGGCACCCTCAATGTCGCGGAACACACGTTCGATAAACACAGGATCAGGATGGATAAACTCATCGGCCAACGGCCCCAGCTCATCGCGAATAAGCCGATCCATCAATGCGCGCATCCATGCTGCGTAAAGCAACGGCTCCGGCAGATGCTCATTCATCTCGCCATTCCAGCTTGAGAGCAGCGCAAGCGCGCGTTGGCGCTGCCGCTCAGGCGTGCCGTCAGGGGCGGCCTCACCGGTAAACCACAGATCGGCACCAATCAGCGGCAAGAGCGAGCGTGCGGTGAAGCTGACGGTATCAAGCTGCGCTTCAATAAAGCTGTCCCGGGTATGCACTTCGCGGATTTGCATCAGGCGCTCCCACCGTTTGATGCGCTGCGTATCGCCCCAGACATAACTGATGTGAAAGGGAAATTCCCGGTCGACCATCTTGTTATTGGTATTGCCAAGGATGCCACCCGCAGGCGAGACAAACTCCGGATTTTGCGAAAACGGAATCATCGCGGACCACCTGTTTTCAGCAATCCAGCCTCGGCTGGGCATCCGCCCTTTGGTTTCATGATCAGGGTGGCGCGCAGGCACTGCACCGATGGTTTTCATGGCGATGGTTTCGTGATCCACCAGCATCAGGTTCTGCGTCGGCGCCACGAAGAAACGCCCGGCGCGCAGGCCTTCCTCCACGGATCCCGCCCGCATAAGGGCCATCGCGGCCGTCATCGTGGTGTCATTGCCCGAAAGCGCTGTCCAAGACAGCGATGCCACATGCCTGGGCGGTGTCACCGTGGCCAGATTGTAATGCGTGCCGGGCAGGACGGGGCCGTTGTCTGTCCACCGCAGGGTGAGGGTAATGGACTCCCGATCAGCGATGCGGATGATGGTGCTTTCGGTACGAAACGGCTTGAACCCATCAGGCGTGAGATACCGATCCGGGTTTTCCGGGTCGAGCCGTTCGATATAGAGGTCCTGATCATCCATGTAGGAGGCCGTCAGCCCCCACCCCAGCCTGTCACTGCGCCCGACCATGACCAGCGGTGCACCCGGGACAGTGCCACCGATCACGCCGCCTGAGGCCAGCTCAATGCGGGCCAGATACCAGATGCCGGGCGCGGTGAACTCAAGATGAGGATCATTGGCCAAGAGTGTGCCGCCACTGGCCGAACGATTGGGCGCCGCCGCAAACGCATTTGAGGCGCCGGCAAAGCCGCGCCGCGCGACCGGCGACAGCGGGTGATCACTCTGAAGGTCAGCCACGGCGCGCAGCCCAACGCCCGGAAAAAGCTCTGCATAGTCGGGCAGATCGGCAATCGCGGCACCGGGCGCAAGCGGCATGATATCGCGCAAACGCGCTTCATCGACCAAAACGGACGTGCGGGCATGGAGCACCTCCTCTTGCAGATGGCCCGAAAGCTGCACCGAGAGAAGCTTCACAATGGCAATGGAGTCTGCAGGCTGCCAGGGGGATAGCGCGGGGTTGAACAAGAACATCTCGGGAGCGCCCTTGCCACGGGACTCCTCATTGATCTCTTTAATCCGCGCATTCACCCCAGCCGCATAGGCGCTCAGCGCCTCACGGGTCCGGGCATCTTGCACATCGACAGAGCTGCGCGCATGGCGGTAAAGATCAAGCCGCCGCATCAGCTTGTCGATCTCAACGGTCTGTGTGCCGAAGATTTCAGACAGCCGCCCCTGCGCCGTGCGCCGCAACATCACCATTTGCCAAAGCCTGTCTTGAGCATGCACGTAGCCCAAGCCAAAGAACGTGTCGGCGTCCGTCTTGCCGAAAATATGGGGCACGTTTGCATTGTCTCGCACGATCTCAACCGGTGCGGAGATGCCTGTGACATCCATCTCTTTGTCGTAGATCGGCAAGGACCGGGACAGCAGGAAATAGAACACCAAAATGGTCAACACAGTCAGAATGACCATGCCGCCCGCGATGCGAAACAGCCATTTGAACACTTGGCTCATACGCCGCCCCTTGAGGCCTCTTTCAACGTCATTTTTGGATAGTCAGAAATGGCCCAAGTGACAATGCCGGACCCCATGTTCACGTTGCGCGGGGTTTGCCCAGCTTCGGCTCAGAGGCCTAGTTTGTCGCGCATGAAGGCCATCGCGACCGAAAGCCCGTCGGGCGCGATCCCATGAGCGGTGCCTTTCATGATATGGGCATAAACATCCTGCCACCCGGCCGTTTGCAAGGCTTCCGCCGCCTCAGGCAAAGACTTGGGCGGCACCACATCATCGGCATCCCCATGAACAAGCAAAACTGGCGGGCGGCTGATCACCTCGTCCTTGAGCAGTTCCGGCGCCAAAAGCCGGCCAGAAAACGCGACCACCCCAGCAATTGGATCCTCCCGGCGCGGGGCCACATGCAAAGCCATCATCGTGCCTTGGGAAAACCCGAACAGCACCACTTGCTCGGGCAGCACGTCTTCATCGACCATCAGCGCATCCAGAAACGCGTTGAGATCCTCTGCCGCCGCCATCAACCCGCGCTCTGATTCCTCTTCTGAGGATCCATCAATCCACGGGATCGGGAACCATTGCAGCCCAGTGGGCATCATGGGGATGCTTTCGGGCGCATCGGGAGCGACAAAAAGCGTGTCGGGCAGATGTTCCATCAACACATCGGCGATCCCCAAAAGATCCGCCCCGTTTGCACCGTAACCGTGCAGAAACACCACGATAGACCGGATTTCCCCCGAATGCGGCCCTTTGCGGCCAGCCTTCAAAACGCGTGTCATCGGATCCCTTCCCGCTGTTTGTCCACCCGGTAGTAGGCCCATAGAATGCGCGCCGCAACCGATCTCCACGGGCTCCAGGCTTCGGCCATTTCTCGCATCTGTCGTTCCTTGGGTCGGGTTTCCAGCCCGTAGAGCACCTTTGCGGCTTCCTGCAGAGCGAGATCACCATGGGCAAACACATCCGCGCGGCCCAATGAAAACATGGCGTAAATTTCCGCAGTCCATGTGCCAATGCCTGGCACATCGACCAGTGTGGCGATGATATCTGCATCAGCTTTGACGCGTAGGTCATTATAATTATGTTTTTTTCTGCTAAGGCGCGCGAATACCTCATCTTTTGACGGCTCAGGCCCACGGCGCGCAGATCTTCATCCGTTGCGGCAAGCACCGCGCTTGGTTGGATCAGTCCGGCGTCTTCCATCCGTCCCCAAATCGCGGCCGCCGACGCGGTGGAGACCTGTTGGCTCACAATCGCGCTGAGCAATTGCGCGAACCCTTCCGGCTTGCGCCGCAAGGGCAGTGGACCGGTCAAGGAGCGGGCGTGGGCCATGCGTGAACAGGCCTGCGCGAGGAAATCAGCACCTTCCTCGACATCCTCCAGCGTGTCGATAATCCGGCCTGTCATAACGCGGTCACCCAGCTCAAAGCAGCCTCTACCGTAGTCACGTGAGTGCTGTCAGGCTGTGGCGGCCGTGCGATCATCGCGACCTTGATCCCGAGCTGCCTCGCGGCCACAAGTTTGGATTTTGACGCATGCCCGCCTGCATTTTTAACCACCAGCCAATCAACGCCGAGGGATTGGAACAAATCAACTTCTTCCTGCACCGGAAAGGGTGGGCGACCTACCAGAAACGCACCGTTGGGAAACGGAAACGGGCCATCAGGGGGGTCAATCTGACGGCAAATGATCCGCGCATGCGTAAGGTTTTCAAAGCGCTGCAAGGTCTGCCGCCCGGTGGCGAGAAAAACCGTCTGCCCTGCCTCGACAAGGTGCGCCACATCCTCCTCACGTGCAACGTCGGTCCAGCGGTCGCCCTCTTCTGGACTCCATTCCGGGCGCAGCAGCTGGCAATAGGGCAGCCACATCTGCGCACAAATGCGCGCGGTGCGGGTGGAGATCCGATGCGCGAAAGGGTGCGTGGCATCCAGAACGGCCGTCACGCCGAGGCGGGCCACTTCCGCGCGAAACCCCTCCTCGCCACCAAATCCACCCCGCCGCGTCTCAACACCCAGATTGACAGGCGCGCGCGTGGCACCCGCCAAGGACGCCACCACATTGCGCCCCTGATCCGCCAGGGCGCGGGCAATCTCTTGAGCCTCGCGTGTGCCTGCCAGAAGTAAAAGCGTCACGGGCCAGCTTTCGCGATGATGTTGCCTTGGCGATCCATGACGATCACGTCGACCTCGCTTTTGGGGACCAGTTTTCGCACCTCAATCAACGCATTTTCTGCAACCCATTGAGAATGCTTTTTTCCTGTTTTTTCATACACCTCTAAAGCTGTATTCATGTTCTTCACTTCCGGAACACCCAAAACGTCTGACAGTTTTTCAAAATTCACTTGAGAGCGGCCCGAGTGCAGATCCCGTGCGCCTTGGGCGAGTTTGGTCAGCTTGCCGATCCCGCCACCCACGGTGATGCGCTCTATCGGATGACGGGCCAGGTATTTGAGCATACCCCCGACAAAGTCTCCCATATCCAGCATCGCGTGATCAGGCAGGCCATACAGCGCCTGCACCGTCTTTTCACTGGTCGCCCCTGTACAGCCTGCCACATGGGACAGACCTTCGGCGCGCGCCACATCAATTCCGCGATGAATAGAGGCGATCCAGGCCGCACAGGAAAACGGGCGCACGATCCCGGTGGTGCCTAGGATGGACAACCCTCCTTTGATTCCGAGCCTTGGATTCCAGGTTTTTTCGGCAATTTCCGCACCACCTGGAATTGCAATTTCAATCGCAATATCAGGCGATTGCGAAAGCCTTTTGGCCATTTCCTGCACGGTTTGGACCATCATCTGACGCGGCACCGGGTTGATCGCAGGCTCACCCGGCGCAATCGGCAGGCCGGGCCGGGTGACATGGCCCACGCCTTCGCCTGCGGAAAACCGCACCCCACCTGCTGAGGCAGACACGCGCGCCACAACGAGCGCGCCATGGGTCACATCCGGGTCATCGCCCGCGTCTTTGATCACGCCCGCTTCAACCCAACCCGGGCCGTCGCCCCAATGGGCAATTTCAAATACCGGTCGTTCGCCTCGGGGCAGCGTGATCCGTACCCGATCCGCGCGCCCTTCCCCCCACAACACTTTGAGTGCCGCACGCGTGGCTGCCGTGGCGCAAGCGCCCGTCGTCCATCCGCGGCGCAACTCTGTATCTGGTTTACGAGCCATCGCGGAGGATTATAGGCACCGGCGCGACCCGGGCCAATCAACAAAAGCGCCGTAAATTTCTGTCGCGGGAGGCGGCACTGATGGTCGCAGATGGTCTTTCGCCGAAGACATGAACCGGGCATAAGGAGGATATGAACACGCTTCTTCCGGAAAACAATTGGCCGCAGATGGAGCCGGGCTGGGTCTGGCTCTGCGGTGCGGGCCCGGGCGATCCGGGCCTTTTGACACTGCATGCGCTCAATGCAATGCGGCAGGCCGATGTGGTGATTTACGATGCGCTGGTGCAAAACAGCATTCTCGACTGGGCGCCACAGGCCGAATTGATCTATGCCGGTAAGCGCGGCGGCAAGCCCTCGGCCAAGCAGCGCGATATCTCATTGCGGTTGGTTGATCTCGCCCGGGACGGCAAGCGGGTGCTGCGTCTAAAGGGCGGTGATCCCTTTGTTTTTGGGCGTGGCGGCGAAGAGGCGCAAACGCTGGTGCAGCATGGCATTCCTATTCGCATCATCCCAGGTGTGAGTGCGGGCATTGGCGGGCTGGCCTATGCCGGCATTCCCGTGACCCATCGCGATGTGAACCAATCGGTGACTTTCGTGACCGGCCATGACCAATCAGGCGCGACGCCTTCCTCACTCAATTGGCCGGCCATCGCCCAAGGCAGTCAGGTTATTGTCGTTTACATGGGCATGAAACATGCCGCCGCGATCAGTGCGAAGTTGATTGAGGCCGGGCGCGACCCGAGTGAGCCCTGTGCCGTGGTCTCTTCGGCCACGACCGACGATCAACAGGTGCTAGAAACCACCCTGTCTTGCATGGCCGCAGACATCGAAGCCCAAGGGATGGAGCCGCCTTCTATTCTGTGCATCGGGCGATCCGTTCTGATGCGCCGGGCGCTTGATTGGCAAGCGATGATGACCGGGCAAGCCCCGCGTGACACAGACCCGCTCAATCGGGGGCGACCGGCGGAGGCATCGTGAGACATATGAGGACGCTGCCCCCCGCCATCGGCACCTCCCGGTATGTTTTTAGCCAGAAGAATGAGCCGACATGGGCAAAGGCCTGATCATCGCCGCGCCATCCTCAGGCGCAGGCAAGACAACGGTAACGCTGGCATTGTTGCGCCTGTTGTCACGGCAAGGTGTGGCGGTCCGGGGCGCCAAATCGGGGCCGGACTACATCGATTCACGCTTTCATGAGGCCGCCTGCGGGGCGCCCTGTTTCAACCTTGATGCCTGGGCCATGGGCCCTGACCGGCTGCGCGCCTTGGCGCACACAGACGGGTATCTCCTGATCGAAGGTGCGATGGGCCTTTTTGATGGTGCACCGCCCGATGGAAAAGGCGCTGTTGCCGATCTCGCGCGGCTTTTTGACATCCCTGTTGTGCTGGTCGTGGATGCCGGGCGCATGGCGGGATCAGTGGCCGCTCTGGTCCAGGGGTTTGCCGGTTTTGATACACGCGTTCGTGTGGCTGGTGTGATCTTGAACAACGTAGGCAGTGACCGGCACTTTGATATGCTCCGCTGTGCCCTGGACATGACGGGTCTGCCTGTACTGGCCGCGCTGCGCCGAGATGCAGGTCTGCGCCACCCTGCCCGACATCTCGGCTTGGTGCAGGCGGAGGAGCATCCAGATCTCGAGGCGTTTTTGAACCGCGCGGCGGATGCTTTGGCGGAAAGTCTTGATGAAAGGGCGTTGTTGGCGCTCTTTTCTCCGTTGCCAGAACCGCGCCACAGCCAAGGCCTAGAGCCCCCGGCACAGGTGATCGCTGTGGCGCAGGACGCAGCCTTTGCGTTTGCATATCCGCATATCCTAAGGGATTGGCGTATGGCGGGGGCAGAGATCAAATTGTTTTCACCGTTGGCGGATGATCCCGTGCCCAAAGCTGGTTTTGTGTTCCTGCCCGGCGGCTACCCAGAGCTTCATGCAGGACGTCTGGCGGCCAGCGAGAGGTTCTTAGACAGTCTGAGGATCGCATCAAAAGATACTGATATTTATGGAGAATGTGGCGGTTATATGGTGCTTGGAACCGAGCTAATCGATGAACACGGCACAGCGCATAAAATGGCCGGTTTGCTGGATCTCGAGACCTCCTTTGCTGCGCGACGGCTGCACTTGGGCTATCGGGATCTGACGCCGCTCGGCGGACCCTTTGCTGGCGCACTCAAAGGCCATGAGTTTCACTATGCCTCGACACTCAAAGCCGACGGCGCGCCGCTTTTTGAGGCACGCAGGGCCGAGGGGGCAGCACTTGCGCCCATGGGGCTGCGCTCAGGGCGCGTGAGCGGCAGTTTCGCCCATGTGATCGACGCGGCATGACGCCGGCTTGCAGGACCGTGACAAGAGGGCTAGCACGTACATCATGACGGATGCCGCCCTCCCCCAATCTGATGCCCGCGCCCGCCGCAATGTGTGGGTGCTTGTGTTGGCGCAGGCGTTTTTGGGCTCGCAAATGGCGATGATATTCGTGGTGGGCGGTTTGGCGGGGCAGTCTTTGGCCTCAAATGTGTGTTTTGCCACGCTGCCAATCTCGCTCATTGTGATCGGCTCCATGCTCTCGGCCAACCCCCTTAGCGCGATCATGCAGCGTTATGGCCGCCGGGCTGGGTTTGTTGTGGGCGCTATGGCAGGCGCGTTGGGCGCGGCCATCGGGGCCTATGGGCTTTATGTAGCGTCATTTCCGATTTACCTTCTGGGGTCGCTCATCACCGGGACTTATATGTCCGCCCAAGGGTTTTACCGCTTTGCCGCGGCCGATACGGCAAGTGAAGCGTTCCGACCAAAAGCGATTTCTTATGTCATGGCCGGTGGGCTGGCCAGCGCGGTGATTGGTCCGCAACTTGTCAAAGTGACCTCTGACGCGATGGTGATCCCGTTTTTGGGCACTTATTACGCGGTGATTGTGCTCAACCTGCTGGGCGCGCTTGTGTTTGTGTTTCTCGACATCCCCAAACCGGAGCCTGCGCGCGAGGACGCGCCGCGCGGACGCACGCGGCTGGAGCTGCTGCGCACACCGCGTATTGCTGTGGCGGTGATCTGCGCCACGGTCTCCTACGCTCTGATGAACCTCGTGATGACATCAACGCCACTGGCCGTTGTGGGCTGTGGATTCACCACGGGCAACGCCGCAGACGTGGTCACCGGCCATGTGCTGGCGATGTTTGCGCCGTCCTTTTTCACCGGCCACCTGATCGCGCGGTTCGGGGTGGAGCGGATTGTTGGGGCCGGGCTTGTCATTCTGGCCGGCGCAGGCGCGGTGGCGCTGAGCGGTGTGGCGCTGGAGAATTTCTTTGTGGCGCTGATCCTGTTGGGGTTGGGATGGAATTTCGGCTTTATCGGGGCCACGACCATGCTCGCCTCCGCCCACACGGTGGAAGAGCGCGGGCGCATGCAGGGTCTGAATGACTTTATCGTTTTCGGCGGTGTGACTGTGGCATCGCTGGCCTCCGGCGGCTTGATGAACTGCTCCGGCGGGGATGCGGCCACGGGGTGGGCTTCGGTCAACCTAGCGATGGCCCCGTTCCTGGCGCTGGCGGGCGGTGCGCTCCTCTGGTTGATGCTGCGCCGCGAGCCTAAGGCCGGTCCAATTTGAGTATTTATGGCAAGATGAAGCAGGACGCACCCCGCTTCATCTTGCTGCAAATACTCCCGCCGGAGGCATCGAACGTTTAGGCTTTTGGCAACTTGCCTGCGTCAAACTCCGGCCCGGCGATCAGCTCCACACCCTCTTTGCTCATACGCACCTCAACACCGGCCGCTATCAAAGCAGCCTTGAGCGCATCCACGGGCGCGAAGTCTTTAGTTTCCATGGCCGCGGTGCGCGCGTCTGAAAGGCAGGTTTCCAGGGATGTGAAATCAAAGCTTTGCGCCGTGGCCCAGGCAGGTGCGGATGCCGCCATGAGCCCAAGGAACTGGAGCGTCGCTTTGAGTGTCGCGCCATCGCCTTCGGCAGATAGGCGATGGCACTCCGCCAAGGTTCCTGGCGTGTTCAGATCATCGGCCAAAAGGGTGATCACGTTTGGATCCACCTCGCCTGCGTCCACTGCGTTCACCTGTCCATACCATTTGCGCAGGGTCTTTTCGGCATCGGCGGCCTTCTTCGCGGTCCAGTCCATGGGTTTGCGATAATGCGTCGACAGAAACACAAACCGGATCACCTCGCCGGGAATACCCTGATCCAGCAGGTCGCGCACGGTGAAGAAATTGCCCAGGGATTTGGACATCTTCTTGCCTTCCACCTGCAGCATCTCATTGTGCAGCCAGTAATGCGCGAAATCCCCTTCGGGATGGGCGCAGCGGCTTTGGGCGATCTCATTTTCGTGGTGGGGGAATATGAGGTCGTTGCCGCCGCCGTGAATGTCAAAACTATCGCCCAGAAGCGCGCGCGACATGGCCGAGCATTCGATGTGCCAGCCCGGACGGCCGCGGCCCCACGGGCTCTCCCATCCCGGCAGGTCCGGTGTGGAGGGTTTCCAGAGTACAAAATCCATCGGGTTTTTCTTGTAAGGCGCAACTTCCACACGCGCGCCCGCGATCATATCTTCGACCGAACGCCCTGACAGCTTGCCATAGTCGTCTTTCCAGCTGTCCACGGAAAAGAGCACGTGGCGGTCTGCCTCATAGGCGTGGCCCTTCTCGATCAGGATCTCGATCATCTCGATCATTTCCGCGATGTATTGCGTGGCACGCGGCATACGGTCAGGCACAAGCGTGCCCAGCTCGGCCATGTCATCGAGAAACCACTGGGTGGTTTGCTCCGTGATGTCCGAGATATCGCGACCGGTTTCCGCCGCGCGCGCGTTGATCTTGTCATCTACATCCGTGAAGTTCCGGGCGTAGGTCACGTGATCCTGGCCATAGACGTGGCGCAAAAGCCGGTTGATCATGTCAAACACCACCACAGGCCGCGCATTGCCCAGATGGGCGCGGTCATAAACAGTCGGCCCGCAGACATACATGCGCACGTTTTCCGGGTCGATCGGCTCAAACCGGTCTTTGTGACGGGTGGCGGTGTTGTGGAGGAAAATTTCAGTCATGACGCCCTCATATGCGCGAAAGAAGTAAAAGCGCAGGTCGCTCAGGGAATTGGCTTGAAAAGCTTAATGACACTCAAAAGGACCCGCGTGACGATGTCAGCAGGACAGACAACAGGTATATGCAGCCCAAGTGTTCATCCTTTTGGAATAGTCACGCGTATCGCGCGGGTCAAGGCCTAGGAATCGCGTTGACTTCCCCGGTTGGGCCGGGCCATCTGAGCCCATCGGCGCCCGGCGCGCCCTTTCAAACAGTGGAGAGCGTCATGAACTTGTCGCGCAGGATCACCGGGCTGACCGGTGGCGGCTCAGATGGGTGGGATGTCTATTACAAGGCCAATGCCATGACGGAGGCGGGCCATGACGTCACGCATCTGACGATTGGTGAGCATGATATTGGCACGGATCGCAGCATCCTCGACGCGATGCACGCCGCGACGCTGGCGGGCCACACGGGCTATCCCGCGCTGAACGGTCGCAAGAACCTGCGTGAGACGATTGCCGCGCGGGTGACAGAGCGGACAGGAATCAAGACGACGCCAGACAATGTGCTGGTCGTGCCGGGGGGTCAGGCCGGGCTTTTTGCAACCCATGCCGCTGCCTGCGATGACGGGGATCGCGCGCTCTATATCGATCCCTACTACGCCACCTACCCCGGCACGATCCGAGGTGTTGGCGCAGTGGCCGTACCGGTGGCCGCCAAGCCCGAACGCGGGTTTCTACCAGATCCGGCGGACATCGCAACCGAGGCCCAGCAAGGGGCTGCGAGCCTTTTGATCAATTCCCCCAACAACCCCACCGGCGTGGTCTATCCCATGACCACGATGGAGGGCATCGCGCGCGTGGTGCAGGATCACGACATGTGGCTGATCTCAGATGAGGTTTATGACACTCAGGTATGGAACGGGCCGCATATCAGCCCGCGCACCCTGCCCGGTCTGGCGGATCGCACGTTGGTGATCGGGTCCATGTCCAAAAGCCACGCCATGACCGGAAGCCGCATCGGGTGGATCATCGGATCTGAAGAAGCGATCGAGCATATCGGCAACCTGTCCACGCACACGACTTACGGTGTGGCTGGGTTCGTCCAGGAAGCCGCGTTTTACGCGCTTAACAAAGGCGACGCGTTTGAGGCAGAGGTCGCCGCGCCGTTTCTCCGGCGCCGGGATCTCGTGCTTGACATGATTGAGGGGATGAACGCGATCAAAGTGATCCCGCCTGAAGGCGCGATGTATGTGATGCTGGATCTGCGCGCCACAGGGCTCAGCGGACTTGATTTTGCCATGCGCCTTTTGGACGAGCATCATGTCGCCGTGATGCCGGGTGAAAGCTTTGGGCAGGCGGCGGCAGGCCATGTGCGGGTAGGCCTCACCGTCGATGATGACCGTTTGGTCGGGGCCATGGGATCCATCATCGAGTTGGTGACGGAACTGACGGCCTAAGCGCGCAATGCGTGCCGCCCTGCTCCGACGCGCCGTGATTGTTGCAGGTTTCGGTGCAATCCTGGTCAGCTTTTCCGAATTCTGGTTCTACGACGTTACCCCGGATGTGAACACGGGGCTGATCTTGATGGCCTATGGCATGCTTGGGTGGCTATTTTTGATGATTGTTCAGCGCTTTCGCGTGACATCGCAGGCTGGATTTATCGTCGCCGTAGCGCTTTTGGGGTTCTTGATCGAAGGTGTGCCGGTTCCGGTTCTCTACTCCGACTTGCCCATGTCAATTCTTTGGACAAGTCTGGCGTGGCACGGACTGATCACCGTCGGGATCGGGTGGTACGCTTTTCGCCGTGTAATGCTCCGAGGCAATTGGATCCTCATGGCCCTATTCAATGCGGGCGTGGGGCTGTTTTTGGGCCTCTGGAATGCGTATTCCTGGAATGCGCGGGAAACCGGCGCAGGCGGTGATGTACGATTTGATTGGCAGCCCAATGAGGCATTTATCGATCAATTCTTGCTCGGGTTCGCGCTGTTTCTTGGCGGTCATCTGCTGTTTGATCGCGCCTATCCCAAAGCGGCGGTCTTTCACACCGTAGAGATCTTGGTCCTGTCGGGTATCGCCGCCGGGTTGGCCTTGTTCACAGCCATCGCATCGGGCCTTGTCTTGCCGTCGCTTGTGTTGCCCGGTTTGGTGTTTGGATGCCTTTTTGCGCTTTGCTGGGACATTCGGCGCAATCCTGCATGCCAAATCACCTTTGCCGATCAACTTCACACCGACACGATACCCCTGCCTCGCTTTGCTCTGACCCTCTTGATCCCAGTCTGCGCAGTTTTGGTTTATACCTTGATGGCTGACGCGAGGATTGCGTTTGAAGCCAACGTTTTGGTCATTTTGACAGCCGGTCCCGCTTCTGTCTGGCTGCTGGTTTGGGCCGTGCGCAGGATCGCGCGCCCCACCCTCTGACAGCGCGTCGCGATTGAGACAGCCACATTCTGCGAATCACGTATAATTTGCGGGCTAAAGGGAGGATGCGATGTCAGCCACATGCAAAATCGCATTGATTATCTACACGATTGGCGCGGTGCGCGGTCGTGCTGCGAGAGGGCGTCCTTGATCGAGTTTCACCCCGTTTGAAACTCAGATCCACGTAAAGGACACCCACGCATGAACAAACCTATGACCCGCCGGTCCGGAGGGCGCGCGGCACGCCGTGCAAGCCGGGCCGCACCAACGCCGGAAGCGCTCCGCTCCATTCGGCCTGGCATGGAATCCGCGTCACTGAATATCCTGTCTGCTGATGATGTTCAGCTCATTCATCGCACCGCGCTTGAGCTTCTTGAAGACGTTGGGCTGGCAGATGCACCGCCATCTGGCGTTGATTATCTGGTCGGCGCAGGCGCAATTTTGGGCGAGGATGGCCGCATACGCATCCCGCGCGAGGTGGTTGAAGCCGCGCTAAAGAAGGCCAACCGCAACGTCATGCTGCCCAGCAGAGACGGCAAAACTGACCTCGACCTATCGGGCAACCGCGTGCATTACGGCACGGCGGGTGCTGCGGTGAATATGGTTGATGTCGATGGCCGCAATTACCGTGACAGCACTTTGCAGGACCTCCATGATGCCGCACGCATTTGCGACGTCTTGGACAACATCCATTTTTGCCAGCGCCCTATGGTGGCGCGCGACATCCTCGATAACAAGGAAATGGATCTCAACACGATCTATGCCTGCACCGCGGGCACAACCAAACATATCGGCGTGTCGTTTTCAGACCCTGAATATGTCGCAGATGCGCTCAAACTGTTGCATATGATCGCTGGAGGGGAGGACGCCTGGCGCGCGCGGCCCTTCGTGAGCAATACCAATTGTTTTGTCGTCCCTCCTATGAAGTTTGCCACCGAATCCTGCCAGGTGATGGAGCGATGCATCGCAGGCGGGATGCCCATTCTGCTGTTGTCGGCCGGGATGGCCGGGGCGACGACACCGTCCACCATCGCAGGCGCAATCGCGCAGGCCACGGCCGAGTGCCTGGGCGGTTTGGTCTATGTAAACGCCGTCGCGCCGGGGCATCCAGCAATCTTTGGCACATGGCCTTTCGGCCTCGACCTGCGGACGGGGGCGATGACGGGTGGATCGGGTGAACAGGCTTTGCTCAGCGCCGGATGCGCGCAAATGCACCGTTTTTACAATCTCCCCGGCGGCGCTGTGGGGGGGATCACGGATGCCAAACTGCCCGATATGCAAGCCGGGTGGGAGCAAATGTGTTCCAATGTCATGGCGGGGCTCTCGGGTCTCAATATGGTCTATGAGGCGGCCGGCATGCACGCCTCGCTCCTTGGGTTTTGCCACGAGTCGCTGATCCTCGGCGATGATCTGATTGGCCATGCTCAACGCTGCGTGCGCGGGATCGAAGTGACCACGGAAACGCTCGCGGTGGATCAGGTGAAAGAGGTCTGCCTCGGAGGGCCGGGGCATTACCTTGGCACCGAACAAACGCTGGCGCGGATGGAAAGCGACTATGTCTATCCCACGACGGGGGAACGGATGTCCCCTAAGGAGTGGGTGGAAAAGGGCAAGCCCGATCTCAATCAATCCGCCATCGCGCGCAAAGAGCAAATCCTCGCCACGCGCTCGAACGCGCGGTTTGATCCGCAATTGGATCAGGCGATCCGCGCGGCGTTTAACATCCACTTGCCAGCTTAAATCAGGGGCCCAGCCGTGCCAGAATCGCGGCTGTGTCCACCTGCCCAATTGCGCCTGCCATCCGCCCTCGGTCCCCACCAAGGCGGGTGGCGACATAGGCGTCAGACACGGGCGCGGGCGCATGCTGTAGCAGCGTCGCCCCAGTCAGAAGGGTTGCCAAACTTTCAGCAAACCAACGCGCTTGCGCATCATCGGGCAGGTTTGGGAACCGTGCCATATGAGCGCTCAGCGCAGCATCAAAGCCCCGTGCCTGCCCCGCGACTTTCGCAAATTCCCCAGCCAGAACTTCGCCGGCCTCAGGCGCGGCACGCAACGTACGCAGGATATCAAGGCAAATCACGTTGCCGGACCCTTCCCAAATGCTGTTGAGCGGGGCCTCTCGGAAAAGCAGCGGCAGGCTTGTATCTTCGACATATCCCATGCCGCCCAAACACTCCATCGCCTCGACCACCACACCGGGGCAAAGCTTGTTGGAGAGGTATTTCGCCAACGCCACACCGATGCGGGCAAAAGCTTTCTCTTCCGGGCGCGTCGCATCAAAACTTCGCGCCACCCGCAGCCCAAGCGCCAACGCGCCTTCCCAATCCAGCGCCAGATCGGCCAGTACCTGACGCATCAATGGCTGATCGGCGAGACGTTTCTGAAAAACGTGGCGATGCTGCGCCCAGTGCCAAGCCTCCCGCAGGGCGGCGCGCATCAGCCCGGCCGGGGCCATGGCCGTGTCGAGCCGCGTGTGATGGACCATCTCGATGATCGTGCGGACACCGTCGCCCTCTTCCCCGACAGGCCAGGCCAATGCGCCTGCGTATTCGATCTCAGCCGAGGCATTGGACCGGTTGCCAAGTTTGTCCTTGAGCCGCTGAATATGGATCGCGTTGCGCCTCTCCTCCAGCCATCGCGGCACGAGAAAACAAGTCAGTCCGCCCGGCGCTTGGGCGAGCGTTAAAAACCCGTCCGACATGGGCGCCGAACAAAACCATTTGTGCCCATAAAGGCGGTAAGCCGCGCCCTCAGGCTCTGCGCGCGTTGTGTTGGCGCGCACGTCTGAGCCGCCCTGTTTTTCCGTCATGGCCATGCCGAGTGTGGCCCCGGTTTTGGACCCAAGCGGCTTTGCGGATCCATCATAGAGCCGGGATGTAAGCTTCGGCACCCAAGCCTCAAAGAGCTTCGGCGCGGCCTGCAGCGCGGGCACGGCGGCATAGGTCATGGTCATGGGACAACAGCTGCCCGGCTCAACCTGGCTGGTAAGATACACCATGACGGCGTGGGTCGCGTGGCCTCCTGCGCGCCCTTCCCACGGGATCGCTGCATAGCCCGCGCCAAGACCCGCTTGCAGGAATTGATGATACGCCGGGTGAAACCGAACCTCATCAAGCCGCCGCCCGCCTGCATCGAATGTCACAAGCTCTGGGCTATGACGATTGGCCTCCCGCCCCGCCGCGCGCATCTCTACCGTGCCAAGCGTTGCAGCGAAGCCCGCCACATGATCGGCATCCGCGCCAGCCGCCAAAGCATGATCCCGCAGCCCCTGATCATCGGCCCAAAGATCAATGTCACCCTGCGCCTCAGGCTGATTTTCAACCGCATGGGTGGGTAAATCCGAACTGGGGGGTAGATGTGGCATAATTACGCCTCCTCGCCCAGCAGCCTACCCCGCAACGCATTGATTGCAAAAGGGGGATTCACAAACCGAATCACCTATGCCATTCTATGAGGGATCGCCCGGCAAGAGGCGGCGCAGTAAGGCAGTTGGACGCAGATGACCCATTCACAACGCCCCGGTTTCGGCGCGGCTCTTTTTGTCCTGATCGCATTCCTGGTTGGCGGGTATTTCACTTTCGCCGCTGTTCAGGGTGATTATGGTCTTTTCCGCCGTGCTGAGATTGAAGCGCAAGAACGCGCGCTCGCCGCTCGGCTTGCAGCATTGCAGGCGCAGGTCGATGAGATGGAGAACCTCACATCGCGCCTGTCTGACACGTATCTGGATCTCGATCTGCTGGATCAGCAGGCCCGTGATGTGCTCGGCATGATCCGCGCCGATGAGATCGTGATCCGCTAAAGCAGCACTTTGGCGACCACAACCATCGCAACCGCATAGATCAAAAGACCCCCGCCGATCAGCAACGCGTAGAACATGCGCTGAGATTCCCTTAGCGCCAGCTCTTTGGTCTGTGCCAACAGGACAGGCCACGCATAGGCGATCAGGTCCGTCTGGGTCAGGATGGCAAGCAAACGATCATCGTCGCCAACAACAGGGATGCGACGAAACCGCTTTTGGCTCATTGTTTTCATCCAGGTTTCGATCTCATCATCCTCCCGCGCGACAGAAGGATCGCGCGTCATGATCTCGGATACTTTCATTCCCTCAACCGGTTTGCCCGGTCCGACAATGCGTTTGACCACATCCCTTTCGGTCAAAATACCGGTGACTTTATTGTCCCCGTCAACCACGATCATGGCACCATAATTTCGTTCGGCAATGATGGCCACGGCATCCGATACAAGCTGATCTTCGGTAACGGTCGAAGGTGGGGCTTTGGGTTGCGCGGCAAGTCTGTCCTTGATCAGCATAGCTAAACCTCCCAGTCTGGGTTGGAGTCTTGACGCGTTTGAACATGAAGTGTGCCACAAAAGACGAATTGTGTCGAATGACGTTACTAAATTGTCCCTCGCCAGCAGGGTCAAACTTATGCTATAAGGTAGTTTAACGTTAAACTATATTTCCGGCGGAGGAGGAGACGCCCCATGGCCACCCGAAAAAAGCCCGCAAAACCAAATGTTTCTGCGGAAGATCTGAAAGCGTTCTACCGCGATATGTTGCTCATTCGTCGATTCGAAGAAAAGGCAGGACAGCTTTATGGCATGGGCCTGATCGGCGGGTTCTGCCATCTCTACATCGGGCAAGAAGCCGTTGTTGTGGGGCTGGAAGCCGCGTCTGAGGAAGGCGACAAACGCATCACCACCTATCGCGACCACGGCCATATGTTGGCCTGCGGCATGGACCCCAGCGGCGTCATGGCAGAGCTTACCGGGCGTGAAGGCGGCTACTCCCGCGGCAAGGGCGGATCAATGCATATGTTCAGCACTGAAAAGCATTTTTACGGGGGTCACGGCATTGTCGGGGCGAATGTGCCTCTCGGCGCGGGTCTCGCCTTCGCTGACAAGTATCTCGACAATGGCCGCGTAACATTCACGTATTTTGGTGACGGTGCTGCCAACCAAGGGCAGGTCTATGAAACCTTCAACATGGCCGCGCTTTGGGATTTGCCCGTGATCTTTGTTATTGAAAACAACCAATACGCCATGGGCACCTCTATGGCACGCTCCACATCGACGCCGGATATATATACTCGCGGCGCCGCTTTCGGCATTCCGGGCGAAACTGTGGATGGCATGGATGTTTTGGCCGTAAAGGAGGCTGGAGAAAAGGCTGTCGCGCACTGCCGCTCCGGCAAAGGGCCCTACATTCTCGAAGTCAAAACATACCGATACCGAGGTCACTCCATGTCAGACCCCGCCAAGTATCGTACCCGCGAAGAGGTGCAGAAAGTGCGCGAGGAGAAAGACTGCATCGAACATGTCCGCGATCTGCTTCTTGCCGGTAAACACGCGACTGAGGACGATCTCAAAGCCATCGACAAAGAGATCAAAGCTCAGGTCAACGCCTCGGCGGATTTCGCCAAGGAGAGCCCCGAACCCGCGATTGAAGAGTTGTGGACAGATATCTACGCCACGGAAATGAAACAAGCCGCGCCGGTGTGAGGAGACAGACCTATGGCCATTGACATTCTTATGCCCGCCCTGTCGCCCACAATGGAAGAAGGCACGCTGGCCAAATGGCTGGTCAAGGAGGGCGACACCGTGGCCTCCGGTGACATCATGGCGGAAATCGAAACCGACAAGGCGACGATGGAGTTTGAGGCCGTCGACGAAGGGGTGATCGGTAAGATCCTCATCGAGGAAGGCACCGAAGCGGTCAAGGTCAACACGCCTATCGCGGTGCTTTTGGAAGAGGGCGAAAGCGCCGACGATGTTGCATCCGGCCCCGCGCCGACCAGCACCGCCGAGACTGCCGACCGAGCTGTGTCGACGGCCGAGGCGGACGAAGCTGCCGCAACACCTGCCGTTGCAACGCCCGCGAGCCCCGCCCCGGACAGTCCTGCCAATGACACCAGCCCGGACTGGCCGGAGGGCACGGAAACAAAAACCATGACCGTGCGCGAGGCGTTGAATTCCGCCATGGCCGAAGAGATGCGGCGCGACGAAACGGTTTTCATCATGGGTGAGGAAGTCGCGGAGTACCAAGGCGCCTACAAGATCACCCAAGGCCTTTTGGATGAGTTTGGGGCCAAACGCGTGGTCGATACGCCGATCACAGAACACGGGTTTGCGGGGATCGGCGTGGGCGCAGCTTGGGGTGGGTTAAAGCCCATTGTGGAGTTCATGACATTCAACTTCGCCATGCAAGCCATTGATCAGATTATCAACTCTGCCGCCAAGACGCTTTACATGTCCGGCGGTCAGATGGGCAGCCCCATCGTGTTTCGCGGCCCCAACGGCGCCGCTGCTCGCGTGGCCGCACAGCACTCGCAGGATTACGCGGCGTGGTATGCGCACGTCCCCGGCCTCAAGGTGGTGCAGCCCTATTCGGCCGCCGATGCCAAAGGTCTGCTCAAAACCGCCATTCGCGATCCCAACCCGGTGATCTTTTTGGAAAATGAGATCCTCTATGGCAAAAGCTTCGACGTCCCGGTGATTGATGATTTCACAATTCCCTTTGGTAAAGCCCGTGTGGCCCGCAAAGGCACGGATGTCACCATCGTGAGCTTTGGCATTGGCATGACATATGCGCTTGAGGCCGCAGAAGCGCTCGCAGGCGATGGCATTTCCGCCGAAGTGATCGATTTGCGCACGCTGCGCCCGATAGACTATGACACTGTGATCGCCTCCGTCATGAAAACCAATCGATGCGTCACGGTCGAAGAGGGCTGGCCTGTGGCGTCCATTGGTAATCACATCTCCGCCACACTGATGCAGCGCGCATTCGATTATCTCGACGCACCCGTCATCAATTGCACAGGCAAGGATGTCCCCATGCCCTATGCCGCAAACCTGGAAAAGCTGGCGCTCACCTCGACGAAGGAAGTGCTCGAGGCAGTCCATCAAGTGACCTATCGCTAAGGAGGCCGTGACATGGCAATCGAAATTCTCATGCCCGCCCTGTCTCCCACGATGGAAGAGGGCACGCTGGCCAAATGGTTGGTCAAGGAAGGCGACGAAGTGGCCTCCGGTGATTTGCTGGCCGAAATTGAAACCGATAAAGCGACCATGGAATTTGAAGCGGTCGATGAAGGTGTGATTGGGAAAATCCTGATCGCCGAGGGCACCGAGGCGGTCAAGGTCAACACACCTATCGCGATGTTGCTGGAAGACGGCGAAAGCGCTGCTGATGTCGCCGCGCCAGCGGCGCCCCCTTCCTCTTCCGCCGCGCCAGCGGCGCCCCCCTCCTCTCCCGTCGCGGCAGCGGCGCCCTCGTCTTCTCTTGCCGCGCCAGCGGCTGAAAAAGCAAACTCTGGCGAGCGTATTTTTGCCTCCCCCCTCGCCCGGCGCATTGCCCAGCAAAATGGCATCGATCTGCATCAGATCACCGGATCCGGCCCGCACGGTCGTATCGTAAAAGCGGATGTTGAAAGCGCCCAGACGCAGCCACAAAGACCCGCAGAGGCGGCAACCAAGCCCGCGCCGCAAGAAGAGCGCGCGACGCCAGTGGCAAGCGGGCCGTCTGCGGATGCGGTGCGCGCCATGTATGCCGACCGCGAGGTCGAAGAGGTCGCTCTGGATGGGATGCGCAAAACGATCGCAGCCCGTTTGACGGAAGCCAAGCAGACCATCCCGCATTTCTACTTGCGGCGCGATATCCATCTCGACGCGCTGCTTAAATTCCGGTCTGAGATCAACGCGCAGCTTGAGCCGCGCGGCGTCAAGCTCAGCGTCAATGACTTCATCATCAAAGCCTGCGCCAACGCGCTTCAGGCCGTCCCGGATTGCAACGCGGTTTGGGCCGGTGACAGGGTGCTCAAGCTCAAAGCCTCCGATGTTGCGGTGGCCGTCGCCATTGAGGGCGGGCTTTTTACACCCGTGCTGCGCGACGCCGACAGCAAATCTTTATCGGCGTTATCCACAGAGATGAAAGATCTCGCCGCCCGCGCCCGCGATCGCAAATTGGCGCCTCACGAATACCAAGGCGGCAGCTTTGCAATCTCAAATCTCGGGATGTTCGGCATTGATAATTTTGACGCGGTCATCAACCCGCCGCACGGTGGCATCCTCGCCGTGGGAGCCGGTGTCAAGAAACCTGTCGCGGGATCGGATGGCAATGTGACGGTCGCGACCGTCATGTCGGTGACGATGTCGGTTGATCATCGCGTGATTGACGGCGCGCTTGGGGCTGAATTTCTAAAGCACATTGTGGATAACCTAGAGAACCCGTTGGCGATGCTGGCATAAGCTAAAAAATGACGCAAACGTGACCGTAAAACTGATGCGCGCGGGTCACCCTGCGTAGCTTTTTATGCCGGAGCAATCGACGTTGTCCTTTTTGGCATTGTAGGCTGGTGGCGAGCAGTTTTTTGGGGAGTATGTCAATGATCACTCGTCGCGCCGTAACATTTGGACTTGCCGCCGCAATGATTGCGCCAGGTGCCGCGCGGGCCAATGATCGGTTTAACCGCGTTTCTTCTAGCAATCCGCAGGTCTCAACCCGGTCCACAACCGCCAACACACCGACGCCCGCGCGCGTGCGGTTTGATCAGGCGTTTTACACTGCATCGGCGCAGCGACATGCCGCCGATATCGCCGAACTCACACAGGCATTCATTGATCTCGGCCCGGGCGTAAGCCCCTATGAGGCCGCACGGGCGGCGCGGGTCGTCTACACCTATGTCGACCAGCTTAAGATCGAGTATCAGATCACAGGCTCGCCTTTGGCCCACAACACGCAGGTCAACATGGGGCTAAAACCCCGGGGGCTTTGCTGGCATTGGGCCCATGACATTGATGCGCGCCTGATGCGCGAGCGTTTCCAGACATTGCAAATCCATCGCGCCATCGCCAATCATAACAACCTCCGGCTAGAGCATTCCACGACCATGCTGGGGCGCCGCGGCGATCCGATGTACAAGGCCATTGTGCTCGATCCCTGGCGCTTGGGCGGCACGCTGTTTTGGGATATCGCAGCCAACGACACACGTTATGATTGGACAGATCGCGATCAAGTGTTCGCCTATAAACGTGCCAAAGCCGAAGGGCGCACCATACGGACCGTGGGCACGCAAAGCGGCTTGCAGCGTGGGGTTAGCCCCACCGCGACCTCAGCAACACGCGCCAACACGTCCACAACGACCCAAGCCAGCGCCAGCGCGACCACAACCCGGCGGACCGGGTTCAACCGCGTTCTGGACTAACGCCGACGGCAGCGCGCCGCGGGCCTGATCGCCGCTCTTGTCTGACGGCGTTGCACTGTGATGATTGGGTAGAAAAGCGCGGTTTTGCATATTCCGCGCTTTTTTTGTTTGATGCTCGGCGTGTTGCTCAGCGCACACCCAAAAGCTGATCCATCGCAACAGAGGGATGATCACATCCCGCTTCCCCGACGATCCGCGCGGGAACCCCTGCAACGGTTTTGCACGGCGGCACTTCTTGCAAGACAACAGATCCCGCGGCGATGCGGCTGCATGAGCCAACTTTGATGTTTCCTAACACTTTCGCACCCGCACCAATCAGAACCCCGTCACCGATTTTGGGATGACGGTCCTCTTCCTCTTTGCCGGTGCCGCCCAGTGTCACCGAATGCAGCATTGAAACATTATCCCCGACCACAGCCGTTTCGCCGATCACGATAGAATGGGCGTGATCGATCATGATGCCTTTGCCGATGCGGGCCGCAGGATGGATATCCACGCCAAACACTTCTGACGATCGCATTTGCAAGAACCGCGCCATATCGCGACGTCCGTTCTTCCAAAGCCAATGACCAACGCGGTACGCTTGGATCGCCTGGAAACCTTTGAAGTAAAGCAGCGGCAGGATGTAACGATCGCAGGCCGGATCGCGATCATAAACTGCAACAATATCTGCGCGCGACGCGATGCCCACATCCTGATCTTCGCGGTAGGCCATGTCGCAAATCTCTCTCAAGATCTGTTCGCTGAGCTCATTTGAGGTCAGCTTCATCGACACTCGATAGGCCAGCGCCGACTCAAGGGATCGATGGTGCAGGATCGAGGAATGCACGACCCCGCCCAGAAGCGGCTCATCGGCCAACGTGTCTTGCGCTTCGCGCTTAATCTGTTCCCAAACCGGATCAACTTGGGTCAGTTTCGAGCGAGTGTGGGCCATGGGTCTCTCCTGACGTCTGGGGTGGACTATAGCAGATAGGCAGCATTTACAAAATGCAAAGCCGTGATGGGATTGATCACGAAAATTGAGGTTTGCCAATCAAGAAACCTGACGTGACCACGCCGCGCGAAGAGAGGCAAAATAGCTCGGACTTGTGCAGCATTGGCCCGGATAGACCCTAGTGAGTTCAGCTGTTTTTATGCCTTTGGAGCACAGATTCTTATTCTGAGACCTAAGCATAATTCAGCCGTGCTTACATATGTGGATTGTAGCCGGCAGTGAAATCTAAGCCCACGATGTAGATACAGAACGGGTCAGCAGGTTGCGCCCTAGACAAATCTGGACATTTTAACACTGCAGACGGTTGCATTTTAAAATTTTGGGGGTTGCTCAAACTGCTTGGCCTGATCGGCATTTGCTAAGCCATAGCCCGGAAGACATACGCCGGGCCCAATGGCCCGGCGGAACTTTTATTGCGCGATATTATTGCCTTTCGCGGCCAACCGTTCTGCTATGCCATCAGCCGACAGTGCAGATTTCGGCGCGCCACTGCCGCGCATCTTTTCCATTGAACGAGCGCCCAAATAGGCAAACACAACAACAAAGCCCAAAGTTCCGAAGGCCAAAACTCCAACTAGCGTTTCCATAGTCTGCTCCTTTTGTTTGAATGACAGGGGTTACGCCGGGTCATTTGGACTGGATTGAATTTTTACAAAAGTTTTGCAATCTCCGCAGATCGCGGCTGCGAGATGCTCAACAAACCAGCGCTTTGATGAAAATCAGTTCACCAAAACGATGACACCCAGCCAAAACACCAAAAGGCCGATCCATCCAAAGTAGCCCGCCACCAAGCTGAGCGCAAAAAGCGTCGCAATCACACCGGCGATCACAGCGGCCTGGTTGGGCACAGGGCGCGCTTTGAGGCTTGCATCAATTTCATCAAAACTGCGCCAGCGGCAGACACCCGCCATGAGGGTCACCGCCACGTTTCGGCAAATTGCCCCCAAGCGATTGGTAAATGTGTGCGTGGTTTGTGCCATGACAAATACGCCCTTGAGTTCTCACATGTGTCGCCGCATGTGCAGGCTATCACGCGGAGTTCTATCGGGGCAAGCCGGTGCGTCGTTTGATCAGGAGCAGCGCTGTTTTACCGAGAGGACGCACGTTTTAGAATATCCGCAGCATCGGGATGATCGAGAAGCGCCTCGTTCACCTCATAATCCATGTGACGGCGGCTTTCATGGCCCGGCAGCGTTTGCGCCAACGCCTCTTTCAAGTCTCGCGGCAGGGCATCTCTTGTGCGGGTATCCACAAGGAACGTCTCCGCCGAGATGCCTTCGGCAAAAATGATGTGATGGCGGTCAAAAAGCAGCTGAAAATAGTCCACAAAACCGCCCATCTGGCGTGTGACTGTGTCGCCGTTGACCAGATGGCGCGCCCGCACCAGAACCTCTTTGCGGCCCGCACCCAGCGCATCAAAGCGTTGGTAGATAAACAAGCGATGATCCGGGCTGACGATCAAGTCATTTTCGTTATGCAGCGTGCCCGCCTTGATACGGATTGGCGCGAATTCACCCACTGCGCGGACTGTCGATTGCCCGATCCACCGGATGGCTTGCGGGCCATCGTCGCGGGTCAACACCATGTCGCCAACGGTAAGCTGTTCAATGGGTTTTTGTATGCCCGACGCCAGGGTGATCTGCGTGCCTCGGGAAAATGAGACGCAGGCCACTTCCGCAAATTTGCGCCTTGCGCGTTCCCGGTCGATGCCCACAAGCAAATAGCCCGTCTTTGGCTCCATATGCGCCAGTGGCAGACCAAACACATTGGCCACATGTCCTGCCTCATCCACCTCGACCAGGACAATCATCTCAGTGGTGAGCCCTGTGGCTGACATAAGCGTGAGACAGCAATCCAGATGCAGGGCGGCACCTGGCGTGCCAAGCTGTGTGTCACGGCCCACGACAAGACGCCCGTCATCCTTGGTTTCCACCGAAAGCCGCTGCGTCTGCGCATCCGGGCGCAATTCGTATGTGTCGTCCAAATCGAGCTCAGCCGCGAAGGACAAAGGATCGCCCATATTGGCACCATTGGCCACTTCAATATCGGCGGCATGAAAGACCGGGATCGACTGTGCAGGCTTCAGCGCGGTTTTCAGAATGTGTTCAGGGGCGATATCGGCTTGCGATATTGCCTCTGTCATCGAAGGATCAGGCGTGTTGGACGGCTTGCTCATATCTTACTCTTGCACTCAATCAAAACGGGGGTGCGGGCATTCCGCCTCTGCTGTCGTGCGTAGATTGGATTTATGGCAGTTTGTAGTCATTTACCCGTCGTTTTACTGGCATTTGTTTTGTTGGCATTGTCAACCGAATGGGTGATACCTGTGCGCGGGCCTGCCCTGATACCAGATGTGCAGGGCCGAAAATTGGCGAAAAACTGCTCAGATCGATCGGTGTTTTGGGCATTTCGCCTTGGAAAGCACGTGATCAAGCCAGTCCATTTTAGACTTGGCAACTCAGACATTACGACGAAAAGGACCATCGCATGGATTTGGGAATAAAAGGTAAACGCGCGTTGGTATGTGCATCTTCAAAGGGTTTGGGGTTGGGGTGCGCGGAAGCCTTGGCCGAGGCTGGCGTGGATCTGGTGATGAATGCGCGCGGGGCCGAAGCGCTTGAGAGCGCGGCAGAAGCCATTCGGACGGATTACGGCGTGACAGTAACAACGGTTGCCACAGATGTGACGACCCAAGCCGGTCAGGCGGCGCTTTTGGATGCGGCGGGACCGCTTGATATCCTGGTGAACAATGCAGGCGGCCCGCCGCCGGGAATGTGGCATGACTGGGATCGCGATGATTTCATTGCCGCGCTCGATGCCAATATGCTGACACCCATCGCGCTGATGAAAGCCACCCTGCCCGGCATGATGGAGCGCGGTTGGGGCCGCGTGGTCAACATCACGTCTGTGTCAGTCAAAGCGCCGGTGCCGGTCTTGGGTCTGTCCAACTCCGCCCGGGCGGGGCTGACGGGATATGTGGGCGGGACGTCACGGCAAGTGGCCGCCAAAGGTGTGATCATCAACAATTTGCAACCGGGCATTCACGCAACGGATCGCGCAGACGCACTTGACCAAGGCGTGGCCGATGCTCAAGGGATCACGGTGGAAGCGGCCAAGCAGCAGCGTTGCGAAACCATCCCTGCCGGACGCTATGGCACGCGGCAGGAATTTGGTGCGGCCTGCGCCTTTTTATGCTCACAACATGCTGGCTTCATCGTCGGGCAAAACATCCTGCTGGATGGCGGTGCCACCAACACCACCATGTAGGGTCTCGCGCTCGAGATGACTGTCACACACTTCGATCAAAGGGCTGGCACGGAACAGGCCATAGGCCTTGTTTACGCCCAAGCGCCTCATGACGGTCAGATGGCGCGCCTCAGCACGGATATCTACCTGCCCAAATCTGCCCACCGGCCTGCGCCGCTGCTGATCTGGTTGGGGCCGAATGTGCTGAGTGATCGCGCCTCCAACCCGGCGGGCCCGCGGCGTCTGGCAGATGTTCTCACACGCGATGGCGTTGCCTTGGCAATTCCCACGGTGCGGGTGGGCGCTGCGCGCTCAGATTTGCCAAACAGCGTTGTGGAACGGCTGGCAGGCATCGAGAAAGACCGCGATTTGAGCGTGGACCCAAGACTATCCACCTTCCCAGCCATTGCCGCCACACAGGACATCTGCGCGCTTTTGACTTGGGTTGAGGCACAGGGCGCACAGCTTGGCCTGTCCGGGCAGACGGTATTGGCAGGCGCGAGCACGGGCGCGGGCCTGGCTTTCAACGCAGCCATCGTTGCCCCGCATCTGGGCCTGAGCCGACCAACACCATTGGGTGTGATGTCTTACTCCGGCACCTGTGCCTGGCCCACATTTTTTACACCCGGCGCGCTGCGTGCCTTTGCGATGCACAATCCCACGGATCGCCGCGTACCCATAGGGCCCGTGCGCATTATGGCGCATCTCGACCCACATTTCGAGCTGATTGAAAGCATCGAACAGGCCCATGGCTCGCTGGGGCTGTGGCCGCAAGAAACCACGCAAGAGGCCTGCAACCGCATTCTGGCCCGCGTGCATCGATGGTCGGCGACCTAACAAGGTTTCACGTTTTCGGGACTCCTGCATTAAGCGCTGGCGCATCAAAAGGCACAGGCCCTAATAGCTGCGCGAGCCACGTGCAGAACAAGAGGTATCCCATGCAAGCCACCGCCATCATTGTTCTTTTCGCTGTTGTGGTCTTGGCCAGCTTGCTTGTGGCGCCGCGCCGCGCCTCGGTTGACGGGTTTTTCAGCGGCCGCAGCGCCGCAGGAACGGCACCCGGCCTTTGGGTTTTGGTGCTGAGCCAGGTCACCACCTGGATTTTCGCCCGATCCCTGATGAATTCGGCGATCCTCGGCTATTACTACGGGATCTGGGGCGTGTTGGCCTATGCCGCCTATTACGGCTCGTTCCTGACCGGGGCGATGATCGTGGACCGGTTGCGCGCCAAAGGGGCAGGATCTGTGCAGGAATGGCTGGGACAGGCTTTCGGCCCTGCAGGCCACGTGACCTACAATCTGGTCATTGCTTTGCGATTGCTGTCGGAGGTCTTTGCCAACCTGCTGGTGGTGGGCCTGATTTTCGCCGCCGCCTTGCCGGAGGTCGGCTTGGCGAAAGAGGCTGCGATCCTTCTGGTCGCCTGTCTGGGCCTTGGCTACTCCGCCTGGGGCGGGCTCAGTGCTGCCCTGCGCACCGATGTGCTGCAAATGCTGATCTTTCTGGTGGTGTTCACCGCGGCTTTTGTCGCCCTGCTCCTCAGCCCCGGCTTTGACCTGAGCGCGGTGCTGACATCAACGGGTGCGTCTGGGGCATGGAACGGCCAAGTCCTTTTGATTGTTGCGTTTTTGCAGGTGTTTTCCTACCCCGCCCATGACCCGGTGATGATGGATCGTGGGTTTCTCGCCGATCGCCGGACAACGCGTGCATCTTTCCTGCATGCCTTCTGGCTCTCGTCTTTGTGTATCATCGCTTTTGGGTTTTTCGGCATTCAGGCCGCTCTGATTGGCGCAGAATATGAAACGCAGCTTCTTGGCACGTGGATGCAGATGTTTCCGGCGTGGATTTTCGTGGCTTTGCTCGTGTCGCTTCTGATTTCCGCGCTCAGCACACTCGACAGCGCTTTGGCCAGTGCGGCGCGGCTGGTGGTGGATGAGCTGAAACTCACACCGCGCACACTCAATGGCGGGCGGCTCGCGATGGTGGTCTTCATGGTGGCGGGCACAGCGCTGACGCTCTGGGACAATCAAGCCCTGTTTGACGCGGTCGCGGTCAGCGGCACCGCAAGCATGTTCCTCACCCCGGTGTTGATCGTGGGTCTCTTCATGGGTCGCCAGGTTCCGGTTTGGTCTTACTTGGGTGCCTTCAGCGCAGCAATGATCGGCGCTTGGGGCTACTTTGCGCGTGATGGCGTGGTCTGGTCATCGGTGCTGCCCGAGGGGCATAAATATGAGCAACTGCTTGTTATCTGCGCCGCTGTCTTGGCCATCGGCTTTGCATCTGTCCTGCTGGGCGCAAAACGCAGGGTCGTAGATCCCGGCGCAGAATCAAAGGCAGAATCAAAGGCGTAGTGCGCACTCAACAATCCCGGCGCAAACTCAGGATTGGCCGTAGTGTCTCGCACTTTTTCTCAGTTAATCCCCGCGAACCCCGCATTGGTCCTTCCACATCGCGCGCGGAAGGCTTAGATACGTCAAAGGAAATTCAAAGGGGCAGCACCAGATCAGCCCCATGGATGGGAGAAAACGCAATGCTGAACAATATTGGCCTTCCAGGCATCCTGCTCATCGCTGTGGTCGTGCTCGTGCTTTTCGGCCGTGGCAAAATCTCGTCGCTGATGGGCGAAGTGGGCAAGGGCATCACCTCGTTCAAAAAGGGCGTCGCTGACGGCACCAAAGAACTCGATGACGCCTCCGAGGCGGCAGAGACGGCCAAGGACGTCACGCCGGAGCAGGAAAAAGATAAGGCCTGATCTAGCCCATGTTCGATCTTGGCTGGACCGAGCTGATGGTCATCGGCATCGTGGCCCTCATCGTGGTGGGGCCCAAAGACCTGCCCGGTATGTTCCGGACTGTGGGCAATTTTGTCGGGAAAGCCAAGAAAATGGCGCGCGAGTTCTCCAAAGCTATGAACGATGCCGCCGATGATGCCGGTGTGAGCGATGTAAAACGCACCCTCGACACCGCCACAAACCCCATGAAAACCGCGATGAATGAGGTCAAGAAGACGACCGACAGCTTCACCGCGCAGACCATGGCGGGGCCGAAGCGCGCGGAAATGACGCCCGAACGCGCGGAGATGGCCGAAAAAATTTCCAAACGTGGGGCCGAAGTCGCCGAAGAGCGCATGGCCCGTGAAGCCGCTGAAAAAGCCGCACCAAAACCGGCCGCGAGCGCGTCTGCCAAAAAGCCGGCCAAACCCAAGACACCACCCAAGAAGCCCGCCGCAAAGCCGAAAGCCGCGCCCAAGAAAGCCGCCGCCAAACCCGCCGCGACGCCCAAGAAAAAAGCGGCGAGCAAATCATGAGCGACGTCACCGATCAGACCACTGAGGATGACATCGAGGACAGCTCCGCGCCCCTGATCGAACATCTGGCCGAGCTGCGCACGCGCCTGATACGCTCTGTCATCGCGTTTATCGTGGGTATCGTGCTGGCCTTCACAGCGGCTGAGCCGATCCTGCAATTCTTGCTCGCGCCCATTGAGGAAACCCTGCGCCAACTGGGCGATCCCTCACCCACGATGCAGTATACCAGCCCGCAGGAATACCTCTTTACGTTGTTCCGCATCTCCATGGTGTTTGGTTTCATGCTGGCCTTCCCGGTGATCGCACACCAGATGTGGCGGTTTATTGCGCCGGGGCTTTACCGCTCTGAAAAAGCAGCGTTTTTGCCGTTCATCATCGCCTCGCCCATCATGTTCTTCCTCGGAGCGGCCTTCGCCCATTTCGTGGTAACGCCGCTTGCGATGGCGTTTTTCCTCGGGTTTGCGGATGTCAGCTCGATCTTCGCCAACCTGATGACCTCGGTCATTTCTGCGCCTGAGATCGTGCAGGATGAAAGCCTGCCTGTGATCCCCGACAATTTCGCCGCCGTCGTCCCTGAAACCGAAGAGGGCATCCGCATCACCTTTTTCGGCAAGGTGAATGAAAGCCTCGACATCACGCTAAAGTTCATAATGGCCTTCGGGATCTGTTTTCAGCTGCCTGTGCTGCTGACGCTGATGGGCAAGGCCGGGCTGGTCAGCGCGGTTGGCCTGGGCGGCGTGCGCAAATACGCGATGGTGGGCATCCTGGTGCTGGCAGCGCTGGTCACGCCCCCGGATGTCATCACGCAGCTCATCCTCTTCACCGTAGTTTACGGGCTTTATGAGGTGTCGATCTTCCTTGTGCGTCGCGTGGAGAAATCCCGCGAAGCGCAGCTGAAAGCCGAAGGTGTGTGGTTCGACGATGAAGACGATGGCGACGTGATGGAAGACGAATTTGCCGACGACATCGCGGACGCTGGGCTTGATGAGCTGTCCAAGGACAAAAAGAAGTGACCGACCCGCTGGAGCGGATTGCCAACGCGCTGGACCGGATGAGCCCACCGCCCAGTGGCGCGCCGGATTTCGCCGCCGCTGACGCGTTCGTGTGGCATGTGGACCCTGATCGCCTTGTGCCCGTAATGCAAGTCAATCGCGTCGATATGGGCTTGCTCGTGGGCATCAACCGATCCCGCGACACGCTTTTGGCCAACACGCTGCAATTCGCCCGCGGCCTGCCTGCCAATAACGCGCTCCTGTGGGGCGCGCGCGGCATGGGGAAATCATCGCTTGTCAAAGCGGTGCATGCGGCGGTGCTTGAGGAGGGTCACGCGCTCAAGATCGTGGAGCTAGAGCGCGAGGATCTGACCTCAGTGGGCCGCCTTCTCAACCTCTTGCGCGGCAGTGCCGAACGGTTTGTCCTGTTTTGTGACGATCTCAGCTTCTCCCATGATGACCAGCATTACAAATCACTCAAAGCGGTGCTCGATGGTGGCATCGAAGGGCGACCCGACAATGTGGTCTTCTACGCCACCTCCAACCGTCGCCACTTGATGCCCCGCGACATGATCGAAAATGAACGTGGCTCTGCCATCAGCCCGTCGGAAGCGACCGAAGAAAAGGTGTCACTTTCGGATCGCTTTGGGCTTTGGCTTGGCTTTCATCCTTGTGATCAGGACAGCTACCTCGCCATGATCCGAGGCTATTGCGATGCCTATGGGGTCAAGATTGATGACGACACCCTGCGCGCTGAGGCCATTGAATGGCAGGCCACGCGCGGGTCGCGCTCGGGTCGCGTGGCCTGGCAATATTTCACCGATCTTGCTGGCCGGCGTGGCGTTTCACTGTCTTAGACGTCACGCATCTAAATCAAAGATCCTATAAGGTATTTTCGACAAGAAAGAAGCGTGATCAGGCCCTGCTTCTTTCTTGTTTCAAATACCTCGGGGGTTTGGGGGCTGGCCCCCAATCAATTCAGGTAAGGTGCCGGATCCACACTGTCGAAGCCTTCGCGCACTTCGAAGTTCACAGCCGAGCCGCCATCTGACCGGATCTCGGCCAGTTTCGCCCCGCGGCTGACAGACTGCCCTTTGCGCACCGCAACATTGTCGATGTTGGAATAGACCGTCAGCAGGTTGCCTTGGTGTTTGACCACGATAATCGGCACGCCGTTGGTATCCTCTGTGATTGCAGCCACGGTGCCTGCTGCCGCAGCCTTCACAGATGCGCCTGGGCTGCCAGAGATTGAAATCCCGTCACTGCGACCCGCAGAATACTCTCGCACAATCGCCCCATCCACCGGCAGGATCATCCGCGCGGTGCTGGCTGTTTGCTGAGAACTGAGATCGGGGGCCGCAACAGTTTCCACAGGTTCTGAAACAGGCTGGGTTTCTTCATCCGGCAACGGCTGTGACGCACTGGGTGGTTCGGGGGTGTCGGACCCCTGCCCCGGCAAAGAGACGTCATCGCCCTGCGGATCGGGCGATGTGGGCTCTGCAAGGGCGACAGGGATCAAGAGCTGCTGACCTTCGCGCACCGAAAAATCACTGCTGAGCCCATTCCAATCCGCCAAAGAGCTGACTGAGACCTGGTAGAGCCGCGAGATGGAAAACGCCGTTTCGCCGCGCAGGACACGGTGGCGCACCGGCTCTACGCCGGAGACGCCGCGCGGCTGACCTTGCGGTGCGGGCTCAAGCGTTGAGGTGGACACATTGTTGGTCGAGGCATCGGCCTCATCTATCGCAGATCCGGCAAGCGTTGTAATGTCAACGCCGCCCGGCGTGATCGGCCCGCCATCAGGCTCGCTCACGCGATTGGGCAGCGCCACAAGCTCGCCTTCTCGCAAGCCGTCGCCCGGTTGCAACCCATTGAACCGCGCAACATCCGCAACACTGGCGCCCACACGCGCAGACAGCGTATCCACCGTGTCGCCGCGTTGTGCGACAGCCACCTGATAATTGGGGTATGAGATCACACCGCGGCTGTCTGGTACGGGCCGATTGGCTGTTGAGGCGGCTGTTCGCGCAGCCTCTGCAGTAGACGGCGCATTGCCGAAGCCGCCGCGCATGTCAAAATCAAGGGGCCCAGAACAGGCGGCCATCACCAAGGCTGTGCCCATCAGCACGCCAAATTTCACAGGTCGTCCGATCATGTCTCGGGTCATCTCGATCTGGTCCTCACATTTCAGGCCCCTCTTCTCGTCAGCGGGGGCCGTTTACCTTACTCACACTCAACTGTCGCGACCGATGCCTTCTACCAAGGGCACAAACCGCACCGGGATCAGCTCATCGTAATCGTACCCGTCCTCGCCCCGCGTCACGCGGATCAGGCTTTGAACGGCATCGGACTGCCCCACCGGTAACACCATAATACCCCCGATTTTCAGTTGCGCCAAGAGCGGGCCCGGCGCGTCCTCTGCCGCCGCTGTGACGAGGATGCGATCAAACGGGGCCTGATCGGGCAAGCCGAAGCTTCCATCCGCTGTGACAGCTGTAATGTTGGTCAGATCAAGCTTGCGAAAAATTGTTGAAGCCTCGGACACCAGACGCTTGTGGCGGTCGACGGAGTAGACGCGGCGCGCCAGTTGGCTCAGAACCGCTGCTTGGTAGCCAGAGCCGGTGCCCACCTCCAGCACTTTGTCCCGTCCTGTGAGCTTGAGCGCCTGCGTCATCAAACCCACCACAGAAGGTTGCGAGATGGTTTGACCGCAGCCAATGGGCAGCGGCATATCCTCATAGGCGCGCGCCGCGAAATGGCCCTTCACGAAAAGCCCACGGTCGATTTTTTCCATCGCCGACAGCACCCGCGCATCCGTCACCCCGCGCGAGCGCAGAGCAAACAGAAACTGCATCTTGCGTTCGGCGATATCGGCGTCGGTTTCGCTCATAGGGCGGCTTTGAGTACCTCCAGCGCGTCATGCGCGGTGAGATCCGCGCGCATCGGTGTGACCGAAATATAGCCCTCAAGATTGACGGTCGCATCGGTTTCCGCGCCCGATGGATCCTGTTGATTGGCCCCGGTTATCCACAAAAACGTCCGTCCGGAGGGCGCATCGGCGGGCTTCATCCCGAACCGTCCATCGCCACGGTAGCCCTGACGCACCGCGCGCATACCCTTCACCTCAGCCGCCGGCACAGGGGGAAAGTTCACATTGTAGAACATGCCGTAATCGGTTTTGTCCCAAGGCGCTTTGTCGAGGATCGTGCGCACGCAGTCGAGCCCATGGGCGCGCGCGGTTTCGAACTTGTCGTCAAGCTGCACGTTGCGCGGTCCGTAAAACTGGCTCAGGGCGATGGCCGGCACGCCCTGCAACGCCCCCTCCATCGCGGCGCCCACTGTGCCGGAATACATTGTGTTTTCAGCAGAGTTATTGCCGCGATTGACCCCGGAAAGAACCAAATCTGGCGGGGCATCGGCCATCACCTCGTGAAACGCGGCCAGAACGCAATCCGCTGGAGACCCTTGCGCTGCAAATTTGCGCGGCCCCATCTCGGAGACCATCAGCGGATGGGTGTAGGAAATACAGTGCCCCACGCCCGATTGCTCAAAGGCCGGTGCGACCGTCCAGACATCGCCCGCATCACCGGCGACATCAACCGCGATCTCGTGCATGACCTCAAGCCCGGGCGCATTGATCCCGTCGTCATTGGTGATGAGTATGCGCATAGGCCTGCCTCATATCTGCTCAACCCCACCTGTAGCGGGGCGCTGTCACTGGGGCAAGCGGTAGCTGGCGGATTTGGCTCAATAGGGCATGGGATGGGCGCGATGGGCCGCGTCTATCTCATCCAGCACCTCTTGGGACAAAGTGACATCCGCCGCGCCAATGGCGGTCTGCAGCTGCGCCTCGGTCGTTGCTCCGAAAATGGCCGAGCACATGAAAGGCCGCGTGAGGCACCATGCGAGCGCCATTTGGCTGGGATCCAGCCCATGCTTTTGCGCAATCGCCAGATAGGCATAGACCGCCGCATAGGCCCGATCCCCGCGCCGACCGCCCAGATTGTCGACAATCGACATGCGCGAGCCGGGCGGAATTTGCCCGCCCTGGTATTTGCCGGTCAGAAAGCCGGCCGCCAGCGGAGAAAACGCCAAGAGCCCCACGTCTTCATTGACCGAAAGCTCCGCCAGATCGGTGTCATAGAGCCGGCACATCAGCGAGTATTCGTTCTGTATTGACGCCACGCGCGGCCCGCCTTTGTCTGCAGCAATGCGCAACCAGTTGGCCGTGCCCCACGCGCTTTCGTTGGACAGCCCAAAGGCGCGGATACGGCCTTTATCGACCTCGTTTTGCAAAGCACCAAGCGTCTCCTCCATATGGGCCATCGTGTCAGCGTGATTTTGCTGTGAGGGATCATATGTCCAATTCTGGCGGAACATGTAGCTGCCGCGATTGGGCCAGTGAAATTGATAGAGATCTATCACATCTGTTTGCAGCCGCTTGAGAGAGCCTTCCACCGCCTCTGGAATGGTCTTGGCCGAAATCGGCGCGCCATCGCGGGCGCCCTTAAAGCCTGCGCCTGAATGCTTGGTGGCCAGGATCACATCGTTGCGCCGCCCGGTTTTGGCAAACCAGTTGCCCACGATGGTTTCGGTCAGGCCAGTGGTCTCAGGCGAGATCGGGTTCACCGGATACATCTCGGCCGTGTCAAGAAAATCAATGCCGTGATCAAGCGCCATGTCGATCTGAGCGTGCCCTTCGGCTTCCGTGTTCTGCGTGCCCCAGGTCATCGAGCCAAGACAGAGCGCACTCACCTCAATACCGGTGCGGCCAAGCGGATTTCTTTGCATGTCGGGAGGTCCTTGTTGGTGTGGGTGCGTTTTAACCGGTTTGTGGGTTGGGGTATAGGGGCCGCTCGTCCGTCGCTGCGCTCCAGTCTCGCATGTGGCTCATGGTGTTTTTTTATTGAGAACATATCATGAACATTGTATCTTCCCCCTATGAACGCTTACACCGCCACGCATCTCCTCTCGCGCCATGCCCATCGCCCTGGGCCCGCGCTTTCGCTTCTGGGGGAGATCACCCTGCCTCAGGCCCGCGCCCATGAGATCTGTGGAAATGCCCGCCAGATGCTTGCGCTGATGATCGCAGGCGCGCTGACCGGGCCGGTGTTCTGGATCACGCCCGCCTGGCAAACTGAGACGCTCAACCCCGAAGGGATGCTCGCACTTGCTGATCCGGCGCGCGTCACCTTTGTGTCCGTGCGCCGGGCCGATGACATCCTCTGGACGTTGGAGGAGGTGCTGCGCAGTGGGGCGGTGCCGCTGGTCGTGGCCGACATGCCGGAGCCGCCGTCCATGACGCCTGTGCGCCGGCTCCATCTGGCCGCTGAGACCGGGGCAAGCGCGGGCACCATACCACCCATGGCGCTTCTTCTCACCCCCGGAGAGGGCGGCGCGCCGGGGATTGAGACGCGTTGGCACATGGCGCAGGATCACGGCTCAATGGCCCCGTCATGGCAGCTCTCCCGCCTGCGCGCGCGCACTGCCCCGCCCAAGCGCTGGCACTTGCGCGGACGGCCCGGCGCGTGGCAGCTATGTGCCCCGCCGCAAAGCGCACTCGCGTCCCGGTGATGCATGGTGAAACAATGTGAATGGTCAGCTTAGATTTTGCCGCTAGAACCAAAGCATGACACATCTCATTCGCGCTCTCGCCTGCCTCGCCTGCGTTCTCGCCACGCCGCTCTTTGCAGGACCAGAAAGCTACCGGCTCAACATGGACCAGTCTGTGGTGGGGTTCACTTATCAATTCCAGGGCAATCCGCGATATGGCCAGATGCCGGTGTCCAATGCGGTGATGGAGCTTGACCTTGAGAATATCGCCCGCAGCCAGGTTAACGTCACCCTGAACGCGGCTCAGGCCAATGCAGGCGCGCTTTTCATGACCTCCACCATGAAAGGCCCAAATGTTCTACACACCGCCGCACACCCGACGATCCAGTTCACCTCCACCAAGATCGAAGGGAGCTTGCGCGGCGCCAAGATCACCGGTGATCTGACCATCCGCGGCGTGACCCGACCCGTAATCCTGACCGCTGGGCTCTACCGTCAGCAGGGGACGGAACGCACAGATCGCTCTCGCCTGATCGTGCAACTTCTTGGCTCGGTCAGCAGGTCATCCTTTGGGGCCAGCGGGTTTCCAAATTTCGTCGCAGATGAGATTGATCTCAACATCATCGCCTTTATCGAACGCTAGCGCCTGCCGCACGGGCGGGATTTGGGTATTTTTGGAAAGATGAAGACCAGACCTGCGCTTCATCTTTCCAAAATACGCCCGCCGGAGGCATCAAACCCCTGGCCATCTGGATAAATCATGCCATAGCTGCGCCATGGGAATGCTCATCTCCTTTGCCGCGCTTTTTCTTTCAGTCATCCTGATGCAGCTCTCCTCAGGCGGGGTTGGGCCGCTCGATGCGCTTTCTGGCATCACGCTTGATTTCACCACCACTCAGATCGGCCTTCTGGGATCGGCGCATTTTCTGGGCTTTTTCATCGGATGTTGGTGGGCGCCGCGCCTGATGGGCTCGGTGGGCCACGCCCGTGCCTTTGCGGCCTTTACCGCCTCGGGCACAATCGGGCTGATGGCGCATATGCTGGTGGTGGATCCATGGGCCTGGGCGGGGATGCGCGTGGCCTCAGGGGTGTGCGTTGCGGGCTGCTACACGGTGATCGAGGCCTGGCTCAACGCCAAGCTCACCAATGACAACCGCGGCCGCGCCATGGGAATTTACCGCGTGACCGACATGGGTGCCCAGCTTGTGGCGCAGATGATGATCTCGGTGCTCGAGCCGGCCTCTTACGTGTCCTACAACATTCTCGCGATGTTTTGCTGCGCCTCATTGTTGCCGCTGGTTCTGACGAGACACCGTCAGCCTGAGACGCCCACTGCCCCGCGCCTACGCCCGTCTTTGGCGTTCAAAGCCTCGCCCCTGGCGGCGATGGGCGTGATCGTGGCCTCGCTATCGGGGGCCACGTTCCGCATGGTGGGGCCGCTTTACGGCGAGCGTGTGGGCCTTGCCATTGACCAGATCGCCTATTTCCTCGCCGTTTTCATCCTGGGCGGCGCGCTGGCGCAAATCCCGGTGGGCTGGCTTGCCGACAAGTATGACCGCCGCTACGTGATGATCGGGCTTTCAATTGCAGCGATCATCAGTTGCATTGTCACCGCCAGCTTGCAGGGATTGAGCCCCACCGGCATCATGCTTACGGCGTTTTTCTTCGGGCTAACGTCCTTTCCGATTTATTCGGTCGCTGCCGCCCACGCCAATGATTTTGCCACGCCCGAACAGCGCGTGGAACTGGCCGCGGCCCTCATGTTCTGTTTCGCGCTTGGGGCCACAGCCGCCCCGCTTGTCGCGTCACGCCTCATCGAAAGCTACGGCCCGTCTGCCATGTTTGTGATGCTGGCAGCCTCTCACGGTGTGCTGATTACCTTCAGTGTAGTGCGCATGCGCGTGCGCCCCACACAGGATGCAAAGACGCGCTATGTCTGGTTGCCGCGCACGTCCTTCACGATTGGCCGGCTCACAAGACCGGAGGACGACGATAGACCCAAGTAAGGCTTCTTTCTTTTCGAAAATATCCCCGCCGGAGGCCTGAAATCTTAGGCCGAACAGCTCGCCCCGCCGAGCACGCAGAATTTGGCGCAGTGAGGATGGTTTAGGCTCACCGGCCGCTCTGCTTCTGCCAAAGTCTCACCCAATTCAAATTGCGCGTCATAGGGCAAAAGCGTGCAGGCCAGAACGGCGGGTTTTTGCGCCCCTTTGCGCTTTACCACCATCCGGGAAGACGCGCACATCACGTCGCTGGGTGATTTGTTGAGAATGCCCCAACATGCTGTCGTAATCTCGGGCACTTCAACGCGCGTGTCCATTTCCGGGAAAAGCACCGTTGCACCTGGATCCATTGCATCAATCTCAAACCCATACCGATCATAAAGAGCCTGATATCCCGCGCGCGCATCGGCATCGCTTTCGCCCCAGATGCTGCGGCCGGCCACTGTCATCTGCACGCCGTTGTCGCGCAGCCAGCACATGCCGTCGATCATCCGATCAAAGCTGCCACGGCCGCGCTCCTTATCGTGGTTTTCCGCGTTCCAGTGATCCACCGAAATTCGCAGGGTCAGTTTCTTTCCGAACGCCTGATGCAGCTCAAGAACGCCGTCCATCATCTGCTTTCGCATCATCGGGCGCATGGCATTTGTCAGGATCAGCACGTCATAGCCGCGCTCAAGTGACGCGCGCGCCATGCCGATCATCTGCGGGTTCATGAACGGCTCCCCACCCGTGAAAGCAATTTCGCGCACGTTCCACTGACGCTCATCCAGTTGATTGAGATAGTCCACCACCTCCGCCTCAGTGATGTAGACCAGCCGGTCGTTGGTGGGTGAGCTTTCGATATAGCAATTCAGGCATTCGATATTGCACAGCGTGCCCGTGTTGAACCACAAGGTTTCGGGCTTTGTCAGCGCCACATGCGCGCGCCGCTCGCCCGTCGCGGTGACCTTGGGATCGGCGAACTTCCCCGCATTGGCCGTAGCGGCTGCTACATCTTTCATGGATCTGCCCGAATTTGGTTGCTTTCCGATTGTAACCTGCTTTTTTTGAAGCAAATTGCAATCGCCTTTCGCTGACAGCTGCGTGATAAACGCTGAGTTTTGCGCAGCTTGGTCAGGCGTTGGGCCCTTTTAAGGCAGCCACGATGGTCTCACGCGTGATCCCTGTGGACCCGTTCGATCTGGTCATTTTCGGTGGCACAGGTGATTTGGCCCGCCGAAAGATCTTACCGGGGCTGTTTCGCCGCTTCTGTGCGGGGCAGGTTGAAGGGGACGTGCGCATCATCGGTGCTGCGCGCGCGGACATGGACACCGACGGCTACCGCCAGTTTGTCAATGATGC
>JBCBVL010000009.1:0-119106 GCA_039817595.1 Pseudomonadota bacterium
GGTCACCCGACCATCGAAGTGAGCCTAAAGTATTTCGAAGGTGCGCCCGCCATCAAAGAGATGAAGCGCGTGTCCAAGCCGGGCCGCCGCGTTTACATGGGCGTGAGTGACATCCCCGTGGTCCGTCAGGGCCTGGGCGTGTCGATTGTCTCCACCTCCAAAGGGGTGATGTCGGATGCAAATGCACGTGCGGCCAATGTCGGCGGCGAAGTGCTCTGCACCGTATTCTAAGGAGATCGCACATGTCTCGTATCGGAAAACAACCTGTGGCTCTGCCCGATGGCGTCACTGCGACGCTCAGCGGCCAGACCATTGAGATCAAAGGCCCCAAGGACACACAATCCTTTACGGCCACCGACGATGTGTCGCTGACCGTGGAAGACGGCGCAGTGACGGTAACCCCGCGCGGAGGCTCCAAGCGGGCCAAGCAGCAGTGGGGCATGACCCGCACCGTGATCTCCAACATGGTTCACGGGTCCAAAGAGCCCTTCAAGAAGGAGCTTGAGATCCGTGGCGTTGGCTACCGTGCACAGGTGCAGGGCAACATTGTCAAACTGAACCTCGGCCTCAGCCATGATGTGGATTTTGAGGTGCCGGCCGGTGTGACCGTGACAGCGCCGAAGCCCACAGAATTGATCGTGGAAGGCCACGACAAGCAGCTCGTCGGACAGGTCGCGGCCAATATCCGCGATTGGCGCCGCCCAGAGCCCTATAAGGGCAAGGGCATCCGCTACAAGGATGAGTATATCTTCCAAAAGGAAGGCAAGAAGAAGTAAGGACGCGAGAAAGATGGCAACAAGCAAAAGAGCATTGTTTCAGCGACGCCGCATGCGCGTTCGCAGTAAATTACGCAAGGTCAACGCGGGTCGCGTGCGCCTCAGCGTTCACCGTTCGTCAAAGAATATCAGCGTACAGTTGATCGATGACGTGCAAGGCGTAACGCTGGCCTCCGCCTCTTCGCTTGAGAAGGGGATTGATACCGGCGGCAAGAACGACATGAGTGCGGCCCAGAAAGTGGGTGCCGCAATTGCCGAGCGCGCCAAAAAAGCCGGTGTGACGGAGGCGTATTTCGATCGCGGTGGATTTCTTTTCCACGGTCGGATCAAAGCGCTTGCCGATGCGGCCCGTGAGGGTGGCCTGAAAATTTAAACGAGAAGACGGGCCATGCTGGCCTGTCTCGATGATCCGGGCCCCGGACCTGATCCGCGGCACTGGGATTGGATAAACGGCGCGCCCTGCGCCACTTGGAAAGGACGCCATAATGGCAAGAGATGACAACCGCCGGGGTCGTGATCGCGACGAAGCACCGGAATTCGCAGACCGCCTTGTGGCGATCAACCGCGTATCGAAAACCGTGAAGGGTGGTAAACGCTTTGGCTTTGCTGCCCTCGTCGTGGTTGGCGATCAGAAAGGCCGCGTGGGCTTTGGCAAGGGTAAGGCCAAAGAGGTGCCTGAGGCGATCCGTAAGGCCACCGAGCAGGCCAAGCGCCAGATGGTGCGCATTCCGCTCAAGGAAGGCCGCACGCTGCACCACGATGTGGAAGGGCGTCACGGGGCTGGTAAGGTTGTAATGCGGACGGCTCCAACTGGTACTGGGATCATCGCCGGTGGTCCGATGCGTGCCGTGTTTGAGATGCTGGGCGTGCAGGATGTCGTCGCAAAGTCTGTGGGCTCGCAGAACCCTTACAACATGATCCGCGCCACGCTGAACGGTCTCGGCAAGGAGGCCAGCCCTCGTATGGTGGCTCAGCGTCGTGGCAAGAAGGTGGCGGATATTTTGCGCCGTGATGACGCACCGGCGGTAGACGCACCTGCTGAAGAAGCTGCGAGCTAAGGAGAGAGACCCATGGCAAAGACAATCATTGTCAAACAGGTTGGTTCCCCCATTCGCCGCCCCAAAGAGCAGCGCGCGACCTTGGTGGGCCTTGGTCTGAACAAGATGCACAAGACCCGCGAGTTGGAAGACACCCCTTCCGTGCGCGGCATGGTAAACAAGATCCCGCATCTGGTTGAGATCATCGAAGAAAAAGGGTGAAACGGATGCCGGGCTAAACCCCGGCCTACGGATTGCTGAAAACCCCGGTCTGTGATGGCCGGGGTTTTGCTTTTGTGGTGCGCACGCCGGCTTATCCTTCCCAGGAAGGCTAAGCGACAAACTTTGTCGCAAACGGGCATACCATGTCACGCGCCAAATGGTTCTCTAAACCCCGACATCAGCGGAGAGTCCCAATGGCGGCAGAAACCAAACGCAGAAAGCGCGGCGGCGGGCGTGCAGGCAATGCGGAGCGGCGGGGATCGGCCACGACCCAGCAGATGCCGTGGAACCCGCCGATCAACATTGACCGCCCGACAGAGCCTTTGTCCGAGGAAGGCGTGCAGGCCATTCACGATGGCGCGATGCGCATTCTCGAAGAGATCGGCATTGAATTTCTCAACCACGAAGCGCTGGAGATCCTGAAAGCATCAGGCGGGTGCATCATCGACGGCGAAAATGTCCGCATGGGGCGCGACTTCGTGATGGAACAGGTGGGTCTTGCCCCGTCGACCTGGACAATCACACCGCGCAACCCCGCCCACACGATCACCATGGGCGGCAAGAACCTGCTTTTCGGCAATGTGTCCTCTCCTCCCAGCTATTGGGATATGGCCATTGGCAAAAAAGTCACTGGAACGCGGGACATGTGCGCGAATTTCTTCAAGCTAAGCCAGCATTTCAACTGCATCCACTTCATTGGCGGCTACCCTGTAGAGCCGCAGGATGTGCACGCCTCGATCCGCCATCTTGATGCGCTCTATGACAAGCTGACCCTCACCGACAAGGTCGCACACGCCTACTGCTTGGGCAAAGAACGGGTCGAGGATGTGATGGAGATGGTGCGCATCGCGGGTGGTTTGACCCATGAAGAGTTTGACGCTACGCCGCGCATGTACACCAACATCAATTCCACTTCGCCTTTAAAGCATGACATTCCCATGCTGGACGGGTGGATGCGGCTGGCGCGGCGCAATCAGGGTCTGGTGGTCACGCCATTCACGCTTGCAGGTGCCATGGCGCCGGTCACGATGTCGGGGGCCGTTGCGCAATCGCTCGCCGAAGGGCTCTGTGCTGTGGTTCTGGCGCAGCTTGTGCGGCCCGGCGCGGCCTGCGCGATTGGAACTTTCACGTCGAATGTGGATATGAAATCTGGCGCACCAGCCTTTGGGACGCCCGAATACATGCGCGCCACGCAGATGACCGGGCAATTGGCCCGGTTTTACGGATTGCCGATGCGGGCCTCAGGTGTGTGCGCGGCCAATGTGCCTGATGGGCAAGCGATTTGGGAGACATCCAATAGTCTTTGGTCGGCGGTGCAGGCGGGTGCCAACATGGTGTATCACGCCGCCGGATGGCTGGAAGGCGGGCTGATTGCCAGCCCTGAAAAATTCATCATGGATTGCGAAATTCTACAGCATATTCAACGCTATATGGATCCGATGCTGACGCAAACGGGACCTGATGAGATTGCCATTGAGGCCGTGCGCGAGGTGGGCGATCAGGGCCATTTCTTCGGTATCCAGCACACGCAAGATCGCTATACCACCGCGTTTTACCAACCCTTCCTAAGCGATTGGCGCAATTTTGAAGCGTGGGAGGCAGCGGGTGGTGTGTGGACGCCGCAGCGCGCGCATCAACAATTTCACGATATTCTTGCAAATTTTGAGGCCCCGCCAATGGATGTGGCAATCCGTGAAGAGCTTTCGGAGTTTGTGGAGAAGCGCAAACGTGAAGGCGGTGCGCCGACAGATTTCTAAGGCGCATGAAGATCAAAACCGTCCCGCTGCAGGTCAAAAATTAACGACAATTGAATCTGTTGGGTCCTTGTTAATCTTGCTTGTGGCACGTTGCCGAAACCTAGTTGTGGAGGCGGGGTTTGCACGGGCTTATCAATCGCGCGGTCGAAAGATTTGCGCGGGACACTTATGGTGATGCATTTTGGACGTCGGTGGCGCAATCGGCCGGGTTGGACTTTTCGACCTTCGAAGCGATGCTGCCCTACGCGCGCGACGTCACAGAGCGCGTTGTCGGTGCGCTGGCAGAGGCGTTGAACAAGCGGCAAGAGGAAGTGTTGGAAGACCTGGGCACTTACTTGGTGACCTCTCCCAATACCGAAGCATTGCGGCGTCTGTTGCGCTTTGGTGGCACAGGGTTTGTTGAGTTTTTGAACTCTCTCGATGAGCTTCCAGCCCGCGCGCAACTGGCCGTGCCGGATTTGCCTATGCCGCACCTGGAACTGCAGGAGGTGGATCCGACAACTTTCGCGCTGACTGTGATGGCAACACCGGAAACCGGCAACTTATTTGGCCATGTTATGCTTGGCCTCCTGCGCGCTATGGCCGACGATTATGGCGCGCTCGTGTTTCTCAATCATAGGCAGGATGGGCCGGGGCATGAGGTGATTGAGGTCATTTTGCTGGAAGTGGCATTTGCCGAAGCGCGCGAATTTGCATTAGGGGTGAAGGCAGGATGACAAATTCAATCAAATCTTTATCTGGGCTCGAACATATGCTGAATGTGCTTTGCCCGTGGTACATTGTGGTAGACGGCGATGGACGGATCTGTGCCACCGGGGCTGCGGTTCTCAAGCTAAGCAAGGATCAGCCTCTTATCGGCACACCGCTTTTGGACTTTTTAGATCTGCGTCGGCCGAAAACGTTGCACAGTATGGAAAGCCTGATCGCGGAACCGGGTCGCAAACTGCATTTTGTGACAAGAAGCGCCCCGCACACGGAGCTCAAAGGTGTGATTGCCCCGTTGCCTGAGGGCTCGGTGCCAGGTGTTGAGAACGGCGCGGTCCTTAGTTTGTCTTTCGGCATCTCCGTGATTGATGCCGTACGGGATTACGTGCTTTCGGGTGAGGACTTCGCCGTTACAGATCTAACGGTCGAAATGCTTTATTTGGTCGAGGCCAAAAGCGCGGTGATGGAAGAATTGCGCCATCTCAATACCCGCCTTGAAAGCGCGCGCAGCGAAGCAGAAGAACAAGCTGTGACGGATCTGCTCACCGGCTTGGGCAATCGCCGCGCGATGGATCAGGCAATCGGGAACATGATGGCGCGCAGTACTGGCTTTACCATGATGCATGTCGATCTTGATCGCTTCAAAGAGGTGAATGACACGTATGGTCATGCTGCAGGTGATGCCGTTTTGCAAAGCGTGGCAGATCGTTTGCGAAGCGTGACACGGCTCGAAGACACTGTCGCGCGCCATGGCGGGGATGAGTTTATCCTCGTTATGCCAGGTGTGATTGATGAGGCGAAAGTTTCCCGCTTAGCGCAGCGTTTGGTGACTGAAATAGAAGAGCCGATTGCGTTTGGAGAGGACGCTCTGCATGTGTCGGCGAGCATTGGTATCAGCATTGCCACTGATCTCGCGTCTGCTGATCCAAAGACATTAATGGAACAAGCCGATACAGCGCTTTATGTTGTCAAGGAAGAAGGGCGAAATGGCTTTCGCATCTACACCCCGGATCTTGGCCATATGACGGATCGCGAAACCGCTGCGTGATTGTCCCGACTGCCTTGTGGGTCGCTTAACTGAGGCCCTGAACATGCCGCTTGTTTTGAAGGGTATAGTTTTTGACAGTTGCATCAGCCCTCGCCCTTTGGCATATGGCGCTGCAGGGCCGCCTTAGCTCAGTAGGTTAGAGCGCTAGATTGTGGATCTAGAGGTCCCCCGTTCGAGCCGGGGAGGCGGTACCATTTTACGGATAGCAGAGCAAAAGACGGCATGTGATGCTGCCATCACACGTATTTGGTCGCAACAAACGTGCAAAACTGACTGTCGGTCGTGTTGGCGTTGGATGCGATGTGGCTGGTCATGTGAAGCCCGATCTCACGGACACGGTCAAAAATGTCCGATCCAAAATCTGTAAACACCAGAGAGTCCCCGCCGATCCCGGACCTGTGATACCTCTCGGGCAAAAGGTGCTCAATTTGGACGTCAGGATTTAAGGTAGCGCGCGTGATGCTGGCTGGTGGCAACGGAAGCCGCACAGGGATTGTAAACACGTAGGAGCCGCCAGGGCGTAGGACGCGCGCCACCTCCTCAAAGGCTTTCCATGGGTCATGAACATGCTCCATCACCTCCGTTGACAGCACCAGATCAAAACACGCGTCAGCATAGGTAAGACGCGTCAGATCCTGGCACTGCACCGCGCCCTTCCACGCGCCTGGCGCCAGGTCTTCCCAAAAGTATGAGTTTACGTAGCGGTCAGAGTTTTGGAGGTGGCGTTTGAGGGGCCCCTTGATGGCGATCTCATAGATATCAAGTTTGGCAAAAGCCCCGTCTTTGACGGCCGATGTAAAATCACGCCATCTGCCTTTTCCGTAGAGTGAAAGCAGCGCGCCAGCTTGGCCGCGATGACGCACCGACGCGCCGCACGCTGCGCAATTGTGGCTGAACGGACGGTTTGGCTTGGTCTCCAGCATTGGACCAAAAACGCCGCAGAAGGTGCAGAACTCATGATGAGAGATCGGGGCGCTATCACCCTGCAGGATAGGACCATCTTGGGGGCGCTGCATACTCAAACGATGTACTCCGCCACGGCCGCTGCGCGCTTTTCCCAAGAAATTGACGCAACCGCTTCGGCAAAGCCAGGTTTGTCGGTGAGTGGTTCATGCAAGGCCGCTTCGATGGCCGCGGCAAACGCCTCTGGACCATCGGCAAAGCGTAGGTATGGCATAAGCGCATCGTCGATATTGCCAACATGTGTTGTGACAATCGGGCGCTGCAGGGCCACATAATTGTAGATCTTGAGCGGGTTCATACGCGATGTCTGATCGCTTTTCTCATGAGGCATGATTGCGACGTCAAAGGCACGAATACAGCGTTGCACCTGATCATAGGGCACGGGCCCGTGCAGATACACATTGGGCATGGTCTTCACGATGTCGGTGTCTTCCTCCCGCGCACCGCCGCCTACGATCACGAAACGTGCGTCAGGCAAACGCGCGGCCGTGGCCGCCAGCAGAGACCAATCGAACCGATCCCGCAGGTTGCCGACATAGCCAATAATGGGTGACCCATACCGCAATATTGCGCGCATCGGTGAAATGTCGGCAACGTCCTCTGGGACTTCCGCACCGTTTGGCACCACACGAATATCGCTTCTGATCCCAGCGAAAGACGTGACCATCGGCTGACAATTGGTGAGCACGGTGTCGAACAGGGGTAGGCATGCCTCATAGCTTTGCACGATGCGCTGCCGGTAGTTTTCCTGCATTGGAAAAGTCCGCTGATCATCGATCAAGTCGGCAATCTGTCTCTTGAATGGGATCGCTTGAGAGATGGCCGGAAAATCGAACACGATCGGGCAAACCCAGGCTATGGAATTGTACGGGTCAATTCCCAGCTCATGCATCTGTCTGCGGACATAGGTGACGACATCCGCCTGTGATTTTCCAACATCCGGAAGCGCGCCTGTCGGAAGGGTTTTGTCGCCATAAAGATAGGTCCGATAAAGCTGCATGTCTGTGTCGCGCAGCCCAAACTGATCGTCGATCATGTTTTGCTGTACAAGATAGTCCACGGATTGCGGGCTTTGGTTTTGCCCGGTCACCAGCCGGTGCATGGCCTGCATAGGTTGCGGTGCATCGAAGCGAAGAATACGCCCCACAACGCCAGAGGCTTGCAAGTGGCTCAGCAGCATGTCGCAACGGCGCCCAAAGAGCTTGCTGTCATTTTGCTTCCAGAAGGCAACAACGTCGGGCGCACCGTGACGCAAAATTGGCGGAGAGGAAGGCGCGTGAGCCTGAAGTCGCATCAAGCTGTACATGGTTTGCGCATGACGTAGGAGACGATCCATGCTCTTTGGCAGGGTCAAAGCCTCTTTGGCGTCTTTGATGGCAAATGACAGGCGCAGCCCGTTGACCTGATGACCCAGTTCCGCCACGAAACCGGCGCGCGTTGTTTGTCTTTGGTGTCGGGCTTCGCCCGATATGCGCGCGCGCATCAGTGCTGCAAGGTCTTGTTTCAGCTGCGCGCCGCGTTTGGTTTCCCGCAAGATGCCCAGTGGAAAGAGATCGCGGAGCGGGGGCACATTGGTGGCCAAAATGGGGTGTCCGAAGGCCGCGCCATCAGACACTTTGGCCGGAATTTGATACTGTGAGATTGGGTGATCAGGATCTTGAAGCAACGCCAACGCATCTGCCGCCGCGAGTTTTTCCGGTAAATCATGCATCTCGCAATTGGGATGATAGACGATGCGCGCCTTGTCATACAGCGCCAGAATATCCCGCATGGCTTGGTCTTTGACGGCCCCAATGATGTGGAGCACAAACCGCTTATCTTCCATTTCATGCAGAGCTTTGGCCACGTCATAGATGCCTTTGTGCGGGCGCGGTGTGCCGACAAAAACAATCGCGAAATCAGTGTCTTCGACACCGAGCGCGCGGCGCGCTTTGGCTCTATCACACCGCGCAGGATCAAATAGCTCTTCGTCGCGTGCATGACGCACGAGCATCCCGCCGTAACGTGCGCGCAAGGCAACATTCGAAACAGTCTTCGAGCGGACATGACAAATCACACTTTCGCACGCGCGCGTTGCAAGTTCCTCATAAGGCAAATCCAATCCGGCAGCACCAGCTGCTTCCAATTCGTCCAGAGAGGCCGGTGTCTTATTTTTAAAAAAGGACAGTTCGAAATCATCGATATCCAGCACGATGGGACAGCGGCTGGCCTTTTGGATAAGGCCTCCAAGGAGCAATCCCGGCAGTCGCGGCTTCACCACCACAACCAGATCATAAACCTGACCTGCGGCAAACCCGAGCGCTTTGGGGTAGAAATCTTCGAACCGGCTGGCCTTGAAGGAGAGGATCGACCGATTTGAATTTGCAATTGGGGACCATACCTCGTCTCCATACCGATCCCAAACCGGCCCGACGAGATCAACCTCCCACTCCTGTGCCAACAGATCATGGATCACAACGGCGCGCCCAGCGGGATTGTGGCCAAGATCCCAACATACCACCGCCGCGCGACCTTTTGGCTTTGCTTTTTCAAGGCATGTTTGCATCGTGACGGGCTGTGTCGCGCTGTCCGTTTTCGCCTTGTTCAGTTTGTCCTTGAGACATGCAATCTCAGCACGTTGACCGGAGTTTTCAGCGTCGCGTCTTTCGATCTCTTCCAACAAAGTAATGACGTTGCATCGGTAGTTGGATATTCGATTGTCGCGTTGAGATGTCATAGCGGGTTCGGATCCATCGCGCCCTCGATCAATCCGACCTTCGTGACAACACATCCGAGAAGTCTTGCATCCCTGTTGCTTGGTACATCTTCTGCGTATTCACATTCTATCAGCAATTCGATGCTGTCCTGTTTGGCCATACAGGTCGGGATCGCCACGCGGTTCACTTTGCCTCGGACAAGGGTTACGGATGCAATTGGATCGCTGTGATACAGGAAGTCGATGATTTTCGTCTCAGTTCGATTGTCAGCTTCCGGAAGATACATCTCGAATTCCACCATCTCCGCCCCTTCGACGCGCAAGACAGCGTCGACATCAATCCAACCGTCTTGGTGATGCCCAGAGATCCATTTGAGACTGGTCACCGATGAGTAATGCGCCTTGATTTCCACAAACCTGTTCAGCGCCTTACCTGACCAATTTCTGAAGCCTAAAATGCAAGTCTCATCCTCGGTCTCTGAAATAACGCGAACCACACCCTTGCAAGTGTTGCGGCGCCGATCATAGCCACCTCGGTCCATGCGGAGTTTGCAATACCCACAAAGCGCCAGACCGCTGCTGCCCGTATCTACCAGCCAGCATTCACCGTTGAGCTCAAGTATCCATGAAAAGTCACTTGGTTGCGAGAACAGTGCCACGTCTTCTGCGCCGATCATCGTTGGCGTGCGGGCGGTTTTGAGTGTGTCTTTGGGCAACGTCGCGGCCTTCTTCAGAATGTCTCAGAGGCAAAGCTGCTCGGCTCTGTGCTCTTGCGGGCCAAAGCATCACGATCGACTGGTGGCTTGATGGCAACAAAGCTTTGCAAGTGTTGAATGCGCGAAACACCCAATCCCGGGCGCTCAATCCACCCCACCAGCCCCGCTTGCCGCGATAAATCTACCAAAGGTGTGTCAACGTGAAATTCGGTTTGTGTTTGATCTGGTAGGCCTGCTCCTAGAGAAAGCCGAGTGGCCCTTTGCCAGAACACAGCCAAAACGCCATTGTCCTTTAGTACCCGCGCGGCCTCTTCCAAAGGAAAGATCATCGATCTGGCATCACTGACCAAGAGATAATCAAGGGATGCGGCTCTGGCCGGCAGACGCAAGCGCCGCCGCGTGATCTTGCGCAGCTGTTCTGCATTGAACTGATGGTACCGGCCTAGAAACTTGGTTTGAGGGCGCTTGAACAGCCGTCCAATCACCGCAATCTGACGGCCACGCTGATCAAGTGTTTGCGAAAGTCTGTCGAAGTTGCGAACCCCGTCCAGGCATTCGAACCCCATCAAAAGCTCTGCCACGTAGTGATCTCGCCAGGACGCCCCACATGTTTGACACCCGCCTTCCACATGCGTTGCTAATTCTCCGGGAAGATACGCGTGGCAGAAGGAGCACCTCGCGCCTTGGGTTTGCGCCTGATCTGTGGCCTGATCTGTGATTGGGGTCACAAGCGCACTCCAACCAAGGAAAAGTTCCGCGTTTTGGCCGTCGAAAACCCGATCTCACGGAGCATCAATCGAAAGCCATTCTTGGCAAACAGATCCCGCAAATCGGAGCCGATTTTTCTCCTCAGCGGCATGGTGCCGTCTGGGACCCGGTAGAGTTTTTGCATCTGGCCATCAAATTCTACCGTTTGACTTGGCACGGGCCAGTCGACCTTGTTGATGGCGATGAAGGCTCCGCCGCGCCGAATAACGCGGGCCATTTCTTGAAGGACTTGGCCAAGCTCTGTTACAAAACCAAGCGCATCATTTGTGATGATGACGTCGCGCGAAGCATCTTCGAAACCGGTGGCGTGTAGATCGCAAAAGGGGATTTTATGGCCTGTTGATGTTGTTTGTGTTCGACCACTGAGCCAGAAGTAAACCTGTTCATAACATGGGTGGCCCAGCATTTGCTTGGCCATGGCCGAGCTGTAGGCAAATTCCACGATCCGAGGAACATCTTTGGGTTGTTTCTGTTGAAGTTCCTTGAGCGATAAAACTCGCCCATGGGATGTATGATTCAGTAGAAGGTGCGCCGCATCTCGAACCTTCAAAACGGCTCCACAGGCCCGACAAGCTCCATCGTCACGCGCGTCGCCTGTAGAAAAGCGAAAGGTCTCCAAAGCACCGCAGACCGAACAATATTGCAGAATTTTCACGTCCAAATGTTTTTTTAGATTTGACATGTTTACTCATTGAGGATCGAAACAGGGCCATACGGACACGTCTGTTTTGGTGCAAATAACTTGGCTTTGTCTACCCTCTTTGCGTGTTTTGTGAAAAATGTAATAATCTCGTCATGGTTGTGTGTGCGAGAATTTTAGGGTTACGCAGGTGAAGGGTGCGTCATTTGGGGCATGTCTAAGGTGAAACCGGTGTGGCGGGGTTAAAATTGGTTGAAGAAAACACGTGTACCCGAAAGCTTGCCAGGCATCTTGAAGCTGTGGCAGATGCGATACTGGATGGGTCAAAAGACGTGTCGGGTGAACCGGCTAAAGCCGATCTTGCGCGTCACGTGATCCGTTTGATCTTACAGCTAAATGAAGAACTGCCGCTGTCGCTTTGGACGCGGGCTGAGGCGCTCTCGCGCTGCATTCGGGCCGTTTCGCCTCATGATAAAGAGGCGTTACTGGCGCAGATTGAGATCGCAAATGGCTTGAAGCAGCCAAAGCGCGCTTTGCAATATGCGCAGGATGCTTCCCGGCTCTTTCCTGAAGATGAGACGGTGCTTAGGCGACTGGCGCGGGCCGCGTGGAAGGCAAAGAACCTTTCTGCGGCGCATGAGGCAATGAGATCGTGTAACACCGTGCGCCCCGGTGATTACGGTTTGTGGATCACCCTCGCTCGCGCTTGGCGAGACGAGGGTGATCTGGCTTCTGCCGTGACAGCGCTGCACAGCCTTCTTGACGCGCGGCCCTGTCACCGTGCCGGACGCGAATTGCTTGTGGAAACGCTCCTTCGGCAAGGCGAAGCAGAAGCGGCCTTGGCACACGTTCGCCGCTGGCAGGCAGATGAACCTGAAGAAGCCCGTCCATTGCTTTTGTTGGCAATTGCACTGGCGGAGACAGGCCACGCGACTGCAGCGCTTGACGCTTTGGCGGCTGTCTTTCAATTGCCGAAGCTGTCTTTGCGCCAAGTCCAGCCAAGCTGCGAATGGCTTGCCGCCGGCGTTGGGCGCGAGGCGGCGGTGACTGTGTGGCGTATGACTGCCGCTTACTTTCCGAAGAAGAGAATAGCCTGGATGCGGCTAAGCGATGCCGTGATGGAACAGGCAGGTATAGAGGCAGCCATCCAAGCCCTGCGTGAAGGGCAGCGGCATCTTGCTGACGATCATGCGCTAAGCCTTAAGGTGGCGCGTCTTTTCGTGCGCGCGCGCCGCTTGCCAGAAGCGAAGAAGGAGCTGGACACCACTCTGGCCTTGCAGCCGGGCAACAGCTTAGTGCTCGAAGTTTATGGCAAGCTTGTGCTCGACATGGGCGAAACCGCGCAGGCTGACAGAGTTTTCAAAGACCTCCTGAGCCGCGAACCAGATAATCAAAATGCCATCCTTGGCCGCGTGGAAGTGGCAGCTGGGCGAGGCGACACGATGGTGGCTTTCCAGATTTTGGAGGACGTGTTGTTGCAAGATGAGTAGCGACCATCGCAGCCCTATTGTGGAGCGGCCAAACCAGGCGATCCTCTGGGTGCGCTATCTGGAGCTTGCCGACAAGATAGGGGACCTGGACCGTATTCAACGAGCGACGCAAGCTTTGCGCGATCACTTGGAGAGTTTGCCCGCCCTTGCCGGTCTGCGGCTTCTGCGTGTGAGCAAAGACCTTTCCGATGGCGCGTTCGCGGCGTCCGTATTGAACGCGTGTTTCGCGCGGGATCAGATTGAAGAAACGCAGGCGTTAGAGTGCCTTCAATGGGCCTGCGCCACACTTGATCATCAGCGGGCACAGGCAGTGGAGCGATGTATCGCAGCGAAAATAGAACCCGCCGCGCGCGTTGAATTCGATATGACAGCGCGTCGTCTGTTGGATGGCCCTGAAGCAGCCTATTCCTTGGCGCGCGTGGCCTATGCCAGAGCTCATAATGCAAAGGAAGCAATCCGACTGGCCAAAGCCGTCGCAGAGACAGGGCGCACGCCCCTGGCTACGCGCTACTTGCGCTGGGCGGCGCGACGTTGGCCGCAGGATATGAGATTGCGGGATGCCCTTTTCAGAGCGTGCTTGAACTCAGGTGATATGGCGCGTGCGGGCGATCTTTTGTCCAAGCTGAACCCTTACTTGTCCAACCCGCAAAAACGCGCGCGCGCGCTGGATCTTTTGAAGGCTGCCGGGCGATTTGATGAGGCTTGGTGCGCGCATCAAGCATTGGAGAGACAAGACACTCGCTACGCCAAATCCTTTGAATGTCTGCGGATGAATGTTTTTTTTGGTGAGGTCAGAGATTTTCGGCGTTTGGGCTATGCGGTTATGGCCAAACACCGCCATCATCTGCGCGCCACGTTTCTGGGCTCTGTCGCAGATGAAAAGCGGATCTGTGACGCCTCTCGTGCAGATGTCACTGCGCAAGAGGTCACACGCCACGACGTCACATCTTACTACCATCCAGCGGCCGAGATCTTGCGCTGCCTGCCGCGTGGCTTGCCTGATCAAGAGGCGGCGCAATCGGATCGCGTGCGTCGCATCTATCAGTACTGGGACAAACCTGACGTGCCTGAGATGGTGGGTCACATCATGCAAAGCTGGCAGCGCATCGATGGTTGGTCCTACCAGCGGTTCAACCGCGGCGACGCATTGGCGTGGTTGGCGCAAACCTTTGACGGTGATCACCCACGCGCGTTCAGAATGGCACGTCGCGCGGCAGAGCAGGCCGATTTCTTGCGCCTATGCCTTCTGGAGGCGCAAGGCGGGCTTTACGTGGATGCCGATGATCGCCTGACCGGCGCGCCGGATGCGCTGCTTTCGGGCACAAGAGGAGCGGTATTTTTCTTCGAAACCTTTGGCTGTCTAAGCAACAACGTGCTTTATGCGCCGCCTGGTCATGTGGTGATCAAAACCGCCCGAGAGATGGCTTGCGCCGCGCTTTTGCGGCGTGACAATGACAAGGTGTGGCTCAAAACTGGGCCGGGGCTTTTGACCCGCGCCTTGGCCGGTTGTGTTATGGATGGCTTGCTCAGCAACACCGCGGACCCGACAAAGGCGGTGACACTCCTGCCCAATGACAGGCTCAAACGCCATGTCGCACCTCATATCAGGCTTCCCTACAAGCAAACGGATCAAAACTGGGCCCATAGCGCAACGTCCATTTCGCGCGAAGTTGTGGCTGCATGGGATGCGTTGCTTATGTGAGGCGCGCCCGCGCTATTTTACATCTATGGATTTGCGCAAATCGCCGCTCTCGCGATCAAATATCAGGATTTGGTCTTCTTGCGTGACCACAGCGTACCAATCCGTGCCTTGAGTGAAGGCCAATGGTGTGCTGCCGTCAGGCAAGGTTATGGTATCGGGCAGTTCTAACGCTGACGTGCCCGAGAAGCGGATGACAAACAGGACAACGATCACTATGAACCCCAAAACCATGGTGGCTGTCAGGATGGTCACCAGCCAACGCAGATATTTGACGGTGCCGGCATCAACCGGCGAGGTTTGAGGGCTGTCTGCCATGAGGGGAACCCTGCTGAGCTTTCCAATCGCGGCCTTGCCGCCACCGCGTCTTGATAAGGCGCTTTCTCGTGATGTGCCAGAGGCGGCCGCGTTGTCGCGAACCCGGCTGGCGCGGCTGATTGCGGAAGGTTTCGTGCGGGTGAATGGGATTGTCACCCAAGATGGCAAGGCGCGTGTTGCGGAAGGCGATCTCATCGAGATTGACGTGCCGATGGCGCAAGAGACCGAGATTGTCGCCCAAAACATCGCGCTGGACGTTGTTTTTGAAGATGACGACCTGATCGTGGTGAACAAACCTGCAGGCATGGTCGTGCATCCTGCGCCCGGCTCACCCGAGCGCACCTTGGTCAATGCGCTCTTGCATCACTGCGGAGACAGTCTGTCCGGTGTGGGCGGCGAAAAACGCCCCGGCATCGTGCATCGCATCGACAAAGACACAAGCGGGCTGTTGGTTGTTGCCAAAAGTGACCGGGCGCATCACGGGCTGGCGGAACAATTTGAAAACCACAGCGTTGATCGGGTCTATACGGCTTTGGTCTACGGGGTACCGGACATCGGAGACCCGCGGTTACGTGGAATTAAAGGAGTGTCCTCTGAGGTGGGAAACACGGTTAAGATCACCACACAGCTGGCGCGGCACAAGACTGATCGTCAGAAACAGGCGGTCGTGTTCAACGGGGGCCGCCATGCCATCACTCGGACGCGTGTGGTGCAGCCTTTTGGCCTGCCCCCTTCGGTCTCATTGGTTGAGTGTCGGTTGGAAACCGGGCGCACCCATCAGATCCGCGTGCACATGGCGCATATAGGGCATGGTCTTGTCGGGGATCCGGTCTATGGCGGGCGGCGCAAAATCAAAACTGGCGCATTGGGAGATCCGGCGATCAAGGCCCTCGCGCAGTTTTCCCGTCAAGCGTTGCACGCAAAGACTTTGGGGTTTGACCATCCAGTGCACGGGGAGACTTTGCGGTTTGAAGTGAGTTATCCACAAGACCTTAAAGATTTGATCATGGCTCTGAGGGATTAAGACACTCTGTAACAGCCTGCACACTTGCGTGAGAAGCTTGTCATAGAGGTGTTTTGCAACGCGGGCCGCATTAAATGACCGTTAAGCGGTTGAGGTCCACAGGCTTGAAAACGCTGGTTTGAGACCATATCTGGAATGTTAAGGCTCGAAACATTGGATCAAAAACATCACTCTGAGAGAGCCGTAAACGGAGGAAATGAGGGCAATGGCAAACTACGCAAATCTTCCCGCACCGACGCCTGAAGGCGGCCTGAACCGGTATCTGCAGGAAATACGCAAATTCCCGCTCTTGGAGCCGGAACAGGAATACATGCTGGCCAAACGGTGGGTCGAAGAACAAGACACCGACGCCGCACATCAAATGGTCACTAGCCACCTGCGCCTCGCGGCCAAGATCGCCATGGGCTATCGCGGCTATGGCTTGCCGCAGGCTGAGGTGATTTCTGAGGCCAATGTGGGTCTGATGCAGGCGGTCAAACGATTTGATCCGGAAAAAGGCTTTCGCTTGGCGACGTATGCGATGTGGTGGATCCGGGCGAGCATCCAGGAATACATTCTGCGCAGCTGGTCCATGGTCAAACTGGGCACGACAAGCGCCCAGAAAAAGCTTTTCTTCAACCTGCGCAAAGCCAAGTCCCGCATTGGCGCGTTGGAAGAAGGCGATATGCGCCCCGAAAACGTGGCGCGGATTGCCCATGATTTGGGTGTCACCGAAGAAGAAGTGATCTCAATGAACCGGCGGATGTCCGGAGGAGACGCGTCTTTGAACGCAACCGTCGGATCAGACGAAGACAGCGCCATGCAGTGGCAGGACTGGCTGGAAGATGAAGATGCTGATCAGGCCGGGGACTATGAGAAAAAGGACGAGCTCGAGGCGCGTCGCGCGCTTCTGGCAGATGCTATGGACGTGCTCAATGACCGCGAAAAGGATATCCTGACGCAACGCAGGTTGAGCGACCAGACCGTTACCTTGGAAGAATTGAGCGGGCAATACGACGTCAGCCGTGAGCGTATCCGCCAGATCGAAGTGCGCGCCTTTGAAAAGCTGCAAAAGCGGATGCGCAGTTTGGCACAAGAGAAAGGCATGATGACAAGCGCCTAATGTCATTGGGATAAGACAAGACACCTAAGGGCCCGCATGATCCGGGCCCTTTTGCTTTGTGGCGTCCTGATGCTTGCGGTCAGCTGATCTTCGCCGCAGATACGCGATTTTGTTAGGGTCACGATGCGCAAAACGCTTTGCCAGTGCACCAGATTGGCCTAGACCCAACCCATACCAATCACCCGTTTGGGGAGACGCCGCGCCGTGATACGCGTCTTGTTTGATCCACGCTTTACCTTGGGGCCGTTGCTTCTTGTGGTTGCAGCCTGTGCGCCGCACAACGTTGCACAGTTCGGCGAGCCCAGCCCATTGGCCACGCAAACACGGGTTTTTGTCGCAACTGAGCTTGAGCTCAACAACCTTGGGCCAATTTTTGGGCAGGAGCGTCCCTCCGGCCTCAAATTCATACATCTCGACGTGTCGATCCCGCCGACCCATACCCCCGGCAATATCGAATGGCCGGATGACGTGCCTGATGCTGCGACGGATTTTGTCATGACGGGCAGCCATGTCTACCCTGATGGGGCCAAAATGGTCGCGGCCATGCGCGACGGAGGATCAGATCGGGAAACGCTGGTCTATGTACATGGCTACAACGTGACGTTTTCCAACGCGGTCTACAGATTTGCTCAGATACGGGCAGATTTCGGGCTGATTGACAACGGGTTGGTCTATTCATGGCCTTCTGCTGGCGATGCGCGCGGCTATGCCTATGATCGCGATAGCGTGCTCTATTCACGCGATGAATTCGAGGCGGTTTTGAACGCATTGACCGTGCAATCGGGCGGGCGCGTACACATCCTTGGTCACTCGATGGGGTCGCAGTTGGTGATGGAAACCCTTCGCCAGTCAGCTTTGCGCGGCAACCGCGGGATGCTCAACCGTATTTCTTCGGTGACGTTGATGTCGCCCGATATTGATCCGGACGTTTTTCGCGAACAAGCTCAGGCCATAGGAACCTTGCCTGACCCGTTCCTTATCTTTGTGTCGCAACAGGATCGCGCGCTCAACCTGTCCTCGTTGCTGACTGGGTTCAAGCCAAGGCTGGGCGTGATTGATGGGCCTGAGCAGGTGCAGGGCTTGGGCGTAACGGTGCTTGATTTTACAGAGCTGTCCGATGGCCGGGCGTTGGATCACTCTGTGCCTGTCACATCGCCCTTGGCCATAAAAGTGCTGAGAGGCATGATGGAGCAGGCTGAAGGCGGTGCGCCGGATTTTCGGGACTATATGGTGCTGACGCAGCCGCAATAGCCCGATGTGGCACCGCACCCCGCGCATCGGACAAATGCGTTTGGCTTGCAAATCCGGGCCGTCTCTTCAAATTAGCACCACGCCACCTGCGGGAGAGGGCCATGCACGCCATCGCGGATACAGACCAACTGGTTACAGACGGGGTGATCAACCCGGTTCAGGCGCGCGAGATTGAAGCGCGTGCGCGCGACACAATGGTAACGCTCGCGATCAATGCAGTGCTGTGTTTCGGGATCATCGCAGCCACCGGCGGGTTGATTTTTTGGTTGGCTGATGCGCTTTCGGTTGCTGTGTTCGGGGGCGTTGCTCTCATCATTGGGCTTTTGATCTTGGCGCGCAGCGCGGAGAGCCTGCGCATGTTTGGGAATGCCTCTGCCTTGATCGGGGCAGGGATGCTCATGGGCGGGGCCGCGATTGAGTTGATCGACAAATATGAGAGTTTGGCCCATTGGGTACTCCTGCCCTTGGGGGCGGTCGTGGCGCTTTGCGCCGCTGTTCTATGGGGTCGCACGCTGACGACGCGCTTTGTGACAGGCGCGATCCTGTTGATGGGGGTGGCAGCGCATTTGATCGGGCTTGCGCTTTTGATCATGGCCTATGACGCGTCCGGGCTGCCTGTCACGCTGAGCTACCTCTACGGTGCGGCGCTCGTGTTGGCGGCGGGCCTTCTCACGGATGTGCGGACCGTTTCCGCCGCTGCAATCGTGCCTTTCGCGCAGGCGCTCGACACCGGAACGGCCTATTTCCATGCCGCTTATGTATTCTACTCACCTGAACCCACGCTCTCAATCCTGCAAATGGCGCTGCTTGTCATACCAAGCCTTTGGATCGCGCGACATTGGTCAGAGCGTGTAGCCCGGCATGCGCGGGTCTTGGCGGTGTTAGGCTTCATTGTAGCCAACCTTTGCGCGCTCGTGGGCTCTCTCTTCGGGGACTACATCGGTGAGACGATCTGGGGCCCGCCGCGGTGGAGAGAGAGCGGCATGGAGTGGGACGATCATCAGGATTTGGTCGATGCGTTCCGCGAAACCGCGCTTTTTATCGCAGAAGGGGCCTATGCCGTCCTCTGGGCACTCCTGTTGGTGACGGCCCTGGCCTATGCTGCCTTCCGCGCCAATCGCGGCCTTTTTAACACCGCGCTCACCTTCGCTGCGATCCACGCCTATACGCAGTTGTTTGAAAGCTTCGGGGATGAGCCGCTGGCCTATGTCATCGGCGGGTTGGCGGCGATCCCTTTGGCCTGGGGCATGTGGCGGCTCAACGGATGGATCACCGCCAAACAGGGTCGTTAGCCCTCCATCGATTCCAATTCGTCAATGAAGCGGGAGATCATGGAAAGGCCTTTGTCCCAGAACGCCGGATCGGAGGCATCCAGACCAAAGGGCGCCAGAAGCTCCTTGTGGTGTTTGGACCCTCCCGCGCGGAGCATGTCAAAATACTTTTCCTGAAACCCGTCCGGGCTTTCCTCATACACCGCGTAAAGCGCATTCACGAGGCCGTCGCCAAAGGCATAGGCGTAGACGTAAAAGGGCGAGTGCACAAAATGCGGGACATAGGCCCAAAACGTCTCATACCCGTCCATGAACTCAAAGGCAGGCCCAAGGCTTTCACCCTGAACAGACATCCACAGCGTGCCGATGTCTTCGGGAGTGAGCTCACCTTCGCGGCGCGCGGCGTGGAGTTTGCATTCGAAATCATAAAACGCAATCTGGCGGACGACCGTGTTGATCATATCCTCAACTTTACCCGCCAGCAGCACCTTGCGCTCGGTCTCTGATGACGCGTTGTCGAGCATCGTGCGGAAGGTGAGCATTTCGCCAAAAACGCTCGCCGTCTCTGCCAGAGTGAGGGGCGTGGAGGACAGCAACTCACCTTGACCCGCAGCCAAAACCTGATGCACGCCGTGGCCCAGCTCATGGGCGAGCGTCATCACATCGCGGGGTTTGCCCAAATAGTTTAGCATCACATAGGGGTGCACATCTGTGACCGTGGGATGGGCAAATGCGCCCGGTGCCTTGCCCGGTTTCACGCCCGCATCGATCCAGCCTTTGGTGAAAAACGGCTCTGCCAATTCACCCATACGCGGGTCAAAGGCCGTGTAGGCATTCATCACCATGCCCTGCGCAGTCGGCCAATCTACGGTACGCGTGTCTTCAATGGGCAAGGGCGCGTTGCGATCCCAAACCTGCATGACATCAAGGCCCAGCCATTTGCGCTTTAGCTCGTAGTATCTGTGGCTGAGCTTGGGATAGGCGGCGACGACGGCATCCCGCAGCGCATCAACAACTTCGGCCTCAACATGGTTTGAAAGATGGCGCGCGGTCTGGGCCGTTGGCATGTTGCGCCAGCGATCCAGCACTTCTTTTTCCTTCGCGCCGGTGTTGTGAACGCGAGAGAAGATACGGATGTTTTGACCAAATACGCGGGCCAACTCCCGTGCAGCGGCCTCGCGTTTGGTGCGGTCCTGTTCGGTCAGGTAGTTGAGCGTGGCCTCAAGGCCTTGGGTCTCACCGTCAACCTCAAAAGTCAGCCCGGCGATGGTTTCGTCAAAAAGACGCTCCCAAGCATCGCCGACGACACCGAGATCATGAAGAAACTTTTCCAACTCATCCGAAAGCTGATGCGGCTTCATCGCGCGGATCCGGTCAAGTACCGGCTTATAGCGGGCAAGCGCGTCATTCTCAGAGATCATCCGGGCGAGCGCGTCATCCTCTAGCCTGTTGAGCTCCAACGTGAAAAACACAAGAGGCGTGGTGAAGGCGTTGATCTTTTCCTGACAGTCGGACAGAAATTTTGTCCGTCCTCCATCAGTGGTAAGCTGGTAGTAGCGCAGACCCGCGAAAGACATGATGCGGCCAGCAATGGAGGATATCTTCTCGTTGCGCTTTACGCATTCAAGTAGCCCGGCTGCATCCAGACTATCCAGTTTGCCTTCGTAATCTGAAGCAAAAGAAGCACATTCGCCCTCCAGCCAGTCCAGATCACGTTTGAGTTCCGGGGCGTCCTCGCTGCTGTAAAGGTCAGTCAGATCCCATTCCGGAAGATCGCCCAAACCGTCCGCTCCGGGGGTTGCGTTGGCATCGAAGACGGGCTGCGGGCGGTGGATCATGGGAGGCTCCTGAAAACTCTTTGGTCAGAGATAGGCCTCTGGGCCAGGAGGCTCAAGGTGTGGAATTTTACCGACCGTCTCTCGCCCGGTTCTGGGTGAGGCCGCCAAACTTCAAGACAGCCCCATGGATCGGAGGAACAGGCCAACGCTTGGGCATGACGGTTGACAGAAGTTGACGTTAGGTCATCATTAGAAGCATTGACTGCTAGGGAGGAAGACTGATGGACAATTCATTTGACCCAAAGACCGATCCGGGCCGAGACACGCGCGTGACACCAAGCGTGCAGGAGACGCAAGACGCCGAGGTTCCTGATCGAGCGCGTCGGCGGTTTCTGGGCACAGCCAGCGCAGCGGCCATTGGCGGTTTTGCCGGTATGACGGTGCCTTTCGGAAAGAACTTTCCCGAAGGTCTGATCCCCGCGGCCTTTGCCGAAGAAAACCCGCTCGGTGACAAAGACGGGCTGAGCCTGCTCAATGACAGGCCGGTCAACGCCGAGACACCCGCACATCTTCTGGACGATGCGATCACGCCCACAAATCGGCATTTCATCCGCAACAATGGTCTTTTGCCGGACAATATGGATGCGGATGGCTGGACGCTAACGGTGGATGGGTTCGTGGACACGCCATTGTCGCTGTCAATCCAGGATCTCAAAGATCAATTCGAAGTTGTGACCAGTGCTTTGCATATTGAGTGTGGCGGCAATGGTCGATCCGCATTTGATCCCCCCGCCCGCGGCAACCAATGGACGACAGGCGCGATTGCCTGTTCAAACTGGACTGGCGTGCGCCTGAAGGACGTGTTGGAGGCAGCAGGGGTGCAATCCAACGCGGTCTACACCGCTCACTACGGCGCCGATATTCACCTCTCAGGCGACCCCGAAAAAGACACGCTGTCGCGCGGGCTGCCGATTGAACGGGCCAGCGGGGATGACATTCTGATTGCGTTTGAAATGAATGGCGGACCGCTGCATCCTATGAACGGAGCCCCGCTGCGCCTTGTCGTGCCAGGCTGGCCGGGGTCGTGTTCGCAGAAATGGCTGACCCGCATCGAAATCCGCGATCAGGTCCATGATGGGGCAAAGATGACCGGTAAATCCTACCGCGTGCCAGCCTATCCCGTGGCACCGGGCACAGATGTGCCGGATGAGGACATGGTGATCATGGGGCCGATGCCGGTCAAATCGCTGATCACCTTCCCGGAGAACGGTGTGTCCACGGGGATGTCCACGGAGGTTCGCGGCCATGCCTGGGTTGGAGACAAGACCGTATCGACATTGGAAGTATCGATCGATTTTGGCGCGACATGGCAAGCGGCGGATCTGGATGCACCGGTCAACAAAGGCGCGTGGCAGAATTGGCGTGCGACCGTGAGCTTTCCTCAGGCGGGATACTATGAGATTTGGGCGCGGGCCACGGACACCGATGGGGTGGCCCAGCCACATGCCATTGCATGGAACCCGCGCGGGTATCTTAACAACACGTTCCATCGCGTGGGTTTGATGGCGAGCTGATACACCAGAAAGCTCAAAAGGCGCAGCCGCCATGGGCTGCGCCTTTTTACGCCAGTCGCTAACAGAGAAGGGGCATGCCATGTTCAGGCACAAGATGCGCGCCATGAGCACAGCGATCGTGATTATCTCGGCAGCCACGGCTTTGGCGTCGGAAACCGTGGTAACCGATGATCAAGGCCGAAGCGAAGTGATCTATGACGTCGGTATTTTGCATCCTGCACCGGGCGCGCAGATCACCTATGACTACTGTTCGGGGTGTCATTCGGAGATGATCATTGCCCAACAAGGCCAAACGCGCGATGGCTGGGATGACATCCTGGTTTGGATGGTAGAAGACATGGGAATGGGCGAGATAGACAATGAAGATCGCAACATGATCCTCGACTACCTGGCCACCTATTACAATCCTGACCGCCCGCATTTTCCGAAGAACTGACGCGCGTAAATGTGCCCGCGAGGGTCATCCATAGGCAGCCAGCATCTCGCGCAGGTCGTCGATCGTGTTGGCCTCCTCCACGGGTTTGTCCTGACGCCAGCGCTTCATCCGGGGAAAGCGCAATGCGACACCGGACTTATGGCGGGTGGACGCCTGAATGCCCTCAAAAGCTATTTCAAAAACATGTTCAGCCTTGACCTGACGCACAGGGCCGAACCGCTGCAGGGTGTTCTTGCGCACCCAAGCTGTGATCTGGCGAAACTCGGCATCGGTGAGGCCGGAATAAGCTTTGGTGAAAGGCACAAGATCATTGCCGTCACGCACCGCAAAAGTGAAATCTGTAAACAGGTTGGCGCGCCGGCCGTGGCCCTGTTGTGCGTAGATCATGATTGCGTCGATGGTGAGCGGGTCAAGCTTCCATTTCCACCAATCACCTTTCTTGCGCCCTGTGTGATAGAGGCTGGAGAGGCGTTTGAGCATGAGACCCTCGGCGCGTTCATCTCGCGCGGTGGCGCGGGTTTGGGCGAGATCATCCCAGGTGTTGAAAGTGAGGCGCGGTGAGGGGCGCAATGGTGCCTCGGGCGGGAGATCTTTGAGGAGCGCATCCAGGCGGGCGCGGCGGTCTGACATGGGCTGCGCCCGCAGATCCTCGCCGTTCTCTTCAAGCAGGTCGTAGGCAAGCAGGATAACGGGCGCGTCATTGAGGAGCTTTTTGGGGACGGTTTTGCGCCCGATGCGTTTTTGCAAGTCATTAAAAGGCAAGGGAGCCTCATCACGCCAGGCAATGATTTCACCGTCGAGCACGGTCCCCGAGGGGAGAAAATCAACGGCGCGGGCCAGCTCGGGGAAACGATCAGTCATCAGTTCTTCCCCCCGCGACCAGGTGAAGTGCTGGCCTTCGCGCAGGATCAATTGCCCCCGGATGCCATCCCATTTCCATTCGGCCAGCCAATCCCCGGGCGGGCCGAGGTCTTCTGGCGCCATATCATCTAACCCGTAGGCCAGGCAGAAAGGATAAGGGCGGGAGAGGTCGGCGGATTTGTCTTCCTCCTCGATCAACGTGCGCCAGGAGGTGGTGTCAGGCGTCCAATCGCCCATCAGGCGGTGGGCCAGTTCGGCCTCGTCACGGTCTGTGGCTTGGGCGAGGGCCCGGGTCATAAGCTTGCGGGAGATGCCCACGCGGAACCCACCTGTGAGCAATTTATTGAAGACCAACCGTTCAAGGGCGTCCATGCGGTTCCAGGCATCAAAAATGGCGGCTTTGCGCCTGTCCTCTTCTTGCGCGTCAAGACTGCGGAGATGGGTGATCCATTGGGCGAGGGTCTGGTCATGGCTGTCCGTGGCCTCAGGCAGCACGAGGGCGATGGTTTCCGCCAAGTCGCCGACGATGGGGTAAGCTTCCTCAAAAAGCCAGAGCGGGATTTGAGCCTGTTCGGCAGCCCATTCACGGAGGCGCGTTGTGGTGATCGCGCGGCGGGGACGGCGACCGGAGAAAAGCGCGATGGTCCAGACGCGATCATCATCCGGGGCGGTTCGGAAATATTCCGCCAGCGCCGCGACCTTGGTGTTGGTTTTGGTGGTTTGGTCGATAAGGCCGTAAAGGGCGGCGAAGTCTTTCATGCGGCTTCGCCTTCTGACGCGTCATCGAGCGTTTCACCGGTGAATTCGGTTGGGACGATTTCGGCCTCATATCCCTGCTCTATGAGCCAGCGGGAGAAGATCTCAGTGTAGCCATGGGTGACGAAGATTTTTTCCGCACCGGTTTCGGCAATGGCTGTGTTGAGCCCGTGCCAATCAGCGTGATCAGAAATCACAAACCCCCGGTCGACCGCGCGCCGGCGGCGGACACCGCGCAGCCGCATCCAACCGCTGGCGAAGCTGGTGGAGGCCGGGCGAAAGCGACGCGACCATGTGGAGTTGAGCGCTCCGGGCGGTGCCATCACGAGCGCGCCGGGGTGATCGGCGGCTTTGAGAGAGGGCGTAACATGGATCGTGTCGGGAAGTGGCAGACCTTGGGCGCGCAGCACCGCGTTGGTGTTCTCAACCGCGCCGTGGGTGAGGATGGGCGCGATGGAAGGATCGAGTAGAGACAGGACGCGCTGGGCTTTACCCAAGGAGTAAGCGCCAAGAAGGGAATACTTGCCTGCACTGGCGTTCGCGGCCCACCAGTCATTGATCTGGCGGGCGGTCTCATGCTCAGGCAGCCATGTAAAAACGGGTAGGCCAAAGGTGCATTCAGAAATAAAGGCGTGGCATTGGACAGGCTCGAACGGGGTGGAGAGCGCGTCGGCCTCGGTCTTGTAGTCACCAGAGACGACCCAGACCTCGCCTTTCACCTCGACGCGGATCTGGGCTGAGCCCGGAACATGGCCCGCGGGGTGAAAGGAAACAGTCGCATCACCGATCTGGCGCGACTGGCCGTAAGGAACCGTGTCAAGGGCAATGTCGCCCAAGCGATGGTGCATCACCGGGGCGGCAATGTCGGTAGAGAGATAGCGCGCGTGGCCAGGGCGGGCATGATCGGCATGTCCATGGGTGATCAGTGCGCGGTCCACGGGGTGCCATGGGTCGATGAAGAAATCACCGGCGGGGCAATAAATACCTTGGGGTTTGAATTCAAGTACCATGGGGAAAGGGTAGTTTGGTTTTGTACCGGTGCCAGCGGGGGCGGGTGTTTACCTAAGGCCCTTCCATAGTGTTTCGCCTTGTAGAAATTGGCAACTATGAAGCCATATCGACGGTGGCTGCACAATGGATCAGAAACAGCTTTTCAGGGCGTGGTCTAAAACGTGGCGAAGCGATCCGCGTTTCGCCTTGGATATTTTTGGCGCAAAGGTATTGGCACTGCACTTCTGGCCAACATGAGACGTCGCTTTGAGGGTCCCTTTTCGGGAAAGCCACGTCAGGATAACTGACTATTCATACCTCAGCCTTATGGAACGATCCTATGGCTGTTTTGTTCTTCTCCGGCGATCAGGTCGCGTTTTTCGACGGGATAAATGACACCGGCGACTCGTCCGAGTTCACCGGGATCACCGCACCTTTCGGCCCGTCAGACACGATCGAGATAGAAATCCCGGATGAGTACATCCGACCTGACGGATCTTTTGATCCAAACGAAGTCCAGTTTACGCGCGTGACGGTCGTCCGTAATGACGTGAGACACGAATTTGAGGTCGATTCTGGATCGAAGATTAAGGAAACCGGCGGCGATGAAGTCAAAGAAGCCGGTGACACATTCTTCACGACGAACGATGAAGTTGGTCCTCCGGACAATGGTCCTTTCGCCGGGCTGTCGTCGGGGAAGATGGTTTTTTCAACGACCAGCACGTTTTCCAGCGGTCAGAATACAACCATTGATCGGACACAAGCGACCGACAACAACAACGATGGCGACACAAGTGACGGCGGTGAAGCCGCCGATGCACAGTTCAACGCCCGGCAGGCCGATACGCCGCCTTGCTACGCTCCCGGCACACTCATCGATACGGTTCGAGGTTTGCGCCCTGTAGAAGCGATCCAACCGGGTGACTTGGTCCTTACGCGGGATCGAGGGCCGCAACCTGTTCTCTGGTGTCGGAGCGGGACGCAAACGCTCGATGGCATTGACCGCCAAGGACGACCGGTTTTGATCAAAGCCGGGTCGCTGGGCCCAAATCTCCCAAATGCAGATATGATCGTTTCACCTCAACACAGGATCCTGGTCGGCGAAGCAGGACAGCTTTGCTCTGTCTTTCATCAAGAAGCCTTCGCTCCGGCAAAAGGTCTAACTGGAGTGCCGGGTATCCGCCATATGATGGGTCGTCGAGAAATAACATGGGTGCATTTCGCCTGCGCGCGGCACGAAGTCGTGCGTGCAAACGGGTGCTGGAGCGAGTCCTTGCTTTTGGGTCCGATCGTACAAAGGAATTTGACTCCCTTCGAACGGGACCAGCTAATCGCGGCTTTACCTGCCCGTGACGACACCAAGCTTTTGAACGGGCCACCGGCGCGTCAGTGCTTAACAGTCGGAGAGGTGAGGCGCACCGTCAACCAGGCGCGTAAACGACGGCCAGTTGCGGCATAGCTGAGAGCGAACATCAAAACGCTCTTGTAGCGCTGGGGCAACACCAAACTGTTTCTGTCGCCTTTGGATAAAGAGCCATGTTTGTCCGTTCGCGGCTATGAAATGCAGCTGTTTGCACCGTCGCCGCAAAACTATGCTTTGTCCGCATTTCGGTCGTAACACCATGGTTTTGCTGTGTCGCGCGAAAACAAGACTGTAAGGTAGCTGCGCGTCGCCAGGGTGGCCCCACGAAACGGCGATTTTGCTGGATCAGGGAAATGCTCTAACAGCTGGCAGACATGGCTAAAAAATGCGCGGCTGCTCAAAGTGTAAGTCGCTGAACCGAAGCCCGACGAGGCGCCTTATCGCGCAGAAAGGAAATGCTGCGCGATCATGGCCGTAAGGCGTTGGCGGGTCGCGGTGTCTTCCATCAAAAGTTCGTGCCGACCGCCGGGTTCCAAATGCAGCTTGCTGGTTGGCCAACGCTCCATGCGGTCTTTCACCCGGGCTTGGTCGACGATGGCTTCTTCGCTGCCCATGATGGTGAGACAGGGCAAGTCGGGTGAGGCCCGTCCGGAGAGTTTGCGCGTCTCGCAAAGAGCTTCATAAAGCCAGTTGAGTGTCGGTGCGCCGACTTTGAGCTCAGGCCGCGAAGTGAATTGGTCCCGCATCAGTTGGTACATGGCTGCATCGCGGGTGAGGCCGTTTTTATCGAACTCTTCGGCCAACGGGTAGGGTCGCGGCCCGGATGTGGTGGGCGGGTAGCGATGGCTCAGCCCTACAAAGCGGGATAGCGTGCTGAGGGTCCACATGACAGGGCGCAAAACCGGCGAGGCGCTGATGCCCCACATTGGGCCGCTGAACGCCACCGCATTGACCGGTGCACCCTCCATCACCGCACGCAAAGCGATCGCACCGCCCATAGAGTGGCCCAACATGAACCAGGGATGGGGGAGGTTAAGCGCTGTTGCGAGATCCAGCATCGCAGCCACATCCATCTGATAATCAGAGAATGTCTCAACATGGCCGGGCAGGGGATCTGGGATCAGGCGGTCGGAAATCCCCTGACCGCGCCAGTCAATGGCGATGGTGGAGATTCCATGGCCGTCCATATCGCGCGCAACCGGGGCGTATTTTTCAATGTATTCAGTGCGGCCGGGGAAAAGCAGCAGCGTGCCTTTCGACGTCTTCGCGTGGGCATTCCAGACGCCCACGCGCAGCCGCACGCCGTCTTTCGCGGTAATCCAATGCGCTTCAGGTTTGGAACCTTCAGGGACGATCTCCGCGAAATACGGGGCAGCGTCACTCACGCCAGTGCAGAGCCCAGCTTCATCGCCGCACCCATGTCACCGTCGACCTTAAGTTTGCCCTGCATAAATGCGGATGTGGGATCCATGTCACCGTCAATGATGGCCTGGAAGGTTTCTGCATCAGCCGTCAATGTGACGTCCGTGTCATCGTCTGCAGCGCGCACGCCATCGCTGTCCACGGTGATCGCACCTTCGTCCTCGATCACGAACTTGGCGGAGCCATCAAACCCACTGCCCAGCTTTTCGCTCAGGGCGGCAACGGCGCTGTTGATCATGTCACTCATGGAAAATTCCTCTCTTAATTCCAAACTCGGGCTTTGATTCCCGGTCAAGTCGGTTACATTCCACTATGTTATGCGCATCAAGCTTTCATTTCTCAAATGTACCGTCGCGTCGTTTATGTACGTTGCCGCGTTTTCAAACCCCGCTTTGGCGGTGAATGAAGCAAGGCTCGACGATCTTTACATTCAACTGAAAGAAGCCGATCGCGAGGAAGCGATCCGCCTGGCGCGAGAGATCGAGCGAGAGCGATCGAATTCAGGCTCGCCGGCGATGAACCTGCTGCTCAAACGCGGAGAAGATGCGCTGGAAGCCGGCGATCTTGAGGCCGCACTCAACCACTTCACTGCGCTCACCGATCACGCGCCTGACTTTGCTGAGGGTTGGCATCGGCGCGCGCAGGTTTTTGTGGCGATGGAGAAGTACGGGCCGGCGGTTTCAGATTTGGAACATGTGCTGAAAAGCCGCCCGCGCCATTACGATGCCATTGCCACACTTGGCGGTATCTTGGTGCAGATCAACAAGCCCGAAAAAGCCAAGGAAGCCTTTGAGGAGGCGCTGGCCATTCATCCGCATCACCCTGACGTTATCGAGGCGTTGGACTACCTCGAACCGCAAGTGGGCGGCACCGAACTCTGATATCCAAGCGAGGCGCTATGGCCGATCCGTCACGGACCCTCGCGGTTCTGGGGCCCACGAATACGGGCAAGACCCACTATGCCATCGAGCGCATGCTGGGATATCGGACGGGCGTGATCGGCTTGCCGCTCCGCCTGCTCGCGCGAGAGGTCTACGACAAGGTCGTTGCTTTGCGCGGGCCTTCGGTGGTGGCGCTTGTGACAGGCGAAGAGCGGATCGTGCCGGACCGGGCGCAGTACTGGGTCTGCACGGTGGAGGCGATGCCCGAGGGGATGGGTGCCGATTTCGTTGCCGTCGATGAGATTCAGCTCTGCGCCGATCCGGAGCGAGGTCACGTGTTTACAGACCGACTCTTGCGGATGCGCGGCCACAAGGAAACTCAGTTTCTGGGGGCAAGCACGATGCGGGGTGCGATTGCTGACCTGGTCCCGGAGATCGAATTTGTAGGCCGTCAGCGGATGTCGCAACTGGCCTATACCGGCTCGCGCAAGATCCCGAAACTGCCGCCGCGATCAGCCATTGTCGGCTTCTCGGTTGAGAATTGCTATGCCATTGCGGAACTCATCCGCCGCCAGAAAGGCGGCGCGGCTGTCGTGATGGGCGCGCTCAGCCCGCGCACGCGCAACGCGCAGGTAGATCTCTACCAAAATGGCGAAGTGGATTATCTCGTGGCTACAGATGCCATTGGGATGGGTCTCAATCTGGATATTGACCACGTGGCCTTTTCAGGGCTGAGCAAGTTCGATGGGCGGCGCATGCGGGGTCTCATGCCCAATGAATTGGCTCAGATTGCGGGCCGCGCAGGCAGGGGGATGTCAAATGGCACCTTCGGTGTCACGGGCGAGGCGCCACCGTTGGCTGATGAGGTTGCGCAAGCGATCGTCGATCACCGTTTTACGCCCATCCGCAAGCTAGAATGGCGCAACGCAGCGCTCAACTTCGGCAATCTGGATGGGCTGATCGCATCACTTGAGTGCAAACCGAGTGATCACCCAAGCGCCAAGCCCCACGTCACAGAACGTCTTGCTCGGGCGCGGGACGCCGATGACCTGATCGCGCTTAAGACATTGGCTGCACAGCCCGAGGTGCGAGCCCGGGCCTCAGATGGGGCGTCAATAAAGCTGCTTTGGGAAGTCTGCCGCATCCCGGATTTTCGTGGTATAAGCCAAGCAGAACACGCGGGACTATTGGAGACGATTTTTGGCGATTTGCACCAGCATGGTGAAGTGTCAGAGGAGTGGTTCGCTCGTCAGGTGAAGCGCATTGATCGCCCTGATGGCGATATCGACACACTGTCGAAACGTTTGGCCTATATCCGAACTTGGACCTACGTGGCACAACGCAAAGGTTGGATCCGCGACGAAAGCCATTGGCGTCAGGCGACGCGCGCTGTAGAAGACCGCCTGTCAGACGCGCTTCATGATGCGCTGACGAAAAGATTTGTAGACAGGCGCACCTCCGTGCTCCTGCGCCGGTTGAAGCAGAAGGAGGCCATATTGGCCGAAGTGAACGACAGTGGGGATGTGACGGTGGAGGGCGAATTTGTCGGCCGTCTCGACGGGTTCCGCTTCATCCAGGATAAAACAAGCGCGGGGCAGGAGGCCAAGGCGCTGGCACAGGCCAGTCTCCAGGCGCTGGCACCGCATTTCCATTTGCGCGCGGATCGGTTTTACAACGCACCCGACACCGAGATCGATTTCACAGAACAGGGCGGCCTGATGTGGGGGGAACACGCCGTTGGAAAGCTTGTCGCGGGTTCGGACGCTCTTAAGCCCACTGCTGTGGCCTTTGTGGACGAGGCCGCGGGTGCGGAAGTCATCCAAAAGGTGCAGCGTCGGTTGCAGCATTTCATTGACCGGAAAGTGGCCACACTCTTTGAGCCGCTCCTTAACATCTCCCGCGATGAGACGCTGACCGGACTGGCCCGCGGATTTGGATTTCAGATGGTTGAGCATCTGGGCGTAATCCCGCGCGGGGCTGTGGCGGACGATGTCAAAGCGCTGGATCAGGATGCGCGCGCTGTACTGCGCAAGCATGGCATCCGTTTTGGGCAGTTCACGATCTTCATGCCACTTCTTTTGAAACCTGCGCCCACTCGGCTCCGGCTTGTGCTGTGGTCGCTGGCCAACGGCATGCAGGAGTTTCCCGAAGCGCCGCCGCCAGGTTTGGTGACAGTGCCGGCAGGAGCACCAGAAGACACGCCCGAAGGCTACTTTGCCATGGCGGGTTACCGCGCGGCCGGAGAAAGAGCCATCCGGATTGATATGTTGGAGCGTCTTGCAGATCTTTTGCGGGTCGAAGACAGCCGTGGAGGGTTTGAAGCCAAGCCTGACATGCTGTCGATCACCGGCATGACCTTGGAACAGTTCGCGGATCTTATGCAAGGTCTGGGCTACAAAGCGGAGCGGGCAGAGCGCGAAAAGATCCGCACAATTGCCCCAACACATGAGACACCTGAAACAGCCGACACGACCGCGCCCGCCGAGCAAGAGGCCACTCCGGTTCCGGCCCCAGAGACCAGTGAAAGTGAGACAGCACCGGAGGGCAACGACGGGGTGTCGGCAGAGGACGGGCCTGATATCGAAGTGTTTTACACCTTCACATGGGCGGGCCGAGGACAAACAAGCCGCAAACAGGGCCACCGCAGCCGTGAGAAGCGCTCAGCCGGCAAGAAGTCGGGCAAAAGGCCCAATGACAAAGGGCGCGGTAAGCCGCAGTCCAAAGGTCCGAAGACATACAGCGCCAAACCCGGCAAGTCTGATAAGATCGATCCCGACAATCCGTTTGCGGCCGCTTTGATGGGGCTCAAGGATAAATCCTGATGCAGGTCCTCGCGTGAGTGAGAAAATACGCCTCGACAAATGGCTCTGGCAGGCGCGGTTTTTCAAAACCAGATCGCTCAGCGCAAAAACAGTCTCTGCCGGTCATGTTCGCGTCAATTCGCTCAAAGTGGCCAAGCCTGCTCATTGCGTGAGCCCCGGTGACGTGCTGACCTTTCCACAAGCGCGTGCCATTCGCGTCGTTAGAATTGTTGCCTGCGGCGAGCGACGCGGCCCCGCGCCAGAGGCGCAGGCGCTTTATCAGGATTTGTCACCTCCCGTACCGGTGCGAGAACCTGAGCCCAGAGCGCCTAAATTTGAGGGCAAAGGCCGACCAACCAAGAGAGATCGTCGGAAACTGGATATGGGGCGTCCGGATCATCTTGAATGATTCTAAGTTGTGAATTACGTCAAAGACAGCAACGGGAAGAGCGCTTTCAATGACCTACGTCGTTTTGGACAACTGCATCGAGTGCAAGTACACCGACTGTGTCGAAGTGTGCCCTGTGGACTGTTTCTATGAGGGTGAAAACATGCTCGTCATTCACCCTGATGAATGTATCGATTGCGGGGTGTGCGAACCTGAATGTCCCGCCGACGCGATCCGCCCGGATACAGAGCCAGATCTTGAAAAATGGGTGGAGCTTAATCGCAAATATGCGATGATGTGGCCAAATATATACACAAAATCGGATCCAATGGAGAATGCCGCCGAACGAGACGGTGAGAGCGGCAAGTTGGAGAAGTATTTTTCCGAAGCTCCGGGAGAAGGCGGCTGACGATCATAAGCTGTGATTCGAAGGCCGTGTCGAAGTGGGCCATGGTTTAAGAGCAAGGACCGCCTTTCAAGTCTTTGAAAACGCTACGAAAGCTCGGGGGTTGCACGCAAAGCGCTTCCAAATAGCCGGTTTTTGTGTTATGTTATTGTAACATTTAAAGGCAGCCGCACGCTTTCCAGACACCTCGGATGGGGGTGCAACCGCTCTTTTGTGACACAATCAACTGGCTCATCGGATAGCGATCCCCTGAGGCGGTGAATTTTGTTCGGTAGAGTTAGGAAACGGCTGTCGGTCACGACACGAAGGAAAATCTGTATGAGCAAGTCTAAGAAGTCCGAGTTTCGCCCCGACGATTACGTGGTGTATCCTGCCCATGGCGTGGGTCAGATCGTGTCGATCGAAAGCCAGGAGATTGCGGGGATCGAACTCGAGCTCTTTGTGATTTCGTTTGAGAAAGACAAAATGACCCTCCGGGTGCCGACACATAAGGCAACGGATGTGGGCATGCGTGGGCTTTCCAGCCCGGATGTTGTCTCCAAAGCGATGACCACGCTCAAGGGAAAGGCGCGGGTGAAGCGGGCAATGTGGTCGCGGCGGGCACAGGAGTATGAGCAAAAGATCAATTCTGGTGACCTGATTGCTATCGCTGAAGTGGTTCGCGATCTGCACCGCACGGATGATCAGCGCGAGCAAAGCTATTCTGAGCGTCAGCTCTACGAAGCAGCCCTTGAGCGTTTGACCCGCGAAGTTGCCGCAGTGGGCGGTGGCGATGAAGTGCTTGCGGCCAAAAAGGTGGACGATGTTTTGGTGTCTCGCGCCGCGTAAAGCATGAAAATATTCTTACAGGCCGCGCCATTGCGCGGCCTTTTTTATGCAACAAGGCTCATAAGTATGGCAATCTCTGCGACCTGTTGAGTTGCGCCGAGAATGTCCCCGGTTTGTCCGCCGATCTTTTTCATTGCAAACCAGGCAACTCCAAAAGCAACGATGCTGGCCCAGATCAAGGCCATCAACCCACCCCAACCCGAAAAGATCACCGCTATGATCAGCGCTATGATAACGGCCACGAGTGCCGCAGTAAGAGGCACATCGCCCACCTGTGCCGACAGGCCATCTTGGCGCGCGTTAGGTACGACCGCCATCACCGGGGGCATCATTGCGCGTGACGCCGTTGCCGCGACCAGGATCGACGCAGCCGCAACTGCAGGATCGGCCGAAAACAACATCCATAACGCGGCCCAACGGGCGGAAAGCCCAAGGAAAAGTGCGATCACACCGTAGGCGCCGATGCGGCTATCCTTCATTATTTCGAGCCGCCTTTCTGGTGTCCAACCTCCCCAAAGACCGTCTGCCGTATCCGCCAGCCCGTCCTCATGGAGCGCTCCTGAGCTGAGGATCATCGAGGCCAGTGCAAAAAGCCCGCACAAAGGCGCAGGCAAGCCCATCGCGTGGGCGACAAGGCCCGTGGCCGCCGCCAAAGCCCCGACCACAAGACCCGCCATCGGGTAGGCCCAAGCGGCGGACGCACCGCGAGGGCAGCTGCTGAACGGCACGGGCAGGCGGGTCAACAAATGCAGCGCTTCAATCACATCCGTGGGGGAGATCACAGGATCGTCGTTTTTCGCCATTGAGGGGCTCTTTTGTGAATGCGCACTTATCATGCCTGCGCTAAGCCCCTAGGGCAATCGCTCAAACGGAGGGTGACCGTGAGCTTTGAGACAATGGATCAGATCCGGCAGGTTTTTGCAGATCTTCCAGCAGCGGATGCAGAGGCACGCGCGGCTGCTGAGGCGCGCAATGGACAATTGACCAAACCGCCGGGTGCCTTGGGCAAAATGGAAGAGCTTGCGCTTTGGTACGCGGCGTGGCGTGGCGAGGCACGCCCGGTTTTGCGCTGCCCGCAAATCATTGTTTTCGCAGGCAATCATGGCGTGACAGTGCAAGGCGTTTCCGCTTTTCCATCTGATGTGACCGCGCAAATGGTCGCAAATTTTTCCGCAGGCGGTGCAGCCATCAATCAACTGGCTGAGGCATTCGGGGCTAAGCTGGATGTTCATGCTCTGTCGCTTGATGAGCCAACAGAAGATATCAGCCTTGGCCCTGCGATGTCTGAAAATGCATTTTTGGAAGCGTTCAATATCGGATGGGAAGCCATTGATCTTGAAACGGATCTATTGATCTTGGGCGAGATGGGGATCGGCAACACAACGGCCGCTGCAGCGATGATGATGGCGCTCTACGGCGGCGCGGCAGAAGATTGGGCCGGAAGAGGGACTGGCCTGGATGATGCCGGGCTGAAAGCCAAAGCTGCCGTGGTGGCCCGCGCGGTGCATGCAAATTCAGCAACGGATGCCATCAGCGTTTTGCGCTGTTTGGGCGGTCGGGAGATCGCCGCAATGGCCGCGGCCATTCTTCGCGCGCGAAGGGAGCGGATCCCTGTGATCTTGGACGGCTTTATCTGTTCAGCTGCGGCGGCTTGTTTGCACGCAATTGATCCAGCCGCGCTTAATCACACCGTCGCGGGGCATCTCAGCGCAGAAGGTGCGCATGACAAAGTGTTGAAGAAAATAGGAAAAGAGCCGATCCTATCGCTTGGAATGCGGCTTGGGGAGGGATCGGGAGCTGCTGTCGCCCTAGGCGTTTTGAAAGCCGCCTTGGCATGTCATTGCGGCATGTCGACCTTTGACGAAGCCGGTGTATCTGGCGCTTAGGCTTGCTCTTGCTTTTCCGGCGTCGTCTCGGCTGCAGCGACTTCAAGTTGCGACAGCAGCATGGTTTGTAGGTCTTTTTCCAGGTCCATCGCGCGCGCGATGTAAGCTGCGTTTTCTGTGGTTGGAATACTGGGATCCCACAACGCGGCCAACTCGCGCACGGAATGGCGATCGTGATGATAGAATGTTTTTTGCAATTCTGCCGCTTCAAACTCGGAAAGCCCAAGATTTTCAAGCACGTAGCGCCCGGCCCTAATTGAGCTATCAAAAAGTTCACGGACGATGTCATTGGCGCCGGCCTGATAGAGACGGAACACATGCGTGCGGTCCCGGGCGCGGGCGATGATATGGATGTCGGGGCGTTCGCGCCGGGCAAAAGCCACAAGCTGTGTTGTGGCCTGGGCATCATCAAGAGCGACGACCAGGACCTTGGCCTTCTGGATACCGGCGGCGTGCAACAGCTCAGGGCGCGAGGGATCGCCAAGGAAGCTTTTAATCCCAAAGCGGCGCATGCGTTGGATGGTGGCAAGATCATGGTCCAGCACAACGGTTTCAAACCCGCTGGAGCGGACCAAACGATTTACGATCTGACCAAAACGGCCAATGCCAGCAATTATGACGGGGCCTTGCGCATCTATTTCGTCGGGGTCATGGGCTTCAACGTGATCCTCCATGCGATGCGACAGCCAATCATAGAGAATAAAGAGCAAGGGCGTGATCAGCATTGAGATCGCCACGACCAACAAAAGCAGCTCCGTTATCGCCGGTGGGATCACGTTTTGCTGGCTGGAGAAGGCAATGAGTACGAAGCCAAACTCCCCGGCCTGTGCCAGCGACAAAGTGAAGAGCCAAAGGTTGCGGCCTTTAAGACCAAAGACCCGACCAAGGATGTAGAGAATTCCGCCTTTGATCAGGATCACTGCAAGAGCCAGTGCAAAAACAGCGAAAAAGTTGCTAAACAAGATCGCAAAATTGATAGCTGCACCGACCGTTATAAAGAACAAGCCCAACAGCAAACCTTTGAAAGGAGCGATATCACTTTCCAGTTGATGGCGAAACTCTGATGAGGCGAGGACGACCCCAGCCAGGAAGGCGCCGAGCGCGGGAGACAGCCCCACCAGGTTCATCAAAAACGCGATGCCGACCACAATCAGCAGTGCGAGTGCTGTGGACAGTTCTGGCAAACGCGCGGCATGGATGAATTTAAAGACAGGCCGCGTCAGATAAATCCCGGCAAGGATGATTGCACCCACGGACGCGATGGTCACAAGCGTCACACCCCAGGCAGGCAGGCTTTGGATGAAGCTGGCCGCCGCCTCATGTCCACTGGCAGACGCCCCGTGTTCTTCGCCTTCGCTGAGCCGCTCCATGGTTTCGCCCAGGATCATATTCGGCGTTTTGGGTAGGGCCAGCAGCGGCAAGAACGCCAGCATTGGGATCACGGCAATGTCTTGAGCCAACAAAACAGAAAACGCGGACCGCCCCCCGCCGGTTTGCATCAGGCCCTTTTCTGAAAGGGTTTGCAGCACGATCGCGGTCGACGACAGCGCGAAAATCATCCCTATGGCCAGGGCCACGCTCCAATTGCTGCCAAGAAACATGGATGCAACCATGACCGCCAGCGTGGTAAGCCCGATTTGCAAGCCGCCAAGGCCCAGAAGTTTGTGCCGCATTTGCCAAAGCGCGGGAGGTTCAACTTCAAGCCCAATCAGAAACAGCATCATAACCACGCCAAACTCGGCGAAGTGTTGAAGTTCGACGGTTTCCTTGCCCCCGACGAACCCAAAGACAGGACCGATCAATATGCCCGCCGCAAGGTATCCTAAAACAGAGCCCAGCCCCAAGCGTGCTGCCAGCGGCACGGCAATCACGGCAGCAGCAAGAAAAATGGTAGCTTGAAACAAAAAGCCTTCCATGGGAGCCCTTAGAGGTGGTTATCTCATTTCGGAGGTACGGTTAGGCCAAACCTACCCTAAGCGCGCATCTCTTCAAGGTGGCGTGCACGAAACAGAAAAGAAATTAACGAGTTGCGCGCTAGCTGCGTGGAAGTTTGAGCACAACCGCCTGACCACGTTTAACATAGCGCAACTCATCCGCACCGATGGCCGCCACTTGCCCTCCGTCAAGCCGGTCGCCCACTTTCACTTTCTGGTAGCGCCCATTGGGCAAACGCACGAGCGCGCGCCGACTGTCAGGCGACCCATAGACGCCGATGAGGTTCACCCGTCTGAGCGAGATTTGATTGCGCTCGGTTGCGGCGCGGGCCACTGAGGCGGTTGTTGGAATGGCCACGGCAACGCGCTGTTCTACACTCACTGGTTGTGACGCAGCGGTTTCGCGAGTTTCTTCCACGATGCGAGAAAAATCTTGGGGCCGCAGACGCGGTTTGATCGAGGTGGCAACCGCTTCATCTGTGGCATCGCTGAAGGCGTTTTCTTCCCCGGCTTCGATCTCATTCGCAATGCCTGCCTCCGCCAGGGCCTGTTCTTGCTCGCTTTGCGGGCGGAGCCGAGGCCTGATCGTTTGCAATTCATCCAAGGTGCGCCCGCCATTGTTGGCGCGCTCAAACCCATCGCTGAGGTCCGTAGGCCGGGCGCGAGGGCGCAAACCTGTGTCTTCATCTGCCGCGGTTGCCGGTTCGGGCGCGGCCAGAGCGACCTCGACCACATCCGGTTCCGGCCGATCAGGGACACGGGGCGGGGTCAAGGCCGGAGCGCCAGCAAAGATGCGTATGCCGTCAGGCGAAAGGGCGCCTTCAGGGGTGGCCAGCACGAAACCGCGGGCATCCCGCGCGACATCATCGGTACCAAACGCCAATGGCTCCCCCGGTGATCGTGGTGGAGCTTGCGGCAAAAGCAGCGCCACGCGCGGCAAGGCCACAGCATCGGAAAAGTTCACCTCTGGATCGAGCGAGGTTTGATACACATCTTCAAACTCCAGGGCCAGTGGCGCACGTGTCGCCTCAGGTGATTTCTGCCAAATACCCGTCGCAGCATAGCGCGCGCGCGCCTCATCTGGCGACGGTTCTTCAGAGAACGGCTGATCGGGATTGAGCGAACTTAGCGGCTCATCGGCCAACTCTTCGGTATCGCGCGGGTCGGTCTGCGGCAGCGCTGCGATTTGTTCATCCAGTTCCGACGGCAAAGCAGCCGGGGCTTCAATCGCTGCGGGATCGTCGGCGAATTGCACATCCTCAGACGACCTAAACAGGCTGGAAATGCCACCTTCCAGAAAAAGCGCGGCCCAAGCCGCCACGCCCACCAGGAACAAAAGTAACCCTGCCGTCAGCGCCAGAGCCAAAAACCGTGGATTGCTTTCGGCGGTGGTGCTTTCGGGGTTGCGTGCCCCAAAGACTGTCATGCGCTGACGTTCATCTTCCGCAGCTTGCGCAGCGGAGCGTTCAGCAGCGGTGGTTTCAGCTGGCTTGGCGCGCATTGCAGCGGCCGATCCCGCCAGACCTGTGGCAGCCGCGCGCGCTTTGCTTAGCCCGGCAAGGGCACCGGCTCCCCATTTCCGTGTGGCATCTTTGAGTGCTGGCGCTGGTGTCGCGCCGCCTCGTTGATCATCGCTTCTGCGACTGGAAAGGAACGGCAACCGTCCGGGGTGCTTTGAGACCGGTACTGCGGCCTTGTCAGATGGACGCAGTGGTGCAGGCGCTTGTGTGAGCGTTTCAGCGCGCGCCTGCGCAACAGCTGGCGGTGCCTCTGGGGCCTTTGGCGCAGGCGGAACGGTACGTGGCGCAATCGGCGGCGGGGCAACAGGTGCTTTCGTTTGACGAGGAAGCGGCGTTTCGGCGGCGTCTTGCGGTGGGGCTAGCGTTGACTTGGGTTCAGGCGGCGATGCTGGGCTGGCGGGCGTAAACCTACTTTGCGGCAGCGCTGAAGCTTTCGGGGCCGCCGACGGTGCGTTCCTGGCCGAGGAAAAAGCCACCGCAGGCAGTGTCGGCGCTTCTGGCTCAGGCGCATGAGTGGGCGTCTGAACTGCAACACTTGGTGCTGACGGCGCAGTTTCGGGTGTATCCGGCGCTGGCGCATCTGCGGGAGGAGATGTGCGACGGGCAGATTGAAAGCCAGCTATGGGGGCCGCCGGTTGCGGTGGTGTCTGAGGATCTGGGCCGAGGTCCGCTTCGGGTTGAGGACCAGTTTCTGGCTCTTTTTGCGGCAGGGTCGCTTTGCCTGTCACCGTAATCGCATCTTCATCCCGGCCAACACTGTCTCCGGGGGTCAGAACTTCCCCAGCATGTACGGTTTCGCCAAAGAATGGCTCGCCTTGAAACGCGCCATCCTCTGGCACGGCCACAAACGACATTGGGCTGAACCCATGATCGACGGCAAAGCTTTCCGCCTCAGTCAGGGTTTCGATGGCAACGGCCGCAACGCAAACGTCTCCGCCGGTCATAGACCAATCGTATGCCAATTCCGACACGTGGTAGGGCGTGGCACCATTCAATGTGCTGCGCACTTGCGCCTCAAGAATGTCGATATCCCGGCTGTCACTTTCGAAGGTAAGGTAGCGGATCTGTTGATTGGGGATCACCAGTTTGGTGGTAATCGCACCGACATTTAGCGCGCGTGCCTTATCCAACAGCCCCTTGAGTGCAGACGCCAGATCAGGATCGTTGAGCGGCACCTCTCCAACACTCAGCCAACCGAGATCCGACCGGTGCAAAAGACCGATCCCATCAAAGGAGAGCGTGAGCGCAAAATTTGGTTTCATTGTACGACGTTTTAGGCAGATTACAGGCGAAAGGGCCGGGCAGGCCCGTTGTCATAGTGAATTGTTTTACATGAGGTTGACGCTGAGGCAAAGCGAAAGCCCCCGGCCAATCCAGCGCCGGGGGCTCGAAAATCAACGAAATCTCAGGGTTTTGATCAGGCGCTTGCCTTTTTCAGGGCCTGATCGAGGTCTGCAATGATGTCATCGGGGTCCTCAATACCGATGGAGATTCGCACCACATTGGGCGCGGCACCGGCGGCTGTTTGTTGTTCCGGCGTGAGCTGTCGGTGGGTGGTGGAGGCCGAGTGAATGACCAGCGACCGTGTGTCGCCGAGGTTGGCCACATGGCTGAAAAGCTCCAGATTGTCGACGAGTTTGACGCAGCCTTCATAGCCCGCTTTGAGCGCAACGGTGAAAAGCGCGCCCGCGCCCTTTGGGCAGATCTTTTTGACGCGTTTGAAATAGGGAGAGCTTTTGAGCCCTGCGTAGGTCACGGCCTCAACCGCGTCGTGGCCCTCAAGCCAATTGGCAACGATTTCAGCATTTTCCACGTGTTTCTGCATGCGCAAGCTGAGCGTTTCGATGCCCATCAAAGTGTAATGCGCCGCTTGGGGGTTGAGCGTCATGCCAAGATCGCGCAGGCCAATGGCGATGCCGTGGAAGGTGAAGGCGAGCGGGCCGAAGGTTTCATGGAACTTGAGCCCATGATAGGCAGGCTCGGGCTCGCTAAGCGACGGGAATTTGTCGGACGCAGACCAATCAAACGTGCCGCTGTCGACGACGATCCCGCCCGTGACCGTACCGTTGCCAGTGAGATACTTGGTGAGCGAGTGCACGACCAAGGTGGCCCCATGCTCAATCGGGCGGCAGAGATAAGGACTGGCCGAGGTGTTATCCACGATGAGCGGCAGTCCCGCGGCGTCGGCGATTTCAGCCACCGCATCGAGATCAGTGATGTAGCCGCCCGGGTTGGCGATGGATTCGCAAAAGACCGCTCGCGTATCTTCGTCGATGGCGGCTTTGATCGCGTCGAGATCGTCAAAATCGATGAACTTTGCCGACCAGCCAAAGCGCGTGATGGTCTGGCTGAACTGGGTCACGGACCCGCCGTAAAGCCGTGTGGAGACAACAACATTTCGCCCCGGCGCCATGATCGGGAAAAGCGCCATGATCTGAGCGGCGTGACCAGACGAGCAGCAGACCGCACCGGCACCGCCTTCGAGGGTGGCGACACGTTCCTGCAGCGCACCAACGGTCGGGTTCGTGAGACGAGAATAGATGTAGCCCACTTCTTGCAGGTTGAAGAGGGCCGCGGCGTGTTCGGCATCGCGAAACACAAAAGCGGTGGATTGATAGATCGGCACTTGGCGCGCGCCAGTGGCGGGGTCGGGCCGGGCGCCTGCGTGGATTTGCAGGGTGTCAAAGCCAAACTCGTGAATGCGGTCAGTTTCGTCTTTCATGGGTGGGGTCTCCCTTTCTGATCTGGATTTAGGGTTATGGGAAAGGGTGGGGGAGGACAACCGGGGTTTCAGAGGATGAGCCGCGCGTTTGTCAGGCCGTGGTATGGCGATCCGGCCTTGGTTAAGTGCACTTTATTGTGACGTCCCGCTGTCTAATGGAGCGGTGTGCGGCAGTTGCCATTTCGCCATGCCGTGGGGACAGCCTGACGAACGCGCGGCGGCCTCGCGGCCTTGATTCCGCGCGGGTCTTTGCGCGGCTCAGCGCATCCAAAACCCGTGGCGGCGGATCGTGTTGCGGATGGCCTGTTCCTTGCGCGGCAGGTTGTCCCGATCAAAGAGCGCGCGGGTCTTCTCCCCCCGGCCATGGTAGATCATGAACTTCACCGGATCATACTTCTTGACGACCTTTTTCACCCAGTTCGGGCTCGCGGCCTCTTCCAGAACTTGCACCACCCGGTCGCTTTCGCGGGCATAAAGCAAGGGCAAGAAGCGATAGTGACAGGTGACTGAGCCGTCGAGCAACCCTTCAGGGATCGTATCGCGCCCCCCGCCGAGTGAATGGATCACCAAAGGCAGTGCAACCTGATCGAGCCACGGGTCAAGAGACTGACAAATCAGCTCTTTGGGCGGGTCATCGCGGATCGCGAGCGCGTAATCGAGGAAGCGTTGCCCGAAAACATGGGGGCATTTGTAAAAGAAGAAGCCGGCATTAAAATACAGATAGCGCCGCCAAAATTCATCTGGCCACGACATGTCCCATGAGCTTTCGAAATCGAGGCCGAACTTGTCATAAAGCGACCCCCACGTTGCATTATAGCCAGGGCCATAGAGCTGAATTTCCGGCCAGGTGCCTTCGCGGCGCATCGATGCTGTGGGGCGCGCGAAATCAAAGGGAACCTGCGTGATCTCATCGAGGATCAGCGTGTCTGTGTCCAAAAACAAAAACGGCTCGCCCTTGGGCAGGGCAAAAAGCGCCTCGATCTTGTTGCCATAGGGGTATTTGTCGCCGAAATGGCGGCTTTTGAACGGGATGATCTCTGCCTCCAGGCGCTCCAACACCTCTCGCGCATCGGATCGGATCGCGGGCGAGGAGGGCCATAGCGGCCCTGGTTCAGGCTCGGCGACGTAGAGTTTGCCCTCAAAATCAGGAGAATTGGCGCGCAAAGAGGCCGCAAACAGGATCGCCTCATATTGCAGTCGGCCAGCCTGGCCCACAACGACGATATTGAAGGGTTTGCGTTTTTTGGCGGGCATTCAGCGCCTTCGTCTTTCTGCTCTGGTCGCGAATATAGGCGGCAAATCAGCCGTGTAATAGAGGGAATTGCGCTTATCATTCCGGGACCAGTGGGTATAGTGTTTACCTGACAGTTCGATAACGGGAGATTTCCATGGCCGATTTGGACGCACAGGTGCGCGAAAGCCAGGCACAGGTTCAAGAAGCACAGACACGCATTGCAGAGCTGACCAGCCGGATTGAAACCGCGCGCGCCAAGATCAAAGGCGGTGAGGATGCCACCCTTGATATCGAGAATGCGTCCTTGGAAGACGTGCAGGCCCATACCGAGATCATGAACGCCAATATCGCGGAGCTGATCATGGGGCTCGATGATGTGACGGCCGGGTTTTCCAAGGACTTTGACGAGATGCGCTCCAAGACTGGCTGGGAGAGCTTTGTCGGCATCTTCTCAAGCGCCAAGTCCGACAGCATGCGTCAGGACCGGATCCGTTTGGCCAATATCGATGACAAGCTGCAGGATCTGATCTCCAAATCGGACGTGATCGTGAATCTGCTCGAGGGTCAGCTGACCATGCTGGAAGAGCAGAAGGTGAAGGTTGAGGGCAATCTGAGCGAGACGCTCGATGAGCGTGAACTGACGGTGGGAGAGCTGGAATCGCTGCGCACCGAGATCACCGCAATGGATCCGGAGATCATCCGGCTGGAAAACGCGATTTCCAATGAGACGGACGCGGCCGCGCGCACGAAGTTGGAGACGGAACTGGCTGAAATGAATGCCAAATACAATGAGATGGTGCAGCAAGAGCAGGTAAAGCTTGCCAAGTCGCAGACGCTGGAGCGCTATATAGAGAAGGGCAAGACCTGGGTCGACAGCTTGCAGAACCAGGCGGCGACACAGATGGTGCTGATCAACAAGCTGCAGACAGACACCAAGCAGCGGGTGGTGCTCTATGATGCGCTGTCGAAGTCCTTGAAAACTGCGCAGCAGCAGGATGTGGCGCACCGGATCAATGAGATCGGGGTGAAAACCGACCAGGAGGCGCAATCGGCCATGGCGGGGATTGGCGCGGCGACCAACAAGCAGATGGCGGAGATGATGGAAAAGCACGAAGACCACATGGTCTTTGCCCGCGAGGTGCTGGAGGCCAAGGCCAAGGCCGATGAACGCTTCGCCCGGCGGTTCCAGAAGATCATCGAAAAGCACGATAAGAACCTGTATGGGGCATGAAAAAGAAGCCCCATAAACGCCGGATCTTGGTCCGTGTCTGCGCTGCGTTCATCATAGGCGGGTGTTTTGCATACCTCGGTAGGTGGGGCCTGCATGAAGAAAACAGTGTTGCCTGTGCAGTGGCAATTGTCGGAATTCTGATAACCGCCTTCTACATTTTGCTGCTCATAAGAGCGAAGTCACTGGTTATACTTGATCGGGGAACTGGTCTCAGTGGGTCTGGAGAAATCTAGCTTGCTTACAAATTTAGAATTGAGTCAAGATTCAACCAACTCGCATTGCTATGGTCGCCTACGCTGGTTTCAGACACATTGCTACAGCCGGTCACTACTAAATGACTGAAAGCAAGTTCAACGATCGTATCGGGCTAACCGACATGTTCGCCTCGCGCCGGTATTTCGCAAAGTTCGATCAGATCACCACGCATCTGGAGAAGGTCTCGGCCGTGATGCAGGCCGATGGGCAGCTCTCAGAGCCCGAGATTGAGGTGCTGACGGGCTATGTGCGTGGGCTGGCCTACACGTTTCGCGCGCTGTCTATGAAATACCTGCTGGTCGGGCGGGATACCGGGCATTTTTTCGGCTCTCTGGCCATGGATGTGACCGAAAGCGGCTTTCCTGTCTTCAATGAACTGATGGTCATGGCCAATGACGCCCAGCAGGCCGCGCGGCATCTCCAAAACATGCCCTCGACCGAGCGGCTGAAGGCGCAGATGGTGGAGCAGATCATTGGCGAGCGGGAGATCCCCACCCGGCTGCAATTCTCTTTGTCCCAAAGGCTTTACTACGAAGAGCTCATGCGCGGATACCTGTTTTGGGCGCGCAATGATCCGCAAGCGGTCTGGCTGACAGGGATCCAGCCGCGTGTCACCTATCTGGTGCATTGGGCGGTCTATGACAGTCAGCTGAACTTGCCGACGGTGTACCTGCTTGAGGTTGAAGACAGCGGCGGGGGCAAGGGCCTGCCCATCGACGGGCGGCGCTGGCCTGAGGTGCAGGCGCATTTGATGGGCCAAGCGTTGGGCGGGTTGAAATTGCTGACCATCGCCAAGGGCTTTGATGAGGCGTTTGACGATTTGCATCCCAAGCGTCTGCGCCGGTTGCATCTGGGCCCGATGTATTCCCATGCGTTCACGCAACAATCCGGGCCCATTCGGGAGGTGCTGGCCGAGGCGAAAGCGCCGGCAGGCCAAGATTGGGCATTGGCCTGGACCGATGAGGTGCTCGAAAGTGAGCGCGTCGTCGAAGAGAAATCCGGCTGGTTTGGATCGGTGGAACGCGAGGTGTTTGCGCTGGATCCCTTTTCCGGGCGCGGGGCAGAGACCGGGGCCACGCGGATGCAGCGATCTTTGATCTTGCCAGAGCGACCCTTTCAGGTGTTGGCGGAGAAGGCACCGGCGGGGTTTGCCTCGGTGGACAAATATGTGGTCGGTCAATCAGGGCGGGTTCTGCGGTATTAGAGGCGGGATTTGAGTATTTGTGGAAAGATGAAGTGAGAGGCGTAGCGCAATGAGAAAGCTGGTTTTTCTAGGGGTTGCGATGTTGGCTGGCTGCACTGCGCTGGAGCCTGTGGCCCCGTCTGCCGATCAGGTGGCTGAGCGGTTGATGATCGTGGAGGAGACGCCTCAACAGACGCAGAAATGGCTGCTCAATCGCGGGTTCAAGCAGCTGCAGCGCAATGGCTATGGCGGCATCTGGCCCAAAACCGGGCCATGCTATCAAACCGAAAAAGGCATCCGGTATCGCGCGCAGACGGTGACGCGGGTGTGTTTTGCAGGGGACCGTGACCCGGCTGTGTTTATACGCAAGACCAAGGGGATTTACTGGTCCGAAGTGTACCCCCGCGATCTGTCTTACAACGTCTATGGCCCAAGTGGCCTGGGCGGGATTTCCGATGAAACTGTGGAGCTTTTGAAGCAATGAGCCTGACATCTGACCTGATGGAGCTGCGCGAAGATGACATCGTAAAGCACTACGCTGCGGCCAATGCGATGCTGGCGGGTTTCGATCATGCTCCGCGCGTTGGCAAGGCGCGGGAGGTGGTGGCGGAGAAATCAACCGGGCTGGGCACGCGGCGGCGGTTTCGCTCAACAACACCGGGGCTAGTCACCCGGTCGACGGCGCGCGCGGAAGGCGTGCAGTTGGTGGCAACGATCACAGCCGCTGATGAGGAGGATCCGCTAACGACGCCGCTTCAGGCGACGGTGCTGCAGTCTTTGCGGCGGGCATTGGCAATTGGCCTGGCAGTAGGCGAGGCGTTTGCCGAGGCGACGGGTCTGGCTGAGCTGCGCCGAGCCAATTTGGCCGGGTCTATGGACAAGGCGCGGAATGGGGAATTTACCGAACTGTTGGCCGCAGAGGCACTTGCAGTTTCTCACGTCTTTGCAAATGCTTGCGCGTTTCTCTTGAGCCCTCATGGGTCAGAGGTGGGTGTCGATCTAGGCGATGTGGAGGAGGTGCTGACGGACAATGCGCAATTGGCCCTTCATGGCGCACTTTGGGAGATGGAACAGGATATCGCAGCGCTCGCGCCGGATGATGAGCGACTGGTGGCCGTGGTCGCCGGGTTCTGCGAGGCGCTGATGGGCAAGCTGTCTGTGCGCGCGGGGAATGCGCCGCGGTTGGAGGCGTTCACGGGCGTATCATGGCGCGTGGAGGCGGATGACTTCACCATTCGCGGGTTTGAGACCAGTGTGGGGAAGAAGAGCACCACGCTGACCATGAGCTTCAAAGAACCCCATCAGGTGGTGGGCAATCACATCGCGAAATATCAGGCGCTGAAGCTCAGTAAGATGCTGATGGCCTATGATTTTGACCGGCGTCTCAACCCGTTTGAGGAACTGGGCGGGTTCATCTTCACCTTCATGGGCGACGGCAAACCGGGGACGGGGAAAACCACGCTCATCCAAATGATGGCGGGGCTGATCAATGGGTATTGTGAGACGGCCGGATACCCGTTCCGCTACGCGAACCTGTCGACGGAAAGCATTGATTCCTATCAAGGAAAAAGCGCGCAAAACGCCAAGAGCTTTATCAATGGTGTCCTTGATCCGGGGGTGATCGGGTTTGGCACGATTGACGATATTGACCAGCTGGCGGGCAAGCGGGGGGACCGTCAAAGCTCTGCCGGACAGTTGGAGATCACGGCTGTTCTGATGGAGAGTTTTTCGGGGGCAAATACCGTTGTGCGGGGCAATTGCACCTTTGGGATGTTCTCGAACTACCCCGAAAATGTGGACGACGCGCTGCGGCAAAGGGCGGGCGCGCGGTTCCTCGTCGACGGGCCGCAAACCCGGGAGGATTACATTGATATTCTCGCGCTTTTGATGGGCAAGAACCATGACATTCCGTTGGGGTCCCATGAGCTTTATGCCGCGCAGGAGATCAAGAAGGCCGTGGCGGCGAGCTTTGACAGCCATTCGAAGCCACATGAAGAGGGGCTTCTAAGGGTCTATGAACGGGTGGAAAAAGACATTGGTAAGCTCGATACAATTGCCAAAATGGGGACGTATCTGAAGGGCATTCAGGAGGCCGATGAGCGTTTCACGGGGCGGGCGATCAAGAACATCACGGACGCGGTGAAGGTCCGCGCGATGGATTTCGAGCTGCCCGATGAGTGGATGGAGGAGCCGGATCTGTTCCTGTTTAAGCCCTATGAGGAAAAACGCGGAATGATTGAGGAGCTGCGCCAGCCGATCACGGTGGAGATGGTGATCCAGGAGATCAACCGCTACGCGGATAGCGAGTTCCGGTATGCGGATAAGTCCGACGAGGCGGCGATTGAGGCGGCAGTGCGGGATATGGGCCGGATGGAAGAGGCGAAGCGGCGGTATTTGGAGGGGAAAGGGTGAGTTCAACGCTTCCTCTTTGGGCTGAAGGGCCAGCCGAGCTTTTGGAATATGGGCTTTCATTGGTCTCTGAAGACTCTGGTCCAAAAAGAAGAATTGCGATGATCCTCATCGACAACGCTGCTGAGTTGACGATGAAAACATACATCTCACTACCCAAGCGAGTGACCGGTTTGGACTTGAGTAGGAAGGAAAGGGATGACTTCTGTAAGAATTTTCCGAGTTTGCTTGACGGAATTGAAGCTCATGCCGAGGAAAAGACGCTTGGATTAGACCTCGGTGAATTTGAATGGTTCCACAAGCTGAGAAATCAATTGTACCACGACGGTAATGGTATAACCGTCGAGCACAAGACACTCCAAGTCTATGCAGAGCTTTGTAAGAACCTTTTCAAGGCACTTTTTGACGTAGATTTGGAAGTAAAGTCTCCTGCCGATAGCGACGAGAGATTGATTGCCGCCTTTTTCGAAGCGTGGATGAAAATTGAAAGACTGCTGTTGGCTTGGGCACCTGATGAAAGGAAGTCCTCACCCTCACAAGCTATCTTAGGTTTGCACGAGGAAGGCGAAATCTCTGATGATGTTGTGATGGTTTTCGGGGCAGTTCAAAGAATTAGAAATGAACTTGTTCACGGGGAAGCTGAGGTTGTTGAGATGCTTAGACCAGCAAACATGGCCAAAGTTCATCAACTTGAATTAGCAGTGATGGAGATGGCCGACCGTAAGCTCAGTATCAGACGCAAGGAGCGCTTTTGAATCGCCTCACGAAATCAAGCTTTATGTCTTTCACTGATTTTCGCGTGCCCTACAAGGTTTTGGTGGCGCGGAATCAAGGGCGTAGCCCGCCGCGCCTTCGTCAGGCCGTCCCAGGGCCTGGCGAAAGGGTTGTTGCAGGGCGTTGCTCGGATGGAGCGCGAACACGGATGGATAAAGCGCTGCTGTTCAGATCTCAGATCGCCATGCCACGGCCTGTCGAAGGCGCTCTGTTGGCGCGTGGGTGCCGGGCTGAAGCCCGGCCTACGGAGGGTGTAAGATGGAGCGGCTGATTAAATCCGGGTTGATGTTTGGCAATTTGGTGCATGTGGCCTCGCCTGCGCTGGTCGAGCGGTATAATCGTGCGCTCAAGCATCTGACGGGGAAGACCACGAGCCTCACGGATTTTTATATTGATATCTCGGGCTACAGCCCCGAGGTGGGGCATGAGTTGGGGGATCCGCTGTATCTCAACCACCAAGGGGTCAATCGGCAGTTTATCCTGCTCACCACCGAGCAGAGGCGGGCGCCGCTTCTCGATGCGAAATTCTCAACGTCGAAGTCTATCCTCAAGCAATTCATCGAGAAAAACGAATCCGCGCTTTTTGCCCTGACCGCGCGGGATGCGGTGGCGGGCGAGTTGGTGAATTCGGTTTTTGCGCTCAATTCACCCGCGAAGCTGTTTGATATCCGCACGATCAAGGTGGAGGCGGATACCACCAATGGGAAAATCCGCCGGGCGGGGGAGTTGGACAGCAAGGTCGAAAGGTTTCTGAATGAAGAGGATGCCTGGTTCGACGATGTGCTGATTTCTGAGATGATTGAACTGGCGGGTGAGACGGGCGACATCCTGCGCAACCCGGTGCTGCTGGAAGAGATGAGCTTTGAACAGCGCAATTTCTGGACGGCGCATTTCGGAGGGCTTTATGTGTTCCAGGATCTAGAGCTGCCCGGTGTGATTGCCGTGGGTGACAAGGCGGGTCTGGGTGATGTGCCAGTGGAATACGTGTTTGATCTGACCAACCGCAATCAGGTGGCCAACTTCCTTGACGTGAATGGCTTGGTCGAACCCATTGTAAAGGCACGAGGAATTGATGCAGCGGCGGTGCTGCGGCAGAAGATAGATTTCATCCTGGTGAACGCGCTGGCGGGCGAAGGGATTGAATTGACCGGGCGCTCTAAATCAGACATGCGCAGGCTGGCGCGGGCCCATGCCGACAAATTGCCTGAAGAGTTTCACCTGTTGGCTGCGCTAGTGAACTGGGCGGAAAACAACGGGCCGTGGCCCACGATCACTGCCGACAGCCCCGCCTATTTTTACACCCTGCGCGCGGCGGATCATAGGGACGCGGATTTGGTCAATATGCTGCTTTCAGAGCTCACGCCTAAGGATTTTCGGCAGATGTTCATTTGCCACAAGGAGCTTTTCTATGCCCATTACATGACTTGGGCCGACGCCAAGAAAGACTATGCGGTCAGCTATTTGACGCGTGAATATCAGGTGGACAAACTGGGTGCCCGCGAGGCACTCTTTGGCCATGAACCGGCGATGGTGGAAGAGGAGAAATCTGACATCGACAAGCTGGTGGATCTGGTTGGCCCGTGGGGCCCGGTAAGAGGACGGTAACGCATGGCAGCATTGGCACGATTGGTGGTGATCGGCTTTGTGGTGCTGACAATCATTTATTTCTGCTTATCGCTTTATTCGCGCTCGGTCCGAAAAGGCAAGCTGGAAGAGTGGTATGAGGAAGCTGGCCGCCCCGGGGATCGGGAGGCGTATATCGATGCGGGGCTGAAGGAATATGAAGGATCGCTGAGGCGCAAACTGATTTGGGGCGTGTATGTGGTCCCGGTGTCGATAATTGCCATCATCATCTATTTTACTAATTTTCACTGAGAGTTACGTGGCATGGTTTACGTGAAATGGTTTATAAGGGCGGTGCTGCTCCTGCTGGCCATTGCGTTTTTTCATTACACGCTCCCGCAAACCGATATCGCGCGGGTCACCGACACCTATGAGAAGCGGATCGATTTCGGAGAGAACTCGATCTTTTGGGCCTCGCCGGATGTGGGCAATGATGAGACGCTCAGTAACCGTGATGTGTTTTTCATTCAAACCGTGCGCACCGATGGGCGCGTCATGGTCTATCGCAACGAAGACACAGGCTGGGGCTGGCCGCCTTATTTCAAGTTTGACACGTCAAACTTGCAAGCGGAGGCGTCAGATCTGAAATCGACCGTGGAGGCGCCAAAATGGGTGGCGATCCGGCACTATGGTTGGCGCAACGAATTTTTGTCGATCTTTCCCAATGCGTTTTCGGTGCGTGGGGTGGACGGGCCGGAGGCATCGACCGGTATTCCATGGCTCAATATCGCAATCCTCGTGGCTTTTGCCATCACTTTGTTGGCGATCCGGGTGCTCTGGCGGCGCTTTCGCGCGGGGCGGATTGACCCTGTGATGGACGATATTGGTGATGGTTGGGATGCCGCCGGCGATGTCGTGGCCAAGAAACGCGGGCGGTTACGAGCGTGGCTGGATACCTGGAAGCCAAAGCACAAAAGATGACAGGCTAAGCCAGAAACTTGTCCAACTCGTTTCTATAGATCGGCTCGCTTTGCAAAAACTTAGGGGTCAGCGCGGCATGCGCCGCACGGGCGCCAGACACATCGCCGAACTCCTTATGGATATAGGCCAGGACACAGGTGGCGATGTCGTCAAACCGGCCCCGGAAAACCTCGACCCGGTCGGGATCACCTGCGATCCAGTCACGCAGAAATTCAAACAGGGCGCGGGCTTCTTGTGGCGTGTATTTGAAGCCGATGGACCGGTCATACACGGCTTGTGGGATCGCGTTGGTCAGTCTCAGATGTACGGTGCCGCCATCAAACTGTCCCACCCAATCTGCCGCACCTGACTGCAGCATGTCGGCCACGAACATCCATTGCCAAGGCAGGCGGCAGCGCTCAAAATCCTGAAAGACGAGGACAGTGTGCCCAGGCATGACGCTTTGCGCTATGACGTCAAGGATCGCGTTCCAAAGGCCTAGGGATTTGGCGGCGTCTATATGGGCAATCTCAAGTGCACTCGGGCGGGCGTAATCGGCAAAGCCTGTGACAAGATTGAGTTGCACCGGTCTGATGTAGTCGAGATACTCGGCATTGATCGCTTCAAACATCTCCAGATCCGTTTCAAACGGTTTGCCCCGCGCCTCAATCATCGCTTGCACGGGCTTTGAGTTGCGGAAGGCATGGATAGAGTAGCCGGCGAACAGATCAAAGCCCAAGATTTTATGGTGCTTTTCGGCCTCATTCATCGGGTTGGCCGCTAAACCCGCAGCGAGACAACAGGTCGAGCCTCCGGCCGCCGTGCCAATGTCATAGATCATCCCCTCACCTCGGAAATGCGTTGCGGCCAGATCATAAAGTGCGATCCGGTCGGCCAATGAGGTTTCGCTGGGAATGCGGCGCAAGCGGTCTGCGACTTGATCGGGTGTCATCGGTGCGGTGCCTTGTCTTTTGCTCCATGAGCTAAAGCGTTTCGTCAAAGGCAGCAAGAGATCGCTGTCGGCCTGTGGGCATAAAAAAACCGCCCCCGGAGCGAGTGCCAGAGGGCGGTTTCTTTTTGGGATGGGCGTTTAGTTTTGCAGCGGTGCAGCGGAGGTGAATTTCGGGATCGTGTTGGTGGAGGCGTCACTCCCTTCGATGCCGTCCCAGTTGCCTTCAGCCAAGGTGATATTGCCGGGGATGTCTTCTTCCCAGAAGCCCACGACGGCGGTGTTGATGTTTAGGTAGAGCTTATCATCCACAATGCGCCACAGGTTCGGATTGCCGGGGACTTTGCCGCCTTTGGACACGCCATAGGCGCAATGGCCGTCATATTGTGGGGCAAAGCGGGCCGGGTCAGCCAAGAAAGCATCGCGGTTTTCTTCACTCGAAAAAGCAAATGTTGCGCCGTTATATTCTGCGGTGATGCTTGCGCGGCCTTTGACGCCTTCGGGCTGGGCCTCACCCACAGCGGCCTGATCAAGGTCAAAATAAGCAACAACATCATAGCCTGAGACGGCATAACCCGTTTCATCAATGTATTGCGGGCCAGCGAATGCAGCGCCTGCGAGCATGGCGAATGCGGTGGTGGTGGTCAAAAATTTCATGAATGTGCTCCCTGTTGGGTTGATGAGTACAGGCCCGATATGACGCGTGGCCACGCGCAATGATAGACGCCTAACTGACCTGTGATCGCTTGAGGGGAATTTGTGAGGATGCGCGGCGAACCGCGTGCGCGACAAAGAGCAAGGGTCACATGGTCTGACATTGTTGTTATTCTGTAAAGAGGTATCTGGATGTAAGAGACCCAAAGCCTTTAGTATCATCGGGTCACCGATCCGGGTGGCCCCACAAAACGTGTTTATCGAAGAGAGGAACCCAACATGGCGATAGACCCCAAAAGCCTTGCCGTCGCTGGCGCTGTTGCGGCCGCATTGACCGCATCCATGACAACCGGCGTGCACGCGCAAGCCAAAGAGAAATGCTTCGGCGTGTCCTTGGCGGGCGAAAATGATTGCGCCGCCGGTGCAGGCACGACCTGTGCGGGCACATCCACGGTGGATTACCAGGGCAATGCTTGGACGCTGGTTGATTCCGGCACCTGCACTGAGATTGACCTTCCCGACATGGCAGACGGAACCCCGCGCGAAGGCTCCCTCGAAGAGCTGACACGCGACCTGCCGGCCTAAGGTTTGCGTCTGGCCCTGCATTTAAATGGGGCCAGACGATTATTTGAGGAGGTTTGAGATGCTTGACGACCAAAACAGCCGTCATACCGATCTGCCGAACGCCCCCGGTGTGGGCTACAAAGCGGCGCATTTCTCGGCTCTCCTTGAAGATCGAGGCCCGGTGGCGTGGCTTGAAGTTCACGCTGAGAATTACATGGGAGCGGGCGGGCGGCCCATTGCTCAGTTGCGCCACCTCGCCGAACAATTTCCGATCTCCGTGCATGGCGTGGGCCTGTCAATCGGGGGCGAGGGTCGGCTTGATCCCGAACATCTTGCGCGGCTGAAAGAGCTATGCGCTTGGGTAAAACCGGCGAGCTTTTCAGAGCATCTGGCCTGGTCCACCCATGACACGGGTTACATGAATGACCTGTTGCCGCTGCCCTATACTGAGGCGACACTGGCGCGCGTTGCTGACCATATTGATGAGGTTCAAGAGGTTGTGGGGCGGCGGATGCTGCTTGAAAACCCATCTTCCTATCTCGCATTTGATGAAAGCACGCTGTCAGAGACCGAGTTTTTGCGCGCTTTGGCGAAGCGGACGGGTTGTGGTTTGCTGCTGGACGTCAATAACGTGTTCATCTCCGCCACCAATCTGAACATGGACGCGCAAAGCTATATTGACCACTTCCCGATGGAGCATGTGGGTGAGATGCATTTGGGCGGGCATGACGAGGACGAAGATGACCACGGCGCGCCGCTCTTGATTGACAGCCATGGCCGCGAGGTGGCCGATCCGGTCTGGGCGCTATACGACTATACGATTTCGAAGGCTGGCCCGCGCCCGACACTGATAGAATGGGACAATGATGTGCCCGACTGGCCGGTTTTGCGGGCAGAGGCCGCGCGGGCGGCCAAATACCTAGAACCTGCACACGTCTGACACTCCATGACCGTTTCTCAGTCTTACTTCACGGACGCGATCTTTGATCCGACAGCGCCGCGCCCTGAAGGGTTGAGCGATGCACAAGGGCGCCCGGCGGGGCGGCGGTTTGATGTCTACCGAAACAATGTGATCGTGTCGCTGACCGAGGCTTTGGAGGCGTCTTTCCCGATCGTGGCCAAGCTGGTGGGAGCTGCAAACTTCAAACTCTTGGCTGGGGATTTTGTGCGGGCGCACCCGCCGTCTTCTCCGTTGATGATGTTCTATGGCTCTGAAATGCCGGCGTTTTTAAGGGGCTATGCACCGGTGCAAGGGGTAAAGTATTTACCCGATATGGCCCGGCTTGAGATCGCTATGCGCGAAAGCTACCACGAGGCCGACGCCGCGGCAGTAGACCCTGCGAAGCTCGGAGCCTTGAGCCCTGAGGCACTGATGCAAACGCGTTTGACTTTGGCACCGTCGTTGCGCCTTGTGCGTTCTGTCTGGCCCATTCACGCGATCTGGCGGTTCAATCAAGAAGAGGGCGCGCCGAAGCCTGTGATGAAAGCCCAAGACGTCTTGATCCTGCGCCCTGACTTGGACCCGCAAGTGCATGTGCTGCCTCCGGGTGGGGGGGCTTTTGTCGCCGCTCTTTTGCGCCGAGAGTCGCTAGGCACCGCGCTCGAACACGCCGTAGGTGAGATCGAAGGATTCGATCTGACCCAGACCTTGACGCTTCTCATCAGCAACGCCGCCATTCTCGATCTTGGAGACGCACCATGAAAAACTCAATTCTCTATCTGCCTGAGGCGGCCTTTGCATGGGTTGAGCCTTTCACCGTACCCGTGATGACGACGCTGGCGCGTTTTGTCTTCGCGGCTGTGCTGTTCATGTATTTCATCAATTCCGGGATGACCAAGCTGCCGGACGGGTTGGCAAGCCTGATTTCCCCAAGTTTCAATGCGTTCGCGCAGATCTTTCCCAAAGGTGCGGAGGCCGTAAGCTATGACATCACGCAGGCCAGCGGGTTCCAAAAGCTGATAACCCTGGCCGGGACATGGGCCGAGTTCATCTTGCCGACGCTGATTGTCGTGGGTTTGTTCACCCGCGCCGCCGCGTTTGGCATGATCGGGTTTGTTGTGTTGCAGAGCCTGACCGACATGATCGGTCATGGGGCCGCTGCGGGCGCTTGGTTTGACAACCTCTCCGATGCCGCGATCCTGGATCAGCGCGCGTTTTGGGTGTTTTTACTGCTGTATCTCGTGTTCCGGGGGGCAGGACCGGTGTCGCTTGATCGGGTGCTCTTTGGCGCGTCCGCACGGGTGGAAGAGGCGACGGCATAAATCTCTCTGGTCGTTTCTTAGAAACGACTGCGGCTCAAAGTTAGTTCTTGGGAATGTCCACTCCGTGTGGCGAAAGCGTGTTGGTGGGCGACCTTGGAATCGAACCAAGCGTGCGTCTCCGCGAGGGAGTTACAGTCCCCTGCCACACCTTGCGGCCTGTCGCCCACTGAGCCGTGTTACTAGAAGCCGGGCCAAGACCCGTCAACCCGAAAGTATAAGAGGTAAAAGCGCTGGACCTTCGGACGCGGGCAACGCATGGTGCGCGCTCTTTAAGACAACTGGGATAAGATGCGCGTGGCGGCGAAAAAACCAAAATGGGTGGTGGCCAAGGAACAGGCCAAGAAAGCGGCCGCAGCCGAGACGGTATGGCTTTTCGGGCTGCATGCCGTGCGTGATGCGTTGCTCAATCCCAAGCGAGAAAAACTGCGTTTGATGGTGACGCAAAACGCGGCGGCGAAATTGGCGGATGCGATGGCTCAGGCGGACGTTGAAACCGAGATTGTTGATCCGCGTAAATTTGATGCACCCCTTGATGCTCAATCAGTGCATCAGGGGGCCGCGCTTGAGGTAAAGCCGCTCGATTGGGGCGGGCTTGAGGATGCCTGTCTAACCGGTGTCGCACCATTGCGCACCGTGTTTTTGGATCGGGTGACGGATCCGCACAATGTGGGCGCGATTTTACGCTCAGCTGAGGTGTTTGGCGCCTCCGCCGTGGTGGCCCCGCGCCATCATTCAGCGCCCGAGACCGGCGCGCTTGCGAAGGCAGCCAGCGGGGCTTTGGAGCGTCAGCCGTACCTGCGTGTGCGCAATCTGGCACAGGCTATTTCAGAGCTGCAAGCGATGGGCTATTTCGTGCTGGGCTTGGCCGGTGAGGCGGAAGAGACGCTCGAATCAGCGCTCATGGATCTGCAGGATCGTCCGGTCGCACTGGTGTTCGGGGCTGAGGGGCCGGGGCTGAGATCCAAGACACGCGAGGTGGTGGACCGGCTTGTCCGTATCCCATTTGCAAGCGATTTTGGGTCATTGAACGTATCAAACGCCGCTGCGGTGGCATTATATGCTAGCAGAGGGTGCGCGCCCTCTTGAAGCGCGGTGGATGCACCTTTTATTGGTTGGTACGATATGGAGGGCGTGGCCCATGGGCAAAAAAATCGCCACCTGTTGTTACTGTGGCACGCGGGCCGTTTTGGTGTTTGACGAACAACGCCATGAGCTCACCTGTTCGGCCTGCGGCGCGCCTCTTCATGATATGAAGTTCATGCCGCAGAGCGCTGTTAAAAAGCAAAAAAAATCAGCAAAGCCTCAGGCAGGTTATGCGGCACATGCGGCGGCTGGCGCGGGGCTAATCGGGCATGCGACTGCCGCGTTTACCTCAAAAAAGTCCCGTAAAAAGAAAAAGCGCAAGCCCATGTTTCGGCGTGTTCTGGAAGATATTTTTGACGAAATCGAAGACATTTTTGATTGACCTGTGCATGGCACGATTTGCGTTCACAGGTGTATTACATGGGGTTTTTATTCTGAAATTAAGACCTATCTGAAGGTCAGGGACGCCGGTACGGAACACCGGCGCACCCCTTCACTGTCCCTCGTTCCGCGACTGGCGCCCAGACTTTGCTCTGGGCGCTTTTTTTGCGGATGAGCAAGTATCGGACACAAACGGGTGGAAATCCAGCTTCAATTCCAATGGCGGCTGATCGCGTCCTGACAGCGCGTCTTGCGTGAGGTTCAATCTTGTATAGGGCGCGATGCCTTTTCTGCCAGGCCGGATTTTGATTGACGACGGCCCAATTCCGCCAGAACCGCATTGATAGAGACGCCGCGCGCATGCAGCATGACCATGAAATGAAATAAAACGTCCGCCGCCTCATAGGTCAGACGTTCGCGGTCGCCGCGCACAGCCTCAATCAGACATTCGATGGCTTCTTCTCCGAATTTTTCAGCGACTTTTTCGGGGCCTTTGGACAATAGCTTGGCTGTCCAACTGTCTTCGACGGACGTGTTTGCGCGCGATTGTATAATGGCTTCGAGCTCACTGAGTGTCATGCGTCCATCCTCATGGGAATACCCGCCGCCGCCATATAGGATTTTGCTTCGGCAATCGTGAAATCCCCGAAATGGAAGATCGAAGCGGCCAGCACGGCGGACGCGCCGCCTTTGGTGACACCATCGACCAGGTGGTCAAGCGTACCGACGCCGCCGGATGCGATCACAGGGATAGGCACAGCATCAGAGATTGCGCGGGTGAGCGGTAAATTGAAGCCTGCCCGAGTGCCATCGCGATCCATGGATGTCAGAAGGATTTCGCCCGCGCCTTTGTCAGTGACAGTGCGCGCGAATTCCACCGCGTCGATGCCGGTCGGTTTGCGGCCGCCATGGGTGAAGATTTCCCATTTTCCGGGGCTGACTGTTTTGGCGTCAATGGCGACAACGATACACTGACTTCCGAAACGTTGTGCGGCGTCTGCGACGACATCAGGGCTAGCCACGGCAGCAGAGTTGAAGCTCACCTTGTCCGCGCCTGCAAGCAGCAAGTCGCGGACGTCGTCGTGAGAGCGCACGCCGCCACCGACAGTAAGTGGGATATAGCAGGCCTCTGCTGTGCGGCGGACCACGTCGAACATCGTGCCGCGATTTTCATGGGTTGCGTGGATGTCAAGAAAGCAAAGTTCATCGGCACCTGCGGCGTCATAGGCGCGTGCGGCATCCACCGGGTCACCCGCATCGCGGAGATTGACGAAGTTTACGCCTTTAACGACACGACCGTCGGCGACATCAAGGCAAGGTATGATCCGGGTTTTGAGCATGTTTGCGCTGTTCCAGCCGCTATTCTTGCGTAGTCACGCGGATTTTTATGGGCAAATTGGCTGACATGCCAGAGGATGGTGCCAAAGTTTTAGATCAACGGAGAATCTATCATGTTCCGAATTGGTGCGATCCTAGCCATACTCGTTTTTGCAATGCCGGTCTGGGCGAAGAACGATGACTTGATAAAAGTGCAGGCCAGCGGTGATGTTGCATCAACGATGGATGCGTTGGAAGCTGCGGTGACCGGAGCAGGCGCAACGGTTTTTGCAAGGGTTGATCATGCCGGTGGGGCAGCGAAGGTCGGCCTTGATCTTGCGCCATCGCAGCTTCTGATTTTTGGCAATCCAAAGCTGGGAACACCGGCGATGCAGGATGACCCAATGGCGGGCCTTTTTTTGCCTCTGAAGGTTTTGGTGTATCGCGACGGTGCTGGACAGGTGTGGTTGGCGTACGAGGATCCGCGTGCGATGCTTGCAGGCTTGGGCGGGATCGGCGCAAACGCAAACTATATTGAAATGATGACTGGGGCGCTGGCAAAATTGACCGGCAAAGCCGCTGGTCTGTGATTGCAAACCGTTGATCGTGACAGAACCAGCAATCTCGCAAATGCTATAACTGGTCTGAGCTTTGCGAGGCCTCTGGTAAGCTGTTCACAGTCTGCACTGCGCTCGATTGTGCTGGAAAGTGATCATTTTTTAGAACCCTCGGAACTCAGCGACACGCAGCTCTTCGTCGTTTTGAAAGACGTCAAGATCAGCCTGATCAAGTCGTTCGGCACGGATGTCAAACCTGGCATCCTCTAACGCGTGGGCGCGCGAAAAGGATGGCATTTGGATGGCGCTACCTGACTGCTTGGTCTTGAACCGGGTCAAGTTGGACGACAAAACCGACGATTTTTGGTTGAGAGATGTTGAAGATGCGTTGACCTGTTGAGCGGCGGCGGCGTTTTGCTGTGTCACCAGATCAAGTTGGGTCACACCGTTATTGACCTCATCAATGCCCAACGCCTGCTCGCGGGCAGCTGCGGCGATATCGGACATAACCGATTGCATCTCGACAGTGTTTTTCAAGATCATTTCCAGCCGTTCGCCAGTGTTTTTCACAAGCTTGCTGCCTTGGGTGACTTGGGTTGCGCTGTCGGTGATCAGTTGATTGATTTCGGTCGCAGATTCTGAGGCACGTTGCGCAAGAGACCGCACTTCGGACGCGACAACGGCAAACCCTTTTCCTGCTTCTCCAGCGCGGGCGGCCTCGACGCCTGCGTTGAGTGCCAGAAGGTTGGTCTGGAAGGCGATATCATCGATTACACCTATAATGCGTCGGACATTCTCACTGCTGGTTTCGATCAGGTTCATGGCATCCATTGCATCGCGTACAACTTCAGCGCCGCTTTCGGCCTGTTCGCGGTTCTCGCGGCCCGCGGTCTCGGCTTGGTCGGCGCGATCACTGGTACTTTTGACACTCTCGGTGAGCTCGTTGAGCGCGGCCGCCGACTCCTCAAGGGTTGCAGCCTGGGTTTCCGCGCGTGAGGCAAGATCATCAGAAGCTTGATGCATCTCGCTGGCCCCCGTTTCCACCGCTTCAACGGCGTCATGCATTTCTGCAATTGTTCGCCCAAGCTCCTCAACAACAGCGTTGTAGCTTTGACGCAAACCCTCATAGTCTTCGGGGAAAGGATTTGATGGCGGGCTATCGATGGTTTGTGTCAAGTCGCCCTGCGCCAACCTCTCCAGGCCGCTGCCGATCTCATCAACGACGCGGCGTTGCACGGCGAAAACATCTTGCTCTGACCGGTGCGCTGCGAGCTCCTTTAGATGACGTTCCTGCTCAGCTTGAAGAGCTTGGGTTTGGGACAAGCTATTGCAGAATTCTTGCAAGCTGCGGGCCATATCTCCAATGACGTCGCGAATGTTTTTATGAGGTATATCAAGGTCAAACTGTCCTTCCGCCATAGACAGCATAGCCCCCTTCAAATCACTGACCGGTTTGAGAACCCGGCGCAGGACAAACCAGACCGTGCCGGCAATTAGGCTGTTGAGGATTAGAATGACAACAATTGACGTGAGCGTAAAGGACCGCATCTGAGCGTTCACGACAGCGTTTCCAATGCCCGCCTCAAGCGCTCCAATCACGCCTCCACCATCATCGTAGATCGGTACCCAATTCGCGGTGTAGTATTCTCCCCCGTGCATGAAGCTGCCGGTAAAGCCCTGCACGTCATCAAGAATGTCCGCGTTGATGCTTTGAGCCGTTTCTTGAGATACAGGGCCTGATTGCTGGCCCGGAAGTGATGTAAACACGCGTGTGAACGCGCCTGCGCCGGGATCATAGGCCAATACAGAGACGTCAACCTGAGATTGCTGGGATGCGCGTTCGACAATGCTCTGGAACCCGTCTGTGGGGATTTCGTCCCAAACGAGCGCGTCCACTGACCCATCCGTATCCAAAACAGACTTTGGAACGGTCACAGCCGGGCTTTGCTGTGCTGTGCTGATCAATTCGCCGCTGAGCACGTTTAGGCCAACGGAGGTTTCGAACTCTTTCCCGTTTTCCAAAGCCGTCCGTTTAAACATGCCCATGAGAAGCGCGAACACGATCATGGAAACAAGGACTGTGACCATCGTGGTCAACACAACTTTGAAGTTTAGTGTCGCAGTACGCAACATGGGGTTATCCTTCCTGCAGCGAGCGTTCCAATTCCAACTGCGTCAGGTGTAGCCGCCAATAGTTTAAGAACCGGTTGCCAAGACACGTCACATCGCAAAATCTCGAGCAGAATTTCAAAACAACTCGATGCTTCCGGTTGGGCGTGGCATTTGCGGCTTCAGGCTGTCCTCTGACAATGCCGCCTTGTCACGCAGGATATCGCTGGTCGCTTTGCCCAACGCAGCCTCGAAGCGTAACCGACGCCCAAACAAACCTCCGACATCTGCGTGAACCAGGCGAAACCCTTCCTGCTTTACAAAATCGCGTGCAAAGAGGGCGTTGTTGGTGCCGATGTTACCTGCGGATTTGATGACTTTGGCGCCGCCGAAGAGGCTGACTTGCAATCGGTCGCGGCTGGCACCTGCGCGAAGCAATGCATTGACCAATTGCTCCATTGCATGAGCGCCGTACTTAACCTCTCGTGTGTCCCCGGGATCATGACCTGGCAACAGAAAATGGTTCATACCGCCCAGCCGCGCCGCGGGATCATAAAAGCATGTGGCAATGCAAGACCCCAGAACGCTGACAAACACGTCATGGGGTGATCGCGAAACACGAAACTCCCCTTGTTTGATCGTGACGATGTTACTCGAATCCCTAAGCTTCATGGGGTGTTTGCCTACTGGTTGACGCAGCTTTCAAAACCGCGCTGCCTATTTTGGAGATGGGCAATAGTTCTTGAACTGCGCCACAATCGACCGCGGCGCGCGGCATGCCATAGACAATGCTGGTGTCTTTATCTTGCGCAATGGTCGTGCCTCCCTGCCTGTGAATCTCCAAAAGACCCGACGCGCCATCGCGCCCCATACCCGAAAGCAAGACGCCCACACAGCGGGTGCCCAGTGCCGTGGCGGCGGACGAAAACAGCATGTCGACAGAGGGGCGGTGTCCGTTGCGAGGTGGACCTTCGATAAGTTTACAGCGGTGCGCCGTGTCCGAGATTTGCAGATGCTTCTTGTCGCCTGGGGCAAGAAGAACAAGCCCAGGCTGCAAAACATCGTCATGTTCGGCCGGGCGCACCTTGGACGCACAGAGCCGATCAAGCCGATTGGCCAGGCCGGACAGAAAAGCCGGGTTGATATGCTGAACAATGACGGTGGCCGGCCCTTGGACCGGATAGCCGGACAGAATATCAATGAGCCCTTCAATTCCACCGGTGGATGCGCCAATCACAACGACATTGGATCGCCGCTCAGGATGTGTCGGCGCTCTTTGACCTGGTCGCGAAATCGTTGGGCGGAGCTGCGCGGGCGGTTTGATCAGTTGACGCCGCAACGCCGCGCGCGGCGCCCACTCGTACTTTAAGTAGCGTGGCACGTCAGAGATTCTGGCTTGCCGCCTGTCGGGAATACGGTCCAGTCTTCGTTCTGTCGTGATGACCAGCCAATCAATGGCCAGCGCAGAGAGCAGGGACAAAAACATCGGCAGGCCGGAAAGCTCTGCGTGCGTTTCGTCCAACAAAACAAGATCGGGCTGCATGGTTTCCGACAGATTGTAAGCTTCGGTCAGATCCATAGCGTGATGCACCCGGTCAGCGGGTTGGATTTTCGCCAGTATGGACATGATTTTCCCAGCACGCGTGCGATCTGGTTGAACAACAAGAATGCAGGATGTGAATTGCGAATAGTCCACGGTGGTTCCGAAATGCGAGCCTAATGAATAGGCCCAGGCATACGTTGCTGCGACTTAACAAACCGAAAACGCTTGTTCTGAATTTTATGGAATTGCCGGCGGCATATTGTGCGCGGGTTAACTGATTGTTTGCCTGTTGGCATCAAATTTGGCCTGCGGAATCAAATGCGAACGCCGCCCCCAATCGCTTGGTGTCAGACCTACTTGACAGTGGATCGTCTCGGCAGGCCTGCGGGGGTTAGCGTTCGCCCAGGCATGCAGGCGTTTCCCAACTGGTACGTGACCAAGGGCGCTTGCGAAGCGAAGACGAGAACAAACAAGGCAAGAACCTATAGGAGTGCGCATGCCAGACGACAAACTGTACTTGCCCGAGCATTTTGACGGCACAACCGTGTCGCAAGTCGCTGCGGAGCTGCTCAAGCGACGTGGCCACCCCGTTGCACTGAATGCAGAGCGTGTCAAAACGGCGGGCGCGCTAGGTCTGCAAGTGTTGGCATCTACCACAAAACAGTGGCGCCAAGACAATGCTGAATTTGAGGTGCTGAACGCATCGGAGGATCTGGTTCATGCGGCCGAAACCTTAGGGATAGCACCCGCAGACCTTGGCGTGTCTGATCTGCAGGTGGCACCATGAGCTTGCGTATACTTGCCATTGATGACTCCCGCACCATGCGCAACTTGCTTAAAGCCACGCTGTGTCCTGCGGGCTTTGAAGTCGACATCGCGGAAGACGGCGAAGATGGGTTGAAGCGGTTTGATGACAGCGACCCTGACGTAGTGATCACAGATATCAATATGCCTCGGCTGGACGGCTTCGGCTTCATTGAGGCCGCAAGGCAGCGCAAGCGTGAACGCGTGGTCCCGATTCTCGTTTTAAGCACCGAGTCCGGTGATGACATGAAGGCGCGTGCCCGTGCGTCCGGCGCCAGCGGCTGGATCGTTAAGCCATTCGACGAGGAAAAATTGCTTTGGGCCATCGAACGCGTGGCAAGCAAGGGGTAGCGTCATGAGCGGGTCAGACAAGGAAGACTTTCGCAGTAGTTTTTTCGAGGAGTGTGAAGAGCTGCTTGAAATGACGCAGGATGGCCTCGATGCAATGGCCGATGATCCTCATGATGCGGAGGCGGTCAACAGCGTTTTTCGCGCGGTACATTCCATAAAGGGCGGTGCAGGTGCATTCGGTCTCGAAGCCGTCGTCGATTTTGCCCATAAGTTTGAGACGGCACTGGATGCGATCCGGTCCGGTGAGGCTGATCTGTCCGATGATATGTTGGGGTTGTTTCGCCTTTGTGGTGACAACTTGTCCGACTTGGTTGCGAACGCGCGCAACGGCGACAATAGCCCGGTGGAGGCGTCAGGTCAGCTCGAAGAGCGGCTGCTCGAGATAACGGGAGACCTCGATCAAGAAGAGGACACTCCCGACTTTAACCCTGTAACTCTTGACTTGGATGCGGGTCCTGCGGGGGCCACCGAATTGGCAACATACAATGTCACGTTTCGTGCAAAGTCCGATCTCTTTGCTGCGGGTAATGAACCCGCTGCCCTTTTTGCAGCGTTGCGCCGTATAGGAGAGGTCACGGTTGAGGCTGATTTAAAGGACGTGCCAACGCTCAGTGATCTGAACGCGCTGGATTGCGCCATTGTGTGGTCCGTTTTCGTAACCACAGATCGAACCGAAGCAGATATTCTAGATGTTTTCGAGTTTGTCGAAGACAGCTCCGAAATAGCGTTGGTTTTGTCCGATCCAGACGTGCAGGAAGCTTTAACGATCGCCAAACCATTGGAAGGCGTTTCTCTCACGCCGAACGCAGTTGAGATGCCTGATCTGAGCGATCTCGTTTCTGAGTTAAGTGAGCCGGAAGACACGCCCATATCGCCCGGTGACCCTGGTCCAAAACCTGCAGAGCAAGGCGCAACGCCTGCGGCCAAGGCATCAGAGAAGAAGACCAAATCGGCCAACACCATCCGCGTCGATCTGGAGCGGATCGACAAACTGATCAATCTTGTGGGCGAGCTTGTAATCAAGGAAGCCATGCTATCGCAATCCGTGGATGAACTCGACATTGCCCGCGGATCAGGTGTTTCTGCAGCTTTGGACAGCCTGAAACAGATCGCCAGCGAGATTCAGGAAGGCGTAATGGCCATTCGCGCCCAGCCCGTGAAACCGATGTTTCAGCGCATGGCGCGGATCGTGCGCGAGGCAGGTTCGGCCACAGGTAAACAAGTGCGTTTTGTCACAATCGGGGATTACACCGAGGTCGACAAGACCGTCATTGAACGTCTGGTCGATCCGCTCACGCATATGATCCGCAATGCCATCGATCATGGTTTGGAGTCCCCAGAAGATAGGAAAGCGGCCGGTAAACCTGCCGAAGGCACGATCACGCTCAGCGCAGCGCATCGATCTGGACGGGTGTTGATCGATGTGGTGGATGATGGCGGCGGGATAAACCGAGAGGTGGTGCGCAATCTCGCCGTGGAGCGCGGTCTCATTCAAGAAAGCGACACGCTGACACCAGCAGAGATTGATCACCTGCTGTTTATGCCGGGCTTTTCATCTAAAACAGAGGTGTCGGAGCTTTCGGGCCGTGGTGTTGGTCTCGACGTGGTGCGCAGTGCCATTCAAAAGCTGGGCGGACGCGTTGCCATCCACTCTGAGCCAGGGGAGGGAGCCACGTTCTCAATTAGCCTACCGCTTACATTGGCCGTCTTGGAAGGAATGGTCGTCGAGGTGGGCGGCGAAACGATGGTCGTGCCGATCTCATCGGTGCAGGAAACCGTACGTCCCACAGAAACTGACCTTGACCGGCTCGGTGTTGGCAGCGTCGTATTGCGCAACCGTGGTGAGCTTGTGCCCGTTGTCGATCTGGGCGCCTTTTTCGGCTTCCGCACTGCGCCAGAGACACTAGAGGAGCATGTGCTGTTGCTGATCGCGTCCGATCAGGGCCCACGATACGCCTTGGTGGTGGATGCAATTCAAGATCAGCGTCAGGTCGTCATCAAAAGCCTCGAAACAAATTACCAACAGATAAGCGGCGTCGCGGCGGCCACAATTTTGGGCGATGGCCGAATAGCGCTGATCATCGATGCAGACACCATTATGCGCGACTTGGGATCAGGTGGTCCCGGAGAGAAACCAATGAAAATGGCGAGTTAGACATGCAAGATGCAATTTTAGAAAGTGCCGAACGTGATTTGGAAGTCGTGGCATTTCGTGTCGCAGGGCAGGATTTTTGTTTTGATCTCGCATCTGTCCGGGAAATCCGCGGTTGGACCTCAACGACAGCGCTGCCCCACGCGCAGCCTTATGTGAAAGGTGTGATCAATCTGCGCGGATCCGTTGTTCCGGTCATTGATTTATCCCAGCGTTTGGGCTTTGGAGAAGCTGATCCAGGCGCGCGGCACGTTATCATCATCGCGGTGGTCGCTGACCAGACCGTCGGGCTTTTGGCCGAGGTGGTGTCTGATATTTTAACTGTCAGCGAGAGCGAGCTTCAGCCGATCCCTGACATTGTTGACGAAACCGTGCGCCAATTCATATCGGGCGTTTTGATCCAGGACGACAAGATGATCCGGCGCCTCGAATTGGCGACGATCCTGGAGCAAGAGGGGCGACATGCCGCCTGAACCTTGCGCGCCAGCAATCAATCACACGAAAACGTCACGGGCCTACGGTCTGGATGATGCCGCATTTACGCGCACTGCCGATCTTGTGCGCCGGGCATGCGGTATCAAACTCAGCCAGACCAAAAGCAATTTGATTGTCTCTCGCCTCGGGCGGCGCGTCAAATCCTTGAACTTTCCTGATTTTCACGCCTATTTGGACTTTGTCGAAAGCCAAGCCGGGCGCGATGAGCAACGCAAGATGACATCGTTGCTGACCACGAACGTAACCCGGTTTTTTCGGGAACCGCATCACTTTGAAAGCCTGCGAAAAGACGTTTTACCTCGTCTTGCAGCCAAAGCGAAATCCGGAGCGGAGGTGCGCATCTGGTCCGCAGGGTGCTCTTCCGGAGAAGAAGCGCTCAGCATCGGCATGACGGTTTTGAAGCTTTGCCCGGATGCGCCGAACTTAGACGTGCGAATTCTGGGCACAGATCTCGATCCGATGAGCTTACAAACGGCGCGACACGCTGCCTACTCAGCAGCCTCCCTTGAGAATGTTGCAAAGGATTTGCGCGATCAGTTTTTCGAGCCTGTGAACGATGGCTCTTCCTTTAGGGCAACCTCGCGGCTGCGCGATCTTGTGACTTACGCGGAGTTAAACTTGATCGAGCCTTGGCCCATGCAACGGCCGTTCGACGTGATTTTTTGCCGTAACGTGATGATTTACTTTGATAATGCAACGCAGAGCGCATTGTGGCCCCGATTTGCCGCAGCGCTGCGTCCTGGGAGCATGCTGTGCATTGGTCATTCTGAACGCCTTAGCGGCCCAGGCGCCACGCAGTTTGAAGCTGCCGGCATCACACAATATCGGCGACTTTGATCAGTGAGGCGCAACATGAACATGAAAACAAATAGGAGGGGCGGATGAGCACGAAAGACCGATTGACGGTGATGGTTGTCGATGACATGTCGGTCAGCCGAGGTCTCATTATTCAGGCGCTTGAGGATCTGGGCATTCGGCAAGTGGATTTTTGCGTTGATGGCGAATCCGCCTTCAAACGCCTTGCCGCGCAACCCGTTCATCTTGTTATTTCCGATTTCAACATGCCCGGCGCCAATGGTTTGCAGCTCTTGGCGGGTTTGAGAAAGTACAAAACGACCCAGAAGATAGGGTTTATCTTAATCACTGGCACAGCGACCCAACAGATCATTGACCAGGGCAACCAATTGGGAATGAACAACTACCTCAAAAAACCGTTTTCCACTCAAGACCTGAAGTCTTGCATTGAACGGGTCGTTGGGCCTCTTTAATGGTGGGAACAGGACATACGATTGCACTGCATCTTGCGCTTGAGAATGTCGCCCACGAAGTCGATATCCTCGCGCGTAAGGCCTTGGCCATTGATGAGGCCATGGGAGAGGCGATTTCTTCTGAGGATGCAGTTGAATTGTTGCCGCTGGAATTGACGCAAGACGTTGATTTGATGCGTCAATCTACAGATTGCGTACATATTTTGCTGCGGAACCTGGCCACAATTACGCAAGAGGCAGGCACACCGCCCGATTTTGTCGATGCGGAGGCCGTGACTAAGGGAGTGTATTTGTCCGCCATTCGCGATCGCGTGACATCCAAACCGGCCGCGCCCAAAGATCGCGAGGAGGAATTAGGAGATTGGATCGATCTGTAAGTCACGCAGGCGCAGGACATGCGCGCGTGACGCGCTCAGCACATTTGTAGAACGAGATAAAAGCGGTAGGTAAAAATCAACTTTGCCGATCATGTCACCGGTTTGCGCTGCAAAAAGCGTGGATTTTTCCACAGGCCGTGATCCAGCACATCTTGCAGGTGATAAGTGGCGCGATCGATGTCATCGGCGTCCAGATAGAGCGGGGTGATGCCAAACCGCAAGATATCGGGCTCACGAAAATCGCCAATCACACCTTGATCAATGAGAGCCTGCATGACTGGGTAGGCATGTTCATATGCAAATGACACATGGCTTCCGCGGGCCGTGGCATCACGCGGGCTAACCAGTCGAAGAGCCGGACATGCCGCTTCAACCCCTGCAATGAAGCGATCAGACAGGGATGCAGATGCGGCCCAAACCTCCTGAAGGTCGACGGTTTCCCAAACATCTAGTGCGGCATTCAAAGCGGCCATTTGTAAAATAGGCGGTGTGCCCACGCGAAGGCGGTCAATTCCAGCGGCCGGATGATAGCGCGGTTCAAACGCAAACGGGGCGCGGTGACCCAGCCACCCGCACAAGACGGGGTTAACCGTGTCAATAAGATCCGGTCGAACGTAGATGAACCCCGGCGCACCCGGCCCCGCGTTAAGGTATTTGTAGGTGCAGCCCACAGCGAATTCGCATCCACTGACAGCAAGATCCACATCTACAGCCCCAACACTATGCGCCAAATCCCATACAGTTACCGCTCCAGCTGCATGCGCCGCCTTCGTCAGCGCGTTCAAATCGTGTCGCGCCCCTGTCCGATAGTCGACTTGCGTCAGTAAAACCGCAGCGATTGTTTCATCAATGGCTGAAGCGACAGTTTCGGGTGCAACGATGCGCAAGCTGTACCCTTGATCTCGCAACGCAATCAGCCCCTCGGCCATGTAGAGATCAGATGGGAAGTTGCCAGTGTCTGACAAGATCACCCGCCGATCTGGCACCATGTCAAGCGCGGCAGACAGTGCCTGAAACACTTTCAGAGACAGCGTATCACCCACAACGACGCTGCCCTCTTTCGCACCGATGAGGCGGGCAATCCGATCGCCTATCTGGCGCGGCGTATCCATCCAGCCACGCGTGTTCCAAGCGCGGATCAAATCTGAGCCCCATTCATCGCGCACAGTTGCCGCAACACGGCTGGCCACGCCAACAGGCACAGGGCCCAGCGAGTTGCCATCAAGATAAATCACGCCCTCAGGCAGCTGAAAAAGATCTTTGCGCGGCAATGTCATCCCAGGATCGCCGTCAGCAAGGGGCTGTTTGGGTCTTCTAGCGCATCAACAACGGTGAAATGATTGTGCCCCTCGTCATAGACGGCCCGAACATCCGCACCATGGCGTGCCCAGCTTTCTTCGATGGCGCGGGTTTGGCGCAAAAACTCTGGCCTCTCTTGTGCGCCAACCCATGCTGTGAATGGCACATTGACCAAGGGTGACAACGTCACGGGGCTTTCAGCTATTGCCTCCTCTTCGGACAGTCGAAGGATCTGATTGAGCTGCGTGAGGCACAATGGCGCCAGGTCGTGCAACCCGCTGATGGATGTCACCCGTGCCAATCGCGGCAACACATCAGCGGCAAGACCCCCTGCGCACATCATCCGGGCGGCCAAATGTCCGCCGGCGGAGTGTCCTGCGATTGCAATCGGACCGAGCACTTTTTTTGCGCAAACGTCAATTGCCGTTGCAATGGCTGCGCGAATGTCTGAGATGCGCGCCTCCGGTGCCAGGACATAGCTGGGCATGGCCACGTGCCAGCCACGGGCAAGCGCGCCTGCGGCCAGGTGAGACCAGTAAGACTTGTCAAACCGGCGCCAATAGCCGCCATGCACAAAAACCAAGAGCCCTGCGTTTTGGCGTTGCGGCACGAAGAGATCAAACCGGTGGCGCTGTGCCGGACCATAGGAAAGATCGGTATGTATCTCGGCTTTCTCGGACCAAATCTTGCGGAATGCGGCCGCCCGAGCTGCCCATTGATCGGGCAAATCCTGCGCGCCTGGGATATTTCCAGATATTTCAAACGCATCGTCCCAATCAATCATGCGCTTTGCCGCCTTGTTTACTGAAGTTTTGTTGCCCTGATCATGAGCCTGTCGGCACAGAAGAAACCTACTGCGTTAGGCCAGGTATGCAAAGCCGCCCAACTGTTGGGCCATACGCTGCGATGACAATCGGTAAAAAACCCTTTGCAACTCTTGATGGTAAGCGATGTGTCGCATAGGAGCTTAGGCGCAGAAAGAAAAAACGCCCAGCCGCGCGACTGCAAGATCGAGGCGCGCAGGGCGCTATGCGGTTTTTGGTACGGACATCTTTATGGATCACCCCCTTCTCCCGGCAGATATCGGTCGTGTGCTGTTTGTTCCTGATGGTGTTTTCATCTGGGCGCTCGCGGAGGCTGCACCTGATTTGCGGTTGTCCTACCTAGGGCAGGACTATGGTGTTCAAAGCCCGCAAGACGCAGGTCGCGTAGCTCCTGACGTGCCAAGTGCCGCCGGTTCGCCGCCGACGTTTCAAGCCGGATTTCCCCTCGATATCGCCCATGTCAAAGCCCGGCCAAGTATTGAAGGCACAGCGACCAAAGTGGTGGCAATGCTCAATCAGCTGAGCGAATGGAAGCTCGATGATCACGACACGCTGCAGATTTGCCTCGAAGAGGTGAGCGTGCCCACGCAGGTGGACCTGACGTCGCCGCTGGACATTCCTGCCGGCAAAACGTCGCTAGAGGTGGATATCTCGATTGCGTTGCACCGTTGCGTGGCAAACGTCATGCTGACGGTCGAGGGGGATGACGACCAACCAAAGATCCTGTCGCGGCCAATCGATGCTCAAAAATTCGGGGGGCAAAAGCGGAAGGGCTATTGCAACCTGACTTTTGAACTGCCGCCATCCGCAAAGCCGCGCAAGCTTCGACTGAGTGTCCTTTACAAATGGTCTCACGGAGAACAGGACGGCCCTCCGTTCGTTTTTATGGCCGACGCCAAAGTGGCAACTCTGCCTGGCACCAGACGGGCTGTCACTGATCGTGTCCTGCGAGGGCCAGCGACGGATGCGGGGGACTGCGTTTTTGCCAAAATCGCCATGGCCGAGATACCGCCGTCGGCTGCAATTGAGCTGATCAGCCCCGCCGGGCGGGCCGAAATCCTGCCTGCAATGCCCAATTCGGTACACCTGACTTTGGAAGATGGCCAAAGCCTGTCCTTGGTCGCAGATGAGAAGATGGATTTCACGATCTATCTCGATGGTGACAGAACACTGCACGTGCCCATGCGCAGCGAAGCCAAACAGGTGGCACTGCCTGCGTCTGTTATGACGGGCGAGGCGCGGATGCTCACGCTCAAGGATGGTTGGGGGCTCCGGACGTATCTGCAAGAGGTTATTTTGCTGCCGCGTGCCTTGACCACGCAAGAGCATATGCTGCGCGAAAGCAAAGCGCCTTTCCCCACCTACCTTAGCAAACAGGCCGTGCAACGCTATGACGGTCTGAAACGGCACATCAACCTGACCAAGGACCTGAACCAACTGGAACAGATCGCCTGGGCGTTGGAGATTTTGGAAGGCGGGCATGAAAATGTGACGCTGAAGCCGCTCACGTTTGAAACTGTCCAAGACCCCAAAGTGTCAGTCATCATTCCGGCGCATAACAAAGTAGAGCTTACCTATCTGTGCCTCTGCGCGCTGCTTCTTGCGTATAACGAGGTCAGTTTCGAGGTGATTGTTGTTGATGACGCCTCTTCGGATCAGACAGCCCAGTTGGAAGACTTTGTCAGTGGAATTACGGTTCTGCGTCATGCAGAACCCCAACGCTTTATTCGCGCCTGCAACGCAGGCGTGGCCGCGGCGCGCGGTGAATATGTTGTTTTGCTCAACAATGACACAGAGCCCACGGCCGGGTGGCTTGATGCGCTTGTAGATGGATTTGATCTCTTTGAAGGTGTTGGGCTGGTCGGGTCGAAATTGCTCTATCCCAATGGGCAATTGCAGGAAGCAGGCGGCATTGTGTGGGACAATGGGGATCCGTGGAATTACGGAAAATTCTCTAACCCATGGGATCCACGCTTTTGCTATGCACGCCAGGTTGATTACGTCTCCGGCGCCGCCTTGATGACCACGAAGGCGATCTGGGAGGAGGTGGGCGGCCTGTCGTCTTACCTTGAACCGATGTATTTTGAAGATACCGATCTCGCCTTCAAGATACGCGATGCAGGATACAAGACGTATTTCATCCCGTCTTCGGTCGTCTATCATTACGAAGGCATGACCAGCGGCACCGATGTCACCGACACGTCCGGGTTCAAAAGCCTGCAAGAGGTGAACCGTCCAAAGTTCAAGGCGCAGTGGCAGGCCGCGTTTGAGGGGCTGGGCACGTTTGGCGAAAATCCGGATCTCGAAAAGGACCGTGGCATTCATGGGCGCGTGCTTTTCATTGATCACACCACGCCCAGGGCCGATCAGGATGCAGGCTCCTACGCCGCGATCCAGGAAATGCGGATCGTGCAGTCTCTGGGCTTCAAGGTCACGTTTTTGCCCAAGAACATGGTGCATATGGGCAGTTATACAGACGCGTTGGAGCGGCTGGGGATCGAGGTGATCTCAAGCCCGTTCTACCGATCTACCGATGACTACCTGGAGGCTCATGGCCGTGATTTTGATGCATTCTATATAACCCGCTACGTTGTTGGGCAGGTGGTGATGGACAAAATTCGTCAAGTCGCGCCGCAGGCTAAAATCTTGTTTAACAATGCCGATCTGCATTTTCTGCGTGAGATGCGGGCGGCGTTGGCGGATAAAGACCCTGAAAAGATGGTTGAGGTGCGCAAAGTACGTGACGAAGAACTTGAGGTCATGTGCAAGGCCGATCTGGTGCTATCCTACAACGAGGTGGAACACGCCGTGATCACCTCTCATACAGAAGGACAGGCCCGCGTGGCCAAAGCGCCTTGGGTTGTTGAGCTGTCGCATAATGTGCCGCCGTTTGAAGGACGCGAGGGGCTGGCCTTTCTGGGCAATTATCGGCACCCGCCCAATGCCGAAGGCGTTGTGTGGTTCGTGCGTGATGTTATGCCTCTGCTTGAGGTTGATTTGCCCGAAGTGTCCTTTTCGATCTACGGGGCCGGCATGTCGGATGAGCTGAAGGCGTTGGCCAGTGATCGCGTGCTGGCCAAGGGATTTGTCGAACACACGTCAGACGCCTATGATCCGCATCGAATTTTTGTGGCCCCGCTTTTGTCGGGCGCGGGCATAAAGGGCAAGGTGATCGCGGCACTGGCCCAGGGCACACCCACAGTGCTGACGCCTGTGGCGGCTGAAGGTATCGGTTTGAGAAATGGTCTTGATTGCCTGATTGCCGACACACCGCAAGACACCGCCGCCGCCATTCTTCGGCTTTACAATGATCCTGACCTGTGGCGCCGCTTGTCAGACAGCGCTCGCGCCTACGTAGCGGAGACCTTTTCCTTCCCAGCTGGCAGAAAGGTGATGCGGCAAGCGTTTGAAACCATTGACATAAGCGTGCCATTCGATTGAGGGTGATTTGGTTATGTCTGAGCGTACCATCATTTTACATTATCACCTGTTCAAGAATGCAGGCACGTCGATTGACCAGATCCTGAAAAAGAACTTTGGGGCTGCTTGGGTCTCCAAGGAATTTCCCGTGGTCGGGTGCAACAATACAAGCAAGGTGACGGACTGGATCCTGTCTGAGCCGGACGCTGTTGCCTTTTCCTCGCATACTATGGTCGGGCCCATCCCAAAGATCCCCGGCGTGCGGGTGGTGACTTTGGTGATGTTGCGCAACCCGCTGTCGCGTATTTCCTCGGCCTATCGGTTTGAGCGCAGTCAGGATATTGACGGGTTTGGCGCTGTACTTGCGCGACATACGAGTTTTGAGGGTTATGTGCGCTGTCGTTTGGCACTCCGGTCTGATCGGCAGTGCCGAAACTTCCAAACCAGCCGTCTGGCGACGATTTGCCCAGGCAAGGAGCCAGAGCTTGAACGTGCCTGCAAAGGCCTAAAGCAATTCGATATCGTTGGTCAGGTAGAGCATTTTGGCCATGCGCGTACGCGGATCCGTGACGTGCTCCAACATCATTTCCCAAGTTTTAAAATGTACAATATTCACAAAAATCAGTCGTCATCGGATCCTGAAGACATGAGTCCAGATGTGCTGCAGCTGCTACGCCAAAACAATCGCAATGACTTTGCGCTTTTGGCGCATTTTGAAGACACGCTGTCGGAAAAGGTTCTTTAACTACGGTCGTGGTGCATCGGGCCTCAGAGAATTGAACAAATCATCGAAAATTGTCCGGAAAAATAAAGCGATAGTTTTTTTCCCCTGTTAGCAATTTGGATTTTTCGTCCCGTTGCTGACTGAGAATACTTGCTTCAGGATAAGAATGCGTAAGCGGCGTAATTTGCGGCCTACGTCACCTCAGGCATACTACCGATTTTTGGTGTGGTTGCCGTTTTTGCGCCTTTCAGCAGCAAAAGCTTGGACGTCTTCACATTCATCGCTTTTCTACCTTCACCTTGAGTTTAGATAAGTCAATGTCATCAGAACTGATCGAAAGAGGGGCAGTCACAGGTTCGCCTACTTTTGGCGCAGACGCTGTTTTAGCACCTTTGAGCATAAGAGTTTTAGAAAGTATGACCTTCATTTAGAACGCTCCGCACTGTGAGTTGTTGCCAATTTATTTGTTACGACAGGCCGTTCGCCTACTGTGCCAATTTTTGGGGCTGACGCGGCGGATGTGCCTTTCAGCCGTAACAGTTTGGTCGTTTGCAATTTCATTTTGCACCTATGTTTACGCGCCCGGTTCCTACTGCCGGTCGCGTTGAATTCAGCCTGCTGGCTCTCCGAGGCTTACTTTCGCAGCGGCGGCGGCTTTTGACCCCTGTAGGAGCATCAGTTTTGTAGGAATCACTTTCATATTCTAGGCCCTCTTCGGTGTTGACGCCTTCTTAAAACGGCTTGATCCTGCACTTAAACGATGTTTTTGCCATCCGTCAAAGCTTAAACGATCCCGTCAAGGAGACAAGGATTGAGTGCACCTTGTGTCAATGCAATGAGCCAGTTGATGAAAAATTGGCCAGGGCGGGCTTTGGACACGCAAGGCACATTGCGGGTTTTGAATGAGCATGGCACCCAGCAACCTTTGCTTTGGATCCTCAATGCGGCGGCGGATACTGGACATTTGGAGGCCGCGTTTGGCCCCGATCAGCCCATAATTTACGGCCGGTCTTTGCATCTTCTGGTCCCCGATGGGCAGGATCGGATTGGTCCCGCGCAAAGCGTGGTAGACCACTATACGCAAACACTTCCCAGATGTCTTACCCTTGGTCAGATTTGGTTGGGATCCAACTGTCAGGGGAACGAAATCGTGAAAGCGTGGCTGCCGCGCCTGGATGCGGCGGGGTATGATGTGGCGGGGTTCTGTTTTGTGAACAACCCTGTGAATGTGGGTGCCACAAAGCGACCTGCATTGTTGATCTATGGCGACCAAGATGATCGTCACAATCCGTTTGCCCAAAATGAACAGGCCGCAAAATCGCGCGCGCGGGACGCATTTTCGACCTATGAAATGCATATGGTTGAAGCTGCGCATGGTCAGTTCTTTTCACCCCCGGTTGTCTTTGAGATTGCCGAGCACATGCGAGCGTTTTGGCAGGCGCATCTGCCTCAGTCCGATAATGTCCGACCGGCACAGATCATACCAACGTAGATCCGGTCAGAGCCGCATAAATCCGGGATCCCCGTCAATGGCGGCAGCGCGCAAGTCCGCTAGAGCAAGCTTTTCAGAGGCATTGCGCGGCAGGCGTGGTGCCACGTGCAACAGGTCAGGGCGGCGCGCCGGTGCAAAGGTTTTTCGGATTGAGTACCGAATGCTTTCAAATGGCAAATTGGTTTCCACAGCAAGAGCAATGTGGTCGCCAACCGCGCCTGGCCCCGGGATGGAAAACGCCAAACAATCGCGTATGCCATCAAGGTCAAGCACTTCATTTTGGATCTCGCCAAGGTTGATGTTGACCGAGTTACGACACGCAATCTGCGCCTGGCGACCGGTGACAAACAGAAATCCATCTTCATCGAGATAGCCGATGTCGCCGCTTTCCAGCCGCATGTCTTTTTCCGCGCTATGGGTGATGATGATCTGCCCCGAAAGGCCGGTATCGGCCTCTTTGCCGGTCTCGGTTTCAATGCGCAGGGAAACACCAGGACATATTCGCCCAACGGAGTTTGGTTTGAGCAGGATGTCATCGTGCTCAAGTATCGCAACGGGCCCAGCACCCGTCATCGAATAGATGTTTCTGACACCTGGGCTGAGCCGGTGATAGGTCGCCAGCATGTCGGATCCACTGATCGGCCCACCCACGGAGATCAATCGCCGCAAGTTGGGAAATGCGGGGCCAAGTTTGTCTATATCGCGTTTTTCGTGCAGCTTTAAAAGATCGCGGATCACAACAGGGGCCAGCCCGACCACCTCAACTTCGCGGCGCCGCAACGCCTCGTCCAGTTCCTCGAGTTTGTAAAAGAGTGGCAGGCTCACCCCGAAAGCGCCGTTAAGAAGAACACGCAACCATTGTGACAGGCACGCGCCAAACGCCAAACTGCCGATCAAAAGTGATCCCGGCACAGGGCGAAACAAGGAGGCCTGTTGCGCGGCCAAATGCTGTGCCTGAACGGCTCGGCGGTGCGAGACAGAGGTGAATTTGGGTAAACCGGTCGTTCCAGATGTCGAGACGACGTAGGCTTCTATCTCGGCATTGTCTTCTGGGAATTTCAAAGTGGGAACATTTCCTTCACTTGCATCGCGCGGCGGAATTGCAATCGCCGGTATGCTACGCAGGGCGGTCGGCGTGTCCGTGATGAGGTGCGGTGTGTCAGCCTCAGTCATAAGTGCCGAAATGTGCCGCACGCCGGACCGAATGTCGAAAAAGACAGCGGATGCGCCCAAGGACCACAGCGCGAGCATCGCCTCAATGCCGCGCAACTGATCGCCGACGACCACGGCCACGCGCATCTCCCGTGCAATTCCGGCCTCGGCAAAAATCGGAACAAGCCGGGCTGCGGCGCTCACGATGTCGGCGCGCGAATAGCTGCGGCCTTCGCGTTCAATTTGGATCGTGTCCGGGGCTTCTGCGGCGAAGCGTGCGATCTCGCCGGAGGCCCAACCGTCCTCAGAGAGCATCAATGGCCTCTCGCGCTGTGGTATAAAGCGCGCGCCCAAACGGCGTGAATTCGGCGTGTTCGTCGATCACCTCGGCGCAGTCCTTGAAGACGGCGATGGTCGTCTCCTTTTCGGCCGCCATCGCGTCCGCCCAATCCGGCCGATCGGAGGAGGACAGCACAGCATCGGCCACAAGCGACATCCGGGCAGACACCCAGCCTGCGTGAAAAATGCCTTCCATCGGGCGTGGCTCCTGCCTGAGAGGAGACGCGTATGCCGCCTCATCATCGTTTAGCAGGATCGCGTCATCGAGATGGAAGAGGAACATGTGCTGATGCGACACCTCATGCACCAGTTGCGTGAGCGTCACTGAGGGTGAGCGGAATGTCTCAGGGTTTATGAGCACGGCACCAAAAGCATCGAAAACGGCAGCACCACCGAAACTGACAGTCTCATCCTGGGACTGAGTGTAGATGATTTGTGAGCCGAGCAGTTCGATCTCTCGGTGCCAGTCTGGGGCTATCTTGGCCAGCGTCGACATGGCTGTTTCAAGGTGGGTGTTTGCGGCATCTCGCATGGCAGGGTCAGGCGCGCCCAAATGCGCCGTCAAACCCACATCATCCTGAAAGGCTGTCTTGAGCGCTTGCATGCTCGTTGCCGAAAAACACGCCTCTGACATGTCTGCCGATGTGAGCCTTTCTGGAGCCGTCGCTTCCGCGTCAGTAAGACGCGCAAGGTCGTCGCTCAAGCTTTTGAAACCATGAGTGTTTTGGGTCAGCGCTGCGTTCATCAACCCGCGATGAAAGGCAAAGACAACGGGTGCTGGAAAGCCTCTTTCGGGCAGGACAAGCGCCTTCAAATCAGCCTCTGATAATGCGGGCGGAACAAGCTCGGCCGCAGCCTCAAAAATCAAGTGATGCAGGGACGTATACAAACGATCTTTGATCTGATCACGTCGCGAGAGCAGGGACGGAATATCAGGTTGAATGCTCATGTGCCCCCCAATTGAAAGCTGTCTGCTTGGTAGCCTGCGCCTGCCCAAACCGCAACGCCGCAGGTGCTCAGCGGATCACGAAGACCGATTGTGAGGCATGGCGCGCCACCCGGGCCGCATTAGGGCCTATGAGGTAATCTTTGAGTGAAAGACCATGTGCCCCAACGATGATACAATCGGCATTCAGGTTTTTGGCCGCTTTGATGATTTGGTCATAGACGGTGCCACGAGCGACATGCAGCTGAGAAGTAACATCTCCGGGCACGTTGAGTTGCGCCCAGGTTTCAAGCGCTTTCTTTGCGGTCTCTAGCACGCTTTCGTTGTGGTCCGACGGCATCGCGGCACTCACAATCGACATGCCCTGATCTGGCACGACGTTGAGGATATGCAATGTGGCGTCCTCTTGTTTGGCCATGCGCAGGGCCGCCTGGGTGCTGCGCTCAGCGCCGTCGGGATCGTTGATATCAACCGCCAGCAGAAGCGTTTTGAACATGTGGGGCCTCTTAAAATGCGGGTTGCGTGGCGCGCCGGCGCTGGATCAAAACAATCCCCATCAACAGGATCAGTGCCGGGATGAAGAAGAGCTCTTTTGGCATGCGCTCATTCTCAATCTGGACTTGGGTGATCTGAACCGGATCGTCGCCGTAGAAGTCATATTCATTGCCCAATGATTCAAAGAACGGTGTGCCGGGAAAGGGTTCATCCATCGCCAGCACATCGCCGTCAGGGAAGACGGCCAGCCCTTGGGCATCAAGCGCGCCTTCTGCATCACCTGCGATGGCGGGCAGTGTGATGGTTGTGGGCCGGGTGTTGCCGGTGTCAAAATCCGGGCCTTCCACCACCACACGCAGCTCTTGCCCGTCTTGCGCCTCAGCCATGAGCGCCAACGCGGCAGGGCCGTTGGCGGAGGTGTATTTCTCACTGACTTGATCAAGGAAGAAATCCGGCCGGAAGAGCATGAAGGCGATAAAGAGGAGCACCGCCGTTTCCCATTTGCGGCATTTGGCGATGAAGTACCCTTGGGTTGCTGCCGCAAATAAGAGCATCGCGATGAGGGAAATGAAGAAGACGAGAATGGCCTTGGCAAAGCCGACGTCGATCAACAAAAGATCAGTGTTGAAGATGAAGAGGAACGGCAGGAGCGCTGTTCGGATGTCATAGGCAAAGCCCTGCACGCCGGTTTTGATCGGGTCCCCGCGTGAAATGGCCGCCGCCGCATAGGCCGCGAGGCCGACAGGGGGCGTATCATCGGCTAAGATCCCGAAGTAGAATACAAAAAGGTGCACCGCGATCAGTGGGAAGATGTAACCCGCCTGCGCGCCGACCGAGATGATGACCGGGGCCATGAGCGATGAGACCACGATGTAGTTCGCTGTGGTCGGCAGGCCCATCCCGAGGATGAGGGACATGACGGCCACAAGGATCAGCAGGATCCAGATGTTGCCGCCTGCGATCACCTCAACCACCTGACCGATGACTTGGTGCGCGCCGGTGAGGCTGATCGTGCCGACGATGATGCCAGCCGCGCCTGTCGCCACGCCGATCCCGATCATGTTGCGCGCGCCAAGGATCAGGCCATCGACAAAATCGCGCCCGCCTTGGGCGGTGGCTGCGCTAAACGCTTCACCCCGGAAGAACGCTTTGAGCGGTCGGTGCGTGAGGGCGACAATGATCATAAACACAGTGGCCCAAAAGGCGGAGAGTGATGGCGAAAGACGCTCCAGCTCTTCGGTGCGGACCATGAGGTTCCACACGAGGATGAAGATGGGCAGGGCGAAATACGCACCACCCAGCAGCGTGGGCGTGAGGCGCGGGGCCTCTAGCGGGCCATCGGGATCATCCATCGCAACATCGGGATATTTGGAGGCATAGTAGACCAGCACGAGGTATAGCACGGCCACGATCGCGAGCCCGCCATAGACGCTTTCGGTCATGAACCCATCAAGCACGGAGCGCAGAAGGATCATCAGGTAGGTGCAGGCGCCCAGGAAAATGAAACCTGACAGGAAAAGGATTAGGATGAGGACCGGGCCGATATGGCGACCAGCCTTTTTCAACCCTTGCATCTGCATTTTCAGCGCTTCGAGATGGACGATGTAAAGCAGCGCGATATAGCTGATGACCGCAGGCAAAAAGGCGTGTTTGACAACGTCGATATAAGGAATATTGACGTATTCCACCATCAAAAATGCCGCCGCACCCATGACGGGCGGGGTCAGCTGACCATTGGTGGAGGAGGCCACTTCGACCGCGCCGGCCTTCTCAGCCGGAAAGCCGATGCGCTTCATCAATGGGATGGTGAATGTGCCTGTGGTCACAGTGTTGGAAATTGAGCTGCCGGAGATCATTCCGGTGAGCATGGAGGACAGGACGGAGGCTTTGGCCGGTCCACCACGCAGAGCACCCAAGAGTGCAACGGCAACTTTGATGAACCAAGAGCCCCCGCCTGCGCGGTCCAAAAGCGCGCCGAAAAGGACGAAGAGGAAAATCATCGTGGTTGAGACGCCTAGCGCGACGCCAAAAACGCCCTCGGTTTGCATCCAATAGTGGCCTAAGGCCTTGGACAGCGAGGCGCCGCCGTAATTTGTGATGTTGCGCGCCCATTCCGAGTAGCCACCGAAGAACGCAAAGGCCACGAATGCGCCCGCTATGATCACCAACGGCAAGCCGAGGGAGCGGTAGACGGCGGTGAAAAGCACGCCCATCCCGATGCAGGACATGACGATGTCAGAGGTGCTCCAAAGACCCGGGCGATCGGCAATCTCAAAGCGGAAGACGACAAGGTATAGACAGGAGGCGACGCCCAGTATGACCAGCGCCCAGTCGTAGACAGGAATGCGATCTTTAGGGGAGCCTTTGAAAAGCGGGAAGGCCAGCGTGGCCAGCATGATGGCAAAAGCCAGATGCACAAAACGCGCTTGCGCCACGATGTTGGCGAAGATGTTCATACCCGTGGCCTGGGCGAGAACGCCCGGGACCTTGGAGGCGATGTAGAGTTGAAAAAGGGACCAGACGATGCACGTGCCGATGATCAGATTGGCCTGAAAGGTTGAAGATGGGTTGCGTGCGCCGGTGTCAGCTTCTGCAACCATATCATCAGCGCTACGCGCGTCGGTGTCCTGTGCCATGATGTGTCCCCCCGGTCCACTGGGCTGTCTTTTTGATAAGACTTTTTGGCCTTCTGTGCGGGCTGCCCGAACACGCGGACAGCCCATTTTTTTGGCGCGATCAGTCGATCAGGCCAAGCTCCTTGTAGGCTTTGGCCGCACCATCATGCAGCGGGGCTGACAGACCGTCAGAGACCATTTCAGCCGGATCGAGATTGGCGAATGCCGGGTGCAGACCGCGGAAATCATCGATGTTTTCCATCACGGCTTTGGCCACGACATACACAGTCTCTTCCGGGACGTCGGCAGAGGTCACGAAGGTTGCACCGACGCCGAAGGTGGTGGTGTCGCTATCTGTGCCTTTGTACATGCCGCCCGGAATGGTAGCTACGCGGTAGAAGGGGTTGTCGGCCACAAGCTTGTCAATCGGCTCTCCGGTCACGGAGACGAGTTTCGCGTCACAAGTCGTGGTGGCTTCCTTGATCGCCGCGGCCGGGTGACCGATCGTGTAGATCATCGCGTCAATGTTGCCATCGCAAAGCTGCTTGGCCATCTCAGAGCCTTTGTACTCCGTGGCGAGTGCCAGATCATCCATAGTGATGCCAAACGCATCCATGACGACTTCCATTGTCGCGCGCTGACCTGAGCCGGGGTTGCCCACGTTGACGCGCTTGCCCGCGATATCTGCAAACCCCTCGATGTCGCTGTCACCGCGCACGATCAGAGTGAAGGGCTCTGGGTGCACCGACATTACGGCGCGAATGTCGGGGAAGGCCGCATCGCCTTCGAACTTTGAGGTCCCGTTGAAAGCGTGGTGCTGCCAGTCGGACTGGGCGACGCCAAACTCAAGCTCTCCGGCCTTAATGGTGTTGATGTTGTACACAGAGCCACCAGTCGATTCCACAGCGCAGCGGATGCCATGCTCTTTGCGCGACTTGTTGACCAGACGGCAGATCGCACCACCGGTGGGGTAGTAGACGCCGGTCACGCCACCGGTGCCGATAGAGATGAACTCCTGCGCGGTGGTCATTGAGGCTGCGGTCAGACCGGCAATCAGCACGGCTCCGCTCAGTTTCAATTTGGAAAACATGTGTTTCTCTCCCTGATAAACATTACCCGGTCTAGATTTCGGGCTTCTGGTTGACGCACGCGGGGCTTGCCACACCGCGATGGCCACGCGCCGCCTCAAGGCCGATCAATGGCGAAGAGGGCTCTTCTCACACTTGGTGAAGAAAGACAGGCGCTTGGCCTTTACGATAATTGAAACCGCGCAAGGCACAAGGGGGAGTGTGTCTGACTCATCCCGAAGACCTTGCGTGGCGCAAATGACCCTTTTCAAAAGGGGATTTGATGGACTAGCGTAAAACCCGGCGTTGGGGTGCATCCCCCATACCGGAGGCATGTTTCATGAACCACGTGTTTGCCCGAAATTCCCAAGCCACACCGATGGAGGTTTCTCACGGAGAAGGGGCTTATCTTTTTGATAAGTCAGGAAAAGCTTATCTAAATTGCGGTGACGCGGCTGTGTCATGTTTGGGGCACGGGGATGCGCATGTCACCCAAGCGATCAAAGATCAACTTGATCGTGTGGCATTTGCCCATACCGGATTTTTCACATCTGATCCCGCGGAGGCACTGGCGGACAAGCTTATTGAGCAAGCACCCGGCGATCTCGATCGGGTGTATTTTGTATCCGGCGGATCGGAGGCGATGGAATCTGCACTCAAGCTCGCGCGTCAGTATTTCTTGGAAATCGGGCAACCCGATCGCCACAAAGTCATTGCGCGACGGCAAAGCTATCATGGCAACACGCTGGGCGCGCTGGCCACCGGCGGCAATGCCTGGCGTCGCGCACAGTTTGCGCCGATGCTGATTGATGTAAGCCACGTGTCGCCCTGCTATGCCTATCGTGGGCAGGATGAGTGTGAGAGCGATGTAGCCTATGTAAATCGGTTAATCGGCGAACTTGAGGCAGAGATAGAGGCATTGGGCCCTGAAAGCGTCATGGCTTTTGTGGCTGAACCTGTGGTGGGCGCGACGCTTGGGGCTGTGCCGCCTGTGGGAGATTACTTTGCCCAGGTACGCGAGGTTTGTGACCGCCATGGCATCCTGCTTATTCTCGATGAGGTAATGTGCGGGATGGGGCGCTCGGGGACGCTTTTTGCCTATGAGCAATACGATGTTGTTCCCGACATTTGCGCCATCGCGAAGGGGCTGGGCGGGGGGTATCAACCGATCGGTGCGATGCTCTGTACGGCGGCCATTCATGATGCGATCAAAGCGGGCTCGGGTTTCTTTCAGCACGGGCACACCTATTTGGCACATCCAGCGGCCTGTGCGGCAGGACGTGCCGTTTTAGAAAGACTGATCGATGACAATGTTCTGGGTCAGGTGATGCCGTCCGGCGCGTATCTTATGGCGGCCTTGCAGACGCGTTTGGGGCAGCATCCCAATGTGGGCGATATCCGGGGTGTCGGCCTGTTTCAGGCGGTCGAACTGGTGGCGGATCGTAACACCAAAGAGCCGTTTCCCACGTCGGCCAAGCTCAATGCCAGGATCAAGACGGCGGCGTTGGAAGACGGGCTGATCTGCTATCCGATGGGCGGCACGATCGACGGCCAGAGAGGTGACCATGTCTTGCTGGCCCCGCCCTTTATAATGACAGATGCAGAGTTGGACCTGGTGGCGGATCGGCTCACATCGGCGATTGAAACAGCACTGTCGCAGTTGGTCTAGCCCGGGCAAAGAGGCAATCCACACGGAAAGTTGAGGAAACGACCGTGGCAAAAGCCTTAACTTTCGTGTGCAAAATGGCATTTATCTGCTCATAGACAGGCCAACAGCGCACGCGGGACCGAATGGAATTTGTTTTTGCCTACCTTGCAGGGCTACTGACCTTGATCAACCCGTGCGTTTTGCCGGTGTTGCCCATCGTTTTGGTGGGCGCCCTCAATGCGAGCAAAGCGGGGCCTCTTGCACTTGCAGCGGGGATGAGCGTCTCCTTTGTGGTTTTCGGTGTGTTGGTCACCGCGTTTGGGTCAGCCATCGGATTGACGCAGGAATTGCTGGCTCAAATCGGGGCGGTGTTGATGATGGCCTTTGGTGTCATCCTTGTGGTGCCGCAGTTTGCCCATCGGTTTGAAATGGCGACCGCCGGTGTGGCGGCTGGCGCGGATGCGCGGATGAATGAGATCGATGCAGGCTCCAACAGGGGGCAGTTCCTGGGTGGGTTGCTTTTGGGCACGGTATGGTCGCCTTGTATCGGGCCCACGCTGGGCGGGGCGATTGCGCTCGCATCTCAGGGAGACAACCTCTTTTATGTGACCCTGATCATGATGGCGTTTGCGGCGGGTGTCTCAACACTCATTGTCGGTCTGGGCCTGGGCGCGAGAGAGGCGATCCGCAGCCGTGCCACTGCACTGCGTGGGCTGGCAGAACGCTCCAAACCCATAATCGGCGCCACGTTCATCCTCGTTGGCGCCATGCTGTTTTTTAAAGTTCATCACATGATCGAGGCATGGTTTCTCGATGTGATGCCCTATTGGCTTCAAGATCTCTCTGTCATGTTCTGAGGAAAGGATACCCTATGCAACGTCGTACCTTCATCGCTGCCTCTTTGGCCGCTGCTGTAGTGCCTTTTAAGGCTGTGGCTTTTGTCGATTACGCGCCGGGCGTGATCGATACAGCACTTGCCGATGGCAAAACGGTATTTGTGGATTTTGGCGCCGTTTGGTGCACCACGTGCAAGCGCCAGGAGCGCGTGATCAACGCATTGCGTGACGCAAACCCCGCCTATGACGCCGCGATGGTATTCGTAAAAGTGGATTGGGACACATATCGCAACGCGGAGGTCACCACGAGCCGCAACATCCCGCGCCGCTCAACCCTGTTGGTTTTGCGCGGAGATGAGGAGCTGGGCCGGATTGTGGCTGGCACCCAGGAAAGCGAGATCAAAGCACTAATGGACAAAGGTCTATGATCGACGGGAAAACGTGAGATGGCAGCCCGTAGGGGAATCGAACCCCTCTTTCCAGGTTGAAAACCTGGCGTCCTAACCGATAGACGAACGGGCCACGCTGCCTAGATCCGCTGATTATGAAAAAGCCGTGCCATACGCAAGAGGGTTTTTGCGCCAAACGGTCGCTGCACCGGGTTTAGGCGGGGCTGGCATCTTCAAGGCGCAGCTGTACGGATTGCCGTCCGCCCCAGGTGTTGATGTCAAGGCGCCCGGCCAAATGAAAGCGCGCGCCGCCATGCTCTGAAAGCCGCGGGCCGAGTTCTCCTTCAAAGGCACCAAAGGCGATGGCATCAAGCTGAGGACCGTTGCCATCCCCAAAGCGGAGTTTGAGGTGACCCTCGCCCACGCGTTTGGCAAAGCTGATTGCCATATCAGCAAAGGCATAGCGCGGCCCTGCGGCTCCTGCGCCAAATGGACCGGCGGTTTCGATTTGTTCAACCAGATCGGGCGTGGCCGCGCGGGGCATCATGAGGCCATCAATGGCAAGGTCCGCTGGGCCCGTTTGGCCAGCACCTTGACGAGCTAAAAGCTCTGACAGACGGGCCATTGCGGCGTCCAACTGACTGCGCGCGACAGTAAGACCGGCCGCCATGCGATGCCCACCGCCCTTGATCAAGAGCCCTTCGGCGGCCAGGCGTTGAATGGCGGCGCCCAGATCAACCCCGCTGACAGACCGGCCGGAGCCTTTGCCTTCTTCTCCGTCAAAGCCGATGACGATGGCGGGCCGGTTGGTCCGCTCTTTGAGGCGGCTGGCAACAATGCCGACAACACCGGGATGCCAACCATCGGCGGCTGCCCAGGTAAGCGGCGCGTCAAGACCGCGGGTTTCGGCCTGCATGAGAGCGGCGTCGCGCACCGCCGCCTCGATTTCGCGGCGCTCAGTGTTGAGGTGATCCAGACGTTCTGCGAGGGCTGTGGCTTCGTGCGCGTTCGTTGTGGCCAAGAGGCGAGCTCCCAGATCGGCCTTGCCTATCCGCCCGCCCGCATTGACTCGAGGGCCAAGGACAAAGCCCAGATGATAGGGCGTGGGCGCGGTATCGAGCCGGGCAACATCAGCAAGCGCAACAAGCCCGGCCCGGCGCCTTTCTGACATGATACGCAACCCTTGCCGCACAAAGGCGCGATTAACACCGCGCAAAGGCGCCACATCAGCGACAGTGGCCAGCGCCACGAGATCGAGCATCGCCATCAGATCGGGGCCGTCCTGGCCTGTTTCTCTAAGCTGTCGTCCGGCCTCCACCAGCATCAGAAAGACGACAGCAGCCGCGCAAAGATGGCTGAGGTCACCCGCCTCGTCCTGCCGATTAGGGTTCACGATAGCCACCGCATCAGGCAGCGTTTCACCACCCAGATGGTGGTCAAGTACAATGACGTCTGCGCCGTGAGCCGCCGCGATGGCCTCATGGCTGAGAGTGCCGCAATCGACGCAAAGGATGAGATCATGGGTGCGGGACAGGTCCGACATGGCCGTAGGGTTGGGGCCATAACCTTCGTCAATGCGGTCAGGGATATAAAGCGTGGCCTCGCAGCTCATTTGGCGCAGCCAGTCAATCAAGAGCGCAGCCGAGCTGCCGCCGTCCACGTCGTAATCAGCAAAAATCGCGATGCGTCCTTGGCGATTTACTTCCTCCAAAAACCGCGCAGCGGCGGCTTCCATATCCTTGAGCGACCGCGGGTCTGGCAGCAGATCGCGCAGTTTCGGATCGAGGTAGCTCGGCGCGGCCTCAGACGATACGCCCAAACGTGCCAGAGTTTGGCAAAGAGGACGGGGCAGGCCCGTGTTTTGGGCCAAAGCCTCTGCGCGACGATCTACATCCGCGCCAGGGCCGATCCAGCGGCGACCGGTCAGAGAGGTGTCGACATTCAGAAACGCGGTGCTTGACATGCGATCAGCGTGGCATGGAACAGGTTTGGGTGAAAGGGCCGCTCAACGCTGGCGCGTCTTGCCCTTCGGCGTTTGTGCCGCGCGGGAGGGTCAGATCGGGTGGCGACAGGTCATGCGACGGCGCTCACCGGTTTTAGAGCGCAAGAGCATAGTATCGGTTTCGATGTAGCCATCGCCCATTTTCAGCCCTGCAACCATGGAGCCCTGGGTCACGCCGGTGGCCGCGAAAATCACATCATCCGTGACCATTTCATCGCGGGCATAAATGCGATCGAGATCGGTGATACCGGCCTTGGCCGCGCGGCCCTTTTCATCATCATTGCGGAACAGGAGCCTGCCCCAAATCTGCCCACCCAGACATTTCAACGCGCCCGCGGCCAATACGCCCTCGGGTGCGCCGCCGGAGCCCATATACATGTCAATGCCGGTGCGTTCGGCATCTGAGCAGTGGATCACGCCCGCAACGTCGCCATCGCCGATCAGGTAAACCGAAGCGCCCATGCTGCGCAATTCGGTGATTGTGTCCTGATGGCGGGGCCGTTCGAGAACGCAGACGGTAATGTCGGAGGGTGTGACACCCTTGGCCTTCGCCAGCGCCTCAACCCGCTCGGACGGGGTCATGTCGAGAGAAACCACGTCCGTAGGATAGCCCGGCCCCACGGCGAGCTTATCCATGTAGACATCCGGCGCGTGCAGCATCGTGCCGCGCGGGGCCATAGAGATAACAGTGAGCGCGTTTGGCATGGCTTTGGCCGTGATGGTCGTGCCTTCGAGCGGGTCGAGTGCAATGTCAACGCCGGGGCCATGTCCCGTGCCCACCTCTTCGCCAATGTAGAGCATCGGCGCCTCATCGCGTTCGCCTTCGCCGATCACCACAACGCCTGCGATATCGAGCTTGCCCAACTCCTCGCGCATGGCGTTGACAGCGGCCTGATCGGCGGCTTTCTCATCGCCGCGTCCGATCAAAGCGCGGCAGGCAAGGGCCGCTTCTTCTGCCACGCGGGCGAGGCCGAGAGAGAGCAGGGCATCGTCGAATTGAGCGGACATGGGGCTTCCTTCAGATTGTTATCGCAGGCAGTGATATCTTTGGGCCATGGTTTGAGCAAGAGGTCGGGAGGGTCGTTGCGTCCTTTCGGGCGCGTCTTGCTCACACTGTCTCAATTCTCAGCGCAACAGGGTCTCCTGTCACAACGTCGAGCGTTGTCATGCCTGTAATTGCGGCATTCAACGCATCGGGTGTTGTCTTATGCGTCACGATCAGGATTGGCGCGGCCCCTGCATCGTCATGGCGATATTGCCGCATCCGATCAATTGACACGCCGGCATCGCCAAGAACGGAGGCGAGTTTGGCCAGAGCGCCGGGCTTATCCTCAAGCGCCAAGCGCAAATAGTAGGGCGCAGGTGTTGCTGTTTTGGCAGGTGTCGTTTTCGTAAGGGACGCGGCCGGTACGCCAAATGTGCTGATCCTAAAGCCGCGCGCGATGTCCATCACATCGCCCATCACGGCGCTCGCGGTCGGGCCTTCGCCTGCGCCGGGACCGCGCAAAACGATCTGTTCCACCTGATCACCTTCAAGCACAACCATATTGGTTCCGCCTTCCAACTGACCGAGGGGGCTTGTTTCTGGCACCAGACAGGGCGACATGCGCTGTTCAAGGCCCCGACCGCTCATCTGGGCCACGCCCAAAAGTTTGATCCGGTAGCCCATATCGGCGGCTTGCGTGATATCGTCGATGGTGATGCGTTCGATGCCTTCCAGTTCGACCGCGTCAAAATTGATCTGCGTGCCAAAGGCAACAGACGCCAAGAGCGACAGTTTGTGCCCCGCGTCGATCCCGCCCACATCGAGCGTTGGATCCGCCTCAAGATAGCCCAGTTGATTGGCTTCCTCGAACACCTCATCATAGGGGAGGCCCGCCGATTGCATCCGGGTGAGGATGTAATTGCAGGTGCCATTCATCACGCCCATGACGCGATCCATGTCATTGCCGGAAAGCCCTTCTGTCAGCGCTTTGATCACGGGGATCCCACCCGCAACAGCCGCCTCAAAGCGCAGCACCACGTCATGCGCCTCTGCCAATTCGGCGAGCGCTTGGCCGTGGTGCGCGAGCAGCGCTTTGTTGGCTGTGACCACGTGTTTGCCGGCCTTGAGAGCAGCCTCAACCGAAGCTTTGGCTGGGCCGTCTGATCCACCCATCAGTTCGACATAAACGTCGACGTCATCGCGTCTGGCCAGGGCGACAGGGTCATCCTCCCACGCGTATTGCGATAGGTTGACACCGCGATCTTTGTTTTTGGTGCGCGCAGAGACCGCCGAGATGGTGATGGCCTGACCGGCGCGATTGGCCAGCAGGTTGGATTTTTGCCGCACGATTTTGACAACGCCGGCACCCACGGTGCCGAGACCCGCGATCCCAAGTCGTAAAGGGCCATTGCCTGAATGGGTGGTCATGTCTGCGCTCCGTTGGGCCAAAATCTTTCCCGCTCGGCCTTACAGGCTTGAGACAGGGGGTGCAACGCAGACCTGTGAGAGGGTCAGACCTCTTCGTCTTCGATCGTAATGTCCTGATCAAGGCGGTCGCGGTCTTCTTCTTCGATGACCTCGCCTCGCAGGCTGGCGGCGCGGGCGCGCAGGGCATCGGCGCGGTTGTCGATGCGTTCGGCCTGTGCGACCAATGGTTGCTCACGGGGCTCAAGCGGGCCAGTGGACACTTGGGCGCGAAGATCTTCAGCCGGCAACAGCGCAGGATAGTCCGCGCTTTGCACTTCTGGGCTGACCTGAGCCTCCAGTTCGGGAAATGTGGTGCACGCGCCCAAACTCGTGCTGAGACACACGATCACACCAATGGTTTTCCAAGGTTGGGACATGAGGCACCTTTGCAACGCCATTCCTGCCATTCTTCATGCCATTTTTGACAGGCCGCACGCAAGCGGGATTGATTTGAACGCATGTTCAGATAAAGCTGCACTATGGCACGAACGCAAGGATCGCACTCGGATATCACAGGCCCGCGGCTTCGCGATGCGGCCAGGTCGCTCTTTGCGAGATTTGGCTATGCTGCTGTTTCCATGCGCCAAATCGCGGCGGATGTCGGTGTGCAGGCGGGTGCCCTTTATAACTACACGCCCGATAAGCAGAGCCTACTTTTCGATCTAATGAAGGCGCATATGGATGAGCTGCTGATCGCTTATGATGATGCAATGCAATCTGGCGCGCCTCTGGACCAGTTGGAACAGTTTGTCAGTTTCCACATACGTTACCACGCGGCGCGGCCAGAGGCGGTGTTTATCGCCTATATGGAACTGCGCAATCTCAACGATGAAAACTTCGCTGAGATCGAAGCGTTGCGTCGCAGCTATGAGGCGCGGTTGGAGGATATCTTGAAAGCGGGTGTCGCCGATGGTGCATTTGATGTCTCCGACACTCGGGTCGCGGCGATGGCGTTGATTGCTATGCTCACCGGCGTCAATACCTGGTTTCGCGAAGGCGGGCGGCTTAGCATGGATGACGTCGAAGCGCTTTATTGGGATATGGTGCGCAAATCTGTTCTTTGCTGAGGCGTGAATTCTCTCTCGCAGGCGGGGCGCAAAGCGGGTAACGAGATGCGCATGTCTGATGAGGTGATCACCGAACTTTACGCATCCCCCTCGCGTCGGTTTCTTGGTGTGGGGATGTTGCTGATCCTGGGCGGGTTGTTGATTTACACCGCACTTGCGCATCCGCCAGCCGTGCTGGGGTGGCAGGCATTCCTTTTGGGTATGGGCGCCATCTGCCTTTGGATTGCGGAACGGATGCGACAAGCAACGGCCCATAGCGTGCAATTGACCGAAGAGGGGTTGCGCAGCAGCAATGGTGAGGTGCTGGCCACGATAGATGACATTCACTCGGTTGATCGCAGCATGTTTGTTTTCAAACCCTCAAACGGGTTTGTAGTACGCCTGAATCGATCCAGCAAATCGCGCTGGATGCCTGGCCTATGGTGGCGCATGGGCAAACGGATCGGGATCGGGGGTGTCACTCCGGGCGGCGCGGGTAAGATCATGGCAGATATGCTGGCCGCGATGTTGCTCAAGCGCGAAACAGGAGAAGACGGGTTTCTTTAGTGAACCCGCCTCCTGCCAAATCTATTGTTGTCAGCTTTCGTCTTCGCAGGCGTCGAAACACATCTGCGGGGCAAATCGAATGCTGGTGAAGACCCGTGTTGAAACAAGACGATTTTCGTTGAAACCAACGTCAAAAATCGTTTTGTAGAGCGCTTCACTTTCGACGAGGATCAACTCGTCGCCGTCATTCATCGCGGGCAGGTTGGCGAAATCGTTTTGAACATCGGCGTCCAATAGTTCTGCCATGCTGCCCGAGCCGCGGGTTTCAGACCAATTGACCTGATACTGGTTGTTTGCGCCGTCAAACTCGATCACGCTGATGCGGATCTGATTTTGAGCGTAGTCATCGGCAATCTCATCAAACAACGTCATAACGTTATCTACATAGACATCGGTGATCACGTCATTCTCTCGGGAGATCATGTCGGCGATCGTGTAAGTGGCTTTGTCCCGCGCGCTTTGAAAGCGGTGAATTTCAAAAAATTCAAACATCGCGGCCAGCCCCATGATCAACAGCGGCAAGCTGAGCACGGTTTCCACCATAATCGTCCCGCGCGTATCTTGCGCGAAATCGCGAATGTGGGTTTTGATCACGTTCCAGTACATCTTACAAAGGCTCCTGAACGAAGGCAGTTGTCACGATAAGGGATGCCTCTCCGCTGGCGTCCGTGCTCAACGCGCTGCCAAGGAACGCATCCGGGAAAAGCGGCTCATACTTGAAGCAGGCCCGCAACAGCATAAGCTCATTCTGTTGGCCTGGTTCAAACTCGCGCACGGGCTTTGACGGTTCTGCGCTGTCTGTACAGTCTGCACTTTGGTCAAGCGTGTTGAGCGAACGGATATCTGCAGAGCGCATTTCCAGGCGCAGCTTGGCCTGACAATCCAGAAGCATCAGCGAGTTGGCGCAGATGAGATCTTTGATGTCGTCATGCTGTGGCGCCGTTCCGGTACCCAGGCGCACTTCGCGGACAGCAATGTCCATGCCGCGCTCCAAAAGCGTGTGGCGCAGTGTAACGATCGACAGTTCCACACCCATCACGATCACGGTGATGTAGATCGGAAGCACCAAAACGAATTCTACTGATGCCGTACCACCTTCGTCGCGTGCAAAGGACTGAATATAGGCTTTCAGGCTCTGGATCATTGTGTCAGCCTCAGGTTCTTCACGTTGGACGCGATGGATGAGAACGCATTGGAGATGTTCGCGCCATCGGTCGGATAGTAGTGGTTCAGGCTTGACGCGCAGCTTTCCAGCTGAACCTCGGCATTGCCGTTCTCGGCGATGTCGTAGCCAATCGTGTAAACGATCACATCGTTGTTCTTGGTGGCCGTGCAGATGGCTTGCATCCGCGTATCCTTGGTGCCACCCGTTTCAAATTCACGCCCGACATAGTCATTCCAAGGACCCCAGTTGCCAGTCGTGTGACCGAACCAGTTTGGTGTCATCAGACCCCAGGCATCTTCCCAGGACAGACGCTCTGTGTCGACATGGGCGGGGTGATCTTCGAACTCTTCGAACACGTCTTCATCGACCCAAGTTGGCGAGCCGCCATTGGGTGTTCCGGTGCTCACGACGTCAGGACTGTCCTGTTCATCAAAAGTTTGGTTGTTGATCGGGCCCGTGCCTTCGATGTCGAGATACTGATCATCATCGTAGAGGTAGTAAGCCGAGAACTCCTCGCCGGTCGCAATGTACTCACAGTTCCAGTCCGGCTGACCGCATTTGTTTTCATTGTTGGAGTAACGGATGCCGCCGCGGTTGCGCTCTTTCCAGGCGTAATCGAATTCCATCTCTTGCCATGTCAAACGGTAGAGATCGGAATCTGGTCCGCGGTAGTTGCTGTTCTGGTCAAAGTAGTAGGAATACGTGTTGCGACCATCCGCCATGAGCACCACAACCTTGAGGGTCTCGGGCTCATTGTATTGAGCAGGAATGTTGGCAAGGCTCGAATCCACGACATTGGCCGTTTGCAGCCCTGTCACAACCTCTTGGAATTCAGGATCCAGAAGGGCCGCACCCCATTTCATGCCAATATGCGCTGACGTGTTGCCATCTGCGTTTAGCCCATTGATATGCGCGTGCAGATCGGCCTCGCTGGTGGAATAGGGCAAAATCTCACTGCGCGCTTCCGCAAAGCATGAGCGCCACCCCTCGTTGAAATCATCGAAGTCCCCGTAGATCGATGTGAAGATCTGCAGATCCTGTGTTTCATCAGGGTCAATCGCAGGCGTGTTGTAGTCCGTGCTGCCAAACCGCAGACATGTCGAATAGTCGTGCGTGATGTCTACGGTAAGCTCTTCAAAAAGATCGCGGCCCGGTGTCACGGTCCAGGCAAACGGAATAAGCGAGATAAACGTGTCGCCCGGATCAGACTGCGTGAGCATCGTCGTGACAAAGGAGTTCGCGGCCGTTTGAAGATTGGCCAGTTTGGTCCCTTGCATCGAGCCCGACACGTCAAGCACAAGCGAAATCTCAAGCTTGGGCCGCGCCACCTGGGCCTCTGCCTCACCCAGGGCGCGCAGCTGATCCACACCTGTCATTTGCAGCAGGTAGGTGTCGATATCCATGTTGGCTTCGGCGTAGACGCGCGTCGCATTGAGCGAAATCTCAATGTCGTCCGAACCTTGCCCGTCGATGTCGATATCCTGAAGGTATGACGACATCTGATGTTTGGCGAAATAGTCTTCAACAATATCTTTAACGTCTTGCTTGTCAGAACCGGTCGGCGCACCGGCACCCGCCAGCACGGCAGAATCCAGCGTGGCCTGTAGGTGTGTGCGCTCCATTTCTTGCCGCATTGTGTCGACGCCAAGACCAGCCAGCATGAGCAACATGATGGTGACGTAGAAGCTAAAGAGCGACCCGCCTCCGTCCTCATCGCGGCGGAAGGCCGCAACGCAACGCAAGGCGGTCGAATTCTTCAACGTCGCGCGCGGTTCCTGACGGCGCGCCGTCAAGTGTCCCCAATCGAATTTCATTCCCTTACCCTCACTAACCCCACAGGTTCACGGATACTTTTAGACGGGTCAGGTATGGTGAAAGATCAGGGCGGAATTATGGCGAAACGAAGCATAAATGAATAAAATCAATGGTTTATGATGGACAATGTACGTCGATTCCCGTCACTGTTTCCAGGTGATCATCAATTGCGGGCAAGGCGGCGAAATCCATTCATGTGCGCCGTGTGATCGTCGCGCTAGACAAACACTGGGTAAGGGGTAACCATGGCAAAAAAGGGACCCGGCGGTCAACGCCAGGGCGCATCACCACCAGGGAGAGAGAACCATGTCTGCAAACAGCAAAGAACCAAGCTTTCGCGAAAGCGTTGATCTGATGTTCAATCGCGCGGTGGCGCTGATGGATCTGCCTCCCGGTCTGGAGGAGAAGATAAGAGTGTGCAACGCGACCTACACAGTGCGGTTCGGTGTGCGCCTGCGCGGACAAATCCAGACCTTTACAGGGTACCGATCCGTCCATTCAGAACATATGGAACCGGTGAAGGGCGGTATCCGCTATGCGATGGCTGTCAATCAGGATGAGGTTGAGGCGCTCGCGGCCCTGATGACGTATAAATGCGCGGTCGTGGAGGTGCCGTTCGGCGGCTCCAAAGGCGGCCTTCGCATTGATCCTCGTGACTGGGACGCCGAAGAGTTGGAATTGATCACCCGCCGCTTTGCCTATGAGCTGGCCAAGCGCGACCTGATCAATCCCAGTCAGAACGTACCGGCCCCGGACATGGGGACAGGTGAGCGGGAGATGGCGTGGATGGCCGATCAGTACCGCCGCATGAACACGACGGATATCAACAGCCGCGCTTGTGTCACGGGTAAGCCTGTTAACGCGGGCGGGATCCAAGGCCGGACAGAGGCCACCGGCCGCGGTGTGCAATATGCGTTGCAAGAGTTCTTCCGCCATCCCGATGACGTGGCCAAAGCGGGGATGAGTGGGACGCTCGATGGCAAACGGGTGATCGTGCAGGGCCTTGGCAATGTGGGGTATCACGGCGCGAAATTTTTGCAGGAGGAAGATGGCTGTAAGATCATTGGCATCATTGAACGGGACGGTGCGCTTTACGATGAAGCAGGGCTGGACGTGGAAGATGTGCGCAACTGGATTGCCAAGCATAACGGCGTCGATGGCTATCCCTCTGGCAAGTACACCAAAAACGGGGCAAAGCTTCTTGAGGAAGATTGCGATATCTTGCTGCCCGCTGCTTTGGAAGGTGTGATCAACCTCGACAATGCCGCCAATATCAAGGCAGGCCTGATCATTGAGGCAGCGAATGGCCCGGTCACGGCGGGGGCGGATGCGATCTTGCGCGAAAAGGGCACTGTTATCATCCCCGATATGTATGCCAATGCGGGCGGTGTGACGGTGTCATACTTTGAGTGGGTCAAAAATCTCAGCCACATTCGATTTGGCCGGATGCAGCGCCGTCAGGAAGAAACGCGCCACCAGCTCCTGCTTGATGAGTTGGAGCGGATTTCAAAGGACAATTCGATCAATTGGACGCTGACGCCGACATTCAAGGATCGCTATCTCAAGGGCGCGGGGGAGTTGGAGCTGGTACGCTCAGGCCTTGATGACACGATGCGCTCTGCCTATCAGGAAATCGCCGAAACCTGGCGATCACGCGATGACGTGACGGATCTGCGCACCGCCGCGTATCTGGTGGCGATCAACAAGGTGGTGAGCAGCTATAATTCGCTGGGGCTGTGACGCGAGACGCGAGCGCCAAAAACAGCATACTCTGGTCTCAAAACGGCCATTGCCAATAGCAAAAAGACTTGGTTCACTCGCGCCGTTCAGGAACGGGTGATCCATGCGGTTTTCAGGATTTCGAATTCTCAAAGAAGGGCTAACCGGCAATCGCGGTTGGTCTGCGCATTGGAAAGATGCCACGCCGAAAGAGGCCTATGACGTCGTGATCATTGGTGGTGGTGGGCATGGGCTCTCGACCGCATATTACCTTGCCAAAAACCATGGCGTCCGCAACGTGGCGGTGTTGGAAAAGGGCTATCTTGGGGGTGGCAATATCGGGCGCAACACCACCATTGTGCGCGCCAATTACATGATGCCCGGCAATACGGAGTTCTACAGCCACTCGCTCAAGCTCTGGGAAGGATTGGAGCAGGATCTCAACTACAATGTGATGCTATCGCAACGCGGGCAAATCTCGCTGTTTCATTCCGATGGGCAGCGCGATGCCGCGATACGTCGGGGCAATGCAATGATCAATCAAGGCGACGATGCGGAGCTTTTGTCGGTCGGGGATCTCAAGCGCATGGTGCCCTATTTGGATTATGAGCAAGCGCGCTTTCCGATCTATGGCGCGATCCTGCAGCGGCGCGCAGGCACGGCACGCCATGATGCGGTGGCCTGGGGTTTTGCGCGCGGGGCCAGTGACCGGGGTGTGGACCTCATCCAAAATTGCGAAGTGACCGGGATAGATATCGAAGGTGGTCGCGTCACAGGCGTGCAGACCACGCGGGGTGACATCAAGGCGGGCAAGGTGGCAATTATCGTGGCCGGGCGCAGCTCAAAAGTCGCCGCAATGGCGGGGATGCGCCTGCCGATTGAGAGCCACGTGTTGCAGGCCTACGTGACCGAAGGGCTGAAGCCCTGCATCGATCATGTGATCAGCTTTGGCATGGGTCATTTCTATATCAGCCAGTCGGACAAGGGCGGGCTGGTTTTTGGCGGGGATCTGGATTTTTACGCCTCCTATGCCGCACGCGGCAACCTGCCCAACACAGAACATGTGATGGAGGCGGGGATGACCCTGATGCCCGCCATCGGCAAGGCGCGCGTGTTGCGCAGTTGGGGTGGGATCATGGACATGTCGCCCGACGGCTCGCCCATTATCGACAAGACGCATATTGACGGGCTCTTTGTCGATTGCGGCTGGTGTTATGGCGGCTTCAAGGCGGTGCCGGGGTCGGGCCATGTGATGGCGCATTTGATGGCCACGGGAGAGCATCACGCGGCGGCCACGAAGTTTCGGCTGGACCGGTTCCGCACCGGGCAAAACCTGATGGATGAAGAGGGCACGGGCAGCCAGCATAACCTGCACTGAGCTGTGTGAGAGGGGTCAGGATTTGAGTATTTTTGGAAAGATGAAGCGGGGGCGTGGATGAGGCTTGAATGCCCCAATTGCGGATGGCGCGACATTCGGGAGTTCACCTATCAGGGCGCAGCGTCGATGATGGAGCGCCCGGAGGCGGATGCGTCGATTGAGGAATGGGATGCCTACTTGCATTTGCGCGACAACCCAGACGGGGTGACGCGAGAGCTTTGGTATCATGAGTATGGTTGCGGCGCGTGGCTGGTGGTGACGCGCAATACGCTGACCCATGAGGTCATCTCGTGTGAGTTGGCTGATCAGCTTCAAAGGGCTGCGTCATGAGGATCGATGGCCAAGGCCTGATTGATCGCAGCAAGCGGCTTTCTTTTCGCTTCGATGGCGTGAAATACCACGGCTTTGCCGGTGACACGCTGGCCTCGGCGCTTTTGGCCAATGACGTGCGGTTTGTGGCGCGGTCCTTCAAATACCACCGCCCGCGCGGGTTTCTGAGTGCAGGCAGCGAAGAGCCCAACGCATTGGTCACACTTGGGCGCGGTGCGGGGCAGGAACCCAACCAGCGCGCCACCGTGGTGGACCTGCGCGAGGGGATGCAGGCCTTTAGTCAAAATGCCTGGCCCTCTCTGGGCTTTGATCTGATGGCGTTCAATGATCTGGCCGCGCCGTTTTTGGGGGCGGGCTTTTACTACAAGACGTTCATGTGGCCCAAGGCGTTTTGGGAAAAGCTCTATGAGCCAGTGATCCGGCGTGCAGCGGGTCTTGGCGCATTGCATATGGAGCCCGATAAAGACTGCTATGAAAAGGCCTGGGCGCATTGTGACCTGCTGGTCATCGGTGGCGGGCCCGCCGGATTGATGGCCGCGTTGACGGCAGGTCGTGCCGGAGCAGATGTGATCTTGGCCGATGAGGACAGCATCCTGGGCGGACGGCTCAATGCCGAGACGATCGAGGTGGATGGGTTGCCCGGGCGGGCCTGGGCCGCTGAGGTGGTGGCCGAGCTTTCCGTGATGGACAATGTGCGGATCATGACGCGCGCCACTGTCACTGGGGCCTATGACGGCGGCACATTTGGGGCACTTGAACGGAGTGTCACCGATGGCGCGCCGAAAGCGTGTTTCTGGCGCATCGTGGCGCGGCGGGCCGTTCTTGCGGCGGGCGCGTTGGAGCGGCCAATCGCTTTTGCCAATAATGACCGGCCTGGGATCATGACCGCAGGGGCCGTGCGCGCCTATGCCAACCGCTGGTGCGTGGCACCGGGGCGCAGTGTGGCAGTCTTTGGCAACAACTCCGACGCGCACCGTACAGTGTCGGACTTGCTGGAGGCAGGCGTGCATGTCAGCGCGCTCATCGATGCGCGTCCGGAGACGACCTGCGATTTGGATGTGCCGTTTTACCCTGCCGCGCAGGTTGTGGATGCGCGCGGGCGCAAAGGCTTGGAAGAGATCATCGCCGAGACGGCGCAGGGCCGGCAGAAGATCAAGGCGGAATGCCTTGCTGTTTCTGGCGGGTGGAACCCCACCGTGCATCTGACCTGTCACATGAACGGGCGGCCGCGATGGGACGAGAGTCTGGCGGCGTTTGTGCCGACGCCTGGATCCGTGCCGGGCCTTGAGGTGGCCGGGGCGGCGAATGGCGCGATGGAGACGGGTGCGTGTTTGCAAAGTGGGGTCGATGTGGCCACAAAAGCGTTGCGCGCTCTGGGCGTGAAAGCGCCCAAGGTGGAGGTTCCTCGCGCCTCGGACAGTGCATATGACATCATGCCGCTTTGGGCCGTTCCAGGCAAAGGCCGCGCTTGGCTCGACTTTCAAAACGATGTGACGGTCAAGGACATCAAGCAGGCCGCGACGGAGAATTTCCGCTCGGTTGAGCATATGAAGCGCTACACGACGCAAGGCATGGCGACGGACCAGGGCAAGAACTCCAACGTGCAGGCGTTGGCGCTTTTGGCCGATGCCACGGGTCGCGGGATACCGGAGACAGGCACAACAACCTTCCGTCCGCCATACGTGCCAGTGCCAATTGCAGCTATGGGCGCGGGTGGGCGTGGCAAGGGGTTTGCGCCCGAACGCAAGCTGACCTCGCACGCGGCCACACTGGCCAAAGGCGCGCCGATGATCGAGGCGGGGCTTTGGTATCGGGCAAGTTACTATCCCCGTGCGGGCGAACGAACCTGGCGGCAAAGCTGCGACCGGGAGGTGGAGATGGTGCGCAATGCGGTGGGCATTTGCGATGTGTCCACCTTGGGAAAAATCGATATTCAGGGGCCGGATGCAGCCAAACTGCTCGACATGGTGTACACCAACCTGTTTTCGACGCTCAAGGTGGGGCGCGTACGCTATGGGCTAATGCTGCGCGAAGACGGCCATGTGATGGATGACGGCACCACGGCGCGTCTGGGCGAGCAGCACTATTTGATGACCACAACGACGGCAGCCGCCGGGCTGGTGATGCGGCACCTGGAGTTTGTGCACCAATGCCTGAACCCGATTTGGGACGTGCGGTTTACCTCCGTGACCGAGCAATGGGCGCAATTCGCCGTGGCTGGACCGAAATCACGAGAGCTGCTCAATGGCATTTTGGACGCGCCGATTGATGATGGGAGTTTTCCGTTCATGGGATGTGGTGCAGTGCAGATCGGCGGCGTGACGGCGCGGCTTTTCCGCATCTCCTTTTCGGGTGAACACGCCTATGAAATTGCGGTCCCTGCGCGGTTTGGGGCGTCTCTCTTCGATCTTTTGGTAGAGCGGGCCGAAAGCATGGAAGGATGCGCCTACGGGATGGAGGCCCTTGATGTGATGCGCGTGGAGAAGGGCTTTATCACCCATTCGGAAATCCATGGCCGCGTCACGGCATTCGATATCGGAATGGAGCGGATGGTGTCTGCCAAGAAAGACTGCATCGGCAAGGCGATGGCTGCGCGACCTGGGCTTTTGGGGGAAGAGCGCGAGCAGTTGGTCGGTCTCAAGCCTGTCGGTCCGGTGAAAGAGATTGTGTCGGGCGCGCATATCTTCAATGCCGATGATGAGGTGACGCGGGTGAATGATCAGGGCTACGTGACCTCAAGCGCATATTCGCCGGGCATGGGGCATGTGATCGGACTTGGCTTTTTGAAAAACGGACGCGCGCGGATTGGGGACACCGTGCGCGTGGTGGATCATATGAAATCCTCGCGTACGCTGTGTGTGGTGCAAGATCCGGTGCAGTTTGACCCAACAGGAGAGCGGACCCGTGGTTGAGTTGACGGCCCATAGTCCGCTTGGCGGTATGAACCCGGTTGAAATGGGTGGCGTGCGTCTCAGCGAACTTGATTTGGGAAAGCTCACCAGTGTGGCGCCCTATGTTGGTCAAGACGGGGCGCTGTCGAAGGCGCTGAGTGCGGCCCATGACATCGCATGGCCCGCTCCCAATCGCGCCCAAGGAAAGGATGGTGCGCGTGCGATTTGGTTTGGCCATCGGATGGTGCTTTTGGCTGGGCCAGAGCCGGATCGTGCATTGGCCAAATATGCCGCCCTGACAGATCAAACCGATGCCTGGGCCTGCATGCGCCTTGAGGGGTCCGGTGCAGCGGATGTGCTGGCGCGCGTGACGCCGCTTGATCTGCGCGGCTCTGTATTCAAGCGGGGTCATACAGCGCGGACACAGCTCCAGCATATGGCGGCGTCGATCACGCGGGTGTCCGCGAACGGGTTTTTGATTTTGGTCTTTCGCAGTATGGCCGGCACCTTGCGCCATGATTTGGAAACGGCGATGCGCGGGGTTGCAGCGCGCCATCCGGGCTGACAAATTGGTCAAGCTGGAGAAGAGGGGGTTGTGGTGCTGAGAAAAGCTGTCGGCGTCGCGTTGATGATAGGGGTTGCCGCGCCTGTATTGGCCTCAACCAAACGTCAGGAAAGCTGCGCGATCACGGCGGATATCGTTTTGCAAGCGGTGGAAGCGCGCCTGGATGGTAAGACGCCTGAACAGACGAAAACCCAGTTGGCCAGCGATGGCTCAGGCATCACCGGGATTTACAAAGCCACGATCCCGGCCTTAGTGGACATGGTCTTTGGCTTTGAAGAAACCACGCTGGGTGAGGGTGTGGTCGAAGATTATGAGACCCAGTGCCTGAACTTCTGATTTCATGCCCGCAACATGGTTAATGCACGACCACCAAAGGTTCTGCACCCGGAATGGCCAAGCATTTCGCCGAATGAGACGTTTCGTTTAGGTATTTTTGACAAGAAAGAAGCCGGAGTTTGCGCTTCTTTCTTGTCAAAAATACCTAACTCCGAACGCGTCAAAACGCACCGCCCCCTTGGACAGGTGCGCCCTTTGCCCCATAGTTAGATTATGAGTCTGCCCCCAGGTTTCCTTGATGAATTGCGCACCCGGACCTCGCTTACCCAAGTGGTGGGTAAGAAGGTTATGTGGGACGCGCGCAAATCGAACCAGGGCAAGGGCGATATGTGGGCGCCGTGCCCCTTTCATCAGGAAAAGACCGCCAGTTTCCATGTCGATGATCGCAAAGGGTATTACTACTGCTTTGGGTGTCATGCCAAAGGCGACGCGATCAATTTCGTGCGCGAGACAGAGAATGTGGATTTCATGGAGGCGGTGAAGATCCTGGCGGCAGAGGCCGGGATGCAAGTGCCGGAACGAGACCCACAGGCACAGCAAAAGGCGGATCGGCGCGGGCAGCTGATTGAGGTCATGGACATGGCCGCGAAGTATTTTCGGATGCAGCTGAAAACCGCCGGAGGGGCCGCCGCGCGTGCGTACCTGGAGCGGCGAGGCCTGTCGGAGGCCGCGTTGGAGCGTTGGGGGATCGGGTTTGCGCCCGATGCCTGGCAGGGCGTGTGGGATCATCTCACAGGTAAGGGCGTTGAGGCGCAGATGATCCTTGATTGCGGCCTGGGCAAACCAAGCCAGAAGGGCGGCAAGCCATACGACACGTTCCGTAATCGCATCATGTTCCCCATTTGCGATCCGCGGGGGCGGTGCATTGCTTTTGGCGGCCGCGCGATGGACCCAAATGACAATGCCAAGTATTTGAATTCGCCTGAGACAGAGCTTTTCGACAAATCGCGCACGCTTTACAACCACGGGCCCGCGCGAGAGGCGGCGGGCAAGGGCAAAGCGCTCATTGTGGCGGAAGGCTACATGGATGTGATCGCGCTCTCGGAGGCCGGGTTTGGCGCCGCGGTGGCGCCGTTGGGCACGGCCGTGACCGAACATCAATTGCAGATGCTCTGGCGCGTGGCGGATGAGCCGATCATTGCGCTGGATGGAGATACGGCCGGATTGCGGGCGGCCAACCGCGTGATTGATCTGGCTTTGCCTGCGTTGGAGGCCGGGAAGTCTTTGCGCTTTGCCCGTATGCCCGAAGGTCAGGATCCAGATGATCTGTTGCGCGCCAGCGGGCCAAGTGCCGTCGAAGGGATATTGGAGGCGGCGCTGCCAATGGTGCAATTGCTCTGGCAGCGAGAGATCGAAGGGCGTGTATTTGACAGCCCTGAACGGCGCGCCGCGTTGGACAAGGCGCTCAGGGACAAGATTTCACAGATCAAGGATGCGTCGATCCGCCATCACTATGGTCAGGCGATCAAGGATTTGCGCTGGGAGCTTTTCCGCGCGCCAGCGGCTCCAAACCATGCGCGTGGGCCGCTCCGTGGCCGGGGCTATGGCCAGGTGCGCGACCCGGTACGTGCGAGCACTCGTTCATCCATGCTGGCCGCCGCCCAGGGCGAGGTGGAGACAGACTTGCGAGAAGCTGTGATCCTGGCGATTGTTTTGCGCTATCCCAGTCTTTTTGCAGAATTTGAAGCGCAGCTCGAAGGCATGATCTGTTCCAATCCCGATCACGTGGCCTTGCGCGACATTATCGTGCGCTATGGGGGGCTTGGGGCCGACACGCTATTCCACCATATTGAGCAAACTCTCGGCGCGCAGGCGGTTGAAAGCTTGTGCGCGCGTCCCCATGTGGCCCTGATACCTGCGATACGCAAAGCGGGGGATGAAGATATGGCGCGGCAGACTTTGGCCGAGGAACTGGGCAAACTGGACGCTGCGCACGGTCTTAAAACCGAAATATTAGAGGCCGCAGAGGATATTGAGGGTCTGGCCGACGAAACGGTGACATATCGCCTTTCGGAGGCCGCTCAGGCCAAGCGTCAAGCCTCGCGATCTTTGCAAGAAGATCAGACGGAATATGAGATTGGCCCCAATGGGGCGTCAGTGAGTCGGGCGGAGAAAGACAATTGGAACCGCCTTTTGGATAATATCGGAATGCCAAAAGGGTCTGCGCATGACACTTAAGGCACGAAACGGTAGAAAAATAAGGGACGAGGGTGTGCGAAGCGCCTAATCGCGCTATTGATTCGTCCACAGCGCGAATCAACTGGGCGAATCACCTGCTACGCACGCCGCCACGCATCAGGAGACCTTCATGGCCGCCAAAGATAACGACGACCAGAAACCCGAAGACCAAGACGCCGAAATTTCCCTCGATCTGAGCCAAGCCGCGGTCAAGAAAATGATCGCCGAGGCACGTGAGCGTGGGTTTATTACGTATGATCAGTTGAACCGTGTTCTTCCGCCCGATCAGGTGAACTCTGAGCAGATTGAAGATGTGATGTCGATGCTGTCCGAGATGGGCATCAATATCATCGAAGAAGAAGACGCCGAAGAAGAAGAGCAGAAAAACACAGCCGTCGCGGAGATCGGGCGCAAAGGCGAGATCACGCTTGGCTCGGGCAAAGAAGAGAAGCTGGATCGCACGGATGATCCGGTCCGGATGTATTTGCGGGAAATGGGCTCTGTCGAGCTGCTGTCGCGTGAAGGCGAGATTGCGATTGCCAAGCGGATTGAGGCTGGGCGGAACACGATGATCGCGGGGCTCTGCGAAAGCCCGCTGACATTTCAGGCCATTACAATCTGGCGCGACGAGCTTTTGGGCGAAGACATCCTTTTGCGCGACGTGATTGATCTGGAGACGACGTTTTCCGGGCAGATGGGCGATGATGACGAAGAAGGCGAAGGGATGGTTGACGCCGCCAACATCTCGACCGCCCCATCTGAAAAGAAAAGCGATGGCGCCGCGACCCAAGAGCTGGATGCGGATGGCAACCCGATTGCCAATGACGACGATGATGACGATGACGAACAGGCCAATATGAGCTTGGCCGCGATGGAAAGCGCCCTGAAGCCTCGCGTTTTGGAAACGCTGGATCGCATCGCCATCGATTATGAAAAGCTTTCGGAAATGCAGGACAGCCGGATTTCGGCGACCTTGAATGAAGACGGCACGTTCTCGAAAAAGCAGGAAGAGAAATATCAGGAGCTGCGCTCTGAAATTGTAGAGCTGGTGAATGAATTGCACCTGCACAACAACCGCATTGAGGCGCTGATTGATCAGCTTTACGGCATCAACCGGCGCATCATGCAGATCGATTCAGCGATGGTGAAGCTGGCTGACCAGGCGCGGATCAACCGCAAAGAGTTCATCGACGAATATCGCGGGCGGGAGCTTGATCCCAACTGGCTCGACGACATGGCGCAGAAATCCGGCCGGGGTTGGCAGATGTTCATGGAGCGCTCACCTGAAAAGGTGATGGAGTTGCGCGCGGATATGGCCCAAGTGGGGCAGTATGTGGGCCTTGATATCCCCGAGTTTCGCCGCATCGTGAGCCAGGTTCAAAAAGGTGAGAAAGAGGCGCGCACGGCCAAGAAAGAGATGGTCGAGGCGAACCTCCGGTTGGTGATCTCGATTGCCAAAAAGTACACCAACCGTGGCCTGCAATTCCTTGATCTTATTCAAGAAGGTAACATCGGTCTGATGAAAGCGGTGGATAAGTTTGAGTACCGCCGGGGTTACAAGTTTTCGACCTACGCGACGTGGTGGATCCGGCAGGCGATCACGCGGTCTATTGCCGATCAGGCCCGCACAATTCGTATTCCGGTGCACATGATCGAGACGATCAACAAGCTGGTGCGTACGGGCCGGCAGATGCTCCATGAGATTGGCCGGGAGCCGACGCCGGAGGAACTGGCCGACAAGCTGCAGATGCCGCTGGAAAAGGTCCGCAAGGTGATGAAAATCGCCAAGGAGCCGATCTCCCTTGAGACGCCGATTGGCGATGAGGAAGACAGCCAGCTCGGTGATTTCATCGAGGACAAGAACGTTATCCTGCCGCTCGACAGCGCCATTCAGGACAACCTGAAAGAAACAACGACGCGGGTTCTGTCATCGCTCACACCGCGCGAAGAACGCGTGCTGCGGATGCGGTTTGGGATCGGGATGAACACCGACCATACGCTCGAAGAGGTGGGGCAGCAGTTCTCGGTCACCCGCGAACGAATTCGTCAGATTGAGGCCAAGGCGCTGCGCAAGCTCAAGCATCCGAGCCGGAGCCGGAAGCTGCGGTCATTCCTGGATCAGTGATACACGACTAAGCTTCGGTTTTGACATCAGAATTTTGGAAAATTCTGCCCAAGAAAATTCGAATTTTCTTGGGCATTTTCTTGCAAGAAAATGCGGTCTTTCTGGGTCGGTGATCCTATCTTCTGAGCTATGAAGATGCCGGTATCTCGCTTGGGCGATGACCTGATAGATCGCTTGCAAGATCGCGATTTGATCGTGTTTGATGGGGTGTGTGTGCTGTGCTCTGGCTTCTTTCATTTCATGTTGCGTCATGACGGCCAAGAGCGGTTCTCCTTTGCCATGGCGCAGGCGGAGCTGGGGCAGGCGCTCTATGGCGCGCTGGGGATGCCGCTTGATGATTTTCAGACCAACTTGGTGATCAAAGAGGGCTGGATTTACACCGATCTGGATGCCTTTGCAGCGGCGATGGGGGCGCTGGGATGGCCATGGAAAGCCTTGAGTGTGGCCAGGGTCTTGCCGGGCTTTGCGAAGCGGCCGTTGTACCGTGTCATTGCCACGAACCGGTACCGGATTTTTGGACGGTACGAGACCTGTTTGGTGCCCGATGAGAGCGTCAGGCAAAGGTTTCTGCCGGGCGGTCTGGTTTAGGTGGTTTGCACAAGTTGGGGTAACTTCTCGACGCGCAAAACCCAACTTGTACATACGCGCGACGCGCTGCGTGAAACCGAAGTTGCGCCCCGAACGCCGGGTCAAAGAACGCCGGGCAAAGCATGTGCAACGGGCGGGCGTTGAGGTAGCCTTTTTGAAACTTTCATCGGGAGATTCGCCATGAAAACGCTTGTGAGATTGCTGGCCGGTCTGGTCATTTTGATCGCCATTTTGGCAGGCGTGGGGATGCTTTTGCCGCGCGAAGTGACTGTCGAGCGATGGACCCAGATCAACGCGCCTGCCGAGGAGATTTATCCGCTTGTGGCCAATCTGGCAGCCAACCAGGAATGGAGCCCTTGGGCGGGGCTCGATCCTGATGCGACCTTTACCTACGGGGACATTCCCGAGGGTGTGGGGGCCACGATGACTTGGGCCTCGGAAAGCCCGGATGTGGGCAGTGGCAGCATGGAGATCACAGAGGCCACCGAAAATGAGGCGCTGACCGTGGCGTTGAACTTTGGCGATATGGGCCGTGGCACGGCCTATTGGGAATTTGAGGAGGCGGCGGGCACGACAACAGCCACGTGGCGCATGGTGGCCGATATGGGCGCGGGGCCGATCGGGCGGTGGTTCGGGCTCAAGATGGATGACTGGGTGGGTGCGGATTACGAGCGGGGGCTGGCCAACCTCAAACGTGTGGCCGAAGGCGGCTGATGCAGGTTTTTAACATCGCGACGCGGGGGCAGGGGCTTTATGAGTTCACGCGGGATGTGGAGGCTTGGGTGCGTGGTGAGGTGGATGGTGGGGTGGAACCCCACCCTACGGATGGTGTCGTGGTTCTGTTTGTCAGGCACACGTCGGCGAGTTTGCTTATTCAGGAGAATGCGGACCCGGAGGTGCAGACGGATCTCAAGCACTTCTTTGCCCGGCTGGTGCCGCCCAGCAGCGACCCGTCAATGTCCTATCTCACGCACACCTATGAAGGGCCTGATGACATGCCCGCCCATATCAAGGCCGCGATGATGCCGGTGAGTGTGCAGATCCCGGTGGCGGATGGGCGCATGATGCTGGGCACGTGGCAGGGGATTTACCTCTTTGAACATCGCGATGCGCCGAAGACCCGTCAGGTCGTGGCGCAGTTTTTGCCCATATGACGGCGACGGGCACAGCTGAGGATTGGATTGCCGCCCGTGCGGGCGAGATCTCGGACTGGACGGCGACGATTTTTGACTTTGCCGAGCCAGCTTGGCGCGAATATCGATCTGCGGACTGGTATGTGACGCGGCTGAGGGCCGAGGGGTTTGAGGTGGAGGCAGGCTCTGGCGGGATGCCCACGGCGTTTTGTGCGCGGTGGTCGCAAGGGGATGGCCCGACCGTAGGGATGTATGCCGAATATGACGCGGTGCCGGGCAATTGTCAGGCGGCCCGCCCCGTAAAAGCCCCGCGCGATGGGATGAGTGCGCTGGCCGCTGGCCATACGGACCCGCATTCTGGCCTGGGCATTGCGGGGCTCGCCGGGCTGTTGGCGACCAAAGCGGCGATGGAGGCCCAGGGCATTCGCGGTGGGCTGCAGTTTACGGGCGAGCCTGCAGAAAAGGTTCGGGGGTCAAAACCTATTCACGCCGCCAAAGGTTACTATGATGGGCTGGCGGCGATGTTGTCATTCCATCCGTTCTACATGCTGCCCCTGTGCAATACGGTGCGGTGGGACACGCAATGCGGCGCGGCCTATTCCATGATCTATCGGTTTCGCTGTGACGCGCCGGAGATGTGGGGCGCAAGTGATGGTGCGCCCATTCCGCAGAGCCATTCGGACGTGCGCGCGCCGGGGGCCAATGATGCGCTGATGATGATGTATCAAAACGCGCGGACCTTGCGGGAAGGGATGTTGCCGCATCGGGGCGGGTGGTCGATCTCAGAAGCGATCCTGGGGGCAGGGCAGGCCACAGCGGATAACTTGCCCGCTTGCCAAGCGGATCTGCAATACATGATCCGGGTGCCGGATCTGGCGATGGCCGACCGGGTCAGCGAACAATTGGACCGGCTGGCAGAACATGCCGCAGCGATGACGGGGTGCCGGGTGGAAAAGCACTGGGTCTCGAAATCGCGCCCGGGGCTGACCAACCACGCGATGGCCACGATGGTGTGGGAGGAGATGCAACAGGTCGGCGCGCCGGTTTGGTCTGAGGAGGGCCTGGCTTTGGCGCGGCAAGTGCAGGAGGCGTGTGGGGGTCCAGGGGAGGTACATCCGCTATTGGAGGCGTGCACGCAGATGATGGACCCTGAGGAGGCGGAGGCGATTTTGCGCCAAAGCCTGCCCCCGGAGCAGCGGCATGCCACGTCAGATGACTACACCGATATGAGCTGGCACGCGCCGCTCGCGCGGTTTTACGTGGCGCGGCCTGCGCTCAAAGGTGGGCCGTATCCGGCCTGGGCGATGAATGCGCTGGGGGGAATGCCCGAGACGATTGACCCAATGGTCAGCACGGCGGCGCGGGTTTTGGCGCGGGGCGCGTTGCGGGTTCTGACGGATGAGGGTTTGCGCAAGGCGGCGTGGTCAGAGTTCGAGACGCGTACGGGTGGCGGTGTGGGCGGCACGGATTGGATCGCGCCTTTGGCGGATTATGCGCTGCCAGTGGGCTTTGCTTGGCCGGAATATGTGACCACGGTGCGCGGGCGGCACTGGCATATTTGAAGGGCTTTTGTTGGGGCACTCGTCGCTCCCTCTCGGGCGCGTCTCGCTCACGCGGGGTCAGCCCAAAATGACCCGCGCCTCATGGGGTTTTGCCGATAGACGTGCCGCGCAATAGGCTTTCCGGCCATGCTGCGTGCAGAGGTCTGGAAAGAGTTCCAGCAATTCGTGGAATTCGTCCTGCGCCAGGGTCTGATCGCCGGGTTGGAAGCTTTCGGTCCAGGCGTTGTCGACCCGGATGATCTCATGGGCGTCGAACATGATATGAATGTAGGTGACGCCGTTTTGCGGCAGGATCTGGTCCACACCGGGTTTGGCGGTCATGTCGCGGGCTTTGACCAGCACCTCATCTTCGCCCAGCCAGAGCTGTGTCGCGGCGTTTTCAATGAGCATGCGATGCTGCGGTGAGACGTCCATGTCGCGGGCGGGCACGCCAGGGGCGATGCTGTCAGCGCGCAGGCGGATGGGAGCGAGGTGCGGCGCGGCGGTCAGGTCCGCATGGCTCAGCGTTTTGGTGCCGACCCAGCGGACGGGTTGCGGGCCGCTGTCGCGGGTTTCAATCAGGTCGCCCACTTGGATGTCTTCGACCAGCACGGGGCCATGGGGCGTGGCGACAAAGCTGCCGGGGGTGAAGCAGGGCACGACGACGTTTTCGATATTGGTAAAGGTTGCGGTGGAGCCATCGGAGAAAGTGACGGTGCCGTTTTCGGGGTTGCCGCCATCGAGTGTGACGGTCGCGCCTGCATCGGTAATGATCAGCGTGTCATTGTCATCGCCGCCTTCACCACCATCGACCACGTCGCCCGCGCCGATGGTGATGGTGTCGGCATCGTCGCCGCCGTCAATTGTGTCCGCGCCCGCGCCGCCGTCGATCACATCCTCGCCCGCGCCGCCGGAGATGACATCGTTGTTGTTGGCCGCCTGCCCGGTGGTCAGCACCAGGTTGTCGATGCCGAAGCTTTCGTTGTTGATGCCGGCGGAAAGGTCCGCGCCGAAGCCGATGGTGACAGACGCACCTGGGTCTTCGACCGTGACGGTGACGGGGTGGATTTCATCATCATTGCCCGCGAAACCGAGATTGGTGGAGGTGCCTGCGCCGACCTCAATCGTGACCTCGCGCCCGTCAGAGAGCGTGGCGGTGGTGGAATAGCTGTCAGAACCTGCATCGTTGAAGTTCTCGACAAAGACCTCTTCGCCATCGATGAAGATCGAGAACGTGTCGCCGCCGCCATCCCAGCTGTCGAGTTCGTAGAAATCGAACGTGAAGGTGGCAACCTCGGCCGTGGGATCGGTGGTGAAGGTTTTGGAGACGGCCTCTGTGCCGTTTGAGTCCCCAAAGCGGCCGAGGAATTCCGTGAAGTTTGTGCCGCCATCGGTGGTGGTGTTGTCGGTCCAGCCGGTGGCGCCGCCTTCGAAATCTTCGCTGGCCACGACCGTAGGGGCAACGGAGCCGTCGCCGGCCTCACCAAAGAGTGTGTCATTGCCCGCGCCGCCATCGATGGTATCGGCACCCCAGCCGCCATCGATGCTGTCGTCGCCCCCTTCGCCAAAGATCAGGTCATCGCCTTCGCCGCCGTCGATGACGTCATCGCCTGCGCCGGTATTGGCCTCAGGGTCAATCAGGGAGGGGTAGCTGGCGAGATCAACCGCGCTGCCGCCGGTGTCGGGGCCCGAGATCGTACCAGAAAGCGTGTTGCCGCCGTTGTTTTCGAAATAGATGATCTCAACGGTGTGTAGGCCGGGCGGCAGGTCGATTGTGCCGCTTTCGGTTTCGTCGCCATGCAGGCCATCATTGTCGACCACCTCTTCGCCGTTGATAAAAAGCTTGGAGCCGTCATCAGAGGTGGTGGTGAACGTGTAGCTGCCGCCCTCTTCGACATAAAGCTCGGTCGTGAATTTGAGCGCGAAATCATCGGCGGTGTCGAAATCCGTGGGCGTGATCGAGCTGGTCGTGCCGGTGGAGGTGGGCGTGTCTTCGTGATCGCGGCCACCGTTTTGGGTAAAGCCCGCATCGGCGAGGTTTGACGGGCTGCCGGTGGGATCAAGATCGTAATATTCAAAGCGCCAGGGATCGCCCGTGGCATTGCCTGGCGCGCCAGAGGCCCCGGCGGGCAGGGTGGCGGTGTCGCCATAGATCTCATCATCGCCTGCGCCGGCCTCAATCGTGTCATTGCCGTCGCCTGCGAGGATGATGTCATCATCCGCGCCTTCGCCGGGCAGGAGCGCGTCGCCCGCATCCACCAGATCGCCATCGGGGTCGCCTGTGTAGGTGGCATCGATGACATCATCACTGGTGGTGCCTTCGACATAGCCATCGGGCGCGGCGTCGAGAGTGTTGACCTGTTCGATATTGGTGAAGCTGAGGGTGGAGCCATCGTTGAAGGTGACCACGCCCTGTTCGGTGGGGCCGGTGACATTTGCGCCGGTGCCGTCTTGGAACTGGATTGAGGCGACGTTTGAGAGGTTGAGGATATCGACATCGCCGTCGCCTGCATCCTCGCCCCCATTGACGGTGTCATTGCCGGCCGCGAAAATCGTGTCATCGCCGGTGCCGCCCACGAGGCTATCGCCGGTGAGGTCGTCTTCGCCGCGCAGCTCATCGTTTCCGATGCCGCCGTCGAGCGTGTCTGCGCCCGCGCCGCCGATGAGGACATCATTGCCCTCTTCGCCGAAGATCTGGTCATCATCGGTTTCTTGGGCGGTGAAATGCACATCGGTGAGGTAGATGACCTGCCCGTCTGTGGCGCCGTTTTCGTAGATTACTTCGAAGCGTGTCGCCGGGCCGGGGATAGTGACCAGCACAGAGCCTTCGGCAATGTCTTGGGAGTCATTGCCAGTGGCGCCGGTGACCGTCTGGCCGGAGACCGTATCCGCGCCGCTTGGGGTCAGCGTGACGGGGACGGGATTGCCATCGGCGTCAAAGGCGTTGACCGTCAGGATATCCTGCCAGCCATCGGCATCGACATCATTGATGCGGAAGGAGATATCTTCCATCTCCACATCCGCCGAGACGGTGACAGTGGCCACATCCGGGCCGCCATTGCCGCCGATGGCCAGCGCGGAGTTGGTGTCAAAGGGTTCGCCCGTGTCGACAAACTGGGTTGAGTTATCAACCTCGGCATCATCGAGCGCGCCATCATCGCTGACCTCAACGGTGATGTTGGCGATGCCAGTGTTCTGAGTGAACCCGCCTTCGATGTTCACGCCGTCGCCCTGGCCGATCCAGCTGAGGTTTTCGTCCCCGCTTTGCAGGGTCGCGGGGCCGCCGGTGATGGTATCGTCGCCCTGACCGGCAAATACGGTATCATCGCCCTGACCGGCCTCAATCACATCCTGATCGCCGGTGGTGCCATTGGTGCCATCGTTGTTGTCGACCTGTTCGAGATTTTCATCGACGAAATCCGCGTCGATCAGATCGTTTTCGCGGGTGCCGGTGACCACGCCGTCAGGCCCGCCATTGACGGTGATGCGTTCGATGCCGGTAAAGTCGAGGGTGGAGCCGTCATTGAAGGTGACGGTGCCGTTTTCGCTGTTGCCCGGATCAAAGGTGACGAAATCGACGTCATCGACAATGAGGTTGTCATCGCTGTCGGTGCCGCCTTCGCCACCTTCGACCGTGTCGCCGCCCGAGGCGATGATCACGTCATTGCCGTTGCCGCCCTGGAGGAGGTCATTGCCGTCTCCACCCTCCAGCGTGTCAAACCCGGAGCCGCCGATCAGAGTGTCGCTGCCCGCGCCGCCGATCAGGCTGTCCGCACCGCCATCACCTTCGAGCAGGTCATTGGCAGCACCACCATCGAGCGTGTCATTGCCGCTGCCGCCTTCGAGCGTGTCATACCCATCTCCGCCCGCAAGGCTGTCACTGCCGGAGCCGCCATCCAGCACGTCATTGCCGAAACCGCCCTGGATCGTGTCATTGCCATTGCCGCCGGAGAGGTCATCATCGTCTTCTGGTAGGGCCTCAAAATGCACGTCGGAGACATAGAGCAGCTGCCCGCCCACGCCTTCGTTTTCATAGATGATTTCAATCCGCGCGACGGGGCCGGGGATCTCAACCAGCACGGAGCCTTGCGCGTCATCGGTGCCTGTGGCCGTGCCGCCCGCGGAGGCGGTGTTGCCATCGATGGTTTCATCACCTGAGGCCGTAAGATTGACCTCAATGAGGTTGCCGTTGGCGTCATAGGCGTTGACGGTGAGCACGTCTTTCCAGCCGCCGGAATCGATGTCCTGGAGCCGGAAAGAGACGTTGGAGACGCTGTCATCAAAGGTTGATCCGGCGGCGGCGGAGAACTCCAACTCAGTGGTCCAAGCGGTGCCGGTGCCATTGCCGATGAGGCTGAGATTGGAATTGGTATCAAAGGGCTCGCCGGTGTCGACAAAGCCTGCGCCGGTGGCCACGGTGGCCGAAGTGCCCGTGCCGCCATTGGTGAGGCTGACATCGACATTGATGCCGCCGGTGTTTTGCGTAAACCCGCCCGAGAGGTCGGTGCCATTGCCGCCCTGATCGGTCCAGTCGAGCACGAGATCAGTGGGCGCAAGGGTGCCATCACCGCCAATGATCAGGTCATTGCCGTCGCCCGCGGTGACCGTGTCGTTGCCCGCGCCGCCCGTGATGGTATCGGGATCGGAGGTGCCGTTGAGCACATTGTCCGAGCCGTCGCCGTTGATTACTGCCACGTGTCTTGCCTCAGCCGTCTTTAGCCGCTCTTGTTTTGGCGGCTTTGACAGCGGGGTTAGTTAGGAAATTGGGCGAGATTGTGGCGATTGCGTCAAATTCTATCTGTTTTGGGCCGGTTTTGTGTCGGTTGAGGTGCAATGCACCCCCGAGCGTTGTGGTGTTTCCCGTATGAATTGAAGGAGAGGCCGCGCGATTTTGTGGCGTTCTGAGGGCAGTAAATGGCCAGTGGCAAAATCAGGCATTGCGCGTTGTTTTCTGCGGGTTGAGGACCGTGAGACCATGCGCGGCGATCAGACGATTGGGATCGGACGCTGGACCGGGCTGTGGGTGATCTTCAAAGTTGGTTTGGGTGCCGCAAATGGGATCTGAGCCACGGTAATCATGTCGGTCATGTGGCGTAGGTGGTGGCTTTGTGACTTGGGGAAAACGCGGGTCAGGCCGCATCCTGCATGATCAGGACCTCGCCAAAGCCGGGGGTGAGCGGCGGCGCCTCTGGGACCGCCCAAAGGACCGGGGTGGACATGGCCGCGCCTGTGGGGGCGTCCAGATCGGTCAGCACGATGATCATTGAGGGATCAAGCGCCTGCGCCTCAGACAGGAGCGGGGCGAAATCCGTGCCACCGCCGCTGCGCATCTCAAACGCGGTGAGGGAGGTGGCATGGCTGTAGCGCGCGCGGCTGTGCACCTCTGTGTCAAAGCCCAGGAGATGCGCCTCCGCGCTCGTGCGGCGGAGGATGGATGTGGCCTCTGCCGCGAACATATTGAGCGTGGTGGGCCGAATGGAACTTGAGGTGTCGAGCCCGATAACCAGGCGCGGGCATTGCGCATCGCGGTTGAGGCCTGGCTCAAACACCGGCTGTGCGCCGCCCATTTGCCGCGCGAGCCCATCTCGGGCAAGCCACGCGCGCGCAGGGCGGCGATGGGTGGGTTTCGGGTGTTGCGCGAGCGCCTTAACCAGCAGCCGACGCAGTTTGATTTCCCATGGAACGATCGCCTTGGGCAGATCGCCGAACCGGGTCAGGATTGCGCCTATTCCGGTGCCCGCGCGTTGGCCGGCGCTCATGGCCTGGTCTATGCGGCCTGACCAGATCTCGGCTTGGGTTTTGTCGGGGTCGCTGTCGCCAAGGTCTGGCTCAAATCCTTGCGTCAGGGCGTAGTGTTCGATGAACCCATCGCCGCCTGAGCTGCGTCCGGTCTCAGCCTGGGAAAGCGCGGTGTAGAATTGATCCACGTCCCACTCTGAGAGCACGTTTTGAGGGCGCTCCCCCGCAGGCAAAAGCGCCACCAGATCGGACGCGCGCACGGCAGGGCGGGGCAGGGCATGGCCCGCTTGCAACAGCGCCTCATTGACCAGCGCGTCACAGGCCAGATCATAGCGATCGGTTTGAAACCGGGTGCCGTGGCGTTCGCGCGCCGCACGCCGCCGGGCAGAGTGGCGCAGTGCCACGTGGAGGACGTGATGGGCAATGAGGCCGGTTTGTTCAGAGAGGGGCAGCAACGGAAATTCCGGACCGATGCGTATGGTGTCGCCTTGTGTCTCCGTTGGGCCATCCCCGTCGCGGTAGCTGCACCAGAGCGATAGCGCGGCAATCGCGGGGTCGACCTCGGGCAGGCGAGCCAGCGCGGGCTGGGCGCGGGAGGAATGCATCATGGGCGGGTCAGAACGCACCTGCCTCGGCGCGGGCCTCAGTATATGTGAGATAGGATTTGGATGTGCGGAAGGCCTCAGCCAACCCATCCGACATGGCTTTGCGAATGAGGATTTCAAAGCCGAAAGATGTCAGCTCTGCCAATGGCAAGCCGGGGGCGTCAACGGATTTAAGATCGGCCATGATATCGATTGTGTCAGCGATGGTGGCCTCATCTGCCTGGGCCGCCAGCGCATAGATGAGGCCCACAAGCCCATTGACGGATTTGGGGTAAAGCCCCGCGCGTTTGGCCGCCGGTGCATCCATGATCTCTTGCAAGGAGACGAGCGCCTCAATCTCGGCCGCGACTTGCGCGAATTCCGCTGCGGCCGCATTCCCCACTGTTCCCGCCACCATCGTGTGCCGCAGGCCCTTGTCCGGCACGGACGCGACAATGTCGCTGACCCGCTCCCATGAGCGCGGGGTGCAGGCGATCATATCCCCCCGGCGCAGCGCCTCTTCTGTTGTGTCGAGGAGATCAGGGCGCGCGCGCAGAAAGGCTGTCACCAGTGGCGAGAGGCCGCGATCCACAGCGTAGTGTTCCAGCCAATCCTTGGCGTCGGCGTTGACCTGAAGATGGATCAAACGGTCGGAGAGCGCCGTGCCCATGTCATAGGCCACCGCCCCGTCATCGACGGTGTTGCCTGCGGCCACGATGAAGACAGACGGCGGCAGCAGATGCCGACCCACTCGGCGTTCCTGCAGCAGGCCGTAGACCGTAGGTTGCAAGGTGGGCGATGCGGCGGTCAGCTCATCAAGAAAGAGGATCGATGGCTGCGCGGGATCATCGGGCAGGTCTTCGGGCCGATACCAGATGGTTTTTTGCGCATCGTGATCGTAATAGGGCAGACCGCGCAGATCCTGCGGTTCAATCGTGGTCAGGCGAATGTCAAAAAGCTTGGCCCCGATGCGTCGGGCCAATTCGGTGACAAGCTGGGTCTTGCCGACGCCGGGGCGGCCATGCAGCATCCACGACGCGGTGAGCTTGCCCGCGCTTTGGGAGGCCCAACCGGTGTGCAGCACCTCCAGCGCCTCTCCCGCGCTGACAATGGCGGCGTTGACACTCATGCTGGGGCCTCTGCGCTGTCTGAATTATCCAGAAACGCGGCCAGGCGCGCATGGGCCGACACACCGCGCGCGTCATAGGACACAGAGCGGAAGGCCACGCCTTCGCGCTGATTGGCGAGGAACAGATCACGTTCTGAAAATTCATCGTCAAAAAGCCCGTCGCGGATGATCGCGCGTTCCTCAGATGTGAGCGGCACAAGGCGCGATTTGCCTTCATCGAGCTGCAGGCTCGCGATGGTCAGAGGGGGTACGCGGACCATGTCGGATTGCTCAACAACCAAATAGAGCGTGCCGGTCTCAACCCCTTTGCTGGCGGCCAATTGCGCCAGAATGCGGCGGCCGCGGAAATTGAGGCTGTCGAGGGCGCGGGCGGCGGCGGCCTCTGATGTCATGTCTTTGCGTTTGGCCCGGGACAGGCGCAAGACCCGCAATTCGATGACGCCGATGGCCACGAGCATCAGCACCGGGGCCTGACTGATCGGCAGGGCCGCGCCGGGCCAGATGATGGCCGCGATGCCAAAGGGCAAAAGCGCGATCACAAAGCGCAAGACCTGACTTTCAAAGATCACGCGGGCCACAAAACCCCAGGTGACATCGCGCCGAGGCAGGATCATGCCGCGTTCGAGGATCTTGCGCGGCGCGGTGGGAAAGTTCAGCAGGCCCGGGTTCCACACCGCATCGGGGGACAGCACAAAAAGGCTCATGCCATGCGCCTTTGGCTGGACCGCTTGTGGCCGCGCGGTGCGGGATCAGAGCGTCTTGCGATGGGTTTGATCGTCATCCGTCGCAGATAGCTTTAATGTGCGATATCGCAACTCTGGCGGTGCATTATTGAGGCAGGAGTTTTGCCAGGGCCTCCGGCTGGTATCCATGGCCCGCATCGGTCAGGCAGAGCACCACGTTGGAGCCCGCGATACGCTGGGCCGCGTCGCATACTTCCTGACCGGCGGGCAATGTGATCTCTTGCGCGCCGCGGCTTGTGGCCAGCGTGGTGAGGAAGGTCATCACGTCGCCCTGATGCGTTTCGGCGATGGGGCGGCCTTGCATCGGGACCACCTTGTCATTCGTGCCGTGGATGTGGACGAAAGGCGTGGTGTTGACGATGCAGGTGTCGGGGCCCGGGGCCCAGACTGTGCCCGCGATGGCCACGAATGCGTGCAGGCGCAGATCAGAGGCGCAGGCCGTGTGAGAGACAAACATGCCACCGGCAGAGAAGCCCACGAACACCATCCTGGACCGTGGATTGCCCAGCCGCGTTTCAATGTCTTCGATCACGGAGGTGAGGTAGACGATCTCATCGCGGGGCACGTAATTGCCGCCGGTGGGCACGTTGGGAATGGCCCAGTCATCACCGGCCGATTGCAGCGCCACGAGCGTGATACCCTCGTCTTCGGCATAGGCGCGCAGGCGGCTTTTCATGACGCCGGATGCTGTGCCTTTGTAGCCATGGGCATAGATCAGGGTGGCCTTGGTATCGGGCACCTCCATGATGCGGTAGGTTCCTGTCGGCACTGTGCAATCCGTGCTGTCAGAACACGCAGCGGCCGGATGAACCAAAGTGAGCATTGCCGAGAGGGCAAACGCCGCACTGCTAAGGCTGAACACGTGTCTCAAAGCATCGTCTTCCTGACTTTTGTGACGTGCCCTGAGACTATAGTGGCGGGTGGGAAAAGGTCAAAATCAGCGTGTCATGCGCGCCTCGATCGATGCGCTTGGAGCGTGTGCTTTGTGTCAGGTTTGACGCGGTACGGGCCTTGCAGATGGTGCGGTGCCTGCAGTGCATAGAACCTTGGCAGTGCGCTGCAGCGAAGGGTCAACACGCGTGCATATTCGTTAGAAAAGCCAAAGGCAGGGCGCAAGTGAGCGCGCGAGAATGCGCTCCTCCTCAGCCCGGGCCGGGGGGTATGAGAGTTCGCGGCGGCGGGTTTGAACCTGCGCCACTCACACAAAAAAAGCCGGGCTGTTGGTGCCCGGCTTTTGGTTGGTGTGTTGCGCCTGGTCAGAAGTTGACGCGGATGCCGCCGGTGAGGCCGTAGGCGTTGTCGTCGCCGAAATCTGACAGCGCGCCCTGGGC
>JBCBVL010000010.1:0-69237 GCA_039817595.1 Pseudomonadota bacterium
GATGCCGCGCCGGAAGAAAAGGCCCGTGGCATCACCATCTCGACCGCGCATGTGGAATATGAGACGGATGCCCGTCACTACGCCCATGTGGATTGCCCTGGCCACGCCGACTACGTCAAAAACATGATCACCGGTGCTGCGCAGATGGACGGCGCGATCCTGGTGGTGAACGCCGCCGATGGCCCGATGCCCCAGACCCGCGAGCACATTCTGCTCGCCCGTCAGGTGGGCGTGCCCGCGCTGGTGGTCTTTCTCAACAAGGTCGATCAGGTCGATGATGACGAACTGCTCGAACTGGTGGAAATGGAAGTGCGCGAGCTTCTGTCTGAGTACGACTTCCCCGGCGACGATATTCCGATCGTGGCAGGCTCTGCGCTGGCCGCTCTGGAAGACCGCGACGACAACATCGGCAAGGAGAAGATCTCTGAGCTGATGGCCGCTGTGGATGAGTACATCCCGCAGCCGCCGCGCGCGGTGGATGAGCCGTTCCTGATGCCCATTGAAGACGTGTTCTCGATTTCTGGCCGCGGCACGGTTGTGACGGGCCGTGTGGAGCGTGGCGTGATCAATGTGGGCGACGAGATCGAAATCGTCGGCATCAAGGACACGTCCAAGACGACCTGCACGGGCGTTGAGATGTTCCGCAAGCTCTTGGATCGTGGTGAGGCGGGCGACAATATCGGCGCGCTTCTGCGCGGTGTCGACCGTGAGGGCGTTGAGCGTGGTCAGGTTCTGTGTAAGCCGGGTTCTGTGACGCCGCACACGAAGTTCGAGGCCGAGGTCTACATCCTGACCAAGGAAGAGGGCGGGCGGCATACGCCGTTTTTTGCCAACTACCGCCCGCAGTTTTACTTCCGCACGACGGATGTCACCGGAACCGTCACGCTGCCCTCTGGCACGGAAATGGTGATGCCGGGCGACAACCTGAAGTTCGAGGTTGAGCTGATTGCCCCCATCGCGATGGAAGACGGGTTGCGCTTCGCCATCCGCGAAGGCGGCCGCACGGTGGGCTCCGGCGTCGTGGCGAAGATCATCGAGTAAGCAAAACAACCAATGCGTGGGCCGGGGTGAACCCCGGCCTACCGCTATTTAAGAGCATCTGAGATGTCTGGCATCAACGCGATCAAAATTTACGGTGAGCGGAACACGGGGACGAATTACGTCTCTGCGTTGCTGCGCGCGAATTTCGATCTACGGGAACTGCCGGGTGTTGAGACGCTGAGTGATAAAGACTGGGCGCGGTTTATCCGGCTGAAAAAGCTGGGGTTTGAGCGCGCGGTGACCTGGGCCTATGAGCGCACGGCCAATCGCTATCACGCGCGGCATTTCGACGAGAATTTGGGCTGGAAACATGCCTCCGTTCCGGTGGATCGCGTGGCATCCCTTGCCCCTCACGGTGTGGGCTTCATTGGGTTGGTCAAAAACCCGTATGCGTTTGTCACCTCGCTCTTTCGGCGGCCCTATCATCACGCGGGCAAGGCGGCGACGCTTGAGGCGTTTGTGCAGGAGCCCTTCACGCTGCATGCCCGCGATTTGCTGGGCCGCGCGCGGATGACGCCGGTTGAGATTTGGGCGGCGAAAACGCAATCCTATTTTGCCCTCGCAAACCGTCTGGACAGTGCAAAAGTGGTTCGATATGAGGACCTGCTTGCCGATGAGGCGGGTGTGTTGTCGATGCTGGCAGAGGCCTGGGGCATCGCGAAACCGGCCAGCTGGCAAACGGTTGAGGCCTCAACCAAAGGCCGCGCAAAAGGCCAACAGAAATCCCGCAGCTGGTACGCGCAGTACTACCTGCAGCAGGAATGGCGCTCTGAGCTGTCAGATACCGCCATTCAGGCAATCAATTCCCAGCTCGATCCAGAGCTGATGGAGATGTGCGGTTACGACCTTTTAGACGTGGCCGAGACAAACACTGGGGCGGCTCAAACGGGCGCTTCGATTGTGAAAAGCGTTTTCGGGGGCACGCCCTCAACGACGCATGAAAACGGCCCGATGTGGGCAGCGGATGCGCCGCTGTCGACCTCTCGGCTGAGTGCCTATTGAAGAAGGCGACTTAAGAAATGCAAAGCCAAAACATTCGTATTCGTCTCAAGGCGTTTGATTATCGCGTGTTGGATGCCAGCACGCAGGAGATTGTCAGCACCGCCAAACGGACGGGCGCCGACGTGCGCGGCCCGATCCCGCTGCCGAACAAGATCGAGAAATTCACTGTTCTGCGTGGCCCTCACGTGAACAAGAAATCCCGCGATCAGTTTGAGATCCGCATTCACAAGCGGCTCCTCGACATCGTGGATCCCACACCGCAGACCGTCGACGCGCTGATGAAGCTCGACCTGGCGGCCGGTGTGGACGTGCAGATTTCTGTATAAGGAGACGTGATGATGTTGCGCTCCGGTGTAATTGCAAAAAAGGTCGGGATGACCCGGCTGTTCATGGAAGACGGCAAGCAGATCCCTGTGACCGTTCTTCAACTCGATAACCTTCAGGTGGTCGCACAGCGCACTGTGGAAAGCCATGGCTACTCCGCGGTTCAGCTCGGTGCAGGCACGGCCAAGGCCAAACGCACGAGCCAGGCCATGCGCGGGCATTTCTCTGCCGCCAAGGTGGAGCCCAAGCGCAAGGTCGCGGAATTCCGCGTGGCGCCTGAGAACCTGATCGCAGTGGGTGAAGAGATCATCGCCGCCCATTACTTTGAAGGCCAGTACGTGGATGTCTCCGGCACCTCGATCGGTAAAGGCTTTCAGGGTGGTATGAAACGGCACAACTTTGGTGGTCTGCGGGCCTCCCACGGTGTGTCGATTTCGCACCGCTCGCACGGTTCGACCGGTCAGTGTCAGGATCCCGGTAAGGTCTTCAAAGGTAAGAAGATGGCCGGTCACATGGGGGCTGCCAAGGTGACGACGCAGAACCTGCAGGTTGTGCGCACCGATGCCGATCGCGGCCTGATCATGGTAAAAGGTGCGGTGCCAGGTGCCAAAGGTGGCTGGGTCACGATCAAGGATGCGGTCAAAAAACCGTTTCCGGAAAACGCGATCCTGCCTGCGGCGCTGAAATCTGCCGCTGCGGAAGCTGAGAAAGCGGCAGAAGAAGCCGCAGCAGCGGCAGCAGCCGAAGAAGAAGCAGCAGCCAAGGCAGCAGCAGAGGCGGAACAAGCAGCCATCGAGGCCTCTGAAGCCGAAGCACCTGATCCAATTGCAGAGGCGCAAGCTGAAGCCGAGAAGAAGGAAGGCGAAGAATGAAACTCGACGTGATCAAACTGGACGGCAAGAAGGCCGGCTCGGTCGATCTGGGCGAAGACATCTTCGGCCTGGAGCCCCGCGCAGACCTGCTGCACCGCGTCGTCCGCTGGCAGCGCAACAAGGCGCAGGCCGGCACCCACAAGGTGAAGACCCGGTCCGAGACCAGCTACTCCACCAAGAAGATTTATCGCCAGAAGGGCACCGGTGGCGCACGCCATGGTGACCGCAACGCGCCGATCTTCCGCAAAGGTGGTATCTACAAGGGTCCGACGCCGCGCAGCCATGCGCATGATCTGCCCAAAAAGGTCCGCAAACTGGGCCTCAAGCACGCGCTCAGCGCGAAAGTCGCCGCAGGTGAGTTGGTGGTGATTGAGGATGCAGGCTCTGTTTCCAAGACCAAGGATCTGGCCAAACAGGTCAAAGACTTGGGCTGGAAGCGCGCGCTGATCATCGATGGTGCGGAAGTGAACGCCGATTTTGCCCGCGCGGCGGCCAATATCGACGGGATCGACGTGCTGCCGAGCATGGGCGCAAACGTATATGACATTCTGCGTCGTGACACGCTCGTGCTCACGAAAGCGGGGGTTGAAGCACTGGAGGCCCGTCTGGGTAAGGGTGACTGAAATGAGCGCGAAACCAGAACATTACGATGTAATCCGCAAGCCGGTGATCACCGAGAAATCCACTATGGCGTCCGAGAATGGCGCGATCGTGTTCGAGGTGGATATCGCCAGCAACAAACCGCAGATCAAGGAGGCCGTTGAGGCGCTTTTTGGTGTGAAGGTGAAGGCGGTGAACACGACGATCACCAAAGGCAAAACCAAGCGCTTCCGCGGCATCAAAGGCACGCGGAAAGACATCAAAAAGGCCTATGTGACGCTCGAAGAAGGCAACACGATCGACGTCTCGACCGGTCTGTGATCCGCCGGTAAGGTGGGTTTCACCCCAAGACTGATTTTAAACCCCGGTCGCGATTGTGGCCGGGGTTTTTTCGTGTCGCGGCATGGAACACCTGACCGACAAAAGCACGGGTCACGGCGCCGCGCCCTTGACAGGGTCTAGCGCGGCGTCGCCCTCCGAGATTGCAGGGCAATCGCCTGCCGGGCCGATGACAGACATGCGGCTGGCTGTTCACCCGTGATCCCGTACCGTCCTACGTCACGTGCCATGTCGCAATCGAGACAGTCGTGGATGCCGAACTGCACTAGCCTAGCCCAATGATCGCTCTTTCTGACACAGCTGCAGCGCCTGACCGCAGGCTCGGCCTCTTCTACGTCTTCATGGCGGGCGTGCTGTGGTCCACCATCGGGCTCTGCGTGCGCTTGATGGAAGAGGCAGTTGTTTGGCAGATCCTTTTGTATCGCTCAGCCTCGCTTAGCGTCTTCCTCTACATCGTGATCCGGCTGCGCACTGGAAAGAGCCCGTTTGCCCAACTGCGCCGCACGGGCTGGCCCGCTGTGATTGCAGGGCTCGCATTGGTGGCGGCTTATGCAGGCGGGATCTTTGCGATCCAATCGACGAGCGTGGCCAACGCGATGCTCCTTTTCGCCTCCGCCCCCTTCATGGCTGCCGTATTGGGCTGGATCGTCCTGCGGGAGCCTGTGCGATGGGCCACATGGGGGCCATCGCGGTGGCGATCCTGGGCGTGGGCGTGATGGTCGCGGGTGAAAAGGGCACAGGCGCGATGGTGGGCAATCTGGCAGCCCTTGGATCGGCCTTTGGATTTGCGGTGTTTACCGTTGCCCTCAGGTGGGGGCGATCCACGGAGATGCTGCCCTCGGTTTTCCTGTCTGGCGTTTTCGGCGTGGTGATTATGGGCGCGATTTGCCTGATCTCAGGGCTGCCCTTGGTGTTGTCGCTCAACGATGGGGGCATTGCCGTCGGGATGGGTGTCTTTCAAGTCGGTGCCGGGCTTATTCTCTACACGCTTGGGTCCCGCAGTTTACCGGCAGCAGAGCTCACGCTGTTGTCGCTGGCCGAAGTTGTGCTGGGGCCTTTGTGGGTTTGGCTCATTCTGGGGGAAACGACGGGCGCCAACACTCTGATCGGTGGGCTTATCCTGCTGGGTGCAATTGTCGGCAATGCGGTCAGTGGCATGCGACGCAGGCCGCCCCCGATCACGTCGCCTTAAGCGCCTCTTTGCCGGAGTGTCGCACCCCGTCAGGTTGTGGGCGACAGAGCGCGGTTGCACGGTAGAGTAAAGATCAGGCGAGTCAGTGGGCGGGCGACATGCGATCTTTCTTTGTTATTTTGCTGATGTGTGTGGCCGTGCTGGCCGCCGCGTCTCAGCTTGAGGCGCAGGCGGGCCCGAAATTTGCCGATAGCGATCCGGTCGATTTCAAACCCTACACGCCGCAGCGTTTTCCGGTCCATGGGATTGATGTCTCCCGGTTTCAGGGTGACGTCAGCTGGAAGATCGTGCGCGGGGCGGGGATCGAATTTGCCTTTATCAAAGCGACCGAGGGCGGCGACCTGCTTGATCCGAAATTTAAAGAGAACTGGCGCGCGGCAGGCAATGCGGGCGTGCGGCGCGGGGCCTATCATTTCTATTACTTCTGCACCGATGCGCGGACGCAAGCCAAGTGGTTCATCAAGAACGTACCGCGTACCAAAGGCGCGTTGCCGCCGGTGCTTGATATGGAATGGAACCCGTTTTCACCCACCTGCACCAAGCGCCCCCCGCCAGAGACCGTACGGGCGGAGATGACGCGCTTTCTCAACCGTGTGGAACGGCGCTATGGCCAGCGCCCGATCATCTACACGACGCCGGATTTCTACGAACGTAATGATCTTGGCCGGATGCAGGGTGAAGAATTCTGGCTGCGCGCCGTGGCCAAAGTGCCCGATCAAGTCTATCCGGGGCAGCCCTGGCGGTTTTGGCAATATAGCGGGACAGGGATTTTGCCGGGCGTGGCCGGGGATGTGGATCTCAATGCCTTTGGTGGAACCACACAGGATTGGGCGACGTGGTTGGCGCAGCGGGTGCGTTAGGGCTGCCATTTTCTTCGAAGAAAATGCCCAAGAAAATTCGAATTTTCTTGGGTGCCTGCATTGGCGCACAGTCTTTCAAAGATGTCGTGCCCGCTGTAGACACCGACCATGCGAATTCAACGGATCGATCACGTACATGTTGAGGTCTCAGATCGCGATGAGGCCGTCGAATGGTTTGGGGCGGTGCTGGATCTTGCGCCTGCGCGCGATCTTGCCATCTGGGCGGAGGATCCTATGGGGCCGCGGGTTTTGGCCACGCCGGATGGGCGGCCTGTGCTGTCGCTTTTTGCGCGGGCGTGCCAACCGGGGTCTCGCGATACAACCATTGCCTTTCGCGTCTCGGCGGCAGATTTCATGACCTTTCTGAGCCGGGTCGACACGTTGCATGTCCAACATAGCGATGGGCGGCGCTTGACCCGGGCGGATGTGGTGGATCACGGTCTGGCCTGGTCGATCTATTTCATGGATCCGTGGGGCAATCGCTTTGAGATCACGAGCTACGATTATCAGGCGCTTTCGCTTGACCTGACGCCTTTGCCTGACTAGTACACGACATCCGCAGCCCCGGATTCGTCCGGGGTTGTGTTTATGGATACAAACCGGGGACCTTCGGGGCCCTATACACATGCCGGGCTAAACCCCGGCCTACATAGGCGGAACTCAGGTTTCGCCACTGCTAAACGGAAGACAGAAAGCATGGCACTCAAGTCGTACAAGCCGACGACGCCGGGCCAGCGCGGGCTGGTGCTGATCGACCGTTCGGAGCTTTGGAAAGGACGCCCCGTCAAGGCCCTCACAGAGGGTTTGACCAAGTCGGGCGGCCGGAACAACACCGGACGAATTACATCACGCCGCCGCGGTGGGGGGGCTAAACGCCTCTACCGGATCGTTGATTTCAAACGTAACAAATTCGATGTGGCCGCAACCGTTGAGCGGATCGAGTATGATCCGAACCGGACCGCATTCATCGCCCTTGTCAAATATGATGATGGCGAACAGGCCTACATCCTCGCACCGCAGCGTTTGGCTGTTGGTGACAAGGTGATCGCGGCTGCGCGCGCCGACATCAAACCGGGCAACGCGATGCCGTTTTCCGGCATGCCCATCGGCACGATTGTCCACAATATTGAGCTCAAGCCCGGCAAAGGCGGCCAGATTGCCCGCGCTGCTGGTACCTATGCACAATTCGTGGGTCGTGACGGCAGCTACGCTCAGATCCGTCTGAGCTCTGGCGAGCTGCGCATGGTGCGTCAGGAATGCATGGCCACTGTTGGTGCCGTGTCGAACCCTGACAACTCCAACCAGAACTACGGCAAAGCGGGCCGGATGCGCCATAAAGGCATTCGCCCCTCCGTTCGTGGTGTCGTGATGAACCCGATCGATCACCCTCATGGTGGTGGTGAGGGTCGGACCTCGGGCGGTCGTCACCCGGTGACACCTTGGGGCAAGCCCACCAAAGGCGCACGCACCCGCAACAAGAACAAAGCGTCCAGCAAGCTGATCATCCGCTCGCGGCACGCCAAGAAGAAGGGGCGCTAACATATGTCACGCTCTGTTTGGAAAGGCCCTTTTGTCGATGCTTACGTGCTGAAAAAAGCCGAAGCAGCCCGCGACAGTGGGCGCAATGACGTCATCAAGATCTGGTCGCGTCGCTCCACCATTCTGCCGCAGTTCGTTGGTCTGACATTCGGTGTCTACAACGGCCGCAAGCATATCCCAGTGAATGTCAGCGAAGACATGATCGGTCAGAAGTTCGGCGAATACGCACCGACACGGACCTATTATGGCCATGCGGCTGATAAGAAAGCCAAGAGGAAATAAGCCATGGGCAAGGAGAAAAATCCCCGCCGCGTGGCGGACAATGAGGCGATGGCCAAGCTGCGCATGCTGCGCACAAGCCCGCAGAAACTGAACCTGGTGGCCGCCATGATCCGCGGAAAGAAAGTTGAGAAAGCGCTGAGCGATCTCACCTTCTCCAAAAAGCGGATCGCGCAGGACGTGAAGAAATGCCTGCAATCGGCAATTGCCAATGCGGAAAACAACCACAACCTGGATGTGGATGAGCTGATCGTGGCGGAAGCCTGGGTCGGGAAAAACTTGATTATGAAGCGGGGCCGACCGCGTGCCCGTGGCCGGTTTGGCCGCATCATCAAGCCGTTCTCGGAAATCACCATCCTGGTGCGTGAAGTTGAGGAGCAAGCTTAATGGGGAATAAAGTCAATCCGATTGGCATGCGCCTGCAGGTGAACCGCACCTGGGACAGCCGCTGGTATGCTGACACGAAGGATTACGGTGATCTTCTGCTCGAAGATATCGCCATTCGTGAGTTCATCCAAGAAGAGTGCAAGCAAGCCGGTGTGAGCCGTGTGATCATCGAACGCCCGCACAAGAAATGCCGCGTGACGGTGCACACCGCGCGTCCGGGCGTGATCATCGGCAAGAAAGGCGCCGATATCGAAAGCCTGCGCAAGAAGCTGGCGAACATGACCGACAGTGAGCTGCACCTCAACATCGTTGAAGTGCGCAAGCCTGAGCTGGATGCCGCGTTGGTGGCAGAAAGCATCGCGCAGCAGCTGGAGCGTCGTGTGTCTTTCCGTCGTGCAATGAAGCGTGGCGTGCAGAACGCGATGCGCATGGGGGCCCTGGGCATCCGTGTGAACGTGGCTGGTCGTCTGGGCGGGGCGGAAATCGCGCGGACGGAATGGTACCGCGAAGGTCGTGTTCCGCTGCACACGTTGCGCGCGGACATTGATTATGCACTGGCAGAAGCGTCGACGCCTTATGGCATCATCGGCATCAAAGTTTGGATCTTCAAAGGCGAGATCATGGAGCACGACCCGTCGGCCCGTGATCGCAAAGCCCAGGAGCTTCAGGATGGTCCGGCACCGCGCGGTGCGGGTGGCCGTCGCTAGAGGGAGGAGATAAAAGATGCTTCAACCAAAGCGCACAAAATTCCGCAAACTCCACAAGGGCCGGATCAAGGGTGAGGCCAAAGGCGGCTCCGACCTGAACTTCGGCACCTATGGTCTGAAGGCGACACAGCCCGAGCGGGTCACCGCCCGTCAGATCGAGGCCGCCCGTCGTGCCATGACGCGTCATATGAAGCGTCAAGGCCGTGTGTGGATCCGGATCTTCCCGGACACGCCTGTCACGTCCAAGCCCACCGAGGTGCGGATGGGTAAAGGTAAGGGGTCCGTCGATTACTGGGCGTGCAAAGTGAAGCCTGGCCGGGTGATGTTCGAGATCGACGGCGTGGCCGAGGGCATCGCGTTGGAGGCCCTTCGTTTGGCCGCGATGAAACTGCCTGTGAAAACCCGCGTGGTGGTCCGCGAAGACTGGTGACATGGTGGGGTAAAACCCCACCCTACGGATTATGGCCCCTGCCGTGAGTTCGGCAGGGGCTTTTCTTTTGCGATGTGGTAGAGCGAGCGAAAGGAGAAACTTGTGTCTGTTTCGCCCTATGAAGCGCTGTTGCATGATGTCTGCGTACGGCTTGGCTTTTGCGGGGGAATGGTTGATGGAAAACCCTCACATGTCAGCGACTTCATTCCAGACGAAGGCAGTGTTTCGGCCAAACAATTTAGCAATTGGGTCTTCTTGGCGGAAGGGATGGAAGAACCCTTGTCTCAACCTTTCATTGATATGAAGCGAGATATTGAGCGTTTGTTCGTAAAGCACTTAAGTGCTGAGGCCGTCGACGTCAGTATCCTTAAAATCTGTACGCACAAAAAAAGGCAGATGCAGCGGTCAGGCCAGGGATAGCTTTCATCTTTTGAGCTTTTCGGTTACGTGAACAGCCTCAATGCAAAAATGGAGGGTGTCATGGCCAAGCGTATTAAACCAGAAGACCAGCCGTCCTTTCGAGGTCACGTCTAAGCGTCGCAAGTCATTCCCGTCTGAGACCCGTGTTAAGACGGGCGTTCGCATGGTGCATGGGCGATGTGGAACTCACTGAAAAACTGGGTCGGAATGATCCTTGCCCATGTGGTTCGGGCAAAGCGTTCAAGCGCTGTTGCTTGAAGAGCGGTCGTTTCGACGGCTCCCGACGGGATCATTATTTTTAGGGATCGCGGTCGATAAACCGGGCGCGGAATTTAGGCCCGTTAGCCGCCGCGCCTTCGTCAGGCCCCATCGAGGGCCTGGCGAATTGGCAATTGCGAACTATCGCTCGAATGGAGTGCGGGAACCCGTGATAAAGCCTTGCTTCTCTGAGGGCCGGATCGCCAGGCCGGGGCCTGACGAAGGCGCGGCTGGGGTGGGCTGAAAATGGTGATGGACGTCGCATAGGGCCAAGCCTATAACTCCTGAGAATGGCACAGTTGATGATCATTATTCGAATTATATGCCCGGCGCTCTGAGACCATCGAGCCGCCGGGACAAGGCGTTTGGGACACCTCGCCGACCCTGATATCCAGAACATAACGAGACATGAAGGACGCCACCCATGGCTGCCGAGACGCCTGACTACAAAGACACACTGAACCTGCCCCAGACTGACTTTCCCATGCGCGCGGGCTTGCCCAAACGCGAGCCGGAATGGCTCCAGCGTTGGAATGACATGAAAATCTACACCCAGCTGCGCGAGAAGGCAGAAGGGCGCGCGCCATTTACGCTGCATGACGGGCCGCCTTACGCCAACGGGCATCTGCATATCGGGCACGCGCTCAACAAGATCTTGAAGGACATGGTCGTCCGGTCCCAGCAGATGATGGGCAAGGACGCGCGCTACATCCCCGGGTGGGATTGTCACGGGCTGCCGATTGAGTGGAAGATCGAAGAGGCCTACCGCAAAAAAGGCCGCAACAAGGATGACATCGACATCGTTGATTTTCGTCAGGAATGCCGCCGCTTTGCGGAAGGCTGGATCGACATTCAGCGCGATGAGTTCAAGCGGCTGGGCGTCACGGGGCGCTGGTCGAAGCCCTATCTGACGATGGATTACCGGTCCGAGCGGATCATCGCGGAAGAGTTCATGACATTTTTGATGAACGGAACGCTCTATCAGGGCTCCAAGCCAGTGATGTGGTCGCCCGTGGAAAAAACCGCGCTGGCCGAGGCGGAGGTCGAATATCACGACCGTGATACAGATGCGATTTGGGTGCCATTTTCTGTTGTGCAGGTGGAGGCCCCAGATCAAGTCCGGGGCGGGTTGGATACGGCGAAGGTGATCATCTGGACGACGACGCCTTGGACCATCCCACAAAACCGCGCGATTTGTTTTGGGCCGGGGATTTCCTATGGGCTCTATGAGGTGACGGGTCGGCCCGAAGAGTGCTGGGCGCGGATTGGAGAGACATATCTGATCGCCGATGCGTTGGCCGAAGATGCTTTGAGCGCGATGCGTCTGGAGGAGGATATGTATCGGCGGTTGCGAGATGTGACGGCTGAGGAGCTTGGCGCATTGACCTGTGCGCATCCCTTGCGCGGCGCGGAAGGTGCTGGCGGTGAGTGGGATTTTGATGTGCCGCTTTTGCCAGGCGACCATGTGACGGATGATGCGGGCACGGGGTTTGTGCACACCGCGCCGAGCCACGGGGATGATGACTATCAGATCGGGCTCAAGCACGGGTTGCCTATGACCTTCAACATTCTCGATGACAGCGCTTATCGTGCCGATCTGCCGTTTTTTGGCGGGCGCAAGATCATTGAGACGAACGGCAAGCCGGGGAAGGCGAACCGGGTGGTCATCGAGAAGCTGGTCGAGGTAGGTGGGCTCTTGGCGCGCAAGCGGCTCACTATCTCGGATGCGCATTCCTGGCGCTCCAAGGCCCCTGTGATCCGGCTCAACCGCCCACAATGGTTTGCCGCCATTGATCGCGAGGTGGGCGATGGGCAGGATACATATGGCAAAACGATCCGGGAACGGGCGCTGAAGTCCATTGACGAACTGGTGCAATGGACGCCGCAGACAGGGCGCAACCGGCTTTATTCAATGATCGAGGTGCGCCCGGATTGGGTGCTCTCGCGTCAGCGTGCCTGGGGTGTGCCGCTGACCTGCTTCAAGAAGGTGGGGGCCAAACCCGATGATCCTGATTACCTGCTGCGTGACGAGGCGGTGAATGCGCGGATTGCGCAAGCTTTTGAGGAAGAAGGCGCGGATGCCTGGTACAAACCTGGCGCAAAAGAGCGGTTTTTGGGCAATGACCATCACCCCGACGAATGGGAGAAGGTGGACGATATCCTCGACGTTTGGTTTGACAGCGGCTCAACCCACGCTTTTGTTCTGCGCGACCGCGAGGATGGCAGCGAAGATGGGCTGGCTGATCTCTACCTAGAGGGCACTGACCAGCATCGCGGGTGGTTTCATTCTTCCATGCTGCAGGCCTGTGGCACCATCGGGCGCGCGCCCTATCGCGGGGTGCTCACCCACGGGTTCACGCTGGATGAGAAGGGCAACAAGATGTCCAAATCCTTGGGCAACACGATTGTGCCTGAAGAGGTGGTCAAGCAATACGGGGCCGATATTCTGCGGCTTTGGGTGGCGCAGACGGACTACACTGCGGATCAGCGGATCGGGCCGGAAATTTTGAAAGGGACCGCTGACAGCTATCGTCGGTTGCGCAACACGATGCGGTTTATGCTGGGGGGATTATCGCATTTTTCTGATGGAGACCGGATGGAACCTGCCGAGATGCCGGAGCTGGAGCGGTGGGTGCTGCACCGTCTGGCGGAGCTGGACGGGCGGGTGCGTGAGGGCTACGCGGCCTATGATTTTCAGGGCGTGTTTCAGACGCTTTTCAACTTTGCCACGGTGGAGTTGTCGGCGTTTTACTTCGATATTCGCAAGGATGTTTTGTACTGCGATGGCGACACGGCTCGCCGCAGGGCGGCTCGCACAGTCTTGGATATTCTCTTCCACCGGCTGACAACATGGCTGGCGCCGATCCTCGTCTTTACTATGGAAGAGGTCTGGCTCGAGCGGTTCCCAGGCGCGGACAGCTCGGTTCATTTGGTGGACTTCCCGGAGACGCCTGCGGCCTGGCACGATGAGGCGCTGGCGACGAAATGGGCGGATGTGCGGCGCGCGCGGCGTGTTGTGACGGCCGCGCTCGAAGTGCAGCGGGTGGAGAAGGTCATCGGAGCATCGCTCGAAGCAGCGCCTGTGGTGCATGTAACGGAACCTGGGCTTTTGGATGTACTGTCATCGGTGGATTTTGATGATATCTGCATCACCTCGGCGGTGACGCTGACGGCAGAAAAGGCGCCTGAAGACGCGTTCACCTTGCCGGATGTCGCGGGTGTGGCTGTGGTCTTTGAGAAGGCGCGCGGGGAGAAATGCCTGCGCTGCTGGAAGATCTCGCAGGATGTGGGGCAGCATAGCCACCCGGGTGTGTGTGGCCGGTGCAATGATGCATTGGACGGTGTGGTGGGGTAAAACCCCACCCTACGGCCTTCAGTGTCCTATCGGCGTCAGCGCGCAGGCAAAGCGCGCTTTGCGACCGTCTCGGTAGTAATCTTTCATGCCAGCACGGTTGTCGCCCAGGATGAGATCGTGATCGACCCAGGTGAGATCATGGCGGAGGGCATCGGCCATAAATTCCATCGTGCGTTTGGAGGGAACGCCCACCACCGTGTGGGTGATGCCGTCGACATCGCTCACGGCGTTGAGAGGATTGGAAATCTCCTCTTTCAAAACCTGAACGATGGCATTGTCGGCCTTGATAAACTCGCTGTCGATAATGACGAGCGTGGGCTTCAGTTTGGTCACCAGCTGCAACAGGCGGAAGTGATCCATGATATGATAAAAGATGCCGTAGACTGCGACCACGTCAAAGGTCTCCCCCGCGGCGACGCGCGCCTCAAGCTCTGTGTAGAGGTCGTTGCAGATGAGACGGACGCGGGATTTAAATTCGGTCTCAGGGAAGTGTTCAAAGCGATCAATGAGATCCTGACGCGCCTCAACACCGATGACTTCAGTCGCGCCCGCGTGTGCCAGAGCATAGGACCAGCGCCCATCATGGGCCGCGAGATCAAGCATCCGTGCGCCGTTAATTTGATCGGCGAAGGGCTCAATAATCAAACGGTGGCGTTGGGCAAGACGGGTGATCGTGTTCGGTTTTTCGCCATAAGGCTCTAACCCTTCCATGAAATCGAACACATCCGTCATCCGCACATCCTTTCGGCCTCTCGCGCGTAAGCAGCATAGGCATCCCAGAATTTTTCGTCTGTGTCGCGGTCAGAGGTACGAATTTCCTGTGCCAAATGTGGGTTTTGGTAGAACGCGACGGAGCGTCGTTGGTCGGATCGGCTTAGCGTTTTGTCGGCGGCGGCTTGAATGCAGGAACATAGCTGGCGGGATTTCTTTTTGCGATCTGACTGAAGACAGGCTTTGCTGATCGGGCCAAAAGCCACCGGCGCGGGTGTGATCACGCGGCGGTCTGGCCGGTCTTCCCGCAAGCCACCACCGCAGCCCGCGAGTGCCAAGATACATATCCATAGCCCTGCTTGCTTTAAAATCATCGCCTGCTTTGCCCTTCATCCCCGTTGTCTTGGCGACAGGTGTGTTTTCACACTCAGCGCGCCACAGGTTTACGCAGCGGTTGTGCCCGATTTGCACGGCATTTTCAATTGTCAAAGCCGATGCAGGGCGTTCGCCCTCAAAATTGCGTCGAACTGGTCGTGTAGCGCGTGATGCTGGACGGCAGGAAAGACCCTTTCTTTAAGGCGGGGTTGCTGCTGTCGCTGCGGGTGAAGAACACTTGCTGGCCGTTGCGGCGGCGAGAGTCTGAGGTCAGGAAGATACGCTGGCGTGGAATACGCAGGTCAAGCTGGGCGGAGGCGAAATCTGCCTGCCAAGCCTGATTGAGCACAACGCAGCCTGCAGGCGCGCCGGTGTAGCTGGCGGCGGGGCGGACGCGCTTGAGAAAGCCGAAATCACGGGCGATGACCTGACCATTGAGTGTGGCCACACCTTTGGCGAGCACACGAGGTGCGGCCTTGCGCGTGTAGATCGACATGGCATTACTTTGTGCCCAGACGCCGCAGAGGGCCAGATTTCCGCCAATCTGGCGCGGCTCCATCGCGACAGTCAGGCCACCGCCGGTTGAGTAATCCCCACCCGTGAGCGCGGCGTTTTCCCCAAGTTTTATGGGTGAACCAGCGTAAGCCATAGGGGCCAAAGTCAAAGCAATCGCGACAAAGGGGGTGATTTTGTACATAGCGCAAACCTCCAACACGCTCAGACATGGGGTAGGGCAATTGAGCGCGCCTGCGCAAGGCTTGGCACTCAATTGTGATCAGACGGCGCCGCTCAGTCGAGCACTTCGCGCCGGTCTTTGAGTGTGCCGAATTTCTCGCTTTGCATTGTATCGAAGTAATCGAGGTCTTGCCCGTCATGGGCGTGTTCAAATGCCTCAAGGATAGCTTTTCCGGCTTCCATCCGCGGCATGTAGACGACATCGGCGCCGGCGGCTTTCAGCTTTGGCACAGCAGAGACATGGATCGCATTGGCGATGATCTTTCCCTTGGGATTGACGTGGCGCACCATGCGCACCAGCGCTGCTGTGTCGATTCCGCGCAGAAGATCGTCGGAGATCGGGCAAAGCACGACTTTGGCCCGATCGATGCCCGCATGCAAAAGGGCCTCTTCGTTGGAGATATCTCCGTAAACCACATGAACCCCAAGATCCTTCATGGCCGGGTGCAGGGCCACGTTGAAATCGACGATCGTGGTATGCTTGAGGACTTCGGGTTGATGCCTGTGAAGCTCTGCAAGAAAGGAAGAGGCATCGCGGTGCACGCCGAGAATTCCAAGAACGATCTCATGGTCATCGCTTGTTTCATCGGCCTTGGGCTCTTTGAAGCCCAGCAGGGTCAACGTGCCTTTCATGCGTTCATAAATACCATAGGCGTTTTCAAACACGGGTGTCGTCAGCACGGCAGTGATCACAAAGGCCAGGATCATCACGGCGGCGAACTCCTGGCTGACATGGCCCAATTCCAAACCGATGAAGACGATCACCAGCGTGAATTCAGACATTTGGGCAAGCTGCGTTGAACTCACCTGCGCGTTTCTTTGATCAATCCCGATAAAGTAAAACACCGGAAAGAACACCAATTGCCGGGCCAAAAGCGCGAGAAGAGCCAGCACCACAGCCATGATCGGCACGTCCCAACTGGTCAGTGCTGGGATCGACATTCCGAGGCCAACAAAAAACAGCGTGACAAAGAAATCTTTGACAAGCCCGACCTTGGTTATGATTTCGACGCTGTAGGGTGAGCTGGCGATTGTCGCGCCTGCAATCAAGGCGGCCATGCCCGACCCAACCGCGAGAGACATCTCAAGCCCAAGCGCTTGTGTCACCACGTCAAAGCCCGCACCCACGGCCATGATCGCAAAGCACCACGACATGGCCGCAAGAAGCACCAATTCTGGCTTCTTGGCAATCCATGCAAACGCGCGATTGGCCACGAGCCGCGACAAGATCACCGCAACCACGATCAAGATGCCGATGCCAAGAAACGAACTTAGGATTTTGCCGATGTTGGGGTTGTCCATACTGGGCTGTATGAGGGTAAACGCAATGGCCCAGATATCTTGAAAAATGAGAACGATAAGGGAGATTTGCCCAGGCCGCGTATCAAGCTGGAAATGTTCTTGGAAGAGTTTGACCACGAGTAAAGACGAAGACAACGACAGAGCGATGCCGATATAGAGCGGTGAAAGCGGCGCTTCGGTCAAAACACCGCCAAAACCCACCATCATCATCAGTTTGGTCACGCCGATCCCAAAGAGCATCGTCATTGGAAACTGAAGCGCACCGGCCAAGAGCAGTGTGCGGCCCGATGCCAGGATGCGAGGAACATCGATCTCAAGCCCGATCACGAACAGCAGCAGGATAAACCCGATCTGGGCGATGGCCTCGATATTGCCGGCATCATTGATCGCTTGCAGGCCAAGAGGCCCAAGGGCGACGCCAGCTAAAATAAACGCAGCAATTGAAGGGATGCCTATGCGGGCAAAGATGACAGCGATTGCACCTGCACCCAACAGGCTGGCACCGATATCGGCCGCAAGCGTGGGCACCTCTCCTGCTGCATATGCAGGACTGATCATCAGGACCAAGATCGCAATGGCCCACAGCACGCACTGTGCTTTGGCCCGCGCAAAACGCGCTGCAATCTCTGTGATCATCACATCCCCCGGTTCTTGTCCGCCGAAAAATCGGTTCTTCCAACGGCTTAACTGTCTAGAGCAGCAGGAATTTTGTCAAAGATTCCCTTGGCTTTGGGGGTATTTTTCTGCGGTCACGCGCGGATCCTCCCAGGTTTTCCGTAAGAGTGCATCTTATCACAGCGGCGTGTCAGGACTGCCCAAACTTCGCCAAGTACTGTCGCGCCAGCTTGGCTGTGTTTATTGCAAATGTCGGCGCAAGAGCCTGCGGTTCTGGGGCCTCTATGTGGCTGCCAATCCAAGCCAAAAGCGCCAGGCGCCTTATCATGATAAACGTGTCTATCTCGGCCTCGTCCGAGGCGCTCAGCGCGCGAAATCGACTGTATCCCCTTAGCCAGGCGGCTTTGAACTCCGGCACGCGAGGGTGATCTTCTATGAAGCTGAGTGCCGCTGCCAAATCGTAAAGAAGCCAACCCCAACCACAATCGTCAAAATCAATGAGGCGGGTGCCTTCGCGCGCGACAATGAGATTGGCCAGCCGCATGTCGGCATGAATGAGGTTGAAACGCTCAGGCGATTTTCCAAAGGCTTCCAACCGGGCCACAACCGTATTTTCCAGCCGCGCAAGCAGAGGTCTGATCTCATCTGTTACGCCAGGTGCGTCGCTCCAATGACCCCACGTCGCGTCGGGGCCAAAAATTGCTGCGTCGTCCCATGTCAGGCGCTCAAATGAGTTTGGTTTCTCCCACGACAGCACATGGTTGTGGCAGTGCGCAGCGATCTGCCCGAGCTCTTGGAAATGATGCGTGAGATCCCCAGCCTCATCCGGGGCCGCACCGTTGATGAATTCAAACATCACCATGTCGCGCGCGTTTTTCAGGCGATGGGTGATGTTGTGTTGGATGCGAGCGCCGTTCTTGCCCACCATTACGCGCGGCGTCACAACCTCTGTCTCCTGGCCCAAGGCGGTGAGCCAATCCAGCTCGCTCAGGATAGCGCGGCGGGAGTGATACCCGACGCGATGAATACGCAAAACCGACTTGAACGCACCAGCCTGTACCAAGTAGGTGACGTTCTCTGAGACGTTGATCAGCTGCACCTCAGCCCCCAAAGGCACGTTCCACAGCGAAAGAGATGCCTCAGCCAATTCTTGAAGGCGGGGCAGAAGATCTTTGAGCGGTGTCTGCGCCATCGACCCGCTTTAGTAGAGCTGTGGGGCGGCGTCCATGCCTGTTTCGGTCTGTCGCATGACCTGACTTTGTGTCGACCTACATTGATGCTTGTAACAGGAGAAAACATGCAAGTCGTCTGGTTCAAACGCGATCTGCGCAGCGTTGATCATCGCGCCCTTGCCTTGGCGGCGGCGCAAGGAGATGTTTTGCCGCTCTATGTTGTGGAGCCGGAGCTATGGGCTGAACCGGATATGTCTGCGCGGCAATGGGCCTTCGTAGAGGAAACGCTCTCGGAGTTGCGCGAGGCTTTGGGCGCGCTTGGGCAGCCCTTGGTGATCCGTTTGGGTGATGTGTGCGACGTGCTTTCAGGGCTCAAGTCAGATGGAAAGCTGACGCAACTTTGGTCACATGAAGAGACAGGCAACGCCTGGACCTTTGCGCGCGACAAGCGGGTCGGCGCTTGGTGTGTCAACAACAACGTGCCGTGGACAGAGGTGCAAAACCACGGCGTGCAGCGACGGCTGGCCTCTCGCAATGGCTGGGCAAAGTCTTGGGATCAATTGATGCTGGAACCGATGGTTGCCGCGCCTGCGCTGAAGCCGGTTGAGGTTGACCTGAGGTCTATTCCGTCCGCCAAGGATCTGGGTTTGAAGCCTGATCCTTGCCCGGAAAGGCAGTTGGGTGGGCGCGAAGCTGGTTTGAGGTGCCTTGAGAGCTTTCTTTATGAGCGCGGCGAGACTTACCGTTCTGCCATGTCGTCACCGGTGTCGGGGTCCAAAGCGTGTTCGCGCATGTCTCCCTATCTCGCTTGGGGGGCCGTAAGCATGCGCGAGGTGGCGCAGGCCACATGGGCGCGCAAGGCAGAGGTGAAGGGCCGCAAAGGCTGGGCTGGGTCAATCCGATCTTTTGAAGGCCGGCTGCATTGGCATTGCCACTTCATGCAAAAGTTAGAAGATGACCCGCGCATTGAGTTTGAGAATTTCCACCGCGCGTATGATGGTGTGCGCCCCAAAGAGCCTGACGCTGCGCGGTTGCACGCTTGGGCCATGGGCGAAACAGGCCTGCCATTTTTTGATGCCTGCATGCGATCTGTGCGGTCAACAGGGTGGCTCAATTTTCGGATGCGGGCGATGGTCATGGCCACGGCGAGCTATCACCTGTGGCTGGATTGGCGCGCCCCGGGCGAGATTTTGGCCCGCTACTTCACAGACTATGAGCCGGGCATTCATTGGAGCCAGAGCCAGATGCAATCGGGCACGACCGGGATCAATACCGTGCGGATTTACAACCCTGTGAAACAGGGAATGGATCAAGATCCAACGGGAGAATTCACACGCCGTTGGGTGCCGGAACTGGCCGCGATCCCCGATAAACACTTGCAAGAACCATGGAAGGCGGAAAACGCTGCCGATGTTCTTGGCAAAGTCTATCCTGAGCGGATCGTTGATCATCTGGAGGCTGCAAAAGAGGCGCGTCAGAAAATATGGGCAGTGCGGCGCGGCGATGATTTCCGGGCGGAGGCAGCCAGCATTCAAAACAAGCACGGCAGCCGAAAGAGTGGTATTCCGAACCGAGGGCAAAGACCAAAGACCCGCACCGCGCAAATGGATCTGCCGTTAGGAGATTGACGGATGAAAATGCGAAAGAAATCCGATCTACCTACCAAGACCTGCGCCACCTGTGGCAAACCATTCACCTGGCGAAAGAAATGGGCCAAGGTCTGGGACGAGGTGCGCTATTGCTCGGAACGCTGCAAGCGGGAGCGGCCGCGTTCTTGAAGCGCTGGTGGCCCCAAATTGTCATTGTGTCGCACCCCGATTGCGCTAATTCCCCGTCAAGACAAAAAGAACACGAGGACGATCCATGTCACACACTGTCAAAGACCTTATTGCGGGACATGATGCCAACGCGCCCGCCATCGGTGCGCCGGGCCGGGATTGGTTGACCTATGGTGCGCTTAGGGCGCTGTCGGGCTCTGTGGCGGTGTCTTTACATGCAGCCGGTGTTGGCCGTGGGGATCGCGTGGCCATCGTGCTGCCCAATGGGCCGGAAATGGCAGCGGCGTTTGTCACTGTGGCGCAAGCAGCGGTGACGGCGCCGTTGAACCCGGCCTACCGGCAGGAAGAATTTGCGTTCTACCTGGAGGATTTGGGCGCCAAGGCGATCCTGCTGATGGCAGGTGATGATGGCCCTGCGGCGCAAGCCGCCAGCAAGCTGGGCCTGTCGATCATTCGTGTGAACGTGGATGAGAGCCAGCCTGCAGGCGCCTTTACTTTGTCATCACAGACAGAAGGGCGCGGTGATCCGTCTACACCTGAAGACGGCGATGTGGCGCTTATCCTACACACGTCCGGCACCACCTCGCGGCCCAAGATCGTGCCACTGTTGCAGTCCAATATCGTGGCCTCCGCGGGCAACATTGCGGCGTCTCTGGATTTGACGGCGGAGGATCGCTGCATGAACGTCATGCCGCTTTTCCACATTCATGGGTTGATCGCGGCCGTTCTGTCGACGCTGGGGTCCGGCGGTCAGGTTTGGTGCGCGCCGGGCTTTGACGCGCTGCGTTTCTTTGGCTGGCTCAAGGATGCTGATCCCACTTGGTACACGGCGGTGCCGACTATGCATCAAACTATTCTGGCCCGTGCAAGCCGGAATGCGGAAATCATATCGGGTGCGCGGCTTAGGTTCCTACGATCCTCCTCTGCGTCCTTGCCGGGGCCGGTGATGGTCAAACTGAACGAGACCTTTGGCGCGCCGGTGATTGAAGGCTATGGCATGACCGAGGCCGCCCACCAGATGTGTTCCAACCCGCTGCCCCCGCGCGCCCAGAAACCTGGCGCCGTTGGGGTTGAGGCCGGGCCGGAGGTGCGCATTGCCCATGAGGCAGACCCGGTCTTGCTGGCTATGGACGCGGTGGGGGAGGTCGTGATCTCGGGGCCCAACGTGACCCCTGGGTATGAAAGCAATCCTGAGGCCAATGAGAAAAACTTTTTTGAAGCGGATGGCAAGCGATGGTTCCGCACCGGCGATCAGGGCGCATTTGACGATGAAGGATACCTGACGCTGACGGGGCGTTTGAAGGAGATCATCAACCGCGGGGGGGAGAAGGTGAGCCCGCTTGAGGTCGACGGTATTCTGTCCGATCACCCTGCCGTGGCGCAGGCCCTGACTTTTGCGCTGCCTCATGACAAACTGGGTGAGGACGTCGCGGCGGCGATTGTTCTTAAAGAAGGTGAGGAGGCCGGTGAGCGCGACATTCGCAACTTCGCCGCCGAACGTCTCGCGGATTTTAAGGTGCCGCGAAAGGTGATCATTCTTGATGAGATCCCCAAGGGCGCAACAGGAAAGCTACAGCGCATTGGCTTGGCGGAAAAGCTCGGGCTGGTTGAAGGCGCATAAACCATGAAGATCTGCATTTTTGGCGCCGGCGCGATCGGCGGGTATATGGGCGCGAAACTGGCGCAAGTGGGCGCCGATGTGAGCCTTGTGGCGCGTGGTCCTCATCGCGAGGCAATGGAAGCACATGGCCTGACACTGATCGAGGACAGCGGAACGACAACGCAGAAGGTAACGGTGTCTGAGGACCCGACTGCGCTGGGACCGCAGGACTACGTGATTGTCACGCTCAAAGCGCATTCGGTGCCGCCTGTGGTGGATAAGATGCAGCCACTCATCGGGCCAGAGACGACGATTGTGTCGGGTGTGAACGGTGTGCCGTGGTGGTATTTTCACAAGATCGGTGGAGATCTGGAAGGCACGCGGCTTGCAAGTGTCGATCCCGGCAACGCGCAGTGGGACGGGTTTGGCCCGGATCGCGTTTTGGGATGCGTCGTGTACCCGGCAGCAGAGGTGAAAGAGCCTGGCGTGGTGACCCACATAGAGGGAAATCGTTTTTCGCTTGGCGAACCCGATGGATCAAAATCCGAGCGTGCTTTGGCCTTGTCAAAAGCGCTGTCGGCGGCGGGGCTGAAAGCGCCTGTGCGGCCCAAGCTGCGCGATGAGATTTGGGTGAAGTTATGGGGCAACCTGTCGTTCAATCCTATTTCTGCGCTGACCCATGCGACGCTGGATGTGCTGTGCACTGATAAGGGAACGCGGCCCGTTGCGCGGGCCATGATGGTGGAGGCGCAAGAGATTGCTGAGAAGCTGGGCGTGAAGTTTCCCATTGATGTAGACCGGCGGATTGATGGGGGCGCGGCCGTGGGCGCGCATCGGACGTCCATGCTGCAAGATCTCGATCAAGGCCGGCCCATGGAGATCGACGCGCTTGTGGCCTCTGTGCAGGAGTTGGGTCGGGTGACGCAGACGCCAACGCCGATCATTGATACGGTGCTGGGCCTTATTCAGCTGCGCGGGAAAGTGGCGGGGCTTTATGGTTAGGGTGGCAGAATTTTCGAAAATTCTGCGCAGAAAATAGGAATTTTCTTCGCATTTTCTTTCAGAAAATGGGTCCCTAGCCGGTAGCTTGCGCTTTTTTGCGCCGTAAGAGCTTGAAGACTGGCAGGAAGATCAGGATCAAGGCAACCACGGTGATTGGGCCAGCAATGGGTCGGGTGAAGAAGATCGATGGATCACCTGAGCTGAGCAGTAGGGACTGACGCAGCGTGGGTTCGGCAATAGGGCCCAGCACAATGGCCAGCACGGCAGGTGCAAGCGGGTAGTCGAACTTGCGCAGGAAAAACGCGCCCAGACCAAAAATGACCATGAGCCACACATCGAACATATCGCGCGTGGCAGCATATCCGCCGGCGATAGAAAGCACGAAAATCATAGGCGCTAGGATCGTGAAAGGCATCCGAAGCATCCAGATGAAGAGCGGGATGAACGCCAAGTTGATCACCAAAGCGGCGGCATTGGAGATGTAGAAAGATCCGATCAGGCCCCAGACAAATTCTTGTTCGTCGATAAAGAGGCGCGGGCCAGGGGTCAGCCCCCAAATCACCATGCCACCCAAAAGGATCGCTGTGGTGGGCGAGCCGGGTATGCCGAGGGTCAGCATTGGCAGCATTGAACCGGTCGAGGCAGAATTGTTCGCAGCCTCCGGGGCGGCCACCCCGTCGGGGCTGCCTTTTCCAAATTCCTCTGGCGTGCGGGAGACCATTTTGGCGACGCCGTAGGACATCAAAGAGCCTGGGGTTGCGCCGGCTGCAGGTAGGATACCCACGAAAAAGCCCAAAAAGGAGCCAATCGCCGTGCCTTTCCAACCGCGCTTTGCAGCTTCCTTGGTGTCTGCAGCCATGCCTTTGACCGTCATTTTGGGGGTCATCTTACTAATTTCGCCACGGCTTTGCTCAATGGTCCACAGCATCTCTCCTATCCCGTAGACGCCGATGGCGAGCACCAAAAAACCGATCCCTTGGAGAAAGCCATTGATGTCGAAAAGCACAAGCCGTGGGGCGCCCGAGATTTGGTCGAAACCAATCGCGCCCAGTACCAGCCCGAAACAAATCGAAAATATGGTTTTGGGGATGTCATCCCCGCCGAGCCCTACGAATGTTGCGAAGGCCAGCAGCATCAACGCGAAAACCTCAGGCGGGCCGAATGAAAGCGCAACATTGGCCAAAAGCGGCGCAAAGCCGGTGAAAAGCAGGTTGGCAATGGTGCCGCCGACGAAAGAGGCGAGCGCGGCTGTCACAAGAGCGAGGCTGGCCCGGCCTTGCCGAGCAAGCGGTCTACCATCAAATGTGGTGGCCACGGCCGTGGATGCGCCCGGAATGCCCAAAGTGACCGAGGAGACCGCGCCGCCGTACATCGCGCCGTAATAGATCGCTGCCAGGAAGATGATTGCACCGCTTGGGGGGACGAGAAACGTCACGGGAAGCAGGATCGCCACGCCGTTAACAGAGCCAAGCCCTGGCATTGCGCCGATGAATAGCCCGACCGAAACACCGATCAGGATCAGCGCAAGGTTGAGCGGCTCTAGCGCAAGCAGCATGCCGCCGCCGAGGAGGGCGAGTACTTCCATCCTAGAGCATATCCGGTCTGTGCGGGATCACCCAACCGCCATCAAGCCCGCGTTGATCGCACAGTTTTGGTGATGTGTTGGATATTTGAATGAACTCGGCGCGCATCAATAAATGATCTCGTAGCCAATATCGAAAAGCGGATCCATGAAAGGCATCCCGGTGGGCATGGTGATCCGCATGGCCCCTTCGAAGAAAAAGAAAAGCGCTATAGGCGTGATGAAGGAGAGCGGCAAAACCAAACCCCAGGAATGACGGCCCAACGCCCGTGTGTAATACAGCAGGAAGACAGCGATGGCCCCGTACATCGAAATGACATTCACGAGCCCGACAAAGGCGATGATGCCGCCTCCCACCAATGCCATCATGCGCCAACCGTATGAATCCAGGACAGGTTCTTCGGACTGGGACGGCGGAGAGGTGCCGCGCCACCAATTGAGCCCGATCATCCCGCAGCAGAGAAGCATGATGGCCGAAAGCCAAAAGGGCCAGGCCCCGCCGCCAGGTCCGGTGCCGGAAATATACCCAATGGGGAGTTCGGCGCTTTTCCACATGAAATAAATGGAAATGAGCGCGAGGACACCGGCGGTGACGATCTCACCAAGTCGCATTTTGCCCTCACATGTCTTCGGTCTTCAGATCGATTGGGCAGTGCTGTGATGCCCGCCCAATCGTCGACGTAGGTCGATCAGGTCAGCTTCCCAGATCGGCGAGCAGTTTCTCGTGGTTTTCTACCTGAGTTTGCCAGTAGGCTTTCTGTTCGCTTGCATCCATCCAAAGCGGCGAGAGGCTCTCAGATGTCAAATACCCCTGCCATTCCTCAGTGTTGTAGATCTGAGTAAAAAGATCCTGGTAATAGGCGGCTGCCTCATCAGACATGCCTGGCGCGCCGACAACGGCCCGTTGATTATAGTAAGAGAAATCATTGCCCTTCTCGATCATGGTCGGCACGTCAGGGTAGGCAGGCAAACGCTCATCCGAAAATGCAACGAGTGGGACAAAGTCACCGGCCTCATAAAATCCTTTGGCCTCTGCAGGGTTGTTCACAGTTGCCATGATCTGTTTCCCGGCCAAGTCCTTGGCCACAGCCCCACCGCCGTCATACGGGATATACTTGATATCGAGGCCGTAAGCGCCTGACATGTAGGCGATAACGATGCTGTCTTCTTGGCCGGCACCTGTGCCACCCATGACAAACTCACCATTCATCGACTTCACCTTTTCCACGTATTCATCAAACGTGGTGATCCCGCTGTCCTTATGTACCCAAAGGACAAACGGGTCGACGCCCATCATTGCCACCGGTGTGAAGGTCTGGATGTCGATGCCCAAGTTCTCCTGGCGGATTGGCGTTGTAAAGAAAGAATTCAGCGTGACCAGGATTGTGTGATCCGGATCAGACGCGTTGGAGACATGGATGAGCGCCTCCGCCCCCGAACCGCCGCCTTTGTTGTTCGGCACAAGTGGTCGGGGCGTCATGTCTGCCTTTTCAGCCACAGACTGGATAAACCGCGCGATCTGATCTGCGCCACCACCCGCACCAGCCATGATCACAAAATCAATCGGCTTACGGGGTTTCCAGCCATCGGCCAGCGCCGCGACAGGGCTTGTGACCAGAAGAGTTGCTGCGGTGAGGCCCAGAAGGCCGCGTTTGGTGATCAACATGAAGTGTCCTCCGTCCATAATTCCTGAGCGAGTCTCCAGCTCGCTATGATGGAGAAGTAACTATATTTCGCAACACGCTTTTCAAGAATAATATTGTTGCGGAGCTGTCTTTTGGCGCGGTATACGTCAGTGTGCCATAAGAACCGGAATTTCTGCAGTATCTACAATAGCTTGTGTGTTTCCACCAAAGAGCGCCTCGCGCCCGTGGCCCTGCCCATAAGCGCCCATGATCAGCAGATTTGCGCCGACTTCGACAGTTTTGGAAAGGAGTGCTTCATGCGGCCTTTGGGCATCGAAGTGGTGCACCTTGGCAGTGATCCCGCGCAGGGCGTAATAGGCCACAAGCTCTTCTGTGGTCGCGCCATGGACCTTTTCTTTTCCGCCTGACAAAATCGTCACATCGCGAGCCGTTTCCACGATGGGCAAGGTCAGACCCACCGTGCGAGCGGCTTCCAAAGAGCCGTTCCACGCCACGGCAATGCGCGCCCCTAGGTCGGTAGCCGGCCCGTGGTCGCGCGGACACATGAGAACAGGGCGACCGGTTTCAAAGAGGCCGGATTTCAGTGAATTGACACCAAGATTGCGATCACGATTGGGTTTGGCCACAACGATCAGGTCAGAAAGACGCCCATTGTGTTTGATCACATCTGCCATGCGCCCGGTTTCTTCTACGAAACTGACCGTGGCGCGTGTCCCGTCCGGCGTGTCCGTTTCAAGGATGTCGAGAGCTTTTGCTTGGCGGTGAAGATCTTCGCGCAAGGCCAATTCCTCTTGATCGGCCAGTTCTTTGGCCTGATCCAGCATGGTTTGACGCGCAAAGCCGGTCATTGTTCGGCCATAGGGGGCAAGCTTTTCACCCTCCGCGCGGCTATGGGCCACAACGATATGCCCTTTGTGCAGATGCGCGAGCTTGGCTGCGTGCTCAAAAAGCGCCTCTCCCATTCCGTCGCCGCGTACAGGCACTAAAATTCGTCTGAGCATGGGCCCTCCTTCGTCGCTTCGGGAGTGTAGCGCAAAAATTTAGGAAGGCCGCAAATGAGTTAGGATTTGCATTGCGCGACCCGACACGGGCCAAATGAACCGGCCGTCGCGACGGTGTTTTCTGCTCGTGCAAATATCCGTCTTGTGATGCAATTTAATGCGGAACGAATTGACCCGTTTCTGGCCATTGCGTGAAAATTGTTCTTATGTGGGGGCGGTTGAATTGATCCCTTGGAACGAGCGGTTTATTTCGGCAACCAACGCCGGCCATCATGCACTCTCGGCCGGGCACATTACACCAAACGCGACTTCGCGTGGAAAGGACTATAGCATGGGTCTTCGCATCAATGACACAATCCCCGACCTGACAGTTGAAACCGATCAGGGCACATTCAGTTTGCATGACTGGATCGGGGAGAGCTGGGCGATTATGTTCAGCCACCCCAAGGACTTTACCCCTGTTTGCACGACGGAGTTTTCCGTTGTGGCGCAATTGGCCGACGAATGGGCCAAACGCGGCACCAAAGTGATCGGCGTCTCTGTGGACGGGGTGGAAGATCACAAAAAGTGGAAAGGTGATATCGAGGCGTATGGTGGCGCCAAGGCCGGCTTTCCGATCATTGCCGATGACGGTCTGGCAGTATCGAAGGCATTCGATATGCTGCCGGCTGAGGCTTATCTGCCTGACGGGCGCACCCCCGCGGACAGCGCGACGGTGCGATCGGTCTTCATTATCGGGCCGGACAAGCAGCTGAAGCTGTCGATGACCTACCCGATGACGGTTGGCCGCAACTTTGCTGAAATCATCCGTGCTCTGGATGGTTTGCAGACCTCGATCGGTAAAGGTGTTGCGACGCCTGCCAATTGGGTGCCGGGTGAGGATGTGATCATTCCGCCGAGCGTGAACAACGAAGATGCTAAGGCCAAGTTTGGCGAGTTTGACGCGGTGCTGCCCTACCTGCGTAAGGTCCCCGAACCCAGCTGATACCGGCCTAAGACGACCCAAAGATTGAACGACGAGCCGGGCGGTGTGGCCGCCCGGGCCTCAAAACTTTTGCCCGATGAAAGCCATCTGAGAGGCCTGACACATGCTGGACAGCGACACCAAACGACCTTTGATTGTCGAAGGGAAGAAGGCCGACAACGAGCGGCTGAAAGCCGAAAGTAATTTTCTGCGCGGCACCATCACCGAGGATCTGACTGATCCGATCACGGGTGGCTTCAGCGCGGATAACTTCCAGCTGATCCGCTTTCACGGCATGTATCAGCAGGATGATCGCGACATCCGCCCAGAGCGCGACAAGCAAAAGCTGGAGCCGCTACACAATGTGATGCTGCGCGCGCGGATGCCCGGCGGGATCATCACACCGCAGCAGTGGTTGGTGATTGAGAAATTCGCCGAAGAGCACACGATTTACGGCTCCGTGCGCCTGACCACACGACAGACTTTCCAGTTCCACGGCGTGCTGAAGCCCGACATCAAGGACATGCATAAGGTCATAAATTCAGCGGGCATTGATAGCATTGCGACCGCGGGCGATGTGAACCGCAATGTGCTTTGCACCACAAATCCGGTGGAGAGTGAATTGCATGCCGAGGCTTATGAATGGTCCAAGAAAATCTCTGAGCATCTCCTGCCTAAGACGAAAGCCTATACCGAGATTTGGCTTGACGGGGAAAAGGTGAAAACCACCGAAGAACCGATCCTTGGGGAGACGTATCTGCCGCGCAAATTCAAAACGACGGTGAGCATTCCACCCAATAACGAGGTGGACGTCCACGCCAATGACTTGAACTTCGTGGCGATTGCGGAGGATGGCAAGCTTGTCGGATGGAACGTGCTTGTAGGTGGCGGCTTGGCTATGACCCATGGCGATACATCGACCTATCCGCGCAAAGCAGATGATTTCGGGTTCATTCCGCTGGAGCACACTTTGAAGGTTGCCGAGCATGTTGTGACGGTGCAGCGGGACTGGGGCAACCGAGTGAACCGCAAACAGGCCAAGACCAAGTACACGCTCGACCGCGTGGGCGTCGATGTGTTCAAGGCCGAGGTGGAGCGTCGGGCGGGCGTAAAGTTCCGGCCTTCAAGGCCGTATGAGTTCACCTCTCGCGGGGATCGGTTTGGCTGGGTCGAAGGTGTGGATGGCAAGCATCATCTTACGGTGTATCTGCTGAGCGGGCGTATCTTGGATTATCCGAACCGGCCTCTGAAGACGGGTCTGCGAAAGATCGCGGAAGTCCATGAAGGTGATTTCCGAATGACGGCGAACCAGAACCTGGTGATCGCCGGAGTGTCTGCGGAGCAGCGCGACGAGATTGAAAAGATCGCGCGAGATCATGGGCTCATTGATGATTTCCAAACGCCGCAGCTAAAAAACTCGATGGCCTGTGTGGCCCTGCCCACATGCCCGCTGGCGATGGCTGAGGCAGAGCGGTTTTTGCCCGATCTGGTGCATCAGGTCGAACAGCTTTTGGTCAAGCACAACGTGCCAGACGATCACATCATATTGCGCGTGGTCGGCTGCCCCAACGGGTGCGGGCGCGCGATGCTCGCTGAGGTCGGCCTCGTCGGCAAAGGGCCGGGCAAATACAACCTGCACATGGGCGGCAACCGCATCGGCACGCGGGTGCCCAAGCTCTACCGCGAAAACATCAGCCCCGATCAGGTGATCACAGAGCTTGATGAGTTGATCGGGCTTTGGGTGGCGGAACGTGAGACGGATGAGTGCTTTGGCGATTTTGTGATCCGCAAAGGTATCGTGGAAGAAGTGAAGGTGTCCAAGACCGATTTCCACGCGACATCTGATCAGATCGCCGCTGAGTGATGCAAGCGCTGCCTCATATCGATGCTGCCTCAAACGGGCCGAAGGTTTTCACCGCCGCCAATGTGTGGTTGGAGGATCAGCCTGCGGAGGTGCGCATTGCCTGGGCCTTGGAGAACCTGCCCAAAGGTCATGTTTTGTCTTCCAGCTTTGGCATTCAGTCGGCTGTGATGCTGCACCTGATGACCGCGCAGGTGCCGGATGTGCCGGTGCTGCTCTTTGACACCGGGTATCTTTTTCCTGAGACCTATCGCTTTGTCGATCAGATGGTGGAGCGCCTTAACCTCAACCTGCATGTCTTCCGCGCGGATATGACGCCTGCCTGGCAAGAGGCGCGCTTTGGTCAGCTTTGGGAACAGGGTGAGGATGGGCTGAGGCGCTACAACGCCATCAACAAGGTCGCGCCGATGCAAAAAGCAATGACATCGGTGGGCGCAGGTACGTGGTATTCCGGCCTGCGCCGCAGCCAATCGGAAAGCCGCGCCGCGCGCAAGATCCTCGAATTTCAGGGTGGGCGGGTGAAATTCCACCCTATTGTCGACTGGTCTAACCGCGACGTGCATCGCTATCTCAAGGACCATGACCTGCCGTATCACCCGCTGTGGGAGCAGGGCTACGTCAGCGTGGGCGACACGCACACGACCCGCAAGCTGGAAGACGGCATGCGCGAAGAAGACACCCGGTTTTTCGGAACGAGCCGCGAATGCGGGCTGCACTTGAGCGAGGGACGCACATCATGACAATCATGAGCCAGATGCCGCAAGGCTTTAACCCGCTGTCGCCGGAACAGTCTCAGGCGTTTGCGCAATTGGCAGGCTCGCTGACGCCGGTGCAGCAGGCGTGGATCAGCGGGTATCTGGCCGCAGCCGCCGCTCGAGGTGGGATGGCGGAGCCCGTGGCAGCCCCTGCGGCTGAGGCCGCACCCTTGACGATCCTCTACGGCACGCAGACCGGCAACGCCAAGCACGTGGCCAGCGATCTGGCCGAGGGCGCGAAGGCGCGGGGCTTGGATGTGAAGCTCGTGAATATGGCGGATTATAAGCCTATCAAGCTAAAGGATGAGAAGTTTATCACCATCGTGACCGCGACCTATGGTGAGGGTGAGCCGCCTGAGGGCGCCGAGAAATTCTACAGTTTCGTTGGCTCGAAAAAAGCGCCGAAGCTAGACGGTGTGAAGGTGGCAGTTCTGGGTCTGGGCGACTCAAGCTATGAGTATTTTAACAAGACAGCCACCGATTTTGCCGATCGGTTCCGCGCGCTTGGGGCAGAGATTGTGGTGGAGCCCGGGCTTTTTGACGTGGACTATGATGATCATGCGCCGGGCTGGATCACCGGTGCGTTGGACCATTTTGAGCCTGAGCTGAAAAAAGGTGGGGCGTCCGCCAATGTGGTGCAGATGCCGGGGCTTGTGGCGCCTGCAGCAGTGTCTGAGTGGACCAAGAAAAAACCCTTTGAGGCCGAGATCACCGAAGTGCAAAAAATTACCGGGCGCGACAGCAGCAAAGATGTGCGCCATGTGGAGATTTCGCTCGAAGGCTCTGGCCTGAGCTATCAGCCTGGGGACTCGCTGGGGGTCTATTTCCACAATGATGCGGATGAGATTGATGCGGTTCTCAAGCTCCTCGATCTTGACGGCGCGGCAGAGGTGAATGTGGGCGAGGCCAGCCGCGCCCTGCGCGAGGCTCTGATTGAGGATATGGAGCTGACGCAGTCTTACCCCGGCTTCGTTGAGAAATTTGCCGCGACCACGGACAATGACGCGTTGATCAAGCTTGCTGAAGATAAGGCCGCGCTGCGTGACTATCTCGCCGAGCGGCAGGTCTTTGACGTGATCCATGAGCACCCCGCCGCCATCGCACCGCAAACCCTGATCGACTGCCTGCGCAAAATGCAGCCGCGGCTCTATTCCATCGCGTCAAGTCAGGCGGAGGTGGACGATGAGGTGCACCTTACTGTGGGCGTTGTCGAATGGGATGCGTTTGAGCGCGGGCATCTGGGCGGCGCTTCGGGTCACCTTGGTCGACGCGCGGGTGAGGGTGATGGCCTGCGCGTCTTTGTCGAGAGCAATGAGAACTTCCGCCTGCCGGAAAGCCCTGACACGCCGGTCATCATGGTGGGCCCGGGGACCGGGATCGCGCCATTTCGCGCCTTTCTGCAAGAGCGCGAGGCGCAAGAGGCGGAAGGCAAGAACTGGCTCTTCTTCGGCAACCCACATTTCACGCAGGATTTTCTCTATCAGGTGGAGCTGCAGAGGTATCTGAAATCCGGTCTCCTGAGCCGTCTTGATGTGGCATTCAGCCGGGATCAGAAGGAGAAGATCTACGTTCAGCACCGTATGCTTGAACACGGCGCGGAGCTTTTCAAATGGTTGGAAGAGGGCGCGCATTTTTATGTCTGTGGGGATGCGAAACGGATGGCAAAGGATGTGCATGCCGCGTTGGTGGACGTGGTTATGACGCACGGCGGGGTAGAGAAAGAGGCGGCTGAGGCCTACCTGCAAAAACTGCGCGATGAAAAGCGGTATCAGCGCGACGTGTATTGAGGCGCAAATCACGCCCCGGACTTGATCCGGGGCCTTTTTGCCCAATCCGCGAGGCCCCGGATCAAGCCCGGGGCGGGTAAATCACCCGCCTTTGAGCTTATCCATGAAACCCGCCGCGTGGGTCATGACCACAGACGCGCCCGAGACGCCCCATCCACCATCGACAGGCAGGACCGCGCCAGAGACGTAATCCGCGGCATCCGAGCATAAAAACCCCGCCGCTTTGGCGATGTCATCGGTGACACCCATGCGTTTTGTCGGCACGGATTTGATCACGGCCTCACGGATTTGCGGGGTCGGGGCCAGCCGGGCCATGCCTTCGGTTTCATCAATCGGCCCTGGGGAGATCGAATTCACCCGTACGCCCTCTGCCCCCCATTCCAACGCCAGCGATTTTGTGACCATGTCAACGCCCGCTTTGGCCGCGCAAACAGGGGATTGGTGGCTCATCGCGTTGAAGGCTTGGGGTGCGGAAATGTTGACCACGCTTGCACCCGGTTTCTTGAGATGCGGGTAGCAGGCGCGCATGACGTGAAAGGTGCCCATAAGATCAATCTCAACCATCGCTTTCACCGCATTGGGGGACAGATCCAGCAACCGACCGGGAACGTTGCCCGCCGCACCCGAAATCAGGCTGTCGATGGGCCCGCCGAAGAAGCTTGCTGCTTCCTCAAAACCTTTCTCCACGGCCTCATAATCCCGCACGTCGAACGTGACGCCAGAGGCCTCCGCGCCCAGGCCTTTGAGGCCCTCAACAGCCTGGTCGACCTTGTCTTGCTTGCGCGAGGCGACCATGATTTTGGCGCCCCAGCGGGCAAAGCCCTGCGCGATGCCAAAGTTGATGCCGCTGGTCCCGCCGACGACAAAGACGTTATGGCCGGAGAAATCGAAGGTCATGGTCATGGGGTGTCCTTTCTTGCGGCTGATGTCTCAAGCCATCAGTTTCATCGCTTCAATCAGCGGTTTGTCTTGTGTGTCCATCACATCCATGATGTGGCCATGCAAACGCCGCTTATGCTCACCAAAAATTCCGCGGGCCTTGGCGAAAGTGGCGGCGAACTCCATGGCTTTGTCAAAGGTTTCTTGCGCGTCGGCGCAGGCCGCTTGAATGACGTGATGCTGTGCGAGTTCCGGGGCACCTACGCGACGGCCGGTCAGCTTCATGTCGTTGAAAAGATGATACGGCACCGCGGTTTTCACGAATGCGATCATGCTGGGCATGAACGGGATGGAGATATCAACCTCGGGAAAACAGAAATACCCGCGATCAGAGCGCATAAAGCGAAAATCGCAAGCGCAGGCGAGCATTGCCCCATTGCCAAATGCATGTCCATTGATTGCAGCGATCACGGGAAACGGCGCGAGCAATAAGCGAGAGAACACCTCGTTCATCGCGTACATGAAGCCCTTGATTTCGTCATGGCGCTGTTCTTTGAGCGCGGCATTTAGGAAATTAAGATCAACGCCCTGGCTCCAGTTTTTCTCATCGCTGGATGTGATCACCATAGCTTTGACATTTTTGTCGGCATCAGCTTGATCCAAAGCAGCAAGAAGGCCGGCGGCAAACTCTGGATTTTGCTTGTTTTCAACGTTGTTCATGGTGACAACAGCGATTTTGCCGTGCAGTTCGTATTCGATTATGGCCATGCCGATGCGGCTTTCTTTGGTTCTCTCCCGCATTTTGCTACCATTCCGGTCTCGCCGCGTTCAACTGATAAGGTGACGTAAGCCCAGGTTACGTCACGTCCGGTGAGGCCGCCTCGAAAGAAGCGAGAGGCCAACTTAACCCAATTTGACACGCAAAGGCTTCAGCGCTTTGGCCGATGCAGACAAGGGTTCAAAATAGAGTGGCCAAGACTTCACCCAAGTGGTCGCCAAGTGCCTGGCGCATGACATGCGTCAGGTGCGCTGTTGTAAAAAGGGCATAGTGCCGGGCGTCTGTGTTGGCTCTCACCCGGTCAGGCCATGCGTTTCGGCTCAAAACGTCTAACGTTGCCTAGCCAAGCCAAATTGTAGCCAAGCTTTGATCCAAAAAAATCAGCGTGGTGCGCGACATGGTGTTTGATTGGCAGAGGCTTTCAACAATTCTGGTGATAACGGCCATGCCGTCATTCGGCGTGGCGCAAGAGCCAATGTTGCAAGACCTCGACGACGGTTTCGATCTTGGTACCATCGTGCTGACCACTGCGCGGCGAACTGTTGAAGACGTGTCCGATGTGCCGGCCTCAGTCCTTGTTGTGGGCGGAGAAACGTTGGAGCAATCCAACGTGGATGATTTCAACCAGGCGGTTCAACAGCTGCCCAATGTGAACGTGGCCATCCCGCGCGATCCGCGCAGTGGCGAAATTTCCATCCGAGGGATCAGCAGCCTCAATATCGCATCTACCGCGCCCACGGTGGGTGTTTTCCAAAACGGAGTTTTGCAGAACCCGACAGGGTTGCGCTTTAACAACACGCCCGATCTGGTGGATCTGGAGCGGGTGGAAATTGTCTATGGCCCGCAAGGCACCGCCTTTGGTCGTGGAACCATTGGTGGGGCCGTGAATTTTGTGGCGGCCAAACCAGTGTTTGAACGGCAAGTCAGTGCGACGCTCAGCTACAGCGATCTGGAGGAGGGCAACGCCGAGTTTGTGTTCAACACGCCATTGAGTGATACCCTCGCCTTACGTACGGTGATGTACGGTGATTTGGAAGAGGGATTTGTCTCTGCGCCCTTCGCCCCGACCAGCAATTTGGGCACGGATAATCTGGGGGCGCGCATAAGCCTGCGCTACCAGCCCAATGACAGGCTGACGATCGATGCTTCTCTTCAGTATGACACCTCAAGTTATGATGCGCCGCTTTATGCTTCACTGCCAAACATTGCAGCGGGCAACTATGTCTCAACAGTGAACCGGGTGCCGGGCAACCACATCGAACGCCTCAACCTGTTCTTCGAGCTGGGATATGAGTTTGACGCAGGGCTTTTGACCTCCACCACAGGATATCTGGACAGCACACTGACCGGGATTGAGGATTTCGATTTCTCCGCCGTGAATGGGAGCCTGCTCGGGCGAGACAATGTGGTGCGCTCGTTCAGTCAGGAACTCCGCTTTGAGAGCCGCGATTTTGATGTGAACCTGGGCACGCTGTCTTTCAATCTGGGTGCCAATTACTCCAATACCGAAACCTCTACGTTGGCTAATTTTCAGGTCATCTCCCCAGTGCCGGGCCAAAGTCAGGCGTTCAACTTTGTCGATGTTGAAAATTACGGCGTGTTCGGTGATCTGCGTTGGCGGCCGATTGAGCCGTTGGAAATCGCGTTTGGCGGGCGGTACTCTGAAGATCGGATTGTGGATGAGTCCTTTGGGGTTGCCACGGGCAGCATCGCCTTTTTTGCAAGCCCCTTCGTCAGGCTGACGGAAACCTATTCGGCTTTCACGCCAAGTGTTTCGGTGCTCTACGACTGGACCGATAACCTATCTACCTATGCGTTGGTGTCCACCGGCTATAAGCCCGGCGGTTTTACGGGTGGGTTTGTGGCCGGTGCACCGATCAACCGCCCGTTTAGCGCAGAAGAGGCGATCAACTATGAGGTCGGGGTAAAGTCGACCTTCTTTGATGGGGCGCTGTCTTTGAATGCGAGCCTCTTCCTGATTGACTATGATGACATTCAGGTGCCGATCCCGATCAACATTGTGACGCGAACGGGTGGTGGGATTGACAACGCTGCCTCAGCGCTAAGCGAGGGGGCGGAGGTGTCATTTGTGGCCAAGCCGCTTGCTGGTCTGACGATCAATGGCGCCTTTGGCTACACGCACGCGCGGTTTGTCAATTACATCGATCCGTTCAACAACAACCTGTCCGGGGTGAGCCTGCCCAATGCGCCTGAGTTTACCTATGGGGTCAGCGTTGATTACGAATTTCAGAAGCAAGTGGGGCAGTTCACACCTTTTGTGCGCGGCGAAGTCAACGGGACCACAGGGTTTGAAAACAGCGCTGGCGCGGCCGTCGAGGTTGGTGATTATCATTTGGTCAATGTGCGCGCTGGGCTGAGAGGTGACAATTTCGATCTGACGTTCTTTGTCGAAAACGTCTTTGACGAACGCTATGTTCTCGAAACCTTTACGCCGCCTCCGCCGTCGACATCTGGTCCCCTCGGTGTTCCGGGTGAGCCACGTAAGATTGGTTTTCTTGCGTCAATGCGGTTTTGACACGTCCATCACCGATGTATGCGCCGCGTTACCCGCTCCCTTGCTTAATGGCTGTGGTGTAAGCCGTGCAGGTGTGAATATCCCGACCAGATAATCACGCACCCAATCGCGGCAATCAGAGCCGCCGAAATCCAAGGTGCCGCTGTCATGATTGTATCAAACCGCGAAGATCGCGACGAAAATGCGCGAAGGCCAAGCGATGTCACAATCCCGATGCCCACCAGCGTAAGCGCAAGCCCGATGGAGAAGGCGCCCACCAAGGTGATGCCGAGCGTGATTTGACCCAATTGAAGGCACAGCAAAAAGACGGTGATGGCTGCAGGGCAGGGGATCAGACCCCCTGTCAGCCCAAACATCACGGTCTGCCATGTCCCAAGTCGGCCTGACGCCACACGCGTTTTGATGTCGGCGGCATGGGCACGGGCATGCGCGTCCTGATGGGCGGCAGTCAAATCGTGATCATGGTCATGGTGGTGATGATGGTGGCCTTGACTGGTCGTCTGGCCTGATCCCGACAAGGATGTACCGCGCCACAGCATCCATCCCGCTATGCCCAGAACAAGAGCACCCGACGCCATCATAAACCAAGGCTCCAACTCTTCGCCGATCAGAGCGTTGCCGTAGTAAAGCGCGAGGAACGCCAAAACCCAAACGATGATTGAATGGCTCAGCGCGGCGGATGCGCCAAGCAGAATGGCCTGTTTTACAGATCCGCGCACCGCGATGATGTAGGCCGCGATCATCGTCTTGGAATGGCCCGGCTCCAGACCATGAAGAGCGCCCAAAATCAAAGCCACAGCAAAGAGTAACAGCGGGTTGACGCCGCCGCTTACAATCATCTCACCTATGTTCATTGCCTGGCCTTAGAGATAGCGGGTAATTTCTCGGAACTCGATCAATTGCGTTTTGCGTGTGGCAGGGTCTTCATCAAGGTCTGCAAGACAATGGTCGATGTGATCGTGAATGAGAGTGGATTTGGCGGCATGTATGGCCTTCTCAACCGCGTGCAATTGCTGCGCCAGATCGAGGCATGGGCGGCCGGTTTCGACCATTTCGATCACCTTGCGCAGGTGGCCCTCTGTGCGCTTCAAACGGTTGGTGACGGCTTTGTGGGTTTCGTGTTTCATCGCGCGGATCATATCCCCCCTGAGGGGATATGCAAGGCGCGCACGTATCTGTGTGGTCAACTCCCACCTATGGCAAAAAATACTCTTTTGAGATCAGCTCATGTTGAACATTCGGCCAACTTCCCCAAAGGTAAGGCTGTTTGGGATGCATAGAATTGAATCAAAGGAAACGGCATGACGCATTCGCCTTGGCGCCACGTAATCAAAACCGCGGCTTTCGTCGCGATGGCTTTGGGAGCCACATCATCATATGCGCAGGAGCAATCAGACCCAGAAGCGCCTCAGGGCCCAGTATGGATTGCCACCTGCAGTAACCAAGCCAATCCGGATGCGCTCACTTGCAGCATGTCACAGACATTGAATGTGGCCAGCTCTGGCCAGCGGTTGCTCGCTGTCACTATTCAGCCTGACGCTGAGACACCAAGCGTGTTGCTGTCGCTGCCTCACGGTTTGAATTTTGCCAATGGTGTCGGGGTCCGCACCGATGATGGGGAGGAAGAACGTTTTGCCTTTACCACGGCGGATGCCACAGGCACCTATGCCCGCGTCCCGCTGACAAGGGATTTTCTTGCCGCCATGCGTGCAGCCAATACCCTTCGTTTGAACGTGGTGGGCGTTGGAGGCCGAGAAGTGAACTTCGAGGTGTCTCTGGCCGGGTTTTCCAAGACATACGATCTGTTGAGGTAACTCGTTTCGTCCTTGCGCTATCATCCCTTGCGACTGTGGTGGTCCCTCTGCGCAAGCGGCCTTGCTGCTTTATCCTTCGATGGAATTTGACGTATCCAAGCGGGTCGTCTTCGCCTAGGCTGTTGACGTCTCAGAGTAAGAGGACCTGTGCGATGTCAGACAAGTATGATCGCGGAATGCAGACAAGGCGCGCCATTTTGGGCGACGCGCATGTCGATCAGGCCGAAGCGACCAAGACGGAATTTGACGCGCCATTCCAGGACTTGATCACAGAGGCAGCTTGGGGAGATGTTTGGTCCAGTGATGCGATCCCACCGCGGGAACGTTCTATGCTGACCCTCGCTTTATTGGCCGGGCTCGGGAATTTTGATGAGATACCGATGCATATTCGTGCGACCGCGCGCACTGGCGCCAGCAAGTCCGATGTTCTGCAGGCTTTTCAGCATGTGGCCATTTACGCCGGTGTGCCGCGGGCAAACCGGGCACTCAAAATCGCCAAGGACACGTATGATGACATGGAGCGTAGCTGAAACTCGTTGAGAAAGACCGCGCATATGCCGAAGCCAGGCGATTTTACGCCCCGCGACCGCGCATGGCAGCCGCCTGCGCTGACGCCGGAGTATCGTACATCGGTCGCCCGATCACCACGGCTTGCCCTGCACCCTATGCAAAACACGCTGAGTGAGTTAACAGGCCCGGTCTTTCACAATTCGGAAATTGGTGCTCATGATCATGATCTGCTGCGCAATTTTGCCCGCCCTGGCGAGAGCCCAATTGGTGAGCGGATCAATTTGCACGGTCGGGTCAGTGACGAAAATGGCCGGCCCGTCGCCCATAGCTTGATTGAGCTGTGGCAAGCCAATGCCGGTGGGCGATACCGCCATGTCAATGACAGCTATCTCGCGCCGGTTGATCCCAATTTTGGAGGGTGCGGACGAACACTGACAGATGCAGATGGGCGGTACTGTTTTCACACAGTTAAGCCGGGCGCATATCCTTGGCAAAATTGGGCGCCGCATTGGCGACCTGCGCATATCCATTTGTCTCTTTTCGGGGCTGGCATGGCGCAGCGACTGATCACGCAGTGTTATTTTGAAGGCGATCCCTTGATCGCAAAATGCCCCATCGTGAACGCCGTGCCTTGTCAAACTGGCCGGGATCGGTTGGTGGCCTCCCTCGATTTGGAGGCCTCTGGTTCCTTTGATCACATTGCTTATCGATTTGATATTGTGTTGCGCGGTCGCGCCGAGACGCCTTTTGAAAACCGGCCTGAGGGCTCGTAACGGTGGCGGTTTCCGACGACAAAGAAAAAGAAACACCCTCTCAAACGGCGGGGCCATACGTGCATATTGGCCTGGCTTCGAGCGCGGCGGGATTTGAGATCTATGACAAGACATTTGGCCAGGATATCGCCGGCCCGCATGCCGAAGGGCAACGCATTCGCGTGCACGGTCAGGTTACGGATGGGGACGGGGCTGCGCTCACGGATGTGATGATTGAGCTGTGGCAAGCCAACGCCCAGGGCCGGTATGCGCATCCCGCCGGAGGAGGCCCTGTTGAGCCTGGGTTTCGGGGTTGGGGCCGTGCCATGTCTGACTTTGACACGGGTGAATGGGTGTTTGATACTGTCAAGCCGGGCGCAGTGGATGGGCAAGCGCCACATATTTCATTCTGGCTGGTGGCACGGGGCATCAACATTGGCCTGCACACGCGGATGTATTTTTCCGATGATGCAGCGCTTCATGTGCAGGATCCCATTATGGCCTCCATTGAACCTGCGTCGCGTCGCGCCACTCTCATCGCCACGCGTTCAGATGAAAACACAGTGCCAATCTACCGCTTTGATATCCGGCTTCAAGGTCATGGCGAAACAGTGTTTTTTGACGTTTGAGTGCGTGCCTGGAACTTCACCCTAACTATCGAGCAGCAAGTTCTGACAGCTTTCGCGATGGTGGGTCGCATGGCGCTTCGCCCAAATTGCGCGAGGGGCGTCATGGCCAAAAAAAGCCGTGGTCAACAAGCCGGCATGGGCCATCTTGGCATCAATGCGCAAAGCAAGATGTTGGCGCGGATCTTCAGTTGGGCCAAGCGCGTTAAGGATATCAATGAAGCGCAAGCGTTGGGTTTCAAAATGTTCTGCTGCGGGATCGCTGAGCAACCATGCAAATTCCAATTCGGCGGACATGCGGCCTGCGCAAATTGCCATCCTTTCGGTAAGCGCCAACCTATCTTCTGCTTTGGCCGAAAGGCATGATGCCAAAACAAGTACCGCTGCCAGAGTTTTTATTCTGCTCATGATTTCAGCTTTCCATTCAAAATTTCGCCAATCAAGTGTGCAGTAAGAAAACAATTCAAACTGTGTTCTTTGAACCGATGGTGGGATAGGGCGCTGTTTTACAAGTGCGAAGGCAGGCCATGTAACCGCTTGAGCGATCAAAGATGTCGAAGCTTCTGACGCCCCAATTTTTGACCGTGCTGTGTGAAGTGCTCGCTCTGAGGTGGTTTCGCATGCGCGGCCGAGACGGTCACAGCCGCCTCTTTGATGCGCGAAACTCTATCGGTTCGTCCGGCATTCTGCCGGTGTGCGTAATGTGCTCCCGCAGCACGGGGCGCGCATTTTGGTCGGAAACGTGGCTCTGCCTATTTAGGCGCGCGTTGCCAAATTGCCTATCTGCCGGATGTCGCGATCTCAGCTCTAGAAAAGCTCGATCTCGCCTGCGTTCGATTTGGGCGGTGGCACAGCCGCGGCGTTGTCAAACAGAGACTGATCATTTTCAATAAACTTCAACTTGGCCTGACCGGTTTGCGGCCAAAACCGCACCCGCCTGGCCTGTTTTCCTCCAACACTCTGGCTGGTGCACGGGATGCTTTCATTCTCAAGGAAGGCCAATGCGAATTCCACATTGCGCTGACCAACAGCGCGTTCGTTCCCAATCATATCCGCGCCGCCAAAGATCTTTGCCACCATGCGGGCCTTCTTGGCGCCACGCCGCAGCAAATCATTGATCAGTAGCTCCATGGCATGAACGCCATAGCGATTGTTTCCGGCTTGCGCATCGCTGGCATCAGGCAAAAGAAAGTGGTTCATGCCGCCAAGCTTGGCCTGCGGATCATAAAGACAGGTCGCCACACAGGATCCCAGGATCGTCGTCAGCACGGTGTTTTCCGCCCCAGTGGCATACAGGTTGCCCTGCATGATATGTCGGACGATCGGCTTTACAGCCGAATTCATAGCAGCTGACGCGCTGGGGGTGTGGGGGACATTCATGCGCGGCACCTTTGCAGGATGCGTTTGGCAATGTCAGGCAAGTCAACCTGTTCTTCTACCGCGCCAACAACAGTGGCGGCTTTGGCGATGCCATGAACAACGCATGTCTTTTCGGATTGGCCGATGGTGTGCGCGCCTGCCTCTTTCATTTTCAAAAGGCCCGCTGCGCCATCTTTTCCCATCCCGGTGAGGATGACGCCAAGAACCTTGTTGCCAAGCGCAGCGCAGGATGAAAACAGACGATCGATGGATGGGCAATGGCCCGACACTTTTTCACCCGGAACCAAGACGCATTTAAGGTGTGGTTGGCACCGAAGCTCCATGTGCTTGTGCCCTCCTGGTGCCAGGTAAACATGGCCAGTTTCAAGCGACGTGTCCTGTGTGACGTGTCGTATCTTGGGCGCACATGTCCGATCCAATCGTTCCGCAAAGTTTTGCGTATAGCCTTCCGGCATATGCTGCGTAATGATTGTGGGCGGACAGTTGCTAGGAAACGCCGCAAGGATCTCCGTTAGAGCTTCGACGCCGCCGATCGATGCCCCAATTGCCACAATTTGGCCATTTGGCGTGAAATCTGGCACGGGTGACGGCCGGTAAGGGGGATGGGAGATGCGTTTTTGGATATTCGCTCGGGATGCGGCGCGGACCAATTCGACAAGATCGGCAAACGGAGCCCCTTGCGAAGCGATTGTGGGTTTGGCCACGCAACCGAACGCCCCGCGCGCCAAAGCTTCCACAGTCGCGCTGGCCCTCGCTTGTGTGTGTTGCGACACCATGATCACCGGCATAGGATGATGTCGCATGATGCGCTCCAAAAATTCGAGCCCACTCATGCCCGGCATCTCGACGTCAAGCGTGACAACATCAACCGGTTTGCTTGAAATCAGGTCGCGCGCTGTTGGGGCATCTTGCGCCTCGCCCACGACTGCTATTTTCGGATCTGTCTCCAAAGCCGCGCGGATCAGTCGACGCATGGTCGATGAATCATCAACGACCAGCACACGGGTTTGGTCACTCACAGTGGATCACCCGTGTTAAAAGTCATGCCAGCCATCTACATCCTCCGCGTCCGTTGCAAGCGCCGCTGAACCATTGCTGACTGGCGTTTTCCTGCTTTTGAACATGATCTTTTCATTCGTTACGTCGCGCGCTGTCGCTTTGGTCTCTGTTGCTTGCCAATCGGCATCCTGCTCGTCTTCAGCGGCTGTTTTGAACTTTGAAACAAGCCCGACCAACTCCCCGGTTTCCTGGTTGAGAGCGTGGCAAGCGGCCGTTGTTTCTTCGACCATGGCTGCGTTTTGCTGCGTGCCCTTGTCCATCTGATTGACCGCGGCATTGATTTCGGAAATGCCGGTGGATTGCTCATTGGACGAGCTGGCAATTTCGAGCACGAGGTTGTTGATGTCGGTAACCGAGGTCAAAATCTGTTTTAATGCGTCGCCTGCCCTGTTGACGAGTTTCACGCCGCTGTCCACATGCTCAGCAGATGTTGATATGATCCCTTTGATTTCATTGGCCGCTTCTGAAGAACGCTGCGCCAAGGCTCGTACTTCTGAGGCGACTACGGCGAACCCACGACCCGCATCTCCGGCGCGTGCGGCCTCTACTCCGGCATTTAGGGCCAGAAGATTGGTCTGGAACGCGATATCTTCGATTACGCCGATGATTTGCGTGATGTGTTCGGAGGATTTCTCGATCTCGTCCATGGCCGTCACGGCCATTTGGACAACCTCCCCACTGGCTTCCGCGTTGTCCTTGGCGCCAGCGACCACTTCGCTGGCCTGCATGGCGCCTTCGGAGGCGGATTTGACACTCGCCGTCAATTCTTCCAACGCAGCAGCGGTCTCTTCCAGAGTAGCGGCCTGACTTTCTGTGCGATGGGCGAGGTCATCGGCAGCTTGGCTCATTTCCTTTGAATTGCCGCTTATCCCGGCGGCACTTCCGATAACCGATTGGATCAGCTTATTCAGTTGTGCGGTTGCGCGATTGAAATCGACCTTGAGTTGTTCGTATTGCGGCTCGAAAGCCTCATCGATCTGCACGGTCAGATCCCCCTCCGACAGGCTGGTCAGTCCGACACTCAGTGCGGAGACAACCTTGGCCTGTTCCGCCGATTGATTTTGTTGCAACGCATCCGCTTGCCGGCGCTGTTCCACCGTTTCGGTGATGTCCGTGGCAATGACCATAATGCGGGTTGGTCGGCCCTCATCGTTGAGGATTGGGCTATAGCTTGAGCGGAACCAAACGATGTGTTTGTCGCGTCCGACATGTTCGAATTTTTCGGTGAGCGAGCCGCCCTTTCGCAGCTCACTCCAAAGCGCTTGGTATGCGCGACTTTGCTGTGCTGCATCCGCAACGAAGCTGTTGTAGTCTTTCCCGACCACCGCGTCGCTGCTGTGCCCCAAAGCAGACAGGAAGTTGTCGTTTGCCGTCAGTATTGTGCCGTCCAAGTCAATTTCGAACACCGCCTGAGACTTTCCAATGGCCTGCAGCTGACTTGAAATTTCGGCCTGACGCGTCTTTTCATCTGTGATGTCTGACGCGAATTCCACGACCTTGAAAGGAACCCCGTCATCGTCAACAACCGGGTTGTAGCTGGCCAGCAGCCAGAAATCTTCGCCTGCCTTGTTGACTCGTTTCACCTCGCTCCTGAGCGATTGACCGGCCTGAAGTTTGTGCCAAAGCTCTTTGTAATCGGTGCTCTGGGCATCTTTGGGATCCAGGAACATGGAGTGATGCTTGCCCGTAATTTCTTCCAAACGGTATCCGGTTGTATCGAGGAAGTTTTGATTGGCGTCTTGCACGATCCCGTCGATGGAAAACTCTATCACAGCCTGGCTGTTGCTGACTGCTTCCAGCTTGCTGGCATTGGTCCGCGTGATGCTGACATCGTCCCAGCTGAAAACGTTGCCGAGATGAGTGCCCTCATCATCGAAGATACCTGCAACCTCTACCCCGATACGGCTTTCACCAAAAAGCAGGTCGCGTTTGACCGGGGCTGCATTCGGATTGGCCAGGTCCGCGCGCTTGTCACTCAGCTTTTCCGCAAATGATGTCAGTTTTTGACCAACAACATTCGGATCAAACGCCGGCATTTCCGTGCGGAATATATCTGCTTTTTCAGCGAAAAGAGCCAGGCTCGCATCATTTGTGTAGGACACAACAAAGTCTCGATCGACAATGAACATGGGTGTGTTTGCACGAGCAAATGCTGTGCCTTTGTAGCGGTTTTCTAGCTGCGCTGCGGCCGCAGCCTGCAGGTTGGATTGCACTTCGCTCATGGCGCGGGCGCACTCTCCAATTTCGTCGCCGCGGTGCGTGTCAACGATCTCCTCGCTGTAATCTGCATCACGGATACGCTCCAGAGCACCAACAAAGCGCGCCAGAGGTTGTGCGATTTGACGGCTTTGCCAGTACGCGTATCCGCCGCTGGCCAAAAGAATCAAAACGCACAAGGTGCTGACAAAAATCAAAGTGTTCGTACTGCTGCGTGCGGCCTCTGTGGCATAGTTTGCCAGCAGCTCTCCGATGGCGTCTTCAACAGCTTTGAGCTCATCGATGCGCTGTGTCGCGGCCTCAAACCATTGTGGTCCAGTCACGTTGGAAAAGCTTATTGGTGCATCCGCAAAGGCCAACCGCCGCGCTTCGTCCCGCATACTGGCCAAGTTTGCTTCCGAGACGGCGCTGAGCGCGGTTGTGACTTGCGCCCAGCGTGATGCGCCCAAGGAAAACTCTGCTTCGTAAAGAAACGTCTCTTTGTTGGCCCCAAAGGTCACAAAACTGTCGTAAATCTCAGGTGTAAATGCGCCTGATCCAAAGCCGCTGGCCCCTCTTGATCGTTGCTGGCCTGCACTTTCTTTGGCTTGCATCACAGCCGCATACGCGGTCGCAGTTGTTACCAATTCAACACTGGTTCCAGACCCCGCCATTTTGATTGCAACATCTGAGAGCGCCTCGATCAATCCTGTGTAGGCCGCGCCTGTCGTGGCCAAGTTTGCGTTCAAATTGTCCACGTCCCGGCGCGTGCGCATGATTTCGTCAAAGCTTCTGTCGAGGTTGCGCGCGGCGTCTGCATCAAAGGATGCGACCATCTCTTTGAGACTTGCGAATGCATTTGTTTTTTCGTCCACATCGGTTCGAGCGCTCTGCATCACGTTTGCAAACGCTTCTCCCCTTGAGCTTAGAAAACCCGCAGATGAGCCACGCTCTACCTGAAGAGCGTGCACCAGATCGCTGATCACGATCGCGGCATTGGTGCTTTCATAAGTCCTGTTCGCTTCGGCACGCTCTGACGCCAGGTTGACGATGACGTTGCTCGCAAAACCCATCAAAAAAAGAAGAGGAAGCACGACCATGAAGGTCAATCGATGCTTAATTTTCATAACACTCATGCCTTTTGCAACTCGAAGGCTCACAGTGGTCCATGATTCTTCCCAACAAATTGCAAACGCCGGGCTATTTTTTTTGTGAATGGCCGCACCGGGCCGACCAACGCGAGGCTTCCACCATAGAGAACTACGCAGATAATTGCGTAAGGGCGAAACGATCCGCTTTTTTCTTTCAGGATTTTTTTAAGGCTTTTGGATCACATTCAAGGTCGAGTGGCTCCTTTAGACGGGGCTAGACACCGCAGACACAGAGTTTGACCTCACAACGCAAGATCGGTCAGGACAAGAGTTTTAATTTGATAGGACAGGCCATGAATCCGAACGCGACACAGACTGTCATCGCTGGTGCCTGCACGGATACCACCGCATGAAAGTGGAGCCGACCACGCAACGCGGGGCGAGGGAACTTGTAATGACCCACGCCGACTTTGAGACCATCAAATCAATCCTCTACAAAGCAACGGGGATTTCACTGTCGGACAAAAAAGAGCAGCTGGTCTATTCGCGGCTGTCCAAGCGTCTTCGAAAGCTAGGTTTGGAGCGATTTGACGAGTATTGTCAGCTCCTCAAAGCGGATCATCGCCAAGACGAATTGGGTTTGGTCATTCAAGCGTTAACAACAAATGTAACACGGTTCTTCCGTGAGCCGCACCATTTTGAGACGCTGCGAAAAGACATATTGCCCGCGCTCACTCAGAAGGCACGACGTGGTGATAAAGTGCGTTTGTGGTCTGCGGGCTGTTCGGCGGGGCAGGAGCCTTACACAATCGCGATGGAGGTTTTGGAGTGGCTGCCGGACGCACCCCAGTTAGATGTCAAAATATTAGCAACCGACATTGACAATATCATGATCGAAACAGGCCGGCGCGGTGTATATCGAGACAATCTCGTCCAACACATAAAGCCAGACCTTTTGCGCAAGTATTTTATCAGGTTGCCGGACTCTGACGAATGGCAAGTCAGTGCAGCGTTGCGTAAATTAGTTTCCTTTCAACAGCTAAATCTCTTTGATCCATGGCCCATGCGCCGCAAGTATGAGGCTATCTTCTGCCGCAACGTGGTGATCTATTTCGACATTGACGATCAGGTGACACTCTGGAACAAATTCGCGGCGCAGATGGTGCCGCAGGGTTGGTTGATCATTGGTCATTCTGAACGCATCTCGGGCTCTCCTGCCAAGTTTTTTGAACCACATGGCATCACGGCATTTCGGCTCAGCGAAAAATACAGGTCTTGATCTGGAAGTCTGATGATTTGAAAGGCCTTGCGCAACAGTTGGGCGATGCTGCTTGGTCAAAGAGACAGGCATTTTAAGGCCAACTGCCAAGGCGCAGTTCTAAAAGCTTGAAGGCTTTCCAAAATACGCTGTTCTGCCCGCAACCCATGTGGTTTCAACCGATGGTGTGCCCCGATCAGGCCAGTCTAGCAAAACCAGATCTGCCCGCTGACCGAGTGCAATCTGTCCCCGGTCGGCCAAGCCCATCGCGCGGGCCGGGCCAGCCGAAACGAGTGACCATAGCTGCGGCAAGGGCGCCCTCATCTCGTGGTGCAAGCGTGTGATAGCGGCCAGCATAGCAGGGTAAAAATAGTCCGACGCCAACGCGTCGCAGAGACCATCCTCAATCATATCTGCCGCAGCCAGTGAGCCGATGTGACTTCCCCCTCGCGTGGCATTCGGCGCGCCGAAAATGATCGGATCTCCGTTTTGGCGCGCGGCCAGAGCAGCCTCCATCACCATTGGAAACTCCGCGATGTATGCGCCGTGATTTTGGAAGAATTCGCGGGTCTCTGCACGGGTGTCATCATGGCTCAGCATCGGCGCGCCCGCTTTACGGCCCAAGGCAGCGACCTCAGCGATCTTGCCTGGTACATCGGGACGTTGCGCCCAAACCTGACGCAAAAGCGCCATGTAGGCTTCATGGCTGAGACCTGAGCGTTTGGTTTTGGCTGTTGTGCGAGCTGCCATGCGCGGATCGTCCAATGACGCGATGGTAAAGTCAGGGCTAAACTCAAACGCGCGATCCTGGATCGGCACATCAAAGCCGCGCATCATCATTGAGGTGTGATCGTTGAAGGCGATGGAAGGCAGGAGCGGGCCCTTGAGCGCCTCCTCGATAACGGCGATGGCGTCAAACGCGAAGGTTTCCCAACGCAATTGCACCCGGTTTTCAGCGGTCAATCGCGGTGCCAGCCGCGTAAAAGCATTGATCAAGTCCCGCCCACGGGTCACGTCGCGCAAGCCGGGTTCCCAACTGAGTGTAACCGCGTGGTACGCCGTTGCGATGCCGTTACTGGTCAATTGGCGGTCCGTGTCGATGACGGCGGTATCAAGCGGAAAGTACACACCTGGACGTGGCATGACCTGGCGTTCGAACGCATCACCATGGACGTCGATCATGGCAGGGGCGAGGGTTCGGTTGCGGGCGTCTATAACCTGACCCTGAACGGCGCCGCCAATTTCAACGATGCGATCGTCCGACACCGTGACGGTCGTTTCTAAAATATCGTCGGCTAGGATGACCCGAGCGCCTTGGAGTGTGAACATCATGGTCCGGGCCTTTGATTTGATCAGCCTAATTGTTCGCAGATTAAAGCGCGGCTCGAAGGATCACCAGACCAGTCCCGCGCCAGCCCGGTCACCCCATTCTGTCACTGCCATCTATGAAATCTGTGAGGTGCTCTGCCACCAATGCCCCGGCCTCCAGCAGGATCGAGTGTTTCAACTCCGGCAGGATCACGAGTTTGGAGTTTGGCATCGCATCATGAATGCGCTTGTTGAGATGCGGGTTGCAGCCACCGTCATTTTCACCAGTGAGCACCAAGGACGGTGCGCCAACCTCATGAAGCCAAGGGGCCATCTCGGTGCCTGCATAAATCCGAAAGACGTTGAGAAAGACATCAGGATCGGTATCAACCACCTGTTTGAGACGGCGATCAACGATGTCGCGGTGGGCGTCAATAAAGGCATCGGTGTACCAACGATCGATTAGCGTCTCAAGGACGTTAGGCACGCCTTTGTCCTCCATCGCCTTGACCACGGCCCAAACCTTTTCACTGTCCTCTTTGGTGCGGAATGCCGCCGTTGATAGCAGCCCGAGCGACAGCACGCGATCAGGATAAAGCCGCGCGTAGGCCGGGCCGATCATGCCGCCGAGCGAGTGCCCGGCAATATGGGCGCTGACCACGTCTACACGCCTGCGCAGCTGCTCAAGATCGGCGATAAGCTCTTCCAGCCCAAAGGGCACGCCAGGGCAAGGAGACGCGCCGTGGCCGCGCAGATCATAGGTGATGACCTGAAAATGAGAGGTTAGTTTTGGCATGAGAAAGCGCCAAGTGTCACGCGCCGCACCAATCCCGTGCACGAGGATGAGCGGCGGGCCATCTCCTTCGATCGAAAAGGCGCAATCAACGGCGACGGGCATGGCGCATGACCTTCATTCTGCGGCAACCGAGCCTGAGGGCTTGGAAAAATGCGGCATAATCTCCTCGGCAAAGCGCTCAATGCTCTCCAAGGTTTCAGATTGCGCTGCGCCGAAGTTCATCGACAGGATCACACGATCAATGCCCATTTCGGCGTAAGGGCCCAATTGGTCGATCATTTCCTGTGGCGAGCAGATCAGCAGATTGGACTCAAGCTCTTCGCGTGTTTGAGTTCGCCGCAAGGGCCGGACCATACCGCGATCAATAAGGCCGGGGCCAGTGAACACATTGTCGAATTTGGAGTAGTAATGTTCAGCCGTGCTCAGCTTTGATTGCCGGTCGGCCTCCGATGTTGTGACAAAGCTCACGCGGGACAGCGACAGCGTTAGATCGCGACCGTCGTCGCCCATCTCTTCCTTGGCACGTGTGAAGGCACCAACCTGGTCACGGAGCAATTGCGTGTTGCCTGCCAAAGGCGTGGTTTGAATGTGGAAGCCGCGTTTGGTGCAGGCGTAGATCCCCTCCGGGTTCATCACGGCCATCATCATCTGCGGCCCGCCTTGGCGCACGGGACGTGGCATAATGGTGATGGGATCGAATTTGTAATACTCACCGTCCCAAGACACTTCCTCGTCCGACAGCAGCGCCTGCAGCACGTCAAGGCTTTCATCAAACCGCGCGCGGGTTTCTTCCATGGGCACGCCGAGGCGCTCCATCTCCACCTTGAAGGCGCCTCTGCCCACACCCAGCATCAGCCGCCCTTCGCAGAAGATGTCGGCCACGACAACCTCACCGGCATAGGTCCGCATGTCATGAAGCGGCAGCACCACGATGGACGTCATGATCTTGATCTGCTTTGTGTGGGCCGCGATCTTGACCGCGAAGGTCAGCGGCGCGGGCATCATCAGCACGTTCATCAGGTGATGTTCGGTGATCGAAACTGCGTCAAACCCCAGCTGATCAGCAAGGATTGCTTGCTCCACCATGTCGGCATAGACGCGATCCCCGCCATAGGATTTGTCGGGGTAGTCCGCCGAAAGCTGAAGGCTGAATTTCATGGCCGCGCTCCGATGCTTTGCAAAAACACTAGCGTGGGATTTGGCGTTTGGATACCTGCTTGTCAGCGCTCAAACGTGACGCGCCCGTTCATGATCGTGTTACTCGCCTGTGCCTTGGTGATCTGCTCAGGTGGCAGAGATGCCAGATCATGGCTCATCACCACCACATCGGCCACCATGCCGGGTTTCAGCCGCCCTTTGACCGCTTCATTAAATTCCACCCAGGCATTGTCGCGTGTGTAGCTGGCAAGGGTGTCGTGGAGGGATTGCGTCTGATCGGTCCAGCCCGCGCCCATGTTAAGCGGGGCAACGGCGGCTTTCACGGTGTCCATGACGTCGACCTGTATCACCGGCCAATCTGTGGAAAACACAACCGGCACGCCCGCCTCGCGCATGGTTTGCCAGGCGTAGGCGCCGGGTATTTGGTCGTCATGGAGGTATTGGCTCACTGCGCCGGGTGGGAAGATATGGCCCATGGGCGCGTGCCCGGGTTGTAGTGAGGCGACGATGCCAAGTTCACGCATGCGGGGGATGTCATCCAGATGGATCACTTCGATATGTTCAATGCGGTGGCGGCTGTCGCGGGTGCCGTTGGCCTCTTGCGCGGCCGCAAAGGCATCAATGGTACGGCGCACGGCGGCGTCACCGATAGCATGGACCGCTATTTGAAAACCAAGCCGATCGGCCTCTTTGATGCAGTCGGCAAAATGCGCCTGTGTAAAAACCTCGTCGCCCATGTTGTCATCGGCACCAAGTTCGCCAGGGTATGGACGCAGCATGAGAGCCGTACCACTCTCTATCACACCGTCTATGAACATTTTCACGTGACTGAGTTTCACCAACTCTCCTTGATAGTCGTCGCGCAAAGCCGGGGCCTCAGTCTCAATGCGCTCGACCGGGTCAGTGCCTTTGACGTGGAAGGGCACGTGACACCGGCAGAGAAGCCGGCCTTCGGCCTCCAACTCGGTCAAAAGTTCCAATTGGTAGCGGTTGCCATCCATCAGATGGAGCCCAGTGATGCCTTGCGCGGCACAATGGGCCAGACCACGGGCGATCACGTCTTTGTCCATTTGGCGCTGCTCTGGCGTGGCGAGCGGGTGCGGGTCCTTGCCTGTGGTTAAGCCCAGCATCTCGCGCCCACCATGGCGGGTCAGCTCAAGGATCGGGCTATAGGCACCCGGCTCCAACAATTCGCCATTGGCAAGGCCATCATCGCCCATGACAATCTCAGAGCCTGCGTCAACCTCACCGCCTTGCAAAAGCCCGGTGGCTTCAAGCGCGGCGGTATTGGCCCAGATGGTGTGATGATCAGGAGCAAACAGAGCCAGCGGGCGGTCACGCAAAACACTGTCCAGGTCATGGCGGGTCAGCGTTCGGCCAGTACCAAGGATGTCGTAATCGGCCATCACGCAGAAGACGAGGCGTTCATCGGGATTGGCCGCGGCGTAAGGCAAAATGGCCTTGCGCATCGCGTCGAGGCCTTCGACACCGTAAAGGTTGAGGCAGTCCAGCTCTACCGAGCCGCCGAAAAGATGCACATGGCTGTCAATGAAACCGGGCAAAACGGTGCCACCACGTGCATCGATGATTTTTGTGTCGGGACCAGTAAGCGCATTGATCTCAGCGTTGCTGCCCACGGCGGTGATTTTGCCGCCTGCCAGGGCAAGCGCCTCGGCCTCAGGCTGCGCCTCATCAAAGGTGATCAAAGCGCCATTCAGAATGACGATATCTGCCATGATCGCCCCTCGTCTGTTGGTCATTGTAATCCTGACAGGATGCCCGCCCCGGACCTGACCCGGGGCGGGTGGTCTGCTTTACTTCTGAAGCTCAGTCCAGATGGCTGTGTAAAGCTTCGTGGCCTCAGGAGGGCAGGTCTCTGCCACATAGGCCGCACCGACCAGATCGGCGGGAACCACAACCTCGGGCGCGGTCTTCATGTCTTCGGGCATGAATTCCTCAGAGCCTTTGATGCCGTTGGCATAGCGCGCGAATGAGGACAGCATCGCGGCGTTTTCAGGATCCATGATGAAGTTGAGGAACGTCTTGGCCTCCTCCACATTCTTGGCATCTGACAGGATCGCGGCATTGTCCATCCAGACTGGGAAGCCCTCTTGCGGGTAGCCAAATGCAATGTCCGGGTTCTGGTTACGAGAGCGGAAAGATGCGCCGTTCCAGTTTACTCCGGCAGAGAGATCACCCTTGGCGTATTTCTCGATGTTGCCGTAATCCATCGACAGCCAATGGGGTTTGGCGGCCTGAAGCACGTCGCGCACTTCGCGCAGCACCTCTTTGTCGGCTGTGCATTGTTCACCGCCGACATACTTGATCGCAAGGCCCATCACATCGTTCATTTCGGGGACGACATTGATCTTGCCCTTGAGTTCTTCTGGCGGATCAAAGATCACGGCAGCCGTGTTGATGTCGCCTTCGTAAACAGAGGTGTTCACAGTCACGCCCACAGTGCCCCACTGCCATGGCACAGTGTAGTTGCGCCCTGGATCAAAGGACACATCCACCCATTGCGGATCGACGTGCTTGAAGTTCTCCATCTCGTTCGGTTTGCTTTCCATCAACAGACCTTCGCCCACGAAAATCGGGATGTAGGTGCCTGACGGCACGACGATATCGAACCCGTGGCCACCGGCTTTGATCTTGGCCAGTGCTGTGTCGTTGCTGTCATAGTCAGTGATCGTGACATCGATGCCGGTCTCGGCCTCAAACTTTTCGATCATTTCGGGGCTGGTGTAGTTGCCCCAGTTGTAGATGTTGAGCTCCCCCTCGGCCAGCGCGGGCGCAGCGAGAAGGGCTAAGACTGCTGTGAGTGTTTTCTTCATGTTCGTCTCCCTGTTTAGGTTTTGATCTTACTCAGCAGAGTGAAGGCGATCACCATGGTGATCGAGATGCCCAGAAGGGCGGTCGAAATGGCGTTGATCTCTGGTGTGACCACGCGCCGAAGCTGACCCAGCATGTATGTGGGCAGCGTATCTTGTCCTGCGGATTTTACAAATTCTGTAATCACCACGTCATCAAGGCTGATGACAAAGGCAAGCATCGCGCCCGCAAGGATCCCTGGCCAAAGCTGTGGCAAGGTGATGCGGCGGAAGATTTGGAATGGAGGCGCGTATAGATCTGCCGCCGCCTGTTCGAGACTGAGATCCATCCCCTGCAGCCGCGCGCGAATGGGCAGATAAGCAAAGGGAATGCAAAAGGCCGAATGCGCGATAATGAGGTAGAGCAGACCAGTATATCCGGTGGCGACCTTGATCATGGCAAAGAAGATAAGGAGGGCTACGGCGGTGACGATCTCGGGCACCATAAGCGGCTGGTTGATCATCGCGAAAACGGTCGTCTGACCCCTGAATTTACGCGTGCGCGTTGTGGCCAACGCGGCCATTACAGCGACGGACGTGGAGATGAGCGCGGCCCAAAACGCGATGATCAATGACCGGATTGTGGCTTCTTGAACCTGTTCATTGTCCCAGGCGGAAACGTACCAGCGCCATGAAAACCCTTCCCAAATTGCAATGGAGGTTCCGGCGTTGAAGGAATAGATCACCAGCAGGACGATCGGCATGTAGAGCATGGCAAAACACGCCATGGCGATGGTGGTAAAGCCGGTTTGTTTGCGGACGTCGAAGGCCTTACCCATGCCGCACCTCTTCATCGCCAGCGGCCCGGACATAGGCCATCAGGGCGACCATTACGATGGCAAGAAGCGTGATGGAAAGTGCCGCCCCCAGTGGCCAGTTGCGCCCTTGTCCGAATTGCAACTCAATGAGATTGCCGATCATCAATTGGTTGCCGCCACCCATGACGCGCGGTGTGACATAAGCCCCGAGGGACGGCACAAAAACAAGGATGGAGCCAGCGATCACACCCGGTTTTACCAAAGGCAGGATCACCCGACGCAGCACCCTAAGGCGCGTGGCGTAGAGATCATAGGCGGCCTCCACCAGGGAGAAATCCAGCCGTTCCATCGAGGCATAAATCGGCAGCACCATGAGCGGCAGATAGACATAAACCATGCCCAAGATGATGGAAAACTCAGTAAAGAGCATCTGGATCGGCTCATCAATGACGCCCATGGCGATGAGCGCGGAGTTGATCACGCCTTCGTTGCGAATGAGCTCTAGGATCGCAAAGGTGCGGATCAGAAGGTTGGTCCAGAACGGGATGATGATCAGAAGCATCCACATATCCCGCTGTTTTTTAGGGCGCGTTGCGATGAAATAGGCGGTGGGGAAGCCCACGATCAGACAGCACAGCGTGGTCAGCAGCGACAGTTTCACAGACCGCCAAAAGATGCTGAGATGCGCATCTGACCAGCCCAATGTGTCATCGAAAATATCCCGCTCCATCACCACGTTGAACCAGGCTTCGGATGAAAACTCCCAAACTACGCCGCCAAAATCGCCCGCGGTGAGGAAGGAATAAACCAACGTGATGAGCAACGGTCCAGAGGCGGCAAAGACCAAGATAATGAGCGCAGGCGTCAGCAGAAGCCACCGGTTGCGTGCCTGGCGTTTCGCCTCAGTGATCGACAGATCGGACATCAATCGCGGAGCACCTGAGCCACGCCAGGGGGGAACGTGATGCCCACCTTGTCGCCTTCGGCCATGCCAGAGGTCACATCAGGCGCGTTTTGCTGGCGCAGGACAAAAGAAGTGCCATCATCGAGCGCCACGTGGAAATGCGTATCTGTTCCAAAATAGACGATGTTATCCAATTTGCCCGAAAGGATCCCATCCTTGTGCGTGGTCAGGCGGGCATGCTCCGGGCGGATGGCCAAGGTCACCGTGCCCGCCTCTGGCGCGTCCTCAATCTCCAAAGTTTTGCCAGAAGACAGCCGCACGGCGCCCTTTCCAGTCACATCCACTTCTACAAAATTGGTGTCTCCAATAAAGTCCGCGACGAACCGATCGGCGGGGTGATCGTAGATGTCTCTTGGGCCGCCGATCTGGCGGATTGCGCCATCGGACATCACCGCAATGCGGTCCGACATGGTCAGCGCTTCTTCCTGATCATGGGTGACGAAAATGAACGTGATGCCGGTCTCTAATTGCAGGCGTTTCAATTCCAACTGCATGTTTTTGCGAAGTTTGAAATCAAGGGCGCTGAGCGGTTCGTCTAGAAGCAATATCTTGGGCTCAGGCGCAAGCGCACGGGCCAAGGCCACGCGCTGTTGCTGCCCGCCGGAGATTTGGCTGGTTTGGCGGTCCGCCAGATGGGACATCTGCACCAGCTCCATCATCTGTCCCACGGTCGTGCTGATCTCAGATTTGGGCTTGCCCAGCATTTCGAGACCAAAGCCAATGTTTTCAGCAACTGTCATATGTGGGAAGAGTGCGTAGCTTTGAAAAACTGTGTTGATCTGGCGTTTGTGCGGCGGGGCGTCCAATAGACTTTCCCCAAACATATCGAGGCTGCCAGAAGTTGGATGCTCAAAGCCCGCGATGAGGCGCAAAAGCGTGGTTTTGCCACAGCCCGAGGGGCCCAGCAGCGTGAAGAATTCGTTGTCAGCAATATCAATGTCGACGCCGCCCAAGGCCTCAACCGGTGGCGTTCCCGGATACACCTTGCGCAAAGCGCGCGCGCTGATGGCTTTCGTCAAATCCCGTTCCCCGATCGGCAATTTTGCAGTTGCAGCATACTCTGATGATTGCGTCAAAACTCTGTGGGGGATATACCCCTCTGGGGGTAGATTTTTTCTCAGCTGAGCGCAAACAAAGGGTAATTTCCTTGGATCTCTCCGAAAATGACATCCTGCGGTTGCAAAAAGCCTTCTCCGCCGTCGGCAGCACGGGATTCTTTCCGGCCTTTCGCAATCTCTTTCGGGCGCGCATGCCCATCGCTACGTTTTTGTTTTTGCGTTTTGATCAGGGCAAAGCGCCGGTTCTGCTGAATGCTTGGTTGTCCAGTTCACGGATCCCGGTCTCTGCTTTGGATGACTATTCGGAAACGACCTATCCGTTTGATCCCTTTTTTCAGCATGACGAGGTGCCAAAAACTGGCGCGCTCTACCGTTTGCCAGAGATTGCACCGGATCGGTTCTTTTCCAGCGAGTATTATCTGGAATACTACCGCAGCACCGGACTTTGCGATGAAGTTGGTATGTTGGTGCCTTTGCCCACGGGCGCGCGGGCGCATATATCGATGAGCCGTTTGGAAGATATGGGCCCTTTCAAACGCCGTGAAATTCAGTGTCTAAAGGGATTTGCCCCCGTTCTTTTGGAAATGCTGCGGCAGCACGCAAGGGCGATCAGCCCGCCGGAGCCGTCAGGATTGACCGCTGACACCCATCCGCTGCCGATGCTGATCCGCACCTATGCCAAAGATGCGCTGTCGATACACCTGACCGCAAGGGAAGCAGAGATCGCAGCGCTCGTACTGCAAGGCCACTCAAACGCATCTGCGGCACTTGCTCTCGATATCGCGCGCGAGACCTGCAAGGTGCACCGGCGCAATTTGTACCGAAAGTTGTCGATTTCATCGCAGCGTGAATTGTTTGGATGTCTCAAGCACCTTTTGTAATCAACGCAGCACAAGGAAGAGCAGTCATGGTCGACGCCAAAAGCCCAGCCAGCGGCCCGAATGTTTGGGCGTACATTTTACGCCGCGTTGCCAAAACTGTCTTGGTTCTTACAGCTGGTCTGTGGGGCGCGGCAAGCCTTGCGCAATCGGACGATCAGGATCCGCTGCTTCTTTCCGCGACGGACGGTGGATACCGCTATTTTGAAGTCACAGATAACGGAGTGCAATTGCGTGACGCGCCTTCGCCACAAGCGCGCAAGAACCGGCCGCTTGAGAAGGGAAAGCGGTTTGTCAATCTAGGCTGCAGCCACCACAGTGATGCTTTGTGGTGTGAGGGGCGGGCCATTGACGGAAATGAAAGGGGCTTTCTGCCAGCCACATCGGTTCAGCCTGCAATGGCTGCAGATGGCACCTTTCCCAAAGGCCCTGATGACAGTCGGAACCGGGCAAAACGCAAAGATTTTGATTATGACGGCCAAATCAAATGCGCGCAGAACGCAGGTGACGCGCTTGGCACTTGCCGGATTCAACTCGCTTCTGCCGGGGCCGGGGATGCAACAGCGCTGGTCACGTTTCCCAACAGTTTTTCGCGGGAGCTTTACTTTACCAATGGAGCATTCCGTCGTGCCAACACGACAATGTCTGGCGTTGGGACAGACACAGAATGGATGCTGGAAGATGAGGTGTTTTTCGTTCGTGTGGACGACCAGAGGTTTGAAATTCCGGCCCAGTTCATTGCACGGCAATGATGTGTTTTCCGGCAAATAAAGGGCCGCACATTGGCGGCCCTTCTGCGTGTTTTTTACTCCGGAGATATCTTGTAAATTGTTCCCTCGTCGACAGCAGCGTAAAGGCTGCCATCCGGCCCTGTGACCAATGAACGGTAGCGACCACCTTCCTCGGACGCGAGATCCATTTGGGTTATGCTGACGACCTCAGTGCCATCATCGCTCAGCGTAAGCACGTCAATGCGTTGTCCCAAAGGTGTGCCACCAAAGCCGATGCCCATGATGCCGACGGCCATGGACCCTTCCAAATCGCCCCATTGGTCCCCAGTGAGGAACGCGTTCGACGATGTGCCCTGCGACCAACCGTTGTTGTTCCAGATCGGGGGCATGGCGCTTGGATAGGTTTCAAAATCCGTCATCGGCATCCAGGCCGCGCGCAGGAAGCGGTTGTCACCCACCATTTGGTTGGGGCTATAGCCGCAGTAATTGTCCGGGCAATCGCCGCGACCGGCCATGTTCGGGCGCGGATCCCACCCGGCGTTGCCGCCATTGCGCAGCACGGTCACCTCATCGGAATGCCATGGGCCGTGCTCTGCCGTGATCGCCGCACCCGTTTCGGGGTGGAAAGCAATGCCTTGGACGTTGCGGTGGCCGTAGGTGTAGGTCCGCTTGTCAAAGCCAAAAGGCGGCGTGTTGCTGGCCGCGGGGGACCCATCCGTATCCATCCGCATGACTTTGGATCCCATCATGGTCGGGCTTTGGGGCACCTCCCCATTGTGGGTGTCGCCAGTCGTCAGATAGAGAAACCCATCGGCCGGATTGAACCGCACGCGCCCGCCATTATGCGCACCCGGTCCTCCAAACGGGTGATCGGACGCAGCCATTTTATAGGGCACATCCTCAACGATATCGGTGCGTTCCGACACGCTGGTGAAATCCTCGCTCACCTCCAGCCGCATCAGGCGGTTGGTGTGCGGGGTCGACATGTTGGATGTGGAATAGACATAGATCCGGCGATTGTCGGCAAAATCGGGATCCACTGCCACGCCCATCATCCCGGCCTGACCCTCGCAGAACAGGTCTTCGGCAACGGAATTGTAGCCCTCGGACTCATTCATCCCTAAAAGCGCGTTCACGTCTCCTGACGGCATCATGACAGACAACCCGTCACATTTTTCAGTATAGAACATCGTGCCATCGTCCAGGAATGCCATGTCCCAAGGGCTTTCCAACCCATCCAGAACAACCTCTTGGCTAAGATCCTGAGACAGCGCGGGGCTGGCCCCTGCCGCGGCCAAGGCCATAATCGGTAAAGTGCTTACAAGATTTCGGAACTTCATGTTTGTCCTCCCTAAAGCTCAAATTGCGTGGCCTTGCTGGCCCTCTCCTTTTTCAGTTGCTCGAAATGCCTAACTCTTCGGTGCCTCATGTTTGCGCGGCCAGCATGGCGTCCGCGCGGGCAAAAATGTCCTTGAAACGGGCTTTGGATTTGCTGCGCTGGCGGACGGTTTTGAGGGTCTCGTAATTGCTTGAGACGTCGCCCACGAGGATCAACCCGACCATGCCATAGGTCTTGTGCGGGGTGCAGAAATAGCCATAGGCGCCCTCGACCTCGAGGGTCAGTTCAAACTCTTTGCCGATCTTACTTTTCCACGGCTCCACGCCTTCGGGCAGCATATCATCGCGCGCCTGGCTGTTGTGGTTGTTGTCGGTTGCCAGAAACCGGATCACATCGCCGGGCTGCACCATCACGATGTCGGGGTAAAATACCATCAGCTCTTTTTTATCGTCGGGGTGATGGTTTAGCATTTCGACGTCATGAACAGCATCTGAGGAGGTGAGGATCGAAGGGGCAACTGATGCCGCGAGCGCGCCGCCCATCAATGTCATGTTCTGTCGTCTTGTGATCTTCATAGGGGTACCTTTTTGTTGGTTAGGATCACTCCGCCGCCTGAGCTGCTTTGTCAGGGGCCTTTCGGTAGGTCAGCGCAACGTCATCGCCCATGGCCGCGTGCGCCTGCGCTTGTTGCTTAACGGCGATATGATGCGGGGATTTGGCACAGACCGGATCGGTTGCATTTGGATCACCGGTAAGCGCCATGGCCTGGCACCGGCACCCACCAAAATCGATTTCCTTGCGGTCGCAGGTTTTGCAGGTGACAGGCATCCATTGATCACCGCGATAGGCGTTGAAGGCTGCACCTTTGAACCAGATATCGGACAGGGATTTGTCGCGTACATTATCGAATGTGAGATGCGGAATGGTCTGCGCTGCGTGGCAGGGCAGGACCTGACCATCAGGAGCGATATTTAGCCCCGTTGTACCCCATCCGCCCATGCAGCGTTTGGGCAAATGGTCATGGTAATCTGCTGGCACGAAATCAATCACCAGCTTTCCTTTCAGGGCGTGACGGGCTTTGGTCACGATCTTGATAGCCTCTTGTGCCTGGGCTTTCGTCGGCATCAATGCATCGCGATTGGCCAGGGCCCAGCCGTGGAATTGCACGGTCGCGATCTCTATGCGGCGCGCGCCAATATCCTGCGCAATCTCAAGCGCTTGGGGGATTTGATGGAGGTTGCGGCGGTGCAAAACCACGTTGAGAGTGAGCGGAAAGCCAATCTCACCGATCCATTTTGCAACCTCCGTCTTGCGCTGGAAACCGCCGCGGTAGCCACCGATCTCATCGGCCAGTTCGGGTGTTGTCCCTTGTAAAGAGAGTTGAACGTGATCAAGGCCCACCGCATCCAGCTCGATCAGACGTTTTTGAGTCAGGCCGATACCAGAGGTGATAAGGTTGGTGTAAAGCCCTGCATCGCGGGCCGCTTTGACCAACTCGGTCAGGTCACGGCGCGCGGCGGGCTCACCGCCTGAGAGGTGCAACTGCAAAACACCCAAATCAGCCGCTTGCGCAAAAACGCGCGTCCACGTGGATGTATCGAGCTCCTGATTCGCGCGCATCAGTTCAATCGGGTTGGAACAGTAAGGGCAGGAGAGAGGGCACCGATGCGTCAGCTCGGCCAGCATGGCCATGGGGGGCGGAGGCCTCATTCCGCGATATCCAGAAATCTGCGATTTTTCAGGGCGGTCAGAAACCCGGCGCTGTCTTCTCGAATTTGTTGCGCGGGTGCGTTGTATTTTTCTGCAAGAGCCTTTGTGATATCGTCAAAGCTCCGGGTGCCGTCGACCTTTTCCAAAATCGCTTGGCCAACAGGATCCAGCGTGATGGCGCGTTCCGGTGCCAAGAGCACCCAAGCGTCGCGGACCTTGTCATGGTGGATACGCACACCGCGCGGCAGTTTTGGAACGTCACTCAACTCCATCAAGATGCCCTCCTGAGCAAAAGACCCTGACCCGGTTGCCAAGCGCCTGGAGGAATGCGCGCCGGCTCCACATAGGCCGACCAAATCGCATCAAGCTGTGACCAGAGCACGTCCGTTTTGAAGATCAACGCCGCGGCAGCTGCATCTTGTTTTTCCGGGCTATCCGCATTGTCCAGTACCCAGGACAGGCCAAAAGCCACATCCTTAGGCGCTTCTTTCAGCCGGTTTTTGAAGTAGGCGAGCGACGCGTCATCTGCGAATTCATAGTTGGTCAGAAGGCCTTGGATTCGGTCGGCGTGGATCTTGGGGGCGAAAAGCTCCGTCAGGGATGCGGCAACAGCCTCAAGCAGGCTTTTGTCGCGCACAAACCGCACATAGGCATCGACGGCGAATTTCGTGGCGGGCAAGACCCCCTCGCAAGACGACACATAATCAGGGTCCAGCCCAACCGCCTGGGCCAGCCGCAGCCAGCGTTTGATGCCACCTTCTTGGTCATCGGTGCCGTCGTGATCCTCAAGCCGCGACCGCCATTGACGTCGCAATGCGGGGTCTTCCACGCGCGACATAAAGGCCGCATCTTTCATCGGGATCGACTGTTGATAATAGTACCGATTGATCACCCAAGCGCGCACCTGATCGGCGGAACACCCGCCCCCGTGTAGGCGGTGGTGGAAGGGATGCAAATCATGGTATCTCTCTGCCCCGATCTGGCGCAAACGGGCCTCGAACGCCTGGCGGGTTTGCGCGGCGCGACCCGTCATGGTCGCACCTCCATGCCGTCCTCGGCGATGACCCACCCGGCTGCCTCTGCGATTGCCCGTTCCGGGGCATCCGGGCGAAACACCGGGTTTGTGTTGTTCATATGCACAAAGATTTTCTGCCCGATTGAAAGCCCTTCAAAAGCAGCGATTGATCCTTCCGGCCCGCTCATCGACATGTGGCCCATGCGCTTGCCCGTTTTGTGCCCTACGCCTTCTGTTTGCATCTCATCGTCTGACCACAAAGTGCCGTCAAAGAACACCAGGTCCGCGCCATCAAGACGCGCGCGGAGATCATCATCCAGCTTGGCGCATCCGGGAATATAGAAAGCCGTTTTGCCATGGGCAGAAAGCGCGACACCAACCGTTTGTTCCCCCACCAATTCTGTCTCAACGGTGTCGCCTTCCATATAAAGCGGCACCTTTCCTGGCACTGCGAAGAGTTCTGCGGTCAGCCCCGTCGACGGCTCAAACGGTTGGTTTAGTGCAATAGGCCGACGCGGGACAATATCGGGTTTGAGAGCGTCGAAAATCGGATTTTGATTTAACACGTCATGAATGCCCTGGGTTGCGAATAGGTCAAAATGTTGTTGTTCCCGAAGCGTTAACAGACCGGCCACATGATCAATGTCCCCATTGGTCAAAACGACCGAAGATAGTGGCACATCACGCAATCCCGTTGGATGCAAAGGGGCCGCCCGGGTCAGCTGAATTCTGACATCCGGTGATGCGTTGAACATTGCCCAAGTTGCGCCATCGCCTGTCACAGCGATAGAGGACTGGGTGGAGCTTTTGATCTTACCTTGCCGCGCCAGGGTGCAGTTTAAACATCCGCAGTTCCATTGAGGCAATCCGCCTCCGGCAGCAGCACCAAGTACAAGCGCACGAAAACTCAAGTTCGCACGCAGAAATGCCTAAAACGGAATTTCGCGTTCGTCTTCGTAATCAGGACCGTACATATTGATTTCCATGCCGCACTCAATTTCGAGAAGCACTGGTTTCGTCCAAGCCATAAAAAATCCTCCCAAATTTTCAGTTAGCCCTAACATCATCCCAGAATTTTCGAGATCTCGCTAGATTTTTTTTGCGCCAGGACCGCCATAGGCTGGAAATTGCAGCAAAAAATTGAGGAAACAACTTATGATGCACTGGCTTGGGAAGCCTTTTGCGGCCGCGTAAGGAGATTAGCCTGCTCTTACGCGCGGTAAGCGACAAGCAAACGTGTTTTTCAGGGCGTAAGTCACCGAAAAGTGTTGATTAAATCAGGTATTGGCCTGACGCATGAGGCGAGACCTCACGGGTGTTGATCGGTTTTGACAATGCTGCGTTATGCAGACCGGGCCCAACACCTCGTCATGCGAGGCGAGGTTTTACACGTAACCTCAAAGACTTGGACACAAGAGTTGTGTCGATGCCGCATCCAATTCATTGCATGCGTGTTTTCCTTTGCCCCTGACAAAGAATCGATTATGCGTTTTGTCACTTCGGTCCGAGCAAGCGATTGCTTGGATAATAGGGAACGCGGTGAGGTGTAGCCAACAGGCGCCAATTCCGTGACTGCCCCCGCAACTGTAGGCGGTGAGCGAAGCCGGATTAATGTCACTGTCGTGCAAAGCATGATGGGAAGACCCGGCCCAGCTTTGACCCGCAAGTCAGGAGACCTGCCGAGGTGATCACCCAGTCCGGACGCGGGGCGCGTTTGAGACTACGGACCTTCCGGCGTGGTGGCACTTTAACCGTCGGCGGGGCCTTACCCTTTGTCGGCAAACCACGTTGTACCGCGCATTGCGCGTATGAAGGGAGTGTTTTTATGACACGGCGTACTTTGGGTGTATTGGCCGCATCTACGATTCTAGTTTCTCAACCTGCATTGTCCCAGGACCAAGACGAGCTTAGCCTTGGGACTTTGATCCTGTCTGGCGGTCTGACGCCGGTGGAAAGCAGCGTTTATGGCAGGTCCAGCACTGTTTTGACCGAAGAAGATATCGAAGACCGCGGTGAAGCGCTTTACGCTGCCGATCTGATCCGCTCGCTCCCTGGTGTGTCGGTGTCGCGCACAGGCGGCTTTGGGGGGCTGACCCAGATTCGTCTGCGCGGCAACGAGGGCAATCACACGCTGGTTCTGATCGACGGGGTGGAAGTGGCCGATCCAAGCCAAGGGGAGTATGATTTTAGTGGTCTGCTGGCCGCTGACATCGCGCGCATTGAAATTCTGCGCGGTCCTCAGTCCTCGATCTATGGCTCAAATGCGATCGGTGGCGTGATCTCAATCACCACCAAACGCGCAACCGAACCGGGGATCACTGGTGAAGTTGGCGTCGAAGTTGGCTCAGATGGAACAACGGAAGGCCGCATGGCTGTGCGTTTGAAAACGCCACGTGGCAACCTGAGCTTTTCTGCCGCACGTCGCGACACAGGGGGTTTTGATATCTCCGACACGCCTGGTGGTGAGGATGATGGCGATCTCAATCGTACCTACAACCTTGTCGGCAGCTATGATGTGACGGACACATTCACGGTCGGCGGCACGCTGCGGCATGTGGACCGTATATCCGATACAGATGGGTTCTTTTTCGGCGCGCTGACACGCCCCGGGTTGGTGTTTGATGACGCCTCAAACGCGACAGTGCAGGAAACGTTCGGCTCTGTATTTGCGGCGCTGGACACGCTGGGCGGTCGTTTGACCCATCGGCTTGACGTGAGCTATTCGGATATCAACCGCCAAGGGGATAACAGCTTTGCTCTGCCCAGCTTTGACAACACGGGCACGCGCACAAAAGTGGGGTATCGAGGGTCTTATGCCCTTGATGGTGGCGCTGTCGAAACCGCCAATCATATTCTGACTTTCGCCGCGCAGTATGAGTATGAGACCTTTGTGAACAACAATCCAGCGTTGGTTTTTGCGCCCACGGCTTTGATCAAGCAAACGCGAGAACAGACAGGTCTTGTTTTTGAATATCAAGGAAAGTTTGAAAACGGATTTGCGGTTCAGGGCAGCGTGCGCCATGATTTCAACGACAGGTTTGACGATGAAACCACGTTTGCTGTCGGCGCATCATACATGTTCCCCAGTCAACTCACCCGGGTCCACGCCTCTTACGGCACCGGTGTGCAGAACCCCACATTGTTTGAGCAGTTTGGCTTTTCCAACAACTTCATTCCCAATCCAAACCTGGAGCCCGAACAAAGCGAAGGCTGGGATATCGGCATTGAACAACAATTCCTTGGTGGGCGCGGCATCATAGACGTGACGTATTTCAATCAGGTCGTGACCGACGAAATCACCGCCATTTTTGACCCCATCACTTTTATCGGCACGCCGATCAACCAGGCCGGTGAAAGCGATCGTCAGGGCATCGAGGTTTCAACACGCATCGATGTAACTGATCGTCTGGACGTCGGGCTGTACCACACATGGCTCGATGCCGAGAACCCCAATGGCTCAATTGAGGTGCGCCGCCCGGAGAATGAAACGCTCTTGCAAATGGGCTATACTCTGCCGAACGAAAAGACGCGATTTAACGCCGAAGTGCAGCATGTGGCCGGTCTTTTTGATACGGATTTCACGGCCGCTTCTTTTGGGGCCAACCAGATCAAATTGTCTGACTACACATTGGTGAATTTGGGAATGACCCATCAGGTGACACAGAACATTCGTATATATGCCAATATCCGCAATGTCTTTGACGAAGACTACGAAGAACTGGATGGCTACGCCACCGAAGGGCGCACCATCTTCTTCGGCGTCGTTGCGGCGTTGAACTGATGAATGGCGCGGCGCGGTCTTTCTGTGCCGCGCTGGCCGCCACTCTTTTTTGGGCGGCGGCCGCCCATGCTGAGGCGCCACAAAAGGTGGTGTCGATGAACCTTTGCACGGATCAGTTGGCGATGATGCTGGCTGGTCCGGGGCAACTGCATTCTGTGTCCTACATCGCGCTTGACCCCCGGTCTTCTGCGATGGTGAAGGAGGCCGAAAACTTCGTTATCAATCACGGCCTGGCCGAAGAAATTTATCTGATGCAACCCGACCTCGTCATCGCAGGTGCTTTTTCCACGCGTGAGACGGTGGCCATGCTGCGGCGGCTCAACATTCCAGTGGTTGTTTTTGATCCGGCCTATTCCCTATCCGATGTCGCAGATCGCATCGCCCAGATGGGTGAGGTGCTGCAACGATCAGAGGCCGCGCAGGATCTGCTCAGCGACTTCAATGCGCAGCTTCGCGAGTTGCAAAAGACTGTATCTGATCGGCCAAGTGCGGTGCTTTATTATGCCAATGGCTACACGTCAGGTGAGCAGTCTCTCGCAGGACAGATCCTGTCGATGGCGGGGTTTGCCAATGCCGGCGCTGAGCACGGCTATCGCTCAGGTATGAAAATGCCGCTTGAAGTGCTCGCATTAACCAACCCTGACGCGGTGATAACGTCACGACCCTATCCCGGCGCGTCGCGATCAGAGGACATCCTCGCCCATCCCGTGGTGCAAAAGATGCGCAAGACGCGAGGCACATCGGCGATCACTGATCATGATTGGGTGTGCGGCACGCCCTTTGTTTTGCGCGCCATAGAGACGCTCGCCCGCGACCGCGAAAAGATGAGCGGGGCGTCGCAGTGATGCGGCTCATGGGGATGTTGAGCGCGCTTGTGGTGGTGCTTTTTCTGGGCTCGTTGGTGATTGGTCCGGCCGGCATCGGCCCGGCGGAGAGCCTTTCTGCACTGATCAACGGCGATGGCGGGCCGCTGACCCTGGTGATGCGCGAAATCCGTCTGCCGCGTGCGCTGTTGGCTGTGATGATCGGGGCAAGCCTTGGCCTTGCTGGCGCCGCGATGCAGGGATATCTGCGCAACCCGCTGGCAGAGCCGGGCCTTATTGGCGTGTCGGGATCCGCCGCATTTGGCGCCGTTCTTGCGATCCACACGGGCGCAGCGGCGGCTTTCGCACTCGCGCTGCCTCTGACAGCGCTTCTTGGCGCGGCGGTGGGCGTGTTTGTCGTGATGGCATTGGCTGGTCCCGGGGGCACATCGCTTAGTCTGATCCTCGCGGGTATCGCGGTTTCGGCCTTGGCTGCTGCGCTCACATCGCTGGTGCTGAACTTGTCTTCTAACCCTTTTGCTGCCAACGAGATCGTCTTTTGGATGATGGGCTCGCTGGCGGATCGCTCAATGACCCATGTGTGGCTTGCGCTTCCTTTCATGATCGTTGGCTGGCTGCTTCTCAGCCGCCTGGGCCGGGGCCTTGATGCGCTAACCTTGGGAGAGGATGCAGCGCAAGCCATGGGGGTGAGGCTCGGTCGGCTCCGGCTGGGGCTGATCAGCGGGGTAACATGTGTGGTGGGTGCGGGCACTGCCGTCGCAGGTGCCATCGGGTTCGTTGGGCTTGTGGTGCCTCACATATTGCGGCCATTGGTCGGCGCGCACCCGTCTCGCTTGCTCTGGGCCTCAGCGCTTGGCGGTGCCGCGATGGTGCTGGCGGCCGACATTGCTGCGCGGATGATCCTGCCATCGCGCGACCTGAAACTTGGCGTTGTCACCGCGCTGATCGGTGCGCCGCTCTTTCTTCATCTTATCCTCAAACTGAGGAGAGAGCGGATATGAGCCTGCTGACCCTCTCCAAACTGTCAGTTACGTTGCAAAGGCGCGATGTTCTGCGCGATGTGTGCTTTGAGATCGGCTCGGGTGAGCTTGTGGGCCTCATCGGACCTAACGGGGCGGGCAAGACAACTCTCATGCGTGCGAGCTTGGGGCTTGTGCCCTTTTCTGGACAAAGTTCACTGGCGTCTTTGCCTGAGGCGGAACGGGCCAAACATGCCGCGTGGATGCCGCAATCGCGTGAGGTTGCCTGGCCCCTGTCCGTTCAAACTGTTGTCATGTTGGGGCGCATTCCATACCTGAGCAGTATGCTTGCCCCATCTGAGGAAGATCACGCTGCTGTTGAGGGCGCTCTTGCTCAAATGGATCTTGTTCACATGCGCGACAGGGCCGCCACGCGCCTGTCCGGGGGGGAACAAGCCCGCGTTCTGATCGCGCGCGCGATGGCGCAGCAAACCCCGCTTTTGCTGGCGGATGAACCCGTGGCAGGGCTTGATCCTGCGCATCAGATTGCCACGATGCAAAGCTTCAAGGCCCTGACAGATGTCGGCAAATCATGCCTTGTTTCGCTTCATGATCTGGGACTTGCAGCGCGCCATTGCACGCGGCTTATCATGCTGGGCAAAGGCGGGTTGGTGGCGGATGGCCCGCCAAGCGAGGTTCTGACCAAGGCGCGCCTGGCGGAGGTCTTTGGCATCACTGCGTGGTACCAGACAACCGATGATGGCCCAGTTTATCAACCTTTGGATGTGGTCAAATGAGCTCTGCCACGCTCGCAAGGCCGTGGCTGCACTTTGACTTGGGCCAGCCCATGCAAGTGCTGAGTTGGGCCATCAACCGACCCGGTTTTGTAATTGCAGATCGCATTCTCTGGCGCGAGGTGCGCAATGCAGATTTACCAGTGGACCTTGATGTTGATGCTTGGCTGGCTGATGAATTGGCGGCCCATGGTGCTTTAGACGCCGTGACGTTTCTTACGTCTCGCGGATTGCAGCATTTTAACGACGCGCATTCCAGCGTTGGCGAGGTTGAGGCGCATGCCGTTGCCACCGTAGGTTTTTCCAACGCCGAACGTGTGGGCCACAGGGTGGATCGCAGCGGGGCACATTGGGGCACGATCAACGTGGCTGTGCGGCTTAATATCGGCCTGACACAGGCCGCGCTTCTTGAGGCGATGAGCATCGCGGTGGAGGCCCGAACCGCTGCGGTGATGGATGTAGGTCACAAAACGCCGAAGGGCACAAGCACCGGTACAGGGACCGATTGTGTCGCAGTGGCAAGCCCGGAAGGTGCGGTACGGTATGCGGGTCTGCACACAGAGATTGGTGAGGCCGTGGGCCGCGCGGTGTATGATGCCGTGCACCAAGGTGCCGAAAATTGGGTGACAAGCATGAAGGAGACGGGACATGCTGCAACTTGAAAGCGTTCTACGCGACGGGCTCAACGATCCTGACGCCGGATGGAACATGGGCTCCCTTGGCGCGATCGCTGAGTTTCACCACGTGGCTGGCGACCCGCCAGCACCCGAGGCCCGTGCTTTGGAGCAAAGCACGTCTCGCGGGGCAATCCGCATTGATACGCTCGAAGGCGTCAAACCCGTGGCCTAGCGCTTAGTTCGGGAACATAAGGTATCTTACCAAAGAGTTCTCCAACTAGTTCAGCCAGGTGGTTCCAGTTGGTGA
>JBCBVL010000011.1:0-41336 GCA_039817595.1 Pseudomonadota bacterium
TGACGGGCATCCGTCTCATATTCCACATGCGCGGTCGAGATGGTGATGCCACGGGCCTTTTCTTCCGGCGCGGCATCAATCTGATCATAGGCCTTGAACTCGCCAAACTGCTTCGTGATCGCAGCCGTCAGCGTCGTCTTGCCATGGTCAACATGGCCGATCGTGCCAATGTTCACATGCGGTTTCGAACGATCAAACTTTTCCTTCGCCATATCTCAGAGCGCCCTTTGTTTTGCAGGCCTCTCGCGGCCCAATATCTACACTGCCGGGGCATCTATTGGGTTCGGGCGTGGAAATCAAGCGGTTCCGTGGAATGTGGGTTGAACATCGTCTTTTGCGCCACCCGCCCCGGACGTGATCCGGGGCCTCCGCTTTCCAAACCACTAGGCCCCGGATCACGACCGGGGCGGGTTGTTTATGTGGTTGGCGTTGGATCGTCTTCGGAGGCAGGCTCATCCTCAGCGCCCTCAGAGGTCGGCACGTCCTCTTCCACGCCAGCTGCGGGCGCTGTGAGGCCCGGTTGGAAGCGTGGCGTGCTTTTGTCCTTAGCGGGCACACCATCGGCCTCAAACCAGCCGAATTCGTTGTTTTGCTCCACGAGCCATTTTTCAATCAGCTTGGCGGCGTTCACGGAGAGGTTTTCGATCTGTTGTTCTTTGGTCTGCGTGAGACCGGAGGAGAGCGCGGTGTCAGCGGAGAGATCTTCCACCACCGTGATGGTCTTGGGCTCTTCATTGAATTTGCGCGCCTCGGCGTCATTCCAGGCGGTGACACTGATGATGAGCGCAGAGCGGGGCGCGGCGACGACCGGCACGCCCGTGACAGCGAGCACATAGCCATCGACGCGGATGCCGAGATTGACGAACCTCGCGCCCTCGTAGCGGCCAAAGCGATCATCCACCGCCTGTTTGACGGCCGCGATCCATTCGTCTTCACTGGCCTCGCGGGAGGCGGGGCCTTTGACGAGACCCGGGGCCACGACAATGTTATGGCCCAGTTTGAAATCACCTAGATAAACTGGACGGCCATCGAGATCCCCCGCGCCCGCGCAGGCCGACAGCGCCAAGCCCATCAAGCAAAACGCGAGTTTCTGCATCATCATCCCGCCGCCCATGTCAGGTGAACATGTTGTCTCTGGGGAAGCCGCGCGGGGCCATGCGACCGGCGCTGGCGCGTTTGGCCACCCATTCGGCCAGCGCGTGTTCGGTCCGGGTGCGGCCCGCCGGATCCAGCCAGCTGAGACCCTCGGCCAGGGTGAAGGTGGTGGCATCCGAGAGCCCGCCATCCTTGTAGCGTTGCAGGCGCACGCCTTTGCCGCGGCCCATTTCGGGCAGCTCGGAGAGCGGGAAGATCAGCACTTTGCGGTTTTCGCCGACGCAGGCCACGTGATCGCCCTCAACCGGTTTGCAGACCACGGCGCGAATGGTGTCTTTGACGTTGAGCACCTGTCGCCCGCTGCGGGTTTGGGCGATGGCGTCATCTTCGGCGATGACGAACCCGTCGCCTGCCGAGGAGGCCACAAGGAGCTTGCCGCCGGGGCGGTGGATAAAGAGCGCGACGATCTCGGCCTCATTGGGCAGATCAACCATCAGGCGCACAGGCTCCCCCATGCCGCGCCCGCCGGGTAGGTTGGAGGCGGCCAGCGTGTAGAAGCGGCCGTTGGAGCCAAAGAGCAGCACCTTATCGGTGGTCTCCGCATGGAAGGTGAAGCGGCCTTCGTCGCCGTCTTTGAACTTCAACTCGCGGTCGAGGTCGATATGGCCCGACATGGCGCGGATCCAGCCCATTTTGGAGCAGACGACCGTGATGGGCTCTTTGTCGATCATGGCCTCAAGCGGCACCTCTTCGACTTCACCGGCCTCTTCGATGCGGGTGCGGCGCGCGCCGCCCTCGTAGTCCTTGCCGAAGGTCTTTTTGACGTCTTTGAGCTGATCGGCGATTTCGGTCCATTGCAGGGTTTCGTCTTCGAGAAGGTCTTCGAGCCCGGCGCGTTCTTCCATCAGCTTGTCGCGTTCGTTGAGGAGTTCCATTTCCTCAAGGCGACGCAGGCTGCGCAGGCGCATGTTGAGGATGGCCTCGGTCTGAACCTCGGTCAGTCCATCGGCCTCTCCGCCCGCGGCGGGGGTGACATAATCGCTTTCATCGGTGGCGCGAGTAAATGTCTGCCCCCAGTTTTCGCGCATGAGGGCGGCCTTGGGATCGTCGTCATAGCGGATGATGTCAATCACGCGGTCGAGGTTGAGGAAGGCGACGATCAGGCCTTCGAGCACTTCGAGACGGTGGTCGATTTTCTCCATCCGGTGCTGGGAGCGGCGGATCAGAACCTCGCGCCGGAAATCCAAGAAGGCGCGCAGCACCTCCTTCATCGAGCAAACCTTGGGCGTGAGGCCGTCGATGAGGACGTTCATATTGAGCGAAAACCGCACTTCGAGATCGCAATTGCGGAAGAGCATGCCCATGAGCACGTCAGGCGCCACGTTTTTCGAGCGCGGCTCGAGGATCAGGCGGACGTCATCGGCGCTTTCATCGCGGACATCGGCCAGGATCGGGATTTTCTTGGTTTGGATCAGCTCGGCAATTTTTTCGATGAGCTTGGATTTTTGCACCTGATAGGGGATCTCAGAGACCACGATCTGCCATTGACCGCGGCCCATATCCTCCACCTCCCACGCGCAGCGCAGGCGCAGGGAGCCCCTGCCGGTCCTGTAGGCTGCCGCGATGGCGTCGGGCCCTTCGACCAGCACGCCGCCGGTGGGGAAATCGGGGCCGGGGACGTATTTCAGAAGTGTGTCGTCACGGGCATCGGGGGTTTTGATGAGATGCAGGCAGGCATCGACCAATTCCGCGATGTTGTGCGGCGGGATGTTGGTGGCCATGCCCACGGCGATGCCGCTGGAGCCATTGGCGAGCAGGTTGGGAAAGGCGGCAGGCAGCACGACAGGCTCAGTCAGCGTGCCGTCGTAATTGTCTCGGAAATCCACCGCGTTTTCGGCCAGCCCGTCGAGAAGTGCTTCGGCCACGGCTGTCATCCGCGCTTCGGTATAGCGCGACGCGGCCGGGTTATCACCGTCGATATTGCCGAAATTGCCTTGCCCATCGACGAGGGGGTAGCGGACGGCGAAATCCTGCGCGAGCCGCGCCATCGCGTCATAGATCGCAGCATCCCCATGGGGGTGATAGTTGCCCATGACATCGCCGCTGATCTTGGCGGATTTTCTAAAGCCGCCGGTAGAGCTTAGGCGCAATTCGCGCATGGCGTATAGGATGCGGCGATGGACGGGTTTGAGACCGTCACGGGCATCGGGCAGCGCGCGGTGCATGATGGTAGAGAGCGCATAGGTCAGGTAGCGCTCGCCAATGGCGCGGCGCAGCGGTTCTGCGACTTCTTCGGGGTCTATATTGGGGGTGTCTGCCTGATCGCTCATAGATGATGTGATAGCGGCTTTGAAAAAAGGGGTAAAGCGGCATCCTGAACCAAAGGGGGAAAGCGGTCCCGGTTTTCCCATGAAGCGCTTGGCCGAATCGTGTAAAACGAGAGTGGGGAAAGTCCGGAGGTCTGCGAGATGTGGCGGTTCGTCGTTATCTGTTTGGCGTTTTTGGGGGTCGCGTTTTACGTGCTGAGCGGTGGTGCGTCCTATGAGCCTGCGCCCAATTCCCTGCAGGCACAGGCGAAACTGCCGCCCGAGGAGCGGATGAATTTCCGTGCGCCGCCTGAGCCCCAAACAGCACGTCAAACATCGGCAGCGGTTGAGCGGGTTGCCAATACATTTGAGGAGCTTGGCACCGTTGAAGAAGAAACCGATGAGCTTGCGCTGACATTTGCGTCTGTGAGATCGGACGCGACCGGTATTTTAGAGGCCGAAGCCACCCGACCCAAGGCTGAGCTTCTGACCATGGCCTTGCCGGAGACCACGTTTCAGATCAGGTCCAACACGGAAGAGGACAGCTCCGCCATTGATGCCGCCGTGGCAGCGGCCCTGGGAGAGGTGACATTTGACCAAAGTCAGATCCGTTGGGTGAAGGAAAACATCATCGATCTGCGCTCTGGCCCCGGGCTTACCTTTGATCGGGTGATGCAGGTGTCCAAAGGCGCTGAGGTGGCCGTGTTGGAGGATCCGGGGCATGGTTGGCTTAATGTGCAGGTGGTCGATGGGTATGAGACCGGATGGGTGGCGGAATGGCTGCTGACGGAACCGGAATAACCAGGTTTTGAGCGGCAAGACCCTTTTGATCACAGGATGTTCGTCGGGCATTGGGCTTGATGCCGCGCGGGGTATGCGGGCGCGCGGTTGGCGGGTGTTTGCCTCTTGTCGCAAAAAAGAAGACTGCGCGCGCCTGCGCGACGAGGGCTTTGAAAGCCCGCGCATAGATTATCAGGATGAGGCGACGATCGAGGCCGGGCTGGCTGAGGTTTTGGAGGCGACAGGCGGCACACTGGACGCGCTGTTTAACAATGGCGCATTCGCCAGCCCCGGGCTGGTGGAGGATATGCCCACCGACGGGCTGCGCGCGATTTTTGAGGCCAATTTTTTTGGCTGGCACACCCTGACCCGCGCCGTCATTCCGGTGATGCGGGCGCAAGGGCATGGGCGCGTTGTGCAAAACTCATCAATCCTGGGCTTTGTGGCGCAGCCCTGGCGTGGGGCGTATGTGTCGACGAAATACGCGTTGGAAGGGCTGACCGATACAATGCGGCTGGAGATGCAGGGCACAGGGATTGAATTCATCCTGATTGAACCAGGGCCGGTGACGTCGAAGATCCGCGAGAACGCCATGGCGCATTTCGAACGCTGGATCGATTGGGAAAACGCGGCGCGGGCGGACGATTACAAAAAGCTGATGGCGCGGCTTTACGGGCATGGGGCGCCAGACCGGTTTGAACTGCCAGCTGAGGCTGTGACCAAAAAGCTGATCCATGCGTTGGAGGCGCCCCGGCCAAGGGCGCGCTATTATGTGACGACGCCCACCTATTTGGCGGGGTTTTTCAAGCGGGTTGGATCAACACGCGCGCTCGATTGGTTGTTGATGCGGGGGAACTGACCGCTGCGTCTTGAAAAGACTTCGGTCGCATTCTTTTAAAGCATGCGTCTATAACAATTCCTTCGCTTTGCGGTGCATCCACTCTATGTCACGCAGTCAGGCACAGTAAGGACCCAACACGATGCTCTCTGACCCTCTTTTCATCTTTGCAGCCCTCGCCTGCGCGGTAGTGGCTGTTGTTCTCGTTATGGGGATTAGCCAATTTGGCAAGGGCGATATAGAGAGCTCCAAACGGTCAAACAAATTCATGAAATTGCGGATTATTGCACAGTTCATCGCGGTCGCCGCGATCCTGCTTTTTGTGATGATCCGCGGCGACAACGGATAAAACCAAGGGGATCACCATGGTCGTTCTCAGCAAAATCTACACGAAAACAGGTGATGCAGGCGAAACCGCGCTTGGCAATGGCGCGCGGGTGGCGAAGCATTCAATGCGGGTCACGGCCTATGGCACGTCTGATGAGCTCAACGCCACCGTGGGCATGGCGCGGCTGAAGGCGAGCGGAGAGACGGACGCGGCCCTGTCGCGCATTCAAAACGATCTCTTTGATCTGGGGGCGGATATGTGCCGGCCGGATATGGAAAAAGATGCCGAGGCCGAGTACCCGCCCTTGCGCGTCGCCGCGAGCCAGGTGGAGCGTCTGGAGGCAGAGATTGATGCCATGAACAAGCATCTGGAGCCGCTGCGCAGCTTTGTTTTGCCGGGCGGGTCCGAGCTGGCCGCCGCGCTCCATGTGTGCCGCACGGTGGCGCGGCGGGCGGAGCGATTGGCGGTGGAACTGGCCACGATGGAGGCCGTGAACCCCGACGCCGTGAAATACCTAAACCGTTTGAGCGATTGGTTTTTTGTGGCCTCGCGCATTGCCAACAACAACGGCAAGGATGACGTTTTGTGGGTGCCCGGCGCGAACCGGTAGCGGGCTTTGCGACACCCGCCCCGGACGTGATCCGGGGCCTCATTCTTTCGATCGGCGAGGCCCCGGATCACGTCCGGGGCGGGCGATTCCAAGGTTTACGGGACGGGCTTTTGATTAAATCCCGCGTTAACAGGTCACAAACGCGACGTCGCGAGGCCCAAACGTGACGATTTTGCGCTGTCCTCGAGCCTTCTGAAACGATAGGAACGGTGCAGCCAAACGCTAGGGGTCCTCACGTGAGGGGTCCTTTATATTCCAACTGGAGATTATGCCCATGAAGGTGCTCGTACCTGTGAAGCGCGTGATCGACTACAACGTGAAAGTTCGCGTCAAGGCGGACGGGTCCGGTGTCGATCTTGCCAATGTCAAAATGTCGATGAACCCCTTTGACGAAATTGCTGTCGAAGAGGCCATCCGCCTGAAGGAAGCGGGCAAAGCCGACGAAGTGGTCGCTGTGTCCATCGGTGTTAAGCAATCCCAGGAAACGCTGCGCACCGCCCTTGCCATGGGCGCAGATCGTGCGATCCTCGTCGTGGCTGCCGACGATGTACACACGGATATTGAGCCTTTGGCGGTTGCCAAAATCCTCAAAGCCGTTGTTGACGAAGAGCAGCCGGGCCTTGTGATCGCAGGCAAGCAGGCCATTGATAATGATATGAACGCCACCGGTCAGATGCTGTCGGCGCTCTTGGGTTGGAGCCAGGGTACCTTTGCCAGCGGTCTGGACATCGAAGGTGACAGCGCAGTTGTCACACGCGAAGTGGATGGCGGTCTGCAGACGATCAAGGTGAAGATGCCGACGATCGTGACAGTGGACCTGCGCCTCAATGAGCCGCGTTATGCATCGCTGCCCAACATCATGAAAGCGAAGAAAAAGCCGCTGGATGAGAAGACTGCGGCAGATTACGGCGTTGACGTTTCTCCGCGGCTGGAGATTGTGAAGACGGAAGAGCCAGAAGCGCGCAAAGCGGGCGAGATGGTGGGCTCTGTGGATGAGCTGGTATCGAAACTCAAAGAAGTGGGAGCTGTGTGATGTCTGTACTTCTTCTTGCTGAAGTGAATGATGGCGAATTGGCCATGGACGCGACCGCCAAGGCGGTGACAGCGGCCAAACAAATGGGTGACGTGACTGTGCTCTGCGCCGGTGGTTCTGCCGCGGCGGCGGGTGAAGCAGCGTCCAAGATTGAGGGTGTGTCCAAGGTGCTGGTGGCAGAAGATGCCTCACTTGGGCATCGCCTGGCCGAAACCACGGCGGCGCTGATCGTGTCGCTGGCGGATGGATATGAGCACATTGTGGCCCCCGCGACAACGGATGCCAAGAACGTGCTGCCCCGCGTGGCAGCGCTCCTCGATGCGATGGTGATCTCGGACATCTCGGGCGTGGTCGATGGATCGACCTTTGAGCGTCCGATCTATGCGGGCAACGCGATCCAGACCGTGAAATCCTCTGACGCCAAGAAGGTTGTGTCAGTGCGGACTGCCGCATTTGATGCAGCCGGCGAAGGTGGCAGCGCATCGGTGGAGACGATCTCTGCAGCAGGTAACCCCGGTCTGTCGGAGTGGGTTGAGGACAAGGTTGCCGCAAGCGACCGGCCTGAGCTGACCTCTGCCGGGGTTGTGGTGTCCGGTGGGCGCGGTGTCGGCTCAGAGGATGACTTCAAACTGATCGAAGGTCTGGCGGATAAGCTGGGCGCGGCTGTTGGCGCGTCGCGCGCTGCTGTCGATTCGGGCTTTGCGCCCAATGACTGGCAGGTGGGTCAAACCGGCAAAGTGGTCGCGCCTGATCTTTACGTGGCCGTTGGTATTTCCGGTGCGATCCAGCACCTGGCGGGCATGAAGGACAGCAAGATCATCGTGGCCATCAACAAGGATGAAGAGGCGCCAATCTTTCAGGTCGCGGATTACGGGCTGGTCGCAGACCTCTTTGCCGCGGTGCCGGAATTGACCGAAAAGCTGAGCTAATCCCGAAAGTTGCGACTGCTTTGAAGGCCCGCCGATGCTTGGCGGGCCTTTTTACGTTCTAAGCAGCTCGGTGAGAATGGGCATAAGCTGACGCGCGGTATCGGCATGGGCCTTGGGCGTCAGCGTGGCCTCTGCGGTGGGTTCGGGGGCATCGATGGCCTTGGCCTCAACCCCCCGCGCATCCGGCATGATCCGCACCTCCACCAGACCTTTGATATGAGGCGTGAGCGCGTCCAGCATCTGACGGCTGACCAGCCCGGGATCTGCAGCCAATTCCGGGCGATCCACGTCGTTGTCAGGCGCGCGCATAGACAGCCAGAGCAGCACAACAGGCGCATCAATCTTGCCCAGCAGGTCGATCATGCCCGACAGCCAAATCGAGGTAAGCTCCCGTTGCAAATAGCGAAAGGCCGACCCGTCTGTGCGGTGGAGGCGGGTCAGCATATGCCGGGTGAAGCTGAACTGCGTGAACTCCACCGACGGGAACAGGGCGCGCATCGGCTCTGTCACCTCAAGCACGCGATCATTGCGGCGCGGATGCACGCGATAATACAGATTGCTCATATTGATCGCGTTGGGCACTTGCAGCACGCAGACCCGCGCGCGAGAGGCGCAATCGATCAAGGCGGGATCCCCGCGAAACACGTCAATGCCTGCGTTGGGCCACCCAAAATTGACGCAGGTGAGGCCGAGCGCCTCTTCGAGCAGATCAGGATAGGGCGTGGAGATGAAGCGGGCGAAGGTTTCTGTTCCGCCGAGGCAGGCGACAAAATCACTGTCCAGATTGCGCCTTGGCCCCCGCAACAATAGCCGTGACCCATCATAGCGGCATTGCTCCAGCTCTTGTGCTGTTAATCCACGTGCCGTGCGTCCCATTGCACCCTCACCATTTCACTCCAACCGGGGTGCAAGATGACGGGTTTGATTTACCAAATGTCTAAAGCAAGGATTTAAGACAAACGCGAGCTGTCTTGCCCTTGGGGGCCGCTGAGGCCTATGGTGAAAGGGGCCGAAAAGAGAGGCGATTGATCCATGAAAATTGCAGCGGTTGGCGTTGTGGGCGCAGGTCAGATGGGCAACGGAATAGCCCATGTGATGGCCGCAGCCGGGTATCAGGTCTTGCTCAATGATGTGAGCCAGGAGGCGCTCGACAAGGGTGTGGCGACGATCCGGGGGAATATGGAACGCCAGGTGGTGCGCAACAAGATGGCCGAGGCGGATATGGAGGCCGCGCTGCGGCGGATCACGCCCACGCTGACCTTGTCGGATGTGGGCGGGACCGATCTGGTGATTGAGGCCGCGACGGAACGGGAGACGGTGAAGACAGCGATTTTTGAGGATCTTCTGCCGCATCTCAAACCCAACACGATCCTGACCTCGAACACCTCGTCAATCTCGATCACGCGGCTGGCAAGCGGCACCGACCGGCCCGAAAAATTCATGGGGTTTCACTTTATGAACCCGGTGCCGGTGATGCAGTTGGTGGAGCTCATTCGGGGGATTGCCACGGATCAGGACACCTATGACGCCTGCCATGGGGTTGTCGCCTCCCTTGGCAAGACAGCCGCAAGCGCCGAGGATTTCCCCGCCTTTATCGTCAACCGCATTCTGATGCCGATGATCAATGAGGCGGTTTATACGCTGTATGAAGGGGTGGGGAATGTGACCTCGATTGACACGTCGATGAAGCTGGGCACGAACCATCCGATGGGGCCGCTGGAACTGGCCGATTTTATCGGGTTGGACACGTGTTTGGCGATCATGAATGTGCTCCATGATGGGTTGGCGGATACCAAGTACCGCCCTTGCCCGCTTCTGACGAAATATGTGGAGGCCGGATGGCTCGGCCGCAAGACCGGGCGCGGGTTTTATGATTATCGCGGGGATGCGCCGGTGCCGACGCGCTAGGATTGCGCCGTTCAGCGGTCGTTATCGCCGGGATCATCATCGCGGCGCGGGCTCAGATGCAGATCATCCCAAGGGTCGCGGACTTTGGCATCCCGGCGGGCCTGACGCCACAGGTCCTTCATCGCGCGGCCATTGTTGCGCGCCCAAAACGGCGCCATGGAGAGTATGATCCCGAAAATGGCGATGCCGACCAGGATCATTTCCCATGTGCCAGAGGCAAAGAAATGGGCCACGAACACGCTTGGGATGGTCAGGGCCATGCCAATGTGAACCACTGGGGAAATCCAGCTGGGAGTGTCTTTGCCGTTTTGGGCCATGGGGGTGCCTCCGGGTCACGTGCCATATCGTAAAAGCAGGCAATTGAGACAATTCTATGGGGTCTTTGAGCCACCTTCGCGATGATCATGTGCGGGGTGGCCGGGCGATCACACCGAGGTATCGCGCGTCTTGCATTGCGACAGATCAATCCGCCGCCTTCGCAAAAATGATACGCTTTTTCAGGTCTACGCAAGGCCGTTTTGAGCCCATTTCGACCCTTGTTTCGCCACCCGGCGCGGAATCAAGGCCGTAAGGCCGCCGCGCATCGTCGGGCCGCCCATACGGCACGGCGATTTTGTCGATCTAGGCGCATCGCTCGGATCTTTTGCGGATTTTGCCGGGATAAAGCGCTGCCGCTCAAAGCGCGGATCGCCATACCGCGGCCCGACGCTGCGCGGCTCTGCACCGGAATGTCTGAACGGCAGCTTTGTCCGCAAAGCCCGCGCATTCACTGCGTCAGCGCCGGCGCATCTCCGCGATCATCATGGAACCTGTGCCCAAGCCATCCGGCCTCTACCGCCTTGGACTAGGAAATGGGGTCTGCGATTGGCGACAATGCCGCTGGAAACTTAGTCACCCAAGGCCAGCGTGTGCTCGCGCAGCCATGCCATGAACCCGCGCGGGTCGGTGTGGAGAAGCGCCATCTGTTCGTCGGTGAGGGGCGGGCCGACCACGGGTTTTTGCGGGCGGTTGCAGCTGTTGACCACCTCGTGGAGCAAAAGCCCCTGGCGTAACGTGGCCGAGATGCGGTTTGCCATCTGGTAGGCGCGGGAGTTCGCGCCGGGAAAGAAGATCGGCACAACGCGCGCGCCGGAGCGGCGGATCATTTGCGCGGTGAAGACGGCCCATTCGCGTTCAAGGGCGGGGCCGAACATGCTGTCGGATGAGGCCACGACGCCTGAGGGGAAGACGCTGATCAACCCGCCCTCTTTGAGATGGGCCATGGCCTGGGCACGCATTTCCACGGATTTACGCTGTGCATCCGGCTCATGGGGGAACGGCACAGGGATCATGTAGGAGGCGGCGACCTCATCAATGCCGGTCAGAAGCGCGCGGGTCAGGATTTTGTAATCGGTGCGCCGTCGCCCGATGAGATCTGCGAGGATCATACCATCAACAAGGCCGTGGGGGTGATTGGCCACGACCACGACCGGCCCCTCAAGGGGAATGTGATCGATCTCTTCTTGCGGGGTCAGCAGCGGGATGCCCATCGTATCAAGCGCCGCACGCCAAAAGGGCTGCCCTGTCGGTGCACCGCGCTTTTCGAAGGCACGGATCATTTTGACGATTTTGATTTTGCCGGTGATCCACTCAATGCTGCGGATACAAAAGGAGGTCAGCGGCGCATCAAAAGAATTCGCATAGGTCAGGCTGCGGCGGTCATATTTGGTGAAATTCACCGACCCCCCCACTGAACCGCTTGTGTCCTGCGGGGTCTGATCCTGCTTACGATCCGCCACCTGGTTCATTCCCACCCATGCATCACCACCGCGCGGGTGATCTTACATTTCTTCACCGAACCGGTCGGCCACCAGTGTTTCGATGGCCCCGGCGAGGGCCTCTCCCTCAGGCCCCCACACCCGCACGTCAATAATCTTTCCTTTGGACGCTGCCAACATCAAAAGACCCATGATGCTGTCGGCCCCGCTGGATTGTCCATCGTGAGATATTTCCGCCCGCGCATCAAAGCCTTCGGCCACTTCGACCAGCTTGGCCGCGGCGCGGGCGTGCAGGCCCTTTTCGTTCACAATTGTGATTTGCCGGAAAATCGGCTCGGTCATGGGTGTGTTCACTGTCTCATTGGGGGTCAGTCGCTGCTGACAACGTGGCTGTTGATGTATTTGCGCCCGGCATCCATCGCCGCATTGGCCGCCGCCGCAACATCCATGTGCCGGGATTTGGCCAGTTTGATCAACATGGGCAGGTTGGCCCCGTAGAGGATCCGCCGATTTTGCGGCTGACAGGCTTTGAGCGACAAATTGGAGGGCGAGCCGCCGAAAATATCCGTGACGATCACCACGCCTTCGCCCTCATCGACATCGTTTGCAGCTTTGCAGATCTCATCCTGTTTGGATCCGCGGTGACAATCATTTTCTATGGCAATTCCGCGCAAACCTTTTTGCGGGCCGACCACGTGTTCAATTGCCTTCACATACTCGCAGGCCAGACCGCCATGGGCTACGATCACTATACCGATCACTGATTACCGTCTCCTGCTCTGGCGGGACCTTTGGGCCTTGCTTGATGTGACGCGGTCTGCGCTGAGGCGCGCTCCAACTCGCGGTGCCTTATAGACACCCGCCAGCCGGTTTCTGCAAGGGCCTGAGCCAGGGTTTCTGCCATCACAACACTGCGATGTTGACCCCCGGTACATCCGAACCCAATGGCGAGGTATGGCTTACCAGCGGCGACATAGGCAGGCAGTAAAAGTTGCGCCAGATCGACCACCTTTTGGTGGAACGCCTCAAAGCGCGGATCGGATGAAACATAGGCCGCCACGCCCGCATCGCGCCCGTCCTGGCTGCGCAGGGTTTCATCCCAGTAGGGGTTTTGCAGGAACCGGCAATCAAGCACCATATCGAGCCCGCGCGGCAGGCCGCGTTTGTAGGAAAACGAATGCACGGTGAGCGCGATGGGCGCGGAGCCTTCGGGCGCAAACCACCGGGCCAGCTCTCCGCGCAGATCATTGGGGGACATATCGGATGTATCGAGCAAAAGATCGGCGCGCGCCTTGATCGGACCCAAAAGATCAAGCTCCCGTTCGATGCCCAACTCTGGGCTGTCGGCGGGTGCCAGCGGGTGGCGGCGGCGGGTTTCCGAGAACCGACGCAAGAGCACATCGCGGTTGCAATCAAGATAGAGCACCTGAAGGGCGGCATCCTGCCCGGTGCCAAGCCGATCAATCACTTCGATCAACCCGTAGGTGGAAAAATCGCGGTTGCGCGGGTCGATGCCCAGGGCCAGCGGTTTATCCGGGCCTTGCAGGTCAAAAAGCCGCGGGATCAGCGTGAGCGGCAGATTGTCTATGGCCTCATATCCGAGATCTTCCAACGCGCGTATGGCGGTGCTGCGCCCTGCGCCGGACGGCCCGGTGATCAGCACGAGCCGGGCGGTGCCATCTGTCAGCCTATCGCTCTGTTGACCGGTTTGCATTCTGTTTGACCTTGGGCACTATGCCTCACGCTGCCCCCTTAGATATGTCATGATTGCCGCGGGAAAATGCGGGAGCTCAGATTTTCTTAAAACTGGGATTGGAAGACCCGAAAGCTGCATGGCGTGATGGGCGGGCAGACGATCTTGTTCGCACGTATCCAAATCGATGATCACGGCCAAAGGATGCGCGCCCGCGGGTGCCAGTTTGAGGATGCCCACCTCGCGCGCTTCAATCAGACCGCGCAGGCGATCGGGCGCGTCCGCCCAGACCTGATCGCCTTCGCGCCACAGCTCTGTGCGATCATCGGCCACGAGCTCGGCCCCAAGGGCGATAAGCTGCAACGCCAAGGCCGATTTTCCAGCGCCTGAGGCGCCCGTGATCATTGCGGCGCGCCCTTGCACCGCGACACAGCTGGCATGGACGATGTCGCGATGTTTGGATGACATGCGCGATGAGGTTTCGCGCCGGGTCACGGGTTAGACCGGCAAGCCCACGACAAACCGCGCGCCGAGCGGATCGGAGGTGGCATCGGCATCGGTGGGCCGGATATTCTCCGCCCAGATCACGCCGTCATGGGACTCAACAATCTGTTTTGAAATGCTCAGGCCAAGACCGGAATTATTGCCAAAATCGTTTTCGGCACGCTGCGAGTAGAAGCGTTGGAAAATTTTGGTGAGCGCTTGGTCGGGGATGCCGGGGCCCGTGTCTTCGACCACCGCGACAACGCGGTTTTCACGCTTACGTGCCCAGATGCGGATCGCATCACCATCCTCACAAAAGCTGATCGCGTTGGTGATGAGATTGACAAAGACCTGCGCCAGACGCCCCTCCAGCCCGGTGATCACGATGGGCTCATTGGGGAAATCAGTGATGAACTCGACGCCTTTTTTCTCAGCTTCCTCGGTCAGATATTGGGAGAGGTTGCCAAGCATAACCACGAGATCAAAGCTTTCCTGCTCTTCCTTCACCAGCTCACTGTCAAGGCGGGAGGCGTTGGAGATGTCACTGACCAGTCGGTCCAGGCGCCGGACGTCATGTTCGATCACATCGAGCAGTTTCTGGCGCTGATCTTCGCGTTTTGCCATTCGCATCGTGCCCACGGCAGAGCGCAAAGAGGCGAGCGGATTTTTGATCTCATGGGCCACATCCGCGGCGAATTGTTCATTGCCTTCGATGCGGTGATAAAGCGCGCCCACCATGCCGCGCAGGGCCCCGCTTAGGCGGCCGATCTCATCAGGGCGCGCTGTCAGATCCGGGATGCGGATGCGCCCACCGGTGCCTGGGCTGTTTTTGCGGTTGCGTGCACCACCCACCTCGGCGGCTGCTGCCAGCTCTGCAAGAGGGTTGGAGATGGTGGAGGCAAGGATAAGACTAAGCCCGACAGACACCAACGTGGCCACGAGGAACATTTGCAAGACGCCTTCGCGCTCAATCCGGATGAGATACCCGATCTCTCCGCCCACGCTTGCCACGGCCACCGCACCAATCGGCCCGTCCGCACCCGTGATCGGGGCGGCCACGGTAAAGGTTGACGTGTCGCCACCCGCAGAGCGTATGGCCTTTGCATCCGTGCTGATGGCAGCCGACACAAGCGCGCGGGCCTGATCCTCAATGGCGATGGGCGCTTGGCGCTCCGCCGCGGTGGAAAATGGCGTGGAAATTTTGCTCCAAAGCCAAGAGATGACGTTGATAATGTAAGTGGGCTGTCGATCTTCAACGCCCATCTCATCGCTTGTCATGGTTCCGGCGAGATTGCCATCTGTGTCGAACACGTAAATCGACACGCCTTCGCGCACATTGAGACCGGCCAATGTATCGGCGACATTCACGCCATCGCCCGTCACCAGGTTCACAGGCGCCGCCGCCGGCAATTGCGCCTCAAACACGTCTGCAATCAGGATCGTTTCACTTTCGAGCGCGTTTGCGTGCTGTTGGGCCAGACCTTCGCGCGAGGCATTCAAGTACAATATGCCCGCGACAAGGATGTTGAGTGCGATCAGGTTGAAGGTGATGATCTTGCGCGTGAGCGATGCACCGGTCGTGGAGAAATACCCGCGCTTTTCACGGCGCCGGCGCACTTCATCCTCCACCACATCCTGCGGTGCTACAAAATCATCACCCAGGACGACATCATCATCGTCCGTCAGAATGGTATCGTTCAGCGTGTGGTCGCGCACGGGCCACCCTTCTGGTTGGAACGCCTATTCTTCGTTGTAGCGATAGCCGATGCCGTAAAGCGTCTCGATGGCGGAAAACTCATTGTCGACCATGCGCATCTTCTTGCGCAAACGCTTGATATGGCTGTCAATGGTGCGGTCATCCACGTAGACCTGATCGTCATAGGCCACATCCATCAGCTGATCGCGGGATTTGACAAACCCGGGGCGCTGCGCCAGGGCCTGAAGCAGCAAAAACTCGGTCACTGTGAGAGAGACATCGCCGCCTTTCCAGGTCACGGCATGGCGCAGCGGATCCATCCGCAGCTCACCGCGCTCAATGACCTTGTGCTCATCTGTCTCGGCGACCATTTCGCCAGAATTGGCCTCTTGCCTGCGCAAAAGCGCGCGGATGCGTTCGACCAACAGACGCTGCGAAAACGGCTTTTTGACGTAGTCATCCGCGCCCATACGAAGGCCCAGAACCTCATCAATTTCGTCGTCTTTGGACGTCAGGAAGATAACCGGCATCGATGTTTTCTGGCGCAGACGCTGCAACAGATCCATGCCATCCATACGCGGCATTTTTACATCCAGCACCGCCATATCCGGCAGTTTCTTACTGAAGGCATCAAAGGCCTGCTGACCGTCATTATACGTTTCAACCTCGAACCCTTCGGCCTCAAGCGTCATGGATACCGATGTCAGAATATTTCTGTCATCGTCCACCAGGGCGATCTTGGACATGATTATTTTCCTTATAACTGCTCTAGTTGCCTGCTTTTTTTCGCTACTATGCTCATTTTTGCCCGTTTCGATCAATGCAAAAGTGTGATTCGCGCAGTGATGCGTGGCTAATCTGCCGCTAAATTGCCTACCAATGACTAAATTGACTCACTTTTCTGTCGCGGATTTTATCGGTCTTGAGCACCGACCGCTTTGGTTGCGCTAACTTCTGCGCTGGTGGCGCTAACGCCCTGAAAGCGCCCTGTTCTTTCGCAAATCCATCATGTTAAGACCCAAGAGGCAGGTACGGTATGCAACGCTGTACCGAAATTTCCATGCGGGGAAATGAGGCCGTCTTTCTTCGCTAACTTTCCACACCCGAGCGGCGACCAAGGAGCATTTAGCACATGGCATTCGGAGAATTCGGAGAATTCGGACGGGTAAATCCGAGTTTTAAGCTGGAAGACCAGGGCATCACCGGGCTGGAAGCCGCGCATTACAACCTGATTGAGCCCGCGCTCATTGAGGCCGCTTTGCAAAATGGCGAAGGCAAACTGGGACGGGGTGGGACTTTCCTTGTGTCCACGGGCAAGTTCACCGGCCGCTCACCCAAGGACAAGCACGTGGTCAAGACCGAGAGCGTGGCCGATACGATCTGGTGGGAGAACAATGCCGAGATGAGCGCGGACGGGTTTGACGCGCTGTACGATGATATGCTCGCCCATATGCAGGGTGGCACCTACTACGTGCAGGATCTGGTGGGTGGCGCCGACCCGGCCCATTCCATCAATGTGCGCATGATCACCGAACTTGCCTGGCACGGGCTTTTCATCCGCCACATGCTGCGCCGGCCTGAGGCAGAAGCGCTGGATCGGTTCGAGGCCGATTTCACGGTGATCAACTGCCCCAGCTTTCAAGCGGATCCGAAAAAACATGGCTGCCGGTCCGAGACGGTGATCGCGCTGAATTTTGACGCCAAGACGATCCTGATCGCGGGCACGGAGTATGCCGGAGAGAACAAGAAATCCGTCTTCACGCTGCTGAACTACCTGCTGCCGGAAAAGGGCATCATGCCGATGCATTGTTCGGCCAACCACGCCAAGGGCAACCCGGTGGACACGGCCATTTTCTTTGGTCTTTCGGGCACGGGCAAGACCACGCTGTCTGCTGATCCTGAGCGCATTCTCATTGGCGATGACGAACATGGTTGGTCGAACCGGGGCACGTTCAACTTTGAGGGCGGGTGCTATGCCAAGACGATCAACCTCGACCCGGAAGCGGAGCCGGAGATTTATGCGACAACGTCCAAGTTCGGAACCGTCATTGAAAACATGGTCTATGACGAAGAGACGCTGGAGCTTGATTTCGAGGATGACAGCCTGACGGCCAATATGCGCTGCGCGTACCCTCTGGAATACATCTCCAACGCGTCCTCGAACGCCCTGGGTGGGCATCCCAAGAACATCATCATGCTGACCTGTGATGCCTTTGGCGTGCTGCCGCCCATCGCCCGGCTGACGCCGGCGCAGGCGATGTATCACTTCCTGTCAGGCTTTACCGCCAAGGTGGCAGGAACGGAACGCGGCGTGACTGAGCCGCAGCCCACTTTCTCCACCTGTTTTGGCGCGCCGTTTATGCCGCGCCGCCCGGAGGCCTATGGCAACCTGCTGCGCGAAAAGATTGCCAAGCACGGCGCGACCTGCTGGCTGGTGAACACGGGCTGGACGGGCGGTGCCTATGGCACGGGGTCACGGATGCCGATCAAGGCCACGCGGGCGCTGCTGACGGCGGCACTTGATGGCACGCTGTCCAAAGAGGCGTTTCGCAAAGATCCAAACTTTGGCTTTGAAGTGCCTGTGAATGTGCCGGGTGTGCCTGAGGTTCTGCTGGATCCGCGCCGCACCTGGGGGGACACCGCGGGCTATGACGCACAGGCCGAAAAGCTGGTGAAGATGTTTGCCGATAATTTTGAGCAGTACCTGCCCTATATCGACGAAGATGTGAAAGCCGCCGCGATCGGGTGATCCCTGCCACGACCGGCACTTTCAAGACATCCGGCCCCGGACTTGATCCGGGGCATCGTGTTGTGCGGGCCGTCGGAGGCCCTCCCGGCTCAAGGCCGGGACAGGCTCTTGCATCACGCCCAGGGCGCGCGCGAGTAGCCTAGATGAACATCTCGGCCAGTGTGATCCAAAGCGGGATCGACAGGATCGCGATGGGTGTGCCGAGGCCCGTGGACGTCCCGATATAGGCCGAAGAGTTGGCCTCGGGCAGCGCGCCGCGGATCGTGGGCGGGCCGGAGATGTCAGAGCTGGACGCGGCCATCACCGACAAGAGCACCACGCCCCCGGCGGAAAACCCTGTCAGCTCATGGGCGACCATCCCCACGCCAAAGCCCAGTGCGCCGTGCAGGAAGGGCGCCGTGACACCGTAGAGAATGTAGATATGCGCCACCTTGCGCATCTCGGAGAGGCGCGCCCAGGCTTCCATGCCCATGATGATCATCAGGATTGACAAGAAGCCCCGGAAAAGCGGCTCATAAAAGCTTTCATACACGCTGTCAGGTCGCGCCAGAAGGCCAAGGGCGAGGCCCGCCAGCAACGCAGAGATGGCCGCGCTTTTGAGCGTGTCCGTCAGAATGGAGCGGAAAAGGCCCATCGTCTCACCCATGTCCCGATTGCCGCCTGCACCTGTACCGCCACCGCCCAACGTGACGGTGCCGCCGGAATTGACGGTCGCGCTTGCTGCTTTGCGGCTCGCCGCCATTTTGGCAAGCACAATGGCTGTCACGAGAGCGGCAATGTCCATGAAGGGATAGAGCGCGCCAATGAAGCCTTCATAAAACATGCCGGCGTCATCGAGCATCGCCATGCCCGCCGCCAGCGTTGAGGCGGAGACCGCACCGAAAAGGCCCGCTGTGGCATAGCCATCCGTGGCACTGACCCCGCCCAATCGGCTGAGCATTGTGCTGCCCAGGAAAACGATCACAATGCCCACGGCCATGGCCCCGAGCGCCGGCACGATTAACTCTGCAAAATTGGCAGACCGGATGGAGATCCCGGCCCCCATGCCAACCTTCAACAAAAGCAGGATAACTACGAATTTGTAGACCGGTTCAGGGACTTCGAACTTGCTGCCCAAGGCGGCCAGCATCATGCCGACGATCAAAAACGCCAGTGTGGGCTTTTGCATCTGTTCGACCAGAGCGCCTGCAAAACCTACTAAAACATCCATTGCTGATCTCCTTATCCGCGCTTAGCGAGAGGTAAATCAGCGGAGAGTGAAATTAAAATAGAACTTATGTTTAAAATCGTTCTATAAATAAGAATGTCTTTGAAACTGAACTATCATCACTTGCGGTACTTTCGTGAAGTGGCTCAGGAAGGTCATTTGAGCCAGGCGGCGGCACGGCTCAACGTGGCGCAATCGGCCTTGTCACTGCAGATCAAGCAGTTGGAGGACCGGCTGGGGCATCCTCTGTTTGATCGCGTGGGGCGCAAACTTGTGCTGACAGAGGCCGGGCGCATCGCGCTTGATCACGCTGACCGGATTTTCAGTTCGGGGGACGAATTGCTGGCCAGCCTTGAGACGGCCGGTGCGGCCCGCCTGCCCTTGCGGGTGGGCGCATTATCAACGCTGTCGCGCAATTTTCAGCTGCAGTTTCTGCGCCCTCTGATGGCCGAGGGCCGCCATGGGGTCACGCTTAAATCAGGAAACATGCGCACGCTTCTGGCCGATCTGGAAGCGCTGACCCTGGATGTGATCCTGACCACGGATGTGCCGCAAGCCCAAGGTTTTGCCGCGCAGCGGATTGCCACGCAACCGGTGAGCTTGCACGGCCGACCCGACATGATGCAGCACGACACGCTCATTGATCTGTTGGAACACGCGCCGTTGATCCTACCAAGCGAAAGCATCATTCGCGCGGGTTTTGACAATTTGATTGCGCGGCTGGGCGTTGAGCCCAAAGTGGCCGCCCATGTGGATGATATGGCCATGGTGCGCCTATTGGCGCGCGAAGGGTTTGGCGTGGCTGTGGCCCCGGCTGTGGTGGTGGCTGATGAGGTGACGGCCGGGCTTTTGGCGACAGCGCCGTTTGATCTGGGCATCGAAGAGCCGTTTTTTGCGGTGACGCTGCCGCGCAAGTTTCCGCATCCGGCCCTGGCGGATCTGTTGAACGCGCAGCTGGTTTAGCCGTAGGCCCCGTTACGTGTCAAAGATACCAGTGGCTTTGCCGTCGATGGTTTCGACATTCTTTCGCCGCCAATAGTCTTCGACCCCGGCTTCACCCATCTCTGCGTAGAAGGGTTCAAGCTCTTCCTCACCACGGCTCTTGTCAAAGCGCATCATCGGCACACCGCTGCCGCAGGAGGTTTGCACGAGGTCGACCTCAAGATCGAAAATCTGGCGGCTGCCGGCCAGTTTGGGGAAAAGACCGATCAGAGCGTCCCAGTCGGCATCGCGCGGGTGATGCACCTTGGCCTGGCCATACGCGCGCAGGATCATGGCCGCCCCTTCAAACGCGCAGAACATAAGCGTCATGCGCCCGGTGGCCTGCACATGGGCGGCCGTTTCATTGCCGGAGCCGCTGAGACTTAGCCAGACAATCCGGGTGTCCCCCATGATGCGCAGCGTATCGAGCCCTTTGGGAGAGACATTCACCCGCCCGTCCCGATCGGCGGTGGCCACAAAGAACATGGGCTGAGCTTTGATGAATCGCTCATGCGTGCGGGAGAGTTTCTGGAAGGTGGGCATGGATATCCTTTCGGCGAGGTCAGAACGGAATATCGTCGGCCCCGCTGACAAAACGTGACACCACGTGTTTGGTGCCGGCTTTTTCGAAATCAATCACCAGCTTGTCGCCTTCGATGCCCGTAATTTCACCGTAGCCGAATTTCTGATGAAAGACGCGCTCACCCACCGTATGGCTGCTGATGGCTTGCGCATCGATCACGCTGGACTTGCTTTCCTTGGGTTGGGCCATGGGGCGTTGTCCTGCCCGCGCCTGCAGGCGTTTCCAGCCCGGTGAGTTATAGCCATCCGCGGCGGCCGCGCGCGCCTCAATGTTGCTGTCCATGCCCGTCATTCCGGCTGCGCCATAGCCGCCGCCGTAAAGCCCGGGCGGGGTTAGCACCTCCACATGGTCTTCGGGCAGTTCATCAATGAAGCGTGAGGGCATCTGGCTTTGCCATTGGCCGTAAACGCGCCTGTTGCCCGCGAAAGAAATGGTGCAGATCTCTTCGGCGCGGGTGATGCCCACATAGGCCAGGCGGCGCTCTTCCTCGACGCCTTGGATGCCGCTTTCATCCATGCTGCGCTGCGAAGGGAAGAGGCCATCCTCCCAGCCTGGCAGGAACACGGCGGGAAATTCGAGCCCTTTGGCCGCGTGCAGCGTCATGATTGAGACCTTCTCTCCGGCCTCTTCGCTTTCATTGTCCATGATCAGGCTGACATGTTCGAGGAAACCTTGAAGGTTCTCAAACTGTTCCAGCGCCTTGACCAGTTCCTTGAGGTTTTCCAGCCGCCCTGGCGCCTCGGGCGTTTTGTCGTTTTGCCACATCCCGGTGTAGCCGCTTTCGTCGAGCACCACCTCGGCCAGTTCCATATGGCTGACTGTTGGATCACCCGCCATCCGACCCCAACGGCGCAGACCCTCAATGAATTGCGCAAGCTCCACTGCGCCTTTGCCACCCAGGCCCTTTTCTTCGAGGAGGATCACCGAACCTTCCAAAAGAGAAACGCCGTGCTGTCGGGCGATCATCTGAATTTTCTGTTGCGCCTTGTCACCCAAGCCCCTTTTCGGCGTGTTGACCACGCGCTCAAAGGCCAGATCATCGGCAGGGCTGACCACAAGCCGGAAATAGGCCATGGCATCGCGGATCTCCATCCGTTCATAAAACCGTGGCCCGCCAATCACGCGGTAAGGCAGACCGATGGTCAAAAACCGATCTTCAAAGGCGCGCATCTGGTGGGAGGCGCGGACGAGAATGGCCATGTCATCCAAGGAATAGGGATCCCAGCCCCGGGTGCCCCGCTGCATCGCTTCCACCTCATCACCGATCCAGCGGGCCTCTTCCTCCCCATCCCAATGGCCGATGAGGCGCACTTTTTCGCCCTCATCCGTCTCGGTCCAAAGCTCTTTGCCCAGCCGCCCCTTATTGCCCGCAATCACACCGGATGCAGCGGCGAGAATATGGGGCGTGGAGCGGTAATTCTGTTCAAGCCGCACCACGGTGGCGCCGGGAAAATCCTTTTCAAAGCGCAGTATGTTGCCCACTTCGGCCCCGCGCCAGCCATAGATCGACTGATCATCATCGCCCACGCAGCAGATATTCTTATGCGCCCCCGCCAAGAGCCGCAGCCACATGTACTGCGCCACGTTCGTGTCTTGGTATTCGTCCACAAGGATGTAGCGGAACCAGCGTTGATATTGGGCGAGCACATCCTCATGCTTTTGAAAGATCGTCACCATGTGGAGCAGCAGATCGCCAAAATCGACGGCGTTGAGCTCCCGCATCCGCGCCTGATATTGCGCGTAAAGCGCGGCGCCTTTGCCATCATAGGCCGCAGCCTCGGACGCGGGCACATGTTCTCAGGCGTCCAAGCGCGGTTTTTCCAATTGTCGATGATGCCCATCAGCATCCGCGCGGGCCAGCGTTTGTCGTCAATATTCGCCGCTTGCACCAATTGCTTGAGCAAGCGCAGTTGATCGTCCGTATCCAGAATGGTGAAGTTTGATTTCAGATCGACCAGTTCGGCGTGGCGGCGCAAAAGCTTCACGCAGATCGAATGAAACGTGCCGAGCCAAGGCATCCCCTCAACCATTTCGCCCAACATCCCGCCGACACGGTTCTTCATTTCCCGCGCCGCTTTGTTGGTGAAGGTCACAGCGAGGATTTCATTGGGCTGCGCGGTGTGCGTGTTGAGCAAATGCACCAACCGCGTGGTCAGCGCCTTGGTTTTGCCGGTTCCAGCGCCCGCCAGCATCAGCACCGGGCCCTCTAGCGCTTCAACCGCCTCGCGCTGCGCGGGATTGAGACTGTCCAGATAGGGCGCAGGGCGCGCAGCCATTGCTCGCGCGGCCAAAGAGGCGCCTTCGAAGACGTCGCTATCGTCAAAACTGCTCATTGCCGGGAAATATAGCGCAGGGCACGCCTCAAGGAAAGCGAATGTTCTACTTGTGTTCCAGAGATTTACCTTGCGGGCTGCGCAGGTAAAACGGCCTCTGAATGTGCATATTCAGAGGCCGTGGCAGCACTGATTACGGTACAAAACGGTTAGCGCACGCGGGTCCAGGTCTGGCCGCGGCAGATGCCGAGGATACAGCCTTCGACCTTCAGTTGGTTTGAGCTTTGCAGCTGCATTTTGGATTTGTATGTGCGTTCATTGTCCGGCGCCCAGATCTGGCCGTTGACGTAAGACCCGTTGCCGGCTGGCTGCATATCCCAGATCATGCGCTTGCCAGTGGCAGGGTGGCCCGCCACGGGTGAGCCGTTGGCCTCATAAACGGCCTGGATCACTCCGCAAACCTGCGCGCCACAGGGCGACACCTTTACATGCATAAAGCGGTTGGTTTCTTCGCTGTTTTCGCTGCGCCACACGCCAGCGGCCGGATCGGCCAGTGCGGTTCCAGCTGTCATCAGCAACGCCGCTGCAGCTAACAAAGTCTTTTTCATGTCATGGTCCTCCCATAAAAACTGCATGGAGGTTTACGCGACTTCCCCCTTTGATCCAAGAATGACGTGGGGTCGCGTTGCAAATGGCGCTGCGTCATGAAAGATGCGCCTTCGCCATGTCAGGAAGGCCCAAACATGATTCTTTTCCCTGCGATTGACCTTAAAGATGGACAGGCCGTACGACTGTTGAAGGGGGACATGGACAAGGCGACCGTGTTCAATGATGACCCCGCCGCACAGGCCATGGCCTTCGTCAACGCAGGATGTGAATGGCTGCATCTGGTGGATTTGAACGGCGCATTTGCCGGGGCACCGGTAAATGGGTCGGCGGTGGAAACCATACTGGAGCGTACGGAAACGCCCGCACAGCTGGGCGGCGGCATTCGGGATATGGCCACGATTGAAGGCTGGCTTTCAAAGGGGTTGGCGCGGGTCATCCTGGGCACGGTTGCGGTGGAAGACCCCGGGCTGGTCCGTGAGGCCGCCCGCGCCTTCCCGGGCCAGGTCGCCGTAGGAATTGATGCGCGCGGTGGGCGCGTGGCGACGCGCGGCTGGGCGGAAGAGACGGATGTGGACGCGACCGATTTGGCGCGATCTTTTGAGGACGCAGGTGTGGCCGCGATCATCTACACCGACATCAACCGCGACGGGGCCATGCAAGGGCCCAATGTCGAGGCCACAGCGGCGTTGGCGCGCGCCGTAGATATCCCTGTGATCGCCTCGGGCGGGGTTTCAAGCCTGGCCGACCTGCACGCGCTCAAGGATTGTGGAGCTGCGCTCCATGGCGCGATCTCGGGGCGAGCGCTTTATGATGGCGCGATTGATCTGGCCGAGGCGCTGGCACTTTTGAAAGATTAAGGCCTCCGGCGGAGATATTTTTGACAAGAAAGAAGCCTGACACGGACCTGCTTCTTTCTTGTTTCAAATACCTCCGGGGGTTTGGGGGTGGCACCCCCAATCAGGCTTTGGCCAACTCCTCTGCGCGGGCCTCGGTATAGTGATCGAAGTTGGCGGTGAACCAGCCCGTGCCGCGCGCTGCACTGGCCAGAGAGGTGGACAGATCATCCAAAGCCACCATCGGCAACGTGGCGCGGAACACATCCCAGCCCGCCGCCGTTGGGTGGCCTTCAAATCCCAGCACCTGGCCTTTCATGCCCGAGACCAGCGGCACCAGCCCGCCTGCATAGATCGACGGCACATGGATCAGAACCTGCGCGATGGGTTCCAGAAGCTGCGCGCCGCTTTGGGCCATCGCCTCTTTCATTGCGGTCTTACCCGCCATGCGGAAGGCGAAATCTGAGCTGTCCACGGCGTGGTGTTTGCCATCGGTAAGCGTCACCGCCACATCGACGACCGGAAAGCCGTTTGGGCCCGCGCTCAGCGCCTCTATCACCCCGGCTTCGACCGCCGGGATATAGTTGCGCGGCACGGCGCCGCCTTTGATCACCTCATCAAACTGCGTGCCTGAACCACGCGGCAAGGGACGGACGTCGATGGCCACATCGGCAAACTGCCCGGCCCCGCCTGATTGTTTGCGGTGCCTGTGGCGGCAGGACACGGGTTTGCGAATGGTTTCACGGAAGGCGGGTGGTCTGCGGTGATGGCTGACCTCCACCGCGAAGCTGTCGGCCAGTTTGGCCACCACGCGGCGAAAATGCTGCGGGCCTTGTAGGGAGAGGACCGCGTGCCCGGTTTGCGGATCGGGGGCCACGGCGAGGCCGGGATCGATCTCTCCCAGACGCTCCAAAGCCGCGGAGAGGCGCGCCTCATCGCGGTCTTTGCGGGGGGTCACCGCGCGGGAGAACGTGCCGAGATGACCCCGCGCCCAGTCGGGCAAATCACGGGATGCATCTTCGGAAAACGCGCAGCCCACGGTGAGGTGATCGCTTTTCATGGCCAGGCCCACCTGACCCGCAGAGAGCGTGGCACGCGGGGTTTTGGCATCAAGACCTGTGACAGTGCCAAGGGACGCCCCGGCGAGATCCGCCCCCTGCCCTATCCCAGCGCCTAGCGCGCGGAGCAGCACGGTTTTGCCCAGGTGTTTGACATGATCACCCAAGACGCCCACGGCCTGTGCACCCTCCAGACGGGCGCGTGTGACTTCGACACAAGGTGCCTCATGGCGCAGGGATTTCATCAGCCGCAGCATACCATTGCGGTGCTCTGCCGAGCCCAGAAGCGCGGGCACAAGTTCGTGCTGTTGCAGCACGGTGGTGGCAATGTCGTAGACGTTTTCGGTCAGCGGTTGCTGGTCTTCGATCAGTTGTTCGAGCAGCGCATCGTCGAAATCGGCGAGCGCCTCGAGAAGCTCCGCGCGGGCTTGGCGTTCGCGCCCGGCGACGCTGTCGGGGAGTTCCATGAGGGCCGACGGCTTGCCCTCTTGATAGGCCCAGGCGCGTTCGGAAATGAGATCAACCGCGCCGACGATCTGCCCGCCTTGGCGGATGGGCACCTGGCGCAGGGCGATGCCGTGGCGGCAATAGACCTGCAGCGCCGCGATCACCTCGGATATGCGGCCTTGGGCGGCATCCACGCGGTTCACAAAAAGAAAGCAGGGCACCCCTGCTTCTTCGATCAGCCTGAAGTACGGCGCGGCGAGGACCGCCGCATCGGGATCGGCGCCCACGCAGAGGACGGCGGCGTCACTGGCCGCGAGTGCGGGCCCGGCGGTGGAGAGGTTTTCCGCGCCGCCTGCAATGTCGATGGCGCACCAATCATCGCCCATGAAGGTGAATTCTGTGGCGGTGGCCGCGCCCTGAAGATCAAGCGATGTGGCGCGTTGTGGCTCCAGCCCGATGAGCCCTTTCAGAAGTGTCGATTTGCCGGATTGCGATGGTCCGAGAACCGTAAAGACCCGCATAGTGTTCCTCCCTTTTTGTTCAAACAGCGTCTCATGTGCTGCTCGTCCAAATCGGGCCAAGAATCTTAGGCCGTAGAAACGGGTTCTGCCTGGGATCTGCCGCGACCGGCGCGTTCAGGGGTTTGCGCCTGATACGCGCGGATCGATAGGGTCAGTGTGGGTTATGGTGAGGGCCTGCGTCAAGGGTTGCGTCAGGCGCGGCGTCAGACCGGGGGTGGCCCGCCGATATCTTCGGGCGCGATGGCCACGGTTTTGATGATTGCAAAACAATCGGCACCCGGGGTGAGGTCAAGGGCGGCGGCGGAGCGTTTGGTGATACGGGCGAGGCAGGTGCCTGCGGGCGTGCTGAGCGCCACAAGAGCGCCGGGCCCGTCGCCTTCGCGGATGGATTTGACGCTGCCTGCGAGGATGTTGAGCGCCGAAAGGCCGATGGGACGGCTGCGCGACAGGATCACGTCATGGGCGGCCACGCGCAGCCGCACCGCCGCCCCGGGATCGCGATCAAGGCGGGGCAGGAAAAGCGCCGTGCCGCCAGCGTCAAGCTCTGTCAGGCCGTCCTCGTGATGGCGCAGGACCCTGGCGTTAAGAAGCGAGCCGACCGCGCGGGTGCTGTCGCCAAGGCCTGCGGGATCGCTCATCACGTCGCTCACCGGGCCGGATTGCAGCACGCGGCCGGATTTCAGAACGACAACCTGATTGGCCAGCCGCGCGAGTTCTGTGACCGAGTGGGTGACGTAGAGCACGGGCATATCAAGCTCAGATTGGAGGCGTTCGAAATAGGGAAGAATTTCGGCCTTGCGTGGCTCATCCAGCGCGGCGAGCGGTTCATCGGCGAGGATAAGGCGCGGGCGGGCCAGGAGCGCGCGACCGATGGCGACGCGTTGGATTTCACCGCCCGAGAGCGTGGCCGGGCGGCGGGTGAGCAGGTGATCGATGCCCAGCATGCCGACGATGCGGTCAAAGGAGGGGCCTTGGCGTTCGCGGGCAAACCGGGTGCCGTAGGTGAGATTTTGGCGCACGGTGAGATGGGGGAAAAGGCGCGCATCTTGAAAGATGTAGCCTAACTGGCGGGCATGGGTTGGGATGGCGCGGTTCTGGGCTGTGTCGGTCAGCGTGGTGTCGCCCAGGGTGATCCGGGCGTGCCTCGGGGTGAGCAGGCCTGCCACGGCGCGCATGATTGTGGTTTTGCCGGAGCCGGACTGGCCGAAAAGCACGGTGACGCCCGGGGGAGCGTCGAATGCCACGTCGAGGTCAAAGCCCGCAAAGGCGTGGGTGATGGCGACCGAAAGCGTCATGCGCCTACCCGTTTGGCCATGCGCCGGGCGAGGATCTCAGAGAGAAGCAGCGCGCCCATGGCGATCATGATGGCGATGATGACCAACCGGCCGGCCGCGCTTTCGCCGCCGGGGACTTGCAGGAAGGCGTAGACGGCGGAGGGCAGCGTTTGGGTCTGGCCGGGGATGTTGGCGACAAAGGTGATGGTGGCGCCAAATTCTCCCATGGCTTTGGCGAAGGCAAGGATGCTGCCGGCCAGAATACCGGGCAGGATGAGAGGCAGCGTGACGGTGATGAAGACCCAAGGGCGGGAGGCGCCGAGGGTGGCGGCGGCCTCTTCCAGGCCGGGATCCACCGCCTCAATAGACAGGCGTATGGCGCGGACCATCAAAGGGAAGGCCATGACGGCGGCGGCGAGCGCGGCCCCTGTCCAACGGAAGGCCAATCCAAGGCCTGCGCTTTCGAGCAGACCGCCAAGCCAGGTTGTGGAACCGAAAGCCAGCAGCAAAAGATAGCCGGTGACGACAGGGGGCAGGACGAGCGGCAGGTGCACGAGCCCGTTGACGATCTGTTTGCCGGGGAAGGACCAGCGGGCGAGCGCGTGGGCGGTAAAAATGCCCAAGGGCAGGCTCAGGATCGTGGCCCAGAAGGACACTTTGAGCGACAGGGTGACGGCCTGCCATTCTGCGGGTCCGAGCCAATCGGTCATTGGGCAGGCTCAAGGACGAGAAAGCCGTTGCGGGTGAAGATGTGGGCGGCCTCTGGGCTTTGGAGTTTGTCCCAGAGTGTTCGGACATTTGGGGTGTCGCGCCCGGCGACAATGGCCATGGGGTACAGGATTGGGCCGTGGGTGACGGGATCGAACTGATGGACCACTTGCACGCGCGGCTCGGCTTTGGCGTCACTGGCGTAGACAATGCCGAAAGCGGCCTCGCCCATCGCGACGAGGCGCAGCGCGGCGCGAACATTGTCGGTTTGCACGATGTTGGGCAGGATCACGTCCCAAAGGCCCAGCGAGATCAGCGCCTCTTTGCCATAGATGCCAGCGGGCACGGCATCGACCAACGCCATGGCCAGGCGGGCGCTGCCGATGATCTCATTCACGGGTTGGTTGGCCTGCGTGTTGACGGCCATATCCGCAGGCGCGATGAGAACCAGACTGTTGCCCAAGAGATCGCGGCGTGTATCAGAGGCAAGCCGCGCCTGAGCGGCGAGGTGATCCATCCAGGCGGCATTGGCGGTGATCACGAGATCAGCCGGTGCGCCCAGTTCTACCTGCCGTGCGAGGGTGGACGTGGCGGCGTAAGAGACGCTCGTGTCGGTGCCTTGGGTAATTTCATCCAAAGCGGTTTTGAGGCTGGCGGCGGCAAAGATTGTGACGCTGTCGGCGTTCGCCGGGAGAGCCAGGGCCAGGATGAGAGCGGCGGATATGAGGCGAGGGCGCAGCATTTGGACCGAGTATTGAGACGATTGCGGCAGGTGCAAGGTCAATTTGGTGCCTGCGCATCCTCATCTCAGAGCAAACGCAGTCTTTTAAAGACGTCGGTTGGCGGCGGCTCATTCGGTTGTGCGAAGCGGGCTGCGTTGCACCATCCAGACCACCAGGAGCGGGATACCCACAGTCAGGACGGCCACGGTGATCAGCAGCATACCAAGCTCGGCATAATTGGCGGCCGTTGCGATCACGCCAGTGTCTGCGTCGCGCACCTCACGGGTGACAGTGAAAATCTGATTGAGGTATTTCTCGCCCAAGCGGCTCGCCGACAGGGCAAGATTGGTGAAAGACGCCATCACCGCAAAGAACGTGGCCTTGAGCGCCACAGGCGCATTGCGGGCGATCCAGGCGAGCATCGGGATCATGGCGATCTGTGTGAGCGGGCTTTCCACGGCGGTGTCCAGCACCGCGATAAAGCGTGCATCCACGATGCCGCCCGTTCTGGCAGAAGTCCATTCATGCACACCGTAGTAAAGCCCCAGATTGGGCAAGGAGAGCACACCCGCCGCCAAGGTCAGCACCACGATGACATAGACGATGGAACGTCGCGCAATGACAGGGCGCAAAAGCAGCATCGCCAGAAGCGTGATGACAGCCGTGATCAGCGACAGGACCGACAGGAATTGCTGATCAAACCTCAGCACGTCGATGTTGAACCACGTGAGCCCTTGGCCGGGCAAAGGTGTGGCGCGAAAGGCAAAAATAATCGCCGCCGTGCCCATGAGCATCCGCGCTTGTGCCTGTGGCAGAGCCTGCATGAGCTGGCGCATGAGCAGGAGCACGATGGTCATGGAGCCTGCAAAAATGATCTCTTGCCCGAACGGCACCTGCCCCAGCCCAATGATCAGCGTCAGCACCACGAAAGCCCCCCCGCCGATGAAATACCACGGGTTCACGTCGGTTTTTTCGTCGCGGGCCTCGGTGGCCTCATAGGCCTGCGCAGCTGTCATGCCTGCGGCCATCAAACGCCTACGGGCGGCACGTTTTTGCAACCCGCCCAGCACCACACCGGACACCGAGATGACAGGGATGATGAGCGCGGCAAAATAGATTGAGGCGTAGATGTCTGCCTTTTCAGGTTGGGTCAGATCTTCGATGCCGAAAAACATCACGATATTGAGAAGCGCCACGGCCAGCGTGCCGGAGATGAGCGCAAAACGTCCCAGGGTCTGCATGGTGACATGTGCGGCCTTTTCCTGATCCTCGGGGATCGGCTGGCCCTGATCGTCAAGTTTGGGCACAGCCTCCACCGACATGGCGTCAGCCACGGCATCCTGCACCACAAGACCGCAGGGTGCGATGATCGTGCTGGCCACGTACCAGGAGGAAAGCGGCATTATCGCCTCCATCATCGCAGGTGCGGTGAGCACGAGATACATGATGCCCACACTGAGCGCGACAAGACCCGCGCCGACCCACACCAGCAGCCATTTCCAGCGCCAGATGATATCGACCAGGTGCCCCAGTGGCATTTTCAACGCCCAGGGGATGCCCGCCCAGAAGGCGAGCCCGGCCAGGTAGGCCGCCGAAAGATCGAGGTATTCCTTGACATAAAACGTGCCGACGATGGCCGTAAGCCCCGTGAACCCGAAGGCGAAATAGACCATGAGCGGAGGCAGGAACGACCAGCGCATTTGGCGCACGAGATCGATCACGACCGCGTCGAACCAGGTTTTGCGCAGTGCGACGGCCATATACCCCTCCCTCAGACCGCCTGATTTAGGGCGGACGGGCGTGAATGTTCAAGCCAAACCGCGTGACGCTTGCGCGATGGGATCACGCGGTCACGCGGCCCAAGCCTCAGCATCGAGGCCCACGGCCTCGCTTACAGACGCAAAGCCGCCTGCGTCCAGCAGCGCATCAAGGCCTTGGGCCATGCGGGCGGCAAGCGAGATGCCCTCATAGACCATGGCCGAATAAAGCTGCACCGCGCTGGCCCCGGCGCGGATCTTGGTCAGAGCCTCCTCGGCAGAGCTGACCCCGCCGACGCCGATGAGCGGCATTGCGCCTTTTGTCTCCATCGCAAGCCGCGCCAGAACGCGGGTGGATTTCTGCATCAGGGGACGGCCCGAAAGGCCCCCCTTTTCATCGCGATGGCGATGCGTGAGCCCGTCGCGGGTGAGCGTGGTGTTGGTGGCGATGATCGCGTGCAGCCCGGATTTCACGGCGACGTCTGCGATTTCGTTGATTTCCGTGTCGGTGAGGTCAGGCGCGATTTTGAGGAAAATCGGGATGGGGCGGGGCAAGCTTGCCCGCGCCTGCATCACGCCGCTCAGGAGTTTGGCCAGTGCCTCGGCCCCTTGCAGATCACGCAGCTTCTCGGTGTTGGGACTGGAGACGTTGACCGTGGCGAAATCAAGATGCGCGCCGCAATGGGCCAGCACGCGGGCGAAATCCTCGGCGCGGTCGGCGCTGTCTTTGTTGGCCCCTAGGTTGAGGCCGATCACGCCGGTTTTCGGGCGGCGCGAGAGCCGTTCGGCGGCGGCTTCCATGCCGTCATTGTTGAACCCAAAGCGATTGATGACGGCGCGATCCTCAGAGAGGCGAAAAAGGCGCGGTTTGGGATTGCCGGGTTGCGGTCGGGGCGTGATGGCGCCCACCTCAAGGAACCCGAAGCCCGCACGAGACAGCGGGCCCAGCGCCTCAGCGTTTTTGTCAAAGCCTGCCGCGAGGCCAATGGGGTTGGGCAGATCAAGCCCCGCCAGCGTGGTCTTGAGGCGCGCCGATGTGACCGGGCCGGGCATGGGGGCAAACCCGGTGTTGAGCGCGCGCAAGGCAAGGCCGTGGGCGCGCTCTGGATCAAACATGCGCAGAAGCGGCAGACCGGCCTGTTCCAGCCAGCTCATCCGAAACTGGCCCCTGTGTCCGCGGGCTTGCAGCGGATGAGGCGCGAGGTCTCAACCGCCGCCTGACGGTGCACCACAGCCTCGGCGTAAGCCGGGTCGGAAATCATCTCAAGAAACGCATGAGCGGTGGGATAACGCGCGATGAAGGCGTGATCCCAGACCTCTCCGGCCGGACCGATCAGCGTGGTCTCAAACGCCCCGCGCCAGATAATCGACGCGCCGATCCGGGCCACGATGGGGGCGGCACCTGCACCGTAATGGTGATAGGCGTCTGCCCCGGTGAGACCCTGACCGGCCATATTATGCCCGTCTGGATAGGCCGCCGCATCGCGCAGGCGCACGAGATTGAGCATCTCGATCGGGTGATCGCGGTCGAGCCCCTTGAAGACGTCAAACTGCACGCGCGTGGGATCCACATGGCCGATCAGATCCTCGGGGAAGCGGTGCTGCCGGCCGATAAGCGGCAACGGCTCCACCCGTTCGAGATCTTCCAGCCGCAACTCCCGGAAGAGATGCGGGAATTTCGCGCCCCCGCGTGACACCTCCCATTTGAGCGCATCGCCCATCTCACCCGCGTCCACGGCCAGAAGCATGAGGCCTGTTTCGCCCGCAAAATGCAGCGCGGCTGTCTCAGGGGCCTGATCAGGCGTGGAGAAATGGATAAACCCGTCGGCCAGATCAATGGCTGCGCCTTTGGTGACGCCATCGTGGCGAAAGGCGTGCCATTCATGGTCTCGGAAAATCTTGAGGATCAACATGGTTTGCGTGATGCCCCGCGGGCCGTGTGTGGTCAAGGTGGAAGGGGGACACGCATGGTCGCTCCATTCCAGGCTTTTCGCATGTTGGACAGGTCGGATAGGTATTTGTGACAAGAAAGAAGCGATGCGTTCCGGCTTCTTTCTTGTCACAAATACCTATTGGCGACGCGTTCCCAAAAGGCCCTGGGCTGGGGTCGGCGCGCCAAGAAGGCTTTGACGGGACGCAGTCCATGGGTGCATCATGGCAGCGCGCGCATTTCGGAGGCTTTCATGAAACACGTTCTACCGATCCTGATCGCTGGGCTGATTGCCACGCCCGCATCTGCCGATTTCACGCTGACAATTTTGCACACCAATGATTTCCACGCGCGGTTTGAGCCGATCAGCGAGTATAACAGCACTTGCGCGCCGGAGGACAATGAGGCGGGGGAGTGCTTTGGCGGCTCGGCGCGGCTGGCCACAGCGATGGAGGAAGCCAAGGCCAGTGCGACCAATCCGATTTTGGTCAGCGGCGGGGATCAGTTCCAGGGCACGCTCTTTTACACGCTTTACAAAGGCAAGCTGGCCGCCGAGATCATGAACGAGATGGGCTATGATGCGATGGCCGTGGGCAATCATGAATTTGACGATGGCCCGGCAGGCCTGCGCGGGTTCATGGAGGCGGTGAACTTTCCGGTGCTCATGGCCAATGCCGATGTGAGCCAGGAGCCGGAGCTGGCGGGCAAGGTGCAGAAATCCATCGTGCTTGAGCGTCATGGCGAAAAGCTGGGCTTTATCGGGCTCGTGCCGCAGGACACTGCGGAAGGATCGAGCCCCGGTGACAAAGTGATTTTCACCAATCCGGCGGATGCGGTGCAGCATGAGGTGGATCGTCTGACCGAGCAGGGCATCGACAAGATCATTTTGCTCAGCCATTCGGGCTATGGCGTTGACCTGGCCCTGGCCAAGGAAACCACTGGCGTCGACGTGATCGTGGGCGGGCATTCGCACACTTATCTCAGCAGCGAGGACCCGTCCTCCAGCGGGCCCTACCCCACAATGGTGGGGGACACGGCGATTGTGCAGGCCATGGCCTATGGCAAGTACCTCGGCCAGTTGGAGGTGGTGTTTGATGAGGCGGGCAAGGTGACCTCTGCCTCGGGCAACCCGATCTTGATGGATGCCAGCGTGGCCGAGCATGAAGGCATCAAGGCGCGCATTGCCGAGGCAGCTATCCCGCTGGAAGAGGTGCGCAATAAGGTGGTGGCAGAGGCCGCCGCGCAAATTGATGGCAACCGCGTGCTCTGCCGTGCGGGGGAATGCCCGATGGGCAATCTGGTGGCCGATGCGATGCTGGCGCGCACCGCCGGCCAGGGCGTTGAGATCGCGCTCACCAATGGCGGCGGGCTGCGGGCGAGCATTGACGCGGGGCCTGTGACCATGGGCGAGGTCTTTACCGTGCTGCCATTTCAGAACACGCTCTCAACTTTTCGTATCTCGGGCGCCGCGCTGAAAGACGCGTTGGAGAGCGGGGTCAGCCAGATCAGTGATGGCGCGGGGCGGTTCCCGCAGGTGGCGGGGATGAGCTTTGCCGTCAATCCCACAGCGCCCGTGGGCGCGCGTGTGAGCGACGTGATGGTGGGCGGTGCGCCGCTTGAGATGGACCGGATGTATGCGGTGGCCTCAAACAACTTCCTGCGCAATGGCGGGGATGGCTATTCGATGTTTGAGAATGCCGAGGATGCCTATGATTTCGGGCCGGATGTGGCGGATGTGCTGGCCGAATACCTCGCTGAGAACACGCCTTACACGCCCTATACCGACGGGCGCATCGACATGACACTCAGCGATTAAACCCGCCAGCGGGCCGCTACTGCCGCGATGCGCGCGCCAAATTTGCGCGCGGTCATGAGGTCATCGGCCTCAACCATCTGATCCTTGTCGCGCGAGGACATGGCCATGAGGCCAAGCCAACTGCCTTGAGCGTTCACTGCGCCGTGCTCTGGACGCACCGGCGCGCCGATCTCGGCCTGCCCAACCCAGACCATGCCCATTTGCGCGGCGTAGACCGTCAGGCGCATCAGGGTGGAGAATTTATCGCCTGACGGGTAAGTCGCCACGGTAAAACCGGCCGCCAGCTTGTCGGCCCAGGTTTGATCGGGCCAACGCTCGGAGGCGAGCTCAAGAAACATGTCATAGCGCGCGGCGACCGAGCCCATATAGGTCGGCGCGCCGAAGACGATGGCCTCAGCGGCGTCGAGTGCGGCCCAATCCGCATCTGTAATCTTTTCCACATCAATGAGGCGCGCCTGCCCGGCCCCATCGGCTATGGCTTCAGCCAGAACACGGGTGTGGCCATTGCCGGTGAAATAGGGGATCGCGATGGGGTGGGTTTGGGTCTCGGTTCGGGTCATGTCGACCTCCTTACTTGTCTCACTCCTAGCGATTTGCCAAAACCGGGTAAAGCGGCGCGGGCGAAGGGCGATCATGGGCAAAGTGAAAGATCAAAAGGTGCGGGATCAGTATGAGGCCTATCCGTATCCTGAGCGCGATCCGGAGGATGAAAAAAGCCGTCTGATCACCGGCTCTCCATCGCTGCCGCAAGAGATTGATCACTTTCTTTTTGGCGGTGCGCGGGATTGGAAGCAGCCGCTACGCATTTTGGTGGCGGGCGGCGGCACGGGTGACGGGTTGATCCAACTGACCGCGCTGTTGACGCAGTACGGTAAGCCCTATGAGGCGACCTATATCGATCTCTCCACCGCCTCGCGCAAAATCGCTGAGGCGCGGGCGAAGGTGCGGGGATTGGAATGCATCCGCTTTGTCACCGGCAGCTTGCTGGATGCGCCGGACTATGGGCCATTTGACTACATTGATTGCTGCGGGGTGCTGCATCATTTGCCCGATCCGGATGCGGGGTTTGCCGCGCTGCGCGAGGCCGTGGCGCCGGATGGCGGGATGGGTTTCATGGTCTATGCGCCCTATGGACGGTCGGGGGTCTATCCGCTGCAAGAGGCGTTTGGGGCGCTGTTTGCCAATCTGTCGCCGCAGGAGAAGCTCAAAGCCGCGCAGCGCGTGTTTGATAAGCTGCCCGAGAGCCATCCGTTCAAAGCCAATGCCAATCTCAATGATCACAAGAACGGTGAGGCGGGGTTTTACGACCTGCTGCTGCACAGCCAGGATCGGGCCTATGACGTAACCACGCTGCTGGAGACGCTCACGCGTGCAGGGTGGCATTTCAGCGGCTTTACCGTGCCTGCGCTTTACGATCTGCGCCAGTGGGCAGAGCGCCCGGATGGGATGAGCGAGGCTTTGGCCATGGCCACGGCCGAGCGTTTGCTTGGCACAATTCGCACCCATACAGGCTACGCCGCTGCGCGCGAGGTGACGCCACCCAGCGGCAAAAACCGAGCGTTGGTGCCTCATCTCAAGGGCGTTCAGGTTGCTGCGCTGGCCCAAGCCGTTTCCAAAGGGCAGGTTGTGAAGCTGGGCTCGGACGGGCTAGGCGGTGGGATCGACCTGCCGGCGACCTCCGCACGGTTGCTAGCCGCCATCGATGGGCGTCGGTCGTTGACTGAAATTGCCGCAATCGCCGGGCTGGATCCGATCAGTTTCGGCGCCACCTGGACCAAGATCGAGGCGCAGCTCGCGCCTTGGGGGATGCTGCTTTATTCCTCGGTTCTGAGGTAGGCCGATGTGTGGACGCTTTGCCGTGACATTGCCGTCTGACGCCATGGCGCAGCTTTTTGCGGCGCGTCCGGCGAATGATTTGCCGCAGATACCCAATTTCAATGTCTGCCCAACCAACACGGTGCACGCGGTGACCTCTGAGGACGGCGCGCGGCAGCTTGTGGCATTCTGCTGGGGATTTTTGCCCCATTGGTACAAGACCCCCAGCGATGGCCCGCTTTTGATCAATGCCCGGGCAGAGACGATTGCCGAAAAGCCCGCCTTTAAGTCCGCGGCTCGCGCACGGCGCTGTCTGATCCCGGCGACCGGGTTTTACGAATGGACCAAGGATGAGGCGGGCAACCGATTGCCCTGGTACATTAGCCCCAAGGAGGGCGAGGTTTTGGCCTTTGCCGGGGTGTGGCAGGGCTGGGACAAAGGCGATGCACCGCTCAAGACCTGCGCGATTGTCACGACCGGCGCGAACACCACCATGTCGGCCATTCATCACCGCATGCCCGTGATCTTGCGGCAGGAGGATTGGGCGCTCTGGTTGGGCGAGGCCGGGCACGGTGCGGCCACGCTGATGCGCGCGGCCCCAGAGGATGCGTTGCAATTCTGGCGCGTGGACCGGGCGGTCAATTCCAACAAGGCGCAGGGCGCAGGGCTGATCCACCCCGTCAGTGCGTGAGGTCTGATCAGTGCGGTGGCCATTTTCTTGGAAGAAAATGCGCATAAAATTCGTATTTTATGCGCGCTCCGATCAGCGTTTGCGCCTTGGGCCGGGCGTTTTGGAATGAAATCCGGGCGGGCGTTTGGCGACCCAGCGAATGAACTTGGCCAATCGGGGATGCGCGCGCAGGGCCTCGATTGTCGCATAGTCGCGCGCCAGTTCAGCCTCGGTCAGGGTTGCGTGAATTTCATTGTGGCAAATCTGATGCAGCCGAACGACCGGCCCGCCTTTGCCGCCTTTGAGCTTGGGGACCAGATGATGCAGGCTTTGCCGTGCGTCTGGCGGTATGGGCCGGCCGCAGAGCGGGCAGATCGGGTCGTCCATCACGCCATGGCTGCGGCGCGTTTGTAGGCGTCGCGCGCTCGTACGGATTTTGAATATGTCGCCAAAACCTCGCCAGGGTCCGGAAAACCTGCGATCTTGGCCCAACCAAGACAATGCACCAAAATGAAGTCCGGTACGGTCATCTCATCGCCCATGAGGTAAGGGCCTTGCAACGCCTCTGACATCCGCCCGGACGCTCTTTGAAACTCCCAGTGCGCTGTTGGCAAAATATCAGACAGACGCTGCGCCTCGGGCAATACATACATGTGTTTGGACGCGGTCCAAAGCGCGCCTTCCATCTCATCCAGGATCGCCCCGGTCAGCGCATCTTGTTGCGCGCGGTGAAGGCTACCCGCCGGGAAGGTGAACCGGCCGTGTTTGTCAGAGAGATAAGTAAGAATTGCGGTGGAATCGCTAATCACAGTGCCGTCTTCGACCAAGGCGGGGATCTTGCCAGACGGCACGGTTTCCATCACGGTTGGCGACCTGGGCGGGCTTGGATCATGGTCATAGTCCAAACCCAGCTCCTCCAGCATCCAGAGCACGCGAAAGGCGCGGGATTTGCGGGTTCCGATCAGAGTTAACATGGAGATATGCCTCGCCAACGGTCTTGCGGGCATGCTGCCCCTTTGCACCGGGGAAAACAAGATGGGGTTCCTGACAGAAACTGTCGCAACTCTCTGGTAGTATTATGCCAGACCAAAGGAGAACCCCCATGAAACGCACCGGATCCTGCCTTTGCGGCGACGTCACCTACGAGATTGAAAACACACCCACAAAAGTCGGTGCATGTCATTGCGTCATGTGCCGCAAATGGTCAGGCGGGATCTACCTCGCAGTGCATCTGACCAAGGATCAAGTCACCTTCAAAGGCGAGGAGCATATCGAGTGCTACAAATCCTCTGACTGGGCCGAGCGTGGGTTTTGCAAGACATGCGGGTCCAGCCTCTTTTACAGGGTGACTGCGCCGGGACCGAATGAAGGTGATCTGCATCTGGCCTTTGGCACGATTGATAATCAGTCGGGCATGTATCTGGAAGAAGAGATATTCATCGACCGCAAGCCCGAAGGCTACAGCTTTGCCCAAGACACGGCAAAAATGACGTCAGATCAGATGTTTGCGCTCTTTGCGGAGGCCGGCGAAACTGGAGCGTAGCGACGGACGAGCCCTATGCCCGAGGCATCATTGAAAGCCGGATCAGCGTGCGTTCCAGCACGGCCATGGGCGGCGCGGTCTGCCCGGCTGAGCGCAACATAAGATCGGTGTCTGTGATCATGGTGAGCGCCTCTTCGAGCCGCACAGCACCCCAGTTTTGCGCCTGCCGCTGCATCCGGTCACGGCGCGGACCAAAGACCGGTGGGCGCAGGCTGGCCATGCCCTTGGCCACACCGCCCGGATCAGAGGCCGCCGTGTAAAGCGCGCGAAAGTGGCGCGAGGCGGCCATGCAAAGGCCCACCGGCTGCACGCCTTGGGCGCGCAGACGTTTCATCACAGGGCCAACTTCGCCGGGGCGGGCCTCGGCCACGATGTGCAAGATATCATCCAGCTCTGCCTCCACTGAGGCGGGTGCGCACAGCGCGATGTCCTCAGACGACAGCGGCGCGCTGTCGCCCAGTTTGTAAAGCGCGATCTTCTCAATCGTCTGGCGAAAATCCCCGGGGTCGAGCGTCCGGGCCAGCGCATCAAGATCGCGCATCGCATCACCGCTGATCTGTCCCAGACCGGCGGTTTTCAGCGCCGCCTCAATCTCGGCCCGTGACGGGGGATCATCGTAAATCGCCGCCACAAAAGCGCCTTTGTGGCCTTCAAAGAGCTTGCGCAGTTTGGAGGTGGGTTTGAGCGCACTGCTCGTGACCACCAGCACAGCGTCCCCTGGTTGCCATTCATTCAGCGCGGCAGACACCGCGTCCACCACGCCATCATTGGCCTCTTCGAGAAACGCCACGCGCTGGCCGGGAAAGAACCCTTGCGCCTTCATCGCAGCATCAAGCATGGCGGGATCTTTGCGCAGCTCCGCCCCCGACAGTCGGGTGAGGCGCATTTCTTCTTCGCCCTTGGGGCCCAGAAGTGCCGCGATGACCTCTTGTCGCCTGAGCGCCACGCGCATCGCATCTGCGCCATAAATCAAAAGCCCGGGGCGACCGGGGTCAGGTTTGGCGAAATAGGCGGGGGCGTCCCTTGGAGAGAGCTTCATACCGGTCCTGTCACGCAGGCAATTTGCCCGCCTCGGCGGTCAGACGGGTGATCATCTGATCGGTCATGATCAGCATCAGCCGCTCTTCAGCGTCCTGCTTGGCGGCTTGCGCGGAAATTGTCGTGTCTTCGGCCGAATAGCTGGTGAAATGCTCCACCTTGCCCGAGGTCAGCACCTTTTCAGTGCTCATATCGCGCAACGCGTAAGTGACAGAGCCCAGCACATTGTAGCGCGTGATGATGTTGTTGGACGAAATGGCTATGCCGCGTTCAAACATCAGCACGGAATAGGACAACCCGTAGCGTGCGGGAGCGGCAGGGCCCAACCGCTCTTCAAACCGGCGGACCAGAAGGTAATCGGCGCGGTCGCCCGGATCATCGAGGGTTACAGCGTTCTGCAGCCTCGTGGCCGGACCCCCCGGCGCGAAAGCAGGCGTGAAGCCGCATCCGGCGGTCAGGGCCAGGCTGGAGAGCAGAAAGAGACGGCGATCAAATGACAACATTCACGATCCGACCGGGGACAACGATGATCTTTTTGGGCGTGGCCCCATCCAGCGCCCTGATGACAGCATCCTCTGCGAGCGCGGTTTTTTCAACCTCTGCTTTGTCCATATCCTTGGGCACGCTGATTTCAGCGCGGCGTTTGCCGTTGATCTGAATGGGCATGGTCACCGTGTCATCGACCAGCATCGCCGGATCGGCCACAGGCCAGGGCGCGGTGGCAACGAGGCCGTCATGGCCCAGCATGTCCCACAGTTCCTCACTCAGATGCGGGGTCATGGGGGCCATGAGCTGCACCAATGTGCTGGCGGCTTCGCGTTTGGCGGCACTTCCAGCCTTGGCGCGCGAGAGCGTGTTGGAAAAGGCATAGAGCTTGGCAATCGCGGCGTTGAAGCCAAAGCTTTCCACGCCCGTGGTCACGTCATGGATGGTTTTGTGCATCTCTTTGAGGAGCGCGTCGTCCGCCTCTGGCGAGGCAGTCTCCGATCCCGCGCAGATGTCAGAGACGATGCGGTGCACGCGGGTGAGGTGCTTGTGCGCGGCCTCGGCACCCGCAGCTGTCCATTCCACGTCACGTTCGGGCGGGCTGTCGGAGAGGACGAACCAGCGCGCGGTGTCCGCGCCAAATTGCTGAATGATATTGACCGGATCGACCACGTTGTTTTTGGATTTCGACATCTTGGCGGAGGGGATCACCTTCACCGCTTCGCCAGTGGCGCGGACTGTGACATCCCCGCCTTTGTCCTCCACCTCTTCGGGGTAGTGAAAGATCGGGCGGCCGCCTTCGGCGCGGCGATCGGCGTTTTCATAGATCGCGTGGGTCACCATGCCTTGGGTGAAGAGCG
>JBCBVL010000012.1:0-3570 GCA_039817595.1 Pseudomonadota bacterium
GCGACGTCCAACATGTTGATCGGATAAATAAGCGCTTCAATTTGCGCTGAACGGGTTGGGCAAAGTCACCCGCCCCGGACCTGATCCGGAGCCTCCACCTTCAAACCAAGAGGCCCCGGATCAGGTCCGGGGCGGGTGACTTTGCCAAACCCTTTCAGCGCAAATTGAAGCGCTTCTTGATCCGATCAACATGTTGGCCGTCGCTGAGCGGCACATCGCGCTGGGTCTGATAGGTCTCAAAGCCGCGACTTTGATAATAGGCCAATCCGCCGCTGTTATCGGCTCGGATTGTCGCGTTGATCCAATCATATCCAAGATCCTTGGCCGCCTGTCGCGTTGCCTCAAAAAGCGCAGACCCCGTGCCCAGCCTGACCCTGCCAATCCGTGTGAACGTCGCGATATCACAGGCCTCGCGCGGGAGGTTGTCTTTTGGCTCAACCCATTGAAACCCGAGCAAATCGCCATCGTTCGTTTCGGCCACGAACCAGGCGTTCCGCCCGGCATGGCACCGCATCCACTCCACCAGATCCGCGCGCGAGACAGGCTCTGTCAGGGCCGTTGTGCCGCCTTTTTCGATGATCTCACCCAAAAGCTCCGCCATCGCCCGGGCATCCATCGGCCCGGCGGCCCGCACATGCATCATCCCATCTCGTCCAACAGCGCGGCGTGACGTGCCAAAAACGCCGTGCGCGTCTCCATCGGAGAGCGCAGAACAAGGCGCAACCCCTTCAGGATGGTTTCATTGGGTTTGCCGAAGAACTTGTTGGCTTCCGCCTCTGAAAACCCGGCGATCTGCGTGGCCTCCATCCAGGCGCTGATCCGATCGGCTTTCTTGATCTGTTTCTTGACCGTCATCGGGATTGCCGCTGGCAGGCCGTAGCGAATGTGGATCGCGGCTGTCAGACGCTTGTCCAAGTCGTCATAACCGGGCCCCACCGCGGCTTTTACGGGGGAAATCATATCTCCGATCACATATTCTGGTGCGTCATGCAAAAGCGCGGCCATCCGCCACTTAGCAGGTGATTTAGAGTCTATTCTGCCAAAAATCTCTTCCACCAAAAGAGAGTGCTCCGCGACCGAATATGGGTAATCCCCCAAGGTCTGTCCATTCCATCGCGCCACGAAACTCAGGCCACGCGCGATGTCCTCCACCTCAATATCCACGGGCGTCGGATCCAGCAGATCAAGCCGGCGACCCGATAACATTTTTTGCCAAGCGCGTGGCGTGGGCATGGTCACTCTCCAATCGGATGCCCTAAAGCGTTACCGCTGGGGCGGGTCATTTGCAAAACCTTCAACAATGGCCATGAACAAAGCTGACCCGGATCGCCCCGCGAGGAAATTGTACCCTTTGAAGCGATCTGTTTTAATCCGTCTCAGATGATCGAGATCGATAATCAATTCAGGTTGTTTTTCGATGGAATAGACACGCATGTCTTCCATTTCCATAAAGAAACGCGTGACTTCGGACGTTTGATCCGAACCATGATCCTCATAAATGAAAATACCGCCTTCTTCTATTGCGCGCGCGGCGCCTTTGACCGCCGCAATCTCTGCGCCCTCAACATCAAGCTTGATCAGTGCGCCCTCCCCAGGCGGCACTGCATCATCTACGCGGAGCGTTTTTACCTCCTCAAATGTGTCCTGCGTCCCGGGCGGGGTATCTAAATCAAGATGCGCCGATGCGTGGCTGTTATGGACATTCACGAAGCGCAAAATCTCGCCCGAACGCTCATAGATTGCCGCGTGATGCGTCTTCACATTGGGTAAATCGCCGGTATTCTCCACCAGCCGTCCATAGGTGCTTTCTGCCGCTTCCACCGCGATCACCCGATCGAAAAGCGAAGACCCGTAGACTGACCACAGCCCCGAATTCGCCCCAAGATCACAAAACACCGCTGCATGCCCTCGTGCCGCGTTCAAAACGCGCCGTACCTCTGGCTCATAGTCCTTATGATAGAGGTAAAACCGCGTCCAATATCCATCGTTGAGGTAGACGCGAAACGCTTTGCCACCGCCGAGATCCAGCACCACCTTAGTGTCGCTATCAAAGAAGAGGCCCAAAAGGCGGCAGAATATTCCATAGAGCCAGCGATTGAAGACCATCCGATAGAGCGTCATCAGAACGCCATACTGCCATCGCGCCCCGCGTCCCTCAAATCTGATAATGCGCTCATCCATTGCGCCATCTTTGGCCCGGATCGGCGAGAAACACCATCGCCAAGACAATGCAAAACACTCCTATGTTGCCCGCAACGGGCCTCGGTGCTATCTGCCGTGCAAACCTGTTTTTCCCAAGGAGCCGCTTCATGGCCAAAGACTATGTTGTCAAAGATATCAGCCTTGCCGCGTTTGGCCGCAAAGAGCTTGATATCGCTGAAACCGAAATGCCGGGCCTGATGTCCCTGCGCGAAGAATACGCGGGCCAGAAACCGCTAGAGGGCGCGCGCATTGTCGGCAGCCTTCATATGACGATTCAGACGGCTGTTCTGATCGAAACGCTGACGGCCCTGGGCGCGGATGTGCGCTGGGCGTCTTGCAACATTTTCTCGACCCAGGATCACGCGGCCGCCGCCATCGCTGAAGGTGGTACACCGGTTTTTGCCATCAAAGGCCAGACGCTCGAAGAGCATTGGGATTACCTCGATCAGTCCTTCATGTTCGAAGATGGTCCCAACATGATCCTCGATGATGGCGGCGATGCCACGCTTTATGTTCTGTTGGGCGCGCGCGCCGAGGCGGGTGAAGACATCATCCCTGTGCCATCCTCAGAAGAAGAGGAAGTGATCAAGGCACAGATAAAAAAGCGGATGGAAGCCTCTCCCGGGTGGTTCACCAAGGTGCGCGATCAGATCAAAGGCGTGTCTGAGGAAACTACCACGGGTGTGAACCGCCTTTATCAGCTTGTCCGTGATGGTCAGCTGCCGTTTCCCGCAATCAACGTGAACGATTCCGTCACCAAGTCGAAGTTCGACAACAAATATGGCTGTAAAGAGAGCCTTGTTGACGGCATCCGCCGCGCCACAGACACGATGATGGCGGGCAAGGTCGCTGTTGTTCTGGGCTATGGCGATGTGGGCAAAGGCTCTGCGGCGTCGCTCAGCGGTGCGGGTGCCCGTGTGAAAGTGACAGAGGTCGATCCGATCTGCGCCTTGCAGGCCGCGATGGACGGCTATGAGGTGACACTTTTGGAAGATGAGGTTGCCACCGCGGATATCTTCATCACCACCACCGGCAACAAGGACGTCATTCGCATTGAGCATATGCGCGAAATGAAGGACATGGCGATTGTTGGCAACATCGGCCATTTCGACAATGAAATTCAGGTCGCCAATCTGAAAAACCACAAATGGACCAACATCAAAGAGCAGGTCGATATGATCGAGATGCCATCCGGCAACCGCTTGATCCTGCTCTCTGAGGGTCGTCTTTTGAACCTTGGCAACGCGACGGGGCACCCCTCATTTGTGATGTCAGCCAGCTTTACCAACCAGGTGCTCGCGCAGATTGAGCTGTGGCAGAAGGGCGAGAACTACAAAAATGAAGTCTACATCCTGCCCAAGCATCTCG
>JBCBVL010000013.1:0-1511 GCA_039817595.1 Pseudomonadota bacterium
GATTACGTGATCTGCGCCGAGGGACTTCACAAATTCGCATTTTTCGGGCCCGCCTGCCGAGCCAATCACGGTGCAGCCCTTTATCTTGGCGATCTGGACCACGGTGGAGCCCACAGCGCCCGCTGCGCCTGAGACAAACACCACATCGCCTTCCTTCAGCTCAGCAATGCGGAGAATGCCTGCGTAGGCCGTCAATCCCGGCATGCCCGCCACGCCGAGAAACGCGCTCTCAGGCAGGCCGGTCTGTGGAAGCTTTTGCGCCATGACCTCTTCAGGTTTCGCGGTGAAGCCGCCACGCCACCCAGCCATGGACGTTACCAGATCGCCCTCAGCATAGTCGGGGTGGGCTGACGCCGTCACATGCCCAACCGCGCCGCCCTGCATCACTTCACCGATCTGGAAAGGTGGCACATAGCTTTCCCGGTCCATCATCCGCCCGCGCATGTACGGATCCACGCTCATCCATGTATTGCGCACTTGAATTTGGCCGTCCGCCGGGGCGGCCGCATGAACGTCAATCATCTGGAAGTCAGATTGCTTGGGGTCTCCGACAGGCCGTTCCGCCAGTGCCCAACCTTTGAATGTCATATCGCCCATTTTGCTTCCTCCGTTCAATGTTCAGTCCATTAGTGAGTGTTGCTCGCCCGTTGTGAAGAGGCAGCTTCAAAAACAGCTCTCAGGCCGCCCGGTTGCGCATAGCTGTTGTGTGGTGTCTATGCACGGAAAACCTCATAGGAGCGTGCTCGTGGAGCGTTTGAAAATTGGTGTTGCGGGAGCAGGGGTCTTCGGCAACTACCACGCCCAGAAGGCGGCCGCGTCGGCCAGGACGCACCTGCTTGGCATCTTCGATCTGGATCTTGATCGGGCAATGCGCGCGGCTGAGCCCTTCGGTGCGCAGGCTTTTGCTGACTATGAGGAGTTGTTGCAAAAGGTCGATGCAATGGTGGTCGCTGTGCCAGCCACGTTTCATGCCGATCTCGTCGAGCGCGCCCTGGCCGCCGACAAGCACGTCTTGGTGGAAAAACCGCTCGCTCTTGATGTCGTCCAGGCACGCAAACTGGCGGGTGAAGCCGTCACCCGGGGGCGCGTCTTGCAGGTTGGCCATCAGGAGCGGTTCGTGGCCAAGGCCATGGGTATTTTCGCGATCGATGAAGTCCCAGAACGATTGGAGTCGGTGCGCGCAGGGCCTGCGCCACAGGAAGGCAGGGCAGGCGATGTGTCGGTGATCTGGGATCTCATGATCCACGATCTGGATCTGGCAGCTTGCCTGATCGGGCGAGACTTCAAGGGCGTGACTTCAAGCGGCAAGCGCGTTTCCACAAGCCACATCGACGAGGCCATCGCAGAGTTCGAGTTTGTCTCCGGTGGTACGGCCTGGCTGCGCGCAAGCCGTGCTCAGGAGGCGCGTGAGCGGACGATGAAACTCGTTTATCCGTCTGGGGAGATTTGGGTCGATTTTCTCACTCGCCAGGTGCGCAATACGACGCCTTATGAGATCAAGGTCGATATCT
>JBCBVL010000014.1:0-1010 GCA_039817595.1 Pseudomonadota bacterium
CGCAGAGGGCGGGTTTTGGGATTATGTCCTGCTCGCTTTCCTGTCTGTTGAAACGGATCGGCTGGAGGCCGCGGCCCAGGCCGTTGAACACCTGCATCGGTTGCGCCCTGACGATCACTTTACACATTACTGGGACGCCGTAACGCGCATCTACCTGGAGGATATCGAGGGCGCGGAAGAGGCCATTCGGTACGCGATGGGTCAAGGCCTCAGTGAGAGCATGCTGGGAGATTTCATAGAGCACATGGTTGGCGAAGGGTACTATATCCGCGCCGCCGCCTTGCGTTTGGACCTCAAGAAAGCAGCGTTGGCGCAAGACTGATAAGGCGCAAGGCCGGGTGCGTTGCGTCGGGCTGATCCGCACGCGGCTTACCTGCGTCTGCTTGCGAGATTGCCGGGCGAGCCTCGCATGGGATTGGCATCATAGCATTGGGTGACAAAGCCAGGTTCGGCTCGAAAGCCGGGCAGTGGCGGCAGAGATCTCCCTCAAAGACGCACATTCGAGGCTTGAAATCCCTTGCCCAATTCCGTAACCCTCCGCCCACCAAAGGGGTATAGCTCAGCTGGTAGAGCGACGGTCTCCAAAACCGTAGGTCGCGGGTTCGAACCCTGCTGCCCCTGCCAAAATCAACATAAAAACAATTAGTTAGCACGTCGCTTGACGTGATCGTTTGTGCTAATTAGCCTTACACATAGCTTACACAAAATTACGCACAGACCACGGAAAGCCAATTTCATGGCAAAACACTCGATTCTCGGCGGAAAAGTTCACGTTTATCGCCGTGAAAACAGCCCAAATTGGCAGTGCTCATCGTTTCTCGCTGGGCGGAACCACCGAACTTCAACCAAGACTGACAGTCTGTCGCAGGCCAAAGAGTTTGCAGAAGATTGGTATCTTGGAATGCGCGGAAAACTGAGAGACGGTGAGTTGCACGGTGAAAAGACCTTTGCTGACGCCGCTAGGAAATTTGAAGCAGAGTACGAGATCTTGACCGAAGGAGAGCGCAACG
>JBCBVL010000015.1:0-623 GCA_039817595.1 Pseudomonadota bacterium
TTACTGCCGCTGACGGTTTAGCGCAGGCGCAGCTTTGGCGCGAGGCCGAGTGGTAGCGGCCCGAGGCTGACCCGGCCATTGGCAAAGGTCAGGGGCGTATCAATCGTGTGCGACGGGCCTGACATGCCGGCCATCAACTCAAGCACCCGGTTCACGGTTGGCACAAAGGGTTCCGGCAAAAGCCCGGTTGCTTCGCCCAGGTTGATGATCTCGCGCCAATTGGTGGCCTTCAGCGTGATACGGCCCTCAGGTGTACCTTCGACGTCGATGCTGAGCGTGCCGACCGCGCGAATCTCCAACTGGCCCCACTTGGCGTCGAAATCCTGGAGGTCGATACTGGTCGGCACGCTCAGCATCGACGTCGAAGGTACACCTGAGGGCCGTATCACGCTGAAGGCCACCAATTGGCGCGAGATCATCAACCTGGGCGAAGCAACCGGGCTTTTGCCGGAACCCTTTGTGCCAACCGTGAACCGGGTGCTTGAGTTGATGGCCGGCATGTCAGGCCCGTCGCACACGATTGATACGCCCCTGACCTTTGCCAATGGCCGGGTCAGCCTCGGGCCGCTACCACTCGGCCTCGCGCCAAAGCTGCGCCTGCGCTAAACCGTCAGCGGCAGTAA
>JBCBVL010000016.1:0-613 GCA_039817595.1 Pseudomonadota bacterium
GCAGACAAACTGGGAGGCATGTTTGCGTTACCGAATTGGTGGTTTGGGCACAAAATTTACGACACAAACGGTCGCACCGCCGCTAAGTCCATGAAAACATTGAAAACGCCCCTTGGCATGTGGACTAAGCGGGCATTGCGACCATAAAAACCCTCTGCTACATCGCACCCGAATTGGCGGTCGGGGTGGTTACGACGCACACCGCCGGGCTGCTTGCAACACTGCAGGCGAAAACATCGAAAGGGTGGACGTGTCCGAACCAGCTTCGATCTCAAACGGTATCTCGGGGCGCTATGCGACTGCCCTGTTCGATCTCGCTAAAGAAGAAAAGACCTTGCCTCGTCTTGAGAAAGACGTAGCCACGCTAAGCGAAGCGATTGCGGCAAGCGAAGACCTAAGCAATCTGATTTCATCGCCAATATATACACGCGTCGAAATGCAGGCTGCGATTACAGCCGTGGCCACCAAGATCGGCCTGGGTGACAAACTGACAAACACTCTGGCGCTGATGGCTCAAAATCGGCGCCTTTTTGTTGTGCCGCAACTGATCACGGGCCTGCGCGCCTTGATCGCCGAGCACAAAGGCGAGGTGACTGCCGAGGTCGTGTCCGCG
>JBCBVL010000017.1:0-574 GCA_039817595.1 Pseudomonadota bacterium
ATGTGAGCGCAGGCCGCCTCTCTTTCACCACCGATCTTGCCGAAGGGATCCAGGGAGCCTCGGCCATCTTCATCGCGGTTGGCACGCCAAGCCGCCGGGGCGATGGCCATGCAGACCTCACCTTTGTACGCGCAGTCGCAAAGGAGGTGGGTGAGAACCTTTCAGGCGACGCGGTGATCGTCACCTCGTCTCCGGTGCCCACGGGCACGGTCGACTTGGTGACGATGACGGCGTCGCCGGACAGATTCTCACCCACTTCCTTGGCGACCGCGTGCACGAAGGTGAGGTCTGCATGGCCATCGCCCCGGCGGCTCGGCGTTCCGACAGCGATAAAGATCGCGGAGGCCCCTTCGATCCCCTCGGCCAGATCGGTTGTGAAAGACAGGCGGCCTGCGCTCACATTGCTGGCAACCAGTGCATCAAGGCCCGGCTCGTAAATCGGCATGACGCCCTGATGCAGCGCGTCGATCTTGCGCTCATCCTTGTCGATGCAGACCACATCGTGCCCGAAATCGGCAAAGCAAGCGCCCGACACCAGGCCAACATAGCCTGAACCCACCATTGCAATCTTCAT
>JBCBVL010000018.1:0-570 GCA_039817595.1 Pseudomonadota bacterium
GTCACAGCCGTTGATCCGTGCGCCGAGCGCATCGGGCGAGAAGCCCGCGAACACGATGGAGTGAATGGCACCGATCCGCGCGCAGGCGAGCATTGCGTACGCGGCCTCGGGGATCATGGGCAGGTAGATGACAACCCGGTCGCCGCGGCGTACGCCCAACTCTTCCAGGATGTTGGCCATTTTACAGACGCTGCGGTGCAAATCCTTGTAGGTGATGTGCAGCGCCGGGGTCTCGGGGCTGTCCGGCTCCCAGATGATCGCCGTCTGATCGCCGCGCGTCTCAAGGTGACGGTCAATGCAATTGGCGGAGACGTTTAGCGTGCCATCTTCAAACCAGCGAATGTCCACGTTGCCTGGGGCGAAGGATGTGTTTTTCACTTTGGTAAAGGGCTTGATCCAATCGACCCGCTGGCCCTGCTCCGCCCAGAACGCCTCCGGATTATTAACAGAAGCCGCGTACATGCTGGCATAACCGGCGGCGTCAATGTGCGCGCGGTGCTTTACCTCGTCGGACGGCGGATAAGTGGCTGCGCTGGGTGTATTCTGAACGTTCATAACGTCTCCTCCGGT
>JBCBVL010000019.1:0-549 GCA_039817595.1 Pseudomonadota bacterium
CGAGTTTTCCGCCATCCGAAACCACCGCACAGAAATCCAGCGCATCATGCGCGCCGGATTGGGCGGCCAGGAAAAAAACGGTGAGACCTCAATGGGCACCTTTGGAACATGGTTCCAGCCCGGCAGCGCCTTTTCCGGTTCAGTTGCGTCTGACATGTCCGCCTCCTTGCGCCCGGTCCGGCTTCATCTTGCCCAAAATACTCCCGCCGGAGGCTTCAAAGCTTTCGCTCATGACCACCACGGCCCATGATGTTTGCCCTCTTGGCCCAGACGTTCAAACCCATGACGGCCAAAGAAATCCCGCTGCGCCTGGATCACGCTGGCAGTCCCGGAGCCCTGGCGCAGACTGTCGATGAATTGCAAGGACGCGGCCAGTACGGGCACGGCATGGCCTGCAGCAATCGCCTCTGCCACGGTTCTGCGCAGGGCGGTCAGACAGGTGGTCAGCCTGGCGGAAAAGACCGGCGACAAGATCAGCTCACCATGGGGCAGTTCCCCCCGAAACGCCTCTGAGATGTCGTCGAGAAGCGCCGAGCGGATGATGCACCC
>JBCBVL010000020.1:0-542 GCA_039817595.1 Pseudomonadota bacterium
TCCCATGCATACGCGCGTGTGGGTTGGAGGTGTTAACGGCTGGATGGTTTTAGGTCGCGGTTTGGCCTTGAGCCGGGGCCTCGATGGCCTGGGCGCGACGGTCGGGCGGAGTGCGCTTGTGGGTCGAGGTCCCGGGTCAAGCCCGGGACGCGGGGCGCTTGGTGCGAGGTGAGAACCACGCCCCGGCCTTGAGCCGGGGCCTCGATGAGGCAGGGCGCGGCGGTCGGGTGGAGTGCTCTTGCGGGTCGAGGTCCCGGGTCAAGCCCGGGACGTGGGGGGCGTGTGGCGCGGTGAGGCCCACGCCCCGGACGTGATCCGGGGCCTCGATGAGGCAGGGCGCGGCGGTCGGACGGGGTGCTCTTGCGGGGCGAGGTCCCGGGTCAAGCCCGGGACGTGGGGGGCTCCGCAGTCCCGGACCCCGATCCGGGACCTGTGGCTGGGTGGTGCGGTTGGGGGTGAGGCCCCGGATCAGGTTCGGGGCTGCGGTGGGAGGTGGGGCGTGGGGCGCATCCTACAGCTTGGCGAGGGCGGTGAGGATGTCG
>JBCBVL010000021.1:0-536 GCA_039817595.1 Pseudomonadota bacterium
TTTCACGTTGCGCGGTGCACCACGTCGCTCGAAGTCTTCGGCGCGTATTCCGCGCAAACCACCGCACCGCCGCAGGCCGTGCGCGACGCCATCACCGCAAAACGCCCCGGCTGGCATTGGAGGGATCTGACATGACTTCGGACCGCCTGAGTGCCGGACAGACCCCGCAGGAGACGCGCCCATGAGCACGCGTTTGCCCACCCATGGCCGCCTGTTGTCGCGCGACAGCGCTGCGCGCTTTACCTTTAACGGCAAGCAGATGCGCGGATTTGCAGGCGACACGCTGGCCTCGGCGCTTTTGGCCAATGACCAGATGCTCATGGGTCGGTCCTTCAAGTATCACCGGCCGCGCGGCCCAGTGGCGGCCGGACCCGAAGAGCCGAACGCGCTGGTCAACCTCGGGGTCGAGGGCCGGTTCGAGCCGAACCAGCGCGCCACGACCACCGAGCTGTTCGACGGCCAGCTTGCCACCTCGCAAAACCACTGGCCGAGCCTCGAGTTTGACGTGGGCGCGCTGAATGCGCGGCTCGCGCGGT
>JBCBVL010000022.1:0-534 GCA_039817595.1 Pseudomonadota bacterium
GGCCAAATCCGTGGTGGATTGGCACGCCCGCGCACTGACGGTCGAGACTGAGAAAGACATCCCAATCCTGGGTCTGTTCAAAGAGCGTTCCGAAGGCGCTGGACATTCCTATGGTACAACTGCGGTGCGGGGTTTTGTCGATTTGACCGAAGAGCCCATCAGCTTTGCCCGCAGCGATGATGGCGAGGTTGATCCGTTCCGCCTGCTGACCTTGCGACAGATGGATGATGCGTTCGGCATCACCGAGACGGGCTATGTGAACACCTCGTTTGACAAACTCAGCACGGATCAGATCGACCGGTTTGAAATCACACCCGGCTACCGCGCCTTCAGCCGGATGATGGCAGAGGAACGGGCACGGCGTCCTGCGGCGCTGCGCGACGTGCTGGCCTTTCCGGCTGACATCACGTTCATGGATACCGTCGCCGAGATGAAGCGCGAATTGATGCTGTTTAACCGCGCAGGTAACCGGGATTTTGTCGTTCGCGGCCTGACTGTCGAGACGCTTGGACCGGGGGAGTATTTGCTGCGCCT
>JBCBVL010000023.1:0-530 GCA_039817595.1 Pseudomonadota bacterium
ATGAGCTGTTGCGCTCTGGTGTGCGGGTGCCGGAGGACATCTCGGTCATTTCAATTCATGACCTGCCTGCGTCTGAATTCACCTATCCGCCGCTGACCACGGTGCATCTTCCGGCAAGGCGGATGGGCCGTCAGGCCGCCGAAAGCCTCGCGGCTTGGGTGGAACATGACGTGCGGCCCGAGGCGGTGCAATTGGGGTCGAGCCTGATTGTGCGCGGGTCAACCCGGCAGCGCATCTGAGGGTCAAAACGCGGTGATGACCTATGCGCGGGGTCAGGATCTGTGCTGTCCAACCGGTCTCATTGCGTGCGCCGGATCAGGCCTGTCGTTTCATTCCTTGCTGTCCACATCGGCCGGGTTGTCGACGGTGCGACCAAGTGCGGCCAGATCGGAGTATCTGTCGCCGATCCGGTGATGGGGTCGGCCGCCGGTGGCCGCGCCCAAGGCCACCACGAGCTCATCATGGGCGGGCGCGTCGTAGATCGAAAACTGCACCGTGAGATAGTGCGACCGCCGCCCGGTATCGTGTTT
>JBCBVL010000024.1:0-527 GCA_039817595.1 Pseudomonadota bacterium
TTTGTCCCATCAAAATTCTCCAGACGGATATTCTTAGCGCGAATAGGGCATAATTGCTGGATCAGAGGGAGACAGCCCTTTGAAGCCGTACTGAATAACTCTGACCCAAGAATAAGGGCTGATCCACACCTACCGGTCAAGGTACGGGTCACGGGCAAGATCACGCGCTGTGATTGGCTGATGATGCCTACCGCATACAAACGAAGGGCTCTGATTGGCTGCTGCTGCTCTCAGTCACCGATACCTTGACCTGGATCTTGATCTTGACCGGTAGGTGTGGATCAGCCCTTATAATTCCTTCACACGAGTCTGATATATGTTCTCCCATTCGGAGAGCTTAAAATTCAAGATTTCTCTTTAATTTAAGTAGGCGATGAATGACATGCTTAGATCTACCTCTTCTTTCTGCTGAATGTCAAGGTTCCTTAAGTTATCAGAGAAATCTTTGAGTTTTTGGCTCACCAGAAGTGGAGATAAATTTATCAGATTTGTGTGAATGAACTATAAGTAAGGATGTTAAGTGCTCT
>JBCBVL010000025.1:0-517 GCA_039817595.1 Pseudomonadota bacterium
CACGGCGCACGGCATTCGAGACGGCGCGCACGGCCTGTGCCTGCCCGATGACGCGCCCATGGAGCGCCTCCTCCATCCGCAGGAGTTTCTCGCGGTCGCCCTCAAGCATCTTGGAGGTGGGGATGCCCGTCCAACGCTCCACGACTTGTGCGATCTGTTCGGGGCGCACGGCCTCTTCGACCATGACATCCTCGGCGTCCTCTGCCTCCCCGAGCTTTTTCTCAAGATCGGGGATGATGCCGTAGCTGAGCTCGCCCGCGCGGGCGAGGTCCCCTTCGCGCTTGGCCCGGTCAAGATCGGCGCGCGCGCGGTCGAGCTCTTCTTTCACCTGCTGGGCGGAGGCCATCTTGTCCCGCTCGGCCTGCCATTTGGCGGTGAGTTGCGCGGACTGATCCTGCAGATCGGCAAGCTCTTTCTCCAACGTCGACAGACGGTCCTTGGACGCAGCGTCGTCCTCTTTCTTCAGAGCCTCTGCCTCGATCTGGAGCTGGAGGATCTGGCGGTCGAGGGCGTCGAG
>JBCBVL010000026.1:0-516 GCA_039817595.1 Pseudomonadota bacterium
GTGAGCGGTTACGTGCTGGCTGACTTTGCCAAATCCGAACAGCACTGGCTCGACGATCTGATGCGCGGGATCGCAGATGGCGCGCCAGAGCTCGCCGCAGGCCGCAAGGACAAGTTCCTCAACGCCGTCTCGCTGCGCACCGCCCCACCCCGCTCCTCGACCTCCTCCCCCAAGGCGAGGCCGTCCGCCAGGACGGAAGAGCCGCCCCCGGACACATCTGATCCGTCCCCCCTGCAAAAGCTCATCAACAAGTTCCGCTGAGCTTGCCCCACACCGGCTGCTGTCGTTAGATAGGGCACACCTCACACCAGGAGTCCGCCCATGTCCTTCATAGCGATGAACCGGTTCCGCGTCAGCCTCGACGGCGCGGCAGATTTCGAAGACATGTGGCGCTCGCGCGAAAGCCGCCTCAAAGAGGTGCCGGGGTTCGAGGAATTTCGCCTCCTTAAAGGACCCGAAGAAGACGGCATTCAAATCTATTCCAGCCACGTGATCTGGACCAGCAAGGCCGATTTC
>JBCBVL010000027.1:0-514 GCA_039817595.1 Pseudomonadota bacterium
CAGTTTGGTCGTATTCGCAAGCAAAGAGCCGAGGCGCAGGAAGAGAAGCGTCATAGGAATTTGGCCACGGATGAGGCGCTTGAGGCTGAAAGCCGCGTGAACTTCAAAGGCGCATAAGTCAGAATGGCCTCCGGCGGGAGTATTTTTGGCAAGATGAAACCGGGACGTGGGCCGGTGTCTGTGTTTCCGAAATGAAACCCTGTGGCTGAGAATCGCATAGCCCCGACGCAAGAGTGTCCGGAAATGTCGGATTCGCAAGTTGTGTGCGACGGTAGGCGGGATAAGCAAGATGTCGTACAGAATTTAGCGTTCGCGCCACCTCGGGGGACCCACCATGAGCTACAAGTCAGACATCGAAATTGCCCGTGAGGCCAAGAAGCAACCGATCCAACAGGTTGGTGACACTCTGGGCATCCCCACCGAGCATTTGTTGCCCTATGGGCATGACAAGGCGAAGGTCAGCCAGAATTACATCAACTCGGTGCAAGGCAACGAGAACGGCAAGCTGATCTTG
>JBCBVL010000028.1:0-506 GCA_039817595.1 Pseudomonadota bacterium
CGCTTTTTACCGGGTGGGAAGCGCGATTTGACCACTTCATGGGCGATGATTTCTTTGCCGCTGTCGATGACGAAGCGATCACCTTCGCCTCCACCGGCATCGAGGTGACGGGGGACAACACTGCCAAGATCACCGGCGAGCTGACCGTGAACGAGGTCACCAAAGAAGTGGTACTGGATGCCAAAATGAACAATTCCGGTCAAAACCCGATGTCTGGCAAGCAATGGGCGGGCTTTGATGCCACCACCACGATTTTGCGGTCTGATTTCAACCTCGGTGCCTTTGCCCCTGCGGTGAGCGATGAAGTGGAAGTGTTCATTTCAATCGAGGCCGGGCTGGCTGAATAAGCCTTTGCGATCCCAATGTTTACGATCCCAATGAAAGGCCGGCGTCAGAGCCGGCCTTTTTTATGGGAGCTGCGCCGTCAGATCGAATTTGACATCAACGCCAAACCCCAACGTCCCTTCATCCGTTGTGCCCATCCCGATCAGAAAATCACGGCGATC
>JBCBVL010000029.1:0-504 GCA_039817595.1 Pseudomonadota bacterium
CTTTTAAGCCTTGGCTGTCGCCTGATCGCCATGGTGCCGGTGCAGACCCAAACGCGGGACCAACCAACGCAACCGGACATTCCATCGACTTAACACAGCGCCGGGTATGCGGCGCAAAATGGGTGTGATTATTGAAGAGAGGCGGACCCAACCGCCGGCATGGCGCGTTTTCATTCTTGCACCGGCTGCCGGATTCGCCTAAGCGCACTCCACATTCGGCGCTGCTGTAGCTCAGTGGTAGAGCGCACCCTTGGTAAGGGTGAGGTCGGGAGTTCAATCCTCCCCAGCAGCACCATTTGATCCAGACGCCCCTTTGCCAGAAAAATCGGAAGCATGCGCAAAAGAAACCAATAGTGCGCGCAGACTCATTTGGTCATGGTTTGTCAGCCGAGGCGTTTCCATGACAAAATATTGATTTATAAATATTTATTCAGGATCGCCTTCGTGCTGCCGAGGGAACCCCAAGGCCCTCATCCACCTCTGATTTGACAGTTCGCGCTTTGT
>JBCBVL010000030.1:0-504 GCA_039817595.1 Pseudomonadota bacterium
GGCCCCGCCCTCGACGCGGTGAAGAACGGCGACGTCAAGATCCTCCCCGAGAGCGGCGAGAAGGTCTACTACCACTGGCTCGAGAATATCGAGCCCTGGTGCATCTCCCGCCAGCTCTGGTGGGGCCACCAGATCCCGGTTTGGTATGCCTTCGATCTCACCGGTGCCGAGTTCACCGATGACGAAGGCGACGGACAGCTCGACCAGGTTGAGATCACTCGCTTGCTCTTCCAGCAGGCCCTCGCGGATGGAGGTCTGCGTCACCATTGCGCGCCCGACTTCGACGGCGTCGCAAGCCAGTTCGGCGATGTCCTCGCCGATCTGCCCACCCCGCTGGACCACGCTCGCATTATCGAGGTTGCCGACAAAGACGCAGCCGAACAGGCGCTGGCCGAAAGTCTCGCCGCTTACACGGTAAGCCAGAACCCAACCGATCTCACCTTTCCCGTGTGGCGCGACGCGGACGTCCTCGACACCTGGTTCTCCTCCGGCCTCTGGCCCATC
>JBCBVL010000031.1:0-503 GCA_039817595.1 Pseudomonadota bacterium
TTTAAAAGACCTGGGATGACTATGAGCTAAGCGCAGTCTGAACAGGGTTTTTTGTACGTATACCGTGCTCAACGCATGCCAGGTGCTCACCACCCGACCAAATCACGCCTTACGCGTTGTTCCCATTGTGACAAATGGTGCCCCCACACGGACTCGAACCGCGGACCTCTGATTACAAATCAGTTGCTCTACCAGCTGAGCTATAGGGGCTTGGCCTGATCGGCATTGGCGCTTTAGCGCAGGTCTTCGTGAATGACAAGAGACGCCGCGGGCTCTGCGCGTTTTTCGACGCAGGGGTCAGAAAGAGCTTGGACAGGTCGGGGAAAAATCGCAGTTTTGCCGCGTCAGGCAGATGTCACAGGAGACACGCTAGGATCATGGGCGGGCGCAGAACGCGGAAATGGGTGCGAGGTGCGGTTGTGGCCGTGTGTGTCGTGTCGGCGTCCTTGGGTGTTCAGGCGCAAGAGCGGGTGGAAGAGGGGCTTGAGGCGACAGCGTCCGGT